>NC_021038.1:0-3528 GCF_000210715.1 Fretibacterium fastidiosum
TCGCCCCTGTGGGGCTCGCCAGCCCCCCTTTCAGGGGGGCCTGAAAAACCGGGGGTCTTTGCCTCTCCTTATAGGGGAGGGCTTCACGTCCTCTCAGATTTCGGACGCCTCGTTTGACAATCTCGTGTTTTGCCGTATAGTTATGGGGAGAGACAAATTGAACCTCGAAAGGCGTTCGGGAAGTCCGGTGAGAGACCGGCGCGGACCCGCCACTGTAAGCTCGGCAATGCCGACCATGCCCACTGGGACGTTTTTCATCCTGGGAAGGGGGTCGGAGTAAGGAGAGCGAGCCAGGAGACCGGCCTTTCGCAGGGAGCGCACGCCCCCCCGCGCGGATTCGGGCCGGTATGCGGAAAAAGCATGGCCTTTGGCGTCCCGCACCGGCGGCGAACGCCGTCCAAAGGCCACTTCCTCCGTCATGCAGGGCCGTCCTCGCCAGAGGGCGGCCCTTTGCGGCCCTCTGGGGCCGACGTCATCGAACGGGAGGAACCCTACACATGCAAGAAGCGAACAAAGCCCTGTTGTCCCACCCCCTGAGGAAGCTCTTCGCCCCGGAAAGCATCGCCATCGTCGGAGCCTCGTCGAGCCTGGAGCGCCTGACGGGCCGGACGCTCCGCTACCTCCAGTCCTTCGGCTACGGCGGAGCCATCTATCCCATCAACCCCAAGGCCGACGTCATATCGGGGCTCCCCGTACACCGGAACGTCACGGAGGTCGAGGGGCCCATCGACCTCGCCATCCTCAGCATCAAGGCAAAGCTGATCCCCGACGCCCTGCGCGCCTGTGCGGACAAAAAAATCCCCTTCGCCCTGATCTACTCGTCCGGGTTCTCCGAGACGGGCGACCGCGCGCTTCAGGAGGAGGTGTCCGCCATCGCCCGCGACGGAGGCATCCGGGTCCTGGGGCCGAACTGTCAGGGGCTGGCGAACTTCGCCGAGGGGATCCCCCTGACCTTCTCAGGGGCCCTTTACGAGGTGCCGCGGCCTCTGCCGGGGCACGTGGCGCTCGTGTCGCAGAGCGGGGCGTTCGGGTTCTCCTCCTTCGGGGTGGGGTTGGAGCACGGGGTGCGGTTTCGCTACGTGGCCACCACCGGCAACCAATCGGACCTCGACGCGGTGGAGTGCGCGGACTACGTGCTCGATGACCCCGAAGTCCGCCTCCTGATGCTCTATCTGGAGGGCCTCGAGGACGGCGCAGGGTTCCTCCGGCTGGTCCGCAAAGCGCGGGAGCGCGACATCGCCGTCGCCGTGTTGAAGGCCGGACGTTCGCCCTCGGCCCGTGAGGCGGCCAAGAGCCACACGGCAGCCCTGACCGGGGACGATCGCGTCTGGTCGGCCGTCTTCTCGCAGTACGGCGTCATCCCGATGGAGGACATCGACGACATCATCGGGATCGGTCAGGTGCTGGGCGCGGAAAAGCGCATGAGCGGCGGGCGTTCGGCGATCCTGACCACCTCCGGCGGAGCGGGCATCGTCATGGCCGACTGCCTGAACGACGTGGGCCTTTCCGTCCCCGTCTTCTCGCACGACACCCGGTCCCGCATCGAGGCGGCCATACCGCCCTTCGGGGCGTCCCGCAACCCCGTGGACATGACGGTGCAGATATCGGAACAGCCGGAGAACTTCCGCAGCGTCTTCGACGCGGTGCAGGAGGACCCGGAGCTGGACTCGATCGTCACCTCCCTCTCCATGATCGTAGGACACGCCGGCGACGTCATGACGGACACCATGATCGAGAGCTACGCCAAGAGCCCCAAGCCTCAGGCCGCCGTGTGGATGATCGACCACCAGCACGGCGGAAGCTTCATCGAACGGCTGAAGACGGCCGGCATCCCGATCTTCCAGAGCTTCCGCCAATGCGCGCGGGCCCTCAGGGAGTTGAACCGATGGGGGGCGTTCAAGCCGCCCGCAGCCCCTGAGGTCGGCGGGAATGCGCCGATCCTGCCGCAGTGGAAGGACGCCATGACGGAGTACGACGCCAAGGTCTTCCTCTCCCGCTACGACATCCCCGTGACGCGCGAGCGCCTCTGCCTGAACCTGGAGGAAGCGTGCGACGCGGCCGAGGAACTGGGGTTCCCCGTGGCGCTCAAGGGGATGGCCGCCTCCGTGCTGCACAAGACGGAGGCTGGGATCGTGGCGCTGGACGTGCGCTCCTTCGAGGAGCTTCGGGGAGCGCTGAAGACGGTGCGCAAGCACCTGGCCGACTACGTGGGGGACGGCGCCGTTCAGGGTTTTCTGGTCTCCGAGATGGTGCGCGGCGGGTTCGAGTGCATCGTCGGGGTGAAGCGGGACCCGGTGTTCGGGCCGATGATCGCCGTCGGTCTGGGCGGCATCTACGTCGAGGTCCTGGGCGACGTGTCGCTTCGGCACGGCCCCGTGGACGAGGAGGAGGCGCTGAACATGATCCGCCAGCTCAAGGGGTACTCGTTCCTGTCCGGGACCCGGGGCAGCAAACCGCGGGACATCCGCGCCCTGGCCGGCATCGTCAGCCGGGTTTCACGCCTTGCCGCGATCGAGACGGACCTTCTGGAGCTGGACATCAACCCCGTCTTCGTGCTGGAGGAGGGAAAGGGCGCCGTCGCCGCGGACGCGCTGGTCGTGAAGGCGTGAGACGGCAGAAGAGGGCGTGAGCCGACCTCCGCGCTGGGTCGGCGCCCCGCCCCCGCTGGAACGCGAAAGCCCCGGCCCCTCCTGCGATGGAGGGCCCGGGGCTCATTGGCTCGTCATTAGAAAGCGCGCAGGAGCGTCAGGGATAGGAGAGGCCTTGCACGCCGCGGGCACCTACCGTCCCGTACTGCCGAAGCCCCCCTCGCCCCGCTCCGTGGCGTCCAGCGTTTCCACCTCGCACCAGGCCACGCGGGTCACGGGCGCGAAGACCATCTGGGCGATGCGGTCCCCCGACTCGACGACGAAGGGCTCGTCCCCCAGGTTGATGAGGATCACCTTCACCTCGCCGCGGTAGTCCGCGTCGATCGTCCCCGGACTGTTGGGCAGCGCGACCCCGTGCTTCAGGGCCAGGCCGCTTCTGGGGCGAATCTGGGCCTCGTACCCGCAGGGGATGGCCAGCCGAATGCCCGTCGGCACGAGGGCGCGGGCGCCCGGCGCGATCACGCAGGGCTCGGAGGCGCGCAGGTCCAGCCCCGCCGACGCCTCGGTGGCGTAGGCGGGCAGAGGGAACTCCCTCGCCCGCCCAAAGCGTTGGATCCGGACCTGAACTTCGGCCATGAGGGCTTAGTAGTCCCTTCTCCGGGGCCGGTCGTCCCTCCTGCGGTCGCTGAAGCTCCCGCGGTCGCGGTCCCTGCCGGGGCCGCGGCGGTCCCCGAAGCCTCCCCGATCCCGATCGCCGTAGCTGCGGTCCCGGTCGCCATAGCCGTGGTCGCGATCCCGGTAGGAGGAGGGCTCCCTGGCGGCCAGCTGGGCGATCAGGTTGTCGCGCTCCCGCTCATCCGGCAGCGCGCCCTCCAGGCCGACCGCGCGCACCCTGTCCTCGTCCGCCAGAAGGCGCCGCCGGGTCAGGTTGACGCGCCCC
>NC_021038.1:4477-6894 GCF_000210715.1 Fretibacterium fastidiosum
CCGGCTTGCCGACCTCCTCCTTCATCTGGCGGAACAGCGCGATGATCTTGCGAATCTCCCGCTGAGCCAGGTCCAGAGCGTCCACCAGGAGCTCCTCGGAGACCTCCTGAGAGCCGGACTCCACCATGGTGATGCCATCGTCGTGCCCGGCGACGACGAGGTTCAGCCTGGATTCCTTCATCTGAGGCTCCGTGGGGTTCACCACGAGCTCCCCGTCGATCAGGCCGATGCGGACCGCGCCGACGGGGCCGTTCCAGGGGATGCCGGAGATGGAGAGCGCCGCGGAGGCGCCGTTGATGCCCAAAACGTTGGGCGGGTAAGTCTGGTCCATGGCCATGACCGTGTTCACGACGTGTACGTCGTTGCGCATGTCGTCGCTGAATAGCGAGCGGATGGAGCGGTCCGTGACGCGCGCCCCAAGGATGGCCGACTCCGAGGGTTTGCCCTCGCGTTTGATGAAGCCGCCGGGGATCTTCCCCGCGGAATAGTAGCGCTCCTCAAAATCGACGAGCAGCGGAAAGAAGTCGATGCCCGTGCGTGCCGTCTCCGTGATGCAGGCCGTGCTGAGGATCACCGTCTCCCCGTGGGACGCCATCACCGCGCCGTTGGCCTGTTTTGCCACCTTCCCCGTGCGAAACACGAGCGGCGTCCCGCCGATCGTTACCGAATATTCCTTCTCCAAAGTCAAATAGCCTCCTAAGCGTTGTTGATTCCAGTCCTTATAAGCGCACTTAGGATAGCACAATCGCCCCGTTAGTCCAAGGGTTTTCGGCGGGAAAAATGGCCCGCCGAAAAATCCCCCTCACGCGCGGACCCGCTGGGCGTCCGAGCCGTTCAGGTGCTCCAGGATCTTCCGCGCCAGCACCGGCCCCACCCCAGGCGCGCCGGCCAACTCGTCGGTGGAGAGCGCTGCGATGCGCTCCGTCGAGCCGAAGCGGACCAGGAGCTGCGACGCACGGGCCCTGCCGATGCCGGGGATGTCCTCCAACGAGGATCGCTTCATCCGCGCGTTGCGCGCCCGCCGGTGCGTGGTGATGGCGAAGCGGTGGACCTCGTCCCTCATGCGCTGCATCAGCTGCAGCACGGGGCTGCTGCGGTCAAGCCGGATCGGGTCGTCTGGCCGGTTCGGGAGGAAGAGCAGCTCCTCGCGCTCCGCCAGCGCCACGAGGGGCAGCTCCATCTCGAGCTCCGCCAGCGCCCGCATGGCGAACTCCAGCTGCACGGGGCCACCGTCGATCAGCGCCATCTGGGGCATGGGTTCCGACTGGTCCAGGACGTGCCGATAGCGGCGGCGCACCGTCTCCTCGATGGAGGCGAAGTCGTCGACCTCCCCCTCCGCCAGGCCGCGTATCCTGAAGCGACGGTAGAGGGAGGGGTTGGGCCGCCCCTGCTCGAACACCACGCAGCAGCCGTAGGTGTCGTGCCCCGCCGTGTGCGAGATGTCGAAGGCGTCCATCCGCCAGGGGATGGTCCTGAGGCCGAACGCCCTCTGCGTCTGGTTCAGGACGTGCCACGTCTCGCTGTCCAGGTCCTCCTGCAGCGCCGAGGACACGCGCTGGCGCGAGATGCGCCAGAGGGCGCGCATCGTGTCGCGGCAATGGGCCGCCTCCTCGAAGTCCATTCGGCGCGCGGCGGCGTCCATGCGCCTGTGCAGGCGCTCGATCAGCTCCCTGGTGTTCCCCTCCAGCAGGAGGATGACGTCCCCCACTCGCTCGCGGTACTCCGCCTGCGTGCAGAGCCCGGCGCAGGCCCCCATGGAGTGCCCCAGGCTGTACTCGATGCAGGGGCGCTTCCCAGGGTCCGGTTTGAGGTCCGCCCGGCAGACGCGCAGGGGGAAGTACCGCTCCGCCAGGCGCATGAGGGAGCGGATGTTCCCAGCGCTGACGAAGGGGCCCAGGTAGACGGCGCCGTCGTCGCGCTTGACGCGGGTGATCTCGAGGCGCGGGAAGGCCTCGTCCGTCACGCGGATGTAGGGGTACCGGTCGTTCATCTTGAGGTCCACGTTGAAGAAGGGGGAGTATCGGCGGATCAGCCTGGCCTCGACGATCAAGGCCTCCGCTTCCGTCTCCGTGCGGATGACGGAGATGTCCTCCACCAGAGAAACCAGCTTGCGCAGCCTCGGCGAGGCGAAGTTGGAATGGCGGAAGTAGGAGGACACGCGGCGGCGCAGCTTGATGGCCTTCCCCACGTAGATCACCGTGCCCTCGGCGTCGCGCATGATGTAGACGCCGGGCCTCTCCGGCAGGCTCCTCAGGATCGCGGCGACCTTCTCCTTGATGGCGCCGCCCTGCCGTGCACTGTTTTTGGCGCCGGGACGGGCGACGTTCCTCTCCCCCCGCGCCCCCTCCTGCTGCGGCGCGGGGCCATCAGCCATGGAAAGGCCCTCCCCGGCGATTCAAGGCCGACCTCATCTCCGG
>NC_021038.1:7129-13999 GCF_000210715.1 Fretibacterium fastidiosum
GAGATCCACCCCTCGATCCCCCTGTCCGTGCTGACGTGGTACCACACCCCGTCCGCAGCGGTGCGGGATTCGGTCGCGTCCACGAGGTCGCCGCGGGACATCCGCGCCAGGACCTGAGCGGTCAGGTTCGGCGCGCTGCGCAGGTTGACCCTGCTGCCGCTGACCCTCATGGGAGCCGTGGCCCCCGCGTCCCCGGAGGCCGCGGCTGGCTGGTCGTCCCCGCTGGCGGGAAGGGCCCCCGACGACGCCCTCACGACCGCGATCCGCGCGTCCGAGGAGGCTTCAGGGGATGCCTTCGCGACCCTGGCGGGAAGGCTGACGCTTCCGCTGACCGTCGCCCCCTCCCCCTGGACGGCGGGGCCCGCCGGCTCGGAGGAATCGGGAGAGGTTAGAGGCTCCGGCACACGAGGCGGAACGACGGGGACCACCACGGCCCCGGAGCTCACCTCATTGTCATGGGATCGGGTCACTTCTTTCGCCTTGTCAGGCTCCTTCGCGCCCTCCTTGAGCGGAAGGACCTCCTTGACCCTCTCATCAGGCTGCGCCGTCACGGGCTCCTCCGTCGGCGCGGGCACGTAACCGAACAGGCTCGCCAGCCAGCGCCCGCCACCGAACAGGACGAAGCACACAAGGGCTGCCACGACGAGGGCGCGCCGCACCCAGCGCCTCAGGACCCCCCGTCGCGCCGCGGCGATCTTCGCCGCGCGCCGGGCCTCCTTCGAGAGGCGGCGGGCGTCCGCGGCAAGCTGCTGGGCGTCCCGGTAGCTGCCGAACCCGTCAAAATGCTCCGCGATCTCCTCCAGCTCCTCCTCCGTCCGGGCCCGATCCTTCAGGGCGACCAGCTCCGTGTAGCGCCTCTCCATGCGCGCCCTCGCGGCGAGGGCCGGGGTGTCTCGATACGAGCCCAGCTCCTCCAGCACGGCCGTCAACTTATCATAATCCTCGGGGGTCTGTGCGCTCTCCAGCATGGAGACGGCCTCGTCGTACCTCTTCCTGGTCTCGATGCCGCGCTGGGCGTCCTCCACGAGTTTCCGGACGTCCTTGTAGCCCTCCAGGGACTCCATGAGCTTCATGAGCTCGTCGAGGTCCTCCTGGGTCCTGGCCGAGGCGCTGAGGGCCTGAGCCCGCTTGTAGCGCCCCTCGAGCTCGGCTTGACGCTCCTCGTGGAGGCGCTCCAGGCGCCTGTCGCGGGCCTCGATGTAGTCGTTCAGGCTGGCGCGCTCCTCGTCGCCCGCAAACTTCAGGGCGCGCTGAAACAGCCGGCTCTGCTCGAACAGCGGGGCGTCGGCCAGGGCCTCCGGAGTGCGGGCCCCCAGCTCCACCATGAGCTTTCCCAGGTAGGCCCGCGAGTTCTCCGGGTCCTGGGTCAGGGCCTGCTCCAGGTACTGGTCCGCCCGGGCGAATTCGCCGTCCTCCAGAAAGATGAAGGCGCGGCGGACCAGCGCTCCGGTCTCCACGCCGACGAGGGACTCGACGGGCTGCAGCGCGTCGTCACGCAGGAACTGGACGCGCCCGTCCAGCTCCTCCCCCTCGACGGGGGCCTCCAGGAAGACGTGCATCGCCCGCAGCATTCCGGGCAGGCGCGGGGGCTCGCCGTCGGTTCGGGCCGCCAGGGCCGAAGGGTCCTCCCGCAGGGCGCTCACGTCAAGCCGGGCCAGGATGGCCGCCAGGAGGTAGAGCACGGCCCAGACGGCCGCGCTGTGGAGCCCCATGAAAAAAGCCGCAGCCGCAAGGCCTGCATCGACGCCAAGCAGGATCGAGGCCCGCTCCCTTCGCGTCAGGGCCATGCCGCCTCCGACCAGCCCCCACAGGGAGGAGAACATGACGACCATGCCCGCGACCTGAAGTCCGACCGTGCTCGAAGCCGCCCATCCGGGGACTGCGGCGCCCGCGAGGACGGTGACGCCCGAAAAAATCGCTGAGAACAGAGAAAGGGCAAACGCGACGATATTCATGAACCAATCTCCCCTCTACGTTGGCGCTGTGCTCCACACAAAATTCGCCAGCCTGTCCGGCTCGAGGCGGCTCCGCCGTGCCGAACGCACCTTCCGCCGACTCAATCGCCGGCCTCATTATATAGCACCAAAGAACAAAAACAACCTGGCGTCCTCGCCGTCCTCGACGCGAAAGAGCCCCTCACGGGGCCCCTCTTTGAAAAAAGCGAGAAAAGCGCCACACAAAAAGCGCTATCGGCTCGTCTCGATCTCGCCCAGCTTTTCCTCGAAGCCGTAGATCGTCGGGTCGATCTCGTCCACGGTGTCGTTCAGCTCATCGAGGCCGCGGAAGCGCCGTCCCCGCGGGAGCTGGTTCGAAAAGCGCTTGATCTTGAGCAGGGATTGAAGGTAGTTGCGCTCATAGGGCATGATCATCTGGGCGGCCATCAGGGCGCTTGGGCTGGGCTCCTCCAAAAACATCATCGCCATCTCCAGGTTCTCGTCGACCTCCATCTCGTCGTACCAGATGTCGGCCAGGATCGCCTGAAAGCGCGCGCGGTCCGCGCCGCGCACCTGCTGGCGGATCACCCAGTCGATGCGGTTCATGCCGCGCCGCAGCGCGTCCACCGTCCTCCTCGCGTCCTGGGCGGGCAGGGAGTTGCCCGCGATGTACTCCGCCTCCACCTCCAGCAGGACCTGCTTTCTCAGGAGGCGCCCATAGGAGGGCCTCAGCTGGACCAGGGCGGGCTCGGAGGGCGCGTTCACGAGGGCTTGAAAGACCGTGCCCGTGTCCACGCCGCGCCGCTCGTAGGGGGAGTTCTTCAGCCACGTCACGTACCCCGGATCGAACAGCCCCTTGCGTCCCGCCCGTCCGGCCATCTGCAGGAACTCGTTTTTGGAGATGGGATCCCGGTGGTGGTACTGCACCAGCTGCGCAAAGATGACGTACTGCGCGGGCAGGTTCACCCCAAGTGCCAGCGCGTTCGTCCCGCAGACCACGTCCAGGATCCGCTCGCGGAAGGCGGACTCCACCAAGAGTTTCTCCTTCGGGAACATCCCCCCGTGGTAGATCCCCACGCCGCGGAGAAGGGGCGGGGCGATGCGCTGGACCTCCAGGATGGCCGCCAGCTCTTTGAGGCGCTCCCGCGCCTCGCGGGACAGCAAGTGGTGCGGCCGAAGCTCCGCGACGTCCTCCGCCATCTGAAGGGCCCCTCGCTGGGAGAAGAGGAAGATCAGCGCGTCGTGGACGCCGCTTCGTCTGGCGGGCTTCTTCGGCGTGAAGATCAGCTGCGTCGTGCGCTTGTGGCTCTCGTGGATGATAAAGTTGCGCGAGCTGATCCGCGAGAGGTAGGCCCCCACGTTCTTGACGCCCCCCAGGGTGGCCGACATCACCAGGACGGGCGTGTCCGGGTGAGTCTCCCGTATCCCGTCGATGTAGGTCCGCGCGCGATCCGGATCGTTGAATATGTAGTGGAACTCGTCGATCACGAGCCGCTGGCCGGGCGTCGAGGCGTACTTCATCGTGTAGATCTCCTGCGTGCAGCAGATGACGCGCGCGTCCTCGTTGCGCTTGAAGTCCCCCGTCTCGATGCCCACGTCCAGCCCCATGCGCCGCAGGTCCATGTAGCGCTCGTTGCTCAGGGCCTTGATGGGGGCCGTGAAGATGACGCGGGCGGCGTCGGGCTCCCGGACGACTCCCTCCTCGTCCAGTATCCCGGCCCAGAGGTAGGCCACCAGCGTCTTGCCCGATCCCGTCGGCGCCGAGAGGACGGCGCTCTGTCCCGCAATGCTGCGGTATGCGTTCTTCTGCCAGTCGTAAAACGTCACTTTCTCCAAAGGCGCCAGCTCCAATGACACCCTGCGCCCCGTGCAGGGAAAAATAGCGAGCAGCTCATAAGCCGGGTTCTGTATACGACGGCCATTTATCTGGACGTCTCCTTGCGGAGCGCCTCGAGCGATCGTACCCGGGGGTCGGCGGGCCGCTTCATCCCCCCCTATTCGATCTTGCTCCGGGTGGGGTTTGCCAGGCATACGGCTCACACCGCATCCGGCGGGCTCTTGCCCCGCCTTTTCACCATTGCTCCCGTCTGGGGGCTGTCTGTTTTCTGTGGCACTTTCCTCCGGCTCGCGCCGACCGGACGTTATCCGGCACCCTGCCCTGCGGAGCCCGGACTTTCCTCCGCGCACCTGGCGCGGCGGCCGTCCGAGCTGCTCTTTTTAATTGTATCACGATGAGGCCGGTATCGGCCCGGCGTCTCCCCATCAAAAAAGCCGGCCCCGCAGCGCGGAAAAGGTGCGGAAAAAGAGGCTTTTTCGCTTGTTAATCCTCTGATTGAAAGGTAAAATTTAAGTTGTGTGTCTGAAGTTCTTTCTGATCTCATTCCGATCTGAAGTTCTTCCGGAGTCAACGCACGATACCATCATTCTGCCCCCTCTTTCGCTGCTTGCGGAGGGGTCGTTACAGTAAGGAGCGATACAAGGACATGCAACTGATCATCGCAGCATTGATTTTTGCGGCCGGCGTGGGCGTCGGATACCTGATACTTCAGGCATGGGACAACACGCGCCTCACCGGGGTGAAGAACCAGACCCTCCTCATGTTGCAGGAGGCCACCGACGCGGCCGAGCGCCTCAAGCAGGATCGGCTCACCGAGGCCAGGGACGAGGTTTCAAGGCTGAGGCAGGAGGCCAACCGCGACGCCAAGGAGCGGAGGGCCGAGCTCCAGAGGGTCGAGCGCAAGCTGGAGCAGCGGGAGGAGAACCTGGAACGAAAACTCGACCGGGTCTCCCACAAGGAGGACGAGCTGAGGCTGAAGCAGGAGGCGATCGAGAAGCGCGGCGCGGACCTCGAGGCGCTGATCCGACAGCAGGGCGACAAGCTGGAGGAGATCGCGCAGATGACGAAGGAGGAGGCCCAGGAAATCCTGCTCCGCAAGACGGAGGAGGACGCCCAGTACCTCATCGGGCTTCGCCTGAAGGAGCTGGAGGAGCGGGCCCATCGCGAGGCGGACCGCAGGGCCCGCGACATCGTCGTCGCGGCCATGCAGCGCTGCGCCGTGGAGAGCGCGGGCGAGGCGACGGTCAGCGTCGTCCCCCTCCCCTCGGAGGAGATGAAGGGGCGCATCATCGGCCGCGAGGGCCGCAACATCCGCGCCTTCGAGATGCTGACGGGAGTGGACCTCATCATCGACGACACGCCGGAGGCCGTGACCCTCAGCAGCTTCGACCCCGTCCGCCGCGAGGTCGCCCGCCGCGCCATGGAGCGGCTCGTGGTGGACGGCCGCATCCACCCCGCGCGCATCGAGGAGTTGATCGACAAGGCCACACACGACGTGGAGGACGAGATCATCAGCGAGGGGGAGTCCGCCGTCCTGGAGATGGGGATCAAGAACATCCACTCCGAGTTGGTGCGCACCCTGGGCCAGCTGAAGTTCCGCTTCAGCTACGGCCAGAACGCCCTGTCCCACAGCCTCGAGGTGGCGCAGATCGCGGGTGCCATCGCCGCAGAGCTGGACCTCGACGAGGAGCTGGCCCGCCGTTCGGGCCTGCTGCACGACCTGGGCAAGGCCGTCGACCATCAGGTGGAGGGCCCCCACGCCGCCATCGGGGCGGACCTGGCACAGCGCTTCGGCGAGAGGCCGGAGGTGGTCAGCGCCATCGCCTCCCACCACGACACCCTCGAGGTCAGCTCCGTCTACGAGGTGGTGGTCGCCCTCGCGGACGCCATCAGCGCGTCACGGCCCGGCGCGCGCCGCGAGAGCCTGGACGCCTACATCAAGAGGCTGGAGAAGCTCGAAGAGCTCGCCATGGGCTTCAACGGCGTCTCCAAGGCCTACGCCATCCAGGCGGGCCGCGAGGTGCGCGTCGTCCTCACCGCGGGCAAGACCGACGACGGCAGCGTGTACAAGCTGGCCTACGACATCGCGCGCAAGATCGAGGCCGAGATGAAGTATCCGGGGCAGATCAAGGTCAACGTCTCGCGGGAGACGCGCGCGTCGGAGTTCGCAAAGTGATGCGGGTGCTCTTTCTCGGCGACGTCGCCTGGAGCGTGGGACGGCGCGCCCTGGCCTGCGCCCTGCCGGAGCTGCGCCGCGAGTGGGGCGGCTTCGACTTCGTCGTCGTCAACTGCGAGAACGCGGCGGCGGGAAAGGGGATGACGGAGAAGATATTCAAAGAGTTCCTGGACCTGGGCGTGGACGGGATGACCTCAGGGAACCACATCTGGGACAAGAACGACTTCGGCGTCGTCCTGGGCTCGGACGCCCGCATCTTTCGCCCGGCCAACTACCCGGCGGTCTGCCCCGGCCAGGGGTGCGGCGTCCTGGAGCGCGGCGGACGCCGGCTCGGCATCCTGAACCTGGAAGGACAGGTCTTCATGCCGCCCATCGACTCCCCCTTCTACGCGGCGGACGCCTGCCTGGAGGAGCTGCGGGCCCAGGGGGGCCCTGAACTCCCCATCCTCGTGGACTTCCACGCGGAGGCGACCTCCGAGAAGGAGGCCATGGGCTTTTACCTGGACGGGCGCGTCTCCGCCGTCCTGGGGACCCACACCCACGTGCAGACCGCGGATGAGCGCATCCTCCCCGGAGGGACCGCCTACCTCAGCGACGTCGGCATGACGGGCGGCCACGGCGGCATCCTGGGCGTGAAGAAGGAGAGCGCCATGCCCCGCTTCCTCACGGGGATGCCCGCGCGCTTCGAGATGTGCACGGAGCTTCCGGCCGTCAACGGCGCGGTCGTGGAGATCGACGAGTCCACGGGCAGGGCGCGGAGCATCGTCCGCGTCCAGAAGGCCGTGGAGCTTCCGTAGGGCCATCCACGACCGGACCGAAGGCCCCGCCCCTCCGGGCGCGGCCGGGCTCGACCTGAAGGCGAGGGGGCGCGGATAATCCCGCGCCCCCTCGCCTTATACCAACTCGCGTCTAAAAAGAAGGGC
>NC_021038.1:14234-34840 GCF_000210715.1 Fretibacterium fastidiosum
GCGATTTGGTATTATATCAAAGCTCACTGGAGCCGTCCTCCACCTCCAGCGGCCCGCGGCTCAGGGTTTCCGCGTCCCCCCAGAGCCGCTCCAGCCTGTAGAAATCCCGCCCCTTGCGGCTGAAGACGTGCACCACCACGTTGCCAGCGTCCACCAGGCGCCAGTTGGAGCTCGTCTCGCCCTCCAGGCGGCAGGGGAGCCCGTGGCGCTCCAGAGCCTCCTCGGCCGCGTCCATCAGCGTCTTCATGTGGACCTCCGAGTTGCCCGTCACCAGGACGAAGACGTCCGACAGCGCTCCAACGCTGCTCAGGTCCATGAGGACGACGTCCTCGCCGCTCTTTTCCTCCAGCGCATCGAGAAGCCACCGGTATCCCTCCGCGCCGTTCGACAGCGCCTCTTTATCCAACACAGCCCCTCCCTTCTCTCTCGTCCCCGCCTTCCGCCTTTTCGCGCCCGGCCCGTCAGGGCGCCGGCTCGAGGCGGCGGAAGACGTCCTCCTTGTCGTGCCCCAGGATCAGCGTGAGCGAGGCGGCCCGCCGGTCCGCCCGAATCAGCCCCTGGTTCGTGATGCCGCACAGCTCGGCCAGGGCCAGGGCAGCGTCCCGCGCGGCCTCGCCCCCGTCCGGCGGGTAGATGATGTTCGTCGTGTGGTAGTCGTAGTGCCTGGCGTTGCCCGTGTAGGGAACCTCGATCCCGATGCGCTGAAAGATGTCCGCAGCCCGTTTGCCCAGGCCGCTCTCCCCGTCCCCGTTCAGGATGCGGAGGCTCCCCACCCTCAGGCGCAGCTCGGCAAGCCGGTCCGCGCTGACGGCCGCCAGCCCGTTCTCCTCCCGGCCGATGGCCGGGGCAAAGTCCGCGCTGCCCACGTCGAAGCTGACGGGGGCGGATTCGTCCGCCGAGGGAAGCGGCTCCGCCAGCATCATGGAAAAGCGGGCGTTGTCCAGTATCCAATAGCTGAGGCCACCGGCGTACCCGGCCTTGCCCGGCGCCATGAACATCTGGATTCGCTCCTTCGGCAGCGCCGTTGCGAACTGCAGGAGCTGCAGGGCCTCCACCGGGCTCAGGTCCGTGTCCACCGCGTTCACCACCTCGCCGATCAGGGACGGGATCTTCGGAATGATCGCCGGGGTCTTCAGCTTGGACATCAGGACGTCCATGAACTTCTGCTGCCGCTGCACCCTGCCGATATCCCCAAGGGGGTCGTGCCGGAAGCGCACGTAGCCCAGGGCCGCCATGCCGTCCAGGTGCTGCTGGCCCTTCTTGATGTTGATGAAGAGCTTGCCCGAATAGTCGTTGTAGGACAGGTTCTTCTCGACGTAGATGTCGATCCCGCCCAGGAGGTCCACGATCCGCGGAAAGCTCTCGTAGTTCACCTTCACGAAGTAGTCCACCGGCAGCCCCGTGAGGTTGACGATCGTCTCCCGCACGAGTTGGACGCCGCCGTAGACGTAGGCGTGGTTGATCTTGTCCCAGCCCTTCCCCGGAATGTACACGCGGGAGTCCCGCGGAATGGAGGCGACCCGCACCGCCTTGTTATCCACGTCAAAGATCACGATCGCGATGGCGTCCGTCCTGGACCCGCCGTCCACGTTGTCCAGCCCCACCACCAGGACGTTGACCGTCCCCCTCGCGGAGGCGATCGTCGGGGCCTCTCCCGCCGGAACGACCAGGTTTCCCTCGCTGTCCATGCTGGCCACGTCACCCTCAGACCTGGACAGGGAAAGGACGTTGGGGCTGAAAAAGACCTCCTTCAGGCGCAGAGCCGCTCCGCCCACGGTCGCTGCGAAGATCAGGAGGACGATCCCAAGAATCTTCAAAAACCTCACCGACGCGACACCTCCAACTCGATCGGTTTTGCGCGTCAACGCGCGGCCGGGCAGGACGCAAAGCTCTCCGCCCAACCCTCTTTACTTGTAAAGCCCGTTGGACTCGATGTAGATCTCGACCAGGTGCGGCACCAGAAAGCGGATGCTGCGCCCCCCCCGCGCTCGCTCGCGGATCTCCGTGCTGGAGATCGCAAATTGCGGGATCTCCACCAGCTTCAGGTTCTCCCGGACCTCCTGCGGCAGGGCTTCAATCCCCTCCACGGGGTACCCCGGACGACAGGCCGTCACCAGGGTGCAGAGCTTCGGGAGCAGCTTGTAGTCCACCCACGTCGCGATGTCGAGGATCGCGTCCAGCCCCGTGATGAAGAACAGGTCCTCCGGCGCCACGCCGCCCGCGATGAACTCGCGAAGCGTATCCACCGTGTGCGACGGCTGGCGCCGATCGACCTCCGTTCTGGAGACGGAGTAATTCAGGACGCCCGCCGTGGCCAGAAGGGTCATGGCGTAGCGATCCTCCGCCGACGTCACCCGACGATTCCGCTTGTGGGGCGGAGAGCCCGTGGGGACGAAGACGATGCGATCGATGTTCAACCGGCTCCGGCACTCCTCGGCGAGCAGGAGATGACCGTAGTGTATGGGGTCGAAGGTCCCCCCCATAATCCCCGTCTTTATGGACACTAAAATCCCCTCTCCCAGAAACGGCGCTGCCGGCAGGAGGACCCGGCGGCCGCTCCCTACTCCATGATCCTCTCGGGCTGAAAGTCGAACTCGGCGTCTCCGATCAGGACCCGGTCACCTTCATGGGCGCCCGCCGCCTCCAGGGCCTCCTCGACGCTGAGGCGCTTCAGGAGGCGCGAGAACTTCAGCATCGCGTCCTCGTGTTCAAAGTTGATGCGCCCCACGGCCCTCTCCAGGTTGGCGTGATCCACCCGGAAGCGGCCGTCCGAGAGACGTCGGACCTCCACGGGCTCCGGCGCGCCGCCGCGGCGGCGCGGGAGCTCCTGAACGTCCTGGACCTCCGGTGCCTCCGCGAGCGTCGTCCTCCCCACGGGCCGAGGATGGGCCCGGACCAGTGCGACGACCTCGCGGATCAGCTCCGGGATGCCGTCGCCCCTCAGCGCGCTCACCAAGAGGCAGGGCCTGCCCAGACGCTCCATCTCCCGCTTCAGGACGCGGGCGTTCTCCTCCGTGCCGGACAGGTCCGTCTTGTTGCCCACCACGATGCAGGGCCGGCCATCGAGGTCCGCGCCGTAAGCGCGAAACTCCGCCTCGACCACTTCAAGGTTCTTCAGCACGTCCTCCTCGGAGAGGTCCACCACGTGCAGCAGCACCCGCGTGCGTTCGATATGGCGCAGGAACTGAAGCCCCAGACCCTTGTTCTCGTG
This sequence comes from Fretibacterium fastidiosum, assembly GCF_000210715.1. Lineage (GTDB taxonomy): Bacteria > Synergistota > Synergistia > Synergistales > Aminobacteriaceae > Fretibacterium > Fretibacterium fastidiosum. Next base: position 17,446 of record NC_021038.1, read on the forward strand.
CGCCCCCTCGATCAGGCCGGGCACGTCGGCGACGACGATCTGCTGGTCGTCCACGGCCAGGACGCCGAGGTTGGGGGAGAGGGTCGTGAAGGGGTAGCCCGCGATGCGCGGCTTCGCCCCGCTGATGGCCGCCAGGATGCTGGACTTCCCCGCGTTGGGGAACCCGACGAGCCCCACGTCGGCGATGAGCTTCAGCTCAAGCGTCAGCGTCCGCTCCTCACCGGGATCGCCCTTCTCCGCAAAGCGCGGCGTGCGGCGCACGGAGTTGGCGAAGTGGGCGTTGCCCTTTCCCCCACGGCCGCCCCGCGCCGCCACGAAGGTCTGCCCCGGTTCCACCAGGTCCGCCAGGACGCGCCCGCTCTCGTCCCGGACCAGCGTGCCGCAGGGCACGAGGACCTTCAGGTCCGCGCCATTGGCCCCCGTCTTCATGGCCCCTGCGCCGTGCCCCGCATGGCCGGCCTGAAAACGGCGGTTGTACTCGAAGTCCGCCAGGGTGACGACGCCGCCCACGGCCTCCAGGATCACGCTGCCGCCCGTCCCCCCGTCCGCCCCGTCGGGGCCTCCCTTGGGGACGAACTTCTCCCGCCGGAAGCTCAGGGCGCCGTTGCCCCCTCGTCCGGCCCTCACCATAATCTTCGCAACGTCCACAAATTTCAAGTCAACACCACCGCGACAGAAGAACAGAAAAAAAGAAGGCCCCGCGCAAAAGGGGGGCCCTCAGGGGTTCCAGGGACAAACATCCGCCCACCGAGCGCGGAATTCAAGCAGGGTAAAGGGAAGGGGCGCCGTCGCCGCGTCGCTTCAGCGGCCCCCTCCAGCCGCTTCAGTTCGCGAGGGCGGGGACGATGGAGACGTACCTGCGGTCCCCCTTGACGGCATACTCCACCTTGCCGGGGACCAGAGCGAAGAGGGTGAAGTCGCGCCCAAGCCCCACGTGCTTTCCGGGATGCAGGTGCGTGCCGCACTGGCGGACCAGGATGCTTCCCGCCGTGACCTCCGTCCCCGCATAGACCTTGACGCCGCGGTACTTCGGATTGCTGTCGCGGCCGTTCGTGGAGCTGCCCTGCCCCTTCTTGTGCGCGAAAAACTGTATGTCGAATTTATAGATCATAGCTGCACCTCCGTAATGTGTACGTACTCACCGTTTCCAGCCGCGACCTCCCTCAGCGAGAGCGCCACCGTCCTCGTCAGAAGTTCCAGCGAGGGGGCGATCCTCTGCGGCCAGAAGACCCGAATCAGCGGGACGTCTCCATCCACCCGACACTCCAGCCCCTCGGCCTTCGCCACGTCGGAAAGGCCCAGCAGGAGCGCGTGGACCAGCGTGGAAACCGCCGCGCAGACGACATCCGCGCCCTTTTCGGCGAAGTCGGAGTGCCCGCGGCTCTCCAGCCCGCAGAGCGCCCCCTTCGCCCAGTAGAGCGTTACCTCCGTCACCGGAGGCTCAGGCGTCGATGCCCCGGATGACGACCTCGGTGAAGTACTGGCGGTGTCCCTGCATACGGCGGTAGTTCTTCTTGCTCTTGTACTTGAACACCAAAACCTTCTTGCCACGGCCCTGGGCCAGGACCTCCGCCCTCACGCTGGCTCCCTCGACGTAAGGTGTCCCAAAACGGACCCCCGTGTCGCCTCCGACCATCAGGACCTTGCCGAAGACGACCTCGCTCCCCGCCTCGCCGTCGAGGCGCTCCACGCGAAAGCGGTCCCCCTCCTGGACACGATACTGTTTCCCGCCCGTCTCAACCACTGCGTACATGATGATTTTTCCTCCTCCCGCTGAAAGCAGGCCCTCACCCTCGAGGTTCTTCACGCCTGCTCCATGCGATAGATAACTTCATGATTTTACGCAAGAGAGCGGCTTTCGTCAAGCAATAAAGCGCCTCCATCGTTACAGAAGTTAATCCGACTCTGACCCTGCATCCGTTCGGTGTGGGGAATGAAGAAGCGCGTTTTTCTGGCCCCCCTGAAAGGGGGTCTGCCCCGCAGGGGCTGAGGGGTTGTTTTGGCCCCGCAGGGGCGAGACTGACGGCCCGTGAGCAGCAGCGAACGGCAGCCGGAAGGCTCCCCGAAGGGGAGGCGAAATGAAGAAAGGGGAGCGGCTAGAACCGCCCCCCTGGTCCAGGAATCATTCCAATTCCCAATCGATCGTACAGTTCGTCGTTTTTGCCCGTCGGGACAGCGGTTCAGGCGCTTGCCTGCCCCTGCTTTCCGCGCGTCATGACGTCCATGAACACGGCGATCGCCCCGTCGCCGGTGACGTTGCACGCCGTCCCGAAGCTGTCCTGCGCGATGTAGAGCGCGATCATGAGGTTGAGCATACTGTCGTTGAAGCCCAGCATGGAGCTCAGGATGCCGAGGGCGGCCATCACGGCTCCGCCGGGGACGCCCGGCGCGGCCACCATCGTGATGCCCAGCATCAGGATGAACGGAAACAGTCCGCCCAGCGTCACGTCCATGCCGTTCAGCATCATGAGGGCGATCGAACAGCTCGTGAGGGTGATGGTCGATCCGGAGAGGTGGATGGTGGCGCAGAGAGGACAGACGAACTCCGCGATTCGGTCGCTCACGCCGTTGCTCTTGGTGCAGGCCACCGTCACGGGGATCGTCGCCGCAGAGGACTGGGTGCCGATGGCCGTGAAGTACGCCGGAAGCATACGACGGATGAGCTTGATCGGGTTCTTGCCCGCCGCGGTCCCCGCGATCGTGTACTGGATCAGGATGACCGCCACGTGCAGCAGGATGATGATCGCGAAGACGCGAACGAAGACGGACATGATGTCCATGACCGTGCCGGCATAGGTCATGTTGGCGAAGATGCCGTACACGTGCAGCGGCAGGAGGGGAATGAGGACGCCGGCCACCAGCTTTTCGATGATGTGCTGGACCTCGGAAAAGCCGTTCTTCAGCGACGTGCTGTGGGTGACGGCGATGCCGATCCCGAAGATGAAGGAGAGGAGGAGCGCCGTCATGACCCCCATCAGGGGCGGCATGTCGATCGAGAAGAGCCCCTTCAGCATGGTCTCCTCAGCGTTTTGAGCGTCCTCGAGCACGATGGAGCCCACCTTCAGGAAGGACGGGAAGACGGACACGTCCACGAAATAGGCCAGGAGCCCCGCAAAGAGGGTGGAGGCGTAGGCGATGAGGACGGTGAGCCCCAGGGTCTTCCCCGCGCCCTCGCCCAGCTCCGCGATGCCGGAGACCACAAAGCCGATGATGATCAGCGGGATGCAGAAGCCCAGGAAGTTGCCGAAGATGCTGTTGAAGGTCGCGCCGATCTGGATGATGAGCGGCAGTTCCGCGCTCCTGGCCATCGTTCCCACGACGACCCCCAGAACGATGGCGATGATCAGCCGCGGAAGAAGCCCGATGTGAAACTTTTTCTGTCCCTCGTTGCCCATGACGAAAGATTCCTCCTTAAACCTTAAATATTGTGTATGCGCGTCAGAGTTCGCGCGCTGCGCCTACTTCCCGAACGACCCGATCGCCGCCAGGACCTCGTCGATGTCCGCCTCCGTGTGGTCTGCGTTGATCTGGAAGCGAATCTCCTCCGCTCCGCGCGGCACCACTGGGAAGGTCATGCCCGTAGCCAACACCCCGTTCTCCAGCAGGTGCGCCACCATGGCTCTGGTCCGATCTGTGTCGTGCAGCACGAGGGGCGTCACGGGGTGCTCGCCGGGGATCGTCTCATACCCCAGCTTGACGAGCCCGTCCTCGAAGCGCTTCGTCATGACGCGCAGGTGCTCCAGTATCTTTGCGCCCTCGTCGCTTTCAAGGATGTCGAGGGCCTTCATCGTGGCGCAGGCCTCGCCCACCGTGATGGGGTTCGAGTAGATGTACATGGCCGCGTGCTCCCGCAGGTAGGTGATCAGCGCGCGCGACGCCGTCACGTAGCCGCCGTTCACCCCGTAGGCCTTGCCCAGGGTCCCGATCAGGACGTCCACCCTGGCTCCGGTCATCTCCTCCGTGCCGTGTCCGGTGCGGCCACAGGCCCCCACGCCGTGGGAGTCGTCCACCACGAGGAAGGCCCCCTCGGCGAAGTGCTCGTCATAGCTGTGGACCAGCTCCTGGATCTCCTTGAGCGGGGCGTGGTCACCCCTCATGCTGAAGATGCCGTCCGTCACCACGAGAACGCGCTTCGCCGTGCCAGCCTTCGCCTCATCGAGGCAGCGCTTCAGGTCGCCCAGGTCGTTGTGCTTGTACACCGCGCGGAAGGGGGGCCGGCCCAGTTTGATGGCGTTGATGATGCTGTTGTGGTTCAGCTCGTCGCTGACGACGAAGGTCTCCTTGCTGATGAGGGAGGTGATGACCCCGCCCACGGTCACGTAGGCCGCGCTGAAGATCATCGCGTCCTCCCGGCCATGGAAGGCCGCCAAACGGTGCTCAAGGTCGCGGTGCGCCTTGAACGTCCCGCTGATAAAGCGCACCGCGCCGGGCCCGACGCCAAAGCGGCGCGTGCCCTCCTCGTCCGCTGCGATCATGTCCTCGCGCAGGGCGAGGCCCAGGTAGGAGTTGGAGTTCATGCGAATGAACTCCTTGCCGCCGCGCCCCTCGAGCAGGTAGCGGGGCCCCCTGGACCCGGCGGCCCGCTTCACCTCGACGATGATCTCCTCCTTCCCCTTCATGCGCCCTTCCTGCTTCAGCCTCTCAAGCTCCGCAGCGAGGGCCGCCTCCAGCTTCTTCATGATCTTCATCGCTCTCCTTTGATTTAAAGATGAACAGGGATGAACATTAGAATTTAGAACGGGGACGATGCCGCCCAGGCAGGATTAGAACTTCGCCTCATCGCCCAGCTTGAGGCGCAGGTTCTTCAACATGTCGTCGGTCATGGCGTTCAGGTCGTACTTCGGGTTCCAGTCCCACTCCGCCCGCGCCGCCGAATCGTCGATGGAGTTGGGCCAGCTGTCAGCGATGGCCTGGCGCACGGGATCGACGTCGTAATCCATGACGAAGGACGGAATGCGGACGCGGATCGCCGCCGCCACCTGCTCCGGCTCAAAGCTCATCGCCGTGATGTTGAAGCAGCAGCGGTGGACCAGTCGTGCCGGGTCCGCCTCCATGACCTGCACCATGCCGTCGATGGCGTCCGGAATGTACATCATGTCCATGTAGGTTCCCGCCGCGATGTAGCTGGTGTAGCGCGCCGCCTGCACGGCCTGATAGTAGATGTCCACTGCGTAGTCCGTCGTCCCCCCGCCCGGCAGCGTCTTGTAGGAGATGAGGCCGGGGAACCGCACCCCCCTGGTGTCGACGCCCCATTTCTTGTGGTAGTACTCGGCCAGGAGCTCTCCGGCCACCTTGGTGATGCCGTAGATGGTGTTGGGACGCTGAATCGTGTCCTGCGGGGTCTTGTCGTGGGGTGTTTCAGGGCCAAAGGCGGCGATGGAGCTGGGGAAGAAGACCGCACAGCCCTTCTCGCGGCCCATCTCGAGGGCGTTGCACAGCCCCTGGATGTTGATCTGCCAGGCAAGCTGAGGCTTCTTCTCCGCGTTGGCCGACAGGATCCCGGCCAGGTGGTAGATCGTGTCCGGCTTGAACTTCGACACGCACTCCGCGTACCGCTCCGCCTCTCGGACGTCCAGGATCTCGAAGGGGCCCTCCGGAAGGGCGTGCGCCGCATCCTCCCGGACGTCGGTGGCAAGGACGTTCGCCGCGCCGTAGTCCCGGCGCAGCCGCGTTACGAGCTCCGTCCCGATCTGTCCAAGGCACCCCGATACCATGATCCTCTTCATTGTGAAGACACCTCCATACAGGATTGGATTCCTGATCTCAGTATAGGACAACGAGAGGACGTTTTAAGTTGCTATATTTTATATTCTAAAAGGACACCCCATACAGCCTCGCTCAATGCTCTGAATGCCTCTCCTATCTTCTCATTATGACAAAAAAGGTTCAGAGGGCTGAGCAAGTCTGGATGAGCTATGAAGTATGAGAGCGGCTTCGCCTTAGGCATCCAATCTGTGGATTTGAAATCTGCGATAGGAACGCGGACGGTATCGCCGCGTTGCAATGTTTCATCCACACGCCACCACAAGCCAACTGGAACGGAGTACGTCGTGTTCATAACCAGTCGGCCGAAACAGAACAGGGCGGCAAGCGCCGCCCCGACAAGAAGAATCGATGCTGCACTTCGCCGCATTATAGAATGGAATTTGATTGCATCGTCTTACGCCTCTTTAATTAAGCGTCTGTTCGTTTTCTTAGCCGTAATGTTACGATGCTCTCTGTTGAAAGAATAGAATTTACTTAAAGCCGGGAGTGAAAGTTTCGCCCTTAGCACGGACGCTCAAGTACAGGATGTCTCCGCCGTCATACCTCTCTTCAGGGGCTATGCTCCTGTATCCGTCGTGTTCCACATCGACGTTTTGAGCCATCTCCTTGCGCACGTCTTCAGGCACACCTTCAAGGCTGTACCCAATCCAGCACTTTTTGCTGTTCCCGTGAAATGACCAACGACCACTGGAAAAATCGACAGCGGTCTTAGGAATACCCAACTCATACAGCTTTTCAATGTAGGGACGCAAAATTTTTTCCATGTGTTCCGGTGTATCCAGGACGGTCCCCAGGTCAAAATCCTTGTTCGATTCAATTTCCTTCCTGTGGTCATCAAGATAGCCCATCCCCATCAGGCCATTGAGGGCCAATTTAACGTTTTTGATAGGACCGAGTATGTTGTTCAGTTCCTCAGAGGTAGAAAATTTGCCGAACGTCTTCTTGTGGCTCTGGATACCGAGTTTCTCAAGCGTCTGTTCGTTCTCCTCAGCGTAATACTGTGTCAGCCAGTGCATTTCTTTCCCCTGCTCTGCCTGAAGTTCCTCAAAGACCGTGCGGGCCTCGCGTACACGGGCTTTCAGCTCAACGTTAGCTGCGGCCGGGTCTTCCGGCAGCGGAGCATCCTTTCTGTCTTTGCAGTATTTTTCAATCCAGGTGTTCGCAGACTTCGAGCCTCTAACGGCTATCATCTGCAACTCCATCGAAGCATCATGAGCCTGCTTCGTCAGCATCTCATTCTCCGCAGCGAGCTCCTCCGGCGTCATCGAGGCAATGGCCGGCGTGTTGATGGACGAGCCGCCGCTGCCTACCAGGGAATACACTCCGGCAGCCAGAATTCCCAGCACCAGGACAACAACAACCACGTTTCCCATTTGCAGCTTCTTCACGAAAACCGCCCCTTTCCATCTTGCCACACAGGCTATCTGCGCAGCGTTTTTTTGTTCTTTTGTACCAGAGGCTCGACACGCGCCGTGCTGCCGTCCCTGGCATAAGCGATCTTCAGGTTCTGGCCACGCTCCGGGGAAACATCCAGCCTGTCCAGTCTGTGGACGTACAGGCCGCTGCCGATCCTCTGGAGGCAGTAGCCTTGCTCCTCGTTCACGTGGATGATCTCACCTTTGTATGTCTGGCCATCCTCGCGCGGTTCGACAAAAATCTTTGGCGCCTCGATGAGGTTGAGTTCCTGGATTTCCTTCTCCAGCTTTACCGCTTCCGGGAAAAGCGCCTCGCGCTGGAGCTCTTGAAAGTGTTCGAGGCCTGCTCTCAGATTCGCCTGGCGGGCGGCATAGTATTCCGTTCGGGCATCCTCCTGTGCCGGAAAGTACCGCTTCCCAACGCCCAGATAGGATATTTGGCCGCTGACGAAGGTATACATGCCATCGCCCCGTGGAATGCCTCGGATTCCGTTGGGGAAGATGCTCTCGACGTGTTCTCGGTAGGTTTTCGGGTCCTGAACGAGCTTCAAGGACAGCTCCGCTTCTCCGCTCCGCGAAAGCTGCTTGTCCAGGATATCGGAATCCGTCTCCTTCAGGTACTGCTCGACTGCGATACACTGGCGCTCCAGCTTGAGGGCATGGAGGGCGTTCCCGTCCTGTGACGCCTCCAACAGAACAGACGAAAGTTCCTTCAACGCTGCGTTGTAGCCGCTCCGATCCTCTGATGAAGCAACGGATTCAAATGCTTTCGTTAAGTCAAGAAAAAGATTCTCTCGACTCGTTATATCAGGCTTCAAGCCATTCTTTTCCATAGGCTGCTACCACATCATCCAAATTGTGTCCAGATTTTTTTAACCGTTCAACACCCCAATCTGTCTTGAGAACACGAGCCATGGGCAACGATAAAGGAATTTGCTTTGCAAGTTTTATGGCTAGTTCTTTGTTTCCAGCTTTAAAGGCATCTGCAACCTGTCTTCCAATTTCCTTACGCCGAGCTTCTGGCATTGTAGATTGAAATATAAAGCTCCTCCCCCTTCCGAGTGACATCGTATCACTGCCTGAGAACACGGGTTTTCCGCCGCCGTCATCCACGGTCAACGGTTGTACGGCACGTCAAATGATCGGACGTTCCAGTACAGGATGTCTCCGCCGTCACTCCTCGTCCCGTTCCCTGAGGCGCACCGTCGGGATCTTCGACAGGCGCGAGAAGGTCGAAACCGGCAGCTGCGGCGTCTCATCGGCCCCCTCCACCTTCGCGGAGCGCTTCGCCGCCTCCGCCGCAACCCGGTTCTCCGCGACGATGACGTCCCAGAGCTCCTTGCGCCAGATCTGCGTCGCCTGAGGCGCCGTGATCCCCAGCCTCACCACGTCGCCCCGAACGTCGATCACCATCACCTCGACGTCCGTCCCGATCTGTATGGACTCGTTGATGCGTCGGCTCAAGACCAGCATCAGCCCTGTCCCCCTGCAGCCGCAGCCTGACTCCGCATCCTCGTGCGCACGTCGTCGGGGAAGACGGCGTGGCGAATGGGGTACTCTTCATTGAGCGCGATGACCTGCACGGCCTTGCGCGTCTTGAGGTTCAGCAGAATGGGCGCCCTCAGGTTCGCCGTCATGTTCCACGGCGCGCCCTCCGGAATGGACACCACGATCAGAAGGGCCAGGTCGGCGGGGTCCATGGAGCCCACCAGCTCCAGCTCGTCCTCCGGAATGCGCGCGTTATAATCCGGGCGCACCGCGTCCGGCGTCGTCACCGGCAATGCCAGAGCCGGGTCCTCCAGGTTCTGAAGCCACTTGATGGCGTTGTCCTCGCTCCCCACCAAAATCCAGCGATGCCGGTCCTCAAAGGCCGGAATGCCCCTGGGAAACGCCAGGACGTCCTCGTCCCCATAGGAGACCTCGCCAAACCGTTCCGTCGCTATCGTCGTTGCTGACATCTTTATCCTCATACTTTCACGCCCGCCACGAAAAATCAGGAAAACAGGGCGGACAAGACCTGACCGCCCTGCGCCTCCGACCGCCCCATCGAGACCGCCGGTCCGTCGTTTCGGCACTATTATACACGAGGCGCCCCGCAGCCCGGCGAGGGGCCGCGGACGCCCGCCAAAAAGCCACAGGGGGCAAACGCCCTCCGCGGCCTGCAGGTCCTAGCGAATGAAGTCCAGCAGGCTGGGCTGGATCAGCTGAGCGATGACGGCGAGGTTCGACTGATAGACGTAGTTGGCCATCATGAGCTGCGTTGCGATCTCCGCCGGGTCCACCGTCGCAAGTTCGTCGTGGGTCTCCGTCAGCAACGTGTTCTCCGTCGTCAGGCGGTCCATGTTGGCCTTGTAGCGGTTCTGCATGGCGCCGTTGGAGGAGAGCACGCTCAGGACGTTGTCGATGAAGGCGTCGATGCGCGGCAGCATGACCTCGCTCAGGCCGGTCCGGTTCCCGGCCCGCACCGCCGCGGTGACGTCGCCGAACATCTCGTAGCCGTTCTGCTTCCTCTCGTTGGCGCCGCTGCGGTTCGTCGTGTTCTGCACGAAGATCCCCTGGGGTTTGCGCGTGTTGGCAGGATCGTCCAGCTTATACCCGCCCCGATAACAGGTCTTGACCTCGCTGGCGGTCCCGCCGAAGAACTCTGCCGTCCGATCTCCCGCCGTCGTCATCGGAGTGCCGTCCGCCTTCACCTTCGTGACCTCGGCCCTGATCGAGTAGCCCCGCGGGGACCACAGCACGAGACGGCCCTCGTCGTTCAGCTCCGCCTTGACGTCGTAGTCCTGCATGCGGGCGTTGATGGTCGCCACCAGGTCCTTCGCGTCCATCTTTCCGTTCCCGTTCACGTCGCGCATCGCCGTCATGTCGATGGTGTGCGTGTATCCGGCCACGGTGATCGAGAAGACGCTTCCTTCGGTCTCCCCCACCGACCACTCCATGCCGCTGACGTCCTTTTCGCCCTGGATACCCGTGCTGAGGCCGAGGTGTTTTTTCGCGATCGTCCCCTTGACGTCGACGACGTTGACCGCCGAGCCGTCCTTTGCCGCGATGGAGAGGATGGGGTAGTCGCCGCTCTGCCGCCCCTCCTGCCCCAGGTGAGCGTCGAAGTAGTTGACGTAGAGCCAGTCCTTTGCCTGGGAGCGCAGGCGGTCCATGACGTCCTTCACCGTGTCGTTCTCCGAGACGTCGATGGTCACGCTGCGCCCCAGGCTCTCAAAGCGCAGGACGCCGGACGCCCCGAACTTCTGTCCGTCCTTCATCGGGGCCTCGGTCCGCTTCAGGTTGGCCGAGACGCCGCCGTGGATGCCGAGCTGGGCCGCGATGCCCCCCGCGTAGTCCGACCATTCGGGGTCGGAGAAGGGCAGGTCCACCACCGAGAAGGGCTCACCCGACAGGAAGTGGATGGAGGCGGAGTGCGGAATCTCCGCGCCGTTTTTGTCCACCGGCACGGTGAGCCCCATGACGTTCGCCCCCTCCTGAGCGTTCACCTGGTTCACGATCTCCCGCATCACCTTCACCCGATCGACCTCGCCGGTGGCGGGGTCCACGACGGCCTTCTTCGTGATGTTGACGTCGTAGGTCTTTCCGCAGTTCATCTGGACGCGCACCTTCACCCCCAACTCGTCGTCCACGCAGGGGGCCTCGGGAAAGACAATGCTCTTCACTCCCATGTCGGGGGTCGTGCGGAGCGACGTGGACAGGCCCATCTCGTCGGCGTAGTGTTGGTCGTTCATGTCCAGGAACAGGACCTGCTCGCCCTTCAGCCCGCGGATGACAAGGCGCTGCGTGGCCTTCTCTCCATTGTAGCTGGTGCCAAGCCCCGACTCCGTCCCGTCCTCGCTGCGGCCGTCCTTGTTGTACACGTCCACCGTCACGTCAAGCCAACCCGCGCCGGCGTTTCGGATGCGGGCGGCCAGGTCGTCCATCGTGTACTCTCCGGGGTTCAGGGTGATGTCCGCCGTGTGCCCGCCGCTCATCACGCGCCAGTGCAGCGGCTTACCCTGATAGGGATTTGTCTTGGGGTCATAAGGCTTCGTGGGGTCTTTCAGCTGCCCCACCTTCAAGGTTCTGCCGTTCTCGAACTCCACGCTCTTCAGGGCCGTCTCCATCCCCAGGACGTCGAACACGTCCATGTGGCTGTGATCGACGGGGCGCGTCTGCGGCTTGGAGGCGATGACCCCCCGCTGCTCCCCCGTCTCGGCGTCCTCGGCGAAGGTGAAGTCGAAGAGTGCCAGCGCCCCTCCGGACCCCGTGATGGTGAGGGAGGGGTAGTGCAGGGACTCCGCCGCGGCGTTCGTGGACAGGCTGTCCGCGGGCAGCTCGCCGACGCGCTTCGCCACGGCCACCAGCTGGTCCGCGTCGGCGGAGGTTCGGGAGTAGACGCCCTCGATGGCGTTGAGCTTCTCCGCGACATCCGTCAGGGTGTCGCCCTCGTTGACGTAGACCGTCACCGACAGCTTGTCCCCCACCTTGACGGAGAGGGAGCTGGTGGAGCTCTTCACGGGCCCCGCCTCGCCGAACAGCTGCTGGACGCCTCCCGCAGCGCCGTGGTCCTTCACCGTCACCTGACCGCGGGAGGACTGGAGCACCAGGCGTCCCGCGACGACGGAGGCCACGGGCACGTCGCCGGCGTCCACCGGGATCTTCTTGTTGATCTCCGCCACCAGGTCCGAGATGGAGCGCATTCCGGCAAACTCGAAGTCGTAGTCCTTGCCGTCCACGTTGACGGTGATGCCCTTGCCCAGCGAGTCGTCGCGCCAGCCCAGGACGCTGGCCTTCCCCATGAGGCCGCTGTACTTCGCGGCCTCGCTCCGGCGCGCCGCGCCGAAGAGCTGCTCCGCCGCCGTGCCGTCCACGCGGATGGATTTACCGTCCGCGGAGGTCAGCACCAGCTTCCCGTTCCTGCTGGAGGCCGTGACGCCGGCGGGGAGAACGCCTGCCGTATTCAGTTCATCAAGCAGAGCCTTCACGTTTGCGGGGTCCGCCGCAAACGTGTAGGTCTTTTTCTCCTGGGTCCCGTCCTTCGCGGTCGTGACGACGGTCAGGGCTTTATCCTTCAGCCCGGACAGGGAGATGTCCGCCGTGCCGCCCAGCAGGGAGGCGTTCCAGTTCGGGGTTTCTACCTTCAGATTCCCTCCGGCCGTCGTCCCGGTCTTCTTGAACTGAATGCCGGCGATGGACTGTGGCATGGGCGTGTAGTCCGTGGTGGGCCAGCCGGTGATGCCCACCTTTTCGCCCGTGTGGCTCTTGATGACCATCTGCTGGCGGCCCGATGCCAGGTCCTTCTCCACCGACGCCCGGACCAGCATGTCCGCCCCCTGCTCCTCCAGGGAGCGGTTGACGAGCGCCGCCAGGTCGTCCAGGCTGATGCCCGACACCTCGCCGGGGTCGCGGAACTGGTTGTAGTCCGTCGGCTTCGTCTTCCCCGTCGCCACCTCGTCGATCCAGCGCTCCGGGATGAAGACGGAGATCGTCCGGTTCCCGACGGTGATCTGGACCTTTTCCTCGCGCCCCTTCCACTGCCAGTCCAGCGGCACGTAGTGGCTGCATACGAAGTAGGCCTTCTCTTTGTTCGGAAGCACCTCGCTGCCCGTGAAGGAGACGTCCCCCGTCAGGACGTTCGAGAGCGCGTACTTGATGCGCTCGTCCGTGCCGCGGTAGGTCAGGGTGCCGTCCGCGTTGAGCACGAAGGGGGCCTCCCCCGTGCTCGTGCCGCCGAAAAGGTACTGCCCTGCGACCTTGGTGTTCAGGGCGTCCAGGATGGTCTGCCGGTTGGCCTCGATCTGCTTTGCGATGATCTCGCGATCGCTCTTGCTCAGCGCGGCGTCTCCCGCCTGGATCACCAGGGTCCGGATGGCCTTCGCCGCGTTCAGGACCTGATCCAGCACGCCCTCCGCGTGCTTCAGGAGCGCCACGGCGTTCTCGCCGTTCTCCTTGTAGTCCTCGTTGGCCCCGATGGCGGATTGCAGCTCAAGCGCACGGGAGATGGCCGAGGGGTTCTCGGACAGGTTGGAGTACTTCTTCAGGGTCGCCAGCTGCTTTTGGAGGTTCTGAATGTTCCTGTAGTTGCCCTGCAGCGAACTCAAAAGAGTTTTGTAGGAGCCCACGCTCGTCGCTCGGCTGTACATGTCCTTACCTCACCTCTCCTGAACGGTTAGCGGCCCACCAGGCCGAAACCGTTGATGATCGCGTTCAACATCTCGTCCACGGTGGTCACGTAGCGCGACATGGCGCCGAAACAGCGGTTGAGGGTGATCATGTCCATCAGCTCCTCGTCCAGGTTCACGCCGGACACCGCCTCGCGCTGCAGGCCGATCTGTTCGGCCAGGCTGTCCTGCGCGGTGCTCATCAGCTGCGCGTGCGCCGCCTTGGAGCCGACCTGGGAGAGCATCGCGTCGTAGACGCCCCTGATGGTCATCGTGCCGCCCTTGAGGACCCGCGCGGAGGCCAGGTTCGCCATGCGCAGGGCGTTGCTCCCGTCACCCGACCCGCCGCTCACTCCGCTCACGGCGACCCCCGCAGCGTTCTTCCGGCCCATCGCCGCCCCGATCAGGGCGTTGTCCGCCACCACGGCATCGTTGACGGAAAGGTTCGAGGCCGCCCTGGTCCGCGTGCCGAGGGGTTTGAAGAAGGCGACCCCCGTCGTCGTGATGTCGCCACCGATGCCGTACCCGGAATACTGATAGGCGTTGACGTGGTTCACCAGCCCCCAGGTCAGGTCGTTCAGCTGCCCCTGGAGGTTGGGGATGATCCCGTCCCTGGCCTCCTCGAGGGCCTTGATCGTGCCGCTCCGGACGTGGTGGCGCACGGTGATGGCCGTGCTGCCGGCGTGCTTCAGGTTGAACCACATGCCCTCCTCCACCTGGGCGAGCTTTGACGCGCTGTAGTCGCTGCTCCCTCCCGACGCGGGGATGCGCCTCGCCTCCTTGAACCGGTTGTCCGAGGAGAGGTAGCGCACGCCGTTGAAGGTGAAGGAGGCGTCCTCCGCCACCGTGCTGATGGCCGCGACCTCGCGGTAGACGGGCGTTTTGTCCGTGGCGCTGACCGTACCGATCTGTTCGAGGCGCATCAGCCCCAGGCGCCGCAGGACCTGATCGTTTCCGTCCGCCCCCCCCATCAGCGTGATGCGCTGCGCCTCGCCCGGCACGTCCGAGGCGATCGTCAGGTACCAGGACTGGTCCGAGTCCTGCTTCAGCGAAGCGTGCACCCACTCCTCCGGCGCGGTGATCCCCAGCTCCGCCTGATACTTCTCGTTGATCTTGTTGCGGATCGTGGTGAGCGTGTCCGTCTCCTCCACGTCGATGGTAACCACCGACGCCTTGTTGACGATGCCCATGCGCTTCGCCAGGCTGCCCTCCACGTCGCTGATGGAGATCAGGCGGTGGTCCTTCGACTCGACGTAGAACTGCGTGGCCGTGCCCGTAGTCGGCCCCGACACGGCGGTGAGCCCGGATATCCCGCCGCTGGGCAGCGCCTGGTTCATGAAACCCGTCAGCTCCGCGACGGTCAGTGCGCCCGAGGCGCTGACGACGGGATAGGGGCGAGGGCGTCGGCCGGGTCGTATCCGCTCCGGACGCGAACACGTCGCTCGTCAGCTCCCACCTCTTGGAGGAATCGTTCCAGGATGCGGTGACGTCCACCTGATTGTCCGCCACGCCGATGCGGAACGTGTGCCGATCCCCCGCCTTGCCGGGGCCGATGATCTCCCCCTCCTTCAAGCCCTCGGCGGCGTTGGCCCGGAAGATGCCCGACGTGACGCGCGTGCCCTGGGTCCCCACCTGGATGCGGAAGGAGCCCTTGATGCCGAGGGCCTCCGTGGGGGACATGGGGCGACTCCGCATCCGGGTGTTGCCCTTCTTCACCACCTGGACCGGCGAGAGCATCCCCAGCGTCCCTCCCACGTCCCGGACCTCCAGCGAACGGGTCCAGCCGTCCGCGTCGTTGCCCGCCTCGATGCGGAGGGAGGTGGGCGGTGTGACGCCGTCCGGCAGCAGCGAAACCTTCAGTCCGGAAGCCGAGAGGTCGGGACTCGCTGCGATCGCACTGCTCAAAAAGTCGCCCAGCTCTTTAACGGTCAGCTCCGCGTCGCCCGAATCACCGTCCGTGCCCAATGGGTTCCCGTCGGAGTCCTTCGCCTTCAGGGTCCATTTCGAGTTTGCCGCATCCCAGGCGATGTCAACGGTGAAGCTGGTGGGCGTCCCGTCCACCTTCGTCGTTCGGATGGTGATGCTCCGCGTCCTCGCCTTGTCCGATGCGTCGCTCAGCATGACGCCGTCCTTAAACCTGGAGGTGGTCACGGCCCGCGTGTCGAGGCAGAGGGGGTCGCCGCCGCCCAGGGCCCACTCCTTGCCGTTCGCGAGGCGGTCGACGGTGAGCTGATGCACCCCCTCCGGCCCCGTGGCCAGGACGTCGGCGACGTAGCAGTTCTCCACGATGTCGAACTCGTTCTCCGCCACCTGGACGTCGTAGTAGACCTGACCGTCCCACTGGAAGGCGTGAGCCCTCAGCTCGCGGACGTGGTCGCCCTGGATGAGGGCGCGCCCGTTCAGCGTCAGGAAGAACTCGCCGTTCACGTCGCCGTACCGCAGGGGCTCCTGAGGGGTGACGTCCAGCATCTCGGACAACTTGTCGAGGAGCAGGTCCCGCTGGTCCCTCAGGTCGTTGGCGTTCTGGTCCAGCGCCTCGGCCTTGTATATCTGCTTGTTGAGGGCGGCGATCTTGTGCAGGATCTGGTTCGCGTCCTGGACCGCGGTCAGGACCTGCTGATTCAGGTTCTTCGCGTACGTCTCAAACCCGGTGACGATCGTGTCCAGCACCCCGCCGATGGACCGGGCCGCCTCCACGAGGCTGCGCCGCGCGGCGGCGTCCTCCGGCTTCTGCTGCAGCGTCCGCATGGCAGCGTAGAACGTGTTCATCGCAGCGCTGAGCCCCTTGTTCTTCGGCTCCGGAATGTAGTTTTGCAGGTTCTGGTAGACGGCATTGATCGTGTCCCAATACCCCTTGGTGGCCAGGTTGGAGCGGTACTGAAAGTCGAGGAACTGGTCCCGGATGCGGACGATCTCGTCGGCCTTCATCCCCTGGCCGACCTGCCCAACGCCCGGAAGGTCCATGGGCTGCACCGTGGAGCGGAGCACCCGCTGACGGGAATACCCCTCCGTCCTCATGTTGGAGACGTTGTGCCCCACGGTCTGCATGCCGAGCCTGTAGGCGTTCAGCGCCCTCTTCCCCATCTCGATTCCCGAAAAAGCGTTGAGCATCTTCTACCCCCTGAAATCCGCCGCTCCCGCGTCCGCGGCGCCCTCACCCATGAGACGGCGCCACTCCGACAGCAGCATCGCCGTATACCGTTTATTTTGATCGATCAGCCCGCTCAGGATCGCCATCTCGGATTTCAGCACGAACACGGACTGGGTCAGCCGGTCCGCCGCGCCGTTGAACAGGGCGCGCTCAGCCTCATCCATGGGGACGGCCAGGGACTCCGCGCAGGGCTCGCAGCCAAACTGCGCCGCCAGCCGCTTCGCCAGGTCGCTCCGCCGGAGCTCCTGGGTCTGCACATCGAAGACGACCTCATGCATCTCCTTCATCAGGCCGTCCATCTCCTCCGCGTCCCCCACCTTCACGGCCTCGCGCTGATCCCGAACGACCTCCACCAGGTCGTCGATCGCGTCCGCTTCCTCCAGGACCGCGCTGATCAGAGCCTCAACCTCGCCGCGCACGGCCTCGCCCCCCGCTAGCGGACGTTCAGCATCCCCGCCACGATCAGGGAACGGGCCACCTGGTCCAGCTGCGGGACGTAGGTTCCCGCCTCCACCTGCTCCCTGTAGGCCGCGACGACGTCCTCCCGGACGTCCGGAACGTTCTTGAGCTCCGCGTCGATGCGGGCCAGCTCCACCGAAAACGAGCTGAAATCCGCCTCGTCCGTGCCGACGGACGTCCCTCCCATGCCGGCCTTCCGCCGCGCCCTCTTCGCGTTCGGCGCGTCGAAGCCGAACTGTCCGTATATCCTTCCTACCAAAGGAAACACGCTCCTTTCCGTCCTTCCTCGTTCGCATTCGCCCGTCCACCAGGGGCGTCCATGCCCGGTCTGCGCGCGGACGGCCTCGTTCCGGGTAGAGTATCGGAGCTTTCTCCCCCGCCCTTTACCCGCCGGCTCCACTCGCTCCACTCAGCCGGCGCTTCCCGCGGCGGCGCAGGCGCCCAGCACGGAGGCCCCC
>NC_021038.1:35339-38640 GCF_000210715.1 Fretibacterium fastidiosum
CCAGGGTCGCCCCCGTCGTGCACACGTCGTCCACCAGGACCACGCGGGCCCCGCGGACGCGAGGGGAGACGTCGAAGGCCTCCGGCCGAAGCGACAGCCGCTCCGCCCGACTCAACCCCGTCCGGGGCGTCAGGGCGACCGCCCAGCGGGCCGCCTCCTGCACCCCGACGCCCCAGACCTTCCCCATCCCCTTCGCGATCTCAAAGGCCTGGTTGTACCCCCGCCGGCTTCCCCGGTGCAGGGGCACGGGGAGCAGGAGGTCCGGGGCCGGGGGACTCCCAGAGGGCGGCCATCCCCTCCCCCAGCCGGCACCCCAGCGCCCGGAATCCCCCGTACTTCAGGGCGAGGATCGCGCGGCTGACGCCGCCCTCGTAGAGGGCGGCGGTGCGGATCAGGGGAGCGCTGACGTGCCTCTTGCAGGGGCTGAGCGCCCCGCAGTACAGGCAGCGCGGCAGGGGCGGGCGAAACAGGGCGTCGCGGCACCCGGAGCAGAGCACCTCCCCCAGCCTCCCGCAGACGGGACAGCTCACGGGCCAGAGGGCGTGAAGCGCCAACGCCCCAAGACGGCGCAGGACGCGGAGGCCAGGGCGGGCGGATGCGGCCGCCCCGTCCTTCACCTCGGGAGGCCTCAAGGAGCGGACCCCGCGCTCGCCCGAAAGCGCTCCCTGGCCTCACGCACCAACTCGTCGCAGCGGTTGTTGCGCCGGTCGGCCGCGTGGCCCTTGACCCAATGCCATCGGACCTCGTGGGTCTGCGCCAGATCCCACAGCGCCTCCCACAGGTCCCGATTCTGGACAGGCTCTTTGGCGGCCGTGCGCCAGCCGTTCCTCCGCCACTTCGCGAGCCATCCCCGTTCAAAGGCGTTGCGCAGGTAGGTGGAGTCCGTGTGCAGATCCACCCGGCAGGGACGCTTCAGAGCCCTCAGGGCCTCTATGGCGGCGGTGAGCTCCATGCGGTTGTTCGTGGTGTCCTCCTCGGCACCCGATATCTCGCGCTCCGCGCCGTGGGACGGCGACAGCAGCACCGCGGCCCACCCCCCAAGGCCCGGATTGGGCGACGCGCCCCCGTCCGTGTAGACGGTCACCGCCGTCCTCGTCGTCTCGTTCAAGGGAACCCCTCCTCACAAAAAACGGCCCACCGTCCTCCAGCCCTTCGCCCCCTTCGCCGTCAACGGCAGCGCGGAGAACTTACGCAAAGCCCACCGTTCGCCCCATGGGCTTGCCGACGCACTCCGGAGGCTCCAGGTCATCGGGCAGGAAGGTCCTGATCGACTCGTCCGTGACGGCGTCCGGGGGAAGGGCCAGCACGCGGGCGGCGTGGCGCATCTCGGCCCGCTCCACCAGGTTCCGCACGAAACGACCGTTGCCGAAGTCCGGAGCAGCCGTCGCCCTCTCCAGCAGGGTCCGCGCACGCTCCAGGGTATCGGGCCCGGCCCTGCGGCCCTTCTCCTTCAGGATGAGGCCGAATATCTCCAGCAGTTCATCTGCCGTGTAGTCGAGAAAATCGACGTGGAAGGCCACGCGGCTCTTCAGGCCTGGGTTGCGCTCCACGAACTCCTTCATGCGGTCGGGATACCCGGCAAAGACCACCACCGTGTCCTCGCGGGCGTTCTCCATCTCCTGGACGATCGTGTTGATCACCTCGTCCCCGAAGAGCCCCCCCGCGCTCATCCAGCAGGGAGTACGCCTCGTCGATGAAGAGGACTGATCCCCTGGCTTCCTTGAACTTCTTTTTGACGATCTGCGCGGTCCAGCCCACGTACTTGCCCACCAGGTCGGCCCGACCGACCTCCACCAGGCCGCCCGTCGTGAGCAGCCCGTTGTCCTTCATGATCCGGGCCATCAGACGGGCGACGGTCGTCTTGGCCGTTCCGGGGTTCCCGGCAAAGACCATGTGCATCGCCGGCCTTTGGGTGCTGACCCCCCGGTCCGCAAACAACCTCTGGGCCTTGTGGAACTGGACGGCCTGAAGGATGATCTCCTTGACAGCCGGAAGGCCGACCATGTCCATCAACTCCCTGTAGGCGTCGCCCCTGGGCTTCACCTTCCTCCCGCCGGCCCCTGCGGCCAGGTCCCGATACTGGGCGTGAAGCTCGGTCCTGAGGTAATCGTCATACCATTTGCTGAACGTCTTGTTGAGGTTTGCCGTGATGTGCCCCGACTCCGCCACGGGCAGACGCTTGAGGAGGGAGTCACAGTTCTCGACGCCGTTTTCCTCGGCCAGCCGCCTCAGGTAGCCCCTGGCCGCCCTGTTGAACACGACCTCCTCCTCCAGCTTGACGAACGTGATCTCCGGGAGCTCCTCCATCAGCCGGCGGCACAGCCTCTCGTCCGACCGCCTCATCTCGATGATGGAGAGGGTGTTGCGGCGAAACGCGGCAAGGCAGGAGGCGGCGACCGCGAGGTTCTCGCCAGAGGCGTCGGCATAAGAGCGGTCCTCGTCCTCATCGGCGCCCGTACCCGTCAGGGACAGCACCAGGGTACACCCCTTCTGCGACTCGTAGAAATTGCGCAGCCACTCCGCGTCACAGCACCCCCGGTTGGGGTCCAGCGTCAGAACGCAGTACCGTCTACCCAACAGGCGCAGCCTCTGGAGCAGGGCCCCCAGCAGGAGCTCCCGAATGGATTGACGAATTTTTGGGTCGTCCGACGTCACGACGTAATGGACCGGGTGCCCCACGAAGTGCTTCGGCCCGCGGGCGTCGAAGATCCGATCGATCTCCGGCCTGAAGGAGGCGCTGCAGAGCAGGCGCCTTGCCTCCACAAGGGCCTCTCGCTTCGCAAACGGCTTTGGGATCAGCACCTCGCTGTGGCTGCCAGAGCGGTAGCTGTCGATAAAATCCATGTTGAGGTCGGACTTGTATTCGTCATCGTCCTCGATGTAGTCCCTCCGATTGGCGCCGTACAGCAGTCTGGAGAACTCCCCCACGGTGATCTCCTCGAAGGCGGCGTCCTTCCCGTGGAGGTCAAGCCTCTCGCAGAACCGCTCAAGGCCCCTCTTGAGGTCCTCCTGGTCCGGAACCTTGATCCCGGCAAACGTCGCGGCACCGATGGAGACCTTTCGATCGTGGATTTCCGACACGAAAAAGCTTATCTCTCCCCTGGACCTTTCGTTCGCCTCCTCCGTCCTCTCCTTGATCCTGGCCCGCGTTTTCCTCTATCTTCTGCTCGCTGCTCTCCAGGGCCCTGTCGCTCTCCATTTCGATCTTGTAAAACAGCATCGTCATCACCCCTGATCGTTTGGTCAAGAGCATACAGGGCACCCCGCACTGATATCAGTGCGGTCAGCCGATGGAGGCCGG
>NC_021038.1:39201-41277 GCF_000210715.1 Fretibacterium fastidiosum
CCTCGAGAGCGGCGGTGACGCGCACCTTCATCAGGTCGTCGTCGATCGGGGTCATGGAAGCCCGGCTTCCGAAGGCGTCCAGCACGTCTCCCGCGCAGGAGCGGGACATCTTCAGCACCACTGTCCTGGGCTCCCCGCCGAACATGAAGTGGTGCTCCTGGGCGTAGAGCGCGGCGTCGAAGCTCCTGTCCCGATAGGCCGGCAGGCTCCAGATGGGGCGGGCACTCTCGTCCAGGACCTCGACGTCCGTCATGCGATCGATCCGGTAATGGGTGAGATTGTCTCGGCCGTCGTAGCAGCCGATCAGGTAGTATTGGCCGTTGGTGCAGACCATGGCGAAGGGGTGGACGACGTAGGGACGCCCCCCGCGGGGGACCAGCTCCCCGTTGACGCTGACGGAGTTCAGGATGAAGCGGAGCCGTCTTCTGTCCTCGATGGCCTCCTCGACGCGGTCCAGGTTCTCGAAGAACGCCCCGTTTCGGTGGTGGGGCCAGAGGGGCAGAGAGTGGACGTGGCTAAGCCGGCCCTGAAAGTAGTGGTTGGCCAGGCCGACCAATTTTCCGATGAGGCTTCGGGCGTCCTCCTGCGGTATGTACCGGGAGGACAGCACGCTGTCGATGAGCACCCGCAGCTCGACGTCCGAGAGCTCCCGGCTCCTCAGGTAGGCGCCTCAGCCGTTCTCCTCGTAGGTGCTGATGTCCCAGCCCAGCTCGCAGAGCAGCGAGAGGTTCCGCCCCACCGCGTTGCGCACCGCGCTCAGGCCGTAGTCGGCCTTGAGCTTTTTGATGATCTCCCCCGACGTGAGGGGGTGCTCCTCGTCGGAATAGTTCTTTAATATTTCGAGTATGCATAAGGGCAGCGCACTCCGCCCTCCAACGCTTCCACCGGCGCAGCGCACAGGCCATCGCCTCCGTTTGAATTTCAGGTCACAACAGACTGCGGTATTCCCTGGCGCCGTACAGGACGCGCATTACCACGGCCTCATGTTCCGCTTCATGCAGAATGTAGAAGACGAGATAATTTTCAACGACTAGTTTTCGATAGCCCCTCGAGGCAAGAAACGTGTCTCGTGGTTGTGCGCCGATTCTGGGATAACGTGTCAGATGTTGAAGCTCCTGCTCAATTTTACTCAACAGTTTCTCAGCGGCCTCTGGATCGCCCAGCGTCACGCTGATGTAGTCATCAATCTCGTCCATGTCCTCATACGCCAATGGGGTAAAGCGGACATGGAAGTGTTCATCATCCATGTTTTTCTCTCAGGCGCCGGAAGACATCGTCCGCGTTCAGCAGCGGCTCTCCATCGACAAGCTGCTGCTCGGCGGCTGCCAGTTTGCGATACACGTCCAGCAGGCAAAACTGCCGCGCGTACGCCTGCGTTGTCATGATGACCAGCCCGTCGTCCCCCTCCTTCGTAAGGAACACGGGCTCGTCCTTCTGCCGGCACAGCGCCGCAATGGCGTTTGTGTCCTGAAGACATTCTATTGGTCTGATGGTTGACATTACCGTCACCTCTAACGGCGATAATACCTGCGGTGCAGGGCAATGAGGTGATTTCAGATACGCCCGGCGATGTCGATCGTTTGGTGCAGCCGTCCGTTCCTCTTTGACTGATAGAGCTTAAAGACGTAGGTTCTCACTTATTCTTTTGCTCCTCAATGTATTTAAGCACTGTTTTTTCCGAAATATGCCCTACGGATTCACAATAGTACGAACGCGTCCAAAGGGAAGGCATCTTCAAGAGATGGGGAAATTCTAAACGCAAAAAACGCGAAGTGTAGCCCTTAAATTGCTGGACTACATAGTGTGGTGCGTTTACCAGGTTTTGTTTTGACGAAAAGATGAACATGATCCGGCATAACCTTCAATCTTGCGATAGATACGCCAATTTCTTCGACTTTCTCATACAGAAGCTCCTTTAGTCTGCTTTCTACGTCGCCCACCAGCACCCTGCGCCTGTATTTAGGACACCAGATGAGGTGGTAGCCAATATTAAAAACACACGTTTTAGATTGCGTCCATCGTTGTGACGACATAAAAAAAGTTTAACATGAATGTAGATAAACGACAAGAATCAAA
>NC_021038.1:42370-51744 GCF_000210715.1 Fretibacterium fastidiosum
CATGCCCCCGCGTTTGGTGCTGCCGTATTGGTTGATCAGGCTCTCGGCGCCGCGGGTGGCGTCCTCGGTCGCCGAGACGGTGCCGGTCATGATGCCGATGTGGAAATCGGCCTGGGCCAGGGCGGGGCTCGAGAGGACGGTCGAGAGCAGGAGCGCAGCCAGGAGGAGTGCCCCGCCGGGGCGGGGGAGGGGAATACGGGAACGGACGTGTTGCATGACGATCACCTCATCATTGATGGAGGCGAACAAAAAGAGCACTGTCCTCGACAGCGCTCCGCGATGAGTGTAGCTCAAACCTCAACAGCGGACGCGACCATGCACCGTACGATCCCTCGTTTCGTTCCACAGCGACATCCCATCTGCAGACACTTGACGCGCATGGCCTACTCTGTTTGCAGCCTTCGTAAATTGCCCTAATCATTATAAAGAGGAAAGGGAGGAGATGTCAACGGAGTCCGCCGGTCCCCAATCCACAGGAAGTGTAAATGCAGTGTAAGTCGATGAAGCCGTCAGAGGAAGTTTTAAAAAAATCGGCTCTTCCGGCCCTCCTCTGCCGTCAAAACTGACAGCCCGTGAGCGCCAGCAAACGGCTGCCGGAAGATCAGGAGTACTCGATCGGACAGCGCATGAGCATCATCAGGCCCCGCTGCGTCTCAAAGCCCCGGCCCCTGAGGAAGCGCATCCACCCGGTGGTGTAGGCCATGACGATGGGGATGTTGCGGATGGCCGGGTGGGTCAGGGCGTAGTCCGCCAGGGCGCCCCCCAGCCCACGACCCTGGTGCGCGGGGTGCACGATGACGTCCCACAGGGACGCCCTGTAGACGAAATCCGTGATGATCCGGCAGAACCCCACGAGTTTGTCGTCGTGCCGGGCCGAGAAGCAGAGGCTCGTCCCGTCGATCATGGCCTGGATCCCCTCGACGGAGCGGCTGTGTCCCCACTCCGTGTAACGATAAAGGCTCTGGAGCTCCCGCGCGTTCACCGCCAATTTGCTGTCGTAGAAAAGGTAGTCCTCCATATCGGCCTCCGTCCCTCATGGGGCCCTTGTGTCTGGGGCCGCGCTGCGGCTCATTCTTGAAAGGAAAGTCGAACGTTGACCGGCCCCTCGGTGTGGATGTCCCCCGACGCCAGGCCGTTGACGATGACGGGCGCGTGGATGGACCTCAACGCCTCCACGGCGTCGAAGAACTCCTCGCCTCGAAGCGTGCCGACGTTGTTCGTGGCCGGGTCCGGGAGCACGCCCTCGTGGATGGCGCTCATCTTCAGATCGCGCAGGAAGCCGTGCAGCGCCTCCTCCGCGTCGAAGTCCTGGGCCTGAGCGTTGTACACCCGTCGGTAGATGACGTCGCCGTCGGAATAGATCAGGAGGCTCCTGCCCGCCTCAAAGCGCACGCTCACCTCCTCGCCGAAGGCCACGTTCTCGCGGGAGATGGCGCGGACGTAGAGGCGGTCCGGCGCGTCCTCAAGCCGCTTCAGCAGGGAAGCCTCCTCCACCGGATCGAACGTGACGGAGACGCCCCGCGGGGTTGACGGCAGGAGCTCCGACATCCGCACCAGGACCGCGACACGGGCTCTCTGCTTGAGGTCCTCCAACTCCTTTCGGGCCTCCGCCTCGGACGTGCCCGGTTCAAAGGCCCCCTGGGCCAGGAGGACGTTGGCGCTCAGGGCGATCGACCCGCTGCGCATGGTGCGAAGCGCCTGCTTCAGCTGCTCCGACTCGTCCCTCAGGCCCTGGACGGAGGCGGTCAGGTCGGACTTCTCCTGCTCCAGGAGCAGGCGGTCGTTGCGAAGGGAGTCCAGGTCCAGCCGGGCGAGGTCCAGGCTTGCCGTGGTGACCTGCATCCTCACCTGCTGTTCGGCGAGCGCCTCCTGGGCCTGGTCGGCGATCTCCTGGCTCTGGTTCAGCTGAAAGCGCAGGTCCAGGAGCTGCTGTTGAATGTAGTTCATGCTGAAGAGGGCGGTGCGCACGTCCTGGGAGAACGCGGAGAGCACCCCAAGGACGATCACGGTGATGACCCCGCCCGTGATGGCGGTGATCAGGCGGCTGGTGTGCTTGGGGCGCAGGCCGAAGATGGATATCCTCTGCTTCCCGTACCGGAACCCAAGGACGTCCCCCAGAAAGGCCAGCGCAGCGCTGCCCAGGATCAGGGATAAGATCAAAAACCAGTTGGCGCCGGAACCGGAAAAATTCAACGGTGAGCTCTCCTTCGCTGTCAAACGATGCGCGGTCCGCGCGGCGGGGATCGAGAAGCCTTTTAACGATACTCTGAAAATTATAGCGACGGAGCGCGGGCGCGTCCTCTTTGTTTTCGCCTATTTCGCAGCGGCTCAGCGGGGAACGGAAAAGGGGACGGGCAACCCCGTCCCCTACACGGCAAACGAAAGAGAGCTGACGGCTCAAGGGGCCGAAGGGCCGTTCACCTTCGACATCGCCTTCTGGACGTCCATGGTGAGCCAGGCCTCGACGGCCTCCTCCACGCGGTCCAGGACGGAGGGCAGGAGCTCGCGCTCCTCGGCGGTCAGGTGCCCCAGAACGCGGCTCACCATGCTGCCCGGACCGCTGCCCAGGCCGATGCGCAGGCGCGGGACCGAGAGCGTCCCCAGGGCGCCCAGGACGGATGCCAGGCCGTTGTGCCCTCCCGCGCTGCCCTGAGCCCGCAGCCTGAGCCCCCCGTAGGGAAGCGCCAGGTCGTCGTAGACGATCAGGACGTCCTCCGGGGCAAGTTTGTAGAAGTCGAAAGCCTCCCGCACCGACTGTCCGCTGAGGTTCATGAAGGTCAGCGGCTTCAGGAGGACGCCGAAGCCGGCGCGCCAGAACTCCCCGCGAAACTTCAGCTGCGGCTTCCCCAGTCCGAAGCGCTGCGCCAGATGGTCCACGGACAGCCAGCCCATGTTGTGCCGCGTGAAGGCATACTCTTCGCCTGGGTTGCCCAGCCCCGCTATCAACTTCATGGGAGCTTGGTCCAAAGGGGCGTTTACTCGGACTTCTCCCCGTCGCCCTCCGCTTCCCTGGCCGCCTTGCCCTTGGCCACGACCTCGACGTCAGCGGGCTCTTCGCCCTCCGCCGCTGCGGACTCCCCGACGCCCCTCGACATGACGACGACGGCCACGATCTCATCCGGATCGGCCTTGAGCTCGACGCCCTCCGGCAGAGCCAGGTCGCGCACATGGATGGCGTCGCCGATCTGAAGCGCGGAGACGTCAACGGTGAGCACGTCTGGAATGTTCATGGGCAGGGTCTCCACCTCCACCTCCCGCAGCGTCTCGAGGACGCCGCCGTCCTTGACGCCGGGCGCGCTCTCGCGGCCGAGGACCTCGATGGGAATGTTGACCGTGATCTTGCGGCCCTTGATCAGGCGCAGGAAGTCCACGTGCAGGGGGCAGTCCGTAAGGGGGTTGACCTGCACCTCGCGGATGATGCACATCTCCTCCGTGCCGTCCGGCAGCGTCACGTTCAGGCGCATGGACTCCCAACGGCCCGTGGCCAGGATGCGCTCGACGTCCCGGGTCTTCAACTTGCCCTGGACGGACTTCTCCATCTGGGGCCCGTAGAAGATGCAGGGCGTGTACCCCTTCCTGCGAAGCCTCCCGTTCGCTCCCTTGCCGGTTTCCTCTCTGGGCTCCATCACTAGCGTTACTCGCTCAGACACACTCAACAGCTCCTTTGCAAACTCAAAAGTATGTCGCCCCTCCTGGGGCGGACAGGACAAGATTATACAACAGCCCTGGGCTTCAGGTTAATTGTCGAAGAGGCTGCTCACGGACCGCTCGCTGTGGACCCTCATGATGGCCTCCGCGAAGAGCGGCGCGATGGACAGCTGTTGCACCCTGGAGGAACGCTTGGCCTCCGGCATGGGGATCGTGTCGGAGAAGATCAGCTTCTCGATGACGGACTTCTCGATGCGCTCCATCGCCGGCCCCGACAGGACCGCGTGGGTCGCGCAGGCGAAGACCCGCCGGCAGCCCCGCTCCTTCAGGCCGGCGGCCGCGTTGCAGATCGTGCCCGCCGTGTCGATGATGTCGTCCACCAGGATGGCCGTCTTGCCCTCCACCTCTCCGATGATGTCCATGACCTCCGAGACGTTGGCCACCTCGTGGGAGCGGCGCTTGTCCACGATGGCGAGGTCCGACTTCAGCATGATCGCGAAGCTGCGGGCCCGCGAGACGCCCCCCACGTCGGGGGAGACCACGACGACCTCGCCCTTTGGAATCTCCTCCGACAGGCTGTCGCGGAAGTAGGACGCGAGAAGGGGCATCCCGGTCAGGTGATCGACGGGGATGTCGAAGAAGCCCTGAATCTGCCCTGCATGCAGGTCCGCCGTGATCACGCGGTCCACGCCGCTGTGGGTCAGGAGGTTCGCGACGAGTTTCGCCGTAATGGGCTCACGCGGCTTGGTCTTGCGATCCTGACGAGCGTAGCCGAAATAGGGGATGACGGCGTTCACGCGGTAGGCCGAGGCCCGCTTGAAGGCGTCCGAC
Organism: Fretibacterium fastidiosum; assembly: GCF_000210715.1. Taxonomy (GTDB): domain Bacteria; phylum Synergistota; class Synergistia; order Synergistales; family Aminobacteriaceae; genus Fretibacterium; species Fretibacterium fastidiosum. The sequence continues at coordinate 46,850 of NC_021038.1, forward strand.
ATGATCCACAGCTGAATCAGGTTGTCGTTGGCGGGCTCACAGGTGGGCTGCACCACGAAGACGTCCGCGCCCCGCACGCTCTCGTCCAACGAGAGCCCCAGCTCGCCGTCCGAGAAACGATAGTGCCTCGCGGCGGAGAGCCGGACGCCCAACTCGCTGCAGATGCGTTTGGCAAAATCCGGATGCGCCGTACCCGAAAAAATCTTGAGATCCTTCATTCCTGACACGCTCCTACCCCTGCTCAATCCTTAGCCCTACGGGATGCCCAGCCGTCGATGTTGCGCTGACGCGCGCGCCCCACGCCCAAAGCGCCATCGGGAACGGGACCCGTGATCACGGACCCCGCGGCCGTAGCCGCGCCGTTCCCCATGGTCACGGGAGCCACAAACATGGTGTCCGATCCGACGAAACAGTGGTCCCCAATCTTCGTCGGATGCTTTTCCCTGCCGTCGTAGTTGCAGGTGATCGTCCCCGCGCCGATGTTGACGCCCAGGCCCAACGTCGCGTCACCGAGGTAGGACAGGTGAGGCACCTTGCTCCCCTGCCCCACCGTGGTCCTCTTCAGCTCCACGAACTTTCCGGCGAAGGCGCGTTCCGCAAGACAGCACCCATCCCGAATGTAGACGAAGGGCCCGGCCTTCGAGAAGTCCTTCATTTCGCTGTCCTCGATCAGCACGTGCGCCGCAAGCGTCACCCCGCGGCCCAGCACCGCGTTCGTCAGGATGGAGCCGGACCCGATGAAGGACCCCTCGCCCACCCGGCTGCGCCCCCACAGCTGGACGTTCGGCATCAACACGACGTCCTGCGCCAGCTCGACGTCCGGGCCGATCCAGGCCGAGGCGGGGTCCGCCATCCTCACGCCGCGCTCCATCCAGAACGCGGCGATTCGGTCCCGCATCAGGGCCGAGGCGCGGGCCAGCTCCGCCTGCGTGTTGACGCCCATCATCTCCTCCTCCGGCATCGGGTAGGCCTCGACGCGGCACCCCTCCTCCGCCATCAGGGACAGGGCGTCCGGAAGGTAGTACTCGCCCTGCGCGTTGCGGTTCTCGATGCGCCCGATCACGCCCCTGAGGGCGCTTGTCCGAAAGACGTAACAGCCGGCGTTCACCTCGTTCACCCTGCGCTGTTCGGCGGAGGCGTCCCGATATTCCACGACGCGCACCCCCGACTCGCTGCGGAGGACGCGGCCGTAGGCTCCAGGGTCGCGCGCGACGAAGCTGATGACGGCGCAGTCCGGGCCCTCCGTCCGGCAGCGTTCCAGGAGGGACCGCAGGCTCTCCGGCCTCATCATCGGGAGGTCCCCATTGAGGACGACGACCGTCTCGAACCGCTCCCACCAGCCCATCGCCGTGCGCACCGCGTGCGCCGTGCCCAGCTGCTCCCGCTGCCACAGGACCTCGACCTCCGGGAAGCACTCCTTCAGGTGGGCCTCGACCTGCTCGCCCCCCGAACCGACCAGGACCGCCGTCGCCTCCGCGCCACAGGAGGCGGCGCTCCGCAGCAGGTAATCCAGCATCGGTCGGTCCAGTACCGGATGCAGCACCTTAGGAAGCGCGCTCCTCATTCGAGTGCCCTTTCCCGCGGCCATCACAAGAACGCCCAAGTTCTTCACGCCCTCACCCCACTCGTGGACGGACAAAAAACAAGCGGGATATCTCCCCGCTCGTCAGGAATTCAATTTGGCTGGGGTGGCTGGATTCGAACCAGCGATGACGGAGCCAAAGTCCGTTGCCTTGCCGCTTGGCTACACCCCAAACGTGCGCCCGGACGCTGTTTGCAAGACGGCGCCGGCAGCATGAAACGATTAATTATTGCCCAAAGCCCCCCGAACGTCAAGGTCCGTTCACGGGCCCACCAGAGCGCCCAAAGGGTTCAAGACGTCAGTCACGGGAGGCGACCAGCGCCAGGAGGGCACAGATCAGGGCGTAGGGGCCTCCCCACACCAGGCCTCCCGACTCCAGGGGGAAAAACCAGGGCGCCCACCAGCCATAGAGCACGCCCAGCGGGCAGGACGAGATCGCGGCCGCGACGAGGGGCCAGTGGCTCGCCTCCGAGAACCACCGGCGCAGCCAGAAGAGCAGACCCCAGAAGGACAGCCAGAACAAGCTCCCGAAGAGCAGCGAGGAGATGAACGCCTTCAGCAGGGTCCTGACGGCAAAGGGCTCCGGCAGCAGGAAGAGGGCTGCAGCCATCAGGAGCGGGAAGGACAGAAAGAGCGCCCACGTGACGCTCCTCTTCTCGAAGTAGCTGCTGAACTCCTCCTGCTGCTTCCGGCGCCTCCCCTCCGCCGCCCGCTGGCGCTCCGTCTCCTGATGGGATGAGCGGATCACCGTCTGCCAGGGCCTGCGGGACGATTGAAAGCTCGTTCCAGCCCCTCTAACGCCCTGAGGGCGCTGGAATCCCGCCCCCTGCGTCCCCGCGGCCTGCCCCTGAAAGGGCGAACCCGGCCCGCCTGAGGAAAAGGGGGACGAGGGCTGAGCGGAATGGGACGGGAAGGGGGATTGGGCAAAGGGGTTGCCTCCCCCCATGGTCCCGCCACCATAGGCGCCCCCTCCCTGCTGGCCGAAGCCAAGGCTTTGATCGTACATGCGGCGGCTGGCGGCCCCGCGGAGGACGTTCCACGCCACAAGGACCTCCTCGAAGAGCTCGAGGGCCTGAGGACTGGCGTTGACGTCAGGGGCGTAGAGCTTCACCATGCGCCGGAACGCGGCCTTGATCTGCTCTGCGGAAGCCGTCGGCTCGACGCCGAGGATCATGTAATAATTTTTATAGGTATCCAAGGCACACTTCCTCCTAAAGCTGCAACTTCTGCCGGCGGTCTCGACCGTTCTCCCTAACGGTCGGATGGGATGCCGGCACCGTGCCTCCCACACAGGATGCCCTGCCGTATGAGCGCTCTCATCAGGGGAATCCCAACCAAAAAACAGGCTCCAGCCTCACCCGCGCCGACGTAGAGGGCAGTCAGCCCCAGGGGCGCCCCCGCGACGAGGTGAAGCATGCCCCCCACCACGATCGCGTTTACCAGCACGGGCGCCAAGGCGCCCAGCCAAAGGTTGGAGGCCCTTCGCGTCAGCACCGCGGCCAGGAGGGTGGCGCAGGAACCCGCCGCCATGTCGATCAAACCGTACCCGCCAAAGGCGTTGGCCACAAAACAGCCCACAAAGAGCCCCGGCACCGCCTCCGGCAGATAGAGTGGGAGGAGCGTCAGGGCCTCCGCGACGCGAAACTGGACCGGCCCGTAGGACAGGGGGGCCACCGCGACGGTCAGGACGGCGTACAGGGCGGCGATCATCGCGCCCGAAGCCAGAGTTCTCGTCTTCATTCTCAACCCACTCCCCCATCCCATGCATTAACCTTGATATTATATAGCGTCAAGCGGAATTTTTCGCTTGTTTTTTAAGCCGATTCCACAATTTTCTCAGGAAAGCGAGGAGCTGGGACTGACGGCCCGTGAGCGTCAGCGAACGGCTGCCGGAAGGCTCCCCGAAGGGGGGAGGGGTTTTGGGGCTTGAAAAGCGACCCCTCCGGCCCTTCGGGCCACCTCCCCTTACAGGGGAGGCAAAAAAGAGGCGCGTTTTTCCGGCCCCCCTGCAAGGGGGGCTGCCCCGAAGGGGCTGGGACTGAAAGGGACCCATACGGTTGACAGTTCTCAGCGACTTAATCAGTGTTTCCTTAGAGCCTCAGAACACGTCGTCGGAGTTGGAGAAGAGGGGGATCGCCCCGTGGGACTCGAAGCCCGCCGCCCGATAGAAGGGCACGCCGGCCGGCGTCGCCTGGAGGACGATCCGCTCCGTCCCCAGCTCCTTCGCCGCGCGAAGGACCTCCCCCATCATGGCCATGGCCGCGCCGCGCCTGCGATACCCCGGCAGCACCGCGAAGTAGTACACGCCAAGCGACGCAGCAAAGGGAGACAGGAGGAACGTCCCCACGGCCTCCTCCCCCGCCATGGCCGCCCCAAGCCTCAGGGGCGAGTCCGCCATGGCCTCCGCCCCGTTCAACGCGGACACGGGAACGGGAGGCTCGCCGCCAAAGGCCAGCCACGCGACGCTCGCCCACCGCAGCGCCTCCTCGCGGGTCCTCACGGTCCGGAAGGTCAGCTCCTTCCCCCCGCGTCCCCGGATCGGCGTCGGCGGAAGGCTCATCACCTCGAGCTGCCCCGCCTCCTTCAGCCCCGCTGCACGCAGCGTTTCCGCCGCCTCGCAGTCCCCGGGCAGCGGCCACACGAAGGGCAGGCCCCTGTCTCCAAAGAAGCGCAGGGCCGCCTCCGCCCGCTCCTGCGTCACGAGGTCCGGCTGAAGCCAGACCCAGTTCTCCGACGCGGACCTGGAGCGCGTGGAGAGGCAGAAGCCCCCTTCCGGGGACAGGTCCATGGCCTCCGAGGCGGAAAGCCCCCGCAGCACGTCCAGAAAGGCCCCAAGGTTGCTCCACACGGCGCCAAAGCAGTCGTTCATCTCCGCTCCTCCTGCGTCCTATCGGGCCCCGGCGTCGGGACAGAGCAGCACTCGCTCATCCGCCCGCCTCAAGGCGGAGATCAAATCGTCCAGACGCCGCAGCCCGTCCGGACCGGCACCCTCGACCTTCGCGTCCAGGAGCCTCAGGTCCACCCGCTCCCCTGCGGCGAACAAGTCCGAGAGCCCCCAGGCCAGGGAGAGGGCTGCGTCCTCCGCCCCATGGTTCAGCGTCAATGGGGCCTCGCCGGGCGTCAGGACCCTCATGCCGGCCTCGGTGCGGCGGGCGTTGGCACACTCCAGGACCGCGCTGAAGACCAGCTCGCTCAGCTCGCGCCGGACGTCTCCGCCGCTCAAGCTCAGCTCAAGGTCCCAGAGGCGCAGGTGCAGACCTTCGCAAAACTCCCATACAGCTTCACCGATGCCGAATCCCTGGGCAGGGCGAGG
>NC_021038.1:52088-54693 GCF_000210715.1 Fretibacterium fastidiosum
CAGACCTTCGCAAAACTCCCCATACAGCTTCACCGATGCCGAATCCCTGGGCAGGGCGAGGCAGAGCTCCCCTGCCCGGCGGTTCAGGTCCAGCAGCCGGCGCAGGAGGGTGTCTCCGTCGCCCAGGGAGGTGCGAAGCCCGCCCAGGCGCGACTGCAGCTCCATCTGCAGAGACTTTGCATTCTCCCGTGCGGCGGTGAGGTCCAGGTCTGCCTGCGCCAGCTCCCCCAGGCGCCCCTGGAGGTCCCGCCGTTCCTCGCCGGACAGGCAGGCGGAGATGTAATCGTTCTCGTTCTTGAAGCCCAGGGACAGCATGTGCTTGCCGAAGGCGATCTCGCCCCTTTGAAGCTCCTCCCGCAGCGTCGCCAGCTTCGTCTCCAGCTCGTGGAGCGAGGCCATGATCTCCTGAAGCCTGGCGCTCCCCTCGGACCGTGCCAGGCGGCGGACCTCGAGCTGCTGCCGCAGGTCCTCCACATCCCGCTCCATGCGCGCCTTCTCCGACGCCGGGTCCTTCGAGTTGAACAGGATGATCCGCTTCTGCTGCAGGCTGTCCCGCTCCGCCTCGACGGTCCGCAGCTCCCGCGTCAGCTCCTCCCTGCGCAGCTTGAAGGCCTCCAGCTCCTTCCTTACAGCGGCGGCCGAGGCCTGAGCCGCGGAGAACTCTCGCTCCAGCTCGTCCCGACGTGATGCGTTCTCCTGCCATTCCGCAGCGCGGACCTCCAGGGCCCTGATGACGGATTCGGGATTCTCGTCGGGGATGCTCTTGTAGCCGTAGGGGGAGAGCTGGGCGATCAGCTCCCGGCGCAGCGCGTTGAACGCCTCCTCCTGGCTGCGGCTCTCGCCCTCGACCCGCGCTTCCTCGGAGCGCTCGTTCTGAAGCTGAAACAGCGCCTCCTGGTGGTAGCGCGTCAGCTCCTCGCGGCTCTCGCGGATCCGCGCCAGTTCGTCCGCCGCGGCGTCCCGGTCGCGCTGCGCCGCCTCGGCGGCCTCCAGAGCGTTTCGCGCGCGCTGAAGCTGGTCGCGCGTCTTCTGGCGCACGCGGTCCAGCTCCTCGAGGGGAGGGACCCCCACGTTGAACTTCAGCCCAAGCGCCGCGACGCTCTGAGTGATGATGTCGCCCAGGCGCTCCAGGTCCTGACGCAGGTCCTCCTCGCCGCGCCCGATGGAGGATATCTCGCCGACGAGCCACCCCGCGCGGGACTGCCGTCCCTTGAGCTCCGCCCTCAGCTCCTCCATGGCCTTCGTGGCGTCGTTGAGCTGGCGGCTGACCTCATCCGTCTCCGGGACGGCGGCCCCCGACGCATAGGGGTGCGTCATGGCGCCGCACAGGGGGCAGGGCACCCCGTCCTCCAGGAGCCCCCTCATGCCGCCCAGGTCCTCCATCCCCTGAAGCAGCCGGACGCGCCCCTCCAGTTTCTGGATTTCCTCCTGCAGCGCCTCCGCCTTGCCGGACTGCGCCACGTCCCGGATGTTCAGCTCCCGCGTCTCCTGCTGCATCCTCAGGCGCCGGGCCTGAAGCTCCTGCAGCCGCTCCTGGAGCTCCTGTTCCTCCCGGAAGCGCGACGCCAAATGCTCAAGCTCCTCCAGGCGCCGGACGAGTTGATCACAGGCGCTGCGCCACTCCTCAAGCGACTTGCCCTTCAGGGAGGACTCGTAGAACGTCTGGGCCCGCTGATAGTTCTTCTCCACCACGGTGAACCGGTGCGCCACGTCGGAGAACATCGCCTGACGGTCGTTCAGCGCGGTCTGGGCCTCCTGCTTCTTCCGGATGGCTAGGGCGTAGCTCTCGCGGAAGGCACTGCGCCGCTCCAGGGCTTCGCGGTAGAGGCCGAAACACTTCTGTATTCCCGGCAGGCCCGTCGCGAGGCGCTCGTCGGCGGCGTGGAGCTGAAGGGCCTTTCGGACCTCCCTGAGGGAAAGGCTCAACTTCTCCACCGCCAGCTGCTCGCCCTCAAGCCGCGCCGTCCGATCCCGAAGCTCCTGCCCCGCCTGCGCCAGCCGGGCCTCCAAAGCTTGAGCCGCCTCCTGCCGGTCCCGAAGCTGGCGGTCCAGGTCCTGAACCGTCAGCACCGTCTCGGCCAGGCGCTTCTGGGCGATCAGACGGTCCCGAAACTCCGACTCCTTGACGGTGAAGGCCTCCTCCGCGTTCTGAAGCTCCGTCCTGACCGCCGTCATGCTCTCCTTCAGCGCCAGCTGCGCCGTGCGGGCCTGGTCCCGCTCCTGGCGCATCCGCCGGATGCCCTCGTACTCGTCCCCCAGTTCCAGGGCCCTGCGCCCGCGCTCCAGCCGCTGCTCCATCGGCAGGAAGAGCGCCTTCTCCCGCTCCCACTCCCCGCGGCGGCGGTCCAGCTCCCGGACCTCCTCCGCCGCGCTTCGGACCAGGAAGCCACAGTGTACCTCCCTGGCCCGGCGGTCCAGGAGGGACTCCACGCCGGCGATCTCGTCAAGCGTCCGCGCCAGCTCATCGCTCGCGGCCTCAGCCTGTGCGGCGGGGAGGGCGCCGCGGCGCCGAAGCCCCTGATACCTTCGCCAGGACAGCGCGGAAACCTCCCCCCGCAGGGCGGGCCCCACAAGGGCGTCCAACAGGGCCGCGCGGTCCGGCGAG
>NC_021038.1:56116-57882 GCF_000210715.1 Fretibacterium fastidiosum
GACGTTGACCGTGCTGAGGTTGTTGGACTGGACGAAGCGCGTGGGGTTCAGCGGGTCGCGCTCCATGGCGTAGCCCTGCAGTTTGTAGCCCGTTCCGGACTGCACGAAGTCCTGATTCTCGTCCTGGACGATGGCCCCCGCCCGGCTGTAGAGGTTGCTGCCGCCGCCGTTGTAGACGAAGAAGCCCTTGCCCTGGATCATCATGTCCGACGGGTTGCCCGTGTAGGACGGCGCGCCCTGGCTGAAGATCGTCTCGATGGCGCCCACCTGGGTGCCCAGGCCCACCTGCGCGGGGTTGATGCCGCCCCTGCCGTCGCCGGGTCTGGTGGCGTCCTTCTGCGCCTGATACATCAGGTCCTCGAAAATCGTAAAGTCCTTTTTAAATCCCGTGGTGTTGGCGTTGGCAATGTTGTTGCCCGTCACGTCGAGCATCGTCTGATGTGCCCGAACGCCCGTGACCGCCGTCATCAATGATCTGAGCATCCTCGTAAAGCCCTCCTGCGATAAGCGTTTCTATCCGTCGCTCCGCGAAACCGTCAGCCCTCGTCCTGAGGGTTCAGCCATCTCCGCCGTCAAACCGTTCGCGGGCTGCGCCCGCTCAACGCTTATCTCCCCGATCAGGGGGCGGCCACGCCAAGGACCTTGGCGAGCTCCACCTGCCCCTCCGCAGTGTCCAGGATCGGCCCCTTCTGCGGGTCGAAGAAGACCGCCCGCACGAGGGCGGCCGTCGGGGTCTCGACCTCCTTGCCCTTCTCATCCTTCGTGATCTTGTTGAAGGAGATGGCCTTGCCGATGTAGCTCACCGCGTCGAACTTGCTGGCCTGCGCCATGGATTCGAGGGTCTTGTTCATGTTCTGCATCTGCTCGAGGCTGCTGAACTGGGCCATCTGGGCGATGAACTCGCGGTCCTCCATGGGGTTCAGTGGGTCCTGGTTCGAGAGCTCCGCGATGAGCAACTTCAAAAATGCGTTCTTGTCCAACTCGTTCTGCCGGACCGCTCCGGTGGCGGCAGACGGGTCCGTATTCACTGCGCCGGCTACGCCGTTCACGGGCATGATAAGGTCCTCCCTTGCGTCATAAAATCGTCGATCTCAAAAGATGCGCCGGGCGCTCAGGCCACCCAGCAGAGCATCCCCTGCTCCAGGTCCACCCGGAACTCCAGGGGCTCGTCCTCCGCCGCCTCGATGCGGCGTCCTTCGCGGCGCCCGTCCCGGCCCGTGTCCCGCTGTCCGCGGCCCTCGTCCTGCTGGACGTCCACCGCGAAGTGGGCCAGCTGGACGCCCTGCTGCTCCAGCGTCATCCTGAGCTGGGTCAGCTGATCCTGCACTAGTTGTCGGACCTGTTCGCTCGCGACTTTAATGGACGCTTCGACCCCCGACGTCCCGGAGGCCAGCTCCACCGTCACCCGCCCCAGCGCGGGAGGGTCCACGACGACGCTCGCCCTTTGGGCGCCATCGGCCCGCACGAAGCGCACCACGTTCACCAGCCCCTCCCGCAGGGCCTCTCCGTGGGTGAAGTCCGCCGCCCTGGGGTTCAGGTTCAGAGGGGCCGGGGCCCCCGCGCGGCGGTCCTGCGGTGTGCGAGGACCCCTTCAAAAAGGACTGGAAGTCCCCCGCTCCTGCCGGCGCTCCGGGCCTCCCCCGCGCCGGCGCGACGCTCCGCTGCGGCCGCGCGACCAGGGTCCGTCCCGCCCCGGCGGCCTCCGGCACCGCTTTGGCCCTCCTGCGACGGGGCTTGCCGCGTCCCGGCGCCCTCCTCGCGGGGGG
>NC_021038.1:59225-60326 GCF_000210715.1 Fretibacterium fastidiosum
GGCCGGCTTTTGGCGCCGCCGGAGAGGGCTCTCTCCTCCTCCGCCTGGCCGGCGTCGGGCGCGGGCGTGCGTTCCTCAGCCATTTTAGCTCTCCTCCCGATAGCGATGGTACAGGGCCATCACGTTTCTGACGTAACGGTCGGTCGCGGAGGGGGTTTTCCCCGAATCCACGCGGGCTGACCCCGCGTTGTAGGCCGCAAGGGCCCTCTCGACGTCGCCCTTATATTTATCGGTCAGGTCGGAGATGTATTTAACTCCGCCCTCGATGTTCTGCTCAGGGTCGAAGGGGTCGGACACGCCCAACATGGCCGCCGTCCGCGGCATCAGCTGCATCAGACCCCGAGCGCCCTTCCCGGACACCGCATCCGCCTTCCAGCCGGACTCCACCTCGATCATCGCGCGGATCATCTCGGAATCGACGTTGTAGTCCGCCGCGCACCGATCGATCACGGGCTGAAGCTCCTCGTAGGACGTTCGGCCGGAGGCCCTGGGCTTTGGGCTCCTGCTGACCTCGTCCAGCACGTCGATGAAGCGATCCCTTGCGTTCGCCTGGGCCGGCACGTCGGGCATGGAGCGCTGCACGATCTCGTCAATGCGGCTCAACACCCGATTCACCCCCGTCAGATTGGGTCCGATCACGTCATCTTCCTCCCCTCTTGCCCCGCGCGCAGTGCAGCGTGGCCACGTCGTCCAGCTCCAGCTGTTCCGCGTCGAGCCGCTCCTTGAAGTCCGCCGTCTTCAGGCGGTCCACGTAGGTCTCCATGATGCGCACGTCCTTGTGGCGCTCCACAAGCCGGGCCTCCGTGCCCAGGATCCTCTGCCGGACGTCCTGCAGGGATTGCCTGCCCCTGTCGATGTTCGTGTTGATGGCGTCGATGAACTGCCGCTGAAACCAGAGGTCCGCGCCGTTCGTCACCCTCTCGTCGCCGCCGCGGAACTCCGCGATGGCCTCGGCCCTCTCTCCCTCAAGGGCCGACAGGCGGTCCATGACGCCCCGCTCCTCCCGGCGCTCCGCCGCCAGGGTGACCTGCTCGGCCCGACGGCCGTCCTCCCGGAGCTTCAGGATGCGGTCAAACCTCTGAATACGCTGGTTCATCTCTC
>NC_021038.1:60677-67457 GCF_000210715.1 Fretibacterium fastidiosum
CCGAAGGGGAAGCGGGAGAGGCGAAGCGGGCACCGCCCCGGCGCGGAGCCTCCTCCTTCTGCGCTCCCTGCCGGGGCTGGACGGACGGGTCGGGGCGCGGCGCCAGCGCAAGCATCAGGCGATCCGTCTCCTCGAAGGAAGACCGTTCCTCCACGCGCTGGGACAGGAAGCCGCGAACGCTCTCCAGGTGCTCCAGGGCCCAGTCCACGCGCAGGTTGGAGCCCGCCTTGTACGCGCCGATGTTGATGAGGTCCTCCGACTCCGCGTAGGTGGCCAGGAGGTCCCGGATGCGGCCCGCCGCCTCCATGTGCTCGCGGGACACGATGGAGGGCATGACCCGGCTCACGCTCTCCAGCACGCTCACGGCAGGGTAGAAGTTCCTCGCGGCGATGCGGCGGGACAGCACCACGTGCCCGTCCAAGACGCCGCGCACCGTGTCGGCCACGGGCTCGTTCATGTCGTCGCCCTCCACCAGGACGGTGTAGATCCCCGTGATGCTCCCCCGCTCCCCCGCTCCGGCGCGCTCCAGGAGCCGGGGCAGCAGCTCGAACACGGAGGGGTGTAGCCCCTCGTCGCCGGGGGCTCCCCGATCGCCAGCCCGATCTCCCGCTGCGCGCGGGCGACGCGGGTCACGGAGTCCATCATCAGGAGGACGTTCCTGCCCGCATCCCGAAAGTACTCCGCGATCGCCGTGGCGGTCATGGCCGCCTTGAGGCGGATGAGCGGAGGCTGGTCCGACGTCGCCACCACCAGCACGGACCGCGCCGCCCCCTCCGGCCCCAGGTCGCGCTCGATAAACTCCCGCACCTCCCGGCCGCGCTCCCCCACCAGCGAGATGACGTTGACGTCCGCCGTCGTGTAGCGGGCCATCATGCCCAGAAGCGTGCTCTTGCCCACGCCCGACCCCGCAAAGATGCCGATGCGCTGCCCCATGCCCAGCGTCAGCATCCCGTCGATCACTCGGACCCCGACGGAGAGGGGCCGGTCCACCATCTGGCGCTTCAGGGGGTGGGGCGGCATCGCATGGAGGGGATAGAAGTCCTTTGCGATGACGGGGCCCCTGTCGTCGATGGGCTGCCCCAACCCATCCAGGACGCGCCCCAGGAGCGCCGGCCCCACGGGGACCTCAAGGGGCCGGTTGGTGGACACCACGTCGCATCCCGGCCCTACCTCCTGCAGGTTCCCCAGGGGCATCAGAAGGACGCGGTCCTCCCGAAAGCCCACCACCTCGGCGTCCAGCGCGCTGGACCCGTTTCGGAAGCAGATGTGGCACAGGTCGCCCACCCGGACGTCCGGCCCCTGGGACTCCGCCACCAGCCCCACCACCTGCACCACCCGGCCGTTGACCTTCACCAGCTGCGCCTGACGCAGGTCCGCCTCCAGGACGGCGAGGAGGTCGGTCCCGGCCGTTGCGCCGTCGGCCCCGCTCATTGCCCCTCACCTCCGGCCGCGCCCTGAGCTCCCTGCCGGCCTCCGGAGCCCTTCGCGACCTGCTTTGGTATTAAACGCGAATTGGTATCACAACGCGCTCACCAGAGGCCTTCCGTCAGAAGCCTTCGGGCGTGTTCCTGGGCTTCGGCCAGGTCAGGGGAGCCGGAGAGCATACGGGCGATCTCGCGCACGCGCGCCTCCCCCTCGATCGCCTCGATCTGAGACTCGCCCCCGGAGCGTTGGATCAGGACGTGGGCGTCCCCCAGCGCGGCGATGGAGGCCTCGTGGGTCACCAGGATCACCTGAGCGTTTCGGGACAGCTCCTTCAGCTTCATGCCGGACAACACGGCTGCCCTTCCGCCCAGCCCGGCCTCCACCTCGTCGAACACCAGGGTCGGCGGCGTCCACTCCTGGGGCAGCGAGAGCTGCAGCGCCAGCAAAAGGCGGCTCAGCTCGCCGCCCGATGCGATCTTGTCGACGCGCCCCACCCTCGTGCCGTCGCGCAGAGCGAACTCCGCCTCATCCGCTCCATCCCGCCGCAGCTTCCCCAGCTCCCGCAGGTGCAGCTCAAAGGAGGTCCCCTCCATGGCCAAATCCTTCAGAAGTGCGTTGACCCGCTGCGAGAGCGCTGCCGCGGCCTCCTGGCGGCTGCGCCTCAACTCCATGGCCAGCGCGTTTGCCCGCTTGCGCAGCTTCAGCGATTCCCCCGTGAGCTCCTCAAGCTTTGGGTAGCTCTTCTCAAGCCATTCAAGGTTGAGCGAGGCCTCCCGGCAGTAGGTCAGGAGGCCTTCTTCGTCCGCGGAGCTGGACAGGCGCTTCAGCCGGCGCAAAGCCCCAAGCCGAGCCTCAAGACGGTCCCGCTCCCCCGCGTCCTCCTCCTGTCCGCTGAGCTCATCCCTGGCCTCGTCCACGGCGTCCTCTATCGCGTGAAGCCCCTCTCGGAGCCGCTGCTGAACGCGCTGGCGGGCCTCGTCCGGCAGGAGCTCCTGAAACGTCTCGACGGCGTTTTTGACCCCGTCCAGGAGCCCCGGCTCAGAGAGCCCCCCGAAGAGCCGGTTCAAGGCATCCTGAGCTCGCTCCCGGCGGACGATGCGGCGGGCCAGCTCCGTGAGGGAAGCCTCCAGCCCGGCCTCCAGCCCCGGCTCCGGCGCCACCTTCCGCACGAGGGCCAGGACCTCCTGAGCGTTGGCGTAGCGGCGTTCGATCTCCTCCCGCCGGCGCGACATCGCCCTCAGCTCCTGGCTGCGGGCCCTCGCCTCGTCGAAGACGCGGCACAGCTCACGGGCCGTATCGCGCGCCTCCCGGGAGGTGCAGGAGTCCAGCATGGCCAGCTGGCGCGCATCGTCCAGGAGCTCCATCTGCGCGAACTGGCTCTGGATTCGGAGCAGCCGGGCCGCCGCGACGGAATAGGTGGCGAGGGGGATTTGCAGGCCCTGCAGCGAGGATCGGGCGCGGCCGCCCCTGAGGAGGGTCCGCCGGGCGAGGAGGGTCCCCTCCTCAGGCTGAAGGGCGTCCGAGAGCTCTGGAAAGCGGGCGTCGGTCCCGAAGCACGCCTCGGCGCCTCCCTCGTCCTCCCCGGCCCGCAGCAGCTGCACCTCGCCCCTCTTGCCTCCCACCAACTCGATGGCCCGCACGACGCTGCTCTTGCCCGCTCCGCTCTCGCCGGTGATGACGGTGAGGCCCCGCCCGAAGGCGAGGTCCGCCCTTCGGATGCCGCCGATGTTCCACAGGGTAAGCCTCTCCAGCATGACTACTCCCTGTTGACGCCCGGCCTGCTCTGCCCCCAGCCGAGCTTCTCCTGAAGGAGGTCCAGGAAGTTGCGCCCCGGCAGGACCACGGTGCGGATCAGCTTGTCCGGCGGCAGATCGACGTCGATCCTGTCGTCGGTGAAGACCTCGTAGGCCAGCTGTCCGTCCTGGGTCAGGGTGATGTCCCGTGAGCTGCTTCTGGGGATGAGGGATATCCGGTCCGTCGCCGCCGCGATCAGGGGGCGGGAGTACAGCGTGTGGGCGCAGAGGGGGGCCAGCAGCATGCTGTCCAGGTGCGGTGGGATGATGGGCCCGCCGGCGGAGAGGGCGTAGGCGGTGGAGCCGGTGGGGGAGGAGATGATGACGCCGTCGGCGGGGAGGATGCCGAAGAAGCGGCCGTTGAACTGCACCTCGATGTGCAGCAGGCGGGCGATGGCGTTCTTCGAGAGCACCACGTCGTTCAGGGCGTAGATGGTGTAGCGGGGGACGCCGTCGCGGTAGAGCACGCAGCGCAGCACGCGACGGTTCAGCACGTCGAAGCGATCCTCCAGGATGCTCTTCAGGTCGCACTCCGCCTCCTCTGGTTTGCTGGAGGCGAGGAAGCCCAGGTGTCCCAGGTTGATGCCGTGGAGGACGATGTCCGAGTCCAGGACGTAGCGCGCGGCGCGCAGGAACGTCCCGTCGCCGCCGATGACGACGGCCAGCTTGACGGTGTTCAGCCATTCCTCGTCGCTCAGCCCCGCCGCGGTCAGCGCCGAGGCCTCCAGGTGCGGCAGCAGGAAGCTGCATCCGTTCGCCTGTCCCCACCTCAGGAGGCGCCGCGCCATCTCCACGGCCTCCGGCTTATGCAGGTTGACGATCATTCCCAGGTCGTTCATGCCGGGTCCTCCATTCCGTGTCCGCTGGGATCGGGGTAAAGGCGGGACATCAGCCGCGGTCCTGCTGGAACTCCCGGTACATCAGGCTGGGCTGGATCCCCCGGTTGTTCTGGTACTTTCCGCTTTTGTAGAGGTCGTATTCCCCCGCGATGGTGTGGTAGTAGATCTGGCAGATCTCGACCCCCGCGTAGATGCGCACCGGCTGGATGCAGAAGATCTCGAGCGTCCAGTAGCCCGCAAAGCCGATGTCGCCGAAGCCCGCCGTGACGTGGATGCAGAGGCCCAGGCGCCCCGTGGAGGAGCGGCCCTCCAACATGGGGATGTACTTCTCCGTCCTCGTGTACTCCGCCGTGCGCCCCAGGTAGAGCCGGCCCGGCGTCAGCGTCAGGCCCTCCGGCGGGATGTGGAGGGCTTCGGTGGCGTTCGGCGTCTTCATGTTGAGGACCTCGTCCCGGTAGACGAGCAGCTCCCCGTGGAGGGACAGGTTGTAGCTGTTGGGGTTCACCCTTCGTTCGTCGAAGGGGTCGATGACGATGCCGCTGCCCATCTCCCTCACGATTTCCCTTCCGGAGAGGATCATGTCGAAAAACTCCTTCCGCGCCCTGGCGCAGGGATGCGGGGGCGGCGCGCCGCCCCTTCGTCTATTGTACCCGTTTTCACCCGACCGGAGGGCGACGGGAGAGGAGATGCCACAAAAATCATATATAATTCTTAGGTGAAACGGTTCCGGGCAGGACGCATCGCCGGGGCCGCACGAGAAAAAGGGAAGAGGACATCGACGCAGATGAAAGAAAAGAAGAACTCAACGGTGAGAGAGGTTCGGCAGCTTCCGCTGGACGCCACCTTCAACGTCCTGGGCGTCGTATCCCGGCTGACCCGCAAGAAGGACAGGAACGACAAGCCCTTCTGGGACATCTCGATTACCGATGGAACCGGAGACCTGGAGGGGAAGATCTGGGGCGGCTCCAACTGGTGGAACCTGTCGGGAGGGGACCGGTACCCTCTTGACCCCCTGAACCTGGGCGATCTGAAGTTCGAGGGGGCCGCCGTGGGCCTGCAGGGAAAGGTCTCGGAGTTTCGCGAACAGACTCAGTACAACTTCAACGACGTCTACTACGTCGATCAGGAGAAGTACCCGCCCCACAGCTTCGTCCGACGCTCACCCCTGTCCGACGAGAGGATGGAGGGCGAATTCCGCGCGCTCCTGGCGGAGATGCGCGAGCCCCTGAAGTCGTTTTTGGAAGCGGTCTTCTTCAAGCACGGGCTGTGGAAGAAGTTCATGGCCTGGCCGGCCGCTGTCTCCATGCACCACGCCTACGTCGGGGGGCTCCTGGAGCACTCCCTGGCCGTCGCCCTGGGGGCGAAGGCGCTGGCCCGGCACTACGCGGACAGGGGCTACCCGGTGGACGTGGACCTGGCGACGGCCGGTGGCCTGCTTCACGACCTGGGCAAGCTGGACAGCTATTCCCTCAACCCGGCGCCGCAGATGACGATTCCGGGCAACGTGGCGGAGCACATCGTTTTGGGGTACCATCGCTTCATGGTGCTGGCGGAGCAGGAGGGGCTGGACGACGGGGTGGCGCTGGCGCTGGGACACATCATCGTCAGCCACCACGGCCGGCGCGAGTACGGTTCCCCCGTGCTGCCCGCGACCCAGGAGGCTTTGATCGTCGCCGCCTCCGACGACCTGGACTTCAAGATGTTCTGCTGGCGCTCGCAGATCGACGGGCTGGAGGCGGGGCACGACACGACGGACTACATTCCCCTGCTGGAGCGCCGCTTCTGGCGTGGCCTGCCGGCGAAGGCCGCTTCAGGTGGGGGAGCGGAGGAAAAATCGGAATGAGCTTCAGCCTCCGCCTGAGCCAGGACCACGACGGCAGAAGGCTGGATCGGATGCTGCGCTCCGTCTGGCCCGAACTGCCCCTGTCGGCCATCATGCGGGCGATCCGAAAGGGCGAGGTACGCCTCGACTCGACCCGCGCCAGGGAACCGGGGGCCCGCGTTCGGGGAGGGCAGGAGCTCTGGGTCCCCTGGGAGGCGCCGGGCGAGCGCCCTGCGGTCCCACGCCGCGGCGCCGTGCCCATCCTGTGGCGGGGGGGCTGTGCGCTGGTGGTCAACAAGCCGGCGGACCTCCTGGTGCAGCCCGACGTCAAGGACGGGGACAGCGTCGTCACGCGAGTTTGGAGCATGTTGGGCGCGGCGGAGGGCGGCTCTCCGGGCTTCGCCCCGACGGCGGTCCACCGGCTGGACCGCAACACGACGGGCGTGCTGATCGTGGCCCTGCGGGGCGACGCGCTGCGCGCCCTTGAGGACGCCTTCAGGGAGCGCCTGGCGGGCAAGCGCTACCTGGCGATCGTGGTGGGCAGGCCGTCCCGCGAGCTGGAGGAGATCGACGCTCCCCTCTTGAAGGATTCGGAGGCCAACGTGGTGCGGGTCTCGCCGGAGGGAAAGAGCGCCCGCACGCGCTGCCGGTGCCTGGCCTCGGACGGGGGGCTCTCCCTGGTGGAGCTGGAGCTGCTCACGGGCCGGACGCATCAGGCCCGCGTCCACCTGGCCCACGTCGGCTGTCCCATCCTTGGGGACCGGAAGTACGGGGACTTCGAGGCGAACCGCCTCTGGCGCGCCGCGGCCCGACGACCCCTCCTGCACGCCCTTGAACTGAGCTTCCCGGACGGATTGAGCCCCGTCCTTCGGGAGCTGGCCGGCCGGTCGTTCCGCGCCCC
>NC_021038.1:67588-71036 GCF_000210715.1 Fretibacterium fastidiosum
CGTCCGCCGCCCGTACAGGACATGCGGGCCATCGCGGTGGACCGGGGATGGACGCTTCCGGCGGACATCAGCTGCCCCGGTGAGGACGAAGATGGGGACGAATGAGAGGGAGCCCTCGATGCGCCGCCTCCTGGGGAGGCGGGGGCAGGTCCTGGGCCTGACCTTGCTGCGCCTGGCCGTGTCCCTGGCGGCCGCGGCGGCGGTCTATTGGGGGACGGACTACTGGACGACACGGATATGGAACTGCGAGGAGTCTCTGATCGTCCGCGTCCTTGGCATGGGTCCGGAGACTCCCGTCCCTCCCGCCCGTGGGGAGCAGGAGAGCTTCCCGACCCTTCAGAGGCAGCTCACGCTTTTGATCCTCACGGGGGATCAAAGGGGAGTGACGGCCAACGTCAAGGTCGTTCGGCTCGATGGGAGCGGGTTGGACCCCATCGAGGGGCGGCGCTACCTTCTGGTCCAGGACGTCTTCGAGGGGGGCGAAGTGCAGTACTCCATCGCCGACGCCTACCGCGTTCCGTCGCTCGTGGCCTTTGTCGCTGGCGTGTGCCTCTGCCTCCTGGCCCTCACCGGCGCGGCCGGCTTCTGGGCCCTGGCGGGCCTCGCCCTTTCGCTGGTCGTGCTCATCTGGGGGATGATCCCCCTCATGACCAGGGGGTGGAGCCCCATGGCCATGGCCTTCGCCGCGATCCTGCTCGTCTCGTCGGCCACGATCTTCTGCGTCGTCCGGCGTTCGTGCTACCGCAGCGCGGCCCTCCTGGGGAGCCTCAGCGGGGCCGGCTGCGGCTTTCTGCTGGGGGCGTTTATGGTGTGGGCGTGGCAGCTGTCGGGGCTCGCGGGGGAGGGGGCGGCCCTCCTGGCCTCCACCCTTCCGGGGATCGACATGCAGGGCATCCTCCTGGCCTCGATCCTGGTGAGCGCCATCGGCGCTGTGCTGGACGTCGCCGTCTCGGTGACGGCCTCCATGGCGGAACTGGTGAGCTACGCGCCGGACATCCCCCTGCGGCGGCTCTGGACGGCCGGCATCAGCGTGGGCAGCGAGGTGCTGGGGAGCATGATCAACACCCTGATCCTGGCCTACCTGGGTAGCTCGCTTCCGATGGCGATCCTGATCTGCAGCGCGGGGGCCAACCTTCTGGGGATCCTGAACGACCCCTACATCGGCCAGCAGATCGTGCAGAGCCTGGCCGGAACCGTGGGGCTCCTGTGCACCATCCCGACGACGGCCTTCTTCTTCGTGGTGCAGGAGGGCTGGAACCGCCGCCGGTCGGGCGCGACGGAGGCCCGGAATGGGTAGCACCGGAGGGGGCAGGGTCTGCGCGGCGGTGGACATCGGCAGCAACTCCATCAAGCTGAGGGTGGGGTGCTGCGCCGCTGGTGGGGTGCAGGTCCTCCTGGACACCACGGAGGTGGTGCGCCTCGGGGGCTGCCTCAGGGACGGGGCGATCCCGGAGGAGACGATGGGCAACGCCGTGCGGGTCGTCTCGGAGATGGTGGGCCGCGCCCGAAGGATGGGGGCGGAGCCCTGTCTGGTGGGCACCATGGCCCTGCGCGTCGCGGCCAACGCCCACGAGTTCTTGTCCCTGGTCCACCGGCGGACGGGGCTTGAGGTTCGGATCCTGTCCGGCGAGGAAGAGGCGAGCTACTCCTGGAAGGGGGCCTCGGCGGACTTCGCCCGAAACGGCGGGGACCTGGTCCTGTTCGACACCGGCGGCGGCAGCACGGAGTTCGTCTTCGGCCGGCGGGGGGCCGTCGAGAGGATTCAGAGCGTCCCCGTGGGAGCCGTCTCCCTGACGGAGCGCTTCTTCGCGGAGGACCCGCCTCCGAAGCTCGCCCTGGACGAGGCCATGGCCTGCGTTCGGGAGGCCCTGAGCGCGAACGGCATCGCCCGCGCCCACCCTGGGACGGCCCCGGCGGTCCTGGGCCTTGGCGGGGGCGCCGTCGCCATAGGCTCCGTAAAGGACGGCTCGGCGACCTTCATCCCCACGAGGCTGCACGGCATGATGCTGACCCGAAAGGACGTCGCGGAGCAGGTGGAGCTCTATGCGTCGCTCCCGCTGGCGGAGCGGCGGAGGATCGCGGGCCTGCCGGCCTCCCGCGCGGACATCGTCCTGGGCAGCGCCTGCATCATCCTCGGCGCCATGCGAGCCCTCGACGTGGAGTGCTTCACCCTCAGCATCAACGGTCTGCGCCACGGCGTGCTCCTCGAGATGTGCGAGGGGCCGCGTTCCGATGGGGAATAACAAATTCGGGGGCCTGCGAGCCCCACAGGAGGCGGAAAACACATGCGCACTATGAAGGTTCGTAAGGGGTTTTACGGTTTTCTGGCGGCGGTCCTGGCGGCGGCGGTCTGCGCCTCTGCCACGGACAGGGCCTGGGCGGCATCGGCTCAGGGGATCATCAGCGACTCTATCGACGTGCTGCACGACATGGCGAAGCAGGAGGACGCGGACGCCATGGCGGACGTCCTGAAGGACGCCCATGCGGTGGCGATCGTCCCGGCGATGGTGAAGGCGGGGCTGATCATCGGCGGCGAGTACGGCGAGGGGCTGATCCTGCGTCGGGAGAAGGGGCGGTGGTACGGCCCCAGCTACTACAACCTGGGCGGCGGGTCCCTGGGCCTGCAGATCGGGGCCCAGAAGATATCCCTCGTCCTGGTGGTCACCAACGAGGACGGGGTCCGCGCGTTTTTGAACAGTCGGACGAAGCTGGGCGCCGACGTGTCCGTGGCCGCCGGCCCCACAGGACGCCGCGCCGAGGCGGCGACGGACGCGCAGGCCAGGGCCTCCATCTACAGCTACTCCATGACGAAGGGCCTCTTCGCCGGGGTGTCGCTGGAGGGCTCGGTGATCAGCGTCAGCGTCAAGCGCAACGAGGACTACTGGAAGAAGAAGCTCAGCGCGGACGACGCCCTGAAGCAGCCGGCGAAGGACAAGCGGATTCTGCCGCTTACGGGCGCCCTGGACAACCTGGCCAGGAAGGCGCGATAGGGCTCGGGAGCCTTGTCGCGGCGGGTTGCGCTGCGGCTCCTGAAACTTTGAGGCCCTGCTGTCAATCGCTGGAGAAAAAACCAAATCCGAAGGCAAAATTTTTAACGTGCGTCGGACGCCGGTTTTGCACGTTTTCTGCTGCCCCTGACGGGTGAAAGGTCATGCCAATTCGCGTTTAATACGGATTGCCTCCCCTGAAAGGGGAGGTGCCGCCAAGGGCGGCGGAGGGGTTCAGCCAGACGACCGGCCTCACGCAAGCCGATCTTTGGGGAGGATTGCGGCGGCCGGTCGGTCGGCTGAGGGCGAAGGAAGTCCGGGGGACTTCCGTAGCTCAGCCAGACGACGCAGCTTATGCAATCGCGTCAGCGATTGCAGCGCTGCGTTGGTCGGCTGTGCCGAAGCAAGGCAATGGATTGCCTTGTGGAGGCGTTGATGGGGAATGTCAGACAGGCGCCCCA
>NC_021038.1:71172-82483 GCF_000210715.1 Fretibacterium fastidiosum
TTGATGGGGAATGTCAGACAGGCGCGTCTTATGAAAAACACCCCTCCCCTTCGGGGAGCCTTCCGGCAGCCGTTCGCTGACGCTCACGGGCGTCAGTCCCCCACTTCGGGGCAGCCCCCCTTACAGGGGGGCCTTTCTTTCCCTTTAGACGCAAATTGGTATCACACGGCTTCCCGAACGGTTGTTCGGAGGTGCTTGTCGTCCCACAAGAACCTACAGGACGTCGCCCTCCCTGCGGGGCGCACAGCCCGTGAGAGGGCAGGTCAACCGTCGACCAGTCCCTGCCCGGTCGCGCCAAGCGAGAGCAGGCGCCGCTCGAGGTCCAGAAGCCCCATCGTGAAGCCGTCCTCGCGCGGGGAGGCGGACGGGGGGTGGGGTCGTCCTTTCGGCGTGCGGAAGGGCAGCGAGATCGTCCTGAAGTCCATCCAATCCGGTCGGTTCGCCGCGACGCGCGCAGCGGCGCGGTAGAGTTGGAAGCAGTCCGACAGGGAAACGTGTGCCGCGGCGTCCCCGACGGCCTCCTCCGCGCGCTGAATGTCCTCCGTGACGGACAGCGCGCGGGGACCGCAGCACACCGCGTCCACGGCCTCACTGAGCCGTGGTGGCTTGAAGCGGTTCCGCCCCGGCAGGGCACAGAACTCCGTCAGGCCCCGCATGGAGCACCAGCACGGGAGGAGGAGTTGAGCCGCCTCCGGAAGGAAGGCCATGTCGAAGCGCGCGTTGTGGATGACGAGCCCCTCGACGTTCCAATGGTCCCAGAACGCCATCAGGTCGGGCCAGTCCTCGACGAAGTAGGGCGAACCCCCGGGGCGGCGGGCGCGCAGGGCCAGGAGCCTTTCGGGCGTCAGGCCGTGGACGCGGACGAGCCAGCGGTTGAAGGGTTCGGTAGGAAGGTAGAAGCGGTTGAAGAAGGCAAGGAGGCACCCCGTCTCGTCGAACACGATGGACGAGGCGGAGAGCACGGAGGTCCCCGGGTAGCCGTTCGTCTCGAGGTCGAAGGCCGCGATGTTCACGCCGGCTTAATCCCCGTTCAGGAAGCTCCAGGCGAAGCCGGCGTGGAGGGCGGCCGCGCGCTTGAGCTGCGCCTCGTCCAGGTTGAAGGTCGGCGAGTGATGGGGGCAGCGGGTGCCCGGCTGGGCGGGGTCGCCGACGCCCAGTTGAGCGAAGGTCGCCGGCACGGCACGGCCGTAGAAGCTGAAGTCCTCGGAGCCCATGTTCACGGGCGCCTCCTCCGCGTCGGCGCCGAACATCGCCTCCGCCGTCTCCTTCAGGATTTGGGTCAGCTTCGGGTCGTTGATGACCGCGGGGTAGAAGCGCATGTAGTTCAGGTCGATCCTGCAGCGCGTCGTCAGGGCGACGCCCTCCGCGATGCGGCGCATGGCGGCCTCGACCCTGTCCTGCATCTCCGGGCTCAGGGCGCGGGTCGCTCCCATCAGGGTGACGCTCTCAGGGATGATGTTGCGGGTTTTGGTGGAGCTCTCCACGCTGGTGATGCTGATGACGGCCGTGTCCGTGGGCGCGACCTCGCGGGAGACGATGGTCTGCAGGGCGCAGCCCAGCGTGCAGGCGGCGACGACGGGGTCCACGGCCTTCTCCGGGGCGGCGCCGTGTCCCCCCTTGCCCGTGACGACCAGGTCCCAGCCGTCGGCCGAGGCCATGCAGGGGCCGGACCGATAGAGCACCTTGCCAGTGGGGTAGAGGCTGAAGAGGTGGAGGCCGAAGATGCCGTCCACACCCTGAAGCGCCCCCTCCTGGATCATGACCCTGGCTCCACCGCGGGGGCCATCCTCCTCGGCGGGCTGAAACAGCAGGCGCACCGTGCCGGGCAGCTCGTCCCGAATCTGCGTCAGGATGCGCGCCGCGGTGAGCAGCCCCGCCATGTGCCCGTCGTGTCCGCAGGCGTGCATGACGCCGTCGTTTTGGGATCGGTACTCGACGTCGTTTTCCTCGTGGATGGGCAGAGCGTCGATGTCCGAGCGCAGGGCCACGCGCCTGCCGGGACGGGCGCCCTCGATGTCGGCGATCAGGCCGCTCGACGTCCCGCCGTAGCCGCGATGGAGGACCGGAATGCCCAGTTTCCCCAGCTCCTCCGCGATGCGGTCCGTCGTCCGAGCCTCCTGCCAGGAGAGCTCCGGATGCGCGTGGAAGTGTCGCCGCAGGGCTACGGCGTCGCGCTCATATTCCCTCGCCAGGTCCTTGATCCTGCTCAGCATGTTCATCATCGTGCCTCCATCGTTCCTTCAATCTGTCGTCGCTTCTCCCAGGACATTATAATCATTATAATACAGGTCCGGCTGTGCTATGATAGGCCCTGGAAACGTTTTGAGGCAAATTCATTGACACGGGGGGGATATCTATGCTTCAGCCGCAGCGCATGGGCCGTGAGCCCATGCTGAAACTGATCTTCAGCTTCACGCTGCCATCCATCGCGGGGATGCTTGCGAACGCACTGTACAATATCGTGGACCGCATGTTCGTCGGCCGCCTCGTCGGGACGATGGGACTGGCCGCCATCAGCGTCTGCTTCCCCTTCATGCTCCTGCTCCTCTCGCTCTCGCTGCTCTTTGGGATCGGGGCCGTCCCCATGATATCGGGGGCGCTGGGGGAGAAGAACGACGACCTGGCCGAGGCCGTGCTGGGCAGCGCCCTCGCCGCAGCTGCGCTGGTCAGCGTCCTGGTGAGCGTCGTCGCCTTCATCTGGATGGACCCGCTGCTGCGACTGAGCGGCGCGAACGAGGAGCTCCTTGGTCCGTCGCGGGAGTACCTGCGCGTCATCCTGCTGGGCGCGCCCTTTGGGATGCTCTCCTTCGTCATGAACTTCGCCATCCGTGCGGAGGGACGCCCCAACTTTGCCATGGCCACGCAGGTGTTGGGTGCCGTCGCGAACATCGTTCTGGACGCGCTGTTCGTCTGGGGCCTGAAGTGGGGCGTCGCGGGGGCAGCGTGGGGCACGGCGTTGGCGCAGCTGGCCAGCCTGCTGTGGGTCGCCTCCTTCTACTGGCGCCGGTTGGGGCACCTGCGCCTTCGCTTGCAGCACTGCCGCCTGCAGCCGAGGCTCCTCGGCCGCCTCACGGCCCTGGGCTTCCCCTCCGCCTTGACGGAGGTTTCGTTTTCCTTGTTTTACGTGTTGTTCAACCAGTCCCTGGCGAAGTACAGCGGCCCCCTCGCCGTCTCCGCCCTGGGGGCCTTCATGGGCTGGGACTCCCTGCTCTTCCTTCCCGTCGTGGGGATATGCGACGGGGTGCAGGCCATCTTCGGCTTCAACTGGGGCGCGCGGCGTCCCCTGCGCGTTCTGGAGGCGCTGAAGCTGGCCCTCATCCTCGGCACGGGGTACTTCATGGGCAGCGTCGTCGTGGTGCACTTCTTCCTGTGGGACATGATGCGCCTGTTCTCCACCGACCCCGAGCTCCTGACCATCGCCGTCGTGGGAGGGCGCGTCGCCTATGCGGGCGTCATCTTCACCGGCGTGGCCATGGTCACGAACAGTTTCTTTCAGGGGATCGGTCTGTCCGGACTCTCTCTCTTCCTCTCCCTCTGCCGCCAGTTCGTCTTCCTCATCCCGGCGCTCCTCATCATGCCCCGCATCTGGGGTGCCATCGGCGTCTGGGGCGCCTTCCCCGCTTTGGACGCGGGGGGCGGCGCGCTGTCCATCCTGCTCCTCTGGGGTCAGTGCCGCAGGCTGGGCCTCCTGCGGTGTGAGGCCAGGCGCCTGCGCCTCGCCAGACTGAGGCGGGCGGGGGGAGGCGCCTGAAGGGGCCGTGAGATCCCGCCGATTGATAATGCTCTGTTTTTCATGAATTTTTCTGTGAATGGAGGCGCTTGAATTGCATAACTTTACGTGGTGGAATCCGACGATCGTCTTCTTTGGCGAGGGGACGATCCCCAAGCTGGCGGAGCAGCTCTCCGCGATCCGCGCCAGGAGCGTGCTCCTGCTCTACGGCGGCGGGGCGATCTTTAAGAATGGGGCCTACGCGCAGGTGACGGAGGCGCTGACGCGGGCCGGCATCGAGTTTCCGGAGGTGGGGGGCGTCCTGCCGAACCCGCGGGTGGACAAGGTGCGCGAGGCGATAGCGCGGATCAAGGCCGTGCCGGTTGACGCCATCGTCCCCATCGGCGGCGGCAGCGTCTTCGACTCGGCGAAGGCCGTAGCCGCGGGAGCGTGCTACGACGGCGACGTGTGGGACTTCTTTGAAAAGAAGGCTGAGGTGCAGAAGGCCCTGCCGATCTTCGGCGTCCTGACGGCGTCGGCCACCTCGAGCGAGGTGAACGACATCGCTGTGGTGTCAAACCCGGAGAGCGAGTTCAAGACCTCTATATCGAGCCCGTTGCTCTTTCCGAAGGTGTCCGTCATCGACCCGACGCTGCAGTTCACGCTCCCGGAGCGGCAGACGGTCAACGGCGGCGTGGACATCATGGCCCACGTGCTGGAGCGCGTGCTGGACGGCGACGAGGGGGCGGAGCTGATGGACGAGCAGGGGTATGCCCTCCTGCGCAGCATGATGCGCCTGATTCCGGACCTGATCGAGAACCCGAAGGACTACGACGCGCGGGCGGAGTACGCCTGGGCGGCTTCCATCGCCCACAGCGGCTTTTTGTCCTGCGGGCGGAACGGCCGCGGGGACTTTGCCTCCCACAAGCTGGGACATGCTCTCAGCCTGCTGTTCGACGTGCCCCACGGCGCGTCGCTCTCGGTCATGATGCCCGCCTGGGCGCGCTACCTGCACGAGGAATACCCCGTGCCCTTCGCCCGGCTGGCGGAGAACGTCTTTGACATCTACGACGGGACGGACGAGGACAAGGCGCTTGAGGGCATCGAGTCGCTGGAGGACTTCTTCGGCTCCATCGGCGCGCCGACGACGCTGCGCGAGCTGAACGTCCAGGAGGAGGACGTCCGCCGCCTGGCGGAGAACGCCTCGTCCCACGGCAGCTTCGGCAAGCTGAAGTGCCTGAGCGAGGAGGACGTCCTCGAAATCTACAAGCTGGCGTACTGAGCTTTTGGCGCCGGTTTGCGGGACGACGAAAGGGGGCCGAAGCCCCCTTTTTTGCGCTCTTGAAAACGGCAAGCCCCCGTCGTCGCCTAAAAGAGCCCCTTGTAGAACACGATGCCGATGGCGACGGGCGCCACGATGCGGATGATCCAGGCCCAGGCTCTCAGCAATTTGAAGCGATAGGTCCCGTGGTTTGATATCTCGTCCTCCGCCCTGTCGAGGAACCGCCAGCCGACGAAGATGCAGGTCAGGATGGCGCAGAGCGGCAGTATGATGTGGTTGGACAGGAAGTCCATGGCGCTCAGGAAGTCCATACCCCAGAGCTTGGGGGAGCCGCTCAGGGACGCGGCCGAGGGCAGGCCCAGCAGCGTGATGATGACCCCCATGACGAGGGAGGACTTTCTGCGGGACCACTTCAGGTCGTCCATGCCGTGGGCCACGGTCACCTCGAAGAGCGACATGGAGGAGGTGATGGCCGCGAAGAAGAGTAGGACGAAGAACAGGGCGGAAAAGATTTCGCCGTGGGGCATCCTGGCGAAGACCCCCGGCAGGACGATGAACGTCAGCCCCACGCCCTGGGTGGGTTCGAGCCCCATGGAGAACACCGCAGGGAAGATGACGAGCCCCGCCAGGAAGGCCGCCAGCGAGTCGTAGAAGACCACGTAGGCGACGCTGGAGGGCAGGTGCTCCTCGTCCCTGATGTAGCTGGCGTAGGTGACCATAATGCCCATCCCCAGGGAGAGGGAGAAGAAGCCCTGGCTCAGGGCGTCCAGCAGGGCCGGCCAGGTCAGCTTGCTGAAGTCGGGCCGCAGGTAGAAGTCGAGGCCCTGCAGGGCCCCCGGCAGGGTGACGGCCCGCGCGATGAGCACGAGCATGATGAGGAAGAGCAGCGGCATCATCACCTTGCAGGCGCGCTCGATGCCCTTGCCGATGCCCCCCAGCACGATGCCCACCGTCATGGCCATGAAGGCCAGGAAGTAGGCGATCACCTCCGTGGGGCTGCCGACGAAGTGGTTGAAGACGTCGCGGGACTGGCCCTCCACGGCCTGCGGCATCAGGTCCTGAAGGCTTGCCACGATGTACTTCAGCGTCCAGCCCCCGATGACCGCGTAGTAGGAGAGGATGATGAAGCTCCCCCCTATCGTTCCCATCCAGCCCACGAGGGTCCAGGTGTGGGTCCCCGACGCCTGCCAGAAGGCCGGGACCGGCGCCTTGCGCATACGCCGTCCCAGCGCAAACTCGCCCAGCATGACCGTCGCCCCGATGGTGGCCACCAGCAGCAGGTAGACGACCAGAAACGCCGCCCCGCCGTTCATCCCCACCATGTAGGGGAAGCGCCAGATGTTTCCCAGGCCGATCGCCGACCCCGACGCCGCCAGGATGAAGCCGATCCGGCTCCCCCAGTTCTCCCTCTCGTTGTGCCCATCGCTCATGATGTTCCATCCTTTCCATGCCCGTGAATTTCACCTGTCGATGCAGGAGAGTTTATGAACCATCAGTTTAACACGAATCCCGGCGGGAAAGGCAGAAACGGACGCAGCTTTTTGAGGCGGAGGAGCGACGCGGCGGCTTCAATCCCCCCTCGCCCTCGCAAGCCACTCTCTGCCGGCCTCAACCTGCCGCCGCACCTCCGCGGGAGCCGTGCCTCCGTAGGACCTCCTGGCGTTCACACAGGCCCTGATGCCGATGTCGCCCACCGTGGACCTGGACAGGCGGGGGTCGATGAGGGCCAGGTCCGTGTCAGTGAGGTCCTCGAGGCGGCAGCGTTTTTTCTCGCAGGCCCTCACCATGTGCCCTACGATCTCGTGCGCCTCGCGGAAGGGGATGCCCTTTACGACCAGGTGCTCCGCCGCATCCGTGGCATTGAGAAATCCCTTCTCCAGCTGCGCGTTCAGTGCGTCCGACCGGAACGAAGCGGCCTCGATCATCTTCTCAAAGATACGGAGGCTCGCCTTCCACGTGTCGATGGCGTCGTAGACCTTCTCCTTGTCCTCCTGAAAGTCCTTGTTGAACGCGAGGGGAGTCCCCTTGAGCACGGTGAGCAGCCCCATCAGGTCGCCATAGACCCGGCCGACCTTTCCGCGAAGGAGCTCCGCGATGTCCGGGTTCTTCTTCTGCGGCATGATGCTGCTCCCCGTGCAGAAGCTGTCGTCGAGGGCGAGGTAGGAGAACTCGGTGCTGTTGTACCAGACGAATTCCTCGGCCCATCGCGACAGATGCATCATGGAGATGGAGGCCGCGCTGAGGAACTCGATCATGAAGTCGCGGTCGCTTACCGTGTCCATGGCGTTCTCCGTGGGTGCGGAGAAGTCGAGGGCCTCTGCGGTGGCCTGCCGGTCGATGGGCAGGGTGGTTCCCGCAAGGGCACAGGCTCCAAGGGGACAGAAGTCGGTGCGCGCACGGCAGTCCTGAAGGCGGTCCATATCCCGCCGAAACATCTGAAAGTACGCCATGAACCAGAAGCCGACGGTGATGGGTTGGGCGTGCTGCATGTGGGTGAAGCCCGGCATCAGGACGTCCGTCCCCGCCTCCGCCCTGTCCAGGATAACCTTCATCAGGTCCACCAACGCCCTCTCGATCTCGCGCATCTCCCGGCGCAGGAGCATCGTCGTGTCCAGCAGGCTTTGGTCGTTCCGGCTCCTGGCGGTGTGAAGCTTCTTGCCAACGTCGCCTATGTCCTTGATGAGGCGGGCCTCCACGCCCATGGCGATGTCCTCGTCCTCCACGGTGAAACGGATCGTTCCGGCGTCCAGCCCCTCCCGAATCCTCTCAAGTCCGGCGACGATCGCATCCCGTTCGGCCTCCGTCACGATGCCCTGCTTCGCCAGCATGGCGACGTGAGCGATGCTCCCCTCGATGTTCTCGCGGTATGCCCTCACGTCGAAGCCGATGGAGGCGTTGAACTCCTTGACGAGTTGGTCCATGTCCTTCTCAAACCTTCCAGCCCATAAAGCCATTGAGCGCCCTCCTTCATCACTGTCACACGATTTCAGATCGCCTGCGCTGTCCGGCGTCAGTCCCTCTTGAGAAATGCCGTCATGCAATGGACGCTCCCCCGGCCCTTGTTCAGCTCCGAAAGGTCGAGTACATCGACCTTGATTCCGTTCCTCTCCAGAAGCTCCACGGCCTGAGGTGCCTGGTTGCTGGTGACGACGTGACCGTTGTCGATGGCTACGAAGTTCGTGGCGTACCCATATTTCGTCTCCGTCAGGGAGGGCGTCTCCAGGACCTTGAAGCCCTTCTTCTTCAGGCGGTCCACCACCTCGTAAGGGACCTGCATGGCGTGGATCAGTACGGTGTCCTCACTCGCGATGTTCAGCAGACCGTCGATATGGCAGTGCCCGTATGGTATCTGCATGGGGATGACGTCGGTCACTCCCTGTCGGGTCAGCTCCGACGCCATCTGGTCATAGCCGCTGCGGTTGGCCCGCACCGACAGGGAGAGGATGACGCAACGGCGGTCCACCCACATGGCGTTGGCTCCCTCGAAGATCCCGTCTCCGGCGATGGTCTTGACGATGGGGATGCCCAGGTCGGCACAGGCCTGCGCCACGTAGCGCTCCTCGCCGCGTCGCTCAGCCATGCCCAGACGGCAGATGACGGCGCCCTCCGGCGTCATGAAGAGCTTGTCCCTGCAAAACACGGCGTTGGGCCGGTCCTCACGGACGCCGGGGGTGTAGAACACCTGGACGCCATGGTCCCTGTAGTACTGCGCCAGGGCATCGTGCTGGCTGCGGAATTTTTCGGGGTCCACCGCCTCTCGAAAGCGGACCGCCCCGGGGTCGAAGCCCTCGACCTCCTTGCCTGGCCTGTGGAGCAGGACGGCCCTCAGCCTGGCGTACTCCGAGGAACAGCCCCAATCGCCCCCCCAATACTCCTTGAAGTCCTCCTCGATGCGGGTTTCCAGGGAGAACCACCGTTCGCCGGGGATGGCCTTGACGTTGGCCATCTCCTGACCGTGCTCCAGCTGAGCGTCGAGGTCGATCATCGTCTTCGCTATGTTCGGCATCTTGCGTCGCCCCTCAGAGGATTTCTTCCGCTTCTCCGCCGGGTGCCCTGACCTGGCCGTGTCTTCGGACGGACGCCTTGTGCAGGGCGTAGACCGTTGCGGTCAGCGCTGCTGCGCCGAGGACGAGCATGATCGCGCTGGGGAGCCATCCGGCGATGAGGAACAGGACGCTGCTGATCGCCGCGCAGGTGCTTCCGTAGGGCATCTGGGTTTCAAAGTGGTCGATGTGGTCGGACGCCGCGCCGATGGACGCCAGGATGGTGGTGTCGGAGATGGGCGAACAATGGTCGCCGTACAGCCCGCCGCTGATGATGGCTGCTGACGTCAGGGGGAGGGACACGTTCAGGCTGATGGCCATGGGGAGCCCGATGGGAAACAGGACGGCCATGGTGCCCCAGGAGGTCCCGGTGGCGAAGGACATGACGGCGCCGATGAGGAAGAGGAGAAGGGGCAGGATGGACGGGTTGAGCCAGCCCTCGGTGACGCGGAGCAGGTAGCCCGCCGTACCCATCGCGGTGGAGACGCCGGACAGGGACCAGGACAGGACCAGCACCACGCACATGAACATCATGTTGGCCCAGCCGCCGCTGATGATGCTGAGGCACCGGTCGAAGCTGAATATCTTCTCCAGGACGCAGATGACGATCAGAACGATGGTCCCGACCATAAATCCTGCCGCGACGCCCGTGCGGATGTCCGATCCAGCCACCTTGGTGTGCCAGAGCCCTTTGTAGGTCAGGTACGAGAACATGACGGTCAGGAGCACGACGAGGGGGACCACCATGGTGTATATCTTCGGGGTCACGCCTGACGGCAGGTCGTCGGCCTGGGCCTCCGCCCGCATGGGCGTACCGCCGGCGCGAATGGTCTCGCCCAACTGCATCGCCCTGTTCTGCGCCCTCAGCATGGGGCCGTAGTCCCACTGCGTGACGGCCATCAGCCCGGCCATGAAGAGCGTCAGGACGGCGTAGAAGTTCAGGGGAATGGCGGCCATGAACACGCTGAAGTCCGTCGAGGCGGTGATCCCGGCCTTATCCAGCTCCGGCTGGATCAGGGACATGGTGTAGACGCCCCAGCCGATGATGGGGATCAGGGCACAGATGGGGGAGGTGGTGCAGTCCAGAATGTAGGAAAACTTTTCCCTGGACACCCGCAGCTTCTCCGCCAGAGCCTCGAAGATGGGGCCCACGATGAGGGAGTTTCCGTTGTCGGTAAACCAGATGGCAAGTCCACCGAGCCAGATGCCGGTCTCGCACTTGGCCCGGGTGTCGATGCGCCGCGTGACCGCCGAGGTGAAAGCACTGGCGCCGCCGGACTTTGTCAGCAGCGCGACGAATCCGCCGATCACCACCATCATGAAAAGCGCCTGCATGTTGATGTCCTCCGCGACGGCGTTGAACATGTAATCGTGGATCATGCGGGTGAGTCCGAGAAAGGGGTTCCAGTCCGCCAGGATCACAGAGCTGACGAACACGGCGACGAAAAGGGACACGATGATGTTCTTCGTGAGCACCGCCAGCGCGATGGCGAGCACCGGCGGGACCAGCGACAAAAAGCCATAGTCCACGTACAGCACCTCCTTGAAGAAATGCCGGGGCGATGATCTCCCCGGATGACGAAAGCCGACGAACAAGGGCGCAGGCCCGGAAGCTCTGCCTTTGAGAATGCCTCCCTCCCTTCGCGGGGCCATGCGGCGGACCGGCGCTCCCGACAGAGGGGGCGCTTTTGGTATTCGCATCATTATAGGGCCATAACGTCAATTCCTCAAGAAGGCGGACACGCCGGCTATCCCGCGGTCGTCTCTCCAGGAGACGGGCGGAGTGGTCGAGCCGTGCCGGGGCCTCCCGCCTGCGAGGTTCCGAAGGGCGGTAACTCCTTGCCTTCTCCTGGAGCCATTCAAAAGCGCGGAGGCCCCCGGTCTGGAGGCCTCCGAATCGAAAACGTCTGGCGTGTCGCGGCCGGCGCTCACCGCTGCGGAGTGTTCCGTCCCTGCCGTTCCCTCAGTCCAAGACGTTCCCCTCGGTGGAGATCGTCACGACGCGCCAGGGGATCATCTTGCCGCAGTTCATGAGCGCGGTCTTCGCGGCCTGCTCCAGCCCCCCGCAGCAGGGGACCTCCATGCGCACGATGGCCACGTCCCGGACGTCGTTTGTCTTCAGGATCTCCGTCAGCTTCTCGCTGTAGTCCACGCTGTCCAGCTTGGGGCAGCCGACGATCGTGACGCGCCCGCGCATGAACTCCTCATGGAAGCGGGCGTAGGCGTAGGCCGTGCAGTCCGCCGCCACGAGGAGCTTCGCCCCCTCGAAGTACGGCG
>NC_021038.1:83439-86311 GCF_000210715.1 Fretibacterium fastidiosum
GGGCCCCCATGGAGAAGGCGAAGCAGAACAGCGGCTTGCCGCGGCCGAACCCCTGAACGTCGTTCAGGTCCAGCGCTCCGGTGTTCATGTGGACGACGCCGGCGGACAGGAAGAGCACCAGTTTGACCAGCGAGTGCCCGACCATGTAGAGCGCGACCCCGCGCGCAGCCAGGTCATTCTCCGGCCCCAGGAAGCCCAGCATGGCGACACCCGTCAGAATGAAGCCGAGCTGTGACATGGAGGAGCAGGCCAGAGTCCTCTTGAGGTTGACGGAGAAGACGCCCAGAACCGCTCCCAGGACCATCGTCACGAGGGCTGGCAGCAGCAGGATCAGGGCCCAGGTCGGGTCGTGGCGGAACAGGGTGGCGCTGAGCATCAGGATGCCGAAGACCCCCGTCTTAGTCAGGAGGCCGGAGAGCAGCGCGCTGGAGGGCGCGGGGGCTGCGGCGTGAGCGGTGGGCAGCCACACGTGCAGCGGGAAGATTGCCGCCTTGGCCGCGAAGCCGACGAGCATCAGGAGCCCCGGCCCCAGGAGGTCCTCCGCCCGAGCCTTCAGGGCGGCGGGGGACAGCGAGTCCAGGGCCAGCGTGCCGAGCTCCCGGTAGAGCAGGGTTAGGCCCAGGAGCGTCGCCATGCCGCCGATGATGGTGACGGCCAGGTAGGTCTGGGCTGCGCGGGCCGCCTCCGGCGTCTCATCCTGCGCCACCATGACGTAGGAGGAGAGGGACATCATCTCGAAGAACACGAAGGTGGTGAAGAGGTCTGCCGAGAGGAAGACGCCCATCATGGCGCCCTGGGTGATGAGGACGAAGAGGTGGTAGCGCCTGCAGTTTTTGTGGTGCGTCAGGTACTCGCTGGAGAAGATTGAGGCCACGGCCCACATGAACGCAGTGAGCACCGCGTAGATCAGGCGAAAGCCGTCGAGCTTCAGGGACAGGCCCAGCCCACAGACCCCCTTCAGGGTGAAGGAGGCGTCCGCAAGGCCGCGGCAGAAGCAGACGGCGGCCAGCTCGATCAGCGTGACGGCCCAGACGGCGCAGTCCAATACACGCCTGTCGGAGCGCCCGATGGCGAAGGCGAGCGCACCTCCTGCTGCGGGCCACAGCACGAGGAGGGGAAGCATGTAGCTGCCGCTTGTGGACGTCATGGGATCGCCTCCGGCAGGGTGCCGGGCACGGCCCGTTCAAAGAAGCCGAGGACGGGGTCGGCCCAGAGGCCAAGGAGCAGCGCACTGGCGGCCAGTAGCCCGATGGGGATGAGCATGGCGGGACCTGGATCCGTGATGCCGTAGTTGGCGGCGCGGAGGTTGAAGCCCCTCCCCGGCATGACGGCGACGCAGAGGACCTGCAGGACGTAAAACGTCGTGAGGAGGGCAGAGGTCAGCATGGCCGCCAGCCCGAAGAACCCGATCGGGGAGGAGGCTCCTGCAGAGGCGGCGGCGATGCCGAGCCGCCACTTCGCGATGAAGCCCGCCATGGGGGGCAGGCCGACGAGCGCCAGGGCCGACAGGAGAAAGGCCAGAAACGTCGCCGGCATCCCAAAACCCCAGCCGCGCATGTCGAATAGGAACCTCCGCCCCGACTGGCACAGGATGGCGCCGGCGCAGAAGTAGAGGTTTGCCTTGATCAGGGCGTGGGCGGCCATCTGCGTCATGCCGGCGGACAATCCGGAGGGGGTCAGAAGCAGCGTGCCCAACAGGACGTAGGCCAGTTGTCCGATGGTGGACCAGGCCAGGCGCAGTTTGAGCCGTTGGGAGGACAGGGCCATGCACGCCCCGTAGACCGTCGTAACGCAGGCCAGGGCGAAGGCCGCCAGGTGAGCCCAACTGCCGTTCAGGGCGTCGGGGCCGAAGACGTACCACGTGAGGCGGATGATGGCGAAGACGCCCGCGTTCGCCACCGCGACGGCGTTGAGGAGTGCGGAGGCGGGCGCCGGGGCCTCGGCAGAGGCGACGGGCCAACCGCGCAGCGGGAGGACGGCGGTCTCCAGTCCGAATCCGAGGAACCCCAGGAGGTAGATGAGGTACAGCAGGTCCGGCTTCCTCAGCGCGTCGGCAGGAAGGCAGCCTCCGGGCACGAAGTCCACGTTTCCGATGAAGGCCGTGGCGAAGGCCAGGGAGAGCAGGGTGCAGAAGACGCCCCAGCCCAGGGGGAGGGAGAACGCCACCTCGGCGATGCGCTGCCCTTCGCGCCTCGTGATGGGCAGGACGGCCAGGATCAGGAGCTGGCAGAACAGGCAGAGCGTCGTCAGGTTCGCCGCCAGGGCCACGCCCGCGGCCGCGCCGTAGGCCAGGGCGAAGCAGACGAAGAAGGGTTTGTCCCGATGCGGAGTGCGGCTCATGTAGCCGAGGCCGTAGAGGGCGACGAAGGGACAGAGACACGCCAACAGTGCGGCGAAGGCCGCTCCCGCCCCGTCAAGGCGGAGGGCCAGGGAGAGGTCGTGCGAGAGACGGAGCAGCGTCAGCGTTCCCACGGGGGGCCGGGCTGCAAGGTACAGGAGGAGGGCGCTGTTCGACAGGACGGCGCCCCCGGCGAAAGCGCAGAAGCCCGTGCGGCCTTTGAAGCGTCGGAGCGGCAGCGCCGCGGCGGCCAGTGCGGGGAGGAGGATGGGGAGGAGCAGGACTCTGTCGTCCATGGCGGGCCTCAGAGGATCGCTTCTGCGATGTCGTCGAAGCAGCGGACGAGGGGGCCGGACAGGACGCCCGTGAGGAGGGAGCCGGCGCTCAGCAGGTACTGGGGCAGGCGCATGTTGATGGACATGTGGACGGGCTGGAGGTGGCTGTCGTCGAACTTCGCGCCTGGGAAGAAGGCGTCCGTGACGATGGGCATGAGGTAGCCCGCGGTGAGGATGGCGCTGATGAGCAGGACGACGA
>NC_021038.1:87264-118863 GCF_000210715.1 Fretibacterium fastidiosum
CGTCATGAAGGTCAAAAGCTCGAAGAAGAGGTAGAGCGTCAGGAAGTTGGCTGAACAGGCGACGCCGTTCAGGATGCCGCAGGTCGCCAGAAAGAAGGCAAAGAAGCGGTCCTCTGGCGGACGGTGGTGCAGGTACTCGAATGCGTAGAGGGTGACGAGGGGCCAGATGAAGGCGATGAGGAGGATGAAGACCCTGGCCAGGGCGTCCATGCGAAGGGCCAGCCGCAGGGAGTCCGTGGCGCGCCACAGCACGAGGAGCTCCCCGTTTGAGCAGAACGCGACCGCGCAGGCCAAAAGCCCGCTGAGGATGGTGGACAGTTCGACGTAGACGTGTCTTTGCCGGTCGTCATGGACGTGGTGAAGTAGCAGGAAGATCCCTGCAAGGATGGGAAAGATGACCGGAAAGAGCGTCAGCAGTGCCTGATGCGTCATGAGAGTGCGCCTCCTCATTAGGGTTAGAGTTCAGGATCAGGGAACGCGCTGGGACCCGTGGGGGCGGCGAACGGCCCTCCGGCCGCTCCCGCCGTCCCTACTATTATAAAGCATAACGGCCATAAGGACCGGGTGCGGGCAGGATGCGGCGATGCGAGGCGGCCCGAATGCTATAATGAATGCAAGTCGTGCCTGCAATCACGTGCCGCCTTGGCGTTGAACGTTGGCATCGGCGGTATGAGATTTGGATAAACGAATCGACAGGATGTAACCATCGAAAGTGAATTTTGCGAAGTTGTCGTCTTCGAGCCGCACGCGCTTCCTTGCTTCTCCGCATGATGTCCGGCGAGTTGTCCGCTGAAAATATTGACATAGCATGACAATTCATTATGATTTTCTTGTGAACGTCATGATTGGTCGATTTATTGGAGGTGCGTTATGGCTACAATACAAATCCGAGTGGATGACAACACCAAAGCGGCTGCGGACAGCCTGTTTTCAAGCCTGGGACTGGACACCTCGACGGCGGTCAGGATTTTTCTTATGAAGGCGCTGGAACATAACGGCATTCCTTTTGCCGTAAGTCATCGCGTCCCCACCCTGGAACTCATGGAAGCCATTCGGGACACTCGGGAACGTCGAAATCTGCATGGTCCCTTCAAGACGGCAGAAGAGGCGGTCGCTTCCATGTTGGAGGATTGACGGTGCTTGAAATCGTCTACACCAACAGAATGAAGCGCGACGTCAAATTGATGAAGAAGCGCGGCAAGGATATCTCTAAGCTTGTCAAGGTTCTCTCCC
This sequence comes from Fretibacterium fastidiosum, assembly GCF_000210715.1. Taxonomy (GTDB): domain Bacteria; phylum Synergistota; class Synergistia; order Synergistales; family Aminobacteriaceae; genus Fretibacterium; species Fretibacterium fastidiosum. The sequence goes on from NC_021038.1 coordinate 88,498, forward strand.
TCCTGACAAGCGGTGAACCGATACCTTCCCAATATCGGGATCACCCGTTAAACGGTGAACTGAAAGATTTTCGTGAATGCCATATCGAGGGGGACTGGTTGTTGCTTTACCAGATTTTCGAGGACAGACTGATTCTCTCCGCCTCGGGAACGGGCACGCACGCCGATCTCTTCGGAGCGTGAACAGGCCGCCAAAGGATGGTTTTCCGCCCGCCATCCAGGGTTAGGGTAGCCCATCGGCGTCCGGCGGGGTTGACGCAATACAAGGAGTACTGGTCAATGCGAGATGTGGGCGGGCCGTTAGTGGAGGGGCAGTGATGCAACGCCGGAGGCCGGCAACCTCTGCTGTGGTTGGGCGCCCTCATGTCGGGGAAAATGGAGATGATCGGATGGATTGGGTCGTGGCAGCGGCAATGATGGGCGTAACCGTCGTCGGTGGCGTCGTCGCAAGCGTGTGCGGCTTCGGCTTTGGGGCAGTGGCCATGGCGACGTGGCCGTACTTTCTTCCCTACCAGCAGGCCGTGGCCGTCTCAGCGCTATGCGGTCTCAGCACGGCGCTGATGATCGCTGTGCCACACCATCGCAGCATAAACTTCAAGATCCTGCTGCCCTGTTCGCTCGTGGCCCTGTGCTGCTCGGCGGCGTCGGTGCAGTTGTCCCTGGGGGCCGCGGAAAAGTTCATGATTCACGCACTGGGCGCGATGTTGATCGCCGTTTGCCTCTATTTTATCTTCCTGGGCGGAACGATCCGCATCAAGGGCACGCCGCTGAACGGCGTCATCGCGGGTGCCATTGGGGGCACCTGCGCGGGGCTTTTTTCCGTCGGCGGGCCTCCGGTTGCGATCTATCTCCTGGCTGCGACGGACAGCAACGAAGAGTACCGCGCGACGCTGAACGCCAGTTTTTGCTTCACCTCCGGCATCTCGACGTTCGTGCGGTGGCACAACGGCGTCATCACGTCCACGACGTTTCACCTATGGCTGCTCATGCTGGCAGCGCTTGCCCTTGGCGTCTTCCTTGGCAACAAGATATTTTACCGGCTTGACGCAAAGAGGCTGCGCTTTGCCGTGTACGGCTACATGGCCGTTTCCGGCGTGACGATGCTGCTGAAGTGAGGAGTATGCTCCATTCCAAGCCCAATGCGCGTTGCAGTCCTGTCTCGGCCCTTCAGGGGCGCCGCTGCGTTGACGAAGGACGGCGAGGGGAAGCGTAAACGGCCACCGTTTTTACCGACTGTGAGGTGAGTGCCCGTCAGGCGCCTAAAGGGGCCCTGACGGGCACTCACCTCTTATAGGGTTATAGGGTCGGACCAGCGATCGCTCCATTCAGCTCCAGCACGGCCTGAACGAAAAAACCCGCCCCCACGGGAAGGGCCTCTTCGTCAAAGACGAAGGTGGGGCTGTGGAACCGGGTCGGTTCTTTGCCCTCCTGCCGGATGCCCAGCCGTGCGAAACAAGAGGCTGGAATCTTTTCGCAGTAGCAGGCATAATCCTCCGAGCCCATGCGCGCCTGACTCATCGTCTTGACGTGTTCTTCACCGAGCAGCTTCGCGGCGGCGGAACGCATGGCGTGGACCACGTCGGGATCGTTGACCAGGGGCGGCACGCCATAAACGTAGTCGAGCTCGTGAGTGCAGTTGTAGCCGGCAACGATGGAGCTGATCATGTGGTCCATCACATCCCTGATCCTGCTGCGGCTCGCTGGGGACTGACAGCGGATGGAGCCGCCGAAGGTCACTTCAGCGGGAATGATGTTCTTCGCCGTTCCGCCGTGGAAAGTACAAATCGAAAGGACGACGGGATCGACGGCGTTGAATTGACGGGTGATCAGACCCTGAAGCGACATGACGCAGTTTGCCGAGGCGAGCAGGGCGTCTGCGCCCGAATTGTGGGGGTATGCGCCATGTCCGCCGACGCCCTTGACGGTGACGGAGAACGTGTCGGAGGAGGCCATGCTGGGGCCTTCGCGGAAAGCGATGTCACCCGTAGCGAATTCAGCGATGCCGTGCTGCCCCAGGATGACGTCCACGGTTGGGTTCTCGAGGCAGCCGAGACGAATCATCAGCTCCGATCCTCCAAGGGTTTCTTCGGCAGGTTGAAAGATGAGTTTGACCACGCCGCTGAAGCGATCGGGCATCGACGTGAGGATTTTTGCAGCCCCCAGGAGCATTGCGGTGTGGGCGTCGTGACCGCAGGCGTGCATCACGCCTGCAACTTCCGAGGCGTCGGGGACCGCAGCCTCCTCCTGAATCGGCAGGGCGTCCATGTCGGCCCTGAGGGCGATCACCCTGCCGGGGGCGTCTTTCTGGCCGCGAACGATTCCCACGACGCCGACCGGTGTGTCTATGGGCTGAAGTTCGATGCCGAGCTTCTTCAGTTCGGAGCGAACGAAGGCCGCGGTTTCGATTTCGTGCATGCCAAGTTCGGGATGGCGGTGGATGCGGCGTTTGCATTCCACGAGGTAGTTCCGTATGCTTTGAGCTTTCTCCATGATCTCTGAAGCCATGATCTTCCTCCTGACTTTTTTCACCCCGCCTGGAGGAGTGTTGCACTTCCGGAGGCTGAGGGCAACCTGATGGCGCGTAACGAACGACCTGTATATTGTATACAAGTTTGCTTTCTTTGCATAATCGATCGAAGCGTTAAGTTTCGCTGATTAAATTCGGAGCCCCGATTTTATCCTGGGCAAGAATAGAATGAATGGGGTATTTTTCGTGTTTTTTACTCAAAACAGGGCGCTTTTTTGCGATTGCGCACTGTCGCGTTGAATGGGTTCAGCAGGCTTGCATTTTGTATATTATTTGCTAGAATCAAAGAAGCCGTGGATATTATTTGGAGATAATGGATTTTACGACCGAGTGTGGGGGGCTTGGCCTCCAATGGATGTGTCCACGACGCAATGTGGCTACGATAGGGGAAGTGCAGCAGCGCCTGGTGTCATTGTCGTAACATCTTGATTCAGGAAGGAGTCCTTTGTCTATGAAGAAGACGTTCGCGCTTTGTTTTGCTCTGGCGATGTTGTATGCCGGGGTGGCCTTTGCCGCGTCGAGGGGTGAAACCCTTCGCGTTGGAGTTTCCATCGACGCGAAGAACTTCGACCCGCAGAACGCGGTCGATACCTATTCTTTCTCCATGCAGAAGCAGATTTACGAGCCGCTCTTCACCGTTGACGGCAAGACGCGCAAACTGACGCCGGTGCTGGCCGAAAAGGTTGAGGTGCTTGATGACCACACCTACAAGTTCTACCTTCGCAAGGGCGTCAAGTTTCACAACGGCGAGGAGTTTACGGCGGACGACGTCGTGTTCTCGCTGACGCGCGTGACCGATCCCAAGAGCTCCGTGTTTGCAAAATCAAAGGGCGTGTGGATCGACCCCAAGGGTTTTGAGGTGATCGACAAGCATACGGTGATCGTGCGCACGAACGGCCCGGTCGGCGGTTGGCTTGGCTCGATGAAACACCCCTACGCCATGATCCTGAATCGCAAGGCCGTTGAGGAGGCTGGAGCCGACTACTTCCGCAAGCCGGTTGGGACCGGTCCCTACAAGTTCGTCAGTTGGACGAAGGGCGAGCGGGTCGAAATGGAGGCGTTTGACGACTATTGGGGCGAGAAACCCTACGCCAGGAAGCTGACCTTTGTCGTCCTGCCGGACGACAGCACCCGCATCATCGCCCTCGAGACGGATAAGGTCGATATGATCTACGCCGTGCCGCCCTCGGACTTCGAGCGCCTGCAGAACAGCGATCGCGTCAAGGCCGTTAAGGCTCCCGGCCTGGTCCTGCTGCACTTGGCCATGAACATGGACAGCCCCAAGTTGAAGGACTCCCGTGTGCGTAAGGCGATCGACGCGGCGATCAACAAGGAAGCCTACGTTCAGGTCGTCTACAACGGCAACGGCATCCCCGGCGAGGGCCCGCTGCCCACGGCGTCCTCCTGGTTCCCTGAGAACCCCGAGAAGTGGGGGTACGACCCCGATCTGGCCAGGAAGCTCCTGGAGGAGGCCGGCGTCAAGGACCTCGAGCTGAACCTCTGGGTGATGAACGCCGCCGACCGCGTCAACGGCGCGACCGTACTGCAGAGCATGCTGGGTGCCGTCGGCATCAAGGTCAACGTCTCCGTGTTCGAGAACGCCGTCATCAGCGACAAGGTGCGCAAAGAGCCTGAGAAGTACGACATGTACGCCGCCACCTGGGGCATGCAGACCAATCGCGACGCAGGGGTTTACTGGCAGTCGGTCATCACCACGACCTCCATCGCGAGCACCAACTCGGCCCGCATCTCCGATCCTGAGATCGACAACCTGATGGATGAGGCCAATCACAGTATCGACGAAGAAAAGCGCGGTCAGGTTTTCCAGAAGATCTGGGATCGCGTCAACGACCTGCACCCGTGGGTTTACCTGTGTCAGGCCGACGAGCTTCACGGCGCCCAGAAGGACCTGATCGGCGTCGATGAGCTTTACGACGGAAAGATCAACCTGCTGACCAATATCCACTACCCTGAGCAGACCGAGCGTCTGAAGTAGCTTCCGCCTTTGCAAGGCTCGGGGGCCGTTGGCCCCCGAGCCTTGCAAAGCCCCTTTACTCACTTCCCCTATGAAATTTTTTTGTTTTTCCCGACAGAACTCAAGGAAAAAGGTGATGCTCCCGTGCTGAAGTACGCTATCCGCAGAATTTTCATGCTGATCCCCGTTATCCTGAGCGTCATGTTCATCCTCTTCACCATTCTTTACTTTACGCCTGGGGACCCGGCCCGCATCGCCCTTGGCGAGGAAGCTACGCCTGAAACCATCGAGTCGTTTCGCCGTGAGCATGGATTGGACGATCCTTTTTTCGTTCAGTTTGGGCGGTACGTTTTCAATGCCGTTACAAAGTTTGATTTGGGGTACTCCTACAACATGAAAAGTCCCGTCTCTCAGGAGCTGGCGATTCGCATCCCGACGACGATGAAGCTGGCGTTTGCGGCGGTGCTCTTCAGCACGCTCCTGGGGTTGCCGCTGGGGATTCTCAGCGCGATCAGACAATACTCGCTGCTGGACAGCGTGGTGACCGTTTTCATTCTCCTGGGCGTTTCGATGCCGACGTTTTGGACGGGACTTTTGCTCATTCTGGCTTTTTCGGTCAAGCTGGGCTGGCTGCCCTCGATGGGCTTCGACACGTTGAGTGAGATGGTGTTGCCCGTCGTCACCCTTTCCGGCTCATCAACGGCCCTCTTCGCGAAGATGACGCGGTCGAGCATGCTGGAGGTGATCAAATCCGACTACATCAGGACCGCCCGTGCCAAGGGGCAGAAGGGGAGCGTCGTAATCTGGCGCCATGCCCTGCCGAACGCACTGATCCCTGTCATGACGATTATCAGCATGCAGTTCGGCACGCTGTTGGGTGGATCGATCGTCACGGAGGCCATCTTCTCCATCTCCGGCGTCGGTCGCCTGATGCTCGATGCCATCAACCTGCGCGATTATCCCATCATTCAGGGAGGCGTTTTGTTCATCTCCATGGCCTACTGCTTCATCAACCTGGCCGTCGATCTGCTATATGCGGTGGTCGATCCGCGCATTCACGTCAAGTAGGGGGGACTGTCGTGAAGGGTAACTCCATGTTCAAGTACACGATGATCCGTCTGCGCCGCAGCTACCTGGCGCTGTTCGGACTCTTTATCCTGCTCGTGTTGATCGTTTGCGCCGTCTTTGCCGATCAGCTGGCGCCTTACGGCTACGCCCAGCAGGATTATATGATGATCTGCAAGCCACCTTCGACACTCCATTGGCTGGGGACCGACGAGTTCGGGCGCGACATCCTCAGCCGGCTCATCTACGGCTCTCGGATATCCCTGCAGGTCGGCCTGATCGCCGTCTCCATCTCGCTGGTGGTGGGAGGACTGATCGGTGCGGTCTCCGGGTACTTCGGCGGCAGGCTGGACAACGTCCTCATGCGTTTGATGGACGTTCAGATGGCCATCCCCACGATCCTGATGGCCATCGTCATCTCGTCCGTTCTCGGTCCGGGGTTGTTCAACTTGATGGTCGCCGTGGGCATCACCTATATTCCCAAGTTCGCCCGTCTGACGCGCGCCTCCGTGCTCTCCATCAAGGATCAGGAGTTCATTGAAGCGGCTCGCGCCATGGGCGCTTCTCACAAGCGCATCATCTGTCTTTACATCCTGCCCAACTGCGCCGCGCCGCTCATCGTGCAATCGACGCTGAGCGTAGCCAACGCGATTTTGTTTGCTGCGACCCTGAGCTTCCTCGGCCTGGGAATTCAGCCGCCCTATCCCGAATGGGGAGGCATGCTGTCTGCGGCACGCCCGTACCTGCGCAACAGCGCGCACATGAGCATCTTCCCCGGGCTGGCCATCATGTTCACGATCCTTTCCCTGAACTTCCTCGGCGATGGTCTGCGCGACGCGCTTGACCCCAAGCAGAAGCGTTAGGTGGACACCATGGGCGAAAATAAGGACGTTCTTCTGGACATCAAAGACCTTTCCGTGCAGTTCAACACGGATTCGGGGGTGGTGAAGGCGGTCAACCACCTGAACATGAGGCTGGAGCGCGGAAAGTCGCTGGGCTTCGTGGGCGAGACGGGGGCGGGCAAGACGACGACGGCCCTCTCCATCCTTCAGCTGGTGCAGACCCCTCCCGGCGAGATCGTCGGCGGCGAGATCCTCTTTAACGGGGTCGACGTATGCAAGATGACGGAGACCGAGAAGCGTCGCCTGCGCGGCGGCGACATTTCCATGATCTTTCAGGACCCGATGACCTCGTTGAACCCGATCATGACCGTCGAGGATCAGATCGTGGAGATGGTTTCCCTGCACTTGAAGTTAAAAGGAGGAGCGGTGCGCGAACGGGCCATCGAGATGCTTCGCCTGGTCGGCATCCGCCCCGAGCGCGCCAGGGACTTTCCGCACCAGTTTTCGGGCGGAATGCGCCAGCGCGTGGTGATCGCCATCGCTCTGGCCTGTCGCCCTCAGCTGATCATTGCCGATGAGCCGACCACGGCGCTCGACGTGACGATCCAGGCCCAGGTGCTGGAGCTGATCAAGAAGCTGCAGCAGAGCGAGAAAACGTCGATGCTCCTCATCACTCATGACCTGGGCATCGTGGCGGAGACCTGCGACAACGTGGCGATCATGTACGCGGGGCATCTCATCGAGTACGCCGACCTCAAAAGCCTCTACACCGCGCCGAAGCACCCCTACACGCAGGGGCTGTTCAACGCGGTGCCCACGCTGGAGAGCCCGCTTGGAAGCCGGCTGGCCGTGATCCCCGGTTTGCCGCCCGACCCGACGAACCTGCCGAAGGGCTGTTCCTTCTCGCCGCGCTGTCCTTATGCGAAGGACCTGTGTCATGAAAGGGCCTGCGGCATGCAGGAAGTGGAAACGGGACATTTCGTCGATTGTTACTTCCCGCTGACCCCTGCGTCGGGCAACGCGTTCCTGCAGTGAGGTGGAGTGGTTATGAGCGATAAACCGGATAAGTTCATCGAAGTAAAACATCTGAAAAAGTATTTCACCGTCTCCAGCGGATTGCTTCACGCCGTTGACGACGTGTCGCTCGACATCCCGCGCGGCAGGACGCTGGGGTTGGTGGGGGAGTCGGGCTGCGGAAAGTCCACGCTGGGGCGCGTGATCATCGGCCTGATCGAAGCGAGTGGCGGAGAGGTGCTGTTCGATGGCGAGGACGCGCTGAAGTTCGAGGGGGCGAAGCGCGGCGAATTTCGCCGTCGTGCGCAGATCGTCTTTCAGGACCCCTTCTCGTCGCTGAATCCTCGCATGTCCGTGTCGCAGCTTATCGCCGAACCGCTGATCATCAATGAGGTCTGCCGTTCGCACAAGGAGCTGAACGAAAAAATCGGCGAGCTCATGGACCTGGTCGGCCTGGCCTCGCGTTTGACGACCTCCTTTCCCCACGAGCTGGACGGCGGACGCCGTCAAAGGATCGGCATCGCCCGTGCCCTTGCGCTGGACCCGGACTTTATCGTCCTCGACGAGCCGGTTTCGGCGCTGGACGTCTGCATTCAGGCACAGGTCCTCAACCTGCTTGCCGATCTGCGAGAGCAGCGCGGCTACACGTACCTCTTCATCTCGCACAACCTGTCGGTCGTCCGCTACGTCTCCGACGAGGTTGCGGTCATGTACCTCGGCAACGTGGTGGAAAAGGCAGACAACAGCACGCTGTTCAAGTCGCCGCTGCATCCCTACACGCAGGCACTGCTTTCGGCCGTCCCCGTCGCCAGCGTCGAGCCGAAAAAACAGCGAATCATCCTTGAGGGAGACGTGCCCAGCCCGGTCAATCCTCCTGCCGGCTGTCGCTTCGCAGGGCGCTGTGCGCGTCGCGGGGACGCCTGCACCAGCGAAACGCCCGCGCTGGTCGAAATTGAACCGGGACATTTCGTCGCGTGCCACAGGCTGAAGGATCAGCTTGTTCGCCATGTCTGACGCTCCAGAACGACACGGGAGCACGGAGCGGACGCTGCGTTGGTTCTGCGGCGTCCCCGTGCTCACCAACCCGCTGCTCCTGATGGACCTGGCTTCGGCGCTGGTGATCCTTTGGTTCGTTACCGTGCTGGTCATGGCGCTTGCCCAGGTCGTGTTTGGCGGGGGGGCCCTGGCGGGAACGCACCTCGCGGCGGCCTCGATTTATGCAAGCTATCTGGTGCTGCTGGTTGGGGTGCTGTTCGTCGTGGTCTGCCTGCTCTTCTACCGTCGCGGCTATGTGATGTGTTATCGCTTTGAGGACAACGGCGTTTTTGTCGAGACGCTTCGCGCGAGGAATGTGCCGGGTGCGTCGGGAGCCCACGTTCGCCCCTTTGCCGTTGGCGTCCCGGAAGGTGTCGTTGGCAGCGTGGCGAGGGACGTGGACTGGAGCGACGTGCGGAGCCTCAGGGAGTTGACGGGGATGAACTCGTTTCAGCTGAGGGGAAAGTACGGGCGCCTCGCGCAGATCTACTGTCCCGACGAGAAAACCTATCGGGAGGCCCTGGCCTTTGCGAGGAGGAAAGTCGAGCGTCATGCTTAAAGACGGCAAGCGCACCATGAACAAGCAGGTGTACTTGAGTTTGCGCAGCGACATCCTCTCCGGACGATATCACGACGGGCAACAACTGCTGCAGGCCGAGTTGGCGGAGGAATACCACGTCAGCCGCATCCCCGTTCGCGAGGCGCTGATGCAGCTCTCCAGCGAGGGGCTTGTGCAGATCATCCCCTACAAGGGGGCGGTCGTTGCCTCCTTGTCCATCGAGGAGCTGCACGAGATCTTTGAGATCCGTTACGCGCTCGAGTCCTTGATCTTGCGTTACGTCGTGCAGAACATCACGGAAGAATCGGCTGCGCGAGTCCACAACCTGCTCCTGGAATCGACGCAGACGCCGCCGGAAAGGCGAAGCCGCAAGACGAACTGGGAATTTCACCGCGCGCTTTATGAAATTGCAGAAAAGCCCCGTCTGCTGGAGCTGATCGAGTCACAGTACAACAAGATCGATCGCTACGTTCAGATGGACATTACTTTGCCGAACGTGCAGGAGAACGCCTTTAAATCCCACGACGCGATCCTTCAGGCCTGCCGGGTCGGTGATGCGGTGGAGGCGACCGTGTTGCTTCACGAACATATGGTGACGGCGCTTCGCCGCCTCGACCGCTTCCTGCAGCAGGAGGAAGTCCGCGCTCCGGACTCGAATCGCTCGACCACGCTTTTTATGCCGCTGATCAACCGTCGCGTGCTGCGGTAACGCCTGGAGGATCGGTGAATGCTGTCTGGCGCGCGATAGTAAGTTTTGTCATGTCGTACTATATTTCGGGAGGTTTTATCAATGTTGACGCACAAGCAGAGGATCGAAAACGCCCTTGCGCTGAAGGAGAACGACCGCACGCCCTACAGCATGTGGATGCACTACCCCAATCGCGACCGTCATCCCCGCCGCCTGGCCGAACTGGCGCTCAAGGCCCAGAGGGAGTACGATCTGGACTTTATCAAGTACATGCCCTTTGGACTTTACACCACCATCGACATGGGCGTTGACCTTGACGTGTACGAGGGCTTTGAAAAGGCCCCCACTCAGCATGAGCCCGTCATCAGGGACGTCAGGGACTGGGATCGCATTCGTCCTATCGACGGAACCCGGGGTGAGTACGCCGTCGTCCTGGAGTCGCAGCGCATTCTCATGGAGATGATGGAGGAACACGTGCCCTTCCTGCAGACGCTTTTCAGCCCGGCCACCACGCTGGCAAAGATGTGTTCTCCAGCCGTGCTGGTCAGGCATATGCGCGAGGACCCCGCTCGCGTCCACCGCGTGCTGGAGATGGTCACGGACACCACGATTCGATTTGCCCGCGCTTCCGCCGACCTGGGCGCGGACGGATTCTTCTATGCCTCGCAGCTTTCGGGGCGCCAGACGATGGAAAAAGCCGAGCACGAGGCGTTTGTCGAAAAGTATGACCTTGCGATCCTGAATGCCGTTAAGGACAGGACCTGGTTTAACGTTCTGCACCTGCACGGCGCCCAGGTGCGCATCGACGAAGTTCAGCATTACCCCGTGCAGGGGCTGAGCTGGCACGACCGCGATGAAGGCCCCTCCATGGAGGAGGTTCGCAAGTACAGCACAAAGGCGTTCGTTGGAGGCCTCAGCTGGGGTGAGAATTGGCTGACCAAGACGGAGGAACAGGTCGTCGGCGAGGTGCGGGAGATGTGCGGTCGCCCCGGCCTGATCCTGGGGCCGGGTTGCGTGATCGAGCCGCACACCCCGAAGAAGTTCCTGGAGCTGGTTCATAAGACGGTCGTCGAGCGTTCGTGTTGTCGCTGATTTTTGGCACTGGAGAGTTTGGGAGGGCCTATGTTCACCATCACTGAGTTTTTGCATGAAGAGGTAAAGCCGGCGTTGGGCTGTACTGAGCCGGGGGCTGTGGCGCTGGCGGTCGCCAGGGCGTGCGAGCAGCTGAGCGCGCGGGCGGAGCGATTGGAGGTCGTCGTCAGCGACAACATCTTTAAGAACGGCATCGCCGTCGGAGTGCCGGGGACCGACGGCGCGCGCGGCAACGAGATCGCCGCGGCACTGGCGGTGTTCTGTGGCCACAGCGCCTACAGCCTTGAGGTGCTGAAGGACGCGACTCCCGACGACCTTCGGAAGGCCAGAGCGTTTATCGACGACGGCAAACTGACGCTGACGGCCAACGGTCAGGGCGGCGTCTACGTCAAGGCGAAGGCTTACGCTGGCGGGGAGACGGGGACGGCCGTGATCGAGCAGACGCACGGCAACATCACGCTCGTGAAAAAAAACGACACGGTCGTCTTTGAGGCCGTGCCGTCCTGCGACTCTGCCACGCCAAAGACGACCGAAAAAAACGCCTCCGTTTCTATTCCCGACCAGGTGAAGACGATGGGCTTTGAAGAGTTGGTGGCGCTGGCCGACCGGCTCTCGCCTGAGGACGTGGACTACGTCTGGAGGGGCATCGAGATGAACCTGCGCATCTCGGACTTCGGCTTTGACCACGAGGTGGGGCTTGGCCTGGGGCGAACCATCAGGACCTCGGCTGGTGCGAACTACAGCACCGATTTGGCCGCTCAGGTGAAGGCGATCTCCGCCGCAGCCTCTGACGCGCGCATGGCGGGTGTGGCACTGCCCGTGATGAGCAGCGCGGGCAGCGGCAATCATGGCATCACCGCGATCCTACCGGTCTACGTGGTTGGTGCGGCGCATCAAAAATCCCGCGAGGAGATCGCCCGCGCTGTGGCCTACAGCCACCTGGCGACGAGCTTCGTCAAGAGCCGCATGGGGCGCCTTAGCCCCGTCTGTGGCTGTGCGGTGGCAGCAGGAGCAGGCGCGGCCGCAGGCATCGTGAACGTCCTGGGGGGCACGGACGCGCAGGCGCAGAAGGCCATGGAACTGGTGCTGGGCAACATCACGGGTATGCTCTGCGACGGAGCGAAGGAGTCCTGCGCGCTCAAGGTCGGCACGGGAGCGACCGAGGCCTTTTACGCGGCGCAGATCGCCCTGGCTGGCGGCGGGATGGCGGTGTCCCAGGGCGTCGTTGACGTGAACAGCTTCACGCGCACGGCGGAGAACGCGGCGCGGCTGAACCGCGAGGGCATGAAGGACGTCGATCACACGATCATCGACATCATCACGCACCGCTGCGTGAGTTGAGCTGACCGGCAGGAAATCATGAGAAGGGGACTGACGGCCCGCGAGCAAAGGCGAGCGGTAGCCGGAAGGCTCCCCGAAAGTGGGGACAGAGGGCAGAATCACAAGCTGCCTTCCGTCCCCATTTTGAATAACGCATCGTAGTGTTGAGATTCAGGAGAGGATGCGCGCACTCAAGCGTGTCGCAAACCAGCACGCCCCATGACGTGGAACCCCCTACATGGGCCCGTAGCCGATCGCATCGGCCAGGTACAGGAACGCGAGCTGCATGAGGAAGAAGAAAACCTGCAGCGGGAGGATGAACTGATACCATTTCTTCAAGGAAACGCGGGCCAGGCCGCAATAGATCAGGAGCGTGCCGTTGGTGAACCACAGCGTGTTGGAGATGCCGTCGCCGAACTGAAAAGCCAACGTCGCCGTCTGGCGCGTGATGTGCAGCATGTCGGCCATGGGAATCATGATGGGCATCACGGCCATTGCCTGGCCAGAACCGGAGGGGATCAGCGCGTTGATAAAGAAATTGACGATGAACATGAATACGGATGTTAGGTAGGAGGAAGCGGTGCTCATCATGCTCGTCAATCCGTGAACGAGGGGGTCCACCAATCCGCCCTGCGTCATGACCCACTGAACGGAGCGGGCCAGCCCGATGATCAATGCCCCGCCGAACGCAGCCAGTGCGCCCTTCACGATGGTGTCGCAGATGTCGGAAGCGGACATGCGGTTGACGATGCCCGTCGCGACGCCGCCCATCAGGAAGACGGCGCTCATCTCACCGAAGGACCAACCTTGGGTCAGCAGTCCCCACACCGTGAAGCCGAAGCAGATGCCCATGAAAATCAATGAAACCGTTTTGGCTCCGTCCAATGTGTTGGACTCATCGATAGGGATGACCAGAGAACTCGTGTCGACGTCGGTCATCAGGCTCCGTGCGGGGTCTTTTTTGATACTCGCTGCGTAGCGCAGGATCCAGAAGAGGCTCGATAGTGCCACGACGCCAAGCACGGCGAGACGCAGGCCCCAACCGGAGAACATGGGCAACTCAGCGATTTTATGGGAAATGCCGACCGTATAAATATTGAAGGGCCCTACTGCGAAGGAGATCAGGCAGGCGAAGCCGGAGATGGCCATGCCAACCAGCGAGTCGTAGCCCAGCGAGATGGACAGTGAAATGATGATGGGTACGAAGGGGATGATCTGCTCCGACCAGCCGAGGATGCCGCCGATGAACATGAAGACGAGCGCGATGATGGCGATAATTAGCTGACTGCCCACCCTGTTTGAGAGCTTGAGGACGGAGTTGATGGCAGCGCCCATAACGCCCGTTTTGTTGTAGATCGCTACAACGCCGCCAATGATCATGACGGCGAACATCATCATCGCCGCGCCGGTCAGTCCCTGGGGGATGGACTCGAACATCTTGAAGACCGAAACCGGCGTCCGTGCCGTCTCATGATAACTCGTCGCCACGACGCGCGTCACTCCGTTGATCGTCTCGCGATCATAGGCTCCGGCTGTCACGAAGTACGACGCGATGGTGCAGAGCACGATCATGACGACCAACACCAGGTTCGGGTTGAAGTTCCGCACTTCCTTCTGTTGACTACTCATACGACATTACCTCCCTTGAATGACAGTTGATTTTTACTCCGCCGGCAGCGGTCTCGCACAGACGCTGCACGGCGAATACCCGCTTTTATCCAGTGATGACGCTGAAGATAGGCTCTGCCCCACAAAGGGTTTTGCACCTCGATTAAGCCTTCACCCAGCCCCAGGCACCTTAAGGAAGTATAACGTTTTTTGTTCCTCCTTGCCATCGACAAAAATTTCCTTGACACATTTAACATGATAGCATAATATTATGACATTTAAGGATCATAGTTTGATAATGGTAATTTAATGTTACGATTGGGGTGGGTGGCAATGGATATTCCTCTATACTACAAGATATATAACGATCTCCTTCGCAAGATAGGCTCTGAGGAATACCCCCCCGGCAGCGTCTTGCCCACCGACGGCGAACTGGAGGAACTGTATGGGGTAAGCAAGGCTCCGGTACGACAAGCCCTAGAAAATTAAAAAACGAGGGCCTGATTGAACGACATCCGGGCCGGCGAACGCGCGTTCGAGAGTTGAAGCGTTCTACGCCTTGGCTTCTGCAATCGGGGTTACAGCGACACTACAGCGAAAATTGGACTCATCTCACGTGTAAGACTCATCTTGTTGAGGTATGTCAGCCCCCGGGAAATGCACGAGCTTTTTTTGGCGTTACATCAAGCACGCTGCTCCCGCATCTTATCCGCGTGCGCAGCCTGGGTAACAAACCTGTCGTTGTTATGCACAATTACCTTGCACCGGAACTTGCCTCTGTCAATTTTTGCGAACTGGGAGATTTTTCTAATCTCAAGGAATGTCTTTTTGTTCAGCGAGGACTTGCAGTCACCCTGGCGGAGGAGAAGCTCATAGCAGTCGCAATTCATGGGGAAAACGCTCAGTACCTTAAGGTAAAGGAGGGATCACCTCAGCTGTTGATTCGCAGGTATTCTTATGATCAACACAAGCTGCCTTTGGCGTATGACGAACATTATGTGAATAGTAATATTTGGCAATATGAAGTAGCGTTTTTACAATAAAATGCCGTCTATTTACTATAAAACATAGAATATGAGGGGGTGATGTTTTTGACACGCTTTTACTCGCGTCTGATGGCGTTATTTCGGGTTGTAGTGGGCATTTTGTTTGTTGCGATTATTATTTTAACGATCACCCAGGTCTTTTGCCGCTTTGTGTTGGATTCTCCTCTGGTGTGGAGCGAGGAGCTTTCTCGCCTTTTATTTGTATGGATGACGATGTTCGGGGGGCCAGTCCTGACTTATCAAAGGGCTCATCTCGCGATACCGGAGCTTGTCCGGTCGCTTCCAGAGAAAACGCAGGGGTGGCTTGACCTCCTTTTAAACCTCATTGTCGCTGTTATGTTGGCCATAATGACGGCTACGTCGCCTAAGTTGCTGAAGGTTTCATGGCACATCACATCAGGCGCTTTAAAGCTGCCGTTTACATTCTGGAGGGCAGCCGCACCCTTTGGTTGTTTTTTCATGTTGTGTAGCATCCTTATACGACTCCCTGTCATGATCCGCAGAGTGTGCGAAAAGAAGGAGGAGGCCCGATGATCGCGCTGATGTTTATTCTGCTCGCAGCCTTGACGCTCTTAGGCATGCCCATTGCCTTTGCAACAGGAGTCAGTTCACTCATCTTCCTACTCTACCAAGGTATCCCGCTGAATGTTCTCTCGCAGAATATCGTATCAGGCATCGACTCGTTTACCATATTCTCCGTCCCATTTTTTTACCTTGCGGGGGAGTTGATGAACTTCAGTGGCATAACAGACCGCATTATAGACATGGCCAAGGCCTTGGTTGGTCACATGCGCGGCGGCTTAGCGCAAGTGAATATTCTTGCCAGCGTCTTTTTTGCCGGCATCTCCGGGTCGGCGACGGCAGACACAGCAGCTCTGGGTTCTATCTTGATTCCAGCGATGAAAAAGGAAGGCTATGACGCTGATTTTTCCGCTGCCATCACGGCGGCCTCCTCCCTCATTGGTCCCATCATTCCTCCAAGTATTGGCCTTGTGCTCTATGGGGTCCTCGCTCAGCAGCCTGTCGGTAAACTTTTGGCCGCAGGCATCCTGCCTGGGTTTGTCATCGCGATTTCACAAATGGTGTTTACGCACTACTACTCGATCAGGAAAAATTATCCGACATCCCCCAGAGCTACATTTAAACAGGCTAGACGCGCCATCCTTCGAGGAACGCCAGCGTTGATGATGCCCATTATTGTTGTTGTCGGCATCCTCAGCGGCATGTTTACGCCAACAGAAGCAGCTGCCGTGGCCGTCCTCTACGGTTTTTTCATGGGGGCTGTTGTCTACCGCGAGGCCTCGCTTCGTACGACGTGGAGCCTTCTTGCAAACGTTGCACTGAACAGCATTAAGGTGTTATTAATCATCGCGTTTGCGTCCATGTTCAGCTGGGTTGTCACCCGCGCTCAAGTACCGACGACGGTGCTTAACGCGTTACTGCAGCTGAGCAGCAATCGTTATGTCCTTTTAGGGCTGATCACGTTGTTTGTTTTCATCATGGGGCTTTTCATGATTCCATCAGCTATTCAAGTTGTTGTCACGCCTATCCTCGTTCCCATTATCCTTAAGCTGGGCATTGACCCAATTCACTTTGGCGTGCTTTTGGTGTTCACCACAGGAATTGGGTCGATCACTCCACCTGTCGGCGTGTGCTTGTCGTTGGCAGCTGAGATTGCTGACACGTCCTATAAAGACCTCGTAAAAACGATGATCCCCATTTATATCCCCATGTTGATCGCGACACTTATAATCGCCTATGTTCCTTGGATATCTACGTTTATTCCCGATTATTTTTTGAAGTGAAAGCTCACGAAGGTTGTAGGAAAGGAGATAGAAGTTATGGAAAAGCACGAACTATATCGGATGACGTGGAAAGAGGTGGAGAACGCATTCAAGAAAGACCCCGTAATCCTCATCCCTTTAGGCTCTACAGAACAGCAGGGCCCCCATACTCCGACAGGTGATTACCGTTGCGCTGAGGCAGTGGCAAAAGCTGTATCGAAAAGGACAGGGGCCTATATGACGACTTGCATCCCCTTTGGCTACTCCGAGTACTTTCGAGGATTCCCAGGGTCGGTATCACTTCAGCCAAAAACGTTCATTAGTTTGATGGAGGATATCTGCTGTTGTTTCCTGGATCATGGTATTAAGCGTATCATGTTCTTCAACGGACATGCGGGGAACAATCCGCTCTTAGACCGCGTTTCCAGGATGATCCTGCGCGAGCGCGGCATCATGATCCCCAACGTGAACCTGTGGAGTCTTTTGACGCCGGCTTTTCGTAAGAGCGTATTTGACGATCCCAAAACCTCGGCTCATGGTGCCGAACCACTGACTTCAATGACCTGGTATCTCAACCCAGAGGACATGCGCATGGAACTTTTACCAGAAAGACCGCGCATCAACCGTCAGGTGCAGGGGATGGACGTGGAAAACTTAACGACACTCACCTATGATGGGATTGGCTTTTCCGTGTTTATGAACATGGAGGACATTTCTCCGGACGGTATTATGGGTAACGCCTTGTTGGCTAGTCCGGAGAACGGAAAAAAACTGTTTGATGAGGTGATCCGTAACGCTTGCAAACTCGTTGAAAAATGGAAGACCGTTAATACCTGTTGGCCATCCGGCGAAGGGCATATTGTGGAGAATGATTGAGTCATTGCTCTGAGCTGTAAGTTTATCAAAGGAGTGAGTCTTATGCATAAGAAGTTTGTTGCTGTAGCAGCCGTGTTGTTCCTCCTTCTGTCCTTTGCGTCGTCTGCTTTTGCCGCCAGGGAAATTCACTACAGCACCTGGGCCAGCTCTGGCGAGGCGGCCTACACGGGAATGGAGAAGTTTAAGGAGCTCGTTGAGAAGGGGACGAATGGAGAGCTTAAGGTGTTTCTCTATCCCGCGGATCAGCTTGGTAAGACAACGGAGCAGTTTGAGCAGGTCCAAATGGGGACGATTCACATGATGTCGAGCGGCCAACCGCCTATGACGGAGATCGAGTACCTGAGCCTCCCTTACCTCGTGAAAAACCTTGACAATTGGAAACTGATCCTGAACAGCGATATTGGCAAGGAATGGAACCAGAAATGCTTGAGCGATTATGGTGTGCGCATCCTTGGCCTTCTTCCGCGTGGACCGCGTGTTATCAGCGCTAACAAGATCATCAATACAATGGATGACCTGGAGGGGATGAAAATACGCTCTCCAGAGCGCGATTATTACGTCGATACGCTCGTTGCTATGGGGGCGCAGCCTACGACGATGTCCTTTGGCGAAGTCTATACGTCTCTGCAGACCGGCGTCGTTGATGGTCAGGAAAATCCTATTGAGACGATTGTTGCAGCCGGGTTTCATGAGGTCCAGAAGTGCATTGCCATGACAAATCACATTAACAAACCTGCGTTTGTCGTCATCAACGAGGAATTCTTCGGGGGCTTGACGGAGGAACAACGGGAGATTCTCATTGAGGCGCAGGCAGAGGCGGAGAAGTTGACTCAGGCCTTGATGGAGCAGCAGCAGGTGGAGTTGCTCAAGAGCATCAAGGATGCCGGCGTGACCGTTACGACTCCTGATCTGAAGCCATTTATCGAAGCGACTCGGAAGGTTCGGGACGTGCTGGGCACGAAGGTTTGGGGCGAAGAGAGGTATCGGAAGATCACTGAAATGGCCCAGAGGTAGGGTAATGAACAGCCCGGAGAGCCGATAAATGGAACCTTCGGGCTGTTGTCGTAGTATTGGCCAGGAGCTCGTGCTGTTGGGCCAGCTGGAACGAGAGGGGAAACACCATGGATTTTATATCTCTAGAGAAAGACGCTATTGGGTGGCGTCGCCATATTCATCAGCATCCAGAGCTTGGCTTCAAGGAATTTGAAACGACAAAATACATCCGTGAGCGACTTGAGGAGTTCGGCATTGCTGATTTCATTCCGCTTAAAGAGACCGGCGTCGCGGCCGTGATCCATGGGGCGTCCGCCGGCCCGTGCATCGCTTTTCGAGCGGACATCGACGCGCTTCCCACGGCGGAGGACAGTGGGTATCCATGGCCATCGCTGAATCCTGGCGTCTGTCACGCTTGCGGGCATGATGTACATACAGCCGTGCTCCTTGGCCTGTCAAAAGCATTGCAGCAGGAACGTACGAAACTGGCTGGTAGCGTAAAACTGATTTTTCAGCCCGGGGAGGAGATCATGTGCGGGGCGGAGTCCATCATACGGTCTGGGGTTCTTGAGGATCCGATCCCCGAGGCTATTGTTGGACTTCATATCTGGCCTCAGACCCCATGTGGAGACGTTGCTTTTTGTCATGGCCCAATGATGGCCTCGTCGGATAGCTTTACTATTACCGTGACCGGTAAACAAGGGCATGGTGCACATCCGGAGGTGTGCGTGGATGCCCTCTATATCGCAGCACAAGTGCTGATTGCTGTGCAGGGCATTGTAGCGCGCGAGGTGTCCCCGACGGACCCTTCCGTCGTTACTATCGGTACCATCGTGGGCGGCCTTGCTCCAAATATCACAGCAGGCGAAGCCGTAATGAAGGGCACGATGCGCTGCATGACTCTTGAAACACGCAGCTATATCAAAGAAGCGCTGGAACGCATTGCCAGGCAGACTGCGATTGCTCATAAGGGAAACGCGACGGTCAAATTCGCTGGGCCAGGGATTCCACCCGTCATCTCAGATGAGAAGGTGCTTAGAGAGGTTGAGATAGCGGCGCAGCAAGCGCTCGGAGAAGATCACATCCGCGAACTAAAGGAGCCTTCTATGGGCAGCGAAGATTTCTCGCTCTATCTTAAAAAAATTCCAGGCGCTTTCTACCGCCTCGGTACGGCCTTGAAGGACAACGCTGCAACGCATAAATCCCTTCATTCGCCGCAGCTTTTTGTGCCAGATGAAGCGATTATCGCTGGTATTCGGGTCATGTACCAGTTTGCCGTTAATCGTCTCGGAAAAGGTTGAAGTAGTAGCATAGTGGTCTCAAAATCGCGGACCGCTATATCGACGCTAAACTGTCAAGCTAAAAGCAACAGGTAAATTGAAAAAGGCCTCATTAGGGGAACGGAAGCCGAGACACTTTTGGGACGATTGCTCAGACGTTCTACAATCCGCAGAACATCGTCGTTCCGAACCTCTCGGAAGTCGATCCCCTTGGGCAA
This sequence comes from Fretibacterium fastidiosum, assembly GCF_000210715.1. Lineage (GTDB taxonomy): Bacteria > Synergistota > Synergistia > Synergistales > Aminobacteriaceae > Fretibacterium > Fretibacterium fastidiosum. The sequence continues at coordinate 108,419 of NC_021038.1, forward strand.
ATACTCGCGAATGAGTCCGTTCGTGTTTTCATTCGTACCACGCTCCCAGGGGCTGTGCGAATGGGCAAAGTACACAGGATCCCCAGGGCAGCAGATACTTCCTTGTGTCGCGCAAACCCCTTTCCGTTGTCCGTCGTCAGGCTGCGGCACACCAGCTCATCAAGCAGACGGATCAGGGCAACCTGAACAGTTGCAGCAATCTTGTCCCGTCAGTCCCCGCAGGGGGCAGCAAGCAAGCCCTTCGGTCAACCACGGTAACCAGACCCCCTGTCCCCGGCTTGCCCAGAACGGTATCCACCTTCCAGTTTCCGACGTAAAGCCTCTCTTCAACGAAGCTCAATGGGAACAGTGTCCCTGATACGCCTCAAGGTAGCGGCAATCTTTAGAATTCCGCAGCCCTGTGTACGAAAACACAGTATACTTTCTTGCTCTGTTGCTGTAAGATAGATAGAACCTATCCCTTCCCATTCAGAATTTTTTAGAGGAAGGACAGACTCTGGGTGTCATCTTCCTTCGCTGTTTGTGCTTGTGAAACTCATTTAGCACGAATAACTGCCACCTAGGTGCCTTTTTTCTCCTCTCACCCCCTGCTGTTGCGTTTAGTTGTAAAGCCAAGTTTTATTCTATGCTTCAAAAATTTAATGGAGGTGGACGGTTTGAAGAGAACACTAGCAGCGCTGGCATTGGTTTGGGCGTTGACAGGGACTGCGTTCGCAGCGGAGGGGCCCATCAAGATCGGCTATCTCGCGCCCTTGACAGGCGATAACGCGGCCTCCGGTACAACCGAGGCCAGGACGGCCAGGATGATCGTGGATGAACAGAACGAGGCAGGTGGGCTCCTTGGAGGGCGCCCCATTGAGCTCATCGTTTACGACACGAAGTCGCGCAATGAGGACGCGGTCAACGCGGCCCGGCGCTTGGTCGTGAACGACGGCGTGTGCGTCATTGTGGGGGACTTGTCCAGCGGCATCAACATCGCTACAGCGCCCATCGTGGCCAGGGGCAAGGTGCCCCAAATCTCCACGCTGGGAACCAACCCGCTGGTTACGGTGGACAACAAGGGCAACGTACGCCCTTACTCCTTCCGCATCTGCTTCACTGACCCCTATCAGGGGGCGCTGGCGGCGGACCTGGCCTACAATGACCTGGGCAAGAAGAAGGCAGCTATCCTCTACAATGTGGGTTCCGACTACGCTCACGGGCTCCGGGAATTTTTCGTGAAGAACTACGAGAAGCTGGGCGGCGAGATCGTGGCGGATGAGGGCTTCCGTGGCGATGACGTGGACTTCCGGGCCCAGCTCACCACCATCAAAGCCGCCGGCGCGGATATCCTGTTCCTTCCTGGCATGGGCAAGGATATGGGTCTGGCTATCAAACAGGCTCGGGAGTTGGGCTTTGACGGCAGCATCGTCGGAGGCGATGGATACAGCGACGTCATGATCGAGATCGCCGGCGACGCCATGAAGGGGACACACTGGGTCAGTCACACCTATTTTGAGGACCCCGGAATGGTCCCCATTTACGAACGGTTTCAAAAACGCTACAATGACGTATGCAAGGAGTTTGTCAGCACCGCCATGGCAGCGGACGCCATGTATTGGGTTTTTGACGCTATCAGACGTGCCGGCGTGGACGAGGGACCGGCTATCGCTAAGGCTCTGGAGGGGACAAAGGACCTCAAGTTGAACCACGCGACGCTCACCATCGACCCCGCCACCCACAATCCCCTGAACAAGGCCGGCATCATCCTGAGGGTGGATGACAACCTGGAGCGGAAGTTCTACAAGAAGGTCGAGCCGAAATAAACCTTACGCGCAAAGCCCTGGACCGGCGTCCGACCCTCCGATATAGCGATCCCAAAATGGAGTGTCACGGGCAGGGAAGCGCTGATCAATCTTCAAAAGTTGTTGAAAACGATCAAGGAGTATCACACGAAGAGTGTTCTTCAGCGCTTCCCTAAAATTTTAAAATGGGGCTCGTCCCCCCTTCGGGGAGCCTTCCGATACCGTTCGCTGACGGTACGTTCGTCCTGCAGGACGGGTACAGGTGCTCTTGTATGAGGGGAGCCACGATCCGGTTCTGGACAGGTGAAGGTGCTGAACGCGCTTCATCGCAGATGTTCTAATACAGAGGGACAGCCAATGGGACTTTCTTGGAGCGCAATGCGTAAAGTGTTGGAACATGAGAATATTTGTGATTCCCTCAAGGGGAGGGTACAGTATTTTGTCACTCGGTATAGAGAATCCCATGACCAGGAGGGGCGTGTTGCCGTCCGTCTTGACGGAAACGAGATTTTCAAGTCCAACTTCTACGACGGAGAGATAAAACGCCGTGAAGCATGGAACGAAATCAACGCAAGCAAAGGCAGACCGACGGATTATGCAGAATCTGGCGAACAGATGGAGCTTGAAGCCTTAAATAAGGGCGGCTTCGAGCGATTTGCTTTTTACGATGCTTTTTATCGTTACCAAAACAGTGGCATCAATGACAGCTTGCAGTCTTCTGACCCTGTAGTACGGCTCTTCGCCATTTTGGACAAAAGAGTCGGGAAAAGGCGATTGCATAAAATGATTTCCGAGATCGAACAGCAGCCCATATGGCTGAAGCCTTTCTACCGATTACGGCTGGAATCGGACGGTGTTATTTGATAATGGCAAAATAAAAAGAGCTGACTGACGTTCACAATCAGCCAGCTCTTTGCTTTTGGAATAACCAATCAACGTTGCCGCTCGACTCTTGCCAGCGTCGCAAATCCACCTCGCTCGTCGCGGAGGGAAGTTACGTCCGGTACCGCGTGGTTGGTCCCGCGCACCTCGTTGTAGAGACGCCGAGCCGTTACGCTCAGCGCCTCCAGTGGGATAAGCGCCTGGTCGTCAAGCGAAACGCAACAGGGAAGTGCCGGTTTTCAATCGGCGCTTCCTTAAAAGACCTCGAAGGACTTCGCCATCCGGCTCAGGATATCGCCGAACACCTCGTGCTCGTCGTGCGGGTACTTGAAGACGAAGAAGGCAGCCCTGCGGCCGTTGACGACGCAGCACTGCGCCATCAGCACATCGCGGTCGTCGGGGTCGGTATAGCCGATCGAGAAGGCGTTCTTCCTCAGCTTCTCCGAATGTTTGATGGTGACGTTGCCGTTCTTCTCAAAATCCTTCTTGAGGCTCTGCAAGAGGGACTTGGCGTTCTCCTTACCCTTCAGATCGCGGCCCCATGCCTTCAGAAGATATTTTTTGTGGATGGACTCCATGACGACCTCACTGCCGTCCTCCTTGAAGGTGCCGTCGAAAAAGATATCGGGATACTGGAGGGAGTAACCGAACACCTTGTTGATGTACCCCTTGTACTCCATCGAGTCCATTGCCGAGGCGGCTCTCGTCAGTGTTACGACCGAAAGGCAGAGGAGAAACACCGTAAAAACACGCATCAATCTTGTTCTGAACATCGATAAAAACCTCCTTCAGCGATACTTCATGAAAATGAATCCCGTCCCGTTAGGGGACTCAAAGATGTTAAATGATGGAGAAGAAACCATTCAGAGCCATTCTACAGACGATTCGAAAGGTAATAGTACCGTAACGGGATCGAGTTGCGTGAAGGGCAACACCGACGAGGAGAAGCCCGGCGGCTCTAAACGTTCCCGCTCAGGTGGTGCTCCAGACCGGAGACGTCGGGGACCCCATGATCACGGGAGCATCCTTATCCGCCTCCTTGCAGGCCTGCGTCATCGTGTCCAACTATCTTCTCTCACCCGTTTTTAGTAAAAGCGCAGTTGACCGATTGCACCAACCGGTTTGTAATATCTATTATGAAACAACGCAGTAGCTGTCATATTTACTCAAGTTTCGGCTCGGCCAACGGGGCCTAAAACCTGGGTGAGGTCAACTATCGAGGAGGCGGTGGAGTGGCGATCGCGAAGATGAACTGGGCCGCAGCGAGATCGTGGATCACGGCGACCCCGCTTTACCGCATGTAAAACGGGGATTTTCTAAAAAGAAACGAGGGATTGTTTATGGAGTTTCGCGACAGGCAATACGAAGTTTTCAACATGTTCGACAAGCAATGGGCGCTGGCGACGGCGGGCACCCTGGAGGATTTTGACGGGTGCACCATCGGCTGGGGCAGCCTTGGCAGCCTCTGGGGATCGAGGAGCGACGGGCGGCTGATCGTGACGATTTACGTCAACCCTCTGCGATATACCAGCGAGTACCTGTTGAAAAACGATTGTTTCACCGTTTCTTTCTTTGAGGAAAACTATCGCAGGGATTTGTTGACGCTCGGAACGAAATCGAAACGGGATTGCGATAAATTTGCGATGACCTCGCTGACGCCGGAGAGACACGGGCAGGGCGTCGTCTTCCGTGAGGCGAACCTGACCTTTGTCTGCCGAAAGCTGTACTGGGAGCAGTTCAATCCAGATCATCTCGACTCGGAGGTCATGCGCGAGATCTACTCGAATCGCCCGCCTCATTATCAGTTCATCGGCGAGATCATGGAGGTCCTTGACAAGCGGTGAGGGGCAAAAAAGGGCTTTGGAAATGTTCGCTGACTGGCCTGATGGAACGGTGGCGGCCGACCGTGGAGGCCGCCCCTCGTTCCGTCAGGCCCTGTGAAAAATGAACCGAAACGGCGGGCTTTTGGTGCCGCTTCTGCTGTGGCTCTGCCGGGTTGCAGAATGGCTGCTCATGTTGCTGTTCGTGGTGGGGCTTTGCCGTATGGCATTAATCTTCTCGCCGCCCTGAATCGAGGTCATTCTTCGGGCGCGCGCTTGGGGTTTCTGGGGAACCATCCCCTTTCGACGCGCTTTGTCTGTTGCTTGAGCTCGTGGATGCTCCACAGCGAGGTGAAGCCCGCGACCCCCAGGATGGCGGAAAACGTGGGGTCCTCAGCAAACAGGGATGCGGTGCAAAAAGCGAGGCCCCCCACGAGGAAGACCGGCCAGACCCTGTCGGAAAAGTAGTACTCGCACTTGATGACGATGGGGTGAAAGAGGCCGATGAGGAGGAAGGAAGCCAATCCGATGAGGATGCCGGACCCGTTGAGCATGATCGTTTTCCTTTCTGACGTGCCTTTATGCTCTTTCGTTTGCCTGCCGTATGTCGTAGCGCAGCATCTTGGCCCCTTTGGCCATCGCGGGGATGAGGTTCAGCAGGACGGCCCAGCCCCAGCGGCGCAGCTCCTGGTTGATGTAGTATTCGACCTCGACGAACTTCAGCCCAGGGTCCCAGCCCTCGATGTCCCTGAGCCCATCGAGCCCCCACGTGAACCGCACGTCGTCCCCGTACTCCCGGATCGAGTCGTGCATCTTGGAATGACGGACCATCCAGGTCGAGACCGAGTCGAAGTGCAGCTCTGCGCCGGGGAAGCGCTGGGCCAGGTTCTGAAAGAGGCCCTCGATGTCCGTCCCGTTCAGGTACATCAGCACGCCCTCCATGATGAAGGCGAAGCGGTGCTCCGGGTAGCGTTCCAGCAGCTCGTCCATCCACCCGGTTTCAAACATCGAGGCGCCGATCTGGGGGTTGCGCTCCGAGGGGGGCAGGAAGCGCTTCCGAACCTCCATGACGTCCGGCAGGTCCAGGTCCACCTGAACGCCCTTGCCCGAATCCGTCCGCAGGAAGCGGTCGTCCAGCCCGCAGGCCAGGTGTACGACCACCGGCCTCTCCCAATCCGCAAGGATTCGCCGCGTCTCGCGGTCGAACCGGCGCGTGCGGATGATCGTCCCCACCTGCGACATCTTCTTGTCCCGGAAGCGGGACATGTCCACGCCGAGCTTCTCCAAGATCTCGACCGCCCTGGGGTCCTCGATGAGACGGTCGGGCCGCTGCGTCTCCTGTGCCTTGAAGTAGAGGGTCAGAAGCGCCGTCTCCGAGATGGGCACCTTGAAGCCAAGTCCCGCAGACGCCTTCCTGCTTTCGTTCATCGTCCAAACGATCTCCTTTCCGAAAACTTCGCTGAAATCAACCATAAAACCAGGTTAAACATCATGTAATAAAGTGTAGTCTTAGTTAACGAAAAGTCAATCCTGCGGGTTTGGCCCAAATCCGCAGGTTGCGACGACTTGATCGAGGCTCAAGCCCGTCGTCGCACAGGTTAAGCCGATTCTGAGCTTTCACCCGTCAGGTGAGGCAGAAAACGCATAAAACCGCTTCCCGACGCACGTTAAAAACTTTACCTGTGGATTTGGGTTTGGGTGTCGTCGAGCGCGAAAGCAACCCCTCCGGCCCTTCGGACCACCTCCCCTTGCAGGGGAGGCGAAGCGACCCCGACGGCGTGCGTATTTCTACGATGTCCCCCTCCGCGTATCCTTACGTTGTCCGTCGGAAGCCCATCCCCTATACTTCTCCCCGGACGGGACGGCCGTCTTCAGTTTCAACGGATACGTTCCTGACTGGAACGTTCTCGACAGACGCGGATATCGGAGGAGTCGTTCATGAAGGTTTTTAAGATGCTGTCGTTTGGAGCCATCGCGGCGGGGATCGCCTGGGGCGTCTGGTATGGGTTCTTCAGGGACGAGGGGACGGAGTACGTCTACCGAACCCAGCCCGTGACGCGCGGGAGCATCTCCGCGACGGTCAGCGCCACCGGAAGCGTCAACCCCGTGGAGATGGTGGACGTCGGCACGCAGGTCTCCGGGACGATCAAGGAGATCTACGTGGACTACAACAGCCGGGTCACCAAGGGACAGCTGATCGCCATGTTGGACACCGACATGCTGCAGTCGAGGATTGAGGAGGCGAAGGCCGCCCTCGCCCTCGCCCAGGCCCGGACGACGAGCGCCAAGGCGTCCGTTGCGGATGCGGACCGGACCTTCAAGCGCAACAAGGAGCTCTGGGGGCGGGACCTGATCGCGCGGAGCGAACTGGACGCCGCGGAGACCAAACTCTCCCTGGCCCGCGCCTCGTTGGCCGAAAACAACGCCCAGGTCGTGCAGGCCAAGGCCTCGCTGAAGCAGGCCGAGACGAGCCTGGGCTACGCGCGCATCGTCTCGCCCGTCGACGGGGTGGTCATTGCGCGCAAGGTGGACGTGGGGCAGACTGTGGCGGCCAGCCTCCAGACGCCGACGCTCTTCTCCATCGCCCGCGACCTGACCCGGATGCAGATCGAGGCCAGCGTTGACGAGGCGGACATCGGGCGCATCGCGGAGGGCCAGAGGGCGATCTGCCGCTTTGACGCATGGCCGGACACGACGTTCGAGGGCACGGTGACGCAGGTGCGCCTGAAGTCCACGGTCGTCTCCAACGTCGTCACCTACACGGTGATCATTCGGGTGGACAACTCGGAGCTGAAGCTGAAGCCCAGCATGACGGCCAACGTGACCATCGTCACGGAGGAGAAGAAGGACGCGCTGAAGGTTCCGGCCGCGGCGCTCCGCTTCACGCCGCCGGGCGACGTCCTCGCGGCCCTCTCCGATGCCTCCGGTGCGGAGCAGGAGGAGGAGGGCGAAGGGTCGATCATGGGATTGCCCCCGATGCGGCGTAGGAACGGGGTCCGTTCGGGCGACGAAGACGAGCCCGTGGTGTGGGTCGTAGAGGACGGGAAGATCGTGGGCAGCGTTCCCGTCGGAGAGCAGGGGATCAGCGACCGTACGTGGGTGGAGGTCTTGAACACGCAGCTCAAGGAGGGGCAGGAGCTGGCCGTCGCCTTCAGCACCGCCGGGGCGGCCGTCGCGGCCGAGGGTGAGGCCGTCGTGGTGAGGATGGGCCGATGAGCCTCCCGGATGCCGCTTCGGAGAGGGCCGCGTGCCCTCTGATCGAGGTCGAGGACCTCGTCAAGGTCTATCGGACCGGGGACGTGGAGCTGCGCGCGCTGGATGGCGTCTCCTTCTCGGTGGCCCACGGGGAGTTCGTGGCGGTGATGGGGCCGTCGGGCTCTGGAAAGTCCACGACGATGAACATGCTGGGCTGCCTCGACTCTCCCACCGATGGGCGCTACCTCCTGGACGGGCGGGACGTGGCGCACCTGTCGGGCGACGAGCTGGCGAAGGTCCGCAACGGGAAGCTGGGTTTCGTGTTCCAGGGGTTCAACCTGCTGCCGCGCCTGTCGGCCGTGGATAACGTCGCGCTCCCCCTCGTCTACGCGGGGGTCCCCGCCAGGGAGCGCCGCGAGCGGGCCCGCGGGGCCCTGGAGCGCGTGGGGTTGGGTGCCCGTCTGGAACACAGGCCCAACCAGATGAGCGGTGGGCAGCAGCAGCGCGTCGCCATCGCGCGGGCCCTCGTCGGCAGGGCGCCCCTGATCCTGGCCGACGAGCCGACGGGGAACCTGGACACGCGGACGAGCGAGGAGATCATGGACCTTCTCGTCGAGGTCAACCGGGAGGGCAAGACGGTGGTCCTGGTGACGCACGAGCCGGACATCGCCGCTTACGCGCGGCGCATTTTGAAGTTCAAGGACGGTCGCCTGGTCTCCGACGAGACGGCTTCGGGAAGGGAGGAGTAACGATGTTCGAGACGCTGCGCACCGCCCTGTCCTCGCTCCTGGCGAACAAGACGCGCTCGCTTCTGACGATGCTGGGCGTGGTCATCGGGGTGGGGGCGGTCATCGCGATGGTCGCCGTGGGGAATGGCGCCTCCGTTCAGATGCAGGATCTCGTCTCCGGTCTGGGGAGCAACCTGCTCATCCTGAGCCCGGGGGCGCCCCGGTCGGGCGGCGTGCGTCAGAGCGGGGGCGCGCGCCTGACGCTCTCCGACGTGAGGGCCGTGACGGAGGAGTGCTGGTCGGTGCTCCGGGCGGCTCCCCTGGTGAACCTTTCGAGCCAGCTGATCTACGAGAACCAGAACTGGCCGTCCCGCGTGACGGGAACGACGTCGTCGTACTTCGACGTCGACAACCGCAGCATCTACCTGGGGCGGCTCCTGGACGACGAGGACGAGCGGAGCGCGTCCAAGGTCTGCGTCATCGGCCAGACGGTCGCGACCCAGCTCTTCGGCACGACGAACCCGATAGGCAAAAATATCCGGATCAACAAGATCCCCTTCGAGGTCGTTGGGGTCCTGGCCCCGAAGGGCGGCGGGTCGATGGGGCAGGACCAGGACGACACGGTGGTGGTGCCGATCACCACGGCGCAGCGGCGCCTGGTGCGCAGCTCGTTGGCCGATTCCGTCCACATGGCCCTCATTCAGGTTCGGGACGTCAGTATGCTGGAGGGGGGGATGGCGGATATCCGGGCCCTGATGCGCCAGCGACATCGAATCGGCAGGGGGAAGGACGACGACTTCGAGATATGGAACATGACTCAGATGGTGGAGTCCCTGCAGCAGTCGACCTGGGTGATGTCCGCCCTGCTTGGGGCCGTGGCCTCCATCTCCCTGCTGGTGGGGGGGATCGGCATCATGAACATCATGTTGGTCTCCGTCACGGAGCGGACTCGCGAGATCGGAATCCGCATGGCCATCGGGGCCCGCGCCAGGGACATCCGGCTTCAGTTCCTGCTGGAGGCGCTGGTGCTCTCCCTGCTGGGCGGCGCCCTGGGGATCCTCCTGGGGATGGCGGCGTCCTGGGGGGTGACGAAGTTCCTCACGTGGCCCACCTCCGTGTCGTCCGGAGCCATCGCGCTGGCGGCGGGGTTCTCCGGCTTCGTGGGGGTCTTCTTCGGCCTCTATCCGGCCTGGAAGGCGTCGCGGCTCAGGCCCATCGACGCCCTGCGGTTCGAGTGATTGCCAGGAACATAAGGAGGAACCGACTCATGCTGTTTCTGTGGTACCCCAGGTGCAGCACCTGCCGAAAGGCCAGGGATTGGCTGGATGCGAAAAACTTAAGCTATACGTTCCGGGACATCGTTCAGGAGCCCCCGACGGTCCAGGAGTTGCAGGAATGGCAGAGACGAAGCGCTCTGCCCCTGAAGCGTTTTTTCAACACCAGCGGCATGAACTATCGTGCCCTGGGACTCAAGGACAAGCTGCCGGAGATGAGCGAGGAGGAGGCACTGAGGCTGCTGGCATCCGATGGAATGCTCGTGAAACGCCCCCTGCTGGTGACGGAGGAGATCGTGCTGATCGGCTTTCGCGAGACGGCCTGGGTGGATGCCTTTAAGTAGGTCACTGTAACTGAAGATAGGATAAACGACTGGAGGGAGAGTCATGCCGGAGAAGGACATCACGGAACGGCAGCCGGAAGGCTCCCCGAAGGGGGGGACTGAGGGGTTGTTTGGGCTGAAGGGATCGTCCTCTCGCTGATCCGCTTCCCGCGCTTTCAATCCGCTGTCGCTTTCAGCCTGGCGATTCGGCAATTTAGCCGCGTTTTTGGATTGACGATCCGGCTTTGCTGTTTTGTTATAATGAAGACAAGATAAACGACTGGAGGGGGCGTCATGCCGGAGAAGGACATCACAGAAAGGCATCTCGAATCCTATAACGACGTCTTTGCGGACGTGGTGAACGTGCTGCTCTTCGACGGAAAGAGGCGGGTGAAGCCGGAGGACCTGAAGGACACGCGGGCCCGCACGTTCTACAAGG
>NC_021038.1:120031-123434 GCF_000210715.1 Fretibacterium fastidiosum
TAAGGTGGAGGCAAGGGGCATACAGTTTGGGGAGGCAAGGGGCATTAAGTTGGGCGAGGCCAGGGGCATTAAGTTGGGACGAAATGAAGGACGAAATGAAGGCATCGCCGCCACGGCGCGGCGGATGCTGGTGCGAGGCGTCCCGCTGGAGCAGGTGGTCGACTTCACCGGGCTGTCCCTCGGCGAGGTGGAGGCGCTGCGGCGGGGGATGGACAACTGATCGTTGGCCCCCCTGCAAGGGGGGGCTGCCCCGCCGGGGGTGTTTGGGCGGCGAGGGGTGACATGATCACTGATCAATGACCTTTAGGCCTTCCACCCTTTGTATTTTTTGCAAAGACGTGATATTTTACAACGATTTTATCACCATCTTGCTTGCTTTGGCAGGGTGTTTTTTTGCACGTGGTTTTTCGGTTGATGGGATATGTATTATCCAAGGGGGGTTGAGAACATGGGCTTCTTCGGCCTCTATCCGGCCTGGAAGGCGTCGCGTCTCAGGCCCATCGACGCCCTGCGGTTCGAGTGATTGTCATGTTGTGCAATGTGCTCCCCTCGTTGTATAATTCGACGGTTTGTAAATTCAGGTGAGGAGGAAGATAGTTTTGAGAAAGATGGGCTCGATCGGCAGGTTTTTGCTTGTGGCGGCTCTCGCGGCAGTGTTCGCCCTGGGCCTCGCCGGAACCGCGCTGGCGGCGCATTATGTGTGGAGGGGTACTGGGGGTAACCTCGCGGAAGGTGATTGGAAGACGCCTTCTTGCTGGGACCTCAATTCCAATTTCCCGGGTACAACCCCCAACGATACTGTCGAGATCCCCGAGGGCTCTGTGGTAACGGTGGGTGATGCGAACTTTCCGAATAATGCGGTGGATAAGATCACCTTTAAGGGCGGGGCCAAACTGCTCTACAACGATGAAACCTACTATTTTAGGACCCAGGCCCTCGAGGTTGAGGCGGGTGAGGTCAACATCGTGGTAAAAAAAGATGATAGGTTTGCTGTCCATGATACCGCCACCAACGTCGTCATTAAGGTCGGAGCCAACGCGGTCCTTACCCTCGAAGGGAAGAAGATTGCGGGTGGTGCTGGCGCGTTGCGACTCACCGGTGCGGGGAAGCTGGTTTTGAAGGCTCCGGTGACGACGGTCACGGATCTGAAGATCACGGAGGGCGGCACGCTGGTCGCAGACGTCGATAACGCCCTGCCCCTTACGAGTGCTTTGACGATCGACAATGGCAGCATCGTAGTCAATGGGACCGGTTTTGGCGCCACCTCCGAGATGACCCTGTCGAAGGGCAACCTGACGCTGAACAAGCCGATGAGGGATAATAAGGTGACGATGGGGGACGGCACATTGACGGTTGCGGATGGCGTCAAGATCGGAAAGAATGCCCCACTGGACGGCGCGGTGGACCTGAAGGATAAAGGCCACCTCGTGCTGAACGGGAACCTGACGCTCAAGGAGCTGAAAACGGTCGATGGCAGCAAGATCACGGCCAACGGCAATGTCCTGACCGTCAAGCCCGGTGTTGGGGTAGATTTTGAGCTCAACGCAGGGATCGATAAGGGGACTCTGAGCCTGGATGTGGCGGCCAATAACACGGCCACCCTGAGTAAAAATGTGGCGAACGTCGTGTTCAACGGGAAAACCGACGGCGCCGCCGGCGCCCCTACCTTGAAATTTGAGGGCAACGTCTTTGTGAACCACCTCGATATCAGAGGCTCCGAGACAGAACCCGCCCGCTTGGATTTCGCTGGGGAGCAGGAGTACACCATCGGCACGCTGGAGTTCGTGAGGACGACCCCCCTTGTCGTTTCCTATGGCGATAAGTACGTCAAGGTCGAAAAGCTGATCCTTGCCGATGGCGCTGCCCTTGACCTCGAGCTGAGGGGGGGTACTGCACTGATCATCCAGGACGGAACGCCGGGCAAGAATTGGAACGTGAAGATGGGGAATGAGAATACCGATTTCAGGGTGCACAACGCGGGGCTGCTCTCCGGAAACGTCGAGGTGACGCTCGGCGGCGGCACCCTGTACCTGCCTCACGGAGCGTACCCGAACCTGATCCTGAAGGCGGCGTCTCCTTCTGTTATGCCGACGATCGATGCGGAGTTCTTCGAGGGCGACCCGGTCCTGACCGTAGGGAAGGTCGCGATCAGTAATTCTAACCTGAGAGTGAAGGCTACCGGTGTCTGGAGACACGGCCTGAAAGCAGGCGATACGCTCACGCTGCTGGAGGTCAATGAGACGAACCTGAGTGATGGTAAAGTGATCTTAGGTGATCCAGAGGTGGATAGTAGTGGCTACTTGAAATGGAAGTGGGAGCGGCTGGAAGGAACCAAAACAAAACTGGTCCTCACCGCGCTGAAGACCATCTCCGTCCCCGATCTGGTGGCGGAGGCGAGTTACTCGGGGAACAAGTGTACCGTGAACGTCAAGGTCTCGGGTGACGTGAAAGTGAATGAGAGCAACTGGAACGCCGAGATGATCCTGGGAGATAGGCCGGAGAATGATCCCGCTTATAAGAATTTTAAGCCTGGGACGAACACTGAGAGGGGCGCGGTTTTTGAGGTCATTCTGCCGTCCGGTTTCACGAGAGGGACGCTGAGGGTGAAAGCCACAAACAAAGAAGGAGGAAATTTCCAGGGCTTTGTCGACGTCCCGCTGGTGCGCACCACGCCGGGTGGCGAGGGCAACGGCAACGACGAGGCCGACAAGCCGGTGGAGATCGACAACACGAGCTGGACCGCGACGGCCCTCACCGGGGAGTCGGGAGACGTGACGCTCCGGGCGAAGCTGAAGCTGGTTGGCACGCCGAAGTCCCTGAAGGTGGAGGTCTCCGGGATGAAGGCGCCGAAGGCCGAGCTGCTGGACGCGGCGGGGAAGGTCGTCTTGACGTCCTCCATCCCCTCGGTCCGCGCGAGCGCCAAAGACTACACGCTGAGGCTGACGTGCAGGACCACGAAGGCCGAGATCGCCGCGGGCGCGGAGATCAAGACGGTGATCGTGACGATGGCCAACGGCACGAGGTACAAGATCCCCGTGAACAAGAAGCTGAAGGACATGAAGCCCGACACCAACAAGCCGGACAACAACAAGCCCGGTGGCGACAACAAACCTGGTGACGGCAACAAGCCTGGCGACAACAACCCCGGAGACAACAAGCCCGGCGACGGCAACAAGCCTGGCGAGGGCAGGAAGGGCGGCTCCGGCGGCGGGTGCGACGCGGGTGTCGGCGGGCTGGCGCTGGCCCTTGGCGCGGCGTTCCTGCTGAAGCGGAAGGCGTAGTCCGAAACCGGATGACGAGGCGGGCCTCTCCTGAGGCTCCAGCCTGAGAGAAGCGCGAGCGGCACCCACTGGGCGCCGCTCGCGCTTCTCTGCTTTTGGAGTTGTCAACGCCTCGCGGCGGA
>NC_021038.1:125030-125362 GCF_000210715.1 Fretibacterium fastidiosum
ACAACCCCTCAGTCTCACCCCTCCGGGGCTCGACAGCCCCCCTTTCAGGGGGGCCTGAAAAACCGGGGCCAACGATCAGTTGTCCATCCCCCGACGCAGCGCCTCGACCTCACTAAGGGATAGCCCCGTCGCCTGGGATATCTGCTCCGACGTGAAACTCATGCCCAGCATCCGCCGCGCCGTGGAGGTGATACCCTCATTGCGTCCCTCATTGCGTCCCAGCTTAATGCCTCTGGCCTCGCCTCTGGCCTCGCCCAACTGAATACCTCTGGCCTCAACCTTGTCCAAAACGCTCAACATCGTGACCGCCTCCCCCTTCCTGAACTCGCCCT
>NC_021038.1:125705-131126 GCF_000210715.1 Fretibacterium fastidiosum
CCTTATAGAACGTGCGGGCCCGCGTGTCTTTCAGGTCCTCCGGCTTCACCCGCCTCTTTCCGTCGAAGAGCAACACGTTCACCACGTCTGCAAAGACGTCATTGTATCCTTCCAGGTGCTTCTCCGTCATATCACGCTCCGGCACCCACATCCTCCTCCTTCAGCGAGTTTCTTCACCGACCTTCAGTCCCCCCTTCGGGGAGCCTTCCGGCTGCCGTTCGCCCTTGCTCACGGGCCGTCAGTCTCGCCCCTGCGGGGTTCGCCAGCCCCCCTTGCAGGGGGGCCTGAAAAACGCGCCTCTTCGTTTCGCCTCCCCTGCAAGGGGAGGTGGCCCGTAGGGCCGGAGGGGTCGCTTTGAAGTGGTACGTTCAGTTTCCGGTCCCGGCCCTCAGCGCCTCCACCTCACCAAGGGATAGCCCCGTTGCCTGGGATATCTGCTCCGACGTGAAACTCATGCCCAGCATCCGCCGCGCCGTGGTGGCAATGCCCTTCGCCTCGCCCCTGGCCACGCGATTTGGTATTATGGCGCAACCCCCTCAAGGGGGATGGGAGTGTAGATCGCCCCGCGGGGGGTCAGGCGGCTTCGCATCAGCTCGATGCCGCAGCAGGTCCACGAGACGGGAGGCACCTGCTCCAGCGCCCTCAGGAGCGCCGGCGACAGGGGCTCCCCGCTGCAACGGGCCAGCGTCAGGTGGGGAACGAAGGGTCGCCGCTCCCGCGGGATGCCCGCCTCCGCCAGCGCATCCTCCAGGCGGGCGGCGAGGGCTGTCAGCTCCGCCGCGCCCCTCGTGCCGCTGAGCCAGAGCGTGCGGGGACGCTCCAGGCTGGGGAACGCTCCCGCGCGGGAGAGCTCCACCTCGAAGGGCGGGAAGGCGATCGGCGCCAGCGCGCGCCTCACCCTCTCGATCGCGTCGGGCGTCCGCTCCCCCAGAAAGCGCAGCGTGACGTGCAGCTGGGCCCGCGTCACCCACCGCAGCCGGCCCAACGGCACGAGGCGCGTCAGGAGGAGCTCCAGCGTCCGCGCCGCTCCATCGGGGACCGTCACGGCGACGAAGGCGCGGATGAGGGACGCCGTGTCCCGGTCCTCAGCGCTCCGGCCTTCGCTCATCGGCCAGCGCCTCCAGGACGGGGATGACGTCGTTCAGGCTCCCCACCACGCGATAGGTCAGGGCCGCGATCTCAGGCGTCGGCGACAGGAGGTCTGGCACCATCACGGGCATCATGCCGGCGGCGTGGGCGGCCCGAATGCCGTTGTAGGAATCCTCCAGGACGACGCAGCCTGCGGGGTCCGCCCCCAGCTCCAGAGCGGCCTTCAGGAAGATGTCCGGCGCGGGCTTGCCCTGCTCGACGCGATCCCCCGTGAGGATCAGGTCGAAGCACTCGCCCACGTCCGTGTGCTTCAGGTAGAACCCCACGATCCCTCGGTCGCTCGAGGTCGCCATGGCCCGCGGGACCCGCCTCTCGATGAGCCACGCCAGGACCCGGCGGAGGCCAGGCTTCTCCGGCAGGCCGTGCTCCTCGATCCAGCGCTCCGTCCAGCGAATGCGGTCCCCCCGCACCAAGTCGAAGTCGAAAGCCGGGCCGAACCGCTCCTGCATCATGCTGCGCGTCTTCGGCAGGCTCAGGCCGATCTGATCGTGCATGACCTCCGGCGTGATCGCGTACCCGTGTCCTTCCCCCGCCGCCGCCCAGGCCCTCAGGTTCAGCGCCTCCGTGTCGAACATCAGCCCATCCATGTCAAAGAGAACCGCGCTCAGCATCATAAGCTCCCTCCATCTCTGTCCTCTCGCGCCGCGCCTCCGAAACGCGCTCGGCAGCGCCGCGTTCTCCGGCGCTCCCTACGACTCCATGTCCGCCGCGAAGCCCGTCGGCCCGCTCTCCTTGAAAAACCCCGCAGGCCGCGCGGTGGCGGGGACCTCCATGGGGTAGTTCCCGTCGAAGCAGGCCCGACAGTAGAGGTCCTGGTGCCCGCAGGCCTCCGACAGGCAGGCGTCGCTGAGGTAGGTCAGGGAGTCGGCGCCGACGTACTCCAGTATCTCCTGCTGCGTCTTCTGCACGGCGATCAGCTTCTCCCTGTAGGGCGTGTCGATGCCGAAGTAGCAGGAGTAGCACACGGGGGGAGAGGAGACGACCAGGTGGACCTCGCTGGCTCCGGCCGCCCGCAGCAGGCGCACGATGCGGCGGCTGGTCGTCCCCCGCACGATGGAGTCGTCCACCACGATCAGGCGCTTGCCCTCGATGTTGCTGCGGATGGGCGACAGCTTGATGTGGACGGCGGTTTCCCGCATCTCCTGGGTCGGCTGGATGAAGGTGCGCCCGATGTACTTGTTCTTGATCAGTCCCTCGCCGTAGTTGATGCCGGACGCCTCGGCGTAGCCGATGGCCGCCGGGATGCCGGAGTCCGGCACCGCCATCACCAGGTCCGCCTCGATCCGCCGCTGGCGCGCCAGAAGCCGCCCGCACCGGCGGCGGAAGTCGTAGACGCTGATGCCGTCCAGCACGCTGTCCGGCCGCGCGAAGTAGATGAGCTCGAACACGCAGAGGCTCTTGCGGCACCACTGAGCCGGGGGGAGGCTGCGCACCCCCTCCTGGTCGATGAACACGACCTCGCCCGGCTCCACGTCGCGGACGAACTCCGCGTCGATAGCGTCCAGCGCGCAGCTCTCGGAGGCCAATGCCCAGCCGTCCGCAAGCCTGCCCAGGCACAGCGGGTGCAGGCCGTAGGGGTCGCGCACGCCGATCAGCTGGTCCCCCAGCGTGATGACCAGGACGTAGGCCCCCTTGATCAGGCTCATCGCGGTGCGGATGCCCGCCTCCACGCCGCGCTTGTTGCCGTGCTGGCAGATCAGGTTGAGGATGGACTCGCTGTCCGTCGTCGTCTGGAAGATCACGCCCGCGTCCGTCAGCATCTCCTGAATGCTGTCCGCGTTCACCAGGTTGCCGTTGTGCGCCAGGGCGATGTCCCCCATCCCGCAGCGGGCCACCAGGGGCTGGGCGCTGCGGGGGTCCGACCCTCCGGCCGTCGGGTAGCGCACGTGGCCCACGGCGATGTTGCCCTTCAGGCCCGCCAGGGTCTCCCCGCGGAACACCTCCCCCACCAGTCCGGGCCCCTTGACCTGCATGACGGTGCCCCCCCGGTTCGCGGCGATGCCGGCGCTCTCCTGACCGCGGTGCTGAAGGGCGTAAAGCCCGTAATACACAAGGCTCGCGGCGTCCTTTTCCTTCCGATAAACCCCCATGACGCCGCACTCCTCGTGCAGGGCGTCCTCCTCATACCATTCCATCTCCGCCTCCGCGCTCCATTCCAAAGTTCGAGCTTCGGGGGACGTCCGCCCCCCGTCCTCCCCCTGCACCTACTGCGTCACCCTCTTGAACATCTCCTGATACGCGTCCTCCACGTGCCCCAGGTCGCGGCGGAAGCGGTCCTTGTCCAGCTTCTCGTTCGTCCTGGCGTCCCAGAAACGGCAGGTGTCCGGCGAGATCTCGTCCGCCAGAACGATCCGGCCGTCGCAACGGCCCAGCTCGATCTTGAAGTCGATGAGCTTCACGCCGATCTTGAGGAAGTAGTCCTTCAGGAGGTCGTTGACCTTGAAGGCCATCTCGTGCATGGTCCTGAGCTCCTCTTCCGTGGCCAACCCAAGCGCCAGGATGTGAGAATCGTTGATCAGGGGGTCGCCCAGGCTGTCGTCCTTCAGGGAGAACTCCAGCGTGGGGTTCCTCAGCACCCGCCCCTCCTCCACGCCGTAGCGTTTGGAGAAGGAGCCCGCGGCCACGTTGCGGACGATGACCTCGAGGGGCACGATCTCCACGGCCCGCACCAGCGTCTCCCGGTCGCTCAGTTCCTCCACGAAGTGAGTCGGCACGCCGTTCGCCTCGAGCATCCGGAACAGGATGTTGCTCATCCGGTTGTTGACGACGCCCTTGCCGGCAATGGTGCCGCGCTTCTCGCCGTTGAACGCCGTGGCGTCGTCCTTGTACTCGACGACGTAGCGCTTCGGGTCGTCCGTCGCGAATACCTTCTTTGCCTTGCCCTCATAAAGCTGCTCCCGCTTTTCCATCGCATTTGACCTCCCGGCCTCAAAATCAAAAGGCCCCCGCAGGCGGCAGGGGCCTCAGGAAACAAAGAGAAGTATAGAGCATCCGCGCGGTTTGTGCAGGGGGAATTTTCAGTTTTCCCGCGCTACCCCATCAGGAAGTCCATGGCCGACTCGAACATCATCGTGCCCCCCGTGCGCCCCGCGTTCTGGTAGAGGCCATGCCCCACCCGCTCCGCGTGCCCCATGCGGCCGAAGATGCGCCCGTCCGGCGAGAGCAGGCCCTCGACGGCGGCCAGGGAGCCGTTCGGGTTGTACTGGACGTCCATCGTGGGGATCCCCTGCAGATCGACGTACTGCGTCGCGACCTGCCCGGCCTCCGCCAGGCGGCGCAGCAGGGGCACCCCGCAGACGAAGCGGCCTTCGCCGTGGGAGACGGGCATGGCGAACACGTCGCCCACCCGCGTGCGGCTCAGCCACGGAGAGCGGTTCGAGAGGACGCGGGAGTGGACGATCTTCGACTGGTGGCGGCCGATGGCGTTGAAGGTCAGCACGGCTGATCCCTCCCCCAGCTCGTCCGGGTCCACGACGCGTCCGAAGGGCAGGAGCCCCGTGCGCACCAGGGCCTGGAAGCCGTTGCACACCCCCAAAATCAGACCGCCCCGCACCTCCAGGAGCCCCTCCACCGCGGATCGGGCCGCCGGACTCCTCAGGAAGATGGCGATGAACTTGCCGGACCCGTCGGGCTCATCGCCATTGGAGAACCCGCCGGGCAGGAAGAGCGCCTGCGACGCGCTCAGCCGTGCGGCGAACCGGTCCACGGACTCCTTCATGGCCTCCGGCGTCAGCGTCCGGACCACCAGGACCTCCGCCTCCCCTCCCGCTCGCTCCACGGCGCGTGCGGACTCGTACTCGCAGTTCGTCCCCGGGAACACGGGGATGAGGAACCGCGGGCGAGCGGCGCCGTGGAGCGGGCGGGGGACGGCCCGCTCCGCCGGAGCCGGCCATGCGTCGGGCAGCGAGACCAGCTCCCCCGCGTCGCACCTCACGGGGAAGACGTCCTCCAGCGCGCCCTCGTAGGTTCCTCCAGCTCGTCCATGCCGACGGACTCGCCGCCCAGGGTCGCCCTGCGCGCCTCCAGCACCCAGCCCAGGGCGGTGCAGTCGAACTCCGCACTCTCCAGGTCCGAGACGCCCTCCGCCAGCTCCACCACGAAGGAGCCACGGGCCGGGCCGAAGAGTTCCGCCAGGGCGAGCCCGTCGTCGAACGCGAAGCCGAACCCGTTGCCCATGGCCATCCTCAGGACGAGGGCCGCCGGCCCGCCGAAGGCGGGCGTCCCCACGGCCAGGGCCTCGCCCCTGACGCGCAGGTCCTGAACGCGCGCCAG
>NC_021038.1:131146-138780 GCF_000210715.1 Fretibacterium fastidiosum
CGTCGGACCGCTCCACCGGATGCGGCGCCTGGGGCGTCGCCGGCCTGGCGCTCTTCGCCGGGGTCTCCGGCTGGGGGGCGGTGCGCTTGTGCCGCCTGCCGCCTCTGCGGTTTCGGCTGTGGCGGGAGGCTCCGCTCCTGGCGGGGCCGGAGGCGGAGACGGCGGACTCGATGGCCTCCCCCACGCTGAAGGGGATCTCGCCATCGTCCAGCACCTCGCGGTCCAGCTCCTCGAGAGGCGCCACGCCCGTAAGGGGCTCCGCTGCCTCTGGCTCGTCCAGAGGAAACGGGGCCTCCGGGGTCGCCCGCTCCGGGACGGAAAGCTCGCGAAGGGGAGAGGACACGATGGTGATGTCATAAGGAGCTTTTTCGTTATCAGTAACGTTATTGTTACTTTTTTTGACCCCATTTTCTGAATCGACGCCGACTTCTCCCTCCGTTGGATGGTCGGTAGGGGTTTTTACGGAAATGTTTTCGTTATCGATAGTCGAAACGTTACCTTTATGGACCGTCCCCTCGGCTTTTTTGTCGCCAACTTCGGAAGTGTTTTTAGGACCGGTATGGTTATCGGCGTTATTTTTCCCGCGTCCGCGCCGTCCTCTCCCCCTCCCCGTCGGCTTTGCGGAGGAGCTCTTCCGCTTCGAGGCGTCCGCGAGTTCCGCCTCCACGGGGGTGGAACCGCCCTCGCCGGGCTCCGCTGTGCGGGCTGCCCTGGCCGGATGGCCCTCCGGGGCCTCAGGCGCTGAGGCGGGAGCGTTTTTGATATCGGTAACGTTTTCACTGGCTCTTTTCCGCCGCGACCTTTCTTCCTCGGGGGCAGTGCCGCGGTCCGGCGCCTCTTCGGGGCGCGTTTTCGCCGTCCTGCGCCTTCCTCTGGGCGCGGGGGCGCTGTGCAGGGTCATCTTTTCATTTCCGGTATCGTTATTGATTCCGTCTTTTTGACGATCGGGGGCCGTTGAGCGCTTCGCGCTCTCCGTCGAGGCCTCTATGGCGACGCGCCCTCCTGCCGAGGGCGTCTCCTTCGCCGTCTGCCGTTTTTCGGCGGCGATCGCCGTCAATTCGGTCGCCGCAACGGGAGCCGGGCCCTTGCCGGCGGCGGCGCGTCGTCCCCTCCTCCGCTTTTCTCCCCCCGATGGCTCCTCCGGGGCTTCGGGCTGATGCGGGGAAGTGGTTGATTGTTTGTTACCGGTATGGTTTAGGGGTGGCTTCTCCGTTTTTTGGGGGGCGGTCTTGGGGCTCTCCGTGGCCCTCTTCGTTCCGTCCGAGGCCGTGCGGGGCTTTCGGGGGCGCGTTGAGGTGGCCTTTGCGGGGGCCTTTTCGGAGGCCTTGGCGGGTTCCCGCTTCGCGGAGGCCGGCTTGGGCTTCCGGTCGGGCTCCTGCTCCGACGGGGCAGAGCCCTTGCCGGAGGGTTCCGCCGGCTTCTCGACGGCCTTCCGCCTGCTTCGCGTCCTCTTTGCCTTCTCCTTCGTTGCCCTCTCCGCCTGTGCCGCATCCGCCATGTCGCGTTCCTCCGCCTGAGCCCCTCGCTCGTGAGGCTCCCATGATTTTTATACCGGTCATTATTTTATCACCTTTTAAAATTTTTGGGACGGAAACTTGTCCGGGATCGTTTTTTTAACCGGTATGAAGAACCGTGTGGATCGCCCGGCAACGATTTGATTTAACCGACGTTTCATTTATAATAATAGGCTGTTTCGTCTGCTGCGTTTTTGCGGACGGATAAATCTCGATGTGAAGGGTTGATCTTCTGATGATGCTGCGCGCGGACCTGCACACGCACACGATAGCCTCCGGGCACGCCTATTCCACGGTTGGCGAGATGGCGCGCTCCGCCGCGGCGAAGGGCCTTGACCTGATCGCCATAACGGACCATGCCCCGTCCATGCCGCAGACCTGCGGGTGGATGCACTTTGCCAACCTGCACACCCTGCCGCGGGAGGTGTGTGGGGTCACCGTCCTGAGGGGGGTGGAGCTCAACGTCCGCAACATGGAGGGGGAGACGGACCTGCCGGAGCGGGTGCTGAGGCGCCTGGACTGGATCATCGCGAGCCTCCACGAACACGTCCTGCCGTCCGGTCAGGAAACGGACTACACCCCCGTCTACCTGGCCCTCGCGGAAGACCCCTTCGTCGACATGATGGGGCATCCGGAGTCGCCGGAGTATGCCTTCGACATGGACCGCGTCCTTCCCCTCTGGGCGGAGCGGGGGAAGGTCGTGGAGTTCAACGAGGCCCATATCTTCACAGGGAGTCAGAAAAACAGGCGGAACGCGCTGCGTCTGGCGGAGGCCTGCGCCAGGTGGGGGGTGACCGTGGCGGTGGACTCGGACGCCCACAGCGAGTGGGACGTGGGGTGTACGTCCAAGGCCGCGGAGATGCTCACGGAGATGGGCTTTCCGGAGGAGCTGGTGCTGAACCTCTCCGCGGAGCGGGTCCTTGATTTTCTGCAAAATCGTACGCGTCGCCTGTGAGCCGTCGTGACGGACTTTTTCAGGCATCCTGAAAAAGGCGCTCTCACGGCTTTCCTCCCGTAGTACAATTATAAGGTAAAAAGAATTAGGCAGATTGGGCCGCAGCGGACCACGCTCCCGGCACGATCGATCTGGGGGTGTTCCTTGTGTGTCCTGATACGTTGAACGCGCCTTTGCCGGAGCAGACGGCGGAAGGCGACGGAGGTTTTTGGTGGACCGTTGAGTACGAGCTCATCCCTGGCGAGAACAGGGAGTGGGACGCGGAGCGCCTCTGGACCCTGGCCTCGATGACCGGTGCTATCGGCTCTGAGCTTGTCGAGGACGGGGACAGGATGATCCTCCGCGCCGATTACCTGAGCTCCAGGGACCCGGACGAGCTGAGCCGGTCGGTGAGCGACCTCCTGCCGTCCTTTCCGGGGGTGTCCGCCGGCGGGTGCCGCAAGACGGAAAAGCGCGCCTGGAGCACGCAGCACCTCGAGGCGTTCCCGCCCCTCAACGTGGGGCATACCTTCGTGGTCATGGCCCCGTGGCACAGGGACGAGGAGAGGCAGGGGCGCATCCCCCTGTACATCTATCCCGCCATGGCCTTCGGAACGGGGTACCACGAGAGCACCCGCATCGCGCTTGAGCTCATGGAGGATGTGGTGCACCGGGGGGACGTGGTGTTGGACATCGGCACGGGCACGGGCATCCTGTTCATCGCGGCCCTGAAGCTCGGCGCGTCGTGGACCGTCGCCCGCGACCTGGACCCGACGACGATCGAGGAGGTGCGCCGCAACATGGAGCTGAACGACCTGAGCCCGGACCTCTGCGACCTGGCTGTGGGGGACCTGCTCTCCGGCGTGCAGGACAAGGGGAACGTCCTCCTGGCCAACATCCTCCTGGCGCCCAACCTGGCCCTTCTGCCGGACGTGAAGTACGCCCTGAAGCCAAAGGGCTACGCCATCTTCTCCGGCATGACGAACCATGAGCGCGGGGCGTTCCTGTCCGTCCTCTCCTCCTCCGGGCTTGCGCTGGAACGGGAGCTTCACTTCGGCGACTGGTGGGGCTGCCGGGCCCGTCTCGCCTGGGGCTAGGCTTCGTGACTGAAAAGGAGGGGCCTGGGTCCCTTGGGCTGCGGGGCGTCCCGGTGTGGCTTCACGTGCTGGGGTGCCGGTCCAACCTGTGCGAGGGCGACTTTCTGGCCGGGGACCTGGAGGCCAGGGGCGCCTTGGTGCGCCGCGAGCCGGAGGGGGCGCGGGCGGCCGTCCTCGTCAGCTGTTCCGTGACGGCGGAGGCGGACCGCAAGTGCCGTCAGCTGGTGCGCCGCGCCCGCCGCGCGGTGGGGGAGGAGGGCGTCGTGGCCGTGTGCGGCTGCTGGGCCCAGGGCGTCGAGGCGGAGGCAGCGCGGGGGCTGGGGGTTGACCTTCTGGTGGGGAACCGCCGAAAGTCCCTGCTGGCCGAGGCCCTCGACGCCGCGCTCCGGCAGGGCCGCGCCTTTTGCGACCTGCGGGCGGACCTCGGCGCGGACCGTTCCTGGGAGGAGCTCCCCATGGGGGCTCCCCGGCTGCACTCCCGCGCCTTCATCAAGGTCCAGGAGGGCTGCGACCACTTCTGCACCTACTGCGTCATCCCCTTTCTGCGGGGCCGGTCGGTGAGCCGTCCTCTGGCGGACGTCCTGGCGGAGGTGCGCCGCGTCTCCGAGGGGGGGTGTCGCGAGGCGGTACTGACGGGAATCCACCTCGGCATGTACGGCCGGGACAGGGGGTCCTCCCTGGCTGAGCTGGTGCGCGCCGTGTCGGAGTGCGGGGCCCTGGACCGGCTTCGGCTGGGGTCCCTCGAGCCCTTTTCGCTGGACGGCGCCCTGCTGGACGCGCTGGCGGACAGCCCCATCTTCTGTCCGCACCTGCACCTGCCGCTCCAGAGCGGGGACGACGGGGTGTTGTCCCTGATGCGCCGGGGCTACACGGCGGACGATTTCGCCCGCGTCTGTGAGGCGGCCCGCAGCCGGCTGGGAACGGACCTGCACATCTCAAGCGACGTTCTGGTGGGGTTCCCTGGGGAGGACGACGCGGCCTTCCACGGAACGACGGCCCTGATGCGCCGCGTGGGGATGGGGCGGGTCCACGTGTTCCCCTACTCCGAGCGGCGCGGCACGCTGGCGGCCTCCCTGCCCGGAAGGGTGGAGCCCTCCGTGCGGGCGGAGCGTGCCGCGGAGGCCGCTGCGGTGGGGATGGAGCTTCTGAGCCGATACGCACGGCGTTTCGTCGGCCGGACGCTGGAGGTCCTGGCGGAGGGGGATGGAGCGGGCTACACCCCGCAGTTTCTGGAGGCGGCCTGGGAGGGCGGTGCCCTGCCAGGCCGGACGGTGCGCGTGGCGGTGCGCTTTGAGGAGGGGGGAAAGCTCGAGGGATGTCTCGCATGAGTTCGCCCGCGATCGGAATCGACCTGGGGACGCGCAACGCTCTGGTTGCGTTCCTGGACGAGGACGGCGCCGTCAGGCTCATCCCCAACCGCTGGGGGACGACGACGACCCACTCCGTCGTCGGCTGGGAGGACGGGGCGTGGGTCGTGGGCGAGGACGCGGTGCGCCTGGGGCTTCGGGGCGGCAGCGTCTGGTGGGACCTGAAGCGTAAGGTGGGGACCTCCTTCCGGGCCTTCCCCGACGGACGCCCGCGCGCGGCTCAGGACCTCCTGGTCCCCCTGCTGGAGGCGCTGCGCGAGGACGCGGAGGTGTGCCTCAAGTCCTTCGTGTCCTCCTGCGTGTTGACCGTGCCCGCCTGCTTCACCCTGCCCCAGCGAGAGGCCGTGATCCGTGCGGCAAGCGCCGCGGGGCTTGACGCGCGCATCGTGTCGGAGCCGACGGCCGCGGCCCTCGCCTTTGGGCGCCAGGGGCGGTTTCTGGTGCTGGACTTCGGGGCCGGCACGACGGACATCTCCGCGGTGGAGAGCGAGGGGGGCGTGTGGCAGGTGCTGGAGAGCGTCGGCACGGACACCGTCGGGGGCTATGAGTTTGACGTGGCCCTGGCGGAGTGGCTGCGCGAAAGCCTCCTGCTGGACAAGTTCGACGCCGGGGACGTGCGCTGGCAGCTGCTGCTCCAGGAGGCGGAGAGGATCAAGATCGCCCTGTCCGACTGCTGGTCCGTCCACTGGACGCCCCTCGCCCTGGGGGGATGGGCGCCGCCTGAGCTCACCGTCTATCGCGAGGATATGGAGCGCCTGATGCGCTTCTCCATCCGGCGCCTGATCCACACGGTGCGCCGCCTGTGGGACCGCTATGGGCCGGAGCACCTGCTGCTGGTGGGGGGGTCGAGCCGCATTCCCCTCCTGCAGGAGATCCTGGAGCGGGAGGTGGCGCTGCCGGAGCGGCTCAGCCTCAGCGCGGAGGACGCGGTGGCGCGCGGCGCGGCGCTCTACACGGCGTCGGGGCGGGAGCGGCTTCTGCTGGACGCGCTCTCCGGGGACCTGAACGCGCTCTGGTGCGGGCAGACGCTGACGCTCATCCCATCGGAGTCGGTGCTGCCGGCCCACGCGGAGGTCGTCCTGGAGGCGGCGCGGACGGGGCGCGCGACGCTCGAGATCCGCCAGTCCCGAAACGAGCTGCGGGACGAGAGCGTTCGCCTGGGCTCACTGGACCTGGAGGTCGATGCGGGGGAGGAGCTTCGCCTTGCCTGCCTC
Source organism: Fretibacterium fastidiosum (assembly GCF_000210715.1). Classification (GTDB taxonomy): domain Bacteria; phylum Synergistota; class Synergistia; order Synergistales; family Aminobacteriaceae; genus Fretibacterium; species Fretibacterium fastidiosum. The sequence goes on from NC_021038.1 coordinate 137,273, forward strand.
CTCTCGGCGTCGGGCCGCTTCACGGCATCCCTGACGCGCGGGACGGGGGAGTGCGTGCCCATACCGCTGGTCCTGGAGGGAACGCAGGCCGGCCGCAGCCCGGAGGCGGAGAACGACCGCCGCCTGCGCGAGCTCAAGCTCTCCCTGGTCAGCCTCGAGACGCTGCTGTCGGACAGCCAGCGGGCCCGGCTGCACCTCTTGTTTCGGCGCGCCGAGGGGGCGCCCTCCGACCCCGAGGTGATGGGGCTTCTGGAGGGCCTGGTGAAGGACCTGAAGCGGGCGGTATCCTGACCCGTAGGACGCTGCGGCGTCCTGTTTCACGTTGTGTCGAGCTTCTGACGGAGCGAGGTCGTTGGTTGCGATGGAGATGAACCTTTTCGGGGAGGTCAAGGCCAGCCTGAGGGCCCTTGGGCTGGAGCCGGGGGCGACGGAGGCGGACGTGCGTTCCGCGTTCCGCCGCCTTGCTCTGACCTGTCATCCCGACGTGGTGGGGCAGGGAGGGGCGCTGCGCTTTCAGCAGATTGCGGGCGCCTACTCCCTCCTGAAGGGCCTTGCGCCGGACGAGCTGAGGCAGCTGTCCGGTGCGGGCTGGCGACAGCAGCGTTCTCTTGTCAAGCGCCGCACCTCCACGTTCCTGGACTGGTATCGCCGCCGCCGTGACCGGGCGCGGCAGGAGGCCGAGGAGGCCCGCCGGGCCGAGCGGGAGGAGGAGCGGCGCCAGGCGGAGGAGCGCAGCGAGCGGGTGGATCGCGTGCTGGAACAGTACGACCGCAGCCTGAGCCGGCGGCTTGAGCGGATGTCGAAGAGCGCCGACGCCGCGCAGCTGAACGACGTCCTGTCGCGCCTCGGCTCCTCCGTTGCCGAGGTGCGGCGCCTCGCGCTGGGGCGCGTGGGGACGTTGATCAACCGTGCCGAGGTTCGTCAGGCGGTGTCGGACCTCTTGTGTCGGTGGGATGTGGACGAGAAGACGGCCCGGTTGGTGGGCGCCCTGCCCATGGAGGCCGGGGTCCTGCGCCGCCTTGCCGCGGACGTCGCCTCCCGCGCGGACCAGTTCCCAAACTCGCTGGTCATGAGCCTGCTGGCACTGCGCAGCCGGGACGTCTCGCCGGACCCGATCTTGATGGAGCGTTACCTCGTCTCGGTCCGGCCCGACTGCGTCGCCGCGATCCTGCGCTATTGGCCCGACGACAGCGCCCCCTCGGATGCGGCGCTGCGCCGCCTGCTGGGCTCGGAGGACGCGCAGGTGCTGGTGCCGCTCCTCTCCGCCATGAAGCAGCGTTTCCCTCATGCCGTGCCCCACTTCAGGGGGCGATTGGAGGAGCTTCTGGAACACCCGGCCCCTGCGGTGCGGGTGTGGTGCCGCGTCCTCCTGGCTCAGGGGGGAGTTTAATTCTGCGTGGAACGCCGGGACGGGGCTGTGAAGCGCTGAGGCCAATTCGCGTTTAAAGAAGGGAAAGAAAGGCCCTCCTGCAAGGGGGGCTGCCCCGAAGTGGGGGAGGGGCGGCGAG
>NC_021038.1:139492-149898 GCF_000210715.1 Fretibacterium fastidiosum
TATTAAAAACTTTTCCCGTGGATTTTGGGACAATGCCACTCGCTCCTGCTTCATACCCAGGTATCACCAAAAGACCTGCCTGCCACGGGGTGACAGTATCCAGCCCTTCGATTGGCAAAGCCATGTCGTTTATTTTTCAAAGATGTTCTCATCAACCTCGACGCCCAATCCTGGTGCGTTATTGCATGAGAACGTACCCTGTGGCGTCATGGCAAGCGGGGTTTTTATGAGGTTTTCGGTATGGAGTCCCGTTCCGCAGAACGCGTCGCTGGGCAGGCACACCGCGGGTTGGCTGGTGATGAAGTGGGCGCTGGCCGCCTCGCCGATGCCGAGTTCAAGATTGCTCCCCGCCGCCGCCTGAAATCCCGCTGCCTCCACTGCTGCGGCGACTTGGCACGCGCGATACAATCCACCGACCTTACCGACCTTGATGTTGAAAAAATCCGCACAACCGTTCTTGATGACGTTCATCACGTCATGAAGTGACGAAATGGATTCGTCGGCCATGATTCTCACGCCGCACGAGTGCTCGCGTACGTGGCGCATTCCCTCGTAATTCCACTTCGGCACGGGTTGCTCAAAACATTCCGGATTGAATTCAACCACGCGGTGCATCAACGCAATCGCATCGCCTGGCGTGAATCCCTGATTGGCGTCAAGGCGGATCGGCACATTGGGGCCGAACGTTTCGCGGAGTCTGCCGACGAGTTTGGCATCTTCTTCCACGCCCTTCCCCACCTTCAGTTTCATCACCTTGAAGCCCTTTTTTACGTACTCCCGTGCCTCGTCAACTGACTTGTCAAATTCTTTAAAACCCATGGACCATGCAAGATCAAAACTATCCCTGCACTTGCCGCCTAATAGCACGTAAACTGGGACTTTCAGAGCCTTTCCGGCTGCGTCGTGCAACGCGATATCGATCGCTGCTTTCGCGGACGTGTTGCCGGAGAAAATTCGATCCATCGTATCGTTTATGCCGGAGATATCCAGCACGCTCTTGCCTATGAGCATCGGCTTGAAGTACTTTGCGATAATGACCTCCATTGTGTAGGCCGTTTCACCCATGAAGGCTGCGGCTGGCGATGCCTCGCCGTATCCATCGATGCCGTCCTCGGTCTCTATTTTGACAACGCAGTGCGCGCGTGTGCTGGTCGCATAAAGGGACGTCTGCCAAGTCGTTTTGAGAGGCACTTTGACGACCTTCACCTTGACGTTCTTGATTTTGCTCATGTTTTCCATCTCCTCGCAGAATGAGTTATGTCAAAGAGGGGCATGTTGTTCCCTTGCAATGGAAGTCGGCGGCTTTCTATTTCATGGCGTCGTAGACTATTCTGGATACGTCGGCAATCGCGTTAACGGCGTCATTCGCGTCTTTGACCTCGCCGGTGAGCATGGCGATGACGTAGCGCCGACCGTCCGGCAGCGTGAAGATGCCGGCGTCGTGCTGGACGTCCAAAAGTTCGCCAGTCTTGTTCGCAGCCAGCACGGAACCGGCGGGGAGAGTCATGCCATCTTGCACCGCCCAGTATGCGATAGCCGGTATCTTGGCTGGGAGTTTGTTGCGGCACATCTGCCTTGACATGATGCTGTGGATGAGCCTTGAAGCGACCGGATTGACCAGCTCCCCTCGCGCCACGGCCGAAAGCATCCTGCCGGCATCCCCTGCGCTTGTGTAATTGTTGCGACCTTCTCTGATGGCCTGCATATCCAGCTGTTTGCGTTCGCAGCGCGTGTTCGTGTAGCCAAGGCTGCGGCAGAACGGCGTTATCCTGTCCATGCTGATGAGGTCAATGACCTGATTTGCTGCGATATTATCGCTTAACGCAATCATCAGGAAAGCCAGCTTTTCAAGCGAGGCCTCCCGAATTTCGTCGAGCTCCCGCAGGACGCCTGTGCCCCCGACCCTGTTTGCGGAGGCAATTTGATACGTCTTCTTCCAATCCAGCCTGCCTTCCCCGACGTCTTTAAGCGCAAGCGCCAGGATGGGCAGTTTGATGATGCTGGCCGAGCACAGTGCGCGGTTGGGATTGATCTCCACAACCTCCCCGGATTCTATGGCTTCGACGTACAGTCCCGTGAATGCGTCCAGTTTTGCGATGCGTTCGTAAATTTCTCGACACGGAATTTTTCTGACGGTATTGTCCGCCATGCGGGATAGCCTCCTTTCAAAATTCTTCTAGAAGTAACATTCTTACTGAGATAGGAAATAGTCCGTCATGAGATCGACGGCAACCGTCAGCGCTTCTTCTTTCGGGAGGAAGCGATTGCTGTGGAGCGAATACTCGGACTGACAGCCGAGGTGAAAGTAAAGCGACGGGACACGTTTGCCGTAATAGTAAAAGTCCTCGGCGATAAGGCTTGGGCGTATATTGGTGTGGACGTGTTCCGGCCCGAGCGTCTTCACTGCGCAAGTGGAGAAACGCCTGAACAAATCGACGTCGTTGACTACGATACCATAGCCTCTATTTACATTTGTATCGGCACTACCGCCGTAAGATGAGGCTATGGTGGACGAAAGCTCGGCGATTCTTTTTGGGAGAAAGGCGCGCGTGCCGTCCGACGTGGTACGTATCGTCCCTTCGAGCACGGCTTCAGGGCATATAATGTTGTAGCGGCCGCTGGTTTTGAACGATCCGATCGAGATCGTCATAGAGTCGCAGGGGCTTACCTCCCGACGAAGTTTCTGCACGAGTGCGCAGTAGATGTCCATGCCTATTGCGATCGCGTCCACTCCGAGGTGCGGCTCGGCGGCGTGGGCTGTACGACCTGTTATTCTGACGCTGAATCTGTCGGAGGCTGCCATGATGGGGCCAGGGCACACCTCTATGTCGCCGACGGGTAGCTGTGGCCACATGTGAAGTCCGTAGACCTCATCGACGTGTTGATCTTCAAGGAACCCCGCTTCGACGACCGGTTTTGCGCCACCATCCGGGTTGTTCTCCTCTGCCGGTTGAAACAGGACGACGATATTGCACTTCAGCAGCTCCCTGACCTTGTGGAGTTCGCACGCGATGGCAGCGGCTATGGCTGTGTGCATGTCGTGTCCGCACGCATGCATTACGCCGTTGTTCTCGGAGGCGAAGGATACGCCCGTCTCCTCGTGTAGCGGCAGTGCGTCAATATCGGCCCTCATGCAGAGCGTTTTTTCCATGCCCGTGTTGACGTTCACAAACCCACCGTTCAGGCCGCCTATCGGACGAAGTTCCAGCCCGTCGAGAGCCAGAAATTCCCTGATACGGCGCGTTGTCTCCACCTCATGATTGCTGAGCTCCGGGTGGCGATGGATGTCGCGTCGCAGGGTAAGGTACTTGGAGACGTCGGTTTTCATGTTCAGTCCGCCCCTTACGTGGCTTTGAGATAAGCGGATGGCTGCCGTGACCTGAAGGAACAGCCATCCGCACCATAACGGCCGTTGACTATGGAAGTTTTGCCCCTTCTTCTACGGAAGTTGAGCCTGTGGCCTTAACAGGGTGTCGCCGTACAGGTGGGGCTGGCGGTCGCGGAACATGTGGATGAGGTCGCGCACCTCACGCGTCTTCGTGTAGTCGATGGACCCTGTGACGATCTCTTCTCCGTCGCTGCCCTCAGCGATGACGTCTCCCCATGGGTCGATGATGATGGAGTGTCCGCAGTACGTCCCCATCGGGCTCGACCCTACGCGGTTGCACGCCACGACGAACATTTGATTCTCAATGGCACGAGCCATGAGAAGCGTGCGCCAGTGGTTGACGCGTGGATTGGGAAAATCGGACGCCACGACAAGCACATCGGCTTTCTTGAGCGCGTATGTGCGCGACAATTCGCAGAAGCGTATGTCATAGCATATCATCATTCCAAGGCGGCCAAGTTCTGTGTCGTAAACCTCGATCTTGTCTCCGTGCTCGAAGGGGACGTCCTCATCCATGTCGCTGTAAAGGTGCATCTTGCTGTAATCGCCGACGATCTCGCCTTCGCGGTCGATGAGGTACGTGGTGTTGCGCATCTTGCCATCCCTGTGCAGGATGCTTGCCGAGCCGGCAACGAGCCAGACCTTGTATTCCCTGGCCAACCCCTTGCACATTGTGACAGTAGGGCCATCTTCCGGTTCTGCGTACTTCTCCATGTGGCGAAACATCTCGTCGGAGAAGCCGCTGGCCCAGTCCTCCGGCAGCACTACGACGTCAGGACGCGGCGTCTTCTTCATGGCTTCAGCGAACATTGAGCGAACATGACTGAAGTTGGCCTCTGGATTACAGAACTCTATGTCCGTTTGGAGCAGCGCAAAATTTGTCATGGAGTACACCTCCTGGTAAGGGCATGTCGGCTTATTGATTACATCGTGTAAAGGATGGCGCGAACGAGAACGTATCCGAACGTGATGATTGTGAGCACCCATCCGTTGGCGAGCATCGCCTTGATGTTCTTTGAGCGCGCAAGTCCCATCTGTCCGACCATATCGACCGTCGGCGTTACGAAGAAGGTGATCTGGCAGGCAACAAGCACAATAAGAGACCATATGGCCATTTCGATATTCATGGAGTTGACCATCGGCAGAAACAGTTCGTGTGTGATCTGTGCCTGGGCAACTCCGGTTCCGGAGATTCCGAACACGCCGACGGCTGCGCTGAGCATTAAGAAAGCAACCTTCCCGCCGACGTCAATGAGCGGCTTCATAAGCTCTGCCACTGCGTTGAAAGCGCCGGAAGCGCTGACGTAGTTGAGAAATGGATCGAACAGCACGAACATGAAGAACATCCAGAACATCTTTGAGCCGCCCGTTATCATGGTGGTGAGGGAGTCCTTGAGCGACAGCCCGCCCACCATGCCGACGATGATGGACGCTGCCATCATGACCAGGATCGCGTAGCTGGCGCCCGCGCCTATGTACAGGCCATAAACGATCATGATGGCCATGACGATGAGGAACACCCACGTGGCACGCTTGCACCTCTCGTCGGGAACGAAACTTGTAGCCTCCTTATCCGTCTCGGCGTATGTCTCTTTGCCCTCGGTCCTTCTCTGTGTCCAACAGGCCATGAAAAACGTCGAACCCCAGACGATGATCGCGAGCGGAATACCGGCGTTCATCATAAACGAACCGTACGTTATCTTCGTCAACCCCATGATGGTGACGACCGGGGGAACGAATGGCCCGATGTAAAGGCCTGTGGCGCCGGCGCCATGAAGGATGACGCCGAGGGTGGATGGCGTCAGGCCAACGCTGGCGACAATGGGAATAAGTATGGGGGCGATGATGGCGTTGGAACCGGCAAGCGTTCCCAGAAGCGACACCATGAGCGTCGAGGTCGCCATGGAGATGAGGATGGCCATCTTTTTGTTCTTGAGCTTGAAGCGGCTCACAACGGTATACACGAGGTTGTGCGCTACCCTGGTGCGTGACAGGACCTCAGCCAGGCCCGAACCAAGCACGATGATGAAGCCTATCATGGCACAAAAAGATCCCAGCGAGTTCTTGATTGTGTTGGCGAATCCCATGATGGATTCTCCATTGAGCACTGCACCGAGGATAACGCACAACAGGACGGATACGTTCATGTCCTTGCCCATGAGCATCAGAATAATGTAGAGCAACAGCGGAAGGAACCCCCACAGTGGATTCAGGTTGAAAATCATGTCGTTTCCCCCTTTGCAAGACCTGCACCGTAATGTTGAATCCATTTACCTTACCGCATTTCCCCAACGGGCGGCCGGCCCATCCCGCGGGGGTGAAGCCCAAACCTTTTAAGTGAATACCAAATTTAACCAGCGTTCCCTTAAAGATAGATATCGTGCTCTATGGCAATGTTGTCCTGAAGTTCCATGCGTTCAAGCGTTCTTTGAACGTCGAGGGATCCCAACGCGGCTATCAGGCAGTTGCACAACGTCATGGCGCACACGGGCGAAAAATACTCACCGTTTGGAGCGATCATGACTTCGGAGGCCTTCAAAGCGATCGGCGAGGTCGGAGAATCGGTTATCGCGGCGATTTTGCATCCAAGTCGGTGAAAATATGAAACAACGTTGTATGTGGCTTTTGTGTAACGCGAGTATGATATTGCGACGAGACAGTCGTCCTCACGCACGTCGCTTAGTTCCGACGGGAGTGCGCTCGCCGTTGCATTGAGTGGGACGACGTTGCTGTATATACGTTGAAGCATGAACGACAAGTAGTGCGCGATGGAGAAGGACGACCTCTGCCCCGCGATGTAAATTTTATGGGCGTTTTGTATGATGCCTAGAGTACGCGTAAAGGCCTCCTGAAGTTGTGGCGTATACAGCGCCTCCATCAGTCGCAGGTTCGCTTCAATTCCAAGAAAGAGCGCCCCCTTCCCGGTCGCTGTCTCAGGGGAAGACCCCGCGGAGTTGCGAAGCAGCGACTTCAGTTGGCTGAAGGGCATTATCTGTGCCTGAGCCTCGTACAGTTCGCGCTGAAACGTAGCGTATCCGTCGAAGCCCAGCTTGTGTACAAAGCGCGTGATCGTGGGCGCGCTTATTCCCGTCTTGTCGCTCAATGCGCTTATGGAGAGGAAAGCGCTCTCCTGTGGGTTGTTTAGTATGAACTCAGCCAGACTTTGATGCCCTTTGGAAAACGTGTCGTACAGACCGCGTATCTTCGAAGCTACATCCTTCATTTCATTCATGGCGCTTCACCAGTCTCTTTTATCAGTCTCAGTACGATGTGTGAAAATATATTACCATATTTTATGGAAAAATGAAAGTAAATTTTTTATATCGTTCAATCCCCCTTCAAAAATATAAGGCGCAGGGGATGACGTTAAGACCTCGGAACTGGGCGAGCTGGAGGGCGTTATAGTCCTCCTTCAAAAAAAACGCGTTCTCTGGAAGACGTCGTCTTGCGCAATCCACTCAACGGTCTGTTGAGGACAAATTCTCCATGGATTCGTCGTCGACAACTGAATGGGCCTCCAGAAACAACTCCGCGAATCGCCGCATCGCATCCGAGAAGTATACGCCGCGCCGGAAACTGAGGAAGGTGTCGCGGTCAGCGTGATCGCTGTCGATCTTGTAAAAACAAAGTTTTGTTGTATCTGCATTGTTCTGAATCAGACGATTGCTCAGGATGGTTGCCCCCATGCCGAGGTTCGCGAAGTTGTAGGATGTGGCCGATTGCTCCAGTTCGAGGAGAATGGTTGGGGAGATATTTCTCTCACGGAATAGAAAATCCGTGTACTGCCGCAGGTAATTCTGGCTGCTGAGGAGGATGAAGGGCACCTGAGCGAAGAGGCTCAAACTCACGGTGCGCCTCCCCGGCAAAGAGAACACGGTGTCGCCCAGCTCCTCTGGTGCGAGACAATGGGCTTCAAGGCCCTTGTTTACTTCAAAATCCGAGGGGACGACAAGGATCAGACACTCTCGAAAGCAGACCTTCTGCACGTACTTTTTATCGTCATAGGGACGGTTTGTGATGACGAAATCCAGCTCGCCCAAGTCCAGCAGATGCTTTGCATCCAGAGTGTTGAGGTTCCGTACAGTGAGGTCAACGTTTGGGTACTGCCGATGAAACTGAACCAAATGCCGGGTGACGAAGTAATCCACGCAAAGGTTGCTGCTGCCGATGGACAGGTGACCTCGTTGCAACGTGCGCGTCTGCTCGATCAATTCCCTGAGGCGTTGCTCGATGGCATGAATCTCCTTCAGTGCTTGAACGTACTCCACGCCAAAGGGCGTCAAGCCTATAGGGTTGTGAGAGCGGTCGAAGATCGGAAGCCCAAGCTCTTCCTCCGCCTTCCGGATCATGATGCTCAGTGCAGGCTGCGTGATGAAGAGCTTGTCCGCAGCCTTGCTGAAGCTTCGCTCGCGGTATACGGCGTAGATGTAATTCGCGTAGTGAAACATGCCTGACCTGCCTCCGCTAATGTCTTGTCATTTACAAAAGTAAATATAGATATTTTTAAATCTATATTAGATTATATCGCGGAAATGCGGTTTAATGTGTTGTGAGAGCCCTTTCGCTCTGTACAAGTTCTCTTTGATAGACAACGTGGCATACACACAGACACAGTAAAGGAGCGGTTGACGCATGATCGATTTGAGAAGCGATACCCTCACCCTTCCAGATGAACCGATGCTTCGGACGATCCTCACGGCGCGGCTTGGGGACGATGGGCGCCTCGACGCAGAGGGGCGTGGCGAGGACCTTGCCGTCAACGAGCTGGAGGACATGGCGGCCGAAGTGTCGGGCAAGGAGGCTGGGCTGCTCTGCGCGTCCGGGACGATGGGAAACCAGGCGGCGTTGTTGACGTGGTGCCGCCCCGGTGACACGGTGTTGATTGACGAACTGCAACACCTCGACCGCAGCGAGAAGACGGCCTTCACTCCGCGGTTCGGCCAGCTGAAGAAGGTGACGTATCGCTCCGATGCGTCGCTGATGCCGAATACGGCGAGCATGGAGGAGGAACTGAAGAACGGTCCGGTGAAGTTGATCTGCATTGAGAACACCCACAACTACACGGGGGGCGCCTGCATCGACCTGAAACGCATGGCGGAGATTCGCAGTCTGGCGGATCGGTACGGGGTCCCCGTACACATGGACGGGGCGCGGGTGTTCAATGCAGCGGCCTTCCTGGGGACGACGGTGAAGGAGATCGCACGGTACGTCGATTCCCTGATGTTCTGCGTATCCAAGGGCCTTGGGGCGCCGGTGGGTTCCCTGTTGTGTGGCACAAGGAAGTTTATCTCCGAGGCGAAGGAGATGCGCAAACTGCTGGGCGGAGCCATGCGTCAGGCGGGTATTATCGCGGCCCCGGCGATCTACGCCCTCAAGCATAATGTGGAGCGTCTCAGGGAGGATAACGAGAACGCGCAGTTCTGCGCCTCACTGTTGAAGGACCTGAAAAAGGTCAAAGCACAGCAGAACGTGCAGACCAACATCATGATGCTGGACATGGAAGGGGCTGGGATTACGCCTCAGGAATTCTGCGCCCGCGCAAAGGAAAGGGGGCTCCTGATTCGCCCGATCATAGGGAGTTTCGTGAGACTTGTGTTCTATAAGGGCATCACGCGGAGCGACGCGGAGCGGGCGGCGGCAATTGTTCGGGAAATAGATGGAGAGCTTTAAGGGACAAGGGAGGTTTTTCTTATGAGGGTTGGCGGCAAAAAAGTTTCCTTGACAACTCAGGTTTTTCTGGCGATGATCCTGGGCTCCATCGCGGGGCTCGTGGACGGTAAAACGATGGTGCAGCTGGGCTTCCTCGGCGATATATGGCTGAATTGCATCAAGATGATCGTCGTTCCCATGGTGCTTTGCACGATTGTGACGGGCATCGTCTCCCAGGACAGCCTGACCTCGCTCCGGCGCGTCAGCGTGCGCATCATCGCCTATTACGTTGTTACCACGGTGCTGGCCTGTATTGTTGGTATTGTCGTTGCGATGCTCCTGCAACCTGGAAAGTTTGCGGACTTTGCCGGTCTGGCCACCCAGGAGGTCAAGGGCGGCGTGGATATCACCCTGGCGGACTTCCTCAAGGGGCTGTTCTCCACCAACATGGTCAAGACCTTCGCCGATGGCAATATCGTTCAGACGCTGGTGATCGCCATCCTGTTGGGGATCGCCATCCTCCGCATCGCAAATCAGGAGCACAAGGAGGTCATGAGAAAGTTCTTCAACGGCTTCAACAGCATGATCTTCTCGTTGATCGGCATGATCATGAGCGTGTCCCCCATCGGCGTGTTCTTCCTGATGGGCAGTTCTTTTGGCAAGTACGGCGCGGGCATCTTTACCTCCATGGCGGTGCTGGTAGGCACATACTACGCCGCTTGTCTGGCGCATGTCATCATCGTCTACGGCGGCTTCCTTATGGCCTTCAAGCCCCACATCAACCCCCTCCGCTTCATCCGGGACAGTGCCGAGGTGTGGGTGTATACAATCTCAACCTGCAGCTCCATCGCCACGATTCCCGTGAACATCAAGGTTGCCGAGGAGAAATTCGGCATTCCCGAACGGATATCCGGCTTCACGATTCCTCTGGGCTCCCAGATGAACACGGACGGCTCCGTGCTGCTCTATGCCTGCGTTATTCTGTTCATTAGTCAGATGATTGGCCAGCAGATGACCTTGCTTCAGCTGATCAACGTGATCTTCATCTCCACGATTCTGTCGATGGGGGGCGGTGGAATCCCTGGAAGTGGCATCGTGAAGCTGATGGTCGTGGTACAGTCCGCCGGGCTTCCCCTGGAGGTTGTGGGAGTGATCGCAGCGTTCTATCGTCTTTTTGACATGGGAACCACCACCAATAATTGCCTGGGCGACCTGGTGGGAACCGTCATTGTGGGCAAGGCGGAGGAGAGGTACGCCATGGCTGAAAATGGCGATGGAGCTTCGTCTCAATCGAGGTGACCCCTGCCGGAGTTTTTGGCTGCGCCGCTCCATGTCCCGAAGGGTTTTGCCGTCGAGAACAGGCGCCCCG
>NC_021038.1:150546-172784 GCF_000210715.1 Fretibacterium fastidiosum
GGGCGGCCATGAGGCCCGTGAGGCCGAAGAAGCGGTGTCCGATGAGGATGGCGGGCAGGAACAGGATGCCCTGCCTCGACGCGGCGACGACGCTGGCGCTGGCCGTCCTGCGGATGTTCTGAAGGTACATGTTGGCGGTGACGATGCAGCCCACCAGCGGGTAGGCCAGACACTGAAAGCGAAGGGCCCCTGCGCCGATGCGGACCAGCTCCGCCTCCGGGCGGAACAGCGCGACGACGGCCGGCGCGAAGGCCAGGCCCAGGGCAGCGATCAGGACACAGTAGCCCGTCGTGGCCAGGGCGCAGAAGCGGACGGCACGCCGCACGCGGTCGAACTTTCCCGCGCCGAAGTTGAAGCCGCAGACCGGTTGAAAGCCGTGCCCGAACCCGATGACGATGGACGTGGAGAGCATGGTGAGGCGGTTGACCACGGAGAAGGCGGCGATGGCCGCGTCCCCGTAGGGGCCGGCCGCGTGGTTCAGGCAGGCGATGCTGACGCTGCCCAGCCCCTGACGCCCCAGGGAGGGCAGGCCGCTTGCGATGATCTCGCGGTACTGGCTCCAGGTCGGGCGGAAGTTCGAGAGCCGCGGGGGGATGCCGTCGCGCCGGGCCGTCATGCGAAGCAGGAGGGTGAAGCCCACGCACTGCGAGAGCATCGTGGCCAGCGACGCCCCCTCCGTGCCCATGCCCAGGGTGAAGATCAGGAGCGGGTCCAGCGCGATGTTCAGCACCGCGCCAGAGATGATGCCGATCATGGCCGTGGCCGCGTTGCCCTGCAACCGCATCTGGTTGTTCATCACGAGCGACGCCATGATGAAGGGGGTGCCCGCCAATATCCAGCGGAGGTAGGCGCGGGCCTGGGGCAGGATCGTCTCCGTGGAGCCCAGGAGGCGCAGCAGGGGGTCCATGAACGTGAGTCCGGCGGCCAGGATGGCCGTCCCCAGGATCAGCGCGGAGAAGAATCCCGCGGCCCCCACGACGGCGGCGCTCCGGACGTCCTTTTGGCCCAGCGCCCTGGCCATGTACATGGCGCTTCCCTGCCCGAAGAAGAAGGCCAGGGACTGAATCAGCGCCATGTAGGGAAAGACGATCCCCACCGCGGCCGTGGCTTGGGTGTCGATGCGCGAGACGAAAAAGGTGTCCGCCGTGTTGTAGAGCGCGGTGGTGAGGATGCTCAGGACGCTGGGCAGGGCCATGCCGGCGATGAGCCGCTCCACGGAACCCGTCGTCATGAGCAGGTACTTCCTGTTCTGAGATTCTCTGTCGATCACTGAACCCACCAGCTGTTCTTCTGAATAGTCCCTTGAATCATACCCGCGCGCGTCCGCCCCTGTCAAGGGCAGGGTCCTTGAGCTTCCGTGGATTAAATCACCGTTTCCCTATATAATGCGAAAGTGAAATCAGACGTTGGGAGGGATGAGGCATGGAGGAACGGTCGCTCTTTGAGGATGAGGCCAGCCAGCCGCTGGCGGCACGGATGCGCCCCAGGACGCTGGACGAGTTCGTGGGGCAAACGCACCTCCTGGGGCCGGGGTGCGTGCTGCGGCGCCTGATCGAGGAGGACCACGTCTCCTCCATGATCTTCTGGGGCCCGCCCGGCGTGGGCAAGACGACGCTGGCCGGCGTCATCGCGCAGCGGACGCGCGCGGCCTTCATCAACTTCTCCGCCGTCACCAGCGGCATCAAGGAGATCCGCGCCGTGATGCAGAGGGCGGAGGAGGGGCGCCGCCTCGGGGGGCGGACCATCGTCTTCGTGGACGAGATCCATCGCTTCAACAAGGCTCAGCAGGACGCCTTCCTGCCCTTCGTGGAGAGGGGCAGCATCGTCCTGATCGGCGCGACGACGGAGAACCCGTCCTTCGAGGTGAACGGCGCGCTCCTGTCGCGCTGCCGGGTCTTCGTGCTGAAGGCCCTGACTGCGGAGGAGCTGGCCGGCCTCTTGTCCCGCGCCCTGTCCGACCCGCGAGGCCTTGGGCGGTATCGGGCGGAGGTCGCGCCGGACATGCTGAACGCCATCGCCACCTTCGCCAACGGCGACGCCCGCGCAGCCCTCTCGACGCTGGAGATGGCGGTCCTGAACGGGGAGCCCTGCGGGAACGGAATTCGGGTGACGGAGGAGATGCTGGCCCAGTGTACCTCGCGCCGCTCCCTGCTCTACGACAAGGGGGGCGAGGAGCACTACAACCTCATCTCGGCCCTGCACAAGTCCATGCGAAACTCGGACCCGGACGCGGCCGTCTACTGGCTGGCGCGGATGCTGGAGGCCGGAGAGGACCCGCTGTACGTGGCCCGGCGCGTCCTGCGCTTCGCCGGCGAGGACGTGGGGCTGGCGGACCCCAAGGCGCTCGAGATCGCCGTGGCCGCCTATCAGGCCTGCCACTTCATCGGGATGCCGGAGTGCAGCGTGCACCTGACGGAGGCCGTGGTGTACCTGTCCCTGGCGCCGCGGTCCAACGCCATGTACACGGCCTACGCAGCGGCCCGGTCGGACGCGATGGAGCAGCTGGCGGAGCCCGTTCCCCTCGTCATCCGCAACGCCCCCACGCGCCTGATGAAGGAGCTGGACTACGGCAGGGGATACCAGTACGCCCACGACGCCCCGGACAGGCTGACGGACATGCAGTGTCTCCCGGACTCCCTGCGGGGCCGCGAGTACTACCGCCCCACGGAACAGGGCTACGAGGCGCGGTGCAAGGCGAGGCTCGAGCAGATCAGGGCGTGGAGGCGGGCGCACGGGGATGGAGCCGAAAGATACGGCCAATGACGGATAATTTGAGGGTGGATTGTGGTATCCTTTGTGCGGTTTGGGGAGGGGGCCGCCGCTGTCGAGTGGGCGGAGCGGTTGACGAGGAAAGGAGAGGTTTGCTTTGAGGAACGGACGTTGGCGCTTTGCCGTTTTTGCGATCTTTGTGCTCTGCCTGTCGGCGGGCCGGGCCAGTGCAGACCCCGCAGCCTCCGAGGGCACCTCCTGGACGGGGTACGTGGCCTCCGGGATTCAGGCCGGATGGCAGAAGGTGACGGGGCTCTTTCGGGACGACGAGGCCGAGAGCGTAGACCCCGACCTCGCCCTCTCCTCGCTGGACACCTCCCTGCCGGATTGCCTGGCCGATGGATGGGGCCGCCTGACGAACTCCCTCACGGAGGCGCTGAGGCTGAGGGACGAGCGCGAGAAGCTGCCGGACTCCGCCTGGTTCGGGGAGGACAAGTCCTCCAACGCGAGGAAGGTCAACAAGCTCCTGGACGCCGCCCTCGAGGTCCTGACCCAGGGGAGGGCGGGGGACGTCCGCCGCGAGGCCTCGAACCTGCGCGCGTCGATAGCGGACCTTCGCCATGAGGCGGACAGGCTCCGCAACGACCGCATCACGGCTCCCGTGGACTCGAAGGTGCCCTGGCGGACGACGCAGGCGCGGATCGACGAGCGCCTGAAGGAGATCGACGGGGAGATTCGGGCGCGGGAGGCGGCCCTCGCCGGCGTCAACGGGCGCCTGGCGGACGCCCTGCGCGAGATGGGGCTTGAACTGGACCAGGGGCAGGTTGACGTCCTGTTGAGTTCCGCGACGGGCGACGACATGCTCCAGAACGCCGTGGTGTTCTCCAACGTGAGGGCCGTGGTGGAGAAGCTGGCCTCCCTGGCGGGGAACGACCAGAACGACCTGGAGATCAACCGCCGCTACACGGGCCTGTACCTGGTGCTGAACGACCTCCTGATCCACACCCAGGAGGAACTGGTGCGCCGCATCGACGAAGACTACGGCCCGCGGCTGGAGGGCATCGTCAAGGAGGCCTTGATCCTCGAGGGCACGGCGCGGAAGAATGCGGGGCAGGAGGCCTACAACGAGGCCCAGCGGGCGTCGTTCAGGCGCAACGCGGAGGCCAACGCCATGACCGTTCGGGTGGGGAAGCTCTACGCGGACCTCCTGGCTGCCCAGCGCCGGAGCGTCCTGGAAAACCTGAAGGACCTCAGGCGCAGCCGCGACCTGGCAGAGAACACCTACCGCACCGTGAGGAGCTCCGGCGACCTGAAGGACCTCATCCACTCCGGCCTGGCGGTCTTCGACTCCATCGACGCGCTCTCCATGCCCCAGCTTCAGCCCTTCGAGAGCGAGGCCATGAGGCTTGAGTTCGAGGAGATCAACCGGCGCCTCAAGGAGCGCTGAGGGCCGTTACCCCTGCAAAGAAATTCAATCCGCAGGCCCCGCCTCCCCTTAGAGGAGACGGGGCCTGTCAACGTGTCGTAAGATTTTTCCTCAGTTTTTTTTCGGTCCATCCTCTGGCCTCGCCGGCCGGTGAACGCGGCGCTCCGCGTCCGGGAGGCGCAGGCGATCGCCTTGGCGGGGGGGCAATCCACCATAACCTGTATGTATTTCCGCCCTTGCCCTTCGAGCGGGAGTGGAGTAGCATTTAAACTCAAGCGCAATCGTTTGCAACCGTTTTGCCAAACGCCGCTGTCCCGGATCGGGTGAACCGGGGGCCTCTTTCGTGGGGTGAGCGCTTCCTTCGCGGGGAGCGCCGGCCTTTCGAGGCGTTCCCTGCCTTGGCTTCCCCGCGCGGTGGCGTTTTGGTGCGATGGCCGTTTCTGGAAGCGCCGCGCCGACCACAGAGGCGAGGCTGCGGAAGTTCGGCGCGGACGAGATGTGTCGCAAAGGACCGGTGGGGAAGATTCCGCATGATGGGGGGGGAGAGGATGAGCGTTGAGGTGCAGGAGCGTGTGGCGCTGTGGCGGGTGCCCGACCCGACGGAGCCGCCGCTGACGCCGGAGGAGATTGCCGGCGTGGAGCAGGCGCGGGCAGAGCGTGCCGCAGGGCTGGGGCGTCCGATTGCGGAGGTCATTCGAGACCTTCTATGATGTGGACTGTGACGGTGATGCCCACTGCGGAGAAGCAGCTTGCCCGGATCCCCAACCCGGACAAGGGGCGGATTCTGGCCGCAATCGTGGCGCTGGAGGATGGCATTGAGGGGCGGGATGTCCGCCCTCTGGCGGGCGGGAGGGACTATCGGTTGCGTGTGGGAAAATGGCGTGTTCTGATGGACGTTGATGACGAGAATCTGGCTATTTACATCAACCGGGTCGGCCCGCGCGGAGATGTCTATAAGTAACCGCGGAAGAGAAAGCGAAAGAATGGCGCACTGATTCCGTCGATATAAGGAGGCAGGCGTTGTTCTGCGATGGCCGTTTCCTCCTGCGTGGGGGGGAGCCTGCTGGAGTGGTGAGGATAAATTTTATTGGAAATGGAGTGTTGAACTGATGCCAAATTTTCCCGATCCCTTTGCCGGAAACGTCGAGCGCAAAATGAGCAGGGAGGAGCTGGTCCAGGCCCTGCGCATCGACATTGCGGGCGAGCTTGAGGCGATCTTCCTCTACGACGCCCACGCCCAGGCCACGGACGAGCCCCTGGCGCGCAAGGTGCTGATGGAGATTCGCGACGAGGAGAAGGCCCACGTCGGCGAGTTGACGACCCTGCTGAGCCGCCTGGACCCCAACTGGTCGGAGTCCCTCGCTGGCGGCGAGGGCGAGGTCCTGGAGACGATGCAGGAGTTGGGCATCGCGCCGGCTGAAGGGGCCTCCGACGGGCAATCCACCGTCGGCAGCCTGATCTCGAAGTGAAGGAGGCGCCGTTGATGGACGATTTTCTGGGGCGCAGCGCGTCCCCCCTTGACGAGGAGTTTTGGAGCGCGTTGGATAGGACGGTGGTGGAGACGGCCAAAGGGCTTCTGACGGCCCGTCGTTTCCTGCCGCTGTGCGGCCCGCTGGGCGCGGGGGTTCAGGTGGTGCCCGTGGACCGTCCCGTCCGCACGGAGAGGACGGAGGACGGCTTTACCTTTGCGGAGGGGCGCACGTACGTGGAGCTTCCCCAGCTGACGGAGGACTTCTGGATCCTGTGGAGGGACGTGGAGGCCGCGAAGCGCGAGGGGTTGCCCCTCGATCTCCATGCCGCGCACATGGCGGCTCAGGCCCTGTGCCGGCGGGAGGACCGGATGGTCTTCTACGGCGTCAAGCGGTTGGGCGTTGAAGGCCTGCTCTCGGTCGGCGGGACCAACGTCCTCGACCGGGGGGATTGGAGCGCCGGCGAATCGGCCTTCACGGACATCGCGGCCGGCATGGCCGTGCTGCAGCAGAAGGGACGGATCGGCCGCATCACGCTGGTCCTCAGTCAGGACCTGTTCGTGCAGCTCCATCGCATCCAGCCGGGCACGGGGCTGACGGAGATCGAAAGGATCCGCAGCCTGCTGGAGGGGCGCCTGTTCCAGACCCCGGTGCTCCAGCCGGGCACGGCCCTCCTGCTCTGCCCGCAGCCGCAGTACATGGACCTCGTGGTGGGGCAGGACATCCGCACGGCCTACGCGGAGCAGCTGGACCTCAACCACCGCTTCCGCATCCTGGAGACGGCCTGCCCGCGCATCAAGAGCCCGGACGCAGTGGTCGTCTACCGCTCGGCGCAGTAGCTTCCGCCTCGGCCCACTGGGCTGCCGGGGGCTGTTTGACGGCAGTGAATCGAAACAAAAAGGGGGCGTCCCGGATTTCGGGTTTCGCCCCCTTCTTCTTTTTGACGTTTGACCTTTGACGGGTGAGCCGAATCGGCCCCGCTACCCCTGCCCTTTGGCGTCGCTGGGCTTCCCGCTGGCGCGGATGCAGGCCTCGATCTGCTTCATGTTGTCTCGATGGCGCAGGAGCGAGGCGATGAAGCGCCCCAGGATCGTGTACATGGTGGAGATGTTCTCGATGTTCCTGTAGGGCGGGTTGTCCACGCCGTAGAAGCCGATGCGCCGGTTGTTGAGGAAGATGGGAGCGACCGCCAGGGTCTGGATTCCTTGGGGCTGAAGGAGCGCGTACATCGTGGGGCAGACCCCCCTGTAGTCCTCCATGTCGTAGATCAGGATGTTGTTGTGTCGGTCGAACTCCTCGTACCATGGTTTGAGGACGTCGCCTGGGATGCACTGGAGGTGCTGTATCTGAGGGGGCACGCGGTCCGCGCACCACTCGTAGGTGTTGCTGGATGCGCCGTCCGGAAGGGTCTCGAAGATGTAGATGCGATCCGCATCGAGGTGTTCTCCCAGGTACTGCAGCATGACGTTGATGGATCGCTCCGGGTTGTCCTCGTTCAGCGCCAGCTCGAGGGCCTGATTGATGACCGTCTCGTTGGACATCATCTTCGAGAGGGCCTCACGCTGCTTCTCCTCGACCTCGATGTTCACGGCCAGCTCGGCGCGCAGGAGCCTGCCTCCGTGCTGAATCAGCGTGTCCTTCAGCGAATAGTGCCTGCCCAGGTTGGAGTTGAAGTACGTCCACTCGAAGAACCGTCCCCGTCTGAGGAGGGCGTTGGTGCACATGGGGCAGGGGGATTTCACCCTGTGGAGGATCTCGTAGCACTTCTTTCCCCTGATGTCGTCCAGCGAAGACACGCCCAGCGCCTCGCGCCCCGCCCGGTTCAGGTAGACGAGGTCGTAGGTGTTGGGATCGGAGATGTACATGATCTCGCCCATGTTCTCAAAAAAGGATTGAATTTCAACGTTGATGTCGTCCATGATCTTCCTCTCGATTCTGTCGCGAATGACCTCAGGCTGGGGCTCTCGCACCCCTCTCAGGTCCCTATTATATATGATTTTCGCGCCCGTTTGTGCGGCAGGTGCGGCGAACCCGGGACGAAGTGCAACGAGGGGATGAAGCGTTCGCGCCCTGCCAGAGGGCTGACGCTGCACTTGCCGTTCCGCCAGCGGATGGACGGCGCCCGCCTTTGTGGTACACTGGTTTCATTCCGGGAGGTGATGAAACGTGATCCTGACGAATCGTTTTTGCTATTCTGTGGAGTTCCTCAGACGGTGCGAGGCGAGGCTCTTTGAGGCCTTCGACCGCGTGCCCCTCTACATGGAGTGGGGGGAGCGCGGTCTGAGGCCCGACGACAGTGCGCCCCTGGACGAGCGGTTCGACGCGCTCCCCGCGTTGCGAGGGGCGGACCTCCGTGCCGGCCCGGCCCTCGAGAGGGGGCGGATGCCCCTGATGCCCATGGACCGGCAGCTGAAGGACGGCCTTGAGAGCGGCGCCATCGCCCTCAGGGTGGACCCTGGCCCGGAGGGGGAGACGGCGCACGTCGTGGATCGGGATTGGCAGGAGCGCTCCAGGGCTGCGGGGTGGGCGCTCGTAGGGCTGAACGGGGATGGGCGGCGGGCCGTGCTGGCCGGCGCCCGAAGCGCGGGCCTCGCCTCTCAGGAGGACCTCCCCCTGGAAGGGCGCCTCCTGGGCGGCGTCCTCCACCTGAACGAAAAGCCCAGCACGGCGCAGTGGACGCCGCGCCTTCTGCGGCGCATGGCGAGGGAGCTGAACGACTTCCGCCCCGCCGTCCTGGAGGCCGACCCCGCGTTTCTGGCGCGCCTCGCGTGGTGGGCGGCGGATGCGGACGTTCTCCTGACGTCGCCCGGCGCCGTGATCCTCGTCCATGAGCTGCCCGCCCCCTTTTACCTCGATGCGATCCGCCGTGTCTTCGACTGTCCCGTCTTCAGCGCCTACGGGAGCCTGGAGGCGGGCCTCGTGATGATGCAGGGGCGGGACGGATTTCTGCACCAGAACGCGGAGTTCTGCCGCATCGACTTTCAGCCCCTGAAGGAGCCCTTTGGCGGGCCGGAGCTGGGGCGGGCGTTCGTCACGACGTTCGGCAACTCGTGGAACTGCGTCCTGCGCTTCGACATGGGGGACCTCCTGCGGCTGGGGGCCGGCGAAGGGAGCGGCGAGGGCATGGTTGCCGAGGCCGTGGAGGGGCGCCTCGCTGACGTGACCTTCACGCTGGGCGGCCGGCTGGTGACGACCGGGACGCTGGATGCGCGACTCGCCCTCATCCCGCGCCTGCGGGACTACCGCCTGACGCAGACGGCGCGCGACGCCTACCACATCCGGGCGCTCTTTGCTCCGGGGGACGTGCGGGGGGCCAGAGGGGCGGTGCACGATGCGCTTCAGGACGTCTACGGGGGCCGGGGACGCTTTGAGATCGAGCTGGCGCGGGACGACGTGTTGCCGGCGTCGCTCTGCCGGGGGAAGTTCCGGCGCACGCGGACGGCCCTTCCCTTTGACGTGGAGGGGATGTTTTGCCCCCTCCCGCCGCGCTGAAGCGCAGGCGACGCCCGGTCCCCTGAGCGGGGCCGGGCATTGCCGCCGATTTCTGCCCGAACGGGCGTCAGCGATACGATGATGACAAATCCGGGTTCCGATCCCGGATTTGTCGATACCCTCATCTCGTCGCAATTCCGGTATTCCGGTATAATGATGGCAGATTCAGGATTGAATCCCAGATTTGCCATCAGGGGTGTCGCATAATGGAATATATCAAAAGAGCGGTAGAGGATATCGCCCTGCATTCGGATAAGACGTTTAAGAGCCTCCTCGTCACGGGTGCAAGACAGACCGGAAAGACCGAAATGATCAGGAAGCTCTTTCCGGACAAGAAATACGTGCTTATAGACGATCCTTTCGTCGAGGATCAGGCGAACAACAATCCAAACCTGTTCATGATGCTGAACCAGCCGCCCGTTGTTTATGACGAGGTGCAGCGTGCGCCGGGGCTGTTCCGGTATATTAAGATCGCCTGCGACGGAACGGACGACAAAGGGTTGTTCTGCCTGTCCGGTTCACAGCCTCTGGAGCTGATGGAAAAGGCGTCGGAATCGCTTTCCGGCAGAATAGGGATTATCGAGATGTCCCCCCTATCTCAACGCGAGATCGATGGCGACGCCTTCAACGCGCCCTTTCTCCCTACGATGGAGTACGTGCGGGAACGAAACAAGACCGCGAAGGCTCCGAATAACCTTTGGGAAAGAATCCACCGTGGCGGCTACCCGGCGTTGCAGGACCCGGAGATCGATTGGGGAGTTTTCTTTTCCAGCTATGTCAAGACTTATCTGGAAAGGGACGTCCGAAAGCTGTCCGCCGTTCAGGACCTGAATGACTTCAGGCGCTTCATGGTGGCCGTTGCGGCAAGGACCGGACAGAGGGTCAACTACAGCAACATTGCCGATGAGATCGGCAAAGATCAGACCACGGTGAAATCGTGGATGTCCATTCTGGAGGCGTCCGGGATCGTTTATCTGTTGGAACCATACACGCCCGGCGTCTTAAGACGGGCGATCAAAACGCCCAAGGCATATTTCCGCGACACCGGCCTCGCTGCGTACCTTACGCGCTGGCTGACGCCGGAAACTTTAGCGAACGGTGCAATGAGCGGGGCTTTTTTCGAGACCTTCGTCATTTCGGAAATCTTAAAGTCCTACTCAAACAGAGCGATCGATTATCGCTACTGCGTCTCCTACTACAGAGGGCGAGACAGGAAGAAGGTCAAAAAGAATGGGGCCATGATCGAAATCGAAGGTGAAATTGACCTGATCATCGAAGAAAACGGGGTCCTCCATCCCATTGAGATTAAGCAGAGCTCCTCCGTCGCTGCCGATGAAACCTCTGCTTTCCTGGTACTCGATAAAGTGAACGAAAAGAGACGTGGAGCGGGCGCCGTGATATGCAACTGTCCGCAGCCCGGAATGCTGAGGGAAAACGTTCTTCAGATACCCGTGTGGTTCGTATAAAAGGCGCGGGAGCAGGGCGGAAAAGCTCCGCTCCGCTCCCTTATTCCCCATTTGGGGACGGCAGTTTTGCTTGACAGTCCAGAAAAATATAGTAGATTAAGATTTGACTTTTTTATCACAGAGACTGGACCGCTGCTTGTCTGGGAGTGGATTATTATGCGCTGAGTTCGATTTCTCTGCGATGAGAACGGTGAAATTTGGAAGCGACACGGTTAAAGTTCGGAAAGCGTTATCCGGGAGCTGGAGGAGGGCGCACCAGCCGACCCTGGTGGGTCATCGACTGTTACGAACGTTCGCCCCTCTGGTCCCGTCGCTCTGGCTTGACGATTTTGCGTCGTGTCGTTGTCTGTTTTTGACGGGGGTGCTGACTTATGCAGGAAAATCAAAGTGGGAAAGGCGTTTGGAAGTTTCTTGTCTACAGCCTTTTTGGCCTTTTTATGTTCTTTTGCCCTTTGACGTTGGGTGGAAAGATGACGATCCCTGTAGATCATATCATCAACTTCATCCTTCAGGATCTTCTGCCGGGGGCGAAGGTCTATATCCTCATCGTGATGTACGTCGGGGCGGCCCTTCCCTTTATTCGGAGGACGTGGAACAAGGACGGGCTCACCCTGTTTTTCTCGTTCGCCAAGGTCGTCGGCGCTGTGGCCGGTACGGTGATCTACTTCAACGTGGCTCCCGCCTGGCTCGCTCAAAAGGACTTCGGCCCCTTCCTCTTTGAAAAGCTGTCCCTGCCCGTAGGCTTGGTGATTCCCATCGGCTCCGTGTTCCTGGCCTTTCTGTCCAGCTTCGGCCTCATGGAGTTCACCGGCGTTTTCATGACCCCCGTCATGCGTCCCCTCTTCAAGACCCCGGGACGCAGCGCCATCGATGCCGTTGCCTCGTTCGTGGGGAGCTATTCGATCGCCCTCCTGATCACCAACGGGGTTTACCGCCAGGACAAGTATTCGGCGCGTGAGGCCGCCATCGTGGCCACGGGCTTTTCCACGGTCTCGGCGACCTTCCTCTTGATCGTCGCCAAGACTTTGGGCATCATGGACCACTGGACCCTCTACTTCTGGGTTGCCATGTTCGTCACGTTCGCCGTCACGGCCGTCACGGCACGCCTCTGGCCCCTCAGCTGGATGCCGGAAACCTATGCGACGGGGGTCAGGAGCGAGGACCCGGTTCGGGAGGGAAGCCTCATGCGCAGAGCCTGGGACGCCGGCGTCGAGGTCGCCGAGAACGTGCCGCCCCTGCCGCAGATGGTTTGGAAGAACTTTACGGCGGGTCTCGATATGGCCTTTTCCGTCATCCCCTCCATCATGTCGATCGGCCTTTTGGGGCTTGTCCTGGCCAGGTACACCCCGCTCTTCGAGTGGATGGGCCTGATGTTCGTTCCCATCTTCGAGCTCTTCGGAGTGTCCCAGGCCTCTCTGGGCGGGACGGCTGCCGCCGTCTCCCTTCCGGAGATGTTCCTTCCGGCCATCCTGATCGCGAAGACGGGGACCCCGCTTTTGAAGTTCGTGATCGCGGTGGTGAGCATCTCCGAGATACTCTTCTTCTCGGCAAGCATTCCCTGCATCCTGGGGACGGACATTCCCATCAAACTGTGGGAGATCGTCGTCATCTGGTTTGAGCGGGTCGTCCTGAGTATCCTCATCACGATCCCCATCGCCATGCTGTTGGGGTTCTCCGACGTCGTTCAGGCCGTTGCCCCGTAGGTGCCGCTTTGCGGCGCTGGCAGTGGCCGCCCTGCAAGTCCGCGCTGATCTCGAAGGGGCGTGGATCGCTCCGTTCGGCAGTGAAAGCGACGCCCGGCCCCCTGAGAGGGGCCGGGCGTCGCCTTTGGGATTGGGAAGGTCCGCGGGTTGAGCGGAACCGCGGGCACCCTTCGGGCTCAGAAGGTTTTCAGGAGTGCCCCCATGGCGAGCCCCGCGAAGTTGCCGATGGCAGCGCCCAAGACGCCCATGAGGACGCCGATGCCCGCGTAGTTCTGGTCGTAGGCCGTGGCCACGATGGGCGCGGAGGCCGCGCCGCCGATGTTGGCCAGGGAGGCCGTGGAGACCATGCAGAGGTCCCAGTGGAAGAGCTTGGAGAGGAAGAACATGAGGGCGACGTGGATCGCCAGGATCAGGAGGCCGTAGACGACCCACATGGGCGCGGCCACCAGGTCCACGATGGTGGCGGTGGAGGCCAGCAGGGAGACCACGGCGTAGAGGTAGATGTTGGAGAGCTCCTCCACGGCGGGCAGCTTGCCGAGCGGCGTCATAGCGCAGACGAGGCCCAGGACGGTGACGAACAGCGTGGTGCAGGTGCCCTTGTCGAACATGGCGAACCCGGCGCCCTTAAGCGCGGCGTTTGCCTCGGCGCCGATCCACTGAGAGGCCGCGGAGACGGCGAGGGAGAGTCCGACGAGGAAGATCCAATCCGATCCCGTCGCCAGCTTCTTCTCTGCGGCCACCTGCGCGTTGGCGGTGTCGGCCAGGGCGTCCAGCTTGGAGGTGTCCGCTTTGGTGGCCGCGTTCCACTTGGACGAGTAACGGACGGCCAGGAGCAGGAGGGCGATCCACAGGGAGTAGCAGACCGTGTCGAGCGCCAGGGCGCAGGAGTAGGCTCCGGCGTCCACGGGCAGAGCCGCCTGCATCGCCGCCATGTTGGCCGAGCCGCCGACCCACGAGGCGTAGAGGGCTGCCACCGCGCCCCAGGTGTCCGCCCCCAGGAAGCCCTTGAAGACCGGATAGAGGACGATGAAGCCCGCGGCCAGCGTCACGGAGCACCCCAGGAAGATGGCGATCAGCCGCCCGCTCAGTCGCGCCAGTTTCCTGAAGTCGCAGCGCAGCAGCATGACGAAGATCATGGCGTACAGCAGGTTGTTCTTCAGGGCGCTGTAGGCCGTCTTGCACGCCTCCGAGTTGAAGAGCCCCATCGTGCAGAAGATCATGTTCAGCACGTAGATCCAGACCAGCGGAGGAACCACGTTGAAGACCTTCCACCTGGCGTACTTCTCGAGTGCCAGCAGGCTGCCCGCGACGAACATCAGGAACGCGATGTAGGTGAAACCGTTTGTGATGACCATATTTCCTTCTCCTTTCGGTATGTGGGTTCAGAATGGGTCGATCAGTCGATGTAGGCGATGCGCCCGGGCTCGACGCCCCTGATTCCGAGGCCGGGTTCGTCGGAGACGGTGATCTCCTTCTCGCGGAAGACGGCGCCGCCCAGGATGGGGTCCTCGCTGCAGAGCACGGGGCCGTCCAGGTCCACCTTCGTGATGATCCTTTTGGCACAGGCCAGCTCCACAGCCGCGTTGACGGAGATCTTCGCCTCCAGCATACAGCCGATCATGCACTCCACGCCATAGACCTCGGCCGCGGAGGCGATCTTCAGGGCGTTCGTCAGCCCGCCGCACTTCATCAGCTTGATGTTGATCAGGTCGGCCGCCCGCGTCTGCATGATCCGCATCGCGTCCTCGGGAGAGAAGACGCTCTCGTCCGCCAGCACGGGCACGTCGCTGTGCTCCGTGACGTACCTCAGGCCGTCGATGTCCTGAGCCTTCACCGGCTGCTCCACGAACTCGATGGCGAGCCCCTTCTCCTGCATCGCGTTGAGGATGCGGACGGCCTCTCTGGGGCGCCAGGCCTGGTTTGCGTCGATGCGGATGCACACATCGTCCCCAACCGCGCGCCGTACGGCGGACAGCCGCTCCACGTCGAGGGCCGGGTTCGCGCCCACCTTCACCTTGAGGCAGTCGTACCCGCGCCCGATGGCGTCCCGCGCGTCCCGCGCCATCTCCTCCGGCGGGTTGACGCTGATGGTGATGTCGGTGACGATGCACTTTCTCGCGCCGCCCAGGAGCTTGTAGACGGGGATATGGTGGAGCTGCCCGTACAGGTCCCACAGCGCCATGTCGACGGCCGCCTTGGCGCTCGTGTTGTGGACGATGCTCCGCTGAACCCGTTGCAGCAGGTCCTCCAGGTCGTCCACGTCGCGGTCCAGGATGGCTCTTCCGATGTGGTCCTGAACGGCTCCGACGATGGCTCCCGTCGTGTCGCCCGTGATGACGCCCGTGGGGGGCGCCTCACCGTAGCCGATCGTGCCCGCGTCGGTGTGGACCTCCACCACGACGTCCTCGACGCTGTCCACGCTGCGGAGCGCCGTCTTGAACGGAACCCGCAGGGGGACGGATATCCGTCCCAACCGAATCCTCGTGATGCGCATGACTTTTCCTCCCTGCGTTGGCCCTAATCGGCAAAGGCGTTGGAGCAGATGGCGTTCATCATCGTCTCCTCCCAGATGTAGTTACCGCTGAACGTGCCCTCGGAGCGAGGATCGTCGTCCTCGGCCACGGCCTCGCCGTTCATGATGTAGATGAATCCGTCCCTGGTCCCCGTCCGGACCATGACGCCGGAGAGCAGGCCATAGGCCTCCCCCAGGTGCCCCTTGAGGTTGACGTCGAGGTCCTTTGCAGGACGGGACCGCCCCGTGCCGAGCAGGGGGTAGACGCCGAGGCAGTAGGCCTCGATGGACCCGCCGTAGGTGTTTCCGTTGGGATGGTCCGGATCGAACTGCCATTGGACCCGGAACATCTCGTCCAGCAGGTCCTTCCTCACGACCTGCACGCCGTTGTAGACGCCGTCGTTCAGGTACAGTTGCAGCAGGTGCTCCAGCTCGGCGCAGGAGACCCGCAGTCCGCCCTGAGGGGAGAAGACCGTGGCGTTCGTGCCGGGCTTGTAGTCCGCGAGCCCGTACCAGGAGTCGGTCTCGCGGATGTCCGGGTTGTTGACGGCGACCGTGTCCCGGTCCGGCGCCTCGTCTCCGTAGTCGTCGATCTGCGCCACCCACGGCCCCTTCTCGTCCCATTGGCCGTCCTTCTGCTTCTGGTAGATGCTGCCCAGCAGGGCGAGCTCCTCCTTCGTGAAGTCTCCAGGGTTGAAGCTGCCCTTGATGTCGAGCTGCGCTAGGAGGTGGGCCCTCATGTATCGGTCGAAGCGCTCTCCCGTGACGGCCTCGACGATCGTCCCCAGAAGGCCGTAGTTCAGGTTGGAGTACCTGAAGTACTTGCCGGGCGCCTCCTCGGCGGGGGCGAAGTGCGTGCCCTCCTCGTAGAACTTTCCGTCGGCGACGAAGAACTCCTTCACGCCGTACTGCGGCGGGATGGCGTAGGCCCTCCCGTCGCGGATGGAGGAGGTGTGGGAGAGGAGCATCCGAAGGGTGATGGGCGTGTCCGGGAAGTGGGGATTCCTCAGGCTGAAGCCCAGGTACTGGCTGACGTCCGCGTCCAGGTCCAGCTTCCCCTGCTCCGTCAACTGCAGGACGGCCAGGGCCGTGAACTGTTTGGAGACCGACGCGACCCGGAAGCGGGAGTCCTCCGTAAACGGGCGGTCCAGCGAGGGGTCCTGCGCGTCGATGTGGCGGCGTCCGAGGAACTTGCTGTAGGCCCTGGTCCCGTCCTTGTAGACGATCACGCCGAGGCCGGGGACGCAGGTCCCCTCCGAGCCGATCATGGCGTCCAGCGCGGCGTCCAGCCCCGCCGTCCTCTCCGCGTCGAGGGGCGCGGCGAGGGCGGGAAATCCCCCTCCGACCGTCCCGGCCAGGACGACCGCAAGAACCGCTAATAAGTACTTGCTCATGGTGAAGAAACACTCCTTAAGATGAGGGTTAGGGCGCGCCGCATGGGGACTGCTCAAGCCGGATGCGGCCTGCCTTGTCGCTTCCCGGCGGAGCGCTTCGGCCCCCGCCGTCAGACCTTTGCTATTATATCACGCTGTCGCTTTGTCCTCCCTGTTTCAGCACGATGACGCGGCGGAGAACCAGTGGGGCTGACGTTGACAAGCCGGTATAATGATGACATCCTGAAGGTCGGAGGCGAGGGCATGGACAAGGCGGCAGCGCAGAGGGGTCCGTCGGGAGGGTTTGTTAAGCGTGAGGTCAAGGACAGCGTCTTCTCCGACCTGTTCGGTATCAAGAAGTATCTGTTGCAGCTCTATCGGACGCTGCACCCGGAGGACGAGACGACGGCTGAGGACGATCTGGTGGACGTCACGATCGATAACGTGTTGACGGACGACCTCTACAACGACCTGAGCTTTATGGTGGGGGATCGACTGATGGTCCTCGTGGAGGCGCAGAGCACCTGGACGGCGAACATCGTCGTCCGTGCGCTGCTGTATCTGGCGCAGGTCTGGAAGGACTACTTCGCCAGGACGAGGGCGGACCTTTACAACAGCGGCAAGGTAAAACTGCCGAAGCCGGAGCTTTACGTCATCTACACGGGAGAGAGGGCCTCGCGCCCCGGCGAGCTTTCCCTGTCGGGGGAGTTCTTCGGCGGAGAGCGGAGTGCGGTCGAGGTGCGCATCCGAATGCTGTACGGCGAGGGCGGGGGCGACATCGTCAGCCAATACGTGGCGTTCTGCAGGATTTTCAACGAACAGGCGAGGCTCTACGGCCTGACGGAGAAGGCGTTGAGGGAGACGATTCGCCTGTGCAGAGATCGGGACGTGCTGAAGGAATACCTTGAGCGGAGAGAGAGGGAGGTCACGAAGATTATGTCGTTGCTTTTCGATCAGGAGACGGTCACGAGGATACGTGAGGAGAGGCTGTATCGGGAGGCTATGGCTGAGGGCGAGGCTGAAGGCAAGGTGCGGGGCAGGGCTGAGGGCGAGGCTGAAGGCAAGGTGCAGGGCTCCGTCAATACCTGCCGCAGTTTCGGCCTCTCCTACGACGAGACGGTCGTGAAGCTCGCCGAGATGTTTGGCATCCCGGAGGACGACGCGCGGGTGCAGGTGGCGCGCTACTGGGACGCGAGGGAGGCTGCCCCCGCAGACTGAGAAAGCGAAGGACGGGGCCGGCCCTATATAAAGGCCGGCCCCGGCCTCTTGAGGCGCTTTCGGGTTCTAGTCTTCCCTGGCCTCCTCGCGGGCCCGGATCGCTTCGAGGCTCCAGCCCTCGGCGGCTTCTCCCGTGCGCCCCCGGTAGAGCTCGAACCACTCCACGCGGTCGTTGCGCAGGTGGAACGCCATGGTCATCCTGCGGTTCCCCAACTCGTAGGAGAGGATGCTGACGTCGCGCTCGCCGTCCGGCGTCTCCCGCACCGTCGGGGTCCCGACCTTGGCGCGGAGCTTGTCCTTGTGCATGTCGATGGGGTCGAAGCCCAGGAAGGTCTTGCAGGCCTCGGAGCCGTTTGCGCAGAAGTAGACGTCCTCGACCCCATCCCCGGTCTTGAGCGCCTGGAAGGCGCCGCCCTCCGTCGTGTAGGTGACGAGGGTCCCATCGGTTTCGTCGGTGGTCGTGCCCTCCTGCCACGCGCTGCCCGGCTTCTTCATGACGCGGCTGCGCACGCCGGCGCAGCGCTTGTAGACGCTCTCCGCAACGCGGCTCTTTCCCCCCATCAGGAGGCGGATGCCCTCGTTGAAGAGCCAGCCGGTCCGTCCGTCCACCGTGACCTTGTACCACAGCGCGTCGTCCTTGTCCCGAATGGCGCTCGGAACCTTGACGCCCTCGTCGGGGAGGCTGACCTCCCAGGACTTCGCGCTCTCATCGGGCTTCGCGTAGAGCGTTACGGGGTCCTTGAGGGCAAAGGCCCTCTGCTCGACGGCCTCCGCACCGGCGACGGCCGTGAGGGCCGCAAAAAGGAGAAGCGCAGCCAGGGCGGGAAAAATTTTTCTCATCATGATGTGTCTTCCTCCTTCGTGCGGGCAGTTTTGAGTGATCGAGTCAACGCCCGCGATGCCCTCATTCTATAACGCACGAGGGGAAGCGGGAAGGACGGTTTTTCCCATCCTCCGACCGTGCCTGTCGTCCCGTGGCGCCCCGCGCGTTCAGCGTTTGGGTCGACCGTCTCAGCCCGCCCTGCGCCTCAGACCCAGCCAGTGGTTCACCGTCTCCAGCGCGCTCCAGAGGTCCAGCTTCAGGTCCGTGACGAAACAGGAGCTGTTCGTCCAGCCGGAGAGCCCCATGTCGACGTCGCTCTTCATGTCGCGGAAGGAGAGGGCCGGGGTCGCCAGGTTACCCGGGTTGGCGATGGTGAAGCCCGAAGCGACGGTGCCGCGCACCTTCTCGTTCGTTCTGATGAAGCAGGTGTCCTGGATGCCGCGGGCCTCGACGCGGAGTCTTTTCCGGGGGCGGCCGTGGGCGCCGCGGCTCGACAGGCCTCCGTAGGGGAAGATCTGCAGCGCCTCGATCTTCTTCTGGCCGGCGGTGCAGTAGAACTCGCCGAAGAGCAGCGAGGAGGCCCCCATCGCCAGGATCAGCTTGTTGCTCTTGTAGCTTGCGGCGACGCCGGCCCGGAACTTGCTGTCGGACAGGAGCTCCTCGATGTAGGGCTCGTTGATCGTGTGGGGGAAGTAGAGGACGTCCGAGCCGATGGGGAACTCGTCCTTCCCGTGGTCCCAGTCGTGGACGTTGCAGCCCATCATGCGGAAGACCTCCAGGTTGCCGTCGCCCTCCAGGGAGGCGTGACGACCCATGACGGCGACGTTCAGGTGCTTTGCCTGAAAGGAGTAGGGTTCGGAAGGCGACCACTCCGCGTCCAGGCTGGCCAGCCCCTTCAGGATGTTCCACTCGACCTGGCGGTGCGGCCCGGCCAACTGCAGCGCCGCGCTCTTGGGGGAGATGAGCTTCAGTGACGGGTTCCCGACGCTCATCGCCTGCATGGAGGGCATGGTGCAGTCCAGGGCGTGGGGCATGAACCCCAGGGTCAGGGCCGGCGTCCTGCGGTACAGGTTTTTCTCCAGCATCTGAAACTCCCGCGGGTGGCTGACGGAGCTGAAGAGGATGCCCGCCGTCCTGCCCGGGGCGGCCTCATTGAGGGCGTCCATGGCGTCGGCCGCCAGCGCGGCGCTCACGGCGGACGCCATGGACGCCGCCATGACGGGCACATCCCCGCAGTCCAGGACCTTCATGAGGTCTGTGACGTCCGGGTAGAGCTGGAAGGTCTTCTCGTCCAGTGCAGCGCCCAGGGGCATGGAGACCACGTTCAGGGCGTCCCCGGCGGAGCGCCGTTGAAAGAGGGTCTTCAGGGCGCGGGGGCTCCCCATGGTGTAGAGGTCGAGGCAGGCCACCGGGGCGTCGCTCAGGAGCTGCATGAGGCGGACGTCCTCCTCACTGCGGTTGCAGAAGAAGACGTTGACCTGCCCCAGCTTGCTGCGCATGGCCTGAATCAGGAGCAGCGAGGCGGGGATCCGCCCGGTTGTCATCTCGTCCGCGAGGATCAGGCGGGGGAGGATCACGATCGGGCCTCCGTGCCGCAGGGCCCTTCCGTCATGCCGGGCGCGGCGGGGAGGCCGCAGCGCCGCTCCGGCGCGCACTGTTTGGGAAGCTGAAAGGTCATAACGTTCACCTCGTGCTCTTTTATAAGAAGATAGCTGCAGGCCGTCGGCGAGCGATCCTCCAGGACGAAAGCTCCCCGCAGATTGACGGAGGAGGGCCTCCGCTTCCCCGCGCGTTTCCTCTTTATGGATATGGTATCATAATAAAGGCAACACTGGCTAAATTGTTGAGAACTGTCAACCGTATTGTCTCCCTTTAGTGCCTGAAACTTCATTAGGCCGCGCGAAGCGCGTGGGGATTGGGGCGTAGCCCCATGTTAAAAATTCAGGGAAGCGCTGAAGAATATCCTTAATTTGGCGATTTTTGATAGCTTTCAACAACATTTTAACGATGAATCAGCGCTTCCCCAAATTAAGAAAGCATCGTTTTGTCTTCTTCGCTACCCCATTTCCCAATCGGACCGGTGATCGGCAGGGTTCTTGAGGGATCGGGACGACGGCCCGTGAGCGTCAGCGAACGGCAGCCGGAAGGCTCCATGAAGGGGACGGGCCTCATGGGCAAGGCCGCTATAAAAATTTTACAGGATAAGGAAGTGGGCCCTGTGGCTGCTGTAACAGTCGTTGGCTCTTTGAATATGGACCTGGTCATCCGCGCGCCGCGCCGCCCCCGGAGGGGCGAGACGATCCTGGGCGGGGCTTTCGGCATGACGGGCGGAGGGAAGGGGTCCAATCAGGCGCTGGCGGCGGCCAGGCTGGACGCGGAGGCGTTCATGGTGGGGGCCGTCGGGGACGACGACTTCGGCAGGCGACTGCGGGCCGTCCTGGACCAGAGCGGGGTCAACTGCGACCGCGTGGAGGTCCATGAAGATGCCGTGACGGGCGTCGCCGTCATCACCGTGACCGACGACGGGGAGAGCTCCATCGTGCTCTCCCGCGGGGCCAACGCCGCACTGAGTGTGGAGGCCATGGAGCGGGCGTCGGAGCTCTTTCGGCGCTCGGACGCGGCCCTCTTTCAAATGGAGGTCCCGCCGGAGACCGTGGCGGCGGGACTGCGCCTGGCCCACGACGCGGGCTGTCGAACCTTCCTCTCCGCGGAGCCGCCCTTTCCGTTACCGACGGAGGCCTGGGAGTACGCCGACTGCCTCGTCCTGAACCAGAAGGCCCTCGATGTCTATGTGACGGGAAATGCGTCCCCCTCGGACCTGCAGTCCGACGAGGAGGTCCGTGGAATGGCGAACCGGATGCTGGACCGGGGCGTGCAGGACGTCGTGGTGACCCGGAGCGCCCGCGGCGGGCAGGTGTTTAGCCGGAGCGCACAGCCCTTCGCCTTCGACCCCTTCAAGGTGCACGTGGTGGACAACACGGGGGCCAGGGACGCCTTCTGCGCGGCCCTATGCGTGGCGCTGGCGGAGGGGATGACCATGGAGCGCGCCGCCCGCTTCGCCTCCGCGGCCGGGGCCCTGGCCTGCACGCGCATCGGGGCGCACCCTTCTCTGCCCTGGCGCCACGAGGTGGAGGCCCTTCTGGACGAGACGGAGGGGGACTACGCAGGCTGAGGCCGCGGGGGTGCCCCCCCGCGGCCGATTTGGGAAAACGCTCAGGCAGCGTTCCTCTCCCTGGAATTTGCAGAGGGGCCTTTTTTGGAAGGCCCCTCTGTCTTTTTAGTCTTTTAGAAAACCTCCGGCTGAGCCGGGGTTCAGGTTTCATTGGGGTTTCAGCTCTGAATAGACCCGGTCATAGGTCGGCGTGGGGACCTTCAGCTTTCGTCCCTGCCGGCAGACGCAGCCGACGAGGGTCTCCAGCTCCATGGGCCGCCCCCGTTCCCGGTCCAGCTGCATGGAGGTCCGCGCCTCGCCGGGGAACAGGCGACACCTCTCGAGGGTGATGTTGACGACGTTCTCCGGCAGGCGGACGCCCGATGCGCGGGCCAGATCCTCCGCCTCGCAGATCATGGCGGTGAGCTGCCCGCGGGCCTCGTCGTCCCCCAGGATTTCGCCCATGCTCCTGCCGTGGAGCGCCGTCAGCGCGGCCAGGGGGGACAGGAACAGGAACTTGGCCCAGACCTCCACGTCGATGAGCTCCGTCAGCGTCACCTGCAGGCCGGCCCGTTTCAGCAGGCGCTCGAGGTCCGCGTAGCGCATCCGGTTCTCCGCCTCCCCAAGGCCCGGATGGCCGAAGAGGAAGCGCTGGACGGCCCCCGTCTGCCGGATGACCCCCGGAGCCTCCGCATGGGCGGAGAGGTAGACGCACCCGCTCAGGACGTCGCAGGGCGGCAGGAGCCGAGCCAGGGTTTCGGGGGCGGAGATGCCGTTCAGGATGGGGATGACCCGCGTGTCGGGCCGCACCAGCGGGACCGTCTCGGCCGCGGCCGCCTCCAGGTCGTAGCCCTTGGTGGCGTAGATGACGACGTCGCACGGGCCCGCCTCCGATG
>NC_021038.1:173142-186535 GCF_000210715.1 Fretibacterium fastidiosum
TTAGACGCAAATTGGTATCAGCGCAGGCCCAGGTGCTTTCGGAAGAAGTCCTCCATCGCCCGGTAGAAGTCGAAGCGGTTCTCCTCGTTGTGGAAGCCGTGCCCCTCGTTCTCCTTCACCATGTAGAGGACGTCCCGACCGTTTTTGCGGACGGCCTCGACGATCTGGTCGGACTCCGCCTTGTTGACCCTGGGGTCGTTGGCCCCCTGGGCGACCATGAGCGGAATATGAATCCGGTCCGCGTGGAAGAGGGGGGAGACCTCTTCGAGGAGCGCCTTGTCCTTCGAGGGGTCGCCGATCTCCTCGTACTCCATCTCGCGCAGGGGCTCCCAGTAGGGGGGGATGCTCGCCAGGAGGGTGAAGAGGTTGGAGGGGCCGACGTAGCTCACGGCGCAGGCGTAGAGGTCCGGCGTGAAGGTCGCGCCCGCCAGGGCGGCGTAGCCGCCGTAGCTTCCGCCGTAGATGGCCAGGCGCTTCGGGTCCGCGATGCCCTGGTCCACGGCCCACTTCACCCCGTCCGTCACGTCGTCCTGCATGGCGCGTCCCCACTGCTTGAAGCCGGCGGTCCAGAACTTCTTGCCGTAGCCCGTGGAGCCCCGGAAGTTGACCTGAAGCACGGCCGCCCCGCGGTTGGCCAGGAACTGCGCCTCGGCGTCAAAGCCCCAGTATTCCCTGGCGCTGGGCCCTCCGTGGGGGATGACCACGAGGGGCAGGTCGCGGGAGACGGCTCCCGTGGGGATCGTCAGGTAGCCGTGGATGGTCAGCCCGTCCCGGGAGCGGTAGGTGATGGGCGTCATGGGGGACATGTCCTCCTCCTTCAGCCAGGGGGAGACGTCCGCCAGCTTCTTCAGGGCGTTATTGGTGCGGTCGTAGAAGTAGTAGGCGCCCCGCGTGCGGTCCCCCCAGACGCGCACGATGCAGCGCTGTTCCTCGTCGTCCATGTCCGTGACGGAGACCTCGTGGTCGGGGAAGAAGGCCTCCAGCGCCGTGCGGAGCTTTCGGCTCTCCTCGTCGAAGTAGTGGTACCGCGTCTTGTCCGTCGTGTAGTGGACGCCCGTGACGATCTTGCGCTTCTTGGAGTGCATCAGCCCGCCGACGTCCACCTCGTCGTTCTCGTAGACCAGGTCCAGGAGCTTGTTGGCTTCGGGGTCGAAGGTGTAGATGGCCTCCTTGTCGCGGCTGAGGTTCGAGGCGACGTAGAGCAGCCGGTTGTCGTAGCTGAACAGGATGGGGTCGAAGCTGTCCTTGAAGCTCGTGGTGAGGAGTTTGCGGAACTCCTGGTCCTCCGAGGTCCGGTAGAGCAGGTTCGTGTTGACGCCGTCCGTCTCGATGGCGACGCGGAGGCGTCCCTCGTGGTCCGTCATCCAGCCCACCACGCTGCCCGGGTTCTCCGCCAGCTTCGTGAGCTCGCCGCTGTCCAGGTCGCAGCGGTAGACGTCGAAGACCTCCGGGTCCCGCCGGTTCATGCTGATGAGCATGTGGCGCGGGTCGTCCTCCAGGTCGTCCAGCACCCCGGCGCGGACCTTCTCGAACGGCGTGAGGTCACGGGAGGCGGTCCCTTCGAGGTTCGTGATGTACACGTGGAAGTTTTCGTCGCCGCCCCGGTCCTGCACGTAGACGATGCGGTCGTTCCCCTTCCAGAAGAAGCCCCCCACGTCCCGCTCCTCGGCGGAGGTGACGCGCCTTTCCTCCTCGCTGTCGAGGTCGCGGACGAAGACGTTCATGCGGCTCTTCCAGGGCTTCGCGTAGGCCAGGCGCCGTCCGTCGGGCGAGATGGCGTAGGCCGCGGACTCCGGGTTGCGGAAGAAGTCCTCCATGGGCAGGAGCGGGGCCGGTTTTGTCCCGGCCTCCGCCGCTCCGGCGAACGGCAGGAGAAGGCCCAGGGCCGCCCCAAGGGTCAGAAGGTCGCCAAGGTACTTCACGTTCATGGTGATGAAAACCTCCCAAGGTGTAAGATAAAGGCGAAGAGGCGCGACGGGTGCGCTGCAGGGTGGCGGCGCCGGCGCGGCGTTGCTGCCACGAAACATTTAAGCGCAAAACGCCCTCCGCGCCATGCGCTGTTATGCGGAAAAAGGGCAGGGCCGGTTCCGCAGGTTCTTTTTCGTCGGATCCCCTTCATGCTGCCCATGCCCTGCGGGGCCCTGGGCCCCTGTGCTTGAGGCCCTGAGTCTTATGAGACGAAGGATGAACGCCTTAAGTATCTTGACAACCCCACTGATTCCTATACGATATATAAAGGCAAAGGATACGCCGAATTGCACAGCAGGCGTATTTTACGGACGATTTTTGGACAGCGGTCGGTCGATGCGGTGCGGGGGCTAACCCCGGCGAAGAAGCGGATCGCGAGGAGGCGTTTCTTAAGGATGACGAAGCTCCTGAACAGGATGACGGACGAGGTGCAGGCCGTCGGGCGCATCGCGTTCGGCGCGGCGGACCGGAGGGGAAAGATCGTCGCGGCGGTGGGCGATGGAGAGCGTCTTCGCTACACGGTGAACGGCGGCCCCAGGGAGGCTTTTGACGACGCGGGCCTGCGCACCCTGACGGCGGAGTTCGTCCGGTTCGCGCTGGACTCGGACCTGTCCTGCCTTGCGCTTGAGGTGGAGGGCGTGGACGCCCTGTCCCCCCAGGCCAGCGAGGCCGCTGCGGAGGGTGCCCTTGCCGGCGCCTGCGCCTTCACCAAGTACAGGACGCAGGGTGCGGCGCGGGCGAACTGGCCTCCTTTGCGCTGATCGGAGGGGACGAGGCGGGGCTGGAACGGGGGCGCGTCGTGGGCACGGCCCTGATCTTCGCCCGCAGCCTCGCCAACGAGCCGCCCAACGTCCTGACCCCGGAGGCCTTTGTGAGCGTGGCCCGCCGCCTTGCGGGACGGGCCACGCTGTCCTGCGAGTTCTATGACGAGTGGGAGATATCGGGCTTTGGGATGAACGGCCTGATGGCCGTCGGCCGGGGTTCGGCCAACCCGCCGCGGCTCATCCACATGGTGTACCGGCCGGGGGGGCTCCCCGTTCGGCGCGTCGCCGTCGTGGGCAAGGGAGTGACCTTCGACAGCGGCGGCCTCTGCGTCAAGGGGCCGGACGAGATGCAGTGCATGAAGTACGACAAGAGCGGCGCCTGCGTCATGATGGGCGTCCTGCAGGCCGCGGCGGAGCTCGGGCTGCCGATCGAGGTCCACGGCATAGCGGCTCTGGTGGAGAACATGCCGGACGGGGCGGCCTGTCGGCCCGGCGACGTCGTCCGGACCATGAGCGGAAAGACGGTGGAGGTGCAGGACACCGACTGCGAGGGGCGCCTCGTGCTGGCGGACGTGCTGACGTTCGCCTCGCGCCTCGAACCGGACGCCCTGATCGACGTCGCGACGCTGACCGGATCGGTCAGGGACGCCCTGGGGAAGTACACGGCGGCCCTGGTGAGCGACGACGACGACCTGTCCGCGGCGCTGCTGCGGGCAGCGGGTCGGGCGGGGGAGCGCTTCCATCGCTTCACGATGGACGACGAGCGCCTGTGCGGGGGGCTGAGGGGGACCTTTGCCGACCTTCGCCCCTACTCTCCCGACGGCGGCGGCCCCATCGCGGGCGGCATGTTCCTTCGAGAGTTCGTGAAGCCGGAGGTGCCCTGGGCGCACCTCGATATCGGCGCGACGGGGTGGTACGACCGGGAGTTCGGCGTCTACGCGAAGGGCGCTTCGGCCTATTCCCTGACGACGGTCGTCGAGTACCTGCGCGACGTCGCCGCGGCGGAGGCCCGACAGGGGGCGTGAGGGGATATCTGAGCGATGGAGGTTAAGCGAAGGAAACTTGGCGAGATTCTGCTGCAGATGAAGCTGGTGTCGCCGGAGGAGCTGAGGCTCGCTCTGGAGGATCAGGCCAGGAGTCCTGGGAAGCGCCTCGGCGCGATCCTCATCGAGAGGGGCGGGACCACGAGTCAGGCGCTGACCAGCGCCCTTGGGCGTCAATTCATGCTGCCGGTGGTGAAGGTGGCGAACTACGGGGACGTCGCCGCGCGTCACGCGGTCCCGCGGGAGCTCATGGAGAGCTTGAAGGCCTTTCCTCTCGAGTTTCAGGAGCACGGCACCGTCCTCCTGGTGGCGATCTCGGACCCCCTGGACGTCGTGACCCGGAACATCCTGCGGGCGAAGATATCCTTCCCGATCCGCTTTGCCCTGGCCCCGGAAGAGGATATCCTGGAGGCGCTGAGGGAGGCCGTGTCCGATCCGCCTCCCCCTCCCCCTGCGCCCGCCCCGGCCCCCGCGTCTTTCGGCGCTGCAACCCCCCTGAGCATCAAAACGCTGAGGGCCAAACACCCCCTGCTGGGGGAGATGCTGCTGCGGGCGGGGGTCATCACGCAGCAGCAGCTGAGCATGGTGCTCGTGATCCAGGAGAGGGCGCGAAAGAGGCTGGGCGAGATCCTGCTCTCGGAGGGCATCATCACGAGCAGCCGCCTGGCGGAGGCGCTGTCGGAGCAGCTCAAGCTGCCCCTGCTTTCCCTGGCGGAGGAGGAACCGGAGCCCGAGGCGATCCGGCTGGTGCCCCGGAACATCGCCGCACGGCTGAACCTGCTGCCCCTGAGGATCGAGGCGGACGGACGGCTCTTGATCGCCATGGCCGACCCGCTGGACATCCTGGCTCAGGACGAGGTGCAGATGATGGTGAGCGGCGGGATCCGGATCGGGGTCGCCACCCAGGAGTCGATCTATCAGAACCTGCCCCGCTTCTACAACCGCTAGAGGCAGGACAGGAGGCGAGGGGGAGAGGACGCGCGTCCTCTCCCCCTCGTCGTGTCGACGCCCCCGGTTCCCCGGAGGTTTATTCGTGGTTCTGGATGTAATCGGGCACCTGAGCCAGGGGCACCTCCGTCTGACTGCCCTCCTCCAGGTCCCTGACCGCCGCGCAACCCTTCGCCAGCTCCTCCGGCCCCAGGATGCAGGCCCAGCGCGCGCCGGAGGCGCCGGCGTTCTTCATCTGCGCCTTGAAGCTTCGGTCCGCCGTGTCCTGTTCCGCTGCGACGCCCGCGCGCCGCAGCTCGTGGGCCAGGACCTGGGCCGCCCCCGCGAAGCGCCGTCAAGCGCCGCCACGTAGGCCCTGGCCTGCGGTCTGCGCCCGAAGGTGCAGCCCTGCTGCTCCATCACCAGGACGATGCGGTCGAGGCCGCAGGCGAAGCCGACGCCGGGCAGGCGGGGGCCGCCGATGGCCTCGGAGAGGTTGTCGTAGCGCCCGCCGCCGCACACGGCGTTCTGAGCCCCCAGGTCCCCCGAGAGGATCTCGTAGGCCGTCTTCGTGTAGTAGTCCAGGCCCCGCACCAGCCGCTTGTCCAGGCGGTAGCGGAAGCTCAGGCGTTCGAGGCCCGATCGGACCTCCTCGAAGTGGCTGCGACACTCGTCGCACAGCGACTCGTAGATGGCGGGGGCCGCGTCGGCCACGGTGCCGCACCCCGGCTCCTTGCAGTCCAGTATCCGCAGGGGGTTCCGGTCCATGCGCTCGAGGCACGTTTCGCACAGCTCGCCCCGCCGGGCCTGGAAGTGCTGGAGCAGGGCCTCCCGGTAGACGGGGCGGCACCTGGGGCACCCCACGGAGTTGATGACGACCTCCAGGTTCTTCATGCCCAGACGGCGGAAGAGTTCCGCGGAGAGGTCGATGGTCTCCACGTCGGCCATGGGGCCCGCCACCCCCAGGTACTCGGCGTCGATCTGATAGAACTGGCGGTAACGCCCCTTCTGGGGCCGTTCGTACCGGAACATGGGGCCCCAGCACCACAGCTTCGCCGCAGTGCCCTGGGCGCACAGCCCGTTCTCCACCGCGGCCCTCACCATGCTGGCCGTGCCCTCCGGGCGCAGGGTGAGGCTCCTGCCGCCGCGGTCGGTGAAGGTGTACATCTCCTTCTCCACGATATCCGTGGTGTCCCCGACGCCACGGGCGAAGAGCTCCGTCTGCTCGAAGAGGGGCAGATGCACCTCGGAAAATCCAAAATCGGCCATCGTCCTGGCCGCCGTGTTCACGACGTAAGCCCACTTCCACGATTCCTCGGGCAGGATGTCCCGTACTCCCCGCGGCGCTTTGATCTCCATAGCGTTCATCTCCCGTTCGGCAGCGATCTCGCCCGCGCGCCCTCCGAATCTGCGGGCGCGGCGCATGGCGTCCTTGAGAGTATACCTCACGGCGCGCCTTTTTTCATCCCGAAGGGGCGTGGACGAGCCCCCTGTTCCGGGCCGTCCGGAGTGCCGATAATCCTGACGGGAGTCGATGCGGGCAGGTTGTGCGGAATGCACGTCGATTCGTGATAGAATAAAAGGAGGTGAAACGTCGGGTGCTTTTGCCGTCTTCTGCTGTGTGCGGATGACGTTGGACGCTGAAACATTTTGCGTAACGTCCCCTGGCGGAGGGCGCCGGTCGGGCGTGTTTGAACGGTGATACAGAAGGAGCGTCGCAATGGGGGCAACTCGGAAGAAAATTGGTGAGATACTGCTGCGGTCGCGCAGGGTGGCGCCGGAAGCCCTGCAGCGCGCGCTGGAGGAGCAGGCGAAAAATCCTCAGAAGCGCATCGGCGCGATCCTGGTCGAGCTGGGGTTCCTGACGGACCGGCAGCTGACGGAAGCTTTGGGCCTGCAGTTCATGCTGCCCGTGGTGAAGGTGTCGGACTACATGGCGAATATCGCCGCCCAGAACGAGTGCCCGCG
Organism: Fretibacterium fastidiosum; assembly: GCF_000210715.1. Lineage (GTDB taxonomy): Bacteria > Synergistota > Synergistia > Synergistales > Aminobacteriaceae > Fretibacterium > Fretibacterium fastidiosum. Next base: position 179,813 of record NC_021038.1, read on the forward strand.
GGAGCTGATGGAGAAGTTCAACGTCTTCCCCCTGGAGTTCCAGGAGCGGGGCTCCGTCCTCCTGATCGCGATCGCGGACCCTCTGGACGTCGCCACCCAGGACATGCTGAGGACGAAGCTGCCTATCCCTCTGCGCTTTGCCCTGGCGCCGGCGCAGGAGATTCGCGAGGCCCTGATGGAGGGCAGGATGCCCGGCGCTGCGGCGGTGCCCGGGATGCAGCGGGGCCCGGCTGTCGGGGTGCCCCTGGGCGGCGTACAGGCTCCCCTGGGGGCCGATCCCAGGCCAGCAGGGCGTCGGCCCTGCGCCGCAGGGAGAACCTGAGGTGGGGCAGAGCATGAACTCCGCCATCGTGCCGAGCGTCGCGGCACTCCAGATGAAGCAGCCCCGGTTGGGCGACGTCCTGATCCAGGCCGGGGCCATCACGAAGGAGCAGCTGGCCCAGGCGCTGCAGCTGCAGAAAACTACAGGAAAGAGGCTGGGGGAGATATTCATCTCCGAAGGGATCATCTCGGACACGCGCCTGGCGGAGGCCCTGTCCACCCAGCTGCGCCTGCCGCTCTTCTCGCTGACGCGCTACCACCCGATGCCGGAGGCCATCAAGATGGTGCCCCGCGCCGTGGCGGAGCGCCTGAGCCTGATACCCCTGACCATCGTTGACGATGGTCTCCTCCTCATCACCATGTCGAACCCCCTGGACCTCCTGGCCCAGGACGAGATCCGCATGCTGACGGGCCGCAACCTCAAGATCGGCATCTCCACCCACGAGGAGATCGCCAAGAACCTGGATCGCCTCTACAACCTCCAGAACAACCTGGAGGAGGCCATCGTCGAGATCGACCCGGACACCGAGATCAACAAGGAGCTGGACGTGACGGCGAGCACGGAGGACGCCCCCGTCATCCAGCTGGTCGGCAACCTGCTTCAGCAGGCGGTGCGCGAGGGGGCGTCGGACATCCACGTGGAGGCCTACGAGAAGAGCGCCCGCGTCAGGTTCCGCGTCGACGGGCAGCTCTACACCGCCTTCGAGTACCCCGTGTCCCTGCACCCCTCTGTGGCGTCCCGCATCAAGATCATGAGCGGCATGGACATCGCGGAGAGGCGCAAGCCCCAGGACGGCCGCATCCTCATCCGCGTCGACGGGCGGCGCATCGACCTTCGCGCCAGCATCCTGCCGACGATGAACGGGGAGAAGGCCGTCCTTCGTATCCTGGATCAGGAGAGCTCCAACGTGGGGTTGGACCGCCTGGGCCTGGAGCCGGACGACATGGAGAAGATTCAGATGTTCTGCGAGATGCCCTGGGGCATCATGCTGGTGACGGGCCCCACGGGAAGCGGAAAGTCCACGACGCTCTACTCCATGCTCCAGAGGATCAACCAGCCGGACGTCAACATCATCACGGTGGAGGACCCCGTGGAGTTCTCCGTCGCCGGCATCAACCAGGTTTTCGTCAACGAGAAGGCGGGGCTGACCTTCGAGTCCGCCCTCCGGTCCATCCTGCGCCAGGACCCCGACAAGGTCATGGTGGGAGAGATTCGCGACCAGAAGACGGCGCAGATCGCCATCCGTGCGGCGCTGACGGGACACTTCGTGCTCTCGACGCTGCACACCAACGACGCCCCCAGCGCCGCCACCCGTATGGTGGACATGGGGGTGGCGGCGTTCCTGGTCTCCGCGTCGCTGTCGGGGGTCATCGCCCAGCGCCTGGTGCGCCGGCTGTGCCCCCTGTGCCGCGAGGAGTACGAGCTGGCGCCCAAGACGTGCGAGGAGCTGCGCGTTCCGGTGGGGACCCGTGCGTTCAGGGCACGGGGGTGCAACGAGTGCCGCAACGGCTACAAGGGGCGGCGCGGTATCTATGAGATCATGGTGTTGGACGACGACCTTCGCCGCATGGTCCTGGAGGGGGCCAGCAACCTGGACCTCCGCAATGCGGCCATCGAGAAGGGCATGAAGACGCTGCGCCAGTCCGGCATCAACGCCGCGCTGGCCGGGTTCACCTCGCTGGAAGAGGTCTTGACCAGCACGCTATAAAGGCTGTTGCCTCAGGAGGCGGTATCTAGTGGAAATAACCTTGAGATCCCTGCTGGATCTGGTCATAGAGAAGGACGCGAGCGACCTTCATCTGGGGGTCGGCATTGCGCCCGCGATTCGTGTTGACGGCATTCTGAACCCCGTGGGGGGCACGGCGCCCATGACCTTCGAGGAGGTGGAGCGCGCCCTCCTGGAGGTCATCTCGCCCGAACAGTACAAGAAGTTCATGGAGACCCACGAGCTGGACTTCAGCTTTTCCCACGTGGGGAACGGCATGGAGGCGCGTTTCCGAGGCAACTGCTACCGCGATATGCGGGGCATCGCTGCGGCGTTCCGGCTGATCCCCATGAGGATTCGGACGCTCCGGGAGCTGGAGTTGCCGCGGGAGCTGGAGGAGGTCGCCCACCGGCGCCGGGGGCTGTTCCTGGTGACGGGGCCGACGGGACACGGAAAGAGCACCACGCTGGCCGCCCTGGTGGACGAGATCAACCGAACGCGATCCGACCACATCGTCACGATCGAGGACCCCATCGAGTACGTCCATCGGCCGCAGAACTGCGTGGTCCACCAGCGGGAGGTGGGCTCCGACACCTCCAGCTTCGCCGAGGCCCTAAAGCACGTCCTGCGCCAGGACCCCGACGTGATCCTCATCGGAGAGCTGCGTGACCTCGAGACGATCCAGGCGGCCATCACCGCCGCGGAGACGGGACACCTCGTGCTGGGCACGCTGCACACCCAGGACGCCTCCCAGTCCGTGGACCGCCTGATCGACGTCTTTCCCCCGCACCAGCAGGCGCAGATCCGCATCCAGCTGGCGTCGGTCCTGGTGGGCATCTGCTCCCAGCAGCTGATCCCCAGGGGGAGCAGCGGCCGCGTCTGCTCCACGGAGCTCCTCATCGCGAACCCCGGCATCCGCAACTGCATCCGCGAGGGCAAGACGAGCCAGATCCGGACGGCGATCCAGACGGGGGCCGCCACGGGTATGCACACGATGGAGCAGTGCCTGGCGGACCTGGTGGGCGAAGGCATCCTGAGCCGCGACGCCGCGATGGCCTACGCCTACGACCCCAAGGAGCTCCAGCGCATCCTGTCGCAGGGAACGTTGTGAGGCCCCTGCAAACCTGGCCCATCGGGCCCCGGCAGGCCTTTCTGAAGACTTTGGGAGGTAAACGATGAATTTCAAGTATCGCGTGCGCGCCTCGGACGGCAACATCCAGGAGGGGCAGCTGGAGGCGGAGAGCCAGGGACTTGCGCTTCAGGCCCTGCGGGAGAAGGGGCTTTTGGTGCTCTCCATGAACGCCGCGACGGCGGGAGGCCGGGAGGTGGGGAGCAGCGGAGCCGGGCTGTCGTTCTTCGAGAAGCTGCAGCGCATCGGCGCGGTGCCCGCCAAGGCGAAGATGGTGTTCTTTCGCCAGATGGCGACGATGGTCCAGGCGGGCCTGACCCTCTCCATGGCCATCGACATCATCGCGGAGCAGGAGCGGAGCATGGTCTTCAAGGACGTGCTGCTCGACGTGAAGGGGCGGCTGGACCGCGGCATCCCCATGAGCCAGGCCATGAGGGCGCACCCGTCGGTCTTCAACAACATGATGATCTCCCTCGTCCAGGCGGGCGAGGAGGGGGGTCTCCTGGACAACTCGCTGGAGCGCGTGGCGGGGCTCTTGGAGAAGCAGGCGGCGCTGAAGAGCAAGATCCGTTCCGCCATGTTCTACCCCAGCTTCGTCATCTTCTTCGCCGTGGCCGTGGTGGTGGTGTTCATCGCCTTCATCCTGCCGAAGTTCCAGCAGGTCTTCAGGGGGATGAACATCGAGCTCCCCGCGCTGACCGAGATGCTCTTCAGCCTGGGCGAGTACTGCACCGAAAACTGGCTGAGCATCGTGATCTGGACGCTGGCCGTCGTCGGGGTGCTGGGCTTCCTCCTGAGGAGCAAGGCCACGAAGCCCATGATGGATCGGGTGAAGCTGAAGCTGCCGGTCATCAAGAGCCTGGTGTTCAAGTCCGGCATGGCCCGGGCCACCCAGACGCTGGCGGCCCTGGTCACCGCAGGGGTCCCCATCCTGAGGGGCCTCGAGATGGCAGAAAACGCTGCGGGCAACGAGGTGATCCGGCAGGGCTTTGCGGACCTCCAGGCCTCCGCCAAGCAGGGCGTCCACCTGGGGGACGCCGCGAAGCGGGCGAAGGTGTTCCCCATCCTGGTGTGCCAGATGATGCGCATCGGCGAGGAGACGGGCCACCTGGACGACATGCTGGAGCGCGTGGCCAGGTGGTACGACCAGGAGCTGGACGAGCAGATCAAGGCCATGACCTCCCTGATGGAACCGATAATGATCATGTTCGTGGGTGGGCTCGTGGCGGTGATCGCCTTGGCCATCTTCGGCCCCATCACGGCGGCCATGTCTCAGATGTAAATATGAGCCTTTAGACCTATTGATTATAGTCCTGAAAGCTTTATAATTTCATCATTAAGTTCCACAGTGGGTGGGACAAAAATTTAAGGAGGAATTTATCATGAAAATGCGCAAAGGTTTCACTCTCGTCGAGCTCCTGATCGTCATCGTCATTATCGGTATCCTTGCGGCGGCCATGCTGCTCTCCAGCGGTTCCGCGACGGCTTCTGCCGAGGCGTCCAACATCGTCAGCAACCTTCGCAGCCTGAAAGCTGCAACGATGATGTTCTATGCGGACAGCATGGATGCGATCGCTGCCGTGAACGGCCTTCTTCCTGGTACGGTGACCGTCGATGCTCTGAAGGGCTATACGGACAATCCCGAGAGATTTGCGGACGGTAAGGGTTATCTGTTCAAGTCCAATACGAACAAGAACTGGTTTGTGGGCGTTGACCTGGAAAAGTTGAAGATGAGCAGCACGATGGACGAGGTCATGAAGAAGCTGGAGGGCAAGAAGGATACCCTGGCCCTTATCAGCACCACGGATGCTACGAGTGCTCCTGCGAACACGACCCCGTCGATCAATACCACCCACAAGGTTGTGTGGATGGTGGCCCGCTAGTCCAAAAGGCACGGCACATGGGACGGCCCCTTCGGGGGCCGTCTTTTTGTCCTGCCTCCCCTAAGGGGAGGCCTGTTGGAGGGGGCAGCCGAAAATGTCCCGATGGGGACGGCCTTTGAGGTCGTCCCCAAATTTATTGCGAATCACCCCTTGACAATAATAGAATATGTTATATACTTATATTTACGAAAGGGGGTGACGTGGTGAAATCCACAGGAGAGGAGGTGAGAGTATGCCGGTGAGCAGCACGCTGAGGCGGAGCACGGTGGCCCTGAAGCTCAACGCGGGTAAGAATCCGAAGACGGGCAGCACGATGGTGAAGAGCTGTTCCCTTGCGGGCATCCGCGGCGGGGCGGACCCTGAGGCGATCGTGAACGTGGCGGAGCTCGTGGCCCCTGTTCTGGCCCATCCCGTGACGCGGGTGGAGCGGACCGAGGTCCGAACCCTGGAGAGGCAGTAGGAAGGGGACCCGATCGTTGTCAATTGGTGAGAGAAGGGAGGTGATCGTTTGTCTGTCAGCCTGAAGTTGAAGTTCAAGGATGCCGATGCCCGGAGCATTTCCAGCACCCTCAACCACGCGAAGCCCGACGCGGAGGCATCGGCGGTGAAGGCCCTCATGGAGGGGATGATCGCGAACAAGGCCATCTACTCGCCGGAGCCTGTGGCCATCGTGGGCGCGGAGTTCGTGACCGTCAGCAGCACCCCGGTGAGCCTGTAGCGGCGCAGAGCGGCCGTGAGGTGGAAGGATGCGCATCTGAAATGACGGACCGGGGGACGCCCCGGTCTTTTTTAACCCCGCGATGCGGGGAAAAGTCGAGAGGAGGACTTGATGGATCGTTTGGAGGCGTTCGTCGGCGCGGCACTTCAGGGCGGTTTTTCCGTGGTGGTCGCCGCGTTTCTGCTGCTTCGGATGGAGCGGGAGCTGCGGGCCCTGCGGGAGGCCATCGTCCTGTTGCGCCACTGCCAGACGTGCAGGCTGTCGCCGGGGATCGGGGACCTGCAAAATTTTGTTGCGGAGGCCCGTGGTGAAGTGCGGTCCTGAGTTTTTCCGGATCGATGAATTTCGGTGTCCCTGCTGCGGCACGGGACGGCCCGCGGCCCTCCTGGTGCTGTGGCTGGAGGGACTGCGGAGGGCGTGGGGTGGCCCCGTCGTCGTGAACAGCGGCTTTCGCTGTGGGCGGCACAACGCGGAGGTTGGCGGGGTGTCCAACTCCCGTCACCTGATCGGCTGCGCCGCGGACGTCCGGCCCGCGGAGGGCTCGATGGAGGACTTCAGCTGCCTCGTGCGGAGGCTGGGCAGCCTGCCGGGCTGGGAGCTGCGTTTCTACGGGACATTCGTTCACGTCGGGGTCCCGCGGCGGGAGGCCGCGCGGCTGTGGTCGGGAGGGGAGGTGGGGGTGGCGTCCTGAGGCGCCGCGGGCAGCCCCCGGCGACCGCGTTTGAATGAGGCAACGTTGAGTTTGCTATTGCCAAAATGGCCATGGCCTGATAAAATAAACCCTTGTAAGGCCGGCGTAGCTCAGTTGGTAGAGCAGCGCACTCGTAATGCGCAGGTCAACAGTTCGAGTCTGTTCGCCGGCTCCATGATTGAAGGAGAGTGAGGATCGTACCCATGAGGTGCGATCCTCGTTTTGTTATGATGGGGCCAGAGTTGGATGAGTTGAATGGAGGAGGATGTGGGTGC
>NC_021038.1:187180-188801 GCF_000210715.1 Fretibacterium fastidiosum
CCCCTCCGGCCCTTCGAGCCACCGCCCCAGCTTAACGATCTTTTGTGGGGGATAAGGCTCCTCCTCCTCGCCCTGTGCCTCGGCCCCCTGTCCTGGCACTCGAGTCTTGTAGTCCTTAAAAACCATAGATGATTACCGAAGACAATGAACCCCAAGTTTGGTATCATAAGACCGAATACAGCAAAGAGGAGGTTGATGCGTGATGGTATCCGATGCTAAAAGCATTGCGCAGTATATTGTCAATTATTTCATCAACGCTGATGCCCCTGTCAGCAATTTACAGCTGCAGAAGTTGCTTTATTTTTCATGGATTGACTATTACCAAAAAAAGAAGGGTGCTTATCTTTTTGATGAGAGCTTTGTGGCATGGCCTTTGGGCCCAGTTGTTCTCAGTGCATATTATGACTTTTGTGCCTATGGAGCTGAGCCTGTTTTTCGGTATCGGCCTGTAAGTTTGTCAGGGCTCGACACAAAAACCCTTAATACTTGTTTGGCGAGTTTTAAAGGATGGACGGCGTATGAATTGGTAAACAAATCCCATCGTAAAGGTGGAGCGTGGGATTCTGTATATCAAGGCGGAGAAGGAAGGGATCGTGTTATTGATTTTGAGCTGATTGTGGATAAAGAATGCGAGGGTGTGTCGTGTTAGAGGAAAAACGTGGAAAAAAGCAGGAATATCTGCATAAAGTCCTGTTAGAGTTGGCATCTCCCTCAGTGGGGATGTTGGAAGAGAACTCAAAACCACTTCTTGCATACATTGTACGTTTGAGCTCCATTTATGACGATGATTTCCGTCATCAATACTCGTTGTTTTTTGATGAGGTTCTCAAAGAAATTTTTGAAAAAACGGAGGGGAAAGACATTGAAACCTTTCGAGAGAATCTCAGCTCTATCAGGAAATTTGTTTGTAACGACCGAGAAAACCCGTTTCAGAAAAAAATTGTTAAACTTTACGATCACCTTTGGCTTGAAATATCCAGATGGGAGTTTTTATTTGGCAAAGCAGGTAGACTGACCTCTATGGAGGATCGGCTCAATAAAATCGATGCGTTATCCAAAGAAGTCGAGGAGCGCGCCAAGGGAGCCGAGGATCGCTTTTCCAGGCTTCAGGTGGATTTTGTCGCGATTCTCGCTATTTTTGCTGCTGTGGTTATTGCCTTTTCTACAGGGAGCAATTATCTATCAAGTGCTTTATCCAGCATCAATACCGTTTCTTTAAAACCCCTTGTTGCGGTTGTTCCCCCATGTGGATTTGTGTTAGCCAATATATTGTTTATGTTGATGTATTTTATCGGGCAACTTACAGGGAAAAGTATTCGTGTAGGGTGGGTGTACGTTGGTGTTGTTGACGTTGTTTTAGCTGCGTCTTTTTTCCTTTCCTGCCATTGAGGAACTCATACCAATTCGCGTTTATAGAGAAATCTGGCAGTCTGCTTATGCAAGGGAGGCTGCCCCTCAGGGGCTGGGACTGACGGCCCGTGAGCGGCAGCGAACGGCAGCCGGAAGGCTCCCCGAAGTGGGGGACTGACGGCCCGTGAGCGGTAGCGAATGGCAGCCGGAAGGCTCCCCGAAGTGGGGGACTGACGGCCCGTGAGCGGTAGCGAATGGCAGCCGGAAGGCT
>NC_021038.1:189454-192962 GCF_000210715.1 Fretibacterium fastidiosum
CTCCTTCATCTCTCCCCAAACGAACGCGCACAAAAAGAAAATTTGTGAGATAATTTAAGCACAATCAATATCAATGCAGTGCTGACGCCTAACTTTTGAAGGTGCCTCCGTCAGGCCTCAGGCCGTCACGCCGGCGATATCGCTGCCCTTCCGGCAGCGGCGCTGAAGGCGGCGACGTGAACCCCACCGCGGCGGTCCGGGCGGGAAGCCCGCCGTCGGTCGGTTGTTGAAAGGAGTTTCAAGACGATGATTCAAAGACTGCACCGCAGTGACCTCGGCAGTTCCCTGAGGACGTTGATGGAGAACGACCCCGCGTTCAGGCCCATCGCGTATTTTTCCATGGAGGTGGGCCTGAGGGAGTCCATCCCCACCTATTCGGGCGGCTTGGGCGTCCTGGCGGGGGACATCCTGAAGAGCGCTGCGGACCTTGGGGTCCCCATGGCGGGCGTGACGCTCCTCTACCGCAAGGGCTACTTCGTCCAGGGCTTCAACGCCGACGACTGGCAGCAGGAGAAGCCCGCCGTCTGGGACCCCGCGCAGGAGCTGACGCTGCTCCCCAACCGCATCTCGATCCGGCTTCAGGGGCGCGAGATTCAGGTCGGCGTGTGGGTCTACGAGATCATCGGTGAGAGCGGATACCCGCTGCCCGTCTACTTCCTCGATACGGACTTTGAGCCCAACCACCCGGACGACCGCAAGCTGTCCTGGTACCTGTACGGCGGGGACAACCGCTATCGCCTCTGTCAGGAGTTCGTCCTGGGCGTGGGGGGACTGCGCGTCCTGCGGGACCTGGGCTACAAGAACATCGACACGTTCCACCTGAACGAGGGACACGCCGGCTTCCTCACGCTGGAGCTGATGCGCGAGATGGGCTACTACGACCCGGACAAGATTCGGGAGCAGGTGGTGTTCACCACCCACACCCCCGTCCCCGCGGGCCACGACTACTTTGAGTACAGCCTCATCGACCAGGTGTTCCCCGACGAGGCCAGGAGCACCCTCCACCGTATGCTGCCCGACGTTCCGGGCGTCTCCATGACGGAGCTGGGCCTGCGCTACAGCCGCTACGTCAACGGCGTGGCCAAGAAGCACGCCGAGGTCAGCAACGCCATGTTCAAGATGGAGACGGTGGACTGGATCACGAACGGCATCCACCCCGCCACGTGGATCAGTTCCGGCATGAGGAAGCTCTACAACAAGAACATTCCCGGCTGGGAGGAGGACCCCGGGCGCCTCGTCCAGGCCCTGACGATCCCCAAGGAGGACCTGTGGGCAGCGCACCAGGCGTCCAAGCTGAGGCTCTTCGCGCGGATCATGGAGACCAACGGCGTGCAGCTCGACCCGGACGTCCTGACGCTGGGCTTCGCCCGGCGGGCCGCGACCTACAAGCGGGCGGACCTGCTCTTCTCCGACATGGCGCGCTTCCGGAAGGTGGCGGGCAACCGCAAGGTCCAGTTCGTCTTCGCCGGAAAGTCCCACCCCAACGACAACGGCGGCAAGGCGCTGCTGCAGAAGATCCGCCGCGTGGCCAGGGAGCTGGAGTCCGAGATCCCCATCGTCTTCATCGACAACTACAACATGGAGATCGCCTCCCTCCTGACCCAGGGCGTCGACGTGTGGCTGAACACGCCCATCCGCCCGCGCGAGGCCAGCGGCACGAGCGGCATGAAGTGCGCCATGAACGGCATCATGAACTTCTCCATCCTGGACGGCTGGTGGATCGAGGGCTGGATCGAGGACGTGACGGGCTGGTCCATCGGGCCGGTGCCGGACGAGAAGGACATGGGGGCGAGCTACGACGAGTCGCTGGACGCGGTGGACCTCTACGACAAGCTGGAGAAGAAGATCATCCCCACCTACTACGACGACCACGACCGATGGGTGAGCATGATGCAGCACACCATCGCGCTTGACGCAAGCTTCTTCAACACGCATCGGGTGGTGCGCGAATACGCGTCGAAGGCGTACTCCATCAGCTTCCGGGGGATGTGATCGCCATGAGCGGGGCCGGAGGTGAGGCGGTGAAGGTCCTCTTTGTGACGACGGAGCTGGCTCCCTTCTCGAAGGTGGGCGGGCTTGGGGATGTCGCGGGCTCGCTGCCGAAGGCCCTGTGTCAGGCGGGGATGGACGTTCGGGTGGTCACTCCCGCCTGGCCCGGCGTGCTGGAAAAGGTGGCCGCCGCCGGCATCAAGACCACCGCAATGTCCCGCCCCGCCTGCGCCGCCTACAACTGGCAGGTGCGCGAGGCGAAGGTCGTCCGGGCGGAGGTGGACGGCGTGACCGTCTACTTCCTGAGCGCGGAGGACTACACGGGGGACATGTACCCCCGGCAGCTCGACTTCTGGACCGTCTCCCCCTTCGCCGTCTTCTGTATGCAGGCGCTCGAGCTGCACCGGGCCACGGGTTGGCGGCCGGACCTCTACCACTGCCACGACTGGACGACGGCCTTCCTTCCCTGCGCGCTGGCGTGGCACCGCCACTACCGATACGCGGGCGAGCGGAGCGTCCTCACCCTGCACAACGTGGAGTATCAGGGGGTGTTCGACCCCCACCCCTTCATGGAGGCCTCCGGGCTGGAGCCATGGAGCTTCAACCTGTCCGCCCTGGAGTTCTACGGCCGGGTCAACCTGCTGAAGGGCGGCATCGTCGCGACGACCGCCGTCACGACGGTTTCGCCGACCTACGCGGGCGAGATTCAGACCCACGAGTCCACCCGCGAGCTGGCGGACGTCCTCTATCAGCAGCGCGGCAAGCTGCGGGGCATCCTGAACGGCATCGACACGAGGTACTGGAACCCGGAGCATGACCGCGCGCTCCCGGCACGGTTCACGGCGCGGGACCTGGGGGGCAAGCAGGCCTGCCGCAGGGAGCTCCTCAGGCGGACAGGCTTTGACGTCGAGACGGAGGCGCCCGTCGTGGTCTGCGTCAGCCGCCTCGTCGAACAGAAGGGGTTCAACCTCATCCTGGAGGCGCTGGACGAGCTGCCCGCGCTGGGCGCGAAGTTCGTCTTCCTGGGGAGCGGTCAGGGCTGGATCGAGGGAGCCCTCGAGCGCGCCGCCGCTGCCCACCCGGACTACATCCGCTTCTTCAAGGGGTACGACGAGCCGCTCTCCCACCTCCTCTATGCGGGCGGCAGCATCTTTTTGATGCCGTCCGTCTTCGAGCCCTGCGGGCTCTCTCAGATGATCGCCATGCGCTACGGCACGATCCCGGTGGTGCGGGAGGTGGGCGGCCTGAGGGACACCGTGACCGACGCGGACTCTCCGGAGGGCGGGGACGGGTTCACGTTCCTGACCTGCGACGCGAAGGGGATGCTCTGGGCGCTGCGCCGGGCCGTGGCGCGCTTTCGGGACCAGCCCTCGTGGCAGATCATCGTCGAGCGGGCGATGAAGCGGGACTTCACCTGGACCCGTTCGGCGGAGCTCTACAAGGCACTGTACCGGGAGACGGCCCGCTGCTAGCCGCAGGGGGAGGCGAAGGCCTGCCTGGGTTTTAACTGATACCAATT
>NC_021038.1:193797-197956 GCF_000210715.1 Fretibacterium fastidiosum
AGACGTAAATTGGTATTAACGGTTGTTCTTGTTGGGGCTGTAGTCGATGGCGCTGCCCATCTCGGAAAGCTTCTTGGGGGAGTGGACGGCCGAGATGTAGCGCACCGTGCCGCTGATGCCCCTCATGCAGAGGGACGAGGTCTGGATGTGGCTGCCCTGGTAGTGGACCCCCTTCAGGAGGTCGCCGTCCGAGGCCCCCGTGGCTGCGAAGAAGACGTTGTCGCTCTTCACGAGGTCGTTGAGGGTGAGCACGGTGTCGCGGGTCAGGCCGCGGGCGTTCGCCTTCTCCTCGTCCTTCTTGTCGCGGAAGAAGGGGCGGCACTGCATGTTGCCCCCAAGGCACTTCACGGCACAGGCGGTGATGACGGCCTCCGGCGAACCCCCTGAGCCCAGCAGCAGGTCCGCGGTCTCGTTGCCCAGCAGGCAGGTGGTCAGGGCGCCGCTGACGTCCCCGTCCGGGATCATCCGCAACCGCGCTCCCATCGCCCGCACCTCGTCGCGGATCTTCTCGTTGCGCGGACGGTCCAGCATGACCACGGTGATGTCCTCCACCGCCTTGCCCTTGGCGCGGGCCACGGCCTTGACGTTCACGTGGACGGGAGCCTGGATGTCGATGCAGTCCGCCGCCTCCACGCCGGTCACGATCTTGTCCAGGTAGAACAGGTCCTGAGGGCTGAACATGCTGCCGCGGTCCGCGGCCGCCACGACGCTGATCGAGCCGCCGAGGCCCTGGGCCAGCAGTCGCGTCCCGTCGATGGGGTCCACCGCGATGTCCATCTCCGGCCCCTCGCCGGCCCCCACCTCCTCGCCGTTGAAGAGCATGGGCGCTTCGTCCTTCTCCCCCTCGCCGATCACGACGACCCCCTTCATGGCCACGCCCCTCAGCATGTAGCGCATGGCCTCCACGGCAGACCGATCCACATCGTTCTTGCTGCCGCGCCCAAACCAGCGGCCGCTCGCCATAACGGCGGCCTCCGTGGCACGGACCAGTTCCAGAGCCAGGTTCTTGTCATCAGCGAAAAGCGACATTCAAAACGACCTCCCCTAAAGTTTTATGAAAGACGGCACAGGAGATACGGCGAACGGGTCCGGGTACGCCTCCGGGGGCGCTCTGCCGGCGGAGGCCTGAGGACCCGCCTCTATTGTAGCAGAACTTTGGGAGCTGCCGGGCGCGTCCAAAGGCCGGACAGGGGGAAGCGCCGGGAGGCGGCGATGGCGCGGTGATCTCATACCAATTCGCGGAAGGACAAGAAAAGCCCCCCTGCAAGGGGGGGCTGCTGAGCGGTAGCGAAGCTGGGGGGTGTTGTCAAGCGTGAGAACCAACCCCTCCGGTCCTTCGGACCACCTCCCCTTTCAGGGGAGGCAATCCACATTAGACGCGATTTGGTATGAATGCGATCAATACAGCCCCGGATAGAGGGGCTTCGCCGCACAGAGCTCCGAGATCTCCGCGCGGACCTTCCCGATCTCCGCCTCGTCCGCGATGTGGGTCACGACGCGGTCGATCCAGCCCGCGATCCGGTCCATCTCCTCCGCGCCGAAGCCGCGGGTCGTCACCGCAGCCGTGCCGATGCGGACGCCGCTCGTCACGAAGGGGCTCAGCGTCTCAAAGGGGATCGTGTTCTTGTTCACGGTGATGCCGGCGCGGTCCAGCGCGATCTGGACGTCCTTGCCCGTCACGCCCTTGCTCGTCAGGTCCACCAGGATCAGGTGGTTGTCCGTTCCGCCGGACACGAGGCGGAACCCGCGCTCCATGACCTTCTCCGCCAGGCGCTTGCAGTTCGCCACGATCCGATGCTGGTAGTCCTTGAAATCCGGCTTCAGCGCTTCGGCAAAGGCCACGGCCTTCGCCGCGATGACGTGCATCAGGGGCCCGCCCTGCATCCCCGGAAAGATGGCGGAATCCACCTTTTTGGCGAAGCACTCCTTGCACAGGACCATGCCGCCACGGGGCCCCCGCAGCGTCTTGTGCGTCGTCGTCGTGACGAAGTCGCAGTAGGGCACCGGGTTGGGATGGGCCCCCGCCGCCACCAGCCCCGCGATGTGGGCGATGTCGAACATCACGAGAGCCCCCGTCTCGTCCGCGATCTCCCGAAACTTCGAGGCGTCGATGATGCGCGGGTAGGCGCTGGCCCCGCAGACGATCAGTTTGGGGTGGTGCTTCTTCGCGAGCTCCCGGACCTGGTCGAAGTCGATGGTCTCCGTGTCCTTCCGCACGCCGTAGGGGACGACGTTGTAGAGCTTGCCGGAGAAGTTGACGGGGGAGCCGTGGGTGAGGTGCCCGCCGTCCGTCAGGTTCATGGCCAGGATCGTGTCCCCCGGCTCGAGGCAGGCGAAGTAGGCGGCCATGTTGGCCTGGCTGCCGGCGTGGGGCTGAACGTTGACGTGATCGCCTCCGAAGAGCTTCTTCGCGCGATCGCGCGCCAGGTCCTCCGCCTTGTCCACGACCTCGCAGCCGCCGTAGTACCGGTGCGCCGGGTAGCCCTCGGCGTACTTGTTCGTGAGCACGGAGCCCATGGCCGCCATCACCGCGCGGGAGGTGAAGTTCTCCGATGCGATGAGCTCGATCTGATCGTTCTGGCGCCGGTACTCCTCCACGATGACGTCCGCGATCTCCGGGTCCACGTCGCGCAGGTATCGATCCGCGTCCTTGTCCATCTCTTCCGTTCCCCTTTCGTCTTCGACGGCAGAACCCGCCGTGGGCTCCACAGCGTGGGAACGCCACGGCATCCGCTGCCATGAAAAAAGCTGCTGGATACCTTCTGTTGTCAGTATACCTTAAAAGGGCGAAAATTGAGGGCTGGAGGGGTTTCGGAGGGCGGAATATATCTTTTTTCGAGGCGGTGGACTTTTCCGTTGCCAGCAAGTATAATAAATCAGTTTCGGAGGTGAGATTCGTCTGGTGACGGGCCCGGGCTTCAAACCCGGTGAGGGGCGGTTTTCGCCGTCTCTGGTGGGTTCGATCCCCACACGCCTCCGCCACTTCGTTCGGACGACGCTCGACGAAGAAAACGCCAACCCCTCATTCGTCTAATACCAATTCGCGTGTAAAAAAAGCCTCCCTGATAAGCCCCCAAGCAACCGATACGGCTCGTACCTCGCCGATCGTCTGGCCGAACCCCTCCGCCGCCCTTGGCGGCACCTCCCCTTTCAGGGGAGGCAATCCACATTAAACGCAATTCGGTATAATCTGATGAGCTGGGAAGGCCCTTGAGCTGCCACGGCGAAGGGGCGAAAAAAACCACCCTTGCCCTGCCTGGGCGATGAAATATATAATGAAGTGCATTGCTTCACCATCATAATATTTAAGGAAGGCGTTTAACGAATGAGAAAGACGATGTTCTCCCTGTCCCTGCCGCTTCTTGCCGCGGCGATATTTCTCTTGACGCAGGCGGTCCCTGCGGAGTGCCTGACGGCCGAGGACGTTAAAAGCTACGTCGATGCGGCCAAGGCCCTGAACCTGAACGGGGACAACCTGAAGATCGGATCGGAGTCGGCCGAGGAGATACTGAAGGACGACCACTTTATGGCGCTGCTCCGCGGCAGGCTCCGCATCGCCCGCCTGCTCAAGGCCGCCAGCGATGCGGAAGGGGGAGAGGGAACTTACGCCCTGCACGTAGAGGCCGGTCCCATCGTCGCCTTTCTGTGCCAGGGGGGAGCCCCAACGCTGGACAGGCTCGTCCAGGGCGCCGTGGAGCAGGTCGTCAAGCCGCTCCAGCTTGAGGCGACCCTCAAGGAGCTGCCCCGCTACTACGAGGCCATCGTGGCTACGGCGGACTGGCAGAAGAAGTTCGGCAAAATAATGGGCGAGGGGGAGTATCCTTCCATTCAGAGGGGAAAGATATTTCACATCGCGGGCTTCCCGGAGATCGGGGACAAGCCCTACTACACGGCGGCTATGGACATCGAGCTGAAGGACGATACGATGTACCTCTCCGAGTGGGATGCGTCCGCAGAGGGCTGGCTCTACTCCTTCTGGATGCGCCGCTGGCGGGAGGGGACCATGGAGACCGCCAAGATCGCCGTCGACCTGCTGAACAAGGCGCTGGGACAGTAGCGAAAAATAGCGAAAAGAGTTTGGAGCGCTGCTCCGAAAACGTCCGGAGGGCCTTGAGGCCCTCCGGTTTTGGTGTGCCGTCATACCAATTCGTGTTTAAAG
>NC_021038.1:198860-201714 GCF_000210715.1 Fretibacterium fastidiosum
TCCACATTGGACGCGATTTGGTATCAGCTGTTCTTCAGGTGGTGCTGATAGGCGTCCTCCAACCTTTTGACCTCCGCAACGATCTTGCGGGCCAGCCGCCGATTGCCGGCGCTGTAGCGCAGAAGTCCGCTCTGCAGGTCCGCGGAGGCCGCACAGCAGCGGGAGAATATCTCCGTGCCCACCAGGACGTTGTACTTCGGGTCGAACATGTCCTTCGCCTGCTTAATGTGGGGATACTTCTTCGTGATGTTGCGCTTGTGGACACGCCACCGCACCTGCATCAGGCCGTAGTCCCCGCCGCGGGAAAGGGCGTCGTGCCGCGCGCTGGACTCGTTGACGATCATGGCCGCGATGACGAAGGGGTCCTGATGGAACTGCTGCCCCGCCTCGACGATGAACTCCGCGTAAAGTCGCGCCTTCTGCGGCGATAGCCTCTTGTTGTAGCGAAAGAGAAGGGCTTCGATGCTCTTCAGTTCCGCCTCGCGGTCCCGCTGGCCCGCGACGGCCTTCTTCGGGGCCTTCTCCTTGTTACGGGCCGCCGTGACGGTCACGGGCTCCCTGGGAAGGAGGTTCGCCGTGATCAACGGCTCGGACTTTCCGAACAGGCGCTCGACCTTCTCGTCGTTCGCTCCCGCCGCGCCCGGAAGGGCGAAGAACCCCACCGCCAACAGACACCAAATTGCGCCGCGCCCGCGCGCGACATTCCGAAATTTCACTGGGCGTCCCCCCTGAACAGATTTTGGGGTCCTGCCTGACTGGATGACGGACGAAAAAGAGAACGCCGTTTCCACAAACGCTCAAGCCCGCAGACCAACAGACGCCAGACAGCACATCACAGCTTCTTTACCTGAATGTAAACGCATCCTCTCTCAAAGGGCGTGGGCGATCCTCTCGCCTCTCCCGCCCCGTTTCGCCAAAGAAGTCCGAGACGCTGAAACCCCGCACAGAAAAATTTATGGTAGAGATACTAACACAGGGCTCAAAGCTAAAAATCCGAAAAAAAAGGGAAAAGGAACTGTCCTTTTCCCCTGAATCCTCCTCACGGGCGCAGGCCCCGCACGGGGCCTGCACAGCAGGGCCGAGATCGCCCCAGCTATCGTTTCTTCTTCGGAGATTCTGCCCCCTCCGAGGACTTCGCAGACGTTTCCTCGCCCTGACGGCGCTCCCCGCGCAGGCCGGCCAGCCCGACCTCGCCCGCCACCTCGCATCCCCTGCCGTAACGGACGATGGCCTCCTTCCATGCCCCGTCCTCGTTGGGCGCGTAGTCCCCGATGGCCTTGCGCATGGCGACCAGCGCCACGTACATGCTCTTCACGGCGTCCAGGTACTCCGTCCGCACGGTGCGGTAGGCCGTCTGGGCATTGATGAGGTCGATCTGGGCGCCCATGCCCTCCGCGTACATCAGCTCCGTGATGCGCAGCTCCTCCTCGGAACGGGCCATCTGGCGTTTCTTGTCCACCTCGAGCGCCTCGGCGTTCTTCCAGTTGTTCATCGCCACGGTGAGGTCCTGTCGGGTCTCCTCCTTCAGGGAGTCCAGGGCCGCCTCCGCGGACTGCACCATGCGGTCTGCGTTCAGGACGCCGTACTTCGTTCGGTGCCCGTCGAAGATCGGGACGTTCAGGGAGAGCCCCGCCTGGGCCTCATGGCTCTGGGGCGTGGCGGACACGTCGGGGTCGGCCCAGGCCGTCCACTGGAGGTTGACGTCCAGCGTCGGGGAGAGCCCGCGGGCCGTCAGCTTCTTCACCACCTTCGCCCGATCCAGCGTCAGCTGCGCCGCACGCATGTCCGGACGGTTCTTCAGCGCCTCGTCGTAGCTCAGCGTCATGTCAAAGGCCGGGACGTGCAGGGGCTCGTTCCGCGGCTCCACGTCCAGCCCTCCGGCCAGGTAGGAGAGGTTGGCCAGCAGGTTGCTGTAGGTCGTCTCCGCGCTCTTCACCAGCGTCTCCGCCTCCACCACCTGAGCGTCGCTGCGCACCACGTCCAGCTTCGGGACCAGCTGCTGGCGGTACTTTTCCAGCGTCACGCGATGGTTCTCCGCCCGCTGGCGCAGTATCTCCCGCTGAAGCCGCACGTTCTCGCGGGCCAGGACCGCCGACCACCATGTCTCTTCCGCCGTGGCCACGAGGGCGTTCACGTTCGCGTCGAACTGCGCCCGTGCGATCTCGTAGCCCAGGACGTTCTGGCGCTCTTCCAGCGAGTACTTCCCCGACAGGTCGATGCGGTGCGTCAGGGCGAGGCCCGCACTGCCCATGGTGTAGTTGTCCTCGCCGTTCATCTCGGAGAGCCAGGCCCCCTTCGCGCTGAGACCCAGGCTGGGGCGCTGCGTGCCCATGGCCGCCAGCACGGCGTAGTAGTTCGCCTCGACGGCCTTGACGCCGGACCGCAGGGCGTGGTTGTTCAGCAGGATTTCCTTCAGGTAATCCCGAAAGCTCATCTGCACCAGCGCAGCGGCCTCGCCGGCAAGGACGCCGGTCAGGCACAGAAACAACAGGAACAACTTGAGAATACGCTTCAACGCGACCACCTCGGTATCATCATTTCTAAGAACCATCGGATCGGGTTCCCTGAGAGCCCACGGACGAAACCGTCGCAGAATCCATGTTGACGCCATGTTTTATCGATATATTCTATACCCGCGCTCCAGCCGCGTCAATTTTCAAGGGGCTGGTTGTTGTCGTTGATCAGTGATAATGTCACCCTATAAGTAGTCAAAGAAAATCTCACCCTCCGACACAGCGGGCAGGTCTTTCGGTGATACTTGGGTTATGAAGCAGGAGCGAGTGGCCTTGTCACAAAAAGAGATCAAGCGCATCGAGGTCATGGAGCTGCTGCCAAGGGCGGCGGAGGGGTTCGG
>NC_021038.1:202232-210047 GCF_000210715.1 Fretibacterium fastidiosum
AAGGAAGTCCGGGGTCCTAAAAACGCGCCGCTTGCTTTGCCTCCCCTGCAAGGGGAGGTGGTTCGCGCTAGCGAACCGGAGGGGTTGTCTTTCACGCCCCAAAACAACCCCCCAGCCCCTGCGGGGCTCGCCAGCCCCCCTTGCAGAGGGGCCCAAAAGCGCGCCCTGCTTGCCTTGCCTCCCCTGCGAGAAGTGTCCTGCTCCCTCATTCCTGTTCCTATTGACAGCCGCAACGGTATTTGATAGTTTTATATTGATATTCTCTTCATCATCACGTTGACGATTCAAAGCAAAAATGGGACGTCCAGTTCAGAAGTTCAGGAGGCGGAACAAATGGACGAGGCGACGTTGGAACCGACGCGGGAGAGTGTGCTGGAGGAGATCAAGAAGTGCCGCCAGAAAATCGGAACGCTGTTGATGATCTACTTTATGGTGGTTCTCCTTCAGGTAGTATCTGGGGCGGGCAACCTTCTCCTCCTCTTTCTGGGGACTGCGGGGGGCATGAGCATCCTCGGAAAAGCCCTTTTTGCAGCACTGCCGCTGCTCATGTGGTTCTACAGCCAAAGGCCTTCTTCCACCGGCGGTGTCCTGATGTTCTATGCGGTCGTTGAAGGGATACAGGCCGCTATTTTGTTGGCTGTAGTGTCTGTGGGGTCATTTTTTTTCGGGTTCGACGGCCCGTCCAGCGTTGCGATGCTGCCGTTTGTGGTGTTGCTTGTTTTTGGAGTTGTCGGTGGCCTGTTGGTGTTGTTTGTCAAACTTTTCCGGTCGGCCAGCCGGCTGGGCCAGCTGATGGCTGCTGTTGGCGGGGCAAGTGGCAATTTTCGTGCGGCCTGCCTGGACGCGGTGATGGTTGTGGTGGCCATCGTCTGCTATCTGGCGCCGGCCCTTCCGGCGTGGGACTCGGTGCAGTCTTCGAGGAACTTGAGGGAAGAGCTGAATCAGGCGCCTGAGGTCAAAATTTATCGAGTGAAGGAAGTAATCAACTGCATGGCAGGTTCTCCAGACGGGAGTCTGCTGGCATTGGGGACGGAGAAGGGGCTTTACGTGTGGGATACGGGGGGGCGGGAGTGCGTTTGGAGCGACGACTGCCTTGCGGTGCAGCGGGTGCGCTTCAGTCCTGGGGGGCGATACCTGGCCGCGGCGGGTCGTGGGCGGGTTGAGGGGACCAGCGACCTGGCGGTGTACGAGGTGGAGGGGTTCAGGCGTCTGCCTGGTTTCGACTGGCCGGAGCACGAGGAGCACAAGGAGAAGGTGTTCCACGACATGGTATTCCGCCCGGACGAGGAAACGCTGCTGGTGTTGTGGCACCGGAGCTGGATATGGAATCGGATGCCTCAGGGTTGGTACGGCGATGAGGCCGATGCGGTGAGGGAAAGGGAGAAGGATCTTGGGCATGATCTTGATACAGTGGACCTTTTTTGTACAGAAGGAAATATAAAAAAGAATGCTTTAAGTTCTTTTCGAAGGATACGTAAAGGACTCTCTGTTGATTTTGATTTATGTGTTGAAGGGAGTGCGTATTTTGCCTCAGATGCATCTTGTTTTGTATATTCAATAGAAGGGATGCAAAAGGAATTTAATCGATTTTGCCTAATGGATACAGAAAAATGGCAGGAGCAATTGTTTCATTTAAGTGGGTATCAACTAATTTTATGGGGTATTAAACCCTGGTATGAATGGAGACTCAACGCAAACGGAACGAGGGCGTATCTCCTTTGCGAAAAAGAGTTGAAAGAAGGAGGGTATGAGGGAGTCTTGCTGGAACTGGACCTGCAAACCGGTCGAACCAGGGAACTGAAGAGCCGGGGGTGGCGTCTGGCCCTGTCCGCGGATGGAGAGCAGGTCGTTATGCTTGCCGGAAACAATCAGGTTTCGGGTGTCGTGTTGATTGCCCTGAACTTTTTGAACCTGGACACTTTGGCTGAAAAGCAGCTTCTTTATAAAGTTGTACAAAGAGACCAGGGAGACTCCTGGCGCTTTATTTGGTTGAAGCCGCGGCTTTTTGCGGTTGCAATGAAGAGCGAGTATGGAGGGACATTGACATTTATCGACCTGAAGGAGGGCGAGGATAAATGACGACGTGGAGCCACGACAAGCAGCTTGAGATGCTGCAGCTCATCAAACTTTCGTACGAGATGACGAGCACCTGCCTGAAGGGTGAGGGGGGTCATGGAGGGTATGTTCCCAGCTATACTGACGATCTTGGTTTCACAGGAGCGCACTTCAAAAATCTGGATGCAATGGAAGGGCATGACGGCCACTTCCACTATACAACACGCCCCCGGAAGCTCTCCGCTTTTCTGAAATACTCCGAGGGGCCGGACTCCGCCGTACGCCGGTCGCTCGCAAACAAAAACAAGAAGGGTTGCCGCATTGGGATCGATCCGGCAACCCTTCTTTCTGTTGATCGTCGTCGAGGCTTGTTGTGCGCTTACGCCCGCCCCGCGTTTTTTAAGGATTGCAGCTCATCCAGGGGCAGTCCGGTGGCCTCCGCGATTTTAGTCAGGTCCAGTCCCATCCGAAACAGGTTTCGCGCCGTTTCTGTAGCAAGATAACCTCGTTTTGTTTTTCTTTTCGTAGACTCATTTCACTTAAAGTTATAGACAAATTTTTAGCAGAAACAGGTTTTGTGCGTTTTCTGCTGCACCTGATGGGTGCAAGGCCAGAGCCAGCTTGACCTGCACCATGACGGGCTTGAGCCCCGATAAGGCCGCCGCAGACCGTGGATTTGGGTTTTTATCTGGTCATTGACATTTTC
Source organism: Fretibacterium fastidiosum (assembly GCF_000210715.1). GTDB lineage: Bacteria > Synergistota > Synergistia > Synergistales > Aminobacteriaceae > Fretibacterium > Fretibacterium fastidiosum. The sequence goes on from NC_021038.1 coordinate 204,994, forward strand.
AAGGGGCTGAGGCGACGTCCCTCTTCCCCTTTTGGTATAATCTTTCCGTTCCGCTCAATTCCATTCAGGCGGCCTGGGACGCAGTTGACCCGCAGCTCCGCCAGGGAGGAGATGATTCTGATGGAAACGACGACGGTACGCTCTACCCCCAACTCCGAGGCTTGCGCCCCTCACCCCGCCCTCGACATTCCGGACGCCATCTCAAAGGAGCTCAAGCTCACCCCGGCTCAGGTCAAGGCCGTGCTTTCCCTCTTCGACGACGGCTGCACCGTCCCCTTCATCGCGCGCTACCGCAAGGAGGCGACGGGATCGCTGGACGAGACCGTCATCACCGCAATCCGGGACCGCGCCGCGCGGATGGCGGAGCTGGACAAGCGCCGCGCCGCCATCCTGGACTCGCTGGCCGAGCGCAACCTTCTGACGGATGAGCTGAGGGCTGCCGTCGCGGCCGCCCCGACGATGACCGCCCTGGAGGACGTCTACCTGCCGTGGCGCCCCAAGCGCCGCACCCGCGCCTCCATCGCCGCCGAGAAGGGCCTGACCCCCCTGGCGGACCTCCTGATGGCGCAGGACGACGCCATGGACCCTGCCGCTGCCGCCCAGGCTTTCGTGAACGGGGACCGAGGCGTTGCCAGCGCCGAGGAGGCCCTGGCCGGCGCCATGGACATCCTGGCCGAGCGCGTCAGCGAGGACCCGGACTCCCGCCAGGAGACGCGGCGGCTCTTCGCCCGCAAGGCCGTGCTGACCAGCGCCTGCGCCAGGGGCAAGGAGGAGGAGGGCGCGAAGTACCGGGACTACTTCGAGCTTGAGGAGAGCGCCGCTTCCATGCCGTCGCACCGCGTGCTGGCCATCCTGCGGGGCGAGCGGGAGGGGTTCCTCACCACGAGCGCCGCGCCTCCGGAGGAGGAGGCGATCTCCCTGCTGAAGCGCCGCTTCGTGCACGGCGCGGGCGCGGCGTCGCGCATGGTGGCCGCCGCCGTGGAGGACGGGTACAAGCGGCTCCTGCGGAAGTCCATCGAGACGGAGCTGCGGGGGGCGATGAAGAAGCGGGCCGACGCCGACGCGATCCGCGTCTTTGCGGAGAACGTGCGGGAGGTGCTGATGTCCGCGCCCATGGGGCAGCGGGCCACGCTGGCCATCGACCCCGGCGTGCGCACCGGCTGCAAGGTCGTGTGCCTGGATGCGCAGGGGGCGCTGCTCTTTCACACCGTCGTCTTCCTCCAGCGGTCCGAGCGCGAGCGGGAGGACGCCGGCAGGGTCCTGCGGGAGCTGGTGCGGAAGTACCATCTTGAGGCCGTGGCCGTCGGCAACGGCACGGCGGGGCGCGAGACGGAGGTCTTCGTGCGGGGCCTGGACCTGCCCGACGTGGCCGTCGTCTCCGTCAACGAGAGCGGCGCCTCCATCTACTCCGCCTCCGAGGTGGCCCGGCGCGAGTTTCCGGACCAGGACGTCACCGTCCGGGGGGCCGTCTCCATCGGCCGCCGCCTCATGGACCCCATGGCCGAACTCGTCAAGATCGACCCCAAGTCCATCGGCGTGGGCCAGTATCAGCACGACGTGGACCAGAAGGAGCTGAAGCAGGCGCTGGACGACGTCGTGACCCACTGCGTGAATGCCGTGGGCGTCAACGTCAACACGGCGAGCCCGGAGCTTTTGTCCTACGTTTCGGGCCTCAACCGCCAGACGGCCTCCCAGATCGTGAAGTACCGCGAGGCCAACGGCCCCTTCGGCGACCGCGAGGCCCTCAAGAAGGTGCCTCGCTTCGGCCCCAAGGCCTTCGAGCAGTCCGCCGGCTTCCTCCGCATCCTGGGAGGTGCGAACCCGCTGGACGCCAGCGCCGTCCACCCGGAGAACTACGCCACCGTGGCCCGCATGGCCGCGGCCCTCTCCTGCACGGTGGCCGACCTCCTCTCCGACCCCGCGCTGCGCGCCCGCATCCGCCTCCCGGACTTCGTCTCTGAGACGGCGGGTCTCCCCACGCTGAAGGACATCCTGTCGGAGCTGGAGAAGCCGGGGCGCGACCCGCGGCGGAAGTTCGAGCCCTTCGCCTTCGACCCCAACGTCCGCACGATGACGGACCTGGCTCCGGGCATGATCCTGAACGGCATCGTGACCAACGTGACGGACTTCGGCGCCTTCGTGGACGTCGGCGTCCACCAGGACGGGCTGGTCCACATCAGCCGCATCGCGGACGTGTTCGTGGAGAACCCCCACGCGCACCTGAAGCCGGGGCAGCACATCCGCGTGGCCGTGCTGGAGGTGGACCTGGAGCGAAGCCGCATCGCCCTCTCGGCGCGAAAGTCCGACCTGGGCGAAAGGACCCCGGAGGGCAGGCCCCGCGGCGAGGGGGCGCACCGGGCCGGCGGGCGGCGCGAGAGGCCTGAGAAGCCGGACATGACCATGGGATCGCTCTTCAGGGAACAGCTGGCTGAGGGCGGAAAGCGGCGGCGCTGATGGAACGCTTCGACGCCATCGTGATCGGCGGCGGGCCGGCGGGTCTCATGGCGGCCCTGCGGGCGGCGGAGCTGGGGGAGCGCGTCCTCCTGACGGAGAAGAACGCCTCCCTGGGGACCAAGCTCCTGCTGGCGGGGCGGGGGCGCTGTAACTTCACGAACGCGGAGCCGGACCCGGCCGCCTTCATCGCACGCTACGGGGAGAAGGGCCGCTTCCTGTGGTCCGCCTTCAGCCGCTTCGGTCCGGCAGAGACCCTCGCCTTCTTTCAGAAGCACGGCGTCGAGACCGTGACGGAGCGGGGGGGCCGCGTCTTCCCCGCGGAGGGCGGCGGCCAGCGCGTGCTGAACGCGCTCCTGATGCTCTGCAGGAAGTTCGGAGTGCGCATCCTGAGGAGCTCCCCCGTGCGGTCCCTGAAGGTTCGGGACGGGCGCGTGGAGCGGCTCATCACGGAGGTCGAGGAGCTGGAGGCGAATCGCTTCATCGTGGCGACGGGCGGCAAGTCCTACCCCCGCACGGGCTCCACGGGGGACGGCTACCGCTTTGCGGAGCAGGCAGGGCACGCGATCGTCACGCCGATGCCGGCGTTGGTCCCCCTCAAGACCCATGAGACGTGGGTGAAGCTGGCCCACGGATGCAACCTGCGAAACGTTCGGGTGACGGCACTGGTGGACGGAAAGCGGGTGGACGAGCGCTTCGGCGAGATGGAGTTCACGAACTTCGGTGTCAGCGGGCCCGTCATCATGGACATGAGCTCCTCCGTGCCCGACTGGATGGCCCAGGGGCCCCTCTCCCTCTCTATCGACCTGAAGCCGGCCCTGACGCGCGAGAAGCTGACGGAACGGGTGCGCCGCGACCTGGAGAAGTTCAGCGCCCGCCGCTTCGCCGGTGCCCTGAAGGGGCTGGTGCCCGGCCCCCTCATCCCCATGATCCTGGAGCTGTCGGACGTGCCGGAGGACAAGCCCGCAGCCTACGTCTCGAGCGAGGAGGCGGAGGCGACGGCGGACCTGCTGAAGGACATCCGCCTGACGGTCAACGGGCTGTGGAGCTTCAACAACGCGGTGGTCACCCGGGGGGGCGTCAGCCTGAAGGAGGTGGACCCCGCCACGATGCGCTCCAAGCGGTGCGAGAACCTCTACTTCGCGGGCGAGGTGCTGGACCTCAACGGGCCATCGGGTGGCTTCAACCTCCAGATCTGCTGGAGCACGGGCTGGGTGGCGGGCGAGGGCGCGCAGCAGCCCGGCTGACCGACCGGAGGACGACGGAGATGCGATTGGATCGTTTTGTAGAGGAATGAAAGGAAGTTGGGGTCATGAACGACGTCATCGAGAGGATCAGGGAGCTCGCCGGGGAGTTCGAGCCGGAGGTTATCGCCTTGCGGCGGCACTTTCACAGCCATCCTGAGCTGTCCTGGCAGGAGGAACGGACCACGGACCGCGTTCAGGAGGAGCTTCGGAAGCTGGGTATCGAGACGGTGCATCGGGGCTACGACGGCACCTCGAGCGGCCTCATCGCGGACATCCAGGGAGGGGCGCCGGGCAAGTGCGTCGCCCTGCGCGCCGACTTGGACGCGCTGCCGGTGACGGAGGAGAACGACGTGGAGTACCGCTCCCAGAACGAGGGCGTCATGCACGCCTGCGGGCACGACGCCCACACGGCGGGTCTTTTGGGGGCGGCGAAGATCCTGATGCAGATCCGGAGCGAGCTGCGGGGCACGGTGCGCCTGCTCTTTCAGCCGGCGGAGGAGGCGGGTGACCGGTCCGGAGCCAGGGCCATGGTCGAGGAAGGGGCCCTTCACGGCGTGGACGCCGCCTTCGGCCTGCACGTGGCCTCCATCTTCCCCTCAGGCGAGCTGCTGTACCGACGCGGCCCCTGCTATGCCGCCTGCGACGTCTGGAACCTCACCATCGAGGGCAAGGGGGGACACGGTTCGGCCCCGGAGCTGGCCGTCGATCCGACGCCCGCTGCGTTCCAGATCGGCAGTGCGTTCCAGACCGTCATCTCGCGCGAGGTATCGCCCAGGGATACCGCGGTGCTGAGCGTCGGCTGTCTTGAGACCTCCTCCAGGGCCTTCAACATCATTCCGGAGCGCGTGAAGATGGTGGGGACCGTGCGCACCTTCGAGCGCAGCGTCCAGGACGCGGTCGAGTCGGGCATGAGGCGCCTGTCCTCGGACATCGCTTCGGCCTTCCGCTGCCGCGCGGAGCTGGACTATCAGAGATCCACGGCGGCGACCTTCAACGACCCCGCCATGACGGACCTGTTGATCCGGGCCGGGACGGACCTCTTCGGACCGGAGGCCATGGTGGAGGCGCCGCTCAACATGGGGTCCGAGGACTTCAGCTGCTTCGCGGAGGCCGTCCCTTCGACGTACCTGCAGCTGGGGACGGCGGCCCCGGACCGACCGGGGACCCACAGGCCCCACCACTCGGCAAAGTTCGACCTGGACGAGGCTCAGCTGAAACGCGCCGCGGCCATCCATGCCGCCTTCGCGTGGACGTATCTCAGCCGCTGATCGGAAGGCCCCCACGCGCACCCTGATACCAATTCACGTCTAATATGGATTGCCTCCCCTAAGGGGAGGTGCCGCCAGGAGCGGTGGA
>NC_021038.1:210436-215552 GCF_000210715.1 Fretibacterium fastidiosum
CCCCCCTTTAGAGGCAAAATGGTATAAAGAGGAAGCCCCTCTCCTGCACGTTCTTCGATCGGTGCAGCGGAAACGTCGTCCAGCCCGTAGCCCCCACCGGAAAAAAGCGAGGTCCTGCCTCGCGACAGGCAGGACCTCAAGTCAGGAATAGAGCGCGCCAAAGACGCCCTCCGGTAAGGGAGGCAGGGTTGTGTGCACGGGGAGCCGTTCGTCCGTCTCAGCGGCCCCCCGCAGCGACGGTTGCGTTACTTCTTCTGGCGATAGGCGTCGGAGATGGGGCCGGACTTGCCAAGCATCTCGCCGTAGCCGTAGAATCCGCCGTTTGCCGCGTGGGAGTGGGAGAAGAAGACGATGGAGGAATCCGGATCGGCGGTCTTGGGGTTGATCTTACCCCCCGCGTCCAAGTAGGCCTCGTCCGCCCACACCTTGCGCACGACGAGGATCATCAGGCGGCTCTTGCTGCCCTCGGCGATCGGCATGTCTTCCTCGAGCTCGCACTCCAGCGAGATGGGGAATTCCTCGATCATGGGGGCGTTCACGGCCGAACCCTTCACCGCCGTGAGCTTCGTGACCGCCAGCTTGTCCTGAAAGCCGCCGTTCTCGGACAGCAGCGGCGCATCGCCGGAGAGCGGCCGTCCGGAGTAGCGGCCCAGGAGCTCCGCCTCCGCCAGGTACTTGACGGAGGGCAGGTTGACGGTGCAGGCCTTCATCTTCTTCAGGCACTGGTACGTCCAGCTCTTCTCCGCGTCGCCCTTGATGCCGAAGCCGATGCGCATGGGGCCGCCGTCCTTTCCGGAGGCGAGGACCCCTCCCCGATGGAAGGGGGCGAAGTTGGCCTGCCCCTCCGGGGTGTAGACGCCCACCACCATCAGCGGCGCAGGCAGGAAGTGGGGCGATCCCGTGAACTTCAGGGACTCCGCGGAGGCCATACCGGCGCGCAGGCTCAGCAGGGACAGCGTGAACGCCAGCGTCAGGATGGCGCGATAGATTCTTTCCTTCATGATAACGCTCCTTTTTGTGCCTAATGCCCCGCGGGCTTGGGCTCGAGCCCATTGGGCCAGGGGAATTTCTCCGCGCTCATCCCGCTTCCAAGGGGTGCACTGAGGGCGTAGTAGCCGCTCCCCTCCGCGCTGCCCGCGAAGTAGACGGCCATGCCGGACTTCTGCGGGTCGAACTGGCTGACGGGGGCGGTCTTGTCGCCGTCCAGGGCCTCCGCCGCCACGTGGTAACTCGCGACCTCGCCCAGGAACACCCGGTGCTGCCCGTCCGGGAACTCGAGCGTCTTGACGAGTTTGCACTCCAACGTCACGGGGCACTCCGTCAGGACGGGAGCGTTCACGTCGCTGCCCTTCTCCAGCTTCAGCCCGGTGACGGAGAACTTGTCGAAGTACTCGTCCCCCGACGCTGCGGAGACCGTTCCGCAGAAGTCGCCCTGCGGCACGAGGGCCGCGTTCATCACGTTCACGGTGAAGGCGCCCGTGGCTTCGATGTTCTTTGCGGTCTGGCGCTTCGGGTTCACCGCCACGTAGAAGATCATCCTCTGCTTCGACGGCGTCTCGGCGATGCCGACGCGGTCAATGATGGCGGCGTCCGGGCGCCCCTCCGCGTCGTAGGTCCCCACGAGGCAGGCCGTCGTCGGCAGGAGCCGCGCTCCCGTCTCGACCTCCACCTTCGCCGCCTGCGCCGGGGTGCACAGAAGCGCGGCGGCAAGCACTCCCAACAAACGATATCCTTTCATAAACGTTCCTCCTTAACCAAAAACGCTCCATGAATCCACGAACTGCCGGAGAACGACCGTTCCTCGCGAACGTGCCTCCTTCAGCAAAAGACAAACCCTTCCCAGGGCCGTTCTGCCCCGCAAACTAAACGTCTGCCTGAATAAAATTAGTTATATCTAACTACATGAAAAATTTATCACCACGACGTCGTTTTGTCAATATGGTTTGGGGTGAGGTGTCGTTGATCAGTGATCATGTCACCCTATAGGTCGTCAGAGAAAATGTCATCCCACGCCGCGGCAGGCAGGTCTTTCGGTGATACCTGGGTATGAAGCGGGAGTGAGTGGCATGGACACAAAAAGAGGTCGAGCGCATCGAGGTCATGGTCTACAACCGAAGCGATAAACCACCTGCGTCGAGACGCGGCAACGATGCCGCGTCTCGACATAAGCGACCGGCGCAGCATCTGCGGCTTACAGCCGCAGATAAGCAGAGAGCCAGCGAGGAACGAGCTGTGAGAATCGCTTAGGGGCTTTATCAGAGCTGGCCGTCTGCTTATGAGCCTCTGTCGGAGGCAGATCATCAGGCTCAGGAAAAAGTACACGACCCAGGTGGAAAGGATCGTGCCCATGCGCGGCCATCGCTACGTTACGGAGATCAACGTCGTTGCGCAGACCGTGAGGTCCGGTAATCCTGCGGCGACGGAGCCCGACTGCCTCTTCTGCCGCCGGGATGCTGGCGCGGCGTGCCAACATCTCCCCATCCGACGCCATGAAGCGGACGTTCCGGCGCGGCGAGGACGCCGTGCAGGGCGAAGGGTTCGCGCCGCCGGTGAACGACGCCTCGCACCGGCTGCGACAGATTGCGCTGGGGTTTCTGGTCCTGCTGGGAGCCTTGGCCGTCCTGACCGGTGTGCCGGGTTGGGATATCCTGCCGAAGGTTTTCAAGGCAGGGATCGCGACGCTGATGTAGAACGGGGCCCTTCGGGGCCCCGCTGTTTTTTGCTTCAAGGGCGCTTCTAAGGAGAACAAAAAAGGTTCAGGAGAAACTCCCCTGAACCCTTGCTATCAATGGTGGGCGATACTGGGTTCGAACCAGTGACCTCTTCCGTGTGAAGGAAGCGCTACTACCGCTGAGCTAATCGCCCTCAACGGGGAATTATTATACACAAAGACCGGGGGAAGCACAAGGGGCGTTTTCGTTTTGCCGTTCAACCGCTCCCCGCGCCCCGGCCCTGGCCGGCGCTGGAATGTGCGGGGCAATCGGGCTATAATGGCAGGAGAGCTTTCGGGCTTCAAAAAAGGGCCGCCGCGCGAGGGCGGGGCGGCCAGGACGCGAAAAAGGAGTGGGGGTTAACGATGGCAACGATCGGCGCTTATGATGAGGAAAACTTCAAAAAGGTGAACAAGACTCAGGTCCGCCCGACGGTGGAGGCCGTGTTCTACGGCAACAACGTCCACCGGGTGCTGGACCTGAAGGAGGCCTACAACCTGGCGAAGAACAGTCCGGGCACGGTCGAGCTGACGGGGATGCCCGTCTACCACCCCACGGAGCAGGAGCTGCCCCAGGACGCGAACGTCCTGCTGTTCAACGACGGCGCGATCTTCGGCCGCACGGCGGCGGCGCGCCGCATCGTGGGCTGGCCCGGCGTGGACGCCAACGCCCTCTGCACCGTGGTGCGCGAGGCCATCTTCAACACGCGCCATCGCAGGATGTACCAGGCGGACGCCTACGTGGGGCTGGACGAGGACTTCATGGTGAAGGCCCACCTGCTCCTGCCGGAGGGCTACGAGAACAACCTCTACAACTGGATGATCAACTTTCAGTACGACAACGAGAGGTACAGGCCGCGCTACGCGGCCTCCCGAAGGATATCGGACACCGACGGCGACATCTTCTTCTTCGCCGACCCCGACTGGTCGCACCCCGACTTCCCGCTGGGCCTCGCGTTCTTCTCCCCGGAGGAGAACTGCGCCGCGGTGCTGGGCCTGCGCTACTTCGGCGAGCTGAAGAAGGGGACCCTGACCCTGGCCTGGGGCATCGCCGCCCGCAACGGCTACGCGGCCTGCCACGGCGGCCTGAAGCGCTACACGATGAAGGACGGAAGGAAGTTCGTCATGGCGGCCTTCGGCCTGTCGGGCTCCGGCAAGTCCACCATCACCCACGCCAAACACGACGGCAGGTACGACATCATGGTCCTGCACGACGACGCCTTCATCGTCAACATCAAGGACAAGTACGCCATCGCCATGGAGCCCACCTACTTCGACAAGCTGGCGGACTACCCCATCGGCTGCGAGGACAACAAGTACCTCCTGACGATCCAGAACTGCGGCGCCACCGTCACCGGGGACGGCCGGAAGGTCGCCGTGACGGAGGACATGCGCAACGGCAACGGCCGTTCCATCAAGTCCCGCCTCTGGTCCCCCAACCGCGTGGACCGCATCGACGAGCCGCTGAACGCCATCTTCTGGCTCATGCGCGACCCGACGATCCCGCCCGTCCTGAAGCTGGAGGGCCCGTCCCTCGGCGCGGTGCTGGGCGCCACCCTGGCCACCAAGCGCACCAGCGCGGAGCGCCTGGCCCCCGGCGTGGACCCCAACGCCCTGGTGTGCGAGCCCTACGCCAACCCCTTCCGCACCTACCCGCTCTCCATGGACTACGAGCGTTTCAAGACGCTCCTGGCCGACGGCGTGGATTGCTACATCCTGAACACCGCCGACTTCATGGGCGCCAAGGTGAAGAAGGAGCACACGCTGGGTATCATCGAGGCCATCGTGGAGGGCAGGGCCCGCTGGGTTCCCTTCGGCGACCTGCCGGGGCTCAAGACGCTGGACATGCCGGACTTCAAGGTCGATCTGAACGATGCCGCCTACCGAGAGCAGCTCAAGGCCCGCTTCCAGGATCGGCTGAACTTCGTGATCGCCCGCGAGACGGAGCGCGGCGGCGTGGACAGGCTGCCCCCGGACGCCAGGGAGGCCCTCGAGGCGGTCATCGCCGCGATGAGGTAGGGTGGACCGGCGCACCGCCCCCCCTCCGCCGTCGTCATCAATCTCCAGAAGCACGAGGCGGCGCTGCAGCGCCGCCTCGCCAAAGGGACGGGCGAGGGTCCTCGCCCGTTTTGCCCCTGACCTTCCTAATACCCCTCCCGGCTCCTGCGAAGTCTCGATCCCACGCGCCGGCTCCGGACCTCGCCGCGGGGGCTGCGCCGCCCGCGGCGAGGGGCCTCGTCCTCCGGGAAGAGCCCCCAGCGCGCCAGCCCCGCCCGGCCCTGCTCCAGACGGGACATGGCCAGCGGCTGGAGCTCCACCAGGATGTGATCGTCCTTCAGGCGGATGGCGCCCACCTCGCAGCGCTCCACCTTCAGCGCCGTGCAGAGCGCGTTCAAGATGTGGCCC
>NC_021038.1:215769-218947 GCF_000210715.1 Fretibacterium fastidiosum
GGCCCGCCGCAGCGCCCTCCCGCGACCGAATCGAGGAGCGCCCTCCCCGACGGCGCTCCCGCTCCCGATCCAGCTCCGCGCTGAGGCTGTACCCCTTGGCCGTGCGGGAGGAGAGGAAGGCCAGGAGCTTCGCGGTCAGCACCCTCGGCTCCGCGCGGGACAGGAGGTCCTCCGCCCAGCTCAGGCACTCCTCGTAGTCCCCGTCGAGGGGCGCGGAGAGCAGCTCGCGCTCCATCACCTCGCGCTGCGTCGCGTGGATGCGGTCCAGGTCCGGGATGTCCTCCCACTCCACCTTCATCCGGGTGGACCGCAGCATGTCGCGGAAGCGCCCCGCCTCGGGCGGCGAGAGCAGGATCAGGTTCGTCCCCTCGTTGCCCGCCCTTCCCGTGCGGCCGCTGCGGTGGACGAAGGTCTCCTGGTCGTCCGGCAGTCCGAGTTGGATGACGTGCGTCACGCCCTCCACGTCCAGCCCCCGCGCAGCGACGTTGGTCGCCACGAGGCAGGGGATGGAGCCGGACTTGAAGGAGGCAAGCACCGCCATGCGCTCGTTCTGCGTCATGTCGCCCTGAAGGGCCGCCGCGGTGAAGCCCTCGTCCTGCAGCTTCTGGGCGATCTCGATGGACTCCATCTTCGTGTGGCAGAACACGAGGCACCGCTTCGGGTGCTCCCACAGCAGGATGTTCACCAGCCCCTCGAAGCGGCGGCGGGAGGGGATCATGTAGACCCGGTGCAGAATGTCCGCGTGCTGCGCCCCCTCCTCCACGAGGGAGAGGATCAGGGGGTCCTCCAGGTAGCGGTCCGCCAGCTCCCGCATCTCGTCCGGCATCGTGGCGGAGAAGAGCCAGGTTCTGCGCTCCTCCGGCAGGGCCCCCAGGATGGCCTCCAGCTCGTCGCGGAAGCCCATGTCCAGCATCAGGTCCCCCTCGTCCAGGACCACGTGCCGGATGTCCTCCGTCTGCAGGGTTCCGCGCTCGATGTGGTCCCGCACCCGACCGGGAGTCCCCACGACGACGGCCGCGCCCCCGCGCAGGGCGCGCAGTTGGGGACCCATCTCCATGCCGCCCACCAGCGCCACGACGCCCAACCTCAGGTGGCGCGTCAGCCAATCCGCCTCCCTGGCCGTCTGCTGCGCCAGCTCGCGGGTGGGGGACAGCACGAGAATGCGGGGCTGCCTCTCCCCCGCCGAAACCTCCTGGAGCAGGGGCAGGAGAAAGGCCAGCGTCTTGCCGCTGCCCGTCCGCGCCCGGACGATCAGATCCCGTCCCTGCCACTCCGCGCCCAGCACGCGCCGCTGCACGGGCGTTGGGCGCTCGAAACCCTTCTCCTCCAGCGCGCGCAGGAGCTCGTCCCGAAGGCCGTAGACGTCAAACCCCTCGTCGACGGGCTCCCGTCCGTAGCTCTCAAGCTCGCGGTACTCGTCCCTCGATATTTCGCTCAGGTCCAGGTTCGAGGGCGCGCTGAAGGGCGTCCCCCTCTCCCCGGCTGCGTTCCCGCTCCTCACTTCAGTCACTTCAGTCACTTCAGTCACTTCACTCGTTGCACTCACTTCGTTCATTCCCTGCACTTCGTTCATTGAAACCTGCATACCCCCATAGGCAAATAGGCAAAAAAGGGGAAGGCCGCGTCGGGCCTTCCCGCATTAAGCTTCCTCGCGTCTGATTATGAGCCAGACGGGGGATAATGTCAATGACGCGATCGCGCCCCGCTCCGCCCCGTCGATCGGCCCTCCTGCCCCCACAGCCCGATCCCCGTCCGGCGGGCCTCCTGCTCCAGCCGGGCGAAGAGCTCCCTGTAGCGGGTGTTCGGCTTGATGGACAGCACCCGCGCATACCCTCCCGTCAGGAGCTGAGCGTTGAACATGTCCCGCCGCACCGACGCCTCGTCTGCGCTTTCGGGCGGGGACGTCAGCCACACGTAGGCCAGGTGGCGTCCGTAGCGGTCCGTCGGCTCGGCGTCGTACTCCAGCCACACGCGCCGCCCCGTCAGCTCCCGCTTCGTGAAGTCGCTGGCCGCCTTTCCGTAGTACTGCACCGGTGTGTTGGGCTTCACGGTCTCCGGGGTGTCCACCCCGATGAGCCGCACCTTCCGGTTCGAGCCCTCCACGCTCACGACGATCGTATCCCCATCCACGACGCGCACCACCGGAGCGGAGAGGACGTCCCCCGTCTGCCCCTGCCAGTGTTCAAGTCCCAGCCACCCGGCCAGAAGGGCCAGAAAGGCGAGGACGAGGCGCTTCAGCATCCGCTCCATGACGCGGTTCGCGCCCCCTCGAAAGCGGCTCCGGGGGCCGCTCCAAAACGAAGCGCTTCGACGTCGTCCAGCCATCGCTCAGCGCGTCGGGGGCAGCAGGCCGGCAGCGTCAAGCTCCGGCAGGAAGTCCCGCAGGGCACGGCGGACGTGCTCCCCACGCCCCCGAACGGGTTCCGCCCACAGGAGCGCGCTCAGGATGGCCTCCTCCGCAGCCTCGGCAGCGGCCTGAAACAGGGGGTCGATGCCGCCTTCGTGGAGGGAGGGGACACGGAGGACGGGGTCCTCCGGTGCCTCGTGGGGGATGCGGAAGGCGTTCGAGAAGGCCACGGCAACGTCGCCGCTGCCGTCCCCCACGAAGGAGCCCGTCCGGCCTACGCCCACGAAGCACCGGCGCGCCATCCGCGTCAGCTGCCGCGCCGTGAGGGGCGCGTCCGTGCCCAGCACCAGGATGATGGAGCCGGACTCCCGCTCCTCCTCGGTCCGGCGCGCCTCCACGAGGGCCGAAAGTGCCGCCCCGACAGGACGCCCTGCCAGAACGAGGTTCGTCATGACGCCAAAGTTCGCGTTGACCAGGACGCCGACGGTGTACGTCTCCTTCCCCGTCGTCGCCAGCCGCGAGGCGCTGCCGATGCCACCCTTCAGCCCAAAGCAGCTCATGCCCCGCCCCGCGCCCACCGCGCCCTGCTGAAAGTCCTCCGCGGCCGACGCCAGCGCCGCGTCCAAGTGGGGCCGGCCCAGGCGCGCGGCCCGTGCGTCGTTCAGGTAGCTGTCGTTACACTCGCACACCACGGGGTTCACGCTGCCCGCCGTCGTGCAGATCTCAGGGTGCTCGTCCATGAAGCGGCGGAACAGCGCCTCGTACAGCGCCCCGGCGCTCGAGACCCCCGTCAGGACGACGGGCGTCTCGATGGTCCCCTTCTCCTCTACC
>NC_021038.1:219797-221934 GCF_000210715.1 Fretibacterium fastidiosum
GAGCGGTCCGGACGACGGGGGCCGTCATGTGGGTCAGCATCACGTAGCGTCCGCGGCTGTCCTCGTTGTGCCCCACCAGGACCACGCCGTTCTCGGAGGCTCTGCGCCCCACCAACACCGTCATGCAGGCGTGCGCGGGCCGCCCCCAAAGGAGCGCCAGCACGAGCGCACCGAAAACCGCCGCTGTCATCAACAGAAACATCCAAACGGACCTCCTCGGCAGAGGCGCCCGACCTCGCGGGCCACCTCCAAAGATATGGGTGAATTGTTTATTATCGCACCAAATCGACAAAACGGACAGGCCCCGTTCAGGCCGACGGACAAAACGTTCCGCCGCAGGAGAGCGCCGCCGTGAGCGGATCGGGGCGTTCGGCCCTCACGAGGGCGGAGATGGAGCGAAGCCGCAGCGCCATGGCCTGACGGGACACCCGATAGCGCCGGGCAAGCGCCTCCGGGCCGGCTCCGGCCTCGGCGGCGACCATCGCAAGGGGCATCAGGAGCTCCGCCGCGAAGAGGTCGGCCTGGCGTCCTGCCGCTCGTCCGACAGGGAGGGCCGCTCCAGGGCGGAGCGGTGCCCCAGGAGGGCGTGTCCCAGCTCGTGGGCGATGGAGAAGCGCGCCCGGACGAGGGGGATCGAGGTGTTGACCATCAGGACCCGCCGTCCCCGAACCTCCGCCAAAAGCGCCCCGAAGGCGTCGCAGGGCTGGGCGTAAACCTCGATGTCCAGGTGGTCGCAGATGACGCTCAAGCTCACCGGTGGCGCGGACATCCGCGGCATCGTCGATCGCAGGAGGGACGCCGCAGCCTCCCGCGCAGGGCCCAAAAGCCCATCCTGGAACATCGCCTTCAAAACCCGTCCCGGACGCGACGCGTCTTGATGGCGTCCACGGCATAGCCCAGGGCCAGCCTCAGGCTCGAGGCCAGGAACTTCCAGTCCTCCTCCGTGAAGGAGTCCTGGTCCTTCACGAAGCTGCGAAGGTACAGGGCCAGCTGCGGGTCGTTCTCGAGCGTTCGGGTCACGAAGGTGCGGGCGTCCTCGCCCAGCGCCGAGAGCTCCGTCCTGTCGTCGCACTTCAGCCCCAGGAGCTCCCGCACGTCGCAGGAGAGCGCCGAGGCGATGGGCAGCAGCATGTCCGAGCTGAGCCCCTTGACGCTCGACTCGATGCGGCTGATGTTCGCCTGCGTCACCCCCAGCTTCCTGGCCAGCTCCTCCTGGTTCATGCCCAGCGCCCGGCGGCGCGCCTTGATGTTGGCGCCGATCGAAGCCATCCTAAAATCCCCCTCCTCAAAATTCAGCAGCATCCGGCGGCACTGCATTTTCTCAGAAAGTGTCTCAGGAGTGTCCCCCCGTCACGCCCCTATATAATAACATGGTGACAACGAGATAATTGCTTATGCAGTTAACGTTGATGCCGTTCAACGGGCGGGCCTCTGGTGAAACTCCTGCCGGGCCTCGCGCCGAAACGGCCTCCTCCGCCCCCGGATGAGCCGCCCGGCGGCCCCGACGCTCCCGCCTGATGTTTTTCACGGATGGCATTTACGGCATTTCGTCCTATTATTGAATGGTTAAGCAATCGAACGCCGCGTTCACGGCGCGGCGCGATCCATGATTATTTCACGAAGGGGAGTGCGTTTCATGGGAGACGGAGCACGCGCAAGGCCCGGCCGGAGGACAGCGAGGGGAGGAGGGCACGGCGTCGTCAAATTTCTCCTTGGCCTCGTCGCCCTGCTTGCCGTCATAGGAGGCATCCTGTCCTTCGTTGACATCGGGGGCGACCTGATCCTCGGCGTCGCAAAGGAGCAGTTGAAGAAGCAGGCCCGGCTGGAGCTGACGGCCGAGGGCGTCAGCGGGAACCCCCTGAAGGGCTACCGAATCTCCGACTTCTCCGTCGCCACCGAGAGCGGGGATCGGCTCCTCTCCGCGCGGTCCCTCTCCGCCAGCCTGAACTTCTCGGCGCTCCTGAGGGGGTCACTGCGGCTGGCGAACCTGTCGGTCGGCGGGGTGGACATGGACCTCGACCAGCTCCTCGATGAGGTCCGGAAGCTTGAGCTTCCCCAGGGCGGGAGCGGCGGCGGCGAGGTCCCCCTGGACCGCATCAGCCTGACGGACAGCCGCTTCACGTCGAAGTGGGGCGTC
>NC_021038.1:223662-225466 GCF_000210715.1 Fretibacterium fastidiosum
CCTTCTGACGGTTCGCGGCCTGGAGCTCTCCACGGCCCTCGACGGCGGAATTGCGGCGTTGAACCGGCTGGAGCTGAGCGCCCGCGCGGCCAGCGTGGAGGCGTCGGGGACGACCCTCACGGACGTGACGGCGAAGGTGAGCAAGGCCGGGGACGCCATCAGCCTGGCCGGCTTCGGCGCCCGAAGCGGCGGCGGCTCCATCACGGGCAGCGGAACGGCGGGGTCCTCGCCCGATTCCAGGCTGAACCTGACCTTCAACCTGGACCGCCTGGACCTGAAGCCTCTGGCCCAGGCGTCGGGGCTGGGCCTGAAGGGCGTCCTGACGGGCAGCGTCGGCATCGGCGGGACGGTGGGAGCGCCGACCTTCAGCTTCAACGGCAGCGCGCCCTCCGTCACGGCCCAGGGGCTCACCCTGACGAACCTGACGGCCGACGCCTCGGGGACGCAAAAGGAACTGAAGATCAACGCCTTCAAGGCGGAGGCGGGTGGCGCGCCCCTCAGCGCCTCCGGCACGGTGCAGTTCGCCCCCTTGTCCGCCAACCTCTCCATTCAAGGCACGGCTCTGGACCTGGCGGCCCTGACGAAGGACTACCCGGACGCCGCAGGGCAGATCAGCGGCAAGGCGGACCTGACCTTCAACGTGACGGGCGGTTCGGGCGGATTCTCCGGCGAGGGGGCCCTCACCTCTCCCGCCCTGAAGGCCTTTGGCCTGAACCTGACGGAGGTCAACCTGCCCCTCTCCTACAGCGGGGCCACCTTCGCCTCATCCGGAGGCACGGCAAAGCTCTACGGAGGCAGCGCCAGGAACAGCCTGAGCTTCGATACGGGGTCCCTGAAGTTCAGCGACGAGCTCTCCGCCGACGAAGTGGACGTGAACGCGCTGCTTCAAGACGTGACGGGCGGCCTGAGCGGCAAGGTTTCGGGCAGAGGGCAGCTCAGCCTGAAGCTCAACGGAAGCGCGGCGAAGGGCCTGAGCTACGCCGGCACGGGCCAGTTCACCATGGGCGAGGGAGCCGTTACGGGCTTCAGCGGTCTGGACATCGTGACGCGCCTCTACGGCACGCAAGGCATCCGCTACGTCAGCGTCAAGGCGCCCTTCACCGTCAAGACGGGCAAGCTGATCCTTCACGCCGGCGCAGAGGCGACGGCCCCGGAGCGCGACCCGTTGTACCGCTACGCGAGGATCGCCTCCGACGGCGTGGTCAACTTCGACAAGACGCTCAACGTCCCCATTGAGCTCATGGTGAACTACCAGCTCGTCAACGCGCTGACGGGCGGTGGCACGGGCGCCCTGGGCGGACTGCTGGAGGGCGGCGCAAACGTTGCCGACACCCTGAAACAGGCGCTCGGCGGGGGGCTTGAAGGGGCTCAGAAGGGCGGCGCACGGGCGGACTTCCGTACCGTCACCCTGACGCTGAAGGGCAAGGTGGACGCGCCCTCCGTGAAGGACCTCAAGATCGGGGCCTCCACGCTGAAGGACGAGTCGCAGAGCGCGGCGGTCACGGCGACGAGCGTGGATCAGGGCACCCCGGCACCTCAACCCAGCGTAGAGACACCAGCGCCGCAGCCCAGTGTAGAAACGCCAACGCCTCAGCCCGAGGCGCCGGAGACCAAGGACGCCGTGGACCGGATAGCGGACCGGGTTCTGGACGCCATCATTCCATCGGGGAACGAAGGCCAGGGCCAGCACCCTGCCTCGCCAGACGGCGAGGCTCAAAAGAGCCAGGGCGACCGGATCAAGGACCAGTTGAAAGAGGAACTGGGTAAAGAGCTGAAGAAGGGGTTGGAGGGTTTGTTCAACTGA
>NC_021038.1:226311-227217 GCF_000210715.1 Fretibacterium fastidiosum
TGAGGAGCGCAAGCACCTGTTTCTGGACCTCGTGAACTCCCTCGTGTTCCCGGACGAGAGTGCGGGCTTCACGGGCCTGGAGTACGCCGATCGAGAGCTCTCCGCCACTCGGGAGGCTGGAAAGAGTGTCTACCTCGATATCGTGGCCTGCATGGCGGACGGCACGCAGGTGGAGGTCGAGGTGCAGGTGAGGAACCGAAACGACTACCCCCAGCGCTCCACCTATTACCTGAGCGCGCTGCACGCCTCTCAGTTGAGGGCCGGAGACTCGTACCTGGACCTGAAAAAGACGATCTCGATCCACATTCTGGCGTTCAACCTGTTTGCGGGAGATCGTTTCCGCCGGGCGTTCAGCCTGTGCGACGAGGAGACGGGGGAGAGGCTGTGCGAGGATTTGAGACTGGTCTACCTGGAGGTGCCGAAGTACGTCCGTCAGGGGACGCCACGGAACCGTCTGGAGTACTGGCTGATGTATCTTGCGGGAATGGAGGCGAAGAAGATGCCTGAGGCGATGGTGCAGGACCCGATGATCGGCGAGGCGCTGGATTTGGAGAGGCTGTTTTTGCAGAACCACGAGGAACGTCTGCGCTACATTTTGAGTTACAAGGCGATGGTGGACGATCTGACGATCGAGGAGACGATCCGCCGGGCCGCCAGGGCCGAAGGGATTGCCGAGGGTGAGGCCAGGGGTAAGGCTGAAGGCATCGCTGAAGGAGAGGCCAGGGGTAAGGCTGAAGGCATCGCCGAGGGTGAGGCCAAAGGCATCGCCGCCACGGCGCGACGGATGTTGGTGCGGGGTGTCCCGCTGGAGCAGGTCGTTGACTTCACCGGCCTTTCCCCTGACGAGGTTGCGGCGCTGCAGCGGGGGATGGACAACTGATACCAATTCGCGTTTAATACGGATTG
>NC_021038.1:228510-232398 GCF_000210715.1 Fretibacterium fastidiosum
AGACGCGAATTGGTATGAACGCACCACTTCAAAGCGACCCCTCCGCCTCACTCCGTTCAGCACCTCCCCTTTCAGGGGAGGCTTTTACGTTTCCCCCCAAATCCACAGGTTGCAGCAGTTTTATCAAGGATCAAGCCCGTCATAGCACAGGTTAACCTGACTCTGACCTCTCACCCGTCAGGTGCAGCAAAAAACGCATAAAACCGCTTTCTGACGCACGTTAAAAACTTTGCCTGTGGGTTGGGGTTCCCCCCTGCCGGTTGACTTTTTTCCGCCTCCGCGTGCTATAATAACTCTGCGCAGGTCTTCGAGCCGTTCGGGCGCCCGGAGGGACGGAGGCCGCGTTGTAAGAGCGCAGGCCCGGAGCGCAAGAGGCGCTCCAGGGCGGGAACATCAGGAAGCTCAGCCGGAGGCAGGGAGCCGTGCCGGCATGGGCCAATGTCCGTATCCATGGAAGAAGCGGACATGTACAAACCGGGCCATCTGGCCCGGACAGGGAGGTCATTCGTATGTCTATGGTAGTTATGCACAACATCCCCGCTCTTTCCGCCTACAACACCGTCAACCGCACCAGCAGTTCGCTCCAGAAGTCCATTCAGAAGCTCTCCACGGGCCTCCGCATCAACAGCGCGGCGGACGACGCCGCGGGCCTCGCGATCAGCGAGAAGATGCGCGCCCAGATCCGCGGCTTGGACCGCGCGGTGTCCAACAGCCAGGACGGCATCAGCATGATCCAGACGGCCGAGGGCGCGCTGAACGAGACGCACAGCATCCTTCAGCGCATGCGCGAGCTGTCCGTCCAGAGTGCCAACGACACGCTGACGCAGCAGGACCGCGGCTACATCCAGCTGGAGATCGACCAGCTCCGCGAGGAGATCACGCGCATCGGCAACACCACGCAGTTCAACAAGAAGAAGCTCCTGAACGGCGACGCGGCGGTGCTGTGGAGCAGCGACAACCTGAACACGAAGGCCATCATCAACGGCGGCCTGCGCCAGATCGACCAGTTCGGCCAGAAGAAGGCCTCTGAGGGCAACTACAAGATCGACGTCAGGGCGGAGCCGGGGCAGGCCGAGGTGAAGAAGAGCGACATCTTCAAGATCAAGCACAAGGACGTCATCACGGACGTCACGCTGAACGCCGTGGCCGGCGCAAAGGGCGTGTCCGTCAACAACGTCCCTGCAGGCGACTACACAATTAACAAAGCCGCTGCCGCCGTGACGGACACTGCCCCAGCGCTCCAGGGCGCGTATAACGCGAAGAGTTTTCATGCCTCTGGTGCGCAACTAACTTTCAAGAAGATTACGGCTCCAGTTGCGGGTGCATCGGATGCCAGCATTACCGTTGCCGGCGTTAAAATAAACCTCACCAATCTTGTAAAGGACGATGAGCCCGGGAAGGTACGTGATAAGGTAGTGGCAGCGCTCACCACCAAGGAAGCCAAGCAGGAGTTCGCCAAGGCCGGGTACGCGATCAAGCTGAAGGAGAGTGGTACGGATAAGCTGGATATCGTAGCGGTCAAGACCGATGGGACTGATGCGTTAGGGAAGGGCGCTGGTCTGATTCAGTATACGCCGGGCGCTGTGACCCCGGCCGACGCTATTGACGTTGGCGATGGAACCAGTGGTCTCGACAATACCTTAGTTTCCATCGACGACCCCGCGAAAAAGACGCTGACGGCGACGAATACCAACGCCATTAACACGAACGCCAACATCCTGTTCGAGGTGACGAACGTCAATCACGACTCGGACTCCGTCACGCTGAAGGCCACGGTCTCCAAGCTTGGAGTGGACGGCAAGACGAGCACGGTGACGTATGAGGGTATCGTGCTGAAGGGCGGGGAGGCGCCGACGAACCTTGGCGACAAGCTGGGCCTTGGTGCGGCGGCGGCATTCACGCTAAAACTTGAAGGGTACGGCTCCTACGGTTTCGAGAAGGGCTCGAAGCTCGTCTACAACGTGTCCAAGGGCAATGATGGAGCCGACCCCAAGGCCGACGTCAAACTCACGGTTTCCGGCAAGCAGAACCAGGAATGGGATGGCAAGTGGGGCACCGATGTGACGCGCAATTCGGCGTCTTACGGTCTGAAGTCGGACCTTGTTAAAGGAAAGGATATCAGCTTCAAGAACTACTACCTGAACGAGAAGACGGGCGAGGTCATGGAGGGCACCGTGAAGCTGACACTAAACGACGACTTCGCGGCCACCCCGACCGGTGAGCTGGCCAAGTTCCACGCGACCTACGTGGGCGAGGTGGCCCGCGGCGACGTCAAGCTGCGGGACCTGGACAAGTTCTGGGACAGCCAGGGCGTGTTCTCCCAGAAGGACGCCAAGACGCTGACCATCACGCAGGGTGACGGCAAGCAGACGTCCGTGACGCTCTACGCCAACGACACGCTCAAGGACGTGCAGGACAAGCTGAACGCCGCCATCGGCGTGGGATTGGGGCAGGCGAAGTACGTTGACGGCGAGGGCGGCAAGCACTTCGTGGACTTCGTCGATACGGCCTCCGGCAACTCCGAGTCCGTGGCGGGGACGTTCGTCATCCGCTCCGTCGTGTCCGGCTCGGCGGGGACGATCAGCTTCTCCGGCGACGAGAACATCATCAACGCGCTTTCCCTGAACGTCATTCAGGACGCGACGGAGAGCAGCTACACCGTGTCCGTGAAGGACGCCCACAGCGGCGACATCGTGGCCAGCAACGTCCAGATCACGGGCAACCGGCTGTACGGCGTGGTGAACCCCAACGTGGACGTGGAGTTTGACGCCATGGCGGGCGTGTCGGCGAAGTGGGACAGCGCGCGCAAGGGCTTCGTCTACGCTGCGAAGGACTACAGCACGACGCTGCACCTGGCGGACAACACGACGGTGTTCCAGATCGGCGCGAACGAGGGCGAGGACATGGGCATCAACATCGGCGACATGCGCGCCCACGCCCTGGGCCTGAACGCGGTGCTGGTGACGGACCGCGAGAGCGCGGCGCGGAGCATCACGATCATCGACAACGCCATCGACAAGGTGTCCACGCAGCGGGCGAAGCTGGGCGCGTACCAGAACCGCCTGGAGCACACCATCAACAACCTGAACACGGCGGCGGAGAACCTGACGTCTGCCGAGAGCCGTATCCGCGACACGGACATGGCAAAGGAAATGATGAACTTCACCAAGCTGCAGATCATGCTGCAGGCCGGCACGTCGATGTTGGCGCAGGCCAACCAGCTGCCGCAGAGCGTCCTGACCCTGATCCGGTAGTTTTTCGTACGCCTGAGGGAAGGGAAGCGGCCTGAGGCGTGAAGCGTCAGGCGTGGGGGGGCGGGGGATCTGTCCCCCTCCCCCCTTTTACAAGGACGGCGTGTTCTGAAAACGTTCCCTTGAGAGCGCATCGAGAGCAGACGGAAAGCAGGGTGAGGCTATGCAGGTGAACCTGAGCGCGAAGGCTGTCCTGCCTGCCGCCCCTGAGGGCCTGCCGGCGGCGGGAGGCGGCGTCCCGGAGGGGGTGCGTCCCCCGGAGGCCGCGCAGGCTGCGCCGGACGTCCTGCGGGAGGACCCCGCGGCGTCCCCGGAGCGCGAGCCGGACCGTGACGCGCAGAAGGACGTGCTGGAGAAGGTACTGGAGGTGGTGAACCTCCTGGCGCCGGACCGGCACCTGAAGTACGAGGTGATCGAGGAGGCGGACATGGTGCAGATCCAGGTCGTCAACAACGAGGACGGCCAGGTGGTGCGCCGGATTCCCGCGGACGAGATCATCGAGATGGTGAAGCAGATCCACAAGGCGCTCAGCGAGCGCCTGGACGTGGTGGCGTAGCGGGCGCTTCGTCCGTTTCGCATTGATTTGCCGATTCAGCCGGAGGGGCGTCCCTCCGGCTGGTTGTTTTTCAGGCTGCCC
>NC_021038.1:233284-234516 GCF_000210715.1 Fretibacterium fastidiosum
AGACACAAATTGGTATTACCCCGTTTCAGTTTCCCTGTTTTGATCGGTTTTGAGCGATGGGCTTGTTTGCTATAATGAGGCCAGGAGCCGAAGGGATGGGGGAGGGATGCGGATTGCTGGTCAACACGCCCTACGACGACGTGTTCCGAACGCTGCTGACCGATTGTTCAAGCCTGATCATACCATTAGTGAACGAAATCTTTCACGAGTCGTACTCCGGGGACGAGGCGGTGGAGTTCTACTCTAACGAGCACTTTATCAATGGTCAGGACGGCGCGGAGCGAGAGCGCGTCACGGACTCATGCTTCGGGATACGGGGCAAGTCGCTGAAGAAGTACCACATCGAGTGTCAGAGCATGTCGGACGACACGATGCTGGTCCGGATGTTCGAGTACGACGCGCAGATTGCGCTGGACGCGGGCGAGGTGAGCGGGGGAGTTCTGACGGTGCGCTTTCCTGCGTCGGCGATCCTGTACCTGCGTTGCCGGGCGAGTACGCCTGACGTGTTGACGGTGCGCATCGAGCTGCCAGGCGGCGGTTCTGCGGCGTACGATATCCCTGCGATGAAGGCCCAGCGGTACACGCCGGAGGACATCTTCTCCAGGGGGCTTTTGTTTCTCATTCCCTTCCGCATTTTTGCGCACGAGAGACGGTTTGCGAGGTATGAGAGGGACGAGGGGCTGCTGCGGGAGCTTCTGTCCGAGTACGAGGGGATAAAAGAACGGCTCGAGGGGCTGGCGGAGAGCGGGAAGTTGACGGAGTACGTGAAGCGGACGCTCGAGGAGATGTCCGGTAAGGTGTTGGAGCACATTGCCTGTCGGCACGAAAAGGTGAGGGAAGGAGTGAAGTCCATCATGGGAGGCCAGGTGTTGGAGTACGAGGCGAAGACGATCCTGAGGGAGGGCATCGCTCTGGGACGCAATGAGGGACGAAATGAGGGCATCGCCTCTACGGCGCGGCGGATGCTGGTGCGGGGCGTCCCGCTGGAGCAGGTCGTTGACTTCACCGGGCTGTCCCTCGGCGAGGTGGAGGCGCTGAGGCGGGGGATGGACAACTGATCGTTGGCCCCCTAAGGGGGCGGCGAGTGTTTTTCATAAGACGCGTCTGTCTGACATTCCCCGTCAACGCCTCCACAAGGCAATCCATTGCCTTGCTTCGGCACAGCCGACCGACACGACGCCGACCGCCTGCTGGCGTCCGTAAGTCGTGTCGTCTGGCCGAGCTAAGGAAGT
>NC_021038.1:235817-247019 GCF_000210715.1 Fretibacterium fastidiosum
CGAAGGGGTGCGCTTTAGGCCCCCGGTTTATTAGGCTCCCCGAAGGGGAGGTGGCGTTGGGCGTGAAGGGCAAAAAATCCTGAACCGCAGCACAGACCGCTCACGTAAGGAGCTGAAACCGATTTGCGTCTCCTGCTATAATGGCAATATGTACTGTATAAGGTACTTTGTACGGTACGTATTCAGTTAAGGAGGCAATTTTCCATGTTCACCATTGATACGGCGCCTGCGACCCAGGTTCGGGAACGATTCAAAGACTACTGCGATGACGTGGAACGAACGAACAAAGCTCTGATTGTCACCCGCCGCGACAAGCCACAGGTTGTGGTGGTTTCTTTCGCGGAATACAACCGGCAGCTCAACAACGAACGTTACCTGGCGAAATTGCGCCGCAGCCGTGAAGAGCTCGATAACGGAGAGGGGCAGACCATGACCCCAGAGGAGCTCGATGCATTTTGATGCACGAAGATACCACCTTTTCGCCCACAGCACTCGAGGACTTTTCTTACTGGGCGCAAAACGACCGGAAAACGTTGGCGAAGATCAAAGCTCTCATTGCCGATATTCATCGAAATGGCTTGATGAGCGGTATCGGGAAGCCGGAGAAGCTTCTGGGGCAATCGGGCGAATACAGCCGACGCATTACGACCGAACACCGTTTGATCTACCGCCTCGATGAGGATCGTCTCAAAATCCTGTCTTGCCGCGGTCACTACCAGGAGTAAGAGCCGGGCGCGTTACGCCTGGCTCTTGTCAGCCTTTTTGAAAACTCCTTCCCCCCTTCAACTGTCCTGTCTGTGCTTGGCGAACGACGACGTTCTCATACCAATTCGCGTTTAATATGGATTGCCTCCCCTTGCAGGGGGGCCTTTCTTGCCCTTTAGACGCAAATTGGTATGAAATTGAAAAAAGCGATGAATTGACAACCTCTCCGCCCTGCGTGTATACTTTGTATACATTTGACGCAAACGCACTGCATCAATACAACAGCACAGGGGCATCAATTTTCCAAAAACGCGCAGAGCGACGCGCGGGGAGGAGGAGTCGCGATGGAGGACCGAATCTCTCTCGAGGGCAAGGTCGCCGTGATATCGGGCGGTGCCGGAGGCATCGGGCTTGGGACGGCGCGGGTGCTTGGACGGCACGGCGCGTCCGTGGCGCTGCTGGACCTGAAGGCGGAGGCGGGAGAGGCAGCCCGCGCCGAACTCGCCGGCATGGGCATCGACGCCATGTTCGTCCGATGCAGCGTCACGTCGGAGGCCGAGGTGACGGCGGCCGTGGACGCCGTGGTCGGGAGGTACGGCAGGATCGACGTTCTGTTCAACAACGCGGGCGTCACGGTGCGCAAGACGGTGGTGGACCTGACGGAGGCGGAGTGGGACTTCGTGCTGGGGGTGGGCCTGAAGGGGACCTTTCTGCTCTCGAAGCACGTCATCCCCGTCATGGCGAAGGGCGGCGGCGGCAGCATCATCAACACCGGGTCCGGCTGGGGCCTGAAGGGCGGGGACAAGGCCGCGGCCTACTGCGCCGTGAAGGGCGGCATCGTGAACCTCACCCGGGCCATGGCCATCGACCACGGCCCGCAGAACATCCGCGTGAACTCCGTCAACCCCGGCGACACGGACACGGACATGCTGCGCGACGAAGGCCGTCAGCTGGGGGAGGAGGAGGGCGCGTTCCTGAGGGATTCCGCCAGGGGTCGGCCGCTGGCGCGCCTCGGCACGCCGGAGGACATCGGCCGCGCCGTGCTGTTCCTGGCCAGCGACCTGTCGTCGTGGGTAACGGGCGCCGCCCTCGTCGTGGACGGCGGCGGCATTGCTTAACGGACGGACCGGGGAGGTCTTATCGATGTCAAAACGCAACGTCCCCTACATACCGAACTCGGACCCCGCCATCCAGGCCGGAATGCTGAAGGCCATCGGGGCGCGGTCCATCGATGAGCTGATCGAGCGGAACATCCCGAAGGAGCTCCTGATGAAGGAGCCGCTGAAGCTCCCGGCGCCCTTCACTGCGGAGGGCGACTTGGTGCGCCACGTGTCGGCCATCCTGGACAAGAACCGCACGGCGCAGGAGCTGACGTGTTTCCTGGGCGCGGGCTGCTGGAACCGCTACGTCCCCGCGCTGGTGGACGAGGTGATCGGTCGCTCGGAGTTCCTGTCCGCCTACGCCGGAGAGCCCTATGAGGACCACGGCCGCTTTCAGGCCTGTTTCGAGTACGAGAGCATGATGGCGGAGCTCCTGGACTGCGACGTCGTCAACGTTCCGAACTACGACGGCTCTCAGGCGGCGGGCACGTCGCTTCGCATGGCGACGCGCGTGACGAAGCGCGACGAGGTGCTGGTCACGGCCGCCCTGAACCCGGACGTGCTGCAGGCCGTGAGGACCTACCTCGATCCGGACGTCGCGCTGACCCTCGTGGACTACGACCGGAGGACGGGCCGGGTGGACCTGGCCGACCTTGAAAAGAAGCTGAGCCACAAGGCCGCGGCCGTCCTGGTGATGAACCCGAACTTCTTCGGCATCGTCGAGGAGGAGGCGGAGGAAGCCGCCCGAATGGCCCACGGGGCGGGCGCGCTCTTCCTGGTCTACGCGGAGCCCTCGCTGCTGGGCGTGATGAAGCCCCCCTTCCAGTACGGCGCGGACATCGCCTGCGGCGACATCCAGGGCCTTGGCATCCACATGAACTACGGCGGCGGCGTGGCGGGCTACATCGCCTCGGAGGACCGGCCCGAAATCGTTCGGGAGTACCCCTCGCGCCTGTTCGGCCTAGCTCCGACCACCCACGGGGAGTGGGGCTTCGGGGACGTCATGTGGGAGCGCACGTCCTTCGCGAACCGCGACCACGCCAAGGAGTTCGTCGGCACCCACGCCGCCCTGTGGAGCATCGCCGCGGCCGTCTACCTGGCGAGCATGGGGCCGGAGGGGATGCGCGAGCTGGGGCAGACGATCCTGCAGCGCAGCCTCCTGGCCCGCAGGCGCCTGGCCTCCGTGCCCGGCCTGACGGTCTGCCCCCTGTCCGGAACGCCCTTCGCGGAGTTCGTCGTCCGGTTCGAGGGGCGGAGCGTGGCCGAGGTGAACGAAGCGCTTCTCGCGCGCGGCATCCTGGGCGGGTACGACCTCGGCGCGAAGTTCCCGGAGCTGGGGCAGTGCGCGCTTCTCTGCGTGACGGAGCGCACGACGGAGGAGGACATCGACGGGCTGACCGCGGCCCTGACGGAGATCCTGGGCTGAGGGGGAGGCGTTTTTCATGGACAAGATCGCGGACAAGAGGGATACGAGCCTGACGAAGTTTCACCAGGCCAGTTGGAACGAGCCCATCATCTACGAGCTGAGCGTGAAGGGGCAGCGCGGCGTGCTGGTCCCGCAGGTGTCGGAGAAGGTGGCTCTGGAGGTTGGGGACGGCGTGTCGAGCCTTCCGGCCTGCATGAGGCGCGAGACGCCGCCGGACCTGCCGGAGATCGGCCAGCCTCAGCTGGCGCGGCACTACAACCACCTGTCCCAGGAGAACCTGGGGGTGGACAGCAACATCGATATCGGCCAGGGCACCTGCACGATGAAGTACAGCCCCAAGGTCAACGACCGGCTGGCCTCCGGCCCCAAGGTGGCGGACATGCACCCGCTGCAGCCCGATGGAACGGCCCAGGGCATCCTGGAGATCGTCTGGCGGCTGGGGCGTCTCTTCGGCGAGATTTCGGGGCTGGAGTGCTTCAGCGTCCAGCCGGGCGGCGGCACCCACGGCGTCCTGGCCCTGGCCTCCATCGTCCGGGCCTACTGGCAAAAGAGGGGAGAGGAAGGGCGGGACACCGTCATCACCACGTTCTTCTCCCATCCCTCCGACGCCGCCTGCCCCATCGTCAAGGGGTACAAGGTCATCGTGCTGCCTCCGGACGAGGAGGGGCTGCCGGACCTGGAGGCGTTCAAGGCCGCCCTGGACGAGCACACGGCCGCCCTCTTCATGACGAACCCGGAGGACACGGGCATCTTCAACCGCCGGATTCGGGAGTTCACGCGGCTGGCCCACGAGGTTGGAGCCCTCTGCTGCTACGACCAGGCCAACGCCAACGGCCTTTTGGGGATCACCCGCACGGTGGAGGCGGACTTCGACATGTCCTTCTTCAACCTGCACAAGACCTTCTCGTCCCCCCACGGCTGCGGCGGCCCCGCCGTGGGCATGATCACCTGCCGGAAGGAGTTTCGCGACTGTATGCCCGTCCCGCTGGTGGAGCACAGCCCGGAGCGGGGGTACTACCTGGACTTCGACCTGCCCCACACCTGTGGAAAGGTCAAGTCCTTCTGGGGCGTGGCTCCGGTGGTGGTGCGCGCCTATGCCTGGATCATGAGCCTGGGAGCGGAGGGCCTGAAGGAGGCGTCCCGCGTCGCTATCTTGAACAACAACTACTGCATGAAGCGAATCCTCGACATCAAGGGGGCCTCCATCAGCTTCCCGGCCCACGCGCCGCGCGTGGAGCAGGTGCGCTACAGCTGGCAGAAGCTGAAGGAGGACACGGGCTTCGGCACGGCGGACGTCTCACGCCGCATCCCGGACTTCGGGACGCACTACTGGTCCAGCCACGAGCCCTGGGTCGTCCCGGAGCCGTTCACCATCGAGCCCAGCGAGTCTTACTCCAGGGAGGACCTCGACGCCTACTGCGACGTTCTGAAGGAGATCGCGCGGGAGTGCTACGAGGAGCCGGAGGTCATCCGCGCGGCCCCGCTGAACAGCACCGTGCACCACACGAGCCACGATTACTTCGACGACCCAGAGCGCTGGGCCCTGTCGTGGCGGAACTACAGGCAGAAGTACACGGGCTACTTTCAGCCTCGAAAGAAATAGATGAAAATCGCCTTCCTCGTCAACCCCGTGGCCGGGATGGGGGGCGCCGTGGCCCTGAAGGGGACGGACGGCGCGGAGACGCTGCGCAGGGCGCTTGCGCTGGGCGCCGTCCCCCGCGCCCACCTTCGCGCGGGGGCGGCCCTCTCCGCGGCCCTTCCCGTTCCCGACGGGGTCCGCTTCCTGTCCTGCGGCGGGGAGATGGGGGAGGCGATCCTGGCGTCCCTGGGCATCCCCTGCGGCGTCGTCTACGCGCCGGAGGGGAGGACGAGCGGCGAGGACACCCGGCGGGCGGCCCGCGCCATGGCGGAGGCCGGGGCGGACCTCATCGTCTTCGCCGGGGGAGACGGCACGGCCCGCGACCTGTGCGCGGCGCTCGAGGGCCGCGCCGTCCCCGTGATCGGCGTTCCGGCGGGGGTCAAGATCCACTCCGCCGTCTACGGCGTCACGCCCGTCCGATCGGGGCAGCTTTTGGCGAAGTTCATGAACGGCCAGGTGCGGGACTTCACCCGCGCCGACGTGATGGACATCGACGAAGAGGCCTTTCGTCAGGGGCACGTCAACGCCCGGTTCTACGGCTGCCTGACGGTGCCTTTGGACCGGAGCTGCCTTCAGGACCGAAAGTCGGGGGGCATGGCGCGGGACGAGTACGACCGCACGGCCATCGGCGCCTGGCTGGCGGACCAGATGCGGCCGGGGCGGCTGTACCTGGTCGGGTCCGGCACGACGACCCAGGCCGTGATGGACGCCCTGGGCCTGCCGGACACGCTCCTGGGCGTGGACGCGGTGAGGGACCGGCGCCTGGTGGGGCGCGACCTGACGGAGCGCGCGATCCTTGAGATGGCGAGGCCGGGGGACACGACCCTCATCGTGACGGTCATTGGCGGTCAGGGGCACGTGTTCGGCCGCGGGAACCAGCAGCTCAGCCCGGAGGTGATCCGCACCGCGGGGCGCGAGAACGTCGTCGTCGCCGCCACGCCGGCGAAGCTGAACGCCCTGTTTCCGCGCCCGCTCCTGGTCGATACGGGCGACGCGGACCTGGACCGGGCGCTGTCGGGCTACGTTCCGGTGGTCACGGGCTGGGCCCGCCGGCAGATGTGCCGGCTGTCGCGGTGAGCGGGGCCGCACCTTGTGGGCCCAGGGAAGCCGTGAACGCGGCCGGGAGGTTGACGGCGCCCTCAGCAGGGGACGAGGGGGCATTTTGAACTGAGAACGGCACGGAGGTGTTAGGATATGGCGCGTTATGAGGAGCTCGAGGGGCGGCGCGTGATGGTGACGGGCGCTGCCAGCGGCATCGGGCTGGCGACGGCCTGTCGGTTTGCGGAGGAGGGTGCGCGGGTCTTCGTCGTGGACTACAACGCGGAGGCCCTGGAGGAGACGCGGAAAGCGCATCCGGAGTTCGCCGGCTTCTCCCCCGCCGACGTTTCGAGGGAGGAGGACGTGGCCGCGGCCTTTCGGCAGATGGACCGGGAGCTCGGCGGCATCGACGTCCTGATCTCCAACGCCGGGATCAGCGTGCGGAACGGCGTCCTGGACGTGTCCTACAGCCAGTGGAACCGCACGATGGGCATCAACCTGGGAGGCATGTTCCTGTGCGCTCGGGAGGCGGGGCGTCGCATGAAGGAGCAGGGCGGCGGCGTCATCCTGATGACGGCTTCCACCAACGGCACGGAGGGGCACCGCTGGTACGCGGACTACAACGCCTCGAAGGCCGGCGTCATCCTCCTGACCAAGACGATGGCGCTTGAGCTGGCGCCCGTCGTGCGCGTCAACTGCGTCTGCCCCGGCTACGTCCTGACGCCCATGCAGCGCGCGGAGTACACGGACGAGATGCTGGCGAAGGTCAACGAGGGCATCCCCATGAAGCGCCACGCGGAGCCGGAGGAGATCGCCTCGCTCTACGCCTTCCTGGCGTCCGACGATGCCCGGTACATCACGGGTGCGGATGTCCGCATCGACGGCGGCGAGACCGCGGGGCTGTACTGACGCCGCGACGCGCTTGAACCACGGCGGGTCCGATGGGATAATTCTTAGAAGGCCCCCCTGCAAGGGGGGCTGCCCCGCAGGGGCTGGGGGGTGTTGAGCAGGTTAAAAGCAAACCCCTCCGCCTCACTCCGTTCGGCACCTCCCCTTTCAGGGGAGGCAGTCCTATAAAACGCGATTTGGTATAATCAGCGCTACCCTAAGTTAAGGAGTGAGCTTTTAATGATCGCACTGTTGAAACTGAGCCCTATCGCCGTCCTGGCGGGGATGATGATCGGCGGCATCGACATCCTGCTCTCCGCGCCCGTCGCCTTCGTCTGCGCCGTGCTCGTCGCCATGGCGACGGAGCACTACAGCTTCGGTGAGCTCCAGGACGCCGCGCTGGACAACCTGCGGCACTTCCTGATCGTGTTCCTGATCCTCCAGGCGGCCTACGCCGTGGCGGAGTGCTTCATGTCCACCGGGGTGGCGGCCGCCATCATCAACATGGCGCTCTCCATGGGGATGACGGCCAAGCTCGTGGCGCCGGCCTGCCTGGTCGTGACGGCGATCCTGTCCGTGGCGACGGGCACGTCCTGGGGCACCTTCGCCGCCTGCGCGCCGATCTTCCTCTGGCTGAACCACATCGTGGGCGGCAGCACGGTGCTGGTGATCGCGGCGGCGGTGGGCGGCAGCTGCTTTGGGGACAACATCGGCCTGATCTCCGACACGACGGTGGTCAGCTCCGGGATGCAGAACGTCTCCGTCATCGACCGCGTGCGCCATCAGGGCGTCTGGTCCGGGCTGTGCCTGCTGCTTGGGGTGGCCGCGTTCTACTTCGCCTCGGTCAGCATGGGCCTCTCGGACGTGGCGGGCAGCGCGGAGGAGGCCATCCGTCAGATTCCGGACACGGTGTGGGCCGCCCTAGAGGAGAAGCGCCCGGCGGCCGTCACGCTGCTGCATCAGGTGCAGGCCGGCGTGCCGTACTACATGGTGATCCCGCTGGTGCTGGTACTGATCCTGGCGGCGCGGGGCACCAGCACGCTGATCTGCCTGGCTGCGGGCATCCTGAGCTCCCTGGTCTTCGGCTTCGCCGCGGGGACGGTGACGAGCCTCGCCGCCTTCGGGGAGCGCGTCTACGCGGGCTTCTCCGACGCGGGGGGCTGGTCCATCGCCATGATGCTGTGGGTGGGGGCCTTTGGGGGCGTCATGCGCAAGATGAACGCCTTTGACCCCATCGCGGCTGCCGTGTTGAAGTGCGTGTCCAGGGTGCGGCAGCTGATGTTCGCCAACGCGGCGCTGTGCCTCCTGGGCAACGCGGCCCTGGCGGACGAGATGGCGCAGATCGTCACCCTCAGCCCCATCATCCGCAACCTGACGGAGCAGAACGTGGAGGGCGACCCGAAGGCCCTGTACCGGCTGGCGCTGCGCAACGCCACCTTTGCGGACGCGATGGCCGTGCTGGGCGCGGAGCTCATCCCGTGGCACGCCTACATGGCCTTCTTCGCGGGGATCGCCTGGGCTGTGTACCCGCTGGCGGCGGGGACCGTCTCGCTGGGCGACATCATCCTGCACAACTACTTCGCGTGGATCGCCGTCGGCTCCATGCTGATCCTGACGTGGACGGGGTGGGACCGCTTCGTCCCCCTCTTCGCCCTTCCGACGGAGCCGGAGGTGCGCCTCCGCAGGGCGGCGGACCCTGAGCCTAAGGAAAAATAAACCTTAAGACCCATGCGCAAAAACACCTTATCCTGTAAGATATAGCCAAGCCGATCTTCAGGTGGGGACACGTGAGGACGGTGGGCATCGTCGGCCAAGGCGGAGTTTTTCGATTCTGACGGCAGGGGAGGAGGTGCAAAACCCCCAGGATGCCACAAGGGACGGGAAGCCAGGGCGCTGGTCCGGCAGGGTGTTTCTCTCGACAGGGGAATGGGAAAAGGGAACAAGGCAACTTCTCCCGGACCCCCCGAATCGCAGGGTAGTGCCCCAGGGACGAGGACGGTGTATGTCAAAAGGTATTTTTGACAACCAAATAAGGGGGTTTCACAAGATCATGAAGAAGTTTGCAGCAGCAATTGCAGTTGCGGTGCTTTTTGCTTTCGCGGCGCCCGTGTTCGCGGCCACCAACCCGTTCATGGACGTTCCGATGAACCACTGGGCCTATGACGCCATCGGCCAGCTTGCCGCCCACGGCATCCTCTCCGGCTATCCGGACGGCACCTACAAGGGCAAGCAGCCCACGACGCGCTACGAGATGGCCTCTGCCCTCGCCCGCGCGCTGGCGGTCGTCGACATGACGAAGGCCAGCAAACAGGACGTGGAGATGCTGAAGAAGCTCGTCGTCGAGTTCAAGGACGAGCTGGAGGCTCTGGGCGTCAAGGTCGAGAACCTGGACGAGAGGGTCAGCCTGCTTGAGGAGCGCCTGGGCGGATGGCACATCCACGCTCGTTTGCGCCTCGACATCGAAAACTACGAGGATAGGGACGCTCCTGAGTCGGAGAACAAGGTCTATCTGAAGCAGGGACGCCTGTGGATCGAGCGGTGGTTCGGCGACGAGGAGAACCCCATGCACGCCGTGATCCGTCTGGACGAGGGGACCAAAAACTGGAGCCGTTTCTACGCCGAGATCCCGTTCTTCTTCGAGACGACGCTGACCGCGGGCCGTTTCGTGTGGGACCTTGAGGACGAGTACTACCTGGGTGGCGCGACGAGCCTTCCGGAGACGGGGAGTTTCGCGGCCTACGACAGCATCCTGACGGACCGGACGATGGACGCTCTCGGCCTCGAGAAGCAGTGGGGCATGGGCAAGTTCATCGCCTACGTGGCTCACCCCAGCAACGAGTACTACGACCGTGGTGGGAAGGCTCCCAAGACGCTGGGCGCGTGGGAGCTCTTCGCGATGGGCAAGCTCCAGTTCACGGAGCGCTTCGGCTTCGACCTGGGGCTGCAGGCCTTCCTGGGCGACAACGCGGAGTACATCGATACGGCGAGCAGCAGCGGGTGGAGCTTTGACAACCTGTGGACGATCTTCGCGGGCCTTCGCTTCAACTTCAACGACGACATCGCGCTGAAGGGTATCTTCTACCACCAGCAGCTGAACGGCGATGTCTGGGTGCCCGGCGCTGCAGGTGGAGTCTGGAAGGATGCGGACCTCGACAGCGCAAACCACTGGAAGCTGATCGTGGACGTCAATCAGGAGGCTCTGAAGTTCACCAGCCTGTGGCTGGAGTACGGCCAGATGGACAAGAACTTCATCGTCCCGGCGGAGCTTGGTGGGAACGGAGCACTGTTCACCACCGACGCGTTTAGCTACGTGCTTCCCGACGACCTGAAGTACTGGCGCGTGGCGCTGGGCCAGGAGTGGAACGACAAGTGGGCCACCCACCTGTTCTACAACGGCTACAACTTCGACACGGATGTTGACCTGACGGAGTGGGGCCTTGGCGTTCAGTACACCTACAACCCCAGCGTGAAGTTCGGTCTTAACTACGTGAAGATTGACTGGGACGACGATAAGAAGAATGACGACCACGTTCTTCGTTTCCGTACGCAGGTTGTGTTCTAGTCAAGAAAATCACGAACGATCTTGAATTATAAAGCGAGCGGGAGGCAAAAGCCTCCCGCTCGCTTTGTCTTTGCCCCCGAAAAACACGCCTCTTCTTTTCGCCTCCCCTGAAAGGGGAGGCAATCCATATTAAACGCGAATTGGTATGAATTGCTGCCCTTCATCGAGAAAACGGAACGGGGAGAAGCCTGCGCATCTCCCCCACCTCCGTTATTCCAGCGACGCAGGTGGTCTCTATGTAGCCCTTGCTTGGCTCTGGGCAGGCTTTGACAAGGATGAGAATTTTTTCTCGAGGCATGGCAAAGATCCTCCTATGAAGAAAATCACAATGAACTACAGCCTTGTTTATTTAGTGAAGACTAGAAAGCGTGTTCTACAACGGCCGTCAAAACTGATAAGATATATTTGCGCCACTTTCGGGAATGAAAACAATTCATTATTTTTATCCATCGCACGATAATTTGATCTGATATCCGAGGAGCTCCCCAAAGAGAAGTAGAAAGGGAATACGCAAAAAAATAACGGAGCATCTTGTAAAATTCTCTTTTTGTAAGTTGCGCAGGAGTTTTATAGATTTTCGCTATAAGATATGATTCAGGGAATGAATGCCAATCAGACCTAAACGGGGAGAGTATACATACAACGCGCCCTGTGGGATCTAAAGAGAAAACGAGAGCGCAACCATGCTCCGATGCAAGTTTTACCGAATTCTTAGGAGTTCCTTCATACACACAATGATTTTCCCAACGCAAGGTCATCGTCTTAAATTTTTGGGGGTGATCAGCATCCTCCCCAAAATCAGAAATAGGCTGAAGTATATGTTCTAAAGGACTTTTTTCTACTT
>NC_021038.1:248286-254374 GCF_000210715.1 Fretibacterium fastidiosum
CAATCCATATTAAACGCGAATTGGTATTAGGATAAGACTTCTGCATTATTCCTGAGATAGCGCCCCAAGATACCCGAGGGCAGGTTCTGAGCATTGCGGTCAAATATTTCGGAGGCGCCAAAGACCAGGAAAGAATCCTTTGCCCGCATACTGTCGCAAAGCTGCGTCCAAGCCATACGTGCGCACAGATCCACTAACGCAGAGAAAGAAACATGATCCTAGATTCGTCAGACAATAGAGAGGCTATTTCTCCCTTCTCTCCCTAAGCACACAGCTAAAAGCACTCCGAGCTAATCAGCCTCGTAGCTTTCTCTCACAGTAGACAACTTGGTTTGCCCAGTCGCTTCTGTTCCGTCTTCCTTATAAACCTTACAAGTTAGATTAGAATCGGAGTAAGAGTTTTCAAATTTCTTGATAAATTCTGAAACAGTAGAATTACCTTTTGTCGCGCGTTCACGTGGATATGCTTTCATTTTTCCATTTTCAGTATCGCTTATCTCCTTCGATGTTGCCTTATCAAAAACTCCAATCAAAAAACCTTCCACGTTATGTATGGCGGCCTTTCTCGTTCCCACTGTAGTCATAGATACACCCTCCTATTCAATACTTACTGCAACACTTCAACTTCATTATGTGACCATCCTGTTTGATACCAAGCTTTCCTCCTTTCATCTACGTTCCCCCCTATCACGCAGGCCAGGCAATGCCATCAGATCGTGGTCAATGCTCCAAACTTTTTCCGAAAATTCTTTTCACCGTGGTGGGAACGCATGTGTATCGGGCATACTTTTTACGCACATCGATTGCCTCTTGAACCCAGCAATTCAGATTCTCGTGTATTTCGTCGTAAGCGTCCCATTCCGACGGGTTCTTAACAGGTGCAACCGTGTACAACTCCAAGACTTGCTCATCTGATCTCAGCCAAAAAGAGCACAAGGGGTTTTGCCCCTGCAGTCCCTTGCTCGCCAAAGAGTCATTGACCGGGGACAGATTGTGAATATAAATGGCCATGAGCCCCCTGTTGGCATTCCAGGCTCTTTTAATCTCGTACTTGACCCATTTTCGACTTGCCGTCTCCGCGCCGATGAGGACGATGACGCAAGAACAACGCGCTATCTCCTCGTCAATCCACTTTCTGACGGCATCGTCACCCTTTTTCTTGATCTCTTCCCACTTGTTGGGCTCAACCGGCTCGTTACCCTCCAGAACGCCCATCTGTCGGATATTCTGCACACGCATGACGTCCTGTTTGTAATAAAAACTGTAGAACACCTTTTCTTTTACCTTGGTCATCAACAACCCCTCCTCACGAAGAACAAGACCAGCGCAGCGACCAGCATGACAGAATAAACGGGAAGCGTGCTGCGGGAGAACATGATACGAAAGACGCATTGTTCTTCTCCCATGAAGGGTTTGAAGGACATGTCGTAGGGATTCCCTGCCTCATCCCCAAGACGAACTCGGTCATAAAGGCGGCGAAAAAGACGCTCCATACGGAGATACCAGGAATCCATCCACCAAAAAACAAGCACCGCCGCAGCAAGAAGCCAGGGGACGCACAATACATGAGAGCCCTCCGCCGAGACAACAAACGCAGAAAGAGCGGAGAAAAGCGTCACCGCCCAGCCCTTACAGAGGAATGAATTACCCGCCATGCGATTGATTGCACCCTGGATGAAACCGAGGTGTGCCACCCTGTCGTAACCTTCAGGCATGTTCCTCCCTCCCTTAATCATACGGACCGTCCCCCAGCGTCCTCTTGCGACGGCGCAGGCAACCTCTCAGCGGTTGGCAGAATTCCCCTTAACTGACGCTCCAAAAATGCGTAAGTTTCAGGGGTGGGTGGAAGCTCCAAGCGCATCTCCCCTATCTGAAACACCACAGGGGCGTCACTCCCAGCCACAGGTGGCACAACATTTTTCCCCTCAGACTTCTCAGTTTTACCAGTTTCACAAAAAAAATAAGCGACAGGAACCCCCAGGGTCTGAGCAATTTGGGAGATCACTTCAACATCAGGGGTTGCACGTTGGTTTTCCCAGCGCCAGACCGTGTTAGTTTGAACACCAACAGCCTCCGCTAAAGCAGCTTGGCTCAATCTAAGGGCTTCGCGAGCCCGCTTAATCCTCTCTCCCACATTCATTGTCAACCACCGCACACACTCTACAATTTCGTAGACGGAAAGTCTATTGCCATATCAGATGATTTTCACCTACATAAAAGTTGTTTTATTAAGGGGAAACTTTGTGAAATGGCTAAAATATTTTCGAGAAAAACGAGGATATTCTCAAAGAGCCCTTGTAGGCAAGGTGGGAGTTCAGGAGAATACCTTATGGCGATGGGAAAATAAAAAATCTACTCCATCAGTAGGTATTGCTGAGCGTATCGCCAATATTTTGAGTGTCGAAACATCAGAGCTTTTGAACGGGCCGGCGGAGGAGTCACGAGAGTTCACCTTGATTTACGACAGAGAGGGGGATTTGAGAATGGAGGTCCTGAACATGGCAGCAAACGCGCCGGAGCAGCGCGTGATGTCCGTCTCGCCGCGGCGCATCGCCGCGATGGTCAACATCAAGACCGCGAACCTGAATCGCGAGGAGGCGAAAAAATTGATGCTGGACGAAATGGCCGAGCGGTTCGACGAGGCCTGGGCGCAGCAGGAGAAGTGGAAGGAGGCGAGGGCGTAAGAGAAATAGCCCCACGAGGGGGGCTATTTTTTGAACAGATCGGCGTGGGTTCCGGTACAAGAAAGAGCGAGGACGAGGACATCTTCGTACTTTCTGTAAATCAGAAGCCAATCTGGGGTGACGTGGCACTCTCGATGACCCAGCCATTTCCCTCTCAAGGCATGATCGCAGCAGCGCGCGGGCAATGGTTCGCCTGAAGCCAGCAGATCAATGGTTTCAGTCAGAAGAGAAATATCGAAGCCTCTTTTAGCAAGAAGCTTCACGTCTTTTCTGAAACGGGACGATGGCTTGATTTCATACATCGGCGAGAATGTCCGCCATCATCGCGGCAGCGCTTGAATAGCCTTTTACCGACGGGTCATGAGCGATACGTTCTGATTCCTTAAGCGCGGCCAGGGTTTCCTCGTTAGGCTCAGGGTCCTCCAGTTCGTCGATGAGTTGGAGCACCCGCGCGGCGTCCTGGTCCGAGAGATTGCGGAAACGGCGGTACAGGGCTTTCCGTTCAGCAACTTGGGCAACGGTCATGATCATCCTCTCCTTTCGGAGAGATTATAACAAAAGGGGCGTGGGGAATGTGAGGGGAAAAGAGACAGTGCAGTTTACGGCGAGACTCCCCTTTGAACGCACCGCAAACTGCGTTTTTTGGCTGCCGACCGGAACACGCGTCCGGGGCGGGAGCATCACCCTGGCGTCCCGGCCCTATGAGGACTGGCGCAGAAACAAGCAGATGGGGCGCGGGGGGTATGCGTTCTAGCCGAAGAGCTCGGCGTGACTGCCGAGGCGATAGAGGGTCAAGGTCTCCTCGTCCCGCTCATAGATAAGCAGCCAGTCCGGAGCGACATGACACTCCAGGCAGCCCACCCACTCCCCGACCAGGGAGTGCTCTCTATAAGAATCCGGCAGGGGGGCGTCCTGGGACAGAAGATCGATAACGGACTGAAGAAGCTCCATATCGCAGGAGCCGGAACGGGAAGAACGCTTGTAGTCCTTTCTGAAAGCCTTCGTCGTGAGGATGGATCGGGTCACTCCCCATCCTCCTCGTCAAGCGTGGCGAACATCGAGGCCGCGTTGTCGAAACGGCGGACTCCAAGCCCGGCTCGGCCGTCCCGAATCGCCGCGGCCGTCTCCTCGTTGGGGACGTTCAGCTCGATCGGGAGTGCTCCGGTCTCGGCAACCGTCGAGAAGAACGCACGGATGACCGTGCTGGCCGATACACCGCGACGGGCGAATACGGCATCCGCCTTGTGCTTGACGTCCGAATCGATGCGGGCCCGGATGACGGAATCTGTCTTCATGATACCCCTCCTTTGCACAATGTAGCTACATTTTATCGCAGGCAGGGGATATCGACAAGGCAATACAGTACAACAGCGAGACTGCCCATCATGAAAGGAGGCGGGATGGTGCAGCGGTATCGGAATCAGATAAACGAGGCGGCGACACCGGCGGCGTTCGGGCGGAATTACGTCGACGGCGCCGCGACGGGCGTGAACGTCGCCGGGGCCATCGCGGGAGCGGGCGACGAGCTCCGCCGGTTCGCGGAGGTCCGCAAGCGCCAGCAGGACGAGTGGGACGCCGCGACGGTCATGAACGCTCAGACCGAGTACGCACGGCAGATGGCCGAGTGGATGGACGACCCCGAGACGGGGAAGCTCCAGACCCTGAAGCTGGGGGCCGCGCGGGGACTGACCGACGAGACCTTCCAGTATGCCGACGAGCTGGCGGAAAAGATCGCCGGAGGCCTGGAGAACGAGAACCAGAAGGCCGCGTTTCTGCGGATCGCCGAGCGCGCGAAGCTCCCGTATTGGAAGCAGGCGAGCGAGTACGAGGGCGAAGACCCCCCCGGACAGCCGGAACCGCTCCAGCCTCTCCCCGATCGGCGAGGGCAGGGGGTGCAGGCCCCCGCCGCACCCAGACAGAAGCGCTCCAAGATGATACCGGACGGGACACCGTATGACCCCCCTGCCCCTTCGGGGCACCCCCCTTGCAGGGGGGGCAAAAGAGTGGGGCTTCGGCTGTCCCCTCCTTGCAGGGAGAGCAGGGAGGGGACAGCCGGGCTCTGGGGGGCCGGATGCTCCCCGACGTGAAGGCGCGCCGGACGGGAAAGTTCGACGACTGGCGGGGGTACAGGAACGGCAAGCACAACGGTGAGGACTGGGCGGCGCCCGAGGGGATTTCCCGCGCTGTCGAGGAGGCGGACTCCGACCTCGAGGCAGCGCGCATCGCGGTCGTCGTGTCCGAGGACCCCGTCGCGGCCCTGGCGATGACGGAAGGGTCGGAGTACCTGCTCCCCGACACGGCGGCGGGGCTCAGGAAAAAGCTCTCCGGAGAGGTGGAGCGCCTGGAGCGGCAGGCTGCGGCGGAGGCGGAGAAGGCGGCGGCCTACGCCGCCACGGATGCGCTCATGGACCGGTTTGGGACGGACGAGCGGGCCGCGTGGAATGCGATGGAGAACGACCCCTCGCTGGACCCCGAGACGCGCGAGCGCATCTGGGGTAAATACAAGGCGCGCCTCTCCGACCGGGAGCGCTGGGAGG
Source organism: Fretibacterium fastidiosum (assembly GCF_000210715.1). Classification (GTDB taxonomy): domain Bacteria; phylum Synergistota; class Synergistia; order Synergistales; family Aminobacteriaceae; genus Fretibacterium; species Fretibacterium fastidiosum. Next base: position 253,508 of record NC_021038.1, read on the forward strand.
CGCAGCGGGACCGCGACTACATGAGCGGCTGGATGGACAAGATCGCCGACAGCTCGAGCCTGGAGGAGGCGCAGCAGCTCATCCAGGACAGCGGGGCGGACGGGAAACAGCGCGTGCAGATGGAGAGATGGGCCGCACAGATACACCGCCCGGAGAAGTTCAAGGAAGACGTCCGGGATTGGGCACAGGCGTTCAAGGAGGTCACGAACGGGCAGATTAAGACGGACGAGGAGCTGATCTACCGCTGGGGTGGACGGCTCTCGTCCAGCACCATGAAGAGCCTGGTCAGGATGTTCTACAAGGAGAGGGCATCAGGGACCGGGAAGAAGGGCGCCGACTACGTGGGGTACAGCTTCTCCAAAGCGATAACGACCGCTATATTGAGGGGAATCTCACGGACGAGGAACAGGCCAGGCTTGAGGAGCTGAAGCCTGCTGTGCGGCAGATGAGGAAGCCTTCCCGGCTCTCCGATTTCTACAACGCACCGGAGCTCTATGCAGCATACCCGGAGTTGGCGGATGTTCGTGTCAAATTTCAGGGTATGGGAGGGAAGAAAAAAGGTGCTTACAGCCCGGCTAAAAACGTGATCACCCTCAACGCTTGGGTTCGTGGTGAGGATGCGAGGACAGCACTGATCCACGAAATTCAACACGCGATACAGAACATCGAAGGGTTCGCCAGCGGGGGGAACCTGGAGAAGGGGGGCGAGCGATATCACCGCCTTGCAGGAGAGGTGGAGGCCCGGAACATCGAGAAGCGCACGCTTTTGACGGATAAAGAACGCAAAGAGCGTTTGTTGGCCGAAACGGAGGACGTGGCACGGGAAGATCAGATCATCCTGGAAGAGATGATAGAGGCCCCAAATCC
>NC_021038.1:255892-259590 GCF_000210715.1 Fretibacterium fastidiosum
TTTTGCCCGCGGGTTGGGGGGTGAGGTGTCGTTGATCAGTGATCATGTCACCCTATAAGTAGTGAGAGAAAATGTCACCTCCCGCCGCGGAAGGCAGGTCTTTGCCCAACCTGGACCATAGTCAAGAAAAAGGACAGGCTAAGCGAAGGAATCATGATATGGGCGTAGTCTGTTTTTTAAACACGTCCTCCTTTTCGTCGGGCGAGAGGTTGTTATTGGCGGAGTGAGGCCGCTTTGGATTATAAAAACCCTCAATATACACAAAAGCGAAACGCTTCAATTCCTCCTGGTCTCGAAAATGCCTCCGAATTCAGTTCCTCTTTCTTGAAGAATTTAAAGAAAGATTCCACAACCGCATTGTCGTAGGGGTAGCCAGGCGCAGAGAACGACTGCACGATATTCCTCTGGTCCGAAAAGCGTCGGAACAGTTCCGACGTATACTGACACCCGCGGTCGGAGTGAAACAACACCGATTGAGGGCGTCCTCGTTTGAGGTACGCTTCTTCTGCCGTCTCCATCACCAATTGTGTGTCTATTTTGTCGCTTACACGCCAGGCGATCACCTTCCGAGAGAACAGGTCCAAAACAACGCAGACGTATTTTGCTTGATTGTTGTAGGGCTGATGTATTTTTTCCGGCTTGTTTCTTTTGGAGGGCAGCCCAAAATTTTACACCAAAGGAATTTGCTTGGTGGCTGAATGTGTGGTTTGGAGTTTTTTTGCCTTGGTAGTAGTTTTCGGCTCTTTTCTTTTGCTATACCAAGCTGCTTCTTTACGTTAAAGAGCGAGGCGTTATGATGGTGGCTTTGTATTTTGGCTTAGTCTGATTGGGCTTGCGTTCTTCAACCAAGTGGATGTTGAATTTTTGCCCTTTGGCGACAAAGATTTTACCTGAGGCCACATCTTCAAGGAAAGCATCGTCGGTGATGGTAAGTGCGACGGGGACGACTTTCCCCTCCCACACCAATTTCCAGCCTCGCTTGGATTTGTGGAAAGACGGTCTATCCAATTCTGCGATGACATCCAACTCTCTTTCGATGGGGGCTTCGTCCAAGTCCAAATCGAAAAGTCCCAGGTCATCCTTGGTGAGGATCGTTGCTTCCTGCAAGCCTTCATCGTCTTTACGGAAATAGCAGATACGCTCAATACCTGGTGTTTGAAGAATTTGGGTATGTTGTTTGATGTATTTACGTAAAACCGAGTTACAGATGGCCTCGTATAGCTTTAACGAGATGGTTTCTTGTGTGCCATCCTCCAAGTAAAGCGTGATTATATCCTGGTGCTTTTCGGTTTTGCTGATTTTACGATTTCTGAGCCAACGAAATAGAGCGTAAATGCCAATGCCTAAAGGAGCATAGCCGGCCAGCTTCAGAATATCGTCCAAAACAGCAGTCAGGGGATTGTTGGCTAAAAAATGGATAGCTTCCGCTGCTCTTGATAGATAGACGAGAAGATCGGCACTGATACAGTTTGCCTCCACGACCTTAAGTTCAAGGCGAACAGTGAATTCAAAGCCGTAAAGGACTCTAGATGTTTCTTTAAGAATGTGCGAAGCGGCCATAATGCTTTTACCAAATGCTTCGGCGTCGATGGAATGAGATTCTAAAGCGGCCCCTTCATAAGTGATGCGGATGGAGGCGGAAGCAAGGTCGTTACGATTATCCTGCAAGACCAACACCGTCCTGATATTGATTGTTGGGAATACTCCCCTCACGGGAAGTTTAGAAGGTGCATAGTGAAACAGACTTACCTACGAATCCCGGACGAGCTATACAAACGCCTTCGGCACGAGGCAGCCGAAGAGGATACCTCCGTGAATTACCCTTCGTTTCGAGTATGATGTGCCCGATTAGGGCGTTGTTTCTTTTGGAGGGGAACGCTCAGGAACTCACGGCTTCGTGACGACGAGAAAAACGCTTGATGCGTCGACCTCCTCCAGAAAATGGTCACAGCCGATGGCGTTCCCCAGGGCCTCCAAATCCTCAAGGGAAAAGGTCCTGGCCTCGAAACCGTCCCGACAGACGATGATGCCATCTTTCGTCCTGTCAGGATCGATTGCACCAAGAAGCCCTTTCTCTGCCTGTTCCTGGAACCAGGCCAGACGGTGCTCCCAGAACTTTGGGCTGTAGCTGCTGAAAAGAGCTCTGCCGCCGGGCAGCAGAACGGAGACTGCCTGTCGCACCAGGTTCAAAGGGTCTCCCTTCATGGCAGACAGTCCGTTCTGCAGGCAAAGTACGACATCGAACTCCGCGGCGAGGTGAAGGTGATGCGCGTCCATCACCTTCAGTTCTGCGTTCGGAACGTCCTTCAGGTACTCTTTGCCGAAGGCCACGGATGCCTCCGAGAGCTCTATCCCCACGATCGACGCCGTAAAGGGCGCAAGCTCCTTCACGATGCGGCCGTATCCGGCCCCCAGCTCCAGCACCCGCTCACGGCCGCTCAAAAAACTGCGCACAAAGCCGATCTCCGCCTCAAGATACTGACGGACCCTTGGCAGCCGCGTCCGATAGACCTCCTCCAGGTTTGCTGCGTTCATGTTTCGGGCGTACCAGTCTCCCTCTGCCCGTGCTTCGGCGATTGAGCCCATATCGAACCGACCTCCTCAAAGATGTTGAAAATCCGTTCGCTTCCCGCAACTCCAGCATAGCTTCCCTTCGAGTTGTTGTCAAATCTGGTGTATGGGTTCCGGAAGGGGTTAAAGAATGGCGTATCCGGGTAGAATCGTTATATTCCCGACAGTGCCTGTTCCTGAAAACAGGAGGATATGCCGTGAATAAAGATACCACGAACAAGAGCACGGATCGGGAGAGTTTTGAGAATAGACAGCCGTCTGTGCTTCGTCAGGGGGCTCGGAGGATGCCGGCCTCCGCCGAGGCGTGTGCGACGTGTCCCCGACAGGGCGCTTGCCGCGGCTGGAGGGGCCCTTTGCGTCGGAATCGCGGGCGTAGAAAAGTAGAAAAGGAATCCCTGTGAGTTTTTGTATGGCTTACTTCTTACATTATTTTACTGTATACTCTGTATCGGATAGGGGAGTGGTGGCATGGGCAGGAGAGAGCGATAACGTTTTGTGTCGAAAATCGGTCGTTCCGGCGCTTACCGCTCTGCTGTTTCCCAACGGTGCGACGATGGCGACCGTGTTGAGGGCATCCATGGAGCGATATGCCGCGAAGAATGCCCATCTGTTTGCCTCCGGGCGGAGGCTGGCGGGGAGGACGCGACGAGATGAAAGCACTGTCGATAAAACAACCCTGGGCGAGTTTGATCGCCGGCGGGTATAAGACGATCGAGTGGCGTTCATGGAGAACGCACTATCGAGGGCCGTTGCTGATTTGTTCGGGAAAAACTCCAGACGATATCTATTTTGAATTTGACCCTGATGAGGCGAGGCAAAATTGGCCTCTTGGTGTCGCGGTCGCAACGGTCGAACTGGTCGAGGTTCGCCCGTTTGAGCCCAAAAAGGATGCCGAGGCAGCGATGATGGAGGAAGACGCTCTGCCCTCTGTGCAGGGATTTTCCTGGGTGCTGGAGAACCCTGTAGTGGTGCCGGACACCCCGCCGGTTCGCGGCAAACAGGGGCTTTTTGAGGTCGTTTTGTAACCCCTATAGCACCTTCTGTGGCCTGTAAGGAGCATCAAACGAAGGGTATCCTTCAGCGCTTCCCTAAAATAACATGGGGCTACGCCCCCCTTAGGGGAGGGG
>NC_021038.1:260110-264554 GCF_000210715.1 Fretibacterium fastidiosum
CAATCCATATTAAACGCGAATTGGTATCATTTGAGCCCCAACATCAACGCAACGGCTCCTGGATGAGCAAAACGTCGAGAGTGAATTATATGGCCGTTATGATGATCGTTGAATGGTTAGAATGGCGGTCCCAGCGGGGTTCGAACCCGCGTCGCAGCCTTGAAAGGGCTGTGTCCTGGGCCTCTGGACGATGGGACCGCGCGATGGTGAGCCGTGTGGGACTTGAACCCACGACACCCGGATTAAAAGTCCGGTGCTCTACCGACTGAGCTAACGGCTCAAGGCGTCTGAAACAGACACCATGGCATTATATCATAACAATTTGGAAAGAGGGGAAAAAAGTGCCCGCGGAGGCGCCGACACCTCCGCGGGATGAAGGGGTCCGTCCGCGCCCTGTCGCGCGGCCCCATGGAAAGTGCCGCCGTCGCGGTGACTCCGTTATGGACGGACGCCCGGCGTCTCATCAGTACCCGCTAGTACCCGCTGTGCTTTGACATCAGCGCGTCGTACTTGCCGCCGCTCTCGTCCACGTAGAGCACGTCCGCGGACTCGGCCGCGGGGCAGAACTGCATCAGCGTGGCGGTCCGGGCTGCTGCGTTCTCCTCCTTCAGCTTGGCGTCCTGGTCCGCCTTGCCGGCGAGGCCGTACTTCGCCATGATGGGGCGAAGGTTCTTCAGCATCACGATCCCCATCTGGAAGTTCTCCAGGTCCTTCTCCCCAGCCTCCTGAACGCAGCGCGCAAACTCCTCGTTGGTCATTTCATCCACCTCGATGATCAAGTCGTCCCCGTTTTTAACGGGCCTATCGCTGACCCCCGCCGATCAGTGGGATCAGAAAGTCCTTCGCAACCTCGTCGGCCCTCTCCTTGCCGCAGAGGAGTTCGAGCAGCTTCAGCGCGAAGAAGGGCGTGATGGCCGGCCCCTTCGCCGTGGTGACGTGTCCGTCCGTCACGACGTTCTCGGTGCCGAGGATCGCGCTGGGGATCTGGGGCTCCATCCCCGGATAGCAGACGGCCCGGCGGTCCTTCAGCACCCCGGCGCGCTCCAGCGCCAGCGGTGCCGCACAGATGGCGGCCAGGCGCTTCTTCGCCGCGTCGTACTTCTGCACCAGCGTTCGGAGGCCCTCATGCCTGGCGTACTCCACCGTGCCGCCCGGAACGACCAGCATGTCGAAGTCCTTGTCCTTCGCGTCGTCGAAGAGCGCGTCCGCCCGCACGGAAACCCCGCGGCTGCTCACCGCGTCGCCCCGTCCCGTCAGGGAGACGGTCGTGACCTCCACATCGCCCCGCCGCAGGATGTCCACGGTGGTCAGGGCCTCGGTCTCCTCAAAGCCATCGATCAAAAATACCGCTGCGCTTGCCATAGACAACACCTCCTGGGGGCCATTGTCCCCCATCTGGGGCGTTTAGGCAAGCGAAAAAGGGCCTGCCTCATGGGCAGGCCCCGGTCACTCCCGAACGGCGCGCCTCACCGGACGGCGATGGGCTCGGTCATCTCCGCGAGATCGCTGCTGATGGTCTTTCCCTCCGGGCGGTAGCCCCCGTCGTTCACCAGGACTAGCGCGGGCCTGTAGGAGCCGGGTTTCGGGTAGAAGTAGACGGGGACGTCCTTATGCTCCGACGCGGGGTTGTCGTAGAGCATGCGGCGCGTCCTGCCCACCTCGATGGCGGGGCCGTCCTTCCCCTCGGGGTACAGGATCGCGCGGTTCGGCGCGTACCCGTCCGCGCGGGCGTAGAAGCGGTAGCCCGTCTGGTCGCCGGACGTGAAGGGCAGGGCGTAGAACCGCCGGACGACGAGCCGATTGGGCTCCGCTGGGAACGCCGTCCCCCAGGTGTAGATGGCTGACGGCTTCGCCAGGTCCGCGCGGAAGTCCTCGTCCCCCGAGATCAGGGAGTTGACCCTCGTGTTGAAGGAGGAGCCGTTGGAGTGGATGTACTTCCCGTTTCCAACGTAGAACCCGACGTGTCCGCCCCAGAAGACCAGGTCCCCCGGCTTTGCGGCGGCCAGCGTCTCCGCCGTGTGGGCGTCCTCCGGCGTCCCCTCCACGTGCATCAGGGCGATGGGGTAGCCCGCCTCGGGGCGGGAGTTGCGGTAGATGTCGAGGCCGTTCAGCATGTAGACCATGCTGGTGAAGCCGGAGCAGTCCAGGCCGCAGGGGGTCTTCCCGCCCCAGCGATAGCCGACGCCGAGGTAGAGCTCCGCGTCGGCCGTCAGCGCCGCGCGCACGGCCTCTTCCTGCCCCCACGCGCGAAGTTCCCGCACCAGGTTCTTGTTGACCCAGCCGGTTTGCCCGCCGAAAAGTTCGGCGCGAAGCCAGCGGGCGTCCTCGGAGTCCGGTTCCCCCACCTTGAGGTACGCTCCGCGGGGCAGGGTGATGAGCGGTGGATAGGATTCCGTCCGCGCCTCGGGCAGCACGTCCGCAAAGGGGGCGATCACCTGGTGGGTGACGGAGGCCCGCCAGGCCTCGGCCTCGTCCCTGGAGACGAGCGCAACGTGCTGGCCCTCGATGGACGTCTTGTAGCCGTACTGCATCCGCACGCCGTACAGCCCCTGGTCGTCCCTGTCCGCCAGGACCTCGCCGATCATCCCGTAGAGGACTTCGTCGTCCCGCTCCCCGTCGTAGAGGGTGGGGGCCATCGGCGCGGTGACGACCGCCCACAGGTCTCCCGATCCGTCGGTGCCCCGGGCGGGGAGTGCCGCGAGGGCCGCGGCGCAGAGGACCGATGCGATGCAAAGCGCTTTTCCAACCAAAGAACGCATGAAACAACCTCCTCGGATTTTATGTGTGTGCCTGAATTTTGCGCGGCTTGACGCGCTTGGCGTCTATCTTGTCCCGGTCTTGCGGATGGACTGCACGGCGTAGACGACGATCTTCATGGTCGTTCCCGCGTCGTTGAGCTTCAACACGAGCTCCATGCCGTCGCGGGACAGGACCTGCGCGATGACGCCGCCTATCGTGACGATCTCGTCGCCCTCCTTGACCGCGGCGTGCATGGCCTGCACCCGCTTGTGCTTTTTTCGGGCCGGCAGCACGGTGAAGAAGTAGATCAGGACGAATATCCCCAGCACGTAAAGGATGCCGAGGGACAACAGATCATTCATGGTCGAACCCCTCCATAGACAAAACCGCTCCGAATTTTCCCCCTGTGGGGGCAGTCGGGGAGGGCCGGCTCAACGGCCCAGGAACTCCTCCACGATGCTGACGAACACGACGCTGCCCCGGTACAGGACGTCCTCGTCGACGTCGAACTTCGGGTTGTGGTGCGGCGCGTCCGCGTGCTTCTCGGGGTTCACGGAGCACAGGGCCATGAAGGCTCCGGGCGCCTTCTCCAGATAGTAGGCGAAGTCCTCGCCGCCCATGACGGGATTGAAGGCCGTGACGACGTTCTCCCTGCCCAACGCCTTCGCCGCCGCCTCGGCCGCGAGCTTCGCCATGGCGTCGTCGTTGACGACGGGGGGAGCGCCCCAGTCCATCTCGAAGTCGCAGCCGCCGCGGAAGGTGGCCGCGACCCCCTTACCGATCTCCCCGATGCGTTTGGCCAGGTGCTGCCGCACGGGGTCCTCGAAGGCGCGGATCGTGCCCTCGATCACGACCTCGTTGGGGATGACGTTGTAAGCGAAGCCGCCCGCGATCTTCCCTATGGTCAGGACGGCGGCCTTGGGTGCAGCGATCTCCCTCGCGATGACCTCCTGAAGCGACAGGACGATGTTTGAGGCGATGGTGATGGGGTCGACGCCCTTCTCCGGCGTCGAGCCGTGGCAGCCAGTGCCCTTCACCGTCAAGACGAAGCGGTCGAACGACGCCATGATGCACCCCGGCGCGATGGCGAAGGACCCCAGCGGCATCCCTTCGAAGATGGAGCCGATGTGCATTCCGAAGACGGCATCCACCCCGTCCATGACGCCCTCCTTGACCGCGACCTTAGCGCCCTTGCAGACCTCCTCGCCCGTCTGAAAGACGAACTTGACGTTGCCGGCCAGCTCCGCCCTGTGTTCGTTCAGGACGCGCAGGGCCCCAAGGAGCATGGCCGCGTGTGTGTCGTGTCCGCAGGCGTGCATGCGTCCCTCATGCTTCGAGGCGAAGGGCAGGCCCGTGTCCTCCTGGATGGGCAGGGCGTCGATGTCCGCGCGGAGCAGGATCGTCTTTCCCGGCTTTCCGCCCTGGATCGTGCCGATGAGGCCCGAATCGCCCACGTTTTTCTTGTAGGGGATGCCCAGCTTGTCCAGCTCGGCGCAGATCGCGGCCTGAGTCTTGGGGAGGTCCGTCCCCAGCTCCGGGATCTGGTGCAGGGTGCGGCGGATCCCCACGATGTAGTCCTGAAGCCCCTTACACTCTTCCCACAAGTTCATGGAATCCACTCCTTTTCATCATCATTATAATATCATTATAATGGCAAATTATAGGGAAGCGCTGATTAGTACCAATTCGCGTTTAATACGGATTG
>NC_021038.1:264769-281818 GCF_000210715.1 Fretibacterium fastidiosum
GATTTAATTCAGTGTTTTCCTAGAGCGAGAAAGAAGGGGGACCCTGTCTTCGGATCCCCCTTGAGGCGTTTCGTCAAACCGCTCGTCCGCGGTCAGGGGTTCTCCCTTCCGGAGATGCCGCTGTGGGCTGTGGGGCCGACTGCCGGCGTCAGCAGCCCAGGAACTCCTCCACGAGGCCGACGAACATGGCGCTGCCCCGGTACAGGACGTCCTCGTCGACGTCGAACTTCGGGTTGTGGTGCGGGATGTCCGTGTGCTTTTCGTGATTCGAGGAGCTCAGGAACATGAAGGCGCCGGGCGCCTTCTCCAGGTAGTAGGCGAAGTCCTCGCCCGCCATGTTGGGGGCGGGCATCGACGTAATGACGTTTTCGGCGCCGAGGACCTTCTTCGCCGTGTCGCCCGCGAGCTTCGCCATGGCGTCGTCGTTGACGACGGGAGGAGCGCCCCAGTCCATCTCGAAGTCACAGCCGCCGCGGAAGGTGGCCGCGACCCCCTTACCGATCTCCCCGATGCGTTTGGCCAGGTGCTGCCGCACGGGGTCCTCGAAGGCGCGGATCGTGCCCTCGATCACGACCTCGTTGGGGATGACGTTGTAGGCGAAGCCGCCCGCGATCTTCCCTATGGTCAGGACGGCGGCCTTGGGCGCAGCGATCTCCCGCGCGATGACCTCCTGAAGCGACAGGACGATGTTTGCGGCGATGGTGATGGGGTCGACGCCCTTCTCCGGCGTCGAGCCGTGGCAGCCGGTGCCCTTCACCGTCAGGACGAAGCGGTCGAACGACGCCATGGCGCAGCCGGGGACGACGATGAGCGTTCCGGAGGGGATGTTGGGGTCGAGGATGGAGCCGATGTGCGTGCCGAAGACGGCGTCCACCCCGTCCATGACGCCCTCCTTGATCGCGACCTTCGCACCCCGGCTGATCTCCTCGCCCGTCTGAAAGACGAACTTGACGTTGCCGGCCAGCTCCGCCTTATGTTCGTTCAGGACGCGCAGGGCCCCGAGGAGCATGGCCGCGTGGTTGTCGTGTCCGCAGGCGTGCATGCGTCCCTCGTGCTTCGAGGCGAAGGGCAGGCCCGTGTCCTCCTTGATGGGCAGGGCGTCGATGTCCGCGCGGAGCAGGATCGTCTTTCCCGGCTTTCCGCCCTGGATCGTGCCGATGAGGCCTGAATCGCCCTGGTTCTTCTTGTAGGAGATGCCCAGCTTGTCCAGCTCGGCGCAGACCGCGGCCTGAGTCTTGGGGAGGTCCGTCCCCAGCTCCGGGATCTGGTGCAGGGCGCGGCGGATGCCCACGATGTAGTCCTGCAGGCCCTCGCATTCCTTCCACAGGTTCATTGATGATCTTCCTCCTTACTTTTCGAAGAAAAACGTTACTTAAAAAAAGAAAGCGTTACTTCCCCATGCCCATGCCGTACAGCACGCGGGCGAAGGTGATGCTTCCAAAGACCGAGATAACGATGAGCAGCCACGCGGCGATCGACGGGATGGCCCAGTGGAGGAGCAGCGGAAGCCCCAGGGCGAAGACGCCCACCAGGGGATACTTGATGGCGAAGTTGCCCAGGGTGCCTCCGAAGATGGCTGCCGCCGAATACTTCGTGAGGCCCGTCACGATAAACTTGGGGAGGACGGCGACGACGGCTGTGCCGACGACGGCCGCCAGGGTGGTGAAGAACAGGTTCATGATGATGGACCCGCAGATGGCCATGGTGGACGCAATCTCCGCCTGGATCGTTCCGGGCTGACTGTCCGTGGCTTCAAGAGCCAGGGCCGCCACGGGAACGCGCATGTTGCCGATGTTGCCGGACAAGAATCCGAGGTAGGTGCCTGCCATGCCCAAAGCCGCGTAGTAGGAGATGGGCTCGACGAGGTAGAAGGCGCCGAAGGAGGCGGCGGTCATGCCCCAGGCGGTAAGGACGACGTTCCAGTCCGGCCAGCAGTGGTGCGTGCTGCAGAGCCAGAGGACGGGGATAAAGGCCGTCGCGGCGGCGATGAGGTTGGTGGGCGCGCCGATGAGGATGCTGCCCTTTTTCCATTCAGCCATGTGATCGTGTTCTGACATAGTGATTCCTCCTGAAGTGTGTGCGTCCAAGCCCTACTGCGGCATGACGGCAAAATACATGTCGTAGACCAGCGCGCAGGCCATCCCGAACAGCATGGCGATGCCCAGCGAGTACTCCATCAGCTTGGGGCACTTCGGCACGACGAACTTGACCAGGAACAACATGCAGAGCGCCCCGGCGATGGCGGCCGTCGCGTGTCCGGAGCTCTTGCGCAGCTCGCCGTGGACCAGGTAGCCGAAGATGCCGAGGGAGCAGGCGCCGGACAGGACCACCAGCCACCTGGAGTCGCCACCGCTCGCCTTCTCGCGGAGCTTTTCGACGGCCGGCGTGAAGAGTCCCGTAAACACCAGCCAGCCCGCTCCGTTCAGCGCCATGGCGAACCAGGAGACGGACATGACGGTGAGGTCGTATCCCGTTCCTCCCAGCTCGACGCCGGAGGCCTGAGCGCCGTAGGTGGCGGCCGTCAGCTCCGTGGGGGCGGCGCCGATGATGGAGAGGCGCATCCAGGCCATGGGGCCCCCGATTGCCGCCATCAGCCCCACCATGACGATGAAGACGCCGAGTGCGGGGCCGATGGAGGTGATGAGTCCGACGCGCAGGGCCTTGCTGCTGATCTCCGCCGGAATGCCTGCGCGAAGCCTGGTGCGGCGGGCCATGCACATGAACAGTATGGCCTGTAGAAACGCGATGCCCACCGTGATCGCGCAGAGCATCCAGATGATGCTCGAGTTCGCGATGTCCAAGTAGCTCTGTCCGTCCTGCATAAAAACCACTCCTTGAATAGAAATTGGCGGAAAGCCCGCCGGACACCCACAGGGCCGCGCGGTAGGCGCGGCCCCAGGGGATGTTTTGAAAGGGTTTCATACGCTGTTTCAGCGCGCCCAGGGATACCAGACGACGAGGTTCGGGCGGGTATCTGGCGTTTTGTAAGCGGGTTCAGTGCACTCAAGGGCAGGGCCTTTCGAGCCGGGTGCCGAACAGCGTTTCCTGAAGAACGAGCGGACCTCCTTCTGGTAGTGCGCTGCCCCGCAGCGCAGCAAAATTCGCCCCTCTATTTTTCGATCGCTCTTACGTTCGAGCGCCTGGGGGGCGAATGAATTCAGGCCGTCCTCAACGGCGTTCTCAAGGCCGATAACATCAAAACCGTTGGAACAATTATATCCATAAGGCAGAACGCTTGTCAATGGATGGCCTGGTTCGGTCTTTTACGCAGCCGGCCTGAGGGGCCGCGGCGTCCGGCCTGGAGCGGGGCGAACGGGGGAGTGGGCAATAAGGACGACCGGCGGACGCGATCGCGTCCGCCGGTCGTCCTTCGTCAGCGTTTCCGTCCGCTGCTCTAACCCTTCAGGAACGCGGGGTGGTCCCTCTTCTCGTCCAGCACGAAGGCGTCGACCAGCCCGTTCAGCCGCTCCGACGTCTCCGCCATGGACTGGGCCGCCGTGGCGATCGACTCCGCAGCCGTCGTCGTCTCGTGGCTCGAGTCGCGGATCGCGGCGGTGGAGTCCATGATCTTCGCGTTGGAATCGCTCAGGTTCTTCATGGCCTCGGCGATCTCCTCGGACGACGCGGCCTGCTTCTCCGCCGCCGCAGCGATGCTCTGGATCCCCTGGTTCAGGCTCTCGATGGCCTCCTGCGCGGCGTCCAGCCTCCTCTGGGCCGACTCCGCGTCCTCCATCGCCCTCTGGAGCAGGGGCCCTGCGGACTCCGTCATGACGGTGGAGCTCTCGGACTCCTTCTGCAGGTTCGCGATCAGCTTCGAGACCTCCTGAGCGGCCCGCCCCGACTCCTCCGCCAGCTTGCGGACCTCCTCGGCCACGACGGCGAAGCCCCGTCCCGCCTCGCCCGCCCGCGCCGCCTCGATCGCCGCGTTCAGGGCCAGCAGGTTGGTCTGGTCGGCGATGGAGGTGATGGTGGCGACGAAGCCGGATATCGAGTCCACGGACTGCCCCAGCTCGCGGATTCCCTGGAGGCTCTGGCGTGCGGCGTCCCCGACGCTGCTCATGCTCTTCAGGACCTTGGTGACCTCCTCCGCGGCGTTCCGTGCGGCCTCGGCGACCTGGGCGGCCTGCTGAGCGCCGTCCGTGGAGGCCTGAGCGCTGGACTGGGCGCTGGCGGCGATCTCCGAGACGGAGACGCCGGTCGCCTCGGTGGAGGCCGAGGCCGCCTCCATCAGCCCGTTGACCTGAGCGACCGAGGCGGAGACCTCCTCCATGGAGGCCAGAGTCTCCTGGGAGAGGGCGGCCAGGGTGCTGGCTTGCCTGGAGCTCTCCTCCGCCTCGCCCCGGACCCTACTCAGGGCCCCTGAGATGGAGTCGAGCATGGAGTTCAGGAGGCCTGCGATGCGGGCCAGCTCGTCGCGGCCCGAGGCCTCGAAGCGCGCGGTCAGGTCGCCCCCGCTCAGGACGTCCGTGACGGAGGTCATGCCGCGGATGGCCCTCGACAGCCCGCGGATGATGAAGAGGATGAAGATCGTCGAGAACGCGATGGCGATGAGCGCCATCGTCACGTTCAGGACCGTCAGGGCGTGGGTCCGGGCCTCCATGACCTTCGTCGGCAGAAAGATGTAGAAGAAGAACCCGTTTCCAACGGGGGTGAAGAAGGCGTGGTGGGGCTCTCCCTGAAACTCGTATCTTGCAAAGCCCGTCTCCCCGGCGACCATGCGGCGGGCGAAGGCGCTGACCGAATCGCTGAAGTCGGCGGGGTTCAGCAGGTTGGCCTTCAGCACGAAGCTCTGGTTGGTATGGGCGACGAGCAGGCCGTCCTCCAGGATCATGGCGCCCGAGCCGTGGCCAAACATCTTCTGGGAGACGACGAACTGCTCCAGGGCCTCCATCTTGATATCGACGCCGACGACGCCGATCAGGCCGCCCGACCTGTCCGAGATCGGCTGGACGACGCTCAGGATGGAGGTCCCCGTCGTGGCGTCCACGTAGGGCGTGGTGAAGATGGGCTCACCGCCCTGAGCCTTCAGGGCGGCCTGATACCAGGGTCGGGTTCGGGAGTCGTAGCCCTCCGGATTCCATCCGTCGCTCGAATAGAGCTGTCCGTCGGAACTCGTCCCCAGGTAGAGGCCGACGAGGCCGAGCGACTCCACGGAGCCGGCCAGGGAGGCCATCAGCGCCTCGAGGTCCTTCCTTTGGACGTCGGGATTTTCCAGGATAGCGTGGCGGACCTCCGCAGCCGCCATCCGCGTCACGCTGGCGTACTTGTCCAGGTACTCGCGGATGACGCCCGCGCTTCCCGTCACGATCTCGTTCCCCGTTCGTTCCTGCAGATCGCTGACGATGGAGGTGGAACGAAAGTGCGTCACCAGCGTCATCGTCACAATAATGAGGAACACCACGGTCACCATGAGCTTCAACTTGCCGCGAATCGACATATCTTTCCCTCCAGGAGAAAATTTTCCACAAAATGGTGGCATAACCTGCGTATCGATTATATACCTCAAGCCCCCGAATAGTGGGATGAAGGGGTAAGGTCGGGGTGACGGCCTGATGTTCCGGCATAAACGGCATAAACTTCAGTGCCCTGCCGGTTGTCCTCCCTGGGACGCCCCCTGATATAATTTAGGAATGAAAATATCGGGCGACGTCGAGCGGAGAGGGGCTTTGCGTCGTCCTGCACGGAGGGGAGCGGATGCGGATGAGAAGGACGGCGGGGGCGATGGGGTTGGCAGCGCTTCTGGCGCTGTGGCTGGCGGGAGCTGCTTTTGCGGTAGACGAGCAGGGGTTGCCGGACAAGGCGAAGCTCTCGGCGAACCGGATGCGCTTCGACTCGACGACGGGGGACTTTTTGGCGGAGGGGGAGGTCCTCATCACGGCGGACGGACTCACGGTCAGAGCGCCTCGAGGCTCGGGTAACGTCCCGCGTCGCGAGGCGGCCTTCGACAGCGGGGTGACGGCCTCCGGAACGTGGATGGGCGATGCCGTGGACCTCAGGGCGGGAAGGCTGACCCTCAACTTCGCAGAAGCCCCGGCCTGCCGCCTTCAGGATGGCGTCAAGGGGGCTGTGGGCACGATGGGCCTCGACGCGGACCGGCTGACCCTCATCGGGGCAGGGGGCGTCGGGAGCCCGACGGAGGAGGACCAGCAGACGAAGTTCTGGATCGTGGGGGCCCACAGGCTGGAGGACCGCTCCAGGGGCCTGACGTTCGGCGCGGACTCCATCGAGGGCGTCCTGCGGGAGGGGGCTCTGGCCTCCATGACGGCGAAGGATCGGGTGTGGGTCAGGGGCCGACCGAAGCAGTCGGGGGAGCCCGTAAGCATCAACGGCGACCACGCGCTCTACTCCCTCCAGCGCGGCAGCGTCGTGCTGAGCGGCCGGGTCGTGGCCGTGCAGGGAGGGCGCACCCTGAGGTCCGACTCCATCGTCTACTTTCCGGACCAGAACCGCGTGGAGGCCCTGGGCGGCATCACCCGGAACGAGTCGGGCACGGTGAGCGCGGACCGTGCGGAGATCACCATCGACCTCAAGCGGGAGCGCAGAAAGTGAATCTCGACAAGGCGGGGAAGGAGCGGGGCGGCGCAGCGGAGGAGCTGACCGCCACGGGGATTCGCAAGGGATACGGCGGCCGGCTCGTGGTCTCGGACGTCAGCGTCCGGGTGCGCCCCGGCGAGGTGGTTGGGCTTCTCGGCCCCAACGGCGCGGGCAAGACCACGTCCTTCTACATGATCGTCGGGCTGGTCCGCCCCGACGCGGGGCACGTCTTTATCGGAAAGCGCGACGTGACCGGCCTGCCGGTCTACGCCAGGGCGCGTGCCGGCATCGGCTACCTGCCCCAGGAGCCTTCGGTGTTTCGTAGCCTCACGGTGCGGGAGAACATCGACCTGGTGTGGGAGGAGACGCGGCAGTCCAGGGCGGGGACGGATGGGCTTCTGGAGCGGTTCGGCATCGCGCACATCGCGGACACGAAGGGCTACGCCCTGTCGGGGGGGGAGCGGAGGCGCGTGGAGATCGCCAGGGCCCTGACGCTCTCGCCGCGCTTCATCCTGCTGGACGAGCCCTTCAGCGGCATCGACCCCATCGCCGTGAACGACATCCAGGGGATGATCCATCGTCTGAAGGAGGGCGGCTACGGCGTCCTCATCACGGACCACAACGTGCGCGAGACCCTCTCCATCACGGACCGGACCTACCTGATCCACGAGGGAAAGATCTTCCTCGAGGGGACGCCGTCCGAGGTGGCGGAGAACCCCATGGCCCGCAAGTTCTACCTCGGCGATCACTTCGATTGGCAGGCCGCGCCGAACCCTGAACCGAAACGGGGGCCCGACGCGAAGCCCAGGCGCCGCAAAAGATAAGAGGGGTCCCGGTCGCTTTGCCGGGGCCCCTTGCCTCTCGCCGTTGGCGATGGTTTTGCACTCGAAATGCGCCCTGCGGAGTTTCTCGATGGTGCCGTCCGGTCAGGTCAGACGCCGGCAGAGAACCGCCCCGGCCCGCTGACGACGGCCAGCCCGCTGGCGGAGAGGGTCATCATGCAGGTCTGGAGCGTCACGAGGTCCAGACCGCTCTCGGCCAGGAGCTCGTCCATCGTTCGGCCGCCCTGGCGTTGCAACAGGGCCAGCACGACCTTCTCGTCCGTGGAGAGGGGCGGCTGCGGCCTGGCGGCGGGCTCGTCCAGGTCCAACACCAGCTGCCCGTAGCGCCCCGTCGCGCAGTGGATGAACTCGTCCACGTCCACCAGGGGCTCGGCGCCGTCGCGCAGGAGACGGTTGGTTCCCCGGCACACGCCCTCCGTGATGCGCCCCGGCACGCACCAGACCTCGCGCCCCAGGTCCAGCGCCAGGCGGGCGCTGATCATCGCGCCGCCGTCCTCCGGCGACTCCACGACCACCGTGCGACCCGTCATCCCCACGATGAGGCGGTTGCGCTCCGGGAAGTGCCAGGCCGCGCCGTCCGTCCCCATGGGGTACTCGGAGACCAGCGCCCCCGTCTCCGCGATCTGCGCGAAGAGCTCCCTGTGCTCCATCGGGTAGACCCGGTCGATGCCCGTGCCCAGCACCGCGACCGTGACGCCGCCCTCGGCCAGACACCCTCTGTGACCCGCAGCGTCGATGCCGCGGGCGCCGCCGCTCACCACCATGAGCCCCCCTCTGGCCAGAGCGCGGCCAAGGGCCTCCGCCACGGTCTTACCATAGGCGCTGCACCGCCGCGTCCCCACGACGGCGGCGGAGGGCAGCGCGACGTCCAGCTTCCCCTTGACGTAGAGCCCGATGGGCGGCTGGCTCAGGTCCTGAAGCCGCGCCGGACAATCCGGGTCGTCCACGGTCAGAAAGCGCGCGCCGAACCGCGCCGCGCGTTCCTCTTCCCGTTCGGGCCAGTCCCCCTCTCGCAGGAGGCGCGACAGGTTCTTCCGGACGGACGGCGTCAGGTTGAGCGCATCCCACAACTCCTCCCGCTTCAGGTCCTCCGGGGCATAATTCTCGCACAGCTTCCGGAACGCCGGGAGCGGCGCGTGCGCGGCGTTCATCAGGAGCGCCGCCTTCAGTGTCGAGTCCATGGTTCGCATGACCTCCTCCCAGTGACCGCTCCATTATACTGGAATGGGGCAGGGCCCCTTGCAGGGGGACCAGGAGCACTGAGCATTTCTTTTAGCGTGAACCGGTATGTGGCGAGGCTCAACGTTACAGCAGCGCGCATCAGGCGTGCAAAATCCGTAATTTACAGGGTCTGACTTGTATTGACATTTAGAGGTCCAGTTGCTAATCTTATCCATGTTATCGACCTGTTGGCACTCACCGATCAAGAGTGCTAATCAAGGGGACGAAACGGAGGCGATGCCGATGACGGAGAGGCAGCTCAGCATTATCCTGGCGGTGGTGTACGAGTACATCAAGACGGGGGAGCCCGCCGGATCGCGCACCATCACGAAGAAGTACATCAAGGGGTTGAGCCCTGCCACGATTCGCAACGAGATGGCCGACCTCGAGGAGATGGGGTATTTCTATCAGCCCCACACGTCCTCCGGACGGCTGCCCACGGCCAAAGCCTATCGCGTCTACGTGGATTCCGTCACCGCCAGGGCCCGCAGCCGTTCTTCCCGCGGGGCCGAGGCCTGGCGGCGGGAGCTCATGGGCCGGCGGAGCGGCATCGAAGACCTCCTGAACTACGTCACGAACCTTCTCTCGCGCCTCACGAACTGCGTTGCGGTGGCAGCGGTCTCCGGGCTGGACAGCATGGAGATCTGGCACATCGACCTGATGCCGCTGGGAGGGAAGAACGTCCTGGCCTTGATCGTGCTGAAGGGCGGGCTGGTGCACCACACGGAGTTCACGCTTCCCTGCGAGGTGGAGCCGGGGCTCCTGGAGGAGCTCAGCCGCCGGATCAACACCATCGCCTGCGAGCACTCCTGGAGCGAGGTCCACGACGTGCTGTATCAGTACGTGCTGGGGGGGCTTGAGGAGGCCGAGACGGCCTGCCGAGCGGCCATCAGCGACGTGGACCGGTTTCTGACGGAACAGAACTACCGCTTCTTCAGCAGCGGCGCGAAGCACATCCTGAGCCTGCCCCACTTTCAGGCGCTGTCGCGGCTGCAAGCCGTGCTGACGCTCCTGGAGCAGGAGAAGCCGCTGGCGAGCATGGTGGAACAGTGCCGCCAGGCCTCGGACCTGCGGGTATCCCTCGGCGACGAGAACGAGACGGACGGGATGCAGGAGAGCGCCATGATCCTGATCCCGGCGCGGGCCTGTCAGCAGAAGGCGGTCCTGGGCCTGATCGGCCCGCTGCGGATGGACTACGAACGCTCCATCAGCGTTTTGGAGGCCGTCGCGGACGCGCTGGACGACGAGGCGGGAGAGCCTGGAAGGCTGCGGAAAGAAGAGGCACTGAATGCACAGGAAAAAAATAAGCGCGCGGGACGTAAGGGCCTGCCGACGAGAATGAGCCGGAACGCCGGGGACGACCGGACGGCCGAGCGGGAGATGAGTGCTATGACGGAGGAACGATTGAAGGAGGACTACCTGATACCCGAAGCGGAGGACGCCCTGGGGGATTCCGAGGCGGAGGCCATGAGCCGGCCCGTTAAGGAGTACTCCATCGGCGAGGACGGCGTCCTCATTGAGGAGACGCCGGAGCCCGAAGAGAAGGCGAAAGGGAAGGAAAAAGAGGAAGGCGCGGCCCACCCGCCGGCGAAGGAGCCGGACGAGGGCGCGGAAGAGCGCGTCGCGGAGCTGGAGCGGCAGCTGGCGGTGGCCAGGGCGGACTTCTACAACTATCGTCAGCGCGCGATGCGCGAGCGCCAGGACCTGCGCCGGCGCGCGATGGAGGACCTGATCGTTTCCCTCCTGCCCGTGCTGGACAACCTGGACCGGGCGCTCTCCGTCCCTGAGGACGGCAGCGCGAAGGACATCCTGGCGGGGGTGAAGATGGTGAGCCGCCAGTTCCTGTCCGTCCTGGACGAGATGGGCGTCAGCGCCATCCCCGCGAAGGGCGAGCGCTTTGACCCGGCGCTCCACGAGGCGATCGGGGCCGTCCCCGTGGAGGACGCGGAGGAGGACGGCGCGGTCGTCGATGAGCAGCTCCGGGGGTATCGGACGAAGGATCGGGTCCTGCGGCCCGCGCGGGTCCTGGTGGGCAAGGCGGAATAGGACCGCCGGAGGAACGGCCGTTTTTTCAATGGGTTCAAGGGGATCGCGGTTATCGGGGTTCCTTATCTTTAGAGACGATACAAGTTTGCATACAGGAGGAAAACGTTATGTCGAAAGTGGTTGGAATTGACCTTGGAACGACGAACAGCTGCATTGCGGTTCAGGAGGGGGATCAGACGACGATCATCCCCAACAACGAAGGGGCGCGGACGACGCCCTCCGTGGTGGCCTTCACGAAGGACGGCGAGCGCCTGGTGGGGCAGCTGGCCAAGCGACAGGCCATCGTGAACGCGGACCGCACCATCATGTCGATCAAGCGCGAGATGGGGCACGACTACCACGTGGAGATCGACGGAAAGAAGTACACGCCGCAGGAGATTTCCGCGATGATCCTTCAGAAGCTGAAGAGGGACGCCGAGGACTACCTGGGGGAGAAGGTGACTCAGGCCGTCATCACGGTGCCGGCCTACTTCACGGACGCGCAGCGCCAGGCGACGAAGGACGCGGGGACCATCGCGGGCCTCGAGGTGCTCCGCATCATCAACGAGCCCACGGCGGCCTGCCTGGCCTACGGCGAGAACCGCAAGGAGGAGCACAAGATACTGGTGTTCGACCTGGGCGGCGGCACCTTCGACGTCTCCATCCTGGACGTCGGCGAGGGGGTGTTCGAGGTGCTGGCCACGGCGGGGGATAACCGCCTTGGCGGAGACGACTGGGACAACCGCATCGTGGACTGGATGGTGAGCGAGTTCAAGAAGACGGAGGGCGTCGACCTGAAGAACGACAGCATGGCCATGCAGCGCCTGCGCGAGGCGGCCGAGAAGGCGAAGATCGAGCTCTCCAACATGACGGAGACCACGATCTCCCTGCCGTTCATCACGGCCACCCAGGCGGGCCCCAAGCACATGGAGATGAAGCTGACCCGCGCGAAGTTCGAGGAGATGACGGCGGACCTCCTGGACCGCACGGCCGTCCCCACGCAGCGCGCCCTCAGCGACTCCGGCCTCGACCCGTCGAAGGTCGACAAGGTCCTCCTGGTGGGCGGCTCCACCCGTATGCCCATGGTGCAGAAGAAGATCGTGGAGATCATGGGCAAGGAGCCCACGAAGGGCATCAACCCCGACGAGTGCGTCGCGGCCGGCGCGGCCATCCAGGGTTCCATCCTGACGGGGGACCACAAGGACATCGTCCTGGTGGACGTGACGCCCCTGTCCCTGGGGCTGGAGACGCTGGGCGGCGTCTTCACGAAGGTCATCGAGCGCAACACGGCCATCCCCGTCTCCAAGAGCCAGGTCTTCACGACGGCGGCCAACAATCAGGCCCAGGTGGAGATCATGGTGCTTCAGGGCGAGCGCTCCATGGCGGCGGACAACGTGAAGCTGGGCCAGTTCGTGCTGGACGGCATCCCCCCTGCACCCAGGGGCATCCCTCAGATCGAGGTCACGTTCAACATTGACGTCAACGGCATCCTGAACGTCTCCGCGAAGGACAAGGGGACCGGTAAGTCCCAGAAGATCACGATCCAGTCCTCCAACCTGTCCAAGGATGAGATCGAGCGCATGAAGAACGACGCCGAGACCCACGCGGACGAGGACGCGAAGAAGCGCAGCGCCGCCGAGGTTCGCAACGAGGCGGACTCCGCGGTCTTCGGGGCGGAAAAGCTCATCAACGACTACGGCGACAAGATGACCGCCGAGGAAAAGGGCAAGCTGAACTCCCAGATCGACGACCTGAAGCAGGCGATCGATAAGAAGGACGAGGCGGCCATGAGGCGCGCCAAGGAGGCCCTGGAGGGGACGGTGCAGGCGTTCTCCACGCGCCTCTACCAGGCCGCGGGCGCCGGCGCGGAGGGTGCGGCGGCCGAGAACGATGCGGGCGGCGCTGGTGCAGGGGGCGGCGACGGCGAGACGGTGGACGCCGAGTTCAGCGACAAGGGCAACGCTTAGCCCGAAGGCTGCGGGGACGTCGCTCCGAGCGCGAAGCGGATAGCGCACACTGAATAGGCTATAATCTTTGAGGGACGGCGGACGGCAGAAGCCCCGCCGCCCCTTTTAAATTCTTTTGGGGGACGTTTTCCCCGGCAGTGGGGTGTCTGTTCAAGTGGAAGATTTGTACCGGATCCTCGAAGTCCCCAGGGACGCGACTCAGGCGGACATAAAGAAGGCCTACCGTCAGCTCGTGCGGAAGTACCATCCGGACACGCACCCTGGCGACAGGGAGGCGGAGGAGAAGTTCAAGAAGATCAACGCGGCCTACTCCGTGCTGGGCGACGAGGAGAAGCGGGCGCGCTACGACCAGTTCGGCACCGCCGACGGCTCCGGCCCCTTCGGCGGCATGAACGGCATGGACTTTGGCGACCTCTTCGGGGACCTCTTCTCCCAGGTGTTCGGCGGCGGCATGGGGCGGCGCGCCAGCGACCCGGAGGCCCCGCGCCGGGGCGGCGACCTGGAGATGGTGCTGCGCGTCACGCTGCTTGAGGCGGCGCAGGGCGTGGCGAGGGAGGTCGAGGTCCCCCGCTGGGAGCGGTGCGAGACGTGCAGCGGCACGGGGGCGAAGCCCGGCACGAAGCCCGAACCCTGCCCGGTCTGCGGGGGCCGAGGGCAGGTGCAGCAGGTGCAGCGCTCGATTTTCGGAGAGTTCATGACCATCGCCGCCTGCCCCAACTGCGGCGGCGCGGGCAAGGTCATCCGGGACAAGTGTGCCGACTGCGGCGGCCACGGACAGGTGCGGAAGAAGCGCAAGCTGGAGGTCAAGATTCCGGCCGGAGTGGAGCGGGGCACACGCCTTCGCATCCCCGGTGCGGGGGATGCCGGCACGAAGGGGGGGGCGGCGGGGGACCTCTATCTGGTCGTGGACGTCGCGCCTAGCGAGCGGTTCGAGCGCGACGGCGCAGACCTGCACGCGCGCCTCGTCCTGACCTACCCCCAGGCCGTGCTGGGCGCGGAGGCGGAGATCGAGACCCTGACCGACGGGCCGGAGAAGATCGCCGTCCCGCCGGGCACGGCCCACGGCCAGGTGCTGAAGGTGCGGGGCAAGGGGATGCCGCGGCTGAACCGACCCAAGTCGCGGGGCGACCTCTACGCCCACGTGTTCATCGACGTCCCCGCGAAGCTCACCGACCGCCAGAGGGAGCTCATCACGCAGCTGGCGGATGAGATGAAGGCCCCCGTCGGCACGGGGGAGCCGGGCTTCTTCGAGAAGGTCAAAAAGCTCTTCAACTGATCCGCAGGCCGATCGCGGCAGTTCGGTGCGGCGAACGGAGGGACGGGTTCACCCGCTCCCCCGTTCGCCCTTTTCGTCGCTTCCGGCGCGGCCGCGGGCCGGGCCCCTTCTTCGCTCAGACCGCCCGACGTCCGTAGTTTTCGTGATTTACGGCGCCGAAGCGCGATGCTATACTCTCTCGGTAAGGTTAATATTGGTCAAAGGGGCTGATGGGCTATGGCCGTTCAGTATAAAGACTATTACGAGATCCTGGGTGTGCCTCGCAGCGCGTCTGTGGACGAGATCCGCAAGGCGTACCGGAAGCTGGCGAAGAAGTACCACCCGGACGTCTCGAAGGAAAAGGACGCCGAGCAGCGCTACAAGGAGGTCAACGAGGCCTACGAGGTGCTGAAGGACCCGGACAAGCGGCAGAAGTACGACACGCTGGGCATGAACTGGCAGGCGGGGCAGGACTTCACGCCGCCTCCGGGCTGGCAGGGCGGCGGCGCGGGCGGCGGGTTCCGCGTGGATTTCGGCGGCGACGCCGGCGGCTTCAGTGACTTCTTCAAGACGCTCTTCGGCGGCGGCCTCTCGGACCTCTTCGGCGGAGCCGGGGGAGGGAACTTCAGCTCCGCCGGGGGCTATTCGCCGGTCCGGCGCGACAGCGAGGTGGACCTGGAGCTCCCGCTGGAGGAGGTCGTCCGCGGCGGCACGCACACGATGGTGATGACCGCGCCGGGGGGCGAGCGCCGCGAGCTCAACGTGCGCCTGCCGAAGGGCGTCACGGAGGGGGCGCAAATCCGCCTTCCGGGCAAGGCTGCGGGGGGCGGGGACGTCTACGTGAACCTGCACCTTGCGCCGCACCCCGTCTTCAGCGTCAGCGGCTGCGACTTGACGCGCGAGGTGAAGGTGGCGCCGTGGCGGGCCGTCCTTGGGGGCGACGTGCAGGTGGAGACCCTCACGGGCTCCGTCACGATGAAGATGCCGCCCGGCATTCAGGACGGGCAGCGCCTGCGCCTGCGGGGCAAGGGGTTGCCGAAGCGCGGCAGCGGCAATGGCGACCTCTACGTGAGGGTGCGCATTGAAATCCCCCGCCACATCACGGACCGCCAGCGCGAGTTGTGGCAGGAGCTCGAGAGGAGCGGCGAGTAACCGCGGTCGGGCCGCAGGGGAGGCGCAGGACGCCGGAGTGGGGCCGAGCCCGTCGGGGTTCGGCCCCACTCCGTACTTTGCGAAGGGTTGCGTCGAAGGCCGTGGGGGCGGAGGCCTGGTGTCCCAGGCAGCGCGGGCCCGCCACGCGGAACGGGGACGTTTCCCGCGCGTCCCTGGCGTGCGCCCCCTACGCCCGATCCTCCACCTCCAGGCTCTTCAAGAGGAGCCTGCGCGCTGCCGTCGGGTGGCGCCGGTGCAGGGCGCCGAGGGAGGCCATGATGTAGTCCCCGTCCAGCAGGATCTTTGCGTCCTTTGGCGGAAAGAGCTTGCGCCGTCCGCCCGCACAGAGCGCGTGCGCCAGGATGTCCCGCCCGCCCGGCAGGCGCGTCAGGGCGCCGCCCGTGCCGATGACGGTGCGCACCAGGGAGAGGTCCTTCCCCTTCGCCAGGGTGGTCCTGCCCGTCGGGCCGTAGAGGTCGATGAACTGCCCCGCGTGTCGGTCGAGCGCCACGTCGCAGGCCTTCTGGGTCAGGCGCTCGACGAACTCGACCTCCTCCGGAGTCGTCGGAATCTTCGAGGCGTGCTCCAGGAAATAGGCGGCCTGCGGGATGAGGCGCGCGGCCTCCTCCTCGCTGAACTTCTCGACGAGGTGTACGCGGTTCACGAACACGCCGAGGTCGCCCTCGACGGTGCGCTTCGCGAAGGGCTCCGCCTCCATCATCACGTCCGCGACGGCGGGGCTGTCCTCGCAGACGGAGTGGACGTCCGTCGTCGCTCCGCCGACGTCGATGACGATGAGGGGTCCCAGAATCTCCTGCGCCATGATGGCGCACTGCATGACGGCTCCGGGCGTCGGCAGGATCGCGCCGTTGACCCTCTCGCGGATGCGCGCCATGCCGGGGGAGTGGGTGATGTGCTCCTCAAAGACCTGGTGGATGAGGGTGCGCGTGGGCTCGATGTTGAGCTGGTCCAGCTTTGGGTAGACGTTCTCGGTGAAGTAGACCCGGACGCCCGCCTCCTCCGCCATGAGCGCGATCTCGTCGCGGTTCTCGACGTTCCCCGCGTAGATGAAGGGGATCGACGGGACGGTGCGGGACAGCGCCTCGAAGTTCGCCAGGGCCGTGTCCCGCTCGCCGTAGTCCGTGCCGCCCGCGACGAGGATGATGTTTGGGTTGATCTCCCGGACCTTCGCCAGGTCCGTTCGGCGCAGCCGTCCGGCCGTCACCGCCTTGATGACGCCGCCGGACCCCAGGGCCGCCTCCCGCGCCGCGCGCACGGTCATGTCGTACACCAGGCCGTGGACGGTCATGCGAAGCCCTCCCGCCGCGGAGCTCGTGGCCAGCATATCGCGCCACTCGAGGTCCGCGCAGCCAAGCCGTTCCTTGAGGTCCGTCAGCGCCAGATCCAGTCCGACGCCCACGTCCCCCTCCTCGACGGTGGTGCGGGCCTGACCCTGTCCGATAAAGACGGGGTCGGAGCCCTCCACGCCGTCGAACGCATTGATCACCGTCGTCGTGCTGCCGATCTCGGCCACCAGGACGTCGATGGATTTCCTTTGGGACATGACGGCCTCCTTTACGATCTCGTCGGGCTGCTTCCTTCTCACTTTTCTGCGTCCTTTTGCCTGCATCGTTTGACGAGGAAGCTGGCGACGTCAATGCCCTTCGAGCCGCGGCCGAAGCCGGCGTCCAGCCCCGCGGCCACGGCCATCTCGTCCGTGACCTGCGTGCCGCCACCCGCCAGGATCAGACGGTCGCGCACCCCCCGCTCCACGCAGATCTGGTTCAGGCGCCGCATGTTCTGGATGTGGATGTCGTCGTGCGAGATGATGGTGGACTGCAGGATCGCGTCCGACCTCGTCTCGATGGCCGCGTCCACAAGCTTCTCCACGGGACACGACGTGCCCAGGTAGTGGTACTTGACCCCGAAGCCCTCGATCCCCCCGTGCTTGATGTCCAGGATCTCCTTCAACCCCACCGAGTGCTCGTCCTCGCCCACCGTCGCCGCCACCACCGTGATGGGACGCTCGTGGATGTAGTCCCGAATCTCCTTC
>NC_021038.1:283061-290441 GCF_000210715.1 Fretibacterium fastidiosum
CAAAACTATTAAATACACAAAGAAAAACCAAAAAACCGCGAAGCGCGTCCATCCCCCACGGCGCTGCGGCAAGGTCTGTGCTGGGGCGGCTCCTGACACCCCGTGCTGCCCGCGGAGGCCCTGCAAAAGAAGAAAATTGTATGCGTTGAATACGGATTTAGAATAGCATAAAGCGGATGAAAAGAGAACCCCTCCGTCCGCTGGGGCAGGCGATCCACGTGCTAAACGCGATTGGGTATTGAATTTCGCTGTTGAATTTTGAATGAATCGATGGTTTATCTGAAAGAGAGCTTTACAAACCCTCTCGTCTGATGGTAAAGTGTTAAAGTCGTTGTCGGTTGCCCGTTTTTGTGAGAGTGTGTGAATCATTTTCAGGAGGTGAAGTTGTATTATGTTGAAGAAAATCCTTGCGTCACTGGCGTTGGTGCTCCTGTTGGCTGGGAGTGGGCTGGCTGCGGACCCGATCCGGATCGGCTACCTCGTCGCGCTGACCGGCGACAACGCCCCCTTCGGCATCACGGAGGCCAACATGGCCCGGATGATCGTGGACGAGCAGAACGAGGCGGGCGGCCTTCTGGGCGGCCGTCCCATCGAGCTCATCGTCTACGACACGAAGACGCGCAACGAGGACGCGGTCAACGCGGCCCGCCGCATGATCGAGAGCGACCGCGTGTGCGTGATCATCGGGGACCTGGCGAGCGGCATCAACATCGCGACGGCCCCCATCGTCAACCGGGGACACGTTCCCCAGATCTCGACCATCGGCACGAACCCGCTGGTGACGGTTGACGAGAAGGGCAGGGTGAGGCCCTACTCCTTCCGAATCTGCTTCACGGACCCGTACCAGGGCGCCATCGCGGCGGACCTGGCCTACAACGACCTGAAGAAGACGAAGGCCGCCATCCTGTACAACGTCGGCTCCGACTATGCTCACGGGCTCCGCGAGTTTTTCACCGAGAACTTCAAGCGGCTGGGCGGCACGATCGTGGCGGACGAGGGCTTCCGCGGCGAGGACGTGGACTACCGCGCACAGCTCACCACCATCAAGGCGTCGGGCGCGGAGTTCCTGTTCCTCCCTGGCATGGGCAAGGACATGGCGCTGGCCATCAAGCAGGCGCGGGAGCTGGGCTTCGACGGGACCATCGTCGGCGGCGACGGCTTCAGCGACATCATGTTCGAGATCGCGGGCGACGCCATGAAGGGGACGTACTGGATCAACCACACCTACATGGAGGACCCGGAGATGGCCCCCATCTACGAGCGCTACCAGAAGCGCTACAACGACGTCTGCAAGGAGTTCCTGGACGGCGCCATGGCGGCGGATGCGGTGTACTGGGTCTTCGACGCCATCACCCGCGCGGGCGTGGACGAGGGGCCCGCGATCGCGAAGGCCCTCGAGGAGACGAAGGGCCTGAAGCTGCACCACGCCACCATCACCATCGACCCCGCCACCCACGACCCCATGAACAAGGCGGGCGTGGTCCTGCGGGTCGACGACGACCTGAAGACGGAGTTCTACAAGAAGATCGAGCCCAAGGCGGAGTAGGGGAGCGGGGGTGAACGCTCAACGGACCCCAAACGGAAGCTTGCTTTTGGACTGCCAGCGGCAACGGGGCCGTGGGGTGCCGTCGGTCCTGAGAGACGGCCCAGCGGTTTCGCAAAAGCTCCACTGGATAGAAAAAGCGTCCGTCCCTGTCGGGGCGGACGCTTTATGCAACCAATCGTCGTGATAGAAGAAGTTCACGGTGACTGATGGAGCCTCAAAGGGAGCGTGTGCGCCGGCAGGTTTCCTTCAGATCTGCAATAGCATTTTTATGTGAGGTATCCCGTCCAGCAGAAATTCCTCGGATATCTGCTGGAAGCCCAGCTTTTCGTAAAAACGCCTCGCGTAGGTCTGTGCTTCCAGATAAATCTGTTTTGCCCCAAACTGCTTCTGCGCTACCAGTAAGCCTTCCTTCAAAATTTGGCTGCCTAAGCCACATCGCCGTTTTGCCGCGATGACGCGACCGATGGAAACGTACTCGCTTTCGATCTCTTTATCCATTACCCGCAGATAAGCCTGAATGCCGTTTTCGTCCTTCAGATACACGTGAATGGCAGCTTGATCGCAGTTGTCGAGTTCTGGGTACGGGCAGTTCTGCTCGACCACGAAAACATCCACACGAAATTTCAGAATGGCGTACAGTTCTTCATTGGTTAATTCATGGAATCGTTTTGTGTTGAGTTCCATACCATCACCCCTTACGACAGTGCAATGGGAAAGCCCTCGGCTTCAGCCGTGCCCACAAAGCGGGGCGAACTTTCCAGTCTTAAGGGAGAAGACATAAGACTGACTTCGGTCGGCTGTCTTTGTCGATCTTAGAATCTCATGTCATAACGATTGCACTTTTTCGACAGCGGTATAAAAGCGTCCGCCTCAATTGGGGCGGGCTCTCTTC
Source organism: Fretibacterium fastidiosum (assembly GCF_000210715.1). Lineage (GTDB taxonomy): Bacteria > Synergistota > Synergistia > Synergistales > Aminobacteriaceae > Fretibacterium > Fretibacterium fastidiosum. Next base: position 285,500 of record NC_021038.1, read on the forward strand.
ATGCCGCCCTATCCGTCACTTCCTGCCGCCCAGGTAGACCGCTTCGATCTCCGGATCAACCAGCAGGTCCTTCGACGCCCCCTCCTTGACGATGGATCCCGTCTGAATGACGTAGGCCCGGTGGGAGAGCTGGAGCGCCTTCTTCGCGTTCTGCTCGACGATGAGGATCGTCGTGCCCAGCTTCCGGTTGATGACGGTCAGTTCCTTGAATATCTCGTTGATGATGATGGGGGCGAGGCCCAGGGATGGCTCGTCCAGGAGCAGCACCTTGGGCCGGGCCATGAGGGCGCGGCCGACGGCCAGCATCTGCTGCTCGCCGCCCGACAGCGTGCCCGCGTACTGCTCCCTGCGCTCCAGGAGCCGGGGGAAAAGCTCAAAGACCTTCCGCTCCTGCTCTTCGATGGCGCTGCGGTCGGAGAGGGGGAAGGCCCCCATCCTGAGGTTCTCCAGGACGGTGAGCGGGGCGAAGACCCTGCGCCCCTCCGGCGCGAGGGAGACGCCGCTGGTCACCACCTGATGGCTCCTTCGGGGCAGGTCCCGGCCCTCCAGCAGGACCCTGCCCGATGCGCGCGGGACGTCGCCCATGATGGCGTTCATCATGGTCGATTTTCCCGCGCCGTTGGCCCCGATCACCGCCACGATCTCACCGGGGAAGACGTCGAGCGAGATGCCCCTCAGGGCCTGGATGGCGCCGTAGTTCACCGAGAGGTCCTGAACGGAAAGGATGGGGGTTCTCTCGTCAGCCATTTGTCATTCCTCCTCCCCAAGGTAGGCCTTGAGCACTTCGGGGTGCTGGCGGATGTCCTGCGGACTGCCCTCGGCGATCTTTGCGCCGAAGTTCATGCAGATGATGTGCGGGCAGATGGCCATGACCATGTCCATGTGGTGCTCGATCAGGAGGATGGTGAGGCCGAGTTTTTGATGCAGTTGGGTGATCAACTCGTTGAGGTCGTGCACCTCATCGGCGTTCATGCCCGCGGCGGGTTCGTCCAGGAGCAGGAGCTGCGGCTGAAGCGCAATGGCGCGGGCGATCTCAAGCCGGCGCTGCAGGCCGTAGGGCAGGGTCCCGGCGGCCTGTTCCGCGCGGTCCGCCAGGTCGACCTGCTCCAGGAGCTCCATGCTCTCCCCGCGGATCGCGGCCTCGCGTCCGCGCCAGCGGCCGAGGTGCGTGATGGCCTCGAAGAACGAGTAGCCGTGGTGCTGCTGCGCCGCGGTCATGACGTTCTCAAGGACGGTCGAACCCGGAAAGAGCCTGAGGTTTTGGAAGGTGCGGGCTATCCCCAGGCGGATGACCTGATAGGACCGCAGGGCGTTGACGTTTTTGCCCATGAACTTGATGTCGCCGCCGTTTGTGTCGTAGACGCCGGTCACCAGGTTGAAGATGGTGGTCTTTCCCGCACCGTTGGGCCCGATGAGCCCTGCGAGCTCCCCCCGCCGGATGACGAAGCTCATGTCGCTGACGGCCTGGACCCCGCCGAAGAACTTGTTGACGCCCTTCAACTCCAGCACCGCGCTCTTCGATGTCGGGTTCATCAGCGGCTCCCTCCCTTCTCGTCCGGCCCGGCGGCCGGGGACTTCCTCCAGCGCTTCAGGACCCGTCGGGCGTAGGCCGGGGTCAACTCGTTGGTCCCCATGATGCCCTCCGGGCGAAGGACCATGATCAGCACCAGCACGGCCCCGTAGACGAGCATCCTGTATTGAGAGATGGGGCGGAACAGCTCCGTGACCAGCGTCAGGATCGTCGTGCCGATCAGGCAGCCGCTGGTGGAGCCCAGCCCGCCGAAGACGACGATGGAGACCAGCTCCGTCGACTTCACCTGATCGAACATGACGGGCTGGATGAAGGACATGTAGCCCGCCAGGAGCGCGCCCGCCACGCCGCAGTAAAACGCCGAGATGGCGAGGCTCAGGACGCGGAAGTGGGCCGTGTTGAAGCCCAGGAGGGACGCCGCCACGTAGTCGTCCCGACAGGCCTTGAAGGCGCGCCCGTACCGGCTGTTGATCAGGAAGAACATGAGCACGCACAGGACGAGAAAGAAGGAGACGGCCACGGTCATGGACGTGTAGTTGTCGATTCCCGGATAGCCGCGCGCGCCGCGCGTGACGCTGTTCCAGTTCTCGATGATGAGCCGGATGGCCTCACCCAGCCCCAGGGAGACGATAGCGTAGTAGTCGCCCACCAGCTTGAGCGTCGGAAGGCCGATGAGGTACGCCAGCACCATGGACAGGACGCCCCCCGCGAGGATCGCAGCGGCGAAGTGCACCTCGTACTCGACGGTCAGGATGGCCGCCGTGTAGGCCCCGATGGCCATGTACCCCGCGTGCCCCAGCGTGAAGATGCCGGTGAAGCCCGTAAAGAGGGAGACCCCCAGAGCGGCGATGAGGTTGATCGCCAGAAGGGTGACGACTCCGGATGCATAACCTTCCACCATGATGATCCCCCCTATACCTTCTCGCTGACGGACTTTCCGAAGAAGCCCGTGGGGCGTATGATCAGCGTCACGATGAGGATGCCGAAGACGACGAGGTCGCGGAACTGGCTTGAGATGAAGCCGGCGGTCAGCATCTCGGCCAGCCCCAGGATGATGCTGCCCAGCACGGCGCCCGGCAGGGAGCCCAGCCCGCCGATGACGGCCGCGATGAAGGCCTTCGTCGTGATGGCGTTCCCCAGCTGGGGATAGAGCGTGTACCGCACGGAGAGAAAGATTCCCCCCACGGCCGCAAGGAGCCCCGCGACGAAGAACACGATGGAGATGAGGCGGTTGACGTTGACCCCCATCAGCCCCGCCGTTCGGAGGTTGTAGGACGCGGCCCGTATGGCCAGCCCCCACTTCGTCTTGACGAGGAAGACCTGCAGCCCGATGAGGAACGCCACGGCCGTGATCAGCGACAGGATGTCGAAGGCGCTCGTCGTGACCACCCCGAAGAAGCGGACGGGGTTCGTTGGGATCACGGGCGGCAGAGCGCGGAAGCGGCCGCCGATGGTCACGACGAAGAGGTTTTCGATCACGATGCTCATCCCCATGGAGGCGATGAGCATGTAGAGCGTGACGGGCGTGCGCTCGCGGATGGGACGGTAGGCCAGGCGCTCCACGACGATGGCCGAAACGCCCGCGCCGACGAGGGCGGCCAGGGAGGCCGTCCAGATGTCCAGCTTGAGTTTGAGGAGGGCGTAGTAGCAAATGTAGCCGCCGATGACGAGGAAGCCGCCGTGCGCGAAGTTGGAGAACAGCAACACGGAGTAGACCAGCGAGTAGCCGACCGCGATGAGGGCGTAGACCGATCCCAGCGACAGCCCGTTGATCACCTGTTGAATCAGGGTGACGAAGAGATTCAAAATTTAACACCTCGATTTCGTTGAGTGGTGTGGATACGGAGGCGCCCAAGCGCCTGGGGACTCGGACCGTCGGTCCTTTCGCGTCCCGCGCCCGCGCTCCGAAAGGTGGTGAGGCCGCATAGAAACGGGGCCCAGGACCGACGAACGCCAGCCTTGGGCCCCTCCGTGAATGCGGTTTATTTCGGCTCTATTTTCTTGTAGAACTCCGTGTTCAGGTCGTCGCCGACCTTCAAGATGATGCCCGCCTTGTTCAGCGGGTTGTGGTCTTCGGGGTCGATGGTGAGGGTGGCGTGGTTCAGTTTGAGGCCCTTCGTCTCCTCGAGGGCCTTTGCGATCGCAGGCCCCTCGGCCGCACCCGCGCGCTTGATGGCGTCCAGGACCCACCACATGGCGTCGTAGGCCATCGTGCCGTTCACGAACTCCTTGCACTCGTCGTGGTAGGTTTCCTTGTAGCGCGCGAAGATCGGGGCCATGACCGGGTCCCCCAGGTAGGTGTGGTTGATCCAGTACGTCCCCTTCATGGCGTCGCCCGCGATCTCGTTCATGAACTCGCCGTACCCGTCGCCGCCGATGACGGTGACGTCGAGCCCCAGCTCCTGGGCCTGCTTGATGGCCAGCGCCATGTCCTTGCCCATCCCCGGCAGGAACAGGACGTCCGAGCCGGAGTTCTTGATGGTGGTGAGCTGCGCGCGGTAGTCCACGTCCGTCTCGCGGAAGCCCTCGTCCGCCACGACCGTGCCGCCCAGCTTCTGAAAGTCCTTGGTGAAGAACTCCCGGAGCCCGTGGGCGTAGTCGGAGCCGACGTTGTACAGGATGGCGGCCTTCGTCTTCTTCAGGTCGTTGTAGGCCAGGTCGGCCGCCAGCGCGCCCTGGTAGGGGTCCGTGAAGCAGATGCGGAACGAGTAGGGACGGACCTTGCCCTTGTTGTCCACCGTAACCAGCGGGTTGGTCCCGATGGTGGAGATCTGGGGGACGCGCCCCTTGTTCACGATGGGCGCCGTGGCGATGTTGATGCCGCTGGTGTTGGCCCCGACGATGACGCAGACGCCGTCGCTCTCGATCATGCGGCGCACCGCGTTGACCGCGTCCTCGTTGCGCGTTTTCGTGTCGTAGACGACGAGCTCGATGGGACGGCCAAGGACGCCTCCCGCGGCGTTGGTCTCGCTGACCACCATCTTCGCCATGTTGACCTCGGTGATGCCGTACTGCGCGTAATCGCCCGTGAGCGCGGCAAGGTAGCCGATCTTGATGGGGCCCTCCGCCGCACAGGCCGCTCCTGAAACCGCCAAAACCATCGCCAGTACCGCTAAAGCCTTTCTCAAGGTGTCCACCTCCGGATAATTTCAGATTTCGGGAAAGCCAATGAAAATAATTTTGAGTAGCAGCAATTTAGCAATTTGATGACTATTATTGTACCGGCCCGGCGCGAAAATGTAAAGGGCCCTGACCCAAATCCACAATCTGCGACGGCTTTATCGAGGATTGCATCTATGCACAGGTTAAGTTGATTTTATACCCAATCGCGTCTAATAATGTAGATTGCCTCCCCTGAAAGGGGAGGTGGTTCGCGCAGCGAACCGGAGGGGTTGTTCCCTGGGTACAACA
>NC_021038.1:290558-308576 GCF_000210715.1 Fretibacterium fastidiosum
GCTTTTCTTGTCTTCTTTAAAACGTGAATTGGTATTATCCTGCACTTGTCCGGTGCGGAAGGAATGTGCAAAGCCTGCCCTCGCTGCACGTTAAAAACTTTGCCTGTGGACCTGGGCCTGAGCCGATGTGCTCCGGCAGGGCCCTCTCCCCCCTGGCTTAAAATGGGCCGTAGTCGATCGCGACCGCGCCGACGATGAAGGCGGCCTGGAGCAGGAAGCAGAGGGCGTAGAACGGGATGATCCAGCGATAGTAGCGCGAGAGCGGGATCTTGACCATGGCGCAGACGATGACCATGAAGCCCGTGGGCCACAGCAGGTTGGAGAAGCCGTCCCCGAACTGGAAGGCCAGCACCGCGATCTGCCGGTTCAGGTGGATGAGGTCGGCGATGGGGGTGATGATGGGCATGGCGACGGCGGCCTGCCCCGATCCCGACGGGATCAGGAAGTTGAGCAGGTTCTGGAACACCAGCATGCCGATGGCGCTTGCGTAGAGGGACAGGCTTTCGAGGAGGCTGACGCAGCCGTGGATCAGCGTGTCGATGACGTTGCCCTTCGTGAGCACGACGAGGATGCCGCGGGCCACGCCGACGGTCAGCGCGGCGACGACCCCCCTGGACAGCCCGTCGCAGAGCGTGCCCGCGATGCGGTTGGGCCCCCAGCGGTTGATGATCCCCACGACGATGGAGACGATCATGAAGATCGCGGCGACCTGGTTGATGTACCATCCCAGGAAGATCAGCCCGTAGCCCATGACGCACACGCCGACGAGGAGCGCGAGCATCGAGAGCTTGCGCTGGAGCGTGAACGGCGTGTTCATCTTCTCGTCGTCGATGGTGAAGTCGGAGTAATCGACGTCGCTCACGAGGCTCTTCGACGGGTCCTTCTTCACCCGGTTCGCGTAGTGCAGGACGTAGAGGATGCTGAAGGCCGTCATGACGGCGAGGATGAGACAGCGGTATCCGATGCCGGAGAACACGGGGAGCTCCGCGATGCTCTGTGCCACGCCGATCGTGAAGGGGTTGACGGTGGCGGAGGCGAAGCCGATCCCCACCGGGACCACGGAGATGGCCACGCCGGTGAGCGCATCGTACCCCAGCGCGATGCTGAGGGACACGAAGATCGGCGAGAAGGCGATGATCTCCTCATAGGACAGCGTCCCGGTCGAGCCCCAGATGGAGAGGAGCGTCATCAGGACGACGATCAGGCCCAGGGAGAACCGTGGGTTCTTCTTCGCCTGGCGGACCATCAGGGCGATGCTGGCGTCGATGGCTCCGGTCTTCTCCATCAGGTAGAGGCACGAGAACGCCGCGAAGATGAGGAAGACGATGTTGGCCGCCTCGATCAGGCCAAGCTCCAGAGAGACGAACATCTCGAAGAGGCCGACGGGCGTCTCCTCCACGTACTTGAAGGAGGTGGGGTCGATGACCGTCCTCTTGAGCCCCTCGTCCATCACCCTGGCGTACTGCCCCGCGGGGACGATGTGGGTGGCGACGGTCGCCAGGACGAGCACGCAGAAGAGGAGCACGAAGATGTGGGGCAGCTCCCGAAGCTTTTTCGCGGGGGGCTTGGGGTTCTCTGACACTTTGAATTCCTCCTAAAAATAATTATAGAAATAAATCGCGAGGACGAAGTCCTCCTGAATCTGTACGGTTGCGGCGCGGCCGCGCCCGAACGCCTGCCGGCCCGCGAGGTCGATGCGGGCGCGTCCGGATCGTTCCTCACTGCGCCCTGATGTACCCCCACAGGTCCTCCTGGCGCACGGCGGCCAGGCCCTCGCTGAAGGGCCGCACCTCGTCGTATTGATTGTTCAGGACGTTCTCCCCCAGCACGTTGACGAAGCTCCATCGGGCGTCCGTCGCCGTCCCGGCGACCCCCTCGCTGAAGGGCAGGGCCCCGTTGTAGCGGTGGGGGATGACGAGGCGTCCCCGCGCGTCGATGTAGCCCCAGGCGCGGTAGCTCGCGTGGCGTTTCACGGGGGCGAGGCCGTATTTAAAAGGGCCCGCCTCGTCGAAGGAGGCCCGGATGCGGTCCCGTCCCGCCACGTCGATGTAGCCGAACCGCCCCTCGACCTCCACGGGGGCCAGGCCCTCGCTGAAGGGACCGGCACTCAGGAACTGGGGCGGAATCTTCATGTGCCCCGCTGCGTCAACGTAGCCCCAAAGTCCGTTGCGCCGCACCGGCGCAAGCCCCTGGGAGAAGGAGCCGGCTGCCTCGAAGCTCGGCGCAATGGCGAACCGGCCGGTCATGTCGATGAAGCCCCAGAGGCCGCCGTGCTGCACGGCAGCGAACCCCTGGCTGAAGGGCAGCCCTCCCTCGAAGGTGGCGTCCCCGAAGACGGGCTTTCCGTCGGGGTCGATGTAGCGGTCTCCCACGAAGGCTACCCCCTCGCTGAAGGGCCCCGCCTCCGGGACCCGATAGACGAAGGGCAGGACCATGCGCCCCAGGCTGTCGATGTAGCCCCAGGCGTCGTTGGACTTCACGGCGGCCAGCCCCTCGTGGAAGTCCCTCGCCTCCGCGTACTCGAAGTCGATCACGACGCGCGGCGGGCACGTCTGCACCGCCTCCGCCCCCACTGTAAAAAACGCTGCGGCGAGGGCTGGAAGCAGGCACGTCAAAATCCTTTTCAGTTTTTTTTGCGCTGTTTTCAGGGCCATCGACATCCTTGTCCTTTCGTGCGGATTCACAAACGGTTTCACAGGGGAACTTTTGAAGGTCATCCCCCTACTCTTTCGTATTATATCAAATTATATCAAAAAAGCGCGCTGCGGGGCGGCCCGGCCTCTCCTCTGCGCCTGTGCAGAAAAGTGCCTCCACCCGACTTTTCGGGGTGACAAAACGGAGGTTTTGAAGTAGGGTTAGAGGGCGTCGGTCGGTTTCGATCGCGGTTCTCGCCCCTGGGGCGGCTCCGCCTTCGGAGCGGATGACGGCCATTTGCAGCGAAAGGGGTCTTTGTGTATGGTAGAGCTTAAGGTGCGTGGTGGAGACGCCGCGGGGTGGAGCGGCGGAGCCGTCGTCCTGCTCCTGCGGGAGGAGGACTGCAGGTCGGTGCCGGAGGTGCCCTGTCGGGATGCGGTGAAGGAACTGGCGGCGCGGAAGGACTTCACGGGAAAGACGGGGACGTCTCTGCGGGTGCCGCTCCTGAGCGGCGGTGTGCGGAACCTGTTCCTGGTCGGGCTGGGCAATGGGGAGGACGAGGCCTGCAATGCCGAGGCGGTGCGGAACGCGCTGACCGCCGCCCTGCGCGAGGCGGGGCGCCATCGCTGCGAGTCCGCCCTCGTCCCCATGGCGCATCTGAACGTCGGGGCTGGGCGGCCCTTCGGTCCGGAGGCGCCCGACTGGTCCGTCGTCGTGGGGGAGGCGGCGGGGCTCTCCGGCTATGCCTTCGACAAGTACAAGGAGCGGAAGGAGGACGACGAGGAGGGACCCTTCGCTCTGCGGGAGGTCCTGGTCCCCGGCCTGGACGAGGCCGCGGCGCGGCGGGGGATGACCTACGCTGCCGCTCAGGTCGCGGCGCGGGACCTGGCCAACGAGCCGGGCTGCGTCATCAACCCGCCGGCGCTGGCCGACCGCGCTCAGGCGATGGCGGAGGAACTGGGGCTGGCCTGCGAGGTGTGGGACGAGGCGCGGTTGAAGGAGGAGCGCATGGGCGCGCTCCTGGCGGTGGGCAGCGGCTCCGCGACGCCTCCGCGGCTAATCCGCCTCTCCTACGTCCCCAGGGGCGGGAAGGCCCGCGGTAAGGTCGTGTTCGTGGGCAAGGGCATCACCTTCGACAGTGGCGGGCTCGACATCAAACCCGCCTCGTCCATGACCACCATGAAGGGGGACAAGTCCGGGGCCTGCTGCGTCATGGGCATCCTGCGCGGTGCGGCGGAGATGAAGCTGGACGTGGAGGTCCACGGCATCCTGGCCTCGGCCGAGAACATGCCCTCTGGCTCCTCCTTCAGGCCGGACGACATCGTCCGCGCCCGCAACGGCAAGACGATCGAGATCAACAACACGGACGCGGAGGGCCGGCTGGTCCTGGCGGACGCCCTCTGTCTGGCCAGCGAGATGCGCCCTGACGCCATCGTCGATATCGCGACGCTGACGGGGGCCTGCGCGGTGGCCCTGGGCAACTGGAGGGCAGGCCTCTTCTCGCGCAGCGATGGCCTGTCGGAGGCGCTTCTGGCCTCGGCCCGCAGGCGCGGGGAGCGCTTCTGGCGGCTGCCCGCGGAGGACGACCGCATCGCGGAAAAACTGAAGTCTCCCTTTGCGGACCTGGTGAACTCCGGCCAGCGCTACGGCGGGGCGACCTTCGCCGCCCTCTTCCTGGGGAACTTCGTGGATCGGGCGATCCCCTGGGCCCACCTGGACATCGCGGGCGTGGACTTCATGGAGAAGGCGTGGGGCGTCTACGCGAGGGGGGCCAGCGCCTTCGGCGTCCGCACCTGCCTGGACTACCTGGCCTCGCTTTAAGGGAAGATCGGGGAGCGGTCTTTGGGCCTTCCGTAGAAGGAGGCCCAAGACCGCCTTCGAGGTTCAATCCTGCGGTTCACTTCCCCCGCTTTCGCCGATTCCTGTTGAAGTTGATGAGGCACCCGGCCTTGATGATCTCCCGCTCCTCGGCCGTCATGTCCTGGACGTAAAGGCAAACCTTCGACGCGCGGCCGTCCTTCAGGACATATGCTGGAATGTCCTTCAGGTCGTCGTCCAGCGCCCTGCGGATATCCGGCACGTAGATGTAGTCGTCCACGTCGAATGCGTCCGGCCTGCCCTTGAGGTGAAAGGGGATCATGCCCCAATTCATGCAGTTGCTGCGGTAGCGCTTTGTGGCATACTCCTGAACGATGTTGGCCAGACCGCCCAGCACCCGCTGGCACGAGGCCGCCTGTTCGCGGGCGGAGCCGTCTCCGGGCCGGTTGGCGTACACGACGGAGCCGATCTCCACCTTCATTGGATCGACGCTCTCCTGGCCGGGTATCTTTTTGATGAGGGCGAAGACCTCCTTCAGGCCGGCGTCGTCGGGTTGGCGGCCGGCGCGGCGCTCCTCCTCGAGCGCCTGGATCGCCTTGGCCCGCCCCACGTACTCCGGGTCCCGTCGCGACAGCGTAAACTCCGCAAGCCCCAGGGGGTTGCTCCTGAAGGAGGAAGTCTCCCCCGAGGGGATGAGCTCGTCCGTCGTCGTCACCTCGTCCAGGATCTTCGACGCCACCCGCAGCAGGACGTTCTCCGTCAGAGGCTCCATCTCCGGCCAGGGCTTGATGTTGGGCCCCGAACGGAGTTCCGTCTCCGGCGCCGCCCTCCCCCAGCCCTGGTAGACCCTGGCTCGATACGCCCTGTCGTCATAGTCGTGCTCCGGCACGTCGCCCCATTGGCACTCGAAATTTTCGGCACTCGTCAGCTTTCCCTCGTTGGCCGCCGTGGCGGCGATGGAGCGGGCGTCCATCAGGGCCACCGCCGCCATCTGCCCCTGACCGGGCTTGGAGCCCTCCCGGTTGGGGAAGTTTCGCGTCGTGTGCCGGATGGACAGCGCGTTGTTGGCGGGTGTGTCGCCGGCGCCGAAGCAGGGGCCGCAGAAGGCCGTGCGGATCACCGCCCCGGCGTCCATCAGGTCTGCAAGGAAGCCCTTCCTGTCCAGGTCCGTGAACACCGGCTGGGACGACGGGTAGATCGAGAGGCAGAACTCACCGTCGCCGCAGGACCTTTCCTTGAGACAGTGGGCGGCCTCGACGACGTTCGTGTAATTTCCCCCCGCGCAGCCACCGATGACGCCCTGCTGCACCAGAAGTTTGCCGTCCGGCGTGATTTTATCCAGCAACGTGAAACGCGCCCGGCCCTCGGCCACCTTTTCCGCCGCGGCCTCGGTTTCCTGGAGGATGTCCTTCAGGTTCCCGTAGAGCTCGTCGATCGTATAGCCGTTGGACGGGTGGAAGGGCAGCGCGATCATGGGCCTCACCGCCGACAGGTCCACCTCCACGCAGCCGTCGTAGTAGGCGATCTCCGCCGGGTTCAGCTCCTTGTAGTCGCCCTCCCTGTGGTGCCTTTCCAGGAACGTTTTCGTGTCCCCGTCCGTCCGCCATATGGAGGACAGGCACGTGGTCTCCGTCGTCATGACGTCCACGCCGTTGCGATAGTCCGTCGTCATCGAGGAGACGCCAGACCCCACGAACTCCATGACCTTGTTCTTCACGTATCCGTTCTTGTATACGGCGCGGACGATGGCGAGCGCCACGTCGTGGGGGCCGACGAAGGGTGCGGGCTTCCCCTTGAGGTAAATGGCCACGACGCCGGGCCGGGCGATATCGTAAGTGTCACCCAGGAGCTGTTTCACCAACTCGCCGCCCCCTTCGCCAACGGCCAGGGTCCCCAGCGCGCCGTAGCGGGTGTGGGAATCGGAGCCCAGGATCATCTTTCCGCAGCCGGCGAAGCTCTCCCGCATGTACTGATGGATGACGGCGATGTGGGGCGGGACGTAGATGCCGCCGTATTTCTTTGCGGCGCTGAGGCCGAAGAGGTGGTCGTCGTCGTTGATGGTGCCCCCCACGGCGCAGAGCGAGTTGTGGCAGTTCGTCAGAACGTAGGGCAGCGGGAAGCGCTCCATCCCGGAGGCCCGTGCCGTCTGGATGATGCCCACGAAGGTGATGTCGTGGGAGGTCATGGCGTCGAACTTGATCTTCAGGCGTTCCATGGAATCCGACGTGTTGTGAGCCTCGAGTATGCCCCAGGCGATGGTCCCCTGCAAGGCCGTCGCCTTGTCCGCGTCCTTTCCGGTCAGCTGCCGGACTTTATCCGCCTCTGACTCCGGGACGACCTCCGCACCATGGACGAGGTATACGCCTTCATCGTAAAGTTTGACCATAAAAATCCCCCCATCATTGTTAAAGTCGCCTGAGCGTGGGTCAATGCGTGGCTGCGTTTCCATCGGTCGTCGCGCAAGGCGTGACGGCGCGTCCTGTGAGCGTTTTTTCTCCCCTGTCGGTATGCGTTGGTCAACTTCGGTTCACAGGCTGCTGTCTTTATTTTATCTCAACTTTGTCATGAGATACTTTGGATCAGGAGTGCGTGTCGCCCGTCGATGCTTTGTTGTTATAATATGGATACATCATTATGAATGGAGGTCTTTTCAATAAGAAGGTTTTTGTTTGCGGTTTTCCTGGGGGGCGTTGCGCTGGTGGCTCTTGCCCATGCGGTCCCGGCATCGGCGGTCGGAGCCTGTCCGGTCGAGAAGTCTCTGACGTTCGCGACGCCGGCGGACCTGAGGCTGGCGAAGCTCGGCGTTCAGCGCGGGACGAGTGCGGAGGGGATCGCGAGAACGCTCCTTGGCGACCGGGCGAAGGATCGGCTGACGGCCTTCGACCGGGGGGAGGACGTCGCGGAGGCGCTGAAGCTGGGCAAGGTCCAGGCGGCCGTCATGGACGAGGCGACCGCCATGCACTTCGTCAAGGCTTCGTCGGGTGACCTGTCGATCCTGCCGGGGCCCCTGTCCGCCGAACGGTACGCCATCGGCTTCCGGAAGGGCAATGAGGCCCTGTTGGAGAAGGTCAACAGGGCACTGACGGAGCTCAAGGCCGACGGGACGCTTGAGGCCATCGTGCTGAAGCACCGACAGGAGCCGGCCTCCACGAGGCCGGAGGACATCGACCTCAATCGGGGGGCCGCCGGCGGAAAGCTGACGGTGGGGATGGGGCCGGGTTTTTCGCCCGACACCATGAGGGAGGGCGGCTTCATGGGCCTCGACGTCGAGGTCTGTGCCGCCGTCGCCAGGAAGCTCGACATGGAGCTCAGCGTCGTCGCCTACCCTCTCGATGCGCTCTTTTTGGTGGTGGGAGAGGGATGGGTTGACATGATCTGTTCGGGCATTGCCGTCACAGAGGAGCGCGAGAGGCTCATGGACTTCTCCGAGCCCTACGAGGTATCGAGACAGGTTGGGCTGGTGCGGACGAAGGACCGGGTTGCCAGGCCGAAGAAGGAGCGCTGATAGGCATCCCTGCGCCCGGAGGGCGCAAGGAGAAAAGAGCGATGCACTGGACGTTTCGCGGGGCCGCCGGCATGCCGGCGGCCCCGTCTTTTGCCTTGGCGTGTCCTTTCGGCGCTTCGCGTGCTACAATGCCGTCGTGTCAATTTTTTCGAGGAGGGATCGGCATGATCGTGACCACGACGAACGACCTGGAAGGGTGGCGGGTCGTTGACTACCTCGGCATCGTGTCGGGTGAGGTGATCCTGGGCGTCAACTTCATCAAGGACTTCGGAGCGGCCATCCGGAACGTCATCGGGGGCCGCTCCGCGGGCTACGAGGAGGAGTTGCAGGATGCGCGGGAGAGGAGCCTCGAGGAGATGCAGCAGCGGGCCCGTGCGCTGAGGGCCGATGCGGTCCTCGCGGTCCGGGTCGATTACGAGGTGCTGGGACCCAACGGCGGCATGTTGATGGCCGCCTGCAGCGGAACGGCCGTGAGGCTTGCCAGGGTCGAGTGACGGACGAGCGGATGGAGGTTTGAACCTTGCGCTACGAGAAGAATTTGCTGGTTGAGGACGTGGTTGACCTGACCTTGAAGCTGCTGAGCATCCCCTCCGTGTCCGGGGACTGCGCCGCGGTCATGAGCGTGGCGGAACGCGAGCTGCGGGACGCGGGGCTGGCCCCGACCCGGACGGCGAAGGACGCCGTGCTGGCGGTCCTGCGGGGGCGGGACGACGACCGCCAGCGCGTGGTGGCGGCTCACCTGGACACGCTGGGTGCGGTGGTGCACGAGATCAAGGACAACGGCCGCCTGCGCCTCTACCCCATTGGGGGCTACGACTGGCGCAGCTTTGAGGGCGAGAACTGCACTGTACACACCCTGGATGGGGCGGCCTGCGACGGGACGCTCCTGCCGGATCGGGCGGCGCGGCACGCGACGCCCATCGACAAGCGCGACGAGCCCCGCAAGGAGGAGAACGTCGAGGTCCGCCTGGACGTGGAGACGAACTCGAAGGCGTCCACGGAGGCCCTGGGGATCCACGCGGGGGACATCGTCTCCTTTGAGCCGCGGAGCGTGGTGACGGAGACGGGGTTCATCAAGTCCCGCTTCCTGGACGACAAGCTCAGCGTGGCCATCCTGCTGACGGCCGTCCGGGACCTTCGCCGTCGGGGCGTGGAGCTGCCTCACACGACGCACCTCTACCTCAGCAACTACGAGGAGATCGGCCACGGCACGCCCGCCATCCCGCCGCGCGCGGAGGAGGTGGCGGCGCTTGACATCGGCGTCGTGGCGGAGGGGACGGCGTCCAGCGAGCACGCGGTCACGATCCTCTCCCGCGACGGAGCCCTGCCCTACGACCGCCGCATGGTGCGTCAGCTGAAGGCCCTGGCGGAGGCGAACGGCATCCCCTACCGCATCGACGCCTACCAGAACTACGGCTCCGACGCCTCGGCCTGCCTGAAGGCGGGGAAGGACGTCCGGGCCCTGTGCTTCGGCCCGGCGGCGGAGGCGACCCACAGCTACGAGCGCACCCACGCAGACTCCATTGACGCCGCCCTGCGGCTTCTGATCGCCTATTTGACGGCGCCCATGGCGTCCTGAGCCCGGCTGGGGCGGGGCGTGTCCGGACGGCGCTCCCCGCCCCCGAAGATTGAGCTTTTGAGGTATACTCTATCACAGCAGCAGGACGTTCCTGCGATCTACCCCATGAGGAGGAAGCGATTATGAAGCGAAGTATCCTGTGTTTGTTGTTGGCAGGGCTGGTGTTCTCGGCCTCCGGCGCCTGGGCGGCGGGCCCGCGCGACGTCACCATCGGGTTGACGGCGGACGCCCACTCCTTCTACCCCTTTACGCTGAACGAGACGATCAACAACGCCATCATGCAGCACGTCTTTGAGCCGCTCGTGGACCTGGACCGGGACCTGAAGTTCATGCCCCTCCTGGCCGAGAGCTGGGACGTGAACGAGGACGCCTCCGTATGGACCTTCCACATCAGGAAGGGCGTCAAGTTCACGAACGGAAACGACTTCAACGCGGACGACGTCGTCTACTCCTTCGGCATGGCACAGCTGGCGGGCAAGTCCGCCTTCGTCTATGCGTTGGCCACGGTCGAGAAGTACGAGAAGGTGGACGACCACACCGTCAGGGTGACCTGCAAGGCGCCGAACGCGCTCCTGCTCTGCCACCTGAAGGACGTGTACATGCTGGACAAGGAGACCTGCGAGGCCCACGACGAGGACTACAACGCCAACAACCCTATGGGGACGGGCAAGTACGAGCTGGCGGAGTACGTGCGGGGCGACCGCATCGTCTTTAAGCGCAACGAGGGCTACTGGGGCGAGAAGCCGCAGGCGGAGAACGTGACCTACAAGCCCATCACGAACGCGGGGACGCGGACGGCCAACATGATGACCAACGCCGTGGACATGATCGTGGACGTGCCGGTGCGCGACGTGTCCATGCTGGAGAAGCAGAAGGACATCACCATCCTGAAGGCGCCGAGCCTTCGCATCATCTACCTGAACCCGTCCTGCGTCGAGTCGCCCAGCAAGGACTCCAAGTTCCCCCTCGTCTCCCCGACGGGAAAGAACCCCATGGTGGACAAGCGGGTGCGCGAGGCCATGTACCGCGCCATCAACGAGGACGAGATCATCTCCAAGGTCATGAACGGCTACGCCGTGCCCGCCGCCACCTACTGCCCTGAGGGCTACAACGGCTACAACCCGGACGTCAAGCGGCTGGCCTACGACCCCGCCCTGGCGGAGAAGCTGCTGGACGAGGCGGGGTACCCCCGCCAGGCCGACGGCATGCGCTTCACGGTGACGCTCGATGCGTCGAACGACCGCTACATCAACGACGCGGCGATCGCCGGAGCCATAGCCGGCTACCTTGAGAAGGTGGGGATCAAGGTCAACCTGAACCTGATGTCCCGCAACGTCTTCTTCTCCTACATCGGCGCCACCAACAAGAGTGGCGACAACACGCACCTCTGCCAGACCGGCTGGGCGGACTCGGGGGGCGAGGGCGCCCTGATCGCGATGGACTGCATCTACTCCATGAAGCCCGGCGAGTACGTGAAGCAGGGGTGGGGCGGCGTGAACCGCGGCTACTACCAGAACCCGGAGGTCGATAAGCTCATCGAGGAGGCCATGCAGACGGTGGACGCGGAGAAGCGCTCCGACCTGGTGAAACGGGCGTGGAAGCTGGCCGCGGACGATACGGCCTACATCCCCCTGCACTTCCAGATGGACCTCTACGCCGTCGGCAGCCGCATCGACTACGCGCCCAGGTACAACAAGTTCGTCTACGCCTGGGACATCTCGTTTAAGGATTGACGGACCTCGGACTTCTTCCCTGGGGCTTCGGGCCCCTTTCGTAAAAACGCCGGTATGGGCAATGGGCACGGTCCTTTCCCTGGACCGTGCCCGTTTGTGACGCTCAGGCATTTCCGGCGTCCCCCGCATGAATTTTTGGAGGTGACGTTGTGCTTCAGTTTTTTGCCAGGAGGCTGGTGCAGCTGGTCCTGGTGATGTTCGCCGTGTCGCTCATCGTCTTCGTCCTGACGAGCGTGCTGGGCAACCCGGTGTACCTCATGGTGCGCGAGAACGCCACGCCGGAGGAGATCGCGGCGGTGTCGGCCCAGCTCGGGTTGGACGAGCCCCTCTACGTGCAGTACGGGATATTCCTCAACAACGCGCTTCACGGCCGTTTCGGCCAGTCCTACATGTACCGCCTGCCGGCGCTCACGCTGATCGCCGAACGACTTCCGGCCACGCTCGACATCGTGGCGGTGGCCATGATCCTCTCCATCGTCATGGGCGTCCCCCTCGGCGTGTGGGCGGGGGCCTACCCGAAGAGCCGGTTCAGCCGGTGCGTCATGGCCGCCTCCATCGCGGGGATCTCCATGCCCTCCTTCTGGATCGGCATGGTGATGATCTACTTCTTCGGGCTTTACCTCGGCGTGCTGCCCGTGTCCGGACGCGGCGCGGTGGGGACGATTCTGGGCGTGTCCACGAGCCTTGCCACCGCGGACGGCTGGGCCCACGTCGTCCTGCCGTCCATCACGCTGGCCCTCGGCAACGTGGCGACGATCATTCGCCTGACGCGGGCCGGGATGCAGGAGAACATGCGCCGGGACTACGTCAAGTTCGCGAGGGCCAAGGGGGTTTCCACCGGAAAGGTGCTCTTCGGACACGCCCTGAAGAACACGCTGATCCCCGTGGTCACCGTGTTCGGCCTGCAGCTGGGCAACCTGATCGCCTTCACGACGATCACGGAGACCATCTACGCCTGGCCGGGCATCGGAAAGCTCTTGATCGACGCGGTGTCCAGCGCGGACCGACCCATCATCGCGGCGTACATCCTCTTCGTCGCCGTGATGTTCGTGGCCATCAACTTCGTCGTGGACCTGCTCTACGTGGTCATCGACCCGCGCATCGACCTGCGATAGGAGGAAGGGCATGTCAGAGACAAGGAAAGGCCGGCTCCGCGCCTTTTTTCAGTCGGAGTTCTTCTACAACTTTCGCCGTTCGCCGGCGGCCGTCGCCGGCGCGCTGATCGTGGTCCTCGTGCTGCTGGTGGCCCTGATCGGCCCGTACTTTACGGTTCAGGATCCCTACAACATGGCGGAGCTCCAGCTGTCCGACGCCTACAAGCCGCCGTTCTGGATGGAGGGCGGGGACCCGAAGTTCCTGCTGGGGACGGACCAGCAGGGGCGTGACATGGTGAGCGCCATCGTCTACGGCAGTCAGGTGTCCCTGGTCATCGGCCTCCTGGGCACCCTGATGGCCAGCGCCATCGGCATCGTGCTGGGGCTGGCTTCCGGCTACTTCGGCGGGAAGGTGGACGCCCTCATCATGCGCATCGCGGACGTTCAGCTGTCGTTCCCCTCCATGCTCATCGCGCTCTTCCTCATGTCGATCCTGGGGCGGAGCGTGGCGAACATCCTCCTGTCCCTCATGCTGGTGGGCTGGGTGCGTTACGCGCGCACCGTGCGGGGGGAGACGCTCTCGGTCAAGCGCAACGAGTACATCGAGGCGGCCCACGTCATCGGCCTGCCGAACTGGCGCATCCTGTTCCGGCACGTGCTGCCCAACGTTTTCGCCTCCATCGTCGTCCTCTCCACGATGCAGGTGGGGGGCTTCATCCTGACGGAGGCGACGCTGAGCTTCCTGGGCCTGGGGGTGCCGATCTCGCGCCCTTCCCTGGGGATGCTCTGCAACAACGGCTTCACCGTGCTCTACAGCGGCCTGTGGTGGGTGTCCATCCTGCCGGGGCTCTACATCATGATCATCGTGTTCGGCATCAACCTTCTCGGCGATTTCCTGCGCGACGAGATGAACCCCAAGCTGAAGTGAGGCGCGCGCCATGGATGACCGTTTGCTTCTGCAGGTGAAAGGCCTGAGAACGTGGTTCCACACCTTCAAAGGCGTCGTCAAGGCCGTGGACGACGTGTCCTTCGACATCCGCGTCGGAGAGGTCCTGGCCGTGGTGGGGGAGTCGGGAGGTGGCAAGTCGGTGACGGGCTTCTCGGTGATCCGGCTGATCGACGAGCCGGGGAGGATCGAGTCAGGAGAGGTCCTCTTTGCGGGGCGCGACCTGATGAAGCTCTCCGAGCGGGAGATGAACCGCGTGCGCGGCAAGGACATCTCCATGGTGTTTCAGGACGCCATGACGTCGCTCAACCCCGTGTACACCATCGGCCAGCAGATCGACGAGGTCCTGCGGCTGCACACCTCCATGGGCCGGGCCGACCGGCGCAGGGCCAGTGTGGAGCTCCTTCGGTCCGTCGGCATCTCGAACCCGGAGGGGCGGCTGGGGAGCTACCCCCATCAGTTTTCGGGCGGTATGCGTCAGCGGGTCGTCATCGCCATCGCCCTTGCGGCGCGCCCGCGCCTCATCATCGCGGACGAGCCCACGACGGCGCTGGACGTGACGGTGCAGGCCCAGATCCTGCGCCTCATGACGGACCTGATCCACGCCGAGGGGTGCTCCCTCATGCTCATCACCCACGACCTGGCCGTGGTGTCGGAGATCGCGGACCGCATCAACGTGATGTACTGCGGCAGGATTGTGGAGAGCGGGCCGGCCCGCGCCGTGATCGACGGGAGCCTCCACCCCTACACCCTGGGCCTCATCGACTCCATCCCGGACCTGAATCGCGAACAGGGGCGCTTCAAGACCATCCCCGGCATCGTGCCCAACATGTTCGACCTGCCCCGTGGCTGCCGCTTCAGCCCGCGCTGTGAGCGGGCGCAGGACCTGTGCCGAACCTCCGCGCCCGACCTGCGGGAGCTCGAGCCCGGCCACTGCGTCGCCTGTCACTTTCCAATCCATCGCGAGGTGAGATCATGACCCCCATCCTTTCCGTCCGGGGCCTGGAACAGCGCTTTGACCTGGACCGTTCGTTCCTGAGCCAGATCCGCTTCGAGCGCGGCCGCGTGGTGCGACGCAAGCGCGTCGTGCACGCCGTGAACGGCATCAGCTTTGACGTGCCGGAGGGGCGCGTGTTCAGCCTGGTGGGGGAGTCCGGCTGCGGGAAGTCCACGGCGGCGCGGAGCATCATCCGCCTGCTGGAGCCCAAGGGGGGCACGGTGACCTACCGCGGGCAGGACATCACCCACGTGCCGGAGCGTCGGATGCTGCCGCTGCGCCGGAAGCTCCAGATGATCTTTCAGGACCCCTATGCGTCGCTCGACCCGCGCCAGAGCGTCTTCGACATCCTGTCGGAGCCCATGCTGTTCCACGGCGTCGTCGCGGGCCGCCGCGAGGCGCGGGAGCGCGTGCTTGCCCTCCTGGAGCGCGTCGGCATCCGGCCGGAGCAGGCCTCGCGCTACCCGCACCAGTTCTCCGGCGGGCAGCGCCAGAGGATCGGCATCGCGCGGGCGCTGGCGGTGAACCCGGAGTTCATCGTCGCGGACGAGCCCGTGTCGGCCCTCGACGTGTCGATCCAGGCGCAGATCCTCAACCTGCTCATGGATCTGAAGGAGGAGTTTCGCCTCTCCTACCTCTTCATCGCCCACAACCTGTCCGTGGTGAAGCACATCTCGGACGAGGTGGGGGTGATGTACCTGGGGCGCATCGTGGAGAAGGGGAGCAGGGACCAGATCTTCTCCAACCCCATGCACCCCTACACGAAGGCGCTGTTCTCGTCGATCCCCACGCTCTCCGGACACAACATGAACCGGTTCGCGGGCATCCAGGGGGAGATCCCCAGCGCGATGGACCTGCCGTCCGGCTGCTGCTTCCACACGCGCTGCGACTACGCCATGCCCGTCTGCAGCGCCGAGCTGCCGCCGGAGCGGGAGGTGGAGCCGGGCCGCTTCGTGCAGTGCCACCTGTTTTGCCGGTAGTTGCCGGCGGGAGGGCGTCGCCGTCCTTCCGCCGGATACCTTTTGAAATTCCGACTTAAGGAGGGTTTTTCATGAACGCCAAAGAATGGAAGAAGAAGGTCTGCGTCGAACCAAAGAATGGCTACGAGCGCCTGAGCGCGGAGGAGCGGGAGCGGATGAACGCCTACTGCACGGCGTACAAGGCCTTTCTCGACGCGGGGAAGACGGAGCGCGAGTGCGTGCAGGAGAGCGTGCGGCTGGCCGAGGCGGCGGGCTTCCGCCCCTACGTCCGGGGCATGGCGCTCGAGGCCGGGGACCGGGTGTTCTTCAACAACCGCGGCAAGATGCTGATCCTGGCGGTCGTCGGCCGCCTTGGGCTTGAGGAAGGGGTTCAGATGACCGCGGCCCACATCGACAGCCCGCGGCTGGACCTGAAGCCCAACCCGCTCTACGAGGACAGCGAGCTGGCCTACCTCAAGACCCACTATTACGGCGGCATCCGGAAGTACCAGTGGGTGACGATCCCCCTCGAGCTGCACGGCGTCGTGGCCATGAAGGATGGGCGCACGCTCTCCGTGACCCTGGGAGGGGAGCGCGGAGAACCCCGCCTCGTCATCAGCGACCTCTTGCCGCACCTTGGCGCTGAACAGAACAAGAAGCCCCTGTCTGAGGGCATCAAGGGCGAACAACTGAACCTGCTGATCGGCAGTGAGCCGCTCTCCGGGAACGGAGGCGAGGAGGGGGAGGAAGGGGCGAAGGACCGTGTCAAGCTGAACGTGATGAAGCTGCTCTACGAGAAGTACGGCTTCACGGAGGAGGACTTCATCTCGGCGGAACTGGAGGCCGTCCCCGCCTTTGACGCCGTGGACGTTGGGGTGGACGCCAGCATGATCGGGGCCTACGGCCACGACGACCGGGTCTGTGCCTTTGCCGCCCTGCGCGCCGTCCTGGACCTGGACGCGGCCCCGGAGCGAAGTGCCGTCTGCGTGCTGGCGGACAAGGAGGAGATCGGCTCCGTGGGCGTGAGTGGAATGCGCACCGCCGCCTTCGACACCTTTATGGAGGACCTCTGCCAGGCGCAGAACGTGCCGCTGCGGGCGTGTTTGGAACGCTCCTTCTGCTTGTCCGCGGACGTGACGGCGGCCTTCGATCCCAACTTCCCGGACGTGTTCGACAAGCGCAACGCCGCCCGCTTCAACCGCGGCATCGCCCTGAACAAGTACACCGGGGCGCGGGGCAAGAGCGGCGCCTCCGACGCCTCGGCCGAGACGGTGGCCGCCGTGCGGCGGTGGTTCGACGACGCCGGCGTGACCTGGCAGATGTCGGAGATGGGCAAGGTGGACGCGGGGGGCGGCGGTACCGTAGCGCTCTTCATGGCCAACCGCAACATCGACACGCTGGACGCGGGCGTCCCGCTGCTCTCCATGCACGCGCCCTTTGAGGTGGCGGCCAAGCTGGACTGCTACATGACCTTCAAGGCCATGGAGGCCGTGTGCAGGGCGCACCGGTGAGGAGGGCGTCCCCAATCTACGGTTATAAAGAATAGCACCAGTCAGGGACTGTTTGAAAAAACAGTGTTAACCTAAGTTGTCAGACGATAAGCCATTGCCTGCGAGGTTCAAAGACAATGACGCTGCATGGCGGATCGCTTGTGGATGAAAATAAGCAGGGTTGCCGCATTGGGATCAATTCGGCAACCCTGCTTCCTGTTGATCGTCATCGAGGTTTGTTGTGCGCTTACGCCCGCCCTGCGTTTTTTAAGGATTGCAGCTCATCCAGGGGCAGTCCGGTGGCCTCTGCGATTTTAGTCAGGTCCAGCCCCATCCGAAGCAGGTTCTGCGCCGTTTCCGTCCTGCCCAGCTGAATGCCCCTTGCCTCTCCCAGCTTAATGCCCCTGGCCTCGCCCAGCTGGATGCCCTCTATCCTGCCCTTCTCAATACCCTTACGCTCCATGATGCTGACGTACATCCGTCCCGCCTCCTTCGCCTCTTCCAAAGTATTTTCCCACTCTTCGTATTCCCTTGAGCTCTCGTCCTCCGTCAGGTGAATGACGCCCTCCATAAACACCAGAAGTTGCGCCTTGTCTGAGTGGGGCCAACCCCGCTCGTCCAAGAGCTTCAGCATCTCCTTCAGATAGCTCAGCTTCCTCGGCTCGCTGGCCCGGCTCTTCCACGCCCTCAAGCCAGCCAGGTGCGCCCAGTCGAAGGGGTTGTCGCTCGCCTTCAGGGCCTCCTCGTCCCCTTCGTAGAGCTTGAACACGGGAAACTCGTACTTCACCCGCGTACCGTAGCCCTCCCAGGAATAGACCCCACAGGACTGCGCCTCCGACAGGGGCTCGATGAGGAGGGCCAGGGCGCTGACGTGTCTTCGGTAACGTCCCTCCAGGAGGCCGCGGTAGCGGTGCATCCGCAGGGGGAAGTCCTCGTTCCCGCCACGGCCCTGCACCTCCACGTGAAGGAGGACCCAGGCGTCTTCCTGGGTGCGAAGGGGGACGTTCGCCAGGAGGTCCACGAATCGGTTCCCGTCCGGCTCGCCGCCCTCCGACCTTTGGGTAAAGCGGGCCAGCCGGCGCAATTCCTTATCGAGGAAAACGACGTCCCGTTTCTCGTCGAGGTCCCTGGCCAGGTCGGGCAGCAGGGAATGAAGCATGGGGACGAAGAATCGGTTTAGAATATCTTTCCAGAGTAAGTCATCGCGTCGCGGTTCCTTGGCGGCCTTCTCCGATGGGTCTTTTTTCTTCCCGCTCATGGCGT
>NC_021038.1:309796-323259 GCF_000210715.1 Fretibacterium fastidiosum
TACTACAAAGAGAACGGGATCCTGCGATAACAATGGCGTTGTTTACCTCAGAGGGGCCTGAGGATCCCCCTTCGCCCCTCAGGGTGCCCTTCATCGACAAAATCAGGACGAACGCGGCGTTCGCGCTCTGCGTCGCCATGTCCCTGTTCCACCTCTACACCGCAGGGATCGACCTCCTCCAGACGCCCGTCCAGCGTGCGGTCCACGTCGGGTTCGTCCTGGTCCTGGTCTTTCTGCTGCACCCGCTGAGGAGATGGCGCTGGATCGATGCGCTCCTGGTCCTCTGCTCCATCGCCGGGACGGGGTACATCGCCCTCTTCTCCGACGCCATCGCCCTGCGGGGCGGCAAGGTCCTGCCGTACGAGCTCGTCCTGGGAACCCTCACCCTGATCGCCGTCCTGGAGGCGGGACGGCGCGTCCTGGGGCGGACGCTGCCCCTGTTGGGCCTGGCCTTTTTGCTCTACTGCCGTTACGGGCGCTACGCCCCGTCGATCTTCATGCATCGGGGCTACTCCCTGGAGCGAATCGTCCAGCACCTATACCTGACGACGGAGGGCGTCTTCGGCGTGGCGGTCGGGGTCTCCTCCACGTTCATCTTCCTGTTCATCCTGTTCGGCGCCTTCCTGTCCGGCAGCGGAGGGGCCCGGTTCTTCAACAACCTGGCCCTCTCGCTGACGGGAAGGAGCCCGGGCGGCCCCGCCAAGGTGGCCATCGTCGCCTCGGGACTGCTGGGGACGATCAACGGCTCCTCCATCGCCAACGTAGCCACCACCGGAGCCTTCACCATTCCCTTGATGAAGAAGGCCGGCTACACGCCCGAGGAGGCCGGTGCCATCGAGGCCTGCGCCTCCACGGGGGGACAGCTCATGCCCCCGATCATGGGGGCCGGCGCCTTCGTGATGAGCGAGTTTCTGAACGTCCCCTACGCCCGAATCCTGTCGGCTGCGATCGTCCCCGCCCTGCTCTATTATGCGGGCCTCTTCCTGAACGTCCACCTCAGGGCCCGCAGGGCCGGCCTGAAGGGGTTGGGCGGGGATGCCCCCGGAGTCCGGGAGGTCCTGAGGGACGACGGGCACCTCCTGCTGCCGCTCCTCCTGATCGTCGTCATGCTGATGCGCGCCTACACGCCGCTCAAGGCGGCGTTCTGGGGCATCCTCGTGATGGTCGGCGTCGCCGGGCTGAGACGTCACACCCGCATGGGGCCGCGGCTCGTCGTCAAGGCCCTTGCGGACGGGGCGCGGGGCGCGGTCGGAACGGGCATCGCCTGCGCCGTCGTCGGGTTCGTCGTCGGGGGAAGCTCCTTGACTGCCCTGGGCCCGACGCTCTCCGACAACATCCTGGACCTTGCCGGCGGAGCCCTGCTGCCCACCCTCTTTCTGGCCATGGGGGCCTGCCTTCTCCTCGGCATGGGGCTCCCCACGACGGCCAACTACATCGTGACCAGCACGGTGGTCGTTCCCGCCCTCGTCAAGATGGGCGTGCCGCCCCTCTCCGCCCACATGTTCGTCTTCTACTTCGGAATCATGGCGGACATCAGCCCTCCGGTCTGCCTGGCCTCCTTCACGGCGGCGGGGATAGCCGGAGCGAACGCGGCCGGCACGGGAATCCGTGCGCTGCTCTTCGCGCTCACCTCCTTCCTGCTCCCCTACCTCTTCATCTACAACCCAGCGATTCTCATGGAGGGGGGCTCTCCGCTCTCCGTCCTGGAGGTCTCGGTGGGAGCGGCCGTCGGCATCGTCGCCTTTGCCGCGGCCCTGCAGGGGTGGTGGGGGGTGCGCCTGAGCGTTCCCCTGCGCATCGTGGCCCTCGCTGCGGGGGCGTTGTGCTTCGTCCCATATACCCCTTTACGGCTTGCCGGAATCCTGGCGTCGTTGGGGCTTGGCAGTGCGGCCCGCTGGGGCGGGAGTTTTTTCGTCAAAGAAAGTGGGGTGCGTAAATGAAGGTTCTCGTCGTATCCGGTTTCCTTGGCGCGGTGGTAATTTGAAGTCGAACTAAGAACTTGTTTCGTGAATAACTCAATCCGGCAGGCGTTCGAGTGTTACTCGGGGGGGCCAGCCGGATTTTGATTCCCAATCCACGGGCAAGGTTTTTAACGTGCGGCGGAGACAGGGCCTGCGATCGACCAGGGCCCCCGGTTTGCCCGGAATGGCGCCGGCCTCCCGGTCTCCGATGTAGAGCCTCTGCTCGACTTCTTTCGATTGAAGTTCGATGGAAGCAGCCTGACCGATATGCTCCGACCGATGTGAAGACCCGGTGTACTTTCCCGCTCTGTTGCTATAGAATGATGACAGCCCATACCCTCCCGGCAGAATGTTTAGAGGAAGGGGCGGACTCCGGGTGGTCGTCTTCCTCGCTCTTTGCGCTCGTAAAAATTCACCTGCCGCGAATGGCTGCCATCTTGATGAAGCTCCTGAGCGACCCGGCACAACTCACTGCGCTCGTTGGCCGTCTCTCAATAGGGGCCTTTTTTCTTCGTTCATCCCCCTGTTGTCGCCTTTTAGATGGTGAATCCAGGTGTCTGCTCGATCAATCCAGGAACGGAGGTCTTGAAGGAAATGGCAAAGATGAGCGACTATGCGGGCGCCAGCCCCCGCGAGGTGCGGCGGATGATCCGTGAAGGCAAGTGGGATCGGCCCACCTCCGGTATGTGTGCCGGACACGTACAGGCTAACCTGGTGGTGCTGCCCAGGGACCTTGCCTACGATTTTCTGGTCTTCGCCCAGAGAAACCCAAAGCCCTGTCCCATCCTGGACGTGACGGAGCCCGGAGAGACGGAGCCGCGCCTCATTGCGCCGGGGGCGAACATCGCCACGGACATCCCGCGCTACCGCGTGTGGGAGAAGGGGAAGTGCGTGGACGAACCCACGGACGTGACGAAGTACTGGAAGAGGGACCTGGTGGGCTTCCTGGTGGGGTGCTCCTTCTCCTTTGAGGGGGCGCTGCTCCAGGCGGGGATCGGCGTTCGCCACATTGAGTGCGACTGCAACGTCCCCATGTACATCACGAACCTCCAGTGCCGCCCGGCGGGGCAGTTGAAGGGCCCCATGGTGGTCTCCATGCGCCCCATCCCCCACGCTCAGGTCCCCAAGGCCGTGCTCTGCACGGGACGCTTCCCCTCCGTCCACGGCGCTCCCATCCACATCGGTGACCCCGCAGCCATCGGCATTGCCGACGTTACGAAGCCGGATTTCGGCGACGCAGTGGATATCCGCAGGGGGGAGACCCCCGTTTTCTGGGCCTGCGGCGTGACGCCCCAGGCGGCCATCATGGCGGCCTGTCCGGAGTTTGCCATCACCCATTCACCGGGGCACATGTTCATCGCCGACCCCATGGATAGCGACTACGCCGTGTTCTAGGAGAGCGGGACGGCTCCGGTCGTTTGCGCATACCCTATATTTAGGAGGTCAGCATATGGAACAGAAGAGCAAGAAGGGGACGATGCAGGTCCTGTTGGGCGCAGCTTTCCTCATGGCCACCTCGGCCATCGGGCCGGGATTCCTCACTCAGACGACGGTGTTCACCCAGCAGCTTCTGGCCGCGGCAGGCTTCGCCATCCTCGCCACCATCGTCGTGACGGCCATCGTACAGCTCAACATCTGGCGCATCCTCTGCGTCTCCGGCCTCCGGGCCCAGGACGTGGCCAACAGGGTCCTGCCGGGGCTGGGCTACTTCCTGGCCTTTGCGGTGGCCCTGGGCGGGCTCGCCTTCAATGTGGGCAACGTGGGCGGCGCAGCCCTGGGCCTCAACACGGTGCTGGGCCTTCCGCTGCATTACGGCGCAGTGATCAGCGCGGCCATCGCCATCTTCATCTACCTGAACAAGGACCTGGGCAAGGCCATGGACTACTTCACTCAGTTCCTGGGCGTCCTGATGATCGCCCTGATGTGCTACGTGGCCGTGAAGGCCGCGCCGCCCCTTGACGTGGTGGTCAAGGAGACCCTTGCCCCCGGCACGATCGACTGGATGGTGATCCTGACCCTCATCGGCGGCACGGTGGGCGGGTACATTTCCTTCTCAGGCGCGCACCGCCTGCTGGATGCCGGCATCAGAGACGTGAAGGACGCCACCAGGGCGGCGGTCAATGGGATCCTCGTCACCTCGGTCATGCGCGTCCTGCTTTTCCTCGCGGTCCTAGGCGTGGTGTACGTTGTGGCTGGAGAGGATGCCGTCGCGCTGGACAAGAACAACCCGGCGGCGGATGCGTTCTTCAGAGGCGCCGGCGAGATCGGGCGGCGGATGTTTGGCGTCGTCTTGTGGGCGGCTGGCGTCACCTCCGTCATCGGCGCCTCCTACACCTCCGTCTCCTTCCTTCGGACGCTCTTCAAGGTCATTGACCGGAACTACCGCTGGTGGATGATCGGCTTCATCTGCGTCTCCACGGCCGTCAACGTCCTGGTGGCCAGGCCCGTGGCGCTTCTTATTCTGGCCGGGACCATCAACGGCCTCATCCTGCCTCTGGCCCTGGGCTCCATCCTGCTGGGCGCATACAAGAAGGAAGTTGTGGGCCCCTACCGCCACTCCATCCTCCTCACCCTCACCGGCTGGGCTGTGGTGGCCTTCACGCTGTGGATGGGCGTCCAGGCGCTCCCCAACATCATGAAGATCTTCAACAGCTAATTGATGCATGGGGAAGGGCGCGTTTCCGACCCTCCCCCATGTGTGACCTCATCTGGAGGTGACTGACATGGACGCAAAGATTCTTCCGGCGGGGGAGACGTGTCTGTTCGTGGACTTCGGCGAGAAGATCGACATGGAGATCAACAGGCACGTCCAGGCCATCAAGCGGGCGCTGCTGGATCGTCCCTTCAAGGGGATGAAGGAGCTTGTGCCCACCTATCGCTCCCTTTCCGTGTACTTTGACCCGCTTACCGTGGACCTGCCGGCGCTGAAGAAGCGCCTGGAGCAGGAGCTTGAGGGCGCCGGCCCCGCGGACTCGGCCAGCACCACGGAGGTGTGCGTTCCCGTGTTCTTCGGCGGCGAGTTCGGTCCGGACCTGGGCGAGGTGGCAGCGCACACAGGCCTCAGCGAGGACGAGGTGGTGCGGCGCTACAGCGAGTCGCCCCTCTATTGTTTCATGAACGGCTTCACCCCTGGCTTCCCCTACCTGGGGGGCATGGACCCTTCGCTGGAGACACCACGGCTCAAGACGCCTCGGGAGCTCATTCCGGCCAACAGCGTGGCCATTGGAGGCGCCCAGGCCGGAGCCTACTCCATCGCGAGCCCCGGTGGCTGGCGTATCATCGGTCGCGTGCCCTACGACCTTTACGACGCCGGTCGTGAACCCGCCGTGGCCATCCAGGCTGGAATGTGGGTCCATTTCTATCCGGTGACCATGGAGCGCTATCGGGAGATTGAGGCGGAGGCCAAAAGCGGCACCTACAGAATTGAGTACCGTGAGAAGGGGGCGGCGAGATGAGGCTTGTGATTCAGAAACCGGGGACGCTGACCACCGTGCAGGACCTCGGCCGCTGGGGACACCAGGCGCTTGGAATGCCCGTCAGTGGCGCCATGGATGCGCCTGCTCTGGCCCGAGGCAACCTGCTGCTGGGAAACCCGGCGGGGGCTGCGGCCCTTGAGGTCACCCTGATGGGGCCTACGGTCCTCTTTGAGGAGGGCGAGGGGGCTGTCGCCATCACGGGCGGAGACCTTTCTCCCAGGCTGAATGGCGTGCCTGTTCCCAACTGGACGATCGTGGCGGTCCGGGAGGGCGACGTCCTGTCCTTCGGCGGCATGACCGGCAAGGGGTGCCGTGCCTACCTCTGCGTGGCCGGCGGGATTGACGTCCCCCTGGTGATGGGGAGCCGCAGCACCTACATGAAGGCCGGCACCGGAGGCTTCGAGGGACGTAAGCTGGCGGCGGGGGACGCGCTGCCGGTGGGGGAGCCCTGGGTCCTGTGGCGTTACACGGCGGGAGTCGGCTGTCCGGAGGACCTGCGCCCCGACTACGCGCCAAAGGCCCCGCTGCGGACGGTCCTGGGGCCGCAGGATTCCTACGTCAAACCCGATGGCGTCAAGACCTTCTTCGAGGCGGAGTACAAGGTGGCCGCCTCGGCGGACCGCATGGGGTATCGCATGGAGGGGGACGCCGTCATCGAGCACGTGAAGGGCCCGGACATCGTTTCGGACGGCATTCCCATGGGGGCGGTGCAGATCCCCGGGCAGGGCCTCCCCATCGTGATGATGGCGGACCGCCAGACCACGGGGGGGTACGTCAAGATTGGCGTGGTCCACGCCTTTGACGTGGCCCGCCTGAGCCAGCGCGTCCCCGGCGCAGCGGTGCGCTTCACGCAGATATCTCAGGAGGAGGGCATCGAGATATCCAGGCGGGAGGCGGCGGCGCTGAAGGCGCTTCAAGAGCACGTGACTGCGGCTGCGGGCGCCTCGGCGAAGGCGTTCCGTGGGCTGGGGAGGAGGGCGTCCGGGGCCATGAAGGTGCGGGTGGACGGGGTGGAACACACCGTCACCTGGGAGAGACTTTCCTGAGTAGAGGAGTGATGACCTGATGCCTTACAAGGTGGATTTGAACAGCGACCTGGGCGAGAGCTTTGGCGCCTGGAAGATGGGCATGGACGAGGACGTGCTGACCTTCGTCTCATCCGCCAACGTGGCCTGCGGGTTCCACGCGGGCGACCCGCTGGTGATGAAGAACACGGTGGCTGCGGCCAGGGCTGCCGGCGTGGCCGTGGGGGCCCACCCAGGTTACCCGGACGTGGTGGGCTTTGGCCGACGCGGCATGGTCTGCTCGGCGGACGAGCTGTACACGGACGTGCTGTATCAGGTGGGGGCCCTGAAGGCCTTTTGTGAGGCCGGTGGGCTGAAGCTCCAGCACGTGAAGCCCCACGGCGCCATGTACAACAGCGCGGCCAAGAAGCTGGAAGAGGCCATGGCCATCGCCCAGGCCGTGAAGGACGCTGGGGACGGCATCATCCTCATGGGGCTGGCGGGGTCCAAATTCGACGAGGCGGCGGAGAAGCTGGGCATCCCCTACGCGGCGGAGGCCTTCGCGGACCGGGGCTACATGAACGACGGCTCCCTGGTGCCGCGCAGGATGGAGGGGGCCTTCGTCAAGGACGTGGAGGTCGCGGCCAGGCGCGTAATCCGCATGGTGAAGGAGGGGGTGGTGGAGGCCGTCGACGGAACGGTGGTCAGGCTGAAACCCCAGTCCATCTGCCTGCATGGCGACTCCCCAACGGCCGTGCAGATGGCGCGGACGCTCCGCGCCCGCCTGGAGGAGGCTGGCATCGAGATCGCCCCCCTGAAGTAGGGATGCGGGGAGTGGGCGGTATAATTAAGGAAACACGACTTTTTAGGAGGGACTCTTTTATGATCACAATCAACGCTATGGGGAAGGCCTGTCCGGAGCCGGTCATTATGACGAAGGCGGCGCTGGAGAAGGGAGCGACGGAGCTGGAGGTCCTGGTGGACAACGCCGTCGCCGCCTCGAACGTCACCCGACTTCTGGAGGGGCAGGGGTTCCAGGTGGAGCGTCGGGAGAATGCTGGCGAGTTCAGGCTGACCGGCCGGAGAGATGGTGCGGCCGCTGCCACAGCCCCCGCTTCGGCTTCCTGCCCGCAGAGCGGTGCCCGCCTCGCCGTCCTGGTCACGGGCAAGACCCTGGGGCGCGAGGACAAGGAGCTGGGCGAGGTCCTGATCAAGGGCTTTATGGGCACGCTCTCGAAGCTGGGCACGCCGCCCGCGGTGCTGGCCCTCATGAACGAGGGGGTCAAACTGGCCCTGCCTGAGGCCTCCACCTGCGATCACCTGAAGGACCTGGAAAAGGCGGGCACGCGGGTCCTGGTGTGCGGGACCTGCACGAACCACTTCGGGATCACCGAGCAAGTCGGCGTGGGGACGGTCTCCAACATGTTCGAGATCCTTGAGGCCGTTACGGGCGCGGACAGGATCCTGAGCGTCTAGCGAACGCCGACCGAAGGGCGCGCGTCGAGGCGCCGGCTCTCGCGCCCCTCGGGAAAGCTCTGCTGCGTGGGCGAGGGGGCCGCACCGGTTCCCGATGCGGCTCTCCAGTGGCCCCGCGCCAGCTCCTGGCCATTCTCAATTCCAAGAATTTCTGTTATACTGCTCCATAAGGGCGGAGTTGCTCCGCTGAAACGATACCTTATTCCTTCCATACGAAAACGGGGAGAGGGGCGAACGGGACATGACTGCGACATTCACGTGACGCGACGCAATGCCTTGCACGGGTTGCATCCTGAACGACCTGTCCGGTTCTTCGTTCGCCTGGAACGCGCGTCCCCGACGTTCTCGGAATTTTTAACCTGCTGATCTGAACGACCTACTGGCAGAGGACGGTTCGGGCCGAACGGCCTGAACGTCGTCGTGCCTGTTGCGTGCTCTGGGCCCTACATCTTCGGCGGAGGAGGGGATATCCTCCTCCTTTTCGTCGTGCGCGTCGGGCGGACGTTCCCCCTGTTTTGCGGGGGAGCGTTGGCGGCGCCTTGTTCAGGAGGTTCGGAACGGGCTGCGGGAAGCCGGTGGGGCCGGGTCCCCTGCGGGTTCCCGTGGTGGATGCGTTTTGATTGCTGGAGGGGGGACGGGTTTTTGAAGCTGTCGGTGCGCGATCTTTCTTTGGGATATGGAGGACGCCGGGTGGTCGATCGGCTGAGTTTCGAGGCCTCTTCCGGTGAGTTCGTCAGCCTGTTGGGCCCCAGTGGGTGTGGCAAGACCACAGTGCTCAACGCCCTTGCAGGGTTTATTGCCCCTCAGGGCGGCGAGATCGCCTTCGACGACCGGCCTGTCGCCCACTTGAAGCCCCAGGAGCGCAACATCGGGATGGTGTTTCAGAACTACGCCCTCTATCCGCACATGACGGCTTATGACAACATCGCCTTTCCTCTCAGGGCCAGGGGAGAGGGCCGGGCGGCCAGGGATTCCAAAATCCGCGACGTGGCGGCCCTGACCCGCATCGAGGACGTCCTGGACAAAAAGCCGGCGGAGATGTCGGGCGGCCAGCAGCAGCGGGTGGCGATCTCGCGCGCCCTGGTGAAGCAGCCTGCCCTGCTCTTGATGGACGAGCCTCTGTCGAACCTCGACGCGGGGCTCCGGATAGAGATGCGGGAGGAGATACTCAGGATTCAATCCAGGACCGGGATCACCACGATCTTCGTGACCCACGACCAGGAGGAAGCCCTGAGCCTCTCCAGCCGCGTCATCCTTCTGTGCGACGGGAGGGTCCAGCAGATCGGGTCCCCCGAGGCGCTCTACAGGTCCCCGGAGAACTTCTTCACGGCCTCGTTCTTTGGCAACCCTCCCGTCAACGTCCTCGATGGCGTGGGAATGGGAGGGGCTCTGGCGCTCTTCGACGGAGCCCTGCGGGTTGCCTGTCCGGTGGGGGCCGGCCTTGCGGTGAAGGCGGTGGTGCGCTGCGAGGGGTTGAGCCTGGCCTCTCGAGCGGACGCGCATTTTCAAGCTCGGGTTGTGGGGCGGGAGCTCCTGGGCCGGGACTGGTTGGTGCGAGTCGTCGCCTGGGATCGGCCTCTGCGCCTCCTGACGTCCGGAGAGGCCCTGCCTGAGGTGGGGTCGTGGGCGCCGCTGCGCTTCAATGAGAACGCGCTCCACGTCTTCGACGCTGAATCCGGGCTGAGGGTCGATGCGCTGCCGGCCCCCTCCGTGGAGAAGGCTGCACGATGAAGCGTTTTGCCGCAGGGATGCTCTGGCTCTTGCCCCTTCTGATCCTGTTGGGGCTCTTTACGGTCTGGCCTGCGCTTCGCACGGTCGATATGAGCTTTTACACCCGCTACAACTACTTTCGCGACCTGGTCTTCGAGCGGGGCCTGGACAACTACGCCTATCTTTGGAACGACCCGGAATTCTGGCGGTCGCTGGACAACACGTTCTTCTACACGGCCTGGACCCTGCCTCTCTCCGTCGGAATCGGACTGGCACTTGCCCTTGCGCTGAACGCCATCGGGCCGTTCAAAAGGCTGTTTCAGACGATCTACTTCCTGCCCTTCGTCACCTCTACGGTGGCGATCGCGCTGGTGTGGAACTGGATATTCCACCTCGACCACGGCCTTTTGAACGCCATGCTGCAGGGGGTCGGCCTCGACCCGATCCCCTGGCTTCGGGACCCCCGGTGGGCGCGCGTCTCCCTGGTGATCTTGGGGGTCTGGAAGAGCGCCGGGTATAACGTCCTGATCTTCCTGACGGGGCTGCAGACCATCGACGCCCAGTACAACCGTTCGGCTGCCGTGGACGGCGCGGGGTTTTGGAGGCGGACCTTCTTCATCACCCTGCCCCTCCTGTCGCCCACGCTGTTCTTCGTCTGCGTGATCAGCGCCATCAACTGCTTCAAGGTCTTCGACCTCCCCTTCATCCTCTTCAGGAGCACTCCGGGACCCTCCAACTGCGGCATGACGCTGGTCTACTACATCTATGAGAAGTTCTATAACCAACATCACTACGGCATCGCCTCGGCGGCGGTCCTGCTGTTGTTCGGCTTCATCACGCTGTTCAACCTGATTCAGTTCAGGCTTGCCCGCCGGGTAATCCATTACGGGAGGGGAAAGTAGATTGAGACGATCGGCGCTCTACCTCCTGCTGCTTCTGGGGTGCGGGACCACGCTGCTCCCGTTCCTGTGGATGATCTCCACGTCCCTGAAGTCCGGGGCGGAGGCGTTTGCCATTCCCATGACGTTCGTTCCCGCGGCCCCTCGGTGGGGCAACTACGCGGAGGTGGCGCGCGAGATTCCCCTTGTCCGCTACGTCGTCAACAGCGTCATCGTGACGGTCTGCGTGACGGTTGGAACCCTCCTGACCACGATCATGGGAGCTTTCGCCTTCTCCCGCCTCCGCTTCAGGGGGCGCGACCTCCTCTTTGCCCTCTGCGTCGGAACGATGATCGTTCCGGAGGAAGCCCTCCTCATCGCCAACTACGTCACCCTCTCCCGCATGGGGCTGGTCAACAGCTACACGGCGTTGATCCTGCCCTGGACCGTCAGCGCGTTTTCCGTTTTTTTGCTGCGTCAGTACTTCCTCACGATCCCCGAATCGCTCTACAACGCGGCCCGTGCAGATGGGTGCTCGGACCTCCGCTTCCTGTTCCAGATCATGGTCCCCGCCGCGAAGCCTGCCTTGGTGACGATCGGGCTTCTGCGCGTCATCAACAGCTGGAACGAATTTTTGTGGCCCTTGATCGTGACCCACCGCCCGGAGATGCGCACCCTTCCCGTGGCGCTCTCCGTGTTCACCAACGAGGCGGGGATTCGCTACCACCTCCTGATGGCTACGGCGACGATCATCATCCTGCCCGTGATTGCCCTGTACCTCCTGTTGCAGAAACACCTCGTTCGGACCCTGTCCGGGGCCGGACTGAAGGGCTAAGTCCATTGGAAACAGCGCTATCCATACGATTGGTTGATATTAAAATACTATGTTGGGAGGTTTTGTCATGTTTCATGCACGCGCGCTCTTGAGGGGAATTCTCGGTTCCGTGCTGGCCGGATTGCTTGTTGCCTCTGCCCTTCCCGCCTCTGCGGAGGCCAGGAAGCTCCAGTTCTGGCACGTCATGACCGGTGCCAACGCAGAAGCGCTCGAGGAGATCGTGAATCGTTTCAATCAGGCGAACGAGGACTGCGCCGTGGAGTTGGTCTATCAGGGGCATTACCGTGATCTGTTCGCCAAGCTGGAGGGCGCAGCCAAGGCGGGGAGCCTTCCTCATTTGGCCATGATCTACAACAACCGCCTGATCTCCTACGTGAAGAACGGGTTCGTGGACCCGATGGAACCGATGCTCTTCGATGCCGGAAACGGCTTCTCAGAGGAGGCCTGGGCGGACATTCCGGCGTTTCTCCGCGACGGGAGCGTCTGGGATGGCAAGCACTACGCCCTGCCCTTCAACAAGGAGGGCTTCCTGCTCTTCTACAACAAGAAGATGTTGGCGGACAAGGGCATTACCCCGCCAGCGACGTGGGAGGAGCTGAGCGCAGCCGCCGAGGCGCTGACCGGGAAGGTGGGGGACAAGGACGTCGTTGGGCTGGCCCTGAACAACTCCGTGGCCATCGACGGCAGTTTCTGGGTTGAACAGGCCGGCGGTCACATCTACGACGAGGCGGCGGACCGGATCACCTTCAACGAGGAGCCGGGCGTCAAGGCGTATGAATTCCTGGTTTCCATGATCCGAAAGGGGCACGCCAAGATCATACGCGAGGAAAAATACATGTTCGGCCCCTTCGGTCGAGGCGAGGCCGCCATGGGCATCACCTACATGTCGCAGCTCCCGAACATCATCGAGCTCTGCGCCGCAAACGGCGTCGAGTTCGGTTCCGTCGAGCTGCCGAAGGGTGTGCGCAAGGCCTGCATGTTTACGGGGACGAACGTGGCGATCTTCAACACCGTGCCGGAGATCGAGCGGCGTGACGCCTTCCGCTTCCTCAGGTTCTTCCTCACGCCGGAGATTCAGAGCCTCTGGGGGACCCGTTCGGGCTGCCTGCCGCTGAGCTGGAAGGTCCTCAACAGCAGGGAGTTCCACGAGTTCGCGGAGAAGGAAAACCCTGCGAAGCTGGCGATCCTGCCCTCGTTCAAGTACGGGTTCAGCGACCCGAAAATCCTGAACGGCTACGCGATTCACGACAACATGTCGAAGGCTCTGGACGCCATTCTCCTCGAGAACGTCCCCGTGAAGGAGGCATTGGACAAGGCGGCGGATCAGGCCTGGAAGGAGATCCAGGAGAGCCGCAAGAGCTTCAACTAGCCGGGTGGGGTCTGTGGCCGGGGACCGGTGGAACGGGCCCTTGAAATCTAGGCGAAGGGAGGGAGAAGAACCGTGAAGAGGGGCAGAACCATGGTGCTGCTGGCGCACTGCATCCTGAACCCCAACGCCAAAATCGCCGGCGCCGCCCAGACTCGGGGGGCGATCCCCGGAGTTCTCGAGGGGCTCTTGCAGGATGGCGTTGGCATCGTGCAGTTGCCCTGTCCGGAACAGACCTTCGGGGGTTGCCGCCGATGGGGCATGACGCGGGAACAGTACGACGTTCCCTGTTACCGCAAGCACTGCCGTTCCCTTTTGGAGGATGTCGTGGACCAGATGGAGGACTATCTGCGCAACGGCTATGAGGTCCTGGGGATCGTTGGCGTTGACGGCAGCCCCTCCTGCGGCGTCGATCGGACCTGCGCCGGATATAAGGGCGGGGAGATCGCCTCGATGCCTTCGCTGCCGAGTTTTTCCTGCGTCGATGGGAGGGGGGTATTCATGGAGTGCCTGACGTCGATGCTGCAGAGCCGGGGGCTTTCCATTCCAGCGGTCGGGATCGACGAGGGGATTCAGGAGGCGCTGTCCTGGAAAGAGCTCCTGAAGGGGCTGCGCGGCGGCTCTGCGAGGCCATGCGGCAGCTGAGAGCTTGGCGACCCCGTCTCTCCCCCGTCCCCATGCAGATCAACGCTCTTCAGCCCCGTCGTCCTCTGGCCGGAGTCATTCGGTGTGTCGTGGAAAGTGCCTAATACCAATT
>NC_021038.1:323697-332519 GCF_000210715.1 Fretibacterium fastidiosum
CAATCCATATTAAACGCGAATTGGTATAAGCCCGGTGCGACGATGAACATGGCCTCTCCCTGGGGAAGCGCTGAAGCGCGCTTCCCCAGGCCGTTTCAGGACTTCGGTTTCTAAAGCTCCGGAGAGGGGAGGTTCGAGAGCAGGCAGGCGATGTAGAGCTCGATGTAGTTGCGGAAGGAGCGCAGGGATTTTTGCGTGCGCTCCTCTATTTTCTTGAGCCGGTAGTTGAGGGTGTTCCGGTGGATGTGCAGTTCGTCCGCGGTGCTTTGGCGGTTGAAGAAGTTCATTCCGTAGACGATGATCGTGTTCTTGAGCTCGTCGTCGTTCGGATCCAGGTTGAATTCGGTGAAACGGTCCCGGATGAAGCGCTGCCGGGCGGAGGCGGGGAGGCTCAGGAGAAGGGACTCCACCCGAAGGTTCTGGATGTCGTAGATGCCGGGCTGCTTGAAGAGCAGCTTTCCAAGGCTGACCGCCTCCAGAGCACTGCGGTAGGCGTAGGAAAGCCCCGGAACGCCCTTAAAGAAGAAGCCGATCCCCAGGACGGCGGAGAGATGTTCCTCCTCTAACTTTTTGAGGAGGATATGGGAGTTCTCGTTCACCCGCTTGAACACCAGGTCCTTGTCCTGCTGGATCTTGGGGCTGATGGAACAGAAGACGGCGTACTTGTCCCCGTTCAGGGGAACGGAAACGTCGTCGGGAGCGCTGAAGACCTCCTTGGTCCGCAGGAGCACCCTGTTTTTGACGGACTGGATGAAGTTTTCCGCCTCGCGGCAGTCCTCCGACGACGAGGCGTCCTTCCACGAGTCCCGGATGAACTGCCTGAAATTATGCATGTCGAACACGATGGGGACGTAGAGGAGCCCCGGCGAAAAGCCGAGGTAGCGCGCCCTGGCCTCAAGCAGTTCGAGGTCGCTGACGCCCGGGATGTAGTTCACGAAGTCCTGAATGATGTCCTGGATCGCGTTCTCCTTGAGGAAGCCTGATCTGAGCTTGTATTGCGTCTTGATGACCAGCTCGATCTGGTGTTTCACCGCCAGCGCGTAGGGGCGGACCTCATCGGCCGTCCCAAGCGCCGCGACGGCCCCGATGACCTCGAGGTATGCGTTCCGCAGCGGCAGGGCTACCCCCGAGGCGTCGTCACACTCGCATTCCTCACCGCCAATCGGTGCCATCTTTTTTTGATGGGCAACCATGTCCACGACCTTCCGGCAGAGGGGGCAAACCGCCTTGACCGCAGAGGCAGTCGTCCCAAGGACCCTTCCTTGAGCGTTTGAGACGACCAACGGACAGGGGACGATCCCCGCCATGCCGCTCAGGACGTCCCGGACGATGCCATCGAGGGACTCCGACGCTTCCGACGGTTTCTGAGACATGACCTGCAGCACCCCCTCCTCCTTATGATGTGGCTTCCAGTTTTATGAGAATCTATTCTAAGAATTATAACACAAGCTCATTTGATATCCTAGGTTTTTCGTGAATGAATTACCTGGAAACGTTTCTTAAGTAATCTTGGAAGGATTGTACAATGAAAAAAATGCGAAGCATGATACTATAGTGCACATAGATAGAGCATCTCTGCAATGTACGGTTGGTGTGCAGGGGTTTTACTTCTGCTATTCGGGACGACAGCGTTTTTTTCTTTGGAGTGGTGCAACTCCGCCACCCAAAAATAATACGTAAAGGAAGGTAAGAATTATGCCGAAAGTTGTTAACTCTTGGAATGATTTTGACCCCCTGAAGCACGTTATCGTCGGTCGCGCCGATAACTGCTGCATCGCGCCCTCTGAGCCCGCGTCCAAGGCCAAGGTTCCCCTGGACAGCCCGATGCGCGGCATGACCGGTCCTCGTCCGCTGGATACGGTTGAGAAGGCCAACGCCCAGATCGAGCACTTCGTCAAGGAGCTGGAGAAGCGCGGCGTTAAGGTGGACCGTCCGGAGCCCATGCAGTGGAACCAGGCCGTCGTGACCCCTCACTTCATGACGGGCAGCATGTTCGGCTGCATGCCTCCGCGCGACGTCCTGCTGACGGTGGGCAGCGACATCATCTGCGCGCCCATGTCCTTCCGCTCCCGCTTCTTCGAGTATCTGGCCTACTCCAAGGTCCTGCGCCGCTACTTTGACGAGGATCCGGACTTCCGCTGGATTGCTGCCCCGCGTCCCGAGCTGGGCGACGCGAGCTACGACATGCATTACTACGACGGGCACATCACGGAGGAGGTCCTCCTTGAGCGTACGGCGAAGCTGGAGATGGTCACCACGGAGCACGAGATCCTGTTTGACGCCGCGGACGTGATGCGCGTCGGCAAGGACTTCTTCATCCAGCACGGCCTCACGACCAACAGGAAGGCCATGGAGTGGATTCGCCGTATGTACCCCGAGTGCCGCATCCACGCCGTCAACTTCCCCGGCGACCCCTATCCCATCCACATCGACGCGACGTTCGTTCCCCTGCGCCCCGGCCTCATCCTCAACAACCCGCAGCGCAAGCTCCCCGAGGAGCAGCGCAAGATCTTCGAGGCCAACGACTGGCAGATCGTAGAGGCCGCCATGCCCGCCCACAAGGAGCCGCCGGCACTCTGCTACTCCAGCGTGTGGCTGTCCATGAACTGCCTGGTCCTCGACCACAAGACGGTGTTCGTGGAGGCCAGCGAAACCGCCCAGATGGAGCAGATGGACAAGCTGGGCATGAACGTCATCCCCATCCCCTTCCGTGATGCCTACCCGTTCGGCGGCGGCCTGCACTGCGCCACGGCGGACGTGTACCGCGAGGGCGGCTGTGAGGACTACTTCCCGAAGCAGGTCAAGGACGTCACGCTTGTCGAGTTTGGCAAGATGAAGAACGGCTAAGGACGTCGATTTTTAGAGCTTCGGTCTAGCATAACGTTTTTGGAGGTTTGCCGAGCTGCTATAGCTTTTTAGCCCGACAAACCTCCTTTTTTGTATCTTAAAATCATCCTTACTTAATTAAGGAGGGCACCATGCTTGGTTCATGGACCTTGGATTCTTTTATTATAGGTAGCGTCATTCTTTTTGCCGTTCCCATCATCGCCTGTATCCACAGGCAGATCCAGCAGGGGAAGTGTGAGTGATGACGACCGGAATCGAACTGTACAGGTGGGGCGTCTTTGCGGTTGCGTCAGCGATACTGATCGCCGTGGGGTGGTGGACGAACGTCAGGCTCAAGAAGAAGGCCGCGATGACCCACCTGTCCGGCGACGACGAGAAGGCGTTTTTGCTCGGCAGCAACGAGATGGGGCCCTTTGTGGCTGCGGGGACGCTTATGGCGACGGGCTACAGCGGCTGGGGCTTCATCGGCTCGCCCGGGACGGCCTACGCTTACGGCACGATCGAGATCCTTGCAAACTTCTTGTTTGCGCCGGCCATTACCTTCGGCGCGCTCTTCTTCGCGGGCTTCATGCGCAAGCAGGGCGAGAGGTTCGGGGCGCTGACGGTTCCGGAATACCTCGCAAACACCCACAGGGGCTCGCAGGGCATGCGTCGGCTCGTCCACTTCCTGGCGGCCATCGCCACGTTCGTCTTCCTGTCGGTCTACATGATCGGACAGATCCGCGCCGTCGCAAGCGTGGCCTCGGAGTGGCTTGGGACGTCACCCCACATGTCGGCCATTATCTTCATGGCGGTCGTCATGATCTTCACGATGCAGGGCGGGCTCCTGGCGGTGGCGATCACCGATACGATCATGTGCTGCGGCATGGTCATCGCCTCGTGCATCGTCTACTACGTCATCACGCAGGACATCTCGCTGACGGAGCTCATCGCCAAGGTGGGCGAGATCAAGCCGGAGTTCATCAACCCAACCACGTCCAACCCCTATGGTGACCCCAAGTACAGCGTGTTCCTCGTCTTCGTCTACGCCACGCTCTTTACGACCGTTTTGCCCTACATGTCCGTTCGTTTCCTCGCCATGAAGAAGGACATGAACATTCCGCTCGTCGCGCTCTACATGGCCCCCATGGGCTTTGCCATGAGCTTTGTCCCGCTGGTGGGCCTCTACATGTTCTACAAGGATCCTACCTGGCCTCAGGCCCTGGCGGCCGATGCCCCGGCGGGAGCGCACATTGCGGACCACGCGATGCCGGTCTTCCTGAACACGTACCTGTCGCCGGCTGTCGCCAGCATCATATCGCTCTTCATCATCTTCGCGATGCTCTCCACGATCAGCTCCGTGCTTCAGGTGCAGGCAGCGGCGCTCTCGCACGACCTTTATGTGTCGGCGGCGGGCAAGGAATCCAGGTACGCTGATCTCCTGGACCGCGGCACGGTCGTCGTCACGACGGTTCTGGGCATCGTGCTGACCTTCTTCGCCCCTCAGGGGATGCTGAACCGCATCGCCTACATAGGGACCGGAGGCCTCATCTCGATGCTGGTCGGGCCCACCATCATCAGGACGTTCATCGAGGGGAACCTGCTCACCTGTCTGCTCTCGATGATCACGGGTTTCTTCGGCAACGTCTACCTCGTCCTCATCTACGGCAAGTTCGGCTGGGTCGAGGCACCGATCATCGCGGGCATCGCCGGCTCGCTCGTCTACATGATCGTCGGCTACGTCACCAACGGGATGAGGGCAAGGCCCCTCGACAGCGAGGAGGCCGCTGCCGCCTGATGACGCGCGCCATTTGACCGGTCAACCCCATATCCCTGACTGCGCTTGAGTTTTTGCCATGCATAGGCAGGGATGCGTTTTGAGTTGGGATGCAGCCTTGATATCGTCGTCAAGGTTGCAATCCTTTTTGGGAGGCGAGTTTCCTTCGGGGTTGAAGCGGGGTTGAAGCGGATTCCCCGCATTTTTGGAAGGAGTGCAGTTCATGAAGGATATTCATGTTTTTTCTGAGATAGGACGGTTGAAACAGGTTATCCTCCACAGGCCTGGCAACGAGTTGAGCAACATCTCTCCCGATCTGATGGCGGATTTCCTGTTCGATGAAGTGCCGTTTTTGCGCGGAGCGATGGCGGAGCACGATGCCTTTGCTGCCATGCTGAAAAGCTGCGGTGCCGAGGTGATCTACCTTGAGGACCTTGCTGCAGAGGCGATTGAGAACGCCGGGGTGCGCGAGGCGTTTGTGGATGAGTTCATCGGCGAAACCTGCGTGACCTCCAAGGATGAGATTCGGATGCTCAAGGACTTCCTGCTGGGCATTCCCAAGACGCGGGATATGGTGCTGCAGATCATGGCCGGAACCCGCCGCTCCAGTTTCCCCAAGCGTGATCACACGTCGCTTGTCGACTTCGTGGATGTGGAGTATCCATTCGTCACAAACCCGATGCCCAACCTCTATTTCACAAGGGACCCCTTTTCCCTGATCGGGTCCGGCGTGTCGCTCAACCACATGTGGAGCACCGTCCGCAACCGCGAGACGCTCTTTGGCAAGTATATCTTTAAGTATCACCCACGATTTAAGGACTCCGCCATTCCGTTCTACTACGACAGGGACATCCCGTACCACATTGAGGGCGGTGACCAGCTGGTCCTCAGCGATAAGGTCTTGGCGATAGGAATCTCTCAGCGCACGGAGGCTAGGGCCATTGAGCTCTTCGCAGAGAGGCTGTTTAAGGGGCCTGATGGCTTTGAAACGATTCTGGCGTTCAAATTTCCCGCGAAGCGGGCTTTCATGCACCTGGATACAGTGTTTACCATGGTGGACCGGGATCTCTTCACGATCCACCCGGAGATACAGCAGCATCTTGAAGTGATCGCTGTGACGATGAAGGATGGAGAGCTCAGGTTCGAGTATCAGGGGCGTGCGCTTGAGGACGTGCTCAAGAAGTACCTGCACCTGGATAAGGTCCGGCTCCTGCCCTGCGGGGGGGGCGACCCCGTTGACGCACCCAGCGAACAGTGGAGCGATGGCTCCAACACTTTTGCCGTCGCGCCAGGTGAGATCATCGTCTACGACCGCAATGTGGTCACGAATAAATCTCTTGAGGATGCAGGGGTTAAACTGCACGTCATACCGTCAGCGGAGCTGTCGCGCGGGCGTGGCGGTCCCCGTTGCATGACCATGCCAGTGGTTCGGGAGAAGCTACTGTAGTTGAAAACGCTTGAAAGTTTTGAAAAGCAAGGTACCGGAAGGAGTGAAATATTTATGGAGCAGCGCAATAAAAAGTTTATTCAGAACATCACGTGGCCAGAATACGCAAAGGCTGCGAAAGACGGTGTTTTGATCATTCCGGTAGGTAGCACGGAGCAACACAGCCAGCACCTGCCCCTCTCTGTCGACGTGATTATCTCGGAAAACTTTGCCAGGATACTGACAGAAGAAATTGATGCCTACGTTGCACCTAGTATTGCGTATGGCTACAAATCAAACCCGACAAGCGGCGGCGGTCCCCTCTTCCCCGGCACAATCGACCTTAAGGGGAATACGCTGGTTACCCTGACCAAGGACATATTGCTTGAGTTCATTGCCGACGGATGGAAAAAAATCATCCTGATGAATAGTCATTATGAGAATCAGGCATTTTTGGCCGAAGCTGCAGATCTTACCATTGGCAAACAGCAAGAGGAGTTTCCCAAGGTGATCCTGACCAGTTGGTGGGATAATGTTTCGCAAGATATAATTCCCGCTGTCTTCGATGAGAGGCCGTTCCGAGGCTGGGACTTGGAGCATGCTGCGGTTACAGAAACTTCTTTGATGCTGTATTTCGCTCCAGAACTTGTCAAGGTGGAGTTGCTTTCGGATGATGGCATTGGAGATGACGTTCCACGGTATCAGAGGTACCCTGTGTCTAAGACTTTGATCCCGAAGACAGGTGCGCTGTATACGTCGATGACCAGTACTGCAGAAAAGGGAAAACTCATCACGGACGACGTTATAAAAAACTTCCTGCGTTTCCTGAAGAAAGAGTTTAATTTATAAGGCGCGGTAATTTATCCTTGACAAAAAGGTGGGTTTAATAATGGTAGAAGATCGGACTCAAATTACTGAAACCATGGCTGAAACTGCAGAGGAAAGGAGGGGGCAGGATTATCCCTTAACCGAGGTACCTGCTTCTGCCAGAGCCGGGCTTTTCTCGCTCTCTATGGTGCTGGCCGGGTTCACGTTTTTTACGTCCGTCATGTGGGCGGGCGGTGAGCTTGGCGTCCACTACAAATTTTGGCCTGACTTGATGTACGTGGTCATTGTAGGAGATTTCCTGCTTGGTACTTATGCAGCCGTTCTGGGGTATATCGCTTTCTCCACAGGGCTGCACGCGGGGTTGCTGAGTCGGTTTTGCTTTGGCAATAAGGGCAGTCGTTGGAGTGACTTCCTTTACGGATTTACTCAAATCGGTTGGTATGCTTGGGGCACTGCCCTGATCACTGACCTTGTTCTTCAGCTGGCGGGTATCACAAAAGAAAATACGGCCAGTTACCCCTATATCTATGTGATTTTGATTATTTTCTTTGGATTCTTTTTTGTGATGACGGCGTATGGTGGCTATAAGGCGATGGAGTTGCTTTCCATCGTTGCTGTGCCGCTCGTGACGTGCTTGATCCTCTATAGCATTTATGTTTCTACGGTAAAGGTTGGAGGATTGGAAGGGCTGCAGAAAATTCTCCCGAAGGAACCAATGACAACGGCTGCAGCGATGACACTGGTTTTTGGCACATTTGTCAGTGGGGCTACGCAGTCCACAAATTGGTCCCGATTTGCGAGCAAAGGCTGGCATGCGGTAATAGCCAGTTTCGTTGGAT
The DNA here is from genome assembly GCF_000210715.1 of Fretibacterium fastidiosum. GTDB lineage: Bacteria > Synergistota > Synergistia > Synergistales > Aminobacteriaceae > Fretibacterium > Fretibacterium fastidiosum. The sequence continues at coordinate 331,394 of NC_021038.1, forward strand.
TTTTTATCGGGAATGGCCTGATGATCTTTGCAGGCGCTTATGGCGGCTACGTTTATCAGGACCCGGATGTCGCAAGGGTTATGGCCATGCAGGGTATGGCCATTCCTGCATATGTTTTGTTAATCCTGAACGTGTGGACAACCCAGGACAACGAGATTTACTGTTTCTCTGTTGCCTGCTGCAACGCCTTCCGCATCAAAGCAAGAAAAGGCATCACGCTTACAGGTGCCGTCATCGCTATCATTATGGCACTGGGGGGAATCTATAATTACCTGATCGACTTTATCATCATCTCCGGTACGGTCATTCCGCCTATTGGTGGCACTATGCTGGCAGATTGGCTGATTAAGCATAAGAGACGCTACTCTAAGATTGCGGAAACTGAGTTCAAGGACTATAATCTCACGGGAATCGGCGCTTATATTATTGGAGCTGCAGCAGCTCTCTTTAGCCCGGGGATTCCGCCTATCAACGGCATCATCGCCGCTTTTATCGCCTATCCTATTCTGGATAAGATACTGCAGGCTATGGGCATGAGCCAGGACCATAGGGTGCTTGCTCCCGGGGAGGGTAAGCAGCAGGTGTAAGATTTTCCGCTCTTCCTGCTGGATAATTAAAATGTGTGGGGCCTCAAGCAGAGGACCCACACATACAAGTAAGCCTCCTTGCATGACCATGCCGGTGGTTCGGGAGAGGCTCTAACTTTTCTCATTGGTTTTTCTTGCTCGAACTTCCCCTTCGGTGGTGATGTAAATTCCTGGTCCTGCACCCACCAATGAGTTGTAATTTTGTGGGGTGCGTTCCGTTGTTGCTATAATAAAGCCAACGAATACGTTGCCTGCGGGGAGTGATGAGCATGGATGATGGCAAGGGAGAGAAGGCGAAGGTCGTTCCGGCGATGACGACGCACGAACGGCAGGAGATGCTGAACCTTCAGGAGCAGGGGGAGCTGCCGGAGAACATCGACCGCTCCACCGACCTGTACTTCCGCTTCCTGCTGGGGACGCCGGCACGGGGCCGGCTGCTTCGCGATATGCTGAACGCCTTCTTCGGCGCCCTGGGTTATCCCCTGTTGCAGACGGTGACCCTCACGGACACCGAGCGCGAGCCCGAGGCGTTGGGGTCG
>NC_021038.1:333130-336737 GCF_000210715.1 Fretibacterium fastidiosum
GGTCCGCGAGAAGGCTTGGGCCGAGGGCAGAGCTGAGGGCGAGGCTAAAGGTGAGGCTAAAGGCGAGCTGCGGGGCAGGCAGGAGACGGCGCGCGCCATGCTGCGGGAAGGGATGTCCCCGGAGATCGTCGCGCGCTTCACCCGCCTTCCCCTGGACGAGGTCGAGGCCCTGAAGAGGAGTTGAGGGAGTTCCAGTTAAAGATAGCCCTCGCTCCTTTATTCAGGACAGGTCGAATGGTTGTCTGAGGAGGAATTTATGGTTATGTTACGGCGTTCATCCATCGCGTGGAAACTGGCGTTCGCTGTCCTGTTGTCTTTTGCTATTGCTCCGCAAATGGAGGGAGCCGAGCCGAAACCGGAATGGAAGGTGGACTTCGTCAACGAGGACTTGGCTGCCGATTTCAAGTACATGAACTGGCGCATGTCGATCGATCCTTTTCCGGAGGAGAAGCTGTCCAAGTTGAAGGAGCTTGGCTGTAGCACTGACGTCAGCCGTGCCGGAATGGACACCCTCCGCACCGCCGGAGGCGCTGACTTCACCGAGAAACAGTTTGACTGGATTTTGTCCACGCTGAAGGAGAAGGTTGGCGTAACGCCGGATAAGCTAACCGTCATGGATTTGCGTGGCGAAACGCACGGACTTATCGACGGCAATGTGTTCATGTACTGGATTCCCAACAACTACGTCAATGAGGGAACCCCCACCGAAAAAGTGCTTGAGATCGAGGCAGGGCTGCTGGATGAATTGAAAAAGCAGGATACCGTAAAGATGTATCAGACCAAGGATTGGGGCGCAGATCACGAGAGTCCCATGCTGGAGTACAAAAAACCGGTGATCCGGAGCGAGGAAGACCTCGTCAAAAGCAAGGGCGCAAAGTACGTGCGTTTCGCGGACACCAACCACTTCCGCCCTGACGATCATGAGGTCGATCTGTTTGTGGCCTTCATGGCGAACCTTCCGGCAGACGAATGGCTGTTCATGCACTGCTATGCCGGCGAGGGACGAACCACGAACTTCATGGTGATGACCGACATTTACAAGAATTATAAAGTGGCGAGCTTTGACGACATCGCTGCACGGCAGGGCCTTATCGGTCCCGTAGATGTGCGCACGGAAGTCGCGACAACGGGCAAAAAGCACTATAAAATGAAGGCGTCCATCGAGCGGCGCATCTTCCTGCAGCAGTTCTATAACTACGCCAAGGACACCGACTTCAAGGGAAAGACCTGGACGGAGTGGTGCAGGGAGCGGGACCTTACGCTGCAGTATTTCCCGGACTAGCGCTTAGTGGCATCTACAAGAACCTCCAGGAGCAGCCTTCTTTTTGTATCCGTAGGCGAGGATCCGTTCTCTTTTCAATAACGAGATAAAAACCAGCGTTGTCTGGCTTGCCTTTTTCGGTAGGATGGTTTATTGTACGTCAGTCTTTTGGAGCTTGAGTTTTCAATGCAAAATTGAGCGTTAAAGCGGGCCGTTCGTTGGGCTTTCAGCCCGAACGGACCCCGTTATCGAAAAACGATAGGGAGGAATTATCGTGGCAAGGAACTTGAGAGGAAGAAGTTTTCTGAAGCTTTTAGATTTTGAGCCCTCGGACGTCCGGTACCTTCTGGACCTGGCGAAGAACTTCAAGGACCTGAAGCGCACCAGGACGCCGCACCGCTACCTTGAGGGGAAGAACATCGTCCTGCTGTTCGAGAAGACTTCGACCCGGACCCGCTGCTCCTTTGAGGTCGCGGGGATGGACCTGGGGATGGGCGTCACCTACCTTGACCCGGGCAGCTCTCAGATGGGCAAAAAGGAGAGCATCGAGGACACCGCGAAGGTCCTCGGCAGGATGTACGATGGCATCGAGTACCGCGGCTTCAGCCAGAAGCTGGTGGAGGAGCTTGCGCTGTACTCCGGCGTCCCCGTCTGGAACGGCCTGACGGACGACTTCCACCCCACCCAGATGCTTGCGGACCTGATGACGATGGAGGAGCACTTCGGGCACCTCAAAGGGCTCAGCTGCGTCTTTATGGGCGACGCCAGGAACAACGTCGCGAATTCGCTGATGATCGCCTGCGCCATGACCGGCGTGAACTTCACCGCCTGTGGCCCCAGCGACCTCTTCCCGAAGGCGGAGCTGGTCGAGAAGGCCAAGGAGATCGCAAAGAGGCAGGGATGCACGGTGTCGCTCGACTCCAACGTCGATACCGCGGTTAAGGGCGCCGACGTCCTCTACACCGACATCTGGGTTTCCATGGGGGAGCCTGACGAGATCTGGGAGAAGAGGATCAAACTGCTCTCGCCCTATCAGGTCAACCGCCGCGTGATGGACCTGGCTTCGCCGAACGCGATTTTCCTCCACTGCCTGCCGTCCTTCCACGATCGGAATACCACCATCGGCGAGGACATCTACAAGAAGTTCGGCATCCCGGAGATGGAGGTCACGGACGAGGTGTTCACCTCCGACCGCTCTCTCGTCTTTGAGGAGGCGGAGAACCGGATGCACACCATCAAGGCCGTCATCTTTGCGACGATGTGCTGAGCGGAGGACGAACCTTGAGTAAAGTTGTCGTTGCGCTGGGCGGCAATGCCCTTGGCAATACCCCGGAGGGACAGATCGAGGCGGTCCGCAAGGCGGCTCCGTCCATCATGGGGCTGGTGAAGGCCGGTCATCAGGTGGTCATCGGGCATGGAAACGGCCCGCAGGTCGGGATGATCAACAACGCCTTCGATTTCGCCTCGCAGGGGGACGGCAAGACGCCTTATATGCCCCTCGTCGAGTGTGGCGCCATGAGTCAGGGCTATATCGGCTACCACCTTCAGCAGGCGCTTCAGGCCGAAGCGGAGCACGTGGGCCTGAAGCTGGACGTCGTGAGCGTCGTGACGCAGGTTGAGGTCAGCGCGGAGGACCCCTCCTTCCAGGACCCCTCCAAGCCGGTGGGCAACTTCTGCAGCAAGGAGGAGGCGGACGCCATTGCTGCGGAAAAGGGCTGGACCTTCGTCGAGGACGCCGGACGCGGCTATCGCAGGGTCGTTCCCTCTCCTCTCCCGGTGAAGATCGTCGAGATGGACGCCATCAAAAAGATGATGGAGATGGGAATGGTCGTCATCGCAGTCGGCGGTGGCGGCATTCCGGTCATCTGCAAGGGAGATCGTTACGTGGGGATCGATGCGGTCATCGATAAGGACAGGAGCTCCGCCCGCCTTGCGTCGGACCTGGACGCCGACGCCCTGGTGATCCTGACGGCTGTTGACCGCGTGGCCATCAACTTCAACAAGCCCGATCAGAAGGACCTGACGCACCTGACGGTTGCAGAGGCCAGGGAGTACATGAAGAAGGGCGAGTTCGCCAAGGGCAGCATGTTGCCCAAGGTCGAGGCCTGCCTGGCTTTCGTCGAGGCCAAGAAGGGGCGCAAGGCCGTGATCACCTCCCTCGCCCTTGCTGCTGAGGCTTTGAAGGGCGAGGTCGGGACGGTCATCGAGGCCTAGGCCACCCTCTGGACATCAGGCGTCTGTAGTCGTCGCGAATTTTAAATTCCGCAGACCGAAGGGCCGCTCCGTTTTGATGGAGCGGCCCTTTTTCATATCCAGCTCATACCAATTCGCGTTTAATATGAATTG
>NC_021038.1:337084-367983 GCF_000210715.1 Fretibacterium fastidiosum
CCCCTTCGGGGAGCCTTCCGGTTGTCGTTCGCTACCGCTCACGGGCCGTCAGTCCCAGCCCCTTCCGGGCAGCCCTCCTTCCAGGGGGGACCCCTGCCTCCCTTGTTGGGTTGTTGACAAAGGCCACGAGGTGGAGTAGAATCTCTTTCACGTGGTTTCAGTCATCTAACTAACATTTATTTTTAAAAAATGTTATAATGGCGACTGAATACAGGTATTGTGATTCATTTTGCTTGTCCCCGTCGAGTTCTGCTCAGGCGGGAACGCTCGGTTGGAGGGCGGACGAGATGAAGTTCGGGTTTTGCAAAGCGTGGGTGCGGCCCCTGGCGGGGGCTCTTCTGTTGGTTGCCCTGCTGCTGTCCCTTGGAACGAGGGATGCAGCCGCTGCAGCCAAGAAGCGCTACGAAAACTGGAAGGCCGTCGCGGCGGACATGGCCGTTGAGTTTGAGGAGGCCCAGAAGGACATTCTGGCCGATCAGTGGAAGGACGCACATAAGCATGTCAACAACGCCTACTTCGGTTATTACGAGGTCCAGGGGTTTGAAAAGAACGTGATGGTGGCCATCTCGGCCGCGCGGGTCAGTCACATCGAGGGGCAGTTCGCTGCCATCAAGCACGCTCTTTTGGGCAACACTCAGGGGGAGAAGAACGCTCTGTTGTCCCAGGTGGAGGACCTGAAGCTGAAGGTCTATCGTGACGCCATGGTGTTGGACGGCGACCTTGACGAGTCGGAGCCGGACAGCGCTGGAGCGGCGATCTACGCCAACACGAGCTTGAAGCGGCCGGACTTCCTTGGGGCTCCCGCGGCGATCGAGGCTGTGGCGAGTGCTTCTTCAGGCGAGGCGGGTTCGGAGGCGGCTGCAATGCCCGCGCCTCAGAAGCGCCAGCGGACGGACCCGAACTGGATCACTTTCGTCACGGCCTTTGGGCTCTTGGTGCGGGAGGGGCTGGAGGCCATTCTGGTCATCGTCGCCATCGTGGCCTACCTGATCAAGACGGACAACAAGAACCTCTTGAAGGGGGTCTACGTGGGCTCCTTTGCCGCCATCTTGGCCAGCATCGCGCTGGCGTGGGTCCTGCAGGAGTGGATGGGCGAGCAGAGCGGCGTGGCACGGGAGCTCTTGGAGGGCTGGACGATGTTCCTGGCCGTGGCCGTGCTCTTCTACGTTAGCAACTGGATGCTGTCCAAGGCGGACACCATCGCCTGGGAACGGTACATCAGTGGCAAGGTCCAGCAGTCCATCGACCGAAGGAGCCACTGGACGCTGATCTTTGCGGCCTTCATCGCCGTCATGCGGGAGGGGGCGGAGCTCATCCTGTTCTACCAGGCCTCCTTCACGGGGGGCATGAGCGACCCCGTCTACATTGTTTACGGCATCGCGGCCGGGGTGGCCGTGTTGGTGGCGGTGTGGATCGCCTTCCGCTACTTCAGCGTCCGGCTTCCCCTCAAGGCGTTCTTCCTCTTCACCAGCATCCTGCTCTTCGTGATGTGCGTCTCCTTCATGGGCAAGGGAGTCCAGGAGCTGACGGAGGCGGACGTCATCACGGGCCGAACGGTGATCCCCGCCATGAACGGCTTCACCATCGAGGTCCTGAGCATCTACGACCGGGCGGAGACCCTGATCCCTCAGATCATGCTGGTCATCGCGGCGCTGTGGATCACCATCCCGCACCTGTTCTCCCGAAAAAAGCCTGCGGAGGGCGAGTAGGGGGAATTCGTTAGCTTGATCACCGCGCTGCGGCGCGGGCGTGATAGGGCGCACATACACACATTCATCGATGGTTTTTTTAAGGAGGAAGTTGTCATGAAGAAGTTGTTGGTTGCGTTGATGGTCCTGTGCATGGCCCTCGTGGCCGGTGTGGCTTTCGCCGCCCCGGCGGCGGAGAAGCCCGGTGAGAGCGGTTTTGCCGAGATCCCCATCGGGGAGGAGCAGCAGGTTGGGCCCTACAACGTCGCGGCCGTCTACTTCCAGGCCGTGGACATGTACCCCGCCGGCAAGAACCCCTCGAAAGAGGACTCGGACATGCACCTTGAGGCGGACATCCACCTGAAGCCCGAGGACGCCGTGAAGTACGGCTTCGGCAACGGCGACAACATCTGGCCGGCCTATCTGACCGTCAAGTACGAGATTATCGACAAGGCGGGCAAGACCGCCATGGAGGGCAGCTTCATGCCCATGAACGCCGACGACGGCCCCCACTACGGCGCCAACATCGCGAAGGGCTTGAAGGTGGGTGCGTATAAGCTCCGCATCACCATCGAGCCCCCCACGGACTACCTCCTTCACACGGACCCGGAGACGGGCGTCCCCGCCAAGGAAGGTGCGGCGGAGTACTTCAAGACTCACGTTGCGGAGTTCGACTGGAATTACACCGGCGAGCAGCTTCAGAATAAGTAACTGACGTTCGCCATTTCCCTCAAAAGGCCGCCTGCCGGGCGCGTTGCGGATCATGCCGAACGCCGCCCGGCATCGCGGCTTTTAATTTTTCTGTGTTGGCCGGGCCTCGATCGGCCCCCCCCTGAGTGAGATTGGAGGTCAGCCCCATATTAAAGTATCTTGTATCCGTCGTGGATCATCTTGCCTCCCCAGCCGTGCTGCTGGGCATCATCCTCAGCTTCGCTTCGGGAGGCGGCCCGGTCCGGCGCCGCATGGCCCGGTTCGGCGCCGTCGCGGGGCTGCTCCTGGGCTGTGTGGCCTTCGGCGTTCGCCTGTGGGATCCGAAGGGCACGAACCTCATCCTGATCAGCTTCAACCGCTGGCTCGTGGTCGCCATCGCCGCCGCGGCGGCCCTCTCCGCGCTGTCGGCTCTCCTTGCCCTGCTCTTTCGGCGCCAGGACGGCGGTCCGTCGCTGTTCCTGACGCTCCTGCTGTCCGTCCTGGCGCTCCTGGCGCTGACGCACGTCACGCCCTCGGTGCTGCAGTTCACCCGCGAGTTCGTCTACTTCGGGGAGAGCGGCATCAGCACCAACGCCCTGCTGCGCGCCCTCGGCTTCTCGCTCGGCATCATCGTCTGTCTACTCCTGTGCCTCAGCGCGGATGAGGTCCACTCCGCCCTCCCATCTCAGGTGGGCGAGGGCTTCCTGCTCCTCTCTGTCGGGGTCTTCTTTCTGGGGTACGGCACGATGGCCGTGGCGGCGCTGCAGCGACTCAAGGTCATTCGCCTCACGGACCTGGTGTTCCAGGTCATGATCTTCGGGGACGCCCATCCTGACGTCTTCCTGTTCCTCCAGCTGGCCCTGGCTGTCGCGATGCTGGTCTGGGTCGTCGCGACTCACCGCCGCCCGCTGGGGACCTACCCCAACCGGGCGCTGCTCCGCAAGGAAAAGGCGCGGCTTCGCAACTGCCGCCGATGGTCCTGGAGCCTGCTTCTCTGGTGCGCAATCGCGGTCTTCATCGTGGTGGTGCTGCGCTACTACGACACGCGCCCGCCTGCGGAGGTGCAGCCGGAGGAGTACGCCCTGGAGGACGGCATCATCACGATCCCGCTGAACCAGGTGGACGACGGCCACCTGCACAAGTTCTCCTACCACACGCCAAACGGCTTCGACGTCCGGTTCCTGGTGGTGAAGAAGCCCGTGGGCGGAGCCTACGGCGTCGGGCTGGACGCCTGCGAGATCTGTGGCATCGCGGGCTATTACGAGCGGGGAGAGGAGGAGGTCGTCTGCCGCCGGTGCGACGTGGTGATGAACAAGAACACCATCGGCTTCCATGGCGGGTGCAACCCCATCCCCTTCCCCTACGAGATTCGGGCGTCGAAGATCTTCATCGACGTGCGGGACCTGGAGCGCCATGAGAAGCGGTTTAAGTGACGGGTTTTCCGGGGGGCCGTCCTACGGCGCCGTCCGCGCGGCGGTCCCTCTGGTTTTCGACCTTGACCGGGCCTGCGCTGAGCGGGCCCCACGGGGGAGGTTCGTGCGTTGTTCTGGAGAATGATAGGGCGGACGCTGGTCCGCCAGAAGGGCAAGATGCTGATGATCGCCTTCACTGTGGTGCTGGGCGTGTCACTCTCCACCGCCATGATGAACGTCATGCTGGGGGTGGGCGACAAGGTCAACCGCGAGCTGAAGGTCTACGGCGCCAACATCACGGTGCGCCACAAGGAGGCCGCGCTCATGAGCGACCTCTACGGCCTGAACGAGGGGCAGGGCGTCACGGACAAGTTCCTTCGGGAGGAGGACGTGATGAAGTTGAAGTCCATCTTCTGGGGCTTCAACATCATCGGCTTCGCCCCCATGCTGAATGGCAGGGTGGAGCTTCAGGGCGTTGGCCCCGTGACCGTCGTGGGCACGTGGATGCGGAAGCACGCGGAGCTCAATACGGGCGAGACGGTGGACACGGGCCTGCGCGACCTGCGCAGCTGGTGGGCGCGCGACCTGAAGGGCGACTGGATCGGCGAGGCCGACGACGACTTCGTGATGGTGGGGAGCCTCCTGGCGGGTCGGAACGACATCAAGCCGGGGGACGTCCTGACCCTGAGCAGCGGAGGACGGACGAAGCGGGTGACCGTGAAGGGCGTCTTCACCGATGGGAGCAACGCGGACACGGAGGTCATCGGTACGCTGCGGATGGTGCAGGAGCTAATGGACCTGCCCGGTTGCGTGTCCACCATTGAGGTCTCTGCTCTGACGACGCCGGACAACGACCTGGCCCGCAAGGCGGCTCAAAACCCCAAGAGCCTCTCCCCCGACGAGTATGAAACGTGGTACTGCACGGCCTACGTCAGCGCCATCTGCCACCAGATCCAGGAGGTGGTGCGCGACGGGGTGGCGCGGCCCGTGCGGCAGGTCGCGGAGTCCGAGGGGACGATCCTGAACAAGACGACGCTCCTGATGGTCCTGATCACGATCCTGAGCTCCATCGGCTCGGCTCTGGCCATCTCGAACCTCATCACAGCGAGCGTGATCGAACGTAGCCAGGAGCTGGGGCTGATGAAGGCGCTGGGTGCGCAGAACTGGCAGATCGCCCTCCTGGTGCTGACGGAGGTCATGATGACCTCTGTCCTGGGCGGTGCCGTGGGCTACTTCGTCGGCATCGGCTTCGCTCAGCTCATCGGACAGACGGTCTTCGGCTCCACCATCGAGATCGCTCGGATGGTCATCCTGATCGTGGCGGTGATCCTGTTCTTCGTCACCCTCCTGGGGAGCGTCCCGGCCATCCGCTACCTGATGGCCCTGAAGCCTACGGAGGTCCTTCATGGAAAGTGAGCGTTCGGGAAAAGCGAGCGGCTTTTCCGCGAAGTCTACGGAGGTTCTTCATGGAAAACAGCGAAAATATGCATAGCGGCGTGCGGCACGGCAGCCGCCGACGAATGTACCTGCGGATGGTGACGAGCTCCCTGGTCCGCCGCGCCTCTCGGCTCATCATCGCGGTGCTGGCGATCGCCATCGGCGCCACGATCCTTTCGGGGCTTGTGACGATCTACTACGACATCCCCCGTCAGCTGGGACGGGAGTTCCGATCCTACGGGGCGAACCTCATCATCCTGCCGAAGGGCGACGCCCGAATCACGCGCGAGGAGCTGGTCAAGGTTCGGGACGTCCTGGGGTCGGACCGCATCGTGGGGATGGCACCCTACCGCTATCAGACGGTGAAGATCAACGAGCAGCCCTACATCATCGCCGGGACGGACCTGCCCGAGGCGAAGAAGAACAGCCCCTTCTGGTACGTCGAGGGGCAGTGGGCCTCTGCGGAGGAGCCGGACCGCGTGATGGTGGGACGTGAGATCGCGGACACCCTGAACCTGAGCCTGGGCGACGCCTTCACCGTTCAGGGCGTGAAGTACGGGCACCAGGCCGTGGCGTCGGGCCAGAACCTGACCGCGGAGGAGAACCAGAAGCGGGACCTGGCCAGCCAGAACTTCAGCCGGCGCTTTTCGGTGTGCGGCATCGTCACTACAGGCGGTGCGGAGGAGGGCTTCATCTTCGCGGACGTCGACATGCTGGATGAGCTGGTGGGCGACGCCTTCCGATGCGACGTCGTGGAGTGCAGTGTGGTGGCCGACGCGACGCAGCTGGCGTCCCTCTCCGCGAAACTGGAGGCGGAGGTCCCCGGCGCGCTGCCCCGGGCCGTCCGCCGCCTGACGCAGTCGCAGGACATCGTGCTGGGCAAGCTGCAGGCGCTGGTCCTGCTGGTGACCGTCGTGGTGCTCATCATCACCATGATCTCCGTCTACACGACGATGACCGCCATGGTGGCGGAGCGCTACCGCGAGATCGCGCTGAAGAAGGCGCTGGGCGCGGAGAACGGCCTCGTGATGGGAGAGCTCCTGGGCGAGGGCGTGTTCCTGGGCTTCATCGGCGGGGCGCTTGGCGTATGGCTGGGGTTCGAGTTCGCCCAGCGCGTCAGCCTGAACGTCTTTGGCAGGGCCATCAACTTCCAGTGGTCCCTCATCCCCATCACCATCGCAGTCTTTATTGCCGTCACGGTGCTGGCCTCGATTCTGCCGGTCCGCAGGGTGATGGACATCCATCCGGCCATCGTGCTGAGGGGGGAATAACGTGTCGCAAGCGATTTTGGAGTTGAAGAACGTCTCGAAGATCTACGGAACGCTGCGGGCCCTGTCCGACATCAACCTGTCCGTGAACAGGGGCGACTGGCTGTCCATCATGGGCCCTTCCGGCAGCGGTAAGACCACGATGATCAACATCATCGGGTGCATGGACACGCCGTCGGAGGGCAGCGTCGTCCTGGACGGGGTGGACATCAGCCGCGAGAACGCCGCGAGCCTGACGCGGATCCGGCGGGACAAGATCGGCCTGATCTTCCAGCAGTTTCACCTCATCAGCTACCTCACCGCCGTCGAGAACGTCATGCTGGCTCAGTACTACCACAGCATGCCCGACGAGGAGGAGGCCATGGAGGCGCTGGCCAAGGTGGGGCTTGCGGAGCGGGCCCGGCACCTTCCAAGCCAGCTGTCGGGCGGAGAGCAGCAGCGCGTCTGCATCGCCCGCGCCCTCATCAACTCCCCCATGATCCTGCTGGGCGACGAGCCCACGGGCAACCTGGACGAGGAGAACGAGGGCATCGTGGTGGACATCTTCCGCAGGCTCCACGAGGAGGGGGTCACCATCATCGTGGTGACGCACGACCCGGAGGTGGGGGATGTGGCACAGCGCAAGATCGTGCTGGAGTACGGCAAAATCGTGGACGACGTGGACCAGAGCGGCACCTTCGGGCAGGCGCTCGAGCTGAAGGTCGTCCGGTCGGATCGCTGAGCGTCCGCTTTTGGTGATTGGTACAGTTTAATCTATGGGGAATGTTTGAAAGGAAGGATAAGACGATGAAGAAACACACGTTGTTGCTTGTCGGGGCAGCGGCCCTGATGGTCGCCGGGACCGCAGGGTTCATGAACCTGCGGCCGGTTGGATATCGGGACGGCGTCTACAGCGGAAGCGCCTCCGGAGCCTTCGGAGAGACGAAGGTCACGCTGACGATCGCAGACGGCAGGATCGCGAAATGCGATATGGAGGCCCTGGACGACGACGGAAACGTCAAGGACGCCCACTACGGCGAGGGGAGCTCTGAGGCGAACTTCCGCATGGCCCAGACGGCCCTTCAGGGCATCGGAGAGTACCCGAAAAAGTTGATCGAGTCCCAGAACGTCGACGGGATCGATGCCGTGTCAGGCGCCACGGTGTCGCTTCTGGACTTTCGGAACGCGGTGAAGCAGGCCCTCGAGGAGGCACGGAGATGACTCGACGTCTTGCGGTCTTTGAAGCGTTCCTGGGCGTCCTGTTGGCTCTGACGCCCTTCGTCCTCTGGCCGGTCTGTTCCATGCCCAAGCCGGACGGCGGACACATGCTCTGCTGGTACAGCGGCATCCTGATCACGGCCATTGGAGTGTTGGTCGTTCTGTTCTCCATTCTGGCCTGGTGGAAGAGCTGGAGCTTTCTCCTGGCGGCGGCAGCGGCTCTCCTGGCCTGGCTGGCCCCTAACGACATCATCCACATTGCCGGAACGGGCTGGGCCGTGGGGCTCTGCGGAATGGCGAACCACGCCTGCCGCGCCGTGACCATGCCCGTCGTGGGCTGGATCGTCCTGGCGATCGTCCTCATCGGGATTGCGGGCCTCGTTTCGGGCTTCGTGGGGAAACGCTGAGGTGCAGTATGGTACGTTGACCCGATCGCTCTCCACGCTGGGCATCGCGCGGAGGAACGTCCGCCGCAGGCCTGGCCGCAGCGCCTGCCTCATCGCGGCAGTGCTCCTGCTCTCCTTCTTCCTCTGCGCCGGCTCCGCCCTCTTCATGGGCCTTTCATCCGGAGCGGAGAGCATGGCAAACCGTCTGGGCGCGGACGTCATGGTGGTACCGGAGGGGTACGACCCCCACGTGGACAGCATCCTGCTGTCGGGTGAGCCATCGAGCTTCTACCTGCCGGGAGATGTCCTGGAGCTCCTGGGGGGCGTGGAGGGGATCGCCCGCATGTCCCCACAGGTCTTTCTGGCGACGCTCAGGGCTTCCTGCTGCTCCTACCCTCTGCAGTTGATTGGCGTGGACTTCGACACGGACTTCATCATCAAGCCATGGCTGGACGGGGAGCTTCGGCGCGCTCTGACGGACGGAGAGGCTGTCGTGGGCTGCCGCGTCGTCGGAGAGACGGGAGAGACGCTCAAGTTCTTCGGGAAGGAGCTCCGCATCGCCGGTCGGCTCCACCAGACGGGCATGGGCTTTGACGCGGCGGTCTTCGTGACCCGTCCCACCATCGTGGCGCTGGCCCGCGAGGCGGAGCGCATCTTCAAGCACCCCCTCACCAGCGACGACAGCCTGATCTCCGCCGTGATGATCAAACTCGAGTCGGGACACGATTCCGTGGCCACGGCTCAGGAGATCAACCGGCGCTTCAACGGCAGGGGCATCTACGCCCTCTTCAGCAAGAAATTCGTGAACAGCATCGGGGCGAACCTCGCTGCGGTGTCCTGGGTTCTGAAGGGTGTCGGGGCGCTGGTGTGGTTGCTTGCCGCGTGCGTTATCGCGCTGCTCTTTGCCGTGACTCTGGCGGAGCGGAGGCGGGAGATGGGCGTGCTTCGCGCGCTGGGAGCAAGCCGCGGCAAGCTGGTGTGCCTCGTTCTGGGAGAGGCACTGCTGGAGAGCCTCTGGGGCGCGTCCCTTGGGGTGCTGCTGGCGATCGCGGCCCTGGCGACCCTGGCCTCCGGGCTGGCCTCGGCCCTTCGTATGCCCTTTTTGCTGCCGTCCCCCCTGGTGTTGTCGCTTTTAGCGACGGGCTCGTTAGCAACGGCGGTGCTGACGGGCCTCCTTTCGGCGCTCTCGGCGGCCCTGAGGGCGGGGCGGACCGACATCAGCGCCGCGATGAGGGAGGCGTGACCATGGCTCCGGTGCTTCGCTTGAACGACCTCTGTCGGGAGTACCGCCGGGGGGGCCGGCGCTTCCTGGCGGTGGACCACGTGAGCCTGGACGTTGAGGCTGGTAGCTGCGTCAGCATTATCGGACGCTCTGGAAGCGGCAAATCCACGCTCCTGAACCTGGCGGCGGGGATGCTCTCACCGACTGCCGGCTCCGTCGAGCTGCTGGGGCAGAACCTGGCGGACTTGGAGGACGCCCGGCTCTCGCGCCTGCGCTGCGACGCGATTGGCTTCATTCCACAGGGACCGTCCGCGCTGCCGGGCCTGACGGTGCTGGAGAACGTGCTCCTGCCCTTCGTTCTGTGGCCCCACGGAGGCGACGGGGAAGGGGCCGCGCGCCTCCTGCTCTCGCGCTTCGGGATCGAGGGGCTAGCGGACGCCTACCCGGAGGACCTTTCGGGGGGCGAGCTGCGCCGGGCCCTCATCGCCCGCGCCCTCGTCAACCGGCCCTCCATCGTGATCGCGGACGAGCCCACCTCGGACCTGGACGCGGTTTCCCGCCGCGGCGTGATGGAGTGCCTTGCGGCGCTGCAGGACGACGGGACCACGCTCCTCGTCGTGTCGCACGACTTGGACACCCTTGACTTCGCCGACCGGGTGTACACCATGGTCGACGGACGCTTGACGGAGGGGAACGGGCTGTCGTAACCTGGGACGCACGCTTTCCGTATTATAATGAGAGAGCAGGGCCCGCGCCGTCGAGGCGGGGCCCTGCCTTGAATGTGAAGGAGGAGCGTTGACGATGAACGGAGATCGCGTGAAGCGGGTGCTGTGCGGGATGCGGGAGCTTGGGGTGACGGATTTTCTTCTGATGGATCCCCTGTCCATCCTCTACCTGACGGGGCAGGACGTTCGCCCCATGGAGCGGTTCTTCGCGCTCTGCCTGCGCGGGGGTGGCCGTCCCATCCTCTTCGCAAACCGGCTGTTCGGGCTGAAGGAGGACCCGGACCTGGAGGTCGTCCTCCACTCGGACGGGGACCCGGTGATGGCTCTCGTGACGGAGCGCCTCCACCGCGGGAACGTTGGAAAGCTGGGCGTCGACAAGGGGATGCCGGCGCGCTTCCTGCTGTCGCTCCTGGAGCGCTGGGCGCCGGAGGACCTGATCGTCGCCTCGCCGGCCGTGGACCTGGCCCGGGGCGTGAAGGACGCGGAGGAGCGGGAGAGGATGGCCGCCTCCTCCCGCGTCAACGATCAAGCCATGGGGCGCTTCAAAGGCCTCGTTCACGAGGGTGTCACGGAGGCGGAGGTCGCCCGCCAGCTCCTGGACATCTACCTCGAGCTGGGGGCGGAGGGCTTCTCCTTCAGCCCCCTGGTGGCCTTCGGCGCCAACGCGGCGGACCCGCACCACGCGCCGGACGGAACGATCCTCAAGGAAGGGGACTGCGTCCTGTTCGACGTGGGCTGCCGAAAGGACGGCTACTGCTCGGACATGACGCGGACGTTCTTCTGGCGCTCGGCGTCGGAGCACCATCGTCAGGTCTACGAGACGGTGCGGCGGGCTCAGGAAACGGCGGAGGCCGGCGTGAGGCCGGGGGTGAGGCTCTGCGACATCGACGCCCTGGCGCGGGACGTCATCACGGCGGCGGGGTATGGGCCGAACTTCACTCACCGCCTCGGACACTTCATTGGGCTTGAAACGCACGAGTACGGCGACGTGTCGCCGGCGGACTGCCGCATGACGGAGCCGGGAATGATCTTCTCCATCGAGCCGGGCATCTACCTGAAGGACGACATTGGCGTGCGGATCGAGGACCTGGTCCTGGTGACGGAGGAGGGCTGCGAGAGGCTGAACCGCTACAGCAAGGAGCTCGAGGTGCTTCGGTAACTTCCAAAGGCCGTCTGACGGAGGACGCGAGAGCGGCCCTGGATATTTCCAGGACTGCTCTCGCGCGAAGTCAGTCTGCCGCGTCGGGAAAGAGCGCCTAAGGCGTCGCCGGGGATCAGTCTTTTCATCGCGTCCCCTCCCAGGCTTAAAAGGGCCCCAGGTGGATCGCCTGAGCGACGGCCACCAGGATGCAGCCCAGCGCCACCCACCAGCAGAACACGCGCCAGCTGTACTTCATCCAGCGCTCGAAGGGCATGTTGACGATGCCCAGAACCGCCATCAGCGCCGAACTCGTGGGGATCACCCAGTTGCAGAAGCCGTCGCCGAAGTTGAAGGCCAGGATGGCCGTCTGGCGCGTCATCCCGATGAGGTCCGCCAGGGGCAGCATGATGGGCATCACCGCGGCGGCCTGGCCCGACCCCGACGGGATGACCGTGTTGATCAGGAGGTTGGCGATGAACATGGCCGGCCCCTGAAGGACCGCCGGAACCCTCTTCAGCCCCTCGCCCAGGCCGTAGACGATGGTGTCCAGCACGCGGCCATCCGTGAGGATGCTTGAGATGGCCCGGGCCGAGGCGACCAGGAAGAACACCATGACCATGGTCTTCGCGCCCTCGACGAAGGTCTTGGCGATGGCGGAGGGGCTCATCCGGGCGAAGGCCCCCGCAGCGATGGCAAGGCCGATGAATGTGGCGGAGAGCTCCTGGTACTGCCACTTCCACCGGATGCTGCCCCAGACCATGAGCGCCATGGAGGCGACGGTGGCCAGGCAGACCAGCCACTTGCCAGGGTCCATGGGACCGTAGGCCCGGATGGCGTCGGGGTCCCTCAGGCTCTCCTCGCGGTCCAGGTCGTACATGGGGGAGGCGGTCGGGTCCCTGGATATCTTCACGGCGTAGCGCCAGATCAGGAAGCCCGTAAGGATCGTGTAGAGGACGAAGCAGAGCGCGCGGAACTCGATGCCGGAGAAGGGCGGCAGGCCGGCCAGCTCCTGGGCGATGAGCGTCGTGCTGGGCTGCAGCATGCCCGTGGCGAAGCCGCAGGCCGTGCCTCCCGTCATGATGGCGACGGCGGTGATCGAGTCCAGCCCCAGTGCCAGACAGATCATCACGAGCACGGGGGCGAAGGCCACGAACTCCACCAGGCCGCGCGTCAGCATGATGAGGCAGAACAGGACGAACATGCCCAGGACGAACAGGGTCTTGCGTCCGCGGTACTTCAGGGCCAGCTCCCCGATGGAGGAGTGCATGGCGCCCGACTGGATCACGATGGCGAAGGCCGCGCCGGAGCACAGGAGCATGAAGAGCAGGTCCGCGGCGCTCCTGGCTCCCTTCGCGATGTGCAGCGGGATGAGGAGGAAGTTCACCGGAGCGTTCTGGACCCAGTGGAACGAGCCGCCGTCCACCACGGACCTCCCCGATTCCAGCTTGACGCGGCTGAACTCTCCCGCGGGGATGACCCACGTCATGAGGCAGGCCAGGCACACGACGGCAAAGATGATCACGAGCGTGTTCATCGCTTTCCTGGGCTTTACGGCGATAGCGGCGTTTTTTTCCTCGGACACGACAAAGACCTCCTTAACGATGGAAAACGGTATCTGCGGGCCTACGCCTCGGCATCGAGGGCCGCCTTGTTGGACCGGAACTCCTCCTGAATCTCGTCCAGCAGGCCGGGAGTGACGATCAGGTCCTCCGCCGTGCCCGCCAGGATCTTGGCCCCGAAGACGACGGCGTCGTGGGCGCTTTCCGTCTTGCCTGCGTCGAGGTAGGCCTGGGAGTGGGAGGCCGTGCCCTCCGGCACGAAGGCGACGCGGATGCAGGAGCCGGGCATGACCTGCATGACGTTCCCCAGGTCCGTGGAGCCCGTCTTCTGCCGGGGGGGACGGATGACCGGCGCCCCCACCGCGCGGGCGTTTTCCAGGATCACTTCGTTGAGCTTCAGCGCGGGGATCTTGTTGTCGATGCTCTTGCCCTCGTCGAGCTCGAGCTCCGTCTCCGTCATCATGGCCGCGCCCTGCAACACCTTTTTGAAGCGCTCGATGACGGCCCTCAGCACCGCGCGGTTGTAGGAGCGGACGTAGAACTGCGCCCTCGTGAGGGCCGGCACCGTGTTGGCTCCCGTTCCGCCGCCGTCCGTTAGGTTGTAGTGCATGCGGACGTCCTCCTTCACGTGCTCCCGCAGGAACTCCACCCCCTGAAAGGCCAGGATCATGGCGTCCAGCGAGCTGCGTCCTTCCTCGGGCCGGATGGCCGCGTGAGCCGCCCGGCCGTGGTACGTCACCGTGAAGCTGGTCAGGGCCATGGACTTGACGTCCGTCGTCGTCTCGCCGCTGCCGTGCATCATCAGGGCGACGTCGATGTCGTTGAAGCAGTCCCCGTGCTTCAGCATGAGGACCTTTCCGCTCACCGTCTCCTCCGCCGGCGTCCCGTAGACGACGACGCTGAAGGGCGCCTCGATGCCCCCATCCTTCAGGGCCGCGGCCGCCCCCAGGATGCAGGGGCCCTGCATCTGGTGTCCGCAGGCGTGTCCCTGGGCCGGCAGCGCGTCGTACTCGCAGAGTAGCCCGATGCGAGGGCCACCCTCCCCCTGGCGCCAGACGGCGCGAAACGCCGTCTCAAGCCCCCCCACGCCGCGCTCCACGGCAAAGCCCCGCCCCTCAAGCCATGCGGTGAGCAGTCGGGACGCATGCCGCTCCGTCAGGCCAACCTCCGGATGATCGTAGATGTCGTCGGACATCCGGGAGAGTTCCGGCCTGAGGGAGTCGATGAGGCGGTTCATCCGTTCCTTCAAAATGATCGTTCCTCCTGTCGTGTCCGGTTTGCTTGACCGCGTTAAAAAAATGCACGTAAAAAATGATAGCATAAATCGAGAAGCGTGGAAAGGCGCTTCGATTCCCCCAAATCCACGGGTTGCGACGTCTCTATTCGGAAATCGAGCCCGCCGTTGTGCAGGTAAGCTGACGCCGTCCTTTCACCCGTCCGGTGCGTCGGAAAACGCGAAAAACCTCCCCCTGCTGCGCGTTAAAAATTTTGCCTTCGGATTTGGGAGTTCCATCCACGCCGCCGGAAATTTCTGCCATTAAATTCAATATAAGTGGTATTCTTCTGGATATATGGACGCTTTTGGGTTAAACTTATATCGTAGGATAAAACGGTTCTAAATAACAAAGGGAGTAGGAGGGGGAGTCCATGACCGGCGGCACACTTCCTGGGTGCGGTTTTCTGGAGGTGGTGGAGATGAGACATCTGCGCGTTCTCAAGACGGTGGAGAGGACCGGCGTGAGGGCCTGGCTGGTCGGAGATTCCGCTCGCATGATCGAGATGGGCATCGAGCCGGAGGTCATGACGCTGGCCGTGGACGCGAAGGACCTGAGCTCCCTGAGCGACAGGCTGGATGGTGCGACGGTTGACGCCAGGGGCACGTTCCCCGTCCTCCGGGGTTCGGTCCTGGGCGCGCCCTTTCGGGCTTACAGCCTCCAAGGCGACACGATCGCGGACGACCTGGCGCGCAGGGACCTGAGCATCGAGGCCATCGCCCTGCGCAGCGACGGCGGGGTGGTGGACCCCTTCGGCGGGCGCCGCGACATCCGAAACCGCGTCATCCGCCTGACGGGCGACGACGTGGAGCTGATCGACAGGGACCCGCTGCGCATCGTGCGCATCCTGCGCTTTGCGGCGGAGCTGGGGATGGACGTCTTCTGGCGGACCGACATGGACGTGCGCGAGTTCCTGAGGTGCCACGCGGAGCGCATGAACGCCATCCCCGCCGAGCGCTGGGGGCGGGAGATCATCAGCGGCATGAAGGAGCGCCCCTGGCGCTTCATCAGCCTCTGCGACCACTACGGCCTCCTGCCCGTCTTCCTGAAGGACCTGGAGGACCTGAAGTCCGTTCCGGACGGGCGCGGGAGGACGTTCTTCAGCCACGTCATGGCGACCCTGTCCGTCATCGAGAGGCGCCTGCCGACCCACAAGATCATGCAGGACGAGGCCTTTATCCTGGCGGGGCTCTTCAGCCGAATCGGCACCAGGTCGCTGAACGCCGGGGACGAGGGGGAGCGGAGGCGTAACAAGGCCCTGACCTCCTCCTTCCTGAGCCAGTGGAACATCCCGGCGGAGACGATTCGCGCCGCGCAGGCCATCATCGACGGCTACCGCAGGTTCTACGAGCTTCGGACAGAGGAGGACCTGTGCGGGGCCGTGCTGGAGCACGGGGCCGACGCGATGGCGGCGGGGCTTGACTTCGCGGGCTGCATCGCGCGGGCGGAGGGCCTGCCGCACCTGGAGACGCTCTCCGAAAACCGATGGCGTCTGGCCCAGGTGCTGCGCCGCTTCAAGGCCGTGGCGCTTCAAACGGGGGGCGCCTCGCGCTTCCTCGGAGGGGACGAGGTGATGAGCCTCCTTCGGTTGGCTCCAGGACGGATTATCGGTGCTCTTCTGGACGGGCTTGACGTGGCCGTCGGCACGGGGCGGGTGACGAACCGCGCCCAGGCCGAGGAGTGGATCGTCAGCCATGCACGCTCCGTCTGACACGGTCGCTGCGATATCGACGGCGTGGGGCGAGGCGGGCATCGCCGTCGTGCGGGTGTCCGGCTCCTGTGCCGTGCCGCTGGCCCGGTCGATCCTGCGCTTCGGGCCGAAGGGCTTTCCCCCGCCCCGGACGATGCGCCTGGCCGCCCTCCTGGACGGAGCGGACAACGCCATCGATCAGGTTCTGGCGGTACACTTCCCAGGGCCTCACAGCTTCACGGGCGAGGACGTGGTGGAGGTCCACACCCACGGAGGAACGCTGGTGGCTCAGCTGTGTCTTGAGGGACTGCTGCGGCGGGGGGCCCGCATGGCGGAGCCGGGGGAGTTCACCCGCCGGGCCTTCCTGAACGGACGCATGGACCTGTCCCAGGCGGAGAGCGTGCTCGGCATCATCCGTTCCCGCAGCGAGGAGGCCCTGCGGGCCGCGGCGCGGACCCTGTCGGGGGAGTTCTCCGAGTTCGTGCGCCAGATCCGCGACGAGCTCCTGACCCTTCAGGGGGACCTCGAGGTGGGGCTGGACTTTCCGGAGGACGCGGCGCCGGCTGTGGACCCGATCGGCCTGTACGACGCGCTGGAGACGCTTCGCATCACCCTGCGGGACCTGGAGGATCGCTGCTCCCTGGGGCTCCTGCTGCGGGAGGGCATCCGCGTGGTCATCTCCGGCCGTCCCAACGTGGGCAAATCGTCCCTCCTGAACGCCCTGCTGAAGCAGTCCCGCGCCATCGTGACGGCCGTGCCGGGCACGACGCGGGACATCATCGAGGAGACCGTCACCTATCGGGGCATCCCCATCCGTCTGGTGGACACGGCGGGGTTGCGCGTCCCCTCCGACGAGGTCGAGGCCAGCGGCATCGAGCGGGCGCGGGCGGCCCTGAAGCAGGCGGACATCTGCCTGTGGCTCTTGGACGGCTCCGCCCCCCTGGAGGACGCGGATCGGGATTACATCCGCAGCCTGGGGACGCGGGAGTCGATCATCGTCCTGAACAAGGCGGACAAGGCCCTCGCGGTGACGGAGGACGACCTTCGGGCCATCGTCCCGGAGGGGAGGACGCTTGCCATTTCCGCCAAGACGGGGGAGGGCCTGGACGCCCTCAAGGAGGCCATCGCCGCCATCGCTACGGCGGGTGGCGCGCTGGACGTGGGGCTGAACGTCACGGCGCGGCAGCTGTCGGAGCTTCGCGCCTGCGCGGAGGCCATCGCGGAGGCCCAGAGGGTCCTGGAGGCCGACATGGGACAGGACGTGACGGCGGCCCTTCTGGGCACGGCCAGAAAGGCCCTGGAGCGCACGCTGGGCATCGCAGCGGACGACGACCTCCTGGACTCCATCTTCAGCCGCTTCTGCGTCGGCAAGTAGGGCAGGCAGCGGGAGCGAACCTAAGAGAACGAGGCGGCGGGCCTTGACCCGCCGCCTTTTCGTCTGCCACCTTTACATTTTCTTCGAGCCATAGTAAACTATAATTAAACAAATAAATGCCACTATTTTAAATTTACTGATCTGAAAAAATACTAGTTTAACAGGGTGCAGTAAAGAGGCGCCGCACCCGTCCGGACCGCCCTCGGCTGCATCGAGTTTCCTGAGGTTTTTCAGCCCCGTTCGTCCCGGCCCCCTGGAGCAGCCTGTGCCGGTGGATAATTTGAGGAAACACTGAAATTGAGTCGTTGAGAACTGTCAATCGTAAGGCTCCCCGAGGTGGGGGGCATAACCCCATGTTAATTTTAAAAGCAAAGTGAGGTTAGGCCGATGATCATGAACCCTTCTGCAGTGAAGCGCGTTGTGATGGATGGAAAGAGCCTCTCCCTTGAGGGCTTCGTTGCCGTTGCACGGTTTGGCGCCTCCGTGGAGCTGGCCGGGTCCGCCCTCCGCGCCATGGAGCGGTCCCGGTCGCTGGCGGAGAAGATCGCGGGGGAGAAGCGCGCGGCCTACGGCATCACCACGGGCTTCGGAGACTTCCAGAAGGTGGCGGTGCCGGAGGAGATGTCGAACCAGCTCTCCACGAACCTGATCCTGAGCCACTGCACGGGCACGGGGGACCCCTACGCCGCCGAGGTGGTGCGCGGCATGATGCTCCTGCGGGCCAACGCCCTGTGCGGAGGGGTCTCCGGAGTGCGGCCCGTCCTGGTGCAGATGCTCGTCGAGATGTTGAACCGGGGGGTGACGCCCGTCGTCCCCCAGAAGGGCTCCCTTGGCTCTTCCGGCGACCTGGCGCCGCTGGCCCACATGACGCTGCCCCTCCTGGGGCGCGGACGGGCGCTGTATCGGGGCGTGGAGATGAGCGGAGCGGAGGCGATGGAGAAGGCGGATATCCCCACGTTGAGCACGCTGGCCTGCAAGGAGGGCCTGGGCATGACGAACGGCACCTGCGCCATGACGTCGGTCGGGGCCCTGGCCCTCTACGACACGATCTGCGCGGCCCAGTTGGCGGACGTCATCGCCTCCCTGTCCTTCGAGGGGCTGACCGCCCTGAAGGACGCCTTTGACCCGCGCGTCCACCAGGTCCGCGGCCAGAGGGGGCAAATCCGGGTGGCCGCCAACATGCGCCGCCTGATGGAGGGGTCCGAGATCCTGGACCGCTGCCAGGGGGATCGGGTGCAGGACGCCTACGCCCTGCGCTGCGTGCCCCAGTACCACGGCGCGGTGCGCGACGCGCTGGACTACGTGCTGGACAAGGTGGAGATCGAGCTGAACGCTGTCACGGACAACCCCCTGCTGTTCCTGGAGGACGAGGCCGTCATTTCGGGGGGCAACTTCCACGGCGAGCCCATGGCCATCCCCTTCGACACCCTGGGCATCGCCTGCTCCGAGCTCGCCAACATCTCTGAACGGCGCACGGAGCGCATGGTCAACGCGGCGCTCTCGAACGGTCTCACCCCGTTCCTGACGACGAAGGCTGGCGTGAACTCCGGCTTCATGATCGTCCAGTACGCCGCGGCCTCCATGGTGTCGGAGAACAAGGTGCTGGCGCACCCGGCCTCCGTGGACTCCATCCCCTCCTCCGCAAATCAGGAGGACATCGTTTCCATGGGAACCACCGCCGCGCGCAAGGCGGGCTGGATCGTGCAGAACACCCTCTCCGTGCTGGCGGACGAGCTCTTGACGGCCTGCCAGGCCATCGACGTCCGCCGTCGCCTCGACACCCACGGCCAGGGGATCACGCCGCTGCACGAGGCGCTCTTGAAGCACGTGCGCGAGCGGGTGGCCTTCTACGAGGTGGACCGGGAGATCTGGCCCGACATCGTGGAGGTCGAGAAGATGGTCCGCAGCGGCGAGCTTCTGGAGATCGTGAGAGCGCACGTCCCCGACCTGGAGTAGGCCGTCGTGAGCCTCGTGAGGCTGAAGGTCGTCCGCGCGGACCCGGCGGGCAACGTCACGCTCTTCGTGCTGACGCCCGTCGACCGCGCGCTGCGCGCCGACGCCGCGGGAAAGCTGATCGCCGCCCTGCCGGAGATGAAGGTCGAGCAGGTGGGCTTCGCCTCCGCACCCCTCATGGGTGGCGCTGCCCGGCTTGAGATGGCCGGGGGCGAGTTCTGCGGCAACGCGGCCCGCGCCTGGGGCATGTGGACCGCACGGGAAGCGGGACGCGTCCCCCCGCCTGAGAGGGTGCGGATTGAGGTCAGCGGCTGCGGCCACCCCATCGCGGTGGACGTGGACTGGGCGAAAGGCACGGCGCGGACGGAGATGCCCCTGCCCCTTGCGGTCCGCCCCGTCCCAGAGTTCGGGGGGACGCTGGTCCACTTGGGCGGCATCGCTCACCTTGTGGTTCGTGATACGGCTCCGAGCCGCGGGTTCTTCCACCGCGCGGAGCCGGTCTTTAAGGGGATGGCCGGGCTTGAGGCCTATGGCGTCGTCTTCCTGAACCGCCTCGACGCGGCGGCGGGGGAGGAGCGGCTGACGCCTCTCGTCAAGGTCCCCTCCGTGGGGACGCTGTTCCAGGAGGGCAGCTGCGGGTCCGGCAGCCTGGCCGCGGCGGTGGCGGAGAGCGCGGAGGTCCGGGACGGCGAATTCCGCAGGCGGTACGTCCAGCCCGCCGGGGCCCTGATCGCCTCGGTCGTCCGGCGGTCTGGGGAGGTGCGGAGCGCCTTTATCGAGGGGCCGGTCTCCCTGGACGAGCCCATCGAGGTCGAACTTGACCTGCACGCGGCGGGGTGATACGGTGATGTTATAATTTTCGAGAGGGGCGGAAGCGGCCGGCGGACGGGCCGCCCCCCAGGCCGAGGCGCATTGTGAGCCATATCTTTGACCTTGCGGACTTTATCAGACAAAAGGAGGGGTTAGATTGTCTATCCTGACCAACCCGGTAACGGTTTCCGTCATCGTGCTGTGCGTGCTGTGCCTTTTCAAGCTCAATATCCTGGCGGCCATGCTGGTGGCCTGCTACGCCGGCGCCCTGGTGGGCGGCATCCCGTTCCGCGACGTGATGGGCATCATCACGGAGGGGTTCAGCAGCAACGCCGAGACGGCCCTGGCCTACCTGCTGCTGGGCACCTTCGCCACAGCCATCGCCACCACGGGCCTTGCGGACATCATGGGCAAGAAGATGTCCCGCGTGATGGGGAACCGGCGGGCGGTGCTGCTGCTGATCCTGGCGGGCGTCAGCTGCCTGTCCCAGAACCTCATCCCCATCCACATCGCCTTCATCCCCATCATGATCCCGCCGATGCTGGCCATGTTCAACCGCATGAAGCTGGACCGCCGCGGCGCGGCCTGCTCCCTGGCCTTCGGGCTCAAGGCGCCCTACATCGCCATTCCCTTCGGCTTCGGCACGATCTTCCACGGCATCATCGCGAAGAACATGAGCGAGAACGGCATGCCCATCGAGACGGCCGTGGTCTGGCACTACACGTGGCACCTCGGCGTGGCGATGTTCATCGGCCTGCTGATCGCCATCTTCATCTCCTACGCCGCTCCCCGCGAGTACAAGGCGCTGGACGTGGACACGTCGGCCACGGACGCCATCGCCGAGGAACTGAAGCCGGCGCACTGGATCACCGTCCTGGCCATCTTCGTCGTGGTTGCGGTACAGCTCTGGAGCGACTCTCTGCCCCTCTCCGCCCTGAGCGGACTCGTGGTGATGTTCGCCCTGGGAGCCGTCCCATGGAGCAGGATCGACGACCAGTTTGCGGGCGGCATCAAGATCATGGGCATGATCGCCTTCGTGATGCTGATCGCGGGCGGCTATGCCGGCGTCATGAAGCAGACGGGCGGCGTCGACGAGCTGGTTCACGCGGCGGCCAACGCCATGAGCGGCAACAAGGTCATGGCTGCGACGATGATCACCCTCATCGGCCTCCTGGTGACGATGGGCATCGGCACCTCCTTCGGCACGATCCCCGTGCTGGCGGTGCTCTACGTCCCGCTCTGCAAGCACATGGGCTTCTCCACTCCGGCGACCTGCCTCCTGATCGCGGCGGCGGCGGCCCTCGGCGACGCGGGCTCCCCGGCCTCCGACACGACCCTCGGCCCCACGGCGGGCCTGAACGCGGACGGCCAGCACGACCACATCTGGGACACCTGTGTCCCCACGTTCCTGCACTTCAACATTCCGCTGATGGTCGCTGCGATCATCCTGTCGCAGTACCTGTAGCGCGGCGACGTGGGCTTCCGGGCCTGACCCTCGGCCGGCGGGGCGGAAACACCGCCCCGCCCCTTTTTTTGTCTCTGGGTCAGCCTGCCCGCCGCTCCTGGAGGTATCGATACGTGCTGTCCGGCGTCATGGCCCGAACGGTGTCCCAGTCCCCGGCGGCCAACGCGGCCCGCACCCGCGACGCGCTGACGGCCTCCCCGTTTACGGAGGCCCGCTCCACCACCACGACCTGGATGCCGCGCTTCGGCAGCTGCTCGAGGAGCGCCTCGTTGTAGCGCGCCGTGGACGGGCTGAAGGGCTCCGTCCCCACGTAACGCCTCGCGACGCCGAGGGCAGGGGCCACGAGATCGCAGAAGACGGCTGCGTCCAGCGTGCCCTGCGCCGAGGCCAGCGACTCCTGCCGCGTGAAGTAGGCGGGGAAGGTGCGCGCGGAGATGACGTACTCGCCCCCCGACAGAACCTCGACGTTGGTCAGGTCCGCCGTGCCCTCGCGCATCAGCCGGAATCGGACGTCGAAGGGGAACTCCGACCGGTCCTCGCGCACGGCCAGCACCCACACCCAGGGGTTCTCCGAGGCGGCCCGCTCCACGAGGCGCCGATGGCCCAGCGTGAAGGGGTTGGCGTTCATCACGACGCAGGCGCGGGGTGTGGGCCTGCCCTCCGCCTGACGCCGAAGGCCCTCCGAGTAGGCCGAGGCGCTGCCGCTTCCAGCCTCCAGAAGGACGGCGTAGGGCCGTGCGTCCGCCACCCGGCGAAATCCGAGGCCGGCGAAAAAACGCTCCATGTCGGGCTTGGTGATCACCTGCCAATAGGTGATGCCGCGCTGGACGGCCCTCTGGATCAGGGCCGTGATGAGCGTGGCGGAGAGCCCTTCCCCGCGGTGCGCCGCATCGACGGCGACCCCCTGCAGCAGGTTCCCCTTCAGGAAGCCGCACCCCACGAGGTGCCCGTCTTCGTAGAGCCCCACGCCCTCGTCCGCCCCCTCTGGTAGCGTGAGGTCGTTTGCCTTCAGGAGCGCCGCCAGAGCCGCGTCCCTCTCCGGCCGATAGATCGTGTCCACGCTGACCTCTCCCATGACGACCACCTCCCGAATAACACGAATTCCGCCGCGGCGCAGGGGCGCCGGCCCTGTAAGTCCGTTCCGAAAATCTGCGCTTTTCATTCTATTTTCCTGGATTTACGCCCTAAATGCAACGGCAGGAAGTGAGAGAAGGTGTTATAAGCGACCGACCCGGCTCACTGCGTTCGGCGCCTACCCTTGCAGGGGGCTTGTTTGCTATAATGAGGCCAGGAGCCGAAGGGATGGGGGAGGGATGCGGATTGCTGGTCAACACGCCCTACGACGACGTGTTCCGAACGCTGCTGAACGATTGTTCGAGCCTGATCATACCGCTAGTGAACGAAATCTTTCACGAGTCGTACTCCGGGGACGAGGCAGTGGAGTTCTACCCTAACGAGCACTTTATCAACGGTCAGGACGGTACGGAGCGAGAGCGCGTCACGGACTCGTGCTTCGGGATACGGGGCAGGTCGCTGAAGAAGTACCACATCGAGTGCCAGAGCACGTCGGACGACACGATGCTGGTCCGGATGTTCGAGTACGACGCGCAGATTGCGCTGGATGCGGGCGAGGTGAGCGAGGGAGTGCTGACGGTGCGCTTTCCTGCGTCGGCGATCCTGTACCTTCGTTGTCGCGCGAGTACGCCGGACGTGCTGACGGTGCGCATCGAACTGCCAGGCGGTGGTTCTGCGGCCTACGATATCCCTGCGATGAAGGCCCAGCGGTACACGCCGGAGGACATCTTCTCCAGGGGGCTGTTGTTTCTCATTCCCTTCCACATTTTTGCGCACGAGAGACGGTTTGCGAAGTACGAGAGGGACGAGGGATTGCTGCGGGAGCTTCTGTCCGAGTACGAGGGGATACGGGAACGGCTTGAGGGGCTGGCGGAGAGCGGGAAGTTGACGGAGTACGTGAAGCGGACGCTTGAGGAGATGTCCGGTAAGGTGTTGGAGCACATTGCCCGTCGACACGAAAAGGTGAGGGAAGGAGTGAAGTCCATCATGGGAGGCCGGGTGTTGGAGTACGAGGCGAAGACGATCCTGAGGGAGGGCATCGCTCTGGGACGCAATGAGGGTATTGCTCTGGGACGAGATGAGGGCATCGCCGCCACGGCGCGACGGATGCTGGATCGGGGCGTTTCGCCCGAACAGGTTGCCGACTTCACCGGTCTGTCCCCTGACGAGGTTGCGGCGCTGAGGGCCGGAACCGGAAACTGAATGCACCACTTCAAAAGCAACCCCTCCGCCGCCTTCGGCGGCGCCTCCCCTTCCAGGGGAGGCAAAAAGAAGAGGCGCGTTGTTAGGCCCCCGGTTTATTAGGCCCCCCTGCAAGGGGAGGTGCGAAACCTCTTGACAATGTGAATGAAGATGGGGTATGTTAAGAAAAATTCGGCTCGTGAGGGACCGGGACCTCTTTCTCGATGGTGGTCTCCGGGAGGGAGAGGTGTGCGAATGGATTCGTCGATCTCCTCGGTAAAGATTGGAACGCGCGGCGAGGAGTACGCCGCGATGCATATTCTGGAGGTGACGTCCATACCGGACGTCGCCAGTGTCCTGTCCGAAAGACAAAGCGCGGACGAGAGCGACGTCATCGCCGCGTACAGGGACGGCATGGCCGTTATGCTTTCGGAGGCACACCAGAGGTGGAAGGCATGGGGCTCCGGGAGCCGTGATGTCTCGGTCGAGTTGATGTGGCTGACGCGGTCGGTCGCCAACCAGCCGTATGCGGCCTCCATTCGTCTGTTTCTTGTTTCGCGCGCCCTGGCCGTGGATCGAGCGGCTGCGGAGGACGCGGTCCGGTCGATAGCCCGGGACTGTTCCACGACACTGGACCTCCAACGCTACGAATACCGCCCCCTGCCGCACGGCGAATTTGCGACGAGCCTTTCGGAGCTTCAGACCGACGCGATACGGCTGCTGGTGAGGGAGGGCAGGATACGGAACCTTCAGAACGCCATCCTCCCCTGGTGCTTTTCCTTCGACGTGATACGAAAGAGTGGTCAGGACCTGGCAAGGATCGCCAACGAGCTGGCCAGTCATCCTGGCTGCGCGTTCTCGGTGCAGCTGATGCCGGTGTCGTACTCCCCCCAGGAGGCCGCCGTCGTCGACTCGCTCTCCCAGAACCTGGAGACGCTCCAGAGGGGCGTCATGACCCAGGGGGTCGGCAGCGTCGGATTCACCCTGGCGGAGCGCCCCGCGGAGGTCTACAAGTACTACTCCGAGAACAAGGACAGGGCCCTGTTCCGGTACAACATCGCGGTCCTCGCTCCGGAACGGGCGGCGGAACAAATCATGCAGAGGCTGTTCGGGCAGTTGAACGCCGGACGGGATGGGGCCGTGGCCGTAAAGAACGTCTCCATCCCCGTGGCCGACGTCGGTTTTCCCTGGAACGACCATCCCCTGCCCTGGGCGATCAACCAGCGGCTGCACGAACTGACACAGCCGGCGGACGCGGCCGTCGGACAGGGTGGCGACCTCCTCCGGGTCTGCGGGCAGCTGCCCGGCATCATCACCGCCGAAGAGGCCGCGGAGCTCTTCCGTCTTCCCATCGGGAGCCGGACCGTCGCCGCGGGGCTGACGGTCAACGAGTCGGGCGGGAGAAAAAAGACCTACGCCGAGAACGTGGTGGACGGCGCCGACATCGAGGTGGGGCAGCTCAAATCCTCATCCGGCGGCAACACGATCGGGTTTTCCGTAGACGACCTGACGAAGCACGCGCTCATCGCCGGGACTCCCGGATCGGGGAAGACGACCTTTGCGGTCGGCCTGCTGGACAGGCTGTGGAAGCGATACAACATCCCCTTTCTCGTCATCGAGCCCGCGAAGAACGAATACCGGGCCCTGGTGCGGAGCATTCCCGACCTTCAGGTCTTCACGCCCGGCAAAGATTTCATCTCTCCCTTCATCTTCAACCCATTCCTGCCCCCGAAGAACGTCAGACTTGGGGCCTACAAATCGACCTTGAAGACCGCTTTCGCGGCGGCCGTCTCCATGTCCTCGCCGCTCGACAAGATATTCGAGGAGGCGGTCAACAACTGCTATTCGG
Organism: Fretibacterium fastidiosum; assembly: GCF_000210715.1. Classification (GTDB taxonomy): domain Bacteria; phylum Synergistota; class Synergistia; order Synergistales; family Aminobacteriaceae; genus Fretibacterium; species Fretibacterium fastidiosum. The sequence continues at coordinate 362,482 of NC_021038.1, forward strand.
AGTTCCGATGGCTCGACTCCTACACGTCCGCCAACAAGGGGCGCGTGTTCAACATTGCGGACTTCATCCGCTGCTTTCGGGAGACGTTCGAGGCGATCGGCTATGTCGGCGAGGCCCTGAACATCGGCCGGGCGGGGACGGTGCGGCTCGGCAGCCTGTCGAACCTCTTCGACCATTATCACTCCATCCCCATCGAGGACCTTCTGTCCAGGCCGACGGTCATCGAGTTGGCCGCGATAGAGAACAACGACCAGAAGGCGCTGCTGATTGCGCTGCTGCTGCTGTCCATCCTGGCCTATGTGAACGCCAACTACGTCGGGGAGGGCCGCTTGAAGAACGTCATCCTGCTGGAGGAGGCCCACGTCCTTCTGGGAGGCGGGACGAACGCCGTACAGGGAGAGGCGGACCCGGGCGCGATCGCCCAGGAGTTGATCAAGAGGATGCTCGCGGAGATCCGCGCCTATGGGGTCGGCATGGTGATCGCGGACCAGTCGCCGCGGAAGGTGACCGCGGACGTCGTGGCCCTCACCGACATCAAGGTGGCCTTCAGGATCGTCGAGGCGGGCGACAGGCAGATCGTGAGCGACAGCACGAACATGGACGCGGCACAGACGGAGCGTCTGGGCAGGTTGAGGCCAGGGGAGGCCTTTCTGTTCTTCGGCCGGCTCGACGTGCCGGAGGAGGTGCGTATCCCGGATTATCGCCTCGAGCAGGAGATCGGCGTCACGCTGTCGGACGAGGCCATCCGTGAGCGCTCCACGTATTGGAGGACCCGGCAGCGGGACCTGAGGCCCTACCCCGAGTGCGGGTTCGTGCGGTACTGCGCCGAGACGTGTCGGCCCGACCTCAGGGAGCTGGCGCGGGAGGCGGCGAAACGGATCTTCGCCAAGAACTTCAAGGGGGACACCAGAGACTTTGAGGTCCTGAGGTCCGTGTTCGGGAGCATTTCACAGCGCGTCAGGGCGGAGCTGAACGACGAGCCGTTCTCCGCGGAACTGCTGGCCTGCACGAAGTGCCATCTCTGGAGACGAATCCGGTACGGGACGCGGATCGACGTCAGCGATGCGCTGATCCGCAACTCGCTGCAAAAGTAGGAGGGACAGGATGGGCGACGGAAACGACCTCGGTTTCACCAAAAACATCGAAAGCACCGAGAATATCGGAAACATTGAGAGCACGGAGAACACCCTATCTGAAAGCGTCGAGCTCAGCGAGGGCGCCGGGCTCGAGAGGAGCGCGGACCTCGACGCCCCGCCCCAGGACATCGCAGAGGACACGGAGCTACCGGATGCCCCGGATGCTGGGCCGGATGGAAGCTATGGCCTGACCGATCTGGAGGAGGACACGAGCGCGGACTTCGAGAACCTCAACGAGTCCGACGCCTCCGAAGCGTGTCCCGACGAGATCCCGGAGGACGGGGATACGGACACGGAGGAAAATCCTTCCCTGGAGGCAGAGTTCGAGGAGCAGCGGAGGGCCGACGACGCGATCCGGGAGACGCTGCGGGACGACATCAGGGAGGACCCCGAATTTATCGACGCGAACGGGGACCTGATCTGGGCCCCCAACGGCGGGTTTGTGGAAAATCCGGAGACGGTCGCGGTGCAGCCGGGGTCCGTGGTGCTGCAGCGGTGGGGGAACGAGTCCGGTCACCATTTCACGGAGTTTGGGACGCCCTATGAGAAGGTCTCCCTGCCGTGGAAGGAGACGGAGCCGAGGTACTTCGAGATCCTGAGGCCCCTCGAGGACGTTGCGCGGGGTACGGTGGCCCCGTGGTTCCGCCAGCCGGGCGGAGGGATACAGTACAGGACGGAGCTCAGGGAGTTCGAGATGACCCGGGGGGCATCCCCGTACCTGCGGGAAATCTCTTTTGACGAGGCACTGAAGTTGAAGCGTTGACGCCGGGGCGTTGACGTCGAAGGAGGCGTTGAAGCGTGGGGCTTAAGGAACTTTTTTCTGCGCTGCGGAAGGAGGGCATACCGCCCGATTGGTATCTGATCGGCGACGAAGGCATCTCCGAATGTCGGACCTGCATGAGGCGTATCGATGGCAGGTGGGCCGTGTACTTCAGCGAGCATGGTCTGAAGAGCTCGTTGAAACTTCATGATTCGGAATCGGAAGCCTGCCGGGACCTGCTCTCCCGGATGCTCAGGGAAAAGGAGCTTCGGGGCTCCGGAGCCCTGAACGAAGGAGGACGTTAGCATGGCGATGTTCGGACGCAACCCCAACGAGGCCGCCTACGTCGGGGGCAGGAAGCACTTTACCGACGTCATCAAGAACACGGGGCCGGGCAACCTGCTGATATGGCTCAACGGAGAGGAGGACTTCAACACCAACTCCACCCTGATCGTGGCCGAGTCGGAGGAGGCGCTGTTCTTCCGGGACGGCATCGTGGAGGAGGTCTTCGACGGCGGCAAATACGTGCTGTCCACCGAGAACTACCCGTTCATCAGCCGTCTGAGGAACCTTTTCTCCGGGGGCATCAGCACGTTCAACTGCAAGGTCTACTTCGTCCGCAAGGCGCACTCCATGGAGATCCTCTGGGGCACGGACTCCCCGATACAGGTCCGCGACCCGGTGCTGCGGATCGCGACGAGCGTGACGGCACGGGGCGCGTTCAAGGTACAGGTCGACAACTCCAAGCTGTTTCTGATCAAGCTCCTGGGGAACAACGTGCAGCAGCTCACCCAGGAGGAGCTCACCCGATACTTTCGGCGCGAGTTCATGCAGCACATCAAGTCCAACATCGCGAGGGCGATCCGCGAGTCGAACGAGGAAATCCTGGGCATATGCGAGCGTCAGGCGCTCCTGGCGGAGCACCTGACGCCCATCCTCCGCGAGCCGCTTGCCGATTACGGGGTCCGGCTGGTCAACTTCACCATCGAGGCCATCGACATCCCGGAGCAGGACCCCAACCGCCAGAAGCTGGAGGCGGCCTACGCCAACAAGGGCGTCATGGGCATCCTGGGCAACGACTGGGGCCGGCAGCAGGCGACGGAGATCCTGCACGATGTGGCGAACAACCCCGGGGCGGGCGGCGTGGCCGCGACGGGCGCGGGGCTGGGCATGGGCATGGTCGCAGGCGGCGTCTTCAACAGCATGGCCCAGCAGATGTTCGCGCCCATGCAGGAGCCCCGGCCGGAGGAGCGCCCCTTCCCTCAGGGGCCGTCCGGAGGGCGCTTCGTGCAGCGGGACGGCCCCGGCGGCGCGAAGCGCTGCGCTCACTGCGGCGCGGATAACCCGGAGGACTCCTTATTCTGCGGCCGGTGCGGGACGCGGCTGGACGCGCCCGAGGCCACGTGTGGAAACTGCGGGGCGGTGTTGCCCCCCGAATCCCGGTTCTGCAACAAATGCGGAACCCCCAGGAACTGAGGGAGCGTGAGAACGATGAAAAATGGCATCCTCTGGCTGATCCTCAAAGCGCTCTTCCCCGTGCTCTTCAACGCCGTGTTCTTCCTGGCAGACATCCAGCCGAAAAACGCCTCGGTGTGGATTTCTTACGTCTTCGTTCACAGCGCCTATGTCCTGCTGCTCCTGACCCCGCGTTTCACCGTGCGGTCTCGGAGCGCGGCCCTTTTCGGGACCACGCTGGGAGGGCTGGGACTGTTTTTCTTCCTGGCCGAGCTGGCCCTGGGCTCCGTGCTGATCGCGGTCCGTCCCGAGGGGTGGCGCACGGCCTTTTTCCTCCAGCTTGTGCTGTCCGTCTTCCATATCGCCGCGCTGACGAGCACCATGCTGGCCGACCAACACACGGCCGGGGGCGAGACCGTGCGGGAGGCGGAGCTCCGGACCTTCAAGGGGCTGCTCTACGAGATGCGCCGGGCGGTGGACGAGGCCGGGGAGGGGGAGGAGGCCCGGCTGCTCCGCAGGACTTATGACCTGATGGCCTCCAGCCCCGTGAGGTCGCACCCGTCTGTCTTGGATATCGAGCGCGACCTGGAGGCCGCGATCCGCGCGCTGCCGCGCGTCGGGGCGAGCGGAGAAAACCGGGAGGACATCGCCCGTCGGGCCGAAGAGATTCAGAGGCTGATACGGGAGAGGAACCACCTTTTAAAACGAACGTAAAGGAGAGGATTGCATTGATGCTGACCAAGGCCAAATGCCCCGCCTGCGGGGGCGCGCTGGAGCTCAACCCCGGCCTGGAGCGGGGGATCTGCGTCTACTGCGGCAGCGAGTTTCTGGTTCAGGAGGCTATCCAAAAGTTCAAGGCGGAGATTGACGGGCTCCCAACCCTGAAGAACATGCTGATCCGCGCGGAGCAGAAGCTTTCCGACGGGGACCTGAAGGGGGCCGAGGCCTTGTATGAGGAGATACTGAAGGGTGCCCCCACTTGCCACGAGGCCTGGTGGGGAAAGTTCAGGAGTTTATTGGAGGGGGGGTATCTTCCAATAAGACTGGTTGATTGTCAGCATAGAGTAATTTCTCTTATAAAGCAAGGCTTTATCGAAAATGCGAAAAAAGAATTGAAAGACATCGTTGCGGCACTGGACAGGGCGGACCTGCAGTATCTTTTTGGGAACAACACCACGAATGCACTTCGCGCGATCGAATACGCTCCGGAAGAACTGAAGGGTGTATATCAGCAGAAACTCGATCAGATATTGAAAGATTGCAAAAAAATTTCGGAAGACATGAAAAAGTTGTTGACAGCGAGAGAAGAAGAGTTGAGAAAAGCGTCGATACAGGAGAAGAAGGCAGTATTTCTTCTTGTTTTGGGTGCGATCCTCGGAGGTATCATGGGATACTTTTGGAGGGGAGTTATTTTTGGCTTTATTTTGGGTATGTTGTGGGCAAGTGAAACGATGAAGGTAAAGATGATATTTCTTATTATTTTGGGTACGATCCTCGTCGGAGGTATCATGGGATACTTTTGGACTGGAGTTATTTTTGGCTTTATTTTTGGCTTTATTTTGGAAGTTATTCGGGAGGGTCGAAACGAAAAGGGAAGCGCTGACGCAACGACCACCGATGCTAGCTTGTCAAGTCAAACGCAATAGCACAAATCCGCAGGTTGCAAGGAAGTTACCGAAGATTAAGCTCGTTATAACATAGGTTAAGATGATTTTGATCTTGCACCCGTCGAGTGCGACAGGAAACGTTAGAAATCTGTCTTTGCCACAGGTTAAAAATCTTGCCTGCGGGATTGAGAACGGCATGGGCTGAGAAAAAGAAGTTCCTCGCTATCTCAAGTGGGTAAGGATGGGTTCAAAATTGTCAGAAGTGGTATAGTAGTGGCATTATGAAAGACATTCAAGTATTTGAAATCGCGCCTGCTCTGGGGAATCCGTGGTATATCGAATCCATAGATCTTGATGCCGATAGAAACCGCGATATTCGCGTTGCTTTTACAAAAGGGGCTTTGGATTGACAATCCGTTACGCCATGCCTATTGCTGAGCGTGAAGCCAACCCCTCCGGACCACCTCCCCTTACAGGGGAGGCAAAAATTGAAGAAGCGCGTTTTTCAGGCCCCCCGGTTGTCCAGGGGTGGAGTGAGGAAGAT
>NC_021038.1:368751-373288 GCF_000210715.1 Fretibacterium fastidiosum
GGAGGCGAGGGGTCCCACGGCGCGTCGGTGCGCGCCCGCTACGGCGCAGGCGGGGCGGTGGAAGAGGCCCTGGCCGGGTTCCCGACGGCTTGGCGGGCGCGGGCCGTGCTGGAGGCGAAGGGGCCGCTGACGGCGCTCCTGGGGCTCCTCGCGCGCTGCACGGACACCAACCTCCTGTATCGCGGCGGGCGGAAGGGGCTCCTCCTGGTCCGGGCAATGGCGCGGGCCGCCCTCTGTCTGCCGCAAGGGATGCACCCCTGGGCGATGCGGGGCATGGACCGCGTGATGATCCGACAGAACCTCAGCCCCGGAGGGTCCGCGGACCTCCTGGCCCTGGCCCTCTTTATGGAGCGGGTGGGGCTGTAGGGAGGTAGAGGCAGGTCGCGTGGCCCGTAGTGCGCGGTGAGGGGCGCGAGGCGTAGTCGTCGGAGTTGCTGCGCTCCAGCAGGACGGCTTCCCCGTTTCCGAGGGTCTGCATCAAGGCGAGGAAGAGCCGCGCGCCGCGCCGGCAGTCCACGTCCAGCCCGCCGATCTCTCCCGTGTGGAAGCCCCTCAGGACCGCCAGGGTCCGCTCGTCCTCCGCGTCGGACGTGGCCCGCGGCTTGTAGTGGGACAGGTCCATGCTCAGGAGCACCACGCCCCCCTCCTGGCGCAGCAGGCGCGCCAGCACGCGGTGCGCGCGCAGGAGCTCCATGTCGCTGGCGCTGGTCCTCAGCAGGAGGCACAGCACCTTCGCGCCGGGGAAAAAGCGCAGGACGTGCGGAATGTGCTCCGTGACGCAGTGGTCCCGCTGCACGGCGTCGTCCTGGCGGGGCACGGCCCAGGAGAGAGCGCGCGCAGCCGCCGCGTCGCCGGACAGCAGGAGAAGTCCTGCGGGGGTCCTCCAGTCCGGCGCGCCCATGACGACGCCCGCACGGGCCCGGCCGAAGTGGTCCGGGCCGATGATCACGACGCGGGCCGGGGCCGCGTCCTCCGAGGCCAGCCGCTTGTAGAGGCGATCGATCATCGCTCCGGCCACGCTGTGGTGCGGAGCCAGGGCCCCGACGACGCGGGGAGCGGCCTCCGCCGCGGAGACAAGACAGGCGGCGGCCGCCAGGGCCGCCGCAATCCGTCTCAATCGATTCGATAAGCTAGTCATTGACCTTGTTCTGCCAGTAGGGAAGGGCCATCTTCAGCTCGTCCTGGCGCTTCTCGTCGTAGACGAGGGCCTTCCACTCATCGTCGTCCATCCGCTTTTCCCCCATCGGGGTCGTGAAGGTGTAGTAGGAGAACATGTAACCCTCCGTGACGCGGAATCCGCCCGACTTGTCGTTGACGTAGACGCGGAGCTTCCTGGGCGTTCCCGTGCCCATGAAGAGGACCTCGCCCGTCGGCACGGAGGTGGCGACGTCCGCCACGAGGGCCATGCGAAGCTGTCGCTGCGCCTCCTCGCCCACGATCTCACCGATGTCCTCGGGCAGGACGGAGGCCAGCCTGAAGCTCAGCAGCTGCTCGAAGTCCTCCCAGGTCATGGAGTCGTCCAGGGCGCGTTCGGCGATCGCCGTCAGCCCACGCATGTCCTTGGCGAAGGACATCAGGTTCGCCGCGTAGTACTCCCGCCATTTCTCGTTCTCCTTGGGCAGGAGCTTCGTCAGGGTTTCCACAAGGCGGTCCGCGGCCTCTGCCAGGGCGCTGTAGAGCGCCGGAACGGGCTCAACGTAGCTGCGGGGGATGGGCAGCTTGAAGGGGCCGGGAATCCAGAGGTCCCCGCCTCCGTCCCCCATCTCCGCGCCGCTCTGCTCCGCGTAGAGGATCGTGTCGTGCTTCAGCTCCGTCATCGCGGCCTCGGCCGTGATGAGCTTCTTGTAGCCCCAGGCCGGACGGTTGGCGAAGAACTGCTTCGATCCCGCCTCTGCGAGGTACGCCCGAACGAACTTCAGAATGTCCGTGTAGACGTTGTCGCCGTCCTTACCGGTCGAGTAGGCCTCCCAGAGGTCGGCCATGGCCCGCTGGTTTTTCTCGTAGTCCTTGAACTTCCCGTTCGGCTTCACCTCGGCCTGAGCGGTCGGGGAGCCCAGCACCGCCATGACGTCCAGCGGGTCCGGGAGCGGCCTCATATCCTCGCGCGTGCTCGTAGCGGGGAAGGTCAGCGCGTCGAAGACCATCGCGTCGAAGGTGACGCGCCGGGGCAGGACGGCGAACTTCTTGCCATCGAGCTTCTGGATGACGCTCTTCTTCCCCGCCGCATCGAGCGCCGCCACGAGCGCCTTGACGCGGTCCGGCTTGGCGAGGTCCTCCAGCTTGAAGGGCTTGAGGGCCGCGGACAGGTCGTCCCACGAGTTGACGTTGGAGCTGCCCACCAGGTAGGAGATGGGGTCGGCTACCGCGCGCCAGCGCTTCTGAACCTCCGGGGCGCTCAGAATGTGGTTCAGGATGAGCGTCGCCGCCGCGCCGTTCTCGCTGTCCAGCGGCCAGGCGGTGCCCAGGAGGTAGGAGGCCCGGAAGTAGGCCTTGAGCCCGTCGTTCAGCGTGTAGTGGCCCCTGGGCCCGAAGAGGGAGAGGTCCTGAGGCAGCTCCGTGAAGGGGTTGGCCTCCAGGATGCCGGAGCCGCGCATCGCGCCCTCCGCAAACTCCCGAACCTCCGCCGGCACGTCCCCCTTGCCATTCGACGCCAGGTAAAGGCCGAGGGCGATGAAGCCCTTGACGTTGGCTGCGGCCGTCCGTCCCGGCTCGGAGGCGGAGAGCTGCTTCGGCAGCTTCGCGGCGGCGTCCCTCATGGCGTTGAGCAGCCCCGTGACGCGGGGCGCCAGGGCCTTCTCCTCCAGCTTCTGAAGGGAGCGGTCGAAGTAGAGGTGGAAGGCGTGCATGGGCAGGTCCGCCGTGATGAACTTGGCCGTCAGCTCGTTCATCTCTGCGTAGCAGTCCACCAGGTCGTCCTCCTGGAGGAACTCGCGGAACTGGGGGGCGGGGTCGAGGTAGAAGCCGTTCTTCAGGAGTGCAGCTCGGGCCTCCTCCTCCAGGGAGGCCGGAAGGTTCTCCTCCTCGACGCGGGTCAGGTCGGGCGACGACGCGGAGAGGTCCCTGAGGTCCTCCGCGCGCAGCCAGGCCTGGCGGCTGTCGGACCCCGAAAACGCCGGGCCATAGGACCCCGCCTTCTCCTGGAGCGCTGAGAGGGCCTCGCGATCGGGCCCCTCATCGTAGTTCGTGTAGAAGGTGCAGAGGACCCACAGGGCGCCGTCCTCCCCCTGCTTCTGGCCCAGTGCCGTCACCACGGCGCCCCGGGGAAGCGTGAACTTCGAATAGTCCGAGAGGGGCAGGCTCCCCGGCAGGAGGTACGGCATGGCGCCGTCCTTCAGGACCTGCCAGGGACGCGGGGCGAAGCCCTCGTGCTCCGGCATGGGGACCAGGAGCTTTTGCTCTACGAAGCCCAGCAGCTCTGTCCCGTCGGGTCCGGCTTTGATGGAGAGCCAGCCCTCCTGCTTCGAGGGCTCCGCCTCAAGGGTGTCGCCGTAGGCGATGCAGAAGGTGTTCTCCTCTTCCTTCGGCTGGTAGGCCTCCCATCGGCCGTTGGAGGCGGCCTTTACGTCCTTCAGATCCTCGAAGACCGGAGCTACGGGGCTTGTGACCACCCAGCGCTGAGTGGCCTCGGCGGCGCCCGTCAAGAGCGCCGCCAGGAGCAGCGCAAACAAGGGGCAAATTGCCGAACGTCTTAGCCATTTTCCTTTCATCTCGTACATCCCTCCAAAAATACAAATGGTCGAATGTGGCCGGAACCCTCCGGCCCGGCTCCGATTATAACCTGAGGCAGCCCGTTCCGCCGCCGTCAATTTCACCGCTTTAAGGCGGTCATTCGTACAGCCGGCCCGCCCAGTAGGGGAGGCACTGCTTCAGCTTATCCTGCCGTCCGCCGTCCCGAACCAGGGTCTGCCACTTTCCCTCGGCCATCCCGGCTCCCAGGGGGCGCGTGAAGGTGTAGAAGGAGAGCGTACGCCCCTCCGTGACGCGGCTTCCCCCCGATCGGTCGTTGACGTAGACGAGGAGCCTGCGCGGCGCGCCCGTGCCGACGTAGAGGGCCTGTCCGGCTGCAGGAGACGCGGCGGCCTCCGCCAGGACGACCGCGGGGGCCCCTGCCTCGGGCAGGCGAAGGTGCTGGATGCGGTAGAAGTCGTCGTAGGTCATGGCGTCATCAATGGCGCGCTGCGCGATGCCGGCAAGGTGGCGCATCTCGCTGGCGAAGTCCGTCAGGCCCCGGACGCCAGGGTCCGGATTGCCTCCCAGAAGGGGGGTCACGAAGGCCGCCAGCCGGTCCGCAGCCTCCGCCAGGGCGCTGTAGAGGGCCGGCGCGGGCTCGACGTACCCCCTGGGGAGGGGCGGGGCGAAGGGGCCCGGACGCCAGGTCCCTTCGGGGTCGCGTCCTGTGGAAACGCCCCCGCCTGCGGGCGCCTCGGCCGCGCTCCCCAGCTCCGCCAGCGCGGCCTCCGCCGTGACGAGCCTCTTGTAGCCCCAGGCCGGCTGCGTCGCGAAGTACTGGGCCGGGCCCTTCCCCGTCGGAGCGGGT
>NC_021038.1:373556-376892 GCF_000210715.1 Fretibacterium fastidiosum
CTGGTCGAGCTCCGCGAGGGCCGACATCAGGGCCTTCACGCGGTCCGGGGCCTTGAGGTCCGCCAGCGCAAAGGGCTCCAGGGCCGCGGCGACGCCGTCCTCTGGTGTCGTGGCGCCCCGCAGGTATTGGAGGGGCGCGACGAGGGCGCGCCAGCGCGCCTGCACGTCCCTCGTCCTCATGAGGCGGTTCAGGATGAGAACGGCGGCGGCACCCCTCTCCGTGTCGGTAGGCCAGGCCATCTCCAGCAGGCGCGAGGTGCGGAACCAGGCCTTCATCTGGTTGTTCAGCAGGTAGCGCCCTCGCGGGGCGAAGGCGGCGAAGTCCTGGGAAAGCTCCGTGAAGGGGTTGTGATCGAGGTGTCCTGTGCCCAGCATCGTGCCCCAGGCCAGGTCCGTGACCTCCGGCGGGACCTCCGTCACGCCGCCCGTGGCGAGGTACGCGGCCAGGGCGATGAAGTCCTTGACGTTGGCCGCGGCCGTCCGGCCCGGCTCCGAGGCGGAGAGGTCCTCGGGCAGGCGCCGGGCGGCGTCCGCGAGGGACCTCAGGAAGTCGTGGAGCAGGGGCAGGAGCGCCCGCTCCTCGACCCTCTGCACCGCGCGGCCTGCTGATAGGCGGAAGGCGCAGAGCGCCATGTCGGCCGTGATGAAGCGCGCCCTTCGGGGGGCTGCGGCCCCGCCTCCGTCGGGTCCCAGGATCGGGTCGGGATCGACGTAGAAGCCGCTGTGGGTCAGGAACTTGCGCTCGTCGCGGCTGAGGCCCGGCGGAAGGGCCTCAGGGGCCACCTGGGTCAGGTCGGGGGATGCGGCGGCCAGGGAGACCAGGGCCTCCTCCGGCGCCCAGGCGCAGCGACGGTCCGACCCCGCGACCAACCCCGACGCCCCGGACCGGTCCGTCTCGAAGACGCAGAGCAGCCAGGCCCGGCCTTCCGAATCCGTCGCGCGGCCGGAGACCGAGGCCACGGCTCCGCGGGGCACCCTGAGCCCGTCGTAGGCGGAGAGGGGGAGGGCCCCAGGCAGGAGGAAGAGGTCGGACACGTCCCGCCGGGCCTGCCAGGACTGGGCGGGGAAGGGTTCGTAGTCCGGCATGGGGACCATGAGCTTCCGCTCCACGAAGCCCGACGTCTCCCTTCCGTCCGGCCCTCGCCGGAGGACCAGCCAGTCCGCGCGCTCCGACGGGTCCGCGTCGATGACGTCGCCGTAGGCCATGACCAGAGCGCCCGCGTCGCCGCGGACCTCCGCCCAGCCTGTGGGGGGCGCCGACACCGCGCCCGCCAGCCGTTCGAAGACGGGGACGATGCGTCCCGAGGCGACGTAGCGCCGGGCGCCCTCCGCGGGCGCGGACGGGAGGGCCGTCAGGACCGCGAGGGCCACACCGATTGCGAGGTTCAGACACAGATTGGGATGCCTCACCGTTTCAACACCTCTTCAAGATTTTGTCCGCCGGAAGCTTTGTGGAACGGTTGCCCTTTCGGAAGACCGATCCTCCGAGTCACGGCCTTTTGTCCCTTATTCTATCGTAAACTTTCGTAAACTTGAAGGTTTTGCCAGGGCGCGGCAGGGCCGCGGTTCAGGTGAACGCCCCTTTTGAAAAATCGGTGGGATGGCCCTTCACGGGATGGCCGGTTTCGTGTTTCCATGAAGCGTGCCAAAGAGAGGCGCAAACTGACGGCGGGTCTTTCAAATCGTGAACTATCGTGAACTTCGGTAAATCGAACGAGAAATCGAACGAGACAGGGGGCAAGAGACGATGAAACAATTCTTGAGGTTCCTCAACCGGCTTGAGGAGGAAAAAATTTATTATCGGCTCAACAAGGTTCGGGAGGAGGCGGTGATGGCGGAGATCGCCGTTCCGGGGGAGCGCTGGGAGGTCGAATTCATGGAGGACGGGTCCGTGGAGGTCGAGAGGTTCGTCAGCACGGACGGGGTCTCCGGCTGCGCGGACATGGACCACTGCCCAGAGCTGGACGATCTCTTCGAGAGGTTTTCCGAGTAGCTGTGGTCTTGTTTGGCCCTGGCCGGAACCGTCGTGGCGGCTCCCTGTTGGGGCCGCCACGACGGTCATTCGGGGACACCTCGCCCGTTGTGCCTCCGAGGGGGCTTTGTGTTTGTATGGAGCGCCATGCGGACGAAGGTTCCGGCAGCCTTATTGTTCTTCCTATTCGTCGTCCTTGAAGGTGAAGATCGCGCGGATCATTGCTTTGCCGTTCCTTGCCTTGATCGTCCACAGCGCGCCCGAACCGAACAGGAGCGCTCCGATGAGCAGCAAGATCACGTTGTATGTCTTGGGGTTGTCTTCAAAGTACTGCAGCATCGTATCCGCGTACTCCGCCCGCACGTCGCGAACCGGGCGGTTGCTGGCAGCGGCCAGCACGGAAAAGTACATCTCCACGTGCGTCCCCTCATACGGATGGGGCCGCACGAAAAACGTGTGAGCCCGCCCCTCCTTTTGTTTGTGCAGGCTCTCGATCAAGACCAGCTTGTCCTCCAGCTCAATCACGTAGAAATAAGACTCGCTGTCGTGTTCGTCCTTTGGGATGTGGATGCCGGTATCCTTCAGCTTTGCAGTAACGCGCGCGTACTCTGAGCTGGTAGCGTAAAGGGTCTTCAAATCGACGATCTTCGGAATGCCGCTTCTCTCAATGTTCCAGTAGGACTTCCCGCTTGCGTAGAGCAGCATGAGGCCGATGAGGAGCAAAGAGGCCTGCAGGGCCATTAATAACCGATCGATTTTCTTGATCGCCATGAATACCCACTCCCTTTAAAATTTTGAGGATGATATGTCGTGCGTTTTTATCGTTTTGCGGCGCTCGGCGCCTCCACGCTGGGAACCTTTCTGAGCTCTGCCACGTTCATCGGGAACCCTTCAGGTCGAAGCGCCGAAGGCGTCGGGGCTTGCCCCCCGGCGCCTTCCGTTCGGTGGAGGATGGATCGCCGACCAGTTGCTGTGGTGCCCGCCTCAGGGTGTGGAAGCCACAGCACGAGTATACCCGGACGTTGTTCTCCAGGAACCAGGTCACGTTCTTGTAGACGTCGCGGGTCCGCGACCTGATGCAGACCTTCCAGCCCGTCTCGGGCATGGTGTCGAAGATGAGGCGGCACCGTTCTCCCCCGTCCTCGTAGTCGATGTCCCCGGAGGCCGTCGAGAGGACGGTCCGGATCGCCCGGACGAAGTCCGGTCCAGCGTCACGGACTGCGGGGCGCATCAGGGCCGATGGCCGGGAGCTCGCCAGAACGACGCCCTGTGAGTCTAGGACGTCGGCCGTCAGGGAGTCGGGGAGGACGCGGTCCGTGACGAGCTTCTGGAGCTCGAACACGTCCATGTCGCAGGTCACGAAG
>NC_021038.1:377812-380309 GCF_000210715.1 Fretibacterium fastidiosum
GATAGACGGCGGAGACCGAAGGGGTCCTCGTCAGGGGGTGAATTCGGAACGGCCGCCACAGGACCGCCTCCTCGTCCTCCGAGACGGCTTCGGCGCCGTCAGGGAAGTCGTCGATCGTCGAGATTTCTCCCGCTTCCCGAAGGGCGTACTCCGCGAGGGGCCTTCCGTCTGCAAGGGCCTCGGCCGGCAGGCGGAGCCCCAGGCTGCCGACCACGTCGTAGGACGCGAGGTAGCGGGCCGGAAGGGACTTGCAGGCGAGGGCGTCGCCGGCGGCTCCGCATCGCCCCGCCTCGAGCGCCGCCTTTTTGAGCAGGACACCCGTCCTCAGCGTCTCCATCTGGATGGAGTTCATGAGGGTCGCGATCTCGGAGCGGACCTCCTCGCGCAGCTTGTCCGGGGCGAAGCGCAGGACCGCGCGGTAGCCCAGGACCCCCGCCGCAGCTGCAAGACAGAGAAGACAAAGGACCCTGCGGACGAAAAAGGCGCGTTTCCCCATCGGTGCGAATCTCCTTCCCCCGTGCCTGACGGGTACAAAACTTCCCTAATTCTACACCCTTTTCGCCCGTTTGATGTGCGGACGCCGGGCGTTGTGTTGTATTATAATGAAATCCCGTCGTCCCCCTTGCGACGGACGCAGAGGGAGGTGTTTGCGCGTGGTCCTGTTTCGTTCTCGTGGTGGCCTGGCTATAGCGGCCTTTTGTGCTGCGGCGGCTCTGGCCTTGGGCTTCCTGTGCTGGCGGAGTGCCGGACGTGACCCCATCGTGCTCACGATATGGCACAACCCCACGGGGCACGTGGAGGACGCGCTGACCGTGGCCGTGGACCGCTTCAACCGATCGACGGGACGGAAGCACGACGTCGCCATCCTCGTCACGAACATCGCCAAGGCTGAGATCATCCACGAGAACCTGACGTCCATCGCCGAGGACGCGCCGGGCGCTCCGGAGCCCCCGGATATCGTCGTGGCCTACCCAAAGTCCGTCCTTCCCCTGATCGAAAAGGGACGGGTGGTCCCCTTTGACGACTACTTCTCCCAGGAGGAGCTGGCCCGATACGTCCCCTCCTTCATCGAGGCGGGGCGCATCCACGACGGAAAGCTCTACTCCTTCCCCATAGGCCGCGGGTCGGAGGGCCTGATCCTGAACCGCACGCTCTGGGACCGCTTCGCGCAGGACACGGGTGCGCAGCTGTCCGAGCTGGGGACCCTCGAAGGGCTGCTTCGCACCGCCGAGCGCTACTACCGCTGGACGGACGACAGGACGCCGAACGTCCAGCGCGACGGGGCGATGTTCTTCATGGTGGACAACCCCTTCAACCTGCTTCAGGCCGCCTTCGCCCAGATGGGGGAGGACCCTTTTGTGGACGACGGGCTCAACGTCGCGTCGCCGACCTACCGTCGCGTCTTCCAGCTGCTCTTTGAGCCGAGGGTGCGGGGCTACGCGGCCATCTACAAGGGCTACGGAACGGACCTGGCCAAGACGGGGCTGCTCCTGTGCTGGACCAGCGCTACGGCGGGCATCACCTTCGTGCCCAACCGGGTGATCTACCGGGACAACACCTCGGAGCCCGTGAGCTTCGACATCCTGCCCTTCCCCGTGCTGGAGGGGGGGCGGAAGGCCGCCATCCTCCGATCCGGAGGGTTCACGCTCCTGCGCAGCACGCCCGATCGGGAGGCCGCGGCCGTCCTGTTCCTGAAGTGGCTGACGTCCCCGGACGAGAACCTCCGCTACGTCTACGGCACGGGCTACCTCCCCGTGACGCGACAGGCGGCGGAGCGGGCCGAGGCGGAGTGGAGCGAGGGCGCCTGCGGGATCTGGAAGAGCTACATCGAGACGATCGGGGTCATGCAGCACGAGTACGCCTTCGTCCCCCAGAGCCCCCTGCCGAACTACGGGGAGCTCGAGATCCGCTACGAGCGGGCCCTGTGGGACGTCGCGTCGGAGTCCCGTCAGCGCTATCGGGACGCCCTGGACGCGGGGATGAGCGAGGAGGACGCCTGGAGCATGGCGTCTGCGGGTGCCTATGAGCAGTTCCTCGACCGGACCCGGTGACGCCCTCGGGCGCGCGCTGCGGCTGAAGCTCTACGCCTTCTTTGCTGCGATCGCGTTGACGGTAGCCGCCGTCGTCTTTATGGCCCTCCTCCTGACGGGAGGCGTCAGCCTGAGGGACCGGCGGGGACGCTTGGCCTTCGACAACGAGCTGAACCGCCTGGCCGCCGGAACGGAGCGCCGGCTGGGGGAGCTCTCGGCCATGGCCCTGCAGCTCAGTCGGATGATCTCGCGGGGCGCGGAGCAGTTCCTGTCCGCGCGGGACCTCTCTCCGGACGGGCTGATGCGCCGGCCGGAGCTGCTGGAACCGCTTCTGGCGTCGCAGTTCGACCTCCTGATGCTCTCGCTGCAGCGCTCCCGCGCCACGGGGGCCTTCGTGATCCTGAACGCCACGGCCAGCCTGCGCCTTCAGGAGGCCGTGACCTCCCGATCGGGGCTCTACCTCGTCG
>NC_021038.1:380529-388010 GCF_000210715.1 Fretibacterium fastidiosum
CAACTGGGCCCCGGACTTCGTCAACGGGTCCGCCCTTCAATACCAGCTGCTGCGGGGCCCCGCGGGGGTCGCCCTGGACCGCGGATTCGCCATGGAGAAGGAGTGGGGCATGGAGTTCGACGTCCAGGGCGCGGACTACTTCTCCCTTCCCCAGTCGCGGGCGGAGGAAGCGGAGCGCGTCTGTCTGTGGTTTCCGGCGGCGCCCGTCCGGGGCACGGCGCGGCGCGCCATGCTGTGCGCGGCGCCCCTCGTCGATTCGCGAGGCAGCGCGTTCGGCGTCTGCGGCTTCGACCTCACGGACCTGTACTTCAAGAGGACCAACGTCCCCGCTTCCAACATCTACGAGGGCGCCTTCTGTGCGCTGGTCCCCATCGACGAGACGGGGCTGAACCTGTCGGGAGGCCTCATGTCGTGGCGCTACTTCGTTGACGAGAGGCCGGACGGCGCGGGGGTGGGAAAGATCCTCCGCACGGGGAGCCGGGAGGGACTGACGGTGTATCAGTCCGAGGACGGCAGCGGCTTGGTGGGGGCCCACCGCACCTTGAGGGTGCAGCCTGCGAACCCGCCGGAGGGCGCCCGGGACTTCGCCTTCGCCCTCCTGGTGCCGAAGGAGAGCTACGACGCGGCGAGCCGCGCCCGAACCCTCCGGCTGGCCCTGCCCTTCGCCATCGCGGCGGGGGTTGGGGTCCTCCTCTCGCTCTGCCTCAGCCGGCTGTACCTGCGTCCCGTCCTGTCGGGTTGGGCCTCGGATGGCCCGATGGCGGCGAACGCTCAGTTGGACGAACTCGTCGAGCTCCTGAGCGCCCACTCGGACGACGCCCGGAAGACGGACGGGGCGATGGGCGCGGAGGAACGGGCCTTCAACGAGCGTGCGGGGACCCTCTCCCCCGCGGAGCGCGCCGTCTTCGACCTCTGCCTCCAGGGCTGTTCCGCGGGGGACGTGGCGTCCGCCCTCAACATCAGCCCCAACACGGTAAAGACCCACAACCGAAACATCTTCGCCAAGATGGGCGTCTCCTCCCAACGAGAGCTCCTCACCCTGTACATCGGCATCCTGAAGGCGCGCCGGCGAGCCGGACCGCCGCCCCCCATCGTTTGACCCTTGACCCAGACTCGAGGCTCACAGCGACCGGGCCCTGGGGCCTGGATTTTCCGGCTCATCCTTTTGGGTGAGCCGGAGGTCAACCCCTGTCAACGCTGAATTTTTGTTCGATTTTTTGATCTGCTGCCACAGCAGGGCTCCCGCGACGAATCCTGCGGGGGGGTGATGACGCCCTCCCGGCTTTGAGGTATCCTTCTGCCGTGCTGAAGTCTTGAGGGCGCACAAGCCCGGCGTTCTCGGGATGGGCCGCCCCTGCGGAGGGGGCGGCCGGAAGATCGAGAGGAGGCTGTTTCTGCATGACGGCGTTCAAGAGGGATCTGATGAGCTGGAGCCGCGACGACCTTCTTCTGATGGCGTTGACGGCGTACTTCGAGGGGATGGACCTGACGCGGCAGGAGCGCCGCGTGGCGGTCATGCTGGCGGAGTCCAAAAGCGCCAAAGAGATCTGTGCGACGATCTTCATCACGGAAAACACGTTGAAATATCACATTCGCAACATAAACCGCAAGCTGGGGATCAAGACCCGGCGGGAGATCCCCGCCCTCCTTGCGGCTCTGACCTCGGAGGCGGAGCGCAAGGGGTGGCTGCGGCGGCCCGCAAAGGTCGTCAGCCTCGCGGAGTTCCGCGCCAGGCGCGGCCTTCAGCCGGCAGCCCTGGTTTGATGATCGCGTGATCGCGTGAGGGGGGTGCGCGCTGCACCCCCCCTCGAGGTCGTTCGCCCCGCTACAGGGACTGCAGCAGCATGGCGTGCAGCTGGCGGCGCAGGTCCGACAGGTCCGGGGCTGGGTCCGCCGTCAGGGGGTTGACGAGCAGCGCCGCCGCGATCCTCCAGTCCGGGGTGAGCCAGAGGGAGGGGCCGGAGAGGCTCGCGTGCCCCACGCCCTTCGGAAAGACGTCGGAGAGGCTCCAGCCGAGGCCCCAGCCGCCGCCATGGTCCCTGAAGGCCTCCTCCACGGCCTTGTGTCGAAGCCACTCCCTGTCACCGGAGGAGCCGCCGTCCAGGTAGATACGTCCCAGCTTCAGCAGGGCGCGGGCGGAGGCGAAGATGCCGGCGTGTCCTGCGACGCCCTTGAAGAAGTAGAAGGCGTTGCCGTCGTTGGCCGTGCCGACGATGGGACGGTCCGCGGGGCGGAAGCCCTCGAAGGGGAGTCCCATGTCGGCGCACCGCTGCGCCTCGGCCCGGTTGCCGTTCTCCGTCTCGGCGCAGATGCCTGGGTCCACCGGCCCGTAGGTCGATGAGGCGCCGATTGCCGCGTTGAGGTCCGCCAGGGACTCCTTGAGCCCCGCGCATTTGGCCCGGACGACCTCCCCCAGGATCATGAAGTTGACGTCGCTGTGGACGGGGCCCTGAGCTGGGGGCTCCACGGACAGGACGTGCTCCAGGACGTCCCAGAAGCTCCCCTGCCGGGCGTAGAAGGGGTACCAGGCCGGGATGCCCGAAGCGTGGGTGAGCAGGTCCCGGACGGTGAGCCGCTCAAAGCGCGAGCGCGTGGCGGGGCCCAGGGGAGCGAAGGGCAGGAGCCTGTCGAGCCGCTCCTCCAGGGCGAGGCGGGCCAGCGCTTCCTGGTGCAGGATGGCCGTCGTCGTGTAGACCTCGGTGACGGAGCCCAGGTCAAAGAACGTCTCCAGGCCGCAGCCCATGGAGAGCTCTAGGATCGTTTTGCCGTTTTTCGAGACGGCGCAGACGGCCTTGGTGAAGCTCCCGCGCGCCCTGTAGGACTCAAGGAGAGCGCGAACGTCCTGCTTCAGATCCTTCATTTTGAGAGCAAACCCCCATTTCATGCGAATTTGACGCGAACGAACCCTTCGTTGGCGGTCCGCCTGTGCCCAGGCGAGCCGCTCCGCCATGCCATGCAGAACCCGTGGAGCCCGACCGCAGCGTCGAAGGGTCCCCCTTTTGTCGATGTCCAAAAGGCCCTTGGCCGCACGGGGAAAAGGCCCCTCTCCGGCGTGCCTGAGCCATCGCTTGCGCTCTGTATTTTAGCAGAAGCGGCGCGGTGTTTTTGCGCAAAAAGCGGCATGAATGGCGTCCAATGCCGTTTTTCGTCCGTCCCTCGTGTTAAAATAGGACGTAAGGCTATCGTGAACGTATGAGCGAGCCGCGCGTCGGCCCGACGCTCCGGGTTGTGCTGGAGAGTTTTTGGGAGGTCATTGATTTTATGTCGGAAGAGAAGATCGAGGGGCAGCGGGCGGGGGAGCGGATCCTTTCCCTACCGCTGGTGGGGGAGATCAAGGACAGCTACCTCAACTACGCGATGAGCGTCATCGTCGGCCGGGCCCTGCCGGACGTGCGCGACGGACTGAAGCCGGTACAGCGCAGGGTGCTCTACGCGATGTCCGAGTTGGGGCTCCGCCACAATTCCGCCTATAAAAAGTCCGCCCGCATCGTCGGAGAGACGATGGGTAAGTATCATCCTCATGGCGACAGCTCCATCTACGACACCATGGTGCGCTTGGCGCAGGACTGGAGCCTGCGGTACTGCCTGGTGGACGGGCAGGGCAACTTCGGGTCCGTGGACGGGGACCGGGCCGCGGCCATGCGTTACACGGAGGCCCGGCTTCACGAGCTGGGCGAGCTGATGCTGGCGGACATCGACGAGGACACCGTGGAGTGGGGGCCGAACTTCGACGAGTCCCTCAAGGAGCCCCTCTCCCTTCCCTCCGTCCTGCCCAACCTGCTGGTGAACGGGAGCACGGGCATCGCCGTCGGCATGGCGACGAACATCCCGCCCCACAACCTGCGGGAGGTGACGGACGTCCTCTGCTGGCTCCTCGAGGAGGGGATCAACCCGGCGGAGGCCAGCCTGGCGGACCTCATGGAGCGGCTGCCGGGACCGGACTTCCCCACGGGAGGCCAGATCCTGGGGCGGCAGGGCATCTACGACGCCTACAGGACGGGCCGCGGCAAGGTTATCGTCCGCGGCCGGATGCACGTGGAGGACGGCAGGCGCGGCAAGGTGAACGTCATCGTCACCGAGATCCCCTACGCGGTGAACAAGACCACGCTGATCGAGACGATGGTGAAGGCGGCCCAGGACAAGGTCATCGACGGGATTCAGGACATCCGCGACGAGTCGAACCGGGAGGGGATGCGGATCGTCCTGGAGCTGAGCCGGGACGCCAACCCGGACCTTGTGATGCGCCAGCTCTACAAGCGCACGCAGCTCCAGGCGACGTTCGGCGTCATCAACCTGGCCCTGGACCGGCAGACCCCAAGGCTCCTGCCCCTGGCGAGCATCCTGGGGCTCTTCCTGAGCTACCGGCGCGATGTGGTGCGCCGCAGGACCCAGTTCCGGCTGAACAAGGCCTCGGGCGCGGGCCCACATCGTCGAGGGGCTGCTGAGGGCGGTGGACCGGATCGACGAGGTGATCCGCCTCATCCGGGAGGCCGCGAACGACGACGTGGCGGAGCGGGGGCTGATCGACCGGTTTGGATTCTCCCAGCTTCAGGCCCAGGCGATTTTGGACATGCGCCTGCGCCGCCTCACGGGCTTGCAGCGCGAGAAACTGGAGGAGGAGATGCGCCAGCTTCAGGCGGACATCGCGTCCTACGAGAGGATTCTGGGGGATCCCCGGACGCTGGACGGGGTGATCCGGGACGAGCTGGCGGACCTGGGGAAGCGCTTCGGGGACGAGCGGAGGACGGAGATCCTGGACAGCTACCTGGAGACGCCGGACGAGCAGTTGATCCCGGAGAGTGACATCGTCGTGGTCCTCTCGAAGGACGGCCTGCTGAGGCGTCAGGACCTGGAGTCCTACGCGCTGCAGGGGCGCGGCGGCAAGGGGCGCAAGGGCGCGGCGGTGCGGGAGGACGACAGCGCCGCCATGGTCTGCGTCACCCACACCCACCGCGACCTCTACTTCTTCACGAACCGGGGCAGGGTCATGTCGCTGCGGGGCTTCGCCATCCCGGAAACCCGATCGGGAGGAAAGGGCCGGCAGATCGCCTCCCTCCTGCCCCTGGAGGACGGCGAGACGGTGGTGACGCTGGCCAGCGAGGAGGCGGGAGGGGAGAAGTGGCGGTACGCCTTCTTCCTCACGCGGTGCGCCATCGCGAAGCGCGTCCCCTTTTCCGAGCTCATGGACTCCAACCGGCCCCGCCGCGTCATCACCCTGGACGAGGGGGACGAGATTGCCCAGGTGCGCCTGACCCGGGGCAGGGACGACCTCCTGCTGATGACGGCGGGGGCGAAGGCCCTGCGCGTCCCGGAGGAGGAGTTTCGGCCCATGGGCCGCAGCGCAAGGGGCGTCCGCGCCATGAACCTTGCGGGGGACGACCACATCATCAGCTGCGACGTGGCGGGCGACGGCGAGGACGTCATGCTGCTGAGCGAGCGGGGGGTGGGGAAGCGCACGCGCTTTGACGAGTTCACGCCCCACCACCGGGCCACGGGCGGGATGCTGGCGATGAAGATATCGGAGAGGACGGGGCGCCTCGTGGCCTGCCACGCGGTGCACGAGCAGGACGAGATGATTGCCGTCACCGTCCGCGGGCGCATGATCCGGGTGGCGGTTCAGGAGATCCGGCTGCTCGGTCGTGCCGCCACGGGGGACATCACGGTGCGCCTCGACGAAGGGGACCTGGTGGCGGACTGCAGCGTCGTGCGCGCGGACGCGCTCCGGTCCGGTGAGCCGGAGGACGGCGAGACGCGCAGCCTGCCCTTTGAAGGCTCCGACCCGACGTAAGGAGTTTGCCATGAGGTTTGCCAGAGACGGGTTCTTCACGATTGCGGCCTCCGTCCTGCTGACGGCGTTTGCCGCCCTTTTCTCCCTCGCCCTGGGGGCGGCGATGGGGGCGTTCACGCTCTTCGTCCTTTGGTTCTTCCGCGACCCGGACCGCAGCACGCCGGATCGGGAAAACGCCTTTTTCTCCCCGGCGGACGGGCGCGTCGTTGAGATTTTGGAGGTCGAGCACCCCTTCACGGGGCCCGCCGTCCGGGTGGGGGTCTTCATGAACGTTTTCAGCGTCCACGTGAACCGGGCCCCCTGCGCGGGGCAGGTGGCTTTTCTGGACTACGTTCCGGGAAAGAAGGTCGCTGCCTTCGCCGCGAAGGCCTCCGAGGTCAACGAGCGCAACTTCGTCGGCCTCTCGACGCCCCGTGGTCCGGTCATGATGGTGCAGATCGCGGGACTGCTTGCGCGGCGCATCGTCTGTCGCCTGAAGCTGGGTGACGTCCTGGAGGCGGGGCAGCGCTATGGGATGATTCGCCTGGGGTCCAGAGTTGACATCTACCTTCCCAGGGAGGTAAGATTGACAGTCAAGATTGGAGATAAGGTGTATGCCGGAGTCTCCCTCATAGGAGAGGTGGAACGATGAGTTTCTTCAGGAGAAAACGAGGTTCGGCGCGCAAGCCGCTGGAGTTTCGACAGATCGCGCCCAATATGGTCACCAGCGGGAACCTGCTGTGCGGGGTGTTCTCGCTGATGCTGACGACGCAGGGGATGTTCGTCCCGGCGGCGTGGCTGGTCTTCTTCGCCGTGATCTTCGACGGCATGGACGGCAAGGTGGCCCGCATGCTGGGCGGCGGCTCCCAGTTCGGGCTTGAGTTCGACAGCCTGGCCGATCTGGTCAGCTTTGGCGTCGCGCCCTCTATCCTGATCTTTCAGACCTCCCTCCGCGGCTTTGGCGGCCTTCTGGGGGCGGCTGCGGCCTGCTTCTTCGCGCTGTGCACCGCGCTGAGGCTCGCGCGGTTCAACGTGGTCCACGTCCCCGGCCCCTTCCAGGGGCTGCCCGCTCCGGCGGGGGGGCTCTTCGTTTCCTCCTTCGTGCTGGCGGGCGCGGACCTGCCCGCAGGGGCGATGGCGGCGGTCCTGGCGCTGACGGGCTTCCTCATGATCTCCAGCATCCCCTACGCCAACCTCAAGAGGCTGACGAAGCGCAGCGCGGACCGGAGGAAGTGCCTCGCGCTCTCCTCGCTCCTGGTCCTCTCCTTCGCGTTCCTCAGGAACGCAGCCCCGCTCTTTCTCTTCTTTGCCTATGTCCTGAGCGGGCTCCTTCACTTCGACTGGGGACGCTGGCTGCTGCGCCCCGAGGCCCGAGACGAGGAGCCGCGCTCCCACGAGGCCCGCTAGCGGGGGCTACACGAGAGGGGCACCATTGCCGCTCATGCATGACTCCCCGTCCTCCCCGCTGTGAGGGGCGACTGAGGTGGATGACACCAACGAAACAAAGAAGGGGGCCGTCCGCCGGGACGGCCCCCTTCTTTATGCGTTGCACTTTATGCCATTGCGCTTGCAGTCATTGGCGCGTTACCCACTCGAGCACTCAAGTCAGAACGGCCAGGAGGGGAGGAACGCCGCCGGGTTGGGGAAGCGCTGGCCGATGAAGCCCAGGATCTGCGGTCCCCCAGAGGAGCGTCAGGTAACACCCCACCGCCAG
>NC_021038.1:388573-390097 GCF_000210715.1 Fretibacterium fastidiosum
CAGGACGAGGGCGCCGGCCCAGGAGGGGCCCCACCGCCAGGCGACTCCGGCGGCTCCGGCCGCTCCGATGAGCTCCACCAGCAGATAGCGCGGGGAGAGCGACGCGCCGCAGGATCGGCAGCGCCCCCTCTGGAAAAACCATGAGAGTATCGGGATCAGCTCGCAGGGCGTGAGGACGTGGCCGCAGGCTTCGCAGGTCGAACGCTCCTTCCCCCACCACGGGCGCCCCTCGATGCTGCGGTGCGCCACGACGTTCAGGAAAGAGCCCATGCAGGCCCCAAGCGCTGCGGTCAGCGCGACGAAGATGGGAAACGCAGACTCTTCGGGCATGGACGGGCTCTACTTCTTCCTGCCCTTGTCGCTGTACAGCTCCTGGCCGTAGGAGACGGGCTTGCGCTGGGCCGCAGCCGCCGCGGCCGCCCGCATCTGGGTCAAGGACTGCTCGAACTCCTTCGCCAGCTTCTGTCGGCTGTCGTTCTCCTGCAGCTCGCCGCCGCGCGGCAGGTCGCGCTCCAGGTAGCCCAGGTCCACCAGCCCCTGCACGTCGCGGATGTCCGCTCCCAGCGCGTCGGCCAGGGTCTCGACGTTGAAGGCCACCTTCGGGTTGTCCCTCAGGTAGTTGCGGACGTCGAGGTAGAGGTCGTCGAGGCGCTTCTGGCACTCAGGGCACACCCTTCCGGCCGCTGCGGTGAATATCTTGCGGCACAGTCTGCACGTTATCAAAGCCATGTCCGTTACCTCCTGCGTTGGCGGGCGCCAGGGAGAAACTCCGCCCGCCCGATTGTGTTGACGAAAAAACTCAAGTCATCCTGTCCTTCTGTATTACCCTTCTATTGTACAACATCCTGCGGGGTTCTTTGTGCGCCGCGGCCTCGTCCCATGCCCCTCGGTGGCGGGTGTGCCGTGGGGTCGGCATGGCAAAAACTACCCGCAAAACCACCCGGCATGGGGGTGGCGCACGAGGGCCGGATATCGTAAGCTGGTGGCGTGCGGGGATGTTCAGGATGACAGGTGGATTGGGACGCAGGTTCTTCCCTTGCGCCGGATGAGGGGTTGGCCTTAAAATAGAGCGAGGTCTTTGGACTCGTTCCGTTATTTTTTAGAGGGGGGACTCGTGATGAAACCGACGATCATCGATCACATTGGCGTCGCCGTGAAGAGCATCGACGCGGCGCTTGAGTTCTGGGAGGGGACGCTTGGGGTCGCGTGCCATGGCGTTGAGGAGGTTGCGGAGCAGAAGGTGAAGACGGCTTTCCTGCCCCTGAAGGACTCCGAGGTGGAGCTTCTGGAGCCGACGGCGGAGGACAGCCCCGTGGCGAAGTTCATCGCCAAGAAGGGCGAGGGGATGCACCACATGGCGCTGCGCGTGGACGACCTGGAGGCTGCGCTGGCCGAGCTGAAGGCGAAGGGCGTGCGCCTGATCGACGAGAAGCCCCGCAGGGGGGCGGGCGGCGCGCTGATCGCCTTCATCCATCCGGCGGCGACGGGTGGCGTCCTGCTGGAGCTCTGCCAGCGTCAGGCGTA
>NC_021038.1:391477-396162 GCF_000210715.1 Fretibacterium fastidiosum
TTCGCCATGCAGCCGAGCGGCGTGCTCTACCTGGTGTTGTCCTTTGAACAGGGAAAATGACGGTGAGGGCCCTGCCTCCGGCGAGTCGGCGGCAGGGCGGTCCGCAATAGCGGGGAATGGGCGAGGGCCGAAACGGCGACCCCTTGCCCGCAGCTCTTATGGATTGGGGTGGCGGCTCATCGGGTGAGTTCGCCGCCTTTTTCGTTGCGGGAGGTGAAGGTGGTGCGGATAGCCAGGAAAATCTTGTGGGCGCTGCTCCTCGGCCTCGTGTCCTTCCGGTCCGCGGAGGCGGGAGTCGTGCTGGTCCTCTCCGGGGGGCGGGACCCGGGGCTTTGCCCACATCGGCGTCATCGAGGTGCTGGAGCAGAACAACGTCCCCATCGTGGGCATCGTGGGGACCAGCATGGGGTCCCTGATGGGCGCGCTGAAGGCCAGCGGCTACGACGCGGAGGCGATGAGGCGCATCGTCGCGGAGCTGGACCTGCCCTCCCTGCTCTCGGAGAACACGGGCCCCATGTTCGTCTTTACGGGCGACGACAGGAGGGCCAAGGGCAGCACGATCACCGCGCTCTCCTACCAGAAGCAGGGAGATCAGCGGGGCCCGCGGGGCATCCTGACGGGAGACAAACTGTACCGCTACTTTGCGCAGCTGATGCGCCACGTCTCGGCGAAGGACTTTTATCACCTCCCCATCCCCTACGCGGCCGTGGCGTCGGACATCCACACCGGGGAGAAGGTCGTCCTGAGAAGGGGAGGGCTGGCCTCGGCCATGCGGGCCTCCATGTCCATTCCGGGGCTCTTCGAGCCGTGGGAGATCGACGGCCGCCTCCTGGTGGACGGCGGCGTGGTCTCGAACCTTCCCGTCTACACGGCGAGGGAGGTCTTCCCCGGCATCCCCATCGTCGCGGTGGACGTCTCGGACTACCCCTCAAAGGAACGCCCGATCAACTCCTTCATCGACGTCATCGACCAGTCGCTGGCCATCCTGATGCGGCGCACGACGAGCGAGGAGAGCCGCGCGGCGGACCTGCTGCTCTCCCCCCGCGTGAACAGCTTCAGCTTTTTGGATTCGAGCGAGGCGGACGCCATCATCGAGGAGGGACGGCGCGTGGCGCTGGAGAAGCTTGACGCGATCCAGAGACTGTCGGCCCGCGGCCCCGCGCTGTTCACGAGCGCGAACGTGGAGGTCACGAGCGACGTCGTCGGCGACGTGGAGGTCGTGGGCCTGCCGGAGAAGATGGCGCGGAACCTGCGAAAGCGCTGTCTCGTCTGGGTGGGGAAGACCATCGACCAGAAGCGCATCGAGAGCGCCATCGAGCGGCTGGTGGGGTCCCCCGGCATCGCCAACGTGGACTACCAGATGGGGCGCACGGAGTCGGGCGACGTGCTGGTGCGCCTCGAGGTGCGGCAGACGCCGGAGATCGAGGTGGGGCTGTCGGGGTACACCACGAACCTGCACAACAACCGCTGGCTCTACGTCAAGGGGGCTGGCCGGGGGCTCCTGTCGGAGTACGACACGATGTCCGGGGTGCTTCGGATCGGGGACCAGTGGGGGATCGACCTGTCCTATCAGACGGCGCCGGAGGGCATGAACGCCTGGCGCTTCAACCTGTCCGCCCAGAACTGGGAGGTCCGCAGCAGCGCGGGCACGCGGGATTGGGACCGTTTCGCCTTCGGAGTGAACCGCGTCTACCAGTGGGGCGACGTGAACGTGGGGCTTGGGCTGGCCTACGAGCACGTGGGGGGGGATTCCGTCTCCGACGAGGACGACCGCAACTCGATCGGCCCGACGTTCTTCGCGGCCTACGACACGCTGGACATTCCCGGTGACCCGACGAAGGGCTACGCCTGGCGCGTCAACGCATGGTGGCCGGACTTTGACGAGGTCCTCTACCGATTCACCTACTTCAAGCCCCTGGAGGTTACAGGGCACCTGCGCACGTACTTCCGCCTGGGCTATGCGGAGGGCGACCTGGACCGCTGCAGCCACGCGGCCTACCTGGGCGCGGCGGAGGAGCTCTACACCGCGGCGGCCCGGCCCGTTGAGGCGGAGCGCATGGCCTGGGCGAACCTGGCCTTCCGCCGGGTGTTGAGCCGGAGCGTTTTGGGCATCGTGGCGGTGGAGCTCTTCGGCAGCTACGGCTACGCGATGGACAAGGAGTACGGAAAGATCGCCTCCCCCTGGGAGGTCGGCGTCGCCGTGAACTTCCCCAACAACATCATAGACGTCAAGCTGGCGGCCCTGTACGGCTCGGAGGAGTTCAAGGTGGGCTTCTTCATGGGGGTCCCCATCTGGGACCACTACCCGCTGCCGTAGCCGCAGCGCTTCCTTAACCGAAAGATCACAGGGCCCCGCCGGGGCCCTCCATCCTGTGTGAGGGCAGGGCCCCGGCGGCCCGCCGCCCTGTGGAGGTCATACAATGGCACGCAACATCACAGCACGAAGCGTCGATTACTCTCAGTGGTACCTTGACGTGATCAAGGCGGCCGAGCTGGCGGACTATGCGCCGGTGCGCGGCTGCATGGTGATCCGCCCGACGGGGTACTCCATCTGGGAGAACGTTCAGCGCTATTTCGACGACGCCTTCAAGCGGACGGGGCACGTGAACGCCTACTTCCCGCTCCTGATCCCCAACTCCTTCCTCCAGAAGGAAGCGGAGCACGTGGAGGGCTTTGCGCCGGAGTGCGCCATGGTCACCCATGCGGGCGGGGAGGAGCTGGAGGAGCCCTTCGCGGTGCGCCCCACCTCCGAGACGGTCATCGGCCACATGTACAGCCGCTGGATTCAGTCCTGGAGGGACCTGCCGGTGCTCATCAACCAGTGGTGCAACGTCATGCGCTGGGAGAAGCGGCCGCGCCTTTTCCTCCGCACGTCCGAGTTTCTGTGGCAGGAGGGGCACACGGCTCACGCCACGGAGCAGGAGGCCCGCGAGGAGACGCTGCGGATGCTGGAGGTGTACCGCAAAGTCATGGAGGAGGAGTTGGCGCTGCCCGTGATCACGGGCGAGAAGACGGCGGGGGAGCGCTTCCCCGGCGCCGTGGCCACCTACACCTGCGAGGCGATGATGAGCGACGCGAAGGCGCTCCAGGCGGGGACCAGCCACTTCCTGGGGCAGAACTTCGCCAGGGCCTTTGAAATCCGCTTTCAGGACAGGGACGGAGAGCTGGCGACCTGTTGGACGACCAGCTGGGGGATATCCACCCGCCTCATCGGGGCCATCATCATGACCCACTCCGACGACGACGGCCTGGTGCTTCCGCCGCACATCGCGCCCGTGAAGGTGGTGCTGCTGCCGATCTCGAAGGACGAGCGCCAGGCGGAGGGCGTTCTGCTGCCCATGGCGCGCGAGCTTTCGGGGCAGCTCGACGAGGCGCTGGGAGGGCTCTATACGGCTGTGGACACGCAGTTTCACATGCGGCCCGGCGACCGCTTCTTCACTCACCTGCAGCGGGGGGTGCCCCTGCGCCTCGAGCTGGGGGAGAAGGACGTGCAGTCCGGGACGGTGCGGGTCGTGAGGCGCGACACCGGGGAGAAGGCGGACCTCAGCCGCGACGCGCTGGTCCCTGCGGTGCAGAAGCTGCTTGAGGACGTCCAGTCGAACCTCTACAGGAGGGCCCTGTCCTTCCGCGAGGCGCACACGGCCCAGGCCTCCAGCTACGACGAGCTCAAGGCGATCCTGGCGGAAAGGGGCGGGTTTGTCGAGGCGTACTTTGGAGGGACGCCTGAGGACGAGCGCCGCATCCGGGAGGAGACGGGCGGCGTGACGCCGCGCTGCATCCCTCTGGTGGACGCGAGCACGGGCCGGTGCATCGTCACGGGGAAGGAAGGGCGCAGGACGATCTTCGCCAAAGCTTATTGAGCCTCGGCTGAAGCGGCAGCGGCGACCCTTCCTGCTGCGGATGCGTTTTAACCGGGATTGGTTTTATCGGGTGGTGTGAGGCGGGATGACGCACTACAATTTGCCGCACGATCACGGGCAGGACGTTCAGGTCGTGCTGGAGCGTATGCCGGCGGCGCAGCGCTTCGAGGAGGCGGCCATGAGCTTTCAGCAGCTGGGGGACCCCACGCGGCTCAAGATACTGTGGATCCTGTGCCACTGCCGGGAGTGCGTCTCCGACATCGCGGCGGCGGTGGGCATGAGCGACGCCGCGGTATCGCACCACCTTCAGCTTCTGAAGCGCAGCGGCCTCATCGTGGGCAGCCGCGTCGGAAAGGAGATTCACTACACCCTTTCCGACGAACGCAGGGCCGGGCTGCTGCACCGCATGATGGACGCCCTGTTCGAGATCACCTGTCCCAAAGAGGACCTCCCCGGCCCCCGAAGCGTTTAGCCCCTTCGGGGGCTTTTTCTTTTGGGAACTCGGACCCCTTACCGGCGGTCGAGCCATGCCGGAATGCAGGCAAAAAGCGGGGCCAGGTATTCAAAGATCGTCAGCGTGGTGCGAACGTCGATCTCCCTGAAGTCTGGACTGAGGGAGGATACGTAGCCCCACAGCAGCCACAGGGCGCTCACGGCGCTGGCGGTCAACACGAAGGGCGCCCAGCGTACCCGGCGCAGCGCCAGGTACCCGCCGACGATGAGGGCGGCGGGGAAGGCCCATCCGGCCCACCACGTCCCGGAGAGCAACAGCGACTGGAGTTCCCCTCTGGAGGTTACCCAGTGGAGATTGTAGGCAATGTTGAG
>NC_021038.1:396248-403054 GCF_000210715.1 Fretibacterium fastidiosum
CCTGGGGAAAAGGGACAGGAAGAGCGCGGCCAGCAGGACCTTGAGGACCGATAGGGTTGCCCAAAGGGCCGGGCTGTCTTGATAGTGGCTGAACTCGATCCACCTCATGACCCAGTAGACGCAGTCTGCCAGCGGATAGAGAAAGGACACGGCGTAGGCGCACCACGCGAGGGAGGACTCCTTCGCCCCGGCGGGGCAAGACAACCCGTCCAGGCGGCGGGCCGTGTGAAGGACGGCGAGGAACAGCACCGTCAGGAGCACTTCTCCCATGGTGACCAGAAAATAGATTTCCCCCAATCCGATGGCCACCATCATGGACCTGCCCGTAAACGCGCGAAGCGTTGCCCCGGCTGACAATACTGCGTACACGAAGGCCTCCCAGCAGGCGTAGGCCATAAGGATTTTTGGCGAAGCCAAAGGGCGCAGACTGTAGAGGAAGGCAGCACAGGGTAGGATGCAGGGCAGAAGTCGAACGCCCGTCCGGCCGAGGCTGTCGTAGAGCGTCATCGACAGGATCGCGCTCAAAAGGCCGCCCGCGCCGAAGAACTCGTTGAGGCAGAAAAGGATCATGCCCGCCAGGAGCAGCCGGCTGAGCCTCTTTCTGAGTTTCAAGGCCTCCGAACGTTCGTCGTTCGTATCCGGCTCGATTTTCTCGACACCAAACCGCACCGGCCGCGGTGAACGCACGTCCAGCCACGCGAACAGGAACGCGGCGATGATGGAGGCGTAGCCCATGATATCGCAGACCTGAAACGCCAGGATCGTGGGGGACTGCAGCTCCCTGTGCCCCATGTGCCACAGGGCGGGGGTGTCGGAGAGGAGGTACAGGGCCCCCGCCGCGCTGGCGCAGAGGAGGGGCCAGGCGCGTCGGCTTCGGCGCAGCGCCAGGTACCCGCCGGCAAGGAGGGGAAGCCACAGGATCTGATGAATCCACCAATACGGCGAGGACAACAGCTGAAACGCCTTCCGCAGAGCTTCGGGGTTCGCGTTGGCGAGGAAGGTCGAGTGGAGGTAAAGCCCCCGATCCAGGAGTCCGTAGAGGCCCGCTCCGGCGCTCAGCGCCAGGGCCGCCCGGCGG
The DNA here is from genome assembly GCF_000210715.1 of Fretibacterium fastidiosum. GTDB lineage: Bacteria > Synergistota > Synergistia > Synergistales > Aminobacteriaceae > Fretibacterium > Fretibacterium fastidiosum. The sequence goes on from NC_021038.1 coordinate 397,327, forward strand.
TCCCGCCTGAGGTGCAGGAGGAGGGCGATTGCAGCCGCTGCAGCCAGGACGAGCACCGGCCAGGTTTCCTTCCTCCATGAGGTGGGGCTTGCATTGCCCCACAGGACGATCCTCAGGAGGGCGTCGCTCAGCGCGTAGCCGAACGAAAGTCCCCACGCCCAGAGCCCCCACAGGCTGACGCGGCCCCGGTCCTTTTGCGCATCCCACGCTTCGCTCACCGTCGCTCACTCCTTATAATTTTGGATGGATTCGTCGTGTGCGGCACGGACCGGCTGTCCGCGACGCCAGACAGGTCGATCAATATATTATCATGACGGTGGCGTGGAGACACGTTAAGGCGAGCATCGATATCCGAGCGTAGTATAATGACACGGGGTGGGGGTGTCATGCCAATGCGGAGGTCCTGAGCGAGGAAAGTGGGGGCTTTTAGATGACGATCATGCCGGAGCGCACGCCGGGTGCGGCGGCGTTGAACGAGGAGAAGCGGGCGGCGCTCAAGGCGCTGAAGACGGTGAGGGGACAGGTGGAGGGCATCATAAGGATGATCGAGGAGGGGCGCTACTGCGTGGACATATCCAACCAGCTCCTGGCCTCGTCCGCGCTCCTGAGGCGCGCGAACGTCCTGGTGCTGCGGCAGCACATGCACCACTGCGTGCGGGATGCCGTCGAGCACGGCGACGTCGACGCGAAGCTGGACGAGATATCGGACCTCCTCGCGAAGATCATAGGCCGCTGAAGCCCGTTTGACAAAGGGGACGGGCCGTGCTATCGTTCAATAGACCCCCACGGGGAGGGGGTGTTATGGACGTCCTGAGCCTCATCTCCGGGCGTCCGGACGGTGAGTTGCAATAGGTTCTCGAGGAGGGATCCCGATGAAGAGGGAATCGTACGACGTTACGGGCATGAGCTGTGCGGCCTGCTCTGCCCGCGTGGAGAAGAGCGTGGCGGCGCTGCCGGGCGTCGAAGAGGTTGCCGTCAACCTGTTGAAGAACGGCATGACCGTCCGCTACGACGAGGGGGTGCTTTCCTCCGCCGACGTCGTGGCCGCGGTGGTGAAGGCGGGGTACGGGGCCAGCCTCCGCGGCGGCGCGGGGGAGAGGAGAGAGGCGCGCGGGCCAGCGCAGGACGTCGCCCTCCAGGAGTACCTGGGGCTCAGGACGCGCCTCGTGGCCTCGCTCGTCTTCGCCCTCCCGCTGTCCTACCTGTCCATGGGGCGCATGATGGGCTGGCCCATGCCGTCCTGTTTCCTGGGCGTGGAGAACGCGCTGGTCTTTGCCCTGACGCTCCTTCTGTTGGCTTTGCCGGTGGCCTTCATCAACTTCAAGTTCTTTCGAGTGGGCTTCGGCGCGCTGGCCCACGGCTCCCCGAACATGGACTCCCTGATCGCCCTCGGCAGCAGCGCGGCCCTGGTGTACGGCGTGTACGCCATCTATCGCATGGCCTGGGCCGCGGGACGCGGGGACGCGGCGACGGTCTCCCGCTTCTCCATGGACCTCTACATCGAGTCGGCCGGGATGATCCTGACCCTCATCACGCTCGGCAAGTTCTTCGAAGCGCGGGCCAAACGCCGAACGTCGGACGCCATCACGCGCCTGATGGACCTGGCTCCCCGGACGGCGGTGGTGGAGCGGGACGGGGCGGAGGTGGAGATCCCGATCGAGGAGCTGGAGAGGGGGGAGATCGCCGTCGTCAAGTCCGGACAGGCCATCCCCGCGGACGGCGTGCTGACGGAGGGCGCCGCCGCGGTGGACGAGTCCGCGATCACGGGCGAGAGCATCCCTGTGGACAAGGTCCCCGGAGACCGCCTGGTCGGCGCGACGACGGTGCGCGGCGGCTGGCTGAAGATGCGGGTCACGGGTGTCGGCGAGGAGACGACCCTGGCGCAGATCGTCCGCCTGGTGGACGAGGCCACGAGCTCCAAAGCCCCCATCGCCAAGATGGCGGATCGGGTCAGCGGCGTCTTCGTGCCCATCGTGATCGCCATCGCCCTTGCGACGGGCGCGATATGGCTCCTGGCGGGACGCGGCGTGGAGTTCGCCCTCTCCATGGCCATCTCCGTGCTGGTGATCTCCTGTCCCTGCGCGCTGGGGCTGGCGACGCCCACGGCCGTCATGGTGGGCACGGGGCGGGGCGCGGCCAGCGGCATCCTCATCAAGTCGGCCGAGGCCCTCGAGCGGCTCCACGACATCGACACGGTGGTGCTGGACAAGACGGGCACCATCACTCAGGGGACGCCGGTCGTGACGGACGTCCTGTGTCCCGCGATGGATCAGCGGGAGTTCCTGAGGGCTGCCGCGTCCCTTGAGAGCCGATCGGAGCATCCCCTGGCCGCTGCCGTCACCGCGCGGGCGGAGGCGGAGGGCTTGGAGCTCCTGTCCGTGGAGGACTTTGCCCAGGAGGCCGGAGCGGGGGTCCGCGGTGTCGTGGGAGGGCGCGAGTGGCGCGCGGGGAACCGCAGGGTCCTGGAGGCGGCGGGCCTTTACGACGAGCGCGCGAAGGAGCTGGAGCAGAAGCTGGCGGACGAGGGAAGCACCCCGATGTTCTTCGTGACGGAGGGGCGGCTGGCGGGGGTGATCGCGGCGGCGGACGTCGTGAAGCCCACCAGCCGTCAGGCCGTAGGCGAGCTGCGCCGCATGGGGCTCCGGGTCGCGATGCTGACGGGGGACAACCGGCGCACGGCCTGCGCCATTCAGCGTCAGGTGGGGCTGGACGAGGTCACGGCGGAGGTGCTGCCCCAGGATAAGGAGGGGGAGGTGCGCCGCCTGCAGGAGGCGGGGCGGAAGGTGGCCATGGTGGGGGACGGCATCAACGACGCTCCGGCCCTGGCCAGGGCCGACGTGGGCATCGCCATCGGGGCGGGCACGGACGTGGCCATCGAGTCCGCGGACCTGGTGCTGATGCGCAGCAGCCTGATGGACGTGGCGGGGGCCATCCAGCTCGGCCACGCCGTCATCCGCAACATAAAGCAGAACCTGTTCTGGGCGCTGTTCTACAACGCCCTCTGCATCCCCGTCGCGGCGGGCGTGCTCTACCCCCTGTGGGAGGTGAAGCTCAGCCCCATGCTGGGGGCGCTGGCCATGAGCTTCAGCTCCGTGTTCGTGGTGTCCAACGCGCTGCGCCTGCGCCGCTTCAGGCCGAGTTACGCCTCGGCGGACCCGATCGTGGAAGCGTCGGGCGCCGCGGAGGGAGACGAGGGTAAGGGGGTGATGAAGGTGAAGAAGCTGCTGCATGTGGAGGGCATGATGTGCCAGAACTGCGTGAAGCACGTCAGGACTGCGCTGTCGCAGGTGTCCGGCGTGTCCGGCGTGGAGGTCAGCCTTGAGGACCGGACGGCGCTCGTGACCCTTTCCGGGGACGTGGCGGACGCGGTCCTGACGAAGGCCGTCACGGACGCGGGCTACGAGGTGAAGTCCGTCGAAGCCGCGTAGGGCGGAGCCCTGCGGGTTGATGCAGGGGCCGGGGCCTGAGGGTTCCGGCCCTTTTTGAGTGCCTCAATCCATGGGTAAGAAAAGAAACGGCGATTGTTCAACATCGATACAAAAGCGTCCTTCGTTTCTGAAATTCTTTGGTCTGTTCGCCTAAAAAATTTGACAAACTCCACCCGGTTGAGTTAAACTGGGGGCCAAGTCACGAAGTGCGTTCTTTTTCACCGTTTCACTCGTGAGCTCCTTAGGGGGTTCGCACTTGATTGTCGATACCTGCGTTTGATGGACGGGAAGCCCGGTGAAAATCCGGCGCGGGACCCGCCACTGTGTGCCGGACGAGGTCGCGCAACCACTGGGTTCCGTTTTCCGGGAAGGGCGATTCGAGGATGAAGGCGAGTCAGGAGACCGGTCATTCGCGGGGAGAGGGATAGCCTTACGAGGATCTGAGGCTGTCCGTAAAATGGGTCTGTGCCCATTTTACGGACAGCCTTTTTTTGCGTTTCGAGTTCGAGCGATGTCGGGCAGTACGCTGGGGGGCTTATGGGAGGAGGTGTATCGCATCCGAGAGATTAAGTGCGCTGCGGTTGAGGCAGGGGACCCGTAAGGGCGATTGAGCTTGGAGATGGAAAGAGGGAAGACTATGGACAAGAATATTGATGCCGCCGGGAATTTCGATAACCTTCAGACCGTTGAGGAAGAATTTTTGGGGGAGCCCGGAGGAGGGAAGAAGGAGCCCGGAAGCCGGACTCCGCGGAAGGCCAACCTTATCGAGGCGCTGTTTACCTTCGGCTTTCTCATCGTCGTGATGTCGGTGAGCATTATCAAGTTCAAACTGGACCCGCATATCCCCATGTTCGTCGGCGTCATCGCGGCCGCGGTTATGGGACTGTGGTTGGGCTACAAGTGGGAGTCCCTCGAAAACGCGATGATCAAGGGGATATCTCAGGCCATGCAGTCGATCATCATCCTGGCCATCATCGGTATGCTCATCGGCGTATGGATCGTGTCGGGCGTCGTCCCCTCGATGATCCTTTACGGGCTGAAGCTGCTGTCCCCTCAACTCTTCCTGCCGGCGGCGGTCCTGATCTGCTCCATCACGTCCCTGGCGACGGGGACCTCGTGGGGGACCGCGGGGACCATGGGGGTCGCGCTCATGGGGATCGCCGTCGGGCTCGAGATCCCGCTTCCCCTGGCGGCGGGCGCAGTGATCTCCGGGGCGTACTTCGGCGACAAGATGTCCCCGCTCTCCGACACCACGAACCTGGCCCCCGCGATGGCGGGGACGGATGTCTTCACTCACGTGAAGGCGATGATCCCCACCACGGTGGTGGCCTACCTCGCCGCTCTGGGGCTGTTCGCCTATATGGGCATGGGCTATGGGGGCACCGAGACCAGCCTGGAGAGCATCAAGCTCATTCAGGACGGAATCCTGTCCCAGTTCAAGGTCAGTCCCGTCCTCCTGATCCCGCCGGCGCTGGTCATCGTCCTGGTGGCGATGAAGATGCCTGCCATACCGGGTATCGTCATCGGGCTTCTGACCGCCGCGTTCCTGGCCCCCATCTATCAGGGGGCTTCCCTTGGAGATATCCTGAAGTGCGCGCATTACGGGTACGTCAGCGAGACCGGCGTTGAGGTCATCGACACGCTCTTCACCAAGGGCGGGCTGGAGGGGATGCTCTTCTCGATCTCCCTGACGATCATCGCCATGATGTTCGGTGGGATCATGGAGGAGACGGGCCAGCTGGAGACGATAGTGAACGCCGTCCTGTTCCGGCTGAAGAGCTATGCGGGCCTCATCGTCTCCACGGAGGTGACCTGCCTGTTCAGCAACATCACCATGCCGGAGCAGTACATCTCCATCGTGATACCGGGCCGCATGTACGCTCAATCCTACCGGGAACGAGGACTGCACCCGTCCCAGCTCTCCAGCACTCTGGAGGGCATGGGCACCGTCTCGGGCGCCCTGATCCCGTGGAACACCTGCGGCGCCTTTATGAGCAATGCCCTGGGCGTGCCGACGGCCCTTTATTTCAAGTACTGCTTCTTCAACCTGTTCATGCCCCTCGTCGTGGCCGTGTTCGCCTTCTTGAAGTTTAACGTCCGCTACATGACGGAGGAGGAGAAGGCTCAGCTGGCGGAAACGGGGCGCTGCTGAGGGCGCGTTTTCCCCCATCCTGCGGGATAGGGACTGAAGTTCAGAGGATCGTATTTCCCGCTGCGCGTGAAGCCGGGCCTCGCTCAGCCCGGCGCCCTGTGCGGATAGGGTTTTTGTGTGGCTGCGTGTATTTTTGTTTGTGGTTTTA
>NC_021038.1:403486-405895 GCF_000210715.1 Fretibacterium fastidiosum
TAATCAATTTGAGTTAAATTTGTAGTGAGGAGGCGTTTTCATGAGGGATATCCGTGTGATGATATGGGGATTTGGCGCGATGGGGAGCGGGATCGCGCGAATGCTTCTGAAGAAGACGGGCGTTGAGATTGTGGGGGTTGTGGTGGGGCGCAAGCACCTCCACGGAACGGACGTCTACCAGTACCTGGGGGAGGAGCGGGGGAGCCGTCCGGAGCTTTTGTTCGGCGGCACGGAGCTCATCCGAAACGGCGCGTGCGACGTGGTGCTGTTGGGGACGGACTCCTTCACCAGGAGCGCGTTCGAGAAGGTCAAGCTCTGCGTGGAGCACGGCCTGAACGTCATCACGACGGCGGAGGAGATGGCCTGGCCGTGGGCTCAGGAGCCGGAGCTGTCGCTCGAGATCGACCGTCTGGCGCGCCAGCACGGGGTGACGGTCTTTGGGACGGGGATCAACCCTGGTTTTGTGCTGGACCTGCTGATCCTGGCCATCACGGGGACCTGCGAGGACGTGAAGTCCATCGAGGCGGCGCGCATCAACGACCTCTCGCCCTTCGGCGGGGCGGTGATGCACGAGCAGGGCGTGGGGATCACGCCGGAAGAGTTCAAGAGGCGCCTTGCGGCCAACGACCTGGCGGGGCACGTGGGCTTTCCGGAGTCCATCTCGGCCATCGCCGCGGGCCTGGGCGTCGAGATCACCAAGATCGAGCAGACGAAGGACCCCATCATCTCGAAGGTACACCGCGAGACGCCCTACGCCAAGGTCGAGCCGGGGAACCTGGCGGGCATCCGTCAGCAGGGCTGGGGGAGGACGGCCGACGGCCGGGCGTTCATCCACCTGGACCACCCGCAGCAGGTCCGTCCGGAGGCCGAGGGGATCGACACGGGGGACTACATCACCATCGACGCGGGCGGCTACACGCTGAAGTTTTCCGGCAAGCCGGAGATGCCGGGCGGCATCGGCACGATCGCGATGGTCGTGAACATGATCCCGCAGGTGCTGAACGCGCCCGCTGGGGCTGACCGACCTTCTGGAGCTCCCGATCCCGCACGCGATCCTGGGCGACATGAACCGGTTCGTCCACGAGCTGCGGGAGGAGCGCCGCGTCTACCACAAGGGGGACTGCGTCGTGCTGCACATTGAGCTGCTCCCTGCAGGGGAGCGGGCCGCGGGTGTTCCGGAGGACACCGCCGCGCTGCCGCTTGAGATGTGGGTCAAGGGGGAGCTCCTGGCGGAGAGCGCCCACACCGGCGAGTCCGTGCGGGTCCGGACGGCGATCGGGCGCGAGGTGGAGGGCACGCTCACCAACTGCGACCCGGGCTATCGGCACGACTTCGGAAGCTACGTCCCGGAGCTGGCGCAGGTGCATCGGCAGGTTGTGGATATCCTTAGCGGAAAGGGGGCCTGCTGAGATGGGCGGCAGGAGCTATGAGGCCGTAATGGCGCGCAAGAGCGAGATCGTCAAGGCGGCGGTCGGGATCGACTACTCGAAGTTCGAGGAGCCGGGAGGGCGCTTCGACTACGAGCGGATGATGCGGGAGGCGGTCCCCCACAGCCTCGAGGAGATCGTCAAGATTCAGAGCGGGATGAGCGTTGGCGACACGAAGCTCCTGAGCCTCGACAACGTGACGGAGCTGGCCCGGAGGACGGCCGGGGGCGGGAAGGGTGCGCAGATCCTGGTGAAGGACGAGGCGCAGAACCTCTCCGGGAGCTTCAAGGCCCGGCGCGCGGCCCTGTCCGTCTACGAGGCGCACCGGATGGGGTACAAGGGCGTGGTCGCGGCCACGTCGGGCAACTATGGAGCGGCGGTGGCCTGCATGGCGGCGCGCCTCGGCCTGAAGTGCATCGTCGTCCAGGAGTGCTACGACAGCCGCCGCGTGGGGCAGCCGGAGATCCTGGAGAAGCAGCGGGCCTGCGAGGCGATGGGTGCCGAGGTGGTGCAGCTCACGGTGGGGCCGGAGCTCTTCTACGAGACGCTGATGCTGCTGGAGGACACGGGGTTCTACAACGCATCGCTCTACACGCCGTCGGCGATCGCGGGCATCGAGACGCTGGGCTGGGAGATCGCCCAGCAGTGCCGCAGCCAGCTGGGTCGGGACCCGGACGTCGTCGTGGCCACGAACGCGGGCGGCGGCAACATCACCGGCACGGCCCGCGGGCTCCGGAAGGCTGGGGCGAAGTCCCAGGTCTACGCGGCGAGCGTGGACCTGTCGGGGCTGCACATGGCCTCGGACCACGACTTCAACCGCAAGTCCTTCACGACGGGCCACACGGGGTTCGGCGTGCCCTTCACGGTGCAGCCGGACCGGACGGACGTACCGCGCAACGCCGCGCGTCCGCTGCGCTACATGGACCGCTACCTTCTGGTGAAGGAGGGCGAGGTGTTCTACATGACGGAGGCCCTGGCCGCC
>NC_021038.1:407217-417628 GCF_000210715.1 Fretibacterium fastidiosum
GAAGGAGATTCGGGAGTACATCCACGAGCGCCCCATCACGGTGGTGGCGGCGACGGTGGGCGAGGACGAGCACTCGGTGGGACTGAAGGAGATTCTGGACATCAAGCACGGGGGGATCGAGGGTTTCGGCGTGAAGTACCACTACCTTGGCACGTCGTGTCCCGTGGAGAAGCTTGTGGACGCGGCCATCGAGACGAGGTCGGACGCGATCCTGCAGTCCACCATCATCTCGCACGACGACATCCACATCCAGAACATGCGGCGCCTGAACCAGATCTGCGTGGAGCGGGGGGTGCGCGACCGCCTGATCCTTGCGGGCGGCGGCACGCAGGTCACGGACGAGATGGCCGTGGCCGCGGGGCTGGACGCCGGCTTCGGACGCGGCTCGAAGGGCATCGACGTCGCCAGCTTCCTCGTCAAACAATGCAGGCAAAAGGACGCAGAAAAGTGAGCCGGAAGCAGCCCGAACGAGGAAAACGAGGAGGGAGGTAACGCATGAGGTACCCACAGATACGGGTCGATCTGGACAAGCTGCTTGAGAACGCGAGGGTGTTGTCCGGGCTCCTGAGCGCGCACAAGCTGAAGTTTCACTACGTCACCAAGTGCTTCTGCGCGTGGGAGCCGATGGTGGACGCCCTCGCGGACGCTGGAATCCGCAACTTCGCGGACGCGCGCCTCGAGAACATCGAGGTGCTGAAGCGCTGGGCGCGGAGCGCGATGCTCCTGCGCGTGCCCATGATCTCCGAGGCGGACGACGTCGTCTGCCTCTGCGACGTCAGCCTGAACTCGGAGCTCGCCGTCATCGAGGCGCTGTCGGACGCCGCGCTGACGCTGGGGCGGACGCACGAGGTCATCCTGATGGTGGAGCTGGGCGACCTGCGCGAGGGGGCGCTGCCGGAGGACGTCATGCCGATGGTGGAGCAGATCCTGACGATGCGCGGCGTGAAGCTCGCCGGGCTGGGCGTGAACTTCAACTGCTACGGCGGCGTCATCCCGACGCCAGCGAAGCTGAAGGAGCTGGCGGACCTGGCGAAGGAGGCGCAGAACCGCTGCGGCTACGAGTTCGAGTACGTGTCGGGCGGCAACTCCGGCAGCCTGCCGCTGGTGTTCGACGATCGGATACCGTCCGGCATCAACCACCTCCGCATCGGCGAGGCCTTCCTCCTTGGGCATGAGACGTCTTATGGAAGCTCCATACCGGGGATGCTGCACGACGTGTTCACGCTGCGGTGCGAGGTCATCGAGAAGAAGCTGAAGCACTCCGTGCCGTCCGGCGAGCGGGGGCTCAACGCCTTCGGGGAGCCGCCGGCGGAGATGGAGGACCGGGGGATGATCCAGCGCGCGATCATCGCCGTCGGCGGACAGGACACGTTCCCCTTCAGCCTGACGCCCCGCATGGAAGGCTTGCGCTATCTGGGACACTACTCCTCCGACCACACGATCTTCGACGTGACCCACGCGAAGGGCGACGTGCACGTCGGCGGCACCCTGGACTTCGACGTGGACTACAAGGCGCTCCTGATGATCTTCATGTCAAAGTACGTCGAGAAGGTACCGGTATGGGCAGGACAATACTTTATGATGGCAGTGGGAATGAAGAAACCGTCGTGAGGGACGAACCATGGATTCCAGGGCGCTGAGGGGCAACCTCCTGCTCCTCGTCACCTCAGCCATTTGGGGCTTTGGGTTCATTGCACAGCAGTTCGGCTCCAGGGCCCTGCCCCCCTTTTCCTTCAACGCCTGCCGTTTTGCCCTGGGAAGCGCGTCGCTGCTCCCTTTGATCGTCATCTTCGGATGGCACGATCCGGCGAGGAGGCGCGCGAGGGCTGCGTCCCGCAGGCTCTCGGTCCAGGGCGGGCTTCTGAACGGAGGCGTCATGTTCCTGGGGGCGTGGCTCCAGCAGGCGGGAATCGCGGAGACGACGGCCGGGCAGGCCGCCTTTCTGACGGGGCTCTACATCCTCTTTGTGCCCCTGTTGGGGCTCTTCATGCACCACAGGGTTCCGTTGACGACCTGGTGCGCCGGGATATTGGCCCTCGTGGGCCTCTACCTCCTGAGCGTGCGGGAGGACCTTTCCGTCTCGCGGGGCGATGTCTTCGAGATCGCGGGCGCGGTGTTCTGGGCCCTGCACATCCTGTGCATCGACGCCTACGTGAAGAGGACGGACCCCCTGGAGTTCTCGTTCTGGCAGTTCGCGTTCTGTGCGCTGTTCAGCGTCGGGACGGCCCTGTCCCTGGAGCCGGGCGGCTTTGCACACGTGGGGGACGCCCTGCTCCCGATCCTCTACTGCGGGGTGGTCTCCGTGGGGATCGCCTACACGCTCCAGGTGGTGGCCCAGAAGGACGTCATTCCCGCCCATGCGGCCCTGATCCTGAGCGTGGAGACGGTCTTCGCGACCCTGGGAGGAGCGGTCGTCCTGGGCGAGAACCTGGGGCTGCGGGGCTACGTGGGTTGTGTGTTGATGTTTTCGGGGATGATCCTCGCACAGTGGCATGGCCTGCGCGGGGGAATGCGCCCTGCGGACGTGAGGACGTGAGGAGGAGGTCGGCGCGATGCTGGAGACGGAGCGCCTTGCGATCGTCGAGGCCGCGGAGTCGGACATCGGCTGGATCGTTGCGCAGGAGAACGACGAGGAGAACCGGAGGTTCATCTGGGTCGGCACCTACGAAGAGCACCTGGCGGAGATCGCCGACCCCGGACACCGGCTGCTGGTCATCCGGAGGAAGGACGGCGTTGAGACGGTCGGTTACGCCCTGGCCCGTCTCGACTTCATGTCCGAGCGCTTCGAGCTTCGGAGGATCGTCATCGCCCAAAAGGGAAGGGGATACGGAAGGGAGTCCATGGAGGCCCTGATGAAGTACGCCTTCGAGACGCTGAAGTTCAACCGCTTCTGGCTGGACGTCTACCCCGACAACGCGGTGGGCATAAAACTTTATGAAAGCCTGAGACTTCACAGGGACGGCGTGCTGCGGCAGAACTACAAGTCCGATCGGGGCTACCTGGACCAGATCATCTATTCGATGCTGAAGGAGGAGTACTTTCATTCCACCTAGGGAGGACTTCGCCGGAGCGGAGGCTCTGAGGTGCGCGTTAGGCAACAGGGGCGAAGTTGTTGAGAACTGTCAACCGTATTGCGAATACGGGAGGGCCGGGCGTTCCGGCTTTCCCGTATTCGCTTTTGTACGGAACGCCGGACGCCTTGACAAAAGGCTTGTTCGGTTATAAAGTATCGCTATTGTTATTTAGCATAGTGCATTAATAAATAGGAGCTACGAGGAAGGGTTGTTGATGATGACGTTGGACGCGCTGAGGCGTGAGCCGGTGTTCCGGCACTTTTACGATATCTGCCAGATTCCGCACGGCAGCGGAAACGAGAGGGCGCTCAGCAACCACGTGCTGGCCTGGGCGCGGGAGCTTGGGCTTGAGGCGGAGCGGGACGCGGTGAACAACGTCCTCGTCCGCAAGGCCGCCGCGCCGGGCCGGGAGGCGGCGCCGGGCGTCCTGCTTCAGGCGCATCTCGACATGGTGTGCGAGAAGGCGCCGGGCGTCGAGCACGACTTTGCGCGGGACCCCATTCGATGGGTTCTGGAGAGGGATTTGCTCTCCACGGGAGGCTGCACCACGCTGGGGGCGGACGACGGCGTCGGCGTGGCCATGGCGATGGAGCTGCTCCAGGACGACTCGCTGGAGCACCCGGCCCTTGAGGCGCTCTTCACCGTCGCGGAGGAGACGGACTTCAGCGGCGCGCTGAACTTCGACGCGGGGAAGATACGCTCGCACTTCCTCATCAACCTGGACCACGCGGAGGGCGATTCCCTGCTGTGCGGCAGCTGCGGCGGCATGAGGGCGGACATCTGCCTTCCCGTGACGGCAGAGCCCCTGCCGGCGGGGTTTGCAGCCTGTCGCCTGGCCGTGTCCGGGCTGCGCGGCGGCCACTCTGGCGAGGACATCCACCGCGGGCACGGGAACGCCAACGTCCTGCTGGCGCGCCTTCTGATGGTTGCGGAGCGTCGAGGGGCGCGCCTCGCCTCCATCCGTGGTGGCAGCTTTCGCCTGGCCATCCCCAGGGATGCGGAGGCCGTCGTCTGCCTGGACCCCGCGGAGGAGCCCGCGCTCAGGGAGGACCTGGCCGCACTAGCGGAGGACCTGAGCCGAGAGCTGGCCGTATCGGGGGACGAGGTGCGCGTGACGCTGGAGCGGGAGCCGGAGGCCCCGGCGGCTGCCGCGGAGCCGGGGCCCGTGATCTCCGCCCTGGTCCTGACGCCGGACGGGATCTTTCAGATGAACGAGATGCTGGAGGGGCTGGTGGACACGTCGGACAACCTGGGGGAGGTCCGCTTCGACGGCCGGGAGCTGCGCCTGACCCTTGAGCTGCGCTCGGCGCGGGACAGCCTGAGGACGTACCTCTATCAGCGGATGGAGCGCCTGGCGGGCCTGCTGGGCGGGAGCTGCCGGTGCGACGACCTCTATCCGGGGTGGGAGTTCCGTCCCCGGTCGCCCCTGCGGGAGCTGTGCGTCGGCGCCTATGAGGCGCTCTTCGGCGCTGCGCCGCGGGTCCTGACGGCCCACGCGGGGATCGAGGTGGGGTGTCTGCTTCAGCGGAGGCCGGACCTCGACGCCGTGGCCATCGGGCCGGACGCCTGGGGCTTTCATTCGCCCTCCGAGCGGGTGAGCGTCCCGTCCGTTCGGAGGACGCACCGGTACCTCAGGCGCGTGCTGTCGAGCGTGAGCTGAGGCAGGGGTCCGGCAGGCCGGGCCATTCTACAATATCTACATGAAGGGAGATTTTATGATGGATGAGAGGCTGGAGCTGGAGCGGGGCGGGCGGGGACCGTCCTTTCTTGAGAGGATCACGGCGCCCCACACCTACGCGATCCTCTTCTTCCTCGCCGTGCTGGCCGTCATCGGCACCTGGCTGCTTCCCGCCGGAGAGTTCGACCGCGTGCTCAACGAGGCGGTGGGGCGGAACGTCGTCGTGCCCGGCACCTTTAAGGCGGTGGAGCAGACGCCCGTGTCCTTCTTCGGGCTCTTCACCGCGTACATGGAGGGGTTCATCGAGGGGGCGGACGTGGTGGGTTTCGTGTTCTTCGCCTACACGTCCTGGTACGTGGTGCTGAGGACGAAGGCGCTGCACGCGGCGGTGGGGGCCATGCTCCGGGTCTTCGGGGAGAGCCAGCGCCGCTACATCATGCCCTTCTTTCTGTTCGTCTTCGGGTTCTGCGCGTCGATCTTCGGCATGTTCGAGGAGAGCTTCGGCTTCCTGCCGCTGTTCGTGGGCATGGCCATCGCCATGGGCTACGACGGCATGGTCGGCGCGGCCACGGTGGCCGTTGGGGTCGGGATGGGCTATTCCGCGGCCATCATGAACCCCTTCACGGTGATCCTTGCCCAGAAGTGCGCGGAGCTCCCCCTGCTCTCCGGCTGGCCCTTTCGGCTGGTCCTCAGCCTGTCGTTCTTCGCGGTGTCGGCGCTCTACGTCGCGCGCTACGCGGCTCGCGTCAAGGCGGACCCGACGCAGAGCCTCCTCCACGGCGTGGACATGGGAGAGCTCCACATGGACCACGACGAGCTCGTCTCCATGAAGTTCAGCCTGCGGCACAAGCTGGTGTGCCTCATCTGCCTGGGGGCCGTGGGCGTCCTGATGTGGGGCGTCATCGCTCAGGGCTGGTACTTCAACGAGCTGGGCGCGCTCTTCGTGCTCATGGGCATCCTGGGAGGGGTGGTGGGCGGCCTGGGGGTCAACGGCACGGCGAAGGCCTTTGCGGACGGCTTCTGCGACATCGCCGCCGGGTGCCTCCTCATCGCCTTCGGGCGCACGATGCTGGTGATCCTGCAGAAGGGGCACATCATCGACACGGTGGCCTACTACTGCTCCCTCCCGCTCTCCGTCCTGCCCAAGTGGCTGGCGGCCGAGGGGATGCTGGTGGTGCAGAACCTCATCAACTTCTTCATCCCCTCAGGCAGCGGGCAGGCGGTCGTCACCATGCCCATCATGGCGCCGCTGGCGGACCTCTTGGGCATCAGCCGTCAGGTGGCCGTGCTGGCGTTCCAGTTCGGCGATGGCCTCTCCAACGTCATGTGGCCCACGGCGGACATCCCCATCATCTGCGCGATCGCCCACATCCCCCTAAACAAGTGGTATAAGTTCTTCCTCCCGCTGTTCGGGATTGGGCTCCTGATGCAGGCCGCAGGCATCGCAGCGGCGGTGCTGCTGGGGCTGTAGGGCGCTGCCGGGCGCGGCAGAGATGCGGTGAATCGGTGAATATGAAGGGGGCGGCCAGAGACGGTCGCCCCCTTCGTGCGTTACGGGTCGAGCGTGCCCTGTGCCTCCGATCCTTCGATGGGGGGGACGAGGTATACGTCCGTGCGGGGAAAGGGGATCTCGATGCCCTCCTGTCGGAACAGGGAGGCGATGTGATGCCGCATGTCGCTCGCCACCTTCATCGTGGAGGCCGCCGTCAGGTCCACCCAGTAGTACATCTCGAACTCCAGGCTGCTCTCTCCGAAGTTCCGGAACAGCACGAAGGGAGATGGGTCCTTCAACGCCTTGCTGTGGTCCCGGATGACCTTCGTCAGGAGCTCCTCCACACGGCGCGTGTCCGTGCCGTAAGCCACCTGGACCTTCAGCACCTCGCGCTTCTTCACGTCGCTGCCCGTCCAGTTCGTGACGCGGTTCTCCAGCAGATAGCGGTTGGGCACGATGACGTCGAAGCTCTCCCAGGTGCGGATGCACGTGGAGCGGGAGCCGATGTCCTCGACGATCCCATTGGTGCCGTCAACCTCGATGATGTCTCCCACCTTGAAGGGCCGACTGAAGATGAGGATGAAGCCGCTGATGAGGTTATTGAAGAGGTTTTGGGCTCCAAATCCAATGGCCACCGCTATCGCGCCGCCCAGGAACGCGAAGGCCGTCAGGGGGATGTTGACGATCTGGAGGGCGATGAGGACGAAGGCGAACCACAGGACGTAGAAGACGATCCGCTGCGCGGCACCGGCCGCCGTGGTCTGTGAGGGAAGGCCGTAGAGGATCCAGCGCTGGATCCAGCGGCTCCCCCAGGAGCTCAGAAAGAAGCTCGAGATGAACACCAGAAGGGCGGTGACCAGCTTGATGACGGTGACCGCGTAGCCCTCGCCCTCCCACAGCTTCGTGTTCAGGAAGTCCATGACCGTGGCCTTGCCGAAGCTGCCGACCTTCTCCGCGATGCGCACGGCGTTGAGCTTTTCGCTGGCCTCGTCGTAGAACGTCTGCAGCAGGAAGATCTGGTTCGGGATCAGGGAGGAGTAGAGGTTCAGGACGTTGGCGACGGTGTCCTTCGCGTTCTGGAGGGCCTGGCCGAGGTTCTGCCGGGTCCGCCCGTCGGTCCCCTCCGCCTGCTCGGTCATCGTGGCGATGCTGCGCTGAAGCTCGCTCTTCATTAATTGGATGGCCTCGAGCTGGCGTTCCAGCTCGGCCATCCTGCTCCTCGCGTCGCTGCGGTACTGCCAGATATCCTGGCCGGAGACCTGGTCGTGAAAGAGCTTGTAGCGCTTGCGCCACAGGTCCTGCGCCTCGCGGAGGCAGCGGACCTTGTCCTCCAGGAAGGTGGCGGAGTACTCCAGCTTGTTCGTGTTGGTCTTGCGCTCCAGGTAGCGCGAGGAGGCGGCGGTGAGGGGAAAAACGTCGGCCGACTTCATGGCGGCGTAGGCCTTCGTCAGGTCGGAGGCCGCGCTCAGCAGCATGGCCCGGCCATTCTCGAGCTGCACCGCCGTCTCGTCGATCTCCCGGTCCAGGCTGGCGACGCGGGCGTTGAGCAGGGCCTCCGGGAAGGTGAGCCGCCCCTTGACGGAGGCCAGTTGCGCCCTCATGCTCCGGATGAGCGCGACGTTCGCGTCGCAGCTCCGCTTCGCGGCCAGGACCTGGGCCCATGAGGCCGCCATCCTCACGCGGGCCAGCTCCAGCTTCAGCTCCTGAAGCTTCGGCGGTGTCGGGGAGCCGTCGTCCGCCCCCGCGCCGCCCTTCAGGCTCTCGATGTCCGACTGGCTCAGCTTGAGCACGCCAAGCTTGGACTGCAGGTAGAACATCTGCACGTCCAATTCGTTGGCCGCTTTCTGGATCCGCATTAGGAGGTCGTCGCTGAAGTCGATGTCGGCGACGGCGGGGAGGTCCTGCGACGCGGGGAGCCCCGAAGCGTCCGTGGCGCGGGGCGGCTGGCTCTGGAGCATGGAATTGTAGGCGGACCAGTCCAGGCTCAGGTCGGAGAGGAGGCGCGCGTACTGCTCGCGCTGCTCCGCGCTGAAGCCCCAGCCCGCCGCGTCCTCGGAGGCCGTCGCAATGAGCCTGTCAAGCTGCCTCATGCGCGCCGCGATGTCGATGCTCGTGAGCTTTCCGTCGCCCAGCTCCGCCTCTACGGCGGCCTGACGCTGCGCGATGTCCCTGCTGATCTCGTCCTGGGCCTGAACGACGTCCGTGGGGGGCGTCCAGTCCTCCGCTGCGCCGGCCGCCATGGGCCGGAGGAGCGGCGTCAGTGCCAGGAGGACCGCGAGGAGGAGCCTCCCGGCCGGCGAGCCGACGCGGAGAGCGCGTCCTGACGTCATGTCCTCACCTCTTTCGATTTCGGGATGAGGCGCCGTTGACCCCTCATCCCGCGCCGCGCTTCATGATAGAATACGCGGTGAACGTGAGGGGGCGCCCCGCCGAGGGGTTGAAACCCATTGAAGATTATATCGCATTCAGCCGCTCCCCGGCGCGCCGGGGAAGCGCCAGCGGTAGCGAACGAAGGAGAAAACATCTTTTGACCGATTGCATTCACATCAGGGGCGCGCGGGAGCACAACCTGAAGAACGTGAGCGTGGACATTCCCCGCGGCAGCCTGGTGGTGATCACGGGGCCGTCCGGCTCCGGCAAGTCCTCGCTGGCCTTTGACACGCTCTACGCCGAGGGCCAGCGGCGCTACGTGGAGTCCCTGTCCGCCTACGCGCGCCAGTTCCTGGGCGTTCAGAAGAAGCCGGACGTGGACGAGATCACGGGGCTCTCCCCGGCCATATCCATCGAGCAGAAGGGGACGGGGCACAACCCGCGCTCCACCGTGGGCACCGTGACGGAGATCTACGACTACTTCCGCCTGCTCTACGGCCGCATCGGCGTCCCCTACTGCCCGAAGTGCGGGAGGCCCGTGGAGCGCCGCTCCATCGACGAGATCGTGGGGCACATCCTGAAGAACGACGCGGGGCGGCGCATCGAAATCCTCGCGCCGCTGGTGCGCGGCAAGAAGGGCGAGTTCAGGAACCTCCTGACCCAGGTCCGCGAGAAAGGCTACTCCCGCGTGCGCGTGGACGGGTCCACCCTGTACCTCGAGGACGAGATCGACCTGGACAAGCGGAAGCGCCACAGCATCGAGGTGGTCATCGACCGTCTGCGCGTGGCGGAGGACCGCCGCAGCCGCATCGCGGAGTCCGTCGAGGCGGCCATGAGGCAGTCGGACGGGTACGTGCTCATCGCCGTCGAGGGGGAGAAGGAGTACATGATGACGGAGAAGTACGCCTGCGCGGAGTGCGGCATCGCCATGCCGGAGATCGAGCCGCGCCTCTTCTCCTTCAACAGCCCCTTCGGCGCCTGCCCCGACTGCAGCGGCCTGGGCAGCCACGAGCACTTCTCCGAGGACCTGGTCATCGACCCGGACCGGTCCGTGCTGGAGGGGGCCATCATCCCATGGAAGACGAAGCCCTACTACGTTAAGAAGATCCGGCTCTTTGCAGAGAAGTACGGCTGGGATCTGGCGCCGAAGTACGGGGACCTGCCCGAGGCGGTCCGGAGCTTCATCTGGAACGGCAGCGGTGCGGAGCGGGTCCCCATGGTGTTCGACGAGGGGGGCGTCGCGCGGCCCTACATGGGGCGCTACGAGGGCGTCGTCAACTGGCTTGAGACCATGTTGAGGGACACGGAGTCCGAGAAGACCCTGGAGGAACTGGCGGCCTATCGGGAGGAGGACGTCTGCCGGACCTGCGGAGGCCTGCGCCTGCGCCCGGAGGCCCTGAACGTGAAGGTGGGGGGCTACGGCATCGGGGACCTGATGGTCATGCCCATCGACGAGCTGGCCCTGAGGATGCGCCGACTAGACCTGGGGCGGACGGAGACCAGCATCGTGGAGCAGGTGCTGAGCGAGATACGCCGGCGGCTCGACTTTTTGGTGGACGTGGGCGTGGGCTACCTGACCCTCCTTCGCCGGGCGGACACGCTGTCTGGCGGCGAGAGCCAGCGCATCCGTCTGGCGACGCAGATAGGCTCCAACCTCAGCGGCGTGCTCTACGTGTTGGACGAGCCCACCATCGGTCTGCACTCCCGCGACACGGAGCGGCTGGTGCGCTCCCTGGACTCCATTCGGGACCTCGGCAACACCGTGGTGGTGGTGGAGCACGACCGCGAGACGATGAA
>NC_021038.1:418312-425096 GCF_000210715.1 Fretibacterium fastidiosum
AGGCGGGGCTGCCGAAGGCCCTGGCCTACCGGGGCGCCGCCGCCGCCGCGCTGGGCGCGGCGCGGCTGGTGACGAACTCCGGCCGGGCTCCCTCCGACCTGAGGGACGCGGTCTGCACCCCCGGCGGCATGACCATCGAGGGCGTTGCGGAGATTGAGCGCCGCGGCGTCCGCGGCGTCATGATGGACGCCGTGACGAGCACGGCGCAGAAGGGCAGCGTCCTGACGCATTCCGTCGCGGAGTCCCTGCGCTGACGTCAGGGGACACTTCGCGGCGGAGCGGGGGCCGGAGACGCCTTGACGGGGCGTCTCCGGCCCCCCCTGTCATATCTGACGGCCCGCCGGCCGGAAGGTCGTTCCAAATTCCCGATTCAATCCTCGCGCTGCCGGTTCGAGCGGACGTCCTCCAGCCTCTGCCTTCGATGGTGACGGTTGAACAGGCGCCCCAGGACCCTCTCGGTCTTCTCGGCGAGGGTGTAGTTTTCGATCAGGCGGCTCCCCTTCTCCGCGGAAACCTCGCCCCTGAAGGCCGCCTTCAGCATGGCCGGGGAGAGGATGGTGCAGGCGATGATCATGATGATGATCGGGCCAAGGTACTGTTCGTGGATGGCGTGCATGGCGATGCCCTTGTTGGCGACGATCAGCGCGACCTCGCCGCGGCACACCATGCCGAGCCCCGTCTGGACGCACTGCCGGTCGGTGAAGCCGCAGAGCTTCGCGCCCAGCCCGCAGCCGATGAGCTTGGAGGCGACCCCCACCAGCACCAGCACCAGCGTGAAGAAGACGAGCCAGCCGGACATTTTGGGGATGGAGACTTCGAGGCCGATGTTGGCGAAGAAGACCGGCGTCAGCAGGAGGTAGCCCATCGTGTCGAACTTGCTGGCGATGTACTGTCCCTTGGGCGCCGTGGCGATGATCATGCCCGCGGCGAAGGCCCCCGTGATGTCCGCGATGCCGAACACCACCTCGGCGGTCCAGGCCATGAAGAGGCAGAAGGCGAAGCCCGCCACGGGGTAGCGGCGTAGGTTCCTCTCCGCATTGCGGTGGTCCATCCACACCATGGCCCGATGGTAGGCGACGGCAGCGATGCCCACGAAGGCGAAGAAGCCCAGGAGCCTCACGCCGATGAGCGCCAGGCTCACCCGCTCCCCTCCCATCCCGCTGACGATCGTGAGACAGACCAGGCCCAGGATGTCGTCGATGAGCGCCGCCGCCAGGATTGTGTTGCCCACCTTCGTGGTCAGCATGTCGATCTCCTTCAGGGCCTCCACGGTGATGGAGACGGAGGTGGCGGTGAGGACGGAGCCCAGGAACAGGGCGGACTCCAGGTTCGTGCCCGGCTCAAAGGCGTAGAGCATCAGCACCCCCATGCCGAGCGGCGTCAGCACGCCGAGGAGCGCCACGAGGAACCCTGCCTTGCCGGATGCCTTCAGGTCCTTGACGCTGGTCCCCATGCCGGCGGTGAACATCAGGACGATGACCCCCAGCTCCGCCAGGCGGGAGAGGAGCGGCGAGGGCATGAGGCAGAACCGGATGCCGAAGAGGGCGTTCGTGAGCTCCCCCAGCACGGCGGGGCCGAAGATCAGCCCCGCCATCAGCGCGCCCACCACCTGTGGCAGCTGGGCACGGCGCGAGATGAGGCTGAATATCTTCGTGGACAAGAGAATGACGCAAAGGCTCAAGAGATAGGTGTAATCCAAAGACGATTCCTCCCGTTTATGCGACTGTCGATCGCTGTCCCGTGAGCGTTATACCATACTTTCGGGGATTTTAAAAGAAAGGGCCGAAGGGAATTTTCGATTCCACTTTGGGGGCTCCGTGCCGACGCCCCGCCGCTCTTCGGTGCCTCGCTGTCCGCTGACGGAACAGTGAGGATTACGTTTTTGTCCCCCTTGACTTTACCGTCCTCCTTGACGCATACTTACGCGGGGCCCCGGCCGGGGAGTTGGACTGAGCGGCGCGGCCCCGCACTCTTGGTCAAGACGGGAGGGGGGATCGCTATGTTCGGTTTTTCCTGACGCGCTGAGCTGCGGTGCACGGGATGCATCGTTCGGTGCGGTCCTCTGTGGATCGGTCCTGCGTCGTAAAGACGATTTCGACAGGCCCCGCTTTCCCGCCCCTCTCCGCACCGTTCGTTGACCCCCTGATGGGGTCTTCCCTTCATCTTTGTCTTTAATTTTCATAAACGACACGAGCGCTCCCTGCCCGTCGGCAGGGGAGGCGTTCTGCGTCGCGCGACCGATCCGCTTCGGAGGGGCGCGCGGTCGTATCGTTATCTTCGAGTCCTGAGGAGGATTGTGTGTTCATGAAAAAAACAGTTGCCCTGTTGTTGGTTGCGCTCGTCCTGTTCCCGTCCATGGCCTTCGGCGTCGACTCCAGCCAGGAGGCGAAACGCTTCAAGGTCTGGTTCGACACGGGCGGTGGCCCCGGCGAGTCCTACGGAACCGTGCTGCAGAACGGCGCTGCGGCCGCGGCGCGGGACCTGGACCTTGACATCGTGTTCGTCTACTCCGACTGGAACGCGGAGAAGATGCTGGAGAACTTCCGTCAGGGGCTGACCTCGAAGCCGGACGGGATGGTCGTCATCGGGGTCCCCGGCGACGACGCCTACGAACCCCTGATCGATCAGGCCTATGCCCAGGGAGCTCTCGTCACCTGCGTTGACACGCCGCTGCCCCGCCTCTACCAAAAGTACCAGTCCCGCGGGTTCGGAATGATCGGCCCGGACAACTACAATCAGGGCAGGATGCTGGCCGAGCGCTGCGTTGCGCAGTTCGACCTCAAGAAGGGGGACCGGGTCATGGTCTGGGGGTTGAAGAGCCTGCCCGGACGCGGCCGGCGCGCCCAGGCCATCCTGGACGTGTTCGAGAAGGCGGGGTTGACGGCGGACTACATCGAGATCTCTCCTGAGATCAACAAGGACGCGACGCTGGGCGGTCCGGTCCTGACGGGCTACCTGTCCTCCCATGAGGATTGCAGGCTCGTCGTCATCGATCACGGAGCGTTGACGGCGCAGTCCGGGAACGCCCTCCGGTCCGCGGGGATGGACCCCGACCGCGTGGCGGTGGCCGGCTTCAGCCTCTCCCCCGCGACGGCCGAAGCCATCCGTTCCGGCTACCTGGACCTCGTGGGCGAGGGGCAGCCCTACCTCATCGGCTATCTGGCCGTTGTGAACCTCGTCCAGTCGCGCCTCTGCGGATTCGGCGGGCTGGTGATCGACACGGCGGGCGGGTTCGTGGACAAGGACAACATTGAGCAGATCGCCCCCCTGGCGGAGAAGGGCGTGCGCTGAAGCGTGGAGGGCGGAAAAGACGGGGCGGACGCCGCGCTGGTTGAGATGCGGGGCATCCGCAAGTCCTTTGGGAGCGTGGAGGCCCTGCGGGGCGTGGACTTCCGTGTGAACGCCGCGGAGATCGTGGGCCTCCTGGGCGACAACGGGGCGGGGAAGTCCACCCTGATCAAGGTGTTGTCGGGCCTCTACGGCGCGGATGCGGGGACGTTCCTCTTTCGGGGCCGGAAGCTCGACTGGACGCGCTCCTGCGTCTCCCGCGCGCGGGGCCTGGGCATCGAGACCGTCTATCAGGACAGGGCGCTAGGCCTGCAGCAGTCCCTGTGGCGCAACGTCTTCGTGGGCCGGCACATAAAAGGTTCGTGGGGGCTGATCGACGTGGCGGAGGAACGCCGCGTCACCGCGGAACTCCTGGCTCGCATGGGTCTGGGAGGGGGTCGCCTGACCCCGGACACCCGTGCCGGAGTGCTGTCGGGTGGGGAGCGGCAGGGGCTGGCCATCGGACGGGCCATGTACTTCGATGCCGAGCTCGTCGTTCTGGACGAACCGACGACGGCCCTGGCCCTGAGCGAGGTGGACAAGGTGCTGGAGTTTATCTGCGGGGTGCGGGAACGGGGGAAGTCCGTGGTGTTCATCACCCACAGCATCGATCACGTCTGGGCGGTGGCGGATCGTTTCGTCGTCCTGTCCCACGGGCGCAACGCGGGGGAGTGGACGCGCGGAGAGCTGACGCTGCCGGAGCTGATGGCGCGCCTGAGGGAGGTCGCGCTATGAACGCAGTCTCCCCGCTGCGCTCGGCCCTTGGGCCTCAGCTCCCCATCACCACGGTGCTCCTGCTGCTCTGGGGCTTCTTCGTCCTGACCGCGCCCGCGACGTTCCTCTCCCGCTACATCTACCTCTCGTTCATGACGACCATCCCCTTCGTGGCGATCGTCGCGATGGGGATGACCCTGGTGGTCGTGGCCGGGGAGATGGACCTGTCCTTCGCCTCGAACATGGCGATGTCCAGCTTCCTGTTCGCGGTCGTGGCGAAGGCCACGGGGTCCGCGGCGGCGGGCCTTGCGGCGGGGCTTGCCGCAGGGGCGGGCATCGGCCTGATCAACGGGCTGGTCGTGGTCCGGACGGGGGTCCCCTCGATCGTCGTGACGATCGGGTTCGATTTTCTCTGGCGGGGCTGCGTGATGCTGCTCTCCGGAGGGCTTGCGGTCGCCCTGCCCTTTGTCCGTCGGCTGCCGTTTGCCGCCCTGTTCGTCGGGCGCGTCGGCGGGCTGGTCCCCGCGCAGTTTTTGTGGGCTCTGGGGCTGGCCGTCGTCACGGCGGCGATCCTGCACCGCACCGCCTGGGGGGACNCCCTGCGCTTCATCGGCGACGACCGGGAGGTCGCGCGGATGATGGGGCTTCCGGTGGCGCGGGCCCGCGTCGCGGTGTTCGTCCTGCTGGGGCTGACAGCCGCGTTCTCTGGGATTCTGGCGTGCATGGAGCTGGCCAACTGGTGGCCCACCCAGGGCGAGGGCTACCTCCTGCTGGTCTTCGCCTCCGTGTTCATCGGGGGGACTTCCGTGTACGGCGGCAGCGGCAGCGTCTGGGGGACGACGGCAGGGGCCGCGGTGATCGGCATGATCGAGGCAGGGGTCGTCAGCGCGGGGTGGTCCGGCTTCTGGACGCGCTTCGTGCACGGCCTCGTGTTGGTGTGTTCCGTGTCCTTCTACGCCCTCACCGCGCGCCGGCGCGGGGGCGGCGTCGGAAGCTGAGTAACCTGAGGGGGGTTCAACGTGCACGATATCGATGCCATCTTACAGAAAATGAGGGAGGCCCTTCCCAGCGGGCCGGTGCGGATCAAGGAGGCCGTGGAGGCGGGCCGGAAGGTGGTGGGCTGCTACTGCGCCTACACGCCCTACGAGGTGATCCGCGCGGCGGGGGCCATTCCGGCCACCCTGTGCGCGACGAGCGAGAAGCCCATCGCCGCGGCGGAGGAGCGCCTGCCGCGAAACCTCTGCCCTTTGATCAAGGCCAGCTACGGCTTCGCCCTGACCGACACCTGCCCCTACTTCCACTTCTGTGACCTGGTGGTGGGGGAGACGACCTGCGACGGCAAGAAGAAGATGTACGAGCTGATGGACCGTCTCCGGCCCACGCACGTCATGCAGCTGCCCCAGACCGTCTCCGAGGAGGCCGTGGGGCAGTGGCGGGCGGAGATCGAGTGCCTGGCCCGCAGGCTTGAGGAGCTCATGGACGTCATGATCACGGAGGAGGCGCTGAGGCGCGAGATCGCCTGGCGCAACGAGGAGCGCCGCGTCATGATGGACCTCTACGCGCTCTCCGAGCTGAATCCGGCGCCCCTGTCGGGCCGCGAGGTCCACATGGTGAACGAGTACTTCAAGATCAGCTTCAGCGACCCCGAGATGCTGGACCAGATTCGGGACCTGACGCGCAAGGTCCGGGAGAACTACGAGGCGGGCGAGCGCCGCGTGCCGCCGGACCGGCGGCGAATCATCGTCACGGGCTGTCCCACCGGCAAGAGCGTGGAGAAGGTGTTCAACGCCATCGAGGAGAACGGCGGCGTGATCGTGGCGTTCGAGAACTGCGGGGGCATCAAGCCCGCCTACGAGCTGGTGGACGAGTCGCTGCCGCCCTACGAGGCGCTGGCCCGGAAGTACCTGGGCATCCCCTGTTCCTGCATGACGCCAAACACCAAGCGCCTGGACCTGTTGGAGAGCCTGGCCGGCGACTACGCGGCCGACGGGATGGTGGACCTCATCCTTCAGGCGTGTCACACGTACAACGTGGAGTCCTTCCAAGTGCATGAGCGCATGGAGAGCATGGGCATCCCCTGCATCACCGTGGAGACGGACTACTATCAGGGCGACGTGGAGCAACTGTCCACGCGCATGGGCGCCTTCGTCGAGATGATGGGGTAGGGGCGTGGGCACGGTGGCGGACGGCGCGGACGCGCCGCTCTGGACGGTCGGGGTGGACATCGGCTCGGTGGGGGTCAAGGCGGCTCTGGTGCTTGGAGCGGAGTGGATCGACCGCCTTGTCGTCCCCACGGGCTGGGCCCCCGGCGAGACGGGGAACGAGGCCTGCGCGCAGCTTCTGGCGCGGAACGGCCTGACGCGGGACGACGTGGTCCGCACGGTGGCGACCGGCTACGGACGAAATGCGGTGGAGGCCGACGCGCGCGTTACGGAGATATCCTGTCACGCCGTGGGCGCGGGCCGGCTCTTCCGGGACGGGGAGGGCGGCCGCAGCGTGCGGACGATCCTGGACATCGGAGGGCAGGACAGCAAGGTCATCGCCCTGGACCGGGACGGGAACGTGGTCAACTTCCTGATGAACGACAAGTGTGCTGCGGGGACGGGGCGCTTCCTGCAGAACATGGCCGTCATGCTGGGCTGCACGCTCGCGGACTTCAGCAGCCTGCCGGACGACCTGGAGCCCCACGCCGTCTCCAGCATGTGCACGGTGTTCGCGGAGACGGAGGTGGTGGGGCTCCTGG
>NC_021038.1:425726-428946 GCF_000210715.1 Fretibacterium fastidiosum
AATCCAATCGCCGTTGATCGTCTGGCATTTTGCGAAGCATTTTACGGCGTTAACCTGAGGCTTTGCCGAAAAAATAATTAAGAAGGAGTGTTGGGTAATGAAGAAATTTGTTGCGGTACTGGCGTTGTCCTGGGCCTTTGCCCTGCCCGCGTTCGCGGCGGAGGCGGAGAAGGTCCCTGTGATCCGCATGGCCTACACCATGACGACGCACCAACAGGGTTTCACCATCGCGCTGCAGAAGGGAGAGGCCTTCAAAGACTTCGGTGTCTGGTTCAAGCCGGTCGTCGAGAAGGAGAAGTACGACCTCTACCGGGGAGACAAAAAGATGGCCCGATTCGAGGTCATCGTGACGAAGAGCGGTTCCGAGGCCGCATCGCTCTTCGCCCAGAACCATCTGGACCTGACGACAAACTCGTTCCCCGCCATGCTGTCGGCGATCGACAATGGCACGCCGATCAAGGTGCTGGCTCCTATCCAGGCGGACGGTATCGCGATGGTGGGGCGCCTGGATTCCCCCGTCAACGACTGGGATTCCCTTCTGGCGTTCATCAAGGAAGCCAAGGCGCCCGTCAAGCTGGGCTACCACTCTCCAACCAGTGCTCCGAAGGTCCTTGTCGAGGCCGCACTCTTTGAGGCCGGCCTGCGCTTGACCGGGGACGCGAACGCGACGAAGCAGGAGGCCGACGTCCTCCTGGTCGACCTGAAGGGGGTCGCCAACTTTAACCCCGCGTTGACCTCGGGACAGGTCGACTTCTGGGTTGCTCCTGCACCTATCCCGCAGGTGGCTGTGCTGAAGAAGCAGGGCAAGATGATCCTGGATCTCAAGACTCTCCCCCCTGCGGGTAAGTGGGACCACTTTCCCTGCTGCGTGACCGCCGCTCACGTGAACGTCATTGAGCAGCACCCGGACATCTTGGACGCTTACCTGGAGCTCCTGACGAAGTCGAGCGCCTGGTGTAACGCCCATAAAGACGAGGCTGACGAGCTCTCGGCAGTCTGGTTTGGCGTCCCCGTTGAAGCGACGCGCATGTCCGAGATGACGTACTCGACAAATCCTGACGCGAAATGGTTCCGCAATGCCTCTCTGTACCCGGAGATGCTGAACAAGATGGGGCAGTTCAAGAACCTTCTGAAGGGCAAGACCCTCGAGGAAAGCAAGGAACTGGTCTTCGACTTCCGCTACGCGGAGAAGCAAAACGCGAAGTAGACGATGAAGCATTGCCTGAGCCGGGGTGCGCTGTCTTTAGTCGCCCCGGCGCTTTTCCTGCTATTCTGGCACTATGCGTCCCTGAGGATCGATAACGCCGTCGTATTGCCCAAGATTGAAGATGTGTTGGCGATCCTGCTCCACCCTACGAAGGACCTGCTGAACATGGGGTCTCTGGTCGGCAACGTGACCGTCAGCTTCGTCCGGGTGTTCGGGGGGTACCTCCTGGCCGTGTTCGTCGCTGTTCCGCTGGGGCTTGCGATGGGATACTGGAATTGGCTGAACCGGATGTTGGGGCTGATGGCGGGGCTCTTTCGCCCCATCCCCCCATTGTCCTGGATACCTCTCGTGCTGGCCTGGTTTGGCGTCGCCAGTATGGCGACGATCCTGGGCATTGAAGAGGGGGCGTGGTACCCTTTCTTCAGCAACATCAAGATATCCATGCTGTTCATCATCTTCATCGGGGCTTTCTTCCCTATCTTGGTGAACACCATCGGGGGCGTCCAGAGCGTTCGAGTGACGCTGATTGATGCGGTCCGGGTTCTGGGGGCGTCGCCGTGGCAGGTCGTTCGGTACGTCATCCTCCCCTATGCCGCCCCGCAGGTCTTCACGGGGCTGAGGGTGGGGCTCGGGGTTGCGTGGATGTGCTTGGTCTCCGCCGAGATGATGCCCGGCAGCATCTCCGGGGTCGGATACCTCATCACGCACGCCTACACGGTGGCGCAGACGGATGTCGTCATCGCGGGGATGATCGCCATTGGCGTCATGGGGATTTTGATCGACTCGCTCTTTATTCTGATCGAGCGCAGAGCTTTTCAGTGGCAAAGTCTCTACAGGTGATGCTATGATAAAAGAAAGCGACCTTCTCAGGATCGAGGGTTTGGCCAAACACTTCACATCGGACCAGGGCAGGGATGTCGTCGCCCTCTCGGATGTCAACCTCTCGGTGAAAGAAAACGAGTTCGTCTGCATCGTAGGGCCCTCTGGGTGCGGAAAGTCTACACTGCTGCGGATATTAGCCGGTTTGGAGCTCCCTTCCGGGGGCAGGGCACTGATGAAAGGGGTGGAGATCAAGGGCCCCGGGCGAGAGCGGGGCATGGTCTTTCAGGAGTATTCGTTGATGCCTTGGCGTAGTGTGGAGGAGAACGTCTGGATGGGGCCGGAGCTGTTGGGACGCCCGACTGAAGAGCGAAAAGCGGTGGCGGCGCACTACATTGAGCTCGTCAAGCTGAGCGGCTTTGAACGGGCCTTCCCCCACGAGCTCTCCGGGGGGATGCGGCAGCGCGTAGCGATTGCCCGGGCTTTGATGAACGACCCGGAGATCCTGCTGATGGACGAACCATTCGGCGCCCTTGACTCCCACACGCGGATCATCTTGCAGAAGGAACTTTTGAAGATATGGCAGGCGCACCGCAAGACGATCTTGTTTGTGACGCACAGTGTGGATGAAGCTGTCTTTTTGGCCGACCGAATCGTCGTCATGTCCGCTCGACCGGGGCGGATTATCTTGGAGGAGCCCTTGGACCTGCCCCACCCTCGGAGAAGGGACAATGCCGTCTATGCGCGGACGCTGGAAAATATCCTGACGCTTTTGGAGGCGGAGCAGACGTAGGCGTGCAGCGGGGAGGAAAAAATCATGACAAGCGCAATAAAAAGACGAAGCTCTTTGTATTTTGCTTGGGATTGTCACTGACGTTTGCCGTCGCGGCCTGGGCCGGGAAGCCGCAGGTGCTCCGCATTCCCATCGACGAGGAACCGGATTCCTTCAACGTGGCCCGCGTCCCTCATCTCCGGGAAGGTCCGGTGCATCAAGAACGCGAGTGATGTCCTGCTGGGCAAGAAGCCGCTCTCCGAGTTGGGGCTGGAGGCCCCTGACGACCGGACGCTCGTGATCCACCTGGAGCACCCGGTCCCCTACCTGCTGCAGAGCGCAGCGGGCACGGCCATGTTCCCCACGCGCCGCGACGTCGTGGAGAAGTTCGGGGACGCCTACGGGACGGACGCGGACAAGAT
>NC_021038.1:429822-431259 GCF_000210715.1 Fretibacterium fastidiosum
GCTTTTATTCCGGTCAATCCCAGCAACATTCCGCAGGAGCTGATGAACCAGTTTATTTCATCTGCCAGGCGAACTTATACTCTGAAATTTGATTTCGTCTACGGCGATTTTTCCGATGGCGGCCACTTTATGTTGAGCCCCTCAGGGATATGGAGAGATGCGAGCGCAGGCAATAACCCGGCGACAGCTCAGCCGTTGGCCCAGTTGCCTGTTACGAATTATATCCCAGCCGCGAGGCTCAACAACGACAGCGACGTCACTGCCCTGGGCAAGCTGGAGTTTGAAGGCAGGAAGGAGCAGGTGATTTCGGCTCTGAAGGTCATTGACGGCTCCATTTCGGACATCACCACGTTGGTCATTGGTGGGCAGCCCCAGCTCTACGCAAAAATGAGGGGGCGGTTGCTGCCCCTCAAAATGGCCGGCGACGGCGTCAACCGTCTGCTTTCCATTCTTTTGACGATCATGAGCAATCCTGCCCCGAATGCGGTTCTCCTCATCGACGAGATCGAGACGGGGTTTCATTACTCCGTGTACGACAGCCTGTGGAAGGCGGTCATGAAAACCGCGCGGGAGAACCGCTGCCAGGTCATTGCGACCACGCACAGCTATGAGTGCATTCGAGGCGCCGTGGCCGCAGGGGATGCGGCACGGGACGATTTTTGCTACTTCAGGATTGACCGTGGCGGGGACGATAAAGACATCGTCGCCCGCAGGTATTCCGGGGATCTGTTGAACACCGCCATGGAGATGGAGGTCCGCTAATGGCGATGGGCGCGGCTCGGGGTCTCTCGGAGACAAGGGGAAAAAATACCAGGATAGAGAAGAGATACCTCATTTTATGCGAGGGAAGGGATGAGCTGTTTTTTCTGATTGCCTATCTGAACTCCACGCACTTGTCGGCAACGCCCGGATTTTCAGAGGACATCCAGGTTATGGATTTTGGAGGAAACAGCGACCTGCTTGAGCAACTCAAGGTCTTGAAGGTTACCCCCGGTTTCGACGAGATCAAAACCCTGTTGATCGTCCGGGATGCGGAAAGGGATGCAAGCTCGGCTGTCCGGCAGATCAGAACGGCCTTGGAGAACAATGGGTTCTCGGCTCCAGACGGGCCACATCGGTGGGTGAAGGATGAGGAGAACAATGGCATCCACATCGGGTTCCTCCTCTTCCCCGGTTGTGATGAAGCTCCGATGGCAGGAACCCTGGAAGACCTCTGTGCCTTTATTCTGAAAGAGCCGGCCCCACCGAAGCTTTTGGAGGTCGTCGATCGTTTTCTGGATCAACTGAAAACAGAACGCGGCAGAGATTTTGTCCACAGGTTCAAGACACGGCTGCATACCTGCCTTGCGGTTTCGGATAAATATGTCGGAATGAAAATTGGAGAGGCGGCCAAGGCGGGGGCTTTTGACTGGAGCGACGAGAGATTGACGCCATTGA
>NC_021038.1:431618-441534 GCF_000210715.1 Fretibacterium fastidiosum
GGGTTATCCAGGAGAAGATGTGTTGAGGGCAACCCGTAACCCGGGGCTTTCGAAAGGTCTGAAAAACGAAGGGAGCTGTAATGATGAAATACAGAGTGAAACGCATGACCGTAAGTTCGAGCGCCGCGTGGGCGCTGTCGTTCTGCCTCGTCCTGTCGTCGGTCTTTGCCGGCACGGCCTGGGCCGGGGAGCCTCAGGTGCTCCGCATTCCCATCGACGAGGAGCCGGACTCCTTCAACGTGGCCCGCGTCTCCGACTACTACTCCGCCATGGTGGCCTCCCAGGTCATTGAGGGGCTGACCGGCATCGTCGTCCGGGACGGACGCGAGGTCGCCGTGCCCGCCTGCGCGGAGTCCTGGGAGACGAGCGAGGACGGCCTGACCTGGACGTTTCGCCTGCGGGAGATGAAGTGGGCCGACGGCGAGCCGCTTCGGGCTTCGGACTTCGTCTACGGCATCTCCCGCGTCCTCGACCCCGCGACCGCGTCCCCCATCTCCGGGAAGGTCCGGTTCATCAAGAACGCGGGCGACGTCCTACTGGGCAAAAAACAGCCCTCCGAGCTAGGGCTGGAGGCCCCTGATGACCGGACGTTCGTGGTTCGCCTGGAGCACCCGGTCCCCTACCTGCTGCAGAGCGCTGCGGGCACAGCCATGTTCCCCGCGCGCCGCGACGTCGTGGAGAAGTTCGGGGACGCCTACGGGACGGACGCGGACAAGGTCGTGGGCTGCGGCCCCTTCAACCTTGCGGACTGGGTTCACAACAGCTCCATCGCCTTCGTCAAGAACCCTCTCTACTGGGATGCGGACAACGTGAAGCTGGACCGACTGGAGATGAAGGTCGTCGCCGAGGAGTCGGCCAAGGTGGGCGACTTCGAGAACGGCGGGCTGGACCTCGTCTCCATCTACTCCGTCGAGTGGGCGAAGAAGCTGGACGAGAAGGGCGGATACGTCAAGAACGTCGTCGCCATGCCCGAAACCAAGTACGTCTTCTTCAATCAGACGGTTCCGCCCTTCTCCAGCCCGAAGGTGCGCCTGGCGTTCAGCCTCGCCCTCGACCGGGAGGAGATCTACAGGGACGTCAGCCTGGGGTTGGATCCGGCCGCCTGGGGCTGGCTGCCGCCGGCCATGGGTCTGGACGGAGAGAACTTCCGAAAACTGGCGGGGGACCCCATTAAGGACTTGGCCGCGGCCCATCCCGACCCCAGGGCGCTTCTGGCCGAAGGCCTGAAGGAGCTGGGGATGAGCGAGGCCCCTGAGGGGCTGAAGATCGTCCTCATGTGCCACAACGCCACGCGGGACTTCGCGGAGTACCTCCAGCAGGCCTATAAGACGAGGCTGGGCGTCGACCTGGAGCTCGACCCCGTGGAGTGGCCCGTCTTTCAGGAGCGCAACCGCAACCTGGACTACCAGATGGGCTACAAGTCCTACTACGCGGACTTCAACGACCCCTCATCCATGATGGACCTGTGGATCACGGGCACCCGGACCATTCCCACGGGATGGTCGAACGAGAGGTACGACGCCCTGGTCCGGGAAGCGGGGCAGAGCGCGGACAAGGCGCTGAGGGCGAAGGACTACGCGGAGGCGGAGCGCATCCTGCTGGAGGAGGGGACGATCGCCCCCTACGCCTATTCCACCGGCTTCGACTACGTCCATCCCTACGTGAAGGGGTACGCCGCCCCCACCTTCACCGCGATGCTCTACAAGACCGTCTCCGTCGAGAGATGACGCTTTACAGGGGCTGGAGAACGCAGGGAGGTTTTTTGCATGAAAGAGACGGGACGGGCGCAAAAAAAGTGGACTTTGCGTGCGATGGACGCTGTTGAAAGGGCAGGGAATGCCTTACCGGACCCCGCTCTGCTCTTCGTTATCCTGACGGCGCTCACGATAGCGGCGTCGTACTTTACTGCAAAATCGGGAGTCTCGGTCAGCTACGAGGGCGTCAACAGC
Organism: Fretibacterium fastidiosum; assembly: GCF_000210715.1. Classification (GTDB taxonomy): domain Bacteria; phylum Synergistota; class Synergistia; order Synergistales; family Aminobacteriaceae; genus Fretibacterium; species Fretibacterium fastidiosum. The sequence goes on from NC_021038.1 coordinate 433,568, forward strand.
GCGACGGGAACGATCGAAACCATTCACGCGCAGGCCTATAATCTGCTCTCTCTCGAGGGGTTCCACTATATGGTCACCAGCGTGATCAAAAATTTCACGGGCTTTTTCCCCCTGGGAACGGTCTTTACCATCATCCTTGGCGTCAGCGTGTGTGAGGGGACGGGAATGCTCAACGCCCTGCTCCGCAAACTCGTCTCCAAGACGCCGAAAGCGCTTATCTCCGCCATGATCGTCTTTCTGGGGGTCATGTCGAACGTGGCTTCCTCTACGGGATACGTGGTGCTCGTTCCACTGGGAGCTGTCACTTTCATCGCTTGCAATCGACATCCCATTGCGGGCTTGGCTGCAGCCTATGCCGGCGTTTCCGGCGGCTGGACAGCCAATCTGCTCCTGGGGAGCAACGACCCGCTTTACGCGGGCATGTCGACTCAGGCGGCAAACATCCTGAACCCCGACTACGTAGTGCAGCCCACGGGAAACTGGTACTTCATGGTGGCATCGACGGTATTGGTCGTCCTGATCGGGACCTGGGTCACGGACCATATCGTAGAACCCCACCTCCCTCTTTACCAGCCGGAGGAGGACGCGCGCGTCCAGGACTTGACGCTGGATGAAAAAAAGGGAATGCGTGCTGCCGGCTTCGCTGCTCTGATCTATGTCGTCGTCATGCTGTTGTTGATCGTCCCCTCCGGAGGCTTACTGAGAAATCCGACAACCGGCCAGGTGCTGGGTTCGCCCTTCATGAGCGGGATCATCTTTTTTATGATGTTGCTGTTCCTCATTCCAGGAGTTGCCTATGGCGTGGCCTCAGGCAAGATCAAGTCCAGCCGGGACCTCACGAATCTCATGTCAACGGGCATCGCCGGGATATCGAGCTTTTTGGTCCTGCTCTTCTTCGCCGCGCAGTTTACGTTCTTCTTCAACAAATCCAACCTGGGCATCATTATCTCGGTCAAGGGTGCCCACTTTTTGGAAAGCGTCGGCCTGGTCGGTCTGCCGTTGCTTTGGGTTTTTATCCTCGTCACGGCTTTCATCAATTTGCTCATCCCCGTGGACACTGCCAAATGGGCGATGATGGCGCCGATCTTCGTCCCCATGTTCATGCACCTGGGGTATGCGCCGGAGCTGACTCAGCTGGTGTTCCGCATCGGTGATTCCGCTACGAACATTATCACGCCCCTGATGCCCTTCTTCGTGATGATCGTGGCCTACTTCCAAAAATATGACAAGAAGGCCGGCATTGGTTCGGTGCTTTCGACCATGTTGCCCTATTCGATTGCCCTGCTGGTCGGCTGGATACTGATGCTGAGCCTCTGGTTCGTCTTGAAATTGCCGATCGGCCCTGGCGCACCGCTGTTTTACGGAAATATTTAGGAAGTGGTCCTACCTAATGGAAAGGCGGCGACGAATTTTAGCGGAGGTGCAGAAGGCCGGACTCGATAGAGGTCCTCACCTTCAGGACTCCTCATTGTCTTGCTGCGGAACAGCGCTGAGATAACGGGATTTGACCTCTTTTCAGCCAATTGCCTGCGGTCCGCTGTGTCTGCCGAACCGCTTGGAAGGAGACGGAAAACGATGAAAAAAAGGTTGACCATCGCATTGGCGTCCGTGCTTTACCTGTGGATCATGAACGCCCTGACCGTAAACTGGCTTGGCGAGCCCTGCAGCGCCGGCTTCGACTGCGTCCATCCTCGCGTGAAGGGGTACGCCGCGCCCACCTTCACCGCGATGCTCTACAAGACCGTCTCTGTCGAGAAGTAGCGCCGGGGGACAACAGGATTTATAGATGACTCGCTTCGTCCTCAAACGACTGATCTACGCGCTCGTCGCCCTGTTCGTGGCGTCGAGCGCCACCTTTTTCATCATCCACTCCGTGCCGGGCAACCCCATCGAGGCCATGACCGAGAAGCTGCCCGAATCCCTGCGCAGGCAGACCTTCGAGCGCTACGGCTTCGACAGGCCGCTCTTGGAGCAGTACGGGCTCTTCTGGAAGCGGCTGCTGACGGAGGGGGACCTCGGCGAGTCGCTGCGCTACCGGGGGCGGAGCGTCGGGGACATCCTCGCCCGCTACGCCCCCGTGTCCGGGGTGCTGGGCCTGACGTCCATCCTGTGGGGGGCTGGGCTGGGCGTCGCGCTGGGAGTCGTGGCGGCGCTTCACCGCGGAAAGGCTCTGGACTACGCCGTCATGCTCCTGGCGATCCTGGGGGTGTCCGTCCCCAACTTCGTGCTGGCCTCCCTGTTCCAGTACTTTCTGGCCGTGCGGCTGGGCTGGTTCCCCGTCACGGGGTGGGGAGGCTTCGCCCACGTGGTGCTTCCGGCCCTGGCCCTGTCCTTCTACTCCACGGCGCAGTACGCCCGCTTCATGCGCGCCAGTTGCCTGGACGTCCTGAGCCAGGACTACATCTTGGCCGCCCGGGCCAGGGGCATGAGCCGCTTTCACCTGGTCCGCAGGCACGTGCTGCGCAACGCCGTCCTTCCCATCGTGACCCTGCTGGGGCCCCAGATCGCCCTGATGTTCGGCGGGGCCTTCGTGGTGGAGCGCCTCTTCTCCGTGCCCGGGTTGGGGTTCTACTTCGTCTCGTCGGTGGGGGACCGGGACTACACCCTGATCATGGGGCAGACGGTCTTTCTGTCGGCCCTCTACATCCTGTCGATACTGGCCGTGGACCTCCTCTACGGCTTTCTGGACCCCCGAATCCGCTTCGCGCGCGACGGAGGGGCCTCGTGATGGAGCCGCGTCCCAACTGGTGCCCCGCTGAGGCGGGGGACGGCGAAGGGTTCTGCCCGGAGGACTTTCGCTTCGTCGAACGACCCGACGAGGCGCCCTTCGCCTCGAGGCCCTCCGTGAACTATTGGCAGGACGCCTGGCGCCGGCTGAAGCGGAACCGGGCAGCCCTCCTGTCCGCTGCTCTCCTGGCCTTTGTCGCGGCGCTCTGCGTCCTGGGGCCGGCGCTGACGCCCTACGGGCACGAGGCGCTGAACATGGCCGAGAAGAACCTGGGGCCCTCCGCGGCCCACTGGTTCGGCACGGACAAGATGGGGCGCGACCTCTTCACCCGCGTTGCCGTGGGGGGCCGGGTCTCGCTGATCGTCGCGCTGGTCGGCGCGCTGATCGACATCCTGGTGGGCCTGCTCTACGGCGGGGTGGCCGCGGGACTGGGCGGTGCCGTCGACAACGCGATGATGCGCCTGGCGGACGTCTTGTCGAGCATCCCCTACCTGGTCCTGGCGGTCCTGGTCTCCCTGATCCTGGGCCGCGGGATGGCGAGCCTGCTGATCGCGATGACCCTGACGGGCTGGTGCAATATGGCCTACCTGGTCCGGGGGCAGGTCCTCCAGATCAGGGAGCAGGAGTTTGTCCTGACGGCCCGGGCCCTGGGGACCTCGCCGTGGCGGATACTCTGGAAGCACCTGATCCCCAACATCATGGGCGTCATGATCGTGGCAGTCACCTTCGACATCCCCCTCTTCATCTTTGGTGAGGCCTTCCTGTCCTACATCGGGTTGGGCATCCAGCCCCCCATGACCAGCTGGGGCGCGCTGGCGTCGGGCGCGCAGCAGCAGATGCTCTTCTACCCCTGGCAGCTCTTCTTCCCCACGCTCTTCATCAGCCTGACCATGCTCTCCTTCCAGATGCTGGGCGACGGGCTCCGCGACGCGCTGGACCCGCGCGCGAGGGACTGAGCCGTGGTCGGCGCAAACGAAAAAACGATGGTCGAGATGGATGAGCGAGCCGTGGACGGAAAGGTCATCGAGGTTCGGGACCTGGACGTGTACCTGAAGGTCCGCGACGGGCGCCTCCACGTCGTCCGGGGCGTCTCCTTCGACCTGCGCGCCGGTGAGACGCTGGTGACGGTGGGGGAGTCGGGCTGCGGAAAGTCCATGACGGCGCGGGCCCTGATGCGCCTTCTGCCGGACGACGTGGCCGAAGTCCCGGAAAGCTCCCGCATCCTCTACCTGGGGCAGGACCTCCTGGGAAAGACGGAGCGGGAGATGCAGCGCGTCCGGGGCCGATGCCTGGCGATGGTCTTTCAGGACCCGTCGACCTCGCTGGACCCGACCCTGACGATCGGCGAGCAGGTGGAGGAGCCCCTGCTGCTCCACACGAAGCTGCGGGGCCCGGAGAGGCGGCTTCGGGTGCTCGAGATGCTGCACGCCGTGGGGATATCCAGCCCGGAGACGCGCGTGAGACAGTACCCTCACGAGCTGTCGGGCGGGATGCGCCAGCGCGTCATGATCGCCTCGGCCCTGGTCGGGATGCCCCGCGTCCTGATCGCGGACGAGCCCACGACGGCCCTCGACGTGACCACCCAGGCCGACATCCTGGACCTGATCCGGGAGCTGCAGCGGAGATTCGATCTCTCGGTCCTGCTGGTCACCCACGACCTGGGCGTCGCGTCGGAGGTCGGGGACCGAATTCAGGTGATGTACGCGGGCGAGATACTGGAGAGCGCTCCCAAGCGTGAGCTGCTCCGCAAGCCCGCCCACCCCTACACCTGGGCGCTGCTGCGCTCCGTGCCGTGTCCGGGAGGATCGGGCCGCTCCACGCTCTACTCCCTGTCCGGGACGCCGCCCGACCTGCTGGAGGCGCCGGGCGGGCGGCGGGGCTGTCCTTTCGCGCCGCGCTGCGACTACTGCATGGAGGTCTGCACCCGCGCTGCGCCGCCTGAGTTTCTGCTTCCGTCTTCGGGGTCCGCTCTGGAGGCGGGGCACCGGGTGCGGTGCTGGCTTCGCCATCCCATGGCGCCCCACGTCGCCGTGCCGGAGGGGATACGGTGTCCCAAGGCCGGACGGAAGGAGGGGGCGGCATGACACAGACGACCCGGGGGCGCGTCCCGCTGCTGCGCGTGGAGCGCCTCTGCCGGTACTTCCGGCTGCCCGGAGGACGGACTCTCAAAGCGGTGGACGACGTCAGTTTTGAGGTCTTCCGCGGGGAGACCCTGGGGCTCGTCGGGGAGTCCGGGTGCGGCAAGAGTACGCTGGGCCGAACGGTCCTGGGGCTGCACCCCGCGACGTCCGGCTCCGTGCTCTTCGACGGGCTGGACGTCCACGCCGCAAGGGGAGCCGATCGGCTGCGCTTCAAGAAGCGGGCGCAGATCGTGCTGCAGAACCCCTACGCCTCCCTGAACCCCCGGATGACCGTCGGGGACATCGTGGCCGAGGGGCTGGACGCCCACCGCCTGTGCCGGGACAAAGAAGAGCGCGAGGAGCGGGTCTGCCGCCTCCTCACGCGGATGGGGCTGAGGCCGGAGTTTCGCTCCCGCTACCCCCACGAGTTCTCCGGGGGGCAGTGCCAGCGCATCGGCATCGCGCGGGCTCTGGCCGTAGAGCCGGAGTTTCTGGTCTGCGACGAGCCGATCTCGGCGCTGGACGTCTCCATCCAGGCCCAGATCGTCAACCTCCTGGTGGACCTGCGGGAGGACCTGGGGCTGACGTCCCTCTTCATCGCCCACGACCTGGCCGTGGTGCGCCACATCTCGGACCGCGTCGGGGTCCTGTACCTTGGAGCGCTGGTGGAGCTGGCCGAAACGGACCGGCTCTACGGAGAGCCCCTTCACCCGTACACAAGGGCCCTGCTGTCCTCCATCCCGGACGTGGACCCGGACAACCCCATGAACGCCCGTCGAGTGCGCCTGAAGGGAGAGGTGGGGAGCCCCATCGACTTTCAATGCGGCTGCCGTTTCGCCCCGCGCTGTCCGCAGGCCGAGGAACGGTGCCGGCAGTTTCGGCCCGAGCTCCGCGAGGTGTCGCCGGGCCACCTCGTGGCGTGCCACAGGGAGGAGCCCTTCGCAGGATATTAGGGAAGCACTGATTAAATCAGCGCTCCCTGGTCTTCAGGACCTTCGAAAGTCAGTAGCTCACACGGTAGGGGCCCACCAGGCTGTTGAAGAGCAGGTCCCCGTTGGGCAGAAACTGCAGGATGGCGTAGGCGCCGTTGCCATAGTTGCTCTTGCCGAAGATCGTGCGGTGCACGGTGGCGCCGGTGTCCCAGTCCATGCCCGTGAGCTCCCAGCCCTGCGCTCCGTAGCCGCTGACCAAGGCCATGTTGCCGTTCCGACAGTGGACGGGGATCATGCTGGTGGAGGATACGTCGGATCGTCTCCAGACTGACGCCCAGCGATGTTCCTTCGGGTCCCAGCGGAAGCGCTCTACCCCCCGGGAAGAGGGATACACGGGGCCCAGGGTGGCTGCGCCCAAAATCTTGGGCAGCCGCGCCATGGTGTCGGACTCCAGGGGCAGGTTGTTGACCACAAAGGCGCCGTAGCCGCTGACCACCACGGACTGCTCGGACTGAATCCACGTAGGGAGCTGGCTGTAGCCGCAAGTCACAGGGATCTGACCGGCGATCCGGCGTGACTGAGTGCCGTCCTGCTGCACGAAGTCCTGGGGTATCTCGTCGCGCCAGAAGGCCACCAGATTCATCCTCCGAGAGCCGTCGGTGATGACCACCAGCCTGTCGGCGTTCTTGCCGAACCCCATCAGCGTCGGCGTGGAGCCGGAACCGGGCTCAAACTTTACGATGGGAGGAACAGCGTCCTCCGGGGCGTCGTAGGGGGAAGACCAAGCGCCGTCGGCCTCTGCGTCCGAGAGCCGGCTTCCGGTCCACACCAGTTTGTGCATCCTCTTGTTGGTCACCACGTAGATGCCTCCCTTCTCGTCCACGGCCAGGGAGTTGCTGGTGTGCTCTCCGGGGAAGAGGATCGTCTGGGCGGAGGCTGCGTCCAGGGTGCGATTCAGCACGGAGACGCCATTCTCGAAGTTGAGGATGATGTGTCCGTCGTAGGTCATATTCAGGCCATAAAGCACCGCTCTGGCCCCGGCTCCCTGGATGGCGTCCGCCGCGTCTGCGATGCTGTGGCGCACCTCGATGCCCGCCGCGGGATTTGCGGCGTCCTTTAGAGCGAAAGCGTAGACGCCGTAACCGTAGGTGGCGTAGAGGACATTGTCCTTGTCCACCACAGAGTAGACGCCGTTGGCCAGCCGGGCGTTGTATTTCGCGCCGTAGTTCGTCACGAAAACCTGGTGTATGTCCCGGGAGGTCTTGCCCTCAAAGCTCATCTCCCCGATGGTCTTGTGCGCCCCCGGCGCCACGGGACCCATGTCCGGAGAGAGGTAGGCCGGGGCGTCGAGCCGAGCCACCTCTGCCCACTGCTTTTCGGCGGCGTTGATGTAGGCGACGCGGTCGCTCCCCACGCCCCACATGAAGCGGGGAGAAGTGGAGGCCAGGGTGATGATGTTAACCGGTCCGCCATAGGAGATGGGCTGCCGCACTGGGTCAATGGTAAAGGAGCCCTTTGGGGGACCGTAGGGGGTGGAGTCGCTCTGGGCAGGGTCAAAGTGCGTGGTGCCATAGAGCGGAGCTGAGAGGTAAGGGTTGGGCGCGGGCCCCGAGATCCCCTGCTCCTCAGAGTCTCCGCCTCCGCACCCCGCCGACGCCAGCACCCCATACGCCAGCACAAAAAAAAGCAATCCCTTCAGCTGCATCGTCTTCATCGTGCCATCTCCTATTCAAGCCCAAGAATACACCACTATTCAAGAACACATCACGTTCAAGAATACGCCAATACGGACGCAGGTCGAGACATCTTGAACGTCTTCATTATAATACGCCTCCAAGATAACGCCACTATAACGCTAATATAAGGGAAGCGCTGATTAATCTTCAAAAGTTGTTGAAAGCAATCAAGGAACATCAATAAAGGGTATCCTTCAGCGCTTCCCTAAAATTTTAAAATGGGGCTACGCCCCAAGCCCCACGCGCTTCGCGCGGCCTGATGAAGTTTCATACGCTGAAGGGAGCCCATACGGTTGACAGTTCTCAACGACTTAATCAGTGTTTTCTAAGGAAACACTGATTTAATCCCTGAACCCCCGGATGACCGTCGGGGACATCGTGGCCGAGGGGCTGGACGCCCACCGCCTGTGCCGGGATAAAGAAGATCGACTTTCAGTGCGGCTGCCGTTCG
>NC_021038.1:442700-445443 GCF_000210715.1 Fretibacterium fastidiosum
AATTGGTATTAAAGATGGCCGACCCGTCCTGCCCCGCATGGAAAAGCGCAAAGAGCCTTCCGGTGCGGCGTGAGAGTCCGGTCAGAGCAGGACGACCGGCTTGATCAGGTCCTTCGGCTTCTCCTTCATCAGATAGAGCGCTTCTTCGATGTGCTCGAAGCCCTTGAAGGGGTGGGTGATCAACGGGGAGAGGTCCAGCTTGCCGACCGATACCAGGCGGGACAGCTTCTCCATTCTAAGCCGGCCTCCCGGCATCAGTCCGCCGTTGATCGCCTTGTGCCCCATGCCGACGCCCCACTCCACGCGCGGGATGTCGATCGTCGCGCCCGATCCCAGGTAGTTCACGTTCCCGATCCTGCCGCCCGCCTTCAGCGACTTGACCGCTTCCGCGAAGGTATCGACGGTCCCGCCTGCGATGATGACCTTGTCCACGCCTCTGCCCTTGGTCAGCCTGAGCGCCTGTTCGCTGATCGTCCCTCCCTTGTAGTCGATGAAGTCCGTGGCCCCGTAGAACTTGGCGGCCTCGATGCACACGGGACGGGTCCCAACGGCATAGATGCGCGAGGCCCCGCGCAGGTTCGCTCCCGCCACGGCCATCAGGCCGACCGGACCGATCCCGATGACCAGGACCTCATCTCCATATTGAACGTCGGCGAGCTCTGCGCCATGAAACCCCGTGGGCACCATATCCGAGAGCATGGGGGCCACCTTGAGGTCGATGTTTTCCGGGAGGAGCGCCAGGTTGCCGTCCGGATCGTTGACGTGGAAGAACTCGCCGAACAGACCGTCCTTGACGTTGGAGAACTTCCAGCCGTTGAGCATACCGTGCGAGTGCATGGAGTAGCCGCCCTGGGCCTCCAGAGAGTTCCAGTCCGGAGTGATGGCGGGGACGATGACCTTGTCTCCCGGCTTGAAGTCCTTGACCAGCTCTCCGACCTCCACGATCTCACCGGTGCCCTCATGCCCCAGGATCATGTTGTGACGCTCTCCGACGGCGCCCTCCCAAACGGTGTGGACGTCCGAGGTGCACGGCGCAAGAGCCAGAGGGCGGCAGATCGCGTCCATAGGGCCGCACTTCGGACGGTCCTTTTCGATCCACCCCACGCTGCCGATCTTGAGCATTGCAAAACCTTTCATCAATTTTCCCTCCTCAAGATGAATTTTGAAACGCAAAACCAAAGTGCCTGAGGTTCGATAAAATGACCTCAGCCTCCGCTCGGGGAACCGCATTTCTGTTTCGGAGCCTGTGACCGATAAAGCTTATTTTTTTAATGAAAACTATTTTACTATGCAATCGAGGTGCGTCAAGGAATGAAAAAGCCTGGAAGCGTTGGATCAAAACGCACCAAGGGCAGCCTGGGTGCGCTTTTTCGATGTGTCCATTGAGTTTTGACAACGTGGAAGTTCGTTTGATTTGCACAATGGCAGCGCGCTATCGTCCGAGTGGGCGTTGTGTCTTGTGGATTGTGGCTGAGCGTCAATCCGCGGGGTTTTGCGTGGCCCCCACGACGTAGCGGGACAGCGAATCGGGCCGGGCGAGCTCCGGGCATCCATGTCAAAGGGCAACAAAAAGCCCCCCCCGGAGGTCGGTGCAGAGACACCAGCCTCCGAGGGGGAGGAATTTACGGTTAATACTTGAACCGGGTGATGGTCTTCACCTTCCCGGCCTCTCCCGCCCGGGCCGACTCTATCGCTGCGTTCAGCGCCAGTTCGACGCCACGGTCAGGGAATGGCAAGCTCCATAAATCCAAGCCGTTCTTCAAATATCAAGCCCTAATGGAGCCGGCCCCCGGTCTCCCGGAGGTCCTCGCGGACGGTAAGCGCCGCTCGAATCGCGGTCTCAATTCCCAGGGCCATCGTCGCCACGGGCAGGCCGTTTCCTTCTCCCAGGCGCCTGGCCTGCTCCGTCATATAGGGGATGTGAACGAACCCCCCTCGGCGCGCGTTTCCCTCCGTTGCCAGGAAGTGCATCAAACCGTAAAAAAGGTGGTTGCACACGAAGGTCCCCGCGCTGTTTGAGACCGAAGCGGGAACCCCGGCGTCCCGCATTGCCCGCACCATGCTTTTGATGGGCAGGGTAGACCAATAAGCCGCGGGAGCGCCCTCGATCACGGGTTCGTCCACCGGCTGATTCCCTCCGTTATCCGGGATGCGAAAGTCATCGACGTTGATGGCGACACGTTCGGGCGTGATCTCAGAGCGCCCTCCCGCCTGACCCAGCGAGATGACCACAATCGGGTCTTCACGGGTCACGGCCGATCGAAGCGACTCCAACGAGAGGAAGCGCACCGTTGGGATTTCCTGAGTAACGATTTGACATCCCTCCAGCCTCTTCCCATCGAGAAGCTTCAGAACCTCGCCCGCAGGGTTGACCGGCTCGCCGCCAAAGGGCTCGAATCCCGTAACCAGAACTTTATTTTGCATCTCCCCGCCTCCAGGCCCGACAGGCCGTTTCCCAATAAGATCGTCCCATCATAAAGAAAAAATATCGCAGACGAAACAGCCGCCCTCAGGCGCCGACCTTTTAGGAATCACGGATGGGGTGCCTGAGAAATGCCAACCGTATTGTCTTCTCCTTCTGAAGCCCTCAGATTTTACCATGCCAAAAGCCGTTATTCGCGGCTTTTCTCAAAGCGCAGTAAAAAGAATACCTGGCAGGTACTCTTTGTAACAACAGGATTGGGCTCAAGTTACTGGACCATGGATAAACTGGCCATACCGCTGGAACGAGCAGAAGAGCGCC
>NC_021038.1:446949-455632 GCF_000210715.1 Fretibacterium fastidiosum
CTTGGACGACGCGGAGGCTGGAGACAACGTCGGGATACTGCTCCGTGGCATTGACAAGGACCAGGTGGAGCGGGGGCAAGTGTTGGCGAAGCCCGGCACGGTGACGCCGCACACGAAGTTCAAGGGCGAGGTGTACGTTCTGAAGAAGGAGGAGGGCGGTCGCCATACGCCGTTCTTTGCGGGTTACAAGCCGCAGTTCTACTTCCGGACGACGGACGTGACGGGTGACATCAAGCTGCCGGATGGTGTGGAGATGGTGATGCCTGGGGACAACGCCACGTTTGAGGTGTCTTTGATCGTGCCCATCGCCATGGAGGAGGGGCTGCGCTTCGCGGTGCGCGAGGGCGGCCACACGGTGGGCGCAGGCGTCGTCACCAAAATCCTGGAATAACTGAATTTCCGGGCGGCCGGAGTGCGCTCCGGCCGCCGTTGGAGTGCGATCTTAAAATTTAAGGAGAGGTTTTAGCCATGGCGGATATCATCGGACTGACCTGCACGCAGTGCAAGAGGCGCAACTACACCACGACGGTGAACAAGAAGAAGCAGTCGAAGAAGCTTGAGATCAAGAAGTTCTGCAAGTGGTGCAACGCCTCCGTCCTGCACAAGGAGTCGAAGTAGGCGACGGAGGCGGCGCTTCGCGCCTGACGCCTTGCATAACTTGCAGGGGTGTTGTAAAATACCTAGCGTTGTTTTCAGCGTAGGTCCGTAGCTCAATTGGTAGAGCACTGGTCTCCAAAACCAGGGGTTGCAAGTTCGAGTCTTGCCGGGCCTGCCATTTTATTATGGGTGTCTTTTTGTGATGCCCTCAGGAGGGGCGTATATGACTAAAGAGGCCGTGAATTCCATACCGGGCGTCGCTTTTTTGCGCGAGGTCCGGGCGGAGCTGAAGAAGGTCACGTGGCCCACCAAAAAACAGGTTTGGTATTGGACGCTGATCGTCATTGTCTTTACTTTGGGGGTCTCTCTCTACCTGGGGCTCATCGATTTTTTACTCACGTGGGCTTTCTCCGGCATGCTGGGATAGGTGGCCGGAGGCCTTCTTTTATTTTTTGCAGGTTCTTTGCAGGCGCTAGGGGGCCTTTGTGATGACGCAGCGCGGCGAACGCCGATGGTATGTTGTTCAAACCTATTCGGGCTATGAGAATCGAGTGAAGGCCGACCTTGAACAGCGTATCGCCACGATGGGCATGAAGGAGGGCATCTTTAACGTGCTCGTGCCCATAGAGGATCGCGTCGTTGTGAAGGACGGAAAGAGCCGCAAGGTCACGAGAAAGCTCTACCCCAGCTACGTGTTGGTCGAGATGATCCTGGACGAACAGTCCTGGCACGTGGTGCGGCACACACCGGGGGTGACGGGCTTCGTGGGGGCGGGGACGCATCCCATCCCCCTCTCGGAGGACGAGGTGACCCGGCTCATGTCGATCCTGGAGAAGGACCGCCCCAAGGTGGAGATCGCCCTGAAGCCTGGAGATACGGTCACCGTCAAGAGCGGCCCCATGGCGGGGCAGACGGGGCCCGTCGTTGAGATCAACTCCGAGAAGGGAAAGGTCAAGTTCACCGTGAACATCCTTGGTCGGGAGACGGTGACGGAGGCCGACTATCGCCTTCTCGAAAAAATTTGCTGAACGCCGCTTGGAGTTCTCGTGAGGTAGAGAGCCGGGCGGTGAAGATAAACGTCACGTTTTGTTTTTAGAGAGGGGATTTTTATTTCATGGCTAAGAAGGTCGTAGGGCAGATCAAGTTGCAGTTGCCTGCCGGAAAGGCGACGCCGGCTCCTCCCGTGGGCCCCGCGCTGGGACAGCACGGCGTCAACATCATGGAGTTCTGCAAGCAGTTCAACGCAAAGACCTCCGATCAGGCGGGCCTGATCATTCCGGCAGTGATCACCGTCTACGCCGACCGCAGCTTCACCTTTGAGCTTAAGACGCCGCCTGCGGCGGTCCTCCTGAAGAAGGCCGCCGGCGTTGAGTCGGGGTCGGGCGTTCCCAACAAGACGAAGGTGGGCTCCGTATCCCGCGCCAAGGTGCGCGAGATCGCGGAGTACAAGCAGAGGGACCTCAACGCGAACGACGTCGAGGCGGCGATGCGTATGATCGAAGGCACGGCCCGCTCCATGGGGCTCGAAGTGAGGGACTGATGGCCCGTGAACGCCAGTGAATGGCTGCCGGAAGGCTCCCCAGGTGGGAGCGAATTGATCTTTGTGGCAGAGTCCTTTGGGATTCGCGATCGACCACAGGAGGTTTTTTGAGATGAAGCACAGCAAGCGATATCGGGCGGCCGCCGAGAAGGTCGAGCTGGGGAAGCTCTATGGGCTGCGTGAGGCGGTGGAGCTTTACAAGCAGATCGCCACGGCGAAGTTCAACGAGAGCCTGGAGGTCCACGTCCGTCTGGGCGTTGACCCGCGCCACGCGGATCAGCAGGTCCGCAGCACGGTTGGCCTGCCCCACGGCACCGGCGTCACTAGGAGGGTTCTGGTGCTGGCAGCGGGCGAGAAGCAGAAGGAAGCTCAGGACGCAGGCGCCGACATCGTGGGCGGCGAGGACCTGGTGCAGAAGATTTCGGGCGGATGGCTGGAGTTCGACGCGGTTATCGCCACGCCGGACATGATGAAGTCCGTCGGGCGGCTCGGCAAGGTCCTTGGCCCCCGCGGCATGATGCCCAGCGCCAAGACGGGAACGGTGACCTTTGACCTGACGAACGCCATCAGTGAGATCAAGGCGGGCCGCGTTGAGTTTCGCGTCGATAAGGCCGGCATCACCCACAACGCCATCGGGCGGCGGGAGTTCACGGTGGATCAGCTCTTTGAAAACGCGAAGGCCATCCTGCAGGCGATCTATAAGGCCCGTCCCGCCTCCGTGAAGGGAACCTACGTGAAGAGCGTCACGATCGCCCCCACCATGGGACCGGGGATCGCGGTGGACCCACTGGACGTCCAGCGGGAGGTCAGCGCCTGATCGCGTCCCTTCGACAGCTGAAGATTGATAAAGACTCCCTGATGTTGTAGACCGCAGGCGCCCCTCGGGGCTCAATGCCATGCCTGCCGAGGTGCCGGGGAATGGAAGGTGCGTGAGCCCGTGCAGGGCTTGACCCCATTCTGTTCTATTAAGAGGGCTCCCCGGCGGCGGGGAGCCTTTTTTTGCTTGATTTGCTCGATGGCCTCGATGACTTGAGCTCTGCAGGTGAGGCTGAATTGATACGGAAGTTTTAAAAGAGATCAACGTTGGAGGAGGTGAAACAATATGCCTGCATCGGTTAAATACGAGTTGGTGGCCGACCTGAAGGAGAAGCTCGAACGCTCGAACGCGATCTTCGTGGCCGAGTACCGCGGCATGACGGTGGCGGCCAGCACGGCCCTTCGCGCCCGCGTCCGCGCGGCGGGAGGGGAGATGAAGGTCGCGAAGAACACCCTCTTTTCCATCGCCATCAAAGAGGCGGGGCTTCCGGAGCTTCCGGAGGACCTCACCAAGGGGCCGAACATCTTTACCCTTTCCTATGGCGACCCCGTGAGTGTGGCCAAGGTGCTGAAGGAGTGCGCCACGGACAAGACCCAGAAGGCCTTCGTCCTGAAGGGCGGCATGCTGGGAAGCACGGTGTTGGACCTCCAGCAGCTTCACGCGCTGGCGGACCTGCCGTCGAAGGACGTCCTGATCGGCCAGGTGGTGCGCACGATCGCGGCGCCCATCTCCGGCCTGGTCAACGTGCTCTCCGGCACGGTGCGTGGCCTGGTCACGTGCCTTGCCCAGATTCGCGACAAGAAGGACGCCGCCTAGACGGACCTTCTGCGGAGGAAGTCGACCAAGCCGTTTGTTTGATGCGTTGACGTGTTTTGTCATTTTGAACATTAAATTTCAGGAGGTAACGTTTTATGACTCACGAGGAACTGATCAAGGCGATTGAGGAGATGTCCGTTCTCGAGCTTTCCGAGCTGGTGAAGGCTCTCGAGGAAAAGTTCGGCGTGTCCGCCTCCGCCGCTCCGGTGGCCATGATGGCCATGCCCGGTGCCGCAGCGGGCGCCGGTGCCGCAGCGGGCGAGGAGAAGACGGAGTTCGACGTGGTCTACAAGGGGCCTGGCTCCAACAAGATCGCCGTCATCAAGGTGGTCCGCGAGATCACGGGCCTTGGCCTGAAGGAAGCAAAGGAGCTGGTGGACAACCCGCCGAAGCCCATCAAGGAGGGCGTCTCCAAGGAGGAGGCCGAGGAGCTGAAGAAGAAACTTGCTGAGGCCGGCGCCGACGTGGAGCTGAAGTAACGATTGAGCAAGCGGCCCCGACGGGCCGCTTTTTTAACGTTCGCCAACCTCCCTGCGGTCACGCTCGTCTTCGCCAACGGGGATGAACGGCACTTTCTTTTGTGGTACAATACTTTCGTTCAGGGAGCTTGATTTTCAGCGGACGGGAGGGCGAAGGGCCCGCCCTTCGCATGGGGGCCGAAACTGTGGCGGAGCCTTCAGGCGACAGGCCGTGCGGCAGGGGACGGGCAATGTAAAGGCCGTGGGGTCTAAAATAAGATGTCCGGACGAGCCCTTCTCCCTCGCGCTTTCGATTGTCTTAATGGTGTTGTCTTTTTGTCATTAAAGGCCTCAGGGGCAACCACGAGGTCTTGTGTTTTTTCCATCAAGGAAACGGAGGTTTTATGTTATGAGCGATCAGCCTGCGAAGAAGGTTTCGGCTCCTGCAAACAAGAAGAAGCTCATCCTCATTGGGGCCGCGGTGGTCCTCGTCATCCTGAACGTCATGTGGACGCTCCTGCAGAACAAGTTCACGCCCCGGGTTGATGCCTTGAAGGAGGAGTTCACGAAGATCGAGGCCCGTCTGTCCAAGCTGGAGAAGGACGCCCTTCCGGACGTTGAGGCCATTCGCAGCGAGTTGAATGCCCTCAAGCTGATGTCCGAGGCATACGAGAATCGGTCAAGCCAGCTGTTGAAGGCGGAGGAGGCTCAGCTTGCGTCGCTTGAGTCTCAGCTCGCGATGCAGAGGGAGCGCGTCGAGTCCCTGAAGAAGCTGGGTGCCGCTGAGGACGGAAAATAGCGGCATCCCAGGCGGGACTTTGAGGGTAAACGGGTGCCTCGAAACGTATTCATCATCGACGACGCGGACTTCATGATCGACATGATACGCATGATCCTGGAGGACGCGGACTACAGGGTCGTGGGGGCTTCAACGGACAGCGTGATCGCGCTGTCGCAGTTGAGGGAGTTGGCTGTTGCCCCCAAGCCGACGGCAGTGGATATCGTGATCGTTGACCTGCACATGCCGAAGTTGGACGGTTTCGAGACGGTCCGGCGGCTCCGTGAGATCTTCCCCACGGCAAAGGTGCTGCTGGTGACCGCGAACTCCTCGCTCCCCGTCGCCTTGAAAGCCCGTGAGCTCAAGATCGACGGCTTCGTCGTGAAGCCTTTTGAACCGGAGGTCCTGGTGGAACAGATCGCCAGGCTCGCCTGAACCCTGACCCCTTTGGGACAGGTCGGGCGGGTCAGGGCTTTATGAGGAGGGGCGAAGTCCCCTCCTCAATTTTTTGAACGCTTTTAACGCTGCAGAGGAGCACGTATGAGACAGGAGAACATCCGAAATTTTTGCATTATCGCCCACATCGATCACGGCAAGTCCACCCTGGCGGACCGCCTGTTGGAGCGGACGGGAACGGTGCAGTCCCGCGAGATGAAGAATCAGCTTCTGGACTCGCTCTCGCTGGAGCGGGAGCGGGGCATCACGATCAAGCTGGTGCCGGTCCGCATGGACTACACGTCTCCGGACGGCAAAAAGTGGGTGCTGAACCTGATCGACACGCCGGGTCACGTGGACTTTGCCTACGAGGTTTCCCGCTCCCTTGCGGCCTGCGAGGGGGCGCTCCTGGTGGTGGACGCCAGCCAGGGGGTGGAGGCCCAGACGGTGGCCAACGCCTATCAGGCGGTGGAGCAGGGGCTTGAGATCCTGCCGGTGATCAACAAGATCGACCTTCCCTCGGCGCGGGAGGAGAACGCGAAGCAGGAGATTCAGGACGTCGTTGGGCTGGATGCCTCAGACGCCGTCCTGGCCAGTGCGAAGGACGGGCGCGGCATCGACGAGATCCTGGAGCGCGTCGTCCAGCGAATTCCGGCCCCGGAGGGGGACGCCGGAGCCCCGCTTCAGGCCCTGGTGTTCGACTCCGTCTACGACAACTACCACGGCGTGATCTCCTATGTGCGGGTCGTGAACGGCGTCATTCGAGAAGGACAGAACGTCCTGTTCATGCAGACGGGCAGCGTCTACTCCGTCGAGGAGGTCGGGGTGTTCCGGCCGGGCTTCACTCCCGTGGAGCAGCTGGGGCCCGGCGAGGTGGGCTACATCGCCGCCAGCATCAAGACTCTGGCCGAGGCGCCGGTGGGGGACACGATCACCGAGGCGGCCCGCCCGGCCGCCCGTCCCCTGCCGGGCTACCGAAAGGTGAAGAGCGTCGTCTTCTGCGGGTTCTACCCGGTGGAGCGGGACAACTACCCCCAGCTACGAGAGGCGCTGGAGAAGCTCTGCCTCAACGACGCCGCCGTGACCTTCGAGCCGGAGACCTCCGTGGCGTTGGGCTTCGGCTTCCGCTGCGGCTTCCTGGGGATGCTGCACATGGAGGTGGTGCGCGAACGCCTGAGTGGGGAGTACGGCGTGGAGTTGGTGGCCACGGCCCCCAACGTCGTCTACGAGGTGGTGACGCCGTCGGGCGCGGTCATCGAGGCCCATCGTCCCAGCGACTTTCCGGATGCCGGCGAGATCGAGGAGGTTCGGGAGCCCTACATCAAGCTCTCCGTCTTCCTGCCCTCCGAGTTCGTGGGGAAGGTCATGCAGCTGGTGCAGGACCGGCGCGGAGTCTACAAGTCCATGGATTACCTGACGCCGGAGCGGGTGCGCCTGATCTACGAGATGCCCCTCTCCGAGTTCATCATCGACTTTCACGACAAGCTGAAGTCCCAGACGCGGGGCTACGCCTCGCTGGACTACGAGTTCATCGGCCTGCGGGCCAGCGACCTGGTGCGCGTCGACGTCCTGGTCAACGGCGAAGCGGCGGACGCCTTCTCCTTTATCTGCCACAGGGAACAGGCGTACCATCGGGGCCACGCCGCCGTGACGAAGCTGAAGGCCCTGATCCCCAGTCAGCTCTTTGAGGTGCCCATCCAGGCCTCGCTCGGCAAGCGCGTCATCGTGCGGGTCAACGTCAAGGCACTGCGCAAGGACGTGCTGGCCAAGTGCTACGGCGGCGACATCACGCGCAAGCGCAAGCTCCTGGAGAAGCAGAAGGAGGGCAAGAAGCGGATGAAGCAGATCGGAAAGGTCTCCATCCCCCAGGAGGCCTTCCTGGCCTTCATGCAGGTGGAGGGGGATGGAAAATAGGGACGCCTGCCCGCGGAAGGCCGAGCCGGTCCTTCCCCGCGGGGCGCGTCCTTCCCTCTACCTCCACGTACCCTTCTGCGCGGCGAAGTGCGGCTACTGTTCCTTCTACAGTCGGCGCGCGGGCGACGGCGAGGTGGCTGCATGGCTGGACGCGCTGGAGGCCGAAGCCCGCGCCTGGCGTGACCGACTTGGAGGGCGCGTCCCCCCCCGCACGCTCTACGTCGGCGGCGGGACGCCCAGCCTCCTGACGCCGGGGGACTGGCGGCGGGTCCTCCGCATCCTGGAGGTCATGGCGGACCTCTCCCCCCTCGAGGAGGCCTCCGTGGAGGCCAACCCCTCCTCCCTGACGAAGGAGCATCTGGCGGTCTGGAGGGACGGGGGCTTCACCCGCGTCAGCCTGGGCGTCCAGAGCCTGGACGACGGCGAGCTGCGCCGCATCGGAAGGCTTCACGACGCCGCGGGGGCACTTCGGGCGATGGCCATGGTCCTGGGGGCCGGCCTGCACCTCAGCGTGGACCTCATCTTCGGGCTGCCGGGCCAGACGCTGCGCTCCTGGTCCGCCTCACTTCGGGGCGTCCTGGCCGCGGGGGTAGGGCACCTTTCGACCTATCAACTGACCCTGGAGCCGGACGCCCCCATGAGCCGGCAGTCTCTCTCCCTGCCCGACGGCTACCCCCTCTACCGCTACGCACAGTGGTTTCTCGCCAAAAACAAATTCCTTCAATATGAGATTTCAAGCTTCGCGCCTTCCGGGGCGGAGTGCCGACACAACCTGGCCTACTGGCGCCAGGAGCCCGTCCTGCCCCTGGGGCCTGCCGCCTGGGGGTACCTGGACGGATGGCGCTGGTCCAACCCGCCGACGCTGGAGGCCTACCTCGAGGCGGCGCGGTGCGGCTTCCCCGATCCCCTTGCGGGGGCGGAGCGCCTGTCTCCGCGGGCCCGCGCGCTGGAGGCGGCGATCCTGGCCCTTCGGACCCGGTGGGGCATCGACCGGCTGGAGTTTGCCCGCCGATGGGGGACTGGGGTGCTGAGGGAGGTTGAGGGAGTGCTGCTGGGGCTTCCGCCGCGCCTCCTGCGGACGGAAGAGGGGGCCCTGGCCCTCACCCCGTCGGGGATGCGCGTGGGCAATGCCGTCTGGACGGAGCTGATGGCGCTGGAGGATCGGGGAGCGGGGGACTGATGGATTTCGCGCTGAGGCCAGGATACGACTGGAGATACGGTTAGATGAGCGGGGTTGAAAAAAGGTCTGTCGATAGCCAGTGAAAAAGTCACCCTTGTGTCCCCCTGCCTGCCGCGGCGTGGGGTGACATTTTCTCTGACGACTTATA
>NC_021038.1:456192-468003 GCF_000210715.1 Fretibacterium fastidiosum
TCCGTATTAAACGCGAATTGGTATTATAGGGTGACATGATCACTGATCAACGACACCCCTCTTTTTGGTCCTTGACAGGAAGATCGCTGTATAGTATCGTATTAAAGTATAAAAGACATTTGTATACTACAAGGCTTGTCCACCAGCCTTGTTATAATGGTGGACAAGAGTTATTCTTTAAAGTACGAATCACTTAAAAAGGCGCGGGCAACTGAAGGAAGAAGAGTATCAGAATGTTCTTTGCATTTCCATGGGCAAAGGCAGTCAACATAACTTCAAGATGCTTCAAGAGAGTAAGGTGTATTTCTCCTCTCAAATTCATGCCAACAGCGTGATACCGATAAAGGCAAAGAGAGGAGGACGGTTCTCTTCCCTCGAAAATGCATTATTCTGTTGTTTCAAAGCGCAGAATACATTATGAATCTCAAGAGGTTTTGTATCGTCATCTTCCGGCTACAGGAATAGGTGTAGCCATTTCCCTTGCGCTTCTCATGGTTAGTGGATGGGTCTATTGAAAAATTGACACGGTTAGGAACATAAGGAGGAGAATTTTATCTTGACCAGGAGTAGGGTTTTATTGACGTTGTTGTGCCTCGTTACGTTTTTTGCTCCGGAGTTTTCCATTGCTGCGAACGCTGCTTCCGATGCGCCGATATCCGTGGCCTGCATCACGACGGCGCCACACCTTGACGTCATCACCGAGGACGGCCAGATTGTCTCCCTGCTCCTCTTTGCCCTGGAGTCCCTCGTGACGACCGAGGAGGATGGTCAAGGGGGGATCCGAATCGTTCCCTGCCTTGCTGAAAGCTGGAAGATCAGCGAGGATGGTTTGTCCTATACCTTCAATCTGAAAAAGGGCGTCAAGTTTCATGATGGCACGCCCGTCACCCCTGAGGACTGGATATGGTCGATCCTGCGTCTGAGGGACGCGGGGCCGGAAAGCCCGTGGAGCTACCTGGCCCATGCCGTCAAGGAGGTTGTCGCCCCTGACGAGAATACGTTAGTCATCTCCCTGTCCGAGCCCTACGCCCCCTTTCTCTCCAATTTGACCAACCCGGCCCTTTCCGTCCAGTCCAAAAAGCATTTTGAGAAGGTGGGGGCAGAGGCATTCCGTGACAGTCCCATGGGAACCGGCCCTTATTATTTTGCCGAGTGGGAGCTGAATCAGCGTTATATCCTGAAGAAAAATCCCTATTACCATGTCGAGGGCAAACCTGTCGCCAGTGAATTCCGTTTTATCGTCGTCCCGGACGACAATACGCGGATCATGCAGCTTCAGGCCGGTCAGGTCGACGTCGTCAGGGATCTTCCTCAAAACAGGATTGACGAACTCGCCTCCTATCCCGGACTTGCCGTAGACGTGGAGCCTTCCACGGAGCAGCGTTTTGTCAATTTCAACGTGACCTTTCCTCCGCTCGATGACGTGAGGGTTCGCAACGCTCTGCGCCTGGCGACCGATAAGCGGGCTGTCATCAAGATGGTGCTCTTTGGTCACGGCTCTCCGGTCTTCGGAGTCTTTCCGCGCGTCGACACCTTTTATGACAAGAAACTGAAAGACCCCGGGTACGACGTCGAAAAAGCCAGAGCCCTGCTGAAGGATGCCGGTCAGGAAAAGGGCTTTAAGCTAGAGATCATCTACAGCTCCGGCAACAGCGTCATGGAAAACATCGCGACAGTGCTCAAGGAGCAGTGGGCGAAGGTTGGTGTAGACCTTCAGCTCGTTCCACTGGAAGGGCCGACGGTCAGCGCCACCTTCCAGAACCTGAAGCACCAGGTCACGATGCTGCGTTGGTCCACAGACACCGCTGACCCTGTAGGCTTCACCAGTTTCATCGCCGATTACGATGCCAGCCACGGCTTCCATACGGGGTGGAAGAACGAGAGGGTCACACAGCTGGCCCATGCAGCGGAAAGGGAGCTGGATGTGGATAAGCGTCGCGGCATGTACGAGGAGATTCAGCAAATTCTCTTTGATGAATGCCCAATGTATCCGCTCTACGAGAACGTCTATCCCGTTGCACGGAAGGATACAGTCTACAACTTCAAGTTCTCGGGACTCTCACGCTATGTGTTCATCGACGCTTACAAGGATGAGTAGACCGTGTTCGTACCCCGATTCCGTTGGGTAAAAGCGGGTTTTGAAGCAGTTATGGGCCCTGGCTTCTCACAATCTCTATAGGCGCGGGGCCCATTGTTTTGTCTATTCATCTGCAGTCTTGTCCCCGCAGCTCCCGACGTCGGGAGCTGCGGAATACGTGTGAGGGAAGTGTTTTATCTTGAAGCAGCTCAACTACATCCTGAAACGCATCCTCCAGATGATTCCTGTCCTCTTCGTCGTAACCATCGTAGTCTTCCTCATGATTCACATGCTTCCGGGCGACCCCGCCCGAACGCTCCTGGGTGAGCGGGCAACCTACGCCCAAGTGGAGGCCCTTCAGATCAAACTGGGCCTGAATCGCCCTCTCCCCATACAATATTGGCTCTTCCTGAAACACCTTTTTCGGCTGGATCTGGGGAACTCCGTGCTCTTTGGCGTCCCCGTCGCGAAGCTTTTGCTCAGAAGGCTGTCCCTTACCCTGAGCCTTACGCTTTTCTCCGGCTTCATTGCGCTTCTCATAAGTCTTCCCTTGGGCTATATTGCAGCGGCCAGAAAGGATAGAGTTGCCGACCATCTGATACGTACCGGGGCGTTGATTGCCCTGTCGACCCCTATCTTCTGGATCGCGCTCCTGCTCATGATGCTCTTTGCGTTGAGACTGCGCTGGCTGCCCGTTGGAGGATGGGGGCGCACTCCCCTGGAGCATTTCATGGGCCTGATTCTTCCTGCATTCACCTTGTCTCTTTCCACTGCCGCGCTCCTGGTTCGGAATCTTCGAAACAACATCGTGGATATCTCCCGCAGCGATTATGTCGATTTCGCACGCAGCAAGGGATTGAGCGAGAATATTGTCCGTGCCCGACACATCCTGCGCAATTCCCTCATCTCGACGGCCACGCTGCTCTCGTTGCAACTGGCCCACATGCTGGGGGGCAGTGTCATCACGGAGACGGTTTTCAATCTGCCCGGGCTCGGGTCTTTGATGATCCAGGCCATATTCGGTCGGGATTATGCCGTAGTTCAAGGAGGCATTTTCGTCATTGCCGTGATGGTCCTGTTCGTCAACCTGATAACGGACGTCCTGTACTCGCTGCTCGACCCACGGGTCGCCTTGGATTAGGGCCATGGGACAGATTTTTGCATCCCTCCGTCGCCGCGGAGCCTGGCGGAAAGGGTATAAGCTCATCCTCGGAAACTCTTCGCTGACCATCGGCCTTGCGATTGTGGCCTTGATGTGCATCGTCGCCCTCGTTCCTGAAAGCATCGCTACGCACAGTCCAAACGATCACAACGTGGACGCGATTTTGCAGCCCCCTTCAGCAGAGCATTATTTTGGTACGGATAACTTTGGGCGCGATCTGTATTCCCGTGTGGTCTGGGGGGCTCGGGTCGACCTCCAGCTGGGCCTGGTCGCCATGATCGTCCCATTCGTCGTCGGCTCTCTCATCGGCCTTCTTGCAGGCTATTACGGCAGATGGATCGACGCCCTGCTCATGCGGATACTGGATATTTTTCTGGCCTTCCCCTTTACTCTGGTCATCATCGTCATCGTCGCCATCATTGGACCGGGAACGGCCAACCTTTACATAGCGATGTGGCTCGTGGGTTGGAGGACCTACGCACGCCTGATTCGGAGCGAGGTCTTGGTCATTCGGGACGCAGAATATGTACAGGCTGCGCGTGTCCTGGGATACTCCGACGCACGCATCCTCCTGCGCCATATTCTGCCCAATGTCGTCAGCTCCTGTATCGTCTATGGAGCGTCGGATGTGGTGATGTGCATGCTCGCCGGGGCCGCTATGAGTTTTCTTGGATTGGGGATTCAACCCCCGACCCCTGAATGGGGAGCGCTGATCGCGGGGGGGCGGGCCTTTATTTCAAAAGCGTGGTGGCTGACAGCCCTGCCTGGACTTTGTTTGGCGATCGTGGGGACTGGTTTCAGCCTGGTCGGAGACGGCCTCTCCGATCTCCTGCGTACCAAGGGCCGATAGGAGAGACGTTCAATGTCCGATATCCTGCTGGAGGTCAAAGACCTGAGGACACACTTCATCACCGGCGAAAATATGGTTAAGGCGGTGAACGGCGTCAGCTTTTCCGTTCGGCGTGGGGAGACCTTCGGCCTGCTTGGAGAGTCCGGCTGTGGCAAGAGCGCAACATGCCGTAGCATCACACGCCTCATCAACCCGCCGGGGCAAATTATCGGAGGAGAAATTCTCTACGAGGGGACGGATCTGTTGAAGCTTCCAATGGATAAGCTGAGGCGCCTTCGAGGACGAGAGATCAGCATGATTTTCCAGGAACCGATGACGGCCTTGAATCCCGTGCTCCCGATTCGCACGCAGATATTCGAGTCCCTGGATCCGCAGATGAGCAGGGCTCAGAAGCGAGCTCGTGCCCTTGAATTGATGCACCTGGTCGGGATACCATCCCCGGAGAAGCGAATAGACGAATATATTCATCAGTTCTCGGGCGGAATGCGACAGAGGGTCATGATTGCCATCGCCTTGGCTTCCC
Organism: Fretibacterium fastidiosum; assembly: GCF_000210715.1. Lineage (GTDB taxonomy): Bacteria > Synergistota > Synergistia > Synergistales > Aminobacteriaceae > Fretibacterium > Fretibacterium fastidiosum. The sequence continues at coordinate 460,805 of NC_021038.1, forward strand.
AGCCTCACCTCCTGCTTGCCGATGAGCCCACGACGGCACTGGATGTCACCATACAGGATCAGATCATGAAACTCATCGGAGGGCTCAAGAAGCGTATGAACATGAGCGTCATTTTGGTCACGCACGACCTGGGGGTGGTCTCGCAGATGTGTGACCGCGTCGCTGTAATGTACGCAGGGCACGTCATGGAGCTCTGCGATACGGTTACGCTTTTTTTCCATCCCAGACACCCCTACACGCATGGCCTGTTTCGTTCCCTTCCTTACGGGAAAGGAACGAGGACCAGGCTTGAGCCTATTGCGGGAGCTCCCCCGAGCCTTGAGAATCTTCCTGCGGGCTGCCCTTTTGAACCACGCTGTGATTGGGCCGAGGAATGCTGCAGGGCAGGATTGCCTCCTTTAACGGAGATTGCCGAAGGGCACTTCACGCGTTGCTATTTTTACGCAAAGCTGCCGGACGAGGTGCGTTTTTCGACCCGGATGTGAGGAAGGGGTGGAGGGTGACATGGACACGTTGGATAAAGATACGGCCTTGATACGGGTACGGGGGTTAAAAAAATACTTTCCCTTGAAGCGGCAGCTCACGGATTTTATATCGGGAAACCCTCAAGAGGTCCTCAAGGCCGTGGACGATATCGACCTGGATATCCAAACAGGCGAAAACCTGGGCTTGGTGGGGGAGTCCGGATGCGGTAAGAGCACACTGGCCCGAACGATCATTCGTCTTTACACCCCGGACGAGGGGTCCGTACTGTTTGACGGCAAGGACATCACTCGAATGGAGAAACAAGAGTTGCGCAAGGTAAGACGGGACCTCCAGATGATCTTTCAGGACCCCTACTCCTCGCTTAATCCACGCATGTCCGTGCGCGAGATGCTTATGGAAGCCCTGACGTTCCACAAAGTCTGTCACAAAACCGAGATGGAGAAACGATTTTACGATCTTCTCTCCATGGTCGGGATTGGAGCGGAGGCCGCAGACCGTTTACCAGGAGAGTTTTCTGGGGGCCAACGCCAGCGCATCGGCATCGCACGAGCCCTTGCGCCGGCCCCCCGTTTCATCATCGCGGACGAACCGGTTTCGGCACTCGATGTTTCCATACAAGCCCAGATCATCAACTTACTGGAGGAGCTTCAGGAGCGACTGCACCTCACCACCCTGTTTATATCTCACGACCTTCGTGTCGTGAGACACATATCGCATCGCGTTGCGGTTATGTATCTCGGCAGGATTGTCGAATTAGCGGACACCGAAGCGCTGTTCGAGCACCCGGCACATCCCTATACGGACATCCTGCTGAGGGCGGAGCCCCCGCTCGATCCGAGGCTCAGAAGTACAGAAACCGCAATCTCAGGAGAACTGCCGAGCCCCATCCACCTGCCGTCAGGCTGCCGTTTCCATCCAAGGTGCCCCAATGCCCGGAAGGAGTGCTCCGAAAGAGAACCCCTTTTGAGCGGCGTCGGCAGCGGACATTTTGCCGCCTGTCATTATCCCCTTCTCTCGAGAGGGGGATAAAAAGGAGAGGAAGAGGGACCCTCTATCGAGCTCTCGATGCCCCTAAAGCCTCTCCAGTTCCTGCGCCAGCGACAGCAATCGGTTGCGCTGAGCGAGGATATAACGGTCAAGGACGAACTTTGCCCTGTCCGTAAGCGATTGGGTGGCCAGGGCTTCCAGCGGCAGGGACAGGCCAGGTACGTACGCCTCCCCCATGCGGAAGTCCTGAAAATAGGGGGCCCGCTGGCAGTAAAGAGCTTGATTCAATTTACGAATCACGAATAGGCGTTCCTTCAAACCGCTTTTTCCCGCCAGCCGCTCACGACTGGTCTTCAGAGAAACCAGGATGGAATGCAGGTCGGGAACCTGCCTGTCGTCTATTTTTTCGAGTTCTCCGATCAGACGATCCCACAGGGCTCTGTCGTCCGGGAGCCAGCCGGGTTCCAGAATACGGCGGGTTCCCAGAGCGTAGAGACGGCAGTCCTGCATCAGGACCTCCATATCGTGCTTGCCGAAGGTGTCCTCCTCCGTATGCCACCACCAGGGCATCCCCCCTTTGCCACTGGCATGAGGGGAGTCTGGTGCGGTCTGGGAGGACCATATGAAGCACGAGGACACGCCGATATTATAGAAGGATTGGTCGTAGGAATTGACCGGGCCGAAATGCTCCCCGTCCTGCCCCGTGACATCCCGAACCGCGCCGCGCGCCAATGCCATGAAGTCCGGTGTTGCGGCGACCTGAGAGAAATCTTCGGACCCCTTTGCTCCGGGGACATCGGCATTGATATAGCAAAGACAGTATTTGTCCAACTCCCCAAAACGCTCGAGCGCATAGTTGGAGGATCCCGCGTACTTGGAGAACTCGTGTCCCGACCACCAGCAGAAGCGCAGGCCAAAAGGCCGCCGCTTCAGGCTGGAAAAGCGTAAGGCGAGAGCCAGCATCAGGGCGCAGCCTGTCCCATTATCCGTTGCGCCGTGGTGTTTGGCATCCATGTGAGAGCCCAGAAGGATAAAATAGGGGGAGTCTCCGGGAAGACAGGCCTCCAATAGAGGAAGCTTCCTGACCTCGGACCTGGAATGGCCGCGGAGCTCGATGTCCAGATCTCCTGATGCGGCAAGTTCCATCAACCGATTGCCCCCTGTGCGATTGACGGCGAAGACGGGAATCTGCGGATAGAGCTCAACGTCCTCGGGAAGGGACGCTCCCCAGCCCGCACACACGGCGCTCTCGTGTATGACATCTTCATCGCCGTACGGCCAGCAGAAGACATAGGCAAAAGCCCCGCGCTCAAAAGCATCCTGGATCGCAATGGCGGATCGGGTGGTGCTCAGGACAATTTTACCCTCCAGGTCCCCTGCAGACCAGGAGCTGCGGTCGGCAAACCAGGCGATGGAGTCTGGCGGAAAGCTTTCTGGGGGAACGAAGACCGCCCTCCCCCGAACGGGCTTTTCCCAAACGTCGGGCGAGTATCCCCAGATCTTCACGGGAAGGGATCCCTCTTTTCCCCGGAGCCAAAAGCGCATCCGCGCCTCCCCAAAGGAAAATGTCCATGCAGGAAACGTTGTCCTCAAAGGGGGCATTCCATTCTCCTCCAGGCGACTGGCCACGTACTCGTGAGCCAGCCTCTCTCCTTCGCTGCCCGATGGGCGTTCGTATCGGGTAATCTCCCTGAGGTCCCGCTCAATCTCCGTCCCATTCAGTTTTGACAGAAAATCCCGTTCGGTATCGTTCAGCATGGTTGTTCCTCCCCAATCCTTTTCAAAGGGCACGCCCCCTGGTGACAATCGAAACAGTGCTTCGGCCTCGTCCTCTATTCTATCGCAAAAGTCCATCGCAAAAGGGAAGGAGAAGGGATACTAAAGTGAAGGATCGTAATGAGGGGGCAATGCCAAGCGACCTCACTCCGTGTTGCCCGACCTGTTTAACTTATGGAAGCGCTGATTAATCTTCAAAAGTTGTTGAAAGCGATCAAGGAGCATCAAACGGAGGCTATCCTTCAGCGCTTCCTTAAGTTTAAAAATGGGGCTACGCCCCAAGCCCCACGCGCTTCGCGCGGCCTGATGAAGTTTCTGGCACTGAAGGGAGCCAATACGGGTGACAGTTCCTAGCGACTTAATCAGTGTTTCCTTAGGACCGCTCTGAGGAGAGGCCCCTTTCGCTTCCTCTGTCCTCTTGCCTGACCGAGGTCCATGCCTACATCGGGGGGACATGGTCACAGAACAACGACAGGTTTGAAAAAGGCCTTGACACTTTTGCGAAAGGGGGTATAATATTCACCGTTGCGCCGCTGAAGGGCAGCGCGACAGACCAAAAACCGGTAACAGCAAGGGTTTAGGTTTTTGCATCTTGACAACGGAATTACGGGTGAGATATTGAGGTGAAGCGAGGGCTGAGGGGTGACCCCTGCAGAACGGGTCCTACGAGACGGTGGTGGCCTCAAACGGACTCACGGGGCCCTACCTTCGGGGCGAGGCTTCGGGCATCGTGCGGCGGGGCGAGCGGCGGAGGCCTCAGGGCTGGCTCACGGTACGGGGTGCCGCGCACCACAACCTGAAGAACATCGACGTCAAGATTCCCCTGGGCGCGTTCACCTGTCTCTGCGGCGTGTCGGGCTCCGGCAAGAGCAGCTTCCTCTACGACGTGCTCTACCGCGGCCTCCGGCGCAGGTTGGACCGCGACTTTCGTGAGCGTCCGGGCCGCTTTCGGGCCATCGAGGGGGCGGAGGCGTTCGACAACGTCGTGTTGGTGGATCAGAGCCCCATCGGGCGCACGCCGCGGTCGAACCCCGCCACCTACACGGGGGTCTTCTCCCTGATCCGGGAGTTCTACGCGGGGCTGCCCGGAGCGAAGATACGCGGCTACAACGCGGGGCGTTTCAGCTTCAACGTGAAGGGCGGTCGCTGCGAGGCCTGTGGCGGCGCAGGGTCCATGAAGATATCCATGCTCTTTCTGCCGGACATCTACGTGGACTGCGAGGTGTGCGGCGGGACGCGCTACAATCACGAAACGCTGGAGGTGCGCTTCAAGGACCGGTCCATCGCGGACGTCCTGGCCATGACGGTGGACGACGCCGCGGAGTTCTTCGGGGACATCCCTCGCATCGCGGGCCGCCTGCGGCTGATTCAGGACGCCGGCCTGGGCTACATCCGTCTTGGGCAGTCGGCCCTGACGCTGTCGGGGGGCGAGGCTCAGCGGGTGAAGCTCTCGAAGGAACTGTCGAAGAAGTTCAGCAGCCGGACGCTCTACCTGCTGGACGAGCCCACGACGGGCCTGTTCTACACGGACGTGAGAAAGCTGATGGAGATCCTCCACCGCATCGCCGACAACGGCAGCACGGTGGTGGTCATCGAGCACAACCTGGACGTCCTGCTGTCGGCGGACCACATCATCGACCTGGGGCCGGAGGGCGGGGAGGGCGGCGGCCGCATCGTGGCGGAGGGCACCCCCGAACAGGTGATGAGGAAAAAGGGGTACACGGCGCGTTTCCTGCGGGAGTACGCGCAGGAGATCGAGGGGGCAATGGCCCTCAAAGGAGCGTAGGACACATGGCGGAACGATTCAGCGGAGGAAAGGGCGGGCCGCGCCGAAGCGGCGGGGAGGGGCGCAGGCGTCCCGACCTGAGGGGGCCGGGACGCCCCACAGAGGCGCGGCGGGGCGGCGCCCCGCGAGGGGAGCCCCCCCGAAGGTCCGCGGAGCGGCCCCTGCCACCGGATGACGTCTGCTGGGGGCGCCAGCCCGTGCTGGACCTGGTGCGGAACACGCCCTCGCGGTGCACGCGGCTCCTGATCGCCAACAACGTCCGGCCGCCCTACCTGGATGAGCTGGTGGACCTGGCCCGGGCCGGGCGCGTCGTGTATCAGCTGGTGGCACCGGAGGCCCTGGACAAGCTCTGCCCTGGAGAGCGCCATCAGGGGGTGGCCTGCCGACTGACGGAGACGGTCCCCGTGGACCTGGAGCCCTTTTTGAAGGCCCTGCCCGCGGAGGCGCCGGCCCTGATCGTGGTGCTGGACCACGTGGAGGACCCCCACAACCTGGGGGCCATCGTGCGCTCCGCCGAGGCCGCCGGAGCCGCGGCGGCGGTCTACTCGCGCCGCCGCTCCGCGTTGCCGGGAGGGACGGTGGTCAAGACCAGCGCCGGCGCTTCCCTGCGCCTTCCGATGATCCCGGTGGTCAACGTCGTCCGGACGCTCGCGCAGCTTCAGGCCGCAGGATTCTGGACCGTGGGCCTTGAGGGGCGCGCGGGGGCCAGCCTGTGGGAGGACGGGCTGCCGGCGCGCCTGGCCCTCGTCGTCGGCGCCGAGGGGGAGGGGCTGTCGCGCCTCGTGGGCGAGAGCTGCGACCAGCTGCTGCGCATCCCCATCCAGGGCGGCGTGGGGTCCCTCAACGCCAGCGTGGCCGCGGCGTTTGGGATGTTCGAGTGGAGCCGGACCCGCGCGTCCGCTTCGGCTCAGGGAGGGGATTAGTCGTGGAGAAGGACGTCGGGAGGACGGGCATCGCCGTGATCGGGGCGGGAGCCCTGGGGGGCGCCGTGGCGCGCGGCCTGGCCAGGGCGGGGTGCCGGGTGACGGCTTCGTGCCCGCACCCGGACCGTCGGCCGGAGGTGGCGCAGGACGGCGTTCGATTGATCGCGGACAACGCCGAGGCGGCCCGCGGCGCGGAGGTGGTGATGTTCGCCCTGAAGCCCCACCTGACCCTGGGGGCGGTGCGGGAGCTCTGTGGCGCCTTGAAGGGAAAGCTCTGCGTCTCGCTGGCGGCGGCGGTGTCCCTGCCCATGCTGGAAGAGGCGGCCCCGGAGGCCCGTTGGGCCCGCGTCATGACGAACGTCTGCGCGGCGATGAACGCGGCCTTCAGCGGCGTGGTGGCCTCGGAGGGGTGCGCGCCGGAGGACGTGGAGTGGCTTCGCGCGGCCTTCTCCCTGCTGGGGGACGCGGAGTTTACGGAGGAGGGCAAGCTGGACGCCCTGACCGCGCTGATCGGCTCCGGCCCCGCGTTCTTTTTGGAGCTCCTGGAGGGCGCGACGCGGCGGCCAGGCGTTATATGACGGAGGACAGCTACACGGCCCTCGAAGCCTACACGACGGTGACCGGAATGCGTGCAGATTCGCTGCCGGACATCGCGGAGCGGATATTCCTTCAGGATCGCCCCGACGGCCCCCAGGGCTATTACGTCCGGCGCGAGGACGGGCGGGAAACGAGCTGGCTCTCCGTCCGGTGGACCGACAAGGAGGCCGGAAAGGTCAACGTCGATATGGAGGCCAACCTGGTCCTGGGGCCGAAGGATGTCGAATCCCGCTACTGGTCTGGTGAGGGCACGGTGCGGAAAGGAGTGCTCAAGGCTGACGGAGACTACGATGGTCAGGGAAGCGCGACCTTCACCTTCAAAGGCGACAGCGTGCAGGTGGTGGTGTCCGAGGACATCGCCCCGGACGTGGACGTGACGCTCGATGGGACCTACGTCCGTCAGAGGCTGACGAAGCCGTAGCGCGCGGCGCTTCGCCCTGGACCAGAGCGGCGGGGACGGCTCCCTGTTGATGAGGGAGTTTTAGCCTGAAGGCAGGCATCTGGCGGGGGAAGGACTGCCCCCAGGACGATTGGCTTATTAAGGAGGAACGACGGACATGATACGACCTTCACGTCTTTTTGGTCTGTTGGCGGCGTTTGCCGCCTGTGGGGTGCTCTGTCTTGGCGCGCTGGCGGGGCCGGCT
>NC_021038.1:469651-475728 GCF_000210715.1 Fretibacterium fastidiosum
AGGCCGGAGAGGTCCGCGTTGGCGCGGAGGCTATCGTGGTCCTGCGGCCGGACAACGTCCGAAGTGGCGCCTGGTCCGGCGAGGGCGCGGTGCGGAAGGGAGTGCTCAAGGCCTTGGACGGGGAGGAAAGCGCGACCTTCACCTTTAAGGGCGACAAGGTGCAGGTGGTGGCGTCTCCGGGCTTCTCGTCGAGCACCGTAGGTTTGGGCGTGACGATCGAGGGGACCTACGTCCGTCAGAGGCTGCCGAAGCCGTAGCGCGCGGCGCTTCATCTCGATGCCGCACGAACGGCGGCCCGGCGAGGCGCTCCGTCCTCTTTGGTGCCCGAACCGTCCAGCCCGCCGGAGCGCGATGAGGAACCCGCTTCTCAGCGGGTTCCTCATTTATAGCACCCCTATAGCACCCCTTGATGTGGCCTGCCCGCGCCTGGCACTCATGGTATACTTATACGGAAAAGTGCTGTGAGGCATGAGGTTGAGGCATGAAGTCCCCCCTGGCTCCCTCCTTCGGCAAACCGGAAAAGGCCCGCCTGCGAGGTGGTCCGGGTGCAGCGGCGCCTGGGCCGCCCTGCAGGGGCCCGGCACGCCGGGGCTGCGGAGGGCAGTGGGGCGGGACGCGATACGGGGGCACGTTCCGACCAATGCGGCCGGAGAGACGCCCCGAATTGAGGAGGTCCGAGCGTTGCTGTTGATCGAGAACCCGTCCACCGACCCCGCGTATAACCACGCCCTCGAGGAATACCTCTTGAAGAACCTTCAGGAGGACGTCGTGATGGTCTGGCAGAACGTGCCGACGATCCTGATCGGCCGGAATCAGGACGCCCTCTGCGAGTACGACGCCGACTACGTTCGGGAGAAGGGCATCCGCGTGGTGCGCCGGCTCTCCGGCGGAGGGGCCATCTACTGCGACCTCAGGAACCTGCAGTACTCCCTCATCGCCCCGTTTTGGAGCGGCGGCGGGGAGGACGAAAACCCGTTCCTCAAGTTCGCCTCGCCGGTCGTCGGTGCCCTGAAGCGGCTTGGCATCGACGCGGAGTTCACGGGCCGGAACGACATCACCGTGGAGGGCAAAAAGGTCTCCGGAAACGCCCAGTTTCGATACGGGGACCGGGTGCTGCACCACGGGACGCTCCTGTTCGACGTGGACCGGGAGGCCATATCGAGGGCGCTGCGCCCCAACCCCGTCAAGTTCGTGAACAAGCAGGTCCGCTCCGTCGCCAGCCGGATCGGGACCCTTGCCCCATACGTCCGCATGGACGTGCGGGACTTCATGGAATACCTGAAGGAACAGCTCATGGGGCACTACGGCGTCCGCGAGACCTGCGCCGTCCACCAGGAGGACCTGCGGGAGGTCCTGCGGATCAAGCGGGAGCGCTTCGACTCCCCGGCGTGGAACTTCGGGATCCGCTACCGGTTCACGCACCGCTACGACGTCCGGCACCCCTTCGGCATGATCGGGTATCGCCTGGAGGTCGGGCGGAGCCTCATCGAGCACGCGGAGATTTTGGGGGACTTCTTCGGGGACCGGGACGTCTTCGAGCTGGCCGGACGCTTGAAGGGCTGCGCGATCGAGCGCGAGTCGCTGCGCCGGGGGCTCGAGGGGGTCCGCGTTGACGACTACATCCGGGGCATGGAGAACGAGGTCCTGATCCAGGACGTCCTGGCCGTCCAGGCCACGGACGCCGCATAAAGGAGGAACAGCCCATGACGGAACCCAGAGCGGCGATGCGGAAGCCTGAGTGGCTCAAGATCAAGGTTCAGGGAGGGCGCCCGTTTCAGGAGGTCGAGGCGCTCCTGAAGGCCCTGCACCTGAACACCGTGTGTCAGGAGGCCAACTGTCCGAACCGCATGGAGTGCTACGGCAAGAGGACGGCGACCTTCATCATTCTGGGGCGAAACTGCACGCGCAACTGCACCTTCTGCAACGTCAGCCGGGAGCGACCCGACCCCGTGGACCCGCTGGAGCCGGAGCACGTCGCCGCGGCCGTCCGCTCCCTGAAGCTCCGCCACGCCGTCATCACCTCCGTCACGCGGGACGACCTGCCCGATCAGGGGGCGGGGCAATTCGCCGCCTGCGTCCGGGAGCTTCGGGCGCAGTGTCCGGAGACGACCGTCGAGCTCCTGATCCCCGACATGCAGGGGCGCGAGGACCTGCTGGACGTCATCCTGGCGGAGCGCCCGGAGGTCCTGAACCACAACGTGGAGACGGTCCCCGCCCTCTACCCCAGGGTGCGCCCCCAGGCCGACTTCGAGCGCTCCCTGGGGGTCCTCCGCTACGCCAAGAGCAAGGGCTTCAAGACGAAGTCGGGCATCATGGTCGGGCTGGGAGAGCGGGAGGACGAGGTGATCGACGTCATGAGGCGCCTCAGGGAGGGCGACTGCGACATGCTGACCGTGGGGCAGTACCTGCAGCCCACCGCGCGGCACATCGCGGTGCACGAGTACGTCACGCCGGAGACCTTCGAGCGCTATCGGATCGAGGCCCTCGAGCTGGGCTTCGCGCGGGTGGCGTCGGGGCCGTTCGTCCGCAGCTCCTACAAGGCCGAGGCGCTTTGAGGGGTTCAGGCGTCCGTCGGGCGAAAGCGCTCCGCCCGATTCTGAAGCGAAGGAGGGCCCTGCGCCATGCCGCTTGAAATCGTCAGGAACGACATCACGAAGATGAAGGTGGACGCCATCGTGAACGCCGCCAACTCGTCGCTGTTGGGCGGGGGCGGCGTTGACGGGTGCATTCACCGCGCCGCCGGCGCGGGGCTCCTGGAGGAGTGCCGGACGCTGGGGGGCTGTGAGACGGGAAGCGCAAAGATAACCGGCGGCTACGGGCTGCCCTGCAGGTACGTCATCCACGCCGTCGGCCCGGTGTGGCGGGACGGCCGGCACGGGGAGCGGGACCTGCTCGCCTCCTGCTACAGGACCTCCCTCGAGCTGGCGAAGGAGCACGGCTGCGAGTCCGTCGCCTTCCCCCTCATCTCCTCCGGCGCCTACGGCTACCCGAAGGACCGGGCGCTCCGGGTCGCGGTCGACACGATCAGCGAATTCCTCTTCCGGAACGACATGACCGTCTACATCGTCATCTTCGACCGGAGGGCCTACCAGATCAGCGCGAAGCTGTTCCGGGACGTCGCGGAGTACGTGGACGACCACTACGTCGAGGAGCACGCGGACAGGAACGAGGCGCAGCGGCGCAGGAGGTCGTTCCCTGAGTGGGAGGCGGAGCTGCTGAGGTCCGCCGAGGTCCTGGAGGACCTCGACGAAGTCCATGAATGCGTCCCCCGAGATCCCGCCCGGAAGAGGGGGCCGATGAGCCCCGCCGGGCCTCTGAAGGACCTCGACGAGGTGGTGAGCCGGATCGACGAGAGCTTTTCGCGAATGCTCCTCCGCAAGATCGACGAAAAGGGCATGACGGACGTGGAGTGCTACAAGAAGGCCAACATCGACCGGAAGCTCTTCTCGAAGATCAGGAGCGACGTGGACTACAGGCCGAGCAAGCCCACGGCCCTCGCCTTTGCCATCGCGCTGGAGCTGCCCCTCGACGAGGCAAAGGACATGCTGATGAAGGCCGGGTTCGCGCTCTCCCGCAGCAGCAAGTTCGACGTCATCATCGAGTACTTCATCCGGAACGGAAACTACAACGTGTTCGAGATCAACGAGGCGCTCTTCGCCTTCAACCAGAGCCTGCTGGGGGCGTAGCGGGGGCCCGCCTGGCGCTATTCCGCGTCGCCTTTCCGGCCGCTTCGTCGGCGGCAGTCCTCGTCGATGCGCCGCTTCCAATCGGCGGACAGGGGCTGGCGGAGCCTGACGGTGGAGATGGCCTCGCTCATCACGTCGTAGTTGAGCCGCGTCCCCTCGCTGTCGCTGCAATAGTTCGCGGCGCGGTCCCTGCCGATCCCGAAGCGCTCTGCGGTCTCGATCGCGTCGATGTTGGCGCCGAGGAACAGGAACTCCCAGCCGTACCGGCTCTTCTCGAGCTCGATCATCTGCCTGACCTTTCTGAGGCCGTACCGGCGGCTCGCGTTCTCCTGTCCGTCGGTCGTGATCACGAACAGGGTGCGCTCCGGCACGTCCTCGGGGCGGGCGTACCGGTGGACGTTCCCGATGTGGTGGATCGCGCCGCCGATGGCGTCCAGCAGCGCGGTGGACCCGCCGACGGAGTACTCCGCCTCCGTCAGGGGCCTGACGTCCTTCACGTCCGCGCGGTCGTGGAGGACCTCGCTCTGGTCGTTGAAGAGGACCGTGGAGATGAGGGCCTCGCCGTCCCCCTTCCTCTGCTTCTCGATCATGGCGTTGAAGCCGCCGATGGTGTCGGACTCCAGCCCGCTCATGGAGCCGCTGCGGTCAAGGACGAACACGATCTCCGTCAGGTTCTCTTTCATCTTCGAGCCCTCCTGTGACCGGCGCCGCGCGAGACGGCGGGGCCGTTTTTTTACCCTTACGGCCCCATTATAGGAGGGAGGCGGCCGTCCGTGGTCGCATGGAAAGCGACATCGAGGCCGTGGCTTCCGGAAGGCGCCGAGCCCCGCAGGGGGACGCCCCGGTCACTCCCTGTAGCGGGCCATCAGGTACTCGTCCGCATACCGGCCGTCCCGGATGGCCGCGAAGCGCTCCGTCCCCTCGACGACGAACCCCAGGGATTTGTAGAGCCCGATGGCCCGCTGGTTGTCCGTAAAGACGGTGAGCTGCACGCGCTTCAGCATCAGCCATCGGTCCGCGATGTCGAGGAGCGCGGAGAGGAGAGAACGGCCGATGCCGCGGCCCTGATACTCGCGGTGCACCATGATGCCGAGCGTTCCCACGTGTCGCTGCCGCGCCGGCTTCGACACCTCGAGCCCCGCCAGGCCGACGACGCGCCCATCGACCTCCGCCGCCAGCAGCGGGTCCCGCATCCCGCGCAGAAAGTCCTCGACGTCCTCCAGCCGCTCGCTTTGGAGCGAAAGGATGTTCTCGAACACGCCCGTCATGACGCGCAGCGCGTGGATGTCCCGCGCATCCGCCATGGCGGCGGGGCGGACGTTCACGGGGGAAGGGCCGCTCAACGTCAGACCTCCGGGGTGAGCAGCTTCTCGACGTCCGCTCCCGACGCCCCCGCGAACATCTCCCCCGGCTCAAAGCCGGAGAGCGCCTCGTGCAGCGCCTCCCGCGTGTAGGGCGTCCCCAGGATGCGGCTCAGGAGCGGCCCATAGTCCCCCGTCCCGAAGTAGTCGCCGAAGAACGTGCAGCCCGTCACGCGCCCGTCCTGGACGCTCAGGCGCGCCTCGACGCCACCCCAGGGGAAGCGCTCGCGCCGCGCCTCCGTGAAGGCGGGGGAGGTGCCGTAGTTCCACTCCCAGGTGGAGTACTTCTCGTCCATCAGCTTCTGCACCTCGCGGCCGTCCTCCTCCGTCAGCGTCCTTGGGGTCAGGCCCTGAATCTGTGCCTGGAGCAGCGCCATGAAGTCCCGCGCTGTCATGTCCCCCGCGTTCGGCATGTGGGGCTTGACGTTGGTGACGCGGCTGCGCACGGACTGCACGCCCTTGCTCTTGAACTTCGCCGCGTCGACGTTCAGCGCCTGGGAGAGGACGTCCAGGTCCTCGTCGAAGAGCAGCGTCCCGTGGTGCATGGCGATGCCTCCGTGCCGATACTGCGCGCCGCCCGAGATCTTCTTTCCGTCGATGGCGATGTCGTTGCGGCCCGACAGCTCCGCGTGGACCCCCAGCTTGTCCAGGGCGTCGATGATGGGCTGGGTGAAGAAGGCGAAGTCGAACTCGCCCAGGTCGGCCCGGACGAAGCTGTAGTTGATGTTGCCCAGGTCGTGGTAGACGGCGCCGCCCCCCGAGTTTCGCCGCACCACGTGGATGCCGTGCCGCTTCACGAAGTCCCCGTTGATCTCGCTCAGGGTGCTCTGAAAGCGCCCGACGACGATGGTCGGCTCGTTCTGCCACAGCATGAAGAACTCGCTGCCCTCGCGGGCGGCCAGGCGGCAGAGGTACTCCTCGAGCGCGAGGTTGTGCTGCGGGCGCGTGTCGTGATTTTCGATCGTGTACACAGGTCGTTCCTCCCAATAATAAAAGTAAAATGGTGTGATACCAATTTGTGTCTAAAGGG
>NC_021038.1:476098-486827 GCF_000210715.1 Fretibacterium fastidiosum
GCGATTTGGTGTGAATCCCGCTTCATTATACAGGATGCGCGGAGTGCGAAGCGGGGCGGCGCGCAAGACGAAAAAGGGAGGGGCGAACCGTGCCGGTCCGCCCCTCCTTGTTACCTCCGCGGCGTGGAGCCGTCAGGCGCCCTTCTTGAGGGACTTGTAGTAGTTGGCGGAGCGGTGGACGCCGAAGAAGATGGAGAACAGGACGAGAGCGAAGACGAGGCCGATCCCGTAGGAGAGCTGAACGCCGTCCACCGTCACGCCGCACAGGGTAAGCCCCTCGCTGAACTTCGTGGCGAAGCCCAGGCACTCCGGGGCGAAGCAGAAGTAGGTGGAGCTCACCGCGGACATGAACGTGGCGGGAATGGCGGCCATGAAGCCACTGACGGGGGAGACGTTCCGGCACAGGTAGACGGCGCCCGCCCAGAGCGCGATCATGGCCAGCGTCTGGTTGGACCAGGAGAAGTAGCGCCACACGATGCCGTAATCGACGAAGGAGATGGCGTAGCCGATCAGGAGCAGCGGCAGGGCCAGCATCAGGCGCGGCTTGATGGCCTTCTGGTCGATCTTGAACCAGTCGGCCAGCGTCAGGCGCGCGCTGCGGAACGCCGTGTCGCCGGACGTGATGGGGCAGGCCACGACGCCCAGCAGGGCCAGAATGCTGCCCATGGAGCCAAGGAGCCCCTTCGAGATGTCGTAGACGGTGGCGGAGTTTCCGCCCCTGGCCAGGAAGAGCCCCTCCGTGGTGATGGGGGAGCCGAAGGTGTTGTAGAAGGCGATGCCCGCGCTGGCCCAGATCAGGGCGATGATGCCCTCGGCGACCATGGCGCCGTAGAACACGAAGCGTCCCTGGCGCTCGCTGGTGAGGCAGCGCGCCATCATGGGCGACTGCGTGGCGTGGAATCCGGAGATGGCGCCGCAGGCTACCGTGATGAACATCAGGGGCCAGATGGGCGTCGTCGCACCCTTCGGGTGCATGTTATAGAGGCCGTCCCAGAGCTCGATCATCGGGTGCGTGCCGTTCAGGTGGTTCATCACCGTGGCGCCGCCGATGAGCACCGCCATGAGGATCAGGCAGAGGCCGAAGATTGGGTAGAACCGGCCGATGACCTTGTCGATGGGCAGGAGCGTCGCGAGGAAGTAGTAGACCAGGATGGCGATGGTGAGGTACTTCACCCACTCCGCCTCCGTCAGGCCGTACACCATCTCCGGCTCCGCGACGGGCTTCACCTCCTCAGCAGCCGCAGCTTCCGGCTTCGCTTCTTCGGTCGGCGCGGGCTTGGCCTCCTCGGCCGGGGTTTCCGGCTTCACTTCTTCGGCGGGAACGGGCTTGACCTCAGCGGCCGGGGCTTCCGGCTTTACTTCTTCGACAGGGGCGGGCTTGGCCTCCTCGGCCGGGGCCTCCGGCTTGGCTTCTTCGATGGGCGCGGGCTTGGCCTCCACTGGCACCTTGCCCTCATCGGCCTTCGGCGCTGCGGTCTTTTCGGCTTCAGTTTTGGGGGCTGCGACGGCGGGAGCCGCCTGGATGGAGACGGCAGCGGTCCGCGGCAGGTTGAAGTCCCTGCCGGCGCCCATGATCATGCGGCTCAGAAGCTGGGCCGGGCCGACCATGAAGACGACGCCGATCATCACCAGCAGCACCACGGAGAAGATGCGCATGACGGTCTTCATGGTGGGGCCAAGGTACATGCCCGTCAGCTCGGAGATGCTCGCGCCGTCGTTGCGCATGGAGAGCATCCCGCTCAGGTAGTCGTGGACGGCGCCGGCGAAGATCGTGCCGAGGACGATCCACAGGTACACCGAGGGCCCCCAGATGGCGCCGGAGAGCGCGCCGAAGATGGGGCCAAGGCCCGCGATGTTCAGAAGCTGGATCAGGAACGCGCGCCAGATGGGGAGCGGGACGTAGTCCACGCCGTCCGGGTGAACCTGGCAGGGCGTCCTACGGTCGTCCGGCTTGAACACCAACGTCACGAAGAGCCCGTAGGTGCAGTAGCCGACGATCAGAGCGGCCAGTGCGACGAAAAACGTGATCATGACAAAACCCCCTATATAATAAATGATAGTGTTGAGATGGTGTTGAGGTGCGCAAAACAACCACTTATAGTTTAATCCATTCGCGGCTTAGCGCAAGGTGCCGCGCAAAATCCGCGGAGGTGCCTGACGGAGTGAGGTGGAGGGGCTGCCTTTGGCCCTGCCGACACCCCCTGCGCGTTTGGAGAGCGCCGCCGTGCGGGGACCACGATATTCGTCCGCTTCGTTTATTTCGTTTATAATGATGGGCGGAGCGCGCCCCTTGCGGCGCGCGTCGGCCGGAGACGAAGGGAGATCGTTTGATGAGGCATTGTACACGTTTGAGGTCCGTCCTGGCGGCTGCGGTGCTCCTCGCGCTCGCCGCGGGGGGCTGCGCCCCGGCGTCGGCGGTTGAGGTCGTGCAGGACGTCGAGGTCCATCGCGTGATGGGACGCCTCTGCGCTCTGGCCCTTGTGGTGAACCTGTGCCAGGCTGAGTCGGGGCGTGCGGAGCTCCCCGCGACGGCCCGGATCAAGGGGTGCTTTGAGGACGCCGGGTCGGAGTGGCTGGACTCCGTGCAGGTGGTCGCCGCAGGGCAGGCCTGGTGGGTCGGCGTGCCCGTGGACCGCTACTCCGGCGCAAGGCGCTTCCTGCGGACGGAGGCCCCGGAGCTTGGCGTGATGGAGGCGCCGGGCGGGAGCCCGTGGCTTGGAGGTCCCATGGCGTGGCTTCGGGCGGCGAGCGTCGTGCCGGAGGGCAAGGGGTTCGTCACAAGGGCCCTTCCCCTGTCCGCCGCTGTCGGCGCGGGGGAGGACGCGGACCGCCTCTTCTTGAGCCCGGACGGCGAGCGCTGGTGGATGAGCCCGGACCTGCGGGAGGACCGCCGCCCCTCGGTACTCGACCGGTGGGGCCTCCAGCCCGCGCCGGAGCTTCACGCTCCCGTCGCCGTGGCGGGGGGCGGCGAGGAGTTCCGGGCCTCCCCCGTCGGCCTGCCGGAGGACATGCACGTGGGAAGCGCGCGGAGCGACGACCTCTCCATCGGGGCGGGGGACGTGATCTTCAACCCCATCCCAAGGGTGAGGACGGAGTGAGCGTGCCCTCAGGGTAAAAGGACCTGCATAAAACTGAATTTTGTAGTAGAATCTAAGGACAGAGTTTGTATTTTTCGCACAACGGTCGGACCTCTTGAGGACAACGGCCCCCTGTGGGGGCATAAGACGTTCGCCGCGGCGGACGAGAGCACATCACACGACAACGGGAGGGGTTTCTGAATGAAGAAGTGGGCTTTATGCGTCGGTACGGTTCTGGTGCTGGGGCTTGCCGTCTCGGCCATGGCTGCGGACGTGCTGGTGGGCGCGTGCATCTACAAGTTCGACGACACGTTCATGACGGGCGTTCGCAACGCCATGAACGCGGAGATGAAGGAGCACAGCGGCTCGCTTGAGATCGTGGACTCCCAGAACCGCCAGCCGGACCAGAACAACCAGGTGGACACCTACATCACGAAGGGCGTCAACGCGCTGATCGTGAACCCGGTGGACCGCACGGCGGCTGCACCCCTGATGCTCAAGGCGAAGGCGGAGGGGCTCCCCATCGTCTTCGTGAACCGCGAGCCTCAGGAGGAGGTCATGAAGAGCTACGACAAGACCTGGTACGTCGGGGCCAAGGCCGAGGAGTCCGGCACGCTGTCCGGCCAGATCATCGCGGACTACTTCAAGGCGAACAAGGCCGCGGACAAAAACGGAGACGGCAAGATTCAGTACATCATGATCCGCGGCGAGCAGGGACACCAGGACGCCACGCTCCGCACCGAGTACTCGGTCAAGGCCATGAAGGACAGCGGCTTTGAGCTGGAGGAGCTGGGCAGCGACACGGCGAACTGGGACAAGGTGCAGGGCGCCAACAAGATGAGCGGCTTCATCTCCGCCGTGGGGCTGGACAGGATCGAGGCCGTGCTGGCGAACAACGACGACATGGCGCTCGGCGCCATCGAGGCCCTGAAGGCCGAGGGATACAACGCGGGCGACCCTGCGAAGTTCGTCCCGGTGGTGGGCGTGGACGCCACGGCGCCGGCCCTTGAGGCGATGAAGGACGGCTCCATGCTGGGGACGGTCCTGAACGACGCCGTGAACCAGGGCAAGGCCGCGGTGCGCGTCGCCGTGGCCGCTGCGGAGGGCCGGGAGGTGACGAAGGAGTCCATCGGCTACGACGTCACGGACGAAAGGTACATCTGGATCCCCTATCGGAAGGTGACGTCGGAGAACTACAAGGAGTTCATGTAGGCCTGCCGTCCTTCCGGCGTTGAAGGCGTTGCGGTAATTTCCGTGCCCCTGTCGGCCTCCGTCGGCGGGGGCGTTTCCTTAAGAGGGGCTCTTGACGCGATGACGTAAGGGGGAGAACCAATGAGCGAATATGTCCTAGAGATGAAGGAGATCACCAAGACGTTTCCCGGGGTGAAGGCCCTGGACAGGGTCTCGCTCAACGTGCGGCCCGGAACGGTCCACGCGCTGATGGGGGAGAACGGGGCGGGCAAGTCCACGCTGATGAAGTGCCTGTTCGGCATCTACTCCCCGGACGGCGGCGAGATCCTCCTGGACGGGACGCCGGTGCGGATCAACTCGGCCCGCGAGGCCATGGACGACGGCATCTCCATGATCCATCAGGAGCTCCACCCCATCCGGTTCCGCCCCGTCATGGAGAACGTCTGGCTGGGGCGCTTTCCATCAACCTTCGGCGTGGTGGACCACAAGGCGATGTACGACAGGACGCTGGCCCTGTTCAAGGACCTGGAGCTGGACGTGGACCCCGCCGCGCAGGCCGGCAGCCTGTCGGCGGCGAAGCTCCAGATGATGGAGATCGCGCGGGCCGTCAGCACGAACGCGCGCATCATCATCATGGACGAGCCCACCTCCTCCCTGACGGACCGGGAGACGGAACACCTCTTCAAGATCATCAACCGGCTGCGAAAGCAGAACATCGCCATCATCTACATCTCGCACAAGATGGAGGAAATCCTCCAGATCGCCGACGAGGTCTCCATCATGCGCGACGGGCACTACATCGGGACCTGGCCCGCCAGCGAGCTGACCATGGACGGCATCATCCAGCGCATGGTGGGGCGCGAGATGACGGACCGCTTCCCGCCGAAACTCGTCGCGCCGTCGGAGGAGCTGGTGCTGAAGGTGGAGCACCTGTCCTCGCCCCTGAAGAGCTCCTTTCAGGACATCTCCTTTGAGCTGCGGCGGGGGGAGATCCTGGGCATCGGCGGCCTGGTGGGGGCCCAGCGGACGGAGTTCGTGGAGGCGCTCTTCGGGCTTCGCGACGTCGCCTCCGGCACGGTGCTGAAGGACGGAGAGCCCTCCCTGTCCCACTCCCCGCGCGAGGCCAAGGCCCACGGGCTGGCCCTGCTGACGGAGGAACGGCGGGCCACGGGCATCTTCGGCATCCTGCCGGTGCTGGAGAACACGGTGATCGCGAACCAGAAGCACTACGCGCACCTCGGCGTGCTGAACGACCGCGAGCGGATCGAGGCGGCGTCGGAGTCCTGCGGCGAGCTCAACGTCAAGACGCCCTCCCTGGACACCCTCATCCAGAACCTTTCGGGAGGCAACCAGCAGAAGGTGCTCATCGCCCGCTGGCTCCTGACGAACTCGGACGTCCTGATCCTGGACGAGCCCACGCGGGGCATCGACGTGGGGGCGAAGTACGAGATCTACACCATCATGCTGAGCCAGATCGCCCAGGGAAAGTCCATCATCATGATCTCCTCGGAGATGCCGGAGCTCATGGGCATGTCCGACCGCATCATGGTGATGTGCGCGGGGCGCGTCACGGGGATGCTGAACCGGGACCAGTTCGATCAGGTCGAGATCATGCGCCTGGCGACGCAGTTTTCAAAGTAGGGGCGACCGAACGGCCCGCTTGAACACATATCGATTTCGGGAGGTTTATCGAAATGGCGGAAAGACGAATCACACGCGAGAAGTACAACCATTTCCTGCGGACTTCGGGCGCATCCGTCCTGATCCTTGGCGTCATCCTGAAGGCCGTTCAGGCCGTCCCCGCCCTGAGCGGGATCAAGGAGGCCCTGTCGCTGAAGAGCGTCTACGACCTGCCCGTCTTCCTGATGATCATCGGCGCCGTGGTGGCGCTGAAGGGAGTAGTGGCCGCGCGGGGGCGCGGCGCCGAGGGGGAGGCGGAGGACGTGGTGCTGTCCCGCAAGTCCTTCGGCGCCTTCCTGACGAACTACGCCATCCTGCTGGCCATGCTGGTCCTGGTGGTGGTCATCTGCGTCATCCAGCCGCGCTTCATGCAGGTGCGCGTGGCGCTTGACGTCCTGACGCAGTCCTCGACGCGCCTCATCATCGCCCTGGGCATCTGCTTCACGCTCCTGATCGCGGGCACGGACCTCTCCGCAGGCCGCATGGTGGGGCTGGCGGCGGTCGTCTCCACCTCCATGCTGCAGACCTCGGCCTACGCCAACCGCTTCTTTCCGGACCTGCCGCAGGTCAGCGTCTGGCTTCCCATCCTCCTGGCGGTGCTGGCCTGCATGGCCTTCGGCGCGCTGAACGGGTTTCTGGTGGCCAAGTACGACATGCACCCCTTCATCGCCACCCTGGCGACGCAGGTCATCATCTACGGCGCCTGTTCCCTCTACTTCGACATGCCGCCCAACAACTCCCAGCCCATCGGCGGCATCCGGCCCGACTTCACGGCCCTGGGGCAGATGAAGGTCTTCGCCAGCTCCGAGCCGGGCGGCTTTCCGGGGATATCCATCCTGATCCCCATCGCGGCGGTGATCTGCGTCCTCATCTGGTTCATCCTGAACAAGACCGTGTTCGGAAAGAACGTCTACGCCATCGGCGGCAACCGGGAGGCGGCCGTGGTGGCGGGCATCAGCGTCTTCCGCAACATCATGGGCATCTTCATCCTGGCCTCGTGCCTCTACGGCATCGCGGGGGTCCTCGAGGCGGCGCGCACGGCGGGCGCCACCAACAACTACGGCAACGGCTACGAGCTGGACGCCATCGCGGCCTGCGTGGTGGGCGGTGTCTCCCTGAACGGCGGCATCGGGCGCGTCAGCGGCATCGTGTCGGGCGTCCTCATCTTCACGATCATTCAATACGGCCTGCAGTTCGTCAACGTCTCCCCCATGTGGCAGCAGGTCATCAAGGGCGTGATCATCGCCGCGGCCGTGGCCATCGACATGACGAAGTACCGCAGAAGGTAGGGAACGTCATGGAAGGCCTCAGCATGGAGTCGCTCTACCGGCACGTCGGCACGGAGGAGCAGGTCTACGGCGTCCGGCGCCTCATCCTCGACGAGGGGAACGCCAGGGGCGCGGCGGTGTACCAGGTGAGCACCGCCGGAGGCCTGGACTTCGACGTCCTGCCGGACAGCGGCCTGGACGTTGGCCGGCTGCGCTGGCGCGGCGTCAACGTCAACTACATGACGAAGAACGGCTACGACGCGCCCTCCCGCTTCCTGCCCGTCCCGGACAACTTCGACCACACCTTTCCCGGCGGGATGATGTACACCTGCGGGCTGCTCTCCGTGGGACCCCAGTGTCGGGACGAGGAGGGGGACGGGGAGTTCCACCCCCTCCACGGTCGCTACCACGGGCAGAGCGCGCGGGGGCTCTCGGCCTCCGCGGAGGGGGGCGTCATCCGCGTGTCCGGCACGGTGAGGGAGACGGAGCAGTGGCGCCACAACCTGTCGCTGAAGCGCGTCATCACGGCGCCGGCCTGGGGCAGCGAGCTCCTGGTCGAGGACGAGGTCACGAACCTGACGCCGCAGCCCGTCGAGTACGCGCTGCTCTACCACTGCAACTTCGGCTGGCCCCTGCTGGACGCGGACGCGACGCTCGAGCTGCCGGAGGACCGAAAGGTCACCCCGCGCTCGCCCTGGGCCGAGGCGGGGCTGGCGGACCAGTGCCGCTGCACCGCGCCCATCGACGGCGAGGAGGAGCGCGTCTACTTCAACGAGGTGCGCCCCGCCGGGGAGGACCCCAGGGCCCGCCTGATCAACCGGCGGCTCGGGATCGGTGCCGAGCTCTCCTGGTCCCTGGACACGCTGCCCATCCTCTCCCAGTGGAAGTGCATGAGGAGCGGGGAGTACGTCCTGGCCCTCGAACCCTCCACCTGCTACACGATGGGGCGCCTCGAGGAGCGCCGCCACGGGTCCATGCGGACGCTGGCCCCCTTCGCCTCCGTCCGGACGCGCGTGAGGCTGCGCTTTTTCGACCCTGAGGATTAGGGGGTGGGATCATGCAGGGCATTCGTGACATGTACGGGAGGATGCTCTCCCGATTTCAGGAGCTCTTCGGAACCGGCGGCGGGGCTCCGGCGCTCTTCCGCTCGCCGGGGCGCGTGAACCTCATCGGCGAACACACGGACTACAACGGCGGGCACGTGTTCCCCTGCGCCATCTCCCTGGGGATCTGGGCCCTTGCGGCGCCCCGGCAGGGGACGGACTTGGTGCGGCTCCACTCCATGAACTTTGAGGAAGCCGGGACGACCGAGGCGCCGGCCCGCGGTCTGGAGTACCGGCAGGAGCGGGGCTGGGCCAACTATCCCCTGGGGGTTCTCCGGGTGCTGGAGGAGGCTGGGCATCCGCTGCCTGCGGGGCTGGACCTCCTGTTCTGGGGGGACCTGCCGGGAGGTGCGGGGCTGTCCTCCTCCGCCTCCATCGAGGTGCTGACGGCCCGCGTCGCGGACGGCCTGTTCGGAATGGGGCTCCAGGGCGTCGAGACGGCGCTTCTGGCCCAGAGGGCGGAGAACGACTTCGTGGGCATGAAGTGCGGCATCATGGACCAGTTCGCCATCACCATGGGCAGGCGGAACTGCGCCGTATTCCTGGACTGCAGGACGCTCGACTTCAAGCTCGTGCCCCTGAACCTGGACGGGTTTCGCATCGTCATCAGCAACACCAACAAGCCCCACGCCCTGGCCGGGTCGGAGTACAACCTGCGGCGGGCCCAGTGCGAGGCCGCGCTGGAGGACCTGCGTCGCGTGCGGCCCGTCAAGGCCCTTGGGGAGCTGACGGAGCCGGGGTTCAAGTATCTGTCGGGCGTGATCCGCAACCCCGTGAACCTGCGGCGCGCCCGCCACGCCGTCACGGAGAACCAGCGCACCCTTCACGCCCTCGCGGCCCTGGAGATGTCGGACCTGGCGTTGTTCGGGCGGCTGATGAACCAGTCCCACGTCTCGCTGCGGGACGACTACGAGGTGTCCTGCCCGGAGTTGGATGCGCTGGTGGAGCTGGCCTGGCGGCAGCCCGGCGTGGTCGGCTCGCGCATGACGGGGGGCGGCTTCGGGGGCTGCACGGTCAGCATCGTGGAGGCCCCGTGCGTGGAGGCCTTCGTCCGGGACGTGGGAGCCGGCTATGCGAAGGCCACGGGCCTGCGCGCCGACTTCTACGAGGTGGACGCGGCGGACGGCGCGGGGCGGATGGAGCGTCCCTGACGCTTTTGCCTGTGGGAAGGACGGGTGGATGACATGGCGATTCTGGTCTGCGGAGGGGCCGGCTACATCGGCTCCCACAACGTGCGCGCCCTGCTGGACCGCGGCTCTGAAGCCGTGGTGGTGGACAACCTGTGGACGGGACACCGGCCGGCGGTCCCCGACGGGGTCCCCTTCTACGAGGGGGACGTCCGCGACGCGGCCCTGATGGACAGGATATTCTCGGAGCATAAGATCGAGGCGGTGCTGCACTTCTGCGCCTGCTCCCTGGTGGGGGAGAGCGTGGAGAAGCCCCTCTTGTACTTCGCGAACAACGTGGGAGGGATGCAGTCCCTGCTGGAGGCTATGGTGCGCCACGGGCTGCGTCAGATCGTGTTTTCGTCCTCGGCGGCCGTGTACGGCGAGCCGAGCCGCGTGCCCATCCTCGAGGACGACGAGACGAAGCCCACGAACCCCTACGGCGAGACGAAGCGCGTGATGGAGCGCATGATGCATTGGGTCGGGGAGCGGCACGGCATCCGTTACGTGTCCCTGCGGTACTTCAACGTGGCGGGGGCGTGGCACGACGGGAGCCTGGGCGAGGACCACCGGAACGAGACGCACCTGGTGCCCATCATCCTTCAGGTGCCGCTGGGGCGGCGGGACTGCGTCACGGTGTTCGGCGACGACTACCCGACGCCGGACGGGACCTGCATCCGGGACTACGTCTATATCGAGGATCTGGCTCAGGCGCACCTGATGGCGCTGGACTACCTGGCGAAGGGCGGCGAGAGCCGGATCCTGAACCTGGGCAGCGGCGACGGCTACTCCGTGATGGAGATGATCAACGCTGCCCGGAGGGCCACGGGGCGGGACATCCCCGTGAAGGTGGGGCCCCGCCGCGCGGGGGACCCGGCGCGGCTGGTGGCGGACAGCGCCCTGGCCGGAAGGGTTTTGGGCTGGCGGCCCCAGGTAACCTCCATGGAGGACATCATCGCCTCGGCCTGGCACTGGCACAGCGCCCATCCTCAGGGCTGGGGGAATTAGCCATGCCGGCAGCGGACGTGGACGTCAACCGCGAGCTGAACCGGCTGGTGCGCTTCGCCCTCCTGCAGGGGCTGATCGAGGCGGAGGACGCCGTCTGGGCCGCCAACGGCCTCATCGGGGAGCTGGGCCTCCCAGACCTGCGGGCGGAGCCCGTCGCGGACGACCTGCTTCCGGGGGCGTCGCCGGACGGCATCCTGGAGCGCATCCTGGACTGGGCGGAGGCTGCGGGGATCATC
>NC_021038.1:487036-492366 GCF_000210715.1 Fretibacterium fastidiosum
ATCGAGGGCGGCCCGGAGGAACGGGATCTGCTGGACACGCGACTGATGGGCGTCCTGACGCCGCGCCCCTCGGACGTCGTCGAGAGGTTCCGCGCCCTGTCCCGGACCTCCCCCCGCAGGGCGACGGACTACTTCTACGGGCTGGGCGTCGCCTCGAACTACGTCCGCTCGGCCCGCACGGCGCGGAACATTCGGTGGCGGACGGGGACGGACTTCGGGGAGCTGGACGTCACCATCAACCTGTCGAAGCCGGAGAAGGACCCGCGGGACATCGCCAGGGCGGGGAAGGCCCCCGCGACGGGCTATCCGCGGTGCCTCCTGTGCCGTGAGAACGAGGGCTTCTTCGGCCATCCGGGGCACCCGGCGCGGCAGAACCTGCGCCTGATCCCCCTGGACCTTCGGCAGGGTCAGAGCTGGTTCCTGCAGTACTCGCCCTACAGCTACTACGACGAGCACTGCATCGTCCTGAACGGAGAGCACGTCCCCATGGCCATCACGCGGGAGACCTTCGAGAACCTGCTGCGGTTCCTGGACCTCTTCCCGCACTACTTCGTGGGGTCCAACGCGGACCTGCCCATCGTGGGCGGCTCCATCCTGTCCCACGACCACTACCAGGGCGGCCGCTTCGTCTTCGCGCTGGACCGGGCGCAGGTGGAGCGGGACTACCCGGCGCGGAGCGGCGTCGCCATGGGGCGCGTCAACTGGCCCATGTCCGTGCTGCGCCTCGCCTCCCGCGAGGCCGCGCCGTTGATCGACGCGGCCTGCGGCGTCCTGGAGGCCTGGCGGGGCTGGAGCGCTCCGGAGGTGGGCGTGCTGTCCCGGACGGGGGATGTGCCCCACAACACCGTCACGCCCATCGCACGGCGGCGGGACGGGCGCTACGAGCTGGACCTGGTCCTGCGCAACAATCGCACGAGCCCGGAGCACCCCCTGGGGATATTCCACCCCCACGCGGACGTGCAGCACATCAAGAAGGAGAACATCGGTCTCATCGAGGTGCTGGGCCTGGCCATCCTGCCCCCGCGCCTGAAGTGGGCCCTGTCGGAGCTGGCGGAGGCCTGGCTTCGGGGCGAGGTGGACCTCGCCGCCCACCCGGCTCTGGCGGCGCACGACCCCTGGTATCGGGGCCTGCGGGAGCGCCATGTGGGTCTGGAGGCGGAGGCGGTGCCGGGCATGTTCCGCGACGAGGTGGGCCGCGTGTTTGCGCGGGTCCTCAGCGACTGCGGGGTCTTCAAGCGGGACGACGCCGGGCTGGAGGCCTTCGACCAGTTCGCTGCAGCGCTTTAGGCGTCCCTTGGGGGAGAGCGTCGGAGTCGCCGGCGCTCTCCCCGATTTACTTTGTGTTTTCAGGTATAGGCGTTTGCCCTTCGGATGTGTCATAATAAAGGGACTTTTTTGCGGGCCCTTCCACGCCTGCGGGCAGGGAAGGGATTTTTGGTTGGCCTGTCCTGGAGGAGGGCTGGTCGTCTTATGGAGATCAAGGCCGTTTACGAGAAGATGCTGCCCCGCTTTCGCGAGCTGTTCGGAGAGGGGGAGCCGACGCTGTACTTTGCCCCAGGCCGCGTCAACCTGATCGGGGAGCACACGGACTACAACGGAGGGCACGTCCTGCCCTGCGCCATCTCCCTGGGGATATGGGCCCTTGCGGTCCGGCGGGAGGGGAACAGGGTCCGCGTGGGGTCCATGAACTTCGACGACAGACCGCCGACGGAGACGGGACGCAGCGGCATCGAGCTCCGCGTGGAGTGGGGCTGGGCCAACTACCCCCTGGGAATGTTGAGCACGCTGGAAGTGCACCGCTACCCCATCCCCTCCGGCCTGGACATCCTCTTCTGGGGTGAGCTGCCCGTCGGGGCGGGGCTTTCGTCCTCGGCCGCGCTGGAGGTGCTGACCGCCTGCGTCGTCAACGACCTGTTCGGCCTTCGCATCGACCGGCTGAACATGGCGATCATGGGGCAGGAAACGGAAAACCGGTTTATCGGAACCCAGTGCGGGATCATGGACCAGTTCGCCGTCAGCATGGGGCGGAAGGGCTGCGCCGTCCTGCTGAACTGCGCCGCCCTGACCCACCTCTACGTCCTCCTCTACAGCGGGGGCTATCAGATCGTGATCGCGGACACCAACAGGCGTCAGTCGGCAGGGCGCGAGGACTACAACCTGCGCTGCCGGCAGTGCGAGGCGGCCTGTGAGGCCATCCGCCGCGTACGCCCCATCCGGACGCTCTGCGAGCTGTCGGTGGAGGACTTCAACCGGCTGGAAAGCGAGATCCCGGACCCGGTGAACCGTCGGCGCGCCCGACACGCCGTCACGGAGAACCAGCGCACCCTGGACGCGGCCAGGGCCCTGAGCCTGGCGGACCTGCGCACCTTTGGCCTCCTGATGCGGGCCTCCCACCTGTCCCTGCGCGACGACTACGAGGTCACCTGCCCGGAGCTGGACGCGCTGGCGGAGCTGGCGTGGCGTCAGCCGGGGGTGATCGGCGCGCGCATGACGGGGGCGGGCTTCGGAGGCTGTACGGTCAACGTCGTGGAGCGGCATCTCGTGAGCCGCTTCATCCGTGACGTCGGCGCGGGCTACGAGTTGCAGATGGGCTGTGCCCCCAGGTTCTACGTGGCGGACGCAGCGGACGGCGCCGCGAAGGTCAGGTTGCCCAAATAGGCGGCAGAGCTGCGCCTCTGGCCTGCCTTTTGATCTTCAGCTGAGAAAAGGGGTTATTCAATTGAATTTCCTGGATCGCTTCTTCAACATCTCCGGGCGCGGCAGCAACCTTCAGACGGAGGTCGCCGCGGGGCTCACGACGTTCATGACGATGTCCTACATCCTGGTGGTCCACCCGTCCTTCATGGCAAACGGCGCGGGAATGGACCGCATGGCCTGCGTGGTGTCCATGGCGCTCGTGTGCGGCGCCGTCACCCTGTTCATGGGGCTCTACGCCAACCTGCCCTTTGCCCTGGCCACGGGCATGGGCGGCAACGCCTTCTTCGCCTTCACGCTGGTGAAGGACGGCATCGTCACGTGGCAGGTTGGGATGGGGATGGTGTTCCTGTCGGGGGTGGTCTTCGTCCTGCTGACGGTCCTCGGCATCCGCGAGGTCATCGTCAAGCTCATGCCGCGCTCCATCAAGCTGGCCATCGGTGCGGCGGTGGGCATCTTCATCGCGCAGCTGGGGTTGAAGAGCGCCGGGATCCTGGTCGTTGACAAGGCCATGCGGTTCGGCGACCTGCACAGCGCGGGGACGCTGCTCTCCGTCATCGGGCTCTTCATCGTGACGGCCTTCATGTCCTTCCGGGTGCGCGGGGCGCTCTTGTGGAGCATCGTCCTCACCTCCATCATCGGCATCCCCATGGGCATCACGAAGCTGCCCGCCGCCTGGGTCGCCATGCCGGTGAGCCTGGAGCCGCTGTTCCTGAAGCTCGACGTCCTGGGAGCGCTGCACTGGCAGTACATTCCCTTCATGTTCACCTTCTTCGTGGGGGACTTCTTCTCGACGCTGGGCACGGTGCTGGGCGTCGGCGCGAAGGCCGGGCTCCTGGACGAGAACGGCGACCTGCCGGACATCGGCAAGCCCTTCCTGGTGGACGCCATCGGGACGGTGGTGGGCTCCATCTTCGGACTGACGACCGTCACGACCTTCGTGGAGTCGGCCGCGGGCGTGGAGGAGGGGGGCAAGACGGGCATGACGGCCATCGTCACGGCGCTCTGCTTCTTCGCCATGCTGCTGTTCGTCCCGCTGATCTCCTGCGTGCCCTCCCAGGCGACGGCCCCCGTGCTGATCATCATCGGCCTGATGATGATGCCGGCCGTCCAGGGCATCAACTTCAAGGACTTCACGGAGTCCTTCCCCGCCTTCATGACCATCCTGATGACGGCCTACCTGGGGCTGGCCAACGGCATCAGTTCGGGCATCCTGTGCTACACTGCGGCGAAGGTGCTCTCCGGCCGCGGCCGCGAGCTGCACTGGGGCACGTACCTGCTGTGCGTTCCCCTGATCGCGTACTTCCTGAACCTGTAGCGCCGGCTGCGAACGCACGACAGCGCTTTGAGATAAGACTTCGGTAACGACGGTAACGATTTCGGAGGCAGTCATGCAAATTCATCCAAAGGATCGGGGGCGGCTGGTGGATGCGGCGATGGGGCGTATCCCCTGCGACCTCCTCATCCACAACGTCAAGCTCTTCAACGTGTTTACCTGGGAGACCTACGAGGCCGAGGTGGGGATCGTCGACGGCTTCATCGCGTGCGTCTCCTCGGACCCGGACGGCGAAGGGGGCCGCTTTGAGATCGAGGCCCGCGAACGCTACGACGGACGAGGGCAGTTCCTGATCCCCGGCTTCATCGACAGCCACCTGCACATCGAGAGCAGCATGATGACGCCGGCCCACATGGCGGAGGCCGTGCTGCCCATGGGGACGACGACCCTCATCACGGACCCCCACGAGGTGGCCAACGTCGGCGGCGTGGAGGCGGTGGCCTACATGCTGGCGGCCAGTGAGGACCTGCCCATGCGGTTCTACGTGCTCACGCCCTCCTGCGTCCCCTCCGCGCCCGGTCTGGAGAACGCTGGAGCCTCCTTTGGGGCGGCGGAGGTGGAGCGCCTGATGGCCCACCCCAGGGTGCTGGGCGTCGCGGAGCTGATGGACTACCCTGGCGTGCTGTCCAACAGCAGCCGGATGCGGGCCATCATGGGGGCCTGCGAGAAACGGGGCGGCTTCATGCAGGGACATGCGCCCTTCCTTTCGGGGCGGGACCTGAACGCCTACCTGGCGGCCGGCGTGCGGAGCGACCACGAGACCCGTACGGGCCGTGAGGCCAGGGAGAAACTGCGGCTCGGCATGAACGTGGACATGCGCGAGAGCTCGATGTCCATGAACGTCGAGGCCATCGTCCCCGCCGTCCTGGACTTCCGCTCCCTCACGAACCTGTCCCTCTGCACGGACGACCTGGAGCCGGAGGACATCCTGACCACGGGGCACGTCAGCCGCGTCGCCGCCAGTGCGGTGCGGTGCGGAATGTCACCGGAGCAGGCCGTCGTCTGCGGGACGCTCAACGCCGCGCGGGAGATCGGCATCACGAACCTGGGGGCCGTAGCCCCCGGCTTCGCCGCGGACCTTCAGATCGTGCCGGAGCTGGCCTGTCCCAGGCCCAGCGCCGTGTTCGCTGCGGGGCGCTGCGTCGCGGAGGACGGGCGTCTCACCCTCGCCATCGAGCCCCGCTCCTTCCCCCAGGAAAAGGTCAACACCGTCCGACTGAGGCACCCCGGCGTGGAGGACCTCAAAATTCGTGCGGAGGGGGACGCCGCGCGAGTGCGGGTCGTACGCTACGCGACCCCG
>NC_021038.1:493314-497507 GCF_000210715.1 Fretibacterium fastidiosum
TCCGGGGCGATCGCCAGCTCTGTCGTCCGCCCGCCGCTCCAGTCCGTCACGCGGTAGTCCGCTGGGTGAAGAAGTCTGATGCCGCGGCTCACTTTGTGATGCCCTCAACGAACTTCTTGATGAAGTAGATGGTCTGGGGCTGGTAGATGATGTCCACCAGGAAGGCCCCCACGATGGGCACGATCATGAAGGCCTTGCGGGACATGCCGTACTGCTCCGTCACCGCCGTCATGTTGACGATGGCGCTGGGCGTCGCGCCCAGCCCGTGGCCGCAGAGCCCCGCGCACATCACCGCCGCGTCGTAGTTGGAGCCCAGGATGCGGAAGACGACGAAGTAGGCGATGACGCACATGAAGACGAGCTGCGCCACCACGATCAGCAGCATGCCCCCCATGAGGTCCATGAGCTCCCAAAGGCGCAGGGTCATGAGGGCCAGGCCCAGGTAGAGATTCAGCATGACGTCGCCGATCTTGTCGCTCAGGGAGAAGCTGAACTTGTAAAACTGGAATTTCTCGTTCAGGTTGCGCAGGGCCACCGCCACGAACATGGCGCCCACGTAGTCCGGGAAGGACATGCCGAGGAGCTTGCCGATCCAACCGGACACCACCATGCCTAGGGCCATGCAGATGATGATGGCCGCCACGTTCTGAATGGTCTCAAGGCCCGTGAGCTTCACGCCCTCCGCGGCGTTGATGCTCTCGATCTCCGCGTAGCTGCCGTTGTCCTCCTGGGGCTTCAGGTTGTAGCGCACGATGAGGCGCCGTGCCAGGGGCCCTCCCACCATGACGCCTGAGATAAGGCCAAAGGTCGCCGCTGCCGCGCCAACGCCCATGGCGCCGGCGTAGCCCAGCTCCTCAAAGGTCCTGCCGTAAGCTCCGGCGGCGCCGTGGCCGCCGATCATGGAGATGGCGCTGGAGAGGAGCGCGTAGGGTGCGGGGAGGCCCACCGCGTCCCCCACCGTGATGCCGATAACGTTCTGGACAATGGAGATCACCCCGGCGCAGAGCCAGTAGAGGATCAGGAGCAGGCCGCCCTTCTTCAGCAGCTCAAAGCTGGCTCCCAGTCCCACCGTGGTGAAGAACGCCAGCATGAAGGGGGATTGAAAGGCGGAGTCGAACTTGAAGGCAAAGGTCCCCGTGTTGTGGCCGATGAAGGTGACGAACATGAAGAGGAATCCGCCGATGACCGGCGCCGGGATGCAGTACTTCTCCAGGAAGGGCACCTTCCGCTTGACCCGGTAGCCCAGCAGGAGCAGGACGCAGGCCATGGCCGTCGAGAAGACGGCGTTCTCGCTGATCGTGAAGACACCATCCACTACCTCAAAGCTCATATCAAGACCTCCTGTTTTTGTGGCATTGCCGTCCCATCAACCCAGCTTCGCGTGCCGGACGGGCACGGCCCCATGATCGGACGGAGCCGGGCACCCACTCCGTCCTCTTTCGCTCAACGCCCAAAGAAACGGTAGATACGGTAGAGCTTTTAGGGATAAAGTATCATTTTCATTTGACGTTTGTCAAGGCTGCCCGCCAGGTGACATTGACATTGAAGAATGGCCCCACCAGCGTTCCGCTCTTCGTGGCGTGACCTGCGGCCAAGCGTCGGGCGATAAGTGAAACGAGGGGCCGTCTCGACGGGACGGCCCCTCGGTTACGCTCGTTCCGTATGATGGCCCCATCCTTCTCTATTTCTTTTCTTTTAGGTTAATTTTGATCAATTCTTTTAAACTCAAAATTTGCCTTTTCTGGGGCCGGAAAGAGGGAGGCAAACCCTCCCTCCAGGAAAGCCATCGGTCCCCTGCCGCGCCGGGGGCCTGCGCCCGGCTCGCGGTTCCGGCCTGGGCGTCCCGCCTGTGATAACATAATGAAAGCATGGCGTTGGTTTTCAGGCGTTTTTGGGCAGTTGAGGGAGGACGGAGGCGATGGAGGATGAAGGGGTTGAGGACGCGGCGCGCGCTGCCGCTTCTGGCCGCCGCCTGTTTTTCCTGCGCGGGCTTGGCCGCCGGCGGTGCGGCTGCCGGCGTTGAAAAATTTGATGCTTTGACGCGAGGTGTTGTTCCGATGAATTTTGCGATGCGGTTTGAAGCCCCGGAGGCCATGGGGGATGGGACGGGCGGGGTGCCGGAGAGGCGGGACGTCCCGGAGGCCATGCGATGGGACCTGGAGGCGATCTATCCCTCCTTCGAGGCCTGGGAGAGGGCCTTCAGCGATCTGACGCCGAAGATCGACGCGCTGGCGGGCTTTGCGGGGCGGTTGGGCGAAGGGCCGAAGAAGCTTCTGGAGTACCTGAAGGCCGAGGAGGCCGTCTCTCTGGAGCTGGAGAAGCTCTACGTCTACGCCAACATGAAGAGCCACGAGGACCTGAGGGAGACACGCCCCATGGAGCTGGCCAGCCGCATCGAGGCGTTGTCCGCCAGGCACGGCGTGGTGACCGCTTTCTTTGCCCCTGAGGTCCTGGAGCTGCCCGAGGACGAGCTGCGGCGCTGGGTGCGGGGGGAGCCGGGGCTGAAGCTCTACGCCTTCTTCGTGGAGCGGCTGCTGCGGGAGCGGGAACACATCCTGCCCAGGGCGGAGGAGGCGCTTCTGGCCAGCGCCAGAGAGGCGACGGCGGCCCCGGAGAACGCCTTCTCGCTGTTGACGAACGCGGACCTGAAGTTCCCCACGATCCGGGATGAGGAAGGGCGCAGCGTCGAGTTGACGGAGGAGCGCTGGTACAAGCTCAGCCGCAGCCCCAGCCGGGACGTGCGCCGGGCGGCGTTCGAGGGCATCTACGGAACCTACGGTTCCTTCAAGAACGCCCTGGCCGCGCTCTACGCGGGGTCCGTGAAGGGCGACCTGTTCTACGCCAGGGCGCGGCGTTACAAGGACAGCCTGGAAGCGGCGCTCTTTGGCGACAACGTGCCCCGCAGCGTGTACGAGAACGTGGTGGACACGGCCGCTCGCTGCGCCCCCCTGATGCACCGCCTGGTGGCGCTGCGGAAACGGGCGCTGAAGCTCGACCGGCTGCACTATTACGACCTGAACGTCCCCATCGCCGAGGAACCGCGGGAGGACATCCCCTACGAGAGGGCCTGCCGGATGGTGGCGGAGGCCCTGGCCCCGCTGGGTGAGGACTACGTGGCGAACTTCAAGCGCGGTCTTGCGGAGCGCTGGATCGACGTCTACGAGAACCGGGGCAAGCGCAAGGGGGCCTACTCCTGGGGGTCCTACGCCACGCACCCCTACGTGCTGCTGAACTACAACGGAACCCTGAACGACGTCTTCACGCTGGCGCACGAGATGGGGCACTCCATGCACAGCTGGTACTCCCACAGGAACCAGCCCCAGGTCTACGGCGACTACACCATCCTCCTTGCGGAGGTGGCCTCGACGACGAACGAGGCGCTGCTCCTGGGGCACCTCCTGAAGACCGCCAAGACGGAGGAAGAGCGGAAGTGGCTCCTGAGCTACTACTACAACATGGTTCGGACGACCTTCTTCCGCCAGGCGATGTTTGCGGACTTCGAGCTTCAGGTCCATGCCCGCGCGGAGGAGGGGGGCGCCCTGACGCCGGAGTGGATGAGCGGCCTGTGGCGTGAACTGAACGAGAGGTGCTACGGGCCGGACATGGCCCCGGACGAACTTCTGTGGGTGGAGTGGGCCCGCATCCCGCACTTCTACAGCGCGTTTTACGTCTACAAGTACGTCACGGGCTTCACCGCGGCCAACGCCTTCGCCAGCGCCATCCTCGCGGGGGAACCGGGGGCCGTGGACCGCTACCTGACCTTTTTGAAGAGCGGCGGCAGCGACGAATCCCTGAACATCCTGCGGCGCGCCGGTGTGGACCTGACGAGCCGGGAGCCCTTCGACCGGACGATGAAGCTGTTTCAGGAACGGCTGGAGGAGGGGGAAAGGGTCTGGGGCCGATAGGGCCGGACCGATAGCGTCCATCGTTGTGCCGACGCTGCGGAGGTGGACAGCCCCCCTGGATTCACCCCCGGAGTTTTACGTAAATTTTGACGCAGACTGATGTTTTTCTGGACAAAACTTCAAGTTTTATATTATAATTAAGGTCCTTTCAGAACGACCTATCACCTCGTCTTATCAGTCCGAGGGCCGCGGCGTCTGGCGTTATGCCTCACTGCCGCGGCCCTTTCTTCGTTCTCCGATTCGTGCCCTTTTTGGGAAATAATACCAAATCGCGTTTAATATGGATTG
>NC_021038.1:497798-508161 GCF_000210715.1 Fretibacterium fastidiosum
AGACGCAAATTAGTATAAGCGTAAAAAACCGTTGATCTTTACTGATTAATGACTTAATGACGGGAAGCCCGACTGCGGGGAGGCGCCAGCCGTTGTGCTCCCGGAGGCCGGAATGGAAACGAAGCGGGACCTCCCGTCGCTCAGGTCCGGCAATCGGTTGGCCTGGCGTGGAGGTCCCGCGTTGGGGAGGTCGGGTGAGGGAAAGCGAACGGCGCCGCTGCCGCTTTTCTTCAGCGAGCGCGGCACGGGCCTGTGACGGGGCGCCTCACGGAGGGGCGCCCTCGTCGCGCCACGCCAGGACCGTTCCGCAGGCCGCCATCTCGGAGAGCGCCGCGGCCAGCCCCGCCGCGCGCGAGCGCGGGACGCGGGTGTGGACCAGGACTTCCTCGCCGTAGGTCCACTGCGCCTCCTCCCCGGCGCCCCAGTCCTCCAGGAGGCGGGTCACCGGGCCGATGGCGGGATAGGGGAGGCGCACCGAGAGGGGGCGCGACAGGACACGCCGCACGGGACAAGCAGCGGCTACGGCCAGGTCCGCCGCGCCGCTGTAGGCCTCGATGAGCCCACGAACGCCCAGTTTGATGCCGCCGAAGTAGCGCGTCACGACGACGAGGAGGTTCACCATGCCGGAGCGCTTCAAGGCCCCCAGGATGGGGCGTCCCGCCGTCCCTGAGGGCTCTCCGGCGTCGCTGCTGAACTCGACCGCCGGGTCCGGGCCCAAGAGGCAGGCCCAGCAGTTGTGGGTCGCGTCGCGGTGCGCGGCCTGCACCCGGGCCAGGGCGGTCCGGGCCTCCCCCTCGCTGCGGCAGGGGTCGAGTCGGGCGATGAAGATCGAGCGCCGGACCTTCGTCTCGGCCTCCGCCGACGACAGGGGCTCCAGGTACTCGTCCGGAACGGTTCTTCCGGGCACGTCAGACCATCATCTCCTCGTTCCACACCGTCCGCAGGCGGCGGTAGGTGTCCTCGATGGCCTCGGACACCACGCGCGTCTCGGAGAGCACGGGCATGAAGTTGCAGTCGCCCGTCCAGCGCGGAACGATGTGGCGGTGCAGGTGCCCGGCCACGCCGGCGCCCGCGGGCTTCCCCAGGTTCATGCCCAGGTTGAAGCCGTCCGGGTGCATCAGCTTGCCCAGCACCTTCACCGCGTGGGCGGTGAAGCGGTGCATCTCCCGCACCTCCTGCTCGGTCAGGGACTGGTAGTCGCTGGTGTGCCGGAAGGGGAGCACCATCATGTGCCCGGGGTTGTAGGGGTAGAGGTTCATGATCACGTAACAGGCTTCGCCGCGGTGCAGGATGAAGCGTTCCTCGTCCCGGCGCTCCGCCGGGAAGGCGCAGAAGATGCAGCCCTCCCCTTCGGGTTTGGGAGCGCTGATGTAGTCCATTCGCCACGTCGCATAGAGCTGCTGCATGTTCGTCACTCCTTTGCTTCTTCGTCAGGCCGGCGGCCCTCAAGGGGACCGGCTCGTTCTTCAGGGCGTAAACCTATTCTAACAGATGGGGCGTCCCGTCCGCTATAATTTAATTACAGGAAGCAGGAAGGGGGAGATCGTCACGCTGCTCGAACGCGAACGAAACGCCGTCGTGGAGTACGGCCGCAGGCTGGTGGAGCGCGGCCTCACGCGGGGCACGGGGGGAAACGTCAGCGTCCTGAGCCGGGAGAGGCGGCTGTTTGCCGTCAGTCCCTCCGGCATGGACTACTTCGAGACGAGGCCGGAGGACGTGGTGGTCCTGGACATGGAAGGGAACGTCGCGGACGGAGCCCGCAGGCCCTCCAGCGAGGTGGAGATGCACCGCCTGATCTACCTCGAACGGGAGGACGTCGGGGCCGTCGTGCACACCCACTCCGTCTACGCCACGGCCGTCTCCTGCACGCGGGAGGCCCAGGCGGGGGGGCTGCCGCCCGTGCACTGCGCGGCAGCCCTGGCCGGCGGCGACGTGCGCTGCACGGCCTACTACCCCTTTGGCACCCGGGAGCTGGCGGAGGCGGCCTGTGAGGGGATGCGGGGACGCTTTGCGGTGCTGCTGGGGAACCATGGCGTCCTGGCCGCAGGGTCGGACGTTGGCCATGCCTTCGCCCTGGCGGAACAGTTGGAGTTCGCCTGCGAGGTTTTGGTCCACGCGGCGGCCGTCGGCACGCCGGCGCTGCTCTCCTCCTCGGACCTGCTGGCTGCGCGGGAGAGGTTCCGCGACTATGGACAGGGACGCCGCGAGTAGCTTCTGGGACGGGGCACTGCTGCCCGATGGGACGCCGGAGGGCCAGCGTGCGGCGGTCACGTCCTCCGACGGCCTCATCACGGTGGGGGCCGGGGCCGGGACAGGCAAGACCTGGGTCCTTTCCAACCGCTACGCGCGCCTGCTCCTGACGGACGCGGACTGCCTGCCCTGCGACATCCTGACCCTGACCTACACGGACGCCGCCGCCGGGGAGATGCGCCGCCGCATCGAGGATCGCGTCCGTGCCCTGATGGACGTGCCGGACGCCCCCGTCAGTCAGGAGCGTCGTCGGGAGGTTCTGGAGGGCTTCAGCGAGGCGTGGATTTCGACGATCCACGCCTTTGCCGCCCGCCTCGTCCGGGAGTCGGGGCTGGCGCTGGACGTCGATCCGCGCTCCGCCGTGGTCTCCGGACCTCAGACGGAGCGCTTCTGGGCGCGGGTGCGCGACGCCCTGGAGGAGGCCGGCCTGGGAGAGCTGGCCGACGCCTGCGGGAGCTCCCATCTTCGGGCTGTTGCCCGCGAGCTGGACCAGGACCCGCTGATCTCCGCCGCCGTGGGACGATGGGGGGCCGAGGCGCTGAAGGACCTGGCGCGGGAGGCGGCGGAGCTCCACGCGGACCTGGGGCACCGCTGGGAGGACATGATGCGCTGGGGCGATGAGGCTCTGAGGGAGGACGACCCCCAGGCGCGGGCGGCGGGCCGGGAGGTCCTGGCGCTGCTGCGCCTCTCGTGGCGCCGTGCCTGGGCGACGTGGCGCGACGTCTTCGACGCCCTGGCGGAGGACATCCGCGCCGCGGGGGCGGCGGCTCAGGCCAGCGGCAGGAACGTCCCCGACCGGCTCCTGATGGAATTCATGGAGCGCTGGGAGGGTCGGCTGTCGGGGCCGGAGGCGGCGGACGACGAGCTCCGCACCTTCTACCTGGAGGTCATGGATCGGGAGCGCCTCAAGGGTGGGAACAGCGGCCTGTTGAAGAAGGTGAAGGAAGTGCTGGGGACGACGCTTGGCGCGTGGCAGGAGGCGGAGGAGGACGAGGGGACCCCGGCGCTCTCCGCCCCGTCGCCGGACGCGCCCCTGCCGGAGCCGGAACGGCTCATGCGGTCCGCCCTGCTTCGGTTCTGCGCGGCGGCCTGGGGGCTGTGGGACGCGGAGCGCCGCCGGCGGGGCCTGCTCTCCTTCTCCGACATGATCCTTCAGGCCAGGGCGGCCGTGGAGTCCGGGAAGGCCCAGCGGACCTTCCGCCACATCCTGGTGGACGAGTTTCAGGACACGGACCCGCTGCAGTTTGGCATGATCGAGACGCTGCGGCATGAGGGCGTGCGTTCGCTCTTCGCCGTCGGGGACCCCAAGCAGTCGATCTACGGCTTCCGCCACGCGGAACCCTCCCTGTTCGCCGAGGCCATCGGCCGGGCGGACGCGCGGGTGACGCTGGACGTCAGCTTTCGGACGCGGGGAGCGCTCCTGACGCGGCTCAACGACCTCTTTGCCCATATTTGGCGCGACGGGCTGGGGACCTCGGAGGCGATGTCGCGCCTCGAGTTCGAGCCCCTGTCTCCGGCGGGGTCCGGAGAGCGGGGAGCCGGGACGACGGCACCCTTCTCCGTCCTGCTGGCGGTGAAGGAGGGGCGCGCGGTCCTGGGGGCCCGAAGGCGACTGGCCGGGGCGCTGGCCCGCCGCGTGGCCCGCTGGGTGGAGGAGGGCCGCACCGTGTGGGACAAGGGGCTGAACGCCCTCCGCCCCCTGCGGTACGGGGACTTCGCCGTCCTGGCGCGGACGCGGGGAAGCCACGAGCTCCTGGAGGACGCCTTCGCCGCGGCGGGGGTCCCCGCCGTGCAGGACCGCAGCCGGGACTACTTCAGCCGCGGGGAGGTGACGGACGTGATCTGCCTCCTGCGCGCGGCGGAGGACTGGGAGGACGGCGCGGCCGTGTTCGGCTGGCTGATGTCGCCCTTCTCCGGCGTCCCGATCGACGAGGCCCGGCGCTGCCTCGAGCGGATCGGAGGGACGCTCCGGACCGGACGAGGGGTCATGGAAGCCCTGAAGGAGGCGCTTCCCGATGCGGCCGCCCGCCTGGAGAGGACCTCCCTCATCGGCCGGAGGAACGGTCCCGCGGCGATCCTGTCCCCCCTGGACCGGGACCGGCGCTGGCTGGCGAACCTCCCTGAGAAGGAGAGGCTGCGCGCGCTGAGGAACGTCCGCCGGGCCGTGGCCATCGCGCGCTCCTTCCAGCGGGGGAGCGCCTCCAGCCTGGCCGCCTGCGCGGACTGGATGGACCGCGCACTGCGCCGCGGCGTGGACATGGAGGAGCCGGCCTGGCACGGCGAGGGCGTGAACGCCGTCCTGCTGTCCACGGTCCACGCCTCTAAGGGGCTGGAGTACCCCGTGGTGGCGATCTTCGACACCGCGAAACGGAGGAGGCCCCGCACGCTCTGCCCGTCGCGGACGCTGGGCGCGGCCTTCGCGGACCTGCCGGACGAGCTGTCCGCGTCCCGGCCCTCTGCCCGTGAGCCCCTGAGCATGGCCTGGGAACGGGCGCTGACGCGCCAGGGCGAGAGGGAGGAGGACCTGCGCCTCCTCTACGTGGCGGCGACCCGGGCGCAGGACTCCCTGATCCACTGCGGCCTCGTGACGTTCGGGAAAGAGGGGAGCGCGCCGGCGGAGAAGGGAGGCTGGACGAGCATCGTGCTGGACTGGATGCAGGGGCGCGGCGACTGCGGCCCGGACCTGACGGGCCCTGACGTGGAGCTGATCCCCTCCGGCGATGGGGCCCAGCCCGCTGGAAAGCCCCAGCGGGCCGTGCCGA
Organism: Fretibacterium fastidiosum; assembly: GCF_000210715.1. Lineage (GTDB taxonomy): Bacteria > Synergistota > Synergistia > Synergistales > Aminobacteriaceae > Fretibacterium > Fretibacterium fastidiosum. The sequence goes on from NC_021038.1 coordinate 502,811, forward strand.
CGCCGGCCCCCGTCGCTGTGGCGCGTCCGGATTCGGGGACGAGGGAGCTGGCGGTCCTGTCCGCCACGTCCTTCTCCCTGATGGAGTGGTGTCCTCTGGCCTGGCGGCGGCGCTACCGGCAGGGGCTGGACCTGGCCTGGGAGGCGCCGCGGGGCGCGGCGGAGGAGGACGGGCGCGGCGGGTCGGACCTGGGCAGTCTGGCGCACTGGATCCTGGCGCGGTGGCCCTCCGCGGAGGGCGACGCCGAGGCGGAGCTGGAACGCTGGCTGACGGACCCCAGGGCGCTGCGGTCCCTGCCGACGCTGCTTCGGGACGTGTGGCGGGAGGAGGAAAACCGAAACGCCCTTCGCCCGTGGCTCCTGCACTTTGTCGGCTCCGAGGCTGGGGTCATGGTGCGGGGCGCGCTGCCCCTTGGGGCGCGACGGGAGGCGGGCTTCAGGGTGGAGGTGGGGGGGCTGGCCCTCTCCGGGGCCATGGACGTGGTGTGGCGCGAGGGGGAGATCTGGCGCGTTCTGGACTACAAAGTCACGCTGATGCAAAACGCTCCGGAGGAGCTCTATAGCGCGCAGTTGGACCTCTACGCCCTGGCGGCTCGGAAGGGCGCGGAGCTGGCCGGGGCGCCCTGCAGACGGGTGGAGGCGGGGCTCGTGTTCCTGAGGGAGAGGAGTCCCCTGCGGATGCGGAAGGTCGAGGACTGGGAGGCGATCGAGGGCCGCGTGCGTGCCGCGGCCCGTCTGGGGGCCGTGCGGGACCTGCCTCCGCGGGAGGAGCACTGCCCGCGGTGCCCATGGCGGTCCTCCTGCCCGGCGGCCCGGTGAAATTATAGCGCGAATGTGGGGGGGCGGTGCGCCGCCCCCCTTGCTATCAGGCGCCGCTGCGGCCCGGCTGACTACCTTTTCGGCAGGGCCCGTTCCAGCGCCTTCCAGAGCAGCCACGCGGCCACAGCGGACAGGAGGTACTTCGCGCCCAGGGTGGGAGCGTTGTAGAGGAGGGAGTAGACCCAGGGGTTCTGCCCCTTGGGCGCGTACTGGGCGAAGAAGATGGCCCCCGCCACGACGTGGCAGCCCGTCTGGGCCAGGAACCCCAGCACCAGGCCCATCGCCTGCCCCAAGGGCTTCTTGCAGGAGAAGGCTGCGGCGAGGCCCGTCATGGCGTAGGCCAGGGGATACTCCAGCACGACCTGCACGGGGTGGACGATGTAGCCGCCCAGCAGGACCTTGACGACGCCGGCCAGCGCTCCGGCCGCGACGCCCCACCTCAGGCCCCTGCGCCAGGCGAAGATGAAGAGCGGTGCCAGCCCCGCGTCGACGGAGCCGCCGTTCGGCAGGGCGAACAGGTTGACCTTGGACAGGACGACGGCGAGGGCGATGCAGAGGGCCCCCTCGACCATGGCTGCCGTAGCGCTGCGGATGCTGGCTGCATTGGAATTGGACATGAAAAAACCTCCCAAACGTTGAGATATAGGGAACGTCCCAGTGGGAGGCATGATGGGCGCGGGGCATTGCGGGCTCCACGCACGACCGTCTTCCTACGCCGGCATTATCCGGGTCAGGTTCCAGGGTCGAGGCCCTGCGGCCTCCTCTCAGCGCTTGCTCCCCTGGGTCGTCCTTCATAATAGTACCTCGACGGGCGGGTTTGTCAAGGAGTTCTGTCCCTTCCTACGAATCCGGATCGTTCCGCATTGCCCTTGCTGGGTGACCATGCCAAGCGGGACATACGATCATCCTGGAAATGCGTAAAAAAGCGCAAATCCCCTTTCGCCTCGGCTACTAGGGTCGTTCGACAGTCCGGGTGCTTTCATCCCCGGCAGATGCCGTATCGTCTCTCACATTTTCCCTTCCCACTTTGTTCAACTCGCCGGACCGTCCAGCCCTGGCATAACGTCGTGCCGCAGGAGCTCCAGCAGCGCTTCGCGTTCGTTCGGAACGCGTTCCTCGACGACTGCGTCCAGCAGTGCCCTGAGGGCTTTCCCGATACCGGGTCCGCGGTACCCCAGCTCCATGATGTCGCCGCCTCGCACGGCGAGGTCCTTCAAGGAGAAGCACGCGTTCTCCGCCTCCAGTTCCGCCAGGAGCTCCTCGAACCGAACGCAGGCCGCCATGGCCTTGCCGCACGTCTCCACCTTGTGCCCCGCGATGTCCGCCCGCCGCAGCGCCAGCAGGTCGTGGAAGACATCGACCCCGAGGTTCGACACCATGCGCCGCACCGTTCGGCGCGACGGGGTGTCCGTCAGGATGTCGCCGTGGTGCTCCACCAGCGTCACGACGCGCCGCCGTATCTCGTCGGAGAACCGTAGACGCGCCATGATATCTCTCGCAATCTCCGCGCTTCGCGCGGCGTGCCCGTAAAAGTGTCCTATGCCCGCTGCGTCGACAGTATAACACGCGGGCTTCCCCAAGTCGTGCAGCAGCGCCGCGAGCCGCAGGATCGGGACTGCCGGCGCTGCCTCCACGACGGCGATGGTGTGTTTCCAGACGTCGAGGTGGTGGTGACGGTTGTTCTGCCGGAACCCGACGGTCGGCGCGATCTCCGGGGCCGCGACGGACAGTACGTTCCAGAACTTGCGCAGCACAGGCCCGACGTGCACACCGCAGAGCATCTTCACCAGCTCCGCGCGCGTCCGCTCCACCGCGATGTCCCTTAGCAGGTCCTTCTCCATGTGCATGACGAGTGCCGTGTCGGGCTCGATGTCCCAACCGAACACGGCGGCGAACCGAAGCCCGCGGAGGATGCGCAGCCCGTCCTCTCGGAACCGTTCGGCCGGATCCCCGACCGCGCGCAACACTCCGGACCGGATATCGTTCGCGCCGCCGAACGGGTCGAGCAACCGGCCATCGGCATTGAGCGCCATAGCATTGACGGTGAAGTCTCGGCAGGCGAGGTCCTCCTCGATCGTCGCGGCACCGCCGCGGAACGTCGTTATCTCGACAGGCGTCCCGTCCACCGACGTCATGACGGTATCGTGCCGCAGTCCGGGCTTCGCGGCGAGGCGCCCGCCGAGGATGCTTCGGACGTGTTCCGGCGCCGCATTCGTGGCGATGTCCCAGTCCGACGGCGCGCAGTCGAGTATCGCCCGGACCGACGCGGGGTCGGACGGGTTCTGCGGGGTCCCGATCAACGGGACGAGGCTGTCGCGCACGCAGCCGCCGACTGGGTAAGCGTCGAACCCCGCGTGTCTCAACGCTGCGACGGCCTTCAGTGCGGCCGGTGTGATTTCCATATCCTTACTCCTTCCTCAGCTTTGAAAATGCAGGCGGGCTGCAGCCGTTCGGCGACGTCCGTCGTGCCCTGGATGGCAGACAGGATGTGTCCTCCATTCGCTTGTAGGCGTCGGGCGCCTCGTCCAGCGTGTCCTGCGATTCTGTGGGATGAAGGGAGACGGCGTGAGCCGTCTCCGTTTTTCCTGCACCGTGCCGCCGCCTGAGTTTTCAATCCAGCAGCCTCAGCAAACTCGTGAACGGAGGGCCTGCATCGGCCCTTCGTTCTCTTTTAATTTTGTCCGGCCTTGTCCTCCAGCAGCTTCAACGCCCCTGTGTCCTTGAGTTTTTCATTCTCCCGCGCGTAATCGAGGGCCGTTTTGCCCTCGTTGTCCTTTGCTTTCGCGTCCGCTCCAGCCTCCAGCAGTACAGTCAGGACTTCCGGGTTTGAGTTGTTTTGGGCCGCAGGCATCAACGGCGTCACTCCATCTTTGTTTTTGGCGTTGACGTCCGCTCCGGCTTCTATCAAGACCTTTAGGACTTCCGGGTGGGGGTTGTATCGGGCCGCAGCTATCAACGCCGTCGACCCATCTTCGCGTCTTGCGTTGACGTCCGCGCCGGCCTCCAGCAGCACCTTCAGAACTTCCGGGTTTGTGTTGTCTCGGGCCGCATACATCAACGGCGTCGACCCATTTTCACGTCTTGCGTTGACGTCCGCGCCGGCCTCCAGCAGCACCTTCAGGACTTCCGGGTTTTTGTTCTGTTCGGCCGCAGCCATTAACGGCGTCCACTCATCTTTGTCTTTGGCGTTGACGTCCGCGCCGGCTTCTATCAAGACCCTCAGGACTTCCGGGTGTGGGTTCCTGTACGCAGCAGCCATCAATGGCGTCGTTCCATCGGTGTTTTTGGCGTTGACGTCCGCGCCAGCCGCTATCAAAACCTTCAAGACTTCCGGGGTGTTATATCGGGCCGCATCTCTCAACGGCGTCGACCCATTTTCACGTCTTGCGTTGAGGTCCGCGCCGGCCTCCAGCAGCACCTTCAGGACTTCCGGGTTTTTGTTCTGTTCGGCCGCATGCATCAACGGCGTCAACCCATATCTGTTTTTGGCGTTGACGTCCGCTCCGGCCCCTATCAAGACCCTCAGGACTTCCGGGTTTTTGTTCTGTTTGGCCGCAAACATCAACGGCGTCCATGGCGTCCACCAATCTTCGTTTTTGGCGTTGACGTCCGCCCCGGCTTGAATCAATTGCCGTACCTTTTCGGGTTCCGCGTTGCCGGCTATCGCCAGCAGCTCTTCCGTCGGGGATGAATTCGTCCTTTCCTCCAGCAGCTTCAGCGCCTCTGTGTCCTTGAGTTTTTCATTCTCCAGCGCGTAATCGAGGGCTGTTTTGCCCACGTTGTTCTTTGCCTTCGCGTCCGCGCCAGCTTCTATCAAGACTTTCAGGACTTCCGGGTTTGTGTTATGCCAGGCAGCAGCCATCAACGGCGTCCACCCATCTTTGTTTTGGGCGTTGACGTCTGCTCCGGCTTCTATCAAGACCTTCAGGACTTCCGGGTTCGAGTTGTATAGGGCCGCAAACATCAACGGCGTCAAATCAAATTTGTTTTTGGCGTTGATGTCTGCTCCTGCCTCCATCAAGACCTTCAGGACTTCCGGGTTGGGATTGTTGCCTACCGCAAGCATCAACGGCGTCAACCCATCTTTGTTCTTCGCGTTGACGTCCGCTCCGGCTTCTATCAAGACCTTCAGGACTTCCGGGGTGTTCTTAATCGCCGCAAACATCAACGGCATCGACCCATCTTCATGTCTTGCGTTGATGTCCGCTCCAGCCTCCAGCAGCGTAGTCAGGACTTCTGGATTTGAGTTATTGTATGCCGCAAGCATCAATGGCGTCACTCCATCTTTGTTTTTGGCGTTGACGTCCGCTCCGTCCTGGATCAGCTGCCATACCTTTCCGGGTCCCGCGTTGCCGGCTATCTCCAGCAGCTCTTCCGTTTTTGTGTCTGCGGCGCCTGCCTGTCCCGCGAAAAGCGCCAGCAGCAACAAGAACAAAAAGACGAACCCTGAAACACTGCGAGTGTGTAAAGTAGACTTCTTCACCAACGTGCTCCTCTCCCTTCCAGTTTTGTTGCACCGTGCCGCCGTCTGCG
>NC_021038.1:508488-510052 GCF_000210715.1 Fretibacterium fastidiosum
GCCGGCCCTTCGTTTGCCCTTCATTTTCTTCAATTTTGTCCGGTCTTTTCCTCCAGCAGCTTCAGCGCCCCTGTGTCCTTGAGTTTTTCATTCTTCCTCGCGTAGTCGAGGGCCGTTTGACCCTCGTTGTTCTTTGCCTTCGCGTCCGCACCGGCCTCCAGCAGCACCTTCAGAACTTCCGGGTTTGAGTTGTTTCGGGCCGCAGGCATCAACGCCGTCACTCCATCTTTGTTTTTGGCGTTGACGTCCGCTCCGGCTTCTATCAAGACCTTCAGGACTTCCGGGGTGTTCTCACTCGCCGCAAGCATCAACGGCGTCCACCCGTCGTTACTTTTTGCGTTGACGTCCGCCCCGGCCTCTATCAAAACCTTCAGGACTTCCGGGTGTGGGTTCCTGTACGCAGCAGCCATCAACGGCGTCCACCCGTCGTTACTTTTTGCGTTGACGTCCGCTCCAGCCCTTATCAAGGCCCTCAGGACTTCCGGGGTTGAGTTATTTCGGGCCGCAAACATCAACGGCGTCAACCCATCTTTGTTCTTCGCGTTGACGTCCGCACCGGCCTCCAACAAGACCTTCAGGACTGCTGGATTTGAGTTATATCGGGCCGCAAACATCAATGGCGTCCACCCATCTTTCTGTTGGGCGTTGAGGTCCGCGCCGGCCTCCAACAAGACCCTCAGGACTTCCGGGTTTGAGTTGTTTCGGGACGCATGCATCAATGGTGTCAATCCATCTGTGTCTTTAGCGTTGAGGTCCGCGCCGGCCTCTATCAAGACCTTCAGGACTTCTGGGTGGGGGTTGTATCGGGCCGCATGCATCAACGGCGTCCACTCATCTTCGTCTTTTGCGTTGACGTCCGCTCCGGCTTCTATCAAGACCTTCAGGACTTCCGGGTTGGGATTGTTGCCTGCCGCAAACATCAATGGCGTCCACCCATCTTTCTGTTGGGCGTTGACGTCCGCTCCGGCCTCTATCAAAACCTTCAGGACTTCCGGGTTGGGATTGTTGTCTGCCGCAGCCATCAACGGCGTCGCTCCATCTTTGGTTTTGGCATTGACGTCCGCTCCGGCTTCTATCAAGACCCTCAGGACTTCCGGGTGTGGGTTCCTGTACGCAGCAGCCATCAACTGGGCGTTGACGTCCGCCCCGTCTTGAATCAGCTGCCGTACCTCCTCAGGGCCAGCTTTGCCGGCTATCTCCAGCAACTCTTCCGTTTTTGTGTCTGCGGCGCTTGCCTGTCCCGCGAAAAGCGTCAGCAGCAACAAGAACAAAAAGACGAACCCTGAAACGCTGCGAGTGTGTAAAGTAGACTTCTTCACCAACGTGCTCCTCTCCCTTCCAGTTTTGTTGCACCGTGTTGCCGCCTGCGTTTTCAATCCAGCGGCCTCAGCAAACTCGTGAACGAAGGGCCTGCATCGGCCCTTCGTTTGCCCTTCATTTTCTTCAATTTTGTCCGGTCTTTTCTTCCAGCAGCTTCAACGCCCCTGTGCCCTTGAGTTTTCCATTCCATCTCGCGCAGTCGAGGGCCGTTTTGCCCTCGTTGTTCTTTGCCTTCGCGTCCGCA
>NC_021038.1:510728-515189 GCF_000210715.1 Fretibacterium fastidiosum
CGGCGCCTGCCTGCCCCCTGAAAAGCGTCAGCGGCAACAGAAACAACAAGACGAACCCTGAAACGCTGCGAGTGTGTAAAGTAGACTTCTTCACCAACGTGCTCCTCTCCCTTCCAGTTTTGTTGCACCGTGCCGCCGCCTGCGCTTTCAATCCAGCGGCCTCAGCAAACTCGTGAACGGAGGGCCTGCATCGGCCCTTCGTTTGCCCTTCATTTTCTTCAATTTTGTCCGGCCTTGTCCTCCAGCAGCCTCAGCGCCTCTGTGTCCTTGAGTTTTTCATTCATTCTCGCGTAGTCGAGGGCCGTTTGACCCTCGTTGTTCTTTGCCTTCGCGTCCGCACCGGCCTCCAGCAGCGCCTTCAGGACTTCCGGGTTGGGATTACTGCCTGCCGCAGCCATCAACGGCGTCGATCCATCTTTGTTTTTGGCGTTGACGTCCGCGCCAGCTTCTATAAAGACTTTCAGGACTTCCGGGTTGGGATTACTGCCTGCCGCAGCCATCAACGGCGTCGCCCCAACTTTGTTTTTGACGTTGATGTCCGCGCCAGCTTCTATAAAGACTTTCAGGACTTCCGGGTTTGTGTTATGCCAGGCAGCAGCCATCAACGGCGTCGCCCCAACTTTATTTTTGGCGTTGACGTCTGTTCCGGCCTCCAGCAGCACCTTCAGGACTTCCGGGTTTGAGTTATAGTACGCCGCAAACATTAATGGCGTCCACTCATCTTCGTCTTTTGCGTTGAGGTCCGCGCCGGCTGCTATCAAAACCTTCAGGACTTCCGGGTTTGAGTTATGTATGGCCGCAAACATCAACGCCGTTCCCCCATCTTTGTTTTTTGCGTTGAGGTCCGCGCCGGCTGCTATCAAAACCTTCAGGACTTCCGGGTTTGAGCTATGTTGGGCAGCAGCCATCAACGGCGTCCCCTCATCTTTGTTTTTGGCATTGAGGTCCGCGCCAGCCTCTAGCAGCGCAGTTAGTGTTTCTGGGGTGTTCTTACTTGTTGCAAGCATCAACGGCGTCACCCCATCTTCCTCTTTGGCGTTGACGTCTGCGCCGGCTTCCAGCAAGATCTTCAGGACTTCCTGGGTTGTGTTATATCGGATCGCAAGCATCAACGGCGTCCACCCATCTTCGTCTTTAGCGTTGAGGTCTGCGCCGGCCTCCAGCAAGATCTTCAGGACTTCTGGGTTGGAGTTGTATCGGGCAGCAGCCATCAACGGTGTCCCTCCATCTTCGTCTTTAGCGTTTAGGTCCGCGCCGGCCTCCAGCAAGATCTTCAGGACTTCTGGGTTGGAGTTATATCGGGCAGCAGCCATCAACGGCGTCCACCCATCTTTCTGTCTTTCGTCGACATTCACGCCAGCCCTTAGCAAGACCCTCAAGATTTCCGGGTTTGTGTTATTGTACGCAGCAACTATCAACGGCGTCCCCCCACCTGTGTTTTTAGCGTTGAGGTCCGCGCCGGCTGCCATCAAAACCTTCAGGACTTCCGGGTTTGAGCTGTCTTGGGTCGCAATCATCAACGGTGTCCACCCATCTTTGTCTTTGGCATTGACGTCTGCACCAGCCTCTATCAAACCCTTCAGGACTTCCGGGTTGGGATTGTTGCCTGCCGCAATCATCAAGGGCGTCGTTCCAGTGTCGTTTTTGGCGTTGACGTTCGCCCCGTCTTGAATCAACTCCATACCTCCTCAGGCCCCGTTGTGCCGTCTATCCTCAGCAGTGCTTCCCTTTGTACAGCGCTTACCCGTCCCGCGAAAAGCGTCAGCAGCAACAGAAACAACAAGACGAACCCTGAAACGCTGCGAGTGCGTAAAGTAGACTTCTTCACCAACGTGCTCCTCTCCCTTCCAGTTTTGTTGCACCGTGTTAATATCTGCGTTCACCAGTCGTCATCTTGCCTGCGATACGGCGTCGTCGCCTGTCCCGCGAAGAACGAGAACACCGCGCCGAACAGGCTGAGGACGACGAAAATAGAGATGAACGATACGGCGATGAACAGCATGAACAGATTCGCGTTCTTCCTGTGTCCGATGACGATACAGGCGAGCGTGTTCGCCCCGCAGACGACCATCGCCACAAACGCCGCCGCGCCGTAGAACAAATAGTGGTTTTCGAAGTCCATTGGGCTCACGAACGATTTGAAGACACCCGGCCCGCCGTTGTAGAACAGCAGGAACCCCAGCCCCCAGAACGCCAGCGCCGCAAAGACCTTGAGCCAGTGCCTCGCCTCGGCGTCGTCATGCGTCGCCTCGTTCGTGTCCTCCGTCGCTTCACCGACGATGGTTTCCTCATCCTCCCGCTCCAGCTCGTCTTGCGTGTTTTGCATCTACCCCACCCCTTCCGTTTGATGTCCGGCCCCTTTCGGTCCAGTATGTTTTGACTATCAAATCTTTGGTTGCTTGCCGCGGTCTTTTGTCCTTCACGTTCCGGCCCCATTGGGGGCGCCGCGGCGCGGCGTGGTCTTCAGGGTATCATCAGCTCCGGTCCATCCTCAGTTTCTTCCGGCATGGGCGGCGCCGGTTCGGCGTCCTGATCCGGAAACTCCCTCAGCACCTTGTAGATCAGACTGACCGATATATTCAGTTGCCGCGCGATATCCCGCACGGATGCGTCGCGGCGCAGGTGCTCCCGTATCGCTTCCGCCATTTCTCTATTTGCCATTCGGGGACGTCCGCAGTGCGTTCCGCGCTGTCGGGCCGCCCGCATCCCTGCACGGACCCGCTCCCGTACGTTCTCCCGCTCGAGATCGGCGATGGTGTCCAGTATCCCAAACAGCGCCCTGCCCTGCGGCGTCGAACTGTCCACGGCGTCCGTGATCGAGCGTACCGTCACATCGCGATCCAAGAGGTCGAACACGGTGGTGATCAGGTCCAGGATGGATCGTCCCAGACGGTCCATCTTCCAGACGACCAGGATGTCCCCCTGTCGCAGACGCTCCCGCAGCTTCTCAAACTCCGGACGCCGCGATATGCGGGTAGAACCCGTTATCGTGTCGCTGTAGATGTTCTCCTCCGGAATACCGGCGCTCACCAGCGCGTCCCGCTGCACATCGACCGTCCGGTCGCCCGTAGAGATACGCATGTACCCGTAGACCATCTCACACCTCCAATTTATACATACCTTTTATGCACATTATAATGTTGTTGTGGCAGGCGGTCAATCGCCCTACATAAACGGGCTCCTCGCTGGAAGGAGTGGATGGCTTATAAAAGGCACCCGTTATGACATTTTTAGCACATTTTTAGCATATTTATGAAGGACATCGAACTGTTTCAAATGGCGCTTGACATACCGTCGCCGTGGTTTGTCGAATCCCTGGAGTTGGCCCCTGCAGCTAAGAGGCTTGATATCCACCTGGACTTTCAAAAGGGCTCTAAATTCACCTGCCCCGAGTGCGGGGCAGAGGAGCGGAAAGTTCACGATACCGCTAACGCTTTGATGTGCAATGTTTAAAATGCGAACTGAAAAACACAGGACCATCGCGCAGCAGTATAGGTTAACGAAAAAGATTCCCATCTTGAAACCACTTCAAAGCTAAGCCCTTTTGGCGTAAGGCAAAGCGATATTACCGTTGACACTAAGTGATAATACACAAGATCAACGCCCAGCATTGTTAACACAGACAATATCCTTATCAGTTTCTTTCGGCGAAAAATACGTTCAAAAACGAACCCATTAAAATAATAACCTGAAATATAGCACATCGACATACCGATAAGCGTGAATAAAAAATACAAAACAAATATAATCGAGTTATTTTCTTTGTAGATGTATAACGCTGCAAAATACTCTAAAAAACTAATCAAAATTATAGAAAAAAATGATAGCCAACGCTCTTTTGAGAAAATGACTTTATCAGTTACATTGGCTTTGTTGTTCATTTTTCTTTCACCTGTATTTTACGAGGTTTATTCATTTGCTAAGGAATCTCTACAAAACACAGCGCGAAACGTTCCTTTGTCCGGGCCGCCTCGTGCGCCTGCCCTTCAGGGGCGACACTTCTTCTTCCCACGTCAGGCCGTTTCATTCGCAATGTATAATCCTGTGATGTCCTCAACCTCCTGATCGATCATAAAGTACTTTATTGGTATATCTATTTTCATTAAGCTAATAAGAACGTTTTTCAAATCCTCCACGCATTGCACTTCATTAAAAGGTAATCGAACTATAAGAGCATTCAAACAACCGTTCATAAAATGATGCTCTTTTTCACTAAAAACCATACGCAAGTAGATGCCTTCTGCGTCATTCTTCATTCGACCTAACGGACTATACAGCCTTACCACTTTCAAATAAGCAATATCCTCAAATGAAATCTCTTTTTTAAAAACATATCCCCACCTAATGACTTCTTTCGTCAAGTCAATTTCTGCATATATTGGACATAAACACTTTGCCATCAAACTGCCAATATTGAATATCAGACCACTAAGCATTAAAGAAAACAAACACGGAAAAAGC
>NC_021038.1:515714-524071 GCF_000210715.1 Fretibacterium fastidiosum
TGGTGTGGGCAGTTCAGGCTCTTGATCCCTGCGTAGACAGGCTCGCCACCTTCCCCTCATCCGTCAGGTCTTTCAAGAAGGAGCAAATCTTGTCGGCGACGTACAGTTTGAGGGCATACTTGCTTTCACCCCTCTAACGATACTTTTTATCAATGAAACAATACACGGCGACAATAAACATCACACCCCACATAACCAGGAATTCCCCGCAGGTTGGAATTTTTCCACTTGTACTTAGGGGAGTTATGGAATTCATAATCATAATGAACATTGCACTTCACTCCTTTTCTCCAGAAACATCCCCAAAATCTATCCAAGACTGCCTATCCTGAAGATAATTCGCTCACCGTTCATTTCAGAACGGCCAGTACCAAGGCTTCCACCTCTTGCCACCGACGCTCTTGAGGTATTCCGCAACCATCGTATTTCCACACACCTCGGCCATGTCGAGCGGCGTGCTCTTTTTACCTTGACTGCGTAGAGCGTTGACCTCAGCCCCAGCCTCGACCAGGGCTTTCGCCACCTTCAGGAAGTCGGTTCCATCCCTTCCCGTGCGCTTCAGCATCTCGCTGAAGCTCTCCCATTCTCCCGAAGGTCTTTGGTCTGTCAGGGTTATTCCCGTCGACATGTGTAAAGGCGTTACACCCTCCATGCGGACATTGGGATTGGCCCCGCGTTCCAGCAGAGCGGACACCACCCGCCGCAGCCCCATGCCGGAGGCGAAACAAAGAGGCGTCACTCCTTCGTTGTTGCTGGCGTTGACATCAGCTCCCGACTGAATCAACAGGAGCACCACCTCTTCATATCTTCCTAACGTCGCCTCATGCAGCGCTGTTTTTCCCTTCTTAGTTCCAAGTCTATATCCATGAAGCACAAAAACGATGTGTTTTTATCCTATCAAGGTTGCCGCACCGTGTCAAGAGGGGAAACAAGAGGTTGTCGTCAATTTTCTAAAAAGAGGATTAAAACATAAACATTACTTGCGACAGGGCTTTCAAAAAAGAAGGGCTGCCAGCTCCTGATACCAATTCGCGTCTAATGTGGATTGCCTCCCCTGAAAGGGGGACTGACGAGCCCTGCAAGGGCGAGACTGGCGCCCCGTGAGCGGTAGCGAACGGCAAGCCGGAAGGCTCCCCGAAGGGGGGACTGAGGGGTTGTTTTGGCCCCGCAGGGGCTGGGGCCGGCGGCTGAAAAATTTGACAACGGAGGTCCCCTGAGGTATACTGCGCAGCATAAATTTTCGAGGATGGGAGATCGTGGGATGAAGCCTGAAACCGGGATCGTTCTTTTCGTGGGCGGCATGATGATGTGCATGGGCATGATGATGCGCATGTGCACAATGGATGCTGTCCGCTGAGGGTTTCAGGGGTCCTGTGCCGGGAGGCCCGGTCCATAGAGATCGAAGCGGGGAGCGGTGAAGCCCCGCTTTTTTTATTGGCGGGAGCGCGGTGCGTCCCGCTTTTTTTGTAGGCTGACAGGTTGGGCGGATGTCGGAAGAACGGCGTCGGCTCCTTGACTTAGGGGGAATGTGGCTTGATTGAGCTTGAGCACATCGTGAAGCGGTTCAGGGCGGACGGGGGCACGGCGGTGGACGCTGTGAACGACGTCTCCCTGAGGGTGGAGGACGGAGAGATCTACGGCATCATCGGCTTCTCCGGCGCGGGCAAGTCCACGCTGGTGCGGTGCATCAACCTGCTGGAGCGCCCCACGTCGGGCTCCGTCCGAATCGACGGCGTGGAGATGACGGAGCTGGCCCCGAAGGACCTCTATCGGGCGCGGCGGAAGATCGGGATGATCTTCCAGCAGTTCAACCTGATGCCTTCTCGAACGGTGGGGCAGAACGTGGCCTACCCCCTGGCGGGCAGCGGCCTGTCGCGGGAGCAGGTGCGGGAGAAGGTTCGGGAGCTCCTGTCGCTGGTGGACATCCTGGACAAGGAGGGGACCTACCCCTCGGAGCTGTCGGGGGGGCAGAAGCAAAGGGTGGCCATCGCGCGGGCCCTGGCCAACGAGCCGAAGATCCTGCTGTGCGACGAGGCGACCTCGGCGCTGGACCCGCAGACCACCGCGTCGATCCTGCGCCTGATCCGGGAGCTGAACCGCAGGCTGGGCCTGACGGTGGTGGTCATCACTCACGAGATGGAGGTGGTGAAGAGCATCTGCAGCCGCACGGCGGTGATGGAGCGGGGGCGGATCGTGGAGGAGGGCAGCGTCTTCGACATCTTTGCGACGCCACAGCACCGGACGACGAAGAACTTCGTGCGCTCCACGTCCCACCTCGCCAAGGCGGAGGAGCTGGTGTGGAACGACTCGAACGTCGTGAACCTGAGGCGGGGCGAGATCCTGGCGCGCCTCACCTACCTCCAGAACAGCGTCTCGACGCCCCTCATCTCGTCGACGGCCCGGAAGTTCGACATCGACCTGAACATCATCCTGGCGGACGTGGAGATCGTGGCGGACGCGCTGGTGGGCGGCACGGTGGTGATCTTCCAGGGCGAGCGGCGGAGGATCGAGGACGCGATCGAGTATCTGAGACAGCACAGCGTAAGGGTGGAGGTGATCAAGGATGCAGACGTTTCTGACTGAGGCGCTGCCGAACCTGATGAAGCGGCTTCCGGAGTTCTGGAAGGCCGTCGGCGACACGATCCTGATGGAGGTGTGGGCCGGGTCCATCTGCTTCGTCGTGGGGCTGTTCCTCGGCGTGGTGCTGACGGTGACGAGGCCGGGCGGAATCCTGGAACGGCCCGCGCTCTATCACGTGCTGGACAAGCTGGTGAACCTGTTTCGGTCCATCCCCTTCATCATCCTGCTGACGGCCCTGATGCCCCTCTCCCGCCTCCTGACGGGCACGGCCATCTACGTGCGCGGCGCCATCGTGCCGCTGGTGTTCGGGGCGGCGCCCTTCTTTACGCGCCAGGTGGAGTCCGCCCTGGCCCAGATGGACAAGGGGCTGGTGGAGGCGGCGCTCTCCATGGGATCGAGCCCCCTCGAGGTCATCTTCCGCGTGTACCTGCGGGAGAGCGTCGCCCCCATCGCGCGAGGCACCACCATCACCGCCATCAGCCTGCTGGGCCTGACGGCCATGGCCGGCGCCGTGGGCGCGGGAGGGCTGGGCGACTTTGCCATCCGCTACGGGCACGACCGAAACATGACGGACATCACGTGGGTGACGGTGATCCTCCTCGTGGCCGCGGTCAGCGTCGTCCAGTGGCTGGGCGAGCGCATCGCGCGCCGGAGCACCCACTGATTTTTCGAGGAGGCGCGCGCCCCGGTGCGGGACGGTCGGCGCTCTCTTGAAGCTTGCCCTGGGGTTGGGAAACGTAATCATTGCTGTTCTGTCAATTAACAACGAGGCACTGAAGCACTGGAGTGCAGCGGGGCGGCATGACGGTGCCTCTCATCCCCTGCCGCCATCTTTCGGAAAAGTGCGGGGGGCCTCCGGTCCGGAGGCCCCCGCTTAAAAGCGCTATGCGGCGCACCCTTCGACGCGCCCAACGCGTGCACCGGCTCTCACCGTTGCGGGACGTCCTTCCACTGCCAGGTCGTCCCGTCCGCGAACACGATCGCGTCCGGGTGGTGGAAGCCCGTGAACCATCCCGCCTTCTTGAACGTCACGCTCCCTCCCGGCAGCACCACCTTCACGCTGCCGCCGTGACGCTCAAGATGCACCTCTTTCGGCGCTATCCCAGGCCCCAGACGCAGTACCCCACGACGCTGACCCGATTTCTGCCCGAAGAAGTAGAAGTCCACCGTGTCCTCTCCGTCGCCCCGGTTCCAGATGAAGGTCTTGTGCGACTTGCCACCAAACAGGCTCCAGGTGTGGATGAAGTCGTCTCCGGGGCCACCGACGAACACGTCGTCGCCCCTTCCTCCCTTCAGCCGGTCTTCTCCCTCCAGCCCATAGAGCACCGCCGTCTCCCCTTTACGGCTGCGCGTCTTCATCCGGTCCGCTCCGCTGCCGCCCTTCTGCACCCCGAACGGAATCTCCACACGCCTCTCCGTCTCCTCCGCCGTCCAGACCGTGCCGTCCACGAAGACAACCCGGTCCAAACGCGCCCTGGCATCCCGATACCAGTCCTCCACCGTCGTGCTGGCCGATTCCGCTCCCCTTTCATTTGGCAGGGAGAAGACCAGGTCGCCGCCACTGCGGCGGAGCCACACCGTCTCGGGGACGATCCCAGGGCCGAAGTGCAGCTCGTCAACGTCCTGCGCCCCGCTGCTGCGGTTCGAGATCGTGTCGTGGCCGCCGCCCAGGGTCTGGACGTAGATGTCGTCGCCCTCCTTCCCCTCCAGCCAGTTGTCTCCCGCACTCCCAACCAGCACGTCCGCTCCATCCGTCCCCAGGAGCTCGCTGTCGCCCTCCGACGCGATCAGGACGTTACGCCCCGGATACTTCTCGCGGTAGTGGGCCAACTCTTCGACCGTCCCGCCGCCCCCGCTCTGCTTCCTCACCGTCACGGAGCAGACCGCCCGCACGGTTGCATCCGCTGCGGAGGTCGCCGTGATCTGCGCCGTCCCGACCCCGACGGCCTGGACGCTCCCGCCCGACACCGTCGCGACGGCAGGGGCTGACGTGCTCCACACGATCCGCTTGTCCGTCGCGTCCGGCGGTGCGACGAGGGCGCTCGGCTGCGCCGTCTCCCCAGGCCTCAGGGTCAGGGACGAGGGCGTCAGGACGATGGAGGCAATGGGCACGTCCGAGCTGACGGGCACGTCCCCGCTCGCGGGGGGCGTGACGCCGCCCGCCGCCCAGCTCTCCACTTCCTCCGCCGTCAGGCTCAGGCCGTCCGCAAAGGCGATCTCCCTCAGCTTTTTGCCCGCGCCGGAGTACCAGTCCCGCACCGTGACGGATCCCAGCCTTCTCTTGTTCTCATCCAGCAGGGTGATGACGATGTCCTTGCCAACCCTCTCAACGCCCATGGCGGAGAGCTCCACACCGCTGCCAATCCACAGCGTGGACTTCGCGCTGTCGTTGACGATCGTGTCGTCGCCGCCCCGCAGCTCCCAGGTGTAGAGGTTCTCGCCGCTGCCGCCCACGTACGTGTCGTCACCCGGCCCTCCGATGAACACGTCCACGCTCGCCGGGTTCGAGGCGCCCACCAGCACGTTGGCGCCGTCGTCGCCGCTGATGACGTTCAGGGTCGCCTGCCAGGCGTTCGGGTCGTAGCCCGGGTCGCCGTTGTCAAGCGGGTGGACCCCCTCCAGACAGAAGGCCACCACGACCTGGCGGGGCATGAAGCCCTTCGCCTCGTTCAGCTTCATCCGCCACGTGCCCACGCGGTCCACCCCCTCCGGCGCCACGTCCGCGGACACCGCGAAGGACGCCCGCGTGCCGTTGAGCTTCTGCCGGGCAAACAGCTCCCCGTCCGGCGTGAAGAGCGATACGTCGAGGGCGTGCAGCGTCTCCGTCGGAGGCAGGTCGAGTCCCAGCCTCTGGTCCGTGACCTGAAGCACGAAGGTCACGTCCCCGGACAGGGAGCACTCCACCTCGAAGTCCCGTGAGGCGGCCCTGCCCAGTTCCATGCTGCCGAGGCTGTCCCGCTGCACGGCGTCGCCGGAGACTCCAGCCTTGCTCAGCTCCGCCGCGGCCTCCCGCGTCGTCCGCCGCTCCTGCGCATACCGCACCGGCCCGGCCACAAGCTCGCGCATCAGCTTCTTCGCCTCCGGCGACGCGGCGACGGAGAGGTTCGGGTCCGCCGTGAAGGACGTGTAGATCACCTTCCCCTTTCCGAGGTCGAACTCCACCGCCATGGGGAAGAACTGCCGTTCCGCACCGAGGCTCGTCGGGCCACCGGTCAGGACCACGACCTCGCCCATGGCGAGGATGCGGATGCCGTCCGGCAGGGACTTGTACATCAGGGGCGCCTCGAGGTCCGGGGTGAACTGGACGGCGACGCGGCCCATGCCCGTCTCCTTCGCGAGGCGGCCCTTCAGGTCCACCCCGACGGCGTTGGGCGACGTGTGGCGTATCGCCCCCTTGCTGTAGAAGCCCAGCGGTTTTCCGGCCCTCGCAGCGAGGCGCTGGGCGAAGGGCCAGGACTCGCCGCAGATGAAGACGATTCCGCCGTCCGCCGCAACCTTTTCCGCCTTCGTCATCAGCTCACCGATCCACGGGAACCGCCCCGCCCCCAACGACAGGAAGGTATTGTACGGAAACGTGTCGACAAAAAAGGCGTCCGTTCCCTCTCCAGTCCATCGGCTGTTCAGCCGCTTGCCGAAGCCCGACAGGCACCATTGATTGAAGCCGCTGTCGTCGCTGGCGTTTTCGGAAGACTGAATCAAGGCCTTCAACCCTTTCGTATCCGCCCCTGTTCCGATAACCACGGATTCGTCCAGGATGAAGTCCACGGGCCAGAAATTACGGCTTTGAAGGTGATACGTCCCCCCAAAGATTCCAGGCAACGTTGCGCCTAAATGCCCCACATCAGAATCGTCGTCTTTATCGCCGACCGGCAACATCCTTGACGCTACCAGGACAGCTCCATCCGCCTTGTTTATGAGCCTGACGGCTGCGTTATTGAGAAGCCGTCCCCACTCTATGGGATATCTCAGCGCATAGTGCCCGTTGGCTTTAGCCTGCGTCACCCCGCTCTTATCCAAACCGAAAGGAATCAGCTGTGCCTGCATCTCGTAATCAGCACAGGCGTCGCCGGAGAGCAGCTCCAGTTCCCCATCGCTCTTCCTGAGAAAGAGCCTCCCCCCGATAACCCCCCCCTCGTCCTTTGAGCATATATTGTAGTTGATGGCGGTTACCTTCGTATACCGACCAATGCTCACGACCTCAGTACGATCCTCCAGGTCGTACCACCCATCCACGCTTCTATCTCCCTCGTTCAAAACCAGGTGATAAAGAAGTTTTTTAAAATTATCATTGCACTTACCCCCGTAGTTCTCCTGGACGAACTTATCGCTGGCATAGGCATAGCCATCGACAACAATGGCATGACTTGCTCGAGGATCATCTTCAAACCCTGCAAGCTGTATCATCACCGGCATGCCCATCTCAAGGCTGGGCGTGATGGTCTCCTCTGTTTCTTCTCGCGTTAAATCCGCAAGGTTGAAGAATAAGGCAAGCTGATTGCATCCGTAATAACGCGCGTCTTTGTAAAAGAAATACTTCTTGAGAATCCCCGGAGCCTTGAAAAAATATGAATTTCCCGCTGAAGATTTATACTCCGTCCTCATGGCTGCGCCAATATCGCGCAGGAACACGGCCATTTCATCCCTTCGGGGATCGGCGGAAGCGACGGGCGACAGGTCTGAGGACACGGGGTAAGGGATCATCAGGTCCCATTTATAGAAATTGCCCCTGTCCGAGCCTCCCTTCATCTTAACCCGTTTCCAGTTAAAAGGGTTTAAAAGGTTGCCGACAGAAATCGTAAACTCAGTGTCCGTATCCAGGGCCTCTCCGGGCAGCGCGGAGGCGCTGGGGTAGGCATTGGCGTACATTATTGTCCCCATCGAAGTGTTGACACACCCGGCTTGGGCGTGCTGAAGCCCCTCCTGCCCCTTCGCCACCTTATCGAGGGAGACGTTGAAGTAAGGCTCGCCGCTTACCGTCCCCACAAAATTCCAGCATATCGGGGCGCCCTGGTATTGCAGCAACGGCGGAACGACCTCCTGGTCTATATGCCCCTCCTCAGGTTTAGCGCAACTGATAGCACACCCCTCATCACAGGGCATCAGCAGGCCCAACAGCACGGCAAAGAAAACAAAATACCCCTTTCTCATGAACAACACACCCCTCTTTCTAAGATTTTGCGGAGAACTAAACGCCCTACGGCACCCTGACGCAGGGGAACGGCTCGACGTTCAAAAACATAACCAGCGGGATGTACATGTTGTCAAGAATACGCCACTTTTCATCACCCCGGTAGTCATAATCATCCATCGTTACAAGAGCCGGGTGTTTGAAATCCGGCACGGCAAGTACCGGGCCATTAAGCAAAAGACAATTCCCCATAGGCTTCGCCTTTGAGAGGCGCTCAGCAAAAAGAGCATCCCACAACGATTTATCCGTGTAATAGACGTCGCGCGACACTTCGGAGGAGAGCTCAAAGTAGCCCTTATTTGAAAGAGCGGCCTTCAATATATCATACTCAAACCGCGGCGAAAAAAATATCAATGAAGCGGTTTTGTTGAGGTCGACGTCAAGATAGCACACGTTGTCACGAAGGATAAAACGAAGCGCTCCGGCGTCAAAAAGCACCTTGTAGTTCACGCTTTCCATGGAAACGGCCGTTCCCCGGGCATCCGTTGAAGCGGCAATCTCCCCCAGGGTGCGCAGAAATTCTTCCCGGTCCGTCAGAAGGTAGTTTTCGTCCAGGCCGCGCCTGTCATAGACCGCTCTCAGCACATCA
>NC_021038.1:524959-528348 GCF_000210715.1 Fretibacterium fastidiosum
CCAGAGCTCGTTCCTTCTTCGCGCAAGTCGAAGAAGAAAGCAAAGAGAACGATGCTCGTCAGAACATATCCAATGCATAACAGGCAGAACAAAATAAGGAGCCCGAGGCGCTTCCATTTCAGCGTTATGCCGCGATAGATCGTCCAGGAGAAATAAAACTCCGCACACAGCGCTGTTGTCCACTCGATCAAAAGGCTGGTCAACTTCTCCTCTTCGCCAAACAAAAGAAACGCCTCGTATTTACCCATCGAGCTTCGGATATTTAAAAAAAGCAAAAGGATAGCCGAAACGCAGACAAGGATATTGTATATCCTTGTCTCGTCCGGATGGAATCCCGATCCCTTAACGCCTGTAGCATCGTCGTCGACACGAGACATCTTAAAAAGCCTCCCTAACTTTTCAAAGTCAGGAGTAAAAGAAGTACGAAGTACTCTAAGTTTATCCCTGCCCCCGATTCGTGTCAAGGGTTACGACAGTTCCCCAATCCGCAGCTCACAACGACCTTAATCAAGCCCGTCATCGTATAGGTTAACTCAACTCCGACCTTGCATCCGTCCGGCGCGGCAAAAAACGCGCAAAACCTGACCTCGCCACACGTTAAAAACTTTGCCTTTGGATTTGGGAATCACTTTAAATCGGGCTTAACAGGAGCTATACGTCTCCATATGGCGGAATCACTGGCCTTGAAGAGGTATTTAAGGTCATCTGACGCAGGCGGAACGTTAATTGATGACGAACCATAGGGTTTTCGATAAGGCATACGTATTGCCGCCTTTTCAAGCCTTGTCTTGGCAGCATGACTTTTTCGCTGAAGCCCAAAATATCCCTTAATATGGGGTGGCTCAAGGTAAACCCAATCCACCACACATCTTCACTCGCTCCGGTCACATAAAAACTTATTTAAAGATGGATTCAGCAAAACTGGGTCATTGGGCCAATACAAATCGGGATACGCTTCAAGAAATACCTCTATATTGTTAACACCTTTTTTAACCTTTTCAAAAACATCTTTTTTAGTAAAATATACGTGGTATACTGTCTCCGATATAGAAGTTAAAATGTGGGGCACGCTAGCACGCATAAAATTCTTATCTTCAACCACAACCGTGTGGTCCAGCCAGTGGTACAGAAGCGGCGACGCCGCAAGCAGGAACAGCAACAGAACAACAAGCGTGCGTCTTGTAACGTACCGTTTCAATTGAAAACGCCTCCCTTCCAACGTACGGTACCCGCGACCCTTCGGTTAATCAAGATACAGGATAATAGGCCGTTGCAGCCCTTGAGGGCAGAAGCACCACCAAGCCCGACAGCAGAAGTGCTTTAAAATACCTGTTCATCATGAGTTCCCTCCTTGAAAAGTGCATCTTTCAACTCGGCTTCCACTTTAACAGCCCGTATCCAGACGACAGAGTCAGAGGCCTTGAAAAGAAACCTCTTATCATCTGAGATCGGGGGAGAATCGATCGATAAAGAGCCGTAAAGAGAGTGCCCGTACAGCAGCTCTCGTCTTTTTTCAATACTCTCTTTAATAGTCGGACTCGCTCTATCCAAGCCAAACCGACCTTCAACGTGCGGCGGCTCCAGGTCATACCCCAACCAGAACACATCTACACTGTCACCCAGTATGTAAAAGCTCATAAATGGAACGGATGAATTAGCAATGCTCGGATATTTTTCGACGAGCATTTTCATGTTGTCAACTCCTATCCTTAAATCAGACAGAAAAATATCCCTGCTCTCATTGTCCTTAGAAACGTAGTAAGAAAGTTTGTCTTCCAAAGAACACAACCGCAAAAGAACGACTCTAACAGGAGAAATAGCATGCCCTCCTTGTATCAGCCTGTCATAAAACACCAGCGTGTGGTCCAGCCAGTCGTACACCAACGGCGACGCCGCAAGCAGAAACAGTACCAGAACCACAAGCGTGCGTCTTGTAACGTACCGTTTCAACTGAAAACGCCTCCCTTCCCAACGCACCACACCCGACAACCCTTCGGTTAATCAAGATACAGGATAATAGGCCATTGCATCCCTTGAGGACAGAAGCACCACCAAGTCCGACAGCAGAAGTGCTTTAAAATACCTGTTCATCATGAGTTCCCTCCTTGAAAAGTGCATCTTTCAACGCGGCTTCCACTTTAACAGCCCGTTTCCACACGACAGAATCAGAGGCCTTGAAAAGAAACCTCTTATCATCTGAGATTGGGGGAGAATCGATCGATAAAGAGCCATAGAAAAAGTATCCCAACCGTTTTTGATTGGAGACTTCTTCAATCCTCTTTTTAACAGTCAGGTTCGCTCTGTCCAGGCCAAACCGCCCGTCAAGGTGCGGTGGCTCCAGGTTATACCCCAGCCAACACACATCTCCGCTGTCTCCCGTTATGTAAAAGCTCTTAATAGAGGGTTCAGTCTTATATTGATATTTTTCAGTAAGCATTTTCATGTTGTTGACTCCCCTCCTTAAATCGGACAGTAAAATGTCCCTGCTTTCATTGTATTTAGAAACATAGTAACAAAGGATATCTTCCATATAACCCAACCGCCCATCAACGACTCTGACAGGAGGAAAGGCATGCCCTCCCTGTATCAACCTGTCATAAAACACCAGCGTGTGGTCCAGCCAACGGTACACCAACGGCGACGCCGCAAGCAGAAACAGTACCAGAACCACAAGCGTGCGTCTTGTGACGTACCGTTTCAACTGAAAACACCTCCATTCCCAATGTACTGCACTCGGCACCCCTTTCTCATGAACAACACACCCCTCTTTCTAAGATTTTGCGGAGAACTAAACGCCCTACGGCACCCTGACGCAGGGGAACGGCTCGACGTTCAAAAACACAACCAGCGGGATGTACACGTTGTCAAGAATGCGCCACTTTTCATCATTCCAGTAGTTATCGTCACGCATCGTTACAAGATCCGGGTGTTTGAAATCCGGCACGGCAAGTACCGGGCCATTAAGCAAAAGACAATTCCCCATAGGCTTCGCCTTTGAGAGGCGCTCAGCAAAAAGAGCATCCCACAACGATTTATCCGTGTAATAGACGTCGCGCGACACTTCGGAGGAGAGCTCAAAGTACCCCTCCTCGTTTACAAGAGCAACATGATAAATATAATGCTCAACCTTAAACGGAGGCGAAAAATAGATCAATGAAGCGGTTTTGTTGAGGTCGACGTCAAGATAGCACACGTTGTCACGAAGGATAAAACGAAGCGCTCCGGCGTCAAAAAGCACCTTGTAGTTCACGCTTTCCATGGAAACGGCCGTTCCCCGGGCATCCGTTGAGGCGGCAATCTCCCCCAGGGCGCGCAGAAATTCTTCCCGGTCCGTCAGAAGGTAGTTTTCGTCCAGGCCGCGCCTGTCATAGACCGCTCTCAGCACATCG
>NC_021038.1:529128-535772 GCF_000210715.1 Fretibacterium fastidiosum
GACTAGAGCTCGTTCCTTCTTCCCGCAAGTCGAAGAAGAAAGCAAAGAGAACGATGCTCGTCAGAACATATCCAATGCATAACAGGCAGAACAGAATAAGGAGCCCGAGGCGCTTCCATTTCAGCGTTATGCCACGATAGATCGTCCAGGAGAAATAAAACTCCGCACACAGTGCTGTTGTCCACTCGATCAAAAGGCTGGTCAACTTCTCCTCTTCGCCGAACACAAGAAACGCCTCGTATTTACCCATTGAGCTTCGGATATTTAAAAAAAGTAAAAGGATAGCCGAAACGCAGACAAGAATATTGTAAATCCTTGTCTCGTCCGGATGGAATCCCGATCCCTTAACGCCTGTAGCATCGTCGTCGACACGAGACATCTTAAAAAGCCTCCCTAACTTTTCAAAGTCAGGAGTAAAAGAAGTACGAAGTACTCTAAGTTTATCCCTGCCCCCGATTCGTGTCAAGAATTATGGAGAGGTCTGTCGTCGATCAGTCGTAATGTCACCCTGTAAAAAGTTGTAAAGGACAAAAAGGACGAGCCCATGAAACTTCACAAACCCATTCCACACCACCTCTGAAATCGCTCTTTCCAAGAAAAGTGATGACGCTAACTCAGAGCAGTGAAATACTAAGGAGGACATTTGCTCTGAGCCCTTAAGGGTGACTTTTCTCTGGCTACCGACGGGAGCTTCGGCCCTTTGTGCCGAAAGCGCGACCGACGGCTGAAAAATTTGACAACGGAGGGCCTCTGAGGTATACTTCGCAGCATAAATTTTTGAAGATGGGAGTTCGTGGGATGAAGCCTGAAACCGGAATCCTTCTTTTCGTGGGCGGCATGATGATGTGCATGGGCATGATGATGCGCATGTACACAATGGATGCTGTCCGCTGAGGGTTTCAGGGGTCCTGTGCCGGGAGGCCCGGTCCATAGAGATCGAAGCGGGGAGCGGTGAAGCCCCGCTTTTTTTATTGGCGGGAGCACGGTGCATCCCGCTTTTTTTGTAGGCTGACAGGTTAGGTCAATGTTGGAAGAACGACGGTGGCTTCTTAACTTAGGGGGAATGTGGCTTGATCGAGCTTGGGCACATCGTGAAGCGGTTCAGGGCGGACGGGGGCACGGCGGTGGAATCTGCCCTGGCTCAGATGGACAAGGGGCCCGTGGCCGCGGTCAGCGTTGTCCAGTGGCTGGGCGAGCGCATCGCACGCCGGAGCACCCACTGAGGCGGCGTCCCTTAAAATTTTTCGAGGAAGCGCGCGTCCCGGTGCGGGCGGCCAGCGCTTCCTTAGAACAAGACGAAAGGAATGGTTTGGATGAAAAAGGCGTTTTTTGCGGCGGCAGTGCTTGCACTGGCCCTGACGGGCACGGCGACGGCGGCTCAGACGGTGAGGCTGGGTTTGGTGGGCGGTATCTACGAGGACTTCTGGGCTCCGGCGAAGGAGGAGCTGGCGAAGGAGGGGATCGACCTGGAGTTCGTGCCCTTCACGGATTACGTGACGCCCAACCGGGCGCTGTCGGACGGCGACATCGAGCTGAACGCCTTCCAGCACGACATTTACCTCCAGAACGAGATCAAGGAGTACGGCTACAAGCTGACGAACATCGGCGGCACCTTCATCGAGGCCATGAACATCTTCTCTCGGAAGGTGAAGTCCGTCTCGGAGATCAAGGACGGGGACACCGTGGCCATCCCGAACGACGTGACCAACGGCGGGCGGGCCCTCAAGGTGCTGGCCGCGTCGGGGCTCATCACGCTGAAGGAGAGCGCGGGCTTCAGCCCGACGGTGGCGGACGTCGAGAAGTACAACGTGAAGGTCGAGATCAAGGAGATGGCGGCCAACATCATCCCCGCCGCGCTGCCGGACGTGACGGCCGCCGTCATCAACGGAAACTACGCCATGGACTTCGGCTTCAAGCTGGAAGACGCCATCTTCCGGGACACGAGCCTGAACGAGAAGCCCTACTGGAACCTGGTGGCCGCGCGGACGGCAGACCTGGAGGACCCCGCCAAGGTGGAGCTCTACGGCAAGGTGATGAAGGCCTTCCGGTCCGAGGCCACGAAGGCGGTCCTCGACAAGATGTTCGGCGGCTACGTGGTGTGCGCGGGCTGGGACGAGGACTTCCTAGCGCCCTTCCGCAAGTAGCGCGGGTGTAAGGAGGACCTTTGCGATGAAGCGGGTCTTTTTTGCGGGCGCGATCCTTGTGGCGTTCCTCGGCCTGACGGGCGCAGCCACTGCGGCCCAGACGGTGAAGCTCGGCGTGGTGGGCAGCCTCTACGAGGACATGTGGGCTCCGGCGAAGGAGGAGCTGGCCAAAGAGGGCATCGACCTCGAGCTGGTCCACTTCTCCGACTACGTGACGCCCAATCGGGCGCTGTCGGACGGCGAGATCGACCTGGATGGCTTTCAGCACGACATCTACCTCCAGAACGAGATCAAGGAGTACGGCTACCGGCTGACGACCGTCGGCAGCACCTTCATCATCCCCCTGAACCTCTACTCCAGGAAGGTGAAGTCCGTGGCGGACCTGAAGGACGGCGACGTCATCGCCATCCCCAACGACCCCACCAACGGCGGGCGGGCCCTCAAGGTGCTGGCTGCGGCCGGGATCGTCAGGCTGAAGGACGGGGCCTCCTTCAGCCCCACGAAGGAGGATATCGAGGAGTACAAGGTGAAGGTCGAGATCAGCGAGATGGCGGCCAACACCATCCCCTCCGTGCTGCCGGACGTGGCGGCGGCCATCATCAACTGCGGCTACGCGATGGACTTCGGCCTGACGGCGGAGGACGTCCTCTTCAACGACACGAGCGTCAGCGACCGCGAGTACTGGAACATCATCGTCGCGCGGACGGCGGACCTGGAGGACCCGGCGAAGGTGGAGCTCTTTCGGAGGATCGTGAAGGCGTTTCAGTCGCCGGCCACGAAGGCCGTGTTCGACGGAAAGTTCGGGGGCCAGTTCCTGCCCGCGGGCTGGGGCGAGGACCTGTTGAAGAGGCCGTAGGTCGGTTCCTCTCCGCCGCTGTCGGGGAGGGCGGGCGCGGGGGGTCCCCCGCGCCCGCTTTTTTTGTCCGCCTCCTGCAGAGAATATAGTCCGCGGATCGCCGGCCCGTTGGTAAATAAGCCTGCGGGCATGGTATAGTGGGGAGCGGGTGGAAACACATTCCCGAAAGGAGAGGTTCGACGTGAAGAGGTATGCGGAGATGGCCCAGGGGGAGCTGGAGGCGGAGCGGCAGGCGGTGCGGGGCCGCTACGAGGAGCTGAAGGGGCGGAAGCTGAGCCTGAACATGGCTCGCGGCAAGCCCGGCAAGGCGCAGCTCGACATGGTCTCCGGCATCTTTGACGTGCTGCGGAGCGACTCCGATTTCATCGTTGACGGGATGGACGTCCGGAACTACGGCGGGCTGGAGGGGCTGCCCTCGGCCCGGAAGCTCTTTGCGGAGCTCCTGGGCGTCCTGCCGTCGCAGGTGCTGGTGGGGGGCAACGCCAGCCTTCAGCTGATGTACGACGCCGTCTCGAAGGCCTTCACCCACGGACTGCTGCGCAGCGAGCGCCCATGGAGCCGTGAGCCCGAAGTGAAGTGGCTCTGCCCGGCGCCGGGCTACGACCGCCACTTCAGGATATCCGAGACCTTCGGCATGACCATGATCACGATCCCCATGACGCCTGCGGGGCCGGACATGGACGCCGTGGAGCGCGAGGTCCGGGACCCGGCGGTGCGGGGCATGTGGTGCGTGCCGAAGTACTCGAACCCGGACGGCATCGTCTACTCCGACGAGACCGTCCGCCGCATCGCGGCCCTGAAGCCCGCGGCGCCGGACTTCCTCCTGATGTGGGACAACGCCTACTGCGTCCACGAGTTCGAGGGGGACTACGTCCCCTTCCCGGACATCCTGAGCCTGTGCGCGGAGGCGGGGAGGCCGGACATGGTCCTGGAGTTCGCCTCCACCTCCAAGATCACGCTGCCGGGGGCGGGCGTCGCCGCGGCGGCCATGAGCGAGGCGAACCTGAAGTACTTCAGCAAACTGTTGGACGTTCAGGTGATCAGCTTCGACAAGGTCAACCAGCTGCGCCACGTCCGCTTCCTGAAGGACAAGGCGGGCGTCCTGGCCCTGATGAAGAGGCACGCGGAGATCCTGCGCCCGAAGTTCCACGCCGTCCTGGAGGCGCTGGAGCGGGAGATCGCGCCGCTTGGCATCGCCGACTGGCAGCACCCGAAGGGCGGCTACTTCGTGAGCGTCAACTGTATGCCGGGCACGGCCGGGGAGACGCTGCGCCTGCGCCGCGAGGCCGGCGTCACGATGACCGCCGCCGGGGCGACCTTCCCCTACGGCCGCGACCCTCAGGACAGCAACGTGCGCATCGCGCCGAGCCTGCCGCCGGTGGACGAGCTGAAGCAGGCCATCGACGTCTTCTGCACCTGCCTGAGGCTGGCCGCGCTGGAGAGGCTGGCGGCGATCCCCGCGCGGCAGGGCTGTCGGGCGTGCGTTCGGCGCGGGGGGCCTCTCTCCTCCGC
Organism: Fretibacterium fastidiosum; assembly: GCF_000210715.1. GTDB lineage: Bacteria > Synergistota > Synergistia > Synergistales > Aminobacteriaceae > Fretibacterium > Fretibacterium fastidiosum. Next base: position 533,641 of record NC_021038.1, read on the forward strand.
GCCTTTTTTGTCGGGGTCGGGCCGGCAGGCCTTCGGAGGTGATGGGATGGAGCGGACGAGTCGGGGTGCGTTGGTCGCCATGAGCGGCGGGGTGGACAGCAGCGTGGCCGCCTGTCTGGCGATGGAAGCGGGGTATCGGTGCCTGGGGGCGACGATGCGCCTCTTTCCGGACGAGCCCGCCTGCGGCCGCCCTCGAGGGGACGCGGAGGACGCCGCCGCGGTCGCGGCGCTCCTGGGCATCCCCCACGAGGTTTTGGACTGCGCGGCGGACTTCAGGCTGAAGGTCGTCGAGAAGTTCATCGCGACCTACGAGCGGGGGGGGACGCCCAACCCCTGCATCGACTGCAACCGGCACCTGAAGTTCGGCCGGCTCTTGACGGCTGCGCGGGAGAGGGGGCTGGACCTCGTCGTCACGGGGCACTACGCGCGCATCGGCTGGGACCCGGACCGGGGCCGGCACCTGCTGCGGAAGGGGACGGACCCGGCGCGGGACCAGAGCTATGTCCTCTGCATGATGACGCAGGACCAGCTGGCCCACACCCTCCTTCCCCTGGGGGGGATGACCAAGGACGCGGTGCGCCGGGTCGCCGAGGCCCGCGGCCTGATCAACGCGCAAAAGCGCGACTCCCAGGACATCTGCTTTGTGCCGGACGGGGACTACGCCGCCTTCATGGAACGCTACACGGGGAGGTCCTATCCGGCCGGGGACTTCATTGACGCCGCGGGGCGCGTCCTGGGGCGCCACCGCGGCATCGTGCGCTACACCGTGGGCCAGCGGAAGGGGCTGGGCATCGCCAGTAGCGCGCCGCTCTTCGTGACGGCCATCGACGCTGACGCCAACACCGTCACGCTGACGCACGGGGAGGGGCTCTCCGCCCGCGGGGTCACGGCGCAGGACTTCAACCTCATCGCCGTGCCCTCCATCCGGCGCCCCCTGCGCGTGAGGGCCAGGGTGCGCTTCCGCCAGCGGGAGGTCCCCGCCACGGCGGTGCAGGCCCCGGAGGGCCTGCGCGTGGAGTTCGACGAGCCGCTGCGGGCCCCGACGGTGGGACAGGCCCTCGTGCTGTATGACATGGAGGAGGAAGACGTCGTGGTGGGCGGCGGCACGATCAGCGGGGTGGTGCGCTGACCTCACCGCCCCGTCGCCGTGCCCCGAAGGAGGAGAGCGCGATGGCGGCCAGGATGAGGACGCACCCCAGCGCCTGGGGCGCCGTGGGCCGCGCCCCAAGGACGAGGGCGGTGAAGAGGAGCGCCGAGGGGACCTCCATGGAGGTCAGCAGGGTGACGGTAGGGGCGGGGATGTACTGCAGGGCCGCGTAGAAGGCGGAGAAGCCCAGCACCGTTCCGCCGAAGAGGGGGATGGCGATCAGGCCCATCTGGGCGGGCGTCAGCGTCGCCATGTCGCCCCAGCCCTCGGCGAAGGTCTTGTAGAGCGCTATCCAGAGGGTCCCCAGGAGGTGGGACCAGCAGAAGAAGCCGAGGCCGCTCATCCCTCCTCCAGACCCGGCCCGCCCGCAGAGCGCCTGGGCCGTGATGCCGAAGATGGCCAGCACGCCCCAGAGGAGGCCGGGGATCGAGATCCCTGCGTCAAACCTCCACTCCGGCGTGAGGACGGAGCAGGTGACGCCGGCAAAGACGATGGCGGCGCCGATGAGGTCGCAGGCGGTGGGGCGCTCGTGCAGCAGCAGCGCAGACCCCAGGGCGATGACGAAGGGGTTGACGTAGTGCAGGACGTTGGCCGTGGCCACGGGCAGGTAGACCACGGAGAGCATGAAGCCCAGGTAGTTGAGGGCGGGGGCCAGGATCGACAGGAGGAGGACCCGAAGGAGGTCCCGCCGCGGCGCCCTCAGATGCCGCGGGGCCAGGAGGCGAAAGAGCAGCCACAGGACGGGACCTCCCACGGCGCAGCGGAGGAAGGTGACGGTGACCATGGAGACGCCCTGCTGTCCCATGAGCTTGTACGCCGGGCTTCCGGCGCCCCAGATCAGCCCCGTCGCCGCGGCCAGCGTGATTCCCAGCACAACCCTGTTCAAGTTCAAAACCAGTCCTTTCGCCCTTCAGGTGAGGCAGAAAACTCATAAAACCGGGTTCCAACGTACGTTATACCAATTCGCGTTTTTTAATATGGATTG
>NC_021038.1:536610-549716 GCF_000210715.1 Fretibacterium fastidiosum
GGCCTCCGGCGCGGCTCTCCACGGGCATCGGCGAGCTGGACCGCGTGCTGGGCGGCGGACTGACGCCGGGCGGGGTGGTCCTCATCGGAGGGCAGCCCGGCATCGGCAAGTCCACGCTCCTGCTCCAGGCGGCGGGGCGCGTGGCCGCGTCCGGCCGGAAGGTGCTCTACGTGTCGGGGGAGGAGTCGGAGGCTCAGGTGGCCCTGCGTGCCGCGCGCATTGGGGCGCTGTCGGAGCACCTGATGCTCTCCTGCGGGACGGACCTGGAGGGAGCTCTGGCGAACCTGGAGGACGCGGCCTTCTTCGTGCTGGACAGCGTGCAGGCCATGCGGTCCGGGGAGGAGGGGACCTGGCCCGGTACCCCGACGCAGGTGAGGGCCGTAGCCCAGGGGGTTCTGGACGCCGCGCGGGAGCGAAACGTCCCCGCCGTCATGATCGGGCACATCACGAAGGAGGGGCGGCTGGCCGGCCCGATGCTGCTGGAGCACATGGTGGACGCGGTGCTGGACTTCTCCGGGGAGGGCTATTCCTCCTATCGAATGCTCCGTGCGGTGAAGAACCGCTACGGCAGCACGGAGGAGCTGGGCGTCTTCGAGATGCGGGAGGACGGCCTCGTGCCGGTGGAGGACAAGAGCGGGCTCTACTGGAACCGCTCGGACTCCGCGGTGCCCGGCGTGGCCATGACGGTCGCGCTGGAGGGGACGACGCCCCTTGCGGCGGAGATCCAGACGCTGGCCACCCCCACGGTGTTCCCCTACCCAAGGCGCACGGCCCGTGGCGTGGAGCTGAACCGTCTCCAACTGCTGGCGGCGGTGGTGGAGCGGCGGTGCGGCATCGCCGCCAGCGCCCACGACCTGTACCTCAACGTGGCGGGAGGCCTTTCCATCCAGGACCCCTCCGCGGACCTGCCCGCCTGCGCGGCCCTGGCCAGCGCCCTGAGGAACACGCCCCTCCCCGGCGGCTCCTGCTGGCTGGGGGAGGTGGGCCTGGCCGGGGAGGTGCGCCCGGTGTCCCGCATCGGCATGAGGCTTCGGGAGGCGGCGCGCCTGGGCTTCACCTCGGCCGTGGTCAGCTCCAGAGAACGGATCGACCGGGACGAGGGCCTTGAGCTCCTCCGCGTCGCGCACCTGGACGAGGCGTTGGCCGCGCTGATCCTTAAGGAGCGCTGATTGCATCGGGTTGCCTGAAACGGGTTCGTCGGCGCTTTCTTGAACTGTTGATTTTGGATTTCTCCAAGGGAGGTCGTTGCACGTGGTGAAGATGCGCGCAGTCAAGGTGGCGGTTCGGTCCTGCGCTCTGGCCTTGCTCCTCGTCGTCCTGGCTCTGTCCGTGGCCTGGGGCTCGGAGGGCGGCGGGGGCGTTCTGGTGGCGCCCCTCACCGGCACGGTGGGGGTGCAGATGGAGGAGTTCGTCCAGCAGGCCGTTCGTCGGGCGGCTCAGGAGGGGCGGGACGTGCTGGTGTTTCAGCTGGACACGCCGGGGGGACTGGTGGAGTCCATGCGCGGCATCGTGCAGTCCATCCTGGCCTCCCCCGTGCCGGTGGTGGTGTGGGTGCCCGGAGGCGGACGCGCCGCCTCGGCGGGCGCCTTCATCGTGCAGGCGGCCCACGTGGCGGCCATGGCTCCGGGGACCAACATCGGGGCGGCACACCCCGTCTCCGCGGGCGGCGAGGACCTGGGGGAGAACGACATGAGCAGGAAGGTCCTGAACGACCTCCGCGCCCAGATTCGGTCCGTGGCCCAGCTGCGCGGGCGGAACCAGGTGGACGCTCAGCTGATGGTCGACGAGAGCCTGTCGTTGACGGCACAGGAGGCGCTCGAGCGGCGCGTCGTGGACCTCATCGCCTCGGACGTCCCGTCGCTTTTGGCGGCCCTCGACGGCCGCCGCGTGAAGCTGGACTCCGCGCGGACCGTCACGATTCGCCTTCGGCCGGGGGCGCCGACGGAGCGGATGGAGATGACCCTGCAGGAGCGGCTGATCCAGTTCGTGTCCAGTCCGGAGGTGGCCTACATGCTGCTGTCCGGCGGCCTGCTGGCCATCTTCTTCGAGGTCATGACCCCCGGTGGCTTCGTCCTGGGGACGACGGGCGCCCTGATGTTGCTTCTGGGGAGCATCGGGCTCAAAATGCTGCCCTTCAGCTGGGCCGGCGTGCTCCTGCTTGGGGCGGGGATCGCGGTGATGGTGGGGGACCTCCTGGTGGGAGGCATGGGCATCCTGAGCGTCCTGGGGCTGGCGGTCTTCTGCCTGGGCGGGATATTCCTGTTCCAGGCGCCGGGAGGAGAGCTCCTGCGCTTCTCGCTCTCGGCCGTGGCGGGAGCGGCGGTGACCCTGGGGGGCTGTTTTGTGCTCTTTGCCGTGCTGGTCTTTCGAGGGATGCGTCGGCGCGTAACCACCGGGGAGCGGGGGATGATCGGCCTCGAAGCGGTGGCCGTGACGAAGATCACCCCGGAGGGGGGCAGGGTGCGCTGCCACGGGGAGCTGTGGCGCGCGCGGACGGAGGGCGGCGCGATGCCGGCGGGGTCGTCGAGCGTCGTCGCGGCCATGGAGGGGATCACCCTGGTGGTCCGGCCCGGGACGCCCGCCGAGGAGGAGCACTGACATGCGGTTTGCGGTCCTTGGGGCGGGGAGCTTCGGCACGGCCGTGGCCAACAGCCTGGCCCGGCGGGGGCTGGAGACGGTGCTGTGGTGTCGGGACCCGGAACAGGCCCAGGTCATCGCTTCAGTCCACAGGAACCCCAGGCACCTGAAGGGGTACGGCCTGGCCCCCTCCCTCGAAGCGACGCCGGACATGGCTGCGGCGCTGGCGACGGCCAGCCACGTGATCACGGCCATTCCCACCCAGAGCCTGCGGGACGTCCTGGAGCGGGTTCGGGGCCTGCCCGTCGAGGGGAAACGCTTCCTGTCGCTCTCCAAGGGGATCGAGATCACGACGGGGCTCCTGCCGCACCGCATCTTTGCGGAGGTCCTTCCGGGCGCCTCCCTTGCCGCGATGTCCGGCCCAAGCCACGCGGAGGAGGTGGTGCGCGACCTGCCCACCGCGGTCATCGCGGCCTCGGAGGACCTGGAGGTCGCGATGGACTGGCAGGCGCGGATGAATAGCCCGCACTTCCGCGTCTACACGAGCGGCGACGTGTTGGGCGTCGAGATGGGGGCGGCGGTGAAGAACGTCATCGCCATCGCGGTGGGGGTGGCCTGCGCCCTGGAACTGGGCGACAACGCCAGGGCTGCGCTGGCGACGCGGGGCCTTGCTGAGATCATGCGGCTGGGCGTCGCCATGGGAGCCAACCCCCTCACCCTGGCCGGCCTCGCCGGCGTCGGGGACCTGATGGCCACCTGCTACAGCGCGCACTCGCGGAACTTCCGCTTCGGCCTGGCCGTCGGCCGGGGCAAGACGCCGGCCCTCGCCGCGGAGGAGGTCGGAGAGGTGGTGGAGGGGGCGCACACGGTGCGCGCTCTCACCGCCTACGCCCGGCGCGCCGGCATCGAGCTGCCCATCGCGGAGGGGGTCTTTGCCTTCCTCTACGAGGGCGCGTCCCTCCACGAGGTCATCGAGGGGCTGCTCTTTCGGGAGCCTAAGCCGGAGAACCGGCCGACTTAGGGGCGGAGAGGAACGCGCAGGGCCCGCCGCGGGGTTTCCCAAACCCCGCGGCGGGCCCTGTTCCGTCAGGGAACGACCTCTATGCGGCGGCGCGCTGGCCCATGACGTCCGCTGCGCGGACGGAGGCGACGACGGCTGCGGCTCCCGCCTTCGAGGGGTCCGGTTCCGCCGCTTCCGGCGGGGGCACCGGCGTCCCGCGGGCCACCGTCTCGGCCTTGGAGGGGGCCTCCTCCTGCGTCGCGTCGGTCCTCCGGGCCGCCTTTCGTGCGCCCTCTGAGGCGATCTCGCTGCGCGCCTGTGCGGCCATGGCCGCCGCCCGGGCCGCCACCTGGCGGTCCTGCCCCGATGGGTCCGCCGGGGCCAGCGCCGCGCGCTGCACCTGCTGCATGTTGCGGAGCGTCTCCTCCGGCGTTGCCCCCTGCTGGATCTGGATGGGGACCTCCCCACCGGTGATGTACCGCTTTCCGTCCGGCCCTGCGGTGTAGGTGTAGCTGACGCCCCCGCCCAGGGCACCGGCAGCGACCATGTGCGCCGCCTCGTGGGCGATGACCTCCCGCTCGATCTGCTTCAGCTCCTGGACCTGGGCGTCCTTCTGGCGTTCCTCCGCGCTCTTTGCGTCCGTTCGGGGTTGGGCTTCCGGGGCTTCGGCCGTTTCGTCGGCCTCCGCCGCGCCCGCCTCCTGGGGCACCCCAGGTTGGATCTCCTGCGTTGCAAGCCCGTTCCCTGCCCGGTTCAGGTCCGCCTCCTGCCCCTTCATGGTCACGGAGGCCCCCGTGATGTAACGCCGCCCGTCTGCGCCCACGGTGTAGTGGTAGACCGTGTAGACCTCGGCGTTTCCGCCCGCTGCCGCTTTCAGCGCTCGCTCCTGGTCCAGGACGCTGCGCTCCTGAAGCGCCAGGGAACCCTCCCCCGCTGCAGACGAGCGCACCGCCCCCTGCGCCCCAAGCCACCTGTCGTCTCGAAGCTTGTCCGACGACGGCTCACGGATGACAGGCTCAAGATAGCCCGACGAGAGCATGGACGTGACGTTCATGGAATAGTTCCCTCCTTGCCTTCTCCCTTCAGTGAATTAACGCGAATGTACCTTATCCTTATTATAACATGCGGCGTCCGGTCCGTGCTGAAAAAGGGCGGGCCGCCCCGAAGGGCAACCCGCCTTGAGGTTCAGGCAGCGTGGGGGGGATGGGGTTACTGCGTCTTTTTGCGAAGTTTCTGCAGGGCTGGAGCTCCATCGAGGTTTGGGTTCGTTGAGGCGAGGTCCAGGGCCGTCAGACCCGCCGCGTTCCTCGCGCCCGCGTCGGCGCCGGCGTCCAGCAGCACGAGCAGGACGTCGGGGTTTGAGGTGTACTGGGCTGCAAGGATCAGGGGGGTGTTGTCGTCCCCGTCCCTGGCTTCGATGTCCGCGCCCGCGTCCAACAGCATCTTCAGGACGTTCGTGCTTGCACCTTGTAGGACGGCAAAGGCCAACGGCGTTTGCCCATCCGAGTTCTCCGCTGCGACGTCTGCGCCGGAATTGAGCAACAGCCGGACTACGTCGGGATTTGCCTCTTTTAGCGCAAACATGAGCACAGTCCAGCCGGTGTGCCTGTTCTTTGCGTTGACGTTCGCTCCAGCGTCCAGCAGCGCCTTGACCACGTCCAGAGGCCCTCCGTCCGCAGCGGCCGTGAGGGCTGTTCGCCCGTCCCGCCGTTCCGCGTTGACGTTTGCGCCCAGAGCCAGCAGAGCCTTGATCGTGTCTGCGTTCGGTGACTCCTTTACGGCTACCCTCAGGAGGAGCTCCCCGTCCTCGAACATCATATCGGGAGAGAGGCGCTCCCGCTGAAGCACCTCCTTCAGCCTTGCGGCCGAACCGGACCTGAAGGCATCGCTTAACTCCGCACGCTGTGCCTGCGTGATCCGAGGCGTCATGTCCAGGTTGACGGGCATAGCAACCATGCAGACGGAGTCTCCTCCGGCGTAAAAGTCGTCCAGCGATTGGGAACGCCCTTCGTAAAGCCCTACGGACCGCGCTCTCTCTTGCAGCGCCTGACGCACCCCCTCGGACTCTCCCGAGAGGTCGCAGACGACCATGAGGCGTTGCGATCCATCGCTCGCGTCCCAAAGCGAAATGGAGTAACGCTCGCCGTATCGCTCCGGATTGTCGAGGTAGGCCTTTAGCTGGGCAATGCCGTCCTGTCCGTTGACGAGTTCCATCACCTTCCTTTCCCGTCCGTTTTCCGCATGGTCCGCATAAAACAGGAAGGTGGCAGCCTTGAGGGAACGTAGGGATGAAACTAGATTGGTTGCGTTTCGCCTATCGCGGGACTTTTCGTCGACGGACTCCGCCTCGGCGGGCGAAAACGTGTCCTGATCGCCAAGCGAGAGCAAGTTTGAGAAGAGCTCGTCCAGCAGAAGGGGGGCGGGGCGCAGTGAAACGAAGACGTCCTCCTGCTGTTCCAGCACTTGAATGGGAAGCGCCCTGCCGTTGCTCAGTTGGGCCAGGGCCTCGTAGTTCCCCTTGAAGAGCCGTTTGGTCAACTTGACTTTGAGACACTGGACGTCCATGGAGAACCTCTCCCGGATGATCCCGGAAACGGTGCGGGAGGCTGTGGCCTCCACCTCCGCGCGGCGTATCTCTGCACTTACGAAGATGCCTGTCGAGGCGATCATGGCCGCAAAGGAGAGCAGGGCTGGAAGGGTGTGAGGACGTTGAAGGGCCTTGCCCCTCCTGTAGAGGTAAATGGGCGGAAAGAAGAAGGCCCAGGCGATGGAGGGGGCCGGGTAGCCCTTTGCCGTCAGGACGTCCGAGTCCATCTTTGCGCAGAGGAGCCTCAGAGCACAGTCCGCCAGAAAGGCCAGGTATTGAGGGACTTCATAGCCCGTGCTGTTGATGAAGAATCCGTTTTGGAAGACGTAGAGGCCAAGGTAGAGGGCGATAGCGCACTCCAGCCCCACCATACACCACGCCATGAAGTCGGAGATGGGGCTGGGAGCCCTCCGGTGGGGCTTCGTCTCTTCCGTCGGGTTCGAGGCTGGGTCGGAGCTCTGCCCCCGACGGGTCCTTGCGCCACACTGCTCGCAGAAAGCCGCCTCGTCGCCGATTTGAGCGCCGCACTTTGTGCAAAACATTGTCGATCACTCCTTTCCCTTCGGCCATTTTACCATGGTCACACACGCTTTTTGAGTGAAAGGAAAAAGGGAGGGCCGCCCTGAAGGGCAGCCCTCCCTGAGGTTCGACAGCGTGGCGCTGAGGTCAGTTCTTCGCGTCGCCGGGGGTGGGGAGGTCGGCCTTGATGCGCTCGGCGTCGTAGGGAATCCCCCGGTTGTACTCGTCCAGCAGGCGGACGACCTTGCCGCTCAGCAGGAGGATGGCGATGAGGTTCGGGACGACCATGATGCCGTTGAAGAAGTCCGAGAGCTCCCACACCAGGTCGATCTTCAGCACGCTTCCGATGAAGATGAAGAGCATGACCAGGACCTGATAGGGCAGGAGTCCCTTCGTCCCGAAGAGGTAGCGGATGTTGGTCTCGCCGAAGTAGTACCAGCCGATGACCGTGGAGAAGGCGAAGAAGAGGAGGCAGATGGCGATGAAGGGGCCGCCGAACGCGCCGAGGAAGTGGTTCTCGAACGCGGCCTGCACGACGGAGATGCCCTTCATGATGGGTTCGCCGTCCTTGAAGAAGCCCTCCTCGAGGAGGCCGGCGGACATGACGCTGAACACCGTGATGTTCAGGACGACGAAGGTGTCGATGAACACGGCGATGATGCCGAGGACGCCCTGCTCGACGGGGTGGTTCACCTTGGCCACCGCGTGAGCGTGGGGTGTGGAGCCCATGCCGGCCTCGTTGGAGAAGAGGCCGCGGGCGATGCCGTAGCGGGCCGCCTTGGCCACCGCGACGCCCACGGCGCCGCCCCAGACCGCCTTGGCCTGGAAGGCGCAGGTGAAGATATCCTTGAACACCCGCGGGATCAGGTGGGCATTCATGGCGATGAGCGCCAGGCCGACGACGATGTAGAGGATGGCCATGAGGGGAACGAGCTTCTCCATGACGGCGGCGATGCGCTTCACTCCGCCGATGAAGATGACGCCCGCGACGATGGCGAGGACTGCGCCCGTCACCCTGACGTCCACGTTGAAGGCGCCGTGGAAGGCGTCGCTGATGGAGTTGGCCTGAACCATGTTGCCCATGAAGCCCAGGGCCAGGATGATGGCGACCGCGAAGAAGGCCGCCAGGAACCTGGCGAAGACGCCGCCGCCGAGGCCGCGGGAGATGTAGAAGGCCGGTCCGCCCACCACCTGTCCGGACTCGTCCTTATCCTTGTAGAGTTGCGCCAGGCAGGCTTCGGCGAAGTTCGTGGCCATGCCGAAGAACGCGGCGATCCACATCCAGAAGATCGCGCCGGGGCCGCCCGTGATCAGCGCCGTCATGGCGCCCACGAGGTTGCCCGTGCCCACCTGTGCGGCGATGGCCGTGGCCAGCGCCTGGAACGAGCTCATTCCGGACTTGCCGGCAGCCTCCCCGAAGATCGAGAAGTCCCCGAAGAGCTTGCGGCACGCCGTGCCGAACTTCGTGACCTGAACGAACCCCAGACGGAGGGAAAAGAAGAGCCCCGTGCCGCAGAGCAGGGGGATCAGGAACTGCGGCCCCCACAGGAAGCCGTTCGCGTCTTTGACCCAATCCAGAAGCTGTGTGAAGAACGGGGAGGACAGGATGCTGTCCAACACTCCGCCCGCAGCTTCCGCCTGCGCGGCCACGTCGGCGGATACCGCCGCTGCCGCCGCAAAAGTGCCCAATACCATGATACATGCCCCTTCCTTGTGTTATGACTTGGCGAGCCTGACGGCCCGCTTCCGACCCAACTTGAAGCGTTGATATGAGAGATCAACGGTATTATGCGCTTCAATCATCATAGACTTACGTATTTAGTATACATGCTTGAGAAGAAAAAATACAGAGGAGTTGCGTGAAATGGGGAATAATATATTTCAATTACTTCGGTTCAATAAAGGACGGATGGGGCCTTGGGGAGGGATGGCGCGGCGTTGCTAACAAAGAGCGCTCCCTTTGGCGCGCCGTTGAGGCGGACCGAAGGGAGCGTCGGTGGGGCGGGCATCTCTTGCGGGAGGTTACGGGGCAACCTCGACGACGGCCACCGCTGCGGCGCAGTCCCCGTCGTGGGTGAGGGACACCAGGACGCGCCCCGGTCGTCCGCGGAAGAGGGCGCGTTCCACGTCCGGCGAGAGGCGCACGCGCGGTGTGCCCCCCTCATGCAGCAGTGCGAAGCCGCCCCCCAGGGTCACGGTCGCAAGGGGCACGCCGGAAGCCTTACAGAAGGCCTCCCGCGCGGCGAAGGCGGCGGCGAGGCTGGCGGCCCGTCCGCGGCCCCTGCCCTCCGCGTAGGCGATCTCCTCCGGCCGAAAGACGCGCTCCAGAAAGTGGCGCGAGCGGATGGCGCGCTCCATGCGGCTGATGCAGCACAGGTCGATGCCAATGCCCAGGATCAAGGGCGCCCCTCAGGCCAGCATGGCGCGAACGCCTTCGCGGACCTCCTTCAGGAGTTTCTCGCCCTCGTCGGAGGCCAGGTCCATCCACTTGCGCTTGTCGTTCACGTAGTTCTGGTCCTTGATGGCGGCGAGGTTGATGGCCACGTTCTCCAGGGCCCCGATCAGGCCCGCGTAGGCCTGCAGGGCGCTGACGGCCAGGTCGCTCGCCGCGTTTTTGTTGCTCTTGTGCAGCAGGTCCCTGGACAGGCGCATGACGGCGAGGCAGTTGTCCGCGGTCTCCTCGGGGGAGAGGATGGCCACCTTGTAGGCGCTCTGGATGGCCTCGCTGCGGGCGGCCTTCTCCGCGTCCGTGCCCTTGGGCATACCGTAGGCCGCGATGACGCCGTCGAAGGCGTTGGTGTCCTTCTGGACGCCCTCCAGGAGCGCTGCGGCCAACTCGTCCGACTCCTTGAGCGTGTTCACGACGAGGGTCTCGAACTCGGCGTACTTCTCCCGGCCCTTCGTCAGGTTGCAGACCATGGAGACCAGGGCCGCCCCCAGGGCGCCCGACAGCGCCGCCGCGCTCCCGCCGCCCGGAGCGGGGGCGTCCGAGCCGAGTTTTGCCGTGAAGTCCTTAAGCGAAAGATCCGTGAGTTTCATGTCGATGCTCCTCCTTTAACCTTGAGCTGAACAAACCGAAAGCGGAACAGGTCCCCCTGTCCCTTCACCGGGGACAATGAAGCTTGATGTCAGGATTATACCCTGAAAATCCCCCTCGCGCGCCTTTTGGCTTGGATTTTGCTATAATTTACAAAAAGCATGTCCTTTTTTCGCCTGCGGGGCGGCGCGCCGCCCCGCCCTTTTAGCGGATGCGCAGAAACGGAGGAGCGGCAGATGGAAGATCGGGCACAGGCTCAGGCGGACGTCAGGGAGGTCTCTCTGAAGACGGGAAAGAAGTGGGAGGTCGTGGTCTTCGACCTTGGAGGGGAAGCCTACGCCATCAACGTGAACAAGACGCGGGAGATCTTGCGCTGGCAGGGGTGTCGTCCCGTCCCCACCACGACGGAGGCCTTCGTGGGCATCACGACGGTGCGGGAGACGATCCTTCCCCTCATCGACCTCCGGGTCTTCCTGGGCATCCGTTCCCCCATCCCCATGGAGCGGACGAAGGTGATGATTGTGGAGTTCAACGACCTGCGCCTGGGTTTTCTGGTGGACTCCGTGGAGCGCATCCGTCAGGTCAGTGCCGACGACCTGGACTCCTCCAAGATGAGCGGCATCTCGGACAAGTGGGTGCTCTACGTCATCAAGAACGACGCCCGCAACATCCTGCTCCTGGACTACGAGGCCATCATCCAGGACACGGCGCCGGCGGTGGCCCGGCACATGTTCGACAAGAACCGCATCAGTGCCTACTTCAATCAAGTGGGGAACGTGGAGGACTTTCACATCCTGGTGGCGGACGACTCGCCCCTGCTGCGCCAGCAGATCTGCGACGTCCTGGAGCAGTCGGGCTTCAGCAGCGTCTACCCCGTCAAGGACGGCGCGGAGGCCCACGATCTCCTGATCGGGAAACACGAGAACTTCGACCTCCTGATCTCCGACATCGAGATGCCCGTGATGGACGGCCTGACGCTGGTGTCGGACCTGCGGGCGGACCCCTGCACGGCGGAGGTCCCCGTCATCCTCTTCTCGTCCATCATGGTGAAGGACCTGCTGGAGAGGGCGGACAAGCTCAAGATCGTGCACGTCCTGAAGCCGGACATCTACAAACTCGTCGAGGGCGTCATGAAGATCTACCAGGAGAAGAAGGAGCGGGAAGGGAAAAGCTGAGGAAGGTTACTTTTTCCTCCTCCCTATCGTCTCGGGCGGGATTTCGATCTTGAGCTGAACGCCGCCTCCACCCGGGCGGAGCCTGGCCGAGCTGGGGTCCGCCACGCCGTGCAGCGCCGACCGGGACGCGGCGAGCGTCGCCTCGTCCATGGAGTGCACCGCCCGCAGGGCCCCCCTGTACACGTCCCCCATCCACCCGCCTTCGTCGTTGCGGGAAACCTTCTTTTGCGGCTTCAGGCTTTCCGTCAGAGCCTCGGCCGACAGGCTGCTGTCCCCCGGCAGCAGGGAGTCCCCGCTCGAGCTCCGCGCCCTGACGCGATAAGCCGAGAGGTCAGGGCCCGCCTCTCGCGTCTTTTTGGCGTTCGCGGCTGCCCCACTGGGTGCCCCCACGGCCCTGGGGGAGGGGCTTGTTGGGATGGGCACGGTCGTGGGCGGGACGTCCGCGCGGCGGCCGGGCCGCCCTGCGGGCAGACGGACAACTTCGTCCCCGCGCGGCGCCACTTGGGCGGCGGATTGGGTGGGAGGGGGGACCGCAGTCCCTTGACGCCAGGGAGCGGAGGAAAGAGCCGGCGCGTCCCGGTGCGGTGCGCTTTGCAGCAGAAGGCACACGGTCGCGCCGGCCGCCAGGGAAGCCAGGCCCCCCGCGACGAAAAGAGCTTTGCTCAGCCGCCTGCGCCGTCCTTTTTTCCGCACGATCTCGACACCCTTTCGGAGGATTTTTTCAAGGACATAGGATATCATAACCTGAGTGAAGGTTTAAGAACTTATTTTAAGGAGCGATTGAGGAGCGTTTCCGGCTTCCGAGAGCGTTTTCGAGAGGAGAGCTTTTTTGAATGGCTTATGATTTTGACAAGGTGATCGACCGGCGCGGCACGAGCTGTTCCAAGTGGGACGCGGACCCCAACAAGACGATTCCGGGGGTGGAGTACCCGGTGGACCGTGACGTCCTGCCGGTGTGGGTGGCGGACATGGACTTCGAGGTGGCCCCCGAAATCACGGAGGCTTTGGCGGAGCGGGTGAGGCACGGGATATTCGGCTACACGAAGGTGCCGGATGCCTGCTATGACGCCATCATCGGCTGGCAGGAGCGGCGTCACGGCTGGCGCATCAAGCGGGAGTGGATCACCTTCACCCCCGGTGCGGTCAGCGCGGCGCACATGGCCATGCAGGCGTACTGTCAGGTGGGCGACACCGCCATCATTCAGCCGCCGGTCTACTATCCCTTCTACCGCACGGTGCACAACAACGGCGGCCTCCTGTCCTGCAGCTGCCTGCGCCGTTCGGGCAGCCGCTACGAGATGGACTTCGACGACTTCGAGCGGCGGGCGGCGGAGGACCGTACCACGGTCTTCATCCTGTGCAGCCCCCACAACCCCATAGGGCGGGTGTGGCGCGAGGAGGAGCTGGAGCGCGTCGGCGAAATCTGCATGAGGCACGGCGTCCGCGTCTTTGCGGACGAGCTGCACTGCGACATCGTCATGCCGGGCTACCGGCACATCCCCTTCGCCGGCCTGAACCCGGAGTTCGCCGCCCACTCGATCACCGTCATCTCCCCCAGCAAGACCTTCAACCTGGCCGGCCTGCAGGCGACGGCGGCCATCATCCCGGACCCGGAGATGCGCCGGCGGTTTGAGAACGTCAAGGCCCGCAACAGCCTGTCCGATCCCAACCTCTTCGCCATCACGGCGATGGAGGTGGCCTACAGCCGCGGGGATAAGTGGCTGGACGAGGTCCTGGCCTACATCAAGGGGAACTATGACTTCCTGGTGGAGTACATGGGGAAGAAGCTGCCGAAGGTGAAGGTGATGCCCCTCGAGGGGACGTACCTCGCCTGGATGGACTTCAGCGCCATGGAGAGCGACGAGAGGGCGCTGCAGAAGCGGATGCTGACGCGGGGCAAGGTCTGGCTGGACGAGGGCTGGATCTTCGGCGAGGGGGGCGCGGGCTTTGAGCGCATCGTCCTCGCCTGCCCAAGGAGCACCCTCAGGGAGGCCGTGGACCGCATGGCGCGGGCCTTCGAGTAGAGGAAGGACGCTGCCTGGCGGTCCGTGGGGCCGTGGATACGGCGGCGAAGATATAAAGCGGGGCTCCTTGGGGCCCCGCTATTTTATCCTTCATCGTTTCGCTTGCAACGCCCTCACGCATAATACCAATTCGCGTTTAATATGGATTGCCTCCCCTGAAAGGGGAGGTGCCGCCAAGGGCGGCGGA
>NC_021038.1:550198-572664 GCF_000210715.1 Fretibacterium fastidiosum
AGACGCAAATTGGTATCATCCTGAAAAACTCTGCCGGATCCACATCGATGGTGTCCGTGCGGGCCATATCGATAGAGATCATCCTGTCCACCTCCCAATTCAAATTACACCCCAACCAATCGCTCCAAGTAATCCACCCACCGGGCCACCACGTACCGAAGCACCTGCCCGTCTTGGGGTTGACCCCCTGAGCGAGTGTCAGCCGGGCCTCGTCCCGCTTCATCCTGCCCATCTTGAGCGAGACCTCCGGGTACACGCCGAAGGCAGGGGGGGCTCCTTCCCCCTCCAGGAATAGCGCATCCGCCAGTACTTTCGGCCGTTGGGCATGACCGGGAGATAGAGCCCCCGCCCAGTGAGCGGGGGCTATTGAGAGGATCGGGAACCATCGGTTTTAACGACTGGCGGAGGACAGAGGATTCGAACCCCTGGAGGCTTGCGCCTCAACTGATTTCAAGTCAGCCGCCATCGACCGCTCGGCCAGTCCTCCGCGCCTGCGATTATATCACAATCCCTGGAGCTGCGGGGATTTCACGCCTTGAATTCGCCGGCCGCCGCCCTTAAAATAGGCGTCAAACGACGGACGGGACGGCGCGTCCCGTGCCCTTGGGAGGATGGGATGATGGAGGGGAGAGGGGCGTTCGTCTGCCGCACCCGGGTGCGGTACGGCGAGACGGACAAGATGGGCATCGCCTACTACGGGCGCTACATGGACTGGTTTGAGATGGGCCGGACGGAGTTCTGTCGAGCTCAGGGCCGAAGCTTCACGGGGTGGGAGGCCCAGGGGATCCTGCTGCCGGTGGTCGAGGCGCACTGCCGCTACAAGGCCTCGCTGCGCTACGACGACGAGATCGAGATCGAGACGGCCGTCGTGGAGCTGTCGAAGGTCAGCGTGACCTTTCGCTGCCGCGTGTTCCGTGCGGCGGATGGCAAGCTGGCGGCGGAGGGGTACACGCGGCACGCCTTCACCTCGACCGACGGCAGGCTCCTCCGGCACGGCAACGCGCTGGCGGACTGGCTGGGGGCGATGACGGCAGGCGCAGGAGCCTGCAGGACGCCGGAGTGACGTTGGCGCACAAAAGAGGGACGGGCCGAGTGGGATCGGCCCGTCCCTTCGTCGTCGTTTTCGGCTCCGGTCGCCTGGCTCCTAGCCCTGCTCCCGGCCTCCGAGGAGCTCTTCGCCCTCGCTGACTGCCACGACGGCGCAGACGGCCGTGTCGCCGATCACGTTCAGGCAGGTGCGCGCCGCGTCCAGGATGGCGTCGATGCCCGCCACGAGGGCGAGGCCCTCGATGGGAAGCCCAACGCTCGTCAGCACCATGGTCAGCATGATGAGCCCGCTTCCGGGCACGCCCGCCGTGCCGATGGAGCCCAGAGTCGCCGTCACGACGATGCCGATCTGCATCTGAAGCGTCAGCGGGACGTTGAAGGCCTGGGCCACGAACAGGGCGCACACGCCCTGGTAGAGGGCCGTCCCGTCCATGTTGATCGTCGCGCCGAGGGGCAGCACGAAGGAGCTGACCCCCTCCGAGACGCCGAGGTTGGAGCGCACGTTGCTGTAGGTTATGGGCAGGGTGCCGGAGCTGGAGCGCGTGGCGAAGGCCGTGATGGCGGCCTCCTGGATGCCCCGGAAGAACCACAGGGGCGAGCGCCGGCAGAGCGCGGCGATCATTCCGGAGTACACGATGACCGCGTGGAGGACGCAGCCGAGGTAGACGGCGGCGATGACCTTGGCGAAGGGCGCCAGGATGGCGAGTCCGTACTTCGCCGCCGTGACCGCGATGAGGGCGAAGACGCCGAAGGGGGCCGTCTGCATGATCGTGTGGGTCATGGCGTACATGACCTCCGCCACGCCCTCGAAGAAGTCCGCGATCTTTCGGCCCCGCTCGCCCGCCAGGATGCAGGAGACGCCGAAGAAGAGCGCGAAGACGATGATCTGGAGCATGTTGGCTTTCACCATGGACTCCAGCGGGTTGGAGGGGAAGATGCCGAGGATGACGTCCAGGATCGGCACGGCTTCCCTGGCCTCCGCCTTCAGCCCGGTGGGGATGTTCATGCCCGTGCCGGGGTCGATCACGTTGCCCAGCATGAGGCCGATGACGATGGCCACCGCCGTGGTGACGAGGTAGAGCGCCAGGGTCTTGACGCCGATGCGCCCCAGCTTCCTGGTGTCCCCGACGGAGGCCGCTCCCGTCACCAGCGAGGCGAACACCAGCGGGACGATGATCATCTTCAGCAGGGTCAGGAAGATCTTGCCCACCAGGTCCAGGAAGGGCATGACCCACCCGCTGAGGAAGGGGGACGTGCCCAGGAGCGGACCGATCCCGAAGCCGAAGAGGACGCCCAAAACGAAGCCGATGCTGATCTTTACAAGCAGGGAAACTTTCCTTTTGCCACCGTTCTCGCTCATTCGTGCTCTCTCCTTTCAAGGGAACCGCCCTCCACCCCTGGCGGGAGGTGGGTGCGGCGGTCGTCTGAACCCATATCCTCTTTATATTGTACAATATTTTTGCGATTCTGCGCGTTCTGCCTTCATCCTTCTATCCGACAGCCGGAGCCGTTCAGGTGCAGAGAGATCATGAAGCCTGCGACGGCCGTCAGGGGGCCCATGAGGATGAATATCTGGGCGATGCTCCACCCCCAGGAGATGAGGAGGCTCGCCCCCACCGCGGACGCCGTCATGAAGATGGAGTCCGAGATGTTGGCGCAGGCGATGATGCTGGCGACGCAGCCCTCCGGGGCTTGGCTCTGGATCACGGCGTAGAGGGGGACGATGTAGAGCCCTCCGCAGAAGGCGATGAGGAGGAGGCAGAGGGGGATGGGCCAGTTGGCGGGGCTCTCGAGGAACGCGCCGAGGCCCATCAGGCAGGCTCCCGGCGGCGTGGGAGGCCTGTCGCTGAACATCCAGAGGAGGACGCTGGCCGCCGCGATGCCGAAGGCGGCCGCCGGCACGAAGCGCGCCGTGACGCGTCCCCTCAGGAGGGCGTTGCAGGCTATGGAACCGATGCCGATGCCGAAGGAGAAGATGGCCAGGAAGGAGGTGGCCACGTTCTCGTCCGCCCCCAGCACCAGGCGCGCGTAGGTGGGGAACTGCGCCAGAAACGTCGCCCCCACGAGCCAGAACCAGGAGATGGCCAGCATGGGGACGAAGACCTCCCTCATGGGGACGATGCTTTGGACCATCTCCCATGTCCTTCGGAGGAAACGAGGGGAGATGCGGCGCGTCGGGTCGATGGGCCGGGTCGGGGGGATGAACCAGCTGCTGACCCACCCCGCGGCGGCGATGAACACGGCGATCCCCCCCACCACGTAAATCCCCCCCTGGCGCAGGATGAGGACGCCGCCCAGGATGGCGCCGCTCAGGATGGCCAGGTAGGTCCCCATCTGGATCAGGCCGTTGCCGGCGATCAGCTCGTCCTGAGCCAGGTGTTGGGGCAGGATGCTGTACTTGGCGGGGCTGAAGAACGTGGACTGTGCCCCCATCAGGAAGAGCACGACGATCAGGAGCCAGATGTCGCCGAGGCAGAACCCGACGGCGGCGCCGGCCATGATGAAGATCTCCGCCAGCTTCACCTGGCGCATGAGGAAGGCGCGGTCACAGCGGTCCGCGAGGTCCCCCGCCGGGGAGGCGAAGAGGAAGAAGGGGAGGACGAAGGCCCCCGCCGCGACGTTGACCATGACGCGGGGGTCCGTGCCCGACTCGTCCGCCAGGCGGAAGGTGATGAGCATCATGAGGGCGCTCTTGAAGAAGTTGTCGTTGAAGGCGCCCAGGAACTGCGTCAGGAAGAGCGGAAGGAAGCGGCTCGTCATCAGCAGGGAAAACTGATTTTTAACGGACAAGGTTATTCTACCTCCGAATCAAAGTGAAAAACAGGTACAATAGACGTGGGGCGAGGACGCGCCCTGCCCCGTCCGCACTATTATACTCAACTAACGCACGGTGCGGAGAGCCCGCAGCGCGCTGTCCCGACGCGGGCGGATCGTATTTTTTCGGAGGTGCTGTTGATTTGAGCCTGATGCTGTACAACGATCTTACGCGCAAAAAGGAGCCGTTCGTCCCGCTGAAGGAGGGGGAGGTCTCCTTCTACAGCTGCGGGCCGACGGTATACGACTACTTCCACATCGGCAACGCCCGGCCCTTCATCGTCTTCGACGTGCTGCGCCGATGGCTGGAGCACCTGGGGTACAAGGTAACCTTCGTTCAGAACTTCACGGATATCGACGACAAGATGATCCATCGGGCGCACCGGGAGGGGACGACGGTCCCGGAGCTGGCGGAGCGCTTCATCGCGGAGTACCGGAAGGACGCGAAGGCGCTGGGCATCCGTCCGCCCACGGTCGCCCCCCGCGCCACGGAGAACGTGCCGGAGATCGTGGCCACGATTCAGAGGATCATGGACAACGGCCACGCCTACGTTTCAAGCGGCGACGTCTACTTCGACGTCCGAAGCTGGCCGAAGTACGGCACCCTGTGCCGGCAGGGACTGGACGACCTGGAGGCCGGCGCCCGCGTCGAGGTGGGGGAGAAGAAGCGGGACCCGCTGGACTTCGCCCTGTGGAAGGCGGAGAAGCCCGGCGAGCCGGCGTGGGACAGCCCCTGGGGCCGGGGGCGCCCCGGCTGGCACATCGAGTGCAGCGCCATGTCCTCGAAATACCTGGGCGAAACCATCGACATCCATTCGGGCGGCGTGGACCTGGTCTTCCCTCACCACGAGAACGAGATCGCCCAGAGCGAGGCCGCTAACGGAAAGCCCTTCGTGCGCTACTGGCTGCACAATGGCTTCCTGCTCATCGACAGCGAGAAGATGTCCAAGTCGCTCGGCAACTTCCTCACGGCGCGGGCGGCGCTGGAGAAGTACCCTCCCCTGGCGCTGCGGTTTTTCATGCTGAGCGCCCACTACCGGAGCCCCATCAACTTCGCCCCTCCGGGCTGGAGCAGGCGGCCAGCGGCGTGACGAGGCTCCGGAACTGCCGGTCCGACCTGGACTTCGCCGCGAAGAACCGTCAGAGCGATGAGTCGGACCTGGACCCGGCGGCCTTCCAGGCGAAGATGAAACGGCTGGAGGGGAGGTTCGCCGACGCCATGAACGACGACTTCAACACGGCGGCGGCCCTTGGCGTCCTCTTCGACGTCGTGCACCTCGTCAACACGACCCTGAAGGACCACGAGACGCTCCCCAGGGCCTTCTTCGAGACGGCGAAGGCGGCCCTCAAGACCTACGACGACGTGCTGGGCGTCATCGGCCCCGACGAGGCGGAGTCCGAAGAGGGTGGGGACCAGGAGGTCGAACGCCTGATCGCGGAGCGGCTTGCGGCCCGCAAGGCGAAGGACTTCGCCCGCTCCGACGAGATCCGGGCCCAATTGAAGGAGCGCGGCATCATCCTGGAGGACACGCCCCAGGGCACGAAGTGGAAACGGGAGCTCTAAGCCGTAAGGGAGCACAAAAGGGCGGAGGCCTCTTTGAGGCCCCGCCCTTTCGCTTTGAACGTCCTGTTGTCGCGGTGCTCCCCTGGAGGGCTAGTTGTCCGCCCTCATCTGCTCCTGCTGCACCTCGAGGAACTCCGCCAGCTCCTCGATCGTCCAGTCCACGGAGTTCAGGAGCCTGGTGTCCAGCCCCCGGAGCTTGCCCCGCTGGGCGAGACGCTTCCTCTCGCGCTGATACTTCTTCCACGTCTGCGGCGTGGCGTCCAGCCCTCGTTGGGCGCGCCAGAGCGTGTAGCCCACCTCGAACTGCCAGCCCGGCGGCGGCGTGTTCTTAAGGCGGGCCCGTTTCCTCGCGCTGCTTGCCGCGTCCGCTCCCAGCGCCAGCGCAGCCCCGATCGCGGAGGCCAGCAAAAGGGCGAGGATCGCCCGTCCCGTTATCCTCTTCATGTTCATGGACATACCCTTCTCTCCGTTTCCAGCCGTCCTGAATAACTTCTCAGCGGCTTTATTGTACAATGAAATGCGTAAAAAAGCGCAAAAAATTTTCGCGCGCAAGCGGACCCTTCGGAGGCGGTTTCGAGGCTGATCTCAGCTTGCAGCCCGCTCCGGGACGTTTTTGGGCACCGGATGAAAGGCTGAAGTTGTCGTAAAAAATCCTTGGAGTTTTTGGGCGCTTGCGATAGAATTGAAAAGCGGGCCTTCGAGTCCGTTTTTGACAACCGCTTTCAATGACGTGCCGCGGGGCACGCCTCTTCCTTGTGGAGGCGTGCTGCTGGACTTTGTTCTCCACCATTCCAGGGCGGCCATACCTGCGTCATCGAAACCTGTATCCTTCCCCCTTATGTGCGCCCCTCCCCGGTTCGGAGGGGCGCATGTCGATCCGAAGCGAAGCCCCCCCTCGTCTGGTGGAAGGCCTTGCCCGGAGACGGGCCCCGGACGCCCCTCCCGTTGGGACGTGCCGCCGCGGGGCAAAATTTCGTTGAGAAACTTAAAAGACGGGGTTGGATTTTGGAGCCGTATGCGATAAAATAAGCGTAAATGTTTCTGTGAGCCTTCGTCCCCATCCGAAGTCCCCTACGCTCGGCGGAAGGCACGTCCAGGTTCCCGCGAGACATTTGTGTCACGGCGTCCCCCTGCTTCATCCATACCTGAATCCTTCCCCCTTACACGAGGCCCCTCCGTCAGGAGGGGCCTCGTGTTGTCCGGCTCCGTCCCGGTCGAGCCCTTCCCTGCGGGAAGGAGGGTGGTCTAAGCACAAACATCCTGTCCACGGGGTGCCGGTCGTGCTAAAGTATAAGGATGAACGTTGTGAACGGACTTGGGGGATCTGGAGGGATGAGAGCGATGGACTTGAAGGAACTGGAGCGAAGGATGATCGAGACGCGGCGGGACCTGCACCGCTTCCCGGAGCCGGCCTGGACGGAGTTTCGCACCTCCGCGCTGGTGGCAGCGCGGCTTGAGGGGTTGGGGTACGCCCTCAAGATGGGGAGTGAGGTCATCGACGCGGGCTCCGTGATGGGGCGCCCCTCCGAGGAGGAGATCGACCGGGAGATCGCCCGTGCCGTCGAGCAGGGCGGGGATCGGGAGCGGATCGAGAGGATGGGCCGGTACACGGGCGTGACGGCGGACCTGGACACGGGCCGCCCTGGACCGACACTGGCCTTCCGCTTCGACATGGACTGCGTGGACGTGGGCGAGGACATGTCGCCCGACCATCGTCCTGCGAAGGAGGGCTTCGCCAGCGTCAACCCCTGCCGAATGCACGCCTGCGGGCACGACGCCCACACGGCCATCGGCCTCGGCGTGGCGGAGCTCCTGACGGAGATGAAGGGGCGGCTCTGCGGGCGGGTGCGCCTGATCTTCCAGCCCGGCGAGGAGGGCTGCCGCGGCGCCTACGCCATGATGAAGAAGGGCGTCGTGGACGACGTGGACTTCTTCCTGGCCATGCACATCGGAGGCGGGGTGCCGACGGGGACCTTCGGGCTGAACTCGCTGGGCTACCTGGCCACGACGAAGCTTGACGCGCGCTTCACGGGCGTGCCGGCCCACGCCGCGGGAGCCCCGCACATGGGGCGCAACGCGCTCCTGGCCGCGGCTGCGGCCGCGCTGGGGCTGCACTCCATCGCGCCGCATCGGGATGGGGCCATGCGCCTGAACGTGGGCGTGCTCCAGGCCGGAACGGGTCGGAACGTCGTCCCCGCCGAGGCCCTGATGAAGGTGGAGACCCGGGGTGAAACTCAGGAGGTGGCGGACTACGTTTACGGGCGTGCGGAGGAGGTCCTGAAGGGCGCGGCGGAGATGTATGGCGTGCGGGTGGAGCTGAGCAAGGCGGGCGAGGGGACCACCGCCAGGGGCGACGAGGAGCTGGTCCGGCGCGTCGGCGCTGCGCTGCGGGCTTCGGGGATATTCCGCAGCGTACTGGATACCGTGCGGGCCGGCGGCAGCGAGGACGCCACGTGGTTCATGCGTCGCGTGCAGGAGAGGGGCGGCGAGGCCGCCTACATGGCGCTGGGCGCGGACATCGCCGCGCCGCACCACAACGGGCGCTTCGACGTGGACGAGCGGGGCATGATCCTCGGCGCGCGGGCCATGGCCGCCATCGCGGAGTCGCTGCTGAGCCAGTGACCCTGGGACCGGGAGCGAACGGCGGGATGAGCGGGATGACGCGCTGGGGCCTGTTTCTGGCGGGACTGTTCGCCGGGGCGACGGGGGGGCTCTTCTATCTGGACCACGTGGTGGCGGGCGCCCTGTGCCTTGCTGCGGCGTCGGGAGCCCTCTGGTTCGCCCTCAGGCGGCGGGAGGCGGAGGAGCCGCAGGAGCGCGGCATGGTGAGCGATGCGGACCTCTCGGAGCTGGCGCTGTTCGTGGCGGAGCTGGCCGTCAGCGGCCTGAAGGGGGTGGGGCGCACCATACCGCCCTCGACGAAGGAGATCGAACAGCTGGAGGGGCGACTGAACGTCCTGCTGGACCACATGGGGGTGTCCGACGCCAGCCGGGCGGACCTGCGGAGCGAGTTCGAGCGGATCAAGGGGCGCACCCGGCGCAACGAGGGGGGCATCGCCCTGATCCGCAGCCGGCGGCTTTAAGCCGCGGTTGACATAAATATAAACGGCAAAAAGTATGGAGGAACCGGATGAATAAGGGGCAGAAGTTCTCCGCGGGGTATTTCCTGGCGGCGCTTGTCCTGGCGTGGCTCTTTGCGGACCTCGTCTACAAGCCCTACATGGAAAGCCGGACGGAGGTGCCGTACAGCACGTTTCTGGCGGACCTCGAGAACGGGGCCGTCGACGAGGTCAATCTGGCGGCGGAGCGCATCGTGTACAGGCTGAAGGCCGTCAGTTCCGACCTCAGCGACCGGCCCGTCGTGGGCGGGATCATCCTCGACCGCAGCCCCGCCCCGGTCGTTCGGAACGTCGTGCGCGTCCTCGACCCGCTCCTGGTGGAGAAGCTCGCCAGCGCGGACGTCACCTTCGGCGGCGTGGCGCAGCAGAGCGCCATCCTGGACACGGTCCTCGGCGTGCTCCTGCCCTTCCTGCCCCTGCTCCTGCTCTGGTACTTCATCTTCAAGCGGATGAGCGGCGGCAGCGGCAGCGTGCTCTCCTTCGGCCGCAGCAAGGCCCAGGAGCTTCAGGGCGAGATGACGGGAGTCCACTTCAAGGACCTGGGCGGCGTGGGGGAGGCGGAGGTGGAGCTTCGGGAGATCATCGACTTCCTGAAGGAGCCTGAGCGGTACAACCGGTTCGGCGCGAAGCTGCCGAAGGGTGTCCTCCTGGTGGGGCCGCCCGGCACGGGCAAGACGATGCTGGCCAAGGCCACGGCGGGCGAGGCGGGCGTGCCCTTCTTCTTCATCACAGGGTCCAGCTTCGTGGAGATGTTTGTCGGCGTCGGCGCCGCGCGGGTGCGCGACATGTTCGAGCAGGCCAAGAAGAAGGCGCCCTGCATCATCTTCATCGACGAGATCGACGCCATCGGGCAGTCCCGCGCGCTCTCCATGACGGGCAACAGCGAACAGGAGAACACCCTGAACCAGCTCCTGGCGGAGATGGATGGCTTCACGCCCAACACGGGCGTCGTCATCATGGCGGCGACGAACCGGCCGGAGATACTGGACCAGGCGCTGCTGCGCCCGGGGCGCTTCGACCGCCAGATCCAGGTAGTGCTCCCGACGGAGGAGGGGCGGCGGGATATCCTTCAGATTCACACGCGGGAGGTCCCGTTGGACGACAACGTGGACCTCAAGGCGCTGGCGAAGGTGACCCCCGGCTTTTCGGGCGCGGACCTGGCGAACATCGCCAACGAGGCGGCGCTCATGGCGGTGCGCCGCAAGGCGGAGAAGGTGTCCGCTCAGGACTTCGACCTGGCCGTCGAGCGCGTGGTGGCGGGCCTGCAGCGCAGGACCCCTTTGACGCCCGCGGTGCGGCGGCGGGTGGCCTACCACGAGACGGGCCACGCCCTGGCGGCCTGTTTCCTGCCCGGCACGGACCCGGTACATCGCGTCAGCATCATCCCGACGGCCCGGGGCGCCCTGGGCTACACCATGCAGATGCCGACGGAGGACCAGTACATCGTGGGGGAGGCGGAGCTGCAGTCGCGCCTGGCGGTGCTGCTGGGCGGCCGGGCGGCGGAGCTTTTGATCTTCCAGGAGCCCTCCACGGGGGCCTCCAACGACCTGGAGCGCGCCACGGAGACGGCGCGGCGCATGGTGACGGAGTTCGGCATGTCGAGCCGTCTGGGGCCGGTGCGCTACGCCGGGCGTGCCATGACCTACCTGCACAGTGAGGCCGAGAGCCGCACGGACCTGGGCAGCAGCACCTTCGAGGCGATCGACGAGGAGATCCGCCGCCTGGTGAGCAAGGCGCAGGAGACGGCGGTGGAGCTCCTGAAGGCCCACGAGGCGACGCTGCACGAGGCGGCGCGCGTGCTTCAGGAGAAGGAGGCCATCACGGGCGACGAGATACGGGAGATCATCCGGCGCGTGGAGGGATCCGTCCCGGCAGAGGAGAAGTCCGCGGACGCTTCACTCGGAGGACGGTAAGGCCTGACGGGGGATTGCCGTTCGTCAAGGCGCGAGACGGGAGGAGGGGACGGATAGCCCCTTCCTCCCGTCGATTTTTCCTCTGTGCGGACCGTGGTGCCGCGGGGATCAGGTGAGGCGGTAGATGGAATGGGCCGCGAAGGGCAGGATATCCCATATCGTCTCCGCCTGCCCTCCTGGGTAGTCCCGCAGCCCTTCGAGGCTGACGCTCCACAGCTCCAGGGGCGCCGCAGGCCCCGGAAGGGCCTCGGCGATCGGGCCCAGCAGCTTCACGCAGCGCTCTGCGTCCCGCTCCTCCGTAAAGGCAAAGAGGAGCCAGTTGACGCCGTCCTGATCCATCGCGTCCAGGTCCACGTAGCCCGGAAGGTAGAGCCTCCTGAGCATCGTCAGAAACATCTGGAACTCCCCGACCTTTTCCAGGTATTCGGGCAGGCTCTCTGGCGCGGGGGGAGGCATGAAGGCAAAGAGGAAATGGTCGGCGTTGAACAGGCCGCAGGGGTCCGCGGGGAGGGGCGGGAACTTCGCGTAGTCCTGAAAGTCGTATCGGCTCTTGTACAGCAGGTCGAACTCCGCGTCCCGCAGACCGGGGGCGTTCGCCGCGAGCCACGCGCGGACCTCCTCCGCGCCCGGCATGGGACGGGTTCGCGCGGCCACCCCCGTCTCCGGGAAGTCCTCGGCCATCCTCCTGAAGACGGGCGCGTCCGGGTAGCGCCAGCCCGGAGCGGCCCCGTCCATGACGAAGAGGTCCTCACCCCTGACGTTGGGCAGCGCGAACCGGAACGGGGCGACGTACTCCTTCACCCCCCATCGCTGGAGGTGCCGCTTGTCCAGGAGCAGCATCAGCTCCCCCCATCGGGCGGCCCGCTTCCTGTCCGGGGCCTCCCCCGGCCTGGAGGGCAGGCAGGCCTCACCCGCGAGCTTCAAAAACGCCTCCCTCCCCGTTGGCGACAGGCTGTAGGCGCCCTCTCCGAACTCCAGCAGCCCCTCGCGCGTCAGGTCGTCGGCCGCCGTCCGGTCCAGCTCCGCCAGCGCCAGCATCGCGGGCGTCCAGCAGGGATACCGTTCGTCAAAGGACAGCAGCAGTCCTTCCATGCTTTGTTCCATCACACGTCGCCTCCCCGATCGGTTTTCTCAGGCTCCCGTTCCGTCGTACTGCGCGATAGAATCCATCGTCTCGTTTTCGAGAGCGCTCACGGACCGTTCAAAGGCTGCCAGCTGCCCCCACTCGGCCCGGCCGGCGCTTCAGATCGAAACGTTACCGTATTCCGCAGGAACGTCCTCCGGGGGCTGCGGCAGCGACGCGCGAGCGATCAACACCTCCGCGGCGGAAACGCTTCAACTCCTCGTCGATTGTCGCCGGGATGTCCGAGAAGTCTATGTCCTCATCCCGAACCGTGCGCAAAGCCGCGATGGCTTCCTTCCGGCTGCGTGGATAGTCACTTGGATAATTGTCGCTCATACGCCTCTCTCTTTCCGCCTTCTCATCGTCCCACGTAAAAAACAAGCTACCCAAAGCATAAAGGGAAACGTGCGGCGTCCTCAACGGCTTCACCAGTATTTCCTTAACGGGCGTGGGGCCGGCGTTCTCCAAGCTGGAAGACGGCCAGACCGGCGACGACGGCCGCTATCCCCGCCCACTGCAGGGGGGCCACCCGCTCCTCGTGAAACAGCATCCCGCTCAGCAATCCCGTGACGGGCACGAGGAGCGAGAAGGGCGCGACCCTTCCGGCGGAGTACGCGGCGATCATCTGGTTCCAGGCGGAGTATGCGAAGAGCGTGGACAGGACGACGAGGTAGAGGACGGAGAGGACGGCGGCGGCGTCGATCTGCGCCAGCGACTGCAGGATGGCAGACGGCCCGTCGCCGACGAGGGAGAGGCCGAGCATGGGGAGGGGGACGAAGATCGAGGACCAGACGATCATCTCCATCATGTCGAGGCTCCTTCCGCTCCGAAGGCTCTCCTCGGACGCCCTCTTGACGATGAGGTTGGAAGAGCTCCAGCAGAACGCGGCCAGGAGGTTCATCAGAAAGGCCGCCGTCGGGACCGCTGCCGCCCCGAAGGGGCCGCCGATCAGTCCCAGGCCGACGGCGGCCAGGCCGATGCCGGCGAGCTGAGCTCCTCCGATCCTCTCCCCCATGAACTGCGCCGACAGGATCAGGGTGAAGATGGCCTGGGACTGCATGACCACCGAGGCCAGCCCCGCGGGCATGCCGATCTTGAGCGAATAGAACATGAAGGAAAACTGTCCCACCCCGCTGAGCAGCGCGTAGGCCGCCATCGTCCGCCAGGAGACGGCGGGCTTCTTCACGAAGAAGATCAGAGGGAGGACGATGAACAGGTACCTCAAAAAGACCAGGAAGAGGGGCGGCACCGACCTCAGCCCGGTCTTGACGACCGCGAAGTTGACGCCCCAGACGACGGCCACCGCCAGGAGCAGCAGGACGTCGCGTCTAGCCATCTTGCCCTCCGCTGACGGGGCGGCCCCGCAGTCGATATGAACTTCCTTCATCCGTTGCCTCCAGATTTGACGGTTGGCCGCGCCCGGCGTGGTCAGTTGATCTCCTCGATGTGGGAGATGTACTCGAGCGACCTCAGGGCCTCGATGATCTCGCTGTGCTTTTTGTACTTCTTCAGCTCGGCGCTGTTGATGGTGAGGGAGACGGTGTAGACGCTCAGGCCCGAGTTCAGGTACGCGGGGTTGGATTCTATGTCCTCAATCCGAATCCCCAGGCGCCGGACCGTCGTGACGAAGTACTGCAGGTTGCCCTTGCTCTTCAGCTCCAGGTGGATCTCGAAGTGGTTCGACTTGTCCTTCATGTACGTTTCGATGGGCGGGAACAGGGCCAGGGAGGAAAACAGGGCCAGAAACGAGATCAGGGCCACCGTGTAGAGCCCGGCGCCCAGCGCCATCCCGACCAGCCCGCAGGACCAGAGGGCCGCCGCCGTGGTCAGGCCCTTGATCTGGCTCCTCGAGCTGAACAGGATGGCGTTGACGCTGATCATCGCGGCGCCGACGACGGCCGCCGCCGAGATGAAGGGGAACCGCTCCGGGGCGGATTGGCAGAGGTACAGGTCCGTCAGCATGGCCGTCGTGGAGGTCAGGGAGACGAGGATGAAGGTGCGCAGTCCTGCGGAATGCCGCTTGCTGGACCGTTCGCAGCCGATGATCGCCGCCAGGACGACCGACATCAGGATCCTCAGCATGACGGAGCGGACGTTGAGCTCCGCCGTCCACCCTCCAAGGATTGACGCGGTCAGGCCGTTGATTTGCGCGTTCATGATGTCCTAAAACCTCCTCGTGCGCGAGTGGTGGATGTTCGCGTAGCGGCGGCCCGCCTCCATCGCCGCATACTGCTTCTCCGACGCCTCCAGAAAGGCCTCCTCTTCCTCCGAGAGGAGCGTCTTTGGGGGCGGGAGGTCCTTCTGTATCTTCTGTATCCTCTCGATCAGCAGCTCTATGGAGGACTTCTGGCCCTCGCCCTGCGAAAGGTCCTCCTCCGGAACGATGTCCTCGATCCGCGTCTGGTAGGACCCCGACAGGTACAGCGAGAGCTTGGCGCAGGCCGGACCGATCAACTCGTAGAGGACGCTGGAGGCCAAAATAATGGTCTGTAGTGCACTCCCCGTCTCCCCTCCGAGCGTCCTGGCGCCGAGGGCCGCGAGGCCGATGGCGACGCCCGCCTGTGGGATCAGGGCCAGGCCGAGGTGGTTCCGGACGTTTTTCGGCTTGCGCACGAGAAAGCAGCCCCAGAAGGCGCCGGCGTACTTCCCCAGGATCCGGACGAGGAAGTAGATGACCCCGACGAGGAGGAGCGGCACGCTACCAACGGCGGCCGAAGTGCGGAAGAGCGCGCCCAACTGGAACGACACCCCTGATCGGACGAAGAACAGGAGGAGGATCGGAGGGCTGAAGTAGTTCAGTTGCTTGAACAGCTTGTCGTCCTCGGTGAGGTTGATGTAGACCGTGCCCATCGACATACAGCCCAGGAGCGGAGAGACGTCGAACAGCGTGCAGATGCCGCAGAACGAGGACAAAAGGGCGATGGAGATGATCAGCCGATTGTCGGTGGAGCGCCTTTGGAACAGCATCCACTTCATCACGAGGCCGAAGAAGCAGCCGAGGCCCAGAACTCCCGCGTTGACGACGATCGGAAGGAGGACGTTCCGGAGGCTGAACCCGCCCCTGCCGGAGATCGACGCCAGGGCGACGGAGATGGCGATGCTGTATTCGACCAATCCGACGACGTCATCCAGCGCCACGACCTGCAGGAGCGTGTTGACGAAGTCCCCCTTTGCGCCCGTCTGCCGGATCGTCATCATGGTCGAGGCGGGGGCGGTCGCCGAGGCGAGGGCGGCCAGGACGATCGAGAAGGCGAAGTTGAGGCGGAGGACGAACCAGGCGGCGACGAAGACGAAGACCGAGGTCAGGAACGCCTCCAGGATCGTGATGACGACCACCTTCAGCCCGTTCTTCTTCAGCACGGACACCTTGAAGAACTCGCCCGTGCTGAACGCGATGAAGGCGAGCGCGATGTCCGGCAGGAAGTCCATGCCCTCGATGATCCGAGGGGGGACGAGGTGCAGGCAGTAGGGCCCGATCAGGATGCCGGAGACGATGTAGGCGGTCACGTCGGGCAGCCTCAGGCGCTTCGTCAGGCGCGTCGCGATGAATCCGGAGAACAGCATGAGCGCTACGGACATGATGACGGCGGCGGCTGAGGACGTATTCTGAAAGGCAGAGAGATAATCCGGCAACGTTGCCCCTCCATTTCGAGGTCCCGCAGTGACGGTTTACAACGTTAATTATAACCCAACCGCAGGGCGGCAGGAAGGGAGGGGCCTCCCAAATCCGCAGGGAGGGGTAGGGTAAACAGAACTATCCAGCAGGGGAGATTTTTTCAAAAAATTGGCCCTGCTGGCCCTCCTCTGTCTTCAAAATCGAGAGCTTTGTTCGTGCCCCTTGCCTTTGGCCCGATAGTCTGGGGAATCAGGGCTCCTGGAGCGGCAGCGCGCTGCGCCCATTCTGCCGATACCGGATCGGGGAGACGCCGTAGCGCCTCTTGAAGGCGCTGCCGAAGTTTCCGCTGTTGGAATAGCCGACGTCGGAGGCAATTTCAAAAACGGATTTGTCCGTCTCTAGCAGCAGCGTCGCGGCCTGGCTCAAACACAGGTTCCTGTGATGGGCATAAATCGGCTCGCCAAAGATATTTTTGAAGCCCTTCTTCATCGTGGTGGAGTTGACGGACAGCTCATGGGCGAGTTCGGAGATCGACGGTGGGTTGTCTATGCGCTCCATCAGAATCCCTGGAATCATTCTGATCCGCTCCAGCTCGAAGGCGTCCCCGCCATTCCCCTCGTTTTCCTCAGACGGCAATCCCCTGGCGATTATCCGCGACAGTATCTCCATCAGCTTGCCCTCGAGGAACAAGCGCTTGACCCGAGTTGGATAGTCATAATGCAGCATCTGCAGAAAAGAACCGGCCATGGCCTGTGGCGCACGCAGCAAACGAGGCTCGCTTCCGTATCCGCTGCCAGCCCTGAGCGCTTCCGCCCACAATGCACCGCCATCCTCTCCGAGGAGGTCCGATAATATCTTCCCGGGACCGCCAAAGGCGATGGTTCTGCTCGGCCTTCCGCCGCGAAAGGTCATGCTGCCCCTGCAGCCCGACGGCGGCAGGAGAAAGAGGTCCCCGGGCGAAACCATTCTGCCGCTGCTCTCGTCCAGGAGGTAAGAGCCGTCTGCGAGGTAGTCCATCCCCAGGACGCCACCGCCGAAATCGTAGGGTATGACGATGTCCGCCCTAGGCGAGATATTGAGAACGTTCAGGCTCACACCATGGAACAGGCTGTGGGTTTCCAGAAGGATTTCCGCAAATGGAGCTGATAGACAAACCAGCCCACCCTCCGGGTCGTCCGCCTTTGGAGCCTTCACGGGCCTCCCCGTCTCATGGATTGCCTCAAAAAACTCTATGTGATCCCTGAAGGTGACGCTGCAAGACCGTTCAATCATTATGGGCTTCCTCATTCAGGCTTCCATTCTCGACAAGGCATCGCACCTTTTGTTAGTCCTGACAAACTAAAGTATTATAGCATTTCGAGAAAAAATTTCCTCTCCCATGACGAAAATTTCCTCCCGCATAAGCGTTCGTCTGTTTGTTATGCCATACTGCGCTATAAGCCCTGTAACGGGCAGAGAGGCCAAATTATCCATAGGAGGTGCTTCAATATGAAAAGCCTTAGAACGAGAAACCTGAGAAGCCGGCGCGGGGCGTTGAATATCGTCGTGCTCTTCCTTCTGGGTATCGTGCTGCTGGCGAACGGAGGCTGCGGGGGGAGCGGAAGGAGCGAAAATGCGGCCTCGCCCTTTGCGGGAGGGCAGGGGACGCAGGAAGACCCCTACCGGATCGCGACGGCGGAACAACTCACAAAGATCAGGGATTACCGGGACAAATCCTTCATCCTGATCTCGGACATCGACCTGTCGTCGTACGGCAACTGGGACCCGATCGGCACGTTCAACAGGGAGATCGACGACCCCGAAAAAAGTGAGGTCGCCAAGTCCTCGCTCGCCTTCGTGGGCCGGTTTGACGGCAACGGGCACACGATCTCGAATCTGACCGTCAACCGCCCCGAGACCGTAGGCGTCGGGCTGTTCGGCTTCGTCGTGGGCAATGCCGCTTCCCAGTCCATCCGGAACCTGACCGTCAGCAATGCGGACGTCAAAGGCGCTTGCATGGTTGGGGGCGTCGTCGGGGTGATCAACGGCGGGATAACCGGCATCAAGCTGACCGGCGGGAACAGGGTGGAAGGCTACGCGGTCGGCGCCGTTGGCGGCATAGCGGGAATGGGGTACGGCGCCATCGAAAACTGCACCGCCAACGCGAGCGTAACCTCCAACGGGAAGGGCATGCAGGGGCTCGGCCTCATCTGTGGGGGCGGCAAGTGGCTGACCGTCCGCGCCTGCACGGCAGAGGGGAACGTCACGGCAAAGGGATTCGGGGCTTTCTCGGTAGGAGGGCTGGTCGGCTGCATCCAGGAGTCGCCGATCATGGAGAACTGCGCCGTAAAGGCGACCATTGATGCCTCGGACGAAAAGAGCTTCATGGTCGGCGGGTTGACGGGCCACGCCGGCAACTACGACAAGAGCAACCCCACCCTGATCCGAAACTGCTCTGCCGACGTCGACATCACGGTTTCGGCTTCGTCGAAGCGGGTCGGCGGGCTGGTCGGTGGGAACCTCTTCGTGTCGGCATTCCTGGAGGAGCACCCGACCCCTTCAATCTATCGCATCACCGGCTGCGCCACGTCCGGCTCCATCAAGGGAAACGCGAGCCAGGTCGGAAGCATCGCCGGATACGGCTACGACTGCTCCGTCACGGACTGCACGAGCACTCTCGTCTGGAGCGGCGGGGCAATCAAACCGGTTGGCCTGATGCAGAGTGCGGGCGAAACGCCCGACCCCATTGGCCTGGATTATTACGCGGGCGAATGAATGACCGCAAAATAAAAAAGTGGGACCATACGGGTCCGTCTGAACCGGGAGGCCAGCCGCTCTGCGGCCGGCCTCTGCAATGGAGCCGTTTTATGAGGGCACTCACTCCGAGAAGATCGCGATCACCCTCTCCACCCCTGCGCCGGGCCGTCAGGCCCGCCCTACAGGCCCCAGGGGGCGCCCTGCCGCTCCGGCAGCGTCCAGACCTTGCGGTGCAGCTCCCGCATCGAGTCCGGGCTGTTCAGCAGCGCCATCTTCTCCTTTTGGGACAGGGCCTCTCCCGACAGGGCCCGATCGACCAGCGCGGGGTTCAGCGCCCCCCTCAGACGGCGGTTCATGGCGAGGTGAAGG
Organism: Fretibacterium fastidiosum; assembly: GCF_000210715.1. Taxonomy (GTDB): domain Bacteria; phylum Synergistota; class Synergistia; order Synergistales; family Aminobacteriaceae; genus Fretibacterium; species Fretibacterium fastidiosum. Next base: position 568,500 of record NC_021038.1, read on the forward strand.
GCGTTCGTGTGGGGGTCCGCCACGGCGCGGCGGAAGCCTTCCTCCTGGGAAATGCCCAGGGGCGAGTAGCGGCGGCGTTCCGCCAGCGCCTCCGCCTTGTCCGTCAACTCGCGAGGCGCGTGGAGCTCCTCCGGGATGGCGAACAGCCCCAGGCGGGCGGCAGCCCGCCCCAGGGACGCCCGGCTGGTGAACACGGACAGCGGCACGGAGAGCGCAAGCGGAAGGACCACGGGCAGGAGCCAGAGGAAGAAGGACGGGGTCACCCGATGGAGCAGCCAGCCCCAGGTCAGGCCGATGAGGACCGCCCACCAGTGCGCCCGGACCGCCTCACCCCACGTCGTCCCGCGGTCGTCCCGCGACTGTCCTCCCCAGCCGGTCCCCCAGCCCAGCAGGGTCACGACGACGAATCGGCTGTGGCAGATCATGCGTATGGGTGCCAGCAGCATGGAGAGGATCGTCTCGCCTGCCACCCCCAGAAGCACCCGCAGCGCACCGCCGTAGCGCCGCGCGCTCCGCGCGATCAGCAGGGCATGGATCAGGCAGAGGAGCTTCGGCAGGAAGAGGAGGAGCGCTGTGCAGCTCAGGAGGGTCAGGGCCCACTCCGGGTACCAGACGTGCCACTGGGGGAACAGCATGTTGGGCTGCGGAAAGTAGTTTGGCTCCACCAGGACGTCCAGCAGCGCCTGGATGGAGCTTGCGATCAGGAAGATCAGCCACAGCAGGGCGGAGCCGTAGGACAGGATGCCGTTGAGGAAGAGGGCCCGGTGCGTGGGGAAGAAGCCGTAGGTGAAGATCAGGCGCAGGTGCTGAAGGTTCCCCTGGCACCAGCGCCGGTCGCGCTTCAGCTCGTCGATCAGCGTCGGGGGCGTTTCCTCGTAGCTGCCGTCAACTCCATAGGCCAGCCACACCTCGTAGCCCGCGCGGCGCATCAGGGCGGACTCGACGAAGTCGTGGCTCAGGATCTCCCCGCTGAGGGGCCCGCGGCCCGGCAGCTTCGGCAGCTCGCAGTAGCGCATGAAGGGCTCGACCCGGATGACGGCGTTGTGCCCCCAGTACTGTGCGTCGCCCAGCTGCCAGAAGTTCTGTCCGGCGGCAAAGACCGGACCGTACAGGCTGTTGGCGAACTGCTGCACCCGCGCGATCAGGGTTTCCCGGTTCACCCCCCTGGGGGGCGTCTGGAGGATTCCGATCCGCGGGTTCCGCTCCATGGCGTCCACCATGCGCACCCAGGTCGTCCCGGCCATGACGCTGTCCGCGTCCAGCACGATCATGTAGCGGTAGTTCCGCCCCCAGCGGCGGCAGAAGTTGGCGACGTTGCCGCTCTTTCGCTTCACGTTGGAGGGCCTGCGGCGGTAGAAGAGGTGCCCGTCCATCCCCAGGCGCTCCCGCAGCCCGTACCACGCCTCCTCCTCGCGCACCCAGACGTCGGGGTCCGTGGTGTCGCTGAGGATGAAGACGTCGAAGCGGCCCTCCTGTCCCGTGGCGGACAGGGAACGCCACATCGCCTCCACGCCCGCGCCGACGTTTTTCGGGTCCTCGTTGTAGATGGGGATGAGCACCGCCGTTCGGACGTCCTGTGGAAGGTCCGGCAGGGGGGCGTCGGGGTCGATGATTCGGTAGCCCTGGTATCGGAAGAGCAGCACGAAGAACCCGAAGAGCGCCGTCCAGAACCCCGTCGATATCCAGGCGAAGAGGACGCCGAACAGGGCGCACAGGAGCAGCTCCACCGGCGCGCCGCCCTGGTGGGGGAGCAGGGCGGACATGTAGTCTGCGGCCAGGACGGAGGGGACGACGATCAGCGACAGAAAGAGGCAGCGGCGCCAGAGCGCGGAGCGACGCCAGGCGGGCCGGGCGTTTGGGGCGGGCGTCATCGCGTCCGGCCCTCCTCAGACCGCCGGAGCCTCCTGATAAGGCCCCTCAGAGAGAATCCGCCGCGCGTCATGGAGATGCGGGCCGGAGGCATCGACCCCCGGTTGTAGGGCGGGACGGGCACCGGAAGGGCGTCCGCGTCGGGCAGGAGCCCCCGGTCGGCGCACAGCGCCCTCAGGGCCTCCATGGCGGTCTTCATGTCACAATCCTCGGCATGAGCGGGGAGCGTTTCGCTCGTCCCAGAGGGGCAGAGCTCGTCCATGGTTTTCAGCACCAGCTCCAGCCCCTCCCGCGGGGGGAGGCGAAGGGCCCGGACGTAGAGGAGCAGGCGGTCCCGCAGGACCTCCTCGGGGCGGGGGGCTTGAGGGTCGCAGCGAGTCGGGGTCATGGCCCTACCTCCCAAACACGTAGGTCCAGGTTTCGGTGAGGGGGTCCGGAAGGTTTTCCCCCTTCTTGAGGACCGCGGAGAGGCGCACCGCGGGCGGCAGGGCCGGAAAGACGGAGAAGCCTCCACCCGCGTCCACCTCCACCTGGAAGGAGAGCCGCCAGCCGCCGGTGCGGGAGTTCTTCTCCAGGTGCTTCTGCACCAGCTTGGCCCCTTCGACCTCCACGATGCTGGTGATCCCCGAATCCGGGGGCAGGTCGTTCAGCTCCCCGCCCTTGAAGTCCACGAGGAAGCGCACCCAGTTCTTGCGGTCGCCCATCGCCTGCCGCGTGGCCACCACGCGCCCCAGGGGGTGCAGGCGGTGCTCAAGCCCGCTCCAATAGAGCGTGCAGGCGCCCTTGAGCGGCTCGTCGGGGCTCTCGCGGTTGGGGAGCCAGAAGGCCACGACGTTGTCGTTGTACTCCGAGTCCGTGGGGATCTCGATCAGCTCGACCCGGCCGGGTCCCCAGTCCCCATCGGGCTCGACCCAGAGGGAAGGTCGTTTCTCGTACTCCGCCTCCAGGTCCTGATAGCGCTCGAAGCTCCGACCGCGCTGCAGCAGGCCGAAGCCCAGAAGCCGCTCCGCCGGGATGTCAGTGACGCCCAGCCGCTCTCCGTTGCGCAGGGCCCGCCACTGCCAGACGTCGTCGTCCCTGTGGACCAGCAGGCCGTCGGAGTCGTGGACCTCGGGCCGGTAGTCTCCGCGCCTTCCGTTCTCAGGGGCGCCGTAGAAGTACATGCTGGTGAGGGGGGCAACCCCTGCCTTTTCGATGCCCTTGCGGAAGAACACCTGAAACTCCTCGCGCATCGAGGTCTCCGGCCCCGGAGCGATGACGAAGCGGTAGGCTCCGGCGCAGCTGGGGCTGTCCAGCAGGGCGTAGACCGTCAGCACGGCGTCGCCGCTTGCGGGCTTCTGGACCCAGAACTCGCGGAACCATGGGAACTCCTCGCCGGAGGGGAGCGCCGTGTTCAGAGCCAGTCCACGCGCGGAGAGGCCGTACTTCGTGCCGCGGCCGACGGCTCGGAAGTAGCTGGCCCCCAGAAAGACGGTCACCTCGTCCTTGTACTTGGGGTCGTTGAGGGCGTAGTGGATGCGGAACCCGGCGAAGCCCACGTCGGTGGAGGCCACCTGGGCCTTCAGGTCGTCGTTGGGGTACTGAAAGAGCTCCGTGGAGAAGGGGACCGGGATGGCCTGCCCCTCCTCCACGACGTTGATGTTCACGTTGCGGTCGTAGTAGAAGCCTGAGTGAAAGAACTGAAGCTCGAAGGGCAGGTTCTCGAACCGCCACAGGGCGCGGTCGGGCTTGAAGCGGACGGAGCGCCACTGGTCGTAGCTCAGCGTGCGGAGGGACGCGGGCAGCGGCGCCGGAGGGACGTATTCCGCTTCAGCCGACTTGCGGGCCAGGGCGACCACGTCCTCGAAGCCGAAGGCCCTTCTGGCGTCGGCGGAGGCCGCCGGTCGGTCGGTCGAGGCCGGCCCCTGCGACGCCACGTCCCCGGAGCGCGGGAGCGCGTCCGCGGACGCCCCCCTGGGGGCAGCGGCGATCGGCGTCGAAAAAAGCATCCCCATAACGAGGAGAACGACGACGGAGAGGCTACGGCAGGCTATGGATTTCAAAACGGGCCAGGACAAATGCACCCATCTCCCTTCCTGGTCTTTTCGAACGCGACGGGGAAAGCGTCCTTTTCCGTTAACCTATTCAAGCACAAAGCGCTTCGTCGTCAAGCGTCTCCTCTGCAAGTCGGAGGAAAGGACGCGGGCGCCATGCCGCCAGACCCGGCCGCCTCCCCGCGCCGCGCTGGACAAGAGACGCGAGGACCGCAGCCCGAAAGATCGGGGCTGCGGTCCTCGCGTCATACCAATTTGCGTCT
>NC_021038.1:572882-575510 GCF_000210715.1 Fretibacterium fastidiosum
TTTCAGGGGAGGCAATCCGTATTAAACGCGAATCGGTATCAATAGGCATCCATTGGTGTGTCTTCGGAGCACGTCCTCGATATCGGGCGACGTCCGGCCGCCGCGATCAGCTCTCCGCTTCCCGCTCCACGACCCGCGCCCCGTCGGTCAGGTCCGACGCGGGGTAGAGGATCACCCGCTCACCGGGCCGAAGCCCCTCCAGCACCTGGGCCTCGACGCCGTTGTCCCGCCCCGTCTCGACGGTCCGAAGCCTCGCGACGCCGTCCTCGACCACGAAGACGGCCTGCTTGCCGTCGTTGCGAAAGAGCGCGCCGGAGGGCACGGTGAGGGCGTCCCGGTCCTCCCACACGACGATCCTGGCCTCGACGCGGAACCCGTGTCCCAGCCTTCCGAGGGACTCCGTCAGGTCGGTGAACCGGACGACGACGTTCACCCGCTGTTCCTCGACCCCCAGGGCGGAGACCTTGGTGAACGCGAAGGGCTCGACCTTCTCGACGATGCCGTTCAGGGGCCTGTCCCCGCCCCAGCCCGACAGGACGACCCGGTCGCCCGACGTGACGCGGACGGCCTCCGAGGACAGGAGCTCGACGACGACCTCCAGCCCGCCCTCGACGTCCCCGACCTCCATCAGAGGGGTCCCGGCGGACAGGGGACCCTCGCTCTCCCGCATCACGCGCAGCACCCGGCCGTCGGCGGGAGCGCAGATGGGGATGACGTCCGCTGCGGTCGTTTGGGGCGCCGTTTCGCTGTCGCCGAAGCGGCGCAGCCGCGACAGGGCGCCCTTGCGCTCCGCCTCCCGAACGGCGATCGCCGCCTCGGCGTTGTGCAGGGCCGCTGCGGTGGTTCGGGCCTCCCTCTCGGCCTGGTCCAACTGGAGCTGGCTGGCGGCTCCGGAAGCCCTCAGGCTGCGCATCCGGCGCAGTTGCATTTGAGCCAGGTCCCGATCGGCGACGGCCCGTTCCCGGTCGGCCCGCGCGAGCTTCAGCGCCGCCTCCGCCGCGGCGAGGTCGGCGCGGCCCCGGTTCTCGTCCCGGGCGTCCAGGGGCGTGGGCACGGACGGCACCATCCTCGCCACGACGGTCTTCCCCGCGGCGACCGCGTCACCCGGCCGGACCTCCACCCGCAGCAGGCGACCGTTCACCGGCGTGGACACCGTGTAGGCGTCGCGGACCCGCGTCCGTCCCTCCTCATCCACCGTCAGGGTCATGGGCCGCCGGGCCACCTCCTCCATCTCAACCTCCAGGGGGAGGGGACGGAAGGCATAGGCCAGAGCGACGGCGATCAGGGCGACGGCGCCGAAGGTGAAGAACTTCCTTGAAATTTTTTTGTGCATCTTCTAACGGCTCCCTTGTCCGTTACTCCCTCGTCTTGATGATGGAGACGAGGTCCGCCTTGTCCATGATCCGCTTCACCAGCCACCCTGAGACGACGGCGGACCCCAGGACCACTGCGGCGCCGGTTCCGGCGCTCGCCGAGGTGAAGTTGGTCGGGATCTGGTAGAGGTCCATGCTGAAGGCCTCGGCAAACAGGAAAAAGGCCCCGTAGCCCAGAAGGGTTCCCCCCACCAGCGCCGCAAGGGTGACGACCGCCAGCTCGCCCAGCAGGACGAAGGCCGTTTCTCCCCTGGTGAACCCCATGACGCGCAAGCTCGCCAGGTCCCGGGCGCGCTCGGCGTAGGCGATGCTCGCGGCGTTGTAGACCACGCCGAAGGCGACCACGCCGGCGATCGCGAGGATGAGGTAGCGCATGGAGCCGGGCCCGCTGTCCATCTGCTGCCGAAACGCCGCGCGGGAGTCGCTTTTGACCCTTACGCCCGCTATGAAGGGCATCCGCTTGAGCGCCCGGTAGATGGAGGATGCCTTCGCCGCGTCGATCCGGAGCCAGGCCCCGGAGACGCGGTTCGGCTCCCGCAGCGCCCGGTTCAGGGAGTCCAGGTCCATGAAGGCCGGGGCGCCCATCACCGTTCCGGCCACGCCGACGACGGGGAGGGAGAGCCGTGGCCTCCGCCCCGTCCGCACCTCCACGTCCAGGACGTCGCCCGCCCGCACGCCCAGGGTGTTCGCGAGGGTGCGCCCCAGGACGACCCCGCCCGGCCGCAGGGGGATGGGGCGCAGATCGGCGTCGAGGGCGAGGTTGAGGCGCTGGGGCGAGATCAGGCCGTCGATCGTCCCGTGATGCTCGCGGAGCCCGTGGCGCAGGATGACGGGGACGCTGCGCGCCGGCTCCGCCTCGATCACGCCGGGCAGGCTGCGCAGCTCGTGGAGCGTCCGGTCCGAGGCGGCGTCGTTGAAGACGACGGCCACGTCGCTGCGGTCGAAGATGTCGAAGGTCAGGGATACCGTCGTGTCGAAACTTCCCAGGATGGCGATCATGCCCACGGACAGCGCCATGCCGAAGGCGATCCCCAGCGCCGCGCCGATCATGCGCCCCGGACGCCGGAGCAGGCGGCGCAGCACCATGCGACAGGGCTGGTCCAGGCGTGCGTCGAGGCGTCGGGTCAGCCCCCCGGTTCGGCTGTAGTCCGGCGGGGCGGGCGGGCGCATCGCGGAGGCCGGGGTCAGCGCAAAGACGCGGCGCAGGACGAAGCAGCCCCCGGCCGAGGCCGAGGCGATGCTCACCAGAAAACCC
>NC_021038.1:575567-582856 GCF_000210715.1 Fretibacterium fastidiosum
GCCCATGAGGAACGGCCTGGGGTCGGGGCGGAAGGTCAGGGACGGGAACTTGAAGTGGATCAGGTAGACACGGGCCAGAGCCCGTCCCGCCAGCACGCCCAGGACGCACCCGGCCGCGGCGCCCAGCACGGCGATGGCGATGACCATCTTGAAGTAGTGGAGTCCCACCGCCAGGTCGGAGTAACCGAAGGCCTTGATCAGCCCGATCTGCTCGCGCTCGGAGTGGACCATGCGCGAGACGACGAGGGTGAGCAGAAACGCCGCCACGATGAGGAAGAGGGGCGGTATCATGACGCTCATGGAGCGGAGCTGGTCGAGCTCGTCGCCGACGAACCGGTTGGAATGCTGATTCTCCCGACCATAGGATCCGGTCCCCCCGTAGGGGTCGAGAATGCGGTCCACGGCGTCGAGGATCTCCGCGAGGCGGGCGCTGCGGTCCAGGGTCAGGATGGCCTCGTTGAAGGCCCCCTCCATCCCGTAGGCGGCGGCGATGGCCCGGCGTCCCATCCAGAGGACGCCGTACTGGGCGTCGTTCGAGACGACCTCGCCGGGCGCCGTGATGTAGATGAACTCCGGCGACTGCGCCAGCCCCACGATGCGCAGGCTCCGGCGCGAGCCGTTCATCGTAACGGTGAGCCGGTCCCCCGGCCTCAGCCCGCGGGCCGAGGCGAAGCTCCGGAGCAGGAGGACCTCGTCGGCGTTCCCGGGGTCGGGCAGGCGTCCGGCGACGAGGCGGACGCCGTTCAGGTTGGCGCCCTCCGCGTCCGGGAGGGAGAGGGCCCGGCCCCGAATCGGAAGCTCCAGTCCCGGCAGGTCGATCAGGGCCTCCCCGACGACGCGCCCCTCGGCCGCCGAGACGCCGGGAAGCTTGGCGAGGGTGTCGAGCAGGAAGCGCGGCGCGCGCCTGGCCGGCGCGAACACGTCGGCGAACCGACAGCTCTCGTAGTAGGACCGGCGGGTCTCCTGGATGGAGACGAACAGGCCCGACATCATGACCAGTATCATGACCCCCATGGCCACGACCGCACCGATGGCGGCGACCTGCCCCTTCATCCTCCAGAGGTCCCGAAGGAGCTTTCGGTCCAGCGCCCGCATCGGGATCACCATTCGATGGCCTCCGGATCGCTTCGCTCCGCGTTCTCGTCGATCGAACGGATCGCCCCGTCCGCGAAGCGGATCACCCGGTCCGCCATGCCGGCGGTGGCCGCGGCGTGGGTCACGATCAGCACGGTGGTCCCCAGCTCATCGTTGACGTTCGAGAGCACCTTCAGCACGGCCCGCCCGGTGCTGCTGTCGAGGGCCCCCGTGGGCTCGTCGCAGAAGAGCACCGTCGGCCGCTTGGCCACCGCGCGGGCGATGGCGACGCGCTGCTGCTCCCCGCCGGAGAGCTGCGAGGGGAAGTGGTCCACGCGCCCTCCCAGCCCCACCAGCGCGAGGGCCTCGTCCGGGGCCATCGGGTTCGTGGCGATCTCGGTCACCAGCTCCACGTTCTCCCGCGCGGTGAGGCTCGGCATGAGGTTGTAGAACTGAAAGACGAACCCCACGTGGTCGCGCCGGTAGCGGGTGAGCTGAGGCTCCGTCATGGCGCCGAGGTCCGCGCCGCGAAAGCGAACCGCGCCCGACGTCGGGCGGTCCAGGCCGCCGACGACGTTCAACAGGGTGGTCTTGCCGCTTCCGGAGGGCCCCAGCAGGACGACCAGCTCCCCCTCGCGGATCGTCAGGTCGATCCCCCGCAGGGCGTGGACGGCCGCCGTCCCCTCTCCGTAGACCTTCGTCAGCCCCTCGATCTCAAACACGGCGGCTCCGCTTCTATCTCCGGCCAAGAGCCTCGCCTCCTCAAGCAAAAGCCCGGTGGTTCTGGAAGTTTAACGGTTAATCAATGACGTTAACTGCGACGGCCTTTCATTATAGCACACGAAAGCGCGCGAAAAGCGCTGCCGATCGGGCCTCCGAAGGGGAGGGCGGCGGGTCGACGGTTCGGAAGCCGGGTTGTCGGACCATTTTTATGACGAAAATACATAGTTTACATGACGGACCGTGCTTGACCTTTCAACGCCCCTGCATGTACAATATGTACATAGTCTGTAGTGCTTTAGCCTGACTTTTTTGTTCCTGTATTATCTTCTGTCACTTTCTTGCGGGCAGTGCCTCGCAGCCCTGCCCAAAGACTTTGAGGAGGGATTCGCTTGCTTAAGAAGACACCTTTGAACGCGGTGCACCATGAGCTGGAGGGCCAGCTGACGGACTTCGGCGGCTGGGAGATGCCCCTGTGGTACAAGGCGGGGGCGGTGAAGGAGCACCTCTTCGTCCTGGAGAAGAGCGGGATTTTCGACATCTGCCACATGTGCGTGGTGCGCGTCACGGGGAAGGACGCCTTTGAGCTTCTGCAGCGGTGCCTCACCCGCAACCTCGAGAAGATGGCGAAGGGCGCCTGCGGCTACACCATGATCCTGAACGAGCAGGGGCACGTGGTGGACGACTGCATCGCCTACCACGTGGACGGGAACCGCACGGATTACGTGCTGGTGGTCAACTCCAACCGCGACGTCATCGTGGCGGATCACCTGAACAAGCACAAGGGCTCCCTCGACGTCACCATCAAGAACGAGGCCGGGCACTTCGGCAAGATCGACCTCCAGGGGCCGAAGTCTGCGGATATCCTGCGCAAGGCCATGGAGAAGCCGGACCTCCTGAACGGCATGAAGTACTTCCACTTCCTGGGCGATTACGACCCCGCGAAGAACCACGACGTCCATCTGAAGGGCGGCATCCCGGTCCTGATCTCCCGCACGGGCTACACGGGAGAGCTGGGCTTCGAGATCCTCTGCCCCAACGACAAGACCCTCGATGTGTGGAACCTCCTGGTGAAGTCGGGCGGCGACGACATCCTGCCCTGCGGCCTGGCCGCCCGCGACTCGCTGCGCATGGGGGCCATGCTGCCCCTGTCCCAGCAGGACATCGGGCCGTGGCCCTTCGTCAACACCCCCTGGGACTTCGCCCTGCCCCGCGACAAGGAGGGCAAGCTGACGAAGTCCTTCATCGGCTCGGATATCTACAAGAACCCGCCTGAGAGCTACACCCTGGCCTACTGCGGCTTCGACCCGCGCAAGGTCGATGCCCACAGCGGCGCGAAGGTCCTGCTGGACGGCAAGGAGATCGGCGTCGTCACGACCTGCTGCCTCGAGGTGGCCTGCAGCCGCGTGGACGGCAAGATCGTCGGCACGGCCAGCCCGGACAAGCCCGCGGACTTCAAGCCGAGGGGGCTGGTGGCCGGCTACGTCAGGGTGGACCGCAAGCTGGAGCCGGGGACGAAGGTCACCCTGAAGGACGCCCGCCGTTCCATCGAGGTGGAGATCGTCACGGACATCCGTCCGGGCCGCACGGCCCGCGTGGCCATCTGACGCCCTGCCGGCGTTCGAGGCCCGCGTCTTACCGTTTTTCGTTTGTCGTAACTCATCATCAAAAAATATAGGGAGGACACTTGCAAATGAAAGAATTCAACGAGCTGATCTTCAAGGACGACGCGCGCTACACCCAGACGCACGAGTGGGCGAAGAAGGAGGGGAACACCGTCCGGGTTGGGGTGGACGACTTCTCCCAGTCCGCGCTGGGCGACATCGTCTACGCGGAGCTGCCCGAGGTCGGGGCGGAGGTCCACGCCGGCGCGGCGTTCGGCTCTCTGGAGTCCACCAAGGCGGTCAGCGACCTGAACGCTCCCGTCTCCGGCAAGGTGGTCAAGGTCAACGAGGCCCTTGCGGACTCCCCGGACCTGGTGAACAAGGACCCCTTCGGCGAGGGGTGGATGATCGAGATCGAGCCCTCCAACCCGGCGGAGTTCGACAAGCTCATGGCGGTTGATGCCTACAAGGAGTACGCCAAGGGCGAGCACGCCAAGCACTAGGGGAGGCGAGAACCCATGAGGTATCTATCCCAGACGCCGGAGGACACGAAGGAGATGCTTGACGCCATTGGCGTCAAGAGCGTTGAAGACCTCTTCGACTCCATTCCGGCGAACGTGCGGCGCGACGCGCCCATCGACATCGAGCCCAAGAGCGAGTGGGCCCTGTCGAAGGAGATTCGCGCTCTTGCGGCGCAGAACTTCAGCGGCACGGCCTTCCTTGGCGCGGGCTGCTACCCCCACGACATCCCGGCCCACATCCCCTACCTGGCGATGAGGTCCGAGTTCCTGACGTCCTACACGCCCTATCAGCCGGAGGTCAGCCAGGGGACGCTGCAGGCGATCTTCGAGTTCCAGACCATGACGGCGAACCTGCTGGGCACGGAGGTGGCCAACGCCTCCATGTACGACGGCGCGAACTCCGTCGCGGAGGGGGCCCTGATGGCCATCCGCGTCAAGAAGAAGCACAAGGTGGCCTACTCCCGCCTGCTGCACCCCCACTACGTGGAGGAGATGAAGACGTACTTCCGCCCGGCGGGCTTTGAGGCGGTGGAGCTCCCCGTGCTGCCGGACGGGCGCACGGACCTGAGCAAGGTCCCGGACGACGTCTCCGCCGTCGTCGTCCAGTCGCCGAACTTCGCGGGCGTCGTCGAGGACCTGGAGGCGGCGGCCAAGGCGGCCCACGACAAGGGCGCGCTGCTCATGGCGGCCTTCACCGAGGCCATGGCCTGGGGGCTTCTGAAGAACCCCGGCAGCTGCGGCGCGGACATCGTGGCCGGCGAGGGCAGCAGCTTTGGGCTGGCGCTCAACGCGGGCGGCCCCGCCCTGGGGCTTTTGGCCTGCTCCATGAAGAACGTCCGCACCATGCCGGGCCGTCTCGTGGGACAGACCGTGGACCGCAACGGAAATCGCTGCTTCGTCCTGACGCTCTCCGCGCGCGAGCAGCACATCCGCCGCGAGAAGGCCACGTCGAACATCTGCACGAACTCCGGTCACTGCGCGCTGACGGCCGCCATGTACATGGCCTCCGCCGGGCGCGGGGGGCTGCACGCCATCGCGAAGCTGAACCACGACAAGGCCGCTTACCTGAAGGGCGGGCTGGAGAAGGCGGGCTTCAAGCCGCTCTTCAACGCGCCGTTCTTCAACGAGTTCGCCATGAAGGCCCCCGCGGGCTTTGAGAAGAAGTACGGAGAGCTCCTGAAGAAGGGCTTCGCCGCCGGCCTCGACATGGGCCGCTTCTTCCCCGAATACAAGGGCGTGTATCTGTTCTGTGCGACGGAGGTCCACACCCGCGAGGCCATCGACGCATTTCTTAAGGAGGTGGCCTAGCCATGAAGGGTTATCCTGGAATGAGGGGTATCGCGTACAAGGAGGACCTTCTGTGGGAGAAGTCCCGCAAGGGCCGGGTCGGCATCAGCATCCCGGAGGCGGACGTGCCGGGGGCGGACCTCGACCCGTCCCTCGTGGGCGCGGAGCCGAACCTGCCGGAGCTCTCCGAGGTGGACGTCGTCCGCCACTACACGAGGCTCTCCACGTGGAACTTCGGCCTGGACACGGGAATGTATCCGCTGGGCTCCTGCACCATGAAGTACAACCCCAAGATCAACGAGGCCATGGCGGCGCTGCCGGGCTTCGCCAACCTGCACCCGCTGCTGCCCGACGAGTGCATGCAGGGCGCGCTGAAGCTGATGTACGAGTTCGAGCAGGACCTGCTGAAGATTACGGGCATGAAGGCCGCGACGCTTGAGCCGGCGGCCGGTGCTCAGGGCGAGCTGACGGGGATGTTGATGATCCACGCCTACCACGCGCACAAGGGGCGCCAGCGCAGCAAGCTCATCATGCCCAGCACCGCTCACGGCACGAACCCGGCCTCCGGGGCGCTCTGCGGCTACACGCCGGTGCCGGTGGAGCTCTCCGCCGACGGGGTCGTGACCCCGGACGCCATCCGCGCCATCATGGACGAGGACACGGCGGGCATCATGCTGACGAACCCCAACACGCTGGGCATCTTCGAGAACCACGTGGCCGAGGTGGCCGAGATCATCCACGAGAAGGGCGGACTGGTCTACGGCGACGGCGCCAACATGAACGCTCTGATGGGCTACGTGGACGTGAAGAAGATGGGCGTTGACGTGCTGCACATGAACGTCCACAAGACGCTGTCCACGCCCCACGGCGGCGGCGGCCCCGGCGCGGGCCCCGTCGTGGTGGGCGAGGCCCTGGAGCCCTTCCTGCCCGTTCCCCGCGTCCGCAAGGACGGTGACCGCTACTACCTGGACTTCAACATCCCGCTCACCATCGGGCGCCTGCAGTCCTTCCTCGGCAACTTTGCCGTTCTGGTGCGCGGCTTCACCTACACCCGCACGATGGGGCGCGACCTGAAGGCCGCGACGGAGGCGGCGGTGCTGAACGCCAACTACGTGAAGGCGAAACTGCGCGGGGATTACCACCTGCCCTTCCCGCAGCCCAGCCTGCACGAGGTCATCTTCAACGACGAGGAGCAGAAGAAGAACGGCGTCACCACCATGGACATCGCCAAGCGCCTTCTGGACTGCGGCTTCCACGCGCCGACGGTGTACTTCCCGCTGGTGGTGGACAGCGCCCTCATGATCGAGCCGACGGACACGGAGCCCAAGGAGGAGCTGGACGCCTTCATCGCCGCGATGAAGGACATCGCCGCGGACGCCAGGACGAACCCGGAGCGCGTCACGAACACCCCGCAGAACACCATCGTGTCCCGCCCGGACGAGACGCTGGCGGCCCGTCAGCTCATCCTGAAGGGCGAGTAACGCCCCGTCGGGATAAGAACGGTATTTTTGAAGGGGACGCCTCGAGGCGTCCCCTTTTCGCATTTTGTTTTACTCAGAGGTCAGGTGTTGCAGGACGGGGCAAGGCGCTATATCATGGGATACGGAGCCGGCCGTCCTGAGGGCCGGGGGCGGCGCCAACGCTGCGCCGCGGAGTCTTTTTCGGAAGGGAGCTGTTTACTGTGGACAAGAAGGAAATGACCGAGGTCGTCCGCCGAATGATGGCGGCGCCGTCCTGCTGTGCCGAGGCGCGGGCCGCAGGCCAACGATGGCTGGACGCGCTGGGGAAGGCCGGCGAAGCCGCCGAGGCCCGGAGCCTGATCGCGGAGCTGGAGGCGGACCTGGTGCCCATCGATGGGCTGATCGCCTTTACGGGGTCGGCGGAGGGTGTGGCCCTCTTCGGCGCCGAGAAGGCGAAGGAGTTCAATGCTCACGGGCGGGAGATCAAGGCGAAGGGCGCGAAGTACTGCGACTGCGGCGCCTGCAGCGCGGCCCTCGAGGTCCTGGACCACCGGGAGGTCCTCCTGAAGTAGCCGCGTTGAAGTTTTTGGGCGAGATGTCAAATTTTTTATTTTATACCAATT
>NC_021038.1:583351-590532 GCF_000210715.1 Fretibacterium fastidiosum
CAATCCATATTAAACGCAAATTGGTATAAGATGCTCCAGGCGTCGTTTCCCACCTCTTTGCCCAAATCAGACGCCCTCCTTTGTCAACAGGGAATCCTCAAGAATTGTTAAAATCGATCCCAGAAGCTCGGCGGGGACGACGATGCCTCTCGGGGAACCGCCGACGGCTTCCCTGCCGCCCCACTCCTTCCCCTCGATCTCCGGAAGGCGGGGAAAGACGTTTTTCAGTCCGCCGCTTCCGAAGGCCCGCTCGGCCACCTCCTTGTTGGGGCAGGACAACATGACATTCCCCACCTTTCGGACATGGGAGACGACGCACCAGTGGCGCCACCCCTCAAGGGACGTGGCGGGGAAGGCCCTCTGCCTGAAGAACTGCACGTCGTACCCCTTGACCGTCGAGGGAGCCACCAGAAGGACCTTGCCCGATGGCCCCGTGACCGCTTTATCGTAATCCTGAAAGGCTTTTTCCCTCCGAGCCCTCTCTCTTTCCTCAAGTTCGCCTGTTTTTCCCTCATAATAAGTAAAATGATTGAAAATATCAAGGAACAGCTGCATCCCATAGAGCCAGCTCCAACCGCTCTTTTTCGTGGACATCATGCCGACTTTCCAGAGACGGATAGCGTTGCCATAGAGCAAGTCTCCGAAGTCCACGCTCAAGGGATCCGTATCCAGCACTCCCACCTCCGGGTTGAGCCTCTCCAGGAGCTTCCGCGGCAGGAGCCCAAGGAGCGTCACTCCCGTCAGCACGCAGTCCGCGTCGGTGTGGTTGACCATCAAGCGAACCGGAGAGTCCGACCCGAGGGTTCCATAAAACTTGAGTGCCGTGACACAGGCCGAAGGAAGGTGCGAGTAGTCGTTATGGTGATCGAGGCATCGAAAGTCAACGAAGGACTTCGTTCCCTCGGCCATCTCGATGGGCACAAAACCTTCCGCGATGCGGTCGGGGATCGTCTCAAGCTCCGGCTGCCAGAGCAACTGGATATTACGCCCCCTGCAGAATGTGTTGAGCAGTTCCGTCATGATGATCTTCCTCCTTCATGATATTCCTGTCGTCTCTGCGGTGCCGCTTGTGCGCCAGGCGCTTCACCCTCCTTCGGGCCGACCTGCTGGATGCCGTGTAGCACCATGAATCGTTCTTGACGCGCGGTTTCATCGTTTTCTCACCCTCGTTTTCTCATCTCTCGATGCCGTTCGCGGCAAAAGCCGTCACGAAACGGACTCCACGGCATAGCGCGTGAGCCTGGAGGTCTTGAGCTCGACCTCGTCGCCCGCTTTCTTTCCCATGAGGGCTTTCCGCCGTGATGACCATGTACTTTTCTCCATCAGCGCTCGGCGTAGGCCAGGAGCTTTTCATAGTACTCCCTGCTCCCGAACATGTCATTCATGATCTTGGTGGTGATGTCCTGCGCGGAGGAAAACACCAGCACCTCGGACAACGTCTCCTCGTTGTCCTCAAGGTACACGGCATTGATTTTAACGCAGATACCCCGGCGCCGCATCGCTACCGCCTCCGACTTGACGCGCTCCAGAAGGATCCCTTTTGAGCGGGTTATGGCGGCGTGGGCCCCTGCTCGACAGCGGGTATGGAGACGTTCACCTTGTCGACGAGTGCCGAAAACTCAGGCCCCTGGGCCTCTGCGTCAAGGTTCGTCTTGCCGGAGAGGGGGGCGTCTCGCTTGTGGTGCTGTTTTTTCTATGGCCTGAGCCACGTGCTGTCCGGCCGCGCAATCAGGCGGGCGTCGTTGTAAGCCATATTGAGCGTTAGACAGGTGTGGCCGAGACACGTGTTTCCTGTTGAGTGTTCGCTGACAACGAGAGCCAGGTCCGGAATGTCTTCGCTGCACAGGCAGATAGAGTGGTGCTATACTAATAAAGTAAAGCAGACATTGAATAAGGAGGTTGTGTGAAATGAAGGTTCTGCGCAGCAGGAAGCTCGCCATTGCAGCGGCGGCGCTGTTCCTGGTCTCGGGCGCATCGGGCGCGCTGGCCGCGCCGCGAAACGAGCTCCTGATCGGCAACGGGAACGGCATGGCCGTCTCGACCCAGCCCCTGGCGGACAAGGCCGGCCAGGACGTTCTGGACAGGGGCGGCAACGCCATTGACGCTGCCGTCGCCGTGGGATACGCGCTGGCGGTGGTCCACCCCCAGGCGGGGAACGTCGGCGGGGGCGGCTTCGCCGTCATCCACACGGCGGACGGCGGTGACTACGCCCTCGACTTCCGTGAGATGGCCCCCGGCGCGGCCACGCGGGACATGTACCTGGACAAGGACGGAAACGTGATCCCCCAGGAGAGCACCCGCACCTACAAGGCCGTGGGCATCCCCGGAACGGTGGCCGGCATGAGCGCCATGCTGGAGCGCTTCGGGACGATGAAGCTGGACCAGCTGATCGCCCCCGCCATCGAGATGGCCGAAAAGGGCTATGAGCTCTCCGAACGCCAGGCGAAGAGCATGGCCGACTTCGCGGACAAGTTCAGGAAGTTCCCCCACTCCCAGGGCTATTTTCTGCACGGGGACGGGACGCCCTACAGGGCGGGGGAGCTCTTCCAACAGGCGGACCTGGCAGCGACGCTGAAGCGCATTGCCGCCGAGGGGCCGAAGGGCTTCTACGAGGGGAAGACGGCGGACCTCATCGAGGCGGACATGAAGGCCAACGACGGCCTGATCACGAAGGAGGACCTGAAGAGGTACGAGGTCAAGTGGCGCGAGCCCAGCACGGCGGACTACCGCGGCTACAAGATCGTCTCCATGTGTCCGCCCTCCAGCGGGGGGGCCATTGTGGCCGAGATCCTGAACGTCGTGGAGAACGCCGACATGAGGGCGCTGGGCTGCCACACCCCGGCTGCGCTGCACGTCATGGCCGAGGCCATGCGCCAGGCCTACGCCGACCGCAGCGAGTACATGGGCGACCCGGACTTCATGAAGGTCCCCGTCGAGGAGTTGACCTCCAAGGCCTACGCCAAAAAGATCTACGACAGGATCGACCCGAAGGGTGCCACCCCCAGCAGCGAGGTCCGTCCGGGCCTGGAGCCCCTGAAGGAGGGCACGAACACCACCCACTACTCCGTCGTGGACAAGATGGGCAACGCCGTGGCCGTCACCTACACCATCAACGAGTCCTGGGGCACGGGGGCTGCGGTGAAGGGCGCGGGCTTCCTGCTGAACAACGAGATGGACGACTTCTCCGCCAAGCCCGGCGTGCCGAACGTCTACGGCCTGGTGGGCGGCGATGCCAACGCCATCGAGCCCTACAAGCGTCCACTGAGCTCCATGAGCCCCTCCATCGTCTCCAGGGACGGCAAGACGGTCCTCGTGGTGGGCAGCCCCGGAGGCAGCCGCATCATCACCACGACCCTGCAGGTGATCCAGAACGTCATCGACTACGACATGCCCCTCAACGAGGCCGTCAGCGCCCCTCGCTTCCACATGCAGTGGCTGCCCGACGAGCTCCGTATCGAGCACGACAACGGCCTATCGGCGTCGGACGTGGAGGCCCTCACGGAAATGGGCTACAAGCTCAGCCTGAAGCCCTACATGGGCGACGTCAACGCCATCCACATCGACCTCAGGACCGGAAAGATCACCGGCAGCCACGATTCCCGCATGGAGTTCTAGCCCCTCAAGAGCCGTCGGGCGCTGCGGCTTCTGGCCGCCTGCCGGACAAAGAGGGGGAAGGCGTGCGCCTTCCCCCTCTGTTCTATCCATGCCGGTCCGACTCGATCCTACTTCGCGTCGTCCGAGGCCGCTTCGGCGGCAGCGTCGTCGGAGACGGGAGCCAGCATCTCGACCTTATAGGCCTTCTTCAGCTCCTCGACCTTCGCCTTGATCCGCTCCTGCTGCTGCTGGCCGGTCAGATCCTGAAGGATCTGGTCCTTTACGTCGTCGAAGGGGATGAGCTGAGCCGGCGTGCGCCCCTCGAGCCGGATGATGTGCCATCCGAACGGCGACTTGACGGGCTCCGAGACGTCCCCCGGCTCCTTCAGGGCGAAGGCGGCGTCGGAGAACTCGGGGACCATCTGCTCCTTCGTGAACTCGCCCAGATCGCCGCCCTGCGGGGCGGAGGGGCAGAGCGAGAGCTTCTTCGCCTCCTCGTCGAAGGACGCGCCGGCCTTGAGGTCCGCCTGTACCCTGGCGATGGTGTCCGCGCTGGTGGCGTCGTCGCTGATCAGGATGTGGCGGGCGTGGATGCGCTCCGGCTGGGTGAACTGGTCCTTGTGCTCGTCGTAGAACTTCTGAGCCTCCTCCTCCGTCGCCTTGACGTCCTTCACGGCGTTCCGCATGGCGCGCTGGGCCAGGCTCTGGGTGCGGACGCGGGCCATGAAGTCGATGAAGTCCTGCTCCCCGTCCAGCTTCTCCTTCTCGGCCTCGAGCGAAAACAGGTACATGGAGACGATCTCGTCCAGGATGAGCTGACGCCCCTGGGGGTTCCCGTACATCATCATGCCCTGGGGCCCCATGGACTGAAGGACCGCGTTGACGTCCGCTTCCGTGATCTCCCGGCCCTCGACGCGGGCCAGGACCTGGTTCTCCTCGGTCGGCTTCGGCGCCTCGGTCGCCGCCCAGGCCGCGCAGGCCGCCGCGAGGACCGCCACGCCGAAGACCGCCGCGAACTTCAACTTGAACTGCTTACTCATGTTCTCTTCCTCCCTGCTGTTTTATCCCGCAAGGCGGGACATCTCAAAAAAAACCGCATACGTTTAGGGATTCTAACACAAAGTCCCCTGCAGGACAGACGATAAACTGCGTATCCGTCCCGTTGTATAATACAGGCGAGGACGCCGGAGGACGGCCGCGCCGTTTCCCGTCTTGTGCTTTACACTGGACCGAGGAGGACGAGCTCATGCGCTTGATCGACACAAGGGTAATTTTGGGGCTGTCTTTATGGATTCTGGGCTTTGCCCTCATGACCGCCGGCTGGCTTGTCGACGCGCTCTTTGAGGGGTGGGGACGGATCCCCTCCAAGGTCCTCTACAAGCTGGGGGCGCTCATCGTCGCCGTGCCGGTGATCGTCCTCTTGTGGAGGGCCTCGCGCCTACTCTACGTCCACCGCATCGACATCGTCCTCGGCATCAACAACGCCGCGAGCTTCCTCACCGAAGCCATGAAGTCCCTCTAACCTCCCCATGCACGGGATATTGACGGCCGCAGCCGGCCTGGCCGCCGCGGCCTTCATGCTCTACTTCCCCTACACCTGGTGCCGCCTCAGGGGGGAGGACGAGCGGGACTTCGGGTTGAAGTGGTTCATGGGGCGAGGCGCATGGCGGGACGTGGCGCTGGCCCTCGTCCTGACCCTCGTCCCCCTGACCGTCGTCTCCATGCACTGGCCGGTCGAGTGGGGCGGGCCGGGCCCCAGGAGCCTGACGCCGTGGCAGGCGCTGGACAGCCTGGGGGGCGGGGTGGCGGCGGCCTTCATCGAGGAGACGTTCTTTCGCGGCTGGCTCCAGACGCTGACGGTGCGCCGGTGGGGGCCGTGGGCGGGCATCCCCCTGGCGACGCTGGCCTTCGCGCTCATCCACCTCGTGACCCTCGTCGGATGGCTGCGCGTGGCGACGTTCTTTCCGGGGCTCGTGATGGGGTGGCTGCGCTGGCGCCACGGCTCCGTTCTGCCCTCCATCCTCTACCACGCCCTGTGCAACGTCTGGGCCGTCTGGTGGGCTCCGATCCCGTAGATGCCCCTCAATTTCAGGAGGTTTGATCGTCGTGAAGAGAACCCTTGCGGTGCTGCTGTTTCTGGCCCTGCTTGCGCTCCCCGCGCGGGGGGCCGACCGACGGGAGACGCTTGAGCTGCGCGTCCCCATGAAGGTCGGCGAAAGCGTGACGGCCCTCATGCCGGACGGCTCGGAGGTGACCCTGGGGCGGGTCCTAATGACCCCCGTCAAGACGAACTGGCCGGCCTACACCGCCAGCAAGTGGTGCGCGCCGGCGACGGTCTGCGCCACGGCCGTGAACGCCATTCACCTGCTGGTGGACGTGGAGGAGGGGCGCGGACGCATCCTGAGCCTCGTCCCTGCGGTGACCGTGGCCCCTGCCGCGGCGGCAGGGGCCTTCTTCTCCCTGGACGCGGCTGCCGGCACGGGGCCCTTCGGCGGCTTCGCGCCCCTGGTGGGCTCCCCCGTCACTATCTTGGGGAAGGACGGCGAGAGGCCCCTGGACGGGACGCCGCAGGAGGGGGAGACGCTGGTGATCCGATCGCCCCTGCCCCGCCGTCCACGGGACTGGATGGTGGACATCGAGAACCGCCCCGGCGGGCGCGTCATCGTGTGGGGGGGCCGACGGGCCCCGCGTCGAGGCCCGCGTCGTGCGCCCCATCGGGGGCGTCGGGCGCTTCGGGGGGACGCAGTTTCAGGGCCGCGGCCGAATCCGCGCCTCCCACGCGGGCGTCATCGACATCGCGACGGCCTCCAGGGACCAGGTGGGGGGCATCCAGATCATGCCGCTGATCCACGCCCTCACCTCCCACGAGATGGCCAACGCCTGGAAGTTGACCCAGTGGATGATCCTGGCCCCGCTGCCGGGCCGCGAGCTTGCGGGGACCCCGCCGCTCTTCAAAAACGCCTTCGTCCCCGGAACGCAGCTCGAGGACCGGCTGGAGGACTGGTGGAGTACCTACGGGCGCAGGCCCCTGGCCCTCTGCCGCCTGGACGGCGGCCCATGGACCCGCCTTCCGGACGTCTCCGGGCGCGTGGACGACGCGCTCCGGAACGTGACGCACCTCCGCATCTACTTCCCCTTCTGGGACGAGCCCCTGAAGCCGTAGGGTCACGGTCGGCTGCCCCAACCGCGGAGCCCGTCGGGCCCATGGAAATGCCCGCTCAACGAACCGTCCTCTCGAACACCCGCACGTCCGACGAGGTCCCGTCCTTGAAGAGCAGCTGTGCGGAGGCGCAGGCGACGACGTCCTCCTCGCTCGTCAGCAATTCATAGATGCCCTGCTCCTTGAGCTCCAGAATCTCTTTCATGGTCATCTCCGTGTCCGGCGTTCTGGTGTTGATGCCGTACACGATGCCCGAGACGACGTCGAGAACTTCGTCGCTGAAAAGGCCGGGGTCGATCGTGACGAAGGTCGTTCCCTCTCCCTCCCGTTGCGGCTCCGCCAGGCGATAGACCGAGAGCCATTCGTCTATGAAGCGGAGGGCCCAGTCCTTGCCGTTCTCGAAACGCACCGCGTCCAGGTCGAAACT
>NC_021038.1:590766-606090 GCF_000210715.1 Fretibacterium fastidiosum
GGCACAGCCGACCAACACAGCGCCGCAATCGCTGACGCGATTGCATCAGCTGCGTCGTCTGGCTGAGCTGCGGAAGTCCCCCGGACTTCCTTCGCCCTCAGCCGCCCTTGGCGGCACCTCCCCTTTCAGGGGAGGCAATCCACATTATTAGACGCGATTTAGTATGAGTTTTTCAGGATTAGCTATATCAATCCTTCCTTCTCTAGAGCGATTTGGTATCAGAGTCGGGTTAACCTTTACAACGATGGGCTTGATCCTCGATAAGGCCGTCACAGCCTGTGGATTGGGGATAGTATCCTTAAAGTTGATTTTTGTGTATACATTGCTATAATCGACAAGGTCCGGGTGAAAAATCGAACTGTTTTCGGCTGGGGTCGGCAAGCGCGCAGAGGGGAGAATTGGTTGGAGTGAACAGAAAATACAAGATTGCGGTGATGGGCGCAACGGGGGTCGGCAAAACGATCTTCTTCGGGTCCTACTTCAACCTCGTAACGAACCTGGGGAGGGGCAGCCGGCCCATTATGGTCAAGTCACAGAGCTCCGTCGACAGGATTGCGGAGCTCATAAAGCAGCTTTTCGAGAAACACGAGGTGGTGCAGGGGACGTCGGAGCGTGTGGATTTCAGCTTCTCCGTCGACTCCCTGGGGATGGACGTGGATCTGTTCGACATCCCGGGCGGCTTTACGCAGGACATGGAGGCGTGGGTGGAAAATAAAATTCTGCCGGACCTCCAGCGAGCCGATGGAGCGTTGTTCTTCATCTCGGGAGAGGACCTCGTCAACGATTCGGAAAGGGTTTTGAAGGACAACCTCGTGTTTGCCAGGGCGATCTCGAAGCTTCGGGAGCACAAGTCGGGGGACCTGAAGGGACGTTCGGACGTGCCGATATGGTTTATCTTCACAAAGGGTGATACGATCCCCGACGTTTCACTGGACACCTTAAAAGAGAAGAACTCCGCACTCTTCAAGGCGGCGTCAAAATCCCAGGACCATGGGAATTGGCTTGAGAAAACCGCCTATAAAAAAGGCAAATACGTCAACGCCTATAAAAGCCAGGCCATCGGGAAGTGGGAATCCCCCCAGAGCGTCCCCCGGAATTACCAGCCCGACATGGTCATCGAGCCGATGGAAGACCTCTTCGAGGCGATGGTCCACAGCCGATCGGCTCACGGAAGAACTCTGAGAAAAATCATTGCCGCTCTGGCGCTCTCCATATTTGCTGTCCTGGAGGGTGGCATGTACTACTACGACATAAGCCAATGGAGGGGAATGCAGGAAAGGGTCGGCAGGCTGCGGACGGAGGACCGTTACGAACAGGCCCTTCAGGAGGTGGATGCCTTCTTCTCCCCGTCCTGGTTGCCCGCTTTTTTCAGGGCGGACAAAAAGCTGCCTTCCTTGAGGGAGGAGCTTTATCAGGCTTATGAGGCCGCCATCTACGCGCCGATAAAAGCCGCCCTGGAGGCCATTGACGAGGAGAAGGCGCCCGACGCAAGCCCTGCGTTTTTGGAGGATGCGGAAAAGGTGAAACGCTATCTTTCCGTCACGCACTTTGCCGAGATCCAGCCGCAGCACTACGAGTTGGCGAAGCGCAAGGCGTGGTATTTCGACCTGGGGCGCTTGCTGAACCTGGATTCTCAAGTACAGAATGCGTCGCCGGACGAGATGTTCAACGCGGTTTTGGACTGTCTGAATTATGATGTCCCGGAAAGCTGGCAGAAGAATATCCAGGAGAGAATTGATAACAGCCTGCGCCGGTGGGGCGGTGTCCTGTCTCTGGATGTCGGGCCGGAGGCATTCGATGTGTATATCAAAAAAGCCGAACAGTTGACGGATCATCCCAAACTTTCTCCTGACAGTAAAGATTATCTGAATGCACAGAAAAAGTCCTGGGCTGAGAAAAAACTGGATACCTTGATCCAGGCAGCTTCCACGCGGTCGCCGGAGGAGGGCGTGGCGCTCTTGGAGCGTCACAAGGTGGAATTCGACTCCACAGGTTGGGAAAAACTGGAAAATGCCCTGGAGAAGCATTACGCTGCCCTGGTGGAGCAAGCGTTGAAAAAGGACGCCGACGATGCAGACCTCCTTCAAGAACTCCTGGACCGCTATCCCGCCATGACCTCAGGGGTTAGGGACAAGCTGGAGGGGCGCGTCGAATCCATCAGGGAAAAGCAGAGGCAGGAATGGCTTCGCGATCTCAATGCTTCTAAAAACATGGAAGAGATGGTCGACAGGATTACGAGCTTTGGGGGAAAGGATAAGGACGACCGGCAGCAGCAGGGGATAGACCTCCTGCAGAAACGCATCGAGATGGAGCTTGAAAACGTAGGGAGCGAAGCCTCCAAGGCTGTCCAGCTCAAAGATTTCTCCGAGGGTAAGCAAGAGGCCCAGAAGGCCCTGAACGCGCTGCGGCAGACGATCCTCCCGCTCAAGGCAGACTCGTTATCGAATTGGCTTGAAGGGAAGGAAAAGGCCATAATGGGTGAATTGGAGGAAAAACATCTCGCCGATTGCCGGGAGGACTTCACGAGACGACGCAACACGAGGGACAGGAGGGACGTCGCCGAATGCCGCAAAAGGCTGGACGCATTTCTTGAGCTATGGCCCGACTCTGCCGAGAGGGAAACCGTCGCAAAGGTTCGGGATTTCCTCAACGTCATTCAAGGAGGGGTCAAAGGCAAGTTGAATGTGGTCAAGGGGACTTTCGGCGATGCCAAAGACATGCCCTTTGACTTTTGGGGGATGAAGACGCCGGACATTTTTGTGACGGTTTCAATGGGGAACAAGGAGATCTTTCGCACCAAAACGGTTGAAGGTGATGGAAAAACTTCGGAATGCAAGTTTAATGAAGGGATAGAATTTATGTGGGCGGTCGAGACGCCGGAGCTCACCTTTAAAGTGTTTGATGAAGACATCCTGATGGACGATGAACTCATCACCTGGAAAACGACCCCCTCGGGCTTTATGGGGTACAAAGAGTTGCAGCAGCGTACTCTTGAAGGGGCCTACTATCTGACCATCGACTTCAAGCCCAACGTGAGCATTCCGGAGTGTCCCTGGTAAAAGGAAGGAGGGACGAAATGATCTGCAAAAACCTGGCGTACTGGGTATTTACCTCAGGCGAAGAGGGGGTTCACGGGCTGGATTGGGGGATCAAGCACGCCTCGAAAAGCTTTGCCGACCAACGCAAGCTGGACAGCCGTTACCGTTTGCTGCTCAAAGACTTTTCCCTGTCTCCCAGTCTGGAGCGGGAGCAGGAGCGGGAGCAGGAGCGGGAGCAGGAGCGGCCCAAGAAGGCGGGGCTGATCCTCCTGCCCTGGCAGGGCGGGGGAAAGGATCAGGACGAGGGAACGTTGATGGGCTTCATCTTCCCCGGCAGCGACCATAAGGGGCGACCGAATATATCCACGGTCGCCTGCGTCGTGCCGGCGGACGTCGTCCATGCTCTGTCGCTTTCCGAGGTGACACGGGCTCTTTGGAGCTCCAACGACCTGGAGCGGATAGCCCGAAAGAACTCCGAAAAACCTGGCGTCTCCCCCGAAGGCAAGGAAGGCAGCGATGAGGGGATAGCCAAAGATGACTCCGTAAGACCCGATACGCTTTACCTTGACGGAGAAAAGGCTTCCTCGGCCACGGAGGTCCCCTTCCCCCTTTCCTCCTCACTAAAATGGCCCAAAAAGGACGTGGGATATTTGATGGTGGATGGACACGTCTGGGATCTGAGAAGTCTTTCTTCTCCGCTCTGCCCTCCGGCTGAAGAGGCTGCGAAAAAAAGGAAGCTGCGCATGCCCCAGCTCGCGGCCCTGCTGATGGCTCTAGCTCTGACTTTTGGCGTAGCCTGTTGTTGGGGCAGTATTCGTGATTTTTCCCAGAAATATCTCATTCAACCTGTCTACTCCTGGTGGGGTGGAGGGGACCCCTCACCCTCCACCAATTCCCCGGAGGATCCGGAAATCACTGAAAGAAGAGAGAAAAGAAGGGAGAAACGGGAGGCGATTATCGACATTCTTTCCAAAAACAAGGGAGAAGACTACCTCAAAGGCCTGGCTGGGCTTATG
Source organism: Fretibacterium fastidiosum (assembly GCF_000210715.1). Classification (GTDB taxonomy): domain Bacteria; phylum Synergistota; class Synergistia; order Synergistales; family Aminobacteriaceae; genus Fretibacterium; species Fretibacterium fastidiosum. The sequence continues at coordinate 594,821 of NC_021038.1, forward strand.
TGGGTTCCTGAGCCGTGGAAGGAGAAGGCTTCCTTAGTCGACTTCTTAATAGTAGAGGCAATCTCCGAAAATTTTACTGTGAAGCTGAAAAACGAAAAATGGTTGGTTGAAAAGGGCGATCAAGGAGGTCGGGGAGGCCAAGAGAAGAAGTTGATAAACGTGAGTGTGTTCAAGGAGAATTTTAAAATCACCGTATTGTCACCTCTCGGAAAGGACTTTTCTTCGGTTGTGGATGAAACGGATAGAGGAGAGTTTTTCTCCATAAGCCCCAAGAAGGCCGGAATAGAGGCTTGGGGCAGCTTAAAAAATGACTTAAATGATCAATTGTCACAGTTTATAGATACGACGAAGAATCCCGGCGTTTCCCTTGAGAGTGCGACGCAACCAATCGCCGAAGACAGGCAGGCACTGGAAGAACGTCTGGATGAGCTCCTGGAAAAGAGCGATACCCAAAAGGATAAGGGGTTCGGGTACCTGTCTTTTTTCTACGGGGATGGGAAGGAAGGTTATCAGGTACTTCTCCTCAACATGGAGGACCTTTCCGAGGGTAAGAAGCTGGATAAGTACATTTTTGTCAAAAAAGATAACTGGCGCCGTATTGACGTATCCGATCTGGGAAAGCGTCTGGATGGGACTTTGCAGAAGAAACCCTACATCAAGTTCGACGACGAGCGCAGGGATATTACTTTCTTTTTGGCTCCAAAATCAAAACGCAAAAAAGGCGGCGATTTTAAGGAGTTCCTCGACGTTTTTTTTGATGACTTGCTGAAATCAGTCTTGGTTGAGGAGTAACCAGAGGGGGCCAAGGGGAACCGAGCCTGTGTGAGGCCGGCAAACAGCCCCGGATGTCCCCAGTTATGCGGGTGCCGTCGCCACCATCATCCATGACGTGCACCTGCCGGGCGATTACGAGACGCCTCTGATATCGGCCCTGCCGCCTCGGACGCGATCGAGCGGGATTTGATCGATCACGGATTGCAGCGTCTCCTGAGGCGCGGCGACCGAACGGAACGACTTCAGAAAATCGACGCGGATTTGAAGGAGGCGCTCAAAAACGGGCGTGGACGCACATACCGGAAACGGGCGGAACTGCTGTTGGAGAAGCTGAAATACTGCATTCCCCAGATTCTGAACGAACGCTTCAAGGAAAAACTGAAGGCCAGGGGCATCACCTGGTCGAGCCGGAACAGGGCGCGGGGCAAAGTGATTGAAAGGGTGTGAAACCGATGTGGAAGACAATGGAAAGAGTTTGGAAACGATCGGTCGCGGCACTGTTGCTCGCCGCTCTGCTGTGCGAGGCCATGCCCGTTGGGCCGGCACGGGCCCAGGAGGACTACGATCGGCTCAACACGATGCTGACCCTGAACATGGCCATCGTGTCCGTGCACCGCATTTTGAAGACGAAGGACCGTATCGTCCTGGAGCAGGAGTATCAGAACATCATCAACAACCTGTCGTTGGGAGAGATCGCGCCCGACAGCAACTTGATCGATCTTTATGAGGAACTGATGGATTTCATGACCCGGAAGTTGCTGAACGGTAAGCAGATGGAACGGTTTCGGAAACGCTACGTCCGACGTGAGAAACAACAGTTTGTCAGATCGCTTTCCAGTGTCAGCGCTCAAGGAGAATCTCTCAGGAGTTTTCTGGACAGCCTTGCCGTCTCCTGTGTCTCGGCCTACTTCGGCTACCAGGCGGCGATCAATGAAATACGGGAGGAGCTGGAGGATAAACTTTGGGAAATCAGTGATAAGGAGATGGAGGATTGCAATGAATTACAGAAAAGGTTATTGAAATCGTCGTGGACGCTGTTGCACCTGTATGGGCTGCCTGACGAATATCGCCTGACTCAAGACAGCTTGAATGATTTCTACGAGGCGGTGCGGCAATCCGATGCATCCCAACGCCTTCGGATGTTGCGTTCCCTGGAGAGGGAGTTTGGCGTCTACCCCCCCTATTGGTTCTATCGCGGCAGAGCCGCGCGGGATGCTATGAATACCGAGGAAGAGTGCCGGTGTTTTGATCAATTCGACGAGGTATGGCGTCCGGTGCTGAAGAGTGATCCCTACAAGCTGGAGGTCGCAAAATACCGTATCGAGAAGCTGATGGCTCCCGATCGTAAAGGGAGATGGGATACGGATGCCATTACGAAGCAATTGGAGACACTCCGCAAACACGCGCCCCGAAACGACTGGGGCAGCAGACTTTTTGCGGGCATCGCATACTTTCAATTGGGCAGAAAAACAGAGGGGGAGAATTGCATTCGCGACAATATCGATTACGGCTGCGAAAAGAACGTCTCCGGCCATATCCTGGATTTGATGAAACAGGGCACATTGAACCCCGATGAATGGAAAACAATTTTAGTGGAAAAGATTGATCTGGATGGTGATGGGGCGGAGGACAGGGAGTGTCCGAGAAAAGCCCTGAGTCGCTTTGTCGAGCTGGCAAATGATGGGAACCTCTCCGCGCAATGCCTCATGGGGGATAACCATTGTCTCCTGGGAGAGTATGGGGAAGCTGCGGAATGGTATCGCAAGGCGGCGGACCAGGGGCTTGCCAAGGCACAAAAGGCTCTGGGGGACCTCTACGCCAGGGGTGACGGTGTGGGCAGGAACGTTCCCAAGGCCCTGGAACTTTACCAAGAGGCGGCAAAGCAGGGGATGGCTGAGGCAAAGAAGGCCATGGGCGACCTCTACGCCAGGGGCGACGGGATAGGCAAGAATGTTCCCAAGGCCCTGGAACTTTACCAAGAGGCGGCAAAGCAGGGGATGGCTGAGGCGCAAAAGGCCCTGGGGGACCTCTACGCCAATGGCGCTGATGGCGTAGGCAAGAATGTTCCCAAGGCCAGGGAGTGGTATCAAAAGGCGGCGGACCAGGGGAACCAGGAGGCCAGGGACAGGTTGGCCGAGCTTGACAAAAAATAGATGGCACGGAGGTTAACGGGCATAGCCTCCTTGAGCCGGAACGGAGAGACAGCCTGATCGAACCCTGGTAATACGATTCAAGGGGCCCCAGGGTTCACATGATGCCACAACGCGTTCGCCCCCAACAAGGGCACGAAAAGCCCCCTTGACGTCCACTTCCTTGCGGGTATAATAGATTTGTTGTGCGGGGGTGGCGGAACTGGTAGACGCGCAAGACTAAGGATCTTGTGGCCCTAAAGCTGTGGGGGTTCGAGTCCCCCCCTCCGCACCATGATAACGGTTCAGAAGAGCGGTCAATCTCAAGCGGGATTGGCCGCTGTTTTTTTGCAGCGCAATCCCCCTATTCCGGCAGGAGCCTGACCACCTACCAATGTCGCCCTCTCCGGCGCGAACGCGACGGGATAGCTGACGCTCAACGCAAACGATCGCCTCATTCCGTAAGGTGTATACTGAGGACAGGCGTAGAGGACCATGAGGCAAAGTCCGCCTGACGCCCGGTGCTTAGGGTGCGGCTTATGGCGGATGCTGCGCCTCGTCGGAGGGCAGCCACTTTGCGGTCAGGAGGAATTTTTGATGGCGACAAAGCGATTCAGTCGCGCACAGCTGGAGTTCCTTTCACGGATGAGCTCATACATCTGGTGGAAGACGAGGGATGAGGCGATGGAATACCCTGAACGTATTTTAGCTCAGATGATGAATATAGGGACCCTGGAAGATACACGAGAGCTCGAAAAGCTCTTTTCGCAAGATGAATTGATGGAGGTTTTGGAAAAGGCGGAGGCCGGGCAGTTCAGACCAAAGTCCTGGTCCTTCTGGCATTGTCGCATCACGGGAAAAGAAGCTCCCGCCATGCCCGTCAGAGAGCTGCCATGAAGACGTTTCAAGCGCATTTGGATATCCTGCCGGAAGCACAAAGAGAGCTTTGGAATAAGCTGTCCCCATGTGGAGCGCTTGGATTCGTCTTATATGGCGGCACAGCGATTGCTCTGCACCTTGGACACAGGGTGTCTAATGACTTTGACTTCTTCTCTCGCCTTCCTCTATCTGAGGCTATGGAAAAGAAAATGTTGGAATCCATGCCTTTTTTAAAGATGGCGGAGTTGCTGCAAAACGAGCTGGATACGCGCACCTATCGGACGACGGAGGGCGTAAAACTTTCATTTTTTGGCGGGATTGCCTTTGGACGTATTGGAGAACCTCTGTTAACGCATGATGGCATCCTTCAAGTTGCATCTTTAAAGGATCTTCTTGCGATGAAAGCGGCTGTAATCATGAAACGTGTCGAGGCAAAGGACTATAGAGATATCGCTGCCATACTCCGCAGCGGGACTTCCCTGTCGGAAGGCCTGTCCGGAGCTTGTGCCATCTATGGAGATCGATTCCCGGTTATTGAAAGCCTGCGAACCATGACATATTTTCAAGGCGGGGATTTGGATCAGTTGTCGGAGAATGACAAAAAAACCTTAATTGAGCACACAAAAAGCTTCAAACTGGATGATGTCAAGCAAGTGAAAATTCTCTCTCACGACCTCAGCGAACCTGGGTCGGCGACAGCCTGCTGAAGAACCAGCGTGCCGCGGGTGACGCGACCTCCAAAGGCCGTGAGGTCGTGACGGAGCGGACCGAGAAGCACGTTTGGAGCGAACGGGGACGCGACGGCGAAGAGGGTTACAGCCGTAGCGACACAGAGAATGGAGTTGACGGGATGGACGAACGGACGATGCAGGAAAAGCCGGAGCGTTTCGACTACGACGGCTTCTGGAAGGCCCTCATCAGGAGGTTTTGGCGGGAGCTTCTGAGGAGCGCCATTCCCGACCTGTACAGGGATGCGGATCTGGAGCAGGAGGCCACGCCGCTCGACAAGGAACTCCAGGACACCCTGCCGAAGCCGGGCGACGAGGAACAGGTGTCGGCGAAGTTCGTCGATACCCTGCTGAAAATCCCGCTGAAGGACGGCGGCGAACAGTGGGTGCTGCTGCACATCGAGGTTCAGGGCAGGGGCGGAGAGGACCTCTCGCGGAGGATGATGCGCTACTACTGCCTGCTCTTCGCGCACTACGACAAGAACCCCATAGCGCTGGCAATTTTGACCGCGTCGCGTCCGAAGTCGGAAACGCCGGGCGTCTACGACTTTTTACAGTATGGGACGCGCCTCCACTACAGTTATAATTGCGTCAAGCTGTGGAATCTGGACGACGAGGGGCTCCTGGCGAGCGACAACCCGTTCGACCTGGCGCTTTACGCGGCAAAAAAGGCGTTGGCATACGACAACGAGGAGCAGCAGAAGCTGATCTACCTGCTGAAGCTCACCAGGATTCTGGTGTCGAAGGGCTGGAGCCGGGAGGATCGGTCCGACCTTCTGGCGTTTATCGCGAGGGTCATCAACTTGAAGGACAGGGCGCTTTGGGAGCAGTACAGGAAGGGAGCCAGGGAGATAAAGGGGGAGAGTGAGATGATGTCCTTTTGGGATGAGGAGCTGGAGCAGACCCGTGCGCAGGGGCGCGCGCAAGGGCGCGCGGAAGGGCGCGTGATGGGCCATGAAGAAGGCCGCGAAGAAGGACGCCAAGAAGGCCGTCAGGAAGGGCGTCTGAAGGGCCTTATGGAAGTAGCGCGCCGGATGCTTGCCGTGCCGCTTCCCGTGGCTCAGATATCAGAGCTCACGGGGCTGACTTCTCATGAGATCGACGCCCTGAAAAAAGACGCACACGCAGGCTTGTCGTAACCCTCAGCGTTCCGGGAGCGGCCGATGCCATCCGCCCATTCAAAGCAAGAGGACCGACCCCAGGTCGGTCCTCTTTTCGTCCGCAGGTTCGCGCCCCGGGCGTTTTTAGAGGCGATGTGCCCGCGAGCGGTCCAGCGTCTCCAGGTTGCGGGGCTCCTTCTCCTCCGCCGGGTATCCGACGGCGATGGCGCAGAGGATCGAGAACTCGGGGTCGATGCCGAGGATGCGGCGCACCGCCTCCTCTGACGTCCCCGACCCGCAGGGCCTTTGGAAAACCTGGACCCAGCACGCGCCGAGGCCCATCTCCGTGGCCTCCAGAAGAACGAACGCGGCCGCAGCGGAGGCGTCCTCCCTCCAGACGTCGCTGTCTTTGTGCCGGCCCGCCACGAGGATGGCCAGCGGCGCCGTCCTCAGTGAGGAGGCCGCCATGCCGTCGCGGCACTGGGCGAGCCGCTCGATCTTCGCCTTGTCCGTGACGGCGAAGAACTCCGTACACAGGGTGTTCTTCCCCGTAGGAGCGACGAGCCCCGCATCCATGAGACGGGTGACGTCCCCGTCCTCCACCTTCCTGCCCTCAAACTTCCGAATGCTGCGGCGACGCCGCATGGCCTCCAACATCGACAAACACCTCTCTCAAGATCAGGGCCGAACGAGCCGGTTGTATTTGGCGCGGCCCTCTGATAAAATCAAGCATATCTTAGCACATGTTCTTCAAGGAGGAAGATGCGATGAACGTCAACGGTTACGATCGTCTGGGGCAGGCCGGGCTGGAGCTGATGCAGAAGTCCATGAGCGCGGCGGCAGCGGCGGCGGAGGACATCGCCTCCGGCAGCTTGAACCCCATGGACGTAGCGAAGTCGGCCATGGACCTGGGCCGGGCCAAAGTCCAGATGAAGCTGGGGGCCTACCTGATCCGGACGCAGCAGGAGCTCATGGAGTCCACCCTGGAGGTCTTCGGCGTCGGCACGAAGCTCGACCGCAGGTATTGAGCCGCCAAAACAGAGAAGGTTCGCGGTCCGTCCCCAGCGGCGGGCCGCAATTTTTATTCGCACGCCCTTCCACCGTATCGTTCGGGAGACGCGGAGGGGCTGCAGCCCTATCCTAATAACCTTATTATGATGAGGAGACGTGAGAGTTATGGCGTTTTGGATTGACGTTGCTCTGCTGCCGGGCGCTGCGCGGGTCCTCGCGGGCGCCCTTCCCTCCGGACCGGGGCAGGTCCGGCCTGCGCGGACCGGACACGCTGACTGACGAGGCCCGCCATGCAGAGCGTCTTTGACATCTTCAGGGTCGGCATCGGTCCGTCGAGTTCGCACACGATGGGGCCCATGCGCGCCGCGCTGCGCTTCCTCGAAGAGCTGAGGGCCATGGGGCTCCTGGAGCGGGTCGGCAGCGTCCGCTGCGACCTCCACGGCTCCCTGGCCCTGACGGGGAAGGGGCACATGACGGACCGCGCCGTGCTGCTGGGGCTCTGGGGCGTCAAGCCTGAGGAGGCAGACCCGGACGTCATTCAGGAGTTCGTGGACCTCGTGGACCGCACCCGTCGGTTGCCCCTGGGGGCCTTCCCCCGCCTGGAGGACGGGCGTTCCATCCCCTTCGATCCGGAGCGCGACATCGCCTTTCTCCCGAAGCAGCTGCCGCTGCACGAAAACAGCCTCGTCCTGCACGCCCTGGGGCCCGACGGCACGGAGCTCCACTCGAACGCCTACTACTCCATCGGGGGTGGATTCGTCGTGGAGGCGGCCCGTTTCGACGCTCCGGACGGCGTATCGGGCGACGTGCCCTATCCCTATGCCTCGGCGGACGAGCTGATCGCGGTCTGTGCGGAACACGGCCTCTCCGTCTCCACGCTGGTCATGAAGAACGAGCGGGCCCTGCACCCCGGCGTTGACGTCCAGGCCCACTTCGAGCGCATCTGGGCCCTCATGAGCGCCTGTATGGAGCGCGGCATGAGGACGGAGGGCATCCTGCCGGGTGGGCTGCACGTCGCGAGGCGCGCCGCTCCTCTCCTGCGGATGCTCTCCTCCGACAGGCCCCTGTCCTCGGACCCCATGCAGATTCTGGACTGGGTCAACGTCTTTGCCCTGGCGGTGAGCGAGGAGAACGCGGCGGGCGGACGCATGGTGACCGCCCCCACCAGCGGCGCCTGCGGTGTCGTCCCCGCGGTGCTGGAGTACTACAACCGCTACGTCCGCTCCACGACGCCGGAGGACCGCACGCGCTACTTCTTGACCTGCGGCGCCATCGGCCTGCTGTTCAAGGCCAACGCCTCCATCTCGGGGGCGGAGGTGGGCTGTCAGGGGGAGGTGGGCGTCGCCTGCTCCATGGCCGCAGCGGGGCTGACGGAGCTGTCGGGCCGCAGCCCGCGGCAGGTGACGACGGCGGCGGAGATCGCCATGGAGCACTGTCTCGGCATGACCTGCGACCCCATCGCGGGGCTGGTGCAGGTGCCCTGCATCGAACGCAACGCCGTCGCGGCGGTGAAGGCCATCAACGCCGCCCACATGGCCATGCACCGCAGCACCCCGCCCCTCATCAGCCTGGACGAGGTCATCTCGACCATGTACCAGACCGGAAAGGACCTCAGCGCGAAGTACCGCGAGACATCCCAGGGCGGGCTGGCCGCTCAGCCGCGCCGGGCGGTGGGGTAAGCGCTGGGCCAAAAAAGAACGGGCCTGGAGGTTCCTCCAGGCCCGTCGTCGTGCCGCCGCGATGGGCTACCTTCGACGACCCACGACCGCAAGCAGGGCCACAAGGCCCCACCCCAACGCGCCAAGGCCTGCCGCATCGCATCCCGCTCCCCCTGAGGAGGAGGTGCCGTCCGCGTCCTTGATTCGCTCGTCATACTCCGTCCGGGGCGCCTCGGAGGCCAGTTCCGGGTGTGCGGCCTGGTAGTCCAGCGCTCCCTTCAAATCCAGGAAGCGTCCCCCGGCCACTTTGCCCACGAGGACCGACTTCACCGCCGCGCCATGGAGCAGCGCTGTCCGGACCTGGTACGCCGTTCGGGCGGGGTCTGCGGCCTTCAGCAGTGCCACTGCCCCCGCCACGTGGGGGGCCGCCATGGAGGTGCCGTTCATGGTGGCCATCACGGTTCCATCTCCGACGCGGGTGGAGTGCTCGTAGGCGGCGATCGTCGTGCTGAGGATGGACACGCCCGGAGCCGCGACGTCCACGAAGTTGCGGCTCCAGTTGCTGAAGTTGGCGAGGGAGCCGTTCTGCGAGGACGCCCCCACGACGATCAGGTTGTGGATTCCCCTGTAAGAGGAGCTGTAGACGTAATCGCCCCTCTCGTACGTCGGTGTGCCGTCCGCGCCCTTCGGACCGTCCGCCGGCGCGAGGACACCCACCTCAAGTCCATCGTTTCCGGCGCTCGTCACGATCACGGTCCGGTTCAGGGAGTCCAGCGCCTTGAACGCGCGCCACACCGGGTCCTTGCGCTGGTTTGCCAGCGTGGGGGGCATGGAGGAAAACCAGTTGAACGACAGGTTGACGGCCGCCACCTTCAGGCTGGCGTCCTCCTCCAGCCGTTTGGTCAGGAAGTTGAGCGCGTCCACGATCCCGCTTACGGGCCCTGACCCATCCGGCCCCAGGGTTCTGAGGGAGATGAGCCCCACGCTCCAGTTCACGCCCGTCACGCCCCTGCCGTTGTTCCCCGCTGCGCCGATGGTGCCGGCCACGTGGGTCCCGTGCCCGTTCCGGTCCGCATAGGCCTCCGGGTCCGCCCTGGAGGTGCCGCCGTCCTTGTAGAAATTACGGCTCAGGTCGCGCCTGAAGTTGGGGGCCAGCTCAAGCGCCGTATAGTCGACGCCCGTGTCCAGGACGGCCACGCAGACGTCCCCTCTGCCCGTCGTCGTGTCCCAGGCCTCTGGCGCGCGGATGGCCTTGAGGTTCCAGAGGGCCCCCGACGCATAAAACGGGTCGTTCGGCTCCGTGACGGACGCCCGCACGATGAAGTTGGGCGACGCGGCCAGGACGTCCTCCCGCTTGAGGAGGCGCGCCGTCAACGCCTCCGGGGAGAGGATGTCGGACTTGAGCAGGACGAAGACGCCGTTTCCCGCCTCGGAGAGCTCCGCGTAGGTCTCCTCGACGCGCGCCCCCACGGCGGCGGCCAGCGACGCCGCGCGAAACGCCTCCCGCCCCAGGTGCAGGGACGATGCCACGACCTTCGTGCCCTCCTCGCCCTTGAAGACCGCCAGGACCTCCCCCGGGACGTGCCGGGCAGCCGCGGCCGGACCGGCGAAAGCACAGGCTGCCGCAAGCGCGGCGAGCCGCAGAAACACCTTTCTCATTCGGGACCTCCTCGCCAAAACCGGTCCGCGCCGCGCACAAAGGCGCGGCGCGGACGTCAGACGTACTGCTCCACCTGATCGTGAACGATGACCTGCGAGTTCAGGTCGTCGATGATTGGACGCTGAACGTACACGGGTTCCTTGACGTGCTCCAGCTGGACCTCAAGGTGCTTTCGGACGATCCCGTGCTCCAGTCGGTCAACGTACCCCGACACGTTCACCGACGTGCGCGTCTGCTGGATGACCTGCATCCCTGTCTCACCTCCGGTTAAGGAAAACTCCGCCCCCGTCGGGGGCCGCTGCACCCTCTCGGATTTCCATTTTATAACAGCGGCGCCGAATTGCAAAGCGCCCCTGGCGCCCCCTACCTGGGCATGAAGGCGCCGACGCCCCAGCCCGCCGCGCCGTCCCCGCGCTCGTAGAGCAGGTCGAGGCACGCATCCGCCAGGGCCTGGAGGCTCGATATCTGCCGGTCCGGCGGCAGGCCCGCAGCCGCGTAGGCCAGGGGCAGTTCCGTGCAGGCCGTCGTGATGGGGAGGTCCTTTTCCCGCCACAGGGCCTCCACCACCTCCTTCAGGAGCTCCGCGGCGCGCCCCATGTCCCCGGCCTTCACGGCGCGCAGGCTCTGCTGCACGCACTCCTGCTGCTCCCTCGAAGGACGGAGGAACAGGTAGCCCGCTTTCTCGGCGCAGGCGGGGTAGATGAGGCTCTTCTGGGTGCCGGAGGTGGCTACAAGCCACGCTCCTTCCGGACTGGCGCGCCGGGCGGCGTTCACCGTCGCCTCCACGATGTGCACCAGCGGCACGGAGAGCTCCTCGCGGAAACGGTCGATGAAGAAGTGGGCCGTGTTGCAGGGGACGGCCAGGACCTCCGCGCCCCACTCCACCAGCTGCAGCAGGTCCTTCTTGATCGCCGGCAGCGGGTCCGGGCCGAGGCCCATGATCCCGTCGCTGCGGTCCGGGACGTCGGGGTCCGACAGCAGGATTGTGCGCGGGTGCTCCGCGTCGCTCGCCGCCGGCGCGCCCTCCGCAAGCAGGCGAAGGAACTCCGCGGCCGCGGCCGGCCCCATCCCTCCTAAGACCCCCAACGTCTTGTTTGGCTTACTCAACATGTTCGATCCCTCCGCAATCTAAAAGATCAAGGATAGCCCGTCGTGTGACCTCAAAGGACGCTTCAGGCTCTTTGCCCTATTATACCGTCTGTTGCATCAGGGCGGCAGAGTGCCGAAGACCGGCGCCAAATCAGGGTCAGCAGCGCTGCCATGCATAATGAGGCAAAAACCAGGGGTGTGCAAAATGCACGGCACCTCCCCGAAGGGGCTGGGGGGTGTTT
>NC_021038.1:606518-645682 GCF_000210715.1 Fretibacterium fastidiosum
CAAAGTGAAGAGGCACATTTTTCAGGCTCCTCTGAATGAAGAACCGCGCCAAATCGCCAGGCTCCTGCTCCCATAGAACGGCGTCCGGATACACTGCCAAACCCACAGGCAAAATTTTTAACGTGTGACGGAGACCGGTTTATGCGTTTTCTGCCGCACCCGACGGATGCAAGGTCAAAGTTGGCTTGCCTATACAACGACGGGCTGTCGTTGATCAGTGATAATGTCACCCTATAAGTGGTCAGAGCCAGAGCTCCCTGCCGATCGTCGATGGACTTCGGCCCAGGGTACCGGCAATCTTGCGGATTCCACATCCCTGAGCACGAAGACACAGTATATTTTCTCGTTTGTCCGCGTTCATCAGCATAGCGCGGGGGCAAAAAAAGCAGCCCGGATGAGGAAGCCATTGGTCGCAGCCGTGAGGTCTCAGTACCAAAATTCATGCGACAGTTGATGCACTGGGAGACCCCACAAGCTTTTTACTGACGCCTGGCCAGGCTCGTGATCTTGCAGAAGCGGCTCAGCTTCGGCCCGAAGTAGGGGAGTAGAAACGGTAACTTGCGAACAAGGGTTACGATGCTCAAGAACGGGTTATTGGCCTCCTGGAGAAGTCTGAGAAGAAAGCTATTATCCCGTCTAAGAGCAATGTAAAAGAACCGCGTATTCGTATTTTGATGAGTAGGATAAAGACTTTTACGGAGCCCGTCATTTGATTGAGAACTTTTTTGCACGCTTGAAACAATATCGAGCAATAGCAACACGTTACGACAAGAGAGCTGTTAATTTCCTGGGCACTGTTCATCTAGCTGCTATTGTAGTATGGCTTATTTGATGACACGCCCTAATAGGATACATCGCTTTCCCCCTCCTTAGGCCTCATTACAAACCAGAGAGGAGTATAACGCCTTGATTTTAGGCGAAAAAATGATAAACTTAATGACGTAGAATGAAAGGATATGGCATATCAATTTGCATATAGCCAACTTTTATTCTCGTTCTTTTTTGGAAATGCGATAAGACTCTTATTTTACGTAATTAGTTGTGAAAGGATGTGAGATTATGGACATCGCCAATTACGATATTGAGAAGCTGATCGGTAACTTCACTCAAGAAGCAGAGAATGCTCAAAATTTGCTTTCGAATCTTCTCAAAGGCGTTACCAATGGCCAACCTCCAACTCTAGACGAAATTTCAGAGTTGGGATCTGTTTTGAAAAATTTACACGCAAAGTATCAGAACGTTCGTTCTGTTGCGTCATCAATACTTGATACGACAGAACTCCCTGAAGCAGGTTGTCCTGTCAAGGAATATCTGGAGGCCATACAGAAGAGTCAAAGACAGCAACTCAAGACAAAACTTGAGGAAGTAGGCGGCCTGATCAATCGTTTTACAGCGATTACATCGCAGAATGAAGATAGCGTTGCAGTTCTAAAACCCATTCAGGATGATGCTGTCAATATATTTAGAAAAGTTGAGAGTTCGGCAGATATTGATGCATGGACACGAGTTATCGAGTCTGCTGAAAAATACCGTTCCTTTATTCGTGCTGTTGATATGAGTGAGAAGCAGTTAGACTCTCCAGAAGGTATTACGCTTTTGGAAGATTTGATGAAATTTTATCCACCTGCTGTTGTCTTTAATATTAACCGTGGCAGGTATTATATTACAGAAAATAAGACGTTTCTTGTCGAAGGTGGGGCTTCAAAAAAAATTGAGACAACAGAACCCTCTGAGCATGTTGATGATGTACTATATGCAAAAAATCCATTAAAAAAATGGAATTATACGACGAAAACTTTTGAAGGCGATATTATAAAGGATGGAGCACGAAGAGGTATTAATGTCTTCATACTCCCGCTGTTTACAAATTTTGCCCTTTTGACTGCAAGACAGGTTCGAAAGATGTGTGCCTTCTATGGCTATGGCGGTAAATTTACACCAAATCACAATAATATTCCTCAAGCCCTAGACTGGTTAACGGAGAAAGGGTGTTTTGCCGTCTATGAATTTGGTACGCCAGCTCAAGATATTTACTGCCTGACCCATGGGGCTCTTAGCTGCATGTCTAAAGAGACGATACGTAATCGTAAATGGCCTGTTTCCATTGGAAAGTATGTTTTGACCGGGGAAGAGAGGATAGAAAAATCGCTTGCCCAAAGAATATTCAGCAATAATGAAACATTGCTGAAGGCACTTTATGCCCTGAAATCAACGATGAACGACAGGCAGTTTAGAGATAAAGTCATGCCTTCCATCGTCTGGAAAGATACCTGCTTTAGTCTTACCGTGCCATGGGGAGATGTGGATCATCGTTGCTGCCTTATGGATTCCTTTGAAAAGGCGAATGCAGTTGTCGAAAGGGATGTCCTGGTTCTTTCAGATGAAGACATCGGTGAGAGGGAAGAAAAACTTGCCATGGGACGTACATGCCTTATTCTCAATCGCAACGGCCTCCGAGCCTGCGGCGCGAAGACTTCAGAGGCCGTGACAACTGATGAAAGCATGACGCAATTTTCCGATGCGAATTCTGGAGATGTGAATCGAACCAGCGTGAATCCTGAAAGCACGGTGGAGCAGGGGGAACCTGTGTCAGCAGCAGTTCAAAGGGCTTCAACGCAGGGAGCAGTCAGTCTGCTTTCTCCAACAGAGCCTCATAATATAAGTGAAAATGACTTTAATGATGTCTTGCATCCATCAACAGGGGCAAAGAAACTTGATGATGCACTTGTAGAAGATCACACAAAGACTGTAGCTGACGTATGTCGACAGATTTTGAATATTAACATCAAACCATCTGATGAACAGTTTGAAAAGCTTATCCAGTTGCAGATAGAAGAGATTGGGCCTTGGAACAGCACGGAGAGCATCGAAGACCGAGCTCTCGTTCGTGCCGTTCTTCTTGCTAAAGCCGCATCCCTGGAAAAGGGTTACTCAAAGAGTAAGCAACTCTATGAGCAGCTCATCCTGGCATCTGGAGTTCCTTTTGACAATTTACACTATACTGGTACAGTACTTTCCAATGCTTTTGAGAATGATACTGCTCCTGGTAAATCGGCGATAGAGGGAATGCAGCTTGCTGCATGGCTCCATGCGCTTATTTTTCCATGGCAGGCACATGATTATACACTACGGGCCCGGGCAAAGCGGATATTGAGCGATTATGATACGATTTATCCTTCTTACGCTACGATTAAGCCTCTATTCAGCGAGTTTTGTGCCGTTGCTGCAACTCTCCCTGGAGGATTTACAGACACTGTACTTAGTTTTCTTGGAGATAAAGCAGAGCGAAAAAAGTTCTTAGAGAAGTTCCAGCAGAAGGCTTCTATACTCATGAATGCCCCTTCTCTCAAGATAAGGATAACCGGGCTTCCAAATTTTGTGCAAAATTGCTTTGGCAATAATAGTGATCTGGCAAATTGCATGGGCATTATTGCGCAGAACAAGGTTGAGGATAAGGAACTTGTTCAAGCTGTGCTTTCCGAGTACTGTGATTCTTCAGAGACAGTAATATCGGAAGACCTGATCAATATGAAGCTTGATCGGGAGTGGGATATTGCACGGAGCCGTAAGAATAAACCTAAAATGAAATTGGCTTTTGACGCCCGACGTAAGGTCTTTGACGCATTTTTGGAACGCCTGACACTTATGATGGAATGGGGTAACATTGAAGAGGTCGATGATAATCGCTGCAATCACCTGCGTAGTTTGCGGGCTAAAACCCTCAACGATGTTAATGCAATCTTCATGAAGAGTGAAGAGTTGAAAGCTGCACCGGGCAACGTCTTTGTCTTGAAAATGCTGAAAGTCATTCACGATCGCCTTTCGGGGCATCATGTGAAGCCGCTCTTCATGGATCTTTTGACTACAAGATTCATACCACTTGATAACGAAGGTAATCCCATATTGACGACCGAACAATGTGCTATTCCATACTATGAGCCATGGCGCAATGTGCTTCGTCATATCGCTTCACCTGCACGAAGTTTGAATGAAGCACGGCAGGGGATATTTGATAATTCTGCGCCAGATGAGACGACAACATTTGATAACCTGAATCAGCTGGAACTGATAGACAGGGCTGAGGGTAAGGAAATTCAGGTTCACGATGATATTACTGCTGTTCAAAATTCTGCTGAGAAACGTCTGGACAGTTTTAAGGGGCAGCTCGAACTGGCTTACACTTATGGCCGTATTCGTGAGGATGATAAGGAAAACCTGACGAATATCCAGATGCGTTATAAGCCGGATTTTTTTGATGGGCGAAATTTTGGTTGTTGGCGACAGTTCCTGAACGCTCTTGAGCAAAAAGTTACTGATTTGACTGCAGAGCGAAAAAAACAATTGAAAAATGATATTAAGATTCGTAGGGCAAATCTCGACGAAAAACAAAAAACGTTCTCAACACTGGACAAAGCGGAGAAGTTGCTTGATGAGGATAACTTTGCCGTTGCGGAAGAATACATCAACCGCTTCGATTATGGCGAATATGAGTTGACGAAAGAACTTCAGACTGTCATGACTTCCGGGGACAGCTTTAGGGATTTTCTGTCCGACGAATCCTTTGATCCGCTTTATGACCTGTGCAGCAGAAACAGTTCCAGAAAACTTGGGGATTTCTCTAAAGATTTGGATAAAGCCAGACCCAAGGATTGGTCAAGTCGCCTGAAAACGAGCAGCGAAAAACTTGTTGAGGCCTGGCCCTCCCGGCGTGGCAAGACAACCACTGACCAGATTAAGACGCTTTTTTTCTGTCTCGGCTTTAACGTGATTAAAGCTGAAAAGATCGATTGTGATCAAAAAGCGCCTGATCAATTTAAGGTGTTTGTTCAGAAAAGCCCTCGTAATGCCTCTGATTATGACCATCCCATAGCGGCCTTTGGTACCAAGATGGCCTCGCCGCTCTCCGTCGTGATTTTGTACGGAAATCACATGGCTGACGGAATTGTAAAGACTGTTACCGCGCTTAACCTTAACCCCAACGGAATTGCAGTTGTCCTTGTAGATTACTATCTTGATCGGGGGACACGTAGACAAGTGGCCGAAATATTTCATACTCAAACATCCGGTCAGAAACCATTTCTTCTCATCGATCGAGTTCTGGCCCTGCACCTGGCCCTGCATCTTCCTACGGAGCGTTTGTCGATACTTTTAAAGTGCACACTCCCTTATACTATCTATCAACCCTTTGTAAGCGGCGTTGGTGCTGTTTCCGACGAAATGTTCTTTGGGCGCAGAAAGGAAATTCATGATATTACAGATCCTAATGGGGCTTCCATTGTATACGGCGGTCGCCAGTTAGGAAAAACAGCATTACTTCAGCGTGCGGAGAATTTGCGATTCGCCCCTGAGAACGGAGCCTTCGCTGTACTCAGTACAATCAAGGAATTCCATAAGGAAGAGCAGGTTGTGGAGCATGTCATAAAGGATATCGTTGAAAAAACAAACCTTCCCATTACACCTTGTGCATCTTTGGAAGACATGTGCCGACAGATCAGCAGCTTATTCAGGCAGGAGAAAATTGCTTCATTCCTGCTTCTTCTGGACGAAACGGATAACTTTCTCGAGAGCATCGGTTCGGTCGATTACAACCCGCTTCTTCCGCTGGTGAATCTGAAGCGCGAGACGCAGAATAACTTTAAATTTGTACTTGCAGGCCTTCATAACGTCTGCAGGGCTAAGAATACGTTATCCTCCAATAACGTGTTTGGACAGCTGGGGACACCTCTGTGCATTCAGCCGCTTTCACCTGTTGATGCGATGGATCTTATCTCACGCCCACTGCACTATTTGGGGTTCCAGGTTGGGGATGCTCACCTTCAAACGATTTTGATAAACACAAATTATTACCCTGGTATTCTTCAGTTCTTTGGCTATACTCTAGTGCAGACGCTCACGAGTAAATACGCCCAATATTATCATGCAACAAACAATCCGCCATTTGTACTGAACGATATGCAGCTTGGAAATGTTATGGCCGACGAAAGTTTGAACGACAGCATTCGTTCTAGATTCCACCTCTCCCTGAATCTCGACCAGCGTTATTTTATGCTGGCTCGATGCATTGCCTTGCTCTACTATACTCAGGAGGAGTATCTTGTTGGAGATCAACATGGCTTTACGCAGAAACAAATTTCAGATTGTGCAAAGGAGTATCAAATTTACTGTCTTGAACAGCTCTCATCGGAGACTACCATCAATCTTCTTGATGAGATGGTTGAGATGGGTATCTTGGGGCGTCCAGAAAGCGGAATCTATCGTCTGCGGCGGCGTTCCTTCCTTAATATTATCAGCCATGATGACAGCAGTCTGCTTGATGATATCGACAAAGCCAATAATCCTGAAGAGGCGGTTCAATCATGACAGACTTTGAGGAATTTTGGTGGAATAATATTACCGGGCCACACTCCGTCGTGACAAAAACATCAGAGCTTTTATCAACAAAATTTGCGGTTCTCTTGTTGGTACCTGGTGATCTCCCATGGCGCCACACCATGCGCAGCGCTATCGATGCGGAGTTTAAACGGAGAAGTAGCATGATGGATATACTGATCAGGCCTATTGATGTGAAGGATGAGTACCTTCAGGATATAGCGCCAGGCCAGTTCATCCTTCGAAACTACGCCTCCGAATCTGTAAAAAATGAGTATCGTGTCGGTTCTGGCATGAGTATGCAGGAATACATCAAGAGAAACAGCGTGTTGAAAAACACAATCCTGTGGTTGAAGGGATTCAATAATGCGGAGCAGGTGAAAGACTGGGTGAACTTCTGCAGTGATTATGCCACAGGAGCTGTTGTGGATGGGTTATTCATCCTTGAAGTTCAGGATAATATGAGGCTTCCAGCTCACAGTTCAATACCAAAAATCAACTTCAGCGAATACGTGGACAGTTATAATTTGCTGCTTTTCTGCAGCTTTCTGCTTGATGAACAGAAAGAACTTACTGCCCAGTGGAAAAGTTATATCGCTGCGATGGTATCAAACCTGTGCGAGACGGATGCGGAAGTTGCTGAACGGATGATTCTTGAAACAAATTTTATGAACGAAGAACCTCTGGATGTATTAAGCCGTATCGCAAAGGAGCCTGATTTTGTACGCCGCGGCGAAGGAGCACAGCACGCCTTTGCTCTCCTTCGTAACAGAAATAATCTTACACTTAAGAAGCGTCTTTGGAGTGCGCAGGTTCAAGTACTTTTCCCTGTTATTGAGCTTGAGCGCGTAGAGATCGTCCGGCAATGGCATGCTGAAATAGCGGCGGCGCTTGCAAAACATCCTGAGCAACGAGGATATGGCAACGGTAGTAACGAAGCCATTGATGATCTATGTGACATTGAGTTGGGGCAGCTCAATCACATGATCATTAATCATATGCTGGAGATACCCGCCCCTGAGATAAGGTCCCGCATTGCTTTGTTGCGCACCTGTCGTAATCTCCTTGCTCACGGCGAATGTTGCTCAGCAGCACAAACCGGGAAGTTATTGAACGCATCGTGAGGAAATTTCAAACTTGCAGGCGGCGATGTTTGATAATTTTCTGTACTTGAAGGACATCCACAACAGAAGAGTAGACACGTGATGATGACGTTTCGTGTTGAAGACGCCACGGCGGTGGACATCACCATCATTGACGAAGTGGAAAACCTGCTGTACTAGGGTGTGTTCACTCAAAAATGGCCAAAGTCCCAAGGGTCCACTGCGACTCCTGTGGCGTCTGCCTGGTCCCCGTCCCCTGGGCGCGCGAGGGCAGCGGGTTTACTTTGCTTTTCGAGGCGTTGGTCCTCTCCCTGGCTCCTGCCATGCCCATCAAGACCCTGGCGAAGGAGCTGAACATGCACGACACACGCCTCTGGCGCGTGATCAGGCATTACACGGAACAGGCCCTCGAGCGGAGGGATCTGTCAGGGGTCCGCAATGTCGGATTCGACGAGACCGCGAGCAAGCGAGGGCACGATTACGTGTCGGTCTTCGTGGACCTGGATACGTCAAAGGTCATCTTCGCCACAGAGGGTAAGGACTCGAGCACTTTGGGGCGATTCAAGACATTTCTCGAGAAACACGGCGGCCGAGGCGAAAACATCGAGCGGATGTGTTGTGACATGTCGCAAGCCTTCATCAAAGGGGCGCGAGAACACTTCCCGGGTGCGAAGCTGACGTTCGACAAATTTCATGTCGTGAAGGTGGTGAACGATGCAGTAGACAGCGTCCGTCGCGAGGAGCGCAAGGAGGACCCGAGCCTGGCGCACACCCGTTATCTTTGGCTGAAGAACCCTCAAACCCTGACGGAGAAGCAAAAGGCCTGGCTGGGGGAACTGAGTCTGAGGAAGCATAATCGGAAGACCGCGCGTGCCTGTCAGATGAAGCTGGGTTTCCAGGATATTTTCAGGAGATTTCGCCTTTGAGAAGAAGGGGAGCTGTTACTGAAGCGATGGTATTTCTGGGCTACGCACAGTCGTCTAAATGCGATGGTTGGAGCAGCGCGCACGATCAAGCATCATTGGGATGGAGTCCTTCAGTGGTTTGAGTCCCGTATCAACAACGGCATTCTTGAGGGAATCAACAGTTTGATCCAAGCCTGTAAGGCGAGGGCCAGGGGCTGCAGGAGCAGGGAGAACCTCATCTCAATGATTTACCTCATCGCAGGGAAACTACAGATAGGGCTATCCCTTAAAATAGCGAGAAGCTACAAAATGAAGGAGGCGCCCTGGGGCGCCTCCTGACGAAACGGGTGGGGGCTGACTGCGGCCCCCTTAACGGTTCAGGTATGCCGTGACGCGGTCCTTGACGCGCGCGCCGTCGGCGCGGCCCGCCGCCAGGGCCAGCACGGCCTTCATGAGCCTGCCCATGTCGCGGGGCCCGGAGGCCCCCGTGTCCTGGGCGGCCTGACGCACCATCTCGTCCAGGGCTGCGTCCTCCAGCTGGGCCGGGAGGTAGGGCTCCAGGACCGCCGCCTCCGCCAGCTCCGCCTCCGCCCGGTCCCGCGCCCCGCCGGCAGCGTACTGCTCCGCGGCCTCTTTGCGCTGCTTGATCAGGCGTCGGATCACCGTGTGCACGTCCTCGTCCGCGATCTCCGCGCCGCGCCCCTTGTCGGCCGCGAGCTTCTGCAGCTCCGTCTTCAGCATCCGCAGGGAGGAGAGGCGCCTCTCCTCCCTCGCCTTCATGGCGGCCATCAGGTCGGCCGCGATCCGATCCGTCAGCTTCATCGCGATCACCCTCCTTTCGCGAAAAGAAAAATGGGGGCCTCAGCCCCCATCGACACGCGAACTAACCTGCGTTCCTGCGCCTCATGCTCTTGCGCTTCCGCGCCGCCTCAGCGCGCTTGAGTTTCTTGGCGTCGCTGGGCTTCTCGTAGTGCTCGCGCTTGCGGGCCTCGCGCAGCGTCCCCACCTTGGCCACTTCCTTTTTGAAGCGCCTCAGCGTATCCTCAATGTTCTCTCCTTCTTTGCGGGTGACAGTCGTCATGAACAGATCCCCCCTTCCTCTTCTCCGACTAGCCCGGAGGCCAGCCGAAATTGCGTCCCGACAGCAGATGAATGTGAAGGTGAGGTACCGTCTGACCGCTTCCTTCTCCCGTGTTGATGACCATGCGATAGCCATCCTTCTCAAGGCCAAGCGAGAGCGCGACCTTCACAGCGGCGCCCATCAGGGCGCCCCAGACGGCCGAATCCTTCACCTCGGCCGAAGATGCTACGTGACACCTTGGGATCACCAGGAGATGCGTTGGAGCCTGGGGTGCAACATCACGAAAGACCACGACGTCCTCGTCCCGATAGACGAAGTCCGTCGGTATCTCGCCGCCTGCGATCTTGCAGAAAATACAGTCGCTCATGATTTCCACCCCCTTTTGCAGAGCCTGCAGCCGAACGCGACCGGCGCTTTCGTAAAACGTTACGAAACGAGCCATGCCACCTTTGCAGGATGTACAATTTTATAACATATTCGCGCAAGATACAATAGAACGCGGGAGGCAATCTGCTCCGGATGATATAGAATGGAATCCATTTGAAATCGTGCGAAAGGCGGAGGGTATGCGATGAAGGGCGTGAGCGTGCGGGATGAGGCGCGGGAGCTGAACGGGGAGATGGTGGGCTGGCGTCGCCACATCCACCTTCATCCGGAGGTTGGGTTCGACACCGGGGGCACGGCGGCCTTCGTTGCCGAGCGGCTGAACGAGGCGGGCGCCGTGGAGGTCCGGACGGGGGTCGGGAGGAGCGGCGTCACCGCGGTGATTCGGGGCGCCCGACCCGGGCGCACGCTGGCGCTGCGCGCGGATATGGACGCCCTGCCCGTCTCCGAGGAGACGGGGCTGCCCTTCGCGTCCGCGCACCCCGGGCGGATGCACGCCTGTGGGCACGACGCGCACACGGCCATGCTGCTGGGGGCGGCCGTCCTGCTGGGGCGGCATCGGGAGGACCTTCAGGGCGCCGTGAAGCTGATCTTCCAGCCGGCGGAGGAGATCGGGATGGGGGCCATGGCCATGATCCAGGACGGCGTCCTCGAGGGCGTGGACGCCATCGCCGGACTGCACACGGGCAGCCTGTGGAACGGCGCCGATGCGGGAGAGATCGGCTTCAGGCCGGGAGCCGTCATGGCCGCGGCGGACACCTTCACCATCGATGTGAGCGGGAAGGGCGGCCACGGGGCCCAGCCGGACCGCTCGGTGGACCCCATCTCCATCGCCTGCCAGGTCTATGCTACTCTCCAGACCGTCATCAGCCGGGAGACGCCGCCCCTGGCCCCCGCCGTGCTGACCGTGGGGAGCTTCCAGGCGGGGTCCGCCCCAAACGTCATCCCCGACTCCTGCACGATGAAGGGCACCATCCGCTCCCTCTCAAAGGAGACGCGCAGCTCGCTGCAGGACCGCATCCGGACCATCGCCGAGGGCGTCGCTGCGGCCATGCGCGGCAGCGCCAGGGTCGCCTTCACCTATGGGCCGCCCCCCGTGGTCTGCGACCCCGACATGACGGAAAAGCTCGTCCGCGCCGCGGGCGCGGTCGTGGGGCCGGAACACGTGCGCCCCATCGACGAGCCGGCCATGGTGAGCGAGGACATGGCCTTCTACATGGAGAGGGTTCCGGGCGTGTTCTTCTCGCACCCCTCAACCCTCGGCGGCGGACTGGACTTCCCCCACCACCACCCGAAGTTCACCGTCAACGAGGACGTGCTCTGGACGGGGGCCGGGACCTTTGCGGAGCTGGCGCTGACGTGGCAGGAGGCGTAGGGGGCGCGCCCCGCGGGACGGGACGATGACGGCGGACGGGCCGGGCGAAAAGAGAGGCGCGCTTCAGGCCCCCCTTTCAGGGGAGGCGTTGGCGTCCGTTTTTTTGCCCCCCTGATCCTAAGCGACCTGCACAGTATGCCCCGTTTCCGGGGCACAGCTCACTGCGTTCGCTGGCAGTCTGCTTATGTAAGGAGGGCTGCCCCGAAGGGGGAACTGAGGGGTTGTGATGAGGTTATGGTGCTCCGACCTGAAGAAGGACGGCGCGAGAAGGCGTTTTGCGAGGAGGTTTTTGGGGTGCGGCGATCGTTTATTCTTGTCGTTTTCGCGTTTTTGTTGGGGATTTGGGCGTTTTGGGGGATGACGGCGTCTGCTGCGGAGAGGCGTTTTCCCTCGATCCGCTGTGCCGTCGATGTCCCGGAGGGCTGGGAGGTCGAGGAGGACGAGGAAAACGCTACCGTGAGCATGACGGCCCCGGATGAGGATGCGGCCGTCATGCTGACGGGGATCGACGAGCCGGGGGTGTCCGTTTCGGAGTTTGCGGAACGGGTTGCCCAGGAGGTGGGGGCCGATAAGCCGGAGCCATCGGGGGGCGGGTATCGGTTTTCCTTCACGGACAAGGATGGATTGTCCTGCCGCGGGATCGTCATGGGCGACGAAACGTTTGTCTCCATGGTCACGCTCATCGGTCAGCATCAGGCTTTTGAATCCATCGTCCGTTCTATTCGAGGTCTGGATTGACCTGCCGGGGTCGTTCGGGGAGGGGTTGGAGCCGGATGAGGGATAAGTCATGAGGCGGGCTTCGGCACGTTTTTTTCTGTTCTGCGCGATGTTGGCGTTTTGGGGTTGTCCTGTTTTGCACGCCGCGCCGGCCGCAAAGGCAAAGGAGACCTGGGCGGTCTATTGGTACCTCTGCGGGTCCGACCTGGAGTCGGAAAACGGGTTTGCGACGGGTGACCTTGCGGAGACGCTGGAGGTCGCCCTGCCCGACAACGTGAAGGTGGTCGTGCAGGCCGGCGGCTCCAAAACGTGGGACAACGAGCTTGTGGACGCCTCCGGTCCGTGCCGTCTGGAGCGTTCCGGGGATGAGATCGGCGTCGTCGGCAAGGCGGGGCGGGCGAACATGGGCGCCCCTGAGACCCTGAGGGATTTTCTGCGATTCTGCGAGAAGAACTATCCTGCCGATCACAAGGTGCTGATCCTGTGGGACCACGGCGGGGGAAGCAGCGGAGGGCTTTGTTACGACGAAACGCACGGCGGCGACGCCTTGTCCTTTGGGGAGCTGAGGGAGGCGCTGGAGGCGGTCTACGGCGACGAGCCGGATAAAAAGCCGTTCGAGCTGATCGGGATCGACGCCTGTTTGATGGCGACGCTGGAGATGGTCGGCGTCTGTGCGCCTTACGCGGGGTATCTTGTGGCCTCGGAGGAGACGGAGCCGGGCTGTGGGTGGAAGTACGACGGCTGGCTGTCGGCCCTTTCCGCGAACACGGCGATGCGTGCCGCGGAGCTTGGGCGCGTCATCTGTGACTCGTATTATGAAGGGTGCCGGGAGCATGGGCTGGAGAAAAACGTCACGCTGTCCATGATCGATCTTCAGAAGGCCGACGACTTGAACCTGGCGGTGTCCTGCCTTGGGGCTATGGGGATGACCTCGGTCCTGGAGGACCCCTCCGCGTTTTACGCCGCATTCGCCCGGGGGGCGAAGAGCGCCGAGAGCTACAGCGCCGGGATGGTGGATCTGGCGAGCCTGGCCTCCAGGAACGCGCACCTCTTTCCGGAGGCTGCCGAGGCGGTGATCGAGGCCGTCCGGGAGAGTGTGGTCTATCAGGTGAAGGGGGCCTACCGAAAGGGATCGAACGGAATTTCCGTCTTTATTCCCTCCGCTCCGGAGCCCGACGCCTACGACCGGTTTGAGGACTCCGCTTTGGCGTCGGGGATGCGGGGGCTCTATTACCTTTACGAGCCCCTGCTGCGGGGGGATTTTTCAGACAAGGCGGTGCAGTTCGTTCAAGATGTCGCCGATTTTTTGAACTCCCTCGACGCGGAATCGGAGGGGCCGGTGAGCGCAGATCGGCCGGGGCATTCGGCCTCGCCCTGGGACGCCTCCGCGTTGGCCCAGGGGCTCCATCTCCCCTCGCTGGGGCGTTGGGACGCCGCCGCGCTGGCCGCAGGTCTCAACTTCGCCGAGACCTCCGGCATGAATTTGGACGACCACCCGGTCGAGTACGTCGAGCAGGACGGCGAGACCTACGCGTGTCTCAACCTCGGGGCCGGGAAGGCGGCCCTGCTGGATCGCGTCACCTTTATCCTCGCGCTATGCGACGACGAGGGGACCCCGTCCGTGCTTCTGGGCGAGGATTCCGATCTTTCCGCGGATTGGGACGCGGGGCGTTTCATGGATAACTTTCGGGGGGTCTGGGGCAGCCTCGACGGGCATTTGGCCGCGATGTCCGTCCTCTCGGTGACGGACGACTACGTCCTTTATGAGGTCCCCTTTCTGATGAAGGGCAAGCCTTACAACCTCACGGTGGCCTACGATTTCGACACGAAGGCGTTCCGGATGCTCACCGCCAGACCGGATGAGGAGGGGGGCCCCCCCGGCAGGGGGGAGCGTCTGCTGGTCGAGGGCGACGAGATCACGCTGGTCCTGCATAAGCTGGACCTCGAAAAAGACGAGCTGGTTGCGTGCGAGGGCGATACGCTCACGATCGGCAAGGGGTCCAAGTTCAAGGAGACGGTGCTTCCCGACGGGTTTTATGCCTTTATGTTCACCATGACCGACTACAGGCAGAACGTCTATTATTCGACGGCCTCGGGCGTGCAAATGGAAAACGGGGTCCCGACGGTTTTTTCTTTGGATGATGAGAAGAAGAAGGAGAAGTAAGGGGGAGTGGTTTCCCTGATGCCCTCCTTCCTGACGGTGTCTCATAACGCGATGGGGTATTCCATTGGTGCTATACTGCAGGTGGCAGGAGGCGTAGGGGCCGCCCTGAGGAGCGGGCCCATGAGGAAGGACGGAGGGGCTGCTGTGGAGGACATTCGGGAGGCGGTGCGCGCGGCGTACAGCGCGGCCATCGAGGGACGGGAAGCGGGGTGCTGCACGGACCCCGACGCCGTCACGGACATGACTCAGGGCAACTACCGTGCTGCGGACCTCGCAGGGACGGGGGAAGCGGCGGAGCAGTCCTTCGGGTGCGGGGACCCCGTCCGCGCGGCGCTCCTCAAGCCGGGGGAGCGCGTGTTGGACCTGGGGTGCGGCGCAGGGCTGGATCTGATCCTGGCAGCCCGGGACGTGGGGCCGTCGGGCCATGTCTATGGCCTGGACATGACCCCCGCCATGCTGGCCCGCGCCCGAAAGAACCTCGCGAAGCTGGGCCTGAGGAACGTCACGCTCCTGAAGGGCCACATCGAGACGCTCCCGCTCTTCGATGGCGGGGTGGACGTGCTGCTCTCCAACTGCGTGATCAACCTCTCCCCGGATAAGGACGCGGTGTTTGGCGAGGCGTTTCGGGTGCTGGCGCCCGGCGGCCGCTTCTGTGTTTCGGACGTCGTGTTGCTGCGCCCCGTTCCGGAGATGCTGCGCAGGAGCAAGACGGCCTGGAGCGGGTGAATCGCCGGTGCTCTTCCGTCGGAAGAGTATCGGCGAAAACTTGAGGTGGCAGGGTTCGTTCAGGTCAGCGTCAGGCCGACGAAACCCCATGAGATCAATGCGGATGTCGTTCGACAGGAGGCGGGAAGCCTGAGCGCGGAGGACGAGGCGGCCCTTGCGGGGCTCTCCGCCAGTGCGCTCATCACGGCGATACGGCCCTAGCCCATCAGGGCGAACGAAACGTCGTTGACGTTGGTGCCCGTGGGACCGGTGATCACGAGGGAGTCCACGGCCTTCAGCGCAGTCCATGCGTCGTTGTCCCGCAGGACGGCCTCGACGTCCATCCCTCTGGCGCCCAGCGCTTCCGCCGTCGTCCCGTCCACGATGCCCCCGGCCGCGTCCGTGGGGCCGTCCGTGCCGTCCGACCCCACGGAGACGACCACGACGTCCCGAAGCCCCCGTATGCCGCGGCACGCCGACAGGGCCAGCTCCTGGTTGCGCCCGCCCCTGCCCTTCCCCGTCACGTGCACCACGGTCTCGCCGCCCGCGATGACGACGCAGGGCGATGCGATGGGGCGCCCGCTGGCGCGAACCTCCCGCGCGATGGCGGCCAGGAACGCGCCGGCCTCCCGCGCCGTGCAGGAGAGCGTGGAGGTCAGGAGCAGCGGCGTGTAGCCCAGGGCGGCGGCGGCCCTCCCGGCCGCCGCGCAGAGCGACGCCACGCTGCCCGCCGCTACGGCCGTGGCGTTGTCCAGCTTTTTGGGCGTTTCGCGTTTCAAGGCCTCCGTGAGGCGGGGATGGAGCGCCAGCCCGTACTTCTCCACGACGCGCAGGGCGTCCTCCGACGTGGAGGCGTCGGGGCAGGCCGGCCCCGACGCGATGCTGTCCAGGCGGTCCCCCAGCACGTCCGACAGGGCCACCGTCAGGACGCGGGCCGGCGCGCAGAGCTTTGCGAAGCGCCCTCCCTTCACGGCAGACAGGTGCTTGCGGACCGCGTTGACCTCCACGATGTCCGCTCCGCAGGCCAAAAGCTGGCCCGTCACGTCCGCCAAGTCCTTCAGCGTCACGCCCTCCGCCGGCAGCTCGAAGAGCGCCGACCCGCCGCCCGATACGAGGAACAGCACCGTATCCTCCGGCGACAGGCCCCTCACGCGCCTCAGGAGCGCCTCCGTCCCCCGGACCGCGTTCTCGTCCGGCACCGGGTGACCCGCCTCAAAGGCCTTGATCCCCCGCATCTCCCCCAGCGAATGGCCGTATTTGGTGATGAGGACGCCGCCGGCCAGCCGATCCCCCAGCGCCTCCGAGGCGGCTTGCGCCATGCGCCACGCCGCCTTGCCGATGGCGGCCAGGATCACCCGTCCTCGCCCCGTCTCCCTCAGCCGGGCGGCGAGCTCTCCACGCCCCAACGCCTCCCTCACCGCCGCTTCGGGCAGCACGGCGTCGATGGCCCGCCTCACGATCTCCAGCGCATCCTCCCGCAGCTTATCCATCCCGCGCACCTCCCCGACGGCCTGGGACGAAGTGTCCCACGTTTCTTCATTATAGCCTGAAATGACAAGGACACGCGCGACATCCCGTTGCGTGCTCCACGCATCGGTGCGGGGCCTTCGTCAGGCTGATTTTTTTCTGAGCGGATCAGCGGGCACTCAACGGCTTACCGCAGCTCCTGGACGGCCTTTTCGATCCTTTCGCAGGCCTCGACGAGCTCTTCGTAAGCGGCCGCATACGAGAGGCGCAGGTAGCCCTCACCCTCCGACCCGAACGCACTTCCCGGAACCAGTGCCACTTTTGCGTGGTCGAGCATGTACTCGGCGACCTCAGCGGACGAGCGGCCCAGGCTCTTGACGTTGACGAAAACGTAGAACGCGCCCTTCGGATTGTTGCAGCTCAGGCCGTCGATCGCATTGATCGCCTTGACGACGTAATCCTTGCGCCTTTGATACTCGCGGCGCATCGCCTCGACGTCCTCGTCGCATTCGCGAAGGGCGACGACCGACGCATCCTGGACGAACGACGGCGCACACGTTACCGTGTATTGATGAATGCGCACGCACGCCTGAACGATCTCGCACGGGGCGCACAGGTAGCCAAGGCGCCATCCCGTCATCGAGTACGCTTTGGACATGCCGCCCAACGTGATCGTCCGCTCCTTCATCCCTGGCAACGACGCGATGCTCACGTGCTCCACTCCGTCGTAGACGAGCCGTTCATAGATCTCGTCCGACAGGACCAGCAGATCGTGTTTCCGTGCCGTATCGGCAAGGCGGTCCAGGGTTTCGCGCGAAAAAACGCCTCCGGTCGGGTTGCTTGGATCGACGAGGACCAGCATTTTCGTTCGGCTCGTTATCTTGCTCTCGAGCTCCGCGAAGTCCACCTGGTAGTCGTTTTCTTCCTTAAGGCTGTACGTCGATGGAACCGCTCCCAGGGATTCCGGAACGTGGATGTAGTTCAGCCACACCGGATTGGGGACGAGGACCTCGTCGCCCGGGTTCAGAAACGCCGCCATGCCGGCAAAGGTTCCTTCTCCGACGCCGACGGTAACCAGGACTTCGGACGGGTCGTACCCCACGCGGTTCTTCTCGCGCATCTTGTCGGCGATTGCCGTCCTCAGCTCTGGCGTCCCATAGTTCGACGTGTAAAAGACGTGTCCCTGAGCCAGGCTCTCGTCCGCTGCGCGCTTGATCCTCTCCGGCGTGTCAAAATCCGGACGGCCGATCTCCAGGTGGATCACGCGCTCACCCGCCTGCTGCATCTTCGTCGCCTTCTCCATCATCTTGCGTATGCCGGAGAAGGGCAAAGAGTTCATCCGTTCCGCCGCAGCGTAGTTCACCGTCGTCTCCTCCCTTCCGTCAGCTGTTGTAGACATCGCGGTTCAGCTCCCCCTCTTTGGCGTTCACGATCACGTTGACCGCCGCGTCACCGATGACGTTCAGCGTGAGGAGCGACATCTCGACCGGGCGGTTGATCGCGACGACCAGCGCGTAGCCGACCAGGCACGCCTCGGTCGTAAACCCCAGGCCGGCCATGACCGTGAAGATCATCGTCGTTCCTGCGACCGGAATGGCCGGCGTCCCCGCGGCTGCGCATATCGTCAGGACCGCCATGATGACGAGCGTGGCCGGCGTTATCGGGATGCCTGCACTCGTTGCGATGAACGTCACCGCCACCATGTGCATGATCGAGGTTCCGTTCATGTTGATCGTCATGCCCAGCGGAAGCACGAAGCTCGTTATCTCCTCGCTGCATCCGAGTTCGTCGAGGTTCGTGCGCATGTTGATCGGCAGAGTTGCCGCCGACGAGTTCATCGCGAAGCCGAACACGCCGACCTTCGCCATCTTCTTGATGAACTTGAACGGGTTCAGGCCGGTCAGCAGAAGGATCCCTATCGGGTAGACCGTCAGGAGCACCAGGAAGAGCGTGAAGATAGCGGTCCCCATGTAGGCGGCGGCCGGTTTCAGGTATTCAACGCCGTAGACGGCGAAGGTGCGGGAGATCATGCAGAAGATCGCAAACGGCCCCACCCTGTTGAGCAGAAAGGTCAGCCACATGTTGATGACGTCGCTGAGGCCCTCCAGAACGCTTTTGAGCACATGGGCCTTCTCTCCGAGCTTGTTCATGCAGATCCCAAGGATGACGGCGACGACTACGACCGCAAGGATCCGCGTGTTGACGCCCATGACGTTGATGATGTTGTTCGGTATGGCGTCGACGATAACGCCAAGCGGGTTGTACGGGGCGATCTGAGCCGTCTTCGTGACCTCGCCGCCCGGAAGAACCACCGTAAACCACCCCATCCCCCGGGCCCCGTAGGCGATCGCTCCCGCTATCAGGCACCCGACGGCGTAAAAGCCTAAGAAACCGATCAACGAACGGATGGCAATGCGTCCAAGCTTCGCGGCCTCGGAGATGCTGCACATCGCGAGGCTGATCGAAACGAGGACCAACGGAACGATGGCAAGCTGGAGGCCGTTCATGAACACCTGCCCGATGATGTAGAACAGTCCGAGCGATCGGACGCCTTCGGGGCGCGTGATGTCCTGAAACAGCAGGCCGTTGATGAGCTTCCACGTCCCCTCGCCGCCATTTGACAACAGGTATTCCCTCAGAAACAGGCACCCGATGCCGACGGCAAGACCACAAACGAGAGCAATGAGCATCTTGTGAACGATCGTGGTTTTTCCCTTCATTTGCTGCATCCCCCTTGGGTATGGTTTTGTAACCGCCATCCCCAATATAACAGGGCTTTTGCTTTAAGGAAAATTGATTTTTTCTTTGTGAAATATTCAAGAAATTTATCTGAGGCATGTCATCAATTAGGTCAGGTCACAATGGCAACGAGATAAACAGCAGCCGGGAAATTAACAGCTCGCTTGTCGCAACGTGTTGCTGTTGCTTGATGTTGTTTCACTACTTTACGACAGGGCGACGGGAAAGCCCACGACTTTAGTCGTGCCCATAAAGCGGGGCATACTATGGGATGATGCGTCGCTTCGCGAAACCTGCGGTCCGCAACGTCGCCAACGAGCGACGTTCGCCTTTGCTTTTGTTTCTCTGGTATACTGTATTTGGCAACGTGGGGTGAAATCCCGTGCCAACCTGTCCCCTTTTTGGGGCACAACGTATCTTGAAAACTGGATATATCGGGTTGTTTGGGGAGTCCCAAACGTAAAATATCCAACGCCAAAGAACAAACTCAGAAAACTGGGATCAAAGAGTGGGGGCATCCACTCTTAAGGGAGAAGACGTAAGACCGGACGTGTCCGGCTGTCTTTGTCGATCTTAGAATCCCATAGTATGCCCCGCTTCTTGGGCACGAATTTATTCGTGGGAGTATGTCAACGTTCACAGACCTTCCAATATGCGGCAATGGCCCCGCCGATTGCCGCCGCCGAAACAGGTATGTCAACGTTCACAGACCTTCCAATATCCATTCCTGTTGGAGCCTACCCGCTCAACGTATCCGTTTTTCCGTAGATAGGATACATTGTTTTGAATCGCGGTTTTGCCAAGTCCCGTTATCCTCATCAACTGCGGATGTGTGATGTTGGGGTTGTTCCTCATCTCGGCCAGTATGCGCTGCCGAGTCGGATTCAGCGTGTTATCCCCCACATTATCCCCCATTTTCCCCCCGCTCCTGTCACCTGCAGCAGGCAGCATTCTGTTCAGAGGAATGGTCACGATAATGGAGTTCTCCCTGAATTCAAAGGCTTCTCTGCCGTAAACCTGTGTAATTTTGGGAACTCCGCGGCCGGACCTCTCGCTGATGTGCAACTGAAGAAAGATGTCGGACAGGCGTTTGTTGACCGGAACGGAATCACCGGTGTAAAACCCCTCCAGGGTTTGCGCAGGGGCCAGCGTTCCGCGCGACAGTATCTCTATCCTGTCATTGAACACCGTGAACATCGGGGCATTCCCAGTCACCCAGAGATTGTGGACGAATGCGTTGATCACGGCTTCACGGAAGGCATCCTGATCGAACAGCGGAACCTCCCGGCGCTCGACGATGCGATCCTTCTCGTCTGCCTGCATGATGTTCAGCACGTCACCATACTCCAAAATTTTTTCCAGGGAGATCAGCAGGCAGGTATTCCCAAATTCCCGCACGGAATACAACGGATCTGCCTTGGTTCTCCCCATGAAGATCGACACTCTGATGGGGATTTTACTGTCATCGGACAGCAGTTGCGCGAGCAGATTATACGTCCCGTCCTTCGTCAGCAGACCCAGGTTCTTCTTGAAATTTCTCCGGTTAAGGACGATGCCTCTGTCCTCGTAGTAAAAGAACAGCTTCCGAAAGGATAGTTCCTGTATGTCCGCCTCGGTATTCTCCGTTGTCGGCAGCCCGTTTTTAAGAACCGAGAAGAGGGCCGCCTCCCGCTCAGGATGTTTACTCAGGTTGACCTTGCTGGAGCCTATGCGGATATACCTCACGTTGTCAAAAGCAACGGGAGACTGTTTTGCCGCGGGAATCTCGAGGACAACGACCCGCCTGCGATTCAGCGTCACATCGTGGAAGGAAAAGTTCAGATCCGGAGTGAGCTGCCTTGCCAGGTAGTGTTCCAGGGGCTCGTTTTTCACGTCCTGCCGGTGAGCAAAACGGGTGCCAACAACGTCGTGCGTAACATTATCAATGCCCCAGATGAGATAGGCGTTTCCCTTCCCATTCATGGCTGCGGAATTTGACAAGGAAGAGATGTATTCCCCAATCCCATGGGCATCGTACCAGTTCTCCTTGAACTCAAACCATTCTTCCTCGGATGGATGAGCCGTCAGCTCCCTGACAATTTCCCTGTAATCTTTCATGTTCACGCTCCTGGGTTGTCCTGTTGACCCCCTGCCGCTTATCCTACCACATGTGGGGGATAACGTGGGGGAAAAGTGGGGGATATTTTCAGGAAAACAGGAGAACCACCTGCGTAACTGCGGTATATAGTGGTTCTGATTTTAATCGTTTGGCCATCCAGGGGAGAGCGACGTGCGGCGGTGGGGCCGCGTGCCCCCTTTGGGAGAGCCTTCCGGCAGCCGTTCGCTCTCGCTCACGGGCCGTCAGTCCCTCCCGCCAAAGACCTCCCCGATCTTTATCGGGAATTTCAGGTCCCCCAGGTATTCCTCGACGGCGCTCTCAAAGAGGGCTACGACCCTGTGGCTCGCCAGTTTTGGAGCCTGCCGCTTTATTTTGTAAACGCTGCGGTTGGGAGGGGCGCTTTCTATCTCGCTGACGTAGAGGCGTCGCCTCCTGGAGAGCTCGGCAATGACGGATTCCGGGGCGATCACCCAATGGTCGGGCTGGCTCCACAACCTGTCGAGCATCGCCACCGTATCCACCGAAACCCTTGGGCGGTACACGCCTCCTGCGCAGATCCCGCGCCAAATCTGGTAATTGTCGTCCCAGCTCATGAAGATCTCCTTTGAGGTATCGAGTTCGTTCATGCGAACGACCGGCTTCGAGACGGCCGGCTCGTCCGTTTGCGCGAGGTAGAGCCTTTCCTCAAATATCTTGTCGGACCGGATGTTCTTGTACGGCAGGTTGTGATAGACGAACGCCAGGTCGATGTCGTGATTGGCCAGGAGCCCGTACAGTTCCCTGGACTGATGGGTATGGACGGTCAGGTTCACCTGCGGTTTCGTCTTGAGAAACCCCTCGTACAGGGGCGCGAGGAGGACGACGTTCATGCTGTCCGTGCAGCCGATCGACAGGGGAACCCTGTCCTCGGCACCGCTGAGGTTTTGCGTCTCCTTCCACAGCGAGACCCATCGCTCGGCGACCGGGATGAAGTCCAGCCCTCGCTCGGTCAGCTCGACTTGCTTGCATCCTTTTTTGCGAATCATAAGGGGAAAGCCCAGCTCCGCCTCGAGGGAGTTCAGCCTGTGCGTGACCGTCGGCTGGGTCAAAAACAGCATCTTTGCGGTTTGCGTAACGCTTTTTGTGTTGACGACCGTGAGAAAGGTCTCTATGTCCGCAAGGTTCATTCGATCCGCCTCCCCATCCCAAACATAAATTTCATTTATTATCATAGTAAAATTTATTCATTTTTCAATCAAAAACTTTCACTATATTATATCTGCATCGATACCGCGGCAGGCTTCTTGCCGCCGCCAATTCTATTGCACGGGGGGACGGGTTATGCCAGCAGGTTGCAGGATCAGGAGAAATTTTGTGAGGCCTTCCAGGGAGTTGGTCGAGGCGTTTCGCGGCATACCGGTGGCGAACATCGACGACAACATGGGGCGGATCGCGGCCGTGGACGCGGGCGTTTATCCGTTGAACCCAAACGTCAGTCTGCTTGGCGTGGCGTTTACCGTCAACGCTCCGGCCGGCGACAACCTGCTGTTTCACAAGGCTCTCGACATGGCGGAGCCGGGCGATGTGATCGTCCTCGCGAACAAGGGCAGCATGAGCCGCTCGCTGTGCGGCGAGATCATG
The DNA here is from genome assembly GCF_000210715.1 of Fretibacterium fastidiosum. Classification (GTDB taxonomy): domain Bacteria; phylum Synergistota; class Synergistia; order Synergistales; family Aminobacteriaceae; genus Fretibacterium; species Fretibacterium fastidiosum. Next base: position 629,246 of record NC_021038.1, read on the forward strand.
AGCAGCTACGCCAGGAGCCGCGGGCTTGCGGGGATCATCATCGACGGCTGCGTCCGGGACAGCCGAGCCCTCGCGAGACTCGACTTTCCGGTATACGCGAAGGGGGTGACGCCCAACGGCCCCTACAAGAACGGTCCGGGCGAGATGAACTTTCCCGTCTCCTTTGCCGGTGTCGTCATCCATCCCGGCGATATCGTCATCGGCGACGGAGATGGCGTGATCGTCGTGCCCCCGGAGATTGCGAGGGAGATCGCTGGAAGGGCGCGCGAGTACCATGCCGGGGAGGCTCGCCAGCTCGAGGGGATCCGTTCCGGAGGCGGATGGCCGCGCCCGTGGGTTGACGAAAAACTCAGGGAAGTCGGCTTCGAGTTCGTGGACTGAGTGAAAGATGCAGGACGTTGCGATAAAACAGGCAGGGGATTCCGCAGTCCTCGTTGAGTTCGAGAACGAGATTGGGATCGAGACCAACGCCAAGGTCCGCTCGCTGATGTTCTCGCTCGAACGGCGCCCTTTCGCCGGGATGCGCGAGTTGACTCCGGCCTATCGCTCTCTGCTGATTCAGTACGATCCCTGCGCTGTAAAGAGCGGTGCGGTGAGGGAGTTCGTAGGTCAAAGCCTTGCGAACCTCCGGAGCGTGACGCTTCCGAAACCGGTGATCACGGAGATCCCGGTGATCTATGACCCGGAGTTTGCGCCCGACATAGAGGAGATAGCGAGGATTGAGGACAAGACGGTCGAGGAGGTCATAAGGATACACAGCGGCAGCGATTACTTCGTCTACATGCTGGGCTTCGCGCCCGGACACCCGTACACGGCGCGTTTCGAGAACCCGTTCTCGTTCAAGCGCCGCGAGAGTCCGCGCGTGCGCATCGACGGGGGCAGCGTTGTCGTTCAACTCGCGTTGAGCAACATAATCCCCTTCGACCAGCCGTGCGGCTGGAACATCATCGGGACAACGCCGGTCCTTGTCTGCGACTATCGCAGGGAAAACCCTTTTCTGCTGAAGGCGGGGCAATGGATCCGCCATATCCCGATCGACCGCGACGAGTACTTCGACATCAAACGTCGGGTCGAGCTCTCCGAGTACGTCTGCAGGACGTACGAAAAGGAGGGGACCCCATGATCATCGAGAATGGAGGGATTTTGACCACGGTCCAGGACGGCGGGCGGTTCGGGTACGAATCGTTCGGCGTTTCGTCGTCTGGTCCGATGGACAGGCGATCGTTTGAGATTGCCAACCTTCTAGTCGGCAACGATCGAAGTGAGGCGTGCCTCGAGGCAACCGTGATCGGGCCTTCGATCTCATTCGCCGAGAACGCGGTCATGGTCATTGTCGGGGCTGATATGAGCCCGGTCCTGAACGGTGCTCCGGTTCCCAATTGCCGCGCCTTCGCCGTGCGCCCCGGTGACAGGTTGAGGTTGGGCGCCGCCAGGATCGGATGTCGCGCTTACCTGGCGTTTGCGGGCGGGGTGGACGTTCCCCTCCTGATGAACAGCAGGAGCACGATGGTCGGCAAGGGCTTTGGCGGATACAGAGGCCGCAGGCTGAGGCAGGGCGACGAGGTCCGCCTGCTGAAGGACGTCTCCGGCTTGCCCAACCTGGCCGGCCGGGTCGCCGAGCCGGAACCGATCCCATCCGGTGAGCGCGCGCTGAGGGTGATCTTGGGGCCGCAGGACGACAGGTTCACCGAAGAGGGGATCGCGACGTTCCTGAACTCGCGCTACACGATTGGCGCGGACTTCGACAGGCAGGGCTACCGGTTGGAGGGGCCGAAGATTCGGCACGTCACCGACGGCAACATCATCTCGGACGGCATCGTGTTCGGCTCCGTTCAGGTGCCGACCTCCGGAGACCCGATCGTCATGATGGCCGAACACCAGACCGTCGGCGGCTACGCGAAGATAGCGACCGTCATCACCGTGGACCTGCCGGTCCTCGGACAGTGCAAGGCGGGCGACGCGGTTCGCTTCGTGAGGACGAGCGTCGAGGAGGCGGAGCGCCTGGCCGAGGCGAGCCGCCGTGAGCTTGATGCACTGGCCGCAAGGATCGGGCGGGGCTTTGAACGTCCGGCGCGTCGTTCTTTCAAGGTCACCGTGGACGGGAGGGCGTACAGCGTCAGCATCGAAAGAGAGGAGGATTGAAGCGATGTTTCGGATAGACTTGAACAGCGACATGGGTGAAAGCTTCGGAGCGTACACCATCGGCGGCGACGAGGAGGTGATAAAATTTGTCACCTCGGCGAACGTCGCCTGCGGCTTCCATGCCGGCGACCCGATGGTGATGGACCGCACGGTCAAAATGGCAAGGGAGCGGGGCGTTGCAGTCGGCGCGCACCCCGGCTATCCCGACCTTCAGGGCTTTGGACGCAGGAAGATGGCGCTCACCCCCCTCGAGATAAAGAACGATGTGAAGTATCAGATCGGCGCTTTGAAGGCCTTTGTTGAGGCCGAAGGGATGAGGCTCCAGCACGTCGCCCCGCATGGTGCGCTCGGCAATCTCTGCCAGTACGACCGCGACGCGTCGCGTGCGATCTGCGAGGCCGTTCGAGAGGTGGACGATTCACTGATCGTCTACTACTGCGCCGGCGCGGTCCTTGGAGAGGAGGCGGCGAGCGCGGGGCTCGACGCAAAGGCCGAGATATTTGTGGACAGGGCTTACCAGGACGACCTGAGCCTCGTCCCGCGCAAGACGCCGGGCGCGATGATCACCGACGAGGACGTCGCGATCGCGAGGTGCGTCCGCATGGTCAAGGAGGGCAGGGTGACGGCGTTGAGCGGCCGCGAGCTCGAGATCAAGGGCGACACGCTTTGCGTACACGGCGACGGTCCGAAGGCCCTCGATTTCGTCAGAAAAATCCGCAAAGCCTTTGAGCGCGAGGGAATAGCGGTCTGCAATTTCCAATGCTGAGCGATATGAAAAATGTAAAGAACGGAGGTTCCAATCCCATGTCCCCTGAAATCGTCGTCCTCGACGGATACACGGAAAACCCCGGTGACCTGAGCTGGGGAGAGTTGGAGAAGCTTGGTGCGCTGAAGGTCTATGACCGCACGAGCCTGACCGATGAAGACGAGGCCATCGCGCGCATTGGCGGAGCGGAGATCGTGCTGACCAACAAGACGCCGATAACGAAGAGGGTCATCGATGCCTGTCCGAACGTGAAGTTCATCGCCATGCTGGCGACCGGGTACAACGTCGTCGATGCGGCTTATGCGAAGGAGCGCGGCATCCCGCTGTCGAACGTCCCCGCCTATGGGACGGCCTCGGTCAGCCAGTTTTCGATAGCGCTCTTGCTTGAGCTATGCCACAGGATCGGGCTCCACGACCAGACCGTCCACGAGGGCCGGTGGGAGCGCTGCGCCGACTTCTGCTACTGGGAGACCCCGCAGATAGAGCTCGACGGCAAGACGATCGGGATCATCGGCTTCGGCAGAATCGGCCAGCGTGAGGGCGCGATCGCGAGGGCGATGGGCATGAACGTCCTCGCTTACGACCTCTATCCCAACGACTCAGGCAGGCAGATAGCGGAGTACGTCGATCTGGACGCGCTTCTCGCCCGGTCGGACGCAATCACGCTGCACTGCAACCTGACGTCCGAGAACGCGGGCCTCATCTGCAAAAATACGATCGCAAAGATGAAGGATGGCGTGCTGATCGTCAACAACGCGCGCGGACAACTCGTCAACGAACGCGACCTTGCCGACGCGCTGAACAGCGGCAAGGTCGGCGGCGCGGCCCTGGACGTCGTGTCAAGCGAGCCCATCCGCGGCGACAACCCCCTGTTGTCAGCGAAAAACTGCGTGATAACGCCCCACATCTCATGGGCCTCCCTTGAGAGCAGGCGGCGCATCATGGAGTGTACGCTCTCGAACGTCAAGGCCTATTTGGAGGGCAGGCCGGTGAACGTCGTCAACGGGCTGTGACGTTTGCCGTCAGGACGCTGACAGGACGGGATATTACAGGGCGGGGATGTCTGTTTCGACAGGCGCTCCCGCCTTTTGCTGCATTTGAGTGGATCAACCGGAACGGTCCGCAGGGCTGGCGCGGGAGCGTACTGTGATAAAATAGAGACGCTTTAGCCTGATGTCACCAATACCGCTACGCCACAAATCGATGCCGTGCGGTCCCCTTCCTCGGCGGGCGACGGTTCCCGCGGGAGGAAGGAAGGCCGCTTCGGCGAAGGCGCGCGCATCGCCGCGCGAGAGAGGGGAGATCGCACGATGAAAAGGTCCTTTCGTTTCGCTTTCCTGATCCTGGCCACCCTGGCCCTTGCCGCAGGGCCGGCGGCCGGCGTCGATAAGGCCGGATGGCCCGACCAGCTGCGCTTCATGGCCGGACCTCCCGGCGGCAACTGGTTTGCGCTGGGCACGGCCCTGGCGGACATGTGGACGGGCGCGGGCCTGCCCCAGACCACCAGCAGCTCGGGCGGCGGCGTCGCCAACATCGTGAACGCCAACAACGCCAAGGGGGACCTGGGCTTCTCCGTGACCTCCATGGTCGGTGCGGCCACCCAGGAGGGGGGCGTGGACTTCACCAAAGGCCAGAAGATGGAAAACGCCGTCATCATGGCGAACCTCTACACCCAGTACACCTACTTCATCATGCGCCGGGACTTCGCCGAGAAGAACGGCGTCAAATCCCTGGGGGACGTGATCGACAAGAAGCTCAAGATGCGCTTTGCCACGCTGAAGCCCGGCACGTCGTCGGAGTTCGTCGTCAAGGCCCTGTTCGACAAGGGCTATGGGTTCGACTACAAGAAGACCTTCGAGGAGTGGGGCGGCACGGTGGAGTATGCGTCCTACGAGGGCGGCGCGGACCTCCTGGCGGACAACCATCTGGACTGCTTCGCGTTTTCCGTGGGCAAGGTCGCCTCGATCGTCATGAACATCGAGAGCAAGCTGGACGTCGTGCTGCTGCCCGTGGGGCAGGAGGCGCTGGACAGGCTTTCCGCCGCCTACGGTACGGAGACCTTCACCATCGACCCCGGCATCTACAAGGCCGTCCCGGAGGGAGCTGAGCCCGTCAAGACCGTTGGAGACTACACCTGCATCGTCATCCGCAGGGACCTTCCGGAATCCCTGGTGTTCGAGCTCAACCGCGCCCTGTGGGAGCACAGGGACTCCCTCGTCGCGGCCGTGAAGGACATGGAGGAGCTGGACCCGGCAGCGACCGTCCCGGCCAGGGTGCCGTCGCACGCTGGTTCCGAGGCCTTCTGGAAGACCGTGGCGAAATAGCGCGGCCCGCGTCCGAGTCGGGGCCGAAGGGGAGAGGGGGAGAGAGCCGTGTTCTTCCCCTCTCCCGAAATTTTCTGCGGGCCTGCCCTGCTGGGGGCGCCGCCCGCCGAACGGGGATGATACCTTGAGGAAATTAAGCGGAAGGACGAGGACGTTCGTCTACCTCTACGTGCTGCTGATGGGGTTGTTCCACCTCTACACGGCGGCGGCGGGAAACTTCGAGGCCTACCTTCAGCGCAGCATCCACCTGGCCTGGGTGCTGCCGCTGGCCTTCGTGCTCTACCCCATGACGAAGCGCTCGCCGATGGACCGCGTGCCGCTCTGGGACTGGGCCCTCGCAGCCCTGGCCGCCGCGCCGGGGCTCTACTCCACGATCAACTACACCGCCATCACGGAGCGCATCCAGCAGATCGACCCGCTGACGACGACGCAGCTCGTGCTGGGGGCGCTGCTCGTCGTCCTGCTCCTGGAGGGCACGCGGCGCATCGTGGGACTGCCCCTGGCGCTCATCGCGGGCCTGTTCGCCGTCTACATGCTCTACGGCTACAAGCTGCCGGGCCTGATGCGCGGCTTTCAGTTCTCCTGCTCGGAGGTCGTCGAGGGGCTGTTCCTGACGGACGAGGGAATCTTCTCCATGCCGCTGGGCGTCTCCGCCACCTTCGTCATGATCTTCCTGATCTTTGGCGCCTTCCTCGAGAAGAGCGGCGCAGGGGACTGGTTCATGAGCGTGGCGCAGGCCTTCACCGGCGCCACGCCGGGGGGACCGGCGCAGATCGCCGTCGTGAGCTCCTGCCTCTTCGGCTCCATTAGCGGCTCGGCCGTGGCCAACGTCTACGGCACGGGGACCTTCACCATCCCGCTGATGAAGAAGATCGGCTACGCCCCCGACTTCGCCGGGGCGGTGGAGGCCGTGGCCAGTTCGGGGGGCCAGATCATGCCGCCCATCATGGGGGCGGGCGCGTTCCTGATGGCGTCCTTCCTCGGCGTGCCGTACCGCGACGTCATGATCGCGGCCCTCTTTCCGGCCCTGCTCTACTACGGCGCGCTCTTCGTCATGGTGCGCCTGCGCGCGCTGAAGAAGGGCCTCAAGGGGCTTCCCCCCGACGAGTTGCCCTCAAAGATCGAGGTCTTGAAGCGCTTTTACATGATCGCGCCCCTGGTGGGCCTCGTGGCGTTCCTCCTCGCCGGCTACACCCCCATGAGGGCGGCCCTGATCGGCATCGGGCTGGCCTGGTTCGTGGCGTTCTTCAACTTCAGGCCGGACAGCTCGCCTTCGGAAAAGCACTCCGCCTGCGTCGCGGCGGCGATCTCCGCGGCCCTCGCGGCGCTTTTGGCCCTGCGGCCTGAGCTCACCGAGAGGGTGAACGCCAACCTGCTCTTCGTCCTGATCTGCGCCTTCCTCCTCGTCGCCTCCAGGTTCAACCCCGGCATGAACGTGCGCGACGTCATCGACGCGGTGGAGAGGGGCGCGCGGGGCATCCCGCTGGTGTGCGTGGCCTGCGCCTCGGCGGGCATCGTGCTGGGGGCCGTGTCCCTGACGGGGATCGGCGGCAAGCTGGTGGGCTTCATCATCTCCCTGGCGGGGGACGCGCCCTTCCTGGCGCTGGTGCTCGTGATGCTCATCGCCACCTTTCTGGGCATGGGCCTGCCCACCACGGGCGCCTACATCCTGGCGGCGGCCCTGGGCGCGCCCATCCTGGTGAAGCTGGGGTTCCTGCCCATCGCCGCGCACATGTTCGTCTTCTACTACGCCATCATCTCCAACATCACGCCCCCCGTCGCTCTGGCGGCCTACGCGGCCAGCTCCATCGCCGGCGCAGACCCGAACAGGACCGGCTTCCACGCCATGCAGCTCGGCTTTATGGCCTACGTCGTGCCCTTTGCCTTCTGCTACGATCCGGGGCTCCTCATGCAGGGCGGCCCGGCCGCCGTCGGCTGGGGGCTCCTGAGCGGCGTCTCCGCCGTCGTCGCCTTCGCCAGCATGTGGATGGGCTACATGAACGGACCACTGAACCTCCTGACGCGCCTCGTCCTCTGCGTCGCGGGGGTGCTGGTCCTCTCCGTGTGGCCCGCCGTCACGGCGGTGGGGCTGGCCCTGCTGGCCGCCGTCTGGCTCTTCACCCGAAGGGCGCACCGATAACAAAGCGCGTTTAACGAAACGGCATTTGCCGCCTCGCTGATGAAAGGTATGAAAGGGGAAGTGGCCCGAAAGGCTTTCGCCTCCCCTGTAAGGGGAGGCGCCGAACGGAGTGAGGTGGAGGGGTTAGCTTCATACCCAACGACAACCCATCGTGCAAAGGGCCAACAACCCCTCAGTCTCGCCCTTGCAGGGCTCGCCAGCTCCCCTTCCAGGGGAGCCTAATAAACCGGGGGCTTGAAAAACGCGCCTCTTCTTTTTGCCTCCCCTGCAAGGGGAGGTGGTTCGCACTAGCGAACCGGAGGGGTTGCTTCCCACACTCAACAACACCCCCCCTTCGGGGGGCCGAAAGCATGCCGCGCCTCACAGCATCCTTCGCATCCAGAGCCACAGGGTCGCCACGGCGCTGAGGGCCAGGGCGATCAGGGAGACCCAGAAGAAGCCGTTGGGGCTGTCCATCAGCGGCAGCCGCACGTTCATCCCCCAGAAGCTGGAGACGGCGGCGGGGATGGCCAGGATGATCGTCACGGAGGCCAGAAACTTCATGACGATGTTCAGGTTGTTGGAGATGATGGAGGCGAAGGCGTCCATCGTGTCGCCCAGCACGTCGCTGTACACGCGCACCATGTCGTAGGCCTGGTCGTGCTCCACGATCACGTCTTCCAGCAGGTCCTCGTCCTCCTCCCGCATCTTCACCAGTTCCTGATACTGCGGGTTCTTCAGCACGCGCAGCAGCTTGTCGATGGCCACGCGGTTGCTGCGGATGGACCCCGTGAAGTACGTCAGCCCCTTCTCCAGGTCCATCAGCCGGAACAGCTCCTCGTTCTGCAGGGACTGGCGCATGGTGTGTTCGATGCTGTTGGACATGCGGTTGATCTCGCTCAGGTATTGAAGGTAGGCGCCCGCCGTCCTGTAGAGGATCTGCAGCAGAAACCGCGTGTGCTTCCAGGTGCAGAAGCCCCTGACCCCGCCGGCGGCTCCCGGCAGGATCACGTTCTCCTCGAGGCAGACGGTGATGAAGGCGGACTCCGTGATGACGATGCCCAGGGGCAGCGTGTCAAAGCTGAAGCTCTCCGGGTGCTTCGGGATGTTGAGGACCATCAGCAGCGAGGTGTCGCACCCGCTGTCCTCGTCCGCCTCCTCCACGTCGATGCGGCTCGACTCCTCGACGTCCATGGCCGCCGTGAGGAAGTCGAGGGGCACCGCGGCGATGCGCGCCACGTCCTCCAGCTCCTGGCGCGTGGGCGCCACCAGGTTGATCCAGCTTCCGTGGCGCAGCGTGTCGAGGCTGAGGTCCTCGTGTCCGGGGTTCTTCTGGTTGGTGTTCGTCCTCAGGACCGAGATCATGCGGCTCCCCCCTTGTTTAGGATGCGCGCCCGACGGGGGCGCGCCGATCGATCCCGTCGCGGCAGGGCCGTTCTACCTCGCGACCGGAGGGTGGTCGGCGGTCCGAATCTGCCCCTGTCCCGACAGGATCAGGAAGTGGCGCTTCCCCTCCGCGTCGCGGATCAGGGTGGTCATGGCGGAGCTGAAGGTCCCCCATTGGGGGGCGTAGTGGGAGTCCACCGTCGCGCTGCCGACCCCAAGCCACTGAAAGGTGCAGCCGCTGCGCGCCGGGAGCCGCTCCACGCTCCGCGGCTTTTCCCAGCGCACCTGAAGGCATTGTGCGTCCTCGTCAACCCCCAGGCCGAAGGGCCGTCCCGAAAGGTCCGCCCTGGCGACGACGCCGTAGAGCCACCGCATGGCGCGGTCCGCCTCTTGGGCCGCCGTCGGCCTTCCCCAGATCGCCCCCACCGAGAGCACGGAGCCGCTCAGGGCGGCCAGGATCGTGAGGACGATCAGGACCTCTGCTAGCGAAAAAGCGCGGCGTGCGCACCTCATCGGCCGCATGGCGCACGTCACGCGGCAAAAGGCCGGCCCGTCCCCGAAGCGGCGCACCTCCCGACTCGTCATCCCCAAAGACACCGCTCCTGCCATGTGCCTCCACGCCCCTCCCTTTTCCGCCTCCGCTCGCCCTTTGCGGCCGCGCGAACGTCCGTATTATATAGTATAGCGTATAGCGCGCAGTGAATGTGAAGGGCCGGGGGAGGGCGGCCGGCGGCGCCTGCAGCGCGGCCCCTTTGTCTGCAAGGTGCGGTTACGATGCGTTGGGGGAAAGGGCGCGCCAGCGCTCAAATTCCGCGTCGGTGGCCAGCACGCGGTGCGCGCCGCCGGCGTCGTGGAGCGTGCCCTGAGCGTACTCGATTCCCTCGGCTCTGCGGTCGTAGTCCACGGCGTGACGCTTCTTCTCCTTGACGGGGTTCGGCAGAGGGATCGCCGACAGGAGCGAGCGCGTGTAGGGGTGGATGGGGCGAGAGAATATCTCCGTCGGAGTCCCCGTCTCCAGGAGGCGCCCCTGGTGCATCACCCCGATCCGGTTCGAGATGTACTTCACCATGGACAGGTCGTGTGCGATAAAGAGGTAGGAGACGCCGGTTCGCTGCTGTACCTCCTTCAGAAGGTTCACCACCTGCGCCTGGATCGACACGTCGAGGGCTGTGATGGGCTCGTCGGCGATGATGAGGGAGGGCTCCATCACCAGCGCGCGGGCGATGCCGATGCGCTGGCGTTGGCCTCCTGAAAATTGGTGGGGGTAGCGGTTGGCGTGCTCGGCGGACAATCCCACCGTCTCCAGGGCGTCGTACACCTTCTCCCGGCGCTCCCTTGAGCTGCCGTAGAGGCGATGGATGTCCAGCCCCTCGGCCACGATGTTGATGACCTTTTTGCGCGGGTTCAGACACGCCATGGGGTCCTGAAAGATCATCTGCACCTGCGTGCGCAGGCGCCTGAGCGCTGCCGCGGAGAGGCGGCCCGATATGTCCGTTCCATCCAGGACGACGCGCCCTGAGGTCGGCGCATAGAGGCGGATGATGGTCCTCCCGATGGTGGATTTGCCCGATCCGGACTCGCCCACCAGGCCGAAGGTCTCTCCCCGGTCGATGTGGAAGCTCACGCCGTCCACCGCCCGCACGACGAAATGACGCGACACCCTGAAGTGCTGACGCAGGTCTTCTACCTCCAGGAGCGCGCTCATGCCCTCACCTCCGCCTCGTTTTCCCGCTGCATGGCCTTAATGCGGCGGCGCAGTTCCTCCGGCATCTCCACCCTGGGGGCCCGTGGGTCCAGGAGCCATGTCGCGGCGCTGTGGGTGGAGCTGACCTGGAACACCGGCGGCTCCTCCAGAAAGTCCATGCCGAGGGCGTAGGGGTTGCGCGGGGCAAAGGCGTCGCCTCGAATGGGGTGGAGCAGGTTGGGCGGGGAGCCGGGGATGGCGAACAGCTTTCGGTCCCGGCCGTCGGGATCCGGAATGGAGGAGAGCAGGCCCCAGGTGTAGGGGTGGCGCGGGTCGTAGAAGATGTCGTTCACGGTCCCGCTCTCGACGATCTTTCCGGCGTACATCACATCGACGCAGTCCGCGATCTTGGCGACGACGCCCAGGTCGTGGGTGATGTAGATCACGGACAGGCCACGCTCGCGCTGGACGTCCTGGATCATCTCCAGGATCTTCGCCTGGATCGTGACGTCCAGCGCCGTCGTCGGCTCGTCGCAGATGAGGACGTCCGGGCTGCAGGAGAGGGCGATGGCGATGACGACCCTCTGCCTCATCCCGCCGGAGAGCTGGTGCGGGTAGCTCTTCATGTAGGCTTCCGCCTCCGCGATCCCCACCCGGCGCAGGAGCGCCGCCGCCCTTTCCTCCGCCTCGCGCCGCGGCGTGCCGAAGTGGTGGCGCATCCCCTCCGTGAGCTGTGCCCCGATGGACATCGTCGGGTCGAGCGACGTCATGGGGTCCTGAAAGACCATGGCGATTCGTTTCCCCGCCAGCTCCCGGCGGATTTCGGCCTGGGACATGTCCATGATGTGCCAGACGCCTCCGTCGGGAGGCGTGAAGTCGATCGTCCCGCTCTCCAACTTGCCGTTGCTGCTCAGGATGCCCATGACGGCCTTCATGGTGACCGACTTTCCGGAGCCGGACTCCCCGACGATGGCCAGCGTCTCTCCGCGGCGCAGGTCGAGGTCCACGCCGCGAATCGCGTTCACGCGCCCCGCCGTCGTGCGGAAGCTGATGTGCAGGCCGCGAATGCGAAGCATCGAAGGGCGTTCCCGATTCTCCATGATCACACCTCCTGCATCCTTGGGTCGAAGGCGTCGCGCAGGCCGTCGGCCAGCAGGTTGAAGCTCAGCATCAGGAGCGCCAGTACCATGGCCGGGAACACCAGCATGTGGGGGTGCATCAGAAAGGACTTGTAACCGTCGTTGATCAGGGACCCCAGCGACGCCATCGGCGCGGGGACCCCAAGCCCCACGAAGGACAGGAACGCCTCGGAGAAGATGGCGTTGGGGATGGAGAACATGGACATGGTGACGAGCTGCCCGAAGATGTTGGGCAGGACGTCCCGAAAGATGATGGCGAAGTGCCCTGCGCCCAGCGTGCGGGACGCGAGGACGAACTCCTGCTCCCGAAGCTTGAGCATCTGCGCCCGCGCGACGCGGCTCATGCCGACCCATCCCGTGATGAGCAGGGCCAGGATGATGGAGTTCAGCCCGGGCGGCATGACGAGCATCAGGAGCGTCACGATGATGAGCGTGGGGATGCCGTTGACGACCTCGAGGACGCGCTGCATGATCATGTCCGTCGCCCCGCCGAAGTAGCCGGAGGTCAGCCCGTAGCTCATGCCGATCAGCATGTCGATGAGCACCGCGACGAAGGCGATGTAGAGGGAGATGCGCGTCCCCATCCAGGTTCGCGTCCACTGATCGCGGCCGAAGGTGTCCGTTCCGAACCAGTAGTAGACGTCGTCCAGCCCTTTTTGCCTGTATCGGTTGACGCGCCTCTCGCCTCCGTCGAAGACCCCCAGCCTCTCGATGACGGGGATGCGGGGGGCCAGGTTCTGGTGGAGGATGTTGACGTCGTTGTAGGCGTGTTCGTTCATGCCGGGGCCGAAGGCGGCGAGGACGGCGATGACGAGGATCGTCACGGCCCCGAAGACCGCGCCGCGGTTCCTGGCGAAGCGGGACAGGACGTCCCGCCAGAACGGCTGACTGGCGCAGTCCCTGTCGATATGGGCGGCGCCGGTGACGTCGATGCGCTCAAACTCGTGTCCCGGTTCGATGATGGGTTCAGTCATGGCGCTTCCCTCCCGCAAGCCGAATCCTGGGGTCGATGACGCCGTAGAGCAGGTCTACCACCAGCATCAGCCCGATGTACAGCACGCAGTAGACGAAGGTCAGGCTGATGACGACGTTGTAGTCGTTGGACTGTATCGCTGTCACCAGAAGGCTGCCGACGCCCGGAATGGAAAATATCTTCTCCACCACCATACTGCCCGTCATGAGGTTGACGATGAGGGGCGCGAGCACCGTGATGATGGGAATGAGGACGTTTCGCAGGGCGTGGACGAAGTTCGTTCGGAACGGAGAGAGGCCCTTGCTTTGGGCGAAGAGCATGTATTCGCTCCCCAGAGCCTCCAGCATCTCCGACCGGGCGAAGCGGGCGATCTGGGCCAGGGTGAACATGCTGAGGGCCAGCGTGGGCAGGACGGTGGAGGCGGCGGGGCGGTTGACCTTGTACAGGGTGGGGAACCACCCCGCCTTGAAGCCGAGGTAGTAGAGCAGGACGAAGGCGAACACGAAGGAGGGGACGCTCACGCCCAGCACGGAGACGACGGTGCTGAACGTGTCCGCGATGGAGTTGTGGCGCAGCGCGGCCAGCACCCCCAGCAGCAGGCCAAGGACGGCCCCCACGAACACGGCCTGAAGGCCGATGCGGATGGAGATGGGCAGGCGCGCCCGGATCATCTCGGTCACCGGGACGTTCTTCTGGATGTTGTAGGAGACGCCCAGGTCGCCGGTCATCATCCGCCCGACGTATCGGGCGAAGCGAATCAGCACCGGGCCGTCCAGCCCGTACTTTTCCCTGAGGACCGCCACCTGTTCCGGACTCAGCTTTTCGTCGTTGAAGGGCGAGCCCGGCATCAGCTCCAGCATGAGAAAGAGCGCCAGAACGATGGCGAAGAGCGTGGCCGCGGCGGTCAACACCCGTTTGACAATGTATGTTTTCATGATCTCATCCCCGAAAAAGACGAAGGCCGGCGGACGGCGTCCGACGGCCTCCCTGTCTTCGGCAACGGAGGCCTTTATGGATTGACGGCCTTCGTCGCGTGCTTGAAGAGGTTGCCGATGCTGGCGTGCTCCTCGATGCCCGTGAGGTAGGCCTTCTGCAGCAGGGCGCTGTTCTTTTGGTACACGGGGAGGACCGCCGCCTCCTTCAGAAGCTCGGCCTCGATGTCCTTCATGAGTTGCCAGCGCGCCGCCGGGTCGAGGGCCGTCTTGCCCGAGCTGGCCTCCTTGATCATCTCGTCGTAGTGCGCGTTGGTCCAGCCGATCTTCGTCTTGTTGCTCACGAACTGGTCCAGGTAGGTCATCGGGTCCGCATAATCGGGGCCCCAGCGGGTGAGGGACAGCTCGTACTCCCGGTCCCGCTCCCTCTGCAGGCGCGCCTTCTTGGCCATGCTCTCGAGGTTGATCGTAAGACCGGGCAGGTTCTTCTGAAGCGCGTCCTGAAGGTACGTCGCCACGCCGATGGCGGATTCCGTGTCCTCGACGAGGAGCGACAGCGACACGCTCTCGAAGCCCAGGGCCTTCTTGGCGGCGTTCCAGTGCTCCAGCGCCTTGTCCTTGTCGTAGTGCAGGTAGGTCGGCGCGCCGTCGCGGAAGTCCTTGCCGTCCGGGCCGGTGGCGAGCATGGAGGGGACGAAGTAGTCGGCCGGGTGGGAGCCGTCCTTCAACACACCGCTGCACAGCTCCTGCTTGTCGAAGCCCATGGCCAGGGCCAGGCGGAAATCCGGGTTGGCGAGAAACTTGTTCTTGTGGTTGCACAGCACGTACCACAAAAAGCTGCCGTCGATGATGCGGCACTCGGGGTCGTCCTTGAACTGCTCCACCAGCTCGCCGGTGAGCGCGATCTTGTCTACGTCTCCGTTCTGGTAGGCCAGGAGGGCGCTCTGCGCGTCCTTGATCACCACGAAGGAGACGCCGTCCACCTTGACCTCATCCCTGGCGTAGTAGTAGGGGTTGCGCTCCACGGTGGAGAGGGAGCCGCCCTGATCCCAGTAGGTCAGCTGGAACGCGCCGTTGGCGAGGACGTTCTCCACGCCCTGACCGTACCGGTCGCCCTGGGCCTTGAAGAAGGCCTCGTTGGCCGGGTAGAAGGAGGGGAACAGGAGGAGCGAGAGGAAAAAGGGCACGGGGTGGTCCAGCTCGACCGCAAGGGTCCGGTCGTCCAGGGCCTTCACGCCGAGCGTCTCCGGGTCCGCCCCCCTGTAGGCGATGGCCTCGGCGTTCTTGATGCCCGACGTGTCCGCCATGAGGAACTGCGTCTCGCTCCCCGTCCTGGGGTCCGCGAGGCGCCGCCACGCAAAGACGAAGTCCTGCGCCCTGACGGGCTCGCCGTTGGACCACTTTGCGTCCTCCCGGATGTGGAAGGTGTAGGAGAGGCCGTCGGGGCTGACGTCCCAGGACTCCGCAATGGCGGGGATGACGTTGCTGTCCTTGTCGAACTGCGTCAGGCCCTCCATGGTGTTCTCGATGATCGTGTAGGACGTCCCGTCCGACACGATCTGAGCGTCCATCGTCGTGAGCTCCGTTTCAACGCCGTAATTGACGATCACCTTTTCCGCCGCGAGCGCCGCGGGGCGCGGGGCCCAGGTCAACGCCAACGCAAGCAACGCTGCAAACCATCGTCTCAACTTGAATCTCCCCTTCGTAAATCATTGTGAACACCCTGTGAACGACCGCGATAAGACAATGGGCCGCCCGTCTTGCGGCCCTCCTCGCGCCCGCAGACGATGGGGATTTGAACCCGATCGGACTTCCCTGCGAGCGGATTTCATTATAGCATACGCTTATAGCGCTGCCTGTAAGGCGCGTTAAATAAAAACAGAGCTTGGGCTCAGGCAGCCTGTGGCGGGCTGCACAAGCTTGTTTTTGTGTGCGGAGAAGGTTATGTTAAGCTATGGAGGCCCTGCTTTGGGCCGACAGTTTGGGAACGAACGGAGGAACGCGGACTTGGAGAAATTTGCGGTGGCGGTCATCAACCATAAGGGGGGCGTTGGGAAGACCACGCTGTCCCTCATCCTGACCCAGATGGCGCTCATGAAGCGGAACAGGGTCCTGGCCGTGGACCTGGACCCCCAGCGCAACTTCACGGACGCCCTCTCCTTCATCCGGGGCTACTTCAAGGAGAGCCTGAGGGTGAAGGGGGCCCTTGCCCCCGAGGACGCCGGGGCCCCGGAGGACTGGATCGTCCTGGACTGCCCGCCGTCGCTGGGGTCGATCTCCAGGGTCGCCCTGAACTTTTCCGATATCGCGCTGGTCCCCGTGCGGCCGGACCTCTTCTCGCTCTCCAACCTGGGCGTGCTCTACTCCGTTGCGCGGGAGTGCGGCAAGGACAGGAGCCAACTGCCGCTGATCAAGGTGGGGTATGACGCCACGCGCCTCGCTCAAATGGCGGAGGAGGTCATCGCCGGCAAGGGCTATCCCGCGGCGGCCAGCCTGCCCCTCAACCGCCTGATCCCCTACAACATCGCGTCCGGCCGCATCTGGTCCATCGGCCTGAGCGCGGAGTCCCGCGCGCCCTACGAACGAATGTTCGCGCGCCTCGTGACCGCCTATCGGCGTATGCTGGAGGGGGACTTCAATACGGCCTGGCAGTAGGGGCCAGGGGCGCCCGGGTCCGTTTCACGTCTTTTCTCACCTGCGGTGACAGAGCTTCTTTGTGAAGTGATATAATGGGAGAGCACTTTTTGAAAACTTCACTATTTCTTGCAAGGTGAGGCTGATAGCTGATGCTGCGCTATATCCTACGTAGGCTCCTGATGATGATCCCCGTGCTGATTGGCGTCACGTTCATCGTCTTCTTCATCCTGGCCTTGACGCCGGGCGACCCGGCCGCCATCATCCTGGGCGACGGCGCGACGCCGGAGCTCCTGCAGCGGACGCGGGAGGAGCTCGGCCTCGATCGGCCCATCGCC
>NC_021038.1:646422-647701 GCF_000210715.1 Fretibacterium fastidiosum
CACCGCGCGCTCCAAGGGCATTCCAGAGAGCGCCGTCACCATGGCCGGGAACACCAGCATGTAGGGGTGCATCAGAAAGGACTTGTAGCCGTCGTTGATCAGGGCCCCCAGCGACGCCACCGGCGCGTGGACCCCAAGCCCCATGAAAGACAGGAACGCCTCGGAGAAGATGGCGTTGGGGATGGAGAACATGGACATGGTGACGAGCTGTCCGAAGATGTTGAGCAAGATGTCCTGAAAGATGACGGCGAAGTGCCCTGCGCCCAGCGTGCGCCCCGCGAGGTCGTCCCGAAACGTTAAGGACAGCCTCACGGGGCGAGTCGTGCTTCGGAGGGGCAGTCGCCCCTCCGCCTCATGAGAAGTCAGAGGGCCTCCGTGGATTTTGTGTAGCGCAGGGGCAGCTCCAAGCCGTTTTGCTGAAGCAGCGCCTCATTTCTCAGGACGTCCTGCAGCGCTCCGTCCGCCGCGATGCGCCCCTCGTACAGGATGATCGCCCGGTCGCACACGTCGAGGGCCATGTCCAAGTCGTGGGTCGCCAGGATCATCGGCTTCTCCAGGGTGTTTAGCCTCTCGATGACCCGACGGCGTGCCCTGGGGTCCAGGGCCGCGGAGGGCTCGTCCAGGACCACGATGTCCGGCTGCATGACTAGTATCCCTGCCAGGGCGGCCATGCGTTTCTCCCCGCCGGAGAGACGATGGGGCGCCCGCTCGGCGAGGTGCGCGATGCCTAGGGTCTCCATGACGCTCAAAGCCCTCTCTTGGGCCTCCTGAACGGGCGTTCCATGCGCCACCAGACCGAAGGCGACGTCCTCGACGACCTCCGGCATGAAGAGCTGGTTGTCTGGCTCCTGAAAGATCAGGCCGACGGCGCTCCGAAGACGCTTCAGGTCCTCTCCGACGGGCTCTCCGTTCAGACATACCACGCCAGATTGGGCCGCAAGACATCCGGACAGATGCAGCATCAATGTGGATTTCCCCGATCCGTTGGGGCCTACCAGCGCGAGCTTCTCTCCATCTCGCAGCACGAAGAAAACCCCGTTCAGGGCCTCATGCCCATCGGGGTAGGCGTAACGGAGATCCTGCACCTCCATGAGATACCTCTTCCGCACCCCTCCGACCGGGATATCCCTCAGGCCTTCCATAACGCCGTTTGCTGAACTCATCTGTCTAAGACCTCCAGAGCAGAGCACAAGCCAGGATCACCCCGATATTCAACGCGAACGCAAGGCACAGCACAGTATCGATGCCGCGCCAGAGCAGCGGACGGCACTGAGAGAAG
>NC_021038.1:648045-650695 GCF_000210715.1 Fretibacterium fastidiosum
ATAGATTGGCGTCCGTCCCCCTCAGGAAGATCTCCACCCCCACGGCACAGAGGAGCACGGCCAGGGCACCTGCGATGAAGCCCAGTACGGAGGCGATGGGGCCTCTGCTCCTGCAGATCGGGCCCGCGAACAGGAAGTAGGCGGCGAGCGCAGGAACGGCGACATCCACCGTATTCACCCCCAGAACGATGAGGCCGCCGAACTGAAACAGGAGGGCCTGCAGAATCAGGGCGACCATCACGGCGGGAAAGGCCGACCACCCCAAGATCAGCCCCATGGGCGCGATAAGGGAGAGGTGGGTCGAACTGGGGCCGAGCCGCACGTTGATCAGGGAGGCCAGAAAGAACACCGACGAGGAGAACGCGACGCGGACGATCTTATCGGGGTTGAGCTTTTTGAGCCCGACCGCCGTCCCGACGCCCGCGACGGCCCATCCGGCGGCCAAGGCCTGAGTGGAGAGGATTCCCTCGCTGATATGCATGGGACTACACCGCCTTCCTGCACCGCAGCAGCAGGACGAACGCGGCGATGTTGAAGATCAGGCTGACGCCGAGCCCCGCCCTCAGGAGAAGATCCAGTCCCTCAGGGGCGGCCTTCTTCTCCTGAATGTCGATGCCCGAACCGCCTCCTGTGGCCCCGGCCTTCAGGAAGTCCTCCGTCACGTTCACTGTCGCCTCGGCCCTGTGCCCGTCCTCATCGCTGACGATGACCCGCCACGTCCCGGGCTTATTGGGGGTGAAGGCGAAACGCCCCCCCTCGTCGGTCCGTCCTGACTGGTAGGCGATCTTCTCGTCGGCAGGGGAGAAGACCTTGGCCTCAAGGTAGTTCATAAGCTCTCCCGTCGAGTAGAAGAATTCGAGCGATACCGGCTTCAGCGTGGACTCCGAATAGCCCACGCCGTGTGCGTCCGCCTGCTGCGCTAAAAGGCCGCTCAGGCCGGCGATCACCGCCAG
The DNA here is from genome assembly GCF_000210715.1 of Fretibacterium fastidiosum. Classification (GTDB taxonomy): domain Bacteria; phylum Synergistota; class Synergistia; order Synergistales; family Aminobacteriaceae; genus Fretibacterium; species Fretibacterium fastidiosum. The sequence goes on from NC_021038.1 coordinate 648,999, forward strand.
CCCGAGCAGCGCCGTCTTTTTGAAAGAGGCGTTCATCTTTGATGGACTTTGCTACTTCACTTCAAAGAGCAGGAAGGTCCTGCGAGCAACGGAGTCGTACTCGCCCTCCTTGCCGGGCAGGTCCGTCTTCATGGCGCGCACACCCCAGAGACCGGGGGCTGTGATCTTGATATGGGCCACGCCCTGGACCGCCTGGGTATAGTAGGCATAGGTGTCCTCGTACTCAGGCGCAAAACCGTCGTAGCTCGCCCACACCGCCCCTGAGTAGGGTTTTCCGTCGACCAGTATCTTCACCTCGAAGAACTCTCCAACCTTGGCGTCCGCAGGGTTGGTCACGGGGATGATCTCAAGGGCCTGCCCCGTCTGAACGGCGAAGTTCTTGTCGTCCCTGGAGGCGTTGACGATAACCTTGACGAACTTGTCGTTCTTGGTCGCCTTCGTGACCTTCAGGCCCTGGGCCTCCAGGTCCTTGCGAAGGCCGGACTTGCCGCCCTCATTCGTGACGCACCAGACACCGCCGTCCTTGTTGGCGAGGATCACCATGGACTGAGAGGCATCCTCGACGGGCAGGGAGAAGTCGATGCACAGGTTTTTCTCGTTCGGCTTCAGCCCGGCCTCCTGGAGCTTGCCGTCCTTGAAGACTCCCGCCTTGATGCGCTCGACGCTCTCCACCTCCTCGGGTACGATGAACTTGTGTCCCGAGTGGATCTCAACCGCCAGAGTCTCGCCCTTCGCCGCGTTCATCTTCTGCGGCTTCATCACCAGCTCGTGCGCAAAGGCCGCCGAGGCGACCCCAAGGAGCAAACCAGCCGCCAACACTACTTTGTTTCCGCGTTTCATGAAAAAATCATCCTCCTCAATACTTACAGAATTACGGCAAAACCCCGTTGCCGGGGTACGTCGTCCAGAGAATAAAACGCTGCAAAAACCCCCGCCTCGCGATGGGCGCGGGCGGGGGCGTCACAGACGACACGCTCCTGCGCCATCGCTCGTGGCAAAACGTCTTGTGTCCGCTTGAACGTCAGGTATTCCGGCTTGGGATCCAAGACATAGTTCGATGGAGCCGCGCCTTCGCGCCCTCCCCGAACCTGGCTTGTCCTCCTCTCACGGCGGCGGGACCGCGCGGGCGTTGCACCCGACTTCCCCCGACGAACAAGAGTTCTGTTTATAATTTATGATAACACTTTTTTTCTAAATTTTGTTATGTTTAATTTATGGAAAATTAACAAGGACGTCCTTGAGGAGTTCACACGGCTGGATGCGGCTGTGGGACAGAGACCCTGCCGTCGGACGCAGCGGGTAACCTGAGAGGGACCGCTTCACGGAGCCCGTGGTGCGGGGCAATGATCTTCAAGGACCTCGTAAGGCCTTGGTTGCAGAGGCCAGGGGCGCGCTAAGTCCGTTTCACGTCTTTTCTCACCTGTGGTGATAGGGTTCTTTTGTGAAGTGATATAATAGGAGAGCACTTTTTGAAAACTTCAGTATTCCTTGCAAGGTGAGGCTGATAGCTGATGCTGCGCTATATCCTACGTAGGCTCCTGATGATGATCCCCGTGCTGATTGGCGTCACGTTCATCGTCTTTTTCATCCTGGCCCTGACGCCTGGGGACCCGGCCGCCATCATCCTGGGCGACGGCGCGACGCCGGAGCTCCTGCAGCGGACGCGGGAGGAGCTCGGCCTCAATCGGCCCATCGTC
>NC_021038.1:651689-654813 GCF_000210715.1 Fretibacterium fastidiosum
CCGATGAAATCCTGAGGGTGGAGCACCTGAAGAAGTACTTCAGCACGAAGGGCGGGACGCTTCACGCGGTGGATGACGTGTCCTTCAGCATCCGCCGGCGTAGGACGCTGGGGGTGGTGGGGGAGTCGGGCTGCGGAAAATCGACGCTGGGCCGCAGCATCCTGCGGCTTCAGGAGCCGACGTCGGGCACGGTGCAGTTCAACGGAGAGGACATCCTGGGGTTCGACGCGGCGCGGCTGAAGGCGCTCCGGCGCGAGATGCAGATCGTCTTTCAGGACCCCTTCGCCTCCCTGAATCCGCGGATGACCGTCTTCGAGACGATCACGGAGCCCCTGCTGATCCAGGGCGTCTACGCCAGCCGAAAGCAGCCGGAGCTCCGGCAGAAGGTGCGCGAGATCATGTCCCTCGTCGGGCTGTCCGAGCGCCTGATCAACGCCTACCCCCACGAGCTGGACGGCGGACGGCGGCAGAGGATCGGGATCGCCCGCGCCCTGGCCCTCAGCCCGCAGTTCATCGTCTGCGACGAGCCGGTGTCGGCCCTCGACGTCTCGATCCAGGCGCAGATCCTGAACCTGATGCAGGACCTGCAGCGCGACCTGGGCCTGACCTACATGTTCATCACGCACGACCTCTCCGTCGTCAAGCACCTCTCGGACGAGATCGCCGTGATGTACCTGGGGCAGGTCGTGGAGCTGGCGTCCGCCGACGAGGTCTTCGCCAACCCGCTGCACCCCTACACGAGGGCGCTGCTCTCGGCGATCCCGACGCCGGACCCGGACTTTGAGACGGAGCGCATCATCCTGCGTGGCGAGATCTCCTCGCCGATCGACCCGAAGCCGGGCTGTCGCTTCGCCGGGCGGTGCGTCGATGCCGTGCCGGCCTGCTCGGAGGCGGACGTGCCGCTGCGTGAGGTCGCTCCCGGCCACCTCTGCGCCTGCGCGCTGTGCTGAGGCGGGCGCCACTCGAACATAACCCGGGAGGCCCCGGTTATGGTGTTTAAATTCTTTTACAGGAGGTCTGTTTTATGAAGCGGTTCCATTCGGCATTGCTCATCGCGGCGCTCGTCCTCTCGCTCTCCCAGCCGGTCGCGCTGTCGGCGGCGGAGAACAAGGACACGTTGACCTGGGCTCAAGGGGCTGACGTCACGTCTCTGGACCCCCACATCGGCAAGGAGACCCCTGCCATCATGGCGACGAACCAGATCTTCGACACGCTGTTCACGACGGACGACGAGGGAAAGATCGTGGGTCAGATCGCGGAGTCGTGGAAGTACCTCAGCGACACGGAGCTCGAGGTCCACGTCCGCAGCGGGATCAAGTTTCACGACGGCTCTCCCCTCTCGGCCTCGGACGTGAAGTTCTCCCTGGATCGGGCGATCGCCTCCACCGCGGTCTCCTACATCGTGAACTTCATCAAGGAGGTCCGCGTCGTGGACGATCACACCGTCGTCATCGAGACGGCCAAGCCCTACGCGGCGGCGCTGCGGAACCTGGCGCACCCCTCCTCGGCCATCGTTCCGGAGGCCTACGTGAAGGCCGACGAGGCGCGGTTTCGCCTGAACCCCATCGGGTCCGGTCCCTACCGATTCGTGAGCTGGAAACAGGGGGACTCCCTGAAGCTGGAGGCCTTCGACGAGTACTACGCGGGCGCCCCAAAGACGAAGAACCTCGTGATGAAGGTCGTCCCGGAGGCCGCGCAGCGCACCATCGCTCTCGAGACGGGCGAGGTGGACATCGCAAACGACATCCAGGCCAACGACCAGCAGAAGGTCCGCGACAACCCCGACCTGACCCTGAACGAGAAGGCGGGCCTGAGCTGCTGGTACCTCTCGTTCAACATGAAGAAGAAGCCCTTTGACAACAAGCTGGTGCGCCAGGCGATCCGGCACGCCATCGACGTGAACACGATCATTGACTCCATCATGTACGGCGGAGGCGAGCCGGCGGGCGACCTCATCGCGCCGGGCGTGTTCGGCTACGCCGGCGACAAGCCCTATGCGTACGACGTCGAGCTGGCCAGGAAGCTGCTGGCCGAGGCGGGGTATCCGGACGGCTTCTCCTGCAAGCTGTGGGTGAACGACAGTCAGACCCGCATCGAGGTCTGCCAGGCCGTTCAGGCCATGCTGCTGGAGGTCGGCATCAAGTGCGAGGTGGAGGTCATGGAGTTCGGCAGCTTCATCGAGCGCACCTCCAAGGGCGAGCACGACATGGCGTACTTCGGCTGGACCACCTCGACGGCGGACGCCGATTACACCTACTATTCCCTGGTGTACTCCACGCAGACCGGCGCGCCGGGGAACCGCAGCTTCATCCAGGACCCCAGGGTCGATGAGCTGGTGGACCTGGGCCGCGGCAACACGGACGAGACGATCCGCCGCAAGGCCTACGCCGACCTGGAGCAGATCCTGCAGGACCTCTCCAACAACGCACCCCTGGTCTACAGCACGCTGAACTCCGGAACGTCCAAGAAGGTCCACGGCTTCGTCCTGGACCCCGCGGGATATCACAAGCTGGAGAACGTCACGGTCGAGAAATAGGGCTTTGCCGGGACGCCTCTAGGAGGCGGGGCTGTCGTTCCGGTCGGCAGCCCCGCTTTTCGTTGCGGGTTTACTGGCACTTCTTCTTAGAACAGGCAGACAGGCGGTTTGATATGACATGCTGAACGATCGCACCGCGGACCTGGCTTCCCTCCTGGACCGCGACGAACTCTACCAGGATTTCCTGCGGATCGCCTCCTTCGTGAGGCGCTCGGACGGCGAGGGGGAGGAGGCGGCCAGGCAGTACGTCCAATCCCGGCTTGAAGGGGCTGGCGTCTCCTGCTCTCGAAGCGCGGAGAAGGGCCTTCTGGCCTTTGGTGGGCCGGGCGTTGTGACGCTCGCCGATGGGGCGTCCGACAGGAGCTTCCCGGCCAAGGCGTGGAACTTCTCCGCGCCGGCGGACGGCGTGCGCGGCGTCGGCCACAGGATGGGCGCGGAGGACTTCCCCGTCTCGCCCCTGGACTACCTTTCCTCCCGCGTCCCGCACGGCGCAAAACAGGACCTTGCGGGGCGCGTCGTGCTGTCGCGCTCCTTCTCCCCGGAGGCCGTGCTCTCCGCCCAGGATCGCGGGGCGGTGGGCTTCGTCAT
>NC_021038.1:655091-658766 GCF_000210715.1 Fretibacterium fastidiosum
GAGGCGTGCTCCCCTCTACGAGGGGCAGCCGTACTTCCTGCTGGTGGGAGCTCACCTGGACAGCAAGCACTACGGGGCTACGGACAACGCCACCGGCGCTGCACTGGCGCTGGCTCTGGCCCTGGCGGCGGCCCGCATGGAGAGGCGGCGCTTCGGCCTGAGGGTTTGCTGGTGGTCCGGACACGAGTTCGGCAAGTACGCGGGCTCCTCCAACTACGCGCGGGAGCGCTTTGAGGAGGTCCTGAAGCACTGCCTCTGCTACACGAACATCGACATGCCGGGCATGAGGGGCGCGTCGGACTTCAGCTCCGTCACCGCCGGACCGGACCTGTTCTCCCTGGCGGCCGATGCGGTGTACGGCGTCACGGGACAGCGGGGGGCCCCGGTGGGGCGCGTGCGCTCCTGGGATCAGTCCTTCCAGAACATCGGCGTGTCCCCCTTCTTCATCTGGACCTCCGCGCTGCCCCAGGGCGACCCCAACAGGACGGGGGACACCCTCATGCCCTGGTGGTGGCACACCGAGGCGGATACGGCGGACTTCTGCGATCGCCGGGTGCTGGAGACGGACGCCGAGGTCTATGCGTCGGGCCTGTCTGGCCTGATGGAAGCGGAGGGCGTGCCCTTCGACGTCGCGGCGTTGTGCGGCGCCCTGCGGGAGCGGCTTAAGGAGCTGCGGGGGGCCCTGCATCCCTGGCTGGACCTGGGGGCTTTGTGCGCGGCGCTCGACGGGTTTCAAGACGCCTGGCGGCGGCGCGGCGACGCGGACCTTGCGACGGCGCTGAGCGCCGTCAGATTGCTGAACCGGATGTACTACGCCGCCCGCGGGCCTCACCTTCAGGACTGGAGCGGGGGGGCGGGCTTCGTCCCCGGCCTTTCGGAGGCGGCCCGCCTCCTGCGGCGCGGCCCAGGGTCGGACCGCGCCCAGGCCGTCATCCTCAACTACGCGGCGTCGCAGCGGAACCGTCTTCTCCTGTTGGCCGACGCCCTGAACGCTTTGCCCCTCCAGGCAGAGGGGCGCGTGCGGGACACGGAATCGTTTTGACTTTGAAAGGCAGGCGCATGAGGTATGGGAATGTGGGATAACGCATTTGAGACAAGGTGGTCCTGTGTTTTTCTGGCGGCGTACGTCGTCGTGATGCTGCCGGTCAAGTGCTTCTACTCCACGGAGTACGTTCCGTCGTGGAAGGGGCTGCCGCTCTTCATGGTGGGCTGGTTCTGGCTCACGGTGGCCGTCATGGTCCTGATCCTGCTGTTCTACTGGCAGGCGATGGGACGCGAAGAGTATCGGGCGTTTGGAACGGAGGACTAGGGGTCCGCGTTTCCTTCAAAGCTAAGGAGGATTTTGCAAATGGACGTCAGCACGATGTTGGTGCCTGCCACGGGGACGTTCTTTCTCGTCCTGGGCGGGTACTTTCTGATCATGGCCCTGATCGGCTTCTATTCGGCGCGTGAGACGAAATCGCTGAAGGAGTTCTTCGTCATGGGCGGCAAGGCCGGCGCGATCGTCAGCGGCATCGCCTACTTTGCGACGCAATACAGCATGAGCACGTTTATGGGGGTTCCCGCCGCGTGCTACCGGCAAGGGTACCCCGGATTGACGGTCTCCGTCCCCGGCCTGGTGTTCAGCATGATCATCCCCGCTCTGGTCGTGGGCAGGAAGCTGATCAAGCTGGGGCACGAGCAGGGGTTCATGACGATGGCGGACTACCTGGGTGACCGTTACGAGTCCAACCTGCTCCGCGGCCTTCAGGCGGTCCTGATGGTGTTCTTCATGGTCCCGATGATGGGGGCGCAGATCATCGGCGCGGGCATCATCTTCAACACGTTTACGGGATACCCGGAGTGGGTCGGCGTCGTCGCGACGGGGCTCATCGTCATCGTCTACTGCATGAGCGGCGGCATCCGCGGAGCCATGCTGACGGACGTCATCCAGGGACTTCTGATGGTCGTCACGGCGGTCGTGACGTTCTTCGTGGCTCTCGACATGGGCGGCGGCCTCGAGGCCATCAACGCAAAGCTGTTTGAGCTGAACCCCGCCTACATGGCCCACCCCGGCGCAACGGGCGCCTACCCCTGGCCCGCTCTCGTCTCGATGGTGGTCATGTGGAGCTTCTTCAACATCGGAAGCCCGACGCTTGCGACGAAGTTCTTTACGATGAAGAACTACAAGGTCATGTTCAAGGCGGTCATCCTGGGGACGCTCGGCATGTGGGTGTCCGCCACGCTCATCGAGTGGGTCGGCGTCCTGGGCATCGTCTCGGTCCCCGGCCTCGAAGGGAAGCAGATGGACTTCATCGTGCCCCTGATCCTTCAGAAGGGCGTGTCCCCCGTCTTCGCGTCCCTGATGATCGCTGGGATCATGGCGGCGGGCATGTCCACGATCGACAGCCTGCTGGTCGTGTCCTCGGGCGGCATCTCGAGGGACATCTATCAGAACCTGATGAACCGAAACGCCTCGGACGCGGAGATCCTGAGGCTCTCCCGCGTCGTGACCTGCGTGTTCGGGGTCGTCGCCATCCTGTTCGGAATCTGGCGCCCCAGCGCCATCTTCGACATCATCATCTTCTCCTTTGGCGGCCTGACGATCTGGGCGACACCCGTCCTCCTGGGGCTCTACTGGAAGCGGACGACGAGTGCGGGGGCCGTCCTGGGCATCCTGACCGGCGTGCTGCTCTACATCCCGCTCTCGGCCTCACCCCAGATCCTGGAGAAGATCGGGCTGGGCGGCCTGGTGGAGATATCCTCGACCCTGAAGGGCTACACCTTCGGCTTCAACGCCCTGATCCCCACGTGGGTCGTGGCGATGATCGTCACGGTGCTCGTCAGCCTTGTGACGAAGCCGGTTTCGGAGGCGACGCTGAAGCGTCATTTCGGCTGAGAGGCGAATCCGTTTTAACCTGTCTGTATCGAGAAAGGAAGCGACTTCATGTATTTAGCGTCCTATTCGTGGAAAAAGGCCAGCGAGCTCACGGCGAAGCACGGGGAGGGGATCGTCGCCCTGCTGCCCATCGGCAACCTGGAGGAACACGGCCCCATCGGCCCCCTTGGGACGGACTACATTATTCCGGAGTCCATGGCGTCCACGATCGAGGCCAGGCTGCCGGACAAGGTGCTCGTCCTCCCCACGATGCCCTACGGCGTCAGCCCGGCGTTGAAGGCCTTCCCCGGCACGGTGGACATCGGCGAGGAGGCCCTCACGGGCGTGCTCAAGGGCATCGTGGACGCCGTGCTGAGTTGCGGCGTGCGGCGCGTGCTGTTCTTCAACGGCCACGGCGGCAACTGGCCCGCGCTGAGCACGGCGGCGCTCTACCTGTACCAGCGCGGAGGTCAGGCGGCCCAGATCGACTGGTGGGTGACCTGCGCGGAGATGAAGGCGGAGTGGAAGTGCGGCCACGGCGGCGGCATCGAGGCCTCCGCGGCCATGGCGGTGAGGCCGGACTGGGTGCACCCCGAAGACTGTTTTGCGAGCGAGGTCGTCCACTTCAGCGACGCGCTCCGTAACGTCCACATCCACAACGTCCTCTTCGAGGGCGCTACGGTGAAGATGATCCGCAACGCCAAGGACTCGATCCCGTCGGGCGACGCGGGCTACGACGACAGTCCAAGCCGCGCCAGCCGGGAGACGGGACAGGCCATCGTCGACGCCGTGGTGGACTACACGGTCCGCTTTATCGA
>NC_021038.1:659147-669135 GCF_000210715.1 Fretibacterium fastidiosum
GAAATGGACGGGAAGAACCTGAAGAAGATTGTGGAGCTGCGCCACGAGCTGCACGCGCACCCGGAGCTCTCGATGCACGAGGGCTGGACGAAGCGGCGCCTGATGGACTTCATCGGGGCGAACACGACGCTTGCGGTGGTGGACTGCGGCGGGTGGTTCTACGCCTCCCGATACCGGGAGGGGACGCCTGCCGTCGCCTTCCGCGCGGACATGGACGCCCTGCCGATCCCGGAGACCATCTCGCTCCCCCATGCGTCGCAGAGTCCGGGCGTCTCGCACAAGTGCGGCCACGACGGGCACAGCGCCGCCCTCTGTGGCCTGGCCCTGGAGCTGGAGGCCATGGAGTGCCCCCGGTCCGTCTACCTGATCTTCCAGCAGGCGGAGGAGACGGGACAGGGAGGGGCCGCTGCGGCAGCCCTGCTGCCGGAGCGGCACGTCTCGGAGGTCTACGCCTTCCACAACCTGAGCGGCTATCCGGAGGGCAGCGTCATCCTGCGGAACGGCCTGTGCCAGTGCGCGTCCAGGGGGCTCACCGTTCGCATGACGGGCCGTCGGTCCCACGCCAGCGAGCCGGAGAAGGGGAACAACCCGGCCTTCGCCCTGGCGGCCCTGGTGACGGAGGTGAGAACCCTGTTGGCGCGCCCCCATCGTGGGATGGTGCTGGCCACGGTCGTCAACCTGTCGGTGGGCCGGCGGGACTTCGGCATCTCGCCGGGCGAGGGCACGGCGTCCATGACGCTGAGGGCTGACGACGAGGCGGAGATGGAGGCCTTCGAGGCGGAGGTGCGGGGTCGGGCCATCGCCCTGGCTGCGGCGGAGGGCCTGGAGGTGGGATTCGACGTCTCGGACCCCTTCCCGGCGACGGTGAGCGACGCCGGCTGCGTTGCCAGGGTCGAGGCGGCGGCCGGGCGGCTGGGATGTCCGGTCGTTTGGATGGAGGCCCCCTGGCGCGCGTCGGAGGACTTCGGCCACTACACGAAGCGGTGTCCCGGCGCCATCTTCTACGTCGGAAACGGCGCGAACTGGCCCGCGCTGCACACGCCGGAGTACGACTTCAACGACCGCATCCTCGAGACGGCGGTGGACGTGTTCCGCGAGGTCTACCGGGGCGCGTAGCCGCCGGAAAAACGCCTTCTCGTTCAAGGAGGCGCCTGTGAAAGCACAAGGCAGCGCCCGGCTTAACGCCGGGCGCTGCCTTGTGCGTAGGGCTTTCGTGTCGCTCAAAGGAGGCGACGCGAAACATGCTACAACTCCTGAAGGTATTGAAAGAAATCTCGAATGGCCTTGCCGTTGGTCCATGCGATGTTGACGGAATGGCAGAGCTGTAGCTCCCCCTCGTTGTGGATCAGGGTGTGGCAGACGAAGGCTCTGTCCGAAAATTCGAGATCGAACTTGAATCGGATGTTGAAGCTCTCGTCCATGGCCATGTACTTGCCCTCGTCGGACACGTACAACACCAGCCCCTTGTTCAGCATGGTCCTCTCAAGGTACTCCACGATGACGCTCGAGATGTTTTTCATCCGGTACCTCCTTGTCAGCGGCGCCCGCGGTCCCCCGAGGCGGCTAGTCGTCGTGCTTTTCCATCGGAATGGCCGCCATTCCGTGCTTCGTTCGGTAGTCGTTCAGCGCGGCGTGAATGGCCTCCTCCGCCAGGACCGAACAGTGCATCTTGACGGGTGGAAGTCCGTCAAGCGCCTCGGCTACGGCCTGATTGGTCATGTCCCAGGCCTCGTCGATGGTCTTGCCCTTGATGAGCTCGGTCGCCATGCTCGACGAGGCGATGGCCGACGCGCACCCGAACGTCTTGAACTTCACGTCCTCGATGACGTTCCGGTCGTTCACCTTCAGGTAGATCTTCATGATGTCCCCGCACCTGGGGTTCCCCGCCTCACCCACCCCATCCGCGTCCTTGAGCTCGCCCACGTTGCGCGGATTGGTGAAGTGATCCATCACCTTCTGACTGTAATCCAGTGCCATGCTATCCCCTCCAGAAAGGGTGCTCTTATTGTATCTCATTCTCTCCGGGAACGAAAGAATTTCCGGCAAACGTTAAAGACATGGAACGAAACGGGGCTTGAGTTTCCCATGACGGGGAGGCGCCCTCGCCTCGGTCTACGGCTCGCCGACCCCCTTGAGGTAGTCCTCCCACAGGGGGGACATCTCGCGGCGCCGGGCCACGATCTTCGGCAGCACGTCCAACACGTAGTCGATGTCCTCGTCCGTCGTCTCCCGCCCAAGCGTCAGGCGCAGGGAGCCGTGGGCCATCTCGTGGGACAGGCCCAGGGCCAGCAGCACGTGGGACGGGTCCAGGGACTCGGAGGAACAGGCGCTGCCCGTGGAGGCGTAGATGCCCTTCGCGTCCAGGTCCAGCAGGAGCGTCTCGCCCTCGACGCCGATGAAGCTGAAGTTCGCGTTGTTGGGCAGGCGAAGCCCGCCCCGGGCGCCGTTCAGCTTCGCGTGGGGGACCTTCGTCAGGACGCCGTCGATCAGTCGGTCCCTCAGGGAGACGATGCGGGGCCTGTCCTGAGAGAGCCGGGACTTCATGAGGAGAATGGCCGCCCCCAGCCCCACGATGCCCGCGGTGTTCTCCGTGCTGGCGCGCCGCCCGTGCTCCTGGGCGCCGCCGTGCATGAAGTTCTCCAGGCGCAGGCCCTTTCTCAGGTAAAAGGCCCCCGTCCCCTTAGGGCCGTACATCTTGTGCGCGGACAGGGAGAGCATGTCGATGTTCAGCGCCCGGACGTCGATGTCCAGCTGGGCCGCCGCCTGCACGGCGTCCGTGTGGAACGGGATGCCGCGCTCGCGGCACAGGGCGCCGATCTCCCCGATGGGCTGGATGGTCCCCACCTCGTTGTTGGCGAACATCACGGAAACCAGTCCCGTCCGGTCCGTCAGGGCGTCCTTCAGGTCCGAGGCGCTCACCCGCCCATCGGGGTCCACGGGCAGGTAGGTGACCGTGAGGCCCTCCACCTTCTCCAGGTAGGCCGCCGTGTGGAGGACGGCGTGGTGTTCGATTTGGGTCGTGATCAGGTGGTCCTTGCCCTGGGCGCGCATCCGCTCCATCGTGCCCTTCAAGGCCCAGTTGTCCGCCTCGGTGCCGCTGGCGGTGAAGTAGACCTCCGACGGGTCCGCGGAGAGCGCGGCCGCCACCTGTTCCCTGGCCTTTTCGATGGCTGCCCGGCTCCCACGGGAGAGGGAGTAGACGGAGGACGGGTTGCCGTAGACTTCCGTGAAATAGGGCGTCATCGCCTCCAGGACCTGGGGGTCCGTGGGCGTCGTCGCCGCGTGATCCATGTAAACGCTCTTCATAGCGCAGAGCCTCCCTTCCGCAGGTCCACTGGTGCGCCCCGCAGTCCATCCTGGTTTTTCGACCGTCTCCACCCGCTGCAAGGGGCGGGACCACTCCCGTCCCGCGCGCCTATGGGCGGATCTCCTGATGCTTCAACGCGCGCGCCACGGCGGCGCGCCGCAGCGGGTCCACCGTCTTTCTTGCCCGGAGCGTCCTGTCCTTTTTGGCGAGGTCCTCCAGGGTCGTGCCGTCCAGAATGCCGTCGATGGAGATACGCAGCCTGTTCCACAGGTCGAAGGTCGAGCAGGTGGCGGCGTTCGCACAGCCCTTTTCGCTCTGACAGGAGCCGAAGAGGATCTCCTCGCCCAGCGCGGCGATGACCTCCGACAGCGTGATCTCCTTCGCCGGACGTGCAAGGAGATAGCCGCCCTGAGCCCCTCGAACGCTCTTCAGGATGTTGCTGCGGCGCAGCTTTGCGAAGAGCTGTTCGAGGTAGTTTACCGGGATGCTTTGACGCCGCGCGATATCGCTGACGGAAACCGGCGCGTCCTGCTGCTGAACGCAGAGGTCCGTCAGCGCTCTCAGTCCGTATCGGGTCGTGGTTGACAGCTTCATTGCGTCATCTCCCTTCTTCCGCAAAGCATAACATATCGTATTAAGCCCATCAAGATTTGAAACGTCATGCGTTTGACGTATTTTGGCGCTTTCGCATGTCCGTTTTTTATATGACATGCTATAGTTATAAAAACCGGTAAAAACGCCTGAACCCTTGAAAGCGCTTTGTTAATAAGCTAAAGTGATCTTTCGGGTCGCTGGGCTGCCGTTCAACCGACCCGATCCAATCGAGAGGAGATGCTTTTGTATGGCTGTGGACGAGAGGGTAACGTTGTCGCTGGACTTTCCCGACGGGCTTCCTGCGCTCCCGAAGTTCGACCCGCAGTACCGCCGCGCGCCGGACCGGGGGTACACCCTGAACGAGAAGGAGACGGTGCTGGCCCTGGCCAACGCGCTGCGCTACATCCCGGAGCGCTTTCATCGGGAGCTTGCGCCGGAGTTTCTGGAGGAGCTGCGCACCCGGGGCCGCATCTACGGCTACCGCTTCCGCCCCGAGGGCAAACTGTGGGGCAAACCCATCGGCGAGTACCGGGGGCGCTCTGCGGAGGGGCGCGCCTTCCAGGTGATGATCGACAACAACCTGGACTTCGACGTGGCGCTCTACCCCTACGAGCTGGTCACCTACGGCGAGACGGGGCAGGTGTGTCAGAACTGGATGCAGTACCTCCTCATCAAAAGGTACCTGGAAAACCTGACCCAGGACCAGACGCTGGTGGTGGAGTCGGGGCACCCCCTGGGGCTCTTCCGCTCCAGGCCGGAGGCGCCGCGGGTAGTCGTCACCAACGCCCTGATGGTGGGGCTCTTCGACAATCAGGAGGAGTGGCACCGCGCCATGCAGCTCGGCGTGGCGAACTACGGCCAGATGACCGCGGGCGGCTGGATGTACATCGGCCCTCAGGGCATCGTGCACGGCACGTTCAACACGGTGCTCAACGCCGGGCGAAAGAAGTTCGGCAACAAGCCGGACGTGCTGAAGGGGCGGCTCTTCGTCACGTCGGGCCTGGGCGGCATGAGCGGCGCACAGCCCAAGGCCGCGGACATCGCGGGCTGCGTCTCCATCACGGCGGAGGTGGACGAGTCCCGCATCCGGACGCGCCACGATCAGGGCTGGGTGCAGGAGGTCTGCCGGACGCCGAAGGAGGCCTTTGACCGGGCCCGGGAGCAGATGAAGAAGGACGATGTCCACTCCATCGCCTTCCACGGCAACGTGGTGGACCTGCTTCAGTACGCCGTGGACCAGGGCATCGGCATCGACCTGCTCTCCGATCAGACCAGCTGCCACGCGGCCTACGACGGGGGCTACTGCCCGGCGGGCATCACGTTCGAGGAGCGCACGCGCCTCCTGAAGGAGGACCCGGCGCGGTACCGCACGCTGGTGGACGAGACGCTGAAGCGCCATTTCCATTTGATCAAGACGCTGGTGGACCGCGGAACGTACTTCTTCGACTACGGCAACGCCTTCCTGCGCACGGTGTTCGACGCGGGCGTCACCGAGATCGCGAAGAACGGCAAGGACACCTACGACGGCTTCATCTTCCCGAGCTACGTGGAGGACATCATGGGGCCCATGCTGTTCGACTACGGCTACGGACCCTTCCGCTGGTGCTGTCTGTCCCGCGACCCGGAGGACCTGCGGAGGACGGATCGAGCGGCCATGGACTGCATCGACCCGGAGCGCCGTCAGCAGGACAAGGACAACTGGGTCTGGATCCGGGACGCGGAGAAGAACGCTCTCGTGGTGGGGACCCAATGCCGCATCCTGTATCAGGATGCGGAGGGGCGCGTGCGCATCGCGCTGAAGTTCAACGAGATGGTGCGCAACGGGGAGATCGGGCCGGTGATGCTGGGCCGCGACCACCACGACGTGTCGGGGACGGACTCGCCCTTCCGGGAGACGGCCAACATCAAGGACGGCAGCAACGTCATGGCGGACATGGCGGTGCAGTGCTTTGCGGGCAACGCGGCGCGCGGCATGAGCCTCGTGGCGCTGCACAACGGCGGCGGCGTGGGCATCGGCCGGGCGATCAACGGCGGCTTCGGCCTGGTGCTGGACGGCTCCTTCCGCGTGGACGACGTCATCCGAAGCGCGATGAGCTGGGACGTCATGGGCGGCGTGGCGCGTCGGGCCTGGGCCCGGAACGAGGCGGCGCTCGAGACGTCGGCCGAGTTCAACAAAAAGCGCACGGGGGAGCACATCACCCTGCCGTACTTGGCGGACATGGACTACCTGAAGGACCTCGTGGCAAAGGACTAGAGGCTCGTCCGCAGGAACGCCTAAATTGAGGAGGGGTCGGGGTCTGCCCGACCCCTTTTGATATAATAGGCCCCACGAGGCGCGGCGCATGGGTTTGTACGGTGGATGCGGCGCAGGGGCGGGGCCCGGCGGCCTGGCCCCCTGAGATGGGAGAAATGACACGATGATCGTAGAGGGTTTTGGAGTGGAGGAGCTGGCGGGCGAGAGTTTGATCCGTGAGGTGGTCTACCGCGGCGTGAGCTCTCCGGAGACGGTCGGGCGCGAGAAGATGCGCCGGATGGAGGAGCGCGCCGTCAAGAAGTTCGGCATTCCCAGCCTCCTCCTGATGGAGAACGCCGCCCTGGCGGTGGTGCACGAGGTGGAGGACTACAGCGCGTTCGCTGTGGTCTGCGCGCCGGGGGGCAACGGAGGCGATGGCCTGGCCGTGGCGCGGCACCTGTGCCTTCTGGGGCGCGACGTCCGCGTCTACCTGGTCGGCGACCCCGAGGGCGGGTCCGCGGACTTCAGGACGAACCTGGAGATCATGAGAAGGATGTCCCCGGAGTCGATCTACGCGCTGACGGACGAGAGCTTCAAGGACTTCGAGTACGCCCTGAAGGGCTGCGAAACCTGCATTGACGCGATGTTCGGCATCGGCCTGAACCGCCCCGTGGAGGGCCTTCCTCGGCGTGCCATCGAGGCGATGAACCGGTACGCCCTCCACATCGTGTCCGTGGATGTCCCGTCGGGCGTTGACGCCGACACGGGAGAGGTCCTGGGCGCGGCGGTGTGCGCGCACAAGACCGTCACCTTCCATCGGGTGAAGCCCTGCCTTGACCTGGCGCCGCAGTACGCCGGCGACGTCGTCGTGGCCTACGTGGGAATTCCCTGAGCCGGTGGGCCGTCCGGTCCGGCCGACTCAGGGCGTTTCAAACAGTTTTTTGGAGGTGTTGTGTTCTGTTGAGTCGTAAGGGTTTTGCGTTGTTCCTGTTCTGTCTGTCCTGCGTTGCCGTCCTGGCCGTGCGGGGAGCGAACGGAGCGCCTGAAAAGCAGCGAGGAAACGGGGAGATGGAATCCGTGGAGAGCAGGACGAATGGAGAGAGCAAGGAGGAGCTGAGGCAGCGGATCGGGGACCTGGCCTGGAACGTCACCCAGAACTCCGCGACGGAGATGGCCTTCAGCGGGGAGTACGACCATTTCTTCGAGAAGGGCGTCTACGTGGACGTCGTGAGCGGGAAGCCCCTGTTCTCCTCCAAGGACAAGTTCGACTCCGGGTGCGGCTGGCCCGCCTTTTCCAAGAGCATCGCGCCGGAGGCGGTGTCCCTGCGGGGCGACTCGTCCCACGGGATGACGCGCGTCGAGGTTCGGAGCGCGGGCGCGGACTCCCACCTCGGGCACGTCTTCGAGGACGGCCCGGCGGAGCGGGGCGGAAAGAGGTTCTGCATCAACTCCGCGGCGCTTCGCTTCATCCCCTTTGACGGGATGGAGGCCGCGGGGCTGGGCCGCCTGAAGCGGGAGCTGTGGCCGGCGGAGACAGCGGCGGAGGAGGCTGCGGGACACGGGAAGGACGTCCGGATCGTCTACCTGGCGGGCGGCTGCTTCTGGGGGATGCAGAAGTTCCTGGACCAGTTCGACGGGGTGGTGGAGACGGAGGTGGGTTACGCCAACGGAAACGGCGTGGAGCCAACCTACCAGCAGGTCTGCAGGGAGAATACGGGGCACGCGGAGACGGTGAAAGTCCTCTATGACGAGGCGAAGCTCCCGCTGCGGCGCCTTCTGGAGCACTACTTCATGGCGATCGATCCCTTCTCCAGGGACCATCAGGGAGGGGACTACGGCCGGCAGTACCGGACGGGAATCTACTACACGGACCCCGCGCAACAGGAGGCCATCCGCGAGGCCTGCGCCGCAGTTGAGGAGAAGGAGGGGAAGGCGCTCGCGGTGGAGGTGCTGCCCATCGACAACTTCTCGCGGGCGGAGGAATTCCATCAGAAGTACCTGGACAAGAATCCGGGTGGCTACTGCCACATACCGGAGCGCCTGCTGAAGCTGAAGTAGGACGAAAATCGAGAGGGGCGGGCGCTGAAGCGCCCGCCCCTCTTCATCAAATCCTGGGAGTTTTTCACATTGCGAGTTTTAAGTATAACGGCTTATTGCAAAATCACAGGCCTCATAATTACTTAATACATTGAAGTTTTTCGTCTTCAGGTAAAAATATATGAATGATAATGGTATGGACCGCGCTTATAGTTATTATTTGGCAGCTTGCACACTGCTTGAATGTAAAAATGTCAGCGAAGCGCTTAAATTGTTTCAGAAATCGCTTATGCTAGACAAGCACTTCAAAACATTAGAGAAAATATCGCTTTGCTATCAAAAACTTGGATCGATTAATATGGCTCTCAAGTATATTGAATTAGCCTTTGACGCAAATTCTAGAAACAACAAAACTGCGTATATCTTTGCAGAGCAACTAAAACGTAATGGCAATACTGCTAAAGCGAAGGAGATCCTTCAGTCCATATTGAAAGTAAATCCATCTTACAAGAAAGCCAAGATGCTTTTAAACGATATAGTTGAAATTTAATTTCTAACGTCAAGTTTAAATCCATCGGTTTCCGATAAAGTTGTGGCTGTGCTGGCCGAGCATGGTAGGAGAGCGATGGGGAGATAAAGATGCTAGATTGTCAAGCCAAAAGCAACAGGTAAATTGAAAAAGGCCTCATTAGGGGTACGAAAGCCGAGACACTTTCTGGGACGGTTGTTCAGCTGTTCTACAATCCGCAGAACATCGTCGTTCCGAACCTCTCGGAAGTCGATTCCCTTGGGCAAATACTCGCAAATGAGTCCGTTCGTGTTTTCATTCGTACCACGCTCCCAGGGGCTGTGGGGATGGGCGAAGTACACAGGGACCCCCAAGGCAGCGGATACTTCCTTGTGTCGCGCAAACTCCTTTCCGTTGTCTGTCGTCAGGCTGCGGCACTCCACCCCCTCGAGCAGACGGATCAGGGCGGCCTGAACAGCAGCCGCCGTCTTGTCCTCTATCTTTTGGAGGAAGGCTTAGAATGTCCTTCACTGGCTGTTATTGTTTGGATAAGGAGGAGCCCATTTGTCTATTGTATATCTGTTATACCACATCTATGAGTATGGTGACGAGAACGAGCATGAGGAGCTCAAAACCCTGGGGATATATTCAAGCGAGGCAAAAGCCAAAGCGGCTATACAATACTATAAAGATCTGAGTGGCTTTTCAAAATATCCGCTGTCCTGTTTCGTCATCGACTCATACAGAGTGGATGCGAATGCGGAATGGCGGGGTGGTTTTTGTAACGTAGACGATATCTACTCTGATTTAGACAATCTGGCGCAATGTTTTACCGAATGGACCGAGGGACGATATACGTTGTTCGAGGATGTTTATAACTCGCCGCTGCTTAACGATGTCTATAGTCTTTCGTGTCAAGAAAGAAACCCGAAAGCCCTTACAGATAGGCTGCAGGAAATCTGGCACAAATACTTTCCGCAAATCAGATATAAAAAAGATGACTTTTTATGTCTGGCGGACAAAATAATCTCAACGATATCAGGTAAAACAAATAAGGCGGACAAAGACGAAGGAACCTTTCAAACAACCTCACCAGTAAGAGCCATTACAAAGGAATCAGAGCATTTTGCCTGTCTTTGTAAAGGCGGTTCGGTGCAGCAAGTTCAAAATGCGCTTCATGCCGGAACGGATATTAACGCAAAGAACGAGTTCGGCAGGACGGCTCTGACGTGGGCAGCGCGGGACAACACGAATCCGGAGGTCCTCAAGCTGTTGCTCGATGCCGGTGCGGACATACGGGCGAAGGACG
>NC_021038.1:670101-673104 GCF_000210715.1 Fretibacterium fastidiosum
GCGCGGGACAACACGAACCCGGAAGTGGTCAGAGTATTGCTTGAGGCTGGAACAGATGCTAACATAAAGGATAACAAGGGATTAACGGCATTGATGCTGGCAGCGAAATGGAATTCGGACGGGGTCGTGAACACATTGCTTGATTCCGGTGCGGATATCGCCATCAAAGATGACGAGGAGAAACAAGCTGCTGATTACGCGCAAGAGAACAAAAAATTGCAGAGCACGGACACGCTTAGACGGCTGTGGGGCATATGCTGGTAAATCAAGGCAGAGCTTAAGTTTCAGTGAAGCCTTATTGAGGCTCAAACCCGTTGTTGTGTGGGTTAAGCGAACTCTGGCCTTGCTCTCGTTCGGTTCGGAAGAAAAGTGCACAAAATCTGCCTCGGCGACACGTTAAAAACTTTGCCTGCGGCTTGGAAAGGCCCCTGGTACCTTGACAATCGAATAAAAGGTATTGTGCCACGGTGCAGGAGGGCGCGAACGTGGCGGTGGAGGAGTACGGTTACGACTGGCGCGGCAACCGCATCCGGAAGTCGCGGGAGGGCGTCACGGTCCGGTATCATAAATAGGTTGGAGAGTAGTTTTTTTGTTCGGTGCACATGGAAAAAACTACTCTCCGCAATCAGTTTGGAGGGAAGGCGGATTGCGGGGAGAAATAGTCTTTGGAATCTATAGCAACAACATGGAATTTGGAGAGGAAATGGATGCAAAACTTGGGCTAATTCATACAAAAATTGGTAAAAAGGGAGACTTCTTTATGGGAAACCCCAATCTCCCGATATCAATAAACTCGTGGCGCTATGAAATGTCTTTTTGCGGATGCGACGATTTTACGACTAAAGCTCGAGACTTTTCAGAATCATTAAAGGCCAGAAAGGAAGTCATTGCAGAACTGCAGAAAAATAAGGATTATGAGGTGCGTATTACGTTTTATATACGTGCAGGAGATAATCAGATTGGCTATGCTCTAGATGCTGAAACAATGAATAATTTGTCGGCGCTGAAACTTGATTGTGGGTTCGACTTAATTTTATGGGGAGAAGAGGATGACGTATGATTTTCCCCTCTACTGTTGCCCTTGGATTGTAAATCCAAGATCCCCGGAGATATAAGGCGGTAGAGATGAAATTAACGGAGTACTTGAAGCAAGTTGTAAACGACGAGCAATGGGTTTATAAAGAGGACTGCGACCTCTATGCTTGTGGTATAACGCCAGATATCGTTGACGAGGAGCTGCTCTTGAAGGTTGCATCCAAGTTACACAAACAAAAGGAAAGGGAGTCCTTTTGGAATGACCTGCTTGATTATTTGCCAGAAAAATCTTTAACTCAAAATGTATTCGC
Organism: Fretibacterium fastidiosum; assembly: GCF_000210715.1. Taxonomy (GTDB): domain Bacteria; phylum Synergistota; class Synergistia; order Synergistales; family Aminobacteriaceae; genus Fretibacterium; species Fretibacterium fastidiosum. Next base: position 671,448 of record NC_021038.1, read on the forward strand.
TTATCTTTTAGAAAATAAAATTGCATTGGTCTCCCTGGCGCACAGGCGCTCTGACGATGAGAGATTGAAGAAGCTGATTCCGTATGCGGAAGAAGCGCTGTTTACATTAGCAAAGCGATATTATGGACAAAGCGAATATTATCCTTCGGATTTTAACGGCGAGAGCAAATATTCCGCCGAGGACTTTGCTGGTTTTCTTTGCGAATATTATTACGACGCGTTATTGGAGCAGCTGGGCTCGCTTAAACCGGACGATCCGGAAAAGGAAATAATACTGTTTTATTTCTATTCCAATAAGCATCGCCCGGATGTTGAAAAACTGATTGAGTTGAGGTGTCTTGAGATAACAAACGATCCCGTGATGATTCAATCGGCCTATGAGAGAAACGACCCCCTCTGTTTCCTTGCTTTGTCGAGGAATATGTTTGCCACTAGAGACATGTTGGAGTCATTGGGAAACGCGTCCGACATTGAAAATGCGTCGTGTATAAGGAGCAATGCCCGAAAGACGCTCTCGATCAAAAAGTACCTGGATTCCCATGAAGGAACTCCTCAGATCACTACCAATAAGGCATACCAGGACCCTAAAATGGCTGTGGAATGCATGACACTGCTGATGCGTACCGTATGGCAGGACACCGACTTTCAGCTCCTCAACGAGTTGCTTGCAACTGGCATGGATGTCAACGAAAAGAATGTATATGGTATGACGGCTTTGATGTATGCCGCGTGGCGGGATGTCCCCAGCATAGAGGTTGTCAGCGCATTGCTCGATGCTGGAGCGGACGTGAATGTGAAGGATGAGGGCGGCATGACGGCGCTGATGTACTCCGTGTGGGGAGAGGCACCCAATGCTGAAGTTATCGGTAGCTTGCTCGATGCTGGAGCGGACGTGAATGTGAGGGATGAGGACGGCATGACGGCGCTGATGTACTCCGTGTGGGGGGAGGCCTCCAATGTCGGAGTCATCCGTACATTGCTCGATGCCGGAGCGGACGTGAATGCAAAGGACGAAAACGGCATGACGGCATTGATGTACTCCGTGTGGGGGGATACCCCCAATGTTGAGACCATCGGTACATTACTTGATGCTGGAGCAGAAGTTAGCATGAAGGACCATGAGGGCAAGCGGGTCATTGATCATGCGAGGGTGAATGAGAGGTTAAAAGGGACGGATACGCTCAAACGCCTGGAGAACGCGAGCCGGTAAGGTAAACGCCGTAAAAAAGCATCGGCAACTTGACAATGGAATAGAGTGCCTGATCATCCTAGGGGACATGCTCATATTCAGGAAGGCGGAAAGCGAATTGCATCTATTGACGAACTAGGCGAAGTAGTAGTTGGAAAGCTGAGCGTAAAAGCAAAAAGATTTGTCGATAAATACTCACAGCAGATTAAAGATGGGATAAAGGAGTGGTATTATGCTCGGTAAAGTAACTCTTGGATCAGTAAAATCGATAACGTTGAAAGAGATCATGAAGCTAAGTGATGCGGAAATGAATGTTGTGTGCGATGCACTCTTTAATGATGATTACAATGACGAGTGGTTTGAGCAAGCAGGGCGGGAAAGCAACAGAGAGACGCTCTTAGCGCTGATAGAAAAGAGCTATTCATTATGTGGAGTTGTTGGTTTCCTTGACAACCTTTTATGCTATGT
>NC_021038.1:674920-711655 GCF_000210715.1 Fretibacterium fastidiosum
TAGGTTCCCCTCTTTTTGGTCCTTGACATGGGGACCACTATAGACAACTGGCTGATGCTGAAGCGCGTGGAGATATCGGTCTTCACGGACAACGGACGGGCCGTCCGCCTGTACGAGTCGCTGGGGTTTGTCGTCGAGGGGACGAAGCGGTATGCCGCCGTCAAGAACGGCGTCCACGCCGACGAGTACCTGATGGCACGCTACGGGAAGTAGCGGCGGTTTCTTTGCAGAAAAAGCCGGCCCGCTCGAACGGAGGACCGGCTTTTCTCAAGTTTGTCATGCGCTCGATTTCCTCTGTCTCTCATGCTTATCGAGCGAGTCACAAAATCGACCAAATTCCGTACACGCGTCCCGAACCGATTGCGGTGCGTCATCGCATCTCGCGTCTCGGCTACGGCACTCGGTATACTTTTCAAAAAACCTTTTGCCATAATGGCCCGCTTTGGCTTTCTTGTATCTTTGCTTGTAGTCCTTGATCTCGTCGACTGCTTCTTCTCCATCGATCCAGGCAAACCACGTTTCGATATTCCTTTTGGGAACAAGACACAAAACCCGATCCTCTTTGCAGATTTTCGGTAGTCCCCTGGAGTGCAGCTCCTCATTCCACTGTTTTACGCGATCCGACAGATTGGGATCGTTTTTGTCCGCGTCGCTTACGAGCACAAGAAAAACATTCTCACGGTTTTTACGAATCTTGTCCAATGCCTCGGGCAAACGTTCTCTCACATGTCCCTCAGCGGAGCGGGCTCCGTCGACCAACGGATAGGTGTCGAATTTCCTATCGCCGATCCCTAAAGACTTAAAAAATGTGCGTACGAAATAGTTGTGCTCCTGATCCTCACAGAGTATGAACACTCGATATCTAGAAAGGTCAAGCATTGTCGCACTCCTCCCACTCCATCAGGCGGAGCTTGTCGACGAGGGGGTCGTCATCGTCATCGGTACGCCGCTCGACGACCACTTTCGGCGGAGTCCCCTCCAGAGAGAGAATCATTGCGTTTTTATTGTGCCAATTCAACGTCCGGGGATTATGCGAGATGATAATAAATTGTATGTCCCGCTCCTCCCAGGCGTCGTTCATCGCCTCCAGCCAAGGCTGTAGCTCGCTAAGAGCCAAAAAGTTCTCCGGTTCGTCGATAAGCACGGTGCTTCCGTTGGGGATATTGGCGAGGATCGAGTAGAGCGCGAGAAGGGTTTTCTGACCGTCCGACAGCTCATTGAATTCGATATCGTTTTCCCTTCCGTTGAACTCAACCTTCACGGCAAGCGCGTGCCAATCGCCTTTTTTGATGTAGCGGATATCGACAAGGCCGGGGATGAAATATTTCGACTGCTCAACGACCCTAGCTTGTCTCATGAGCTGCTGAGTTGCACGCAGGAAACGCCACGCGGCAAAGTTTTCTCCGTACAAGGCAAGAGTTTCCATCGGTTTTTCCACATCCTGCTTCATCAGCGCGGGAACGAGGTGAAACGCATACAGCGACGCAACCTGCTTGCCAAATCTCCGGATTCGGCTGTTGTTGCTCGAACCGACGACCAAGCCGGAGCGCTTCCAGTCACTTCTGAAGGCTAGCTTTTTCTCGTCGTCCGTGAACATTTCTATTCTGCCTTCCTGAAATCGCAACAACAACGCCTCACCCAGCCGAAGCGACTCGTGTTGAACCCTGGAGATTTTTTCCAGGAAATTGTACCGAACCGTCAAATCATAGATGTAAAGCGGCTGTTCATCAGATTCAATCTCAAGCTTGACAGACATTTCTCCCCAGCCGTTCTCCTCGGTGCACCACCTACAAAACGTGCGGAAAGGAAAGGCGTCCTCCACCGAGCATGCGATGGTGTCCGAGTGATCGGGTATGGCGAGAAATCGCGTCAGGGCGTAGACGATTTCAATGACAGACGTTTTCCCGCTGCCGTTTGGGCCGCACAACAGATTGACCCCACCGTCCAGTTCAAGAGCAAAGTTACGAAACAACTTATAATTGTGGATCTCCAATTTCCGGATCATGCGTATCCCACCTCCTGACATACCTCGTAGCGTCAGTTATGCAAAGAAAACGCTGATTGAATCTATGAAGTATCCCAATGGTACCCCAATAGTGGTCCCCATGTCAAGAACCCCAAAAAGGAAGAAGAGTTTAGGGTGTGTCATCGATTGACGAAATATGGACAGCGACAGTAAAGAAAGTAGCCTCTAGGTTGAAGTTAGGTGAACTTATAATTGTCAGGGGAGAAAAGCACTCAGATGACACGCCGTTACGCTTTGCGGGATGACCAATGGGAACGCATCAAGGATTTTCTGCCGGGACAACCCGGCTATGTTGGTGCCAACGGCAAGGATAACCGCCTTTTCGTTGAAACGGTCTTATTCCGTTATCGGGCCGGAATCCCATGGCGAGACCTTCCTGAACGTTTCGGAGATTTTCGCGTCGTCCACACTCGCTTCTCCCGGTGGTGCAAGAGCGGAGTCTGGAAACGTATCTTCGAGACGTTGGCGGAAGACGCCGACAACGAATATGCCATGATTGATTCGACCATTGTCCGCGCTCACCAGCATAGCGCGGGGGCAAAAAAAGCAGCCCGGATGAGGAAGCCATTGGTCGCAGCCGTGGAGGTCTCAGCACCAAAATTCATGCGACGGTTGATGCGCTGGGAAACCCCACAAGCTTTTTACTGACGCCTGGCCAGGCTCACGATCTTGCAGGAGCGGATCAGCTTTTGCCCGAAGTAAGGGCGAAAACGGTAATCGCGGACAAGGGTTACGATGCTCAAGAACGGGTTATCGGCCTCTTGGAGAAGTCCGGGAAGAAAGCTATTATCCCGTCTAAGAGCAATGCAAAAGAACCGCGTATTTTCGATGAGCGGGATAAAGACCTTTACGGAGCCCTTCAATTTGATTGAGATTGATTGAGGACTTTTTGCACGCTTGAAACAATATCGAGCAATAGCAATAGCAATACGTTACGACAAGAGAGCTGTTCATTTCCAGAGCGCTGTTTATCTCGCCGCTATTATTGTGGTATGGCTTATTTGTGACACGCCCTAAGTTAACCTATCTTCAACCTGGGATCTACTTTACTGGCTCTATCCAAATTTTGTCAATTGATGACACACCTCAGTATAGCACCAAGCGCCTGCTGAAGCTGAAGTAGGGCGAAAATCGAAGGGGCGGGCGCCGAAGCACCCGCCCTTCTTTCTTAAAGCGCTCTTAAAGCGCTCACACCCTCTCCTTCAGCCACCTCGCGATCTCCTGCAGCCGGGCCAGGCGCGGCTGGGGTCGGCCTGAGCGGGATAGTTCGTGGTTCTCGCCCTTGAAGACGCACATGCGGGACTCCACACCTCCACGCTTCAGTGCCGTGAAGAGTTGCAACCCCTGCCCCAGGTCGCAGCGGTGGTCCTCGTCGGAGTGGATGACGAGCGTCGGCGTCCTCATCTGGTTGGCGTACTTCAGGGGCGAACGGTCCCACAGGGTCTCCACGCTGTCCCCAACGTCCGCTCCGTGCTGGTCCGGGTCGAAGTAGTAGCCGATGTCGGTCATGCCGGTCATGGAGACCCAGTTGCAGATGCTGCGCTGGGTCGCTGCAGCGCGGAAGCGGTTGGTGTGCCCGATGATCCAGTTGGTCATGAAGCCCCCGTAACTGCCGCCCGTCACGCCCAGGCGGTCGCCGTCCACAAAGGGCAGGGTCTGAACGGCCCAATCCACGAAGGCCATCAGGTCTTCGTAGTCCACGGTCCCGTACTTGCCCCGGATGTCGTCAAAGCCGCCGCCCTTGCCGTCGCTGCCCCGTGGGTTGCAGAAGAGGACGGCGAACCCCTCCGCTGCCCAGCACTGCATCTCGTGGACGAACACGTCGCTGAAGGTCGCCTTGGGGCCGCCGTGTATGTGCAGGATGGCGGGGTACTTCTTCCCCACCTCGAAGCCGATGGGGCGCATGTACCAGCAGTCCAGCCCATCGGGCGTCCCGTTCTCCAGTCGGACGTACTCCGGGACGCTCAGGTCCGTCCCCTCGAGGGCCGCCGTGTTCAGGCCCGTCAGGCGCCGCTCCGCGCCGTCCTCGATCAGGTAGAGCTCCTGCAGGGAGAGCCCTTCGAGGCCCACGACGACCGCGCGTCCGTCCTTCACGTCGAAGTCGTCCACGCTGCGGAGCATCCGCGTGACCTGCACGACCGCGCCCTGCGCGTCCACGGTCGAGAGGCGGGAGCGCCAGCCCTCCGTGGAGATGAACCATGCCTTGTCCCCGTCCACGAGGAAGCTCTCCCCGATGGGGCCGATGCCGTACCGGCAGTCGCAGATGATGGAGTTGTGCAGGCTGCGATCCCAGTCCGGGGTCAGGCAGCGGGGGGCGGCGCCCTCCCGCGCCATGAAGAACCGCTTGTTCTCGTTGAGGCCGTGGCGCTTCATGTCCGTGCCCGCCAGCAGGACCTCCCCCTCGAAGAACGCGGCGCAGCCCCAGGCGTACTGCCCCTGCGGCAGGCGCTCCTTCAGGGTCTTCGAGCTCAGGTCGATCTCCCAGACCCCCGTGGTCAGCGGCATGACGTCCTCGTAGTCCACCCCCGTAAGGAGGACGCGCGTTCCGTCCGGCGACGGGCGCACCTGTCGGACGTCCATCGTCTCCGGGGTCAGGTCCTCCAGCTTAGAGCCCTCCAGGGTGAGGAGCGAGAGGCGGGACCTCTGCTGGGCCGTGAAGCCCTTGCCGTTGGAGTTGAAGGGTATCTGCTGAAAGACCATGTAGTCCGCGTCCTCGAAGCGCTCGCCCTTGCGGGGGTCCGTGGTCTTCAGGAGGAGCCTGCCGTCCCCCAGGTCCCACAGGGCCGTGACCGTGCGAGGCAGGGCGGCCAGGAAGCGGGCCTCGCCTCCGGCAACGTTCATGCGGTAGAGCCGGGAGTCCCTGGGCGCGTCCGGGGCGGGTTCGGGCTCTCCGGGCTGAGGGCTGCGGCCGCTGACGAAGATCAGGTCCCGCCCGTCCTGCGACCAGCAGAAGGCCCGCTCCGTCCCGGAGAAGGTCAGCTGGGAGGTTTGGGCGGACGTCAGGTCGCAGAGCCAGAGGCAGGAGAGGTAGCGGTTGCCCTCAAGGTCCCCCTGGTGTACGGCGAAGGCCGCCTTGGCCCCATTCGGCGAGATGCGCGGCGAGGAGATGAAGCGGTACTTCATGAGGTCGTGAAACTGAACGCGATTGAGCTCGTTTTTCTCCATAGTGTCGTCTCCCTCATCGTGCGCCCGGTCCTGCGGACGCTTTCTTTTTATCCTGCATCCCTACATCAAAAAGACGGCCCGCATCGCCTCGTTCGCCGGCCGTCGTCCCCCGGCGGGACGCTCGTGATTATTATACCGTTTCGGAGGGGCCGGATGCGGATGGATCAGGCGTTCGTTTGGCGCGTCGCGTCGGAGTTTCAGGCTGCGATCCTGCGGCGTGTGCCCTATGGACCGGATCAACGGGAAAGCATCCGTCCGATCCCATTCAGGTAACGTTGAACGTCAGACAATTTAAGGGATCGTTGACGCAACCTTGGGGGGACGGCGGGCGCGGGCCCCAAAACCGCAGTAAATAAGGAGAGCGCCAGGCAGGGACGGTTTAGAAAGACAGCGATTCCTTAAAATGCTTGCATTGCTTGCATTTTTTGTGGACTTCTGGTACTTTACGTTTGACCCTGTGTGTGGCGGGCGTTTTGTCTGCGTCGTGGTTCGTTTGGCTGGTGCCCGTTCGCGCTGTGGGAACGTCGGGGCCCTGGGGAGGTGAGCGAGGCGTCTTGAGACGTTCGTGAAGGGGAAGGTGACAAGGGGGTCGGGAGTTTTGTTTCAGGGAGTCAGGGTTTGGATCTGCTTTTTTGTGAGTTTGTGAGGAGGATGAGAAGATGAATTTGAACAGGAAGTTTTTGCGCACGGCGGCGCTGGGGGCGATCCTTGCCCTGGCCTTCGCCGGGACCGCGCTGGCGGCGATTAAGACGTGGACGGGTGGAGGGACTGATCCTCATAAGTGGGATGCTGATGATAACTGGACCCCCAATAAGCCGGGGGACACCGACACGGCGATCATCAGTACGGACGCCACGATCACAACGCTTGATGCTGATGCCTCAGTTGCTATTCTGGGGTTCGTGGAGGGGGGTAAACTGACCGTTAATATTGCTGCTAATAAATTGACGGTCAAAGGAATCCAGGTCGCGGAGGCCCCAGAGGCCACGTTGCGTGTTGCGGGTAACCCCGGTAACTTCGTCTGGGGCGATGCAGGCAGTTCTCCCGTTAAAATTCTAGAAGGTTCGAAGCTCATCCTTCAAGCTGCTGCTCCCCATAAAGTCACAGGCGTAGCCGGCCCCCTGACCCTCTCCGGCGCGGGCACGCTGACTCTGAAGGCTCCGGTGGCGACGGTCAATGCCCTGAAGATCGAGAACGGCGGCACGCTGGTCGTGGACGTCGATGACGCCCTGCCGGCCCTTGCGGCAACGGGTCTGAATAACATCGCCAAGGGCAATCTCGTGGTCAATGCGGAGGACTTCGGCAGCGCCGCCACGGTTCTGACCCTGAAGGATGGCAACCTGACGCTGAACAATCCGATGAAGGAGGCCCTCAAGACCGTGGAGGTCTGGAGCGGCGACCTGGTTGTTGCGGAGGGCGTCGAGATCGGCAACCCGCTCACTCCGACCGGTGAGCTGAAGCTGGGATCTGCCGCCGACAAGGTCGGACATCTTAAGCTCAACGGGGACATGACCCTCGCGAAGCTGGCGACGGAGGACACCGCAAACACGATCACGGTCGCGAGCGGCAAGACCCTGATCATCAAAGAACTTACTGGTGATAACCTCAACGCCGAGGTGACCGGGAACCTGAAGCTGACACTTGCGGATACCAAGACAGGCACCCTGAACAAGAACGTCCAGGGAAAGGTCGAGTTCGTGGCTCCCGCCGGCGGCGGAACTGCGACCCTGGCCCTCGCTGCGGACGTGACGGTGAGCTCGGTCGATTTTACGGCAGCGGCCGAGGGCGATACCTTTAAACTGGAGCTTAACAAGAACGAGATTGGAACCCTGAGCTTCGCGAAGACGAACAACGGCCTGGTGGTCAAGAGCGGTGGAGCTGCGGATACGGAGAACACAATCCACTTCCTTCAGCCTGCCGCTGACGCCACGCTGGAGCTTGCGGGTGGCACTCGAGCTCTGGTGGTCCGGGACGGAACGAAGGACGCGAACTGGAACGTGAAGGTGGGCGGAACCGAGACGTTCAGGGTGAAGGGCAGGAACCTGCTCTCCGGGACGGTCAAGGTGACGCTCGCGAATTTCAGCATCCTGACCCTGCCCAGCGGGGAGTTCCCGAATCTGGAGTTGAGTGCCGTCAACCCCGCCAACCCCGCGACGATCGAGGTCGACGCGGCGACGCAGAACCCGGTCCTGAAGGTGAAGAAGATCGACGTCGTTGCTAATAAACTGCTGAAGATGAACCGTCCCAAGACCTGGTGGAAGAGCCTGGCGGCGGGCGATACGGTCGAGTTATTGAAGGCCGAGGATGTGACTCTGAATGCCAATAGCAAGATCGAGGGCGATCCTGCTGACGACGCTGTGGCGACGATCGCGTGGGATGGCGCGAAGGCGCTGCTCCTCACGGCGAAGGGCGATCTTATTAAGGTCCCCGAGCTGGTGGCGAAGGTGACGGGCTCGGGGAACGAGCGCGTTGTAGACGTCACGGTCTCGAATGACGTTGATGTGGATGCCGCTTCTTGGCGCGCTGAGCTTTTGAGCGTTGTCGCTCCGGGCCCCGTCACGTTTACTTTACAGCCTGGGGCCACCGCGAAGGCCGCGTCCTTTAAGGTGGAGGTGGGCGCCGGTTTCACGAGCGGGACCCTGAGGGTGTACGCCAAGAACCAGGTCGTGCCAAATTTTGAGGGCTTTGTCGACGCCGACCTGAATGCCGTTCCCGGCGGCGGCGGCGGTGGCGGTGGCGGCGGCGGCGGTACGCCGGGTACGCCCGCGGCCCCGAGCATCGAGCCGAGCAGCTGGGAGACGACGAGCACCAGCGCCCCGGACGCTCAGGGGAACGTGACCGTCCAGCTCGCGGCGACGCTGAAGCTCGAGGGGACGCCGAAGTCCCTGGATGTGGTCGCCTCCGGGATGAAGGAGAAGCCGAAGGCCGAGCTGCTGGATGGCAGTGGCAAGGTCGTCGTGAGCTCCATGCCGGTGGTCAAGGCGAGCGCGAAGAGCTACAAGCTGAGGCTGACGTGCAAGACCACGAAGGCCGACATCGACTCGGGCAAGGCGGCGATCGAGAAGGTGCTGGTGGCGACGGACGACGGCAAGGTCCATCCGATCAAGGTGGGCAGGAAGCTGAAGGATATCGCCAAGCCGGGCGGAAACCCCGGGCAGCCTGGTACCCCTGGTAATCCTGGTAATCCTGGACAGCCCGGTAATCCCGGGCAGCCTGGTAACCCCGGAGACTCCAAGAAGAGCTCCGGTGGCGGATGCGACGCTGGGTTCGGTGGACTGGCGCTGGCCCTTGGCGCGGCGTTCCTTCTGAGGAGGAAGGCATAACCGCGGATAGACGCCAGCAAGTGACCCGGCCCTTCCTGGGCCGTCGGAGGGGCTGAGCCCTTTCTCAGAAGCTGAGCTCTTTCCTCGATAACCTGACGGCCCCCTTGATGGGGGCCGTCTCAATTGTTGACGCAGGAGGGCCGGCGGGCAACGGGGAACGACGCAAGAGAGAAGATCGACATTGTGAAGCTCAATGCAGAGATTGAGAAAATTGTTGCGCGCGAACAGGTCCTCCGTGACGAAATTGAGAAGATTATCGCGGAAATCGAGGTGGACAGATGAAAAAAGACGAGCGCGAAATCAGCATCGTCCGTTCCTCCGCTGCGGAATACCTCACTTTTATTACCGCTACCGGAGAAAGCGACGTAAACGCGGTGTACTTTGATGAAAATGTGTGGCTGACGCAAAAGATGATGGGGCTTTTGTATCATGTGGAAACCCACACGATCAACTATCACCTGAAAAAAATATTTGCCGATGGCGAGATCGACGAAAGCTCAGTTATTCGAAAATTTCGAGTAACTGCCGCAGACGGCAAGAGCTACAATACCAATCACTACAATTTGAGCGCCATCATTGCCGTGGGCAATAAAGTGGACTCACCCCGTGCGGTGCAGTTTAGAAAATGGGCGAACCGTATTATTGAGGAGTTTACCGTGAAGGGCTTCGCGATGGATGATGAGCGCCTGAAAAACGGCGGCACCGTCCTGACGAAGGACTATTTCAGGGAACAGTTGGAGCGTATCCGTGAGATTCGTCTTTCGGAGCGTCGGTTTTATCAAAAAATTACAGACATCTATGCCACCAGCATTGATTATGACGCCAAAGCGGAAACGACAAGGCTGTTTTTCGCACGGGTGCAGAATCAGCTTCATTGGGCCATTCACGGCGAAACGGCGGCGGAGACCATCTATCGCCGTGCCGACAGCAGCAAAGAGCACATGGGGCTGACCACCTGGAAGGATGCGCCAGGCGGCAAAATACAGAAATTCGACGTGGTGATGGCAAAGAATTATCTGACGCAGGAAGAGCTTTCCGCAATGGCGAGAATCGTCAACGCCTATCTGGACTTGGCGGAATTGCGGGCCGAGGAAGAAGTCCCCATGACCATGGAGGATTGGGCGGAACAGTTCGAGGGGGTCCCCTCCGGCTGAGCAGAAAGGAAATCCTGGTTCATGCGGGGAGCATTTCCGCAAAAATTGCCGAACGGCACGCCCTGACCGAGTTTGAAAAATACCGCGTCCGGCAGGACCGGCTGTATCAAAGCGACTTTGACCGAATGCTTCTTGAGGAAGCAGCGCCAGGTTTGCCGGCAGCTACCGAAACGGAAACCGAAAAAGACGGTGAGAGCGAATGAGCAGACTGGATGAATTGATTCAGGAATACTGCCCCGAAGGGGTGGAGTTCAAGCCGATCCAAGAGGTATATCAAAGGCTAAGGGGCACTCCAATTACTGCGGCTAAAATGGAAGAGATTGAAAAAGCCGATGGAGATGTTCGCATTTTTGCGGATGGCAAAACAGTCATTGTATAGTGGTCCTCTATTTGGGGAGCACTATATGAGGAAAGGAAGAAGAAACATGTAATTGATAATTACAGAATACTGGAGAATATCGTAAGGGGCTTCTTTGGCGGAGCCGCGATCCCGCGGCACAGGCGACGTCGGGCTGCCGTCTGTGCCGCAGGGGCGCCTCTCTCAAAGGGTGAACTCCCGCTGAAACGCCGGATCGGTCTCCGGAAAGTCCAGGCGGCTGTGGGTCCCGCGGCTCTCCTTGCGGTTCAGCGCCGCTTCGGCGATCGTCAGGATGGCCAGCGCGGACTGGCGCGTCAGGTCGTCCCGTGCCGTCACCGGCTCGTCCAGGATGGCCTTCACGGCGGAGCGGGCCGCCTCCAGGTCGGGGCCGTTCCGGTAGATTCCCAGGGCGTGGGCGGCGATGCCTCGCAGCTTCGGCAGGACCTTCCCGCGCAGGGTTGCGTCCTGAGTACATCGCAGAGGGTGAGGGGAGATCGCGCGGTCCAGGCCGCCTTCCTTTGCGATGCCCTCCGCGCAGAGGAGCCCCGAGAGCACGGCCTGGCTCGCGGCGTTTCCAGCGCAGCGGCAGGCGCCGTGCAGCCCGCCGCAGGCCTCGCCCACGGCGTAGAGCCCCTGGACGTCGGAGCGATAGTCGGCGTCGACCCGAATGCCTCCGGAGAAGCTGTGGGCCATGGGCCCTACCTCCAACAACTGTCGGTTGGGGTCGCAGCCGTTCTTCATGAGGCGGTCGTAGAACCAGGGATAGGATTGCAACACCGCGCGGTCGATGTGGCGCAGGTCCAGAAAGACGCCGCCCCTGGGACTGCCCTTGCCGCTTTGGACCTGCTTCCAGGCCTCGCGGTTGATGAGGGACTTGGGCGCGCCGCCCTCTCCCTGGGGCCGGACGGACAGAAGGAAGCGCTCACCCCGGGAGTTCAGAAGGTGTCCGCCCTCCCCCAGCATGGCGGTGGGGGCCGGCTCGCCCACCGTGCCCGGCGGGTCCATCATGACCATGGGCTCAAACTCCAGAAACTCCATGTCGATCATCGTGGCTCCGGCCTCTTTGGCCATCCCCAGGGTGTTGCCCTGGACGTCGCCCGGATAGGTGGTGGGGCCAAGAAGGCCGCCCACGCCGCCCCAGGCTGCGACCGTCGCTGGGGCGTAGACGTTGTGCGGTTCGCCGTCCTGCAGGACCGTGAACCCCTCGATGCGCCCGCCCCGCGTCAGGAGGCCCGCCACCGGACACCTGCGATGGACCTCGATGCCCGCCGCCTCGAGGCGCGTCAGCATGGCCTCCAGGATCTCGGCCCCGATGAGCCGGGTGGTTTGGCAGAGGGAGCGGGGGTGCGTGTGACCGGAGACGTGGCGGCGCTTGAGCGTCCCGTCCTCGTTGCGGGCGAAGGTCACGCCCCAACGGCACAGGAGCTCGTAGCCGTCCGCCGTCCGGCTCGTCATCCGACGTACCGTTTCCCGATCGGCGATGTCGTAACCCGCGTGCAGCATGTCCGTGCAGTACAGCTCCGGGGTGTCGCCGTAGGGGTTGTCCGGCAGGACGAAGTTGATGGCCGCGATGAAGGGCGTCCCTCCGAAGCCGTTTGCGTAGAGGGCGATGTCGCGCACGCCCAGCTCGTGGAGGCGGGCTGCTGTGGCGAGGGCGGCCAGGCCGCTGCCCGCGATGGCCACGCTGTGCCGGCTCATTCGGAAGTCCCCCCTTCCGTGAGGGCGCGCTTCCGCTTCAGGGAGTTGACGGCCAGGACCGTGACGCCGAGGACGGCCCCCACGACGGAGCTGACGTACTCCGGGGCGATCAGGCACAGGGTTGCCACGAACAGCAGCGCGCGCTCGATCACGTTCAGCTCGCCCTTGAAGTAACCGGCCACGACGACGGCCAGGAAGAAGGTTCCGGCTCCCAACTGAAGCGTCGAGATGGCGATCTCCGCCACGGAGCCCTGAAGCAGGATGGCGGGGTTGTACACGAACACGAAGGGGACCATGAAGCCGACCATCGCGAAGGTGAAGCCCTTCATGCCCGTCTTCATGGCGTTGGCCTCCGCGATGCCCGCTGCGGTGTAGGACGCCACGCAGACGGGCGGGGTGATCTGAGCCATGATGCCGTAGTAGAACACGAACATGTTGGCGCAGAGCCTCGCGACGGGGCCGCTCATGCCGCTGGCCAGCAGGATGGGCTGGATGCAGGGCACGAACAGGATGGCGCCCACCAGGTAGGCGGCTACGGTGGGCAGTGCCATGCCCAGGATCATGCAGCCGATCATGGCGATGCTCAGGGCGAGGAACAGGTTGCTGGTCCCCAGGGCGCTGATCAGGTTGGAGAGGTTGGTGGCCAGGGAGGTCTGCCCCGTGACGACGTTGATGATGATCCCGCACGCCGCCGTTGGGATGGCGATGCTGGCGGCCTGACGCGCGCCGTCCATGCAGCAGGCGGCGAGACCTCTGAGGTTGATGTAGTCGTCCCGGTTGAAGAAGCGGTTGAGGACGTTGCAGGCGATGCAGGCGAAGATGCCTACCATGCCGGACCGCATCAGCGAGGCGCCGCGGATGATCCAGACCACCAGGAGGATGGCCGGTATCAGCAGGTAGAGGCGGGGCAGGATGGCCCGCTTTATCTGGATGGTCGCGTCCACGTTGGCGTTGAGGTGGGAGGCGCGCCTGGCGGCGAGGCGGTCCACCAGGACGAACACCGCGAAGTAGTAGGCCAGCGCGGGGATGATAGCCGACGCCGCGACGCTCATGTAGTTGACCCCCAGCATCTCGGCCATGATGAAGGCGCCGACGCCCATGATGGGCGGCATGATCTGCCCGCCGGTGGAGGCCACGGCCTCGACGGCTCCGGCCTCCTCCGGGGCGTAGCCGATCTTCTTCATCATGGGGATGGTCATGACCCCTGTGGTGGCGACGTTGGCCACGGCGGAGCCGGAGATCATGCCCATGAGGCCTGAGGAGAGCACCGCGGCCTTGGCCGGCCCCCCTGCGGATTTGTTGGACACGTTCATCCCCATGTCGATCAGGAGCTGGCCGCCGCCTATGGTGGAGAAGAACGCTCCGAACACGATGAAGTAGAACAACGTGCTGGCGCTCGTATAGAGGGGTGTGCCGAACACGCCGCTCTCCGTCATGGTCATGCCCGCGGTGAACTGGTTCAGGAACTTGAGAAAGCTCTTCGGCTTCGTGTAGAGGATGCCGGGCAGGTGGGGGGACGTCCAGGCGTAGAGGATGAAGACGGCGATGAAGGCGGCCAGAGTCATCCCAAGCGTCCTGTACACCGCCACGAGGAGCAGCCCCACGGTGACGATCATGCAGGCGTAGTCGATGCCGTAGACGGGGGAGATGCTGACCACGTAGTCGGTCAGTCGGGCGTTCTGGGTCAGGGCGTACCACAGGAGGTAGGCGATCCCCGCGAAGGCCGGGAGGTCCAGCCAGTTGGTCCAGGCGTAGCGGTTGAGCTCCGTCGGGTCCGGCGCGTGGCCCTGGGATTCCGCGGCCTTCCGCACCTTTTTGCGGTGGTTGTGGTCCGCAGGGAAGTAGATGAAGACCAACGTCAGGGCGAACACCAGGTGCAGCGGGCTCTGCAGCATGGGGGGAAACTGTTTCACGAGGGCGATGTAGAGCTGAAACGCAAAGAACGCCGTGGTGACGACGACGGCGGCGACGGTCCGCGGGGCGATCTTCTTATCGGTACTCAAGTCGCTCACTTCCTTACTTGTAAGGATTTTAGGGAAACACTGATTAAGTCGTTGAGAACTGTCAACCGTATGTTCTCTATATTTAGTGTCTGAAACTTCATCAGGCCGCGCGAAGCGCGTGGGGATTGGGGCGTAGCCCCATGTTAAAATTTTAAGGAAGCGCTGAAGGATACCCTTCGCTTGATACTCCTTGATTGTTTCAACAACTTTTGAAGATTAATCAGCGCTTCCTTAATAATGGGGAGCCGGGGTGAGCCCGGCTCCCCGCACTGCGCCGGCATGGAGCGCAGGGTCAGTTCATGTACTTCCCGCCGTTGACGTTGATGGATTCGCCCACGATGAACGTGGACATGTCCGACGCCAGGAAGACGGCCACGTTCGCGACGTCCGCCCCACAGCCCAGCCGCCGGACGGGGATGGACTTCAGGACCTCCTCACGGTACTCCGGGATCCACTGCCTCGTCATATCCGTCTCGATGGGGCCGGGGCAGATCGCGTTGACGCGGATTCCGAAGGGCGCCAGGTCCCACGCCAGCTTCTGCGTCAGGGAGTTGATTCCGGCCTTGGAGACGCCATAGGGAAGGGCGGCGTTCGGGTGTGCCGTCTTTCCGGCGGAGGAGGACAGGTTGATGATGCAGCCGCTGCGCTGCCTCAGCATGTGAGGCACCACGCACTTGCACGTGCAAAAGGCGCCCGTCAGGTTCGTTCGCAGCACGCGCTCCCACTCCTCAAGGGAGAGGTCCGCGAAGGGGGTCCGGCTGTTGACGCCGGCGTTGTTCACCAGAACGTCGATCCGGCCGAAGGCGTCCAGGCAGGCCGCCGTCAGGCGCTCCGCCGTGGAGTAGTCGCCGATGTCGCCTGCTGCACACTCACAGCGAACACCCGTTGCGCGGATGCGGTCCCGCAGGTCGGGTTGTTCTCGCGTGCCGTGGATCACCACGTCGGCGCCGTTCTCCGCGAAGGCGAGGGCGATGTCCCTGCCGATGCCGCGGGACGAGCCCGTGACGATCGCGGCCTTCCCCTTCAGGAGGCTTTGCATGGCGCCGGAGCTATTCGTCCACCTGGACGCCGATCTCCTTGTAGTATCGGATCGCGCCGGGGTGCAGGGGGGCGCCGTTGAGCTCTTTTCTGGCGGCGGTCTTGAGGTCGAACCAGCCTAGGGAGGCGACGAACTTGGCCATCTCGTCCTTGTTCTCGCAGATGGCCTTGGTCAGCGCGTAGGCGAGCTCCTCGTCCATCGCCGCGGGGACCAGGACGTTCTGCTGTGACCCCATGGTCTTGATGTCCTTGTCCTGCTTGTTCCAGGTGCCGGCCGGCATGACGATGGGGGCGTAGCCCATCTTCTGCATGTTGGCGAGCGTCGCGTCGGAGAGCTGAACGAAGAACATGTCGTGGGTGAGGGCGATCTCGGTGGTGGTGGCCTGTCCCGCGTCGATGTGATCGATGGTCATCTCGTACAGGTCGTCCTGCAGGCCGCTCTTGATGGCGTCGGTGCCGGTCTTTTCCCATTTGGCAAAGGAGTTGAACTCCTCGACGGAGATGCCGCAGGCCTCGATGACGCGCTCAGCCGTCAGCTCCCCAAGGGACCCGTTCTTCTTCGTGACGATCTTGACGGGGTGCTTTTTTGCGATGAGCTCCTCCAGGGTCGTGATGCCCGTCTCGTCCACGAACTTCTTCGTGAACATGACGTTCGTGAAGGTGTGCCCAAGGCCGCCGCCGATGCTGCGGACGTCCTTACAGCCGCCAAACTGATACTGATCGGGCGTGCGCTCGTAGCTCCAGAGGGAGGGGCCGGCGTTGGAGACGATCAGGTCGCAGTCCTCGTTCTGGATCAGCATGGGGGCGCCCACGCCGCCGGGGGAGTTGGTGGTGAGGTCGATGGTCGAGCCCTGGGGCAGGCCCTTCACCAGCACCGACTGGATGGCGGCCGCCACCGAGTAGGCTCCGGTCCCCACCTCCTGGGCCGCAAAGGTCAGGTTGACGGGCTGCGTCAACTCGGCCGACGCAGCGGCGGCAAACGCGAGGATCAACGACAACGCAAGGATCTTCTTCATGGTTCTTCCTCCTTCAAAAAGTAAGACGTTTTTTGCTGCACGCCGCCTCAGTCGGCGGCGAAAATCCGGACCAAACCTTCAGGCCTCCTGCGGGGGTTACAGGAAGGGGAGAAAGCTCTGGAAGAGGTCGCGCTGTTCCTTGAGGTTCTGGACCGTGTCCTCGACGTTGAAGAAGAAGGGGTCCTGATAGCAGTAGTCGTTGACGAGTTTCTTCCACTGCTCAGAGCCACAGACCTTCAGGATGGCGTCGTTCATGGACTTCACCAGGTCGGCCGGCGTCCCCTTGGGCGCCAGGATCACGTACTCCGTGTCCAGCTTCAGCTCCGGGATCACGGCGGAGGCGGAGGGCTGGTCCGGGAGCAGCGTCGGGGCCTTCGACAGGACGGTGCAGAGGCTTCGGAGCTGGCCCTTCTCGATGTAGTCGGCGGCGGTGGAGTAGGGCAGCGACGTGGCGTCGATCGCCTTCCCCAGGAGCGCCGTCAGGCGGTTGGCGCCGTCTCCGGCGTCGATGATGTTGAACTGGGCGTGCCCTAAGTTCGTCAGGACGCAGGCCATGATGTACACGCCGCCGCCCGTCGATATCCCGAACCGGATCTGGCCGGGGTTCGCGATGGAGGCGTCGATGAGCTCCTTGAGGTCCTTGTAAGGGGAGTCGGCCGGGACTACGATGTTCTCTCCGGACTGGATGCCGTAGACGGCGACGGGTTCAAAGGCGGAGTAGCCGAAGTCCACCATCTGAGTGGCCTCGTTGCCGTTCAGCGCGGCCGTGTTGGTGGCGATGAAGGTGTAGCCGTCCTTGCTGCCGTCCTTGTACTGCTGCATACAGGTCGCGCCGTTGGCGCCGGTGACGTTGCTGACGACCACGGAAACCCCCAGGACCTTCTCCAGTTGAGCGGAGAGCTGACGGGCCATGTAGTCGGTGTCGCCGCCGGGCGCATGGGTCACGTAAACGTTGATGGGCTTCGTGGGCCAGTCGGCCGCAAACGAGGCGGAGGCCATGCCCGTGAGCAAGAGGGCGGTGAGGAGCGCTGAAAACGCTTTCTTCATCTTCAAAAACCTTCCTTTCCTGTCCTACAATCGCCTGTTTTCATCAATCGTCACCCTGCGCCGCTTCCTCGCGGGCCGCGTCCCTCATGTTGGCGCGCGCGGAGAAGACGACGACCAGGAGCGTGGCGACGATCAGCACGCAGAAGATCGGGTGATTCCAAAACGGGTCGCTCGAGGTGAGCTGAGAGGCCCGACGCAGGTTCTGTTCAAAGGTCGGGCCGAGGATGAAGCCCAGGATCATGGGGACCGTGGGTATCCTTGCCTTGATCATCAGGTACGCCATCAGCCCGAAGGCCACCATCGTGTAGGTGTCGAAGATCTGATTTGCGTTGCCGATGGCGCCGATGCCGCACAGCACCAGCACCAGGGGCAAAAGGTAGTTCTTCGGCACCTTCAGCACCGAGATGAAGAACCTCATGCCCCACAGCATGAAGAACAGCATCATCACGGCCGCGATCAACATGGCGAAGAAGATGGCGTGGACGACGACGCCGTTCTTCTCGTAGATCAGCGGTCCGGGGGCGACGTTGTGGATCTGAAGCCCTCCCAGCAGCATGGCCGTGACGGCGTCCCCCGGAATGCCCAGGGACAGGAGCGGGATCATGGCGCCGCCGATGGTGGCGTTGTTTGCCGTCTCGGAGGCGACGACGCCGTCGATGATTCCCGTGCCGTACAGCTCCCGATGCTTCGACGTGTTCTTGGACACGGTGTAGGAGATCATGCAGGACACGCCTCCGCCGATGCCCGGCAGGATGCCGATGCCCACGCCGATCAGCGCGGAGACGATGGCGTTCCGGATCTGGCCGAAGAACTCGGCGAGGCTGAAGCCCGCTCCCCGGATCCTGACGCTTGCCTCAACCGTGTAGTCCTGTCTCCGGCGCACCGTTTCCGCAAAGGCCATGACCTCGGAGATGGCGAACAGGCCGATGAGGAGCACCACCAGCGCGAAGCCGTTGTTCAGTTGAAACAGGCCAAACGTGAAGCGAGGGCGCGAGTCGATGGGGGCCAGCCCCACGGTTGCCAGCAGGGCTCCCAGGATGGCGCTGATCAGCCCCTTGGTCATGTCGGTTCCCGTCAGGGCGACGACCATGCTGAGGGAGAACAGGGCCAGCGCGCAGTACTCGTAGGACTGAAACTTGAGGGCAAAGGCACAGAGCACCGGGG
The DNA here is from genome assembly GCF_000210715.1 of Fretibacterium fastidiosum. Taxonomy (GTDB): domain Bacteria; phylum Synergistota; class Synergistia; order Synergistales; family Aminobacteriaceae; genus Fretibacterium; species Fretibacterium fastidiosum. Next base: position 692,913 of record NC_021038.1, read on the forward strand.
CCAGGACGACCAGGATGGCGATGCCGATGAGCGTCCCGATGAAGGAGAACACCACCCCGACGCCCAACGCCTTCCCGGCCTCTCCCCTGTTCGCCATGGGCTTGCCGTCGAGGCAGGTGGCGACGGAGGACGGGGTTCCGGGAATATTCAACAGGATGGCAGAGATCAGTCCACCGGAGATGCCCCCGATGTAGAGGGCCATCAACATCGCGATCCCCTCGGAGGCGGCCATGGAGTAGGTGAGGGGCAGGAACATGACGACGGCCATCGTGGCGGTCAGGCCTGGGATTGCGCCGAAGACGATGCCCACCGCCACGCCGATGGCGATGAACAGGAGGGTGAGCGGCTGGCAGACGGCCAGCAGTCCTTCCATGATCATCCTCTATCCCCCCTACAGCATGAACTCGCCGAACGCGCCCGCGGGAAGCAACACGCCCAGCGTCCGCCGAAAGACGTAAAACAAAAGAAAGCCCGTGATGATCGCCGTCACGGCGGCGGGCAGAAGGTTTCTTCCCCACCGCTCCACAGGGGTGAGGATCAGGATCTGCACGAACGTGTAGGCGACGGTCGCCAGGATAAACCCCGCAGACTCCATGAAGATGACGTAAAGCGTCAGGGCGACGAAACTCGCGATCACCTCACGCTTCTCCAGAAGGGCGCGCCACAGGGATGTCCGCGCCGGGCGGGCGTTCGCCGCCGTGAAGCGCCGGTACTTCAACACCCCTCTGACGATCAGCCACAGGCTCAGGAGCATGAGCGATCCACCCCAGAGCCAGGGAACGAAGCGATTGTTGATGGGCGTCGATCCCAGCCCCTTGAACGCCTGAATGCCCGGAACGTTGCCCATGTAGAACGCGGAGAACAGGGCCAGGATCACGCCGGGAACGATATCCAGCTTATATTGGCCGTCTTTTTTCAAGATATTCTCCTCCCGTTTTTGATTCTATTAAAGTTACAAAATTAATAAACTAGTGATTCGACTTGGAATACTTCCTCTTGTTTAGCTCTATCTAAAAAAACGACTGACGATAGACGATATTACCGTCTTTAAGCGTCATAAGTGGTACAAATACTTTATTGCCTTGGCAGGACCCACCCCACCAATCATAATACACCTCGCTTGTTTTTTGAACGTCCATTAAACAGATATCCGCTGGTTTCCCAACCTCCAAGGTGCCGGCACGGTCCAAAATACCTAGCGCTTTTGCAGGAGTGTAGGTAACAGCTTTGAGGATGTCCAAGTCCTTCATTCCTGCCGCAGAGTTTACGCACAGAGCATGTATCAGAGAACATCCTGGTTTGACGTACATGCTGTTCCTCACGATATCTGAGCTGATAATATCAGGAAAGAAGTCATCACTATATGCGTTTCTCAGATTTTTAAACGACCAGTGAACGCGCCCATGGCAGTTATCCATCCAAATACCTCGATCGCGTGCCTGCCTTAGTATGCTGCGAACCTTATTATCTTTGTTAAAAATAGTTTCTCGGTGCGTTTGCATGACATGCGAAAGGATATCCCCTGTGCGCAGCGCATCCAAGATGGCTTGTAACGTGACATTATCTGGCAAATCGTCATAATGCACGTCTACGATACAGGGAAAACCTCTTGCCGCTTCAACGTTTTTCGCGATTTCAATAGTGCGCAACAGTGGTTTAATGCCAAAGTCACCTAGGGTCGCACGACACATACGGACCTTCAATCCCCGAATGACCTCTGGGTATTTTACAGCCAGCTTTATAATTTCGGTTTCGTTGAAGTCCGCCGGGTTGTGATCCTCATCACGCTGAAGGCCACCATTATGAACGCCATAAGGAGAAACGTGTATATAGGCCAGTACATTTGTGGTATACCGTACAATATTGTAACGATAAAATCCCTCAAAATTTGTCCAGCCGCTGGTGCCTGCGTCCACCGCCGTTGTAACACCCATGGGAATGCACAATAAGTCAGCATTAGCACCAATGTTGCTGTTATTGTAATTCAGGTGAACGTGCTCGTCAACTAATCCGGGGAGGACGTATTTGCCAGAAGCGTCGATAATAAACCTTGCCTCACTCCCTTCATCTGGTGGTGCAATGAAGCCATCTTTGATGCATATGTTCCTCTGGCTGGTTTGCATTGTTTGAAAATCAATGACTATCCCGTTCTTGATAATGTGGTCGTACAAAACTCAACGCCTCTTTTCTGCTTCTAGCGCGCCATCATAAGGCGCGGAATCGTTAGCGCGATCTCTGGTATGAAAGACGTTGCCAAAACCATAAGGTACAAAATGATAACGAAAGGCATGGCGTTTCGACTTAGGGTTGCGATGCTCTGCCCTGTAACGGGCTGTGCCGCGAAAAGGCATAGACCGAAGGGCGGTGTTGCCTGCCCGACGGATAGGTTAAACACGATAATGCACCCCAAGTGTACGGGGTCAATGCCAAACTTTAAAGCTATAGGATAGACGATTGGTGCGATAATTAAAATGATGGGGCCCGCATCCATAACCATGCCAAGGATAAGCAGGAGTATGTTGAGTGCCAGAAGAAATTCCGTCTTTGTAGTGATAGCACTTGTTATGGCGTTAGACAACATAACGGGAATGTTATTACGTGTTAATACGTAAGAGAACAAAGTCGCCGCCATGATGATCAACATAACGTTAGCCGTCGATTTTACGCTTTCAATCGCGATTTGAATCAATCGCTTCAGTTTTAGCTCACGATAGACCCCACATGAGACGAAAAGGCCGTAAATGCACGCTATGGCAGCTGACTCTGTTGGTGTGAAGATGCCAGCGTAAATGCCTCCAAGGACAATAATGGGCATCATCAAGGCCCACATGGCGTCCTTCGTCGCATCAAGAAATGCATTGAAGCGAAAGGGAGCTCCTTTTGGCATTTTATGCCGCAATGCATAGAAATAGGCATATAGACACATGGCTAAACCACCAAGGAGGCCGGGCAGCACGCCGGACATAAGAAGGCGAGCCACAGACGTGTTTGTCGTTGTACCGTAGACAACGAACACGATGCTGGGAGGAATAACAATGCCCAGCGTACCACCGACGACAGGTAACGTTGCAGCATAACCTTTTTTATAGCCATCTTTAACCAGTTCCGGATAGAAGATGGTGCCGATCGCTGCTGTTGTAGCAACGGACGAGCCAGACAAGGCCGCAAAAAACATACAGGTAATGATTGCAACGATGGACATGCCACCACGGATAAAGCTGGTGATAGATTTTGCAAAGGCTATCAGTCGTTTGGCAATACCGCCATGTTGCATGATAGAACCAGCCAGCAGAAAGAAGAATATGGCCAGCAAGGCATATTTCTCGCTGCCAAGTTCCATCTTCTGAGCGAGAAAAGAGAGAGAAATGCCCGGTATTGACAGACATGCAACCATGCTGGAGAGGGCCAAGGACCACACTACGGGGACGCCAATCGCTAGAGTAACAGCGAAGCAAAGAGCAAGGAAAAACATGGAAATGGTCATGATTGCGCTTGCTCCATTTCTTTCTCGGAATTACAAGAAGTTGAAGTGTCGATTCCCATCAATACGCACGTATTTTCAAGAACGTTGATAACTTTATCAAACAGTACCAGCCCAAAGCCCATGGGAAGCCATAAATAAATGTAAAAATAATTTAGACGAATAGAGGAAAGAAACTGTGGGAATTTACGGGCATGTTTCAGCAATGCGAATCCAGAAACGATAAAAACTACCAGGGCTACTATGGACAGCGCATCGGTTAGGATATGGAGGGCGGAGTTAGTCCTCTTATTCTTAAATTTCAGGATGTCGACTTTTGTTTCGCTGTCTGTTTTGACAGCCAGATTTGCGCCAAGCATAATCAAGATGAAGAAGAGAAGAACGCTGACTTGTTCAGACCATGCAAGGCTTGAGTGCAGGACATATCGGCAAAAAACCTGGGCGCCGTTAATAATCACCATGGCTATGACGCCAAAAAGGATCAATATTTTCTGAATAGAGTACAAAAAATTGTCTGCTTTTTTCAGTCTAACAAGTAGCTTGAGCATTCTAAAATAGCCCCCCTTCGCTTCCTCTGTTTTGAATCCCTGATGAGGTACACCGCATCAGGGATATGAACATGAAAGGACGCTGTATATGGACGAGATTACCGAATGTTACGGATGCTCTGCACTAGATCGGCATACTCCGGATAGCTGTTGTATACAGAAGCGGTGGCAGCCTGGAGATCCGCCTTACTGATTGTTTCAATGAAGGAACACTCTTTTTCTTGAATCAGCGTTTTCAATGCATCAGCGTTAATATCTACAGTCGCCTTACGGAAGATAGGTGTGCATTCCTTGGCACAGTTGCGGATCAATTCGAGTTGCTCCGAGCTGACTTTTGAGGCAACTTGAGGGGACATCATGAATACAGCTGGAGTAAAGGCATGTTCTGTCTTGACGATAATGGGATTAACCTCCCAGATGTTGGAGCTTAGCACCTGGGTAAAAGGATTTTCCTCGCCATCGACGGTCCCCTGTTGCAGGGCAGTGTACAGTTCGCCCCAATCCATAGGAACGGCATCAGCACCTAAGGCCTGAAATAGGGCTTGGTGGATCGCAGACTGCATGGTGCGAATACGAAAGCCTTTTAGATCCCCGATACTGTTAATCGGGTGTTTTTTTGAGGTCGTGACGTTGCGGAATCCAAGCCCCCACCATGCTAGAGCCTCTATGCCATTGTCTGCCAAGGCGCTGGTCAATTGGGTTCCGACCTCCCCGTCTAGCGTTTGCCATACGTGCTCATAATCCTCGAACAAGAAAGGCAGGTCAAAAATGGAAACCGTATGGCAGAAGTTTGCTATAAAGGTACTGGCTGCGGGGGCCAGATCGATCGTACCACTTTGGACGCCAACGACGTATTCTGACACGGTCCCCAATTGCCCATTAGGAAAGATATCTACGATAATTGAACCATTGGACCTCTGCTCAAGCACATTCTTGAATTCAGTCATGCAAGTCCCGAAGAGGCTCCCCTCCGGTGTATCTGCATGGGCCAACGTAAGGTGTATCGCGTCAGCAGCCTCAGTTGCAGGACATACAGCAGTCATGAAAGCAATCGCCAAAATTACCGTGCTAAATTTCCATCTTATCATGAGAGTCCCCTCCTCAAGTTTCTACTGTAAATTTTTATGTTGAAATCAGCATGCCAGCATAGGTGCTCACGCAAGGTCCAGCAGGTTCCCTATCCCGTCAAATCGAAGGGGTTGGGGGTCTCCAAGGACCTCCATGCCCTCCGTCGCCCTCGCTTCGTCCATGAGCGCCTCGGAGATCATGACGGAGGCGAGCGACAGCGTGTTCTTGATGTAGACGACCCGGACCCGTGCCCTGTCCACCCCGGTCAGGGTTTTGATGGCTGCCTGGATAGCGAGCCGGTCGTCCTCCAGCACCATCGGGATCTTGCCGACCTCCAGCACCGTGGAGGTGAGCATGTTGAGATAGGTCGCGTTCGTCGCGAGTTTTTCGAAGGCTCGGAGCGTGGTCACGTCCGCCTTCCCCAGGCCGATAAAGCTGCCGTGGCTCTCCTGGGAGATGTCCAGCACCACGACGCGCTGTTTTTTGATGCCGCCCGAGGCGTAGGGGGTGCCGAACGTCCCCGTCACGTTGGGGTCCATGCCGCTTCCGGAAAAGTTCTTGCCGATCTCCCGAACCACCAGGACGTCCGTCTCCGGAAGGAGGATGCGGGGCATCCGCCCCCGCGCGTACTCCAGAAGTTCCGGCTCCCTCGCGAAGATATTCTCCGCGGGGAGGACTTCGATCCGGCACGTTTCGTCAAACTCGTTCTCGATTAGCCCAACCCCGAAGACGACGTTACAGTGGTCAAAGACGACCCGGGCGTACTGTGGAAGACGCTTGCCCATCGCGCCGAAGCCCGACCGATGGAGCGAGTCCGCCCCCTCCCGCTTGCCCATGCCGATTGCCATCATCTTGACGAGGCCGGACTCGTAGGGGCCGCGGAAGGCCGTGTGGGGCTTGATTCGTCCCACCACGATGACGGCGTCGGCGTCGTGGGCAAACCGGTCCACGCACACCTCGTCACCGTTGTCCAGCTGTCCCACCCGGACGGTCTCCATGCTGGAGAAGATCCGGCACCCACAGGCTGCCTCGGTGATGCCGTAGCCCTCCAGGATCGCCATCTGCCCCTCGGCGGTGGCCCCTCCGTGGCTGCCCATCGCCGGGATGATCCAAGGCGTCGCGCCGCACCCTCTGACGAACGCGGCCAGCTCCCGGAGGACGACAGGCATGTTGGAAACCTGGCGGCTGCTGCCCGTCAGGACCACCTTCATCCCAGGCTGGATACGGCGCATCAGGTCCTCGCGCATCAGTTTTCCCCGGAGGCAGGAGGAAACGTCCGAAATCCCGTCCCTCTTGAACCTCTGCCGAACCGTCAGCATTTTCGGGAGGTTCACCGTCCTCAGCACCTCGCGCAACGCAGATTGTTCCTGAATTTTCACGCTGCCGCCTCCTTTTGCGCCGGTTTTGTCGGTGCGACGGCCTAGTCGGCCTCGGCCCAGTCCCTGCCCGCCCAGATCGGGTGGTCGTACACTGATCGGTCCGCCACGTGGGGCCACTTTTTGCCGCTGCAGACGGCGAGGCATCCCCGGACGCACATCTGCGCCATCTTGACGACGGCCTCGCGCGTCTGTGCAGCGGAGTGGGGGCTCAGGATGAGGTTGGGACAGTGCAGCAGGGGGTCGTCCGGCTTCGGCGGCTCGTGGCAGTAGACGTCCGTACCGGCTCCGGCGATGACGCCGTCCTTCAGTGCGCGGACCAGGTCGCCCTCATCGATGATACCGCCGCGACTGCAGTTGATGATGAGGGCCGTCCTCTTCATCGAGGCGAGCTGCCTCGCTCCGATCATCCCGCGGGTCTCGTTGGTCAGGGGCACGTGGATCGTCACGACGTCCGCCCGCTTCAGCAGGTCTTCGTAGTCGGCGCAGTACAGGGCCCCCAGCGCCTCGATTTTGTCACGGCTCAGGAAGGGGTCGTAGCCGATCAGCTTCATGCCGCAGCCCCGACAGATCGTCGCCACCTCGCGACCAATGGCGCCCATGCCGACGATGCCCACCGTCTTGCCCTCCAGCTCAAAGGCCTTGCCAGCCCCTCGAATCTCCCAGTTCCCGGCGCACATCTCGTTCTGTGCCTCCACCAGGTTTTTTGAGAGGGCGAACATCATGGCGACCGCGTGTTCGGCTACGCTCCGATTGTTGGCGCCCGGCGTGAGCACCACCGGGATGCCGCGCTCGCTGGCCTTCTTCACGTCCACGGTGTCGTAGCCGACGCCGGTCCGCCCGATGACCTTCAGCCGCGGGCTGTGCTCAATGGCGTTCGCGTCGCACCTGGCGATGCGGACGATCAAGGCGTCCGCGTCCTGAAGGACGTCGAGGTAGCGGTTGGGGTCCGGATCGTCCGCCACGTGGACGTCGATTGCCCCCATCTTGAGGAGTTCCATCCCCTCAGGACAAAGAGCCTGAGTGAGTACGAATTTCATACCAGATCCCTCGATTCTGCTTTTGCGCTTAATTCAATATTTAGGCTTTACCGCCTCCCTCGGAGGGGGAAGCTCCTCCTGACCTCAGCGCACCCCGTAAAGCAGGTTGGGTAGCCAGGTGGAGAGGAAGGGAACGTAGGTCATCAGCATTAAGATGATAATTAAGAGAGCGTAGAACACGCGGCACTCCCTGATGAAATCACCGGTGGTGCAACGGGTCACGCCGCAGGTGACGAACATGAGGTTCCCCATGGGAGGCGTGATGGAGCCGATAGCCATGTTAAAGATGAATATCATGCCAAAATGCACGGGGTCAATGCCGAAGGCTACCGCCACCGGGGCTAGCATAGGAGCCAGCACGATCTGCGCCGCCGTGGCTTCCACGAACATCCCCACCGCCAGCAGGAAAACGTTCACGGCGAGGAGAAACACGTACTTGTTGTGGCAGAGCGCGATGAGCTCCGCCGTCATGGTCTGGGGGATGTTCTCCCAGGTTAGAATCCAGCTGAAGCAGGTGGCTGCCCCTACGATCAACATGATGGAGGCGGTGGTGGCTACAGTTTCCTTGATGCAGGTCAAAATGTTGTCCAGGCGGATTTCCTGGTAGAGGATGCCCAGCAGGAGGGCGTAGAAGATGGCGATGGACCCGGCCTCAGTGGGGGTGAAGATGCCCATGCGAATGCCGCCGATGATGATGATGGGGAGGCACAGGGGCAGGAACGCGGGCTTGAAGGCCTCCCAGAGCTCGTAGATGGTGGCGCGCCTCTCGGAGAGGCGGGGGATGCCGTTCTTCCTGGAGAAGCGGGATACGATGATCATCATGGCAGCGCATAACACCGCCGCAGGTAGAATACCGGCCACGAACAGGCGGCCGATGGAGGTGCCTGTGATGGACCCGTAGATAATGGCGGCGATTCCCGGCGGGATCAGGGGCGTGATCATGGAGGATGCCGCAGTGATGGCGGAGGCGAAGCCATTGGAGTAGCCTGCTTTGCGCATCTCTGGAACCAAGAGCTGTGCTTCCATGGCGGCGTCTGCCAGGGAAGAGCCGGACATACCTCCCATGAGGGTGGAGAGGGTGATGTTCACCTGGCCCAGTCCGCCGTACATGTGCTGGGTCAGGACCTTGCAGAACTGGAGCATACGCCCGGTGATGCCGCAGTAGTTCATCAAAACCCCTGTGGCCACGAAGAATGGGATGGCCAGCATGGTCACGGACTGCATGCCGCTGATGATGCGTTGGGTGGCCATCATGGCCGTGAAGCCGGTGTCTGGGGCGGAGACGAAGTAGGCGATGCAGGCGCCCACCACGGAGGCAAAAACGGGGACGTTGGCGAAGAGCAGCACGAGCATAATGGCTGCCGATAGGGCGATAGGTGACATTATGCCTCAGCTCCTTCCTCTTGCGCAGCTTCCCTGTTCCGGAGGAATTTGTCCCAGGCTATAAGGCTGTACTGGATGATCATCAGCACGCACCCGATGGGAACCGCCAAATCAATGAGGCTGTAGCTGATCTTGAAATAGGGTGTAACCTTCTTCGTTACGGACATCATCAGCTGATAGCCTCCCTTTGTAAGGTAGGCCAGGACCAGGACCGTGATGAGATAGTCCACGATGTCCAGGATACACCGGGCCCTGGGGCTGAGGCGCACGGCGATCAGGTCGATGCTGACCTGACTGCCCGTGCGGAAGGCGACGCTGCCACCGAAGAAGATCGTCCAAATGAAGAAGAATATCTGCATCTCCTCCATCCAAGCGAAGGGTCGTCCCATCACCTTCCGCATGAAGACACCGGCCACCGTCATCACCACGATGAGCACCAGTCCCACGCCGGCGACCAACGTGTCCAGGTTCAAAAGTGCGTTCAGTGTCTTTTTCATGTCGACTCCTCTGTCATCAGGAGGAGCGGGCGTGCCGCCGCCCCTCCTGACCGATCCCTAATGATTGATAATGGCCTGGATTTTGTCGTAAAGCCCCTTAGACCAGGTACCTTTCTCCTCGTATTCCTTGTAGAGCTTCACACAGGCATCCTTGAACTCCGCCTGGGCGGCCTCGTCCAGGGTGATGATGGTGCAACCCTCGTCGGTGAGGGCTTGTTGCATCTTCTGGCTGACCTGCTGGTAGAGGTCGTTGTTGTAGAGGGCCGCCTCCTTGCCGCAGGAAACAATGGCCTCCTGGTACTTCGGGGGTAGCTTGTCCCAGAAAGTCTTCCCCACGATGAAGTTGGAGAAGGTCATCTGGTGGTTTGTCATGGTGACGTTCTTGCAAACCTCCTGGAATTTGTTGTTGTAGAGGGTAGTCAGGGGGTTCTCAACGCCGTCCACCACGCCCTGGCTCAGGGCGGTATACACCTCGCTGAGCGCCATGGGGGTGGAGGCTGCGCCCAGGTCGTTGAACATGGTGACGGAGATGTCGTTGTTGGGGACGCGAATCTTCAGTCCCTTCATGTCCGCCAGGCTCTTGACGGGGCTGCGGGTCATCAGTTGACGCTCGCCATACACCCAGTTGGTGGAGATGATCTTCAGGCCCTGCTCCTCAAGCTGAGCGGCGACCTCCCCCCACCAGTCGCTGTCGGTGATCTGATACATAGCGGACCATTCGGAGAACAGGAAGGGGCCCATGACCACGCCGAAGTCCGGTACGTAGTCCATGAGGTAGGAGCCGTCGGCGATTGTACATACGTTCTGCCCCATGAGCATCATTTCGATGAGGTCGGCCTTGGCTCCCAGTTGGCTGGAGGGGTACACTTGAATCTTGACGGCACCGTCCGTGGCCTTGCTCACGAGCTCCGCCCATCGGTCGCAGCCGTCGTCGATGGGGTCGCCATCCGTCTGCTCAGTGCAGAGCTTCAATACGAACTTCGCCTCGGTGGCGGAAGCCATGGAAGCGCTCCCGCTGATTACGCTCAAAGCCAGTCCCAGAGTCAGCAAAAGAGCAAGCGTTTTCTTCATAACAATGAACTCCTTCTTAAAGTTGAGCTCGGTTACCGGCTCAGTTTTACCCCCGGTGCTCCGCCAGCCGGATGCCGTAGTCCATCGCGTTGACCAGGCTCAGGGCGTTGGCGCCGCCGCTGCCGGCGTGGCCGTACCCCGTGCCGTGGTCCACGCTGGCGCGAATGATCGGCAGGCCGAGCGTCACGTTGACCCCCGCCACGGCCTCCCAGCGCTTTTCGGCCTTGTTGTAGACGAATCCTTTCACCTTCAGGGGGATGTGCCCCTGGTCGTGGTACATGGCCACCACGATGTCGTACCAGCCGCCGATGGCCTTGCTGAAGATCGTGTCGGGTGGCGTGGGCTTGCGGTCGGGGACGTTGATCCCCTGAGCCAGCGCCGTGTCGATGGCCGGCTGAATCTCCTGAATATCCTCCGTGCCGAACATGCCGTTCTCGCCGCAGTGGGGGTTCAGGCCCGCCACCCCGACCTTCGGGTCCCGGATGCCCAGAGCCAGACAGGCGTCGTTTGCAATTCGGATGCAGTCCAGCACCCGTTCCTTCTTCACCCGATCGCAGGCCTCGCGGAGGGAGACGTGGGTGGAGACGTGGACGACGCGCAGGTTCTCGTGGGCCAGCATCATGGTGTACTTCTGCGTGTGCGTGTAGTCGGCGTAGATCTCCGTGTGTCCCGAATAGTGGTGCCCCGCCAGGTTGATGGCCTCCTTGCTGAGGGCGTTCGTGACCGTGGCGTCCACCGTGCCCGCCATCGCCATCTGGATGACCCTCACCACGTACTGAAACGCGGCCTCGCCGCCCAGCTTCGTGACCCCCAGTCCAAAGGGTTTCGGGGCCGCCGGGTCGCCGGGGATGTCGGAGGCCTTCACGAGGCCCAGGTCGAGGACGTCAATGACGCCGGGGGTGAAGGCGGCCTCGCTCACGGCCTTGACGGGCCGGACCTCCAGGTCCGCTCCGGAGAGCGTCCGGGCCGCCGCCGCGGCGTATCGGATGCTGGATGCATCGCCCACCACGAGGGGACGGCAGCGATCGTAGACCGCCGCGTCGGCCAGGGCCTTGACGGTGATCTCCGGCCCGTTGCCGAAGGGGTCCCCCATGGTGATGCCGAGGATGGGTTTGTCCATGGAACATGCCTCCTTAAGAAAGACAGGCTGCGGGCCTAATGGAGCCCGTTCTCCCTGCAGTGCTCCAGGGCCTCCTTCAGCGCCTTCATGCCTTCGTCGGACAGGCGACAGAAGGGCCTGCGGCAGGCCCCGACGGGATAGCCCAGAAGCCCCGTGGCGATCTTGATGATCGTGTTGGGGTTGCCGTACTTGAAGCAGTTTCGGAAGGTGCGGATGCTGTCCTGGACCCTCATAGCCCGTTTGAGGTCCCCGGCGGCGAAGGCCTCGTAGATCTCCGCCATGGTGTGAGGGAAGACGTTGGCGCAGCCCGCGATGCCGCCCCTGCCTCCGAAGACCAGCCCGGGCAGGATCAGGGCGTCGTTGCCGGAGAGGACGCTGAAGTCCTTGTCCAGGGCGCTCGTCAGCTCGATGTACTGCTTGAGGTTGTCGAAGTTCCCGCTCGAGTCCTTGGCCCCTGCGATGTTGGGGGCGTCCCTGGCCAGGCGGGCCACCGTGGCGGGCGCCAGGGCGTTGCCCGTGCGGGGCGGGATGTTGTAGAGCACGATGGGCAGGTCGACGGCCTCGGCCACCGCCATGTAGTGGTCGTAGAGCTCGTCCTGAGAGGCCGCGGCGTAGAAGGGAGCCACGATGGAGAGGGCGTCGGCGCCCAGCTCCTGAGCCCGACGGCTCAGCCGGACGGTGTCCGCCGTGGTGATGAAGCCTGTCCCGGCGTAGACGGGGACCCGCCCCCGCACCTCGTCGACAACAGCCGTCAGCACGCGCTCCTTCTCCGCGTCGCTCAGGGCGTAGCCCTCTCCGTTGGTCCCAAAGGCGAAGATGCCGTGGATGCCCGCGTCGATCATGCGGCGGACCTGGCTGCGAAGCTCCCCCTCGTTGACGCTCTCGTCCTCGTTCATGGGGGTCAGGATGGGGACGATGATGCCCCTCATGTCGATCTTCTTCAAGGTCGTTCTCCTCCTCTGTCCTTCCTGTTCGGCTCGTAAAATGCTACAGGATCTCCTGATAGATCCGGCGGGCGTCCTCCTCCGTGACGGGGCGACGGTTGTTCACCAGGAGGCGCGTGACCTGCATTCCAGACTGTACCAGCGATTCCAGGTCTTCCTTGGGCACGTTGAACTCCTGCAGGCTGACGGGGATGTCGAGGTGTCTAACGATCTCCTCGATGCGGGTGATGACGGCTGCGCTCTTGGCCTCCGTCGAGGAGGCGTCGCCGTGGATGCAGCGGTCGTAGGCGTGGGCCAGCAGCTCTCGACAGGCGGGCTCGTTGAAGCGCATCACGGGCGCCAGCAGGATGGCGTTGGAGACGCCGTGGGCGATGTGATACCTGCCTCCGAGGGGGTAGCTCAGCGCATGGACTGCCGTGGTGCCGGAGGCCGTGATGGCGATGCCGCCGTAGAAGCTCGCGATCTGCATCATGCGCTTGGCCTCCATGGCCTTCGGGTCGTCACAGGCCCGCTCGATGTTGTTCAGGATCATGTCGAGGGCCTGAAGGGCGAAGATGTCGCTGAAGGGGTTGGCCTTGTTGCTGGTGTAGCACTCGATGGCGTGGGCCAGGGCGTCCAGCCCCGTGGCCGCCGCGATCTTGCGGGGGAGCTTCTTGACCATCACGGCGTCCAGGACGACGTAGTCCGCGATCATGCGCGGGTTGACGATGCCCACCTTCAGCTCCTTTTCGGGCACGGCCACGATGGCGTTGGGCGTGGCCTCGGCCCCCGTCCCCGCCGTGGTGGGAATCATGAGGGTCTTGACGTGCTTGCGGGCGCGGCCGGGGTCCTCCAGAAGCTCCTTGATCCCGTACTCGTCGGTCATCAGGACGCTCGACAGCTTCGCCGTGTCCATGACGCTGCCGCCGCCCACGGCCATGATGAAGTCCGCTCCGCTCTCGCGGCACTGGTCCACCAGCTTCTGAGCCTGAGCGTAGGAGGGCTCGGCCGGCAGGTCGTCCAGGACGGTGAACTCGACGCCCGTCCTGCGCACCTCCGCCATGGGGGGCTCCAGGAGCCCTGCGCCCTCGATCCCCTTGTCGGTGAAGACGGCCAGCTTCTTCACGCCGTTTTCGGCCAAGACGTTGCCCACGTTCGTCAGCGCGTCCTCGCCGCTGTAGACCGCGCTCGGCATCTTCAGATCGTACTTCGTCAGCATCAGGCTTTCTCCTCTCTCCCGGCGCCAATCCGGTCGGCCAGGCAGCACAAAAGGTCCGGTTTGCCAAACCCTCCGGACTTGGCAAGGATGTAACGGGCCCTTCCCCCGTAGACGAAACTCGTCAGGACGACGCCCGGAGCCATCTCGCAGACGGGCGTCAACTCGTGCGTCCCCACGGCCTGCATCAGGGCCAGCAGCGTGTCCCCGCCGACGCACAGCAGCGTGGCCTCGAGCCCTCGGTCCAGAAGTCCCTTGGTCAACTCAGCCAGCGCTTTGGACACCCGAACCCGGGTCTGGGGCAGGCTCAGTCCCATGGCCGCGGCCCGCTCCTGCGTCTCTGCGCTTCCCTCCGGGTCGTTCGTGTCCAGGATCACCCGGCCGTACCGACGGGCCCTCGCCAGGCAGTCCTCGATCAGGGCGGAGCTCTCGTTCTCCGACGGCCAGGCCTCATCGAGCTTCTGCCGCACGCTGAGATGGACGTGCTGGAAGCCGCAGCCCTCGGCGGCGGCCGTCTGGCGCCGCGTCACGGGGTTGACGCTGCCGCAGGCCATGAGGAGGTGCCGGGGGCGAGGGAGGGGACCGCGGCGGGGCGCGCGGCCGGCATCAGGAGGTCTGCCAGGACCGAGGCGAATCCGGCGCAGCCCGCCGACAGGCGCAGGCCCTCCGGGCCGAGGGCGCGTGCGGTGAGCTTCAGGTCCTCGTCCGTCGTGGCGTCGTAGACCTGGATGCCCTGGCCCATCCCCGGCTCCCCCGGCCTGCGGACGAAGACCGCCTTTGACGTCTGCTGGGCGATGACGTCGCCGATCCGGGAGAAGCGCACGGGCTCGAAGGGGTCCCGACCGAAGACGCTCTGGTCCAGGGGCAGGCCGTCCACGTACTGGACGCCGTCCCGCGTGATCCGGCCCATGGAGGGGAAGGCGGGGACGAAGGGCAGGCTCTGAACGCCCGCTGCGTCCATGGCGGCCGCCAGCTCGCTGCCGACGTTCCCTCGAAGCCCGGAGTCCGTCTTCTTGTAGATGTAGGGGACGCCCGCGCGAAGTGCCGCCGACACGGCACGGTGGACCGCCGCGTAGGCGGCCTCCGGCGCGAGGTGCCGCGTCTCGGTGTCCAGCACCAGCACCTGCGCTTCGTCCCGGCTGAAGTCCCGATCGAGGTCCGTCACGACCCGCGTGGAGGCCCCACGGGCCACGAACTGCACGCCCGTGTCCAACGCTCCCGTAAAGTCATCGGCTACGATCAAAAGGGATACCATCGTCCACGCCCCTCAAACTCCGTCTCGATTGTTAAATAATGAAACAAATTCAACGCCTGTTGGTTCGGCTACTTCGATCCGCTATAATTTTGTCGTGGGGCTTCCTCGAATGGCCTCATTATACCGGGGGATTTTGGATTTGCAAGAATTTTAAGCGAATGATTTTGTTTCGTTTTGAAACAAGGTCTGGAATTGGAGGGGAAGGAGGGGGACGTGAGGGTGGAACGGCGGATCAGGCTTTTGGGCGTCGCTCCCTACGAGGGCATGGGGGCCCTGATGCAGAGGCTGGCGGGGGAATACCCGCAGGTTGACCTGACGTCGTTCGTTGGGGACATGGAGCAGGGGTTGGAGGCGGTGCGGAGCAGCTTTCACGGGAACTACGACGCCCTCGTCTCCAGGGGCGGCACGGCACGGATGCTTCAGGAGCACCTGACGCTTCCGGTCATCGAGATCGAAGTGTCCGCCTACGACGTCCTCTGCGCCCTGAAGCTGTCGGACGACGTGGCGGCCCCGACGGCCATGGTGGCCTTCGCCAACATCACGAACAGCGCGCGGCAGCTCTGCGAGCTCATGGGCCGTCCGATCGAGATCGTGACCATCGAATCCCCGGAGGAGGTGGAGCCCGCCCTGCTGCGACTGCGGGAGAGGCGTTTCGAGGTCGTCCTGTGCGACGCGATCTCCCACGCCGCGGCCAGGCGGCTGGGGATGAACTCCTTCCTCATCGCATCGGGCGCCGACAGCGTCCGTCGGGCCTTTGACCAGGCGGTCCGGCTCTACGACAGCCAGGCGCAGCTGTGGGCGGAGAACCGTTTTTTCAAGGAGGTCATCCAGGGGCAGGTGGGGCAGACCGTCGTCTTCGACGACCGGGGACGGCTCTTTCTCTCCTCCATCGAGAACCCCTCCCCCAGGCTCCTGGCGCTGTTGAGGGGCGAGATCGAGAGGGCCGGTGCGGCGCAGGAGCGTCGGATCCTGCGCAACGCGGACGGGATGCTCTACTCCATCCGCAGCCGGCGCGTCGAGGCCGGGGGGCTCTCCTGCACGGCGTTCTTCTTCACGGCCCACCGGTCGCCCCTGTCGCCCCGCCAGATGGGCATCCGCTTCCTGACGCGGGAGGAGGCGGAGCGCATCTACGACGGCAGCCTGCTGAGCCTGGCCGACGGCATCGCGGACTATCGGCGGGACCTGGACCGCATCAATCGGAGCGAAGCCCCCGTCATGATCACGGGGGAGGACGGCACGGGCAAGGAGCCCATGGCCTGCGCGCTCCACGTGCAGGGCGCCCTGAGCCGAAACCCCTTCGTCGCCGTCAACTGCAGCCTGCTGACGGAGAGGAGCTGGAGTTTCCTGACGGAGCGCCACTCCTCGCCCCTCTACGGAGAGGCCTGCACGCTCTACTTCTCGAACCTGGACGCGCTGAGCCCGGAGCGCCGCCGGCAGCTCCTGGCCATCCTCTCCGACATGGAGGTGTGCCGACAGAACCGCGTCCTCCTCTCCTGCGCGTGCCGCCAGGGGGAGTACGCCTCCGAGGTCGGGTCCCTGTTCCTGGACAGGCTGTGCTGCCTTTCCCTCTGTCTGAGGCCTCTGAGGGAGACCGCGTCCCGCATCCCCCTCCTGCTGAGCCTTCTGCTGAATCGTCTGAACGCGGACCTGCCGCGCCCGATCCTGGGGGCGTCTCCCGAAGCGCTGCGCCTCCTCCAGGAGTTCCCCTGGCCCCACAACGCCACTCAGTTCCGAAGGGTGGTGGGGGAGCTGGTGGTGACGGCTCAGGGGCGCATCAGTGCGGAGGACGTGCGGCGGACGCTGGGGCGCGAGCGCCACGTGGGGACGCTCTCGCCCAACGCGGAGAACGCCTCCGCCCCCCTGGACCTGAACCGAACCCTGGAGGAGATCAATCGGGACGTCGCCCTTCGGGTGCTGGAGGAGGCGGGGGGGCAACCGCACCGCCGCGGCCGAACGGCTGGGCATCAGCCGCACCACGCTCTGGCGCATGATCCGTCCCCTTTGACGCCGGAGGGCGGGCCGCGGAGAACGGCAAAGAACGGCAAAGAACGGCAAAGAACGCAAAAAGGGGGCCTCCGCGGGAGGCCCCCTTGCAATCGCGGAAGGACTAGCCCTTCACCACGATGTTGACCAGGCGGTCGGGCACCGCGATGACCTTGAGGACGGCCTTGCCCGCGAGCTTCTCCTGCACGGCCGGGTCCGAGACGACGCTCCTCTCGAGCTCCTCCCTGGAGAGCCCGGCAGGGCGCTCCAGCCTGGCGCGGACCTTGCCGTTCACCTGAACGACGATGGTCGCCACGTCCCGGACCAGCGCCGCCGGGTCGGCCTCCGGCCAGGGGGCCGTGCTGATCACCTCCTGGTGCCCCAGCATCTCCCAAAGCTCCTCCGCGATGTGGGGGCAGAAGGGTGAGAGGCAGTGCAGGAGGGCCTCCACGGCCTCGGCGCGCAGGGAATCCGCCGTCTCCCCCGTCTCCTTCAGGGCGGTCAGGCTGTTCGTCAGCTCCATCAGGCGGGCGATGGCCGTGTTGAACTGCTTCTCCGTCTCGATGTCACACGTCACGTCGCGGATGGTGGTGTGGATCTTCCGCTTGAAGTCCCGCAGGGCGTCCTCATCGAGCTCTCCCATGGGGACGATGCGCCCCCTGTGGGCCTTGAGCGTCGCCAGGTTCTCCTCCACGCAGCGCCACACGCGGCCCAGGAAGCGGCTGGACCCCTCCACGCCCTTCTCCGACCAGTCCAGGTCGTTCTGGGGCGGCGCGGCGAACAGGATGAAGAGCCTCACGGTGTCCGCGCCGAACCGGTTCACGATCTCCGTGGGGTCCACCACGTTGCCCAGGGACTTCGACATCTTGGCGCCGTCCTTGATGACCATGCCCTGCGTCAGCAGGTTGGTGAAGGGCTCCCGGACGCGGATCAGGCCGATGTCCGCCAGGAACTTCGTGAAGAACCGGGCGTAGATCAGGTGCAGGCAGGCGTGTTCGATGCCGCCGATGTACTGGTCCACCGGCATCCAGTAGTCCACGTCGGCCCTCTCGAAGGGGCGTTCCGCGTCGCCGGGGGAGCAGTAGCGGTCGAAGTACCAGGAGGAGCAGAAGAAGGTGTCCATGGTGTCGGCCTCACGCTTGGCGGGGCCGCCGCACCGGGGACAGGTCGTCGCCAGCCAGTCCGGCAGGTCCAGCAGCGGGGAGTGCCCCACTTCCTTGACCGTCACGTCCTCCGGCAGGCGCACGGGCAGTTGGTCCTCCGGCACGGGCACGTCGCCGCACTGCGGGCAGTGTACGAAGGGGATGGGCGTGCCCCAGTAGCGCTGGCGGGAGATCAGCCAGTCGCGCAGGCGGAAGGTGACGGTCCTCTTGCAGTAGCCGTTTTCCTCGCCCCACTCGATCATGGCGGGGATGGCCTCCTCGGTGGTCATCCCGTCGAAGCGGCCGGAGTTGGCGACGATCCCGTGCTCCGTGAAGGCCTCCGTCATGGTGTCGCCGTCCAGGACCGTGCCGTCCTTCGGCTGGACCACGGGAACGACGGGGATGCCGTACTTGCGGCAGAACTCGAAGTCACGCTGGTCCCCCGCCGGCACGCCCATGATGGCCCCCGTGCCGTAGTCCGTCAGGATGTAGTTGGCCAGCCAGATGGGAACGGGCTTGCCCGTGACGGGGTTGATGCCGCTGAAGGGCGTCTTGAAGCCCAGCTTTTCCGCGCCGGCGTCGGAGCGCTCGATGGAGCTCTGGGCCGCGGCCTTCCGAACGAAGTCCCCCATGGCCTCGG
>NC_021038.1:711870-748993 GCF_000210715.1 Fretibacterium fastidiosum
GGCCTCGGCCTCGTCCTGGGGCATGTGCTCCATCATGCGCCGCACCAGCTCGTGTTCCGGGGCCAGGGCGATGAAGGTGACGCCGAACACCGTGTCGAAGCGCGTGGTGTAGACCTCGATGCCGCAGTCCAGCTCAGGGACCCGGAAGGTCAGATCGGCGCCCTCGGAGCGGCCAAGCCAGTTCGTCTGCATGATGCGCACCCGCTTGGGCCAGCCCTGCAGGTCCTTCTCGATGTTGTCCAGGAGCTCCTGAGCGTAGTCCGTGATCTTGATGAACCACTGCTTCAGGTTCTTCTTGGAGACGGGGTTGTGGCACCGCCAGCAGCGGCCGTCCTCCACCTGCTCGTTGGCCAGCACGGTGCCGCAGGTGTCGCACCAGTTGACGGGCGCCTCCTTGCGGAACACGAGGCCCTTCCTGTACATTTGAAGGAAGATCCACTGGTTCCAGCGGTAGTACTCCGGAAGGCACGTGATGGCCTCACGGTTCCAGTCGTAGCTGTAGCCCATGCGCTTCAGCTGCTTTGTCATGTAGTCGATGTTGTTGAGCGTCCAGTCGTGGGGTTTCGTCCTGTACTTGATGGCGGCGTTCTCCGCGGGCATTCCGAAGGAGTCGAAGCCCATGGTGTAGAGCACGTTCCGGCCCTTCTTGCGCAGAAAGCGCGCCAGCATGTCGCCCATGGAGTAGTTGCGGATGTGTCCCATGTGAAGCGCTCCGCTGGGGTAGGGGAACATCTCGAGGCAGAAGAACTTCTCCTTTGACGGGTCCGGCTTCGCCTCGAAGCAGCGGGTCTCGGTCCACTTCCTCTGCCACTTCGACTCTATCGCCTGAAAATCGTACGGCATTGCAGAATCCTCCCTCGGCCGCCTGAGCAGGCCTTAATTAAGTACAGACGATTATAGCCTTTCGAGGCGCTTGTGCAAGGGCCGCACCCTCTTGCCTTAATTGTATAGATACTATACAATAGGCATCATGAAGATCATCAACGAGGCCAACGAGAGCAAAGTCAGCTATCGCCTGCTGAACGTTATGCTGAAGCTGCAGGAAGCGCAGGAGCGGCTGCACCGTTACGGCACCGACACGCCCCTCTTCGCGGCGGAGATTCACCTGATCAAGTGCGTCAAGGAGAACCCGAACCGGCACATGACGGCTCTGGCGGAGGTGCTGGGAGTGACGCGGGGGGCCGTGTCCCAGATTGCGATGAAGCTGGAGGAGAAGGGGATGCTCGTCAAGGAAAAGGACGAGGGCAGCAGCCTCCGCCGCATCCTGAGGGTGACGCCCGACGGCGAGCGGGCTTACCGCTTCCACGAGCGCCTTCACGCGGATTTCGACCGCCTGGTGGAGGGCCTCCTCTCGGGCGCGGCGGAGGGAGAGAGGCTTTTTCTGCTGGACTTTCTGGGCGCATTGGATGCCGCGCTGGAAGGAAAATTTCAGTCCTGCGCCCACCGGTGAGTTGGTTAGGGTTTTTAGGCGGGGGTTTGCGCGTTCTTAATTGTATAGCAACTATACGTATTGGAAAGAGATCGGGGAGGTTGGCACGATGACTGAGGAAGCACGGGATTTTCGGGGTAAGGGCAGGGCCTTCAAGGGCGCGTTCGGAGGGGAGAACTACCGGAGGTTTGCCGCACTGTTCGGCTTTCAGGAGCGGTTTTATCGTCAGGCCGTGGGGGACCTGCGGCTTGGGGAGGGCGGCAGGGCGCTCGACCTGGGCTGCGGCCCCGGAGGGCTGAGCTACGCTTTGGCTGAAACGAGCCCAGCCAGCGCGTCGATCGTCGGGGCGGACATCTCGGATGACCAGCTGGAGTGCGCGCGTCGGGGAGCGGGGGCCTTCGCCTGCAAGGTGGAGTTTTTGAAGGCGTCCATGGATGAGCTTCCCTTTCCCGACGGGCACTTCGACCTGGTCATGACCTCGATGGCGCTGCACGAGACACCCCCTGCGGTTCGGCGGGCCGCCATCGCGGAGACGGCGCGGCTGCTGCGGCCGGGCGGGACCTTTCTGCTGGTGGATTGGAGCCGGCCACGCTTCGGCCTCTGGGGGATCGTCTGGTACCCCTTCTGCCGCTGGGGCGAGCGGAACCGGGACAACTGGAACAACGCCTATCCCGCAATCTGCCGCGAACGGGGCCTGAGCCTGACGGAGGATCGCTACATCAATTCCATCTCGCGGCGCCAGGTGTTCGTGAAGGAGCGGTGAAAGCCGGGAGGCCTCCAGGCGGGCAAGCCATGAACGTGCCCGCATGAGGGCCTCCTGCGCTTTTTATTCCGAAGTTATGGCCTTGACCTCCTCCGTGGACATTCCCGTCGCCTGCGCGACCTGCTCCAGCGTCAGAAGACCGGAGGCGGCGAGTTGCCGTACTACGTCGGCCCGACCCTTTGCCTCGCCCAGCGCGCGCCCCCGTTCAAGTCCCTGCTCAAGCCCTTCTTTGCGCCCCTCCTCAAGCCCCTGTTTGTGGCCTTCGGCAAGGCCTTGATTGCGGGCATCCTTGAGGAAAGCCCGTCGATCCCACTCCGCTATCTGCTCCTGAAGCTGGCGATACCTCACCGCAAAGGAGCTCCAATACTCCTTCTCCGTGTCGTTCACGCGCTGAAACACCGTGTCGGCCGTCGTCTGCACAATGGACACCCCCGTTTCGTCGTTCGTCATATAGCCGCCCCTGCATTATACCGTTCCGGCGAAGCCTCCGCCGCTGCAAGACGGACTCGTCCGACCGCCGGAGCGTGTCCTCCAACGGATGAAATCCTTTGAAATCCCCATTGAAGGGAGCCACGGAAAACGCTATAGTATAAAAGATAGTGATGCTTTCGATGCGGTTTGTTGATGCTGCGAGGTCTGAGCGCGCCGGAGGGTTGGAGTTGGAAGCGGGTTCGCGTCGCTTTGGATTGCGAAGTGTGGCATGCTTCCGCAAAACGTTTTTGTCGAACGAGGAGTGAGTGGTATGGCGGAGAAGTTCATCTACAGTTTGAAGGAAGGCAAGGGCGATCAGAAGCTGCTCCTGGGGGGCAAGGGGGCCAACCTGTGCCAGATGGTGCAGAGCGGTCTTCCCGTGCCGCCCGGCTTCATCCTGACCACCGAGGTCTGCCGCAGGTACATGCAGGACCCGAAGATCATGGACGCGATCTGGGACGAGGTCAAGCGCTACGTCAAGGAGCTTGAAAAGGAGGCCGGCAAGGGCTTCAACGACGGGAAGAACCCGCTTTTGGTCTCGGTGCGGTCCGGCGCCCCCATCTCCATGCCGGGCATGATGGAGACGATCCTGAACCTGGGCCTGAACGACGAGACCGTCGAGGGGCTGGCCTCCGTCTCCGGCAACCGCCGCTTCGCGTTCGACAGCTACCGCCGCTTCATCCAGATGTTCGGGAGCGTCGTGGACGAGGTGAGTTCCGACCGGTTCGAGCAGGCCCTCTCGGCCTGCAAGAAAGCGCTTGGCGTCGCCCAGGACTTCGAGATCCCCGCCGAGGCGCTGGAGAAGCTGGTGGCTGAGTTCAAGGCGATCTACAAGGCCGCCACGGGCCGGGACTTCCCCACCGACCCGTGGGATCAGCTCCGCAGGGCCATCGAGGCCGTGTTCAGGAGCTGGAACATTCCGCGCGCCGTGACCTACCGCAAGATCAACAAGATCGCGGACGACCTGGGGACGGCGGTGAACGTCATCTCCATGGTCTTCGGCAACCTGGGCGACGACTGCGGCACGGGCGTCTGCTTCACGCGCAACCCCTCCACCGGCGAGAACAAGCTGTACGGCGAGTTCCTCATCAACGCTCAGGGCGAGGACGTGGTGGCAGGCATCCGCACCCCCATGCCCATCGGCCAGTTGGAGGGGGCCATGCCGGATATCTACAGGGAGCTTTGCAGGCTGACCGGCCAGTTGGAGAAGTCCTACAGGGACATGCAGGACATCGAGTTCACCATCGAGCGCGGCAAGCTCTTCCTGCTCCAGACCCGGACGGGCAAGAGGACGGCTGCCGCGGCGGTGAAGGTTGCCATGGACATGGTGGGCGAGGGCCTGATCGACACCAAAACGGCCGTGGCCCGCGTGTCGCCCGAACAGGTGGAACAACTGCTGCACCGCCAGGTGGACAAGAGCGCGCCGCAGGAGGTGCTGGCGGTCGGCCTCCCCGCCTCGCCGGGCGCCGGGGTCGGGATACTGGTCTTCTCCGCCGACGAGGCCGAGGCGTGGGCCCATCAGGACAAGTCCGTCGTCCTGGCGCGCCCTGAGACCTGCCCGGACGACATCCACGGCCTCTTTGCATCGGCCGCTGTGGTGACGAGCCGGGGCGGCATGACCAGCCACGCGGCGGTCGTCGCCCGCGGCATGGGCAAGCCGGCGGTCTGCGGCTGCGAGGAGGTGGAGATCGACCTCGCGGCCGAGACCCTGACCAGCCGGGGCAGGACCCTGAAGAAGGGGGACACCGTGACGGTGGACGGCTCATCGGGCCGCGTCCTCCTGGGTGAGGCGCCGTTGATCGAGGCGACCTTCTCCGAGGACTTCAAAAAGCTGCTGGGTTGGGCGGACGAGGCGGCCGAGCAGGAGGTCTGGGCCAACGCGGACACGCCGGAGGACGCTCGCCGCGCCCGCGAGTTCGGGGCCAGGGGCATCGGCCTCTGCCGCACGGAGCACATGTTCATGGCGACCGACCGGCTGCCGGTGATGCAGCGGCTGGTCGTGGCCGACTCCCTTGAGGAGCGCGTCGAGGCGCTGAACAAGCTGAAGGTCATGCAGAAGGACGACTTCGTGGGGATCTTCAAGGCGATGGAGGGATACCCGGTCATCGTTCGCCTGCTTGACCCGCCCCTGCACGAGTTTCTTCCCAAGGAGCCGGCCCTCCTGGAGGAGCTGGGCGAGCTGGAGAAGAAGGGCCGCGGGACCTCGCCGGAGGCCGAGAAACTGCGAAGGACCCTGAACAAGGCCCATCAGCTTCACGAGGCCAACCCGATGTTGGGCTTCCGGGGCTGCCGCCTGGGGATGGTCTACCCTGAGATCTACGAGATGCAGATCAACGCCATCTTCGAGGCCGTGGCGGAGCTGACGAAGGCGGGCGTCAAGGTGAGGCCGGAGGTCATGATCCCGCTGGTGGGGACGCGGGCGGAGATGAAGTTCTTCCGCGAGATGGCCGACCGCATCGCCGGTGAGGTCATGAAGGCCTCCGGGACGGACTTCACCTACCTCGTCGGGACGATGATCGAGGTGCCGCGCGCGGCCCTCGTGGCCGACCAGTTGGCCGAGTACGCGCAGTTCTTCAGCTTCGGAACCAACGACCTGACCCAGACGACCTTCGGCTACTCGCGGGACGACGCCGAGGGCAAGTTCCTGTTCCAGTACATCGACAAGGGCGTGTTCAAGGAGAACCCCTTCAGCGAGCTGGACCGGGACGGGGTGGGCGCTCTGATGCGGATCGCGGTGGAGAAGGGCCGGAGCGTCGCCCCCAAGCTTTCGGTGGGGATCTGCGGCGAGCACGGCGGCAACCCGTCCTCCATCGCCTTCTGCCACTCGATCCACATGAGCTACGTCAGTTGCTCGCCCTTCCGCGTGCCCGTGGCGCGCGTGGCTGCGGCCCACGCGGCGATGGGCACGCTCAAGTAAGCGACGCTGCCTCGTGCGCGGCACGAAGGGCCGGCCCCCTGGGGACCGGCCCTTCGTCTATGGTGAACGCTGAGTATTATTTTTATTATAAAATATGTTACCATGTCCCCTGCGTTCTCTTAGACAAAGATTTCGCTGAGGGTGACGACAGGGGAATTCTGATAGCTTAAATCGTTATGGAGGGATTTTTTATGAGGCGATTTGCGAGGTGGCTCTGTGCGCTGTGGCTGTTGTCGCTCTGCGGGGCGTCCGGCGCGGCGGAGACGTCAAGGCTGGTCTACTCGTGTGGCAGCAACGCAGGAGGGGACCTGAGTCCGCACCAGTACTCTTCAAACCAGATGTACGCTCAGGACATGATCTACGAGCCGTTGGTCCGCTATGCCGTGTCCGGCGAGATCGAGCCTTGCTTGGCCGAGAGCTGGGAGGTCTCCCCGGACGGCAAGGTCTACACCTTTCACCTCCGCAGGGGCGTGACCTTCTCCGACGGGACGCCGTGGAACGCACGGGCCGCGAAGGCGAACTTCGACGCCGTGATGGCCAACGCGGGGCGCCATGAATGGCTGGGCCTGATTGGAGAACTCGAGGGGACGGAGGCGGCGGACGAACACACGCTGCGCCTCATCCTGAAGGATGCCTACGGGCCGACCCTGGCGGACCTCTCCCTCATCCGTCCCCTCCGCTTCCTGAGCCCCGCGCAGTTCGGTGCGGACGGGGGCACGGCCAAAGGGATCAAGGCCCCCGTCGGAACGGGGCCATGGGTCCACGCCGAGGCCCGAAAGGGGGAGTACGACCTGTTCAAGCGCAACGAGTCCTACTGGGGCAAAAAGCCTGAGCTTGAGGAGGTGCTGGTCAAGGTGGTCCCGGAGGGGGATTCGCGCGTGGCGGCTTTGGAGACGGGGGACCTGGACCTGATCTTCGGGACCAGCGGTCATGGGGCTGCCCAGATCAGCCTCGAGGCCTTCAAGCGTCTGGAGGCGACGGGGCGCTTCGAGACGGGCGTCTCCAACCCCAGGGCCACCCGCGCCCTGGCCATCAACTCCGCAAGGGGGGCGGGCAGGGACCTGGCGGTGCGCAGGGCCGTTCAGCACGCCATCGACCGCGACGCCATCATCAGGGGCGTGTTCCTGGAGGTGGAGCCCCCCGCGCCCTTCCTCTTCAGTACGGCCATGCCCTACTGCGACGCGGGCCTCGCTCCCTACGAGCACGATTTGGAAAAGGCGAAGGCGCTCCTGGAGGAAGCCGGCTGGAAGCAGGAGGGGGACTACCGCTCAAAGGACGGCCAGGAGCTGGCGTTCGACCTCTGTTTCGTCGGCAACGACGCCGAGCAGAAGACGATCGCCGAGGTGGTGCAGTCCGACCTCAGGAAGGCCGGGATTCGGGTCAACCTGATCGGGGAGGAGAGCGACGCCTACTTCAAGCGCCAGCGGGACGGGGAGTTCGGCATGATCTTCAACGACACCTGGGGCGCCCCCTACGATCCCCACGCGATGTGCGCCTCCATGCGGGTTCCTTCCCACGCGGACTATCAGGCCCAGTCCGGCCTGCCGATGAAGAAGGAGCTCGACGAGAAGATTGGTCTGGTGCTTCGGGCCACGACGGACGCGGAACGGTCCGCACTGTACAGGGACATTCTGACCACCCTGCACGACCAGGCCGTCTACTTCCCCATCTCCTACAAGACGCTGGTGAAGGTCCACAGGAAGGGGTTGGTGGGCGTCGGATTCCCCGCCTTCGTGGACTCGGTGCCCTTCGACACGATGTCCTGGGAGTAGGCGGCACGCGATGGTCCGGTTCATCGTCAGGCGCTTCCTCGTCCTGATCCCCATCCTGATCTGCGTTTCGATCCTGGTGTTCCTCGTCCTGAGGCTGGCTAAGGGAGATCCGGCCATGGCCTACCTGCGGATGGCGAACATTCCTCCCACCGAGCAGGCCCTGGCCGAGGCGAGGCGCGAGCTGGGACTGGACCGGCCGATCGCGGAGCAGTACGCTGCGTGGGCTGCGAAGGCCGTCCGGCTGGACTTCGGCCGCTCCTACGTGACGGGCAAGCCGGTGCTCCAGGAGGTGCTCTACTACCTTCCTGCCACGTTGACGCTGGCCGGGTGGGGGCTTCTCTTTACTCTCCTGGTCAGCGTTCCCCTGGGGGTGGCCGCAGCGCTCTACAAGGATCGGCTGGCCGACCACTTCACGCGGGCGCTGGCCTTCGTCGGGGTCTCCATGCCGAGCTTCTGGCTGGGCTACCTGCTCCTGTACCTCTTCTCCGTCAAGCTGGGGTGGCTGCCCCCCATGGGGCGTGGCGGCGCGGCGCACCTGGTCATGCCGGTCGTCACGCTGTCGGCCATGTCGATCGCCGTCAACATCCGCTTCCTGCGGGCGAACCTGCTGGAGCACATGCGTTCCCGTTCCGTCTTCTACGCCCGCGCGCGCGGCCTGACGGAGCGGCGGGTGGTGTGGGCGCACGTCATGAAGAACTCCATGATCCCCATCGTCACCGCTACGGGCATGCACCTGGGGGAGATGCTGGGAGGGGCCGTCATCGCGGAGAACATCTTCGCCTGGCCGGGACTGGGGCGCTACGCGGTCCAGTCGGTCCTGAACCGGGACTACCCCGTGCTCCAGTGCTTCATCCTCCTGATGACCGTGATCTTCGTCGCCTGCAACCTCTGCGTTGACATCCTCTACGCGCTGGTGGACCCGCGCGTCCGACTGGAAGGAGAGGCCCGATGACTGCCCGACTGTTGCGCAACAAGGTCTTCTGGGTGGCCGCGGCTCTGCTCCTCCTGATCGGTCTGGCGGCGCTCCTGGGCCCCTGGATGGGGCTGCCGGACCCGCAGGAGGTGAACCTGGCGGCCAAGCTGCTGCCGCCGGGTGCGGGGCACCTGCTGGGGACCGACCACCTGGGGCGCGACGTGCTGTCCCGCCTGATCTTTGGCTCCCGCGTCTCGCTGGGGTCCGTCTTCCTCATCCTGTTGCTCATCGTGACCTTCAGCACCTTTGCCGGGAGCGTCGCGGGCTTCTTCGGCGGGGTGCTGGACTCCGCCATCATGCGCACCTGTGACGTGTTTCTGACCTTCCCCACGATCATCTTGGCCATGTTCTTCGTCGCGGTGCTGGGCACGGGGCTGACGAACGTCATCGTCGCGATCTTCTTCACGCACTGGGCCTGGTACGCCCGCATCGTGAGGGGGATCGTCATCTCCCTGAAGAACCGCGAGTTCGTGCTGGCCGCGCGGGTCGCTGGGACCAGCCGGTGGCGCATCGTGGCGCGCCACATCCTGCCGGCCCTGGCCCCGCAACTGCTGGTGCTCTCCACCCTCGACATCGGACACATGATGCTGCACGTGGCGGGCCTCTCCTTCCTTGGGCTTGGCGTCCAGCCCCCGATGCCCGAATGGGGCAGCATGATCAACGACGCGCGCCAGTACCTCTGGACCCAGCCGCAGCTGCTGCTCTATCCGGGGCTGGCCATCTTCGTCAGCGTCATGGCCTTTAACCTGCTGGGCGACGCCATGCGCGATGCGTCCGACTTCGACTTCGTGGAGGCGGAGTCATGAGCGCGCCGCTGTTGGAGGTGCGTGGCCTCCGGATCGAGACGTCGGAGCGGGCCGCAAGGCCCCTGGTCCGAGACGTCTCCTTTGCGGTCCGCCGCGGGCGCGTCACCTGTCTGGTGGGGGCCAGCGGATCGGGCAAGTCGCTCTCCTGCACGGCAGTTCCGGGCCTGCTTCCACAGGGCGTGAGGCGCACGGGGGGGGCGATCCGCTTCGAGGGGCGCCCGATCGACGCCCTTCCCGCCAGGGAGCTCCGCGAGCTTCGCGGGACGCGCATCGCCATGGTCCTGCAGGACCCCATCAGTTGCTTCGACCCCCTGTTCTCCATCGGCTCCCACTTCAGGGAGACCCTGGCGGCCCACGGAGGGGACTTCGGTTGGCGCGGGCGGGCCGAGGCCGCCCTGAGGGAGGTCGGGCTTGAGGACGCCGGCAAAATATGCCGCGCCTACCCCTTTCAGCTCAGCGGGGGGATGCTCCAGCGGGTGATGCTGGCCCTGGCCCTGTTGAACGACCCCAGCCTGCTGATCGCGGACGAGCCGACGACGGACCTGGACACCGTGGCCCAGAGACGGGTGCTGGACCTGATCGACGCCGCACGGCGTCGTCGGGACATGGGGGTCCTCCTGGTGACGCACGACTTCGGCGTCGTGGCCCGCGTGGCCGACGACGTGGTGGTGCTGGAGGAGGGCGCCGTGGTGGAGGACCGCCCCGTCGGGGAGATCTTCAGCTCCCCGCGGCACCCGGTGACGGTCGCCTTGGTGGAGGCGCACCGTGCGCTCTGCGCGCGCCTCGGCCTGTTGCAGGAGGGAGGGGACGAACGATGAGCGCGCTTCTGTCTTTAGAGGGCGTTTGCCGAACCTACCGGCGCGGGGGGCTCTTCACCCGGGCGGAGGCTCTGCACGTGCTGCGCGGCGTGGACCTGGACCTTTCGGAGGGGGCTTCCCTGGGGCTTGTGGGGCGCAGCGGGTGCGGCAAGAGCACTCTGGGACGGGTGATCCTGGGCCTGGAGCGCCCAAACGCCGGGACCGTGCGGTTCCTCGGAGAGGACGTGGCTTCTCCCGCGCGGCGCGCCGAGTTTCGGCGCAGCGTGCAGGCGGTGTTTCAGAACGTGCGTGACTCCGTGAACCCCCGGATGACCGCCGGGGAGATCGTCGCGGAGCCGTTGCGCAACTTCTTCAGCCTGACGAAGGGAGAGGCCGTGGAGCGGTCCTGCCCCCTGCTGGAGCAGGTGGGGCTGAAGGCTGTGGACGCGGACAAGTACCCCTCGCAGTTCAGCGGGGGCGAGCTCCAGCGGGTCTGCATCGCCCGCGCCCTGGCGCCGAACCCGCGCGTGGTGGTCTTTGACGAGGCGGTCAGCAGCCTGGACATGCTGGTGCAGGCGCGGGTGCTGAAACTGATCGAGCGCATCCGCGACGAGCAGGGGCTGGCGTTCCTCTTCATCTCCCACGACCTGAGGGTGGTGGCCGGGCTCTGTCGCGAGGTGGCGCTGATGGCGGACGGCGTGATCGCCGCGCGGGGGCGCTCCGTCGAGGAACTGGCGGCGATGGGACACCCCATCATCGAGGAGCTGCTGGCCTCCCTGCCCCCCGCGTTCCCGCGCCGCTGAGGGGAGGATTCGTCGTATAATACCCCCGTACGCTGATGCGGCTCGCGCTCCGCTCCGGCCGAACGCGGGCCTTATTTTTTGAAGGGGGACGGAGCGCAATGACGTTTGGAAGGGTGGAGCGCAGGAGGGCAACGGCTGCCGGGGGTGCGGGAAGATGAAGCGCAGCGCCATCGCGGGCTACGCCGCCGCGCTGACCAGCATCCTGATCTGGGGCACGACCTTCATCGTGTCAAAGGTCATCCTGGAGGACTTCAGGCCGGTGGAGGTCATCCTGATCCGCATGGTCCTGGGCCTGGTGGCGCTCTTCCTGGTGTCCCCCCGCCTCCCGCGGGTCCGGACGGTGCCGGAGGAGCTCTCCTACGCCGTCGCGGGATTCTGCGGCATCGTGCTCTACTTCCTGCTGGAGAACACGGCCCTGACGCACGGCCTGGCCTCCAACGTGGGGGTCATCATCTCCGCCGCCCCCTTCTTCACGGCGACCCTGAACCGCCTCTTCTACCGGTCGGACCGGCTTCAGGTGCGCTTCTTCGTCGGCTTTGCCCTCGCGATGACGGGCATCGGCCTCATCAGCTTCAATGGGGTCCGGATGCAGATCTCGCCTCTGGGGGACCTGCTGGCCCTGGGAGCGGCCGCCAGTTGGGGCCTCTACTCCGTGCTGGTGCGGCGGGCCGGCGGCTTCGGCCTCAGCACCCTTCAGGCGACGCAGCGCATCTTCCTCTACGGCGTCCTGTTCCTGGCGATCCTGTCGCCGTTCCTGGGCCTCAGACCGAACCTCGCCCACCTGGTGCAACCGAAATTTTTCCTACCCTTCCTCTACCTCGGGCTGGGGGCGTCGGCCCTGTGCTTCTTCGCGTGGAACTTTGCCGTCGAGGCGCTGGGGCCGGTGCGGACCAGCGTCTCCGCCTATTTGATCCCCGTCGTGGCCGTGGCGGCAGGCGCCCTGGCCCTGGGAGAGCCCGTGACGCCTTTGTCCCTCCTGGGGACGGGGTTGATCCTGGGGGGGCTCGCCGTCTCCGAGTGGAGGGCGGGAAGGGGTTGACGCCGGCGAAAGGCGGCGAAAGAGCGGCAAAAAGGCGAGGAGCCCTTTTGGTGTGGTCTTCCGAAACTTCCTTAGAGGGGTGGAAACTCTTCGCCCAGCACAAGCTTTTTTGTCTTCTGTGCCTTCCGAAACTTCCTTAAAGGGATGGAAACTCCACACCTTCCCCCGAAGGGAATACCCGCCCACGACCTTCCGAAACCTCCTTGTGGCAGATCGCCTGCCGTGTTTTTGTGGAGCGCGGCCCATGGGCCGCAGAATCTACAGAATTTTCAGTAAAATTTTGAGGGAAAAGAGGGGCACGGCGCAGCCGTTCCCCTTGTGACCAGGATGCTCAGCCTTTTGCCCTGCGTCAAGTGGGGAGGGTGAAGAGGGAGATGACGTAGACGGCCAGGATCCCCACGATGCCCTCGACGAGCGTGGCGCCGGTCTGGGCCTTGTAGCCCGTGCTGAGGTCCATGTCGGAGAACTGCGTCACGACCCAGAAGTAAGAGTCGTTGGCGTGGGAGACCACCATGGAACCGCTCCCCACGGCCAGGGTGGCCAGGACCGCTCCCATGGGGGAGGCGAGCCCCAGGGAGCCCAGCATGGGGGCAACGATGGTGGACGTGGTGACCAGGGCCACGGTGGAGGAACCCTGCGCCGTCTTGACGGCCGCGGCGATGATGAAGGGGAGAAAGATGCCGAAGTGGTAGGAGGACAGGGCGCTTCCGATGTAGTCGCCCACGTGGCTGGCGGTGATGACGGCGCCCAGGCTGCCGCCGGCGGCGGTGATCACGACGATGTTGGCGCCCTCTTTGATGCCGCGCCCGATCCACCGGTTGGTGACCTCTTCCGTGATCCGGGGCGGCAGGAGGAAACACAGCGTCACCCCGACGGAGAGGGCGATGACGGGGTCACCCAGGAAGGAGGACACGACGTTGAGCGGGGATTCTTCGCCGATCCGCGCCAGTACTGGGGGGTAGTTGACGAGGGACTTCAGTCCGATCAGGATCAGCGGGACGACGATGGGCGCGAAGGACTTTTCCGGGGAGGGCAGCTCGTTGAACCGGGCGAGCAGTTCCTCGTAGGAAGCCCCCTCCGTTGCCTCCACGCACAGCCTGGGGCCCACGACGGTGGCGTAGATGTAGCCCGCGATGACGGCCGGGATGGAGGTGATGAAGCCCCACAGGATGACGAGGCCCAGGTCCGCGCCCAGGTTGCCTGCTGCGGCGATGGGGCCGGGCGTCGGCGGGACCAGCGTGTGGGTGGCGTAGAGGCCGGTGGACAGGGCGATGGCCATCGTTGGCAGATTGATGTTGCTGCGCATGGACAGGGATTTGTTGAGGGAGGAGAGGATGACGAAGCCCGAGTCGCAGAACACGGGGATGGAGACGATCCAGCCGATGAGGCTCATGGCGATGCCGGGGCGCTTCTTGCCGACGGTGCGCAGCACGCTGTCCGCCATCGTGAGGGCCGCGCCGCTGCTCTCCAGCATGGCCCCGATGATCGTGCCCAGCAGGATCACGATGCCGATGCCGCGGCAGGTGTTGCTGAACCCGTCGAGGATCGTCCTGAGCACTTCAAAGGGTGGCATGCCGACCGCCAGCCCCATCAGGAGCGCGGCGGTAAACAGCGAGATGAAGGGGTGCAGCTTGAACCTCGACACCATAAAGACCATGATGAGGATGGTGAGCAACAGAATGACGATCAGCGCGGAACCATGGAGCAAAAGACCCATCACCTTTCTCTGGAGCGGATCGGGGATCGTGCACGATGTGGCGCTTGTTTTCGCTATAAATTGTACCATTGTTGGAGGAGCGTCGGATGCGCTTTGAGGGCCATCGAGCATACAGCTTAAGGAGGGCCTTCAGCGCTTTCCTGAGCCCGCGATTTTGACACGTATTTTTTCTGAAAACTGTGATATCCTGGAAAAGGCCGATGGTCGCGGGCTTGGCCTGGTTGTGGGCGTGGTCGCAGCCATCGAAATTTTTTGGAAGGGAAGCGGAACGGGTTGCAGGATAGGACAAAGGCGCGCGCGCTCCTGCTGAGGGGCGCCCTGGTCTGGACGGGGCGCGACGATGGGTTCCATGAGCTGGACGTCGCCGTCCGGAGTGGCCGGATCGTGGCGGTGGGGAGGGGGCTGTCGCCCGACGAGGGCGCGGAGGTGGAGGACCTGAAGGGCTTTCGCGTGACGCCGGGCCTGATCGACGCCCACACGCACATCGGCGTCTGCCCGGAGGGCTTCCCCCAGGCGACGATGGCGGACGACAACGACATGGTGGACCCCGTGACGCCGCAGCTGCGGGCCCTGGACGCGCTCTACCCCGGGGACGAAGCCTTTGAGGACGCCCTGTCGGGAGGCGTGACCTGCGTTCAGGCGCTGCCGGGAAGCGGCAACGTCATCGGCGGACAGGGCGTCGTGGTCAAGACGCGGCCGGACGTGGTGGAGCGCATGACCGTCGTGCCCTGCTCCGTCATGAAGGCCGCGCTGGGCGAGAACCCCGTGAGCGTCTACAAGCCGAAGGACAAGCTGCCCACGACCCGCATGGGAAACGCGGCCGTCCTGCGCGGCGCGCTGGTGAAAACTCAGAACTACCTGGCCCGCCGGGAGGCCGCCAGGAGAAAGGACGAGCCGGCGGAGCGCGACCTGGGCATGGAGGCGTTGGCCGCTGTGCTGCGGCGGGAGATGACCCTCAGCGTCCACTGTCATCGGCTGGATGACATTCAGACCGCCGTCCGCATCGCGGAGGAGTTCGGCCTGAAGTACAGCCTCGAACACTGCACGGAGGGCCGGCAGATCGCCGCGTGGCTGGGGGCGAAGAAGGCCTTTGCGGCCGTGGGGCCCATGCTGACCTCGCGCTCCAAGATCGAGCTGAGGAACCAGTCCTGGCAGAACCCCGTCGCCCTGTGGCGGGCCGGCGTCCACTTCTGCCTCATCACGGATCACCCCGTGATCCCCATCTCAAACGCCGTCACCTGCGTTGCCCTGGCCGTGCGTGCGGGCCTGCCGCCGGACGAGGCGCTGCGGGGGGTCACGCTCTACGCGGCGGAGCACCTGGGCCTTGAGGGGCGAATGGGCTCCATCGAGCCGGGGAAGGACGCGGACCTGACCGTCTGGGACGGGGACCCCCTGGACGCCCGGACCCATGCGGTGACGACCTACGTCGACGGCGCGGTCGCGTGGCGGCGGCCCTGAAGCGCGGGGCCGCTGCGAGACGATGAAGGGGGGAGCCAACCGACTCCCCCCTTCCCTCTCGATCGTTCGTGTTTCCCTTCGTGCGGCGGGGCGGGCTCAGGCCCCCGGCTTCGTCCCCATCGGCATGATGCAGAGGACGTCGTCGTCGTCACGCAACCCCAGGACGTCTTCGACGGCGTCCTTCTGGACGGAGCGGATGTAGCGCGTACCGACGCCCACGGCCCCGGCCGCCAGGTAGACGTCCTGAGCCATGGCCCCCGCGGCGACGGCCGCGAACTGCTCCTCGGCGTCCTCGTCCTTGAACTTTCGGGAAAGGGCTTCGGAATCCGAGACGAGGATCAGGGTGCAGGGGGCCTTCGCGACGAAGTCCTGCTTGCCGATCCGTCCCCGAACGTCCTCACCGGAGACCTCCTTCAGCGCGTGGGCTTTCCAGTCGTACAGGAAGACTCCGTCGGCCCGCGCCACGTAGACTTTGACGTAGGGCTCCATCCCCATGGCCATCGGCACTGTCCACCCCTTCTCCCCGCGGTTCAGGCCCGTCGCCGCCCACAGGATCGTCGAGAGCTTCTCCGACGACACCTCCCCCATGGAGGCGAAGTCGGCCCCCAGGGCCGAGGCGCGGCTTCCGATGGCGTCAAAGACGCCCGGTCCGCCCGTCCTCTGCGGGGCCGGGAGCGGGACGTCGGCAGACGCCGCTCCGGTGGGGAGAAGAACCGCAACCGCCAAAAGGAAGGCGCAGAATTTCCTGAAAGCAGCAAACATGATTGACCTCCTCGAAATTGATTTCGTGACCGCTATTATAATCGTCCTTCGAGGGGCTTCGCCTCCGCCGTTCTCCCCTTCCCTTGCGAAATCCTGACCTAATCTCCGGCCTGGCCGCCCTCACCCTTCTTCATGAAGTAGGCCTTCGGGTGCCCGCAGATGGGACACATCTCGGGCGCCCTCCTGCCCACCACGATGTGCCCGCAGTTGGCGCACTGCCAGATGGCGTCGCCGTCGGAGGAGAAGACCAGCCCCTTCTCGACGTCGTTCAGCAGTTTCTTGTAGCGCTCCTCGTGCGCCTTTTCGATGGCCGCGACGCCCTCGAACAGGCGGGCGATGTCGTTGAAGCCTTCCTCGCGCGCCACCTTGGCGAAGGTGGGGTACATGTCCGTCCACTCGTCGTGCTCGCCGGCTGCGGCGGCCTTCAGGTTCTCCGCCGTGCTGTCGCTGATCCCGCCGAGGATCTGGAACCACATCTTGGCGTGCGCTCTCTCGTTGTGCGCCGTCTCCTCGAAGAGGTCCGCGATCTGATTGTAGCCCTCGGCGCGGGCTTTGGCCGCGAAGAACGTGTACTTGTTGCGCGCCTGGGACTCTCCCGCAAAGGCCGTGCACAGGTTCTCGCGGGTCTTCTTGCCCTTCAGCTCTTCCGCCCTGCTCCTCAACATGTCCGTCATCTCAAAATTCCCCCCATGATAAAATGGCCCCACGCTTCGGCGGGGCCTGTGTGAGCCCTTTCGAGCTCGCCTCTATCATACCACGGATGGCAAGGACGGACTGGGCCTGCCCCGGCAGAGACGACGGCGCGGAGTTTCCCGCTCCGCGCCGTCTGTCGTGCTATGGATTTTGACGTCTTGCGATCTCCTCGCGCTGAAGCTGCCTCTGGATGAGGAGGCGGACGACCAGGGTGTCCGACCACTTTCGGCCCATGCCGGCCTCCACGAGAATGGAGGCGAAAGCGATGGCGAGGCATCCGAGCAGCACCGCCGCGACGATCGTGAGCTGGCGGCGCAGGTTGGGCTTCCTGTACGAGCTTTGAATCTGAACGTCGCTCTTCACCTCAAGGCCCTGCGCCCGCCGCTTGTCCCGTTCCCACTTCTCCCAGAGACTCAAGATGCATCCCTCCTTCTCTAGGGAAGCGCTGATTAATCTTTAAAAGTTGTTGAAAGTACTCAAGGAGCATCAAATAAAGGGTATCCTTCAGCGCTTCCCTAAGATTTTAAAATGGGGCTACGCCCCCCACTTCGGGGAGCCTTCCGGCTGCCGTTCGCCCTTGCTCACGGGCCGTCAGTCCCAATCCCCACGCGCTTCGCGCGGCCTGGTGAAGTTTCAGGCACTGAAGGGAGTCTATGCGGTTGACAGTTCTCAACGACTTAATCAGTGTTTCCCTAGTGCGAACCTCCGTGCGATGAGCGGACCGCGCCTCAGCGGATGCGGCGCTCCAGGAACAGCGCGCCGACGAACGCCGACAGGATGAGGCCCAGGCCTGAGGCCGCGTTGCAGCCCCCGCCCTCCTCCTTCTCCTTCTCCTGGGGCCTGGGGTTGACGTCGTCCGACGAGCGCCCCGACTCCGGGTTGGCCCCTGCGGCGTCTACGTAGAGGCCCAGGTTCCACACGCCGTCCGCCGCCCCGTCGCCGATCAGGATGTAGGGGATGCCGTCGTCCCGGAACGTTCGCAGGTAGGCCGTGTAGCCCTCCCGCGGGCTTTTGGCGTCCGCCAGGAGGAGGATGAAGTCCAGGTAGAGCTCATCGTTGTAGAGGAACGCGCTGACGCACTCCGCAGGGTCCACGCCGCGCTGCGAGATGGCGGTGAACAGGTTCGTGTCCCGCTCGTCCGCCCTGC
This sequence comes from Fretibacterium fastidiosum, assembly GCF_000210715.1. GTDB lineage: Bacteria > Synergistota > Synergistia > Synergistales > Aminobacteriaceae > Fretibacterium > Fretibacterium fastidiosum. The sequence continues at coordinate 729,418 of NC_021038.1, forward strand.
CGGAGCGCAGCCAGACCGTGCCGAAGCGCATGAACTGCTTCAGCAGGGCCTTGCCGTCCGCCGCCTCGCTCAGCTGCTCCCAGCGGCCCACCAGTATCTGCTCCCTGCGCGGGATGCGGAGGCGCACCCGCATCGGCTGAACGGCGATGGTCGCCGGCACGTCCCGCGACACCATCTGGACCACGTCTCCGGAGACGTCCTTCGACACGACGACGTCCATCGAGACGTCCATGGAGACCAGCCCGGCGGGGACGTCGGTCTTGATCTCGAAGGCGTTCAGGGCGCTCGAACGGACGTAGGCGTCCGAGGCGCCGACGGCGCTGCTCCCCAGGGAGGCGGGCTTGCCCATCAGCTTCTCCAGCTCATAAGTTGTCTGCTCGTCGTTCTGCACCACGTCGGCGAACTGGTCCCAACGGAAGCCCTGTACGCGCCAGCGTCCGGTGGCCTCGGAGGCGCCTCCCGTCAGGGCCATGCCCCCGACCCGCCGGTAGCTGAGGCGCAGGTCGTGGTGCCGGGCCTCGGAGAAGGGATAGAGGCGGAAGGACTCGCTCGTGCCGTAGGAAGTGTTCAGGGTGTTGTAGCCCGTGCCGACGCGGTTCTTGTAAACCGTGACGAGCCCCGGCGCGATCTGGCTGTGGGCGTCCAGCTGGAAGTGGTCCGGCAGGCTGCCGTAGAGGTCCGGGGTCAGGTCGTACTTCCAGTGGTCGGGCCGGATGTCCCGGAAGGTGTAGCGCGCCGTCATGTCCCAGGAGCCGCCGCCCACGTCGCCGGAGCCGGTGTTGTCCCTCGGTCCTCCGATCATGTCGTAGCGCTGGAGGCGGTAGCGCGTGCCGGTGCGGTTCGTGATCCGCGTCTCCAGGTGGTAGCTGGGCAGGCCGCTGTTCAGGGAGTGGCGCATCATATAGAGCGCGCCCAGGTCCTGGGTCATCTCGCGGTCCACGCCCCAGCGAAACTGGATGCGCTTCTCGATGTCCCCCATGCCGACGACGGTGTCGCCGCTGAGCGTCCTGTTGAAGATCATCATGTCGAAGTAGAGCTCGTTGCCGGGGTCGGAGGCCGGGCCGTCGTGGACGTTGGCCACCACCACGGGGACGTGGAGGGACTCGCGCCAGCCGACGTAGCCCGTGTCGAAGCTGGCGGACTGGCGGAACGCGATGTAGCCCAGCCTGCTGCCGTAGGCCTCCGGGTTCTCGGCCGTCAGGCTGACGTTCGCGGTCATGGATTCGCCCGGCATGACGCGCTGGGGCCTGTTGGGCTGCACGGAGACGGCGTACCCCTCCGCGCTCAGGAGCACGTCCTCCATCACGTCGCGAGAGATGACGTCATGGGAGACGATGTCGCCGGACAGGACGGGCGACGGGTTGATCGGGGTTCGGCCGCTCCCGGACTCGCGCCACCAATAGGGGAAGTGGCGCGCGTAGTGGTTGGCCAGGGAGACCTTGAACTGCCCCCGCCCTTCGGGGAGGACCAGGGCGATGGATTCGATGGGGTCCATGCAGGCGTCGCGGTAGCGCGTGTCGGGGTAGGCGGGGTAGGGCTGCGGCTCGTCGATGTAGACGGCCTCGAAATCGTAGAGCAGGTCCGCCGAGGTGGTCAGGGGCACCTCCGGCGTCTCGCCGCCGAGGGTCCGTCGGTAGAGCAGGCGCCCGTTGAGGTCCTCGTTGACGTAGCGCCACAGGTAGTTCTCGTAGCTGGTGGCGAACCACTGAGCGCCGGCGACGGTGTGTCCGTCGCGCGCGCCGCTCACGTCCCGAAGCTGGTAGTGGTAGCCGTACTCCGTGGTGTGGTCCCCGAAGGTGTAGTAGCGGTCCGCGTCGTCGTAGTCGTTGAAGCTGGGGTAGTCGTGGATGGGGTCCGCCACCGCGCCCCAGGCCGCACCGCCGGCGGCCAGCGCGGCGAGGAGGACGAGGGCCCCCGACACCAGGCGCACCGTCTTGCTCATCGATAAAACCTCCCGTGGGGCGTCGATCGAGGACGCCCTGAAATTTTTTCTGAACGCAGAACGCGAAGTCCGGCCGCCGCGCGGCGGGGCCTCGCCACTATCTTACACCCGACGGGACGGGGCGTCACGGGGCGCCCTGCCGCGCAAGCCAGCTCTCCAGGATCAGGACGGCGGCGATCTTGTCCACCCGCTGACGCCGTCCGCTGCGGGAGACGCCGCCCTCAATCATCGCCCGATGGGCCATGACGGTGGTGAAGCGCTCGTCCCACGTGTCGAACGCCAGGTCCGGGTGGCCGGCGCGGAGGAGGTCGACGAGCTTCGCCACCCTCTCCGCCTCCGGCCCCCTCGTGCCGTCCGTGCGCGTGGGCATCCCTACCAGGACCAGCGTCGGGGCGTACTGCACGAGGCAGGCCTCGAACTTTCGCCGCCAGCCTCCGTCCCTGTCCACCACGGGCCAGACGGCCAGCCCCTGGGCGATGAGGCGCATGGGATCGCTGATGGCCGCGCCGACGCGGGCGCTGCCTACGTCCAGCGCCAGCACGCGCCCGGGCTGAGCCTCCGTCATGCCCCCAACTGCCCCTTCAGGACCTCCGCCGCGCGCTCCAGGGCCTCGTCGAGCTTTTCCCCATCGCGTCCGCCGCCCTGGGCCGTGGACGGCCTGCCGCCGCCCTTGCCGCCCAGGACGGCCGAGGCCTCGCGCACGATGGCGCCCGCGTTGGCCCCCAGCTTCACGGCCCGGTCGTCCGCCATCACGATGAGCGTGCAGGCCCCGTTTTCGTCCACGGAGGCCAGGAGGGCCACCGACGGGTCCGGCCCCGCCTTCACCCGGTCCCCGACGTCGCGCAGGACGTCTGACTTGACGTCCGGGAACCTGCCGATGTGCAGCACTGCACCGCCCACGCGGCGCCGCTCCACGAACCGATCCACGTTGTCCGTCAACTCGTGGCGCGCCCGCTCCTGGGCCCGCTTCTGGAGGGCACGCAGCTCCTCTGCCAGGTCTTTAGCCTTTGCCTCCAGCCCCTCCTCGTCCGCGGAGAGGATGCCCATCAGGCGGCGCCGCAGGCCGAAGAGCACCTGCATCAGCTCCACGACCTCCATCCCCGTCATCGCCAGGATGCGGCGCGTCCCGGAGCCGATGCTCTCCTCGCGCAGGACCTTGAAGCTGCCGATGTCGCCCGTCGCCCGCACGTGCAGGCCGCCGCAGAGCTCCATGGAGAAGTCCGGCACCGTCACCACGCGCACGACGTCGCCGTACTTCTCGTCGAACAGCGCCTTCGCCCCCAGCTCCCGCGCCTCCTCCAGCGTGTGCTCCGCCGTGGAGACGGGGACGTTCCGCAGGATCTCCCCGTTGACGATGCGCTCGACCTCCTCGATCTGTCCGTCCGTCAGGGGCGTGTGGTGCGTGAAGTCGAAGCGCAGGAAGCGGTCCGTCACCAGGGAGCCCGCCTGGCGGACGTGGCGGCCCAGCACGCGGCCCAGCGCCTCGTGCAGCAGGTGCGTCCCGGTGTGGTTGCGGCGGATGGCCTGGCGGCGCGCATCGTCCGCCTCGGCCGTCATGCTGTCCCCGACGCGGACGGAGCCCTCCGTCATCCTCACGCGGTGGACGATGACCCCGCCGTGGGGCACGGTGTTCAGGACCTCCAGGGTCGTCTCCCCGTCCCGGATGGTCCCCGTGTCGCCCACCTCGCCGCCGCGCTCCGCGTAGAAGGGCGTCTCGTCCAGCACGAGCTCAAACTCCCCATTGCCCTCGACGTGGTCCCTTCGGCCCTCCTTCGTCAGGATGGCCGTCACCTTCCCCGCGCCCATGGCGGAGGCGTAGCCTGTGAAGCGCGTCGCGCCCCCCTCGTTCTCCAGCTCCGTGTAGACGTCGCCGGCGAGGGCGCTCTTCTTCTGCTTGCTTGAGGCCCTGGCCCGGTCCCGCTGCTGCTGCATGGCGGCCTTGAAGCCCGCTTCGTCCACGGCGAAGCCCTGCTCGTCCGCCATCTCCCGCGTCAGCTCCGGCGGGAAGCCGTAGGTGTCGTAGAGCGTGAAGACCACCTCCCCCGGCACCTCCCTGCGCCCCGCTGCGGCCAGTCGGGCCGTCTCGGCCTCGAAGAGGTCGGTGCCCTGCTGGAGGGTCCTCTGAAAGCGCTCCTCCTCCACGGTAATGATCTGTTCGATGGTGGGACGCTGATCGATGAGCTCGCGGTAGGGGTCGCCCATCAGGTCGATCAGGATGGGCATGTACTCGCACAGGAAGGCCCCCTCGAACCCCAGGAGCCGTCCGAAGCGCACGGCCCGGCGCAGCAGCCGGCGCAGCACGTAGCCCGGCCCGTCGTTCGCGGGCAGCACGCCGTCCGCCAGCATGAAGGCCACGGACCGGACGTGGTCCGCAATGACGCGCACGGCCATGTCGTTGCGGCCGCCCTGGCCGTACTGGATGCCGGCGCGCGCGCAGGTGTGCCGGATCAGCGGCGTGAAGAGGTCCGTCTCGTAGTCCGTGTCCACGCCCTGCACCACGGAGGCCAGCCGTTCCAGCCCCATGCCGGTGTCGATGTTCTTGTGGGGCAGGTTCGGCAGGCTGCCGTCCTTCTGCCGGTCGAACTGGGTGAACACCAGGTTCCAGATCTCCAGGTAGCGGTCGCAGTCGCAGCCCACGCCACAGCTCGGCTTGCCGCAGCCGTAGTCCGGACCCCGGTCGTAGTAGATCTCGGAGCAGGGGCCGCACGGCCCCGTGTCCCCCATGAACCAGTAGTTGTTGTCCTGGCCGAAGCGCAGGATGCGGTCCTCCGGCAGGCCCGCCTGGCGGTGCCACACCTCCCGGGACTCCTCGTCGTCCTGGTAGATGGTGGCGTAGAGCCGGTTGGGGTCGAGGCCGATTCGATCCGTCAGGAACTCCCAGGCCCAGGTGATAGCCTCCTTCTTGAAGTAGCTCCCCCAGGAGAAGTTTCCCAGCATCTCGAAGAAGGTGTGGTGCCGCGCGGTGCGCCCCACGTTCTCGATGTCGTTCGTGCGCACGCACTTCTGGCTGGTGACGATGCGGGGGTACGGCGGCTGACGGATGCCCAGGTAGTAGGGCTTCAGGGGCACCATGCCCGCGATGGTGAAGAGCAGGGAGGGATCGTCCGGGATCAGGGAGAAGCTGGGGCAGCGGTGCGAGCCCTTCTCCTCCCAGAACTTCAGAAACATCTCTCGAAGCTCGCGTCCAGTTCGATGCTGCATTCAAAAAAACCTCTTTCCTGACGTGCGGCGCCGGGCCGCTCGAAATGATCTCAACATTATATCAAGCCTGACGGCGTTTAGGGAGGCGCGGGGCGGAGGGGCTGTTTCGGCCCCCCTGCGGTTGCGGCTTCGTTGTGATATTATCGTAGGACAAAACGACGTTTTAAAGAGGTTGGGCGAATGGATTCGTCGATCTCCCCGGTGAGGATTCGGTAAGGATTTGGAACGAGCGCCGGGGAGTGCGAGATGGCGGAGAATGCGGAACGCTTTTTAAAATCGTGAATGAGGCGGCGGTTCATCGGGCGCCGTCCAATATACAAATAACTAAGGAGAGGATTGCATTGATGCTGACCAAGGCCAAATGCCCCGCCTGCGGGGGCGCGCTGGAGCTCAACCCCGGCCTGGAGCGGGGGATCTGCGTCTACTGCGGCAGCGAGTTTCTGGTTCGGGAGGCGATTCAGAAGTTCAAGGCGGAGGTCGACGGGCTCCCGACCCTGCAGAACATGCTGATCCGCGCGGAGCAGAAGCTCTTCGATGGGGACCAGGAAGGCGCCGAGGCCTTGTACGAGAAGATCCTGGAGGGTGCGCCCACCTGCCACGAGGCCTGGTGGGGAATGTTCAAGGTGAAATTTCTTCGTAATGACTTCACATTCTATGAAGGGACGATAGGAAGAACCAGAGCTATGATTGAAAATCTGGGGAGCTCGCGTGAAGCGCTGCGCGCAATCGAATACGCCCCGGACGACGTGAAGGTTTTCTATTCAGGGGAGATCGAACGGATAAAGAGGAAGTGGGAGGCGGACTTGGCCCCGCACGAGGCGAGGGAGGCGGCCTTGGCCCGGAGGAGGGCGGAGCAAAGGAAGGAGGATGAAGAGAAAGAGAAGGAGAAAGAGAACACGATGAAAGGAATTGGGAGAATTATGGTTGTGGGTATAGTTCTCTCTCTCCTGGTAGTAGCATCAACCGACTCATCGGTAGGTACAGGAATAGACTCACCTGCATGTTGGGGAGCTTTCTCATTCTGGGGATGTCTACTTGGTTGGGGTTTGACCGTTATGATGAGATGAGGCACTTATAGCGGAGTCCAGAGCACGCGCAGACCACCAACGGGTGTAACGAGTTGAGTGGGGCGCTCAGGGGCTTCATCGGCGAACGCAGTGAGCTGTACAGATATTCTGCGGATTGCAGAACGTTTGAACAATCGTTCCGGAAAATGCCTCGGCTTTCGTCCCCCTGATGAGTTTTTTTCAATTTGTCTGTTGCGTTTGGCCTGACGAGCCAGCGGTAAGGACCATGTCTCAAACGACGAATGGAGGGAGCGGACCTGGAATCCGAGGTGGAGGAGAGGCTGCGGGGAGTTCGCCGGCTTCTGGAGGCGATGGGCGACGTCGCCGTGATGCTGTCGGGCGGCGTGGACAGCGCGTTGCTGGCGGCGCTGGCCCACGAGGCACTGGGCCGGCACGCCGTGGCCGTGACGATCGAGTCCCCGCTCCTGTCCGCCGACGAGCGGGCCGACGCCGGACGGTTGGCCGCGCAGGTGGGCATCCGACACAAGGTGCTTCCAATGGACGAGCTGGAGGACGCGGGTTTCGTCGCCAACCCGCGGGACCGGTGCCACCTCTGCAAGAGGATGCGCCTCGAGGCCGTCGTCCGCTGGGCCGCGGAGCGCGGCATCCCCTGGGTGTTGGACGGGGCGAACGCGGACGATCGGGGGGACTATCGTCCGGGAATGAAGGCGCTCATGGAGTTTGGCTCCGTGCGGAGCCCCCTGTTGGAGGCGGGGATGACGAAGGCGGAGGTCCGCGCCGCCGCGAGGGCGATGGGGCTCTTCACGTGGAACAAGCCCGCGCGCGCCTGCCTGGCCTCCCGAATCCCCTACGGGGAGCCGGTGACGGCGGAGGCGCTGAGGCGCGTGGAGGCCGCGGAGCGCTTCCTGGCGGGCATCCTGCCTCCCGCGGCGCAGTTTCGCGTGCGGGCTCACGGCGACCTGGCGCGCGTCGAGGCGGAGTGCCGGGACCTTCCCCGCGTCCTGGCGCGGAGGGAGGCCGTGGCGGAGGGTCTGAGGGCGGTCGGGTTCCGCTACGTGACGCTGGACCTCGTGGGCTACCGCGTGGGGAGCCTGAACGAGGCGCTGGACCAGGGCGCGGCGAAGGACGTTCAGGCCCCTGCCGGGACGGCGGGAGCGGTTGGGACGAAAGGAGTGTTTTGATTGCTGGAGTACGTGGACCCCTTCCTCGTGGCGGGGCTTCTCTTCTTCCTGAGCCTCGTGGCGGGCACGCTCTCGGAGCGCATCAAGGTGCCGGGGCTCATCCTGTTCCTGGCCATCGGAATGCTGGCGGGGGAGAACGGGCCGGGGGGGCTGCAGTTTGACGACGCGGTGACGACGAACTCCATCGGCACCTTCGCCTTGGCCTTCATCCTGTTCTCCGGCGGATTCGACACGCGGTGGGACGACGTGCGCCCCATCGTGCGGCAGGGGCTGGTGCTCTCGACGCTCGGCGTGTTCCTGACGGCGCTCTTCATGGCCCTGCCGCTGGCCTGCCTGCCCCGCTTCTCCTTCAAGGACGCCTTCCTGCTGGGGGCGATCATCTCCTCGACGGATGCGGCCGCGGTGTTCTCCATCCTGAGGACCCAGAAGGTCGGGGTGAAGGGAAAGCTCAAGCCGCTTTTGGAGTTCGAGTCCGGCAGCAACGACCCCATGGCCGTGTTCCTCACCATCACCGCCCTGAAGTGGCTGAGCAGCGACAGCGTCCCCGTCGCCCAACTGGCCGCGAACTTCGTGGTTCAGATGGTGGCGGGCGGCGCCGTGGGCTGGATGATGGGCCGTCTGTCCTGCGCGATGATCGAGCGGCTGCGGGTGGAGAACGAGGCCCTCTATCCCGTGTGGGGCATCAGCATCGTGCTCTTCACCTTCGGCCTGGCCAACAGCGTGAACGGCAACGGCTACCTGGCCGTCTACGTCTGCGGCATCGTGATGGGAGGGCAGGACTTCCTCTACAAGTACAGCCTGCAGCGCTTCCACGAGGGCTTCGCCTGGCTGATGCAGATCGTGATGTTCCTGGTGCTGGGGCTCCTGGTCAACCCCGTGGAGCTGATCAACCGGTCCGTCATCGGGCTGGGGCTCCTGGTGTCGGCCTTCCTGATGTTCGCCGCCCGGCCGGCGGCGGTGTTCCTGTGCTCTGCCCTCAGCGACAGCAGCCTTCGGGAGAAGCTCTTCGTCAGTTGGACGGGCCTGCGGGGCGCCGTGCCCATCATCCTGGCCACGTACCCCCTGACGGAGGGGCACCCCCAGGCGCGCTTCATGTTCAACCTGATCTTCTTCGTCGTGCTGACCTCCGTCATCCTGCAGGGCAAGACTCTGGCGACGGTCGCCCGGTGGCTGGGGCTGGACGCGACGGTGCGGGTCGCCCCCTCCTACCCCCTCTCCTTCGACCGCACCCCCGGCAGCGGCAGCGACGAAACGCGGGAGGTGGACATCCTGCCGGGCGCGGCGGTCATCGGCAGCACGGTGAGCGAGTTGAAGTTCCCGGAGGGCGTGACGATCCTCCTGATCAACCGCGGCTCCCGCTTCCTCATCCCCAAGGGCGGCACGCAGCTCGAAGCGGGAGACACGCTCCTGATCTTCGGCGAACGGGCCCGCCTGTCCTCGGTGGAACAGGCCCTGACCGAGAGGGGCGACGCCCCCCAGGACCTCCACTCGGACTCCTTCGAGTGACCGATCCGGCCCGCTTTTTGCCCGTGGACTTCGGGGACGGATGCGGTATACTTCTGAAGGTCTGACCGGTGGCAGGCAGCCGCTTTTGGGCGCTGAAATTTCAAACGATCAGGGGATGGAAATGAACGCTTTTCTGGAGTTTATAAAGGACCTCTTGACGCTGCGGACCACGTGGATCGACAAGGGGCAGGGCCGCTGGGTGGCGCGGCGGCGGATGCATCCGCTGATGCGGCTCATCGTGTTCTGCGGCGCGGCGGCGGCGGTGACTGTCCTGGGGGTAGAGCTCCTCCGCAGCGGGCCCGTGCCCGCCCCTGAGGCAGAGGTCCCCCTGAGCGGTCCTCTCGATTCTCCGGACGTCCCGGCCCTCCTTGCGGACGAGGCGCTCGACGCGGCAAGCTCGGAGCCGGGTGCCGTCCTGCCGGAGGTGGAGGAGCCAGAGGACGAAACTCCCCAAATGACGGAGCCGACACCGACCCCCAGCGCCCTGCGGCCGCCCCGCGACGCGGGGAAGTACTGGATACTCATTAACAAGGGGCAGTACCGGCTGTCCCTCTATCGGGGGCGGGACCTGGTGAAGACCTACAACGTCGCGATTGGCAAGAACCCCGGAAACAAGCGCCGCGTTGGGGACAATCGCACGCCGGAGGGGCAGTTCCGCGTCCTGTCCATCGAAAACGCCTCGGGCTGGAAGCACGACTTCGGCGACGGCAAGGGCGAGATCGCGGGGGCCTACGGGCCCTGGTTCATCCGGCTGGACACGGGGGGCTGGAAGGGCATCGGCATCCACGGCACCCACGCTCCGGACTCCCTGGGGACCATGGCCTCCGAGGGTTGCATCCGCATGAACAACGACGAGATTCGCGACCTCAAAAACTACGCCTACCGCAACATGATCGTCAGGATAGAGAAATGACCGCGGCAGCGGGTTCGCCCCACGACTTCGGGGAGGGGCTGTTCCTGATCGACCTGCCTCAGAGGATGCCGGGCTTCCGGCGGTTCATCGCCTCCTGGTTCTTCGTGGACGCCCTGGGGCGGCGCGTCGTCGTGGACCCCGGCCCGGCGAACACGATCCCCCTCCTGAACGGGGCGCTGGAGCGCCTGACGGAGGACGTGGACCTCGTGCTGCTGACCCACATCCACCTGGACCACGCGGGGGGCGTCGGCGCCTTCTGCCGACGGTGGCCCCGGGCCGCCGTGCTGGCCCATCCTCGCGCCTTCTCCCACCTGCGGAGGCCGGAGCGGCTGTGGAGCGCCTCGGTGAGGACGCTGGGGAACGTGGCCCTGGCCTACGGCGAGCCGGAGCCGCTGACGGCCCCCCTCCTTTCGGAGGACCCCGACGGCCTGATCGAGGTCTTCCCGACCCCTGGTCACGCCCCTCACCACGTGGCCCTGCGAACGCGGCCCAGGGAGGGCGGCCCCCTTCTCTTTATTGGCGAGGCCGCGGGATTGACGCTGCCGTCCTTGGACGGCGCGCTTTGGCTGCGGCCCACCACCCCGCCGCGCTTTGACGCCGCCGCCGCGCTGTCGTCGCTGGACCACGCCGCAGTGGCCCTGCGCGGGGACGAGCGCCTCTGCTACGCGCATTGGGGGCTGTCGGAGGACCCCGCCGGACGCCTGTCCCTGGCGCGGGAGCAGACGGAGCGCTGGCTGGAGCTCATCGGGACGATGTTGGACCGGAGGCCGGAGGAGGTCGTGGAGTGCCTGCTGAGGCGCGACCCCCTGCTTCAGGCCCGGCTGGACGAGGACCTGATGGTCCGGGAACGGCACTTCATGGCCAACAGCGTGCAGGGCTTCATGGGGTTTCTGAATGAGGCTGGGCGCGGGCCGGCCCCCCGACCCTGACGGGTTGCAGACCCAACCTACGGTTATAAAGAATGGCACCAGGCAGGGACTGTTTGGAAAAACAGTGTTATACCAATTCGCGTCTAATGTGGATTGCCTCCCCTGAAAGGGGAGGTGCCGCCAAGGGCGGCGGAGGGGTTCAGCCAGACGACCGGCCTCACGCAAGCCGATCTTTCGGGAGGATTGCGTGAGGCCACTTCCCTGCTGCAGACCTCCGCGCTGTGGGGACACCGCTCCGAGAAGGGACAGCCCGGAGGCAGGTTCGTCGGGTCCGGCATCAGGCCGGGGATGGGGCGCAGGCGGTCCGCCTTCCTCTCGAGGCTTGGGATGGAGCCAAAGAGCCCGATCGTGTAGGGGTGCTGGGGGGACTTGAAGATCTCGCGCAGGGCCCCGTACTCCATCAGCGTTCCCGCGTAGATGATCGCCACGTAGTCGCAGTTGTGGGCAACGACGCCCAGGTCGTGGGTGATGAGGATGACGGAGGTGCCCAACGCCTTCTTGAGGTCTCGAATCATCTCCAGCACCTGAGCCTGAATGGTGACGTCCAGCGCCGTCGTGGGCTCGTCGGCGATGAGGAGCGTGGGCGCGCAGGCCAGGGCGATGGCGATGCCGACCCGCTGCCGCATCCCGCCGGAGAACTGATGGGGATACTCCCTGCCCCTCTGCCCGGGGATCCCCACCATCTCCAGGATGCGGCAGGCCTCCTGCCAGGCCTCCTGACGACGGAGGTTCTTGTGCGCCTGGATGACCTCCATGATCTGATCCCCGACGGTCATGACGGGGTTGAGGCTCGTCATGGGGTCCTGAAAGATCATGGAGATGCTGCGCCCCCGAATCTTGCGCATCTCCGCCTCCGACAGCTTCAGCAGGTCCTGTCCCTCGAACAGCACCGAACCCGACACGATCCGTCCGGGCGGAGAGGGGATGAGCCGCAGGACGCCCTTGCCGAGCGTCGTCTTCCCCGCGCCCGTCTCCCCGACCACGCCCAGCGTCCGCCCCTTGACGAGGCTCAGCGAGACGGAGTTCAGCGCCTTGACGACGCCGTCGTCGGTCTCGTAGTGGATGGCAAGGTCCTTGATCTCGATCAGCTTTTCCATGTCGGCCGCCTCAGCTCTTCAACTTCGGGTCCAGCGCGTCGCGCAGGCCGTCGCCCACGAGGTTGAGCGCCAGGATGGTGAGCATGATCCCCGCGCCGGGGATCATGGTGATGTGCCACGCATCGCGGATGTACGTTCGGGCGTTGGAGAGCATGGAGCCCCACTCCGGGGTCGGTGGCTGGATGCCCAGCCCAAGGAAGCTCAGCCCCGCGATGGAGAGGATGGCGCCCGCGACCCCCAGGGTGGACTGCACGATCAGCGGGGCAAGCGAGTTGGGGACGATGTAGCGCATGATGATGCGCCCGTTGTCCGCGCCGACGGATCGCGCCGCCTCGATGAACTCCTGCTCCTTGACCGTCAGCACGGAGGCGCGGAGCGTGCGGGCGAACGTCGGGACGTAGGCGATGCTGATGGCGATCAGGACGTTGACCAGCCCCGGACCCAGAGCCGCCACGATGGCCGTCGCCAGGAGCATGGAAGGGATCGCCAGCAGGACGTCCATGGCGCGCATCAGGACGTTGTCCAGCCTCTTGTAGTACCCTGCTACGGCCCCGATGAGCCCTCCCAGGAGCGTCGAAAAGGCGATGCCCGCCATCCCCATGAAGAGGGAGTAGCGTATTCCCCAGAGCATCCTGAGGAACATGTCGCGCCCGAACTCGTCCAGGCCGAAGATGTGCTCCGCGCTGGGGCCCTTCAGCCTCAGGCGAAGGTTCTGCTTGATGACGTGCGCGTTGTAGAACGCCCGGCCGTCGGCAAAATCCCAGAGTATGGTCGCCGCCGCGACGGCGGCCAGCAGGAGCAGGAAGACCAAAGAAAGGATGGCCAGCCGGTTCTTGCGGAACCGGCGCCACGCCTCCTCCCAGAGGGACCTCTGCTCTCGCTGCTCGTTGTCCTGCGAAATCCGATCGTTCATGGCGGCACCTCACGCCTTCTGGTACTGAGATTTGATCCGGGGGTCCACGAAGGCGTAGATGATGTCGACCACCAGGTTGACGACGGAGAACATGACGGCCAGGAAGATGACGGAACCCAGCACCAGCGGCATGTCCTTGGACTTGATGGAGTCCACCATGAGCCTCCCCAGCCCCGGCCACGAGAAGATGGTCTCCGTCAGCATGGCGCCGCCCAAAAGGTGCCCAAATTGAAGCCCCACCGCCGTGACGATGGGGATGAGCGCGTTGCGCATCATGTGCCGCATGGTGACGGCGCCCTCCGAAATGCCCTTGGAGCGCGCGGTAACCGAAGGCGGCGGAGGGGTTGCCTCTCGCGACGAACAACATCGGGCGTGCTGCGCGTTATGAGGTAGAATAGAACAGGAAGTGGAACGACCTTTTTAAATTTAAGGAGGTTCTCTGCGAAATGTTCCGGACCCTTAAGATGCGCGGCGTCCTTGGAGCGGCGGCCCTGCTCCTGTCCCTGGCAGCCTCCGGGGCGCAGGCGGCGCCGGTTCGCGCGCGGGTGCTCTTCATCGGCGACATCATGGCGCACATCCAGCAGATCGACGCGGCGGAGCGCAGCGACCCGAAGAGGGGCAGAACCTGGGACTTCGCCCCGCAGTTCCACCGCGTGAAGCCCCTGCTGGCCGGGGCTTTTGTCGTGGGCAACCTGGAGACGACCTTTGCCGGCGAGTCCCGCGGCTACGCCGGGTACCCCTCGTTCAACACCCCGGATTCCCTGACGGAGGCGCTGAAGGGACTTGAGATCGACCTGGTGACCCTGGCGAACAACCACATCCTGGACCGGGGTGCCTCGGGCGCGCGGCGCACGGCGGAGGTCCTGGACGGAGCGGGCATCGCCTGGACGGGGCTCGGCACGGGGGAGGTGCTGGCGAACGACGCCCTCCTGCTGGAGCGGGAGGGGCTTCGCTGGGCCTTCGTCAACTGGACCTACGGCAGCAACCGAAGCCCTGCCTCGAAGGACGTCCACCTCAACGTCATCTCGGAGCCCGCCGTCGCCGCGGGCATGGCGCGGGGCGCGGGCGCTGAGTGCGGACGTCGTCGTGGCGTGCTTCCACTGGGGGGACGAGTACCATCTCTCGCCGAACGCGCGCCAGCGGCAGGCGGCGGATCAGGCCCTGGCGGGGGGGGCCGACCTGGTGATCGGGACGCACCCCCACGTCCTTCAGCCTGTGGAGGTGCGCGTCGGAGAGGACGGCGCGGCCCGGGCGATCGCCTGGTCACTGGGGAACTTCGTCTCGTTCCAGCGCACGCTGCCCCGCGAGCGGACCTGCATCCTCTCCGCGGAGTTCGAGAGGGAGGACGACGGCCGCACGCGCCTGACGCGGCTTGCGGCGGCTCCTCTGCAGGTCCTCCTCATGCCCTCCGGCAGGCGCGTCCGCCGCACGGAGGTGACCTATGCCGGGACGGGAAGGGCCTTCAACCACTTTGGGCTCTCGAAGGAGGGCGTGGCGCGGCTCCAGCGCGCGGGGCACGCCGTCCTGGACTTCCTGGGAGCGCAGGAGGAGACGGACGAGTGGGGCTTCTACACGCTCTGGAGCGAAGCGTCCCCCGACGTCCTGCCGACCCCGCGGCGGACCTCCCCCTCGAACTAGCGTCCGGATGCCATGCGGAGGACAAGACGCCTCCACGCCGCCTTCGCCCTGCTGGCCGCCCTGCTGACGTTCTGCGGCGAGGCCGGGGCCGCGCGGATCGACTGGTTCCTGCAGCCGGTCTGGGATCGCGCCTCCCGCTTCAGCGAGGGGTTGGCCGCCGTGTGTTCGGGCGGGCGCTGGGGGTTCATCGACCCGGCGGGAAGGTGGGCGGTGGAGCCCCGCTATGAGGATGCCCAGCCCTTCCGCGGCGGACTGGCCGCTGTCCTGCTGGATGGGCGATGGGGCTTCCTGGACCTCAAGGGGCGCCTCGCGGTCAAGCCCGCCTTCGCCGCCGCGTCCTCCTTCAGCGAGGGGCTGGCGGCCGTTCGGGCCGGCGACAAGTGGGGCTATGTCGACCGCAGGGGGACGATGGCCATCGCCGCAAGCTTCGACCTGGCGGGGGACTTCTATCAGGGGCGAGCCGCGGTCACCAGCGGCGGGCGCTGCTTCTTCCTGGACCCGAAGGGCGTTCGGGTGGGGAGCCTGGACTTCGACGCGGCCTGGCCCTTCGTGGAGGACCGCGCTGCCGTCGTGGTGGACGGGAGGATGGGCTTCATCGACCGGGAGGGGCGCATGGCGGTTCCGCCGCGGTACGATCCCCCGGTGGGAGGCCGGGTGTTCAGCAGCGGCCTGGCGGGCGTGGAAATCCAGGGGCTGTGGGGCTACATCGACCTCAACGGGAGCTGGTTCGTCGAGCCCTTCTGCGAGGGGGTGGGGGACTTCAGCGACGGCCTGGGGCCGGTGCGCCGCGGCGGGCGCTGGGGGTTCGTCTCCCTGTCCGGCGAGCTTGCGATCCCCTACGCCTTCGAGGACGTGATGCCCTTCTCCGAGGGTGTGGCCAGCGCGGCCGTCGGCGGTCGCTGGGGCTACATCGACCGTCTGGGCTCCTGGATGGCGGACCCGGTGTTCCTGGAGGCGTGGCCCTTCAGCGAGGGCCTGGCGCCGGTGCGCAGCGCTCTGAACGGGCGGTGGGGGTACGTGGGGCGCAACGTCGCCCCCCTCTTTGGGGGACGCGCCTTCGACGGGGCGGAACCTTTTTCGGAAGGGTTCGCCCTCGTGGCGTTGGCGGGGCGAAGGTTCTTCATCGACGAGGAGGGGCGGGACGCTTTCGACGCCGCGTTCGCGGACGCCCGGAGCTTTTCGGACGGCCTGGCCGCCGTCGTGGCAGGGGGCTGGTGGGGCTACATCGACCGGCAGGGACGGACGGCGATCCCGCCGCAATTCGAGGCCGCGGGCGCCTTCCACGACGGGCTGGCCCCCGTCCGCGCCAAGGGGAAGTGGGGGTACATCGATCGGCGCGGCCGGTGGGTCGTCAAGGCCGCCTACGACGCGGCGTGGCCCTTCAGCGAGGGGCTGGCCGCCGTCAGGAAGGGCCGATCGCTGGGTTACATCGACGCGGCGGGCCGGACGACGATCCCCTTCAAGCTCACTCCACCCGGCGACGGTGCGGAAGCCGGGCCCTTCAGCGAGGGGCTGGCCGCCGTCCTGAGCGGGGGCCGGACGGCCTTCATGGACAGGGGCGGCAGGGTCGTGATCAAGGGCGCCTTTAAGGCCTGGCGCGGCGCGGCGCCGCGCTTCCGGTCGGGCATCGCTGCGGTGGAGGACGGGAACGGACGGGAGTTCTTCATCAACCGTGAGGGGGACGACGTCGGCGCAAGGGGCTTCGCGGCCGCCGAGAAGGGAGCCGCGACGCTCGTCCGGCCCTATCGTGCCCCTTCGGGGCTCTTTGGGTATCGGCGTTCCGACGGCGTGATCCTGGTCCCCCCGTTCCTGGAGCGCGCGGGGGAGTTTCAGGACGGACGCGCCCCCGTCTCCCTGGGCGGCCGATGGTGGTACATCCCCCAGCCCAGATAGCGTTGTCGCCGGGAGGCACGTTGATCCAAAGGACAAGCACCGTGGAATTCGCGCCGCGGCGGCCCGAACGCTGCGATGAGAGGGTGCAGGTCAGCCCTCTTCGTCCTGTTTTTCCTGTCCGCCGCAGTCCTCGTCGTCGCGCCGCGTTTTTCTGCAACCTCGCCACGTAAAGCCTGCCCTCCACACTCGCAAGCGCTTCACAAACGTGGCGTGCAAACGGCAATCGAAAATCGAATGAAACGCACAAAAGCGCCCTGAAAAATCGAGGCGCTTTTGTTGTATCCCTTATGCGTTTGAGGATTTTTTCTGTTCTTTTTTCTTCTTTCGGCATTCCGCGTCCTCAAACCGGCGGCAGGGCCTGAAGCGCCACCGAGTTGAGGTAGTTCCACGGTTTGTTGTAGTGCGGCTGGAAGAAAAAGTCCGTAAAGGCCAGATCCTCCACCGTCATTTCGTTCTGGATGCAGACGGACAGCGTGTTGATCGACTGGGTGAGGTCCTCCTTCGAGCGCACCTGCGCCCCCAGGATACGCATCGTCTTCCGGTCGTAGACCAGCTTGAGGTAGAAGGGCTCCGTGGTGGGCATGAACTCCGGCCGGTAGTTGTCCTTCAGGACGGAGACCGCGTAGTCGATCCCCAGCTCCCTGGCCACCAGCTCGGTCAGCCCCGTGCTGGCGATGTTCCACTCGTAAATCTTGATGCCGGAGGTCCCCTGAGTGCCCCGATGCCTGGTCGTGGGCGCTTTGAGGTTCCGCGCGGCGAGCGTCCCCATACGGACGGCGTTGGTGGCCAGCGGGATGTAGCCGTACTGCCGGGAGGCGTTGTTGTAGACCGCGCAGCAGTCCCCGGCCGCGAAGATGTCGGGGTGCGAGGTGCGCATGTACTCGTCCACCCGGATGGCCCCGTTGGGAAGCATCTCCAGCTTGCCCTTGAAGAGCGCCGTCAGGGGGCGGAAGCCCACGCACAGGATCGCCAGGTCCGCGTCGAACTCCCCATCCGTCGTGACGACCTTGGCCACCTTTCCGTGCCCGTCGTCCACGAACTTCTTGACGGTCCGGCCGAAGGCCAGCGTCACGCCCTTCTCGACGTAAAGCTTCTCGATCACGTCGATCACGTCGGGGTCCAGGTAGCGCGGCAGCACCTGGGACATCTGGTCGATGAAGGTCACGGACTTGCCCTGGGTCTCGAAGGCCTCCACCAGCTCCGTGCCGATGTATCCCGCGCCGATGATCGCGACCTTGCGTGCGGACGCGCACCGCTTCACGATCTCCATGGCGTGCGTGTAATTCTTGCAAAGCATCACATTCTCCAGCTTCGCGTTCTCGATGGGCGGCTCGACGGGCCAGGAACCCGCCGTGACGATCAGCTTGTCGTAGGTATCCTCGAACTCCCTGCCCGATCTCAGGTCGCGGACCTTCAATTTTTTCCCCGCCAGGTCGACCTCCGTGACCTCGTGCTCCATGCGGGTCGTGACGCCGAGCTCCGCAAGCTTCTCCGGCGAGCAGTAGAACAGACCGGCGGGGTCCTTCACCAACCCCTGAACGTGCAGCGCGATGCCGCACGACAGGAAGGAAATATTGTCGTTCCTCTCATAGACCGTGACCTGCGCGTCCTTGTGCAGCGCCACGGTGTTCAACACCGCCGCCGTGCCGGCGTGCGTGCAGCCCAAAACCACAACCTTCATCATCCGTTCCTCCTCCGGGTGTGTTTTTCAGATTTTTTTATTGTACAGTTATGTCCTGTGGCTGTAAAGTGCTGTAAAGTAAGGAAGGAGGACCCAAATCCAAAGGGTGCGACGGCTTTACTGAGGGTCAAGCCAGTCGTCGTTTGTGGGCGAGACGCGGAAGATCTGCGCCCGGCCCCACCCCTCCACGAAGGTTTTGGCTCCCCTGAAAGGGGGGCTGCCCCGTAAGGGGCTGGGGGGTTGTTGGGGGCGTGAGAAGCGACCCCTCCGACCCTTCGGGCCACCTCCCCTTGCAGGGGAGGCAAAAAGAAGAGGCGCACTTTTGCCCCTCGGTTTATTTGGCCCCCCTGGAAGGGGAGCTGGCGAGCTCCAAAGGAGCGAGACTGACGGCCCGTGAGCGCCAGCGAACGGCTGCTGGAAGGCTCCCCGAAGGGAGGGTGTTTTTGGAGCGCGAAAGGCGACCCCTCCCCTTAGTGGAGGCGAAAAACGCAATAAGCGAATTGTTATAATAAGGTAGCGAGGAGGTGGGGACATGGAGGACGCAGAGCGGGAGCGCAACGGTGAGCTGATCGGTCCGGCGTTGGGGCCTGTGACGGCAGGGCAAATCGAGGCGGACCTGGAGCGGGGAAAAATCTACCGCCTCAACGATCGTTTTTTTAAGTTTCTTTTTGGCCGCGAGGAGCGCAAACCCTTGTTTTTGGACCTGGTGAACGCCCTTGTGTTTCCCGACGGAAGCGCAGGCTTCACCGATTTTGAGTACGCGAACCGGGAGCTCTCCGCTGCACGCGTTGAGGGGAAGGACTGCTACCTGGACATCGTGGCCAACATGGCGGACGGGACGCAGGTGGAGGTTGAGGTGCAGGTGAGAAACTGGAACGACTACCTGCAGCGATCCGCCTACTATCTCAGCACGCTGCACGCCTCTCAGATGGGCCTGGGTGGTTCGTACCTGGATTTGAAGCGGACGGTATCGATCCACATTCTGGCGTTCAGCCTGTTTTCCGGAGAGCGTTTTCGCCGCGAGTTTTGTCTGTGCGACGTGGAGAGCGGGGAGAAGCTGAGCGACGACCTGAAGTTGATCTACCTTGAGGTTCCGAAGTACGCGAGTTATGGGACACCGCGGAATCGTCTGGAGTACTGGCTGATGTATCTTGCGGGGATGGAGGCGAAGAAGATGCCTGAGGCGATGGTGAAGGACCCGATGATCGGCGAGGCGCTGAATCTGGAGAAGCTGTTTTTGCAGAGCAGGGAGGAACGGCAGCGATACATTGTGAGCTATAAGGCAATGCGGGACGCGATGACGCGCGACGAGACGATCCGTCGAGTTGCCCGCGCCGAGGGCGAGGCAAGGGGCGAGGCAAGGGGTGAGGCCAGAGGGCTGGCAAAGGGCCTGAACGAGGGCGAGGCCAAAGGTATCGCCGCCACGGCGCGGCGGATGCTGGCGCGGGGCGTCTCGTCCGAGCAGGTGGCTGACTTCACCGGACTGTCCCCTGACGAGGTGGAGGCGCTGAGGGTCGGGATCGGAAACTGAACGCACCACTTCAGAGGCGACCCCTCCGCCTCACTTCGTTCGACACCTCCCCTTGCAGGGGAGGCGAAAAGAAAAGGCGCGCTTCAGGCCCCCGGTTTTATTTCGGCCCCCCTGCAAGGGGGG
>NC_021038.1:749512-780075 GCF_000210715.1 Fretibacterium fastidiosum
GGTTGTTGTTGTACCTGGGAAGCAACCCCTCCGGCCCTTCGGGCCACCTCCCCTTACAGGGGAGGCGAAAAGAAGAAGCGCGCTTTTTAGGCCCCCGGTTTATTTGGCCCCCCTGCAAGAGAGGCTGGCGAGCTCCAAAGGAGCGAGCCTGAGGGGTTGTCGTTGTACCTGGGAAGCAACCCCTCCGGCCCTTCGGGCCACCTCCCCTCAAGGGAGACGACCTCTGAGCGGACGGCTGCCGCAGTCCGCTCAGAGGCGGTCGGGGACGGGGCTCCAGCGTTGGACGACTTCGTGGTACAACCTCATCACCCCATCCGCCCTGCGCGCCAAGCGGCCAGCGCGGCCGCGCTCGCAAAGACCCCCAGCCCCAGCCAGACGGGAACGCGCCAAGGGGCCGTGTAGCCCTCCTCCTCCGCGCCGGGCTCCGGGGGCGCCCTGAAGGCCTCTCCGCCCCATGAATCGGCGATCGCCAGGGTCACCTCCAGGGCGTCCCCGTCGAACTCTCCCGCCGGCTTCCGAAAAACCTCCAACGGGGGCGGATCGTCGCACCCAAAGGCCAAAGACCAGGGGCCGGGACCCTGAGCCCGAAAGAGGACCGTCCCCGCGCTCCACCAGGTCCTCAGCAGGGGCGGCTCCTCCATGAGGGCGCTGTCGAACTCGACGCGCCAATAGCGGTCCTCCCTCAGGCGAACGGGAGCGGGGCCGTTTCGCTGCTCCGCGCCGACCCTCCCGCGCGTCAAATAGAGCTCCGCCGTCCCCACGAGGTGCCAGGGGCCCCCGGGGTCGGTCCGCGACAGACAGCGCACGCGCCGGCGTCCGGGCTCGCTCAGCAGAAGCTGAACCCTCGTGACGGGCCAGGCGCCCCCCGTGTCGTACTCCGCCGCGCGGCGATCCTTCGTCAGGGCGCCTGAAAAGTCCGCGAACCCGTCCTCCACGGCGTGACCCCACACCCGGTAGGCGCAGCTCGCCCCTCGGATGGCGAACCCCTCCCCCGCCCCACGGACCTGCAGCAGGAGGCAGCGCGTCGGGGCCCTGGGGAGCTCCAGCGCCCCTGAGCCGAGGGGGGCATCGCTCATCAGCTCCCGCCACCGCTTCAGGTCCACGCTCATCAGGACGTCGGCCCGCGCCTCCATCCCCACCCCGTCCAAGGCGAGAAGCAGCCGGTAGCGGTCCGACGGGCCCGCCGGGGAGAGCTCGGAGAGGTCCAGCAGATAGCGGCGTTCGCCTCTGCGGGCCTCCGGGACCGTCCCCTGAAGCTCGATCAGGCGGTCCCCCAGCTGGGCCTTGACGCGAAACTCCGACGGCCCGGCACCCTGCCCCGCCGGGGAGAGCTCAAAGCAGGGGACCTCCGTCTCGACGAGGACCGGAGGCCCCTGAGGGATCGGGTGGCCCGGCTCCGCTGCGAAGGGCACGGGCTCCCCCCGCGCGTCCAAGACGGCGAGGTCCTCGGTCTGCGATCGGGCCAGTCCGGCGTAGACCCCCGTCGGGAGCCTCAGCCGGCAGAGGGCGCCCTCCTTCGCCCCCGCGATCTCGAGGACGTGCGCGAAGTCCCCGCTCAGGGGCCGCGCCCAGGCCGGTCCCGCCAGACAGGCAGCCAGGGCCGCCGCCGCAAAACGGCGGGCCAAAGACCTCACAGCGCGCACTCCACGGGGAGCCCCTGAAGGCTCGCGACGCACCCGCAGTAGTTCTGGCGGTAGAGCCCCAGCTCCCGTGATATCTCCAGGGACCGGAGGAAGCCGTTCCGCTTTCGCCAGACGCGGGGCTCCCAGGTCAGCCCGCGGGACGCGGCGCAGGCCGTGCCGAGGCGGGCGATGCGCTCCACGTCCTTGTGAGGGCTGGTCGTCAGGCTGGTGCAGAGGTGCGTGCAGCCAAGGCGCACGGCGGCCTCTGCCGCGGACGCGAGCTGCATCAGGAAACACTCCGTGCAGCGCCGCCCTCCCTCCGGCTCCTCCATCAGCCCCGACCGCTCCATGTGCACGATCCAGTCCTCCGGCGCGTAAGGCCCCTCCTCCAGGGGAAGCCCCTCGTGGGCCATCAGCCGGTGGAGCGTCGTCAGCCGCCGAACGTACTCTTCGCGGGGGTGGATGTTGGAGCCGTAAAAGAAGCCCGTAACCTGCCAGCCCTCTGCCGTCAGGTCCCGCGCCGGGACGGTCGCGTCCGGAGCGCAGCAGATGTGAAGCAGGAGGCGCCGCCCTGCCGGCAGCGCCTCCTCCCGATCCGTCATCAGCGTCCTTCCCTCAGCTCCAGGAAGGATTGGGCGATGCCCTTCTCGTCCAGCCCCATGGCCGCCAGGACGGCCGCAGAGGGGCCGGAGTCGCCGTAGCGCGTCACCCCCAGGTTCCTCATCTTCGCCGAGAGGCCGTGCCGCGCCATGGCCACGGCCAGGATCGACCCCATGCCCGTATCCGCGTGGTGGTCCTCCACCGTGAGGACGCAGCCAAGCCCGCAGGCCTCCCTGAGGGCCTTCATGTCGACCGCCAGCGGGCAGGAAACGCTCCACACGGCTGCGCTGACGTTCTTCTCAGCGAGGGCCGCTGCCGCGGCCAGCGCACGCTGCGTCATCGCCCCCAGGGCGAAGATCGCGCCGTCCTTGCCGTCACGAACCTTCACGGCGCGGCCGTACTCGAACCGATAGCTCCCGCCGAAGACGGCGCCGCTCGACGGGTCGCGCACGAGGTCCACCTTGCTCCGGCCCACCGCCAGGCAGACGCTGTCCGGCGTCCCCAGCATCCAGCGGGTCACACGGTCCGTCTGCTCCGGGTCCGCGGGCACCACGAGGCGCCAGCCAAAGGTGTTGTGGAACAGCCCCACGTAGTCGATGCACTGGTGCGTCTTTCCGTCCTCTCCGACGTCAAGCCCCACGTGCGTCAGGACGGTCTTGGCCCCGGATTGGTTGATGTCGTTCAGGCGCTGCTGGTTGTAGACCTCGTCGATGCCAAAGACGCCGAAGTCCGCCCAGACCGCTGTCGTCCCCGCCGCAGCCGCCGCGCCGGCCGTCGTGGCCGTGGAGTGCTCCTGGATGCCGCACTGGATGAAGTTCTTTGGGCACTCCGCCTTGAAGTCCTTCGTCATGACGGAGGGGGCCAGGTCGCAGTCGAAGACGAGGATGGGGGTCGCTCCGGGCCTGCCGCAGTTTCGGCGGCCTACGTCCGCAAGGGCCTTTCCGAAGGCCCCGCGGTTGTCCGACCTGTTCCCCTCATAGGAGAACGGGGTGCCCAGTTCGAGATGAGGTGCCGGCGGGACGACTTTCCGTCCCTTAAAGGACGGCACGGACTTCCGCGCCTCCAAGGCCCTGGTCAGCGTCTCAGGGTCTCCGCCCAGGTCCCTCACGATCTGCTCGTAGAGCTCGGACGAGGGGGCCTTGCCGTGATAGGCAGCGGTCCCCTCCATGGCCTGCCCCTGCCTGCCCATCACCGTGCGGCAGAGCAACACGGTGGGCCGACCGCGGCGGCCCGCGTCCTTCAGCGCCAGGTAGAGCGCGTCGAAGGAGTGCCCGTCGCACTCCACCACCTCCCAGCCGTCCGCCTCCCACAGCGCCCTGAAGTTGCAGGGCATGACGTCGTCAAGGCGCCCCGAAATCTGGATGCCGTTCCAGTCTATCAGGGCCACCAGGTCCGTCAGTCCCTCCTTGACGGCAAGGCGGCGAGACTCCGCCAGCTGGCCCTTCGTCTGCCCGCCGTCCCCCATCAGCACGTAGACGCGCCCCTTGTGCCCGCGGGCGCGCTGCGCCAGGGCGAAGCCCACGCCGGCGGAGAGCCCCTGCCCCAGGTTGCCCGTCCCCCAGTCCACGCCGGGACCTCGCGCTCCACGTGCCCCTGAAAGACGCTGCCGCACTGCCGGAAGTGGGCCATGGCCTCCCCGGCGTCGAAAAATCCCCACTCCGCCAGCGCCGCGTAGACGCCCGCCGACGTGTGCCCATGGGACACGACCACGTAATCCCGATCCAGGGCATTGCAGTTCTCCGGCGTGAGGTTTGCCGTGCCGTAGACGGTCAGGAACATCTCGATGCCTGAGAAGGCGCCGCCGGGGTGTCCGCTCGACGCCGCCGTCACCATCGTCAGGGCGCTGACGCGCGCCCGTCGGGCTGCGGCCTCAAGAGCGGCCCGATCCTCCTCGGAGAGGGAGGGGACCGGAAACCCATTCAGCTTGGGAAGGGACATAACGACATTCACTCCTTAAAAGGTTTTGACATCTTTCGGGCCGGCGACTGAGCGAGGCACCGCTGAGAGCGCCGAAAGACGCCCCCTGATTATAGCGCAAAGGGGCACAAAGTAAAAAAGGAGGAGCCCTTACGGACTCCTCCAAACCTCTCAAATGGTCGGGACGAGAGGATTCGAACCTCCGACCCCCTGCACCCCATGCAGATGCGCTAGCCAGACTGCGCTACGTCCCGAATACAGTGATTTATTTTATCGCATTTCTTCAAAAGGTCAAGATGGAAAAAATCGAAACTTGTCGTCGCTCTACGATCCTACCGCCCGACCGGAGGGCCGGCCCGCAACACGGCGACGGCTCCAACTCCCCTACTCCACGAAGAACCTCCTGATGCAGTCCGCCACGCGGCGCACGTCGTCGTCCTCCATCAGGGGGAAGATGGGCAGGGAGATGGCCCGTTTGTAGTAGCGCTCCGCCTCCGGGAAGTCCCCCTCCCGGTAGCCGAATCGCTCGCGGTAGTAGGGCTGCAGCGGCACGGGCCTGTAGTGCACCTGGAGGCGGAAGCCCTCCTCCGCCAGGCGGGCGAAGAGCGGAGCCCGCCGTTCCGCGCCCACCTGAACGACGAAGAGGTGCCAGGCGTGCCCCTCGTGGTCGGGAGGGAGCGTCAGACCGGGCACTCCGCTCAGGAGCTCGCGGTAGAGGGAGGCGATCTGGCGTCGGCGCGCGACGAAGGCGTCCAGCCGGCGCATCTGGCTGAGGCCCAGGGCGCAGGCGACGTCCGAGAGGCGGTCGTTGTAGCCCAGGGTCTGCATCTCGCTGTGCCACGGCCCGTCCGGTGCGTCCTGGAACTCCGCGGGGTCCCGCGTGATGCCGTGATTGCGGAAGAGCCGCAGCCGACGGTCGAACTCGTCGTCGTTCGTCAGGACTGCGCCGCCCTCGGCGGTGGTGATGTGCTTCACCGGATGGAAGCTCAGGGTCGTCATGTCCGCGTCGGCCCCCACCCTGCGCGGCCCCCGATCCCCGCCCAGGGCGTGGCTGGCGTCCTCGATGAGCACGGCCCCGTGCCTCTCGGCCATCCTCCGGAAGGGGGCCATGTCGAAGGGGTAGCCGGCGAAGCTCACGGGCGCGATAACCTTGATCCGGCGGGGAAGCTCCCGCATTTTGGCCTCCGCTCGAACGGGGTCCATGCACAGCGTGTCCGGGTCGATGTCCGCAAAGACCGGCTCGCCCCCTGCATAGAGCGCGGCGTTCGCCGTCGCCACGAAGGTCAGGGGCGTAGTCAGCGCGCGCTCCCCGCCCCTGAGCCCCGCGGCGGTCATGGCCCCGTGCAGCGCCGCCGTCCCGTTGGCGTAGGCCACGGCGTGCCGCACTCCCGCGTAATCGGCCAGAACCTTCTCGAAGGCCTCCACCGTCGGCCCCTGGCTCAGCCAGTCGCCCTTCAGGACCCGGACGACCTCCGCGATGTCGTCGTCGTCGATCCACTGATGCCCATAACCCATGGTCTTCAAAGTCTCATACCTCCGCAGTGAACAGGATAAGTTTTTCTCGATGGATTGAACGAAATCGTCGTGTAAACGCCGGAGACGCGCAGCCGCCCCCTCACCGCCAGACGGAGAGCCACCGGCGCCCGTAAAAGCGCCAGAGGGAGATCAGGGCGCGAAGCATCCAGTCCACGATCATGGCGCCCCAGACGGCCGTCAGGTCCCAGCCGAAACGGTGGATCAGCACCCAGATCAGGGGGACGCGCAGCACCAACATGCCGGCGACCGCGATGTACACGGGCCAGCGGACGTCCCCCGCCCCGCGAAGCACGCCGCCCAGCACGATGGTGGCGGCCAGGAAGGGCTCCGCCCACACCTCGAGGCGCAGCATCCGGGCGCTGAGGGCGATGGTCTCGGCGTCGGACGTGAAGAAGCCCGCCAGGGGGACGGCGAAGCAGTACATGGCCGCGGCGCTGAAGAGGATGACCAGGACCCCCAGGCGGGCACACCACTCGCCGGAGGCGAAGGCGCGATCCCGCTCCCCCGCCCCCAGCGACTGGGCCACGAGGGCCGTGCCGGCGATGGAGAAGCCGTAGGGCGGCAGGTAGCAGACGGCCTCCCCTGTGCTGGCCAGCTGATGGGCGGCCAGGGAGACGGTGCCGAGGCCGGAGATCATGGCCGTGCTCGCCAGGTGTCCCGAAGCGATGGAGAGCCGCTCCAGCAGCACGGGGAACGCCAGCCCGGCGGCCTGGCGGATGATGCGCCGCTCCGGCCGGAAGCTCTCGCGCAGGGCGATCTGCAGGGGGGACCGTCTCAGGAAGAGCACGCCCATCATGCAGGTCCCGGAGAAGGCCGTGGCCAGCGACGTGGCCGCAGCGGCCCCCGCCACGCCCCACCCGGCCCGCGGCAGGGTAAACTCGAGGCCCGCGAGGGAGAACGTCGCCGTCGGGTAGATCAGCATGAAGTTGCCCGCGACGTTGATGAGGTTCGTCAGGAAGTTGAACTTGAGGGGCGTGCGGCTGTCGCCGGCACAGCGCAGGACGTTGGAGCAGACGAGCACGGACAGGTTGAAGGCGTAGGACAGCCCCACGACGCGCAGGTAGGTGGCCGCCAGGGGGGTCACGCGCGAGTCCGTCCCCATCCAGACGGGCAGGTTCGGGGCGACGAAGAGCGTCACGGAGAGCGTCAGTGCCGTTCCCAGCACGCAGACGGCCAGCACCGCCTGACGGATCACCGCACGGGCCTCCTCCAGCTTCCCCTCGCCGATCCGCCGCGCCATCAGGACGGAGTACCCGACCCCCACCGCGTTCATGAGGCCACCCAGCAGCCACACCGTCGAGGTGGTCACCCCGACGGCGGCGGTGGCCTCCACGCCGACGCTGCCCACCATGGCCGTATCCACGTAGGTCACCACCGTCTGGAGCAGCTGTTCCACGATGGCGGGCCACGCCAGCGAGAGGATCAGCCGCCATATCGGGACGTCCTTGTTCAGGAGGTCCAGGGGCTCCGTCACTCAGTCCCCTCCCTGGCGGAGACGGCGGCCCAGGCGGCCAGGCACGCGCCGATCCCGATCTCGACGTCGGCGAGGTTGAAGAACAGGCCTCCCGGCACGAGGCAGGAGGAAAACGGAAGGGGTATCCAGTCCAGGACGGCTCCCAGCGTCAGCCGCTCCGCGAGGTTCACCGCGGCTCCCCCGGCCGTGATCGCCAGCCCTGCACGCACGACGCCGCCCGGCCTCCTCCACAGGAACGCGGCCCACAGCACGGCCGCAAGCACGAGGGAGGAGAGGGCCAGGGCCAGCGCAGGGCGCCCCGCCAGGAGGCCGAAGGACAGGCCCGCGTTCCTGGAGAGCCGCGCGCCGAAGCGCCGTGCCGTTGCACAGGCCAGGGGCTCCAGCAGTACGGCGAGCAGCAGGACCCCCATCAGCCGCGACCGGCGCTCAAACACGCCGTCCCTCACCGGGGACGAAGAAGCGCGACATGTCGACGCCCTCCAGGGTCAGGAGCCGCACCTTGCGATCCATCCCGCCGCCGTAGCCCACGAGGTTCCCTCCGACGCCCACGACGCGGTGGCAGGGGATGACGATGGAGATGGGGTTGTGCCCCACGGCGCCGCCCACCGCCCTGGGCGCCATCCGCCCCCGCTCGTTCCGCTCCGCCAGGATCGCGGCGATGGCGCCATACGTCGTGGTCCTTCCGTAGGGGACGTCCAGGAGGATGCGCCACACCGCGCGCTGGAACTCCGTGCCCGCCGGAGCCAGGGGAAGGTCCGCAGGGGTCGGCCTCCTCCCGTCGAAGTAGGCGTCCAGCCACCCGCGCAGGGCGGCGAGGACGGGAAGGCCTTCATCCGCCGCGTCCCCCGGCCTCGCCTCAACGGGGTCCATGAAGAGCCCGACCAGGCTCTCTCCGTCGCTCATCGCGGTCAGCGTCCCCAGCGGGGACTCGTATTCCATCCTGTAGAGCATATCCCAAAACGCCTCCTCATCCTCGCATCTGAAATCGACAGGCCTATCATACGCCCAATCGGCGATAAGAAAAAGGCCGTCGGGAGATTTGGATGCAGAAAGGGGGCGGCCCCTGCCGTCCCCTTGAAGGTTCCGCCCCGCGGGTCCGCCCTACCGACTGCGCGGCGCGTCCGGCCTCCGGCCTGCGGGCGGCTTCGCCGTGATCTTCTGCCAGAGGGAGATGTACTGCTCGTTCAGGAACGCCGGATAGTCCTGGTTCAGGGGCGGCCGGGCGAAGCTGAAGACCTCCGTTCGGCCTCCGAGAAAGCTCCGCAGGTTGCGCGGCGTCCCTCCGTCCATCACGAGGACGACGCCCTGGGCGATCCTCTCCTCCAAAAACTCCTGAAGCTGTTTGGGGCTGGCCCGACTCCAGCTGTCGAGCAGGTGGAGGTCCGGTCGCTCCATGCGGCACCCGGCGGCCCGAAGCAGCGCGCTGCTGGCTCCGCTGAGGTCGCAGACCCGCACGTCCCGCAGCACCTGCCGTCCGGCCAGGACGGAGCTCGACAGCCGGGCTTGAAACTCCGCGAGGCGACGTTGGTAGTACAGGTAGTTCTGAGGGTCCCAGTCCGCCAGCACCGTCAGCACCCTCTGGGCGACGAAGGGCATCACGGAGGGGTCCGGCAGCGAGGCGTCCCAGCGCTCCGGGGGGATGGGGAAGGGGTTGTAGAGCGTCCGCAGGTTTCCGTAGGCGCCGACCTTCAATCCCGCCCCCGTGAGGTCCGCGGAGTCCAACGCGACGATGCGGGCGTCGGTCGGCAGGTTCCGCAGCGCCCGACCACCCTCGGCGCGAATGGAGTCCCCCGCGTCGTTCCAGATCAGGAGGGGCTTGACGGCGACGTTGGGGCCACCCAGGAAGGAGACGATCAGGGCGATCCAGGGCTGCGTCACGGCGATGGGCAGCTCGTCCGCCAGGGCGGCGCGCGCGGGGAGCGACAGGAGGAAGAGCGCCGCCGCGAGGACGAGGGGGCGCCCCCTCATTCGCCGACCTCCAGGCTCATGAGGTCCTCGAGTACCCGCTCCGCTGCATCGGACTCCGCGCCCTTGCGCGTGCTGCCGCAGGCGGTGTGCTCGACGCCGTTCACCCTGAGCCGAACGCGAAAGGACGGCGCGTGGGAGGGGCCGGTGACGGAGACCAGCTCGTAGGTCGGCAGGGGGATCCTGCGGGCCTGAAGCCACGTCTGAAGCCTCGACTTGGGGCTGACGTCCGTCTCGGCTCGCACCTCTGCCTCCTGCAGGAACAGCCGTCCGATCACGCCCTCCGCCGCCTGCACGCCGCCGTCCAGGCAGACCGCGCCCAGAAGGGCCTCCACCGCGTCCTCGCACATCGAGGTGGGAAGCGCCTCGTCCCTCACGGAGTGTCCGTGCAGGATCAGGGGCGGAAGGTTCAGCTCCCGCGCGCGGTCCCGAAGGGAGCGGCCGCAGACGAGTTCCGCGCGCTTCTGCGTCAGGTCGCCTTCCCTGGCCTCCGGATAGAGCCGGTAGAGGGCGCGGGCCACGACAAAGCCCAGCACGGAGTCCCCCAGGAACTCCAGCCGCTCGTTGCTGACGGCCAGCCCGTGCTCGTTGGCGAAGGAGGCGTGGCACAGCGCTTCCTCCAGGAGCCCCTCGTCGCGAAAGGAGTACCCCAGGGCGGCCTGCAGCGCCGCGAGGTCGCGCCCCTCTATGCGCGCCCTTTCCTGCTCGGAGAGGGCGGCGTCAAGGATATCCCTCAGGAGCGCGCTCCCCGGCATCACTCGCAGCGCTGAAACGCCAGGACGCCGTTGTGCCCGCCAAAGCCGAAGCTGTTCACCAGAAGCCGGTCCACCTTCCGCTCGACGCCCCTGCCCGTGGACAGGGTGATGTCGCACTCCGGGTCCGGCGTCGTGTAGTTCAGGGTCGGGTGGATGTAGTTCTCCTCGATGGCCTGCAGGGAGGCGATGACCTCGAGGCCTCCCGCCGCGCCGAGGCAGTGCCCGATCATGGACTTCGTGGACGTCACCGTCACGTCCTTCGCGCGCTCCCCAAAGACCTTGTGGATCATGAAGGACTCCATCTTGTCGTTCAGCCCCGTGGAGGTGCCGTGCGCGTTGACGTAGTCCACCTGCTCCGGCCGCCAGCCCGCCATCTTCATGGCGTGCCGCGTGGCGTAGGCGGCGCCCTCCGCCTCCGGGTCCGGCGCCGTGATGTGGCCGGCATCGCAGGAGGTGCCGTAGCCGACGAGTTCGCCGTAGATGTGGGCACCGCGCGCCTTTGCGTGCTCCAGCTCCTCCAGCACCACGACTCCGGCCCCCTCCCCCATCACGAAGCCGTCCCGGTCCCTGTCAAAGGGCCGGCTGGCCGTCTCCGGGGAATCCATGCGGGTGGAGAGGGCCTTCATCGCGGCAAAGCCCGCGATGCTGATGGTGCGCAGCGCGGCCTCCGTCCCCCCCGCGACGATCACGTCCGCGTCGTCGCGCACGATGGTGTGATAGGCCTCCCCCATGCTGTGCAGTGACGTGGCGCAGGCCGTGACGACGCACAGGTTCGGGCCCTTGGCGCCCAGGACGATCGCCACGTAGGCCGTGGACATGTTGCTGATCATCATGGGGATGAAGTAGGGGCTGACCCGCCGGGAGCCCTTGGTCAGCATGGTGTTGAAGTTGTTGAAGGACGTCTCGATCCCGCCCTGGCCGGTGCCGATGTAGACGCCGAGGCGATAGGGGTCCATGGCGCTCGTGTCCAGCTTCGCGTCCTCCACGGCCATCCTGGCCGCGGCCACGGCGAACTGGATGACGCGGTCGGACCGTTTGGCCTCCTTGCCCGGCATCCAGAGGGTGGGGTCGAAGTCCTTGATCTCGGCGCCAAACGTCACGGGACAGTCCCCCAGGTCGAACGTCGTGATGGGGCCGATGCCGTTCTTCCCCTCCCGAAGCGCCTTCCAGTAGGCGTCCTTACCCAGGGCGATGGGGCTGACGGGGCCGAGGCCCGTCACGACCACTCTTCTCGTTGCGCTCATTGCGCGATCACTCCTGCTCTATGCTCGATATTCTTCCCTGCCTGCGCTGTCTCCAGCCGGGGAAGCCGTCTTCTTCGTTCGGCCCCCTCGCGGGGGCCGCCAATGGACACGAAGGGGGAAGGACTTCGCCCTCCCCCCATCCGACACAAAAGGCCTACTCCTCGACGCCGATCTTGCCCAGCGTGTAATTCATAGCCTCGCCGACCGAGGTCAGCTTCTCGGCGTCCTCATCGGGGATCTCGATATCGAACTCCTCCTCGATGCCCATGATCAGCTCCACAATGTCCAGGGAGTCCGCTCCAAGATCCTCGACGAACGTCGCCTCCGGAACGATCTGATCCTCCTCAACATCCAGGCGGTCCGTGATGATCTCCTTCAGCCTGGCCAGAACCTCTTCCTTCTTCATCCAGCTCACCTCCCCCCGTAAAACCGATTGCTGTATATCTAACACATCGTCATGCCGCCGTCAACTGCCAAAACCTGCCCTGTGATGTACGAGCTTCCCTCCGAGGCAAAAAACGCGGCGGCACGGGCCACATCATCGGGCGTCCCGATGGCCCCCATCGGGATCTGCGTGGTGATCGCGGCCTTGACGTCCTCCTTGAGGACCGCCGTCATGCTGGTGTCGATAAAGCCCGGCGCGATGGCGTTGACCGTGATGCCGCGCACGGCGTACTCCCGCGCCACGGACTTCGTGAAGCCGATGAGCCCCGCCTTCGAGGCACTGTAGTTCGCCTGTCCCGCGTTGCCGATGAGCCCCACCACCGAGGCCAGGTTGATGATGCGGCCCCAGCGGGCCCGCGCCATGTCGCGGACGGCCTCCTTCGTGCAGTAGAACACCGAACTCAGGTTCGCGGCGATCACGGCGTCCCAGTCATCGGGCTTCATCCGGACCAGGAGCCCGTCACGGGTGATGCCGGCGTTGTTCACCAGCACCTCGACGGGCCCCATGGCCTCCCGGACGGCCTTGAACAGGGCCTCCGCCTGTGCGCGGTCCGAGACGTCCGCGCCGAAGGTCTCCGCGCGGACGCCCAGAGCGGACGCCGCGCGGGCGGTCTCGTCCGCCGCGTCGGCGCTCTTTGCGTAGTTCACCGCCACGTCGCAGCCGTTCCGCGCAAGCTCCAGGACGATCGCGCGGCCAATGCCCCGCCCCCCTCCTGTGACGAGGGCCACCCGGCGCGCCATCACGCGCCCTCCCGCAGGGCCGTGGCCATGGCTTCAAGCGCCTCCGGCTCGCCGGCCGCCATCTGCTTCAGCCCCTTGCGGCACCGCTTGATCAGCCCGCAAAGGACCTCGCCGGGCCCCAGCTCCAGGAACGTGTCCACGCCGTAATCCACCATGTAGAGCACGGAGCTCTCCCACAGCACGGGGCTGAAGGTCTGCTCGTAAAGCGCGTCCCGAATCTCCTCAGCCGAAACGACGGCGCTCGCGCTGACGTTGGCCACGATGGGCCATTTCGGTTCGGCCCAGGAACAGCGCTCGAACTCCTCCTTCAGCTTCTCCGCCGCGGGGAGCATCAGGCGGCTGTGGAAGGGCGCGCTGACGTTCAGCATCACGGTCTTGCGGGCCCCTTTGGCCTTGGCGGCCGCGGCAGCCTTCTCCACGAACTCCTTGACGCCGGAGATCACCACCTGCCCCGGCGAGTTGAAGTTCGCCGCCTGGCACTCGCCTCCGGGCGCCGCTTCCGCGCACAGGGCCTTCACCTCGTCCGACCCCAGGCCCAGGATGGCCGCCATGGCGCCAACGCCTTCGGGCGCGGCCTCCTGCATCCACCGGCCGCGCTTGTTCACCAGCCGGACGGCGTCGCTGAAGGACAGAACCCCCGCAGCGACCAGGGCCGTGTACTCGCCCAGGCTGTGCCCCGCCCCACAGGCGGGCTTCAGCGCCACGCCCATCTCCTTCTCCAGGACGGAGAGGGCCGCGACGCTCACCGTCATGATGGCGGGCTGGGCGTTGGCTGTCAGGGTCAGCTCCCCCTCCGGCCCCTCAAAGATCAGCTTCGTCAGGTGTGCGGACAGGGCGTCGTCGGCCTCGTCAAAGACCGCCTTCGCGGAGGGAAAGGCCCTGTAGAGCTCCTGGCCCATCCCCACCTGCTGCGCCCCCTGACCGGGGAAACAAAGTGCGTACTTCATCTATAACACCGCCTCCTCGCATTGCCCTGCGGCGCCATGGCGCGCGGGGTAACTTGAAGTCCCTGGTCCTCGAAATCCTCTACTCCGCGCCCGCTGCGTCCCGGATGCCGTGCAGGACCCTCCGGGCCTCGTCGAACAGGCCCCGCACGATCTCCCGCGCGGGCAGGACATCGTTCACCATCGCGGCGCTCTGGCCGGACATCAGGGAGCCCCACTCCGTGTCGCCGTCCACGACGGCCGCCCGGAGCTTTCCCATCCCCAGCTTCTCGATCTCCTCCGCGGGCGCGCCCTCGGCCTCCAGCCTCTCGAATTCGGCCGTCAGCCTGTTGCGCAGACAGCGCACAGGGTGTCCCAGGCTCTGACCCGTGACCGCCGTGCTGCGGTCCCGCGCGTCGATCACCGCCTGCTTGTAGTTGGGGTGTACCGTACACTCCGAGCAGCAGATGAAGCGGGTGCCCAGCTGAACGCCCTCCGCCCCCAGGGCGAACGCCGCAGCCACGCCGCGGCCGTC
The DNA here is from genome assembly GCF_000210715.1 of Fretibacterium fastidiosum. Classification (GTDB taxonomy): domain Bacteria; phylum Synergistota; class Synergistia; order Synergistales; family Aminobacteriaceae; genus Fretibacterium; species Fretibacterium fastidiosum. Next base: position 763,269 of record NC_021038.1, read on the forward strand.
CGCGATGCCCCCTGCGGCGATGACGGGAATCTTCACCGCGCTTGCGATCTGCGGCGTCAGCACCATCGTCGTCAACTCGCCGATGTGCCCTCCGGCTTCCGTCCCCTCGGCCACCACGGCGTCCGCGCCCTGCTTCTCCGCCCGCTTCGCCTGGGCCACCGAGGCGATCACCGGGATGACGATGGTGCCCAGAGGCTTCAGCCTCTCCAGGACCTTTCCGGGGCTGCCCGCCCCCGTCGCGACGATGCGCAGGCGGTGCTTCGCCGCCAGCTCAAGGGCGTCCGGCGCCGTCGGGGACATCAGCATGATGTTGAGCCCAAAGGGCTTGTCCGTCAGGCTCCTGGCCTTCAGTATCTCCTGCTCCAGCACCTCCGCGGGCGACGCGCCGGCCGCGATGAGCCCCACGCCTCCGGCGTTGCTCACGGCTGCCGCCAGGCTGGCGTTGGCCACCCACGCCATACCGCCCTGAATCAACGGGTACTCCGTCCCCAGCAGCTCACAAACTCGATTGTTCCTGATCATAAACGTCACCTCAATATTCAGCCTGGCCCTGCGCTCCCCTTGACTCCCCCTGAGGCCCCGCTCCGGTGTCCAGCTCCGCTCGAATCTGCCCCACCCCGTCCTCCTCGATGAACCGGCGGGCCGCGGAGATGGCACCCTTGATGGCGGGCGCTCTGGAGCGGCCGTGGGCCTTGATCACGACCCCCTTCACCCCCAGAAGTGGCGTGCCGCCGTACTTTTCGTAGTTAAAGCGCGACCACAGCGACTTCACCATGGGGATCATGAAGAGCATCCCGACCTTGGGCAGGATGCGGCGCCCCATCTCCTGGGAGATGATGGACTTCGCCCCGTACATCAGCCCCTCGCCGAACTTCAGGACGACGTTCCCCATGAAGCCGTCGCAGACGACGACGTCCGATCGGCCCCAGGCGATGTCGTCGCCCTCCGTGTAGCCCATGAAGTTCAGCCGGCTCTTCGACAGGAGCTCCCGCGCCCCGGAGACGGACTCGTCCCCCTTGATCTCCTCCGTGCCGTTCGACAGGAGCCGGACCTCAGGGGCCTCCACCTTCATGATCCTCTCTGCGTACACGCTGCCCATCAGCGCGAACTGATAGAGGTTCACGGGCTTGCAGCGCACCGTGGCGCCCACGTCCAGCAGGAAGGTCCAGCGCTCGATGGTGGGCAGCGGCGCCCCAAGCGCCGGACGGTCGATCCCCGGCAGGCGTCCCACCACCAGCACACCCCCCGCCACGATGGCCCCCGTGTTGCCGGCGGAGACGCAGCTCTGCGCCTCCCCGCTCCGCACCATCTCCATGGCGACCCGCAGGCTCGAGTTCCGCTTGCGGCGGATGGCCGCCGAGGGGTGCTCGTCCATCCCGATCACCTCGTCGGCGTGCCGGATACTTATCCGCGACCGCACCGCCGCAGGAGAGGCCTCCACCAGGGGGAGCAGCCTCTCCCGATCCCCCGTCAGGACGACCTCCAGGTCCTCGAACGCTGCACAGGCCTGGGCTGCCCCCTCGCATATCGCCTGAGGGGCGTTGTCCCCCCCCATCGCATCCACTGCTATGGTCATCTTCTTCATTCAGGCATTGTCCTCTCAAGCTGTCTGGCCGCTCCGCGGAGCAAGCGCCGTCCCCGCGCGCTCATCTCAACACCTCAACGATGAAGCGGCCGACGAAGATCTCCTTGTCGCCCACCCGGGTGCGGACGCTGACGATGCGGCGCCCCTCGCGGTTCACTCCCACCTTCGCGCGGGCGATGAGCGTGTCGCCCACGTGGGCGTGCCCCTTGTACTCACCCCGCATTGAGTCCACGATGACGACCGCGGACTCAATGACCGCCACGGCGATGGAGCTGGCCTGAGAATAGATGTAGTGGTCCCAAACGATGTTCGTGAAGCGAAAGGCCATGTCCCGCGCCGTGCGCAGGACGGACAGGGCCCACCGGTTCGGCTCAAGCTCCAGGAGGTCGCCCACGATCTCGCTCGGGTTGAGGGAGCGAAGCCGGCTGCTCGCCCGCTCCGCCATGGAGCGCACGCGCTTCCGCAGCTCCGGCACCCCCATCATGGCGCGGTCCAGACGCACCGTGCCCAGGCTCACGCCAAGGGACGCGGCCAGCTCCTGATCCGTGGTCATGGGGTTGGCCTCCAGGATCGCCGAAAGACGCTCCTGCCGAAGCTTTCTCGACGTCTCCACCGTTCTCCCGGAACTGATCGCAAACACCTCCCCTTCGCAACGCCGTCCATCCATCCTGGAATGGTCCGCAGACCACTCCGTAATTTAGCACCTGGTACTAACATCTGCTTTTAAAAGAAGTATAGGGGGTACGTCCTACGGCGTCAAGGGGGGAGTTCATCCCTCAATCTACAGGTTGAGCGATACCTCACACTCCATTTTTCACCCTGTCATATTAGCGCATACAATACTCACGGTGCTTTTCCTGCAATTTATTGACGAGCAAGTTTTAAAACTATAGTAGAATCTCTTAAGGTTATCTTTTATGCAGCGGAGGAAGAAGCGTTGGATTGTCAATCCTAGCGGCTGTAGCATGTTATAAATAGCCAGTAAGATAAAATTGGGATTTATGGAGGTTATTATGAAGTTCAATTCTTTAATACCAGAGTTGGTGGTATCAGATATAGAGAGAACTAAAGATTTCTATGTAAATATTTTGAACTTCGTAATTGAATATGAAAGATCGGAAGATAAATTTATTTTTCTTTCATTGGAAGATAATCAAATGATGTTTGAACAAGATAATGGATATTGGAGTGTTGGCGAACTTGAATATCCCTATGGGAGAGGAGTGAATTTTGAAATGACAGTTTCTGATGTGGAAGGTCTGTATAAACGAATTTTAGGTTTTCAAATTAAGCCATTTAGGCAGATGAGTATAAGCCATTACCGCAATGGTGATGAAGATATTGTTCAAAAAGAATTTTTAGTACAAGACCCGGATGGATATCTTTTAAGATTTACAGAATTAATCAATCCCAGCTTGCGGGATCCTCACCAGGACGGGTTACCCCGAGGTGCCGCCAAGACAAAAGTTGAGTATGCCTGTTCAGGCTGCTGGGGACTGAGTGAGTAGCCGTGGACTTCATACTTACGGATGAGGAGGCCGCCTATCCGGAGGCCCCATGTCGGCCGCAGCCCTTCGCCAGCGTCATGGCGCAGAACAAGCCCGCAAACGCCGGGAAAAACAGGTGTGGTTCACAGGGGACCAGGAAATCAACGGATAGCGGAGACGACGCGACGAGTCGTAAAATTTTTAGAAAAGTTGTCGGGAGGGGTTATCATGGATTTTCTGAAGTTGGCAAGGGAACGCTATTCCGTTCGGAAGTTCACGTCTGAAGCGGTCGAAAGCGAGAAGCTGGACGCGGTGCTGGAGGCCGGCAGGCTGGCCCCCACCGCCTGCAACAATCAGCCGCAGCGGATTCTGGTGCTCGACACGGCAGAAGCCCTCGACAAACTGAAGGACTGCACGCCCTGTCATTTCTCCGCGCCCCTCGCGCTGATCGTCTGCTACGACGACACGGTGAGCTGGAAGCGGCCCTACGACGACAAGGACATGGGGGAGGTCGACGCCAGCATCGTCACCACCCACATGATGCTTGAAGCCGCAGCCCTCGGCCTGGGGACCACGTGGGTGGGGCACTTCGACCCACAGAAGGTGCGGTCGGCTTTCGCACTGCCGGAGAACGTGATTCCGGTCGCCATCCTGCCGATGGGCTACCCTCACGAAACGAGCGTCCCCAAAGCATGGCGAGCGCCTTCCGCTTTCGGCGACGACGCGCCACGACACCTTCTAAACTCGCCTCTCCTCCATGGAGGCGTCCTCCACAGCCAGAGGCCGCCTCCATGAAGTCCCGTTCGGCCCCCTTCGGGCGAGGCTACATCAAGCCCGCAAAGTTTGAAATGTAGGGCGTGATGTTGTCAAGCCACTCCTTAAACTGGCAGGCCCAGGCCAGCTGCGTGGTGGTGTAGAAGTCGTCCTCAGGCCCTCCCATGGTGTCCTGCTTCAGCGCCGTCCGGTAGACGTCACCCGGCAGGGTGAGGACCAGCTCCCCCTTATGCCGCTGCGTCGCGGCCTCGGGCTTACAGCCCAGAGCGATGCGCCCGTCTTCGTGCTCGAAGAACGTCACCTTGTACGGCACGTCGCCGATGGTTCCCGCTCCGAACTCGAGGCGCCGCGTGCGGCCGAAGCCCTGCTCCTGAAGCTCCTTGTCGCTGTCCACGGAGTTCGACACCTCCACCTGCGGCACGGCGTCAAAGTGTCGGACGAAGGCCACCAGCTTCCTGCCCAAGCCCAAAAGCCTGGGGTCCCGCAGCGTGAACTTTACCGTCCCCGTCAGGGCCGCCGCCGCGGCGTCCTCTCCACCGCCCTCGGCCCCCGCCCCCCAGAGCTCGTCCGAGAAGTCCGATCCGTCCTCCTCGCAGTAGGAGAAGCCCAGAAGCATCGCCGCCGCAACGACTCGGACGGGATTGTGCCATCGCTTTGGGTTGGCCTTCGCCAGGTCCCGCAGCACCCCCGTCTTCAGCAGAGCCTCAACGCCGCGGTTGCCCTCTGCGATGCGGAGCCGGTCTCCGGCCACCGCATCCGCCTCGGCCCCGCTGACCGGAAAGAAGGGGCGGAAGAAGCCCGCCTTGCGGTCCGGCCCCGTGCAGTCCGCGATCCAGAACGAGGATCGCTTGTCCTCGGTCAGCAGGTTCATCTCCCCGCTGTCCGTCACGATCTCCGGCGCGTTGACGATCTTCTCCAGCTCCACGGCGAACCGCCACAGCTTGATGCGGAAGTTCGCGTAGACCGCGTATTCCGTCAGGATGCGCTGCAACGTCGGCTCAAAATCCTGAATGGTGTAGTTCACGCTCTCGCCGCGCTTCTTTCCGCTGACGGCCAGCTTGCGGTCCCGCTTCTCCACCCACCCGAGGCGAATCAGCTTCTTTGAATTCTTGGCCTTGTTGAAGATGACAAGGCGGGGCGTGTGCCCCTTCGTCCAGATCTGTAGGGACAGGTTGTCGTCCACGTCGTGGCTGCTGACGATCTCGCCCTTATCGTCCATAAAAGAATCCTCCCCTTAATTTAGCCGCCAGGGAAGCGCGGAGAACCCTGCAAAGGCCGTCAGGAATGATAGCAACCGTCACAATGGAGGCCTCCGAACCAGCCCGATTTCGCGCCCTGCGCGGCGTACATGCCGTCGTTATCTTACACCAGAGGGACGGGGCGCACAAGGCCGGGGTCCGTTCAATCCCCAGCACCGGGTTCGTCATTTCCCGCCTTACCGCAAAAACCGCCTCACTGTAAAATAGCTTTCACAAAACGGACCTCGCGGCCGGGAGCGCAAAAGCCGACGGCCGCGGGGCCGAACGATCGAAAGGATGTGTCTATAATGAAAGCACTGTTTATCGCTGTTCTGGCAGCCGTCCTGGCAGCCGTTCCCGCCTCTGCCGCGGGGACGCCGACCTTGAAGATGCTCTCCACCCGCACCTGACCCACCTGCTCCATAATGTCCAAGGTCTTGGACGAGATCGACGCCAAGTACGCCGGCAAGCTGGCGACGGAGCACGTCTACCTGGAGGAACACCCTGAGGCGGCGGAGCAGCACAACGTCCGCTACGTTCCGACGCTCATCTTCCTGGACGCGAACGGCAAGGAAGTCGCCACCGAGGTGGGGTACCGGTCCCTCGACGAGGTGGTCGAGGTCTTCAAGAAGGCGGGTGTCAACCTCTAACGATGCTCGATGCGATCTTTTCTGCGATGCTCTCAAGCGGCGCGCTGCAGTGGCTGGGGGCCTTCCTGTGGGGGATGGCCAGCGTCATCCTCAGCCCCTGCGGCATCGCCGCCATCCCCCTGGTGGTGGGCTACATCGCGAACGCGGAGGAGCCCGGCCGGTGGGAGGCCTTCAGGATATCCTGCGTCTTCTGCGTGGGCATCGTGCTGAACCTGTTGCTGGTGGCCCTCATCACCTCGGGCGTGGGGGTCCTGCTGGGAGGGCATGAGCGCCTGCTGACGTTCGTCACCGCGGCGGTGTTCATCCTCATGGGGCTGCACCTGATAGGGATCGTCCACATTCGCCTCTTTTCCTTCAACGGCGGAGCGGACAAGGCGGGCGGCACGGACCGCCGCGGCCTGCGCGGGGCGCTGACGCTGGGCGTCGTATCCGGGTTGGCCATCGGCCCCTGCAGCATCGGGTACATCTCTCCCCTGCTCTCCGTCGCCCTGTCCCAGGCCTCGACAAAACCGGTCGCGGCCGCGGGGCTCATCGTCGCCTACGCGCTGGGGTACAGCGCCGTGCTGGTCCTCTCCGGGACCTTTGCGCAGTTGGCGTCCCGCTGGCTGCAGAGCGAGCGCGGCACCGTCATCCTGCGCGCCCTGAACGTCACGTGCGGCCTCGCGCTGATCGCAGCGGGCCTCTATTTGTCGCGGGAGATGCTGCTCCTGATCTCCTGAAACCATCTCATAAACAGAGAGCGCGCGAGGGGGCGGCCTGCAGGCCGCCCCCTCGCGTCAACGGGGTCCTGTCCGCCGTGTCACTCGTTCGGCTTCATCGCCGGAAAGAGGATGACGTCGCGAATGGACCGCGCCCCCGTCAGGAACATGACGAGACGGTCCATGCCGATGCCCATCCCCCCCGTGGGCGGCAACCCCACCTCAATGGCGTTGATGAAGTCCTCGTCGAAGGCGTGGGCCTCATCGTCGCCCGCCTCCTTCTTGCGCATCTGGTCCTCGAAGCGCGCCCGCTGGTCCAGCGGGTCGTTCAGCTCGCTGAAGGCGTTGGCCACTTCCTTGCCGAACATGAAGAGCTCGAAGCGGTGAGTGTAGTCGGGGTTCTCCGGGTCCCGCTTCGAGAGGGGGGATATCTCCGTGGGGTGCCCCATCACGAAGGTCGGCTGCACCATTTTTTCCTCGCAAAAGGCCTCATACAGCAGGTTCAGCACGGCAAAGCGGCTCTCCGTTCCCTTCAGGTCGCCGCCCAAGCCCTTCTCGCGGGCGATCTTCCGCGCCGCCTCGTCGTCCGTCACGGCGCTCAGGTCCACGCCGGCGTACTCCTTCACCGCATCCAGCATCGTGATGCGGCGGAAGGGCCGCGACAGGTCCGCCTTGACGCCGTTCCACTCGATCTCAAGGGTACCGATGGCCTTTGCCGCGTTGCGGATCAGCTCCTCCGCGAGGTTCATCATGTCCTCGTAGTTCGCGTAGGGCCAGTAGACCTCCATCATCGTGAACTCCGGGTTGTGCATGGTGTCGATGCCCTCGTTGCGGAAGTTGCGCCCGATCTCGTACACGCGGCCCATCATGCCCACCACGAGACGCTTCAGGTAGAGCTCCACCGCGATGCGCAGGTACATGTCCAAACCCAGGGCGTTGTGAAAGGTCTTGAACGGCCGGGCGTTGGCGCCCCCCGCCAGCACCGACAGGATGGGCGTCTCCACCTCCAGCGACCCGTGGGCCTCCAGCGTCTCTCGGAAGGAGGAGATGATCTTCGAGCGCTTGCGGAACACCTCGCGCACCTCCGGGTTTGCGATGAGGTCCATGTAGCGCCGTCGATAGCGGGTCTCCGTATCCGTCAGGCCGTGCCACTTCTCCGGCAGCGGGCGGATGGACTTGCTGAGCAGCTTGTAGTCCGTCACCTGAATGGTCAGTTCTCCGCGCTTGGTGCGGCAGGGATGCCCCACGACGCCCAGCCAGTCCCCCGTGTCCACCCACTTCTTCAGAAACTCGTAGGGCTTCTCCCCAAGAGCGTTCACCTGAAAGTAGAGCTGGATGCGCCCCGTCTCGTCCGCCAAATCGGCGAAGGTCGTCCTGCCCTGCCGGCGCAGCGTCATCAGGCGGCCCGCCGTGCTCAGCGTCACCGTCTCGTCTGACTCCTCCGGCGCCAGGTGCTCGAAACGACAGCGGACGTCCGCCAGGTGGTCCCGGCAGTCCCACGTCTCGGCGACGTAGGGGTCAAAGCCCTCCTCCCGGCGCAGGCGAAGGAGCTTCTCCTTCATCTGCCGGACGACCTCGTTATCCGCGCCCTCCTGCTCCAGCCCCCCCTGGCCGGGGCCCTTCACGGCGTTCTCCATGCGTGCGTTCTCCCTTCAGAATTTTATTTCGATCAAAATTTTATTCAGCCTCTTAAGGAAGCGCTGATCCATCTTAAATTCATCTTAAAATTGTCGAAAGCCATCGAGGTACGTTCGACCAAGGGTATCTTCAGCGCTTCCCTGAAATTTCGACATGGGGCTCCGATCTCCCTTCGGGGAGCCCCTCGACAACTCGGCCAGCGGTCCCCAGGCTCAGGCGACGACTTCAAGGGACTGGTTGTCGGTCGCCGTCAGACACTCCGCGCCGTCCTGGGTGATGAGGTAGTCGTCCTCAATGCGGAGGCCGCCCCAGCCCTCGATGTAGATCCCCGGCTCGACGGTCACGACGTCCCCAGCCTGCAGCACGTCCCTTGAGGTGGCGGAGAGGCGCGGCGCTTCATGGACCTCAAGCCCCAGGCCGTGTCCCAGGCTGTGTACGAAGTTTCGGCCGTAGCCCGCCTCGGCGATGATGCGGCGGGCGATGGCGTCCGCCTCCCGGCCCGCAAGTCCCGGACGCAGCGCCGCAGCCGCAGCGCGGTGCGCCCGCAGCAGGACGTCGTTCACCTCAAGGGCTTTGTCGTCGGGCCGGCCCACCGCGAAGTTGCGCGTGATGTCGCTCATGTAGCCGCCCACCATGGCGCCGTAGTCCACCGTCACCACGTCGCCCGCCTCAAAGGCCCGCGAGGTCGCGTGGGCGTGACAGATGGCGCCCCGCGCTCCGGAGGCCACGATGAAGTCGTCGTGGGCCCAGCCCTTCTCCGCCCCCAGCCTCTTGATCTCCAGCAGGAGCGCGCCCTCGAACTCCGCTTCCGTCATGCCGGGCCGCACGGTCCGAAGCACGTTGCCGTAGGCCTGGCGCCCGATGAGGGCGGCTCGCCGGATCGCCTCCACCTCTTCGGCGTCCTTGGCACGGCGCAGCGAGGGGATGAGTTCCGACGCATCCACCCACTCAATCCCCACGGGCTCCAACGAGAGGCTGAAGATTCGATGGGACACCTTCTCCGCCTCAAACCCCACCCTGCGCCATCTCGCGTCCTTTACGGCCTTCGCCAGCCAGGCGGGCAGCGGAAGCTCCGACTGAATGACCACTTCAAATGGCGTCTCCGCCGCGGCCTGAATGCGATAGCGCCCGTCCGTCACCAGAAGCGCGTTCTCCCGGTCGACGACGAGCGCAGCGCTGCTCCCCCTGAAGCCCGACAGGTAATGGCAGTTCTCCGTGTTGTGTCGCTCCAGGACCAGCAAAACGAAAGCGTCCAGTCCCTTCTCCTTCAGCAGAGCCCTGAAGCGCACAAGCCGCTTATTGACCGCCTCGAAAGCCATGTCTAGTCCTCTCCTCACTCATTGAACGTCACGGGGGCCGGTCGAGGATCAGCCCCCGTGGGTACCAGTATTCTAGCAGAGAGAAACCGCTTTTGAGTGAAAGGCTTGAAAAGGTCGGCGGGGTCCTCTCCCGCAAAGTCGAACGAAAACAGCCCACAAGAGGTATAATGTCAGGCAAACTGTTTAGTGTATTGGGCGTGAGACTTCGCTTCACGGACTCCGGAGGCGTCTCGGAGCCCGGACAGACTGGAGGTACTGTGATGAATTGTTTCCTGATCTACACGAGCTTTAAAACCCTTGACCCCGCGACCTGCCCCAGGTCCGTTGACATTCCTGTGCGCACGGACAACAACAACGAAGACGCCGCCTTCGAATCCGAAAGCCAGCGCAGCGGAGACATCCTGTTCAAGTTCAAGCACACCGCTCTCGACCTAAAGCCGGAGAGCCTCCAGGGGATTACCGTAGAGGAAGGGGGCGCGAACACCCCTCTGCTGCTGCTGTACCCCTCGAGCGACGAGTGGAGCGGGAACGCCATCTTCACCGCCTCTCCGGAGACGTGGAGTTCCAACATCGACGTCTACACCCTGGCCTGCACGCTCTCCACGACGACCACGAAGGATCGGGAACAGTTCCTGTTCCGCGGCGACCCAAGGAAGTTCTTCAACCTGGACTCCACCTCCTGGCAGGATAACGACAAGGTGGTGGACGCGCTCATCAAGATACTGAGGACCTCTAAAGACCCCGACAGGACCTCCTATCCGGAGTTCTACGACTCCGGCGTCTTCAAGTTCGACCTGAACGACCCGAAGTACGAGGCGCTGTGCCATCTCATCGGCTACGCGCCAGCCCCCGAGCCCACTCCCGCGCCGCACCCAACGCTTGCACCTGCGCCACAGCCAGCGCCTACCCTTGCGCCGCAACCCGCCCCCGTGCCGCAGCCAACCCCTGCACCGCAGCCAGCGCCGGCCCCTGCGCCACAGCCAGCACCTACTCTTGCGCCGCAACCCGCTCCCGTGTCGCAGCCAACCCCTGCACCTGCGCCGCAGCCAGCGCCGACCCCTGCACCGCAACCTGCTCCCGTGGCGCAGGCAACCCCTGCGCCTGCGCCGCAGCCAGCGCCGGTCCCTGCACCGCAACCCGCTCCCGTGCTGCAGCCAACCCCTGCACCTGCGCCGCAGCCCGCCCCTGTGGCGCAGCCAACCCCTGCCCCCGTGCCGCAGCCAGCGTCGGCCCCTGCACCGCAGCCTGCCCCTGTGGCGCAGCCAACGCCCACTCCTGCACCGCAGCCCGCTCCCGCAGCGGAGCCTGCGCCCGTGAAGGAACCTGCCACGGCACCGCAGGCGTCCGCTCCCGCGGCAGAGCCTGTGTCCGCGAAGGAGTCCCCCCTCGCCCCCCAACCTGAATCGGACGACCCGATGGCTGCACATCCTCAGAGGTTCTTCGCGGCCAATCAGTTCATCGACTCCGACGGTCATCTCCTGAAGCCGGACGACGACCAGGCGAATCGGCACAACATAGAGCTGGCGCTCATGGCCGCGACGGCGACCTGCGGCTTCACGATCCTGGGAGGGACCAACGGCGGGGGCAAGACCCACATGGCCATCAGCTTCGCCAAAAAGATCACCGGCCTCGATGCGGAGGTCTCCGCCGACCTCCTGCCCGTCCGGTCGGACTGGAGGAACGTCGGAGACCTTTTGAACCGCCAGCAGACCCTTGGTGCGAACGGCACGTTCTCGGGGACCGCCTTCTACGATGCACTGTCGGCCTGCGAGATCACCCCTCAGAAGCGCGCTTTCATCATCCTGGAGGCGATGGACCTGGCCCGATCGGAGGACTACCTGACCGAGGTCCTCAGCGCGATGGACATGCGGAATCTGGCGCTGATCCCCTGCCCCGACGGGAACTTTTACCGCATGCCGAAGTTCCTCTTCATCATCGGAACGGCCAACGCGGACGCGACGACGTTCCCCTTCAGCCCCAGGGTTCTGGATCGGGCGTTCTACATTCGCTTCCGGGTGAACGACGTGATGTTCACTGACGACCAAAGCGACGACACGGCCCTGCAGTCCGCCAAGGCCGCCGCGACCTTCCTCGCCATCATCGACGGCGAGATGGAGGAAAAGCTGAAGGCCTTCCGCAAAAAAATACGCACGGACTTCCAAATCGAGGAGCTGCTCTCCGCCGTGAACACCATCCCCGGAAACCACACCGTTTCGCTGGGCTACCGCACTCGGGACGCGATCTACAACTTCATGGCCAACTTCATGTGCCTCAGCGGACAGGACGCCTACAACGTCGATGCGGCCATGCGCGCTTTCGACTGGGCCGTCACCACAAAGATCCTGCCGAAGTTTCAGGGCTCACGCGACGACCTGCAGGCGCCGCTCATCGCTCTGGAACGCGAGCTGCAAAGCCGGGGGCTCCTCCCCTACGGGCCGTCGGGCATGTGGCCATGGCGCACCAAGGACGAGTTGACCTTCCTCCGCTACCAGATGGAAAAGAACGCCGCAAGCGCGATCTACCGTTAAAAACGACCGGCCGGGACGAGCCTTTTGCCCATCCCGGCCGGTTCTTACGGTTTTATCCGGAGGCCTGAAGAAAGATGCGCAGAAACACAAGAATCTCCGTTACGGCCTGACGCGTTTCTCACGCGCAAAAGGCAGGTAGAGTCTGGTCACGTAGTCGTTGGGGTTCGCAGTCATACTGGCGCCAATCAGGTACTCCTCCAGCGATTCTCCGCTCAAGGGGATTTGATGTTGCCTCGCGTAACTTTCGAGGTCCAGGTAGGCAGGAAGCATGTCCCGGTAGGGGCCGACGTAAATGCAGGAAACCGCCTGGAACTCCTCGACGACGCGAACGCAGGGCAGAGAGAGATCGGGGTTTTTAATCCTTATGCAGACCTCCAAATCCCCTTCTCTGTCATCGGGGTTCTCACTAAATTGCTTTTTATAGCCATTGTAAAAGAACGCCATGTTGGCCCCCATCTCTTCCAGACGATGCTCGCTCAAAAACTTGAAGAGTTCCGCGCGCCTTGACGTGAAAAGTTGGTCCACGTGCCAGTAGGAGACGTAGCGAGTGTACGCCACAACCGTCTCGGGAAACGTTTGAACGGAGATGATATCCTGAGCGAACGTCTTTTGATTCGCTATAAGATAGACGGAGCTGTGCAGAATATTCAAGATACGGTCGATGATGGAATCGTACTTTGCCATAATGTCCTTTCTCTCCCTGCGAAGTTCATAAAGCTGTTGTTCCAGCTCCTTTTGCAATGGATTCAGCTCCCTGTTACGGAGCAGCCTTCCGATCTTCTCCAGGGAAAAATTGTATTGCTTCAGCTCTGACAGAAGAAGGATTTCCTCGATCTGTCGGCGTTCGTAGTAGCGATATCCATTTATCTCATCTCTGTAAGCGGGCGTGACCAGACCGCGCTCGTCGTAAAAGCGCAGCTGTTTTGTCGAGACGTTGCAAAGCTTCGCCATTTGTCCAATGGTGTACTTATCTTTGTTGACCGTCATCATCTTCACCGTCCACGTTGAGTTGCAGAGCCCGTCCCTTGCAAAATCATCTATTGATGATACAAATGCGGTTCCTGATCGTCAAAGTGCAACCCCGGCCACCTTCAACACCGTAAACTCTTCGCAGCCGATAACGACTTTCATATATCCTGCCAGAGAGCGATCCACTTCCTCGTCGCCCGTATCGACGTACAATGGGCGGCCCTTCAAGGAGAGCACTTTATCACGGCCTGCCGCAACGATAATGTTATTCCTGCCGACCCTGCGGAGCACTTCTGCACTGATCTGCTGATTTCCGCGACCAAAGAGACAGCCTTGCCCTCCGATGATCGTCACGATAATTTTGACCCTGTCATACTCCTGCACTGCCTCAAGGATTCGCTTTTCCGTACAATCGAGGGCGACGACCCTTTTGTCGTAAACCAGATCAACTCCAAGCAACGTGTTGGGCAGACCGAGCTCCCGCATCACAGCGGCCGTCGTCGAACCTGTCCCGACGATATAAAGCGTGTCGTTCTGCCATTGGCCTGCAACGAATCGTGCCAACGCTTCAACCGAAGAGCTTCCGGAGCCGCCGATCTTTGTGCGTTGCACCAGGGCCTCGTCGTCCGGAATTTTGAGGTAACCATAGAGCCGCGCCTGGACGACGCCATGCCTGAACAGGTCCTCATCGATGTCCATGACCTCGGCCTCTTTGGCCCTATGGATTCGCCCCTGCACGCATTGACGGGCGAGCAGGCCTGCAGCCTGTGGCGTAAGCGCATAGACGCCGGAGTGTATCTTGCATCCTGTCGGGATACCCAGCACCGTTACCTCCTGTCCCACCGCCTTCAGGATGTCCCGCGCGGTGCCGTCGCCCCCTGCAAACAGAAGCAGATCAAGGTCGAGCCTCTGGAGGGCCCTGGCCGCCCGCATCGTGTCCTCGGGCCCTGTGTGAGTGACGCAGGGCTCTCCCACTACCGTACAGGGAAGCCCAACCCGCTGACAGGCCTCCGCCCCCATCGCACCGGAACAGGTATACAGTTCAAACCCCTTATTCAGTGTACCGAGCTGCGTAAGCGCTACCGAGGCCTTCTTCCCACTCTCAAATTCGCCGCCGAGGAGAAGCGCACGCTGCAGGGTATCGACCCCATCGGAGCCCTTTAACCCAACCTTGCCACCAATTCCTGCTATGGGATTGACGATCAGTCCCAATCGTTTCATGGCATCACCTCTTACCCCTTAAGGTGAAATAAAAGGGGCTCCGCAATCGAGCCCCTGAGATCGGCACATGAGGTTTTCGTCGTGCCTACAGCCCAAGGCAGGTCCCGGCAAAGACGCCGTAGTAGTTGCCAAGGACATACCCCAGGGTCCCCACCAGGATAGCGGGGACGACGAGTTCGGTCCACCCCTTGGAGATGGCCATGGCCGCCGACGTCGTAGGGCCGCCGACGTTGGCGTTCGATGCGATGACGATCTCTTCAAGGGTGAAGCCGAACAGTTTCCCGACGCTAAAGGAAACGATCATGTTCGTGGCGACGATGATCGTGCAGAAGAGCAGGAGGAGCGGCGCCTGAGTCACGATCAAACGAATGGAAGCGGGGACGCCGATCACCGTAAAGAAGATGTGGATCAGAAAGGTCCCGATCTCCTGCGCTCCGGCAATGCCGCCAACAAACCCTGGAAACGCCGTCGCGATCAGGACGGTTACTGTCGTCATGACCAGATATTTATTTCCCAATAGTCCGTTGATAAGGGCTTTGGCAAAGCTGTCCTTCGCGATTGCTGCCGAAAAACAGTCCGCGATCACCGTCGACAGAGCGACGATCACGAAGGACAACGCCACCGAACTTGCGATGTCCTTCAGGGCGACTGGTTTCGCCACCCAATAGGACGCCGCGCCCCGATCGCCGTCGCTCCTGGCCGCCACCGCGTCGATCAGGGGATGCTTGTAGTTCTTCAGGAAGAACTTCGAGCCTGAAGCCGCGATCAGCGCAAAGAAGTACAAGGCCATCAAGAGGTTGTCCGCAACCACCGAGGAGGAGACCAGATCGGCCGGGGCTTTATAGGCATCCGCCATGGCGACCAGGTTGACGCTGCCGCCCGTGTAGGTGCCGATCATCATGGTCACGGCAATCCCCAGGTCCTTGACGAGATCCTTCAGCAGGAAATAGCCGATAAAGGCGCCCAGGATCGTCCCGATGCCGCTGATCAAGTAGATGACCAGCAGGCGACCGCTGTCCTTCCATATCCTTCTGATGTTTGCGTTAAAGAGCAGGAGGGGGATGGACAGCGGGACGACATAGCTCCAGACGAAATCGTAGGCCGGTGCGTCCAGGGGGATGACGTTCAGGTTGGACAGGATCATCGCGCCGATCAAGGCGAGCACACAGCCTGTCACTCTGGAAGCCCACCGATAGTTATGTTCCAACTGGATGCTCAACGCCGCAATCGCCGTAAGGATAGCAAACAACACCCACGTCTGGTCCGCGCCGATAAAACTGGTCATTATTCTCGTCTTCCTCCCAGTGGTTATGAATGTTTGAAAATACGCTCCTGAAGCTTCACTTATCCCTGAGGTACTTATTATATGCTCGCCATGTCGTGGCAAACTTATCCCATTCCGTCATGTAAGCCTCATCGATCTGCGTCGCAAGCGCCGCTTTGTGTGGAGCCGTCCTCACCACCTCAGGGTCCGTATAGGCCTCCTCGGCGATGGAGCGGAACGCCTCGACGAACTCGTCGATATCATCCTTGGAGTACGTCTCCACCGGCTCAGGGGTAAACGGCTCAGGGATCACCCTCGGATGATGACTTGAAAAATAGTCCTGGAAACCATAATCCACGATCCTCCGGCAGATATCGTCCGTAGTGACTCCCGTATCCTGCGTCAACTGCTCCCAGCTCAGCCGTGCCTGCTCCATGCGGAATTTTCCCTCCGCCCAGGGCATTGAAAGCCCTTTGATCGTCAGAAGTTTCTTCAGCATGTAGTTGTTGTTCAGGATGGACAACTCCCCGATTTCCTTCATCCCGTCGGGGCCAAGGGAACGAATGTAGGCATAGACCCTGACCAGAACAGCCGGCACCCCGTAGAATTTTCGCAGCTTGCCTATGCTGTCGGGACGGCGGTAATCAAGGTAGTACTTTTTTCCGTCAAACTCCACCGTCGGCACGGCCACGAATTTCGCAAGCTTTTCACTGACGCACTGCGCTCCTGCGCAAGGCCCCTGGCAGCCATGGGGGGAGGAGAAGGACTTGTGCAGGTTGTAATGGCACATATCGAAGCCTGCATCCCGCGCGCGGGTAATCCCGAACACGCCGTTCAGGTTCGCCTGATCATAAGCGCACAGCCCTCCGACCTCATGCACGGCGTCCACAAACCCTCGAATTTTATCGTTATAGATACCCGTATCTTCAGGATTGGTAAGCATCAGGGCTGCAGTGTGCTCCGAAAGAGCCGCTTTTAGCGCTTCAACGTCAGGGAGGCCGTCCTGTCCCGGGAAAAGTGTGATCACCTTATATCCCAGCGTCGCCGCAGCGCCAGGGTTTGCGGGATGGGACAGGATCGTGGTGATGATCTCATTCCTCAGCTTCCCCTCTCCATTGGCCTCATGGTAGGCGCGAATCGTTTCAACGTTGGCAAAAATGGCCTGACTTCCTCCAGAGGGCTGAAGGCTCACGCAGCTCATGCCGGATATCGCTTTGAGGTACTGCGACACTTTATACATGATCTCCAGAATGCCCTGGACCGTGCTCTCGTCCTGATAAGGATGGAGCTCAATCAGCTTTGGGGAACGCACGAATTGTTCGTTGATCTTGGGGCTGTACTTCATCGTACAGGTCCCCAGGCCGATGTCGATGTTGAGGTCCGTGCCCAGCGTCTCTTGCGACAGCCGCATATAATGGCGGAGCACCTGCATCTGC
>NC_021038.1:780731-782663 GCF_000210715.1 Fretibacterium fastidiosum
GACATTTCCGGAAGGGCGGGAGCGCTCTTTCTCCTCAGGCGCTCCGGCACCAGATCCTCGACGCGCCCCGCTTTATCCCTGACATGTTCCGAGGCCTGCGGGATGAGGATACCGCGTTCTCCCCGATTGCCCAACTCCAGGATAATGGGTTCATCCCACCGCGCTTCATGAAAGTCCCTGTTTCTCCTGAATTTGCCCATTCTTCCCTACCTCCGTGCGATCTCAGCAAGAGCCGACTTTAAGGCCTGCACGTCTTCCTCCGAAGTCAGCTCCGAGATGCAATAAAGCGCGCTCTGGCCGAGTTGTGGGAAGTCGCCGCTGAGGTCCTTGCCACCGAATATCCCCTTCTCCAGCAGCGCCCCGTTGATCTCGGCAACGCTTTTTCCCGTCTCATCAAAATTAACGACAAACTCCTGAAAGTTCGCGCCTCCGAACAAGTTGACCTTAAGGCCCTGAACTTCGCTCAAGTCCAAGATGGCGTACTTCGTCTTTTGAACGATGGATTCTCCAAGCTCATACATGCCCTTCGGCCCCATGCTGGCCAGATAAACGGCGGCAGTGATCGCCCAAAGCCCTGTTTCGGTGCCAAAGTACTCATTGGCGTTCTCGCGGCTGCCGTGCGAACAGCGATAGTTCATCGCCCGTCCCCAGCCAAATCGTCCTTCCTGCTTCGTCTTTGCAATACCGTACATATACGTTGGGAACTGTTCGACATATTCCTGTTTCTGCTGACAGGCGATGAAGCCCGCCTGACCGCCTCCAAACTGCACGTGCATCCCCAACGGCTGGATATCCCCGCAAACCAGGTCCGCCCCCAGGTTCAAGGGGCTCTCTACGATGCCGAGCGAAGCGGTTTCCGGCTGAGCGACACACAAGGCATCGTATTGATGAGCCCTGTCCGCAATGCCCTCCGCCTGCGTTTCAAAAAAGCCCAGATAGGAGGGGTTTTCATAGAAGACAGCCGCCGTCTTGTTCTCCTTCAGCTTCGCGGAGAGGTCCGCTAAATCCATGAGGCCGGACTTTTTGTCACACTCCACCTTAATAATTTTAATCGACCTTCCGACGTACTGGGTGACCTGAGAGACGATCTCAGGGTTCATCGTAGAAGGGATCAAAAGCGTATCCTTGGAACGCCCTTCGGCTTCCTTGATGCGGAGCGCCATACGCAGCGACGAAGCGACGGATTGCGATGCGTCGTAAGTGGTATAGCTAACCACTTCCGCATCGAGCAGTTCCCCCATCATGCTGCAATATTCAAAGATCGCCTGCATTTTTCCGTGATCCGAATACGTGTCTCCACAATAGGCCGTCAAGAATTCGCCCCTTGAGTTGATCTCGTCGCAGAGGGCGGGGACCTGGTGCCTGTAGCATCCTGCACCAAGAAAACTGATGTACTCGTCCGTCGTAACGTTTTTGTTCAGGATGCCCATGACGTGCCTCTTCAACTCGTACTCGCTTCCGATAGGTTCCGGCAGGTCCAGGCGCTCCTTGTACAGAAGATCGTCAGGGATCAAACTCTTGTAGATGGCCTCCACGCTCTCGACTCCAATCTCGTCCAGCATGGCTTTCTTAATGGCAGGGACGCTATTGGGCATATAGGGATGCACAAACCCCGGGTCCTTTTTCACGTTATCCACTCCTTTTCAAGAAGCCCATCGCTCTGTTACAGCACTATGCTGCTTGGATCCCCTATTGATTGACGATTCTATGGCTTCCCGCAGGGGTAATGTCAAACCGCCCCGCCAATACCGAATTAGGCTCAAGAGACTGTCGTGCCAAGGCGCCGCCATGCCGTTTGCCAACGCTCGGATCGCAAGAGACACGGCCCTTCGCCAACTACTGAGCTGTGCTTACCGGAGACTCGTCTTCCCGTCCAGTGGCAGCTTCATGACCTCGCCTCTCTTTCGCGGCAATGCCCCCGCTCCCACTCCA
>NC_021038.1:782884-794497 GCF_000210715.1 Fretibacterium fastidiosum
CGCCAGATGCTATCCAAAAAAGGACCTCGCCGGAGGACATCGCCGTCGAGCAATCGCACGGGCAAAGACGGATTCTTGACCTTACCGTTGCAGGAAGGTATATCATGGACGCACCTTGAGGAATCCCTTTGTAATTTTGAGACACGATGATTGAATGGTCCCCCAGAAAGAGGGCTCGTTGAGCGCAGGCACAGATTTCAGCAGACGGTTTTAGCAAAGGAGGTGTTTGTACAAAGAAGCGAGCACGGACGCACGGCGAATGTCGGGGAAGGCGTTATCGTCGATTGACAGATTGGCGTTGCACCGGAGGACGCCTGAGATATTCATGACACGGACGAGGACAACCAATCCCATTTCATGAGCGCAAACGGCTGCAGGCGCTCAAGACGATATTTTGAGGATTTCGGCAACCATGCCCAAGGCAGAGCGGCTTATCTGGATAAGGTTTTGAAAATTCAGCAGAATTCCATAAAGGACATCGCTGCGGGGTCCCCTAACGACGACAAACGCTTGCACGCGGCCTTGTCGGGAAGTTGCTCACGTGGCATGAACCGCTTCATACAAATCGTCCTCGCCTCTTCTCCGGACTTTCTCCGGCGCTTGTTACGGAAATCATTTTTTGGAAAGGAGCATAAGCGAGATGCTAGCCGTCGTAAAAGAACACAGTGGTCCTGGTTTTGTCATCAAAGACGTACCTGAACCGAAATGTCGTGAGGACGACGTCGTCGTCAAGGTGAAGTCGGTTGGATTCTGCGGAACGGATGGTCCGATTTTAGCAGGCACACGAGAGGTTCCATGGCCTTTGATTCCCGGACACGAGTTTGCGGGGGACATCGTCGAGACGGGGGCCAAAGTTGAGGGATGGAAGGTTGGCGATCGGGTCAGTGCCTGCATCGTGATCGGCTGCGGCAACTGCAAATTCTGTATCGAAGGGAACGAACCGCTTTGCGATCGCCTGATCGAGACGGGGATTCACGTAAACGGCGCTTTTGCGGAGTACGTTCGCGTTCCCGCCAAAGTTCTGGTAAAACTGCGCGACACCACAAGCTATGACTTTGGCGCAGCGGTCGATCCCGTTGCCTCCGCTTACCGCACGGTCAAAAAAATGCCCCTCACCTCAAAGGATACGGTGATGGTCCTCGGCCCCGGACCAATCGGGCTGTATGCAACCCAGTTGTTGAAGCTGCGCGGCGCCCGGAAGATCATCGTGCTCGGAGCGGCCTGCGACAAAGATCGCTTGCAAATGGCGCTAAAACTCGGCGCGACGGATATCATCAACAACTCGGAAGAGGACCCCGTCGAAAGGGTGAAAGAGATCACAGGCGGCGAGATGTTGGATTTCGTGCATGATTGTGCAGGAGCGGCAGCACTTGTTGAAACGGCCATGAACTCCATAAAAAAGAGCGGTTCCTACTACATCACAGGCCTGTTCCACTCGGACCCGCCGGTCAATTTGGGCAAGGTCGTGCGTAGCGAGATTGACATTCGGGGAACGATCTGTTACACGCGGGAAGAGTTCCGTGAATGCCTGGATCTGATTCAGGATGGACGGGTTGAAGTCACGCCGATGATCACGCATCACTACGCCTTGAAGGATATGGAAAAGGCATTCGAGACGTTCCAGAAGCGCGAAGCCATCAAGATCATGATCCACCCTGAGGGAGTCTGAGCCCGGAAGGCCTAAAAGGGCTTGCCAAAGTAAGCGCAATGGGCTTGTAGCAGTCGCAGTGACCGCACTTTTAAAGAAAAATGTTTGTGTATTCTTGAAATTTCCACTCAATGCTCTGCCGTTTAAAAAAGTGCGGTCACCGTTTCTCGTTCAGACGCATCGGAAAAAGATATTCTTGATAATGTAGAGGAGGCTTCCCATGGCTGAGATGATCTTCTGTATATGGGCCGGCGTTTGGCTGATTGCCACCGGCGTCATGTATCGAATCGCCGTCAAGCGAGAGTACGATACCTATGGCGTAAAGGGATGGAACAGTCCAGGCACAGGATTGAATTCTCCAACGGAAGACGGATAGTAACGAAAGGAACTGCGGCCGAAAAACGCAGAGGAGGATAAAACTTGCCGAACGGCCATCGACCTCGGGTCCCTTCAGCCCATGGCGAGGCCTTATCCGCAATCTGGCGGTCCGGTTCAACGCGCCTTCCGAGTCATACACCACTTGTCGTCCCCTCCGTAACGCTGTCGGCAGCGGTACAAGATCGAAACTATTTCCTACAGAGATCGTCTGCCCTCAGCATCCGCCTTCGACCGGAGAGGCCAACGGCTGCAAGTTCACCGGACAACAGGCCCGGACTTGCGTTGGAAATCAAAGAAAGGACGAACCCCGGATGCACAGTATTTTCATCACAGGCATCGCAGTGGCTATGGTGCTCTACATTACCGTAGGCGTCATCGTAGGGCGAAAAGTTAAGGACATCAACGATTACTACGTTGCAGGACGGAACGCTCCGGTCCTCTTGATCGTCGGATCGCTCGTCGCCTCATTCTTGAGCACGGGTGCTTTCCTGGGAGATACCGGAGAGGCGGCAAGCGGCGGGTTTATCGCCATTTGCATCGTCGGTCTTATACAGGCCTGCGGCTACATCTATGGGGCTAATTTCTTTGGCCGCTACATTCGCCGAAGCAAGACCCTGACGTTGCCCGAGTTCTATGGGCGGAGGTTCCATTCCAAGCGTATGCGGAAGCTGGCTGGAATCACGTGCATTATTGCCGTCTCCGCATACATGCTGTCGGCGACGCGCGGCATCACCTCGCTCATGATGAACATTACCGGGCTGCCGGAATGGGCATCCATTCTGATCGCGTGGCTGTCGTTTACGATCTTCACGATCGTCTCCGGCTCTCCTGGGGTGCTCGTGACCGATACGATGATGTTTTTGGTGTTCTTGTCCGC
The DNA here is from genome assembly GCF_000210715.1 of Fretibacterium fastidiosum. Taxonomy (GTDB): domain Bacteria; phylum Synergistota; class Synergistia; order Synergistales; family Aminobacteriaceae; genus Fretibacterium; species Fretibacterium fastidiosum. The sequence continues at coordinate 785,788 of NC_021038.1, forward strand.
AGCCATCATCACGGTCCCCAGTATCGTGATGGCTGCGGGTGGGTGGTATACCGCCATCGGCAATTTGGCCAACTTCCAGGCCATTCCAGGAATTATCAGCGCTGCCGGCAATCCGGACTTCGTAGCCCAAACTGGTGAAACGACCCTTTGGGCCATTACCTACGGCATCGTGTGGATGCTGGTCGTCATGGTCAGCCCCTGGCAAACCTCCCGTTACATGATGGCGAAAAACGAACACACCGTCCTCCGTTCCGCTATTTGGGCCTCCATGGGAGTGATCACCACGACAATCTTCTTGTATTTTGCCGCCGTATTCGTGGCCAGCGTAAAACCCGGACTCGGCTCCGATACGATGATTTGGGGCGCAATGAACTTGGTGCCTACGACCATCGGCGTCATCCTGCTTACGGGGATATTGTCCGCAGGGATTTCATCCGCCTCCAATTTTCTCGCTCTGGTGGGATTCTCTTTTATCAACGACATTTTGACTCTGGACGACAAACCGGAAAAAGAAAAACTGAAGATATCCCGTATCGGCATGTTCCTTGTAAGCTTAGTGGTTTTGGCCATGGCGTTTTTCGCAAACCGCATCTTCTGGATCATGTACTTCGGCGGGACGGTCATCGCGGGGTCATGGGGACTCGTGTCGTTCGCAGCCATTTGGAGCAAAAGGCTGTCGGAAAAAGGCGCTTTCTTAAGCATGCTTCTTGGCTTTATCGGCTGTTTTGGGGTCCGCCTGGCCACCAGCGTATGGGGCGTGACCGTTCCCTTTTTCCTGGATTCCTTTTTCGTGGGCATTTACCTGTCCATCATAGGAATGGTGGTGGGAAACGCCCTGGCAAAGCCCACGCCGGAAGAAATCGCCGAGAGGGAGAGGCTCTTTATCGTTCCGGAGTCCGAAAAAGACGTCGTCGAGATGCGCAAAACCATGGGCGCTTACAAATTTCACATTGCGTTCTCGATCTTTATGTTCGCGCTGTTCACCTTCGGCTATCTTGTGCCTTACCTCCAAGCCGTAAAGTGAGATCGACAGAAGCGCGGATCGTCAGGATAAGTACAGCCCAACCATCCATCGGACAACGCCTGTAAGATTCGACTGATCGGACTGGGACGGCGGGAGCCCGCCGTCCCCACTCAGGCAATCCCCACGCGACAACCCCTTCGTTCCTGCGGCATCTTTCAGTTGAATTTTCAGCGCCTCCCGACAATTGTGGTCAGTTGGCGCATCCCTGTCATGACCAGCACAAAGCCCAGGGCTTGACCTTCCTCCATGCGCAAGGTTTAACATCTCCTTTCATAAAGGCTCTTCATCTAAATCTCATCCCGGAGGAACTATCGATGGCTTATTTTCAAGAGATCGTCTTTTCAAGTTGCCGCAGCATGATGTTCATCATATTCTGCATAACCTTCATCGGATATCTATTGGGAGATATCAAGGTCAAAGGCGTGGAGTTGGGAACGGCGGGCGTCTTTCTGAGCGCATTGTTTTTTGGGCACTTCGCTTACTCAGACGCTTCTCTCCTCCGCCAGATGGGAATCATTACCGTCTCAAGCGGATTCATGCAGCACAGCATGTCCCTCATTCAGGAAATGGGTTTGCTCTGTTTCGTGACTTCCGTCGGGTTTATTGCAGGCCCAAATTTCTTTCACAACCTCAAAAAAAACGTCAAATCCTATGCTTTTCTGGGATTGATCATCATCGGAAGCGGCGCCCTGACGTGCGCGGCGGTAATCCTGCTGACCAGCGTAGACTCGGCCATGGGCGTCGGCATACTCTCAGGAGCCTTAACCACAACGCCCGGCTTCGCCGCAGCACAGGACATCGTTCGCTCGAACGAGTTTCTTCTGAATGAGGTCACGGTGGGCCACGCCATTGGGTACCCTTTCGGAGTTGTCGGCGTCGTGCTCTTTGTGCAGATCGTCCCAAAGCTCGTCAAAGCAAACATCTTGGAGGAACAAAAGAAGATCAACGCCGCATCGGGCCAGCCACTGGAGTTTACACCAGACCGCCGGCAGGAGGGAAATGCGCAAAAAAATCTGCTCGACATCGACCCTATCGGCCTCGGTCCTCTTTCTTTGGCTGTCGTTTTGGGGATTTTGCTGGGCAAAGTTCGGCTCCCCCTCCCTCTCGGAACGCACTTCTCGCTCGGGAACACGGGCGGAGCTCTCATCGTGGGGTTGATCCTGGGGCATTTTGGCCGGATCGGGCGGATCAACATGCGGATCAGCGCGGGATTCCTCAAGGCATTTCGCGAGTTTGGGCTCGTGATGTTCCTGATCGGGGCGGGCGTGCCCGGCGGGTCCGGCTTCGTTGACATCGTTCGGGAATATGGCCTGATCCTGTTCCTCTACGGTGCCCTGATGACGACCGTCCCCTTATTGGTCGGCTACTTCATCGCCAAACACGTCGTCAAGCTCTGCCTGCTCAACAACCTGGGCGCGATCACTGGCGGCATGACCAGCACTCCGGCGTTGGGCGCGTTGATCAACGTGGCCAAGACGGACGACGTGGCGGCCTCCTACGCCGCAACCTATCCCGTTGCCTTGGTGTTGGTCGTGCTGGCCTCTCAATTTCTCATGACCTTCCTTTGAGACAATACGGGATACACCCCCTCCTCTTTGCAGGCCGTTCGTATCTCCTTTGAAAAAACGCTACCCTCAAACTGGAGACGGGGGACGGATTTGAATCCGTCCCCCGTCTCCAGTTTGACACAGATTGACGCAAATTGACGCAAAGGGTTCTGAATCAAACCACAACCGACTGTCTCGACCTGTGTCCTGCGTCTCATTCCATTTTAAAACCCTTCGCAGGCGAAGCGACTTTTGCGAGCCGCAGCAAAGGCGTACATCACGGTACGTCGAGCAAGACGAACGAAAACAACGAAGTATACGGTAGAGTGGGGACGGGGTTCAGGCGATCGTCGCGCCCTGCGCCTCAAGGTCCGCCAGGTTCTCACGGTGCTTTTCAGCGTTCACGTACCCGACGGCGTCCACCAGGAGCGTCACCCTGCGCCCCGTCCTCAGGAGATCCAGCGCGCTCTCGCGCACGCAGAACTCGCTTGCGATGCCACAGACGACAACGCACTCTCCCGCGTCCTGCCCCACGGTCCGTCCCGCCGCGTTCCGCGCCTCGAAGGCGGAATACTCCTCCCGGCCGTCGTCCGTGCCCTTATGGTAGACATTTTCCTCCCCTGGCCGCTGCCCGGCGCGCGCCACGTCCCGCGTGAAGGCCTCGTGGATCGCGCTGCCGCGCTCGCCGGCAACGCAGTGTTCCGGCCACTGGCCGCCGTTTTCCTTGAAGCTGCAGTGCCCTTTTCCATGCCAGTCCGCCGAGTAGAGCACCCGAACGGCCGGGTGCGCGTTGATGTAGTCCACGGCATTTTTCACCGCATCCTCCGCGCCGCAGCAGGCCAGCGATCCGTCGATGAAGTCGTACTGACAATCCACCACCAGGAGCGTTTCCTTCGACATGCAGTTTTTCCCCTCCATATACAGTTCACATGCAGCCGGACGCCTTATTTCCGCGTCCTCTCCCGCGCGCGGCGGGGGCGGGAGCGAAACCCCCTGGGCGAGGGCTTGCGCTCCACGCTGACCCCTCGCGCCTCCGCGATCAGGTCCCGCAGCGCCGCTGCGCGCTCAAAGTCCAGGCGCTCCACAGCCTCCCACATGGCGCGCTCCATCTCCTTGACGGACATCTCAGGCTTCGCCGGGGCCGCCTCCCCCTCCCTCGCCCCGACGCCGTCCAGCCGATAGGCCTCCAGGAGCTCCGGGGGCAGGAGCGTCGTGACCTCCTTCTCCACGCTGCGGGGGACGATGCCGTGTCTCTCGTTGAACGCCATCTGCAGCGCCCGCCGCCGCCGGGTCTCCTTCACGGCGCGGGCGATGCTCTCCGTCTCCGCGTCCGCGTAGAGCAGCACCCTGCTGTCCACGTTCCGGGCCGCCCGCCCCATGATCTGAATCAGGGAGCGGTAGGAGCGCAGATACCCCTCGCGGTCCGCGTCCAGGATGGCCACCAGCGTCACCTCCGGCAGGTCCATCCCCTCCCGAAGCAGGTTGATGCCCACCAGCACCTGCACGTCGCCCACGCGCAGGCCGTGGATCAGTTCCGCCCGCTCAAAGGTGTTGAGCTCCGAATGGATGTACTTGACCTTGAACTTCAGCTCGCTCAGGTAGTCCGCCAGGTCCTCGGAGGAGCGCTTCGTCAGCGTCAGGACCAGCGCCCGCTCTCCGCGCTCCGTCACACCCCGCAGCCTCTCCACCAGGTCGTCCACCTGAGTTCGGGCCGGCAGGACCTCCACCATCGGGTCCGGGACGCCCGTGGGCCGGATCACCTGCTCCACCACCTGAGAGGAGACCTCCACCTCGTAGTCCCCCGGCGTGGCAGAAACGAACACGGCCTGGTGCATGTGCTCCTTGAACTCGTCCCACTGGAGGGGGCGGTTGTCCAGGCAGGAGGGCAGGCGAAACCCGTTCTCCACCAGCACGGTCTTGCGCGCCCGGTCGCCGTTGAACATGCCCCGAACCTGGGGCAGCGTGATGTGCGACTCGTCCACGAACAGCAGAAAGTCCTCCGGGAAGAAGTCGATCAGCGTGCCCGGCGGCTCTCCGTGCTTTCGTCCGTCTAGGTAGACCGAGTAGTTCTCGATCCCGGAGCAGTACCCCACCTCCCCCAGCATCTCCATGTCGTAGCGCGTGCGCATCCGGATGCGCTCCGCCTCCAGGGGCTTGTTCGCCTCGTTGAAGCGCCTTTCCATCCGCTCCAGCTCCTCTTGGATCAGGGGGAGGGAGCGCGCGATGGCGTCCGTCTGCGTGACGTAGTGCTGCGCGGGGAAGATCGAGGCCTCCGGCGTGTGCTCCACCGACGTCCCCCTCAGGGGGTCCACCTGGTCGATGCGCTCGATCTCGTCGTCGAAGAACGACACGCGGATGCAGGTCTCGGCGTAGGCCGGAAATATCTCGATGGTGTCGCCCCGCACGCGGAACTTACCCGGCTCGAGCGACGTGTCGTTGCGCTCGTAGTAGTTCTCCAGCAGGCGCTCCAGGAAGGTGCGGTGCTCCATGCGGTCCCCCTCCTTGAAGGAGAAGATGGCGTTTTCGTAGTTGTCGCGCTTGCCCAGGCCGTAGATGCAGGAGACGCTCGCGACGACCAGTACGTCCCGCCGCTCGATCAGGGCCTTCGTGGCCGCCAGGCGCAGGCGCTCGATGCGGTCGTTGATGGAGGCGTCCTTTTCGATGTAGGTGTCGCTCGACGGGATGTAGGCCTCCGGCTGGTAGTAGTCGTAGTAGGAGACGAAATAGTGGACGGCGTTCTCCGGAAAGAACTGCTTGAACTCGCTGTAGAGCTGCGCCGCCAGCGTCTTGTTGTGTGCCAGGACGAGGGCCGGCCGGTTCGCCGCGGCGATGAGGTTGGCCATCGTAAAGGTCTTGCCACTGCCCGTGACGCCCATCAGCGTCTGAAAGCGCTGCCCGGCATCGAGGCCTCGCCTCAGGGCTTCGATGGCCTCCGGCTGGTCGCCCGCCGGCGGCCACTCCGAGTGCAGGATAAAGTTTTTTTGTATCAAGTGAAGCCTCCTCCCAGCGGCCTTGCACGCTGTCCGAGGACATCTTACAACAGAAGGGCGGGAAAAGATACCGTACCTCCGGCGCGCAAATGGCCGCGAGGCACGGCGGTCACACGATTCGTGCATCCGACGTAAGACCCTGTCCACCTGTCCGCGTTCTTCTTCCAGCGAAGCCGCTCCACAAAAATGCCCCCTCAAAGAGAGGGGGCATTGCAAGATTTCCCTTCAACCCAGAAGGCCGTTCTTCGGCAGGCCGTCCACCCGGTTCTCCGGCAGAGGCGGCGTCAGGTCCCGTTCCTTTTCGGGGACATCGTCCGGCGCCTTCGCGTCGCCATCCGCAGCGGGCTTCGAGGCCTCGGCCTTCTTCGCCGACCTGGGGGGCAGCTCCCCACCCTCCATCAGGACGTCGAACTCCGACCGATCCAGGACCTCGCGCTCCAGGAGTATCCCCGCGATCCGGTCCATGAGCTCACGGTGCTCCTCGAGGATCGCGCGCGCCTTGTCGTAGCAGGAGTCGATGATCGCCTTGACCTCCTGGTCGATGGCGTAGGCGATCTCCTCGCTGTAGTTTCGCTCCTCGGAGATGTCCCGACCCAGGAAGATCTCCTCGTGCTTGTTGCCCAGCTTCACCAACCCCAGCCTCTCGCTCATGCCCAGCTCCGTCACCATCTGGCGGGCCGTCTGGGTGGAGCGCTCCAGGTCGTTGGCCGCGCCGCTCGTGACGTCGCCGAACACGATCTCTTCCGCCACGCGCCCACTGAGCAGGATGGATATCCGGTTCAGGAGGTCGGACCTGGACCGGAGGAACCGGTCCTCCTCCGGCAGCTGCAGCGTGTAACCCAGCGCGGCGTGCCCACGCGGGATGATGGAGATCTTGTGCACCGGGTCGCTGTCCGGCAGCACCTTCGCGACGATGGCGTGTCCCACCTCGTGGTAGGCGATGATCTTCTTCTCCCGATCGCTGATGAGGCGGCTTCGCCGCTCAGGCCCCGCCATCACGCGCTCGATCCCCTCCTCAAGCTCCTCCATGTCGATGCGGTTCTTGTCGTGACGCGCCGCAAGCAGCGCCGCCTCGTTGATGAGGTTCGCCAGGTCCGCCCCCACAAAGCCGGGCGTCCGCCGCGCCAGGATGCCCGTGTCCACGTCGTCCGAGAACTTCTTGCCCTTCATGTGTACCTTCAGGATCTCCTCGCGGCCGTTGACGTCCGGGCGGTCCACCACGATGTGACGGTCGAAACGGCCGGGGCGCAGAAGCGCCGGGTCCAGGATGTCGGGCCGGTTCGTTGCCGCGATGAGGATGGTGCTGCTGGTGTCGTCAAAGCCGTCCAGCTCCACCAGGAGCTGGTTCAGCGTCTGCTCGCGCTCGTCGTGCCCTCCGCCCAGCCCCGCGCCCCTGTGGCGTCCCACCGCGTCCATCTCGTCGATGAAGATGAGGCAGGGCTGGTACTTCTTGGCCTGCTCAAAGAGGTCACGGACGCGCGCAGCGCCGACCCCCACGAACATCTCGACGAAGTCCGATCCGCTGACGCTGAAGAAGGGGACGTTGGCCTCCCCCGCCGCAGCGCGGGCCAGGAGCGTCTTCCCCGTGCCGGGAGGCCCCAGGAGGAGCACGCCGCGGGGGACCTTGGCGCCCAGCCTCGTGAACTTCTCGGGCGACTTCAGGAACTGCACGACCTCCTGCAGCTCCTCCTTGGACTCCTCGCAGCCCGCCACGTCCGCGAACGTCACCTTGGGGCGGTTGTCCAGGAAGAGCTTCGCCTTGCTCTTGGCGAAGGAGACGACCTTCCCGCCGCCGCCCTGCATGTTGTAGAGGAAGAAGACCCACACGCCAACCAGGAGCAGCGTCGGGACGAGGGAGGAGAGCATCGACATCCACCAGGAGGTCTTCTGAGGCGCCTCCACCGTCACCACCACTCCGGCGCGGGACGCCCGGTCCGCAAGGCCGCTGACGTCCACGCCGTAGGTCAGAAAACGCTTCCCGTCCTTCAGCTCGCCCCGCAGGACGGCGGATGAGGACTCCCCCGGCAGGGTGTTGTTCCGGATCTGAAGGATGCGGATGCGCCCCCCCTCCAGCTCCGTGAGGAATGAACTGTAGCTGATCTCGCTGTATTGCTTCTGGGCTTCCTCCGGCGTCATGAAAACGTTGACCATGCTCACCACCAGCAGGATGAGGACCAGGTAAAGGCCCAGATTCTTAACCACTCGCCCCAAAACATCGCCCCTCTCACGGGCCCGCCCCAGCCTCCGGGGGCCCACATCGACTGCTCCGCCGCGGAACGCCCGCATCCTGAGGCGACCGACGACAACGCTTTATTGTAACATTAAGGCCGCCGCAGTCCAAACAGGATATTGCGGATACGCGCCGGGCCCCGCAGGGGTCACAGGGCCTCGACGCTGCGGATGTCCTTCAGGTGACGCCACCTTCCGGCACAGTCCAGCCCGTAGCCCACGACGAAGGCGTCCGGTATCTCAAAGCCGCAGTAATCGACCTTCACCGCCGTCTCCCGCCGCGCGCTCTTGTCCAGCAGGACGCAGGTCCTGAGGCTTGCCGGCCTGCGGGCCCGCAGGAGGTCCTGCAGGTAGGACAGCGTCAGCCCCGTGTCCACGATGTCCTCCACGATGAGCACGTCGATGCCCTCAACGCTGTTCTTCAGGTCGTGCAAGATGCGCACGACGCCGCTGCTCTTCGTCGCGTCCGCGTAGGACGAGACCGACATGAAGTCGATGTGCACGTCCAGGTCGTCCGGCATCTCCCGCACCAGGTCCGTCAAGAAGAACACCGCCCCCGTCAGGATACCCACGACGAGCAGCTCCCGCCTGCCCCCGTTGTCCGACGCGATCTCACGCGCCAGCTCCGCCACACGCTCCGCGATCCTCTCCCGCGAGAGCAGCACCTCGCCGAGCCTGTACTCCTTCGCCATCTGCAATCTTCTCCCGTAAAGTAATGATGAAAAATCCGTGCCTCAAGCTATTGGGGGCGCTCTGTCGGCGCCGTCCAGCGGAGCCTGCCGCGCTCCCCCAGGACCGACGCGCCCCCGCCCCACTGAAAGACGAAGGGGCCGGCGCGCCCCATGAGGCGCGCCAACTCCAGGCTCCGGCCCCTTGGGAGCGCCGCCAGCCCCAGCCTGCGGCCCGCGGCGCGGAGCACC
>NC_021038.1:794681-801262 GCF_000210715.1 Fretibacterium fastidiosum
CGCGCCGCGCCAGGAGGGGCATGAGCTCAAGCCGCAGGAAGTTCCGGGTGCAGCCCGCGTCCGCGTTCGTCCCGTCCTCGCGCCAGGCGATGCCCCGGACCCTCAGGACCCGGCGCAGCAGGTCGCGGCTCATGCCGATCACCGGGCGGAACAGGAGGCCCCGCCGCTCCGGCATCCCCACGGCACCCCGCACGCCCGCGCCCCGCAGCAGGTTGAAGAGCACTGTCTCCGCCAGGTCGTCGCGATTGTGCCCCAGGGCGACGCCCACAGCGCCGCAGGCCTCCGCCATCTCGAGGAGCGCCCGGTAGCGCAGCCGTCGTGCCGCAGCCTCGATGGACTCCCCCCGCGCCCGTTCCCCCGGAACGTCCAGGGTCCGTTCCATGAAGGGCACGCCCCATCCCTCCGCCGCGTCTCGCACGAAGGCCGCATCCGCGTCGGCCTCCCCTCCCCGGATGCCGTGGTTCACGTGGGCGACGGTCAGGGGGCCGTCGTAAAAGGTCTTGAAGAGCCAGAGGAGGGCCATCGAGTCCCCACCCCCCGACACGGCGGCGAGCACCCTGCCTCCGCAGGGCAGCCACCCCTGCCTCATCCCCGCCTCCAGGAAGGGCCCCGCGAGGGCGCGGAGGGAGAGGTCGTAGGGGATCGCCCCGTGATCCCGCTCCCGCGCCCGTTCGACCTCGCCCATGCGCTCCAGCGCACGGCGATAGAGGGATGCGGCGGCCCGTTCTCCCTCCGTCATCGCGCTTCGGCCGTTCCGTAGAGCATCCGGTAGACCCTCAGGTTCGCCGAGACGCGCTGCACGTAGCCGCAGGTCTCGTCAAACTTCACGGCCTCGATCCAGCGGTCTAGGGGCAGGTCCTCCCCCCCGTTCTTCAGCCACTTGCGGGCGTTGCCCGACCCCGCGTTGTAGGCGGCCATCACCCACTCCACCCGTGGGAAAGAGCGCCCCAGCCACGCGAGGTGCGAGGTCCCCAGCCGGATGTTGTCGTTGACGTCCAGGAGGTCGTACTTCTCAAGCCCCGCCCGCTTCGCCTCGCCCTTTGCCGTTCCGGGCATCAGCTGCATCAATCCCGTGGCGCCGGCATGGCTCCGGGCGTCGGGACGGAAGGAGCTCTCCTGCCGCATGACGGCCCACACCAGGGCATCCTCCACGCTGTAGGCCTCGCAAGCCGCCTTGACCTGCGCCCGGAAGGGACGAGGGTAGAGGGCCTCCAGGTTGGCACGATAGAGCGTCCTCCCCGACGTCAGGAGCGTCTCCAGGCGACGGGCTTCATTGTAAGACTCCTCAAGCCCCAGCCAGCGCGACAGCCTGAGCGCGCGGTAGAGCTCCCGCACCCCGGCCTTGGGCCTCGACAGCCTGAGCTTCGCGTAGAGGACGAACCCCCACTGCTCGAGTTCGGAGGGCTTCGTCGCCAGGGCGGGGTCCTCCCCGTTCACGACCTTAAGCTTTTCGCCCCCGTTCAGGAGGGCGTAGATGGAGAGGGGGTAGCGGCGCTCAAGCAGGGCCTGGGTTCGGTCGGCCTCGGCCTTGTTGCCCGACCGCCGCTCCGCGTCGGCGATCCAGTAGAGCAGGCGGGCCCGCCGCATGGGGCCGATGTTGGGGGCATCCGCCTGGCGCCAGAGCCGGACGGCCTCCGTGAGGTTGCCTGCGGCCACGTTCTTCCAACCCCGCCCCCACAGGACGTCAAAGGCGTAGGGCGTGTCGGGATAGGCGCTCAGGACCTTCGCCTCCAGGGCGTCCCGGTACTTCGCCTGGGACTTGTCCAGGAGGTCACGAAGCACGAGCAGGGCCCGCGCCTGGGGCTTGCCCCTGCGCTCCTTGATCACGCGCTCCAGAACGTTCATGGCCGCCTTCTTCTCGGCCTTCCCCGCCTTTCCCGCAAGGGTCGCGATGCGCCGGACGGAGGGCTCCGCGTAGGCGTTGCCGCTGAGGGCCAGGCGGCTCCAGAGGTCCAGGGCCTCGCCGCTGCGCTTCAGTCGGTACAGGGACCAGGCCCGGTAGTAGGCCGCCTTGCGCCCCCCCGCCGCTGTCATGGGGACGGGCCTCAACCGCTCCTCCGCGGCGGCGCTCTCCCCCGCCAGGTGCGCGTAGACGCCCAGCGCCACCCTGACGGCGTTGGACCAGGGCTGAGGCTGCTGCAGGAGGACCTTCGCGGCATCCTTGTTCGAGGGCTGAAGCTCGAGGAGCTTCAGCGCCGACTCCGCCCGATTCCCCGACAGCTCGATCCGCTTCGACAGAGCGTAAATCCGCCGCTCCTTCGTCTCGGCGGCCGCCAGCATGTGGGACAGCGCCTCCCCGATCCTCCGCTCATCCCCGCCCTTCGACAGGAGGCGGTACTGCGCGTAGGCCACGTAGTACTTCAGCTCCTGGGGAGCGCTCTTCCAAAGCCTCTCCGCCAACGCCAGGGCCTCCTGGTCTCGCTTCCCCCTCTCGTACCCCAGAAGGAGCGTCATATCCGCATAGGGCCTGATGGAGGCGGGGAACTTCCCCGCGTACTCCTCGAGGATCGCCACCGCGTCGGGCCAGCGATCCTGTATGCGGTAGGCGTTGGCCATCAGGGCAGCATCCTGCGGAGACCTCTCGTCCATGGAGGCGTAGAGCACCTCCATCTCCTTCCATGCCCGCTTCCAGAAGAGGTCCTGCATCGTGGCCGCCCCGGCCGGGAGGGCGGACAGCAGGGCGGCGGCCAATCCCATCAGGAGCGCCAGAACGGCGCATCGTTCAACGACAAAGCGCTTCTTCAGCATCGAATTCTCCTGTTCTTCGTCCTTTAATTCATTGGTCACGGGAGCGGCGGAAGGTACAGGACCTGCCGGACCCAGCCCGGCCACTCCAGATCGAGTTTTCCTCCGCGGGTCAGGGCAAAGGCCGCACCGCCGCTCCCGGTGATGCCCCAGGCGAGGGCCCCCGCCCCCTCAAAGAGGGCGAAGAGCTCACGATACTGCCCGTGGGCCTCCATGAGGGGGGGCGCGAAGTCGTTGGGCAGGAACCCCAGGCGCCTGTTTTCCCTCAAGGCGCTCAGGATGCCCTCCGCCTCCTTCCGCGCGGAGGCCTCGTCCTTCGGGTAGCCTCCGCGCAGGGCGGCGTCCAGGGATGCGTAGGCGTTCTCCGTCCCCACCTCCCAGGCAGGGAAGGCGATCAGGCCGCTGAGGCGTGGGGGATCGAGGGGCTCCAGGCGGTCCCCCGTCCCGCCGACCAGGGCCATGGGCGCGCCGGAAAAGAGGAAGGGCACGTCCGCCCCCGTGCGGCGCGCCACCTCCCCCCAAGGGCCCGAAGCGTCTTTGGACGCCAGCCACTGCAGCAGGGCGGCCGCGTTGCCGCTCCCTCCTCCAAGGCCCGCTCCGGGAAAGAGGCTCTTCAGGACCTCGACCCTGAGGGGGGGACCTCCGCTCCGGCCTCCCGCGCCAGCCGCAGGGCCCGCGCCACGACGTTCTCCCCCGTCAGGCGAAGGTCCATCCCCAGGACCTCCACGCGGTCCTCCGCTCCCGCGGGCAAAAGCTCGACCCGGAGCGCTTCTCCGGACGGGATACGGAGGAAGATCGAGAGCAGGTCGTGGTAGCCGTCGGAACGGCGGCCCGTCACCCTCAGCGAGAGGTTCAGCTTTGCAAAGGCGGGCAGCACGAAGCGCACTCGCTCACTTCCTTTCACTACAGTAATAACGAGGGGGATCGATGGGGCGGGACAACCCATCGCGCGAGGGCATCCCAGGGCCAAAAAATCAAGGGCCGCCGCAGGGCAGACGTCCCATGCGGCGGTCCCCCACGGCCCCTGCGGGGCTATCTCGTGATGGCCTCCCGCGCCTCCCGCGCCCTCTCCACGATCTCCTCGCGGTCCAGCGTCGGGAACTCCCCGTTGCGGAAGCTCCACTTTCCGTTCACCATCGTGCCCACGATGTCGGCGGCGCTCCCCGCGTAGACGATGTACGCCGCCAGGTTCTCCTCGTTGGCTCCGACGTAGTGGGGCCGGTCCAGGTCCACCAGCACCAGGTCCGCCATCCAGCCCTCGCGGATCATGCCCTTCTGGGCAAAACCGAAGGCCCTGGCCCCCTCATAAGTCACCATGCGCAGGGCGTCAAGGGCAGGAACGCACATGGGGTCGTGGTTCACCCCCTTGTGCAGCAACGCGACGGTCCGCATCTCCTCCCACATGTCCAGGCGGTTGTTGCTGGAGGCTCCGTCCGTGCCCAGCGCCACGGGCGTTCCCTTCTCCAGCCACGCGGCAAGGGGCATCACCCCACTGCCCAGCTTCAGGTTACTGCCGGGGCAATGGACCAGCGTCACGCGGGAGAGGTCCACCTCCGTCGCCGGATCCAGCCACACGGCGTGGGCCAGGACGGTCTGAGGCGCGTCCTGCAGTCCCACGTCCCGCAGGTAGTCGGCAGGCTCCCTCTTGAGCTCCTGCCGCAGGTAGTTAAGCTCCCACTCCGTCTCCAGGAAGTGCAGATGCACTCCCAGGTTGTGCTCGCGAGCCGCCTGAAAGATCCTCCGCATGTCGTCCAGGGGAACGGTGTATGGGGCGTGGGGCCCCAGTTGGACGGTGATCAGGCCCTCCCGCCCGTGCCAGTGCTCCGCCAGGTCAAGGCCCTCCTGGAGGGAACGGTCGAGTTTGCCCGCCTCTCCTGCCACGATCCCCCGACACAGGGCCGCCCGCATCCGGGCCTGAAGGGCGACCTCCGCCACTCGGTCCATCTCGAAGTACATATCGGCAAAACAGGTGGTCCCACCCGCCAGCATCTCCAGGACGGCCGAGGCGGTTCCCCAGTAGATGAAGTCCGAGGTCAGCTTCGCCTCCACGGGCCAGATATTCTTCTCCAGCCACTCCATCAGGGGAGCCTCCTCGCCCAGGCCGCGCAGAAGGACCATGGCGGCGTGAGTGTGGGCGTTGACGAATCCTGGCAGCACCGCCATGCGGCCGTGCCCCGAGACGATCTTGTCGGCACCGGGCAGCCTCTCCTCGAGCCCCAGGATGGAGACGATCCGCCCCTTGGAGACGAGGAGGTGTCCCCGCACCGCCTGCTTTCGCCCGCCGTCCAACATCAGCACGTCCTTGAACAATGTCGCCATAAGCCGTCCCTCCTCAGGCTACTCCTGCCAGCTCTTCATGTACTCGACCTGTTCCTCCGTCATCTGGTCGATCGTGACGCCGATGGCGGCCAGCTTGGACTCCATCACGGCGCGGTCCGTCTCGATGGGCACGGGGTACAGGCCCGGCTCCATCTTGTGTGTGTAGATGTGCAGCGCCGCCTCCAGCTGGAGCGCGAAGCTGAGGTCCATGATCTCGATGGGGTGCCCGTCCGCGCAGGCCAGGTTCGTCAACCGGCCCTCGCCCAGCAGGTTGATGCGGCGGCCATCCTTCATCACGTAGGTGTCGATGTTGTCGCGCAGCTGCTCCATGTGGTCCGCCAGGGCGCTGAGGTCCGGTTTGCTGATCTCCACGTCGAAGTGCCCCGCGTTGCCCAGCACGACGCCGTTCTTCATCCTCATGAAGTGCTCCTTGCGCAGGACGTGGATGTTGCCGGTGAGCGTCATGAAAATATCTCCCAGCGGGGCGGCCTCCTCCATACTCATCACCTGGAAGCCGTCCATCAGCGCCTCGCAGGCACGGTGGGGATCCACCTCCGTGACGATGACGCGGGCCCCCAGGCCTGCGGCCCGCATGGCGCAGCCGCGTCCGCACCAGCCATAGCCGGCCACCACCACCGTCTTGCCGGCCACCACCATGTTCGTGGTGCGGATGAAGCCGTCCCACACGGACTGGCCCGTGCCGTAGCGGTTGTCGAAGAGGTACTTGCTCAGCGCGTCGTTCACCGCGATGACGGGGAACTTCAGCACGCCCTCATCCCGCATGGCGCGGAGGCGCTTCACCCCGGAGGTGGTCTCCTCGGAGGCCCCCAGGATGCCTGGGATCAGCTTCGGAAGCTCCTTGTGGATCGTCGCCACCAGGTCGGCTCCGTCGTCGATGATGACGTTGGGCTTGTAGCCCAGGACCGTACGCACGTAGTCGAAGTACTCCCTCGTGCTCATCCCCCGATGGCTGTAGACGTGCACTCCCTTCTCCGCCAGGGCCGCGCAGATGTCGTCCTGCGTGGACAGCGGGTTGCTGCCGCACGCGGCCACCGTGGCCCCAAGGTGCGCCAGCGTCAGGAGCAGGTTGGCGGTCTTCGCCTCCAGGTGAAGGCACGCCGCGATCGTCGCCCCCTTGAAGGGCTGCGCGTCCTTATACTTGTTGTACAGAAACTGAAGGGAGGGCATGTACTGCCACGCCCACACGATCTTCTTCCAACCGTGCTCCGCCAGACCGAGATCCGCGACCTTAAAGTTCTCCAAGACGATACCTCCAAAAAAAGTTTGATTGTCCTGCAATGTGAGCTCGATGCGACCGAACGGCCTCAGGCCGCCGGAGGGGACGGCTCCCCGCCCGCGCCGAAGCGGTAGGGAGGCCGAAAGACGCCCCGCTCCGTGACGATGGCCGTGACGTTCGCCGCCGGCGTCACGTCGAAGGCAGGGTTCCAGACCCGAACGCTCTCCGGGACGCGGGAGCCGCCCGGCAGGGCCCGCACCTCCTCCTCCGCCCGTTCCTC
>NC_021038.1:801672-815764 GCF_000210715.1 Fretibacterium fastidiosum
TCCACGCTCATCTCTCCTCCAGGGCCCCCTCGTTCGGGGGGTCGAACGGTGCGATCGCCCGCACAAGGCAGTCCGCCCTTCCGTCCCGGAAGCACAGGGAGAGCGCCGCGCCGGAGAGGGCCTCCCGGACGGAGAAAAGCCGGCGACCCTCCCGCTCGGCGATCACGTACCCCCGCGCCAGAGCGGCGAGGGGGGAGAGGCCCGACAGGGAGGCGGCACGGGTGCTCAACTCGCTCCGGGCGTCCCGCAGGCGGAGGGTCATGGACCGGGACAGGGCACGAAGCCCCTCATGAAGCCGCGATCGCTCCGTTCCCGTCCGCAGCTTCAACGCCCGCTCCATCCCCTCCAGCGCCAAACGGCACCGGGCCCGCTCCACTCCGATCCGTCGCCTCGCGCTCCCGCCCACGCGCTGTCGAACCTGAGCCAGCCACGCAAGGAGCGCCGCCCGATCCGGAAAGACCACCTCCGCCGCCGCCGAGGGCGTCGAGGCCGTCAGGTCCGCCGCCAGGTCGCTCAGGGTCGAATCCACTTCATGGCCGATGCCGCTCACCACGGGGAAGGGGCAGTTCCGCACCGCGCGCACGACGCGCTCGTCGTCAAAGGGCACGAGGTCCTCCCGGCTGCCTCCGCCGCGCACCAGGAGCACGCAGTCCACGCCGGACATCGCGCCGGCGCGTGCAAAGGCCCTCACGATGTCCTCCGGCGCGTCGGGCCCCTGGACCAGGGTGGGGACGACGACGATGTCGGAGAGGGGATACCGACGTCCCGAGATGCGCAGGACGTCGCGCAGGGCGGCACCCGTGGCGGAGGTGATCACCGCGACCCGGGAGGGATAGGGCGAAATGGGACGCTTGTGGGACGGGTGGAACAGCCCCTCCAGCTCCAGGCGCCGCTTCAGCTCCTGCCGCGCCCGTTCGATGGCGCCCGCTCCCACCGGGATGAGGCGCCGGGCGTAGAGCTGGTACACGCCCCTCTGGGGGTAGACGCCCACGCTGCCCTCGATCAACACCTGGTCCCCGTTGCGGGGCCACTCCGGGAGCAGGTCGGCGTCCCGCCGGAACATGGCGCAGGATATCCGCGTATCCGTCCCCAGCAGGGTGAAGTAACAGTGCCCGCTGGTGTGGCGCTTGAACTCGGCGATCTCGCCCGAGATCACGAGCGCCTTCAGCAGGAGGTCCGAGTTGAAAAGCCCCTGGATGTAGGCGTTCAACTCGTCTACCGTCAGCTCAGCCCTGCGGGTCCTCTCCCTGACCATCCGCTCCGCCCTCCTTTCGCTCCTCCGGGATCAGGCGCCGCACCACCCGGGCCAGGACCCCGTTGACGAACCGCGCGGAATCCTCCGTCCCAAAGGACCGGGCGAGGTTCACGGCCTCGGAGATCGCCGACTTGAAGGGGAGCGCGCAGTCCAGGAAGCCCTCAAAGACCGCGAGGCGCAGCACCGCGCGATCCACGGCCACCATGCGCTCCGGCCTCCAGTTCGTCACGACGCTCAACAGGACCTCGTCCACCTCCGTGCGCCGGCTCCAGGTCCCTCGCACCAAGGCGCGGCAGTACTCCTTCACCGCCGGGGGTTCCGCCTCCGCGCAGCTTTCCGCTCCCAGGAAGAGCTCAAGGGCCTCCTCCAGGTCCTGCCCCGGCCCGCACTCCATGGAGTACAGGAATTGAACCGCGAGCTCACGGGCCCGCCGGCGGGCCGCGTAGCCGCGCTCCTGGCGACTGCGGTGATGGCTTTGAGCCCTGCGAGCCGGCTCAGACACGTCCGTCTCCATTCCGTATCCCCGCCTGAGGCAGGAGAAAGTTCTTCCGTCTAAAGAAGAGGAAGGTGAGCCCTCTCACGACGAACCACGCGGCGGTCCCCCAGAAGGCGGTCCAGAAAAAGCCCACCCAGCCGGCAATGACGATCAGAGCGACGGAGGACGCAAGGGCCATCCAGGCCCAGGGGCTCCTTATGAGCGAAAACCGCGTCTCCATCCAGTCGGATCCAGGGGTGCCCCGACTGAACCAGACCACGGAGGTGAGCATCCCCAGGGGCTCCATGAGGGCGGAAAGGCTCCGCGCAAGTTCGGGCTCGCGAGAGACGTCGCCGGAGGACATCAGGAGCGTCAACAGCGCGTTGTCTCCCGCCGCGAGGGCCAGGCCGTACAGCCTGAACCGTGCGGACAAAAAGCCCTGGACGAAGTCGAAAAGCCCGTCGTAGGACACCCGGATCATTCCATGGGGCGTTCGTTTCCACAAAAAGTACACGTCGTCACCTCCGCAAAACGGCTCGCTCAGAAGCGGCGCTTCCACGCGGGCAGGCCTTGGATCAAGCCTGCTCCTCCGTTCGCCCGGCGCTCTCGTCGGCCGTCGGCGCCTCCCCCTCCCCGGACGGGGCCTCGACGGCCTCCGCATCCACCTCCGAAGGAGCGGCTGAGCCTTCGGCCTCATCCAGCAGGGGAGGGTTCTCGAGGTATATCCCCTGAACGTTGACGTTCACGGCCTTCACCGTGTAGCCCGTGTAGCGCTCCAGGTTGGCCTTGACCTTTTCCTGGACGTCCCAGGCCAGGTCCGGGATGCGCTGGCCATACTTCATCAGGACGTAGGCGTCGACGGTGATCATCGGCGACGGCCCGTCTTCGACGGAGACGCGAATGCCGTCGCCGCCCTTTCGGCCGATGCCGAACTTCGATGAGAGTCGCGTGTTGGCCGCCTGAATGTTGGGGATGCCCAGGATCGTCTTTTTCGTCAGCTCGACGATGACGTCCTCAGAAATGTGAATAATGCCGTCGTAGTGCGTTTCATCGCCAAAGGGGAGGCCGGCATCCTTCTTCTCCTGCGTCGAGTCCAAAATCAAAGCCTCCTAAGCGTCAAGGTCAGCACGCCCCGGGGATCGCCCTGCCGCACTCCGGGCAGAGGACCTCATCCTCCGCGCCGTCTCCGCCGCTGCGGTAGAAGGAGCAGCTGCAGAAGGGGCAGGTGATGGAGGCGAAGTCCGGGGTCGTCCGGTCGTCCTCCTCGTCCTCGCCGTCGTCCTCGTCCCAGTCCTCAAGCGCGCCGGAGAGGATCGCGTCCTTCAGCTCAAGCACGGCGCCGTGCAGTTTCGCGATCAAATCCCGAAGCTCTGACGCCCCCCCTTCCTCGCGGGGCAGCGCAGTCGTCCTGCCCTCGGCCTCCACCTCAAGGGCCAGCGAGGAGAGGGCGTCCGCGACGGCCAAAAAGGTCCTGCGGTGCGGGTCCTCAGCGGGCATTCCATCCAGGAGACCACGCAGATAGGCGATCCGTTCCCTCGCGTTCAAAGTTTCCGCCTCCTTAAGCTCTCGCGGCCCCCGACCGAAGGGAGGGGCCTCGCAGGCTCGTTACTTCTTCGCGCGCTCCAGATAAAGCCCCGTGCGCGTGTCCACCACGATCTCCTCGCCGGGCTCGATAAAGACGGGGACGGTGACCACCAGTCCCGTCTCCAGCGTTGCGGGCTTGCCGCCGCCGGTGACGGTGTCCCCCTTGAAGCTGGGCGGGGTGTCCGTCACCTTGAGGGTCACGCTCTTGGGAAGCTCGATGCCCATGACCTTCCCCTCGAAGAACTCGAGTTGGATCTCAAGGTCGTCCACCAGATACTTCGCAGCTTCCCCCAGGACTTTCGGGGAAAGTGTCATTTGGTCGTAGGTCGCCAGGTCCATGAAGACGTAGTCCTCGCCATCGCGGTAGCTGTACTGCGCCGGCTTCTCCTCGTAGATGATGCGCTCGAACTTCTCGCCGGGCTTGAACGAGTTCTCGACGGTGGAGCCCGTCTCCACGTTGCGCAGCTTGGTCCGCACCACGGCGCCGCCGCGCCCCATCTTGTGATGATCGTAGTCCACGATCTCCCAGATGCCGTCCTGCCATCTGAACTTCAGGCCTACGTAAAAATCCGTGGTGTCCACTACCTGAGCCATACCGATTCCTCCAGTTTTTACTCGTTTTATCCGCATAAACACGGTGAAAACGAAAGTCCAGCCTTAATTATAGCGTATCGGCCGTCAAAAAAACAGGAAGGGGCGACGTGGGGCCGCCCCTTCCGAAAAAACACAGCGTCGGATTGGATTCTCTTAGTGGTACGCTCACCGTGCCGCCGTGCGCGGAAACAGGGGCTCCTGCTCGATGGCCGCGTCCGGCGTGTCCAGGACGTAGGGCACCACCAGCATGACCACCTGGGTCTTGCGGTGCTCGTCTTGGCGGTAGGTAAAGAGCTCGCCCAGGAGCGGCAGCTGCCCCAGGATGGGAATTCTGTTGCGCGTTCTGCTCTTGTTGTCGCTGAAGAGGCCGCCGATGACGAAGGGCTCGCCGTCGCGCACGCGGACGTTGGTCGTCACGTGGCGCTTGGAGGTCCTGGGCATCTGCTCGCCCGTGCTGCCCGTGATCATCTGTATGACTTCCCCCGTCTCAAGGTCCAACGCGAGGTTGATCACCCCGTCGCGCCCCACCCTGGGCGTCATCGTCATCTGCGGGCCCACCGTCTGTGTGGACCACGTCGGGTTGCCCGCGTCGTCACGCTCGGAGATATAGGGGTAGTCCTGCGTCAACTCGACCCTCGCCTCCATGCCGTCGATGGTGATGACGGAAGGACTGGCCAGCGCCTTGCCCTTGCCCCTTTCCTCCAGGGCACGGAAGGCTCCGTCGAACTCGCGCCAGATACCGTGCATCGGCGTCCTCAGGTCCGTCTGAAGGGGGAGGATCGTGTGATTATCGGTCTTAAGATTGCGCCCCAGGCGATTGTCGTCCGCGTAGCCGCCGCGCATTCCGCCCCTCCCGAATAGCTGAGCCACCAGTGGTTGTACACCGCGTTCAACGCCGTCTCCACCTCGTCCGTCGCGTTGTCGCTGAACTCGAAGATCTTGGCGTAGATCATGACCTGCTTCCCCGGCCTATCCATCTTCTGGAGGATGTTGTTCACCTCCATCAACTTCTGCGGGGTCGAGGTGACGTATAACGCCCTCAGGCGGGGGTCGACGAGGACGCGGTCCGCCGGCAGCTTCGTCAGGTTCACCAGGAGCCCCTGGATCACCGACGGGTCCCCGTAGGCGATGTTGAAGGTGCGGGTCTCCTCGTTGCCGGAGAGCCTGGACAGCCCGTCCTGGGTCCCCACGACGATCGTGTCCTTCCCCACCATGTGGTAGGCGATGTCGTAGGTCCTCATCAGGTAGTCGAACGCCTCGCTGAGGGGGACGTTCTTCAGGGTCATCGTCACGAGGGCGGGGGGAAGCGACGGGTCGATGATGACGTTCTTCTTCAGGTGCGTTCCCAACATACGAAACACGTCGCGCAGCTCCGCATCCCTGAGGTCCAGGGTGATCTTCGTCTTATTGGCGAAGGGGCCGGCGGGCTTCGGCGCCTCCAGCTTCGGGCGCGTCTCTAGGGGCTCGCGGCGGATGCGCTCCTCCTCCACGCCGGCGATCATGCGGTAGGAGAACTCGTTCGACGGCGCAGAACCCCGCTTGGAGCGGACGGAGAGCGGCGCCTTCGTCTGCATGACGATCTCGACGTCGTCCAGAACCTGGTTGATCTGCATGTCCGAGATCATCGGGGTGACGAGCGCGTGGTTGCTCATCTCCGCCCTGTCCACGTGGGTGTTTCGGATGAGGAAGCGCACTCGGGTGCTCTCGCAGCTCACCTCGGGGTCGGGAAGGGCCTTGCCCGACAGGCCGAAAACCACCTCCGACGCCCCCAGCTGGTAGAGCTCGTAGTTCAGGAGCATCGGTCCATTCCATTCTTTGTCCCCGTTCTCGGAGGAGGTCCGCGCGGACTCCCTCTCCGAGTCCGCGCCGCGAAGGGCCTCGCGCGTCTCCCTATCGTAGCCTGCCCCCCAAACCAGGGATGGAGACCCAAGGGTCAGCGAAAGAACCAGTGCCCACACAGCCGCCTTAAAAGTAAGTCGTCTCATCTGTATCTCCCATCTCCTGATCAAAATCCTGGGGTGACGTTCCAGGTTTTCTTCTTCCAACGGACGACGACCTTATCGTTCGTGATGCGAACGATGCGCCCCTCCCGGTTCAGGAAGGTGTCGCCCTGCTTCACGAGAAGCCCCGTCCCCACGCCCGCGATGTCGATGAGCGCCGTCTTCGTCTTGTCTATGACCATGATGGCCCGCAGGGTGATCTCGGGCGGTGGCTCGACGACCTCCTCCACCTGAGGAGCCACGACACCGCCGCCAGGAAGGGGTATTTCAGGCACCACCGCAGCCATCCGCCGCGATGGGTCGTCAAAGAGGTACTTCCCCATGTCCTTCATGGTCTGCGCCGTCATCGCACTGCCCGAACGGCGGGCCGAAGCGTCGCGCACCTCGGTGACCATGGCCTCCAGTCGTATTCTGTCCTCATTCACGCTGGTGGTGGTGCTCGATGCCGTAAACGTCTTCTCCTCCCGCAGCTGCTGCAGCTCAAGATAGCTGTACACCGCCCAGGCAGTTCCTCCGATGAAGATGAGAAAGAGCAGGAGCCGCAGCGCACGGGCGGAACCCTCGCTCATCACTCCGGTGAAGTTCCCCCAGGCATAAGCTATCGCCTCGCGCCAAGTTGACTGCATGGCCCTACCTCCTGCTGTTGTTGGCGGCGACGATGGCCTCCACGGTTACGTCGGCCTCGACGCGCCCCAGCGGCGCATTCTTCCCGTTGCCGCTGTCCCTGGAGGGTTCGTTCTGCCGCACGGTCAAGTTGACCACGCGCACCGTCATGGGGAGGCTGCGCCACGCGGCCAGAACCTGCACCATGTCGTAGTAGTCTCCGCGCAGCGTCATCGAGATGGCCCCTACACCCTCCGCGTTGACGCCCTGCTGGCGCGTGGACAGAATCTCCACGCCCTTGTCCTGAACCGCCTGCTGGACGTTGGCATAGAAGTTCATGTCGTCCGAGGCCACGTTGACGTGGTAGTTGTCAAGCTCATTGAAGGCCTCCGTGAAGACCTTCTTCTGCTCCATGAGGGCCCCCGTCGCACCGTTCAGGTCCACGCGGCGCTGCTCCACCTCGTCGTACTGCTCCTGGAGGTCCCGCACGCGCTTGTCCAGGAACCAGACGCCACCGATCAGAGAGGCACACAGCAGGAAGAAGAGGAGCGTAAGTACTGTAACCTTGTTGTCCTTCATTATGGGTTGGGCTCCTTTCCTGTGGAGTCGGCGGCGCCCGTCATGTCGATCTGGCCGAAGGGCCGAAGTTCCAGATGCAGCTTGAAGTCCACCCGCCCCGTCTTCTCGTCCTTCTGGGAGCTCGGCATCGTCACGCCGCTGAAGACCCCACTCCCGCTGAGGCCGGTCGTCAGGGCAGTGATCTGGTCCTCCACGAGAGCCGTAGCGTCCACGTCCGCCGTGTAGACGACAAGCCCTCCCTCATTTGTCCCTCCCGGGGCAAAACGGATGGAAGTTATCCCCATCCCCTGGTCCATGTTGGTTTCGAGAGCGCTCAGCGCCTCGATCGTGGGGGGCTCGTTCCGCATGATCTGCAAGGTCTTGGCGTACTGCTGCTCCTTGTTCTTCAGACGGACGATCTCCGCCGTCAACTCGCTCTGGTCGGCTTCGAGCTTGGCTACCGCGTCCTCGACCATCTCGATGTCGGAGGCCAGAGCACGAGTTTCCATGAAGGCCATCACGATGTAGCCGATGCCCGCCACCAGGAAGAACAGGAGCAACAGGACGGCCAGGATGCGCGTGGCGTTGAACGAATGGCGCTTTTTCCTCCTCGCCAGGTATTCCGCAGGACAGAGGTCGAATTGTACTCTCATATCGCATCCCTCAAAGCCAGGCCGACAGCTGCGTCAAAACCGGGGACGCCGCCAAGGTCTGAACGAATCTGCCAGGTAGACCAAACGTTGGAGACGACGACGTTCAGCGACGCTCCGCTCTCCAAAAGCGCTTTGAGCCTCGGGTTTTCTCCCAGGCTGCCCCCCAGGATCAGGTGGCGGATCGCGAGGTCCCGATACTGGTTGCGGGCGAAGAGGATCGTGTTCTGAACGTCCTGCGCGATGGGCATCAGCGCCTCGTCCGCGCTGCGGCTCATGGGGTTGCGGAGGTCCGCCAGGGTGGACCGGTACAGGATGCCGTTATCCCGATAGCCCAAGATGATGTTGGTCACCTCGGGCTCGACGCCCAGGACGAAGTAGGCGCCGTTTCGGGCGGTCCGTCCCACCGAGGCCCTGAAGAAGGCCACGTTCATCGGCTCCACCGCCCCTACGGGAATGTCCGCGCGCTCCATCAGCCTCAGGAGGTCGTTCACGTAGACCAGGCGGGCCGTGGCCGCCAGGACCGTCGTCTTCTGCTCCACGCCCGCGGGAACATCGACCTCCACGATGTCCGCCGCGGCCTCGTTCCAGGCATAGGGGAAGTAGCCCTCGAACTCAAGGGACAGGGCGTCCCGAATGTCCGCCACCGGCATCTTGGGATAGTCGATCAGCCTCAGGATCACATCCCGTTCCGGAATCCCCAGCGCCACAGGACAGGGAAACTTCCCCACCTGTCCCTTGAAGTCATCAAACGCCTTCTCCAGCAGGTTGAACTGCTGTATCGACTCCCGCGAGATGCATCCCGCAGGCAGAGGAAAGACCTCCTGCCGACGGACTTTGAAGCCCTGCCCGTCAAGATCCAGCTCAATGTAGCGAAGGGAGTCCTCGTGAAGGGCCAGGCCCGCACACACGCCTTTCTTTTTTCGAGAAAGCAACCTCCTGCCTCCTTCCGATCAAGTTCGCAAAGATTCCACCCCGTACGAGGCAGCACAAAACCACTTTACCTACCGTGTTTTCCAAGGGAAAAGCGTCCTGTCTCCTTCACCTCCGGTCGACAGAGTGTCTGCCGACTTATACTTAGTCCTCAGTATTTTACATTAAAAATAGCCCTATATGGAACAAAATTTATCACAGAATATCAAAGAAAATGATAAAAAGTGATAAAGCGACTCAAAGCCACACCTCCTGCCACAGCAGCGGGGCGGGTTCCAGCACGAAAGTCCGCCCCCCGTCCGGGAGCGTTACCTCCCGGACGGCCACCGCGACCTCCAGCATCATGACCGGCCCCGACTCCACCGGTTTGACGGCCCGGATGAGGAAGGCGCCCCGGCACGGCGGAAAGAAGCTCTCCGCGCTGCGCTCCTCCTGCCACCGCGCCACGGGGACGCCTTCAACGCTGTAGTCCAGGTCGTAGACGTTCACCACGGCACCGCCCTCCCCCACCTCCTGAAACAGCCGGCACTCCGAGAAGTCGTGCGGGAGCGCTCCTCCCGGATGGGGCAGCCTGCCCGTCTTCAACTCCTCCCTCAGCCAACGACGCCCCACCTCCACCATCGAGGCAAGCTGAACCCTGCCCGCAAAGCGCCATCGGCTCGACGCGGCGGAGGTGTGGGCCCACTCGAGGAGCAGGAAGGTTTCCGTTCCCACCAACGCGGCTGCGAAACAGAACAGCATCACGGCCAGAAGCGCCACACCCGGCCTTCTTCTCATAGGTTCTCAATCCTCCAGGACGCGCGGGCCACGTAGAGCTCGCGGCGTCCGAACTCCGCGCTCCAGGGCGCTGCATCCGGCCACGCCGCGGGACGCCCTCCTCCGCCAAAAGTCGCGGAACCACCCGACGCCAGCACCCAGAGGTCCAGACACTTAAGCCCCGGCCGCCACTCCGCCCAGAGGGCAAGGACCCCCTCCTCCCGCGGATAGAAGTTCGGCGGATACCAGTCCGTCTCCATCCCCTGAAAGCAAAGCGTCTCGTTCTGCACGCAAAAGCGCTCGCACCGCAGGAGGTAGAGCTCGGCCACGGAGGGCGCGTCGAGGGGCAGGGGGGGGAGGGGGCAAGCCGGAGTGTAGCCTGTCGCCCGGACAGGGAGGTCACGTGGAGGGGAAGCCCCGCCAGGGGGAGCACCCCCCAACTCCGCAGGTCCTCAAAGCGCCCGCTGCGGAAGGACGTTCCGGGAGCGGCCGAGAGGACGGTGAAGCGCGCCCTCTGCCCCGGCTTGAGGTCCGCGCTCCCCGCTTCCGCCCTCAGGATCATCCCGGAGGGCATGGCGTAGAGGAGGCAGAGCGCCGTTCCAGCGAAGACGCCGTCCTTCTCCGCCGCCGGGACGAGGCCAATCGGCCCCTCCCGGTAGACGCGGACCCCCCGGAAGGAGTCGGACCAGCCCGCCATCTGCGGAGCGTCCGAAACGCCCCGCCCCAGGGCCCTCTGAAGCGCCCCGCTGCCGCAGCACGCCGAGAGCCCCAGGCCAACGTGCAGGGCCCTCGGCTCGATGAAGGCGACGGCCCTCAGGGCGCGGTCACGGGCCAGGAGCTGTCGCAAAGTCCGGCTGGAGGACAGGACGACCCAGCGGTATCCCGCCGTCAGGATCGCCCCCAGGCACGCCGCGATCATGAGCCCCACCAGGAGTTCCACCAGGGTGAAGGCACGCGAGGTCGGACGGCAGCGACGTCGGACGTCCATTTAGAACGTCCTCGCCTGGACGAGGGGCACACTCGCTCCCCGCGCCCGGACCGTCAGGGTGACGCGGAGGGCGCCGCAGCTGCCGGGGCTGCGCTCCCAGCTGAAGGAGAGCGCGCCGTCGGGCGTCGTTCGGGGCATGGCCTCCAGAATCCCCTTCGACGCGGGGCGGTCCACGCGGCTGAACCACCACTGCGCGCCGTACCGGCAGGCGTCCAGGCGCTGCAGCTCCGCCTGGGCGCGAAGGCTGCTGGCCAGCGTTCCGAAGACGGCGGGCAGGATCAGGGCCAGGATGAAGGAGGCCATCAAAACCTCCACCAGGGTCTCCCCTCGGCACACGCGCCCCACGGCCCGTGAAGGCTTCCTTTCACTTTCAAAGGCGTTCGTCGTCGTCAAGGTCAAACCCCCTCCACGGAAAGCTTTCTAAGGCGGCAGGGTGGGAAGGCGGAGAGGATCCTCCAGTCCTTCCGCTCCACGGCCCGGACGTCCAGAAGGACCACTCGCCCGTGGTCCGATGAGCTGCGGATCAGCCTCCCCGCCGCCTGACGAAGGAGGATTCGGGCCGTGGGAAGCGTAACGCGGACGAACCCCTTGCCACCCTCCAGCTCGTTGCGCGCCCGGACCATGGGGTCGTTGGGATGGGGAAACGGGATGCGGTCGATGATCACCTGAGTCAGCCCCTCCCCTGGAACGTCCACTCCCTCGCGAAAGGAGATGCTCCCGATGAGGGTGGAGGTCTCGTCCTCCGTGAACCTCTTGAGGAGCTGCCGCTGGGGCATATCCCCCTGAACCAGCACCGAGTAGCCACGGTCCCCCGCCCTCATCCGATCCGCGAAGGCGTTCAGCAGCCTAAGGGACGAGAGCAGCACCAGCGTGCGCCCGCCGTTTTTGTCGCACAGCCGCTCCATGATCCGGCACATGCGCTCGTCGTACCCCGGCTCCCCGACGTGCAGTCCAACGTCCAGGACGAGGACCTCCATCTGACGCGAGAAGTCGAAGGGGGAGTCCACCACGAGGCTGCGATCCGGAACGATGCCCGTCTCCCGGCTCCAGAAGTCGAAGCTCCCCCCCTGAGTCAGCGTGGCCGACGTCAGGACGAGCTTCTCCGGCTCCTCCTTCTGCAGGACCTCCTGGACGATCTCCGAGGCCGCCACGGGCTTGCTGGTCAACGCGCCGGACTCCGCCCAGTAGGCCCAGCTGGGGAAACGGGCCGCCGACAGGCACCAGATCAGGTCGCGCTTGAACTCCCGCACGTCGTCGATCCAGCGCATCAGCTCCGCGCCGCGCGCCATCTCCCCCTTGTCGGAAAAGTTCCCGGCCATGAAGCGTTCCTCGAAGGCCCGCAGGGGGCGCAGCAGGAGGTCCGCCTCCTCCGCCGCCGCCTGACCCCGATGGAGCAGCTCCTCGTTCGGGGCCGAGAGCTCGCCCCCGCGCGGCAGGAGGAGGGGCAGGGCCGTGAAGAGCGTCCGCAGCTCCTCCCGGGCGCGGGACGCGTGGGCCTGCAGCTCCTCGACCGGCACGGACTGAGCGCGGAGCGAGGGGCGCAAACCCCTGAAGGACGCGCGGGCCGAAGAGGCCGGGACCGCTCTCCGCCCCGACGCGAACGGCCGACGAGGACCTCACGGCGTCGGGGATGCGATGGGCCTCGTCGCAGAGCAGCCAGTCGTACCGCAGGGGAAAGGCTCCGCCTCCCTCAAGGATGTGAGAGAAGAACAGGTTGTAGTTGGCGACGGCGACGTCCCAGTCCTGGGCCCTGCGGTAGGCCCGCACCACGAAGCAGCGGTCCCGATAGGGGCAGGCCGGTCCCACGCACTGCCGCGCCCCCGCCGACAGGTCCGCCGTCAGGGGGCTCGAGGGGGAGAGCCCCAGCTCCGCCAGGTCCCCCGCCTCCGTCTCCTGAAGCCACCGCTTGATCTCCTTTAGTTCATCAGGCCCCGCGTCGAAGAGCGAGGGCCCCGAAAGGCTGCCGGCCCTGCGGAGACAGGCGTAGTTGGAGCGCCCCTTTAGGAGCCCGAAGCGGAGGTCGGAGTTCAGGAGCTCCGCCAGGCGCGGCAGGTCCTTCCCGATCACCTGCTCCTGAAGCGCGATGCTGGCCGTCAGGAAGAGGATTCCGGCTCCCCGACGCCGGGCCTCCATGAGGGCGGGGACCAACACGGCAAAGGTCTTCCCCACCCCCGTGGGGGCCTCCAGAGCGAGGACGGCGGCGTCGGCGTCCCTCAGGAACCCCTGAACGGCCAGGGCGGCCTCCAGCTGTTGAGGTCGAAACTCGTAGCTGGGAAGGCGCGACATCTTTCCCGACGGGGAATAAAAGTCCTTCAGAGAAAGTTCCGTGGTATAATTCACCTCGATGCCGACGACTTTTTGGAGGACGCACAAAACCCCGCTCAGGGGCAAGCTCAAAGCGCGCTCTCCGGCGACGGCGGATTATTTTGGTGAAAGCGCCGTCAAGGCTTGCACACCTATTATACAGAATGTTACAATGCATTGCGTTGTATTTTAAGGGGCAGGGCTTTCGGGCACAAGCTCGAACGGGCGTCTGAACCGGAGGGGGGTGAAGGTCCATGCCAAACAAGCAGTCGGCAAAGAGGCGCGTCCGCATCGAGGAGCGCAATCGTCTCTACAACCGCTACTGGACGACGCGGTGCAAGACCGCCGTCAAGAAGCTTCTGGAATCCGTGGAGGCCGGGGACGGCGAGGCCGCAGCCAGGAATTTCAACCTGGCCCAGAGCGTGCTCGACAAGGCCGTGGTGAAGGGCGTGATGCACCGCAACACGGCGTCCCGCCGCAAGAAACTGATGGCTCGTGCCGTCAAAGGCCTGAGCAGGCCAGAGGCATAGGCCCGTCGGTCGTTCGTCCGAATCAAGAAGAGGGGGGCCCTCAGCGGCAACCCTTTTTTGTATAGTATCGCGCGTGCTCCATTTTGTTTTACTTTCAGGAACGAAAATAATATAATGGAAAAGTGTGCTTTCAGCCGTTCCTCCAGCGCGCTGCGATGCAGGAACGGCCTTGAAGCGCAGGAAGCCCAGGCCCTCTGAAAAACAGCGAACCCATCCCACCCTTGGGGGCTTGGGACGTGCCGTACCGTTATTTTCGTTTCCCTTTTGCGTTGCAGGAAGGAGGTGAAGAACGATGGCAGACAATCCAACCATAGCGGAGATCAAGGCGGCAGAGGAGAGGGCGGCCGCAGGCGTCCAGGACGCCAAGTCGGCGGCCGCCCGCAGGCTGAACCAGGCCCGAACGGACGCGGAGAGCACGCTGAAGGAGACCCGTCAGTCTGCGGCGCGTCAGTTCCGCGAGAAGCTGCACAGGGCGGAAGAGGCGGCGGAGATCAAGGCGAAGGATATCCTGTCCAAGCGCGAGGCCGACGCCAAGGCCTTCTACGCGAAGCACAAGGACAAGGTCGCCGGTGCGGCCTCCTGGATAACGGAAGAGGTGATGGGTAGATATGGGCGTGGCTAAGCTCAAAAAAGCGGAGCTGTATTATCACAAATCCGTTCATGAGGAGATCGCTGAGGCCCTGCAGGAAACCGGCGTCTGCCAGATCATCGGCTCCTCCGAGGAGGCTCTGCGCCCGGCCGACGTCGAGGCCAGGCTGACCGAGAGCGAGGGACGCCTGTCGGACGTGCGCTACCTCATGCGCACGCTGACGCCCTGCTACGACGACCCCGTATCCTCCCTGGACAGGACGCTGGGCGAGCG
>NC_021038.1:816859-843444 GCF_000210715.1 Fretibacterium fastidiosum
ACAGGGGCGCGGCGGTTTTGGACGCCTGCACGAAGAACGGCCTGTCCGCCATCGAGGTCCCCGCTTCCTTCAGGGGGACGGTCCAGGAGGAGGCCGCGAAGGTCGACGCCACCCTGCTCGACCTCGAAAAACGGGAGGCCGTTCTGATGAGCGACCTCAAGCGGGAGGCCGAGAGGTGGATGCCCGCGGTGCAGAAGCTCTCGGACTACTGGAACAGCCTCACGCAACGGTATCAGGCCCTGGGCAGGAGCGACGAGACGGAGCGCACCATGCACACGCGCTTCTGGGTGCCTGCGAAGGACGCGGCACGGGTCCAGAAGAAGGTCGAGGCCATCAGTCCCAACGTGGCCCTGACCCTGAGCGACCCGGCGGAGGACGAGGAACCGCCGACGCTCCTGGAGAACGGCGGGCTCATCCGTCCGTTCAACATTCTGACGGAGCTCTACTCGCCCCCGAAGTACCGGGGCATCGACCCCACGCCCCTCCTGGCGCCCTTCTTCTTCATCTTCTTCGGCATGTGCCTGGGGGACGCGGGATACGCCATCGTCATGCTGGGGACCATCTGGTGGGCGTTCAAGAAGTACCGGCGCATCCCCATGGGCGTGAAGGACTTCATCACGCTCTTCGCCTTCAGCGCCGTCTCGACCTTCGCCTACGGCGTCGTCAGCGGGAGCTTCTTCGGCAACTTCATCGACTCCTTCCTCCCCTTCCTGGTCCCCCTGAAGAACGCGCTGATGCTGGTCGATCCGATGAACAACCCCATACAGGTGTTGGGCATCTCCCTCCTGCTGGGCGTCGTCCACCTGATGTTCGGCCTCCTGATCGCAGCCTACGACAACTTCCGCCAGGGACACCTCGTCGACGCCATCGGAGCGGACATCTCCTGGTTCCTCCTGATCGTGGGACTCTGCTTCTTCGGCACGGGGATGGGCGGCATCACGCCGCCGCACTTCGTCCTGCTGGGCAAGCTCATGGCGATCGCGGGGGCGGCCATCGTCTTCTGGTACGCGGGCCGCGAGAAGACGAACCTCTTTGGCAAGGTCGTCTCAGGCTTCCTGGCCCTCTACGGCTCCACGTCCTACCTTGGGGACATCCTGAGCTACAGCCGCCTTCTGGCGCTGGGCTTCGGCTCGGCGGTCATCGGCATGATCATCAACCTGCTGGGCAGCATGGCGGCGGATATCCCCTACGTCGGGTGGCTCATCGCCGTCGTCGTCATCGTCGGCGGACACATCTTCAGCATCCTCATCAACATCCTGGGGGCCTTCGTACACCCCCTGCGTCTGCAGTACGTCGAGTTCTTCGGCAAGTTCTACACGGGCGGAGGCGAGCCCTTCATCCCCCTCGTCAACACGGAGGAGTACGTGGAGATCGCCGACTGACGCGCCGGGGCGCGAGAGATTTCGCGCAGGACACGCTTTATAAAAACGACGGCAGGGCCCTGAGCGCCGTGCCGAAAATTTGAAGGGAGTGCTTGACACTATGGAATATCTTGGACTTTCTCTGGCTCTGCTTGGCGCCGCGCTGGCCGCGGCACTGTCCGGCATCGGCTCGGCCATCGGCATCGGCATCGCCGGCGAGAGCGCTGCGGGCGTCATGACGGAGGACCCCAATAAGTTCTCAAAATGCCTCATCCTTCAGGCCCTTCCCGGAACGCAGGGCATCTACGGTCTACTGATCATGTTCTTCGTCCTCATCAAACTGGGGCTCCTGGGCGACGCTGGCGCCGTGACGCTGAACTGGAACCAGGGGCTTCAGGTCTTCGCCTCCTGCATGCCCATCGCCATCGTCGGCTGGATCTCCGCCATCTATCAGGGGAAGACCTCCGCGGCCTCCATTCAGATGATCTCGAAGAAGCCTGAGGCCATGGGCAAGGCGATCATCCTCCCGGCGATGGTGGAAACCTACGCGGTTCTGGCCCTACTGACGAGCATTATGATGCTTAATTTCGGAATTAAACTTTAGGCAGGTGGCTCGCATGTCACTTGCCGATATCAAAGCGAAGATCAGCACGGAGTCGCAGGCCGAGATCCAGGCCATCGAGTCCGAGGCCGATGAGAAGGTCCGTCAGATCAATCAGGAGTTGAACGCGGAGGTCAAGAGCGTCAAGGACACCTACGCCTCCCGCTTCGCCAAAGAGGAGCCGGAGGTCCTGAGGCGCCGCGAGATCGTGGCCGGGATCGACGCCAACAAACTTGACCTGGGCGTCCGTCGCCGCCTCGTGGACGACGCCTTTGCGGCCTCCCTGCGCAAGCTCGCGGACCTCCCCGCCGACGCCTGCCTCAAGTTCGCCTCCAGGCTGCTCAAGGAGGCGGTGTCCTCCGGGCACGAGGCCGTCGTCGTGGGAAAGGACGAGAAACACCTGAACCAGGGGTGGCTCGACGGCTACAACGCCGAACACGGGACGTCCCTGACGCTGTCGCAGGAGCGCCTGCCCATATCGGGCGGCTTCGTGCTGAGGGATGAGAAGATCGACACCAACTGCTCGTGGGAGATGCTGCTCGAGGACGTTCGCCCGGAGATCGAATCCGAAGTTGTCAAGAAGCTGTTCTCCTAAGGGGAGGGGTCGGCTATGAGTTACGTGTACACCGTGGCCAGGCTCAGGGGGATGGAGACACACCTCCTTGACGCGGCCTTCTTCTCCAGGCTCATCGACAGCTCCACCCTCGAGGACGCCCTGAAGGCCCTGAGCGAGACGTCCTATGCCCAGTGGCTGACGCAGGCCGGGGGCGAGGACTTCGACAAGGCCATCGACGAGGAGCTCCTGGCGACGTGCCGGGAGCTGGGGCAGTTCGTGCCGGACGAGGGGCTTCTGACCCTGTTCCGGATGCCCTACGACTACCACAACGTGAAGGTCGCCCTCAAGAGCCTTTTCAGGGTCCGCGGAGGCGATGCCGAGGGGCGCAGGCACGACCTGCTCTCCCCCCTTGGCGCCTTTCCCTCCGAAGGGCTGGTCGAGGCCATCGAGACGGAGGAGTACGGACGTCTCCCCTACGGGCTGGGCGACGTCGTGCCCCACTGCTGGACGCTGTGGGACCAGACGAAGAACCCCCAGGCGGTGGAGCTCCTGCTGGACCACCACCTGTTCGCGGCGATGCTCCGCATCGCCGGAGGGCTTGAGATGCCGGACGTCGTTCGGTGGGTGCGACACCGAATCGACGCCGAGAACCTCAAGAGTGCCGTCCGCCTTGCCCGTATGCGCTACGACGCCGCGAAGGGGCTCCCCTTCTTCCACGAAGGGGGCTTCATCCGGGCAGCGGACGTCGCGCGCCTCCTGGGCGAGCCGCAGGAGACGTGGGGAAAGATCCTCTCCTACACGGATATCGGGGCCGTCCTGGACGCGCTTCAGGAGAGCTCCGACGTGCAGGCCGCGCTGTCGGACGTCTCGAAGGCCCTGGACGAGTACCTCATCCGCGTCCTTGAGAGGGTGCGGTACTCCACGAGCGCACCGGCCAACGTCCTCCTCTACCTCCTGACGAAGGAGGCCGAGGCCCGCAACCTGCGCATCGCGCTGGTGTGCGTGGCGGGCGGACTGAGCCGCGAGTTCTCAAGGAGGTTGCTGAGCCATGCCCGATAACCGTTCCCTGCCGATGGCAGCCATCGGCAGCTACGAGATGGTCCTGCCGTTCCAGGCCGTGGGCGTCAAGACCGTGGTGCTGGATGGGGAGAAGCGCGGCTCCTTCGAGGAGATCCTGGAGAAGCTGGCCCGCGAGAGCTACGCGGTCGTCTTCATCCAGGAGGACCTCTTCGTCGACTTCGGCGGGAAGGTCCAGGAGGTCAACGACCGCTACCCCACGAGCGTCCTGCCCATTCCCGGTCCCTCCGGGACGAGCGGGGCGGGGCTTGAATCCATCCGAAGCAGCGTCGAGAAGGCCGTCGGAATGGACATCTTTGCTGAGAGGTAGTCTCACATGAAAAAGCACAGGCGGAGGCGATAAGAGTGCCTAACGAAAATGCAGTTAAGGGAACGATAGAGCGTATCTCCGGCCCCCTGGTCGTCGCCAGGGGAATGCTGGGCGCCAGCATGTCCGACGTGGTTCACGTCGGGACGGCGGGTCTGGTCGGAGAGATCATGGACATGGACGGGGACAAGGCGTCCATCCAGGTCTACGAGGAGACGTCCGGCCTAAAGCCGGGAGAGCCCGTCGTCTGTCTTGGCGAGCCCCTGAGCGTCGAGTTGGGGCCTGGGATCATCGAGCAGTTCTACGATGGAATCCAGCGCCCGCTGGAGCTGATCGAGAAGGCGGCGAAGAGCCCCTACATCTCCCGCGGGATCAGCGTGCCCGCCATCGATCACGCGAAGAAGTGGAAGTTTGAGCCCCGCGTGAAGGTGGGCGACACGGTCGAGGCGGGCGACGTCCTCGGCGTCGTGCAGGAGACCGTCGTGGTGGAGCACCGCATCCTGGTGCCCGTGGGCATGAAGGGGACCGTAAAGAGCGTGAACGGCGGGGACCACACCGTCCTCGACGTGGTGGCCGTCCTCGATGACGACGGCGTGAAGCACGAGGTCACCATGCTCCAGCGCTGGCCCGTCCGCAAGCCTCGGCCCGTGTCGAAGCGCCTTGCCCCCAACGTCCCGATGACGACGGGGCAGCGCGTCGTGGACACGTTCTTCCCGGTGGCCCTCGGCGGGACCGCCTGCGTCCCCGGCCCCTTCGGCTCAGGGAAGACGGTGATCCAGCACCAGTTCGCCAAGTGGGCTCAGGCGCAGATCGTGGTCTACGTCGGCTGCGGCGAGCGCGGCAACGAGATGACGGACGTGCTCCTCGAGTTCCCGGAGCTGGACGACCCCCAGACGGGGCAGCCCCTGATGAAGCGCACGACGCTCATCGCCAACACCTCCAACATGCCCGTGGCCGCCCGCGAAGCCTCCGTCTACACGGCCATCACCATCGCGGAGTACTACCGCGACATGGGCTACTCCGTCGCCCTCATGGCGGACTCCACCAGCCGCTGGGCGGAGGCCCTGCGCGAGATGTCGGGGCGCCTCGAGGAGATGCCCGGCGAGGAAGGATACCCCGCCTACCTGGGCACCCGTCTCGCCTCCTTCTACGAGCGCGCGGGGCGCTGCGTCGTCCTGGGCAGGGAGGGCCGCGAGGGCTCCATCACCGTCATCGGGGCCGTCTCGCCTCCCGGCGGCGACCTCTCCGAGCCCGTCACCCAGAACACGCTGCGCGTCACGAAGGTGTTCTGGGGGCTTGACGCCAACCTGGCCTACCAGCGCCACTTTCCCGCCATCAACTGGCTGAACAGCTACTCGCTCTACACGGACCGGCTGGACGTGTACTGGAACGAGAAGTTCGACGACGAGTGGAGCGGCCTGCGGGTGGAGGCCATGAGCCTTCTGGAGAAGGAGGCCCAGTTGAACGAGATCGTGCGTCTGGTGGGTATCGACGCGCTTTCCCGCGACGAGCGCATGGTCATGGAGACGGCGAAGTCCCTTCGCGAGGACTTCCTGCACCAGAACGCCTTCCACGAGATCGACACCTACGCCTCGATGGAGAAGCAGTTCAAGATGCTGAGGATGATCGTCCGCTTCCATCACCTGGGGCTTGACGCCCTGCACAGGGGCGCGCCCATGAACGAGCTGTTCAACCTTCCGGTGCGCGAGCAGATCGCCCGTATGCGCTACCTCGAGGAGTCGCAGATCTCGCAGATCGACAAGCTGGAGGACACGATGAAACAACAGATCAACGGAATCGTCCCTGTGGGAGGTGAAGGCAATGTTGCCTAAGGAGTACAGGACCATATCCAACATCTCCGGCCCCCTGATGATGGTGGAGAGCACCCGGGACGTCCGTTACGACGAGCTGGCGGAAATCGAGCTGGCAAGCGGCGAGAGGCGGCGCGGCCGCGTCCTCGAGATCGAGTCCGACCGCGCGCTGGTGCAGGTTTTCGAGGGCACCTCCGGCATCGACACGAACGAGACGAAGGTGCGCTTCCTGGGCAAGGTGCAGACCCTGCCCGTATCCCGCGACATGTTGGGCCGCGTCTTCAACGGCCGCGGCGAGCCCATCGACGGCGGTGCTCCCCTGATCGCAGAGCAGACCCTGGACATCAACGGAATGCCCATGAACCCCTACTCCCGCGACTTCCCCTCGGAGTTCATCCAGACGGGCATCTCGACGATCGACGGGCTGAACCCCATGGTCCGCGGCCAGAAGCTGCCCATCTTCTCGGCGTCAGGCCTCCCCCACAACCGCATGGCGGCGCAGATCGCGCGCCAGGCCACCGTCATCAGCGGACACGAGGACTTCGCCGTCGTGTTCGCGGCCATGGGCATCACCTTCGAGGAAGCCTCCTTCTTCATGGAGGACTTCCGCAAGACGGGCGCGCTGGAGCGCACGGTGCTCTACATCAACCTGGCGGACGACCCCGCGATCGAGCGCATCAGCACGCCGCGCATCGCCCTGACCGCCGCGGAGTACCTGGCGTTCGAGTGCGGTATGCACGTCGTGGTCATCCTGACGGACCTCACGAACTACTGCGAGGCCCTGCGCGAGATCTCCGCGGCGCGCAAGGAGGTCCCCGGTCGCCGCGGCTACCCCGGCTACCTCTACACGGACCTCGCGACGATGTACGAGCGCGCCGGCCGTCTGAAGGGCAAGGTGGGCTCCATCACCCAGATCCCGATCCTCACCATGCCGGAGGACGACAAGACGCACCCCATCCCGGACCTTACGGGCTACATCACGGAGGGCCAGATCATCCTGAGCCGCAGCCTGCACCGCCAGGGCATCTACCCGCCGGTGGACGTCATGCCCTCCCTGTCCCGACTGAAGGACAAGGGCATCGGCAAGGACAAGACCCGCGAGGACCACGCGGACCTGAT
Source organism: Fretibacterium fastidiosum (assembly GCF_000210715.1). Lineage (GTDB taxonomy): Bacteria > Synergistota > Synergistia > Synergistales > Aminobacteriaceae > Fretibacterium > Fretibacterium fastidiosum. The sequence continues at coordinate 823,692 of NC_021038.1, forward strand.
GAACCAGTTGTTCGCCGCCTACTCCCGCGGCAAGGACGCGAAGGAGCTGGCGGTCATCCTGGGCGAGGGCGCGCTCTCCGATGAGGACAAGGCCTTCGCCAAGTTCTCCGACGTCTTTGAGGACACGTACATCCGCCAGGGCGAGTACGAGAACCGAACGATCCAGGAGACCCTCGACCTGGGCTGGAACCTGCTCACCATGGTCCCGACCAAGGAGTTGAAGCGCGTCCGCGACGCCTACATCGACAAGTACTTGAAGCCTCTGCTCGAGAAAAAGGCGGCACAGGGCGCGAAGGCCTGAGGGGGCGGTGAGCGATGGCACGCATCAACGTGAACCCCAACCGCATGGAGCTCTCCAAGCTCAAGAAGCGGCTGACGACGGCCGTCAGGGGCCACAAGCTCCTGAAGGACAAACAGGACGCCCTGATCAAGGCGTTCCTGGAGAAGGCGCGCGCGGGCAAGGAGCTGCGGGAAAAGGTCGAGAAGGAGCTGGCGGAGTGCTACGGCACCTTCGTGCTCTCCCGTGCGCAGACGACCCCCGAAGTGCTGGAGCAGGCGCTCATGTTCCCCGGCGCGAGCTGTTCGCTGTCCGTGAAGTGGCGCAACGTCATGAGCGTCATGGTCCCGGAGTACGACGTCGAGCAGGAGGGCAACCCCGTGAACTACGGCTTCGTCTCCGTCCCCGTGCTGCTGGACACCGCGCTCGAGCAGTTCAGCAAACTGATCCTCCGGCTCCTGGAGATGGCGGCGGAGGAAAAGGCCATCCGCATGATGGCCGGCGAGATCGAGCGCACCCGACGCCGGGTCAACGCCCTGGAGTACGTCATGATCCCCAACTACAAGGAGACGATTCGCTACATCAGCATGAAGCTGGACGAACAGGAGCGCTCCACGCTCAGCCGCCTCATGAAGATCAAGGAGATCGTCTCGGCCTAGCGCCGACGGCCCACAAGTCAAAAAGGGTCCCCCTCGCGCGAGGGGGACCTGTTTTTACCTGTGGGGCCGAAATCGGCTATAATAAATTCAAGAGGTTGTGGCTTGCCGCGCCTCAACCCGTTATGGAGAAGGTGAATGCCATGACCTGCGGACGCGAAGGCCTGACGACCGAGTTGTCGCCGGAGGAGTTGGAGCGTTGCGTTCGTTCCGCAAACCTCCTGAACGACGTGGTCTTCAAGTACCTCTTCGCCACGAAGGGGAACGAGGAGAACCTTCTGCGCCTCCTGAACGACGTCCTGGCTCCAGGGCCGGGCATCGTCTCCCTGCAGTACCTGGATCGGGAGAACGATCCCCGTCGGGACGAGGGCCGGACCTCCTGCGTGGACGTCTTGGCCCGCGCGGAGGACGGTCGGGTGTGCCACGTGGAGGTTCAGCTGGGAAGAGAGGGCTACTTCTTCGAACGGGCTCTCTATTACGCCTCGTGCAGCTACTCGGACCAGTTGTCCGTCTCCGACAGCTACGACAAGCTGAGGCCGGTCATCTTCGTATCGATCCTGAACTTCTGCCTTTTTCCGGATCGCGCGGAGGACTGGCGATCGCTGCACCGGCTTCTGGACGTGAAGGAACAGCGGAGTTACTGCGACGGCATGGAGTTTCATTTCATCGAGATGCCGAAGCTGAAACGCCTGACGGCGGCGGGCCGCGTCGAGGATGTGGGCCTGAGCCGCGTGATGAAATACCTTGGCCGGATAGGAGGGGAAGTTGAGATGGAGCGATTGGTGAAGTGCGACCGGGGGATCGAGCGGCTTGAGGATGGGGTCCGGACGTTTTTCCGCAAACGGGGGAACCTCGCGCTCTACAGGATGCGAGAGCGCGCCGAGACGGACTACCGCAGCAACCTGAAATTCGCGGTGCAGGAGGCCATGACCGAGGGCGAGAACAGGGGCAGAGACTTGGGCAGGGTTGAAACGGCGCGGCGGATGCTGGACATGAGTTTATCTCCAAGTCAGATATCCCAGGCGACCGGCCTGTCCCTTGACGAGGTCGAAGCACTGAAGGACAACGCCGCCGGGGCCTGAGCACTTCGGGTTCAACACGCTCCCTTCCTGGAATCGCCGGCAGTCCGCCCGTCCCATCAGGGGTGATGAGAGCAAAAACTTGCGGCCGGCATCTTTGACCGCCAACAGGTCCCCCTCGCGCGAGGGGGACCTGCTTTCACATCGTGCGGGGCCATTATCGTGTCATCGCTCGAAGGACCTCCGTATCACCTGAGGCAGCGCCTTGTCCTTCAGGAGCTCCGCCTTCAGCTGTGCCGCGCGCTCCGCGTCGGCTCCCTCGCAGAGGCAGTACAGGCGACACCTCACCTGCGTGGCCCACCGCGACGAGGAATAACGCTTCAGGAACTGCTCAAGCACGCTGCGGGCCTGCTCCTCCCTCGGTTCGGCGAAACCGTCCAGGCAGAGGTCCGCAAGCGCCCAATGGGCGGCTTCCGCCTCCTCCGTGTCCGGGCAACGCTCGATGATCTGGCGCAGAAGGACCTCCCGCGCATCGGGGTCCTCGGAGGACCCCAGGCGGGACAGCTCCGCCCGAAGCTCCCTTGCCGTCTGCTCGGCGGCTGCGTCCCCCTCGGCCCCCAGGGCCGGCGTCGGCGGATTTGCCAATAAGAGTGCCCCCAGCAGAAGGGCCCCTCCCCTAGCGGACTTTCCAAAGATACGAGACATGCACACCAACACCTCCGGCGCCATTGTACCCCGACAGCCCCCCTTAGACAAACGCAGCACGTTGAAATACGCCAGGAGGCTGACGCGCTCCTCAAGACGGCCTGGCCACGCCCCAAACGCCAAAATGGCAATGGAGAGTTGCAGCTATCTAAAATTAGAGCTATACTTCTATTGTTTCATCATTTTAATTTTTAAAGGAGTGGTTAACGTGAGAAACAAATCATGGCGTTTCGGTACTCTGTTGTCCGTGCTCCTCATCGCCCTGCTGGCACTGGGCGGATGCGGCGGGGGCCCCCACAACATCCCGGGGAACACCCCGAACCCCAGTCCGAATCCTAACCCTGCTCCCAATCCTCAGCCTCAGGTCGGGGTGTTGAAGGATTGGGAGGGAGAGTGGAAGAGTTTCTACGGTTCCTTGGATGCGCCCGAGATTGACGCCGTCTGCGAGAAAGCTGCGGCGTCCTTGCCCGCTTACACCAAGAAGGGTGTGAAGAGTGCCCTTGGTCGTTCTTACCAGACCGCTTTCGACAGCATAAAGGTGGAGGGAAGCGGGATCACCTTCATGGACTCCAAGGGAGCCTCCCTGGGAACCCTGACCTACGCGTCCCGCGGGGTCGAAAAACGGAAGTTCGGGACCTTCGACATCGAGTGGCATCAGTTCGAGGCGGCAAGCGGCGCGTCGGATAAGATGAAGGGATACAAGTACCTGGTGATGCTCAAAGTGCACAGCGATACTCCGGAGGGAGTCAAGCACTGGCACATGCGCTACGGAAGCGAGAGCCTCAAGGCACTGATCGACGATGCCGCCAAGGCCATGTGGTGGCCGACGCTCTGCGCACCGGGAGATGTCGCCCGCCTCTTAAAGGATATGTCGACCCCTGAGGCCGTGAAAGAAATTGTCGATATGTTCAAGAGCGTCAACCCGCTCGACGGCTGGAAGGGCACTTGGGTGAACCCCATCAGCTTCCTGGACGACCCCCTGATGAAGCCCGTCTACGAGGCGGTGTCGAAGAAGGCCGCGGTGAAGGGGAAGACCTACACGCCGGAGGCCGTGAAGGGCTTCATGAAAGACACGATGCTGAAATCCGACTTCGCCGGCGGGGCGAAGGTGGAGGGAAACAAGTTCACCTTCATGGACGACAAGGGGGCCGTCAAGGCGACGGTGTCCTACGTCTTCGACGGCATCGAAGCCCGGAAGTTTGGAGAGTACCCCATACCGTGGGCCGTCTTCAAGGCCGAGGCCGAGGGACCCTACAAGTACCTTACCCTGCTGCCGAAGGGCAAGGACAGCGAGGACGGGTTCATCCACTTCCACATGCGCTACGGGGACAAGAGCGTGGAGGCCCTGCTGGACGATCCGAAGTTGGCCATGTGGTTCCCGACGCTCTGCGAGTCCACGACGACGGCTGCGAAGTTTGCCCACGACATGCTTGAAGAGGCGGACGAGATGGTGGAGATGCTGCCCTAACCCGGCTTATCCACGCCAAAGATCAAGGGAAGATTGAGAGGGAAGGGGCCCTGAGGGGTCCCTTCCCTCTTTCGTTTACAGCCCCCGTCGGAGGGCAGGCGTTGTCCTGCCCCGACTTTTTCTGCTATACTTTGGGCAACGAAGGACAATGTCTTACGTTATGCCCAAAGGCGTCTGCGCTCGCCGAAGGGTTTTCAGGAGTTTAGGAAGGAGAGATTTTTTCGATGGACGTGGACTTCTTCAACGCGATTCTGGACCGTCAGTCCCAGGACGCCTCCGAGGCGGAGGCCTTCTGGGACGCGAGGGCCGAGTCCTTTCTCGCCAGCAAACGCACCTACGGCGCCGACCTGACGGAGCGCGTAGTCCGTTGCCTGACCGGGGGAGGGATGCTCGGCCCGGAAACCTCCGTCCTGGACGTGGGCTGCGCCTACGGGAGCTATGCGCTCCCCTTCGCCGCCGTCGCAAAGGACGTGGTCGCCGCGGACGTTTCCTCCAGGATGCTGGAGCTCTGTGCGGAGCGGGCCAAAGCGGCCGGAGCCTCCAACCTGCGGATCCTGAAGCACGATTGGGAGCTCGATGAAATCGGTGACCTGAAGGGGTGCTTCGACCTGGTGTTCGCCTGCATGTGCAGGCCCGCGCGGACCTCATCGGGGCTGGCGAAGATGGCCGCGGCCAGCCGGGGGGTCTGCGTCGTCGCGCAGTACGTTGCCATGGAGGACTCCCTGGCGGAGTCCATGGCCGGGGAGCTGGGGCTCGACCGAGGCGACGACCCCCACAACGACCGGAGCATCGCGTGGGCGATCTTCAACCGGCTGTGGCTGGACGGCTTTCTCCCTCGCATGGACTTTGCGGAGCGGATCGAGGATCGGACGCTCACCCTGGAGGAAGCCCTTGATCGCTACGGGATGGGCCTGGGCAGGGCGGCCTCGGAGCGGGGAACGGACCTTCGGTCGCTCCTGAGCGCGCGCGAGGAGAAGGGAGGCGTCCGCACGCGGGCGCGGGCCGTCCTGGCCCTGATCTCGTGGAGGCCGTCGGAGCGCGGGCACTTCACCGCTCCGACCCAGTAAACGCCTCGGCAGGGGGGAGGACCCTGCGTTCTCCCCTCTTCGCCGCCGCTCATCGAGGCAACCCGACCGTTGCAGGCTGTCGATGCTGCAGATTTCCAAATGAACTGACAATTTTTGGAGGGATTGATCGTGTCGGTTTTTTCCAGTCGTTCCACCCGTGGTTCGCGCTCCGGAGCCCTGCGGCTCAGGAGCAAGCTGCTCCTCGGCATCCTGTCCGTCGTCCTGATCGTCTTCTGCTCCGTCATCGCCTACGTGACGGTCTCCACGTCGAACATGGCGTCCCGCGACGCCGAGGTCCTGACGTTGGCCTCCATCGGTGAGGTCGCGCTCGACATCCAGAATCAGATCAAGGGCAACATCGACATCCTCCTGACGGTCGCCGGAGCGATCCCCCGCATCGACAGCAAGGCACCCAACGCGCGGGAAACCGTGCTGGCGCTCCTTGAGTCGGGCGCCCTCCAGAGGCCGGAGATCGTCTCCATGTGGGTGGCCTTCGAGCCGGACGCCTTCGACGGGCGCGACGGCGACTTCGCGGACAGCGAGTGGTACGGCAAAAAGGGACAGTTCACGGCCAGCTTCGTCGAACGGAACGGCCAGGCCGTCCGCACCCGCGACGTGACGGCCGAGACGATCTACGCCTCCGGCAACGAGTACTACACGACCCCACTCAAGACGGGCGAGACGATCGTCGGGAACCCGGAGTTTTACACTTATCAAAACGGCGTCAAGACCCTGATCTCCTCCATCTCCGTCCCCATCAAAATCGACGGCAGGACCGCCGGAGTGGTCGGGATCGACATGGACTATGCTCTGATCCAGGAACGCATGAAGACCTTCCGGATCCTCAGCGATCGGACCGCCCTTCTCCTGATCGACGACGACGGCTTCGTCATCTACTCTACGGTCCAGTCGATGATCGGTCGACAGCTGGGGGACATCATTCAGGGCCAGAAGACGGCCCCGCAGGTCCTTCAGGCCGTCCGGGAGGGTAGGCAGTTCATGGAGTACGACTACGCCGTGGCGACGAATGACCAGTCGCTGAAGGCCTATGCGCCGGTGACCCTTGCCCCCGCGAAACAGACGCTGTGCGTCAACGCGCTGGTCCCCATGTCCGTGATGCTGGCGGAGTCGAGGGCCATGACCCGCAACACGATCCTGACCGCCATCGTTGGTCTTCTCATCCTCTTCGGGGTAGTCTACTGGCTCAGCGGGCGCATCGTCCGCCCCATCCTCGCGTTGAGCGAGATCATTCACCGCGCCTCGGAGCTCGACTTCATGTACGACCGCTCAAAGAACTGGCTGCTGGACTACAGGGACGAGATCGGTGAGATGACCCACAACTACGCCCTCCTGCAGGGCACTTTGACGCACTTTATCCGCGACCTGAACAGGGAGGCGCAGACCTTTGCCTCCGGGGCACAGAACCTCGCGGCCATCTCGGAGGAGTCCGTAGCCTCCATGGAGGAGGTCAAGGCCTCCGTAGACGAGGTCGCCCACCTTTCCGCCGAGAACGCGAAGGCTCTGGTGAGCACCAACACGGCGGTTGACGAGGTCTCGCGCGCCGCCGCCGCAACGGCGCAGTCCTCCGAGGAGGGGGCCGGGATCGCCGCCCGCACGGCGGACCTCACGCAAAGCGCCTTCGCCGAGGTGGACTCCGTCATCGCCAGGATTCGACAGGCTGAGGACCGTTCCCGCGCCGGCGGGGAGTCGATCGGGAAGGTCAACGGGTCGGTGAACGCCATCGCAGGCTTCGTCACGACGATCACGGGCATTGCGGACCAGACGAACCTTCTCGCGCTGAACGCGGCGATCGAGGCGGCGCGCGCGGGCGAGGCCGGCCGCGGGTTCGCGGTGGTGGCCGAGGAGGTGCGCAAGCTTGCCGAGGAGTCGGGCAATGCGGCGCAGGAGGTGCAAAAGCTGATCTCCAACCTGGAGGACGACTCGAACCAAGCGAGCGCGGTCATCCGGGAACTGGGCGAGCTGCTGAGCGAGACGGTCAAGAGCTCCGGCGAAGCGCAGGACAGCCTGAAGCGCGGACTTGACGAGGTGAACGCGCTGAGCGGACACATGCAGACGATCGCGGCCGCGGCGGAGGAGCAGGCGGCGTCAAGCAGCGAGATGGCGAACTCGGTGGGCCAGGTGTCGAGCGCGACGGCGGAGGTCGGCAGGACCCTGGAGGACATCAAAAAGGCGACGGGCGGGACGGCCGCGGCCAGCGAGAATGTCGCCACGGAGGCCCAGAGGATGAGCGAGGGCGTGGCCCGCCTGGAAGTCATGGTGGGGCGCTTCCGGTTCGACGAGGAGGACGAGGGGAAGGGCGGCACAGCCCTGCCCTCAGGCCGATAGACCGGGCCAGTATGGCCAGTATAGTACGGCGGTCCCGAAGGGGACCGCCGTACCGCATTCCGGAGCGCCCACGAAAGATGGGGACGGAAACAGATACGGTCATGCGCCGGATAGAGACAATATCGTGGCGGACTGTCAGAAATCAAAAACCCCGCTTTTGAGCGGGGTTTTATAGCATAACGGACGGAGCCGGATGATCTTCTGGAGGCGGCACCCAGATTCGAACTGGGGGTAAAGGATTTGCAGTCCTCTGCCTTACCACTTGGCTATGCCGCCCTTAAAATCGGCGCGTCAAAACACCTCGGACGCGCCTTTCACCTCAGTTATTCTAACGGCAAACGCACGCTTCGTCAAGCGCCAGGGCCCATCCGCCTTCAGCCCCTCATTTTTTCGTGTAGAGGAAGGGCCCGGCCATCTCAAAGCCCAGCTTGCGGTAGTCGAATATCTGCTCCGTGGACCCCACCAAGAAGTAGCCTCCGGGGGCCAGAGCGTTGAAGAACTTCTGGTAGAGGGCGGCCTTCGTCTCGTTCGTGAAGTAGATGACGACGTTGCGGCACAGGATGAGGTCGAAGCCCGTCCCGAAGGAGTCGTCGATCATGTTGAAGCGCTTGAAGGCGACGCGCCGCTTGATCTCCTGATTGACGTCGTAGGATTCGCCGCCGTCCTTCGTGGTGAAGTACTTCGCCAGGTACTCCTTTGGCGCGTTGACCAGCTGAGCCTTGACGTAGTGCCCCTTCTGGGCGATGTCCAGGGCGCCCTGGTCGATGTCCATCGCCAGGACCGGCGCGGAGGCCTCCAGCCCACAGACCGCGGAGAGAATGGCCAGGGAGTAGGGCTCCTCCCCCGTGGCGCAGCCCGCGCTCCACAGCTTCAGGCGCCGATTACCGCGCTTTTGCGTCAGCTCCGGAATGATCTTGTCCCTGAGCTTCCACCACTGGGAATCGTTCCGAAAGAACTCCGACACGTTGATCGTCAGATAGTCCAGAAACTCCCGCAGCCGCTTGGAGTCGTTCTTGATCATGTTGAAGTACTCGTCGTAGTTGCCCTTCACGCCCCACCGATCCATCTGCATGTGGATACGGCGGTGAATCTGCTCCTTGTAGGAGTTCAGGTCCAGGCCGATGATCTTCTGCATCTTCTGCTTGAACGCTGAGTATGCGGGCGAATCGTACTGCGTTGCCTCTGGCATGGTCGGTACCTCCCGAACCGGTTTGAGGGAGGGACCCACGGGTCGGCCCTCCATTCCACGATGTCCCTGATGCCCCACGATATCCACGGCCTCCGGAGGGCGCTCCGCCACCCCGGAAGCGGCTAGTCCTCCAAGACCTCTTTCTCCTTCGCCTTGTAGATTTCGTCCACCTTCTTGACGTAGGCGTCCGTCTTGTCCTGCACGCCCTTCGTCAGCGTTTTCAGGTCGTCCTCCGTGATCTCCGAGGCCTTCTCCTGCTTCTTCAGGGACTCGATGGCGTCCCGTCGGTAGTTGCGGACGACAACCCGCGCGTCCTCCGCCTTCTTCGCCAGGAGCTTCGTCAGCTCCACGCGGCGCTCGCGCGTCAGCTCCGGCAGCGTCAGGCGGATGCTGGCTCCGTCGTTCTGCGGCGTCATCCCGATGTTGGCCGCCAGGATGGCCTTCTCGATGGCCTTGAGGCTGGTCCGGTCGAAGGGGGCGATCTGGATCGTCCGGCTCTCCGGAATGGTGATGTTGGCGATCTGCTTGAGTGGGGTCGGCGTGCCATAGTAGTCCAGCTTGATGTCGCTCACCAGGCCGGGGTGGGCCCGCCCCGTGCGGATTGACAGGTACTCGTTCTGCAAAAAGTCAATGGCTTTATCCATGCTCTCCTGAAGCTCTTTGAGCTCGTCCTTCGGCATAACGTTCCCTCCTTAAAAAGTATCGTCCTGACGATCGGGGCATGAGGCAGCGCCCCTCAGGCATCCTCCACGATTGTACCAATTCGCTCGCCGTTGACAAGAGCCGAAACGAGACATCCCTTCTTTTGAACGTTCAGCACCAGGATGGGGATGCGGTTCTCGCGACAGAGGGAGAAGGCGGAGGCGTCCATCACCTCGATGTTGCGCTGCAGGGCTTCCGAGTAGGACAGGTGAGGGAAGAACCTCGCCTCCGGATGGCTCTTGGGGTCGGCCTCGTAGATGCCGTCCACCTTCGTCCCCTTCACCATGCAGTCGACGCCCATCTCCGCAGCCCGCAGCGCGGCCGTCGTGTCCGTCGAAAAGAAGGGATGCCCCGTCCCCGCGGCGAAGATCACGATGCGCCCCTTCTCCATGTGGCGCAGGGCGCGGCGGCGAATGTAGGGCTCGGCCACCTCCCGCATCTCGATGGCCGTCTGCACCCGCGTGGGCACGCCCATCTTCTCCAGCACGTCCTGCAGCGCCAGCGCGTTGATGACCGTGCCCAGCATCCCCATGTAGTCCGCCTGGGAGCGCTCGATGCCCAGCTTCTGCACGTCGCGGCCGCGCAGCATGTTGCCGCCCCCCACCACGAGAGAAAGCTGAATACCGGCGCCGTGCAGCTCCACCATCTCAGCCCCGACCCGACGCACGGCGTCGAAGTCCAGGCCGAAGCGTTCGTCCCCCGCCAGGACCTCGCCCGACAGCTTCAGAAGCACCCGATTGTACCTTGGCATATCGCACCCCACTCCTCTCTCAGGCCCCATGCAGCCAGCCCGGCGCAGGCATCCGCATGCCTCCGGCAGGGGCTCCGCCTGCGCCGCTCGCATACAAAACACTCCGGCGCGGAGGAATCCCACGCCGGAGCCTTTTCAATCCCAACAGGGCCTACTCGCCGATGGAAAAACGGGCAAAACGCTTGACGACGATGTTCTCCCCCAGCTTGGCGATCATGTCCGTGACCAGGTCCTTGATCTTCTTGTTGGAGTCGCGGATGTACTCCTGCTCCAAGAGACAGCTCGTCTCGTAGAACTTGCGAACCTTGCCCTCGAGGATCTTGTCGATGGCCTGAGCCGGCTTGCCCTCTTCGATGAGCTGCTGCCGGTAGATCTCGCGCTCCCGCTGCAGCACGTCCTCAGGCACGTCCTCCGGACGGACGTACTGCGGGTTCGCAGCGGCGATCTGCATACAGATCTCATGTCCGAGGTGGTTGAACTCGTCCGTCTTGGCCACGAAGTCCGTCTCGCTGTTCAGCTCGAGCAGGGCGCCCACCTTGAAGTTGGTGTGGATGTACTGAAAGACGCGACCGTCGCTGGCCGCGCGATCCGCCTTCTTGGCGGCCTTGGCCAGGCCCTTCTCGCGAAGGTAGTCGATGGCCTTCTCCATGTCCCCGCCCGACTCGGCCAGGGCCTTCTTGCAGTCCATCATTCCGGAGCCGGTGCGCTCCCGAAGCTCCTTGACGATCGCAGCAGTGATCTCAGCCATCGTTTATGCCTCCTCGTACTTGTTGTCGGAGTAGGTCTCGTGCAGGCGCTCGCGGGTGTCGATCGCGTCCTCCGCCTTCGCCTCAGGCGCCTCTCCGGCCTCCGCCGAGGCGTCGTCCTCGCCCTGACGCCCCTCGATGACGGCGTTGGCCATGAGCCCCGTCACCAACTTGATGGCGCGGATGGCGTCGTCGTTGCCGGGAATGGGGTAGTCGATGACCTCCGGGTCGCAGTTCGTGTCAACGATGGACACCACCGGAATGCCCAGCCTGCGGGCCTCGGCGATGGCGTTCTCCTCGCGGCGCGGGTCGATCAGGAAGATCGCGTCCGGCACGGCGTTCATCTTGGCGATCCCTCCAAGGTACTTCTCAAGCTTCGTCTGCTGCTTGCGAAGGGCCGCCACCTGCTTCTTGTTGAGCTTCTCCCACTCGTTGTCCTCGTCGTACTTCCGGAGCTCCATCATCCGCTGCACGCGGCTGCGGATCGTGGGGAAGTTCGTCAGAAGCCCGCCCAGCCAGCGCTGGTTGATGAAGTACTGACCGCAGCGCGTCGCCTCCTCGCGGATCGTCTCCTGCGCCTGGCGCTTCGTGCCGACGAACAGAACGTGCCCGCCCTCCGACACGGTGGTGCGGATAAAGTCGTAGGCCTTGTCCAGCCCCCTCACGGTCTTCTGCAGGTCGATGATGTAGACCCCGTTGCGCTCCGTGAAGATGTAGGGCTTCATCTTGGGGTTCCAGCGGCGCGTCTGGTGCCCGAAGTGGACCCCGCACTCCAGCAACTGCTTCATGCTCACAACTGCCAATTCTTATACCTCCCAAAGGTTAGGCCTCCGCCCCGCTCTGCAACTCCGGATTTCGCGATCCCAAAGGGACACCTCTGGCTCCCCGGCGCGGGTGCGTGTGTTTTTTGACACGGTGATTAGTATAACACAGAAAGGCCTCAAAGAGGCGAGAGCGTCAGTGGAGGCCGCGCTCCCCGGCCGACCGCCGGGCCGGCATGAGGAGCGTTGCCGCCCCCATTGCCACGAAGGAGAGGAGGATGCCGCACGTGGTGGCGTTGAGCCGGGCAAAGCCGACGTCCACCAGGTGGGTCGCCGTGTCCAGCACCCCGAAGCCCAGGTTCACCGTCGCTGTGCCGCTGTAGAACGTGCAGAAGAGCGTGAGGAGGACGCCCAGTACCGCGGAGAGGATGGCTCCCGTGGTCGAGGCGCGGGAGGTGAGGAGGCCGAGGACGAGGGGGGCCGCCAGGGAGACGCTCATCAGCGAGTAGAAGATCGTGAGGGCCGAGATGATGCTCTCCAGCCGCAGCGCGAGGAATACGCCCGCCACGCCTGAGGCGAGGCTGACCAGCCGCGAGCCCCAGAGCAGCCCCCGATCCGACAGGGAGGGGTGCAGGAAGCGCTTGTACAGGTCGTTTGTGATGGAACCGGCCAACATGTAGAGCACCGCGTCCGCCGTGCTGACCTCCGCGGCGAAGATGGCGGCGAGGGAGAGGGTGGCGATGGAGAAGGGCAGCATCTCCTTGATGGCCGTGGGCAGGGCCAGGTCCGCCCGGCTGAGGTCCGGGAAGCAGGCGAAGGCAGCCACGCCGATGAACACCGGGATGACGGCAAAGACCAGCTGGACGACCCCGCCCAGCGCCGTTCCCCAGCGAATGGTGCGCTCGTCGCGGGCGCCGAACACCTTGCCGATGAGCCCCGGCGAGATGAAGAAGGAGGGCACCAGCATGACGAGGTAGCCGACGATGGCCGTGGTCCCCATGCCGCCCATGGAGAAATAGGCGTCCGTCCGCTCCGCTTCCGCCAGGTTCTGTCCCACCTTCGCCGTCAGCCCCTCCCAGCCGCCCACGAAGGACCAGATGAAGGGCAGCGCCGCCGCGAACCCCGCGAGGATGACGGCCACCTCCACCAGGTTGACGACGGCTGCCGAGAACAGGCCCCCCGCCGCGAAGTAGAGCGTCGTCACCACCGCCCCCGCGACGACCCCCACCGTCGTGGGCACGCCTGCCGCGACCTGGAGGATCCAGGCGATGCCCAGTAGCTGCCCCGCGAAGAGCGCCAGGGTCCCCACCGCCATCATCGCGGAGAGCAGGCCGCGAAAGGCCTTGCCGTAGCGTAGGTCCAGCCAGTCGCTCAAGGTGTAGAGGTTGTGCCGGACCGCCAGGCGCCAGATCCGGGGGCCCACCCAGAAGGCCAGGATCATCGAGCCGATCCCTGCGCTGCCGATCCACCACCAGGCGGAGAGGCCGTGGCGCCAGGCCAGGGCCGAGACGCCCACCGTGGAGCCCGCGCCGAGGTTCGCCGCGGTCAGCGTTGTGAAGAGGAGGGCAGGCCCCAGCCTGCGCTCCGCCACGAAGAACCCCTCCGCGCTGGTAACGCGCCGCCCCACCAGCGCACCGATCAGGATCAGCAGCACCGCGTAGCCGAGGATGAACAGGACGTACCCGTTGCTCAAAAGCGACAGCGCCTCAGTCATGACCATGACCTCCGTCCTCCGCCCGACGGGGAAGCCTGAAAAAACTGCAAAAAAAGGCCTGCCGAGGCATACTGCACCCCCAAGCAGGCCACGTCTTCCATGTCAGGCGAATTGAGATAATAAAAATGGCTGGGGAACAGGGATTCGAACCCCGATTACCTGATCCAGAGTCAGGCGTGCTGCCGTTGCACCATTCCCCAACGCTCAACAGAAAGATATTTTATCAGGGGAACCCAAAAAGTCAATAGTCAAACCGCTGGTTCAACGTCTCCCCTATCAAGAGCCTAAAAGGAGGGACGGCCCGAAGGCCGCCCCTGTCGATACTCAGCGCATCGCCGTTTCAGCCCCGCCCGACGCTTCCCCTTCGCGCGGACAAGCCCAGAGCCACGGCTTCCTGCCTACTTGAAGACGACTTCCTCGTCGTCCTCGGTCGATTCCCCTTCATCCGAGGGGGCAGTGGGTTCGGGGGACGCATTGCCCTCCGACGGAGACGGGGTATTATCGTTGTCCCTCTTCCTGGGGTCCGGTGCCGGAGAAGCGTCATAGTCCGCGTCGTGCGCGTTCTTCGTGCGATCGATGAAGGCCTTGGGGGGGCGCACTTCAACGTACGTGCTGGCGTTGTTAATCATGTACCACAGGCCGTCGAACTCCTTCATCCACACGACCCTCGGGCTGTCGGCCCCGGAGTTTCGCAGGAAGACCCTAAGGTATCCCTGTTCCTGCACCTTCTTGCCCACGACGAGATTGAAGTTGTCCGGCGACATCCGGTAATCGTTCTCGGGCGAGGTTCCTTCCGCAAAGCCGCGGAAGATGTGGTGCATCTCAGGATCCCGCAGGCGCTCCGCGAACGTCGACAAGTTGTTCGACTGTTCGATCGGCCTGTCGTAGTGCAGAGCGTAGCGCACCATCTTCGAGCCCTCGGCCCGCGTTGCCTCGTTGATATAGCAGAACACAGCCTCAAAGTACAGCTTCACCGCGCCTTCCGGCGTCTTGCCCTCCTTCTGATAGCGGGCTTTGAACTCCTGATAGTCCCGCGGAAGCGCAGCCCAAGCCTCCCCTCCAACGGCAAGGAGCAGAGCCGAAAGCGCCAACACCGTGGACAGTTTTTTCCACATGACGTTTACCTCCTCAATAGCCCTACTTGGACCAGAACAAGTCATACACGACAATGGCAAGCTCGCTGGAGCTGAAGCTGCCCTCCTTCTTGGGCATGAAGACATGTCCTTGATAACCCTCCTTACAACGAGATATGGGTTTTTTTCCCTTCAAACTGAAGAGGTAATTCTGCTGCTCGTCCCACTCCTTGATGTTCAGGTCCTCCTTGTTGAGGGAGTAGAAGGGTTTTTTGCACATGAAGCATTCCCACTCCTTCAAAGTCCCGTGCACGGAGCCGCTGCCCTTCAGGACGACGAACTTGTCCAGGTTCTGGGAGATGAACTCCATCGTGGCCTCGCCCTCGCGTTTTTTATCGAGGATGTGTGACTTCATTCCCCCCTTGCAGGGGTCCAAAGGCTTTCCCCGGTCGGACAGCTTCGACATCCTGGCAAGCTGGACATCCTGCTTCATAAAAATATCATCGTCCAGCTTATCCCCTTTGAAGCCGTAAAATATCTTGTCACACACCCGACACTGGTACTCCACGATCTGCACCTTCGTCGCCGCGAGGGCCATCCCCGCGGGGAACAGCAGACAGAACAACAGGATTGCCCAAAGGAAGAACCGTACTGTCCGTCTCATCTTCAAGAACCTCCATTCCGTCTTTTAACACCAAACCGCTTTGCCCCTGCGCCCCTTCACGCGCAGTTCCTACGCCAGGACGACGGCCTCACCACCAAAGAAGGATGTCCCCCCCAAGAGAGGGGACGAGGCCCTTCCATGCGTCCTGCGTGCCCGCGCAACGAGGCAACGTCCCATACCGGCTCGCAACATCATGGCAACGCATGACAGCTCCCTCCCCAAAGGTTCCATATGACTGAAACAGATTCCCTCGTAAAGCCTGAATCGTCGCCATTCTACAAAGGGCCTTCGAGGCTGTCAAGGCTGGTGTTTCCCACCCGACCCACGGGTCGCGACGGCTTTGCCGGAGCTCGAGACTGTCATCGCACAGGTCAAGCTGGTAGCCAAGACGCTAAAGGCGATCCAGGTCCAGGAGAGCAAGAAGGCAGTTCGCGAAAAGGCCAACGTCGTGGTTGGCCCACCGAAAGAAATGAAACTTAAGACCTGCTAGAAAAAGTCAAGGGTTTAATTGAGAAATTCTGGTCGAAGGGGGTAAAAGTTTTTGAGGATTGTAAGGTTTCTGCGAAGTCATGACGGCGTGAATCACCCTCAGGAGTTTTGTGCCGACGGCGGCTAAGGCCTGTTTGGGATGTTTGCCCCTGGCAATCATCCTGTCATAGAATTCTTTGAATACAGGGTCGAAGCGTCGTGCGGCGTTAGCCGCATAGAAGCGCCGCTCGCTGGCTCGAATCTCCTGAATCTCGGAAATCAGGTGGTCGAAGTAGTCCTCATCAAAAATCTGCCCGTTGATAAGCCTGCTCTTGTCCAGCACATACCCCTGCTTTGTGAAGGTGTCCAGCACCTTGGTTGCCCACTGACGGAACTGTGTGGCTCTGCCGGAATTGATCCGATAGCCTACGGCAATGATGGCGGATAGAGAATAGAACTTATAGTGATAGGTTTTCCCGTTATCCGCAACTTGTGCAAAATTTGCACAAGTTGAATCTTCGGACAATTCACCGCTTTCGTATACATTTTTCAGGTGCTTTGTCACAACGCTCCGGTCTACATCAAAAAGCTGTGCAATGGCTTTCTGCGTCAGCCAGACATCATGATCCTGTACCCGCACCTCAATGCCATCCTCATGGGCGTCCTTTGTAAACACAAGAAAATCCACCGTGCTGTTACGGATTTTCAGTTTATCCCTTTTGATATCTGCCATGTTTTTCACCTCAATCCTCCTCGCTGGTTTTCTTCCCCCGGCTCTTATAGACATTATACTAGACCTGTCCACCAACCTTGCAAAAAGGGATCGTGAAGAGTTATTCTTTAGGACATGAATAACTTAAAAAGGCGCGAAGAATTGAAGGAAGAAGAGTATCAAGGGATATTTGGAGTAACAAAGGCTACCTTTGATAAGATGCCGTCGATTTTGGAAGAAGCCTACAAACAACGACATTCCAAGGAGGGAAATCCTCTTAAGAACTTGTCTGTTTTAGACAAGCTGATCATTACTCTGGGATACTATCGAGAGTATCGCACTATGCGACATATCGCCTTTGACTATGGAGTATCGAAAAGTATGGTCCATAAGAGCATTCATTGGGTAGAGGACGTTCTGAATTCAGAGCAAGGAGTTTTCCTTGCCCTCCAAAAGAAGTCTTTTAGAGACAAAAGACGTAAAAGCAGTGCTTGTTGATGTGACGGAGTGTGAAATCGAGCGGCCGAAAAAAAACAGAGAGAGTACTATTCAGGCAAGAAGAAGATGCATACTCTGAAAGTCCAGATCGTCGCCGATGCTTCGACTCGAGATATTCTTTGTATTTCAGTGGGCAAGGGCAAGCAACATGACTTCAAGATGCTTGAAGAGAGCAAAGTGCATTTCTCCCCGCGAATTCAAGTCATCGCGGATAAAGGTTTTCAGGGGCTCAAGAAACTTCATACGAACAGCGTGATGCCGATAAAAGCAAAGAGAGGGAAGCAGTTGTCTGCTCTTGAGAAGATTTATAATGCTGTTGTTTCAAAGTGTGGAATCTATATCGAACATATTAATCGATATATCAAGAGGGTTCGCATCTTCTCTTCCCGCTATAGGAATAGACGTAAGAAATTTGCCTTGCGCTTCTCTTTGATTTGCGGCATATATAACTTTCAACATGGTTAGTGGACAGGTCTAGTATTTAGCGGAGAAGCAAGTACTATATCAAGTACTATATGTTGTGTATTTTTAAAAAGTAAAATTCGTATGTTCAGTATGTTTGTTCAGCATGTTGACACTTGACAAATAATGTGATATAGTGTAATTAAAAATAGAATTAAGGAGGCGCTTTTCATGATTCAAATTAACCCTGGCGCATACGAGGCTCTGCTGGGCAATATCGGTAAGGACATGCTCTCTCACGCTGCCTCTTGTATTGGGCAGTGTACGGGGTGTATGTGCAATTGCCGTTGTTCCTGCTCTGGTGGATATGTTTCTGATTTTGAATGGGAGGTAATGTAAGAATGAGTGCTAATAATGCTCAATACATGCAGCTTTTCGGGATGATTTGTAACGAAGCTGTTGTTATGGCTCGTTGTGCTTGCGTAGTTTGCAATTCTTGCACCTGCGCTTGTTCCTGCCGTGCGGTTCCCAAAATGGAGGAAATCGAATGGTAAATATGTCTCGGTTTACCCATTCCTACGATTTTGGGGAAGCTGTTGCTCTTTACCATTCACTGAGAATGAAGCCGGTGTATTTATCTAAAAATGCTTTCGGGAGCTTGCAGGCGTGGCTTGCAAGCTCCTTTTGCGACAAGATAGAAAATGCACCGAAAGAAATTAAAGCAGAAATTCAAGAACTTGCTAAATATAAAATCCTTACGCAAACACCAAATGAGGATGATAGAGTTCTTAGCTTTGTTCGATCAAAGATACCCTCTCCGGCAGTCAATGTTTGCTACATGATTATGAGTGAGCAGTGTAATCTGGCATGTAAATATTGTTTTTTGGGTAACAATGACTGTGATAAGCGGAGTAATTTTTTGTTAGAAAATATGTCTGCTGAAACCGCAGACAAGGCACTTGCTTTTTTTGTTCGTCAAATCAAAGAATCCGGTTTAGACATCGAAGATAATAAGCCTGTGTTGATTTTTTACGGCGGAGAGCCATTAGTCAATTTCAAAGTGTTGGAATATACGGCGGAAAAAGTTAATGAATTGCGTGATACCGAAAAATGTATGCGTAATATTGAGATGTCTATTGTTACCAATGGATTATTGCTCGATGAGTCCCGCATAAAGAGATTACATGAACTCGGCGTGTCTATCGCAATCTCGATTGATGGATTTACAGAAGAAGCAAACAATATGCGAGTAGATATTACGGGTAAACCCGTCTTTTCTCGTATCTTGGACAAACTCAATCTATGCAAGAGTTTGGGCGTAGATATATCTCTTTCTGTAACCCTGAGCGAGGAAACCATTAAAAACACGAAGGACATTTTGGATTTAGTGGATACCTATGGGGTTAAAGCGTTCGGATTTAATATTATGATGTCGAGCGATACTTTCGTGTTACCTCAAAGCTATAATGAGGCAGCTGCTCAGTTTATTATCGATGAGTTCCTTGAATTACGAGAGCGTGGAATATACGAAGATCGTATGATGCGCAAGCTGAAATCATTTTCCAAAGCGCAAGTTTATTTCTCAGATTGTGCTGCGACTACGGGAGGACAGATTGTTATTGCTCCCAATGGACAGGTTGGTATCTGTCATGGTTGCCTTCATAACAAACAGTATTTTGTGGCACACATTGATGACGATGACTTTGTTGCCGTTAAAGACGAAAACTTTATTGAGTGGTCACAACTAACACCGTTAAATCATGAAGAATGTATGGATTGCCCTGCTCTCGGCATTTGCGGCGGTGGCTGTCCGGTTAATGCAATGTACCTTAAACCCGGCAATACAATTCACTCTATTGACGAGCGATTCTGTGTTCATTCTAAGAAAACTTTGGAGTTTTTCATAAAAGATTTATATCGCATTATTGCTCAAGGACAGGCTGATTCTATCCGGAAATATCCTTGTCGTCGAAAGCCGGTTGCGTATGCGTAGTGGCTGGCATTTGTATGTGTCAGCCACTACTTGCGTAAAACATAATAATACTATAAAATTTACTTGGATAATGTATCAAGGTCGGTTATCGAAAAGAGGTTGAGCATGGAAAAATCAATTAACATTTGGGGGATCGAAACAAATAACCTAAAAAATATCGATGCTCATATTGAGCGAAATGCGATCAACCTGATTATCGGTCCTTCCGGAAGTGGTAAATCGTCGTTGGCATACGATACTATTGCACAAATAGGTCAACATGAATTTATGTCGATGTTTGCAGATAATATTTCTGATCCGACTTACCGTATAAAAGGCTACGAAAATATGCTCGCTGCGGTTCCCATTAGGCAATCAAATTTTAATAACAATATGAGATCCACAATAGGTACTTACTTTGGAATGAACCGAAGTATTATCTTAATTTATGCCGCTATGCTGGGAATTGATGAGGAATTTTTTGTACTAAACAAGGAAGAAAACCTTTGTAGCGAGTGTCATGGATTAGGCCACATCAGAGTATTAGATCCAAATAGAATCAT
>NC_021038.1:845031-847416 GCF_000210715.1 Fretibacterium fastidiosum
AAAATCCGTATACGATTCTGCCTCTATCGTGTATTCCACTCCTTGAAAGTTATTATCATAGGCGAATTGAAACAATTGATCTATCTCTTTGAACCCCCTGTTGCACAGTGCTATCTTTATTTCTGATTGACTCGTCATGTTTCCCACCTCGAAGTAATCTCTCAAACAAAAAAGGGCGACAGCCACGCCGTTTCCTAATCATCCGCATTCAACGAATTTCTAATAGAATTAGAGATAAAATCAACCAAGATGACAACCAGTAAAATCCCCAATAAGATCGTGGTTGTCTCCTTGTACTGAAACAATCTTATCGACGTGATCAGATCAAACCCGATTCCCCCCGCCCCGACGATCCCAAGAACGGTTGAGGACCTAAAATTCATCTCCCATCGAAACAGCACGAGGGATATAAATTCCGCCGTGATCTGGGGGATGACTCCATAGACCAAAACTTGCATATAATTGGCCCCTGTTGCCCTTATCGCATCTATTTTCCCCTGATTTGTTCCTTCGATGGAATCTGCAAGAAACTTTCCCAGCATCCCAGACGAACTGACGCCGATGGCAAGAACTCCAGGCAACGGGCCCAAGCCAACAGCCGCAACAAAAATTAATGCAAACACCATATCGGGAATCGTCCTTATCGTGTTGAGCAACAGCCTGCTCAAATTATAAAAAAAACCATTTGGACTGATGTTTTTCGCAGCCAATATTCCCAGCGGAATGGACAAAAGCACCGCTATAAATGTTCCGCTAACCGAAATATTGATCGTTTCAACAATCGGTTTTACAATGCCTCTCCACTTGCTTACTTTAGGAGGGAACATTCTTCCGGCAATATCTACGATTCCGTCCAGTCCCTGAATCAACTCCTTGAGGCTAAAGCCAATGCTGTAAAAGCTCCAGATAATTACGGCTACAACCGCGACTACCTGAAGCATCCTTTTAAGCAACAGCCACCCGTCTGACGAGGCGTTGACGACAAGTCTGTATTTTGTGCTGACGATCCGGCTATTCTTCATGATTGCTGCCGTATAAAGCTGATATTTCTGAATTAGTGATTTGATCTCTTTTTTTATCCAACACAAGTTCACCGTTCTTTAAACCTACTATTCTAGTTCCATATTCCAACGCCAGACTTAAATTATGATTGCTGACCACGGTTGTGATCCTGTAACTTTTATTGATCTCCTTCAAGATTTCCAAAACCTGCCTTGAGGTTCTTGGGTCGAGGCTCGCTACCGGTTCATCCGCCAACAAGAGGACAGGCCTTTGCGCAAGTGCCCTGGCTATTCCGACACGTTGTCTTTGACCACCACTCAAATGCATGGTTTTTGTATACGCTTTATCTTCCAAACCCACCTGCTTGATGCAATCAAGCGCAATATCAATATCCTCCTCCGAAAACATCTTAAGGCAGGACAGCAGCTTATTGGCGTACGACAACCTCCCGCACAGGACATTTTGTAACACGGTCAATTGCTCGATTAAATTAAAATTTTGAAAGACCATCCCCATCTTTTTTCTAGCGGATATGATGCTCTTCTTATCTCTTATTTCTCTCCCATTAAAGGAGACATAACCTGAGGTGGGCCTTTGAAGAAAATTGATGCACCTCAACAAAGTGGTCTTACCCGATCCACTCAACCCAAGCAACATGATAAAATCACCCTCCTGGACACTCAACGACACATTGTTCAGTGCCCAGGGGGCATTTTTAAAAGATTTCGACAGGTTGCGAATCTCGAGCATTGTCATTGCGCCTCTAAGTCGATGTTCAGCTTTTTTGCAGCCTCTCTTAGAGAATCATAATCCGAATCCTTAACCTCCGCCCACTTTATCGTTGAGCCAAGGAATTCTCTCAATTCCTCTTTTTCCTCATCGGTCAGACCCAGCATAATCGATTTGATTTCCCTCTTGGTTTTATCGTCCAAGCTCCTCCTGTACGCCCAAGCACTGCCTGGAAATTTTTGCGTCGTATGGATTATCTTTGCGTCCTTCTCCGAGATCAACCCCTCCTCCATGATTTTATCATACATAAACGCCACTACGGTGGCACCGTCGACACTCCTGTTTTTCACTGCCAACGCACACGCGTCATGTCCGCCCGCAAATATCACGGAGGCAAAGTCTTTATCGGGGTCTATTCCCATGTTCAACATCTCTAATTTTGGGATCATGTATCCACCCGTAGATGCAGGATCCACAAACGCAAATTTTTTTCCTTTCAGCTGCGTCAGGTTTTCTATGCCGCTGTCAGGATGTACGATGACATACGCCTTATAAAAGCTACCCGTGTTTTTTCTGTAATCCGAAGCAAATGCTTCCGCATCCGCAATGGAGGAGGCCAAAACATAAGAGAGGGGACCGAACATCGCAACATCG
>NC_021038.1:848230-851140 GCF_000210715.1 Fretibacterium fastidiosum
ATCTTCTTGGACCTCATCGCCTCAATAACGCTTGCATAGTCCGTTGCGGTAAACAACTCCACCTTATAGCCCAGTTTTTTCTCCAGAAATTTCAGAAAAACTTCATATTGGCTGGTGATCTTCGCTATGTCCTCACCCGGTGTTGCTCCAATTCTGATGCACTTGCTCTCAATCTGTTCCTCACGGTTCCCTTCCCCGTCTTCCGAGAGCGCCGTAGACGTTGAAAGGAGTCCTTTACCTGTGTCCGTTTTCTGCAGAACCACCACTGCAATCCCCATAAGAACAAGCGCTGCCAAGAGAACGATACCCCATGACTTTTTCATCGAAGTCTTCCTTTCGATAACAACTTTCGTCAAAATCATTAAGATATTTGACGAAAAATTCCCAAAAACGAGTTATGAGCAGAGGCAATAGAAAACCGTTTTTGGCGGCCGTTTAAAATGTCCCCGTCAAATCTTCGTCACCAAACTTGAAACAGTTTGGCAGTCAAGTAAAGCATTTCAAACGACGCACACAAGCATAATGACCCCAGCAACGGGCAACAACCGCTGCGAAACAATAAAAGGGTTCGAACTGAATGACGAAGGCAAGAGTTTCTTCTTGTCCTGTACCGAGGAGGAAAGTACAGAGGATTCCTTAAGCGTCTTCTCCGAACCGAGATAAAAATGCAGCCCGTGCATGAACGACCGCACATCACGTTTCAGCGCAACGCATCAAGAATCCTCCTTCCTGAAAAGTTTTTGACGGAATAGATTACTTCCGTAATTTTGACGATTTTAACAAAAGGAACAAGCGATGTCAAGGACCTCAAATCCGCAGGTAAAATTTTTAACGTGCGTCGAAAACCGGTTTTGCGCGTTTTTTTGCACCTGAAGAGAGAAAGAGCGGAGTCAGCTCGACTTGTGCAGGAACGGGCTCGATCCTCGATAAAACTGTCTCAACCTGTGGATTGGGGAGGACCATGTGCCGTCGTGTCGTTGTACCTTAAATTCAACGTTCAGGAACGGGAGGTAAAATTTCCGAAAAAACGCAGATTCAATTCAGGTGACTTGTTTTTCTTAGTGAGGGCAAAAGTGAGGGCAAAGATCACGGCCTAAGCGTAACGGGCAGCCAATCTGCGCAAACGTTGAAGGTTTTGCGACGCCATCAAGCTGGCGTAACAAGGCAATGACGCCTTGTTACGCCTACGTAAAATTCCGGAGAAGCGCTGTCGGACAACCTGCAATCAGCGGTCACAGGAACAGTTTTCGTAAATTATCAGCGCTTCCCCATAGTGGTCTGCGCTATTGCTTCTCCACCTCCGCCATCTCCTCGCGCAGCGTCTTCAGCAGCTCTCTTGCGAATTCGGGATTGCGCGAGAGCTCGTAGTATTTTTCGTCCGCGCCCTTGGCGACCTCACGAAAGGCGTTGAACGACTCGGGCGTCAGCTGAATCAATTCCTGACCGTCTTTGAACTCCTTGAGCATCATATCCAGCCTCTTGGCGTTGAGCTCCCGCTGCACCTTATCCACGTAAGGGCGCGTCTCCGCAACGCTCTCCAGAACGATCTTTTGGATATCCTCCGGCAAGCCGTCGAAGAACTTTTTGTTGACGATGTTCTGCATCACGTAGATATTGTGTTTGGACGCTATAAGGTACTTCTGGACGTCCATGAACTTCATCTCTTGAATGATGTAAGGAGCGTTTTCCTCGCCGTCCAGCATCTTGAGCTGAAGCGCGCTGTAGACCTCCGTAAAGGAGAGGGGCACCGGGCTCGCGCCGTAGGCCTTGTAAACGTCAACCAGAAGCTCGGAGGGCATGACGCGGAATTTGACGCCCTTGAAGTCCTCCGGGTTGCGAATTGGCGTGTTGGACGACCAGTACATGGCGCCCTCGCTGAAAAAGCTCAGGACCTTGACGCCCTTGCTCTCGTAGATGGAGTTGAGCTTTTCGTTCAAAGAGCGGCTCGTTGCCAAAAAGCGCTCGTTCTTGTCCTCGTCGCTCGAAAACAGGAATTGCAGCAGGAGGACCTGATTCTCGGGGACGATGGCGCTGCACTGCCCCGGCCCGATCAAACAGAACTCGACGGCTCCGTTCAGGGTCAGCTCGAACATCTCCGTGGGCGTCCCCAACGTGCCGCTGGGAAAGAGGTCCAACTGAATTTCCCCGCCGGATTTTTCCTTGAGCAGCCGGGCGAACTCCTGGGCGTAGAGGTCCGAGACGCTGCCTGCGATCTCCTCGTTGGCCAGACGCCAGTTGTACTTGGCCGCAAACGACGGGGACGCGAACAGAGACAGACTCAACACCAATACAAGCAACCACTTCTTCACTTTCATCAACCTCTCCTTCAACTCGTGTTGTCTTTCGTAAAACGACCTTACCCTGCGCACGCCGTTAACGGACCGAAAGGTCCCGCAAAAACAGAGCGATTTGAGGAAAAAAGATCAAGAGGAGCGATACGACCATCATAATGGCGATGAAGGGAAACGATCCCCGCGTCGCATCCACATACTTCTGACGAAAGATCGCCATGGCCGTGAAGATGTTGCACCCGAAAGGCGGCGTCGTCGAACCGATGGCGGCCTGAAGGGTGACGATGATGCCTATGAGGACGTTGTCCAGACCGGAAGCCGTGATCGCCGGCTTAAAGATAGGCGTCAGGATCATGATGACGACGATGGGGTCCACGAACATGCACCCGAGGAAGTACGCGAGCGTCAAAACGAGCAGGATGCGGACCGCGGAAGGTTCGGCTCCCAGCAGCGGAGGGAGGATCATGTTGGGAATCCGGCCAAACGAAACCGTCCAGGAGAAGGCCTGCCCCATGGCGATGAGGATGAACACGATCGCCGTGACGATTCCGGTCCTGAGAGCGATTTTCGGAAGGTCGGCGAGCTTGATGGAGCGATAGATCAGGTACTCCACCAGAAA
>NC_021038.1:852256-875834 GCF_000210715.1 Fretibacterium fastidiosum
GATAAAGCGGCGTCTCGTCCGTGTTGAACATGTTCATAGAGACGGCCACCTCCTCGTACCCGTCCGGCGTAAAGGCCACGGCCCTGATGGTGCTGAAGCCGCCCGAAGGTCCGCGGACCATCTTCGCAATCCTCTTGGCGACCTCCAGGTCCTTCGTGTTCAACAGCACGTTGACGGCCACCAGGTTCCTCTCTCCGGCGCTCACGATCGTCGCGCCGCTCTTCTCGGACAGCAGCCCCTTCCCCAGGTCGGGCGCGCGCGACTCCAGGACCGCGGGGTTGTCCTGATTCTCCTCGAGGAGCTTCTTCAGCCCCTCGTACTGCCCCTGGCGGATAAAGGAGATGTCCCGGCGTTCCTCGGAGCGCGCGTTGAATCCCGCAAAGAATACGGGCACGCCGTACTTGTTCCACAACTCCTGTCCGATGCGGAACGCAAGTTCCTTGACCTCGTCCAGGCTGATGTTGCGCAGCGGGAAAAGCGGAATGGTATCCTGGGCGCCGATCCTGGGGTGCTTCCCCTTCTGTTCGCGCATATCGATCAGTTCGTAGGCCTTGCCTGCCATTGCAACCAGCGCCCTGGCGAGCGGCTCCGGCTCGCCGATCAACTCCACGGGCGTGCGGTTGAAGTCCGCATCGGGGTAGCAATCGATCAAACGGACGCCCGGAAGGTCGCGAACCACGTTGACGATAGCGTCCACGACCGCCTTGTCCCGACCGGCGCTGAAGTTTGGAGCGGAGTGCACATATTGTTTTGCCATTCTCTTTCCCCTTCTTCAAAAAAATTTTGGAACCCTTCGGGGACAAACCCCTTATGCGAATCGGCTGCAGATTCGGGCTCAATGCCCCGTCCGCTGCGACGGCAGCCGCAATGCATCGAAATGAAGTCCTTTCGGAGCCACGGTCAAGCGCCCTATTCCTCTCCGCCCTCCGCGTCGGGGATCGTCCTGACGTATTCCTCCAGGACCCTCGACGACTGGAGCACGGCCTTTACGGTGACGTACTCGTCGGCCTGATGGAAGAAACGTTCGTCCCCCGGACCGATGACGACGAAGGGGACGCCCAGCCTCGGAACGAACACGGAGGCGTCGGTGAAGTACGCGATCCCCGTCGTCTCCCATGGGAGGCCCAGCGCCTCGAAGATGCGGATAAAACGGCGCACCAGAGGGGCTTTCTCGTCCATGCCCAAAGCCTGGCGGTCCAGGTAGGGCGTCGCCTCCAGCACCAGGGGCGGATGCCTTTGCATTTGAACGCGGGCGATCTCGTGGATCTGCTCCAGAAGCCCCGCATGGGATATCCCCGGAGAGGTGCGGATGTCGAACGTGGCCTCCGCCCTGTCGGGAATGACGTTGGTGCTGATGGAACCATGGAGCCCGGTGATGGTGCAGGTGGAGAGCCCAAGGAGCGGGTATCGCCCCTTCTTGCGAAGCAGCGCCGATATGGATCGGGCAAAGGCGGAAACCTGCTCAACCGCATTGACCCCCTGCCCCGGACGCGAGGCGTGAGCGCTCAGTCCCTTCGCGGTGACGGAAAGTCCCAAGGCTCCCTTTCCAGCCAACCCGACCCGCCCATCGGTGGGCTTGACCACGATCAACTCAATTACGCGATCCAGCCTGCCGCTGTTGCAGAGGGCCTCCGCGCCCATTCCGCCGTACTCCTCGTCGGCCGTGAAGCAAAAGTGAACGTCCACTGCCGGCTCAAAGCGCTCCCGGAGCAATTTGAGCGCCGCCAGAACGATGCTGGTCACCCCGCCCTTCATGTCCGCCGCCCCACGCCCATAGATCCGTTCGCCGTCGCAGTAGGCGGAGAAGGGCGCGTGCGTCCACGCCTCCTCGGAGTCCACGTTCACCGTGTCCAGATGTCCGGTCACGGCGACAGCCCGCTCGCGATCCCGCCCGGGCAGGGTCAGGATCATGGAGGCCCTGTTGGCCCCGTGGTCGAGTACCGTGATCTCCCTGGTCAACGGATCAAAGATTTCCTTCAAAAAAAGGACGGCGTCCTTCTCGTCGCCGACAGGCTGAGGCGTCCGGATTCGGACCAGCTGCCCCAAAATCTCTCTGGCGCACCGCTCGGGCTCAGACAATCTCGTGTCCCCCTCAAGATAAGCATCTCAGGTTCTTTCAAGAAAGACTGCCCGTATTTTAAAAGGGCAGAGGGGTAAAAGCACTGCCTGAAACGATGAAACCTTGAAGGTGTTTTTGTTTTTTTAACAAAAAAGGGCTAAAAGTTTTTTCAGAGGCAAGCCGACGGTTTTTTGGCAGGCCTTCGGAAGGCTCGGAAAGCAGAACGGTGAGGCCAGAAAAAACCTCACGCCGTCCTGTTTTTGCTCAAGACCCTGTGGAGGCGCAGCGCCAGGGACAGGTTGAATCGACGCTCCCCGTCGTGGGGAGAGAGGTCCAATATCTCTTGAATCCGCCTCAGCCGGTAGCGCAGGGTGTTGTAGTGCAGCGAAAGGGACTTTGCAGCCTGCCTCAGATCTCCGCCGCATTCCTCGACGCGGAGCAACGTATGGATGAGCTCCTCCCCGCCGCGGGATTCCCGCAGCAGAGGGGCCAGGGTCTGCCGGCAAAATTCCCGGGCCGGCTCCATGTCCGCCAGCATGGCGATCATGCGGGTTCCCCCCAACTGTTCCCAGAAGACGAAATCCTGCCGAGACATCCCGCCTCGCAAGATCATCAAGGCCTGACGGGCCTCCTGATAGCTTTGGTAGGCAAGGATGGGCTTTTCGCGCCAGCTTCCGACCGAAGCGAAAAATCTTATCCTGCAACGATCGCGGGCATCGTGCAGCGCGTTCTCCATAACCTCTCGCAGCGCGGCCCTGAAGTCCCGCAGGCGCGTCTCCCGTCCGCGCTCCTCCGGAAGCGCGAGGGTCAACACGACGACGAGAGAATCCGGGAGACGGGCGTAGACGGACTTTGGAAAAAACGCCAGAACCCTCGACTGAATCAGATTGAAGCCGCTCAGCAGCGCTTCGTCCAGCACGGCTCCAGTCGTCTCTGTCAATTCCGGCGAGATGACGAGGCATACGATGCCGCCATCCAACTTCCAGTGGAATGTCCTGGCGCGGTTGCGGATTTCCTCCTCGTGATAGATCCGGCCATAGATGAGGTCCTGCACAAATTCGTTGCGATACCGGGTTTTCAGACGGCTCTCCGCCAGCCGTTGCCCGTAGAAAAGCCTCAGCACCGACAGGCAGTCCTCCAAACGCTCCGGAAGGGGACCCGGCAGCCCCTTCGGCAAGTCCAGCACGAGGAGGCCGATGGCGTTTCCCGAAACCTCGACCTCATGCGATACGTAGATCCGGACGATCTCCCGAAGCGGGAAGGAGAGCATTCGCTCCTCGAAGGCGGGGTTTCCGCGACAAAGGACGTTCCCCGTATCCAGCTCACGCCAAGCGACCCCGAAGGAGAGCTCGGCGCGAATCTCGTCGATGATCTCCGGGAGCCCTTCATCCTTCAGCAGAAGGGGGACGAAGTCGGAAAGCGAACGTTTCATGGGAGGTCAAGCGCTCAGCTTTACAGGCCGCACGTCCCGATCGTCCCGAAGTCTCAGGCCGAATCGGACTCCATGCGTCTCGATCTTATGGGCAGGCCGATCTCTCGGTTCAACGCTGTAAGCGCAGTCCATGCTTCAGGCTCCTTTCATTCGGGAGGGCAGGAGGCGGCATTGCTCTGCAAACGCGACCTCAAGGAGGCGACAACTATGCAAAAGCCGTTGGCAAAAGCGGGTTGGCATACAAACCTTCCAAGGGGATCGCAGCGGCGCCCAGCCGACATTATACAATACGGTCCCAACGCGCTTCACCTTCGATGAGCCCGCCGCAACCCGTGGTTTTGGCTCCTCGGCCTGTCGTTGACGGATCGCGAACGGACCCATATAATGTCATCAATCTCTTTGCACTGCATTACATCCCGGTCACTTTTTCTTGTTGGGGATGCGAGATCGACAGTACAAACTGAGCAGGCGATGTCCCCGTTTGGACGGGGGCGTGGGGCCGGGCCGCGAAGTCAGCGGCAGCAGATCACGGTTCAAACCGGCGCATCTGCGGGACAGTGTCGAACGTTCCGCGGGTGCGCCTCTTTCTATCCCGATACCCCGAACGGAGTGCCATAAAGGAGATATCACACAGCCGCACGGGCGGCGGAACGGAGGCTCTGATATGACAGCCAGCGGAGAAACGGTGATGAAGGGGACGAGGGGGGCGGACGCCCAGGACGAGAGGGCCGTCGTCCGACGCCTCTCGTTGACGGGGATCACCGGCAACGCGGCGCTCTCGGCGTTCAAGCTGTTTGCGGGCGTCGCGGGGCGGTCGAGCGCCATGGTCTCGGACGCGGCTCACTCCCTCTCCGACGTCCTCGCTACGCTCATCGCCCTCGTCGGAGTGCTCCTCTCAAAGCGGGCGGCGGACGACGACCACCCCTACGGGCACGAACGATTTGAGAGCGTCGCAGCCCTCCTCCTGGGCTTGATCCTGCTGGCGACGGGAGGGCTGATCGGGAAGGCGGGCCTCGAGGCCCTCCTGTCGGGAAACGACGCGCAGCGTGGCGGTCCCGGCTCCATCGCCCTCGTGGCGGCGGTCGTGTCCATCGCCGTCAAGGAAGCGATGTACTGGTACACGCGGCGCTGCGCCCTGCATCTCAACTCGGCGGCCTTCATGGCGGATGCATGGCACCACCGGTCGGACGCGCTCTCCTCCATCGGATCGCTCATCGGCATCGCCGGCGCCATGATGGGCTATCCCGCGCTGGACCCCGCCGCCGGCGTCGTGATCTGCCTCGTGATCCTGACCGTCGCCCTCAGGACGACCAGGGACGCCCTGGGACAGCTGCTGGACACCTCCTGCGGCAGGAGCTACGACCGGGAGCTGGCAGACTTCATCGCCGCGCAGGAGGGCGTGGTGCGCGTCGACCTGCTCCGCACCAGGCGCTTCGGCAACAGGGTCTACGTGGACCTCGAGATCTCGGTGGACGGCGACGAGTCCCTCCGAAAGGCCCACTCCGTGGCGGAGCGCGTCCACCTCTCCGTGGAGCAGCGCTTCCCCGGAGTCAAGCACATCATGATCCACGTGAACCCCGCTGCGTGACGCGCAGCCCTCCCCCGCACCTACAGCCTCCAGAGGTCCACAGCGGGCCCCGACAGGTATCGGATGAAGGTCCGCCCCACGACGGAGACCCGTTCCGGGGGCAGCGACGCAATGCCCAGCGTCCGGTGCGCTTCGGGAGACAGGTCCCGACTCAGGAGGCTGAAGCGGAAGTTTCGCAGGATCAGATCCGGCATGATGCTGACGCCGAAGCCGTGCTCCACCATGGACATGACGGAGAACTCGTCGTTCAGCGCGTAGCGGACGCGCACGGAAACCCCCGACCGGCGCAGCAACGCCTGTATGTCGTTGTCCGAGCCCTTCATCGGGATGATGAAGGGCTCCTGCGCGATCTCCGGGAGGGTCAGGCTCCCGCGCTCCGCAAGGGGGTGCCCCACGGGGAGGATCACCTTCATGGGGTCCTCCTTCAGGGGCCGGAAGGACAGCCCCTCCGGCACAGGCGCGGAGAGGAACCCGCAGTCGATCTTCTCCCGCCGAATCCACTCGCCGATCTCGTCGTAGTCCCCCGCCCGCAGGTCGAACTCCACCCTGGGACAGCTTCTCTGGAAGTCCCTGATGATCCATGGGAGCCACTGGGCGGACACGCTCGTAAAGGTGCCGAGGCGCAGCGTGCCGCAGACCACGTCGTTGATTTCATGAATGGCCTGAGCCAGGTTCCGCTGGCGGTTCACCAGCTCCTGAACGGGGGCGAGGAGCCGCCGCCCCCTCTCCGTCAGCGCGACGCCACCGCTGCCCCTCAGGAACAGGGGAAAGCCCGCCTCCCTTTCCAGGGCTGCAATGGAGTGGCTCACCCCGGACTGGGTGTAGTTCAGCGCCTCCGCAGCCCGCGTAATGTTGCCGAGCTCCGCCACTTTGAGAAACACCTCGTAACGATTGAACGTCGATTCCATGGCCTCACCCATTACATGATGTATTGTCGGGCAGTATAAACATTCTATTTCAAAATAACAAGCCGTCCCCTATCATAAAACTAAGGATAAGTGCACGGGTCCTCCGAGCCCGCCGGTGCAGGAGAACGTGGAAAGGGGCCCGCAGTCCGGGCTTTTTTGGTCGTTTCGGGGCAAAAGGAGCGATGAGCATGAGGACGCTGACGAGTTTTGTGGCAGGGCCGCGGGGAATCCGCTGGACGCAGCAGAGGGCGGATGCGGCGCTGGGGCTGGTGGCCATGGCGTGGGGGAGTTCCTACCTCCTGATGAAGATGGGGCTTGAGGGAATCCCTCCCCTTTCAATGATCGCTCTGCGCTTCGGCATCGCTTTCCTGACGGTGGCGCTGATCTTCGCGCGGCAGCTTCGCCGCACCACGTCACGCACCCTCCGGCACGGAGCGATCCTGGGGCTGTTCCTGTTCGGACTCTTCGCCTTCCTGATGTACGGGCTCAGGACCACCTCGGCCTCCGCAGCGGGGTTCCTGACCAGCGCGACGGTCGTGTTCGTCCCCCTCCTCCAGGCGATCTTCCGGCGGAAGGCCCCCGACGCCGCCACCGTGGTCGGGACGGCTGCTGTGATGTCGGGCATTGGCCTCCTGACCCTTCGGGATGCCATGACGCTGCAATGGGGCGAGCTCCTCTGCCTGGGCGGAGCCCTGCTGTACGCCTGTCAAATCCTCCTGACGGACATCTTCACCCACCAGGAGGACGGGCTTCTCCTGGGGGTCTGGCAGCTCGCCTTCGCGGCCCTGTTGGGATTCGTCGCCTCCTTACTGCTGGAGGTCCCCGCCTGGCCGGCGAACGCCGCCCAGTGGGCCGCAGTCCTCGGGCTCGCCCTCCTTTGCAGCGCCTTCGGCTTCGTTCTTCAGCCCGTGGCCCAAAGGTACACGACGCCGGAGCACGCAGGGCTGCTCTTCGCCATGGAGCCCGTGTTCTCCGCGCTCCTCGCCTTCCTCTTTCTGCGGGAGACGCTGGACGCCAGAGGCTACGCCGGCGCGGCCCTGATCCTCCTCAGCGTCCTCTTCGTCGCCAGGGGCAAACCGGCCCCCAAAGGGGCCGCCGCCGGTCAGGGCGAGGACGTTCGCTACGCCTGAAGGTTGGTGCCCGCCCCCCTGGGGCCGGGCACCAACCTTCGACGAGGCCTTCGCAACCCCTCAGCCCCCCAGAACCCCGCGCAGGAGCCCCTCGGCCAGCCCGTAGTACGTCACCACGGCGATCAGGTCGTTGACCGTCGTGATGAGCGGGCCCGACGCCACGGCCGGGTCCACGCCAAGCCCTTTGAAGAGGATGGGGATCGTCGTCCCGGAGATGCTGGACAGGGACATGGAGAGAGCCAGCGCCGCCCCGGCGCAGAGCGAGATCGAGAACGCGAAGTGTGCCGCCTCCCCCTTGACGAGGAGGAGGTAGAGGCCGATGAAGAGGATCGAGAGGGACCCCAGGATCAGCCCGTTGCAGAGCCCGATCTTCGCCTCCTTCGCGACGAGGTAGAGCTTCTGCCGCCCGGTACACTGGTCGTCCATCAGAACGCGGATGGTGACGGCGAGGGACTGGGTTCCGACGTTGCCCGCCATGTCCAAAATGAGTGACTGGAAGGCGACGATGATCGTCAGCCCCGCGGCGACCGCCTCAAAGAGGCCCACGACGCTCGACACCACCAGCCCCAGGCCCAGCAGCACCAGGAGCCAGGGCAGGCGTTTGACGATGCTCATCGAGAGGGGCTCCTGAAGGTCCTCCTCCGCCGTCAGACCGGCCAGCCTGGCGTAGTCCTCCCCCATCTCGTCGTCGATGAGCTCGGCCACGTCCTGCGCCGTGAGGACCCCCTTCAGCCGGTTCTCCTGGTCCAGCACGGGGATCGAGTCCTCGGAGTAGTCCTTGATGCGCTCGATGCAGTCCTCGATCAGCTCGTTCGCGTAGACGTAGGGGTAGGAGGTCATGATGATGGAGTCCAGCTCCGTCCCCTCCCGCGCGATGATCAGGGACTTCAGGTCGATGGCTCCCGCAAATATCCCGTCGTCGTCCGCCACGTAGATCGTGGAGATGTTGTCGTTGTCCGCGGCCTGCTCCACCAGCTCGCGCATCGCCTGGCGCACGCTGATCCCCATGTGGATCATGACGAAGTTCGTCGTCATCCGGCTGCCGATCTCGTCCTCGTCAAAGGAGCTCAGAAGGGATATCTCCTGCTTCGCGTCGTCCGGCATCAGGTCGATGATGGCGGCGCGTTCTCCCTTCTCGACCTCCTGGAGGTAATCGACGGCCACCGAGGGCTCGAGGTGCGCCAGCACCTCCGCCCTCTTCCTGAGGTTGAGCTCGCCGACGTACTCGTTGATCTTCTCGGAGTACTCCAGGACGTCCGCCAGGGTTTCGGGATTCAGGACGCTGTAAAGCCGGTAGCGGTCCTCCTTCTTCAAGAGGTCCAGGGCGGCGGCGACGTCGTTCTCGTGATAGGTGAGGAGCTGCTCCCGCATGATCTTCGGGGTCAGGTTCCCCCGCACCACCTGAGCGATTTTCTCCTCGTAGTTGGGGTGCTGTGCCGTGGAGGCGCTCTCCTCGGCAGGGATGGTGCGCGTATGGTCCATTGGTCCCACGCCTCCTTAAAAGACTAAAGGCAATGAGCGGACCCCCGTCGGGGCCGCTGCAACGTGGGCGCAAGGCAGAAGGGACGGAGCCCCCGGCTGCGCCGCACGGGGAGGGACGATGACGTTCCGCGTTTTCCGGGGCCGACGGTCAGGGGCGAACGGCGCCGGGCCGCGCGATTCTGTGCGATAAGGGAACGCCTTGTCCGTCGCTTTGACTGCCGCCGCCGTCCATGAACTCACCTCCAGCTCGATCCTTCGGATGCGCAGGCTGAACGGGGGCGGTCACGCCCCTTCAGACAACGCTGCGCCCTTCATTTTATGTTCTTCGTTCGGGGAAGTCAACGCATCCAGGAGGGCCCCAATCCACAGGTTGCGACAACTTGATCGAGGCTCAAGCCCGTCGTTGTACAGGTAAGCCGACTTTGACCCTGCACCCGTCCGGTGCGGCAGAAAACGCATAAAACCGGTGTCCGTCGCACGTTTAAAATTTTGCCTGCGAATTTGTTTTTCTCTGGCTATTGACGTCGACGAAATCAAAGGGAAGACAGGGAAGGAAGCGTCACCATCAGCCTTTCGGGTCGCCCCTCAGCCACGCGGACAGACGCCGTTGCAGCTTCGCCGCGCTCCCGCCGAACGCCTGAGCGAAGACCGTCCCGCCCTTTTCGGCCAGTCGCGCCAGGACCGCACGGACCTGCCTCTGCCGATCGGAAGAGAGGGCCCGCGCGGCTTTGAGGATGGCGAGAGCGCTCCGCAGCGGAGTTTGGCGCATCTCCTCCAGGGTCAGGGCCCCCGTGGACTCCAGGACGCCAAAGACGGATTCGACGAAGCGGCGCTTCTCCTCATCCGAGAGGTCCGCAAGCCAGGCCCGCACGGATCGCTCGAAGAACACGCTGAAGCCGCTCCTCCCCTCCGCCGGGAGAAAACGGTTCCCCCTGACCAGCCAGGACAGCGCGTCGTGCGCGGTCGGCCCCGCGTTGGAACTCCGGACGATCCTGTGCTCCACGGCGCTGTCCATCAGGATGCCGACGAGGGAGTTCTCCGGGATGATGCTGACGATCCGGGGAGCGATATCCCGATAGGCCGGCAGTCGCGTGACGGCGCTCGCGAGGCCGGGGCCGTCGTTGGTGAACACGTTCCGAATCCTCTTTCTGATCCCCTCATCGCAGAGGACGGAGGCGTAGACGGCGAAGTTGCCGCCCTTGGAGTGCCCTCCCACGCGGAGGGGCAGGGAGCCGTCTCGAAAGTGGTCGTTCAGGTACTCTACGGCCATTCTCTGACCGGGCGTCTCGGCCAGGTAACTGAAGGTGCAGTCCTCCCTCCACCCGACGAGGCTGTTGTCGGTGCCGCGGAAGGCTGCATAGACCGTGCCGTCGCCGGGCCACAGCGTAACGGCCGCCATCTGCGCGACCTCTTCCATAGAGATGTGGTTGCAGTACCAGGCCATCCGCATGTCCCGATACCGGACGGAGTCCGCAAGCGGGTCCAGGAGCAACGGGGCGGGGCCGATAAAGGTCCTCCTGGCCCGCACCTCCTCGCGCGTGTGCAGGCGGAAGTACCGGTCGCGAACCGCGCGGACGGGGACGGGCTCGTCCTGCGGCGTCACGACGCCCTCGAAGTCCGCATACGCCAGCTCGGAGAGGACGAGGTTGTCCACCTCGTTGAACGGGTCCACGGAGAAGGGGACGTCGCCCCGCCACTCAAGGTAGTCAAAGAGGTTCGCCACCTGTCCTCGCCTCCTCTGCATAGCGTTCCCCCTTACCGTCCCCCGAACGTGAGGGGCAGATACAAAAAGGGGCGGACCGGCCGCCCCTTCGAGTTTCCGCTTACGGCAAACGCCGTCGTCTCGTCTTTTAGGGAAGTGCTGATTAATCCTCAAAAGTTGTTGAAAGCAATCAAGGATCATCAAACAAAGGGTATCCTTCAGCGCTTCCCTATAATTTAAAATGGGGCTACGCCCCCCACTTCGGGGAGCCTTCCGGCAGCCGTTCGCTAGCGCTCACGGGCCGTCAGTCCCAATCCCCACGTGCTTCGCGCGGCCTGATGAAGTTTCAGGCACTGAAGGGAGCCCATACGGTTGACAGTTCTCAACGACTTAATCAGTGTTTCCTTAGAAGTTCTTGTCCTTGAAGGCCTCGGCAAAGGGGTTCTGGTACAGGCCGCCCTCGTCCAGCCCCGCGTCGCCTGCGTTGGAACGGCGATCCTCGCGGGACTCCTTCCGGTGCTGCTGGCGCTCGTCGCGCTTGGGCTGCTGGGGCTCCGTCGGTTCCTCCAGGGCGCTCAGGGAGAGGCGCATCCTGCGCTGTTCGGGGTTGACCTCGATCATGCGGGCCACGACCTCCTGCCCCTCATGCAGCACGTCGCCCGGCTTCTCGACGCGCCTGTTGCTGAGCTGAGAGATGTGGATAAGGGCCTCCACGCCCTCCTCCGCCTCCACGAAGGCACCGAACTCCGCGAGGCGCACGACCTTGACCTTGAGGTCCTGGCCGACGGCGTAGCGCTTGTCGATGTCCTTCCACGGGTCGTTGAGCTGCTTGTAGCCCAAGCTGATGCGGCACTTCTTCGGGTCCTCGCTCAGGGCTATATCCATCACCAGGACCTCCACCTCCTGCCCCTTGCGGAAGGTGTCCCTCGGATGCTTGATGCGGGCCCAGCTGATGTCGCCGATGTGGATCAGGCCCTCGATGCCCGGCTCCAGCTCGACGAACGCCCCGAAGTCCGTCACATTGGTGACGACGCCCTTCATGACGTCGCCCTTGTGGATCCGCTCGCCGGCGGTCAGCCAGGGGTCTCCCTGAACCTGCTTGATGCTCAGGGAGATGCGGTCCTTCTCCTTGTCGAGGCCAATGACTTTGACGGTGACCTTGTCGCCCTTCTTGTAGAGGTCGCGGATGCGGACGTTGCGCTTCCACGTGATCTCGCTGACGTGGACGAGGCCGTCCATGGCGCCCTTGAGGTTCACGAAGATGCCGAAGTCCGTGATGCTGCTGACCTCGCCCTCCAGGACGTCGCCCTCGTGGACTTCGTCGTAGAACTTCGCACGCTTCTCGGCGTTTTCCTTCGCCACGAGGTCCTTACGGGAAAAGACCAGACGATGCTTCCGCTTGTCCCGCTCCAGGGGCTTGACCTCAAAGGTCTCGTCGATGAAGCTCGACAGGTTGGAGCCTCGGCCGTTCTCGGCGATATGGGACATGGGGATGAAGCCCTCCAGGCCGCAGCACTCCACCATCAGGCCGCCCTTGACCTTGCGGAGCCCCTTCACCTGAACCGTCTCGTTCCCCTCAAGCAGGGCCTCGAGCTCAGCCCATCGACGGTCGAACTCGCTGCGCCACCGGCTCAGAAGAAGCTGTGCCTCCTCGCCGTCGCGGATCTTGACCACCTGGACCTCGATCTTGTCGCCCGTCTTCGGCTTCTCCACGTCCTCGATGAGGATGCGGTGCGTCCACTCCTTTTCGGGGAGCAACCCTTCGCACTTATAGCCGACATCGACGAGCCAGCCGTTCTCCGTCTCAGCGACGACGGTGCCGTCCTTGATGATCTCGCCCGGATGAAGGCGCGTCGCTACGTCGTACTCCTCCATCAGCTTGCCCTGATCCATCTCCTGCCCGTCGCTCTGTGCAGCCTGCTCCAGTTCCATATCCCTGTTCATTTCCTGTTCCATAACCCACTTATCCCCCTTGCCTGCCTACATTCTCGCGATTTTATTGCTTATTTCTGTGATAAGCCACTCGGGCGTGCTCGCCCCCGCGGCAATACCAATCCTGTTCCTGCCCTCAAACCACCCCCGGCTGTCATCCAGTTCCTGAGCATCCTCAACCCAAAGGACGTCCATGCCGTTCGCCTCGGCGATGTTCCGCAGCTTGCCCGTGTTGGCGCTCGCACGTCCGCCGATGAGGACCATTCCATCCACCTGTTTCAAAAGCGCCCGCACCGCTTCCTGGCGCTCCATCGTAGCGCGGCAGATCGTGTTGCAGACGTGAAGCTCCTTCGCGCGCCGGACCAGCACCCCCGCCACGGCGGCAAGACGCTCCTCCTGCTGCGTGGTCTGAGAGATGAGGGCCATGCGGGGCCGCTCCGGCAGGAGGGCCGCCTCGTCCTCGTCCTTCACCACGTCCAACGGCCCGTCCGTGTGCCCCATGATCCCGCGGATCTCCGGGTGTTGGCGGTCGCCCAGCAGGACCACGTGCCACCCCGCCTGAGACAGCTCGGAGGCGAGGTTCTGAGCGCGGCCCACGAAGGGGCAGGTCATGTCGAAGACCCGCGCGCCCTTCTTCCTCAGGGCCTCCAGCACCTCAAGAGGCTCGCCGTGCGCTCGGATAAACACGTCCGCCCCCGGCGGGACCTCGCTCTCGTCCAAGGCCACACGAAGCCCCATCCCCTTGAGCCGCTCCACCTCCTGAGGATTGTGGATCGGCAGCCCGATCGTCCACACGGGCCGTCCCTCCTTCAGGGCCTCCAGGATGGCGTCCACCGCTCGCTTCACGCCGAAGCAGAAGCCGGCGTGAAGCGCCATGACAACCTGCTTCACCACACCGGCGCCCCCGCGCAGCCTCCGGCCTCGACAGGGCGTCCCTCCAGGTGACGAAGGGCCGCTTCCAGGAGGGCTTCCTCCACCCGCTCGACGGACAGGGCGAACGTATCATACCACAAGGCGGGCCGAAAATGACGAAACCACGTCATCTGCCTTCGACAAAAGGCGCGCGTTCGGCACCCCGCTCCCTCAAAGGCCTCGTCCAAAGTCATCCGCCCCCGCCTCCAGGCCGCAAGCTCGCGGTACCCCAAGCCCCGCATGGGAGGGAAGCGCTCATCAAAGCCGTGGTCGATCAGCCAGGCGACCTCCTCCGGAAACCCCCCGTCGAACTCCGCGCGCAGCCGGAGGGCAATGCGCCGGGCCAGGTCCTCCCGCGGGCGAACCAAACCGAGGTAGAGGACGTCCAGTCCCGAATCCAGCTTCGTCCCCTCCGCATAGAGCCGCGAGGGCGGCGTCCCCGTCAGGTCCCATATCTCCAGGGCCCGCGAGACCCTCAGGACGTCGTTGGGGTGGAGGCGGCCCGCCGTGTCGGGGTCCAGCTCCATGAGGCGTGCGTGCAGCGCCGCGGGACCCTCGGCCTCCGCCATGGCCTCGTAGCGGCGGCGGACGTCCGAATCATGGGGCAGGGATGCGTTCATGGAGGCGCCGAACAGCGCGTTGTAGTAGAAGGGCGTCCCTCCGACAAAGAGGGGCACCCGTCCGCGCGCGTTGATGCGGCGAACGGCGTCCATCGCGCCTTCCACGAACGAGGACACGGAAAATCTGACGTCGGGGTCCGCGACGTCGATCATGTGGTGCGGGACCTCGCGCCGAACGGAGGCGGGCGCCTTGTCCGTGCCCACGTCCATATAGCGGTAGACCTGGCGTGAGTCCACCGAGACGATCTCCGCGTTCAACTTTTTTGCGACGTCGAAGCTCAGCGCCGTCTTGCCCACAGCCGTGGGCCCGATCAGCGCAATGACAGGCTGCCGTTCACCGTTATTCAAAAGAACAGCCACCCTTCGCCATCCGTCCGACCCCTTCAAAAAATTCAGGTAAACACTCGTTAAGTATAACACATTGCGCCCCATTCAAGGGCTCGCCCTCCAGACGATGGTGCCACCCCGTAAATGGACGGCGGCCCCTCCGCGACGGGACCGGCTTGAAAGCCGAATTCCGGTCAGCGAGGCGACACGTCTGTGCCGATCGCCGAGGTGCTGGCGCGGGAGGGCTGGGGAAGGACGGCCTTGCGGAATCGACCCTTTTGATATATTGTAAAATAGTAAGATATATAAAAATCGTAAAGTCTATTTCTAATTGAGGAGGCGCTTGAGCATGAGGATGCAGAGCAAACGAAGCCCGATCGAGGTACAGAACGCGATCGACAGAAGAAAGTTGTGGCTGGCCTATCTCGTCTTTCCCCTTATCTCGCTTCTTCCCGTCCTGATCCCGCTGGTGATGCCAGGGATGAAGGAACAGCTAACCTCGCAGCTCGTGCTGCAGCTCATCCTGGATATGTGTCTTTACGTCCTGTTCCGAGGCGTCCTGTTCCCGACGGTGATACGCTTTCTGCTCCTGAGGCGGGGGACGCGGTATGGGGTGGAGACCTATGCCTTCACGGTTCTGTCGATCGTCATTTCCATTCTGGCTTGCTGGCTCGTGTACGAGGAGCCCTATTTCCCGCTCGTCTTTGACTTCTTCAGCGCTTACAACATTCTCACGTATCGGTCTTCCGGCAAAAACGCGATTTCAACGGGCAGGCTGCTCGCCCTTACGGGCCTGACGATCGCCCTGCTGGCGGGCTGGTGCGTCGTGCTCGACGACGAGGACGAAACGCTGAACAGAAAGGTTGTGCAGGCGGTGGCCTCGATCGGGGCCCTCTGTTACACGTTCAGCTCCTACCGAAACGTTAAAGGCGCCACAAGAGGCGCTACGAGAGGCGCTGCCCCCTCCCCCTCCCCCTCTCCTTCTCCCTCCGGCCCCGCAGCAGCGCCCATTCGAGGCCAGGCCCTGCTGCCCCCCTGGGAGACGGGCGCCGCTGAGCCGCAGGTGCAGGCGCAGCCGCAGGCACAGGTGCAGCCGCAGCCGACGAACGTATTCTCAGCCAGCAGTGGGCTCGAAACGCTGCAGGACCTCACGGACGAAGAGGCCTTCAGCTGTCTGGGGATCGCACGGAGCGCCACGATGGACGAGGTGCAAAGGGCTTACGAACGAAGGAAGGAGCTCCTGAACCCTGCATCCTTCGTGATGGGCAGCGTCGAGTATCAGGATGCCGTCCGAACGCTTCAGCTCCTGGACAGGGCGTACCACAAAGCCTCGATGGCCTGCATGGCGCGGAGAGCTTGACCATGCCCCAGGGGGACGCTGCGCCGTTCGGGGGACCTCGCCGTCATCTGTCCTCTATAAATTTTGCTCTCCCGCAGAGGACGCCCTCGTCCTCGCCGCGCACGGTCTGCGTTGTGCACCGTCTGTGTTATGTCTGTGTTATGATTGAAAGGCCCCTCTGCGGGGCCTAATTTTATCTTGACGGACGGTGGGTATCAGATGGGCGAGAGGACGCAGCGGAGCAGGGCAGCAGATTTTCTGCACAGGTTGATGACGGAGGAGCTGGACACTCTGATCAGCACGACCATTGGAACGGTGCTGACCTGTTTTGCCATCATCGCCTTGATGATGCCCTACAAGTTCGCCTCAGGCGGAGTGACCGGGGTGGCGCTCATCACCAATTACCTCTGGGGGCTCTCGCCGGTCTGGGTGATCACGGTGGGCAATGCACTCCTTCTCCTGTGGGGCTGGCACTACCTGTCGATGCGCTTCGCCCTCTGGACGCTCTACGTCACCATCCTGACCAGCCTGGTCCTGCCCGTCGTCGAGATGTTTCAGTACCCTGTGATCCAGGAGCCGCTTCTGGCTGCCATCCTTGGCGGGATCATCGGCGGGATCGGCTACGGGATGCTGTTCCGCGTCGACGCCAGCTCCGGAGGGATGGACGTGGTCTCCGCCGCCGCAAGGAAGCGCTGGGGGGCCGACATCGGGACGATGTCCCTCTACATCAACCTCGTCATCCTGCTGGCCTCCTTCGTGGCGGTTTCTTTGGAAGAGGTCCTCTTTGGCGCGCTGATGCTCTACGTGGAGACGCTGACCATCGACAACGTGGTACACTCCTTCCACCGCCGCACCCAGGCCCTGATCATCAGCGGCCGGGTCCTTGAGATCAAGAACTACATCATGACGGACCTGGAGCGCACGGCCACGCTGATCCCGGCGAAGGGTGCCTACAGAGACACGCCGCTCGAGCTGCTGCTGGTGATCCTGCCGAGGCGACAGGCTGCGTCCCTGAAGCGCTATATCGCCTCCCTGGACCCGACCGCGTTCGTCATCTTCTCCGAGGTCTCCGAGGTCGTGGGGGAAGGCTTCAAGAGCTGGCTGAGGGCATGAGCCGGACCTCGGGGGGTGAGGTGGCCCAATGAACGATATCCTGGTGTTCAACATCGCCCGTCTCGCCGTCAAGTCGATGTTGAACGCGGGGGCGGCCTGGCCCAAGCCGGGACTGGTCACGCCCCTGGCCGACGCGGCGGGGACGGCGTTTCAAACGATCGTCGAGGGAGCTCTGGGGCTCCTCCCCTGTTTTATCAACTGCGCCTCCATCGGGCTTGAGACGGAGGCGATGAACCCCGAAGACGTCATGACGCTGCTGCGGCCCGCGGGGATGCAGGGAGAGCGCGAGGTGCAGGGGGTCGTCCGGGGGCGCACCTCCTTCAAGGGAAGCATCTTCTTCCTGGGGCTCTTCAGCGCGGCGGCCGGCCGGCTCTTTGCGCAGGAGCGGAACCTGACGCCCCTGGCCCTGGCTCTGACGGCCTCCTCCTGCGTTCGCGGCCTGGTGGAGCGGGAACTGCGCGGGCTGGACGAGGGTAGCGCGGAACTGACGCCGGGGGAGAGGGCCTGGACGCTCTACGGGGTGGACGGCGCGCGAGGCGAGGCGGAGAGGGGTTTCCCCGTCGTGGTACAGGCCGTGGACCTCCTGCGGCAGCTCGAGGAGGGGGACGACTCCCCCTCCGGGCGGGAGAGCGCGGCTCAGGCGCTGCTCGGCATCCTGGCCGGGAACTCGGACTCCGCCCTGGCGGAGAGGGCGGGGCTCGACGGGATGCTCCGGGTTCAGGCGGAGGCGAAGGCCGCCCTCCTGGCAGGGGGCGTCCTCACTTCAGAGGGCCGCAAGGCCGTCGACGCCCTGGACAGGCGGCTGAGGGAGGCGGATGTAAGCCCCAGAGGGGCGGAGGTTGCCCTGGCCGCCGCGCTGTTCGTCCGGGACCTCGAGGCGCTCCGCCCCACGAGGTCCGGCCGCGAGGAATAGCTGCGCCCCGGTTTCGTCCTGTCGAACACCCCCCCGGTGCTATACTGTTTTTTGACCTGAAAATTTAGGGAAGCGCTGATTAATCTTCAAAAGTTGTTGAAAGCAATCAAGGAGCATCAAATAAAGGGTATCCTTCAGCGCTTCCCTAAAATTTTAAAATGGGGCTACGCCCCCCACTTCGGGGAGCCATCCGGCAGCCGTTCGCTAGCGCTCACGGGCCGTCAGTCCCAATCCCCACGCGCTTCGCGCGGCCTGATGAAGTTTCAGGCACTGAAGGAGTCTATACGGTTGACAGTTCTCAACGACTTTCAGTGTTTCCTTAGCTGCTCAATTTTCAGAGAGGGGTTTTGAGAGATGGACATCAAGGCATTGGCGGAGAGGTACGAGCCCTACATCGTGGAGCGCAGGCGTTACTATCACTCGTGCCCGGAGCTCTCCAACGAGGAAAAGGAGACCAGCGCCCAAATTCGGCGCGACCTGGAGGCGATGGGGATCGCGGTCCGGGAGGTCTCCGGGTGCTACGGCCTCGTCGCCGACATTCGCGGAGGGAGTCAGGGCGCCACGGTGGCCCTGAGGGCCGACATGGATGCCCTGCCCATCGAGGAGGATACGGGCCTGCCCTTCGCCTCCAAAAACGAGGGACGGATGCACGCCTGCGGGCACGACAACCACGTCGCCATGCTGCTGGGCGCCGCGCAGATTCTGAACGAGGTGAAGGCGGAGCTGCACGGCACGGTGCGCCTGCTGGTCCAGCCGGCGGAAGAGGTCGCTTCGGGCGCCCTCGACATGCTGAAGGGCGGCGCGCTCGATGGCGTCAGCGCGATCTACGGCGCCCACGTCTGGGGCAACTTCGACGCGCCGCTGATCGACGTGACGCCGGGCAGCCGCATGGCCTGCTGCGACAAGTTCACCATCGAGGTGGAGGGCGTCGCGGCCCACGCCTCCGCCCCCCACCTCGGCGTGGACGCCATCACGGTCTCGGCGGCCATCATCAACAACCTGCAGCAGTGCGTCTCGCGCATGAACGACCCCCTGAACCCCCTGGTGCTGACGATCGGCTTCATCGAGGGCGGCCCCCGCTGGAACGTCATCTCCAATCGCGTGCGCATGGAGGGGACGGTCCGCACCTTCGACGAGGACCTCAGCAAGTCGGAGATCATGCGCCGGATCATCGCGGACACCGCCGCGGCCTTTGGCGCGAAGGGGACCCTGGAGTACAAGCGCCTCACCCCGCCCCTCATCAACGGCAGTGACAAGCTCAACGCGATCGCCCGCGAGGCCGTGGTGAAGCTCTACGGAGAGCAGGCGGTCGGGCACATGCCCACCATGATGGGCAGCGAGGACTTCCCCTGGCTCTCCGACGGCGGCAGAATCCCCTACATCTTCGCCTTCATCGGCAGCAGGAATCGGGAGAAGGGCATCACCTACACGAACCACCACGAGAAGTACACCGTGGACGAGGGCATCCTGACGCGCGGAGCGGCCGTCATGGCCCAGTTCGCGGCGGACTTCCTGGCGAGCGCGTAAGCGGAGAGAGACGAAGGAGAATCGGGCATGAGCGATAAGGACAGGGATTTGAGCGTCGCCGGGGAGCTGCTGGAGGTCCTGCGCCGCAGCGGGAGGGATTTCATGACCCTGAGCGCGATGCGGAAGGCAATGAGCTCCCAGCTCCGCAAGCGTCTGGGGTTGACGGGAAGGAACTTGACAAACCCAAATGTGATAAAGATCCTTACACCCCATTTGGAAGACAAACTGGCAATCTGCAGCAAGGGCA
The DNA here is from genome assembly GCF_000210715.1 of Fretibacterium fastidiosum. Taxonomy (GTDB): domain Bacteria; phylum Synergistota; class Synergistia; order Synergistales; family Aminobacteriaceae; genus Fretibacterium; species Fretibacterium fastidiosum. The sequence continues at coordinate 871,488 of NC_021038.1, forward strand.
ATGCTGTTTATTTGTTGCGCGGGACCAATCTGGCCGAAGTCGTTTTGTGCTTTATACGGGGAAAAGCGGGAAAAAGTGGTCCGCAGCTGCTTAACGGAATGCCGTTTATCAAAAAGGATGAGCTCATAAGGATTTTAAACAACCTGTTGGAGAGCGGACAGGTCACGTTGAAGCTCGCTGCCGAGTTTGCGCCTCGTTTCTTCGCCTCTGGGGCGATGGGACCTGTGAAGAAAGATGCAGCCGGGACAGCATGTGAAACTCTGGCGGACACGTTCGACAAACGCAGGGAACAGCTTCATGCGGCCTTTCGGGAGCTCGATCGAGGGAGTACTTTCGTCCGCATCTGCGACCTGCGCGGTCGTCTGGGCTGGCCGCGCGAGGTCTTCGATGACATGCTCCGGCGGCTGCGCGACGATGAGGCCGTGCAGCTTCACGCCGGGGACGTGACGCTGATGACGCCAGACCAGGTTCAGGACGGCTTTGTGGACGAGAACGGCTTCAGGATGGGGACGATGACATGGATAGCCTGAACGACAGCGTGATTCGCAGCCAGCTGGTGGCGAAGAATCCCTTTGCCTCGTCCGCGGCCCCCAATCCCTGGGACAACGCCAACCCCGACCTCGACTCCCTCAACCGTACCGTCGTCGACCATATTGACCTGCTCCTGAAGATGACGAGAGAGAACCCTGCAGAGACCTTTGCCGGCCTGATCCTCGGAGAGGCCGGAGCGGGCAAGACCCACATGCTCAAGCGCGTCCTCCGCAGGATTCGCGAAAGCGGGGAAATCGCGATCTTCGTAACGGTCAGGGCTTTCATGGACCCGGAGAGCGTCTTGCAGGACCTGCTGCGGGAGGTCTTCATCAGCATGGGGCGGGAGCACGGGGACGGGAAGCTGCAAATCGATCTGCTGCTCGAGGCGCTGGACAAAGCTTATCGCAGGGATTTTAGAGAGGATGCCCTTGGCGGAATGGCTCGACTTGAGCCTCTTCAGATGAAATTGGATAGGGTCAATAACGATTTCCTTCGTTGCCTGCTGCTCTACGCCAGCACGGAGGACGCCTCCTTGAAGAATGATATTCTCCGCTGGATGAGGGGGGAGTCCGACGAGAGCTTCTCCGAGAAATTGGATGTGATCGCCTGCAATTGGGACGAGATGACGCCGGCAGCGCAGGAGAAGAAGGCACGGGACAGGCTCCTCTCCCTGGGGCACGTCCTGCGCTACGTCCGCGTCCCCATGTTGGTCTGCTTCGATCAGCTCGACGGCATGACTTCAGAGGACCTGCTCAACGCCTGGGGGACGGCGGCAAGCCTCCTGATCAACGATGTTTACGGAGTTCTGCCCCTGGCCTTTCTTCGCGCAGATACGTGGGAACAGCGTTTTTCCCCCAGGTTGGACGACGCTGTAAGGCAGAAGTTCTTAAATCACCGCCTCCCCATGGCAAACTGCAACCTGGAGCAGGCGAAGCAATTGATCAAAGAGCGTATCAAGGCCTTTTTCGACGATGACGATGAGGTGGAGCAGAAGTACCAATGGCTGATGGCGCGCCTCAATACGACGCTGAAGCCGGGATACTCTCCTCGAATGGTCATAACCCTGGCCAATCAGGCAATCCAGGAGGCGGGAGCTGGGGCGGACGCAGCCCATGAGGTCGAACACGCCCTGGCTGAGGCCTACCGCGAGGAGTGCGACAAGGTGGCCTCGGACCCCAATTCCTGGCCCCCCAACGCGAATCACCTTCTGAGTGCGCTTGAGATGTGGCTGGGTGCACATCCGGAGTTTAAAGTGTCCCGCTCTGCCGATAAGTATCTCCGGCTGTCCGGGAAACGCTCCGCCGAGGGCCCGGAGGCGCCATGCGCCTTCATCATCATGGCGACCCGACATCATCGTTCCGCGGCAGCCGCAATCGACAGGGGGATCAAGTTTCTGGAAGAAAATCCCAACGGGTTCTGCTGTTACGTCACGGACGAGCGGGCGCTCAAGGGCCCCGAAAACTGGAAGCAGGTTCATGAGCTCCTCGGACAGTTCAGGGCTCTGAAGGGGAGGACGGTCGTCCTCCAACCGGATGGACGCGCGGCCTGGTACGGCCTCGTGGCGTTCCAAAACAAGGTCTGTAACGGAGACGTTACCCTCTACCCGCCATCGGGTGGACCTCGCCTGGCGACGCCGGAGGACCTTTCGGGCTACATGAAGGAGGGCTTCCGCTGGAACCTTCTCGGCCTTGACGGGGAGAGCGGAAAACCCGGTGATGGCGACCGGAGCAAGGACACAGGGAGCGGGAAAGACCCCACACCTTCCACCAGTGGACCGAAGGATACAAGCGGCAGCGCATCGGAGGAGAAGCGCCTGCCTCTGCCCGTGGCGGTGAACTCCGAGCTCTGCCAGCAGCGTCCGCAGAACGGGGACTGCTCCAACGATTTGGGCGTGGCCCCCGCTCCTCAAACTGTTCCGGAGAAGTCAGGAAGCGAATCGGGCGACAAAGCTCGTGATGACTTTGGCGAAGTGCATCAAGAAATATTTTGTCATAACGATTTGGGCGCAGCCCCCACTCCTCAAACTGTTCCGGAGAAGTCAGGAAGCGAATCGGGCGACAAAGCTCGTGATGACTTTGGCGAAGTGCCTCAAGAAATATTTTGTCGTAACGATTTGGGCGCGGCCCCCACTCCTCAAACTGTTCCGGAGAAGTCAGGAAGCGAATCGGGCGACAAAGCTCGTGATGACTTTGGCGAAGTGCCTCAAGAAATATTTTGTCATGCAGAGGGTCTTGATCGTATGGTGCAGTTGCTCAAGGCCTTGAAGGACCTTGGACTGTCGGTCGCCGACGCTGGGGTCGTCTGTGGCCCCCGTTTTATACGCCTGAAGGTCCTGCCCGACGCCGCCAGGGGGACGACCGTGAAGAAGATAGACAACCGGGCGGACGACCTTCAAGTTCAGATGGCCCTTCCCGTGCCCCCCGTGATTCAGGCCTATGGCGGCTACGTTGGCGTTGACGTTCCACGGTCCAGCCCTCAGGCGCTTTCCCTTAAAACTTTACTCCGGCAAGGCGAGGAGAGCCGCCCCCGTTCGGAGGCCGTCTTCCCCCTGGGGATGAGGGTGGATGGAAGCGTTTTTTGGGCCGACCTGGCAGAACCCTCCATGACCAGCATCTTGATCGGCGGAACCTCCGGGAGCGGAAAGAGCGTGTTGCTCCGCTCCGTGGTCGTGGGGCTCCTGCTCTGCGCGCCGAAGGACAGCGTGAACTTCACCCTGATCGACCCCAAGCGGCTCACCTTCGTCGATCTGGCGGGGCTGCGGGCCCTGGAGGAGGGGCGGATCCTCTGCGACGTCGAGGAAACCATGGAGGCCCTGAAGGAAGCCGTTGAGGAGATGGAGCGGCGCTATGAGCTCATGGAGGGGGCGAAGGTCTCTCATCTGACGGACTACAACGCCGTCGCCGAAGAGCGGCTGCGGCGACGGGTTCTCATCATCGACGAGTACGCCGACCTCATGATGCACAAGGAGACGGCCAAGGACCTCGAACACTTCATCCAGCGACTCTGCCAGAAGGGAAGGGCCGCCGGATTCCACCTGCTGCTGGCGACACAGCGCCCGGACGCGAAGGTCGTCACCGGCGTCATCAAGGCCAACCTTCAGCTGCGCGTGGCGCTGAAGGTGGCGAGCAAGAGCAACAGCCAGATCATCCTGGGCGAGGGGTTTACCCAGGCGCAGCACCTGTTGGGACACGGCGACATGCTGGTTGGGAACGGTTCGGCCGTCGAGCGCCTTCAGGGCCCGATTGCGGACATCTCGCTCCTGGGCCCGGAATTCCTGAGGGGCTGAAAAAAAAGTTTGACGTAGCGATAAAAGATGGTATAATGTTCGAGTGTCGCCGGGCTGGTGGAATTGGTAGACACACGGGACTTAAAATCCTGTGGACGTTTGTCCGTGCGGGTTCGAGTCCCGCGCTCGGCACCAGCGGACACGACATCGCGGGGTGGAGCAGTCAGGTAGCTCGTCGGGCTCATAACCCGAAGGTCGCAGGTTCGAATCCTGCCCCCGCAACCAATTTTCAAGGCGGCGTAGCTCAGATGGCTAGAGCATGCGGTTCATACCCGCAGTGTCACTGGTTCGATTCCAGTCGCCGCCACCAGAAGCGAAAAACCCTGAGTTTCAAAAGGGATTCAGAGAATAGAAAGGCCCCCTCACGGAGGGGGCCTTCGCTTACTTGCCCCCACCTGGACCATCGTCAAGAAAAAGGACAAGATAAGCGAAGGAATCATGATATGAGCGTAGTCTGTTTTTTTAAACACGTCCTCCTTTTCGTCGGACGACGTGACTGGCGCTCTAGGCGTTCATACCAATTCGCGTCT
>NC_021038.1:876654-878461 GCF_000210715.1 Fretibacterium fastidiosum
GAGGCCGCTCGTCTGGCCAAACCCCTCCGCCGCCCTTGGCGGCACCTCCCCTTTCAGGGGAGGCAATCCATATTAGACGCGATTTGGTATCAGGACCAGTCGGCCGGAACCGAACAGGGCGGCAAACGCCGCCCCAATAAGAAGAATTAACGCTGCAATTCGACGTATTATAAGAGAATGGAATTCACGTTCAGGAACACAATGTCTCCGCCATCGTAGAGTGCGTTGATATCCATAAGGTACTTGCCCTTGTCAGGGGCCTTGTACAGGTCACGATACAAGCCGATGTTACCCTCAACAATCTTCTGACGAAGCTCGTCGGACAAGCCGTCGAGTTTGTAACCCACCCACCACTCTTTGTTGTCGCCGTGGAACGAAAAACGACTGTCGTTGTAATCTACATCTTCCTCAAGATACGGCTTCACCACCCCCAGGATATGCTCAGGGGTGTCCAAGACCGAAGCAAGGTTGTAATTCTTGTCCTGAGCGATTTCACGACCGTGCTTCAAGAGGAAACCCTTCAAGGCCTTTGCCGTTGTCCTTGCAGGCTTCAGGAACTTTTTGATTTCATCGTCCTGCGCCTCTTTAACCTTCAAACTCTTGATTCCGAGTTTCTTAAGCGTCTGTTCGTTTTCCTCGCCGTAATATTGCCTCAACCATGGATTTTCCCGTTTTTCAGCGGCCTGCATCGCTTCAAAAATCACCTTGGCATCGGCAACGCGCTTCTTCAACCCCTCATTGGCAGCCTTGGGGTCGTCCGGTAACGGCGTAGGATGCCCATCAGGAGCGTACTTTTCAAGCCATTCCAAAGCCGCCTTGCTCCTTCCAAGGACGGCCATCCCTCCAATCGATCTTCCAGCCTCCTGAAATTGCTTCATGAGCGCCTCATTCTCTGCGGCGAGCTCCTCCGGCGTCATCGAGGCGACGGCCGGCGTACTGATGAACAAGCCGCTGCCCATCAGGAAATACGCCCCGGCAGCCAGAATGCCCAACACCAGAACAACAATAACCACGTTTCCCGTTTGCAGCTTCTTCATGAAACCCGTTCCTTTCCATCTTGCCACACAGGCTATCTGTGCAACGTTTTTTTGTCCTTTTGTTCCAGAGGCTCGATACGCGCTGTGCTGCCGTCCCTGGCACAAACGATCTTCAGGTTCTGACCACGCTCCGGGAGAACATCCAGTCCTGTCCAGTTTATGGACGTATAGGCCACTGCCGATCCTCTGCACGCAGTAGCCGCGTTCCTCGTTCACGTGGATGATCTCACCTTTGTACGTCTGGCCATCCTTGTGCGGCTCGACAAAAATCTTCGGCGCCCCGATGAGATCGAGTTCCTGGATTTCCTTCTCCAGCTTTACCGCATCCGGAGAAAGCGCCTCGCGCTAGAGCTCCTGGAAGTGTTCGAGCCCGGCTCTCAGATTCGCCTGCCGGGCGGCATAGTATTCCGTCCTGGCGTCCCCCTGTGCCGGAAAGTATCGTTTTCCAACGCCCAGATGCGACACACTGGCGCTCCAGCTTGAGGGCATGGAGGGCATTTCCATCCCGAGACGCCTCGAACGATACGGACAAAAGTTCCTTCAGTGCCACGTTGTAACCGCTTCGATCCTCCGTTGAAGCAATACTTCTGAAGGCAGAAGTTAATTTAGCTAAGGTAGCTCCTTCTCAATCTCTACTGTTCAAGCCATTCTTTTCCATAGGCTGCTACCGCATCATCCAAATTACAACCGAGCTTCAACATACGTTCTACGCCCATATCTTGTTTTGCAACGTTTGCGAGCGGTAAAGGGAGTGGAATTTGCATGGCAAG
>NC_021038.1:878958-884607 GCF_000210715.1 Fretibacterium fastidiosum
ATCAGGACTCAAGCCATTCTTTTCCATAGGCTACTACCACATCATCAAGGTTGAATCCAAAATTTTTCAAGCGCTCTACTCCCCCATCCGCTTTAAGAACCCTCGCTGTTGGTAGGTCTAAAGGAATTTGCATCGAAAGCTTTATTGCGAGATCCTTATTACCAAATTTCATTGCATCTGCAACCTGTCTTCCAATTTCCTTACGTCGAGCTTCTGACATTGTCGATTGAAACATAAAGCCCCTCCTCCTTTCCGAGGATATTGTATCATTGCCTAAACCCAGGTCTGCCGTCCTTGTCGTCCGGGTTTGCACGGCACATCGGATAGCTGCCGCAGCTTCGGAACGCCCAGCTCCTCCCGTTCCTCAGGATTCTCCTTCACCGCCGAGAACGTTTTTTTCGCATCCCTGTTTTAACAAGGCAGCCGGCGTCGCTCACCCGATCGCCGGCTGTCTTGTTTTTACGGTTTTCCGCCCGCCTTTCGGCAGGGTCGTTTCTCCTTAGGATATCACCGTATCCTGCCCTTCCACGCCATCGGAAGCCCGCCAGTCCAGGCTCTTGCCCTGGGCGATCTCCAGGTTGACCCCCGTTCGGTTGGGCACGTCATCGTCAAACTTGTAGTCCTTGCCGGGAAGGACGGCGTTTAGCAGGATGCCGACCAGGGACCCGGTGGCGATGCCGGAAAACTTGATGCCGATGCCCCCCAGCGTGAAGTTGAGGGCTCCGGCCGAGCTGTAGTTGATGCCGATCGACAGCACCAGGATCAGGGCGGCGACGATGACGTTGCGGCTCTGCGAGAAATCGACGTTCGTCTCCACGATGTTTCGGACGCCGACGGAGGCGATCATGCCATAGAGGATGAGGGAGATTCCGCCGATCGTCGCCGTGGGCATACTCTCAATGGCCGCGGCGAACTTGGGACAGAAGGAGAGCAGGACGGCAAAGACCGCCGTCAGGCGTATGATCTTTGGGTCGTAGACCTTCGTCAGCGTAAGCACCCCGGTGTTCTCGCCATAGGTCGTGTTCGCCGGCGCACCGAAGAGGGAGGCCGCCGTCGTCGCCAGGCCGTCGCCCGTCAACGTCCTGTGAAGGCCGGGGTCCCTGATGAAGTTGATGCCCACCGTGGAGGATATCGCGGAGATGTCGCCGATATGCTCCATCATGGCTGCGAAGGCGATGGGCACGATGGTGATGACCGAGGAGATCAACAGGTCGAAGTTGACCCTTCCGTTGGTGAAGATCGCGAACACCGTTTGACCATATTCGACGGGGAAGCCGAACCAGGGCTTCGCCGCAATGGTGCTGAAGTCCACGGCGCCAATCGCTACCGCTGCCAGGTAGGACCCCGCCACGCCGAGCAGGATCGGGATGATCTTCACCATGCCATGCCCCCAGATGTTGCAGGCGATGACGACCACGATGGCGACCAGGGCGATGAACCAGTCCTTCGAGCAGTTCTCTATCGCGGACTGCGACAGGGTCAGCCCGATGGCGATAATGATCGGCCCCGTGACGATGGGCGGAAAATATCGCATGACACGGCTGGCTCCGAAAGCGCGAAATGCCGCCGCCAGCAGGAGGTAGACCAGCCCCGCACAGGCAACCCCAAAGCACGCATAGGGCAAAAGCGCAGGGTCGCCCTTCGGTGCGATCGCCGCGTAGCCTGCCAGGAAGGCAAAGGAGGAGCCCAGGAAGGCGGGCACCTTCCACTTTGCGATCATGTGGAACAGCAGCGTGCCCACCCCCGCAAAGAGGAGCGTCGAGCTGACGCTGAGCCCCGTCAGAAGGGGCACCAGGACGGTGGCCCCGAACATGGCGAACAGGTGCTGCACGCCCAGGATCAACATCCTGCCCACGCCAAGGGACCTGGCGTCGTAGATGGCCTCATTGCCGATACTTTTCATTTCCCCGCTCATCGTTATTCAATCTCCTTTCAACGTCAGGAACGGCCGCGAAAAACGGAACCGGCGCCAGAACGGGCCTTCCCGTCTGGCAGGAGCCGGAAGCTGGGCACACGGAGAGGATGCCCTCCCTGTCGCCGCGCGGTCATGCCTCCAAATCCCTGTATAAAAAAAGGACACACCGGAAAAAAATTTTTCCTGTGTGCCCTTTATATTTTCTGTATGACGTCGAGCTTGCCTCTTTTGGTAACGGCCACTTTGCTGCCCCCAGATGGATCAATTTCTAAAACCCACGGTATTCTAACGGGCATTTCCGGTTTCGTCAAGGTGTCTGTCGATGACCGGAGAAAAACAACGAAGTATACGATCACCGTGAACTTGGAGTCAGCGTCCACAGGTTCATCCTAAAATCACCTCAACGACGTCATCAACGTGCCCTGGAGTGTTCATGAATTCACGGGGCGTTGTCATAACAACGGACAAACCGACCGAAGCGGGCTATAGTATTTTCGAAACGGCGTTCGGATCGCGGTTGACAGGAGGCCACGAGCCCGGCGCGCAATGAGCGGACATCGGGCTCATGGGGCCTAAAAATGGATCGTGAATCAAACATGGGGGGGTATATGAAGATGGATTGCAGCATGTTTTGTTTTCAGTGTCAGGAGACGGCGGGCGGAAAGGGCTGCACCAAAAGCGGCGTCTGCGGCAAGAAGCCGGACGTGGCGGCGATGCAGGACCTTCTGATCTATGTGACGAAGGGGCTTTCCTGCGTTACGGAACGCCTGCGGAGCGAGGGGCAGGAAGTGGACAAGAAGGTGAACCATTCGGTCACCGTGAACCTCTTCACGACGATCACGAACGCGAACTTCGACCGGGACGCGATCGTCTCCCGAATCGAGGAGACGCTGAGGTTGAAGGAGGAGCTTTTGGCGCGCGTCAAGGATGCGTCGGGGCTGCCTGAAGCGGCCTCCTGGAAGGGGACGAGGGACGAATTCGAGGCGAAAGCGGCAAAGGTGGGCGTCCTGGCGACGTCGGACGAGGACATCCGCAGCCTTCGCGAGCTGGTCACCTATGGGCTGAAGGGCCTTGCTGCCTATTCGAAGCACGCGAACGCCCTGCTGCAGGACGACGAGGCCGTGGACGCCTTCATCCAACGCGCGCTGGCGAGCACGCTGAACGACGCTCTGACGGTGGACGACCTGGTCGCCCTGACCCTGGAGACGGGCAAGTACGGCGTGGAGGGCATGGCGCTCCTGGATCGGGCGAACACGGGAGCCTACGGGAATCCTGAGATCACGAAGGTCGAGATCGGCGTCAGGAAGAACCCGGGCATCCTGATCTCCGGACACGACCTGAGGGACCTTGAGATGCTCCTGGAGCAGACGGCGGGGACGGGCGTGGACGTCTACACGCACAGCGAGATGCTGCCTGCGCACTACTACCCGGCCTTCAAGAAGTACCCCCACTTCGCCGGCAACTACGGAAACGCATGGTGGAAGCAAAAGGAGGAATTTGCGAGCTTCCACGGCCCCATCCTGATGACGACGAACTGCGTCGTCCCTCCGGCGGAGAGCTACAAGGACCGACTGTGGACGACGGGGGCGGCGGGCTTCCCCGGATGCAGGCACATCGACGGCGCCTACGGCGAGGTGAAGGACTTCTCCGCGATCATCGCGCAGGCTAAAACGTGCCCTGCGCCGGAGGAGATCGAGCGGGGCAGCATCGTGGGCGGCTTCGCGCACGAGCAGGTGTTCGCGCTGGCCGATAAGGTGGTGGACGCGGTGAAGTCCGGCGCCATCAGGAAGTTCGTGGTCATGGCCGGCTGCGACGGACGGATGAAGTCGCGGGAGTACTACACGGAGTTCGCCGACAAGCTGCCGAAGGACGTGGTGATTTTGACGGCGGGCTGCGCGAAATACAGGTATAATAAACTGGACCTGGGGGACATCGGAGGCATACCGCGCGTGCTGGACGCCGGGCAGTGCAACGACTCCTACTCCCTGGCCCTCATCGCCCTGAAGCTGAAGGAGGTCTTCGGCCTGAAGGACGTCAACGAGCTGCCGCTGGCCTTCAACATCGCCTGGTACGAGCAGAAAGCCGTTATCGTCCTGCTGGCGCTCCTCTACTTGGGGGTCAAGAACATTCACCTTGGGCCGACGCTCCCCGCCTTCCTGTCCCCCAACGTGGCGGGCGTGCTGGTGAAGAACTTCGGCATCGCAGGGATCGGCACCGTGGACGAGGACCTGAAACTGCTGATCGCCTGACGACCGAAAGAAGGCCGCAGGGGCACGGGGCAGATTGCTGCCCACTGCCCTGCGGCCTTCCGGATTGCGGTACGGGGACAACAGTTAAAGGAGGCGCGTAGAAGCGATGTGGAAACATGCAGCCATTGAGAAGGTAACGGGCAGGGAGATTTTGGATTCCCGCGGCAACCCCACCGTGGAGGCGGAGGTCGTCCTGTCGGACGGGACCGTCGGGAGGGGAATCGCCCCCAGCGGAGCCTCGACGGGCGAGTTCGAGGCGGTCGAGCTTCGGGACGGCGACGAAAAGCGCTTCGGCGGCAAGGGCGTGGCCAGGGCGGTGGCGAACGTCAACACGGTCATCAACGACGTCCTGAGGGGCTTGAACCCTCAGAGCGTCCACACCGTCGATTTCGCCATGCTGAAGGCGGATGGGACGCCCAACAAGTCCAGGCTGGGCGCCAACGCGATCCTCGCCGCGTCCATCGCCAGTGCCAGGGCCGCGGCGGAGTCCATGGGGGTGCCGCTGTTCCGCTTTCTGGGGGGCGTGAACGCGAGCCTCCTCCCCGTGCCGATGATGAACATCCTGAACGGGGGTGCCCATGCCGCCAACTCCCTCGACATCCAGGAGTTCATGGTCATGCCCGTCGGCGCACCGTCCTTCCGCGAGGCGTACCGCTGGTGCTCCGAGGTGTTTCACTCCCTTCGAGGCATCCTGAAGGGGCGGGGCCGCGCGACGGGCGTTGGGGACGAGGGTGGTTTTGCGCCCGACCTGAAGGACGACGAGGATGCGATTCAGTCCATCCTTGAGGCCATCCAGAAGGCTGGCTATGAGCCGGGGCGCGATTTCGTCCTGGCCATGGACGCCGCATCCAGCGAGTGGAAGAGCGAAAAGGGCGTCGGCTTCTACCATCAGCCGAAGTCCGGCCTGGACCTCACCTCCGATGAGCTGATCGCCCATTGGGAGGCTCTGGTCGATCGGTATCCGATCTGGTCCATCGAGGATGGGCTGGACGAGGAGGACTGGGACGGCTGGAAAAAGATGACCCGACAGCTCGGCGGGAAGGTGCAGCTCGTCGGCGACGACCTCTTCGTCACGAACACGGAACGCCTGTCCAGGGGGATCGAGATGGGCTGCGGAAACTCCATCCTGATCAAGCTGAACCAGATCGGGTCCGTGTCCGAAACGCTGGATGCCGTCCGCATGGCCCACAGGGCGGGGTACACCGCCGTCGTCTCCCACCGATCGGGCGAGACGGCGGACACGACGATCGCGGACCTCGCCGTCGCCCTGAACACGGGCCAGATCAAATCGGGGGCGCCGTCAAGGGGAGAGCGCACCGCCAAGTACAACCAGCTCCTGCGCATCGAGGAGGCGCTGGGGAACGCGGCCGCCTATCCGGGCGTCCACGCGTTCAATCGCTGAAGGGCACCGGGCCGGCTGAGCGACGAGGCCGTCGGGCAAAGACGACGAGGCAATTGGGAATTGAAATGATCTGATATGGATTG
>NC_021038.1:884954-913094 GCF_000210715.1 Fretibacterium fastidiosum
AATTGGTATGACGCGGCAGGTCCGCCGCCTCCTCACTCGGGAGCAAGGTACGAGCCGGGGCCGTCGATGGATTTCGACGGCCCCGGTTTGAATCGAGCCCACAGCTCCCGTCAGTGCACTTCGGCGGTCGGCGCCTCCCCTTCTTTCCCCAGAAGGGAGATCACGACCGTCAGGATGATGTTGATGAAGAAACCCCACATGAACCCCGGCCACCCCAGCGGGGAAACGCCCAGGATGCGCGTGCCGAACAGGATGGCGATCCCTGCCGTCAGCCCCACGGAGGCCCCCAGCCGAGAGCACCTTTTCCAGTACATCCCCAGCAGGAAGGGGGGCGCGAGCTGGGCAAGGCCCGTATAGGCCACATCCTGGATGACCTGCACGAAGGTTGCGGGCGGCTTCAGCGCGATCAGGCCGCAGATCGCAGCGACCGCGAACACGATGATCCGCGATATCCGCATGTTCTGCTCATTGGAGATCCGGCCCCTTCGGGTCAGCAGGATGAGGTCCTGGGAGACGAGCTGCGAGCTCACGAGGAGCATGGCGTTGATGGTGGAGATGCCGGCCGCGATGGCCGCCGCCATGATCAGCGCTGCCACGAACCAGTTGGAGTACTTCAGCATCAGGATCGGCAAAATGTTGTCCGCAGCGCGGACCTCGGAGGCGCTCACCAGAATGTGCCCGGCAAGTCCGATGAACAGCGTCGAAAAGCCGTAGATCAGGATCTGCGAGATGGGGATGCTGATGGCGGACCGCGCCAGCGCCTCCTCGTCCCGCGCCATCAGGGACTTGTTCCAGACGTGGGGGCAGAGCCAGATCCCGAACGGCAGGACGATGAACTGCATCACCCAGTACTTGTCCGTGTACAGCCCCTTCAGGCCGGGCCGCGACAGGAGCTCCGGGGCCGTCTGGCGAACCTGGGTGAACAGGTTGACGATGCCTCCCGACGGGACCAGGGCGACCCACGCCGCGAGGACGATCCCGATCAACAGGATGACGGCCTGTACGGCGTCCAGCAGCACGACGCCGCCCGCCCCCCCGATCAGGACGTAGAGCAGGGAGAAGGCCACGCTGACCAGGATCGCCGCGTTGTAGCTGATGGCCCCGCTGCTCACCACGCTCATGGCGCGCGCGTTGCCCACGTACTGCATCGCAAGGAAGATCATCGTCATCAGCACGGAGACGCAGGCCGCCATGACCTTCAGATACCGGCTCTGAAAGCGGTCCTCCAGGTAGTCCCCCAGGGACATGTAGCCGCGCTCGTTGGCCAGCAGCCGAATCTTGTTCCCGAAGTACACCACCATCAGCGCCACCCAGACCTGGCTCAGGACGAGGACGATGAAGGAGATGCCGTGGGTGTAGTACATTCCGGGCGACCCCAGAAAGGCAAAGGTGCTCTGCATGGCCGCGATCATGGTGAGCGGCAGCAGGATGGAGTTCACCCCACGGTTCGCAAGGAAGAAGTCCAGCGCGGAGGCTTTTTTCTTGCGGCGCCCATGGACGACGGTGATGACCAGCATCGCCACCAGGTAGAGGACGATCACTCCGAGGCTCAATACCCCTGTGTTCATGCCTTATTTTTCTCCTTTCTTGCTGCTTCTTACAAAATCCCGACAGACCAGGAGGACAAAGGCCAGGTTCACGACCATGAGAGTCCACCAGTACGCCAGGGCCACGGGCAGCCACCCGAAGAGGTATCCCTGCTCACCCCAGGTCATCGACAGCGGCAGCGCCCCCAACAGGAGCAACACCAGGAAAACACAACCAAACAGCTTTTGCTTCATGTTCACCTCACGTCCTTTCCGTCCGTATAGACCACCCTGCCGCCGCAGAGCGTGTGCTTTACCCGTCCGTAGAGCGTCATGCCCGTGAAGGGAGAGTTGGAGGATTTCGAGAAGAAGCGGCTCCCCACGGTCCAGCTTTCCCGTTCGTCAAAGACCACCAGGTCCGCATCTCCGCCCTCTCGGAGGCTGCCGCAGGAGAGCCCGTAGAGCTCTGCCGGCCTTGCGGTCATCTTTTCCAGGAGCTCAAGCAGGGTGAGGTGCCCCTTTCGCACCAGGTTGGTGATCCCAAGCGCCAGGGCCGTCTCCAGCCCGATCATCCCGCTGGGCGCGTGCAGGAGGTCCTGGGCCTTTTCCTCGGAGGCGTGCGGCGCGTGGTCCGTCGCGATGATGTCGATGACGCCCTCCTTCAGCCCGCGAATGAGCTGGTATCGGTCCTCCTCGGTCCGAATCGGAGGGTTGACCTTGGCCAGCGTTCCCTTTTCCAGGACGATCTCCTCGTTCAGGGAGAAGTGCTGCGGCGTGACCTCCGCCCAGACGTCCGCGCCCAGCCTCTTCATCAGGCGCAGGACCTCCACGGACACGCCGGAACTCAGGTGCTGGATGTTGACCCTGGCCCCGGTGTGCAGGGCCAGAAGGCAGTCCCTGGCCATCAGCGTCTCCTCCGCGACGGCAGGGGCGCCGGGCACCCCGACCTCCTTCGATATCCTTCCCTGGTTGATGCCGGGGCTTCCGATGAGGTCCGGGTCCTCCTCGTGCAGGCTGATGGGCACGCCGAGCTCCCGCGCCCGCTCCATCGCCCTCATCATCAGCTTGACGTCCTTGATGGGCAGGCCGTCGTCCGTGAAGCCGATCGCCCCCGCGGCCTTCAAGGCGTCCATGTCCGTCAGCTCCTGCCCCTTCATGCCGCGGGTCACACAGGCCGTGTTCAGGACGTGGATGGGGAGGTCCGACTCGCGCCGCCTGAGGTCCTTCAGCGCCTCCGCGTCGTCCAACGGCGGCTTCGTGTTCGCCATGCAGATGACCGTCGTGTAGCCGCCCGCCGCGGCGGACGCCGCCCCCGTCGCAACGTCCTCCTTGTAGGTGAGCCCTGGGTCGCGAAAGTGCACGTGCGTGTCCACCAGGCCCGGCGCAACGGTGCAGCCTTCGGCGTCGATGACCTCCGTGAACTCCCCGCCCCTCGCGTACTTCCCCATGCCGGCGATCCGACCGTCCTGGACGATGACGTCCAGAACCTCGTCCAGGCCGCTTTTGGGGTCGATAACCCTCCCGTTTTGAATCAGGATCATACCGCTTCTCCTTTCAGGTACTCGCAGATCACCGCTGCACCGTCACAGATGCTGGACAGCGAGGCAAACTCCTTCCTGTTGTGAGATACGCCGTGCCGGCAGGGAATAAAGACCATGCCGGTGTCGCACAGCGCGGCAAACGACATCGCGTCGTGTCCTGCGCCGCTCGGCATGTTCCTTGAGCTGATCTTAAGGCGTGACGCCGCTCGCTCCAGCCCCCGCTGAACGCGGCGGCTCATGGCGACGGGCGGAACGCTGCCGATCTTCATCTCCAGGCAGGTCGCGCCGCGGCTTTTGGCGATGTCCTGCGCCCTCGAGCGGAGGGCCTGCTCCATCCGATCCAGGCTCTCCTCCTCGATGCCGCGCAGGTCGATGCCCAGCGCCACCTCACCGGGGATCACGTTCAGGACGTTGGGGCGGTTCTCCACCACGCCGACGGTCGCGACGGATTGATGCACCGCCTCCTCGCGCCCGATCCGTTCCACGGCCAGGATGACCTCGGCTGCGGCGCACAGGGCGTCGTTTCTCAGGCCCATGGGGGTGGCGCCCGAGTGCTCCGCCATGCCTCGCAGGATGAACCGAAAACGCCGCGGCCCCGCTATGGTACTGACGATGCCGATCTCCGTTCCCGTCTCCTCGAGGACCTTGCCCTGCTCGATGTGCAGCTCCAGGTACTCCTTTATCCCTGAGATATTCTTCGGGGAGAAGGACAGCCCCCGCTTTTGAAATATCTCGTCGAGTCGCTCGCCGTCCCGCGACCTCAGGCTCCCGATGTCCGAAGAGTACTTCTCCTGGCCGGCGATCAGGCCAGAGCCGATGGTGCAGAGCCCGAAGTTGCTGGACTCCTCGCACCGAAAGGCCGCGACCCTGAGGGGGAGCCTGACCTCCTCCTCCTCCTGAAGGCGCCTGACGACCATCAGGCCGGCGATGACGCCCGCGACGCCGTCGTACCGCCCGCCATCGACGACGGAGTCCAGGTGAGAGCCCAACAGGTAGTAGTCCCCCTCCTCCCCGTTGGACGCAAAGGTGTTGCCCACCTCGTCCGTAAAGACACCGCACCCCAGTTCCCTGGCGAGGGCCTCGAAACGGCGGTGCATCTCGTCCTCGACGGCCGAGTACCCAAGCCGCGTAACCCCTCCTTCCCTCGTGCTCCCCACGTCGTAAAAGGCCTCAAAGAGCTCCCCGCAGTACCTTATCTCTGAAACGCTGTGCTGCATGACGTTCTCCTGCCTCCGTTCAGGAATTTCCACGGCGCTGATGGGCAAGCCCCCGTATCTCGGAGAGGGCCCTGTGGCCGTGCTCCGCAAGATAGCGGTCTATGCCGTCGACGATCTGGACCATGGCCGCGGGATTTTGGAAGTTTGCGCTGCCGACCTGCACCATCGACGCCCCCGCGAGGAAGTACTCGACCGCGTCCTGCCAGCGCGCGATCCCACCGCTTGCGATGATCGGAATGGCCGTTGCGGCGCGGGCCTGCCAGACCAGGAACAGGGTCTGGGGCTTCACGGCCGGCCCCGACATGCCGCCTGAGACGTTGCTCAGGACGGGGGAGCGCGTCTCGACGTCGATCAGCATGGCGCGCCACGTGTTGGCGATGGTGACGGCGTCCGCCCCCTCTTCCTCGCTGACCCTCGCGCTGACACGGATGTCGGTCACGTTGGGGGCTAGCTTCACGAAGATCGGGAGCCGGGTCGCCTCCCGCGCCGCCTTGAGGGTCTCGCGAAGGACGTCCGGGGTGGAGGAGAAGGCCAACCCCGTGCCAATGTTGGGACAGGAGAGGTTGAGCTCCACCGCTGCAATGCGCGGATCGTTGGCGACAATCTCCAGGGCCTCGCGGTAGTGCTCCTTTCGATTGCCCGATAGGCTGAGGACGACCGGCGCGCCGATGCCGTCATAGCGCGGCAACTCCTGCGTCATGAAGGCCTCGATGCCGACGGAGGGGATGCCCACCGCGTTGATCATGCCGCCCGTCACCTCTGCGATGCGCGGCGGCGGGTTGCCCTGCCGAACGAGGCGATGAACGCTCTTGACCAGGACCGCGCCGAGTTCGCTCATGGGGAAAAGGCCCGCGTTGTTCTCAAAACAATCCCAGGTTCCGGAGGCTGGCATGACCGGATTCTTAAAGGTGATGCCGCCGACCTTCACCGACAGATCCGTCCGATACTTGAGCTCCGACATCGTCATCCTCCGTCTCACAGCACTTCGTCCACGTCGAAGACCGGACCGTCCCTGCACACCAGGGCGTACTCTCCCCCCGCCTCGGAGCGTCGCGTCCTGCAGGCGCACCCCTTGCAGGCTCCAAGGCCGCAGGCCATGTGCTCTTCGAGGGAGACGTAGGCGGGGAAACCGTACTTGAGGTGCAACTCCTTCATGCCCAGACCGAGGCGACGGGAACCGCAAGAATAGGCGGCGTCAAAATTCAGGCTGCGGCAGTCCTCCGCCATCCGGTCCGTGACGTTGAGGGAGGGGGCCGTCGTCGTCGTCACCCTGGCCCCAAGGCGCTCAAACTGCGATCGGTTGAACAGGCCCTCCTCGCTCCTTGCGGAGAGGTAGACGTGCAGCTCCGTGCCATGGGCTGCGTAGTCCTGCGCCAGCAAAAGGAGCGGCGCGATCCCCATGCCCCGACCGATGAGGGCGACCCGCGAGGCACCTTCCCGAACGGGGAACCCCCGCCCCAGCGGGCCGAGGACCGCGACGCTGTCGGCCGGCCTCAGAGCGGCCATGAGGGCGGTTCCACGGCCCCTGACCTGATAGAGCAACGTCATGACCCCGTTCTTTCTGTCCACCGAGTTGATGCTGAACGGACGCATCAGGAAGGGGTCGTCGCCCTCCCAACACCGGACCATGACGAACTGCCCCGGGCGGGAGAGCCCGGCCATATCCTGCACGTCGAGGTCGAGTGCGAAGGCTTCTGCGCCGACCTTCGCCTGTTGAAGCACACGGCATTTCAGGTACATTGCTGTCTCCTTCCCGTTGCGGCTCCGTCTAAAAAACTCTTAATCGACACCCGGCCCTGCAGCCCCTTGCGCAGGCGGTGAAAAAACGGCCCACGGGTGCCCGAATTTCGCTGGAGCGGTGACGCCTGGACGATGACGGAGGGACCGAATCCCCCATGGGCTCTACCCATTGGATTTACCTTATCATAGATGAGCGGGAAAAGACACTGCGAGTTTGCACCGAGGGTGCAGCCATGGGCAAGGCGCACTGCCGACAGGCTTCAAGGTCGACGGGGCTGCGGCATCCCGCGGCAGGGGGTTTATCGTTACAGCAGCGTATGGGATTTCAAAATCGAAGTGCTATCATAATTAAGTTGAGAGACGACGTTGAGAGGACAGGGCGTCCGCGCCCGCTGGGGCAGGACCCCAAACGTGCGAGCCGACCTTTCCGAAAAATCTTCAAGCCAAGGAGATGGGACCGATGTTCGCTCAAAGGCTCTGGGCTTTGACGAAAAAAGAGGCGCTGCAGATCGTGCGGGACCCCAGCAGCATCGTCATCGCGTTCGTGCTGCCGCTCACCCTGCTCTTTCTCTTCGGCTACGGGCTCTCCCTGGACGCCCGCGAAATTCGCATCGGGATCGCGCTGGAGGACGGCGGCCAGCCGGCGCGGGACCTGGCCCGACGGTTCGCCGCCAACCCCTACTTCAGCCCCAGCCTCGCCGCGTCGCGGCAGGAGTTGCTGCCGGCTCTGGTCACGGGAGAGCTCAAGAGCGTCCTGATCGTCCCCCAGGGCACCTCCGCCGCCCTCTACTTCAATCAAAACCTGAATCAAAATTCGGGCCGAAAGGCCAGCCTTCAGTTGCTGACGGACGGAAGCTACCCGAACTCCGGCGCCCTGGCGGAGAACTACGCGCTGGCCGCGATCCTCCAGTGGGGAGGGGAGCTGTCGCGCACGTCGCTGCCCATCGTCGTGGAGCCCCACTTCCGCTACAACGACGGGCTGGAGAGCCGGTACTCGCTGATCCCAGGCATCATGGCCGTGATCATGGCCCTGATCGGGACGATGCTCACGGCCCTGGTGGTGGCCCGCGAGTGGGAGCGCGGGACCATGGAGGCGCTGTTCTCCACGCCCGTCAGCGCGCTGGAACTCCTGCTGGGCAAGCTGATCCCCTACTACCTCCTGGCGATCTTCTCCACGTTCTTCAGCCTGGCTCTGTCCGTGTCGCTCTTCGGCGTCCCGTTCCGCGGCTCCCTGCCTGCCCTCTTCGCCGTGGCGTCGCTCTTCATGATGTCGGCGCTGGGGCAGGGCCTCATCATCTCCACGCTCTCCAAAAACCAGTACGTCGCCTCCTTCGCGGCGCTGCTCTCCGCCTTCCTGCCCGTCGTGCTCCTGTCGGGCTTCATCTTCGAGCTGAACTCCATGCCGCTCGTCCAGAGGGCGATCGCCGCCGTCCTGCCGGCGCGATACCTGGTGACCTGCCTCCAGACCCTCTTCCTGGCCGGCGACGTCTGGCCGCTCCTGCTCCCCAACATGATCAGGCTGGGGCTGCTGGGGCTCTTCTTCCTGGCCGTGACGCTCCGATACACCAAAAAGGTGCTGGCCTGACCATGTTCGCCCGCATTCGCTCCCTGATCGTCAAGGAGCTCTACGCCGTCCTGCTGGACCCCAAGACGCGATTTCAGGTGTTCGTCGGGCCCTTCGTCATGCTCTTTCTCTTCAGCTTCGCCATCACCATGGAGGTGCGTAACGCCTCCCTGGCGGTCCTGAACCAGGACGACGGCGACCTGGGGCGCAGGCTGGAGGCGGCCTTCACGGCGGGGCCCGCCTTCACGCGCTCCTTCGCCCTGTCGAGCGTCCGGGAGATCGAGCCCGCCATCGCCGAACAGCGGGCGCTGATGGTCCTGCGCATCCCCGAAGGCTTCTCGGCGTCCCTGATGCGCGGCGAGCCGACGTCCGTGCAGGTCGTCCTGGACGGACGGAAGGCCAACGCGGTCCAGATCGCCTATGGCTACGCCACCTCCATCGCGAACGGCTTCGCCCGCGGGCTCAGAAAAACCCTCACCGGGACCGACGCGCTCCTGTCCGTGGAGCCCCGGCAGCTCTTCAACCCGAACCACGACTACCTCTGGTTCACCCTGCCGGTGCTGTTGGTCGTCTTGACCCAGATGCTGTCCCTGGTCGTTTCGGGCATGAGCGTCGCGCGTGAGCGGGAGCTCGGGACGTTCGAGCAGTTGCTCGTCTCGCCGCTCTCGCCCCTGGAGATCGTGGTCGGTAAGACCCTGCCTGCGGTCGCCATCGCCTTCGGGATCGGCGTCGCCATCCACGTCCTGGCCCGAACGGTCTTCGGCGTGCCCTGTCTGGGGAGCCTGGGGCTCCTGGCCTTCGGCTTTCTGATCTTCATCCTGGCCTGCACGGGGGTGGGGCTCTTCGTCTCCTCGCTCTGCAACACGCAACAGCAGGCGTTCCTGGGGGTGTTCACCTGCATGGTGCCCTTCGTCCTGCTCTCCGGATTCGCCACGCCCATCGAGAACATGCCCCACGCCCTGCAGACCCTGACCCTGTTCAATCCCTCCCGCCACATCATCGTCATCGCCCTCGGCGTCTACCTCAAGGGCATTCCCCTGCGCGAGGTCGCCGTGCAGCTCCTCTGGCTCGGCGGGATCGCGACGGTGACGCTCGGCGCCGCCGGGTGGTTCTTCAAGCGCAGGGTTCAGTGACCCCTGCGCCGTTTTTCCCCGATCGGTCCATAAATCGGGTTGCAAGGGCCCGCGGCCCTTGCCGGGGTTCCGGGGAGGAGCCCCGGAGAAAGAAAGGAGTCTTTTCCATGAAAAAACGGTTCGCCCTTCTGCTTCTCGTTCTCGCTGCCGTCCTCGGCGCGCTCTACGCGAACGGGGAGCTCGATGGGCTGATCGATCGCTTCCGCGAGAAGGACCCCCATCGGATTCGGCTCTACGGCAACGTGGAGATCCGACAGGTGCTCCTGGGCTTTCGCGTATCGGGCCGCGTCGAGGCGGTCTACCGCGAGGAGGGCGAGAGGGTGGCGTCCGGCGACCTGCTGAGCATCCTGGACCCCGTCCCCTACCGCATCAAACGCTCCGAGGCCAGGGGGGCCATGCTCCAGGCCAAGGCGGCCCTGGACAAGCTGCACCGGGGGTTCCGCACCGAGGAGGTCCGTGAGGCGGCGGCGCAGCGCGATCGGGTCCAGGCGTCGCTGGACCTGGCCGAGAAGGACTACAGCCGCATCTCGAACCTGTTCGCCCAGAAGGCCGTCGCCAAGAGTGAGTTGGACCGGGCGTCGTCGCAACGCAACGCACTGAGGGCAGAGCTTGCAGCGGCCGAGAACGCTCTGGCCCTGATGCGCGAGGGCTACCGCAGGGAGGACATCGAGGCGGCGGAGGCGGCCTATGAGGCGGCCAGCGCCCGGTTTGCGGCGGCCGAGAACGCCCTTTCGGACACGGAGCTGCGCTCCCCGGCCGATGGGACCATCCTGACCCGCGTCACCGAACCGGGAACCGTCGTGGGGGCCGGCCAGGTCGTCTACGCCCTGGCCCTCGAGCGCCCCATCCAGGTCCGGGCCTACATCCCTGAGCCTCAGCTGGGACGGGTCCGGGTGGGCATGCCGGCCCAAATCGTCACGGACTCGTCCCCCGCCCCCATCGAGGGCACGCTCACCTTCATCTCCCCGACGGCCGAGTTCACCCCCAAGCAGGTGCAGACCGAGGACCTGCGCACCGACCTGGTCTACCGCGCTCGAATTCTGGTGGAGGACGATCGGGATGGGCGGCTCAAGAACGGGATGCCCGTCACCGTCTTGATGGAATCCATCGAGGCCTCCGAGGGCGCGGCGTCAAGATGAGCGAGGTCGAGAAGCGGCTGCCCATCGATTCCCAGAAGACCTCGGAGATCGTCGTCGAGGGGCTGGTCCGCACCTTCGGCAAACGCACCGCGCTGGACGGGATCACGGCCCGCATTGGAGGCGGGCGGATCACGGGGCTGGTGGGGCCGGACGGCGCGGGCAAGACGACGCTCCTGCGCCTGTTCTGCGGCCTCCTGGCGCCCACCGCAGGGCGGGTTTCCGTGTGCGGGTGCGACACGGCGGAGGACGCGGACGCCATCCACGAGCGGGTCGGCTACATGCCGCAGCGCTTCGGGCTCTACGAGGACCTGACGGTCATGGAGAACCTGAACCTGTACGCCGAGCTGCGCTCCGTGCCCCGCCGGGAGCGGACCGACCGCTATGCGGAGCTCCTGGCCTTCACGGGGCTTGAGCCCTTCACGGGCCGCCTGGCGGGCCGGCTCTCCGGCGGCATGAAGCAGAAGCTGGGCCTGGCCTGTACGCTGCTCTCCCGGCCTCCCGTCCTGCTGCTGGACGAGCCGGGCGTGGGCGTGGACCCCCTGGCGCGGCGGGAGCTGTGGCGCATGGTGCGGGGGCTCCTGGTTCGGGACCGGATCGTCGTCTGGAGCACCGCCTACCTGGACGAGGCGGAGGCCTGCGACGCGGTGTTGCTCCTCAACGAGGGCAAGCTGCTCTACGACGGGACGCCGGAGGACCTGGCAAAGCGCGTCGAGGGCCGGGTCTTCCTGCTGGGCGGGGCCGGCGGGAGGCGTCGGAAGCTAATCGCCCCCCTGATGGAGCGTAAGTGTACCCTGGACGCGGTCATCCAGGGCTCCAGCGTGCGCGTTCTGACCAGCGACGACGGTGCGGAGCTGAGAGAGAACCTGGACGCCATCGCTTGCGAGGCCGAAGTTTTGGCCGATCCCTCTTCCCGCCTTACGCTCAGGCCTGCGCCGCCCCGCTTTGAGGATTCCTTCATGCAGCTCCTGGGCGGAGCCCGGCGCGGCAGCGACGCGGTGGCGGCGTTCTTCGAGGAAAAGGGGACGGGCCGCGTCTCCGTGGAGGCGCGGCACCTGACGAAGCGGTTCGGGAACTTCACGGCGGTGGACGACGTCTCCTTCTCGATCGAACGGGGCGAGATCTTTGGCCTCCTGGGGCCCAACGGAGCCGGAAAGTCCACCACGTTCAAGATGATGTGCGGGCTCCTCACCCCCACGGAGGGCGAGTGCGCCGTCTCGGGGCTGGACCTCAGGACGGCTCCCGGCGCGGCGCGGGCGCGACTGGGCTACATGGCGCAGAAGTTCTCGCTGTACGGGGACCTGACCGTGCTGCAGAACCTGCGGTTCTTCTCCGGCATCTACGGGCTGAGGGGCGACGCGGCGCTGGAGCGCGTGGTCGAGACCTTTGGCCTCGCCCCCTACCTCTCCTCCCGTGCGGGTTCGCTGCCTCTCGGCTTCAAGCAGCGCCTGGCGATGGGCTGCGCCGTGATGCACGGGCCGGACGTCCTGTTCCTGGACGAGCCGACGAGCGGCGTGGACCCCGTGACGCGGCGCGAGTTCTGGACCTGCATCAACAGCTTTGCGCTGAAGGGCGTCACCGTGATGGTGACGACGCACTTCATGGACGAGGCGGAGTACTGCGACCGCATCGCGCTGGTGTACCGGGGCGGGACGATCGCCTCCGGCCCTCCCGACGCGCTCAAGGCCTCCGTGCGGACGGAGGCCTGTCCCGACCCGACCCTGGAGGAGGCGTTCATCGCCCTGATCGAGAGACAGGACGCGGCCCCAGCGTCCCTGCTTTAGGGGGCATTTTTGACAGCGCTCATCCCTGGAGGGCAACGACCGAAGCCCCTCACGCCCCATCGCTTCCAAAACGAGAAACTTAAGGAAGGGTTGATCGATCTTCAAAAGTTGTTAAAAGTCAAGGAACATCAAACCTCAGGGTATCCTTCAGCGATTCCCTGAAATTTTAAAAAGGAGCTACGCCCTTCAGAGAGCCTTCCGGTTGCCGTCCGCTGACCTCTGCAATGGGCGGTCCACCTCAAAGCGTTCTCCGCTCAGGCAAAGGTCCTCCCGAAGTGCTCCATCATGAGCCGGGGCAACTCCGGCTCCGCGTCCATGTCAAAGCTGTGCTGCACGTCGAAGCGGTGTACGCTCTCCGGCGCGAAGATGGGGACCGTCACGACCTCATGGGGGATGACCTCGTCCCGGGAACCGATGATGACGGCACAGCTCGCGTCGCTGTGGCGCAGCATGTGGCGGCTCAGAACCTCCATGTACTCCAGCAACAGGTCATGGTTCAGCACGATGCAGCGCCTCGACAGGTGGGGGTTCAGCGAGGGGTTCACGAGGACGGTGGGCAGGCTGGGGAACAGGGCGTTCAGGCAGTAGGCGAAGAAGCCGCCCCAGGACGTGCCCACGACCCTCACGCTCCGGCCCGCCTTGACTTGGGCGCGCACCTCCGCCTCGTAACGCGACAGGACCTCCTCCGGATGCGCCGTGGTGTAGTCGAAGGTGGGGCAGAATATCTCCTCCTCCGGGTACGTCTTTCGAAGCCAGAGGTATTTCGTATTCTCCCCCTGCCCTCCGAATCCATGAATGTTGATGAACATCTGCTAGACCTCCTCATCTGCCGTCCCCAGGAGCGGGCGGGGTGTCGGGGACGACCCCGTCTTTTCGTCCATTCTAACAGATGGAACGCGCCTTTCATTTTGCCCCGCAGGCCGGCCTCGGAAGGCCGTTTCCATGGCCGACAACAACCGTATGTCCCAGGAAAAAATCGCTATACTATACTCGTGTTGGCGGGGCGAAGGGCCCCCCAGGGCTGCAACCTGCCTGCAGAACGTGGAGAGGTGCGGCGACTGCGACGCGCCCCTCTGTGCCTTCAGGGCGCCGGTATGAGGAGGAGCACCCATGCAATACCTTGGACGCTACACGTCGCCCCTGGGAGCCATCACCTTGGGAAGCGACGGCGAGAGCCTGATCGGGCTCTGGTTTGACGGCGAAAAATTTTTCTGCGACAAGATCACGGAGGATACGGAGGAAGGGAATCTGCCGGTCTTTGACACCACGCGGCGGTGGCTCGACGTCTACTTCTCCGGTCGGGCTCCGGACTTCACTCCTCCCCTGAAGGAGATCGGCTCCGACTTCCAGCTTGCGGTGTGGCAGATTTTGCGCGCCATCCCCTTCGGTCACACCGTGACCTATGGGGACATCGCGGGCCGGCTCGCAAGGCAGCGGGGACTGGCCCGCATGTCCGCTCAGGCCGTGGGGGGTGCCGTGGGACACAACTCCATCTCCATCATCGTGCCCTGCCATCGAGTGGTGGGGGCGAACGGAAGCCTGACGGGCTACGCCGGCGGCGTGGACAAAAAGCAAAAGCTCCTGACCCTGGAGGGCGTCGACATGTCGCGCCTTTTCGTGCCCCGGCGCGGTACGGCGCTTTGAGCCTCAGCGGGCATTTAACACCCTACCCCCATCGCAGACCAATCTTTTTTCACCTCCGGTCTTGCCAATGAAGCACATATAAAAACAATGCTTTGGGGTAAGTTGAAGTCGTTTTTTCACACGGTATCGCCCTTACAGCGTGACATGGTTTCATCCATTTCCATCTTGACCCGGAGTCGACTTCAGGATATACACTGACGCTATCCCAAAGTGGCGGCGCTTTTGACCCGATGCCGCTGAACTTGGGCGGTTTGACGGAACTTGTGTCAGGGCGAAAAACATGGGGGGGAGTTACGATGACTTGCCTTGAGGAAGGGATCAAAAAGCTGGGCTTCGGCCTGATGCGCCTGCCCAGGGATGGCGACGCGATCGACGTCGGGCAGACGAAACGGATGGTGGATCGCTTTCTGGCGGAGGGGTTCACCTACTTCGACACCGCCTGGGCCTATCCGGGCAGCGAGGACGCGATTCGCGAGGCGCTGGTGGAGCGCTATCCAAGGGAGAAATTTCAGCTGGCCACCAAGAACGCCGCGTGGCTGGAATGCAAGACCCGCGAGGACGCCGTGGCGCAGTTCGAGACCTCGCTGAGGCAAACGGGGGCCGGATACATCGATTTCTACCTGCTGCACAACCTGGGAGAGGGAAGGACGCACTTCTTTAATGACTTCGACATGTGGAGCTTCGTGCAGGAGAAGAAAAAGGAAGGGCTCATCCGGCACGCAGGCTTCTCCTTCCACTCCACGCCGGAGGAGCTGGAGGATATCCTGAAGGCACATCCCGAAATGGAGTTCGTTCAGCTTCAGATCAACTATGGCGACTGGGAGAACCCGGCCATCCAGTCCAGGGCCTGCTACGAGATGGCCCGGAAGTACGGCAAGCCGGTGATCGTCATGGAGCCCGTGAAGGGAGGAATGCTGGCGACCCCTCCGGAGTCGGTGGCGAATATCCTGAGGCGGGCCGATGCCGACGCCTCCATGGCGTCGTGGGCCATTCGCTTTGCCGCGGACCTGGACGGCGTGCTCACCGTCCTCTCCGGCATGAGCGACCTGGCGCAGATGGAGGACAACCTGTCCTTCATGAAGGACTTCACGGGACTGTCCGACGCGGAGCGGCGAACGCTGGAGGAAGCCAGGGAGGAACTTGCCCACATCCCGCTGATCCCCTGCACGACCTGCAACTACTGCTCCAAGGTCTGCCCCGTGGAGGTCGGGATATCCGGGACGTTCACGGCGATGAACGCCCTGACGCTCTACAGCGACCTGGCTGCCGCCAAACACCAGGAGTCCTGGCTGGTCGGCGGGCACGGCAGGAAGCGCGCGGCGGAGTGCGTTCGGTGCGGCCACTGCGAGCAGGTCTGCCCGCAGCACATCGCGATTCGGGACGAGCTGGCCAGGGCGGCGGCGTTCGCGTAATTCCACTTCAGCCCTGCCATATGAAAGGACGATGGAGGCATCTTAAACGCGCTCAATCGATGAAGCCTCACGACCTGCGGACTGGGAACGGCCCATTGGTTTGACAAAAAGCAAGAGACTGATATAATGTTTCACCGTTGGGGCGATTAGTTCAGAGGTAGAACGCTTCCTTGACACGGAAGAGGTCAGAAGTTCGATTCTTCTATCGCCCACCAGTGACAGCAAGGGTTCAGGAGATTTTCTCCTGAACCTTTTTTGTTCTCCTTGAAGCGCCCTTGAAGCAAAAACAAAAAAAGAGGGCCCCGCAGGGCCCCGTTTTACATCAGCGTCACAATCCCCGCCTTGAAAACCTTCGGCAGGATATCCCAGCCGGTGTATCGACGTGTAGTCCGTCTCCCGCTCCATGCCCTTCTGGTACGCCGCGATCATCCCGGCCTCGATGCGGTCCACGTTCCGGTTGTGGTCCTCCGCCACCAGCTCCGCCGCCCGCTTGTGCTCCTCGCTCAGGAGGCTGACCAGGTACGCTGTGTCGCCCGAGGCGTCGAGAGAGTTCTTGAAGTTGCCGTTCAGGATGGCCTGTGCCTTCTTCTCGTTGCGCAGTCCCATGTAGATTTCCTGAATCTCGCTCCAGGTGTAGTCCTTCCCGTTGTACGTGGTCGCGATTCGCGCGAAGTCGGACACCCGGAACCCCAGTTCCCGCAGCCCCGTCTCCACCCACTCCCGCCGCGCCTGAATGTGCCGCAACGATTCGTCTCGGGCTGCTGCCGTCATATCGACGAAGTACTTGACGAACGGTCCGTGATAACCCGTGCGCCCGTGGTCAAGCCAGTCGAAGAAGCGGTCCTTTGCCAGCGTCACGGCATAGGTCCAGTCTCTGGCCTTCGCCGCCTTACCACTCAACCCCTTGTACTGCTTCTTGAGGTCCTCCGGCCCGGTGACGACCTTTGGCAGGTCGGCCTTCCGCTTCTCCAGCGTGTCCCGCAGGTCGGTGTAGATCGTGTCCTTCCTTTCCGTGCGTTCAAGGTCCCATATCCTGTACTCCTCAGCGCCGCGGTCGTAGATCTGCTGCACCTGATCGTTCAGGGCGCGCAGGTCGTCTATGGTCATCTCGTTGAGCGTTGTCTCCCCAAGGTGCGCGGTGTCCTTCTCGTTCAAGGCCTCCGCAAGCTCCGGGTCCTCCCTAAGCCATTGGGCGACCTCCGTTCTGTGCTCCAGCGTCTTCTTGCTGCGCCGTTTCAGGTCGTAGGAGGACAGGAGCTGTTCGATCTCCTTGTGCGCTGCCCAGGTGACCGTCTCGGAGCCCGCCATCCGGTTGATGCCCTTGACAAGCTCTCCAACCTCAGCCTTGACTTCCTGGCGTTCCTTGAGCTTCTGTTTGAGCGCGGTAATACGCGCCTCCACTGCGGCGCGTCCTTTGGCGTGCCCTTCCTTGACCCCCTGGCGCCAGGCGGCCTTGCTGTACTTCTCCGCCATGGCGTACCCGCGCCGCATCGCTTCGGACAGCGTGAGCACGGCTTCGGGGTTGCCGTCCTTGCTAGCTGATGCTATACTTTCAACAGAGTTGCTTGTCTGGCGAGCGCTCCAACGCCGGGAGTTACCCTGCACCTCCTGACTCCCGGAGCCCGAAGCCAGAACGGAAGCAGGGCCGTTGACGGGGGTTGCGCTCCTCGTCGCAAGCAATTTTTTTCTGCTGACATAATTTTTGTTTGCAAACCACGCTGTCTTTACACGATAGACCCCATCCTCATTGATCAGCTCCACCGCAACGGTGGGATGTTTCTTTTCGTCTCCGCGACGGATGAGCAAAAGAGAATCCCCAGACCCCCTGCGCACCTCATTGAACTCTGCCAGGCTGTCCAGAATAAACGTCTGCACATCAGGATACCCTGCATCGAGTATCTGGGCTCCGTGTTTCTCTTCCGCGTGCCTCACAGCCCCGACGTTGGCCTGAATGACCCCGGCCTGTATCCCCGCCGCTGCGGCTACGTCCTCGTCGATCATGCCAAGGGCTGTCGACCCGTCGGGCAACATCAGCAACTCGCTGTCGTCCGCCTCGTCGATGGAGCGTCCGGATTCCGGAGTGAGCGCCACCGGCTCCATAGTGCGTTCGGGCACGACGTCGCCCTCCGCTGAGAGCGTCTGGTCCAGTGCCTTGACGCTTTCGGCGATCTCCCTCTGTTCCCGGTACGTCGCCTCGAGGTCAGCCTTGACCTGAGCGTTGTTCTTGTCCTGGTCGTATTCCGCCTGGAGCGCCTTCTGAAGCCTCGTCAGGTACCGCCGGCGGTCCGTCATGTACTCCCGCGCGCCGTCCACGCCCAGATGTTCCACCAGCGCGTTCAGCGTGTCGGCGTTAACCTCCACTAGCGGGGCGGGCTTCTTCACCACCTCGTTGACGTTCTCCTGAAGCCAGTCCACGAGCCCCTGAACGTCAAGATCAATGCCGTGCGCCTGAAGCGCCTCGGTGAGGACGTCCAACGCAAGCTGCGGCCCTTCCGTCGTGTTCCGGAACAGCCCCGGCCAGCGCTTGCGGACGTCCCGCGCCAGGTCCTCTCCCAGTTGCACGATGAAATCCCCAAAGCGCAGCCCACCGTTCTCGCGAATGAGCCGCGCCACGTTCTGCACGGCCTCGTGCGCGTTGCGCTTGAACTCGTACTCCTCAAGCTGTCCCAGCCAGCCGGTCACGGCCTCCCTGGCATCCTCCGGGACCTCGTAGAAGCTCCACTCGTCGGGGGCCTCGTACCCCAGTTGCTCCTGTTCCGTCCGCTCCCGCAGCTCGGCCTGATAGCGCTTAATCTCCTCCTTGATCGCCGCGTTCTCGACGGCCAGTTCCTGCACGGTCGTCTCCGCGGTGATCTCCTCCGGGGTCGCCAGCAGGCGGGCGTAGATATCCCGCATCTCCGGGCTGAGCTCGATGCCCAGCGCCTGCACCACGTCGTGGTAGACTTCGATCATCCACGCCCGCAGCCTGCGGAATACGCCCCACAGGGCCCGGCTCGGCGCCCTGCCCTCGGCGATGTACGTCTCGAACCCCTGAGCGAAGTACTCATGAGCCTGCGTCCGGGCCTGCCGGCGCACCTCGGCGTCCTCGGAATCGAACTCCTCCCGCGTCACCCCCGCGTGCCGCAGCACCTCGTCCACGTCGGCCCTCAGCTGAGGGTCTGCCCCTTCCACTCTGCTGAGCTCGTCCAGCATCCGGAAGACATGGTGCGCCAGCTCGTGGAAACTCGTGCTCCGGTTCGCGTTCTCGAAGAACTCGATCAAGCTCATGCCGTCTGGCTGGACCGTCAAACGGGCGTTGATAGCGGACTCGGGCTTGCTTTTTTGGGGCAGAGGTGGTTTACTTAGGGCAGTCCCCCTGGCCCGCTCCCTCTTCGTTGCGGAGGATGTAGCTTCGGAGAGCGTAGCGCCGGAGAAGTCTTGGCCCTTGTCCGGCGTATCGGGGCGGGGGGTTCTTTTATCCGGCACATCTTCATCCCATCCAGATACAACCCAATTAACTTTTTTGCCATCGTACTCTTTACCCAGCACGACGGTATAAGGGCCTTTTGTTATATTGACGCGCCGTTTCCGCCCATTCTGGATAGGATATTCTTTCCCCACATCTCCTTTTGCAATAACATCGACCAACGTTCTCATAAACTCCTGTGGCCTTGTCCCCTCCGGGATATGATATTCCAAGATGTGAGCTATCCCGGCCCCCTTATTTCCCCAAAGGAACGCGATATCTCCAAGCTCCTCCCGGTGCATGGCGTCCATCACGTCGGTCTGCTCTGTGATGACCTTCTCCATGGCGGCCTGCCCACGTCGGATGTTCTCGGTCTCCTCGGCCTGCTGCTCAGAGTATGCCTCCATCATCCCTTCCAGGATGATCTGATCTTCCCGTGCCACGTCCTCTGTTTCAGCCAGCAGGCGCTCTTTGCGTTCTTTGTCGGACAGAAGCGTGCGTCTCCCGGCATTCCGGGCCTCCGCTTCTCCTGCAAGGCGGTGATAGTTTTCGCCCTCCATCGCAAAGCTCCCGCCGCCGGCAAACCCTTCGATGTTCTGTATCGCGTGCTGTATCTCGTGGATAAGCGCTGTCTTTGCGATATCACTTCGGAGGTACGCATTGAGTGAAATTGTGTTCCCGAATGGGTTATAGCTCCCGCTAATTTCCCTGTGCCCGGTCTGGAACCTGACATTGATATCCGCCAATTCCGGGTACGCCGCATAAAGTTCCGGCGCGTCGTAAAAATCAGAGAGCCGGGATGGCTCCCTTATCTGCCGTGCAACAGGCTTCAGCTCCTCAAGCCGGGCCTGTTCTTCTTCCGTGATATCCCCGTCAATAAATTTCCTTTCGAGCTCACGAAACTCCAGCAGATCCGGGTTGGTGATGAACCCCTCGCGCCGGAAGGTCCCGTCCAGAATCTCGTGCCGCCACTTCCCATCCGCCCCACGCTCCCAGCCCGTAGCCAGGCGAATCGCCCTGGCGTCCTTCCCGGCCTGCTCCATCTCGCGGGCGACGTTCAGGTTGTCGAGGCGGGCCGTGCCTTCTTCAGCAGCATCCAGGGTTTCTGCCCCGCGCCTGCCGATGATCTGGTAGTACGTCTCCGGGTGCTGATCGTCCTCTACCTTTATCCCGGCCTCCTCCGCCTTGGCCCACAGTGCCTTCTGCCGCGCCTCGTTCTCGTCGATGAGGGCGTCGAGCTCCTTGTGCATTCGCTTCAGGATGGCGTGGGCCTCCTTGACGATGCCGGCCTTCTCTTTACGAAGGCCTTTTTGCACCTCCTTGTCATCGTCGAACGCCAGGTTCTTCTCGACCTCCGCCAGGTCGAGGAACAGCTCCTCCAGCTCCGGGACCCCACGCCAGCGGGTCGGCTTCTCCATCGTCTCGCCGGGGTCGCTCCCCGCCTCATAGAACGCATAGTCCTCCGGCCCCCGCCCCAGAAACGGCTCGTAGTACTTCGTGACCGTCACAAAACGCTCCATGAACGCCCGCAGCTCAGGGTCCCATTCGGACGCCGGAGTCGCCTCCGCCTCGTCCATGCGGTCGTAGAGCTCCGCAAGGCTGTTGACCCCGAACAGCCTCATATCCCGCAGGCGATCTTCTGCGTCGTCCTTCATAGCGTTGAGGTGACCGGCATACCACTCCTCAAGCCTGCTGTATATCTCGCGTTCTTTCTCCGCGTCACGGGCTTCTTCATCACACAGCCGGTCGAGGATTGCCTCGATTTTTTCGTATTCGTCCCCGTCCAGGGGTGTTTCATCCAAAAGTGCGCGATACTTTACGGCTTCTTCCTTACGCGGCCCCTCCGGCCACGTCGTGGGGTCGTTTTCGTCATAGCCCACGCGGTTTGGCCGCTCCAGCCCCATGCGGTCCAGCGCCTCGCGGGTCAGGAAATACCCTACTCCATCGTCGGGGAACCCCTCTATGGTGAGACCTCCATTGATGGCGGCGATGACTCCTTCCAGGTCCTCGCGCGTCTGGTATGCCAGGTTGTTACCCCACACCCTGCGCAGCAAAGCGCCGGGGTCTTCGCGTGCCTCCTGCTGACCGGAGGCGCTCTGGCGTGGTGTCCCGTTATAGGCGATCTGGTTGTAGACCTCTGCTTCCTGCTCATACTCGCGCCGTGTCCCGTCAGGCAAAATCATGTATTTGGGCTGCTTGCTTCTGATAAAATCCAGCTTTGCCTCGTTTGGCATTTGCTTGATTTCTCGGGCGCTGGTCAAAACCCATACTCGCCTTGTCCTGTTGGGCAGGGTTTCTATCACTTCCACACCTTTGCCTCTGGGGCCATGAGCCCAAGTCCATTCAATATGTGTCCCATCGGAGAACCTCTCACTTAATATAAGCCCGTCATAAGCCCATTTATGAGATGTTCCGTCAGGCAGTTTTTCGTACAACATTTGTCCATTTTTATGCCACTGGCGTTCAGTTCCATCAGGGAGAGATTCGTATCCCTTCCGTCCATTCTCGTGCCATTCTGTTTTTGTGCCACCATGAGTATAGTCCGTCTGCATCTGCCCGTTCGGGTACCATTCACGAAGAAACTTCCCGGGTAGGATTATTCGTTTAATCTGATTACTCGGATAGAACTCGCGTATTGTTCCATCCTTTAGCTTTTCTTTTACCTTCGAGCTGTGTCCCAAATCTTCATGGTAACCATAAATGACACCGTCGCCTTTCCCCAGTCTGTATGGGATTGCAGGAAACGATTCATCCTCCCTGTCCCACCACTGCGTTTCCTCCTTATCGGATGCGCAAAACGCCAACAACTTCCCATTTTGAAACGCAATACGCTTCGGGATGGAATCATAATTCCGCCACATCCTCCATGCGTCGGTCATTCCGCCGCGTTTCCCCCGTGCCGCAAGGCACCACGGGTTGGCGTCCTCGCCCCAGTGCGTATCAATAATCTTCCTTACAGCGGCCTGTCCAGCCTTATCGTTCTGCACCGTGTAGACGGTTATGCCATCGGGGTAC
Source organism: Fretibacterium fastidiosum (assembly GCF_000210715.1). Taxonomy (GTDB): domain Bacteria; phylum Synergistota; class Synergistia; order Synergistales; family Aminobacteriaceae; genus Fretibacterium; species Fretibacterium fastidiosum. The sequence goes on from NC_021038.1 coordinate 906,112, forward strand.
TCCTTCTTGTCGCTGAGCTCCGAGACGGTGTCCGGGTTCACCCGTTTTTCAGCGGCGCTCTCCTTGATGGTGTACTTCGCCAGTATCTCGTTGGGGTCGCCAAAGCTCATCGGGTCGAGGTGCTGCTGCTCACAGATCTTGAGCGCGTCGAGGATTTTGTAGTTGTCCTCCGGCAGGATGATGTGCCCGCCCAGCAGCCACTTTGTGGCGGCCTTCTCGTGCTTCGGCGAGCCTCCGGCCTTGACCTCCTCACCCAGCTTCTCGATCTCGGAGATAGCGTCGGTGCGCTGCTCCGGCGTCAGGTCCGGCCTGTGTTTCGCCAGCGAGGCATCCATCTCGTTCTTGCGTTTCGTGCCGATCTGCCGATACTCCTCCCCGACGTACGGCCTGCCCTCCGCGTCCTTGACGCCCCGGAGCATATCGGCTATAGTGATCTCAGAAACCCTGCGTAGTTGCCGTTCTGGAAGAACTCCCGAAAGGGGTGTGCCAGAGAGGCGCGCAGGGTTTCTGCTTGCCCCCTCAATGATGACGTCATTCAAATCAACTTCAACAGGTATCCTGCCATCGCTGGATTTTCTTTCATGAGCAACGACGCGCAACGTTTTCAGCCCGTCGGAAGACCAGACAGGGATATAAAAGCGATGTACGTTTTTGAGATGCTTTTTATTATCCTTCTGGTTCTTATGGCTCTCTATCAGGCGCGCATTCTGCAAAACCTCACGCAGCGACAGCAGCCCCGCCGTCCGCGTGTCCATATCCTCATAGGTCAGCCCCTTCCGTGAAGAGCGCACAACGTGTCTTGCCGCAGAGTTGGAGGGGATACCTATCAACGCCTCGCCATCAGAGCTTATATTTGGCTCTCTGCCAATGAACTCCGCCTTCAAGAATGCAAATAGCTCTTGCGGTGTCGCTTTCTTAGCGTCCTCCAGCTTCCCGCTCAGGTCCAGTATGGGCACTTTTTGTCCAAGGTCCACGCCGGCGTTCACCGGCTGCGCGAACCCTTCACTCTGCACGGCGTCTTCGCCGCGCCGGAGCGTCAGCTTCATGGCGTCGGCCGGGGAGATATTGGCGCGCCGCGCCAGCATCCCGGCGACGGATGCACCGACCCTGGCGAACACCCGCGCCTCCTCGCGGTCCTTGCCGACGGCCAGCATCTTGCGCTCCAGCTCCTCGGCCACGGCGTCCGTCTCCGCCGTGCGCCACGCGGGGCTGCTGGCCCTCCGCATGACAACCTCCACACCCTTCCGGGTCGTGGTCGTGACCATCTCCTGCGTTTGGGCCGGGGCGTTTGTTCCGGCCTTCACGTCCTCCGCGCCGTAGACGTCGCCGAACGCACCGTCCGAGGCGAACAGCCGGTCGTAGACGCCCCGCATCTCGTCGGAAAGCTGTTTGCCGGGGATGTTCGCAATCCTCTCGTAAACCTCGATCATCCAGTTGCGGATGCGCGAGAACACGTCCCGCAGGGTCTTTGTCGGGGCTTTCCCCTCGGCCAGGTACTTCTCGAACCCGCGGGCGAAGAACTCGTGCGCTCGCCTGCGGGCGTTCTTTATATCGGCGTCGAATGATTTTCGGGAGACGTGCACCTCCTTGAGGATTGTCTCCACGTCCTTCGCCATCTGAGGGTCCACGCCCTCCCTGCCGCTGAACTCCATCACCTTGTTGAGGATGTGGTGCCCGAACTCGTGGAAGCTGGTGCTCTTGTTCGCGGTCTCGAAGAAATCAATAATGCTCGTCCCGTCCGGCAGGAAGTACGTCCTGCCGTTGGGGGCGCCCCAACCCACAGGCAAAGTTTTTAACGTGGCGTCCATCACGTCGGTGTGCTCGGCGATGACTTTCTCCATAGCAGCCCGCCCGTGGCGGATGTTCTTGGTCTCCTCGGCCTGCCGCTGGTAGTACTCCTCCTCCGCCTCCCGTGCCGCGGCCTCCTCCTCGGCCTCGATGAGCTGGAGTAGACGCCTTTCGGCCCCCTTGGGCTTTCCCTTCCTCAGGCTTTTTCTCAGCGCGTGCAATTCATTTTCGAGCTCCGTCCCCCGCTCGTTCTTCCAGACGAATTCCGGGTCGTCGCTCCGCAGCCTCCGGTCGAACTCCTCACGGGGCAGGTTTTCAATCCACGCATCGATCTGCCTGCTCTCCTTTTGGAGTTCCAGGGCACGAGTTTTCTCCGGACTCTCCGGCCAGGTCTCTACCTCATCGTCGTTCTCGAAGTTCTGCCACGCCTCGAGCGCCAACGCCTCGTCCCGGGCGGCCCCGACCGGCCAGGTCTTCGGGTCGCCGGGGTCGTACTCCTCGCTCTGGCGTGTCGAGGATTGAGCGTACCCCTTGCCCTGCGTCCCCCGTTTCTCCTGTGCCTTCCCCCGCCGGAACTCGATGTTCAGCGCGTCCTTTGCCTCCGTGCCCGTGCGCTCCGCAAAGCGATGCGCGAACTCCGACGCCAGCAGGCCCATGGCCTTGGATTCCTCAACGTCGTGGCCCGCGGCGATCATCCTTGCCTCCACGTCTTTGGCCAGCTGACGCAGCTCGGCGGGCGTCCGGGTGCGTACGGTTCCCCTAGCCCCTGTACTCTCCGCCTGTCGGGGCGCTGTCTGTGCAGGCCCTACGCCCTGCTGCTCGTACTGCTCTCCATCCTGCTGGGCTACATTCCGGGCATCCTCCGCCTCCCCCCGCATCGCTGAGAGCGCAGCGTAGTCCCTGCGCTTCATAGCGTCCTGTATCTCCTGATACCGCACAAGGTCAGCCTCGCTCAGCGGGTTCTCCGGCGTTCCGTCCTCGGCAAACTGCGCCTCCTCGGCCATGCGCCCGGTTTCCCCATGTGCCCATCGCAGCAGCTCGGCACGCTCCGTGCCGGAGAGCGCCTGCCGGGTGTCGTCCTCCCTGCGAATCTCCTCCAAGGCCCCGGCCACAGGGTCAGTGGGGGCCTGTGCAGCGCCTGTCTCTGCGGCGGGGGGAGTGCTCTTGTTGCCCTTCGTTAGTGCGTTGACTGCGGCATTAACCGCCATGCCGCCGCCCCCGAACAACCCACCGGACAGGGCCCCCAGAAGACCCTCGTACCCCAGCTCGCTCCAGTCGTTGGGGTCTCCCACGGCCTTGTTCGCCGCTACGCCCTCCAGGACCTCCTCCAACCCCTCGCCCCCCATGTTGAGCGCGAGCCCTCCCAGGGTGCGGGTGACGGCCCCGGCGTTGGGGAACAGCTTGCCCAGCCCAAATGTCGCCATGTTCTGCAACGGGTCGGAGAGCATCAGCCCCAGGGGTGAGCGATTGAGAAGACAGCTTCTCCGGGTAGAAATTTCGGTTGATGGCGTCGCGCATCTGGTCCTCGGTCATGTCGTCGGGGAAACTGAGGGTCAGTCCTTTGTCGGGCAGGTGGATTTTCATGATTCCCTCCTGGTATCAAAAAAGCCCCTCCTGGAGAGGGGCGTGTGGTATACTTACCTCAGCTATTGCAGGGGTGCCTCCTTTTTCGGTGTTCGCTAGCGCCGAAATTTCAAGGAGGCGCTTTTTGTGGTATAATCTAGCCGCATATGAGAGCGTGCCTCTTTCCTCTTTGGAGTTCGCCAGCTTCAAAGAACACGGGAAAGAGGCTCTTTTTTTGTGGTATAATCTAGCCAGCCAATGAAACATCATGAGGTGCCTCCCTTTTCTTAGCGTCCGCTAGCGCTGAAGAAAAGGGAGATATTTTTATCCTGCTCTGATAAAATATGGATACCGTATCAGCCAGTTGAGGGACCGCTACTCTGCCGTCTTCAGTCTTCACGGGGCAACCCCTCGTGTTGGTTCGTCTCTAGCGGGGCGAACATCCCTTTTTGATTTGAAGGGAGGAACCTCACGTGTTTCGTTGGCTGAGAAGCCTCAGCTTCAAGCTCCATCTGAAGCTGGGACACCTGACGGTAAGCATCTGCTTTAAGCCAGGCTCCACCGTCGTAAGACGGTAGGCGACGGGAGGGGGCGGGGGTAAAACCCTGTCCCCCGCTATTTCCTCCCCCGCCGACCCCGGACGCCGTTCGTGTCCGTGTCGAACGCCTCGCGGGAGACTCCGGCCTCATCGAGGATCGTCTTCACGTCGTCGGCCATCTGGGGGCACATCCTCCCCGTCGCTGAACTCCACCCTCTTGTTGAAGATATGGAACTCGTGGAAGCTCGTGCTCCTGTTCGCTGTCTCGAAGAACTCGATGACGCTCGTCCCGTCCGGGAGGAAGCATTAGGGGATGGGCTTCCGACGGACAACGTAAGGATACACGGAGGGGGACATCGTAGAAATACGCACGCCCCGAGGCGGATTGAAAGCGCGGGGGCGGGGCAGATCAGCGAAAGAGCGAGAGGACGATCCCCTTCGGGGCCAAAACAACCTCTCAGTCCTCCCTTCGAGGCTCGACAGCCCCCCTTGCACAAGCAGACTGCCAGCGAACGCAGTGGGCTGTGCCCAAGAAACGGGGCATAGCTTAGGGGCTTCATCAGGGGGCCTGAAAAACGCGCCTCTTCGCTTTCGCCTCCCCCGCAAGGGGAGGTGCCCCTCCCCTCCCTCATTTCATCCCAACTCACAGGCAAAAAAGAGCACCCGGTGTGTTTAGGCTATTTTGGTATTTACTATATTTTTGAAAAAACAGTTTAAGTTATTGAACTTGCCAGGAATTTTATTGACATTATCCGTGGAGTTGGCTTTAATATAGGGAGCGTTTTCGAATCGGCTATCGGGGCAGGACGCTATTTTGAGGAGAGTGAACTGTATGTTTCGCAACATGAGGATTTCGCTGAAGCTATCTCTGGGGTTTGGGCTGGTGCTGCTGGTGTTCGTCGTCGCGGTGGCATTTTCCCGGGCGAAGATCTCGGGGGTGCAGGAGGACAACCGCTTGATGGCGAAGATATCCGAGGTGCTCGCTTTGATCACGGACCTGAACGACGGAATAAGCGGCCTGCGCTTTTCCGCCAGGGGATATCTGTACGCGGAGGACGCCGATGATATGAAGACAGGGCGTGACTCCTTGAAGGCCCTGGAGGAGGGTATCGCCCGTGGTGAGAGGATGTATCGGGAGGACCCCCGACTGGTCGCCCTGAGCAGGATCTCGGACCTGAAGGGTCCCCTCGAGGCCTACTCCAAAAACATGGAGGAGGTCGTCTCCCTCGCGGAGGCGAAGCGGAACACGGTGCAGGGCCTGGCCAAGGATTCTCAGGAGTTTTTGGACAAGCTCAACGAAGCCCTTGTGCCCATATACCGGAAGCTGCAGAATGACATTTCGGCAGGGAACGCCACCGAGGCCCAGCGCAGGCTCGAGAGGGTCCGCGAGGGCGAGGCGCTGACCACGGAGATAGGGGAGGTCCGCAGAAGCTACTCCTGGGTGATGGCGAACCGTGACGTCTCGGGCATCGATGCCATCCTCTCGCGGGTGGACGCGATGGGGAAGCGGGGACAGAAGCTTTTGGATGATACGCGCTCGGAGGAGATCCGCAGAGACCTTGCGGACGCACTGACGCACCTGCACGCCTTTTCGACTGGCGTGAGGGAGCTGGCGGACCAGCTCGTCCGAATCAGCGAGCTCACAAAGATCGTCAAACAGCAGGGGGACGACCTGGACGAGCTGAGCGACGCCATCTTCGATGTGTCGCAGAAACGCACGAGGGGAATCATCACTCAAACGGATGACAATTTGAGCCTCTCCGTCCTGATGTTGATTGCCTTGACGGTGGTCTCTGTGGTTGTCGGGCTGCTGATAGCGTTTTTGATCTCACGGATGATCACGAAGCCGCTCTCGCTTTTGGTGTCCGTGGCAGAACGGGCTGGGGGCGGGGACCTGACGTTGACACGGGCGGATCTGGGCGAGGAGAGGAACGACGAGTTGGGCAAGCTGTCGGATGCCCTCATCGAGATGGTTGGGGCACAGCGCCGGACGATAACGGAAGCCATGGAGATTGCGGAGCGCAGCGCAGAGAGCGCGGACACGATGCGCACCTCGTCAAGTCAGTCCAGCGAGTCCATCGCAAACGCAAAACAGGCCATAGAGAGCGTTGTGTCGCTTTGCGAGTCGAACTCGTCATCGCTGCAGGAGAGCAACGCGGGGACGGAGGAGATGTCCGCGGCGTCGATGACCGCGGCACAGGCGGCGACGGACTGTGCGGAGTTCATCTCTCAGACCACGGTGGTCTCAGGCCAGGCGGTGGAGATGGTACAGGAGACGATCGAGGATATGGGCCTTCTGTTCAAGAAGTCCGAGGAGAGCGGGGAGAGGCTCCGCGAGCTTGTGGAATCCGTGGGGCAGATCAGCGGATTTGTTGGGGTCATCACGTCGATAGCGGATCAGACGAACTTGCTGGCGCTGAACGCCGCGATCGAGGCGGCGCGGGCCGGAGAGGCCGGGCGTGGCTTTGCCGTTGTCGCTGAGGAGGTCCGTAAGCTGGCGGAGGATTCCGGTCAGGCGGCGAACAACATCAAGGGCTTGATCACGACGCTGCAGGCCGGGGCGAGGGACACGATGAATTCGAGCACGGAGTCCTCTGAGCTTCTGACGCGGACGACGGAGAAGGCGGATAAGGCCAAGGAGTCCCTGAACGAGGCCATGGGGCAGATAGACAAGGCGAACGACCGAATCCAGAACATCGCGGCGGTGGCGGAGGAGCAGGCAGCGTCAAGTCGGGAGATCGCCTCGGGCATCGATGCCGCGACAAAATCGACGGTGGACATGCTTCAGAACATGGAGAGGATACAGAGCTCCTCGGATGAGACGGCCAGGGTGGCGGAGGAAGTTGCGAAGCAGGCGGACGGCCTTGCGGTCCTGGCGGACAGACTGAAGGGGGCCCTTTCGCGCTTCAAGGTGTCCGCGGGCGCTTCGGGCGCCGGGAGGGCGGCTTTAAAAGGCTGATTGCTAAAGTCTGAAGGGCCAATCCCAATCGCTCTTAACTTAAAGAGATACTATGGTCTGCCTCCCCTTGTTGGGGAGGCAGACTTTGGTCGGAGGGGTTGCCTCGCCTCCCCTTAGGGGAGGTGCCGCCAAAGG
>NC_021038.1:913760-918007 GCF_000210715.1 Fretibacterium fastidiosum
AAACACTCGCCGTCCCTACCCTCCCCCTCCTTCGGGGAGCCCTCCGGCTCCGTCAGCTCGACCCCCGTCGCGCTCTCCAGCGCGAACTGGGCCACCTGGAGGTCGTAGCGGGCCCGGTAGACGGAGAGCCGTGCGTCGGTGAGGGCCAAAAGCGCGTCCGAGAGCGCCAGGGAATCGCCGACGCCCGTCCGGTAGCGCCCCTCGGCCAGGGAGTAGTTCTCCTCCGCCTGGGCGACCGTCAGTCCCGCGATGCGGATGCGTTCCCTGGCGTTGCGGACGTTCAGAACGGCCTTGCGGACCTCCAAAAGGATGTTCTGCCGCAGGGCCTCGCGGGCCGCCTCCAGGCTTTTGACCTGAGCCCTCGCAGCATCCGTTCGGGCCGCCGTCGCCCCCCCGTCGACGACGGGGACGGTGAGGGAAAGGCCCGCGTTCCACTCCGAGCTGAGCGAGGAGATTTCCTCGCCGCCGGCGCTGTACCCGCCCCTCAGCGACAGGCTAGGGGAGGAGCCCCGCGCCACGGAGCGCACCTCGGCCTTTCCGGCGAGCGTCCGCAGGTCCACGGCCGCGTAATCCTGACGGTGCTCCAGGGCCAGGGCCTCGGCATCGTCCTCCGCCGCCTCCGGCAGCTTGCGCTCCGCCATCCGGACCTCGAACGGCCCCATCGAGTCCACGCCCATCGCGTTCAGCAGCGCGGCCTGCGCAACCCGAACCTCAGATTCCGCCTCCACCAGCGCCAGCTGGGCGTTCCCCAGGTCCACCTCGGCCTTCGTCACGTCGATCTTCGGCTTGAGCCCCGTCTCGTAGTAGCCCTTCGCGCGCTCCAGATGCCGCCGGAACGAATCCACCGATTCCTGCCTCTGGCCCCGGACCTCCCCCGCCAGCAGCAGGTCCATGTAGGCCTTCTTGACCCCGGCACGGACCTGCAGCCGCGTCTTCCTTCCCTCGGCCTCCGTGGCGGACAGCACGCTCTGCTGGGCCTCGACGGCGTACTTCGTCCGGTTCGTGTCGAAGAGTTTGAGGCTCGCCGTAATCCCGACCGTGTAGCTGCTGCCCGCGGACGCCCCCTCCCTTTCGGAGCGGTTCGCCGACGCGCTGACCGACGCCTGCAGGCGGTCCTCCGCGGCCGCCAGGGAGAGCCGCCGGCGCTCCGCCTCGCTCTTCGCGTCCGCCCCGACAAGGTCGGGATGGTTCGCCTCCGACAAGGCCAGGCAGTCCTCCAGCGTCAGGGTACGGGCCGTCTCCTCTCCCCGTGCAGGGAAAGCCTGGAAGACGGCCAGAACCAAACAGAGCAGGACCGCAAGGAGAACAGCGCTCCCGCCCCTTCTTCTCTTTTCCGATCTCATGTCGTTCTCAGCCTCCAAACTTCAAAAGGAGATCGCTCCAATCCACCGGACAGCCACAGGGAAGAAGAGAGCCCCTCACGAAAAAAACCTGTGCGGACCAGATTACGCTTTCATCGCAAAACTTCAAACCGCCATTTGACGAAAAAACAGGAGCGTATCCTGTCCTACGCACTTCCCAGGATCGGGACAGCCGCAGCGCCATTCGCAGGGGAGGTCCGTCCATCACGGAAGCACTCTCCATGCGGCACAAAATACCCCTCCGATATGAGAACAATGTGAACGCGGCAAAGGGCTCCTGTGAAGATCGAAGAGGGGGAAGGGGGAACGCCAAAACGCCCTTGCGAAAAGGCCAAAGGGCACGCTCATCCTGCCCTCGCCACAAAAAGGGACCGTCCCCGCAAGGACGGTCCGGCGCAAAAGTGCTGCTTTTTAAGAGGGCTGCCCAGAGGAGCGCCCGTCACTCGTCGTTCCAGGAGTCAAAGTACCCGGAGACGTGTACGACGGGAGTTCCCCGATCCCCGCTGCCGGACACCAGGTCGCACAGCGAGCCCAGGAGGTCCGTATAGCGCCGCGGCGTCGTACCGAGGGCGTTCCGGGACTCCGCCAGCCCCGACTCCTTCCCATCCGACGCGGGCTTGGAGCGTATGGCCTCGCGTACGGCCGCCTCTGCGTCCCCGGAGGCGTTGTCCGCCACCATCTTGAACTTGATCTCCGAGGGCGTGCCCCGCAGCCCCTCCGTGAACCCTGGGGACACCACGGGGTCCGCCAGCTCCCAGATGCCGCAGGCGGGGTCCTTGAAGGCGCCGTCACCGTACACCATAGCCTCCACCCTGCGTCCGGACCGCCGCAGGACCTCCTGCTGCAGGTCCAGGGCGAAGCGCTCCGCGTCTCTGGGGAAGAGCTTCACGCTGCCCTCCCTGGAGAAGTTGGACCCCAGCAGGCCAAACTCCGCGTTGTACCCGCCCCCGTCGCGCAACGGGGCGTTGCAGATTTGGTCCAGCGTCAGGACCGACGCGCCCTGCTCTCTCAGAAGCGCCGCATAGGTGCCTCGCTGGTGGATGTTGGCCATGATGACGCACTTCGTCGCCTTCAGGACGTTCAGGGGGTTGTTCGTGAAGTGGACCTCGATCCGGTCCGGAGCCACGCCCCTGTAGAGCTCGACGTAGTCCACGCCCGTGAAGGGGTGGCGGTACTCCCCGAAGCGCCGGCGGAACTCATCGAGGCCAAAGCACTCCGGCAGGCCACTCGCGCGCTTCAGGTACTCCATGGGGTCCACCAGGTGGTTGCCCACCTCGTCCGCGGGGCAGGACAGGAAGAGGTGCACTCGGCCCCGAATGGCCTTCGTCAGCGCCTTGAACAGGGGGAAGAACCGATTGCGGCTCAGGATGGGGAACGCGACGGCCACCTCATCCGAATCCAGCTTCCCCGCGACGTCCAGGGCGATGTCGTCCAGGGAGACGACGTTGCCCTGGGCCCGCGCCAGCAGGGATTCCGTCACCGCGACGACATCCCTGTCCCGCAGGGCAAAGGGAGCGTAGGGGGAGCGCGCCGCCTCGATCAGGCTCTCCGCCACAATCCGCACCAGGTCGTCCCCCCGCTGGATGACGGGCAGCCGAATCCCGTGGGCCTCAACTCCGACCCGACGCCGGTGCCCTTCGGGCCCGCCTCTTTCCACCCCGTGCTTCTCTTCCATAACTTTCAGCCTCCAGATGCCGCCGTCCCCCGCCTCGACGCGGAGGGCGGCAGAGTGTGATACCGTATTTTTTCTATTATAATACAAGCAGGAGGGTCCCGTGTGGCGCCCCGTCGCCACCCTTTCCCGAAAATCATCGAAAGGGTCCGTGGATTGTCGATTTTCTGTCTGAAAAGCGATAGAATAGCGGGGACAGTGCGGCAAAAACGCATCGAGGTCCGCGTTCCCAAACATGCGGACCCCAGGGCGCTCCAGGACGTGTCTTTGACCGACCGCCCCACGTCGATGGGGGCGCCATTCAAGCCGGAGGTGGCATTCATGGAAGATCTGTATCGCAAAATAGACTTTATCGTATCCGGGGGCGCGCTGGAGTACCTCTCGGAGTTCCTCAGGTCAAAGGGGCTGACCGCCCTCATCCTCGAACCCAGGGAGGCGGGCTACCAGGTTCTGGACGCCGTGGGGCTGTCCCCCGACTCCCTGACGTTCCAGGAGGCCGACCTGAAGCTGGGGCCCCTCTTTCCCCAGCGCCCCCCCAAGGGCTCCTTCGAGGTGGAGGCGGCGCGGGGCAGCGACCCCTGGCCCTGCGTCCTCCGCATCCGCGGGGCGCAGTGGGCGATCTTCGTCCTCCTGGGAAAGCGGCCGGAGGACGCCCTGCTCTCGGAGATTCAGCCTTACGCCGGGATGATCCGTCTGTGGCAGACCTTCCAGAAGATCGACGCCACGGAACAGCGCCTCTCCCGCCTCTCCTACATGATCCTGACCACGAAGAACACGCTGGCGTCCATCTTTGAGCCCATGCCGCTGCAGTACTTCACCGCCTTTCTGGCGGACGTCCTGCGCGAGAGCCTGTTCCCCAAGACCGTGACCATCCTCAACGACGACGGCACGGCCCTGACGCCGATCGCCGGCCGGGCCGACTCCGTCCCGGACCGGACGGGGGTGTATCAGGAGGAGCACCTCCCCCCGACCCCCGTCCTCACCCGGTCCGACCGCGCACCCTTCGAGGCAGTCCTGCCCATCGCGGAGGAGCCCCTCCGCCTCTTCTGCGTCCTGACCTGGGACAACCTGCCGGACGCCCACGTGCTGAACTTCATGGAGCTGCTGGGGAACCTGGCCGTCCGGGCCATCGCCATCAATGCCCTGAGAGAGCAGAGCCGCAGGGCCTCCGAGGAGAACCTCGCCGGGGAGTTCACCGCCATGACGCTCTCCAA
>NC_021038.1:918390-923125 GCF_000210715.1 Fretibacterium fastidiosum
CGTCCTGAAGGTCCTGAAGGGCGCGCCGGACCGGGCCCACTTCTGCTCTCTCTTGGCCGACGTCCTCATGGAACAGGGCCGCCTCCCCAACTGCATCCTGGCCATCTGGGACCAGGCGCGCGGCGGGTACGTCTGCGCGGCCAAACGGACCAACCGTCTGGCCGACGACCCCGACGAGGGCGTCCTCCTCACGTCCCTCCCCGTCGCCGCTCCACTGGTCCACGAGGCGCAGATCGACCTCAGGGACGTCAGCGCCGACACCGCCCTCAAAGCCTGGGGGCTCGGCAAGTGCCCGTGGGCAAGCATGGCCTCCATGACCTGCCTCTTCCCCATCTGCGACGACCGGTCCCTGATAGGGCTCGCCGCTCTGGGGTCGGACGACCGCGCGACGCCGACGAAGGATCAGCTGGCCGCTCTGCGCCTCATCGCACAGTTCTCAGCCTACGAGTTCCATCGGTTTTAAGGACTGATATGATGAAGGGACAGCCATGAAGCCATTCCGACCTGCCGCCCCATCCTTCGGCCTCCTGGACGAGGCGTTGTCGGCGCTTCTGCCGGCGGATGACGGAGACTCGGCCCTTTCGGGGCGGCAGGCCGCCTCCCTTTCGACGGAGCAGCTGCTGGCCTCCCGTGATGCGATCCTGGATCAGCTGCCGGTCCCCCTCGTCATCAGCGACGAGCAGGACCGCATCCTGTACGCCAACCGGGCTCTCCTCTCCCTGATCAACGGCCCGGAGGACTTCCTGAAGGGCAAAAAACTCCCCTCCATCCTCGTCCCCAGGGCAAAGCTGGACCCTCACTCCGAGGACGCGCAGGACCCGGCGGAGCGGGAGAGGCAGGACCTTCCAGACGGGCAGGCCCTCATCCTCCTGGGAGCCGAGGGGGTGGCCCTGCCCGTGAAGCAGCTAACCGGCTCCGTGACGTGGAACGCGTACAAGCTCACGCTCTCCGCGCTGTTCGACCTCAGCGAGCAGCAGGCCGCCAACGAGCGCCTGCTGCGCATCGCCTACTACGACTCCCTGACGGGCCTTCCGAACCGGGACTGCTTCATGGACTCCCTGAACCAGGAGCTCCGCAAGCTGAACAGCGCGGACGGCTACACCTTCAGCGTCATCCTTCTCAACATGGACCGATTCAAGCTGCTCAACGAGCAGTACGGCTCCGACACCGCGGACAAGGTCCTGATCGAGGTCATCGAGCGCACCAAGACCATCCTCCACGGCTTCGCCACGATCTTCCGCACGGGCGGGGACGAGGTGATGGCGATCCTGAAGGGCGTGAGCTCACAATCCTACCTGGAGTCCACCCTGGACCGACTCTTGAAGCTCATCTCCCTCCCCATCTGGATCGACGGGGACAGCGTGTTTCCAAGCGCCTGCCTCACCGCAATGCTGGACATCCCGAAGGACTTCTCCGCGCTTCAGGTGCTGGGAGGCCTGTCGAGCTCCATGAAGGCGGCGAAGAAGCGCGGCCTGGGCTGCGTCCTCTTCGTCTCCCCCGCGACGGAACATCGGGACAAGGAGGCGAAGCACAAGGATATCCTGAAGGTCACTGCGGAGATCCAGACCTCCCTTCTGAACGACCAGTTCATCCCCTACTTCCAGCCCATCTACAACACGGCCACCATGCAGCTCCTGGGCTTTGAGACGCTGGCGCGATGGAGGCATCCAACGGGCGACATCCTGCCGCCTGGCGCCTTCATCCCCGAAGCGGAGGAATCGGGCCTGCTGACGGCCATCGACCGATCCATCGTCTCGCAGGCCCTCGCCGTCATGGAGAGCTTCACCAGGAAGTACCCCAATCTGAACTTCCACCTCAACGCCAACGCCTCCGGGCTCTCGCTGAAGGACGCTTCGTTCTTCGACTTCATCGAGGGGAAGTTGAAAAACGTGACCTTCCCCACGGATCGCTTCACCCTGGAGATCACGGAGGACGTCCTGATGGAAAACCTGGGGGAGGCGCGCGGACGCTTGGAAAAGCTTAAGAAGCTCAACATCAGCGTCGCGCTGGACGACTTCGGGACGGGCTACTCCTCGCTGCAGTACATCAGCCAGCTGCCCGTGGACAGCCTGAAGATAGACCGCTCCTTCATCGATCAGATGCTGAAGTCCAGAAAGACCGCAAGCCTGGTGAAGAGCGTCATCGAGATGGCCCGCTCCCTCAACCTCGGCATCGTGGCGGAGGGCATCGAGACGAAGGACCAGAACCAGTGGCTCGCGGAGTACAACGTGGCGGGCCAGGGCTTCTTCTTCTCCGTGCCGCTCCCCGTGGAAAAGGCCGATGAGTTCCTGAAGGACGTCTCCGTCTTTGCCGAACTCATCAAGGAGATGCCGCAGCTCTGACGTCCGGCGCCAAATCCCCTAGCGGCTCCGCCTCTCCTCCATGGCCTCTTCCAAAGTGACGTCTGCAGCAAGGACTCCAAAGAGGGATTTCGCGACGTCCACCCGATCCTGACATGGGGTTGATAGCTTCGCTGCTCCCCTGCCGCCCTTTGCAACATCAATTCCTTTCGCTCCTACAGGTGCAAGGGGCTTCTTCAAGTTGGCACTCACTTCGGACACGGCGATGGACATAGAGCACACCTCCTGGTCCTCATTATACACTTACCGCAGGAGACGGGATACGACCTGGCCACGGAGATCACGACAAGTCTGTCCCACTCCCGGCACACGAAAGCGGCGGGGGCCACGCAGGCCCCCGCCGTCGATGTCGCTGTTGCCAGTCCGCGCTACCCCTTGTGGTGTGCCATCATCACCGCGCCGGCGATGGAGAGCAGCTTCGCGCGCATCGGGTCCGCGCGGCTCGTGAGGATCACGGGCGCCGCAGCGCCGATGATGAGCCCCGCCGTCTCGCTGTCCCTGGAAAAGTAGGTGATGGACTTCGCCAGGACGTTCCCCACCTCGATCTGGGGCACGAACAGGATGTCCGCATGTCCGGCCACCGGCGAGTTGATCTTCTTGATCTTCGCGGCCTCCTCGTTGATGGCGTTGTCCAGGGCCAGGGGGCCGTCCACGATGCAGTTTCGGATCTGGCCGCGCTGGTTCATCTGGACCAGCGCGCAGGCGTCCAGCGTGCAGGGCATGTCCGGGTTCACCACCTCAACCGCCGCGAGGCAGGCCACCTTCGGGCACTCCACGCCCAGCGCCCGCGCGAAGTTCACCGTGTTCTGAAGGATGTCGGCCTTCTGCTTCACGTCGGGGTACATGTTGAACGCGGCATCGGCGATGAAGAGGACGCGGTCGTAGCCGGGGATGTGGTGGAAATAGCAGTGGGAGATGGTCTTGCCGCTGCGGAGGCCGACCTCTTTGTTCAGCATTCCCCGCAGGAAATGGTCCGTGTGGAGCTGGCCCTTCATGTAGATGTCAGCGCGCTTCGCGGAGACCTCCGTCACGGCCACGATGCCACACTTCGCCTCATTGCGCTCCTCGATGACGTTGTAGTCCTTCTCGGAGGCGCCCGCCTCCTGGATGCAGGCCCTGACCCTGTCGGGGTTGCCCACCAGCGTCGCCTCCACCATCCCGGCCTTGCGGGCCTCCTCGATGGCGGCGATCAGCCCCGCATCCTCCGCCATAGCCACGGAGAGGCGCTTCTTCCCCTTCTCGGCGCAGAGCTTCTTCGCTCCCTCGATCAACTGCGACAACGAACGAATCTGTTCCATAATGCAGCATCCTCCTTCAAAATGAGATTTGCGAATATGTCAGGGGGCCGCCCCCTCACTCCAGCCAGTTCTGAATGCGGTCCAGGTAGAGCTTCAGAAGCCGTGCGGCCACCGGCCCCGGCCGCCCGGTCCCAATCCGCTGCTCCCCGACCCGGACCACGGGCAGCACCTTCTTCACGCTCCCCGTGATGAAGGCCTCGCTGGCGCGCGGCAGCTCGTCAACGCGCGGGCAGCGCTCCTGCGTCTCGATCCCCTCGGCGCGGGCCAACTCCAGAATGACGCTCCGCGTCGTCCCCTTCAGCACGCGGGAGAGGGGGGCCGTCACAAGCCGACCCTCCAGGACGAGGAAAAAGGTGCTGTGCCCCGCCTCCGTGATCTCCCCGTCGGGGCAGTAGAGCACCTCAAAGGCGCCAGACCGCGACAGGGCATAGGTCGTGCGGTAGTCCACGCTCTTCACGGCGGGGTCTTTCCGCCCGAAGGGCAGGGGCGCCAGGGCAACACCTTCTTCGTAGGCCTTGCGGGGGGGCGGGGAGAGCTCCTCGAAGATCATGAAGAAGCGGGGGGCCGTAAAGCCCTCCACGTCGTCGAAGACGTCGCCTCCCGACAGGTACACCTTGACCTGAACGTCGCCCCCGGCCCGGGCCAGCCCCTCGCGCACCAGGCGCTTCATGTCCTCCATGGAGAGCGTCGGGCGGATGCGCTCGCGCTCCGCCCCGTTCAGGAGGCGCTCCAGGTGAGGCGTCAAGAGAAGCGGCCGCCCTCCATAGGTCCCGATCACTTCAAAGACGCCGACGCCCCGCTGGACGAGGAGGTCGCTCAACGGGAGCGCCGCCTCCTCCGGCGGGGTGAAACGTCCGTTCACGTAACACAGTTTCATGAGAAGCGTCCCTCACTTCATTATAAAACCAGGCGGGCGAAACCGGTGGCCGCTTCGCCCGGTCTTTACCTTTTGCTTTCCCTGGGGATATCCCTCGGACGGAGGAAGGGGTCCTGGGCGAGGCTCTGGCCCAGAGAAGCGTCCCGGTCGGGGAAGGCCAGGATGGAGAGCGACAGCCCCACCTTGTCGTCGTTCCCCGA
>NC_021038.1:923258-929527 GCF_000210715.1 Fretibacterium fastidiosum
CGTCCGGTCGTCCATGAAGTGCAGGTCCCACAACATGCAGTCGGTGGACCATTGAAGGCTGTAGATCGCCTCGTCCATCATGGCCTCTTCCAGGTCGTAGCTCCCCCGGAACGCCGCATAGACCTCGCGCCCCAACGGGAAGCGCACCTTCTGGTGAATCCTCTCCGCACTCCGATACTGGTCCCACAGCATGGCGCTCTTCCCCCACGCATACCGGCGCTCGTAGGCGGAGCCCATCTCGAAGGCCCCCAGGCGATAGCGCAGTCCCACGAAGCTCTTGAGCATCTGCTGGTCCGCGTCGTCCCGGTCGTAGAACCAGGCGGCGCCCCTCAGGTCCGCAAAGAGTTCCACCTCCGGGCTGAGAGGCCTCTCGAAATAGCTGTGGGCCTCGAGTCCCCACCGGGACGTGAAATCCCCTTCCTGAGCCAGGAGCTTCTCCCGATAGCTGCCGAAGGAGGCGGCCAGGCTGAGCCAGGCCCAGGGGGAGGTCCTGAACCACGGGGTCTGGAGGACCAGTTCCGGCTCGCGGTCCAGGCGTCCCTTATACTTGTGGAGGGAGTCCTTCTGGTCCTCCACGTACTCGTCCCGCCGCCAGTTCAGCCGCGCGCGCCAGCCGTCGCGCTCGTAGATCAGGGAGGCGGAGGGGCGCCAGATCGTCTCCGACCAGGCGTCGTCCCACGAGTACTCCATTTGGGCCAGGAGGCTGAAGTTGTGGCCCAGGTCCTGCTCCACCGAGAAGAGCCACTCGGCCCCGCTCCTGCCCGCCCAGGCGAAGCCCAGCGAGAAGGACCCCGTCTCCCATGCCAAAGTTCCCGTCAGGCCGCCACCGGTGCCGCGGGAGTCGCTGTGCTGAACGTAGGGGAGCACGGAGTAGCGCACCGCCCGCCGTTTGATCTGCACCACGTAGTCCAGCGGGGAGGTCATGATGTAGGTCCTGCCCAGGTAGATTCGAGGCTTCTTCGCCACGATGCGCTTGCCGGGGACGAAGGAGATGCTCTTCGACTCCAGGTGGTAGTGGGGATGGTCCAGCACGCAGGTCGTCAGAGAAACCTGCCGCCACTGAGCGACGTAGTCCTCGGAGCCACCGACCCGTCCCTTCACGACCCCGCGCTCCACGGCCATGTCCCAGGGCATGACGTTGATCTCCCCGCCGTAGACGTAGAGCGTCCCGTCCTGGAGGGGCATCTTCGTGGCGGCGCCGGTCATCACCCCCTCCTGGTTCACCAGGTCGTAGTCCAGGTGGTCCCCCAGCAGCGACCTGCCCTCCCGGCTCATGATCACCCGCTCCCCCGGCAGCGGCATGGCCTGCACCTTCTGAGTCTCGGCGTCGTAGTCGATGCGCTCCGCCTGGATCGTCGTCCCCTGGTAGCTCAGGCTCGCCTTCCCCTCCGCCCTGGCCTGCCCCGTCGCGTCGTTGAAGGAGACGCGGTCCGCGTTCAGGACCACCTTCTCGTCCGCCCCCTGAGCGGGAAGGGACGCTGAAGCCATCAAGAGGAGCACAAGCGCCAAAGTCCGCGCCGCGGCCGCAAGGCCCCGGACAGAGACGCCCTTTGCCCCCGTCATCCCAAGGGTTTCGTCCATTGGAGCTGACCTCCTTTTTCCAATAGGACCACTCCCGTCCGGTCCATGCTGGCCTCCGGAGCCGACAGGAGAAACTCGTCGTCGTAGAGCGTCAGCCCTCTGGGAAAGACGAAGTCGCCGCTGGCCTCGGACCAGAGCAGCCGGGGGCTCTCCAGGTTCCAGATTCGGGCGGGCGCCTCGAGCGTCCCCAGGAGGCCGTTGACGCAGGCCGTCCTCTCGTCGTTGGAGTAGACGCCCTCCGCGCCGAAAAGATACCACTCCCCGCCCTCCCTGATCTGCCGGCGGACGTCCACCGACCGGACGGCGACGAGCTCTCCCCTGCGCTCCAGGTAGGGGACGCGGACGTGCCAGACGTCGCCCGACACCTCGCGAGCCAGCTGCATGTTCTCCATGACGAGGCCCGGTATGTTCATCAGCCCCTCCCGCAGGAGGTCCACGTCGAGCCGCATGTCCCGCATCGCGTAGCGCACGAGCGCCACGATGCCGACGACGAGGACGCCCATGCCGACCTTTACCCGACTGACCTTCATGGCTGCCCCCTCTCCGGCAAGACGCCTGAACCCGACCTCACCAGACGACCTTCCACGCCATCCCCTCGCGCACGATGCCCAGGGTGCGCGTCACCAGGGAGCGGAACATCAATACCCTCCGGTCGGTGATCACCTTCGCCCGCTCCTCGCCGATCCACTCGATGCGGTACTCCTCCTTCAGGCCGGCGCGAAACTCCGCGGCCCGCGCCACCTCCTTCGCGAAGTTCTCGCGGGAGATGACCCGCCGGGAGGCGTCCGAGAGCATGTCGTACATCTCCCCGGCGCGATTGGCGGCCCACAGGCTCAGGAACTGCCGCAGCACCTGTTCGCGGCTCACGTAGGAGTTCTCCTCATTCAGCTGCCTGGGCGTCCCTCCCCCGCTGCGGCCCGAAGAGGGGGCGTCCCCGGAAGCCGCACCCCGCTCCCGAACGGACCTCACGAAGTCCGCCATGCCGCGCGAGTCCTCGGAGAGCAGCGGGGGGATGGGACGCGGGGCAGCGGGCGGGATGGGCTCCTTCGGCTTGATGACCTTCGGCTGCTCCCCCGACGGCGGCCTGGGCGTCACCTTGCGGACGGACTTTTTTCCCCTGGAGGGGAGGTCCACGACCACCACCTCCGGGGCCGCGGGGGCCTCCGGGGCTTCAGGCTCCCTGACCTCCAGGGGGCTGAAGGCGAAGACACGCTCGCCCCCTCCCCCGATCCCCCGGATCACCAGGGCAAGGTCGTCGTCCGCCTGTTTGGGGAAGAACACGAGCCCCTGCACGACGCCGGACGCGGGCGCGTCCAAGGCGGAGTCGTAGCGGACGGGGCGAAGGCGTTCGCCCGACGAGGTCAGGAGCGCCACGTTGTCCGGCACCGGCGTCAGGCTCACGGGGGCCGCCCCGAAGGAGTAGACGCTCACCAGAAAGGCCTCCGAGCTGTCCAGGCGAAGGTCCGCGACGAAGGCGCTCCGATAGGCCTCCTTCTGGACCTCCGTCATGCCCCGGCGGGCCGCCTCGGCCTCCACCCAGGGCTCAATCAGCGCCTCCGGGTAGTGGAGCACCCAAACGTAGCAGTCCTGCCCCCAGTGCGCCGCCGTACACCGCTCCAGGATGCGAAACGCCTCGTCCGGAGCCTCCTGGGCCCCTGCCCGGCGGGAGCACGTCAAGCCAAGGGCCAACAGCACCGCGACAAGGAGGGACGACCTCCATCGCCCTCCCCTCAGGCGCCGCGGGCAGACACTGGACACCCACTGAATCAAGGCGTCAGCGCACCTTCTGCTCCGGCGGCAGATCAAAGTTGCCCGGCGCTCCTCCGTCCTCCGTCGTCTCCGGCGGGGCGGTTCGACGGGTCCTCTCCGGGTTCAGGATCTTGTCGCTCTTGATGATGGTGTCGCGGTCCGGGTCGTAAGAGGGAGCCTGCGATGGGTCCGACGGACGCGGCGCGTCGCCCCCCCGGACGCTCTGCTGAATGGCGGACAGTGGGTCTACGCGCAGGCTGTCGGGGATGGGGTAGGCGTAGACCTCCACGTCGCCCGAAGTCTGCACGAAGGTGATGGAGCCCTCCGGGATCCGGATGGAGTTGCCGCGGATAAAGAGGCCGCCGATCAGCCCAACGGGCCCCAGCAGCGCAGCGCCGGCAATGCTAGCCGCCCCGGCGCCGACGATGGCGCCCTCGCCGCGGTCTCCCGTCTTGCGGGCCTCGTCAATGGCCTTCTTCGCCGCTTCGCCGACGGCCACCGGGGGGCGCTGGGGCCCCAGGGGCTTCAATCCGTTGAACGTCAGGCGCACCTCGCCCGGAACGCCGAACACGCGGGGCTTCACCACCTCGCGGACCTCCGTCAGGACCAGGGAACCGCGGGGGCCACAAGGCACTGGTCCACGACCAGGTCGTTCGTCAGCTCGATGCGAACCTGGTCCCCTTCCCTGTTCTTGGCCGGGCTCAGCTCGTCCATAAAGCGCAGCCTCAGCGGCACGTTGCCCGGAAGGGTGACCACACGGAAGGTGACGGGGTCCGTCACCAGCGTGGACAGGAGGTGTTCCACCCGCATCGCGATGGGCTTGCCGTGCTGGACCTCCCCGTCCAGGTCCGCTTCCAGCGTCTCGAGGCGGCTGACGGCCGATCGGGAGGCGTAGATCTTCTTGTTGACGATCCACTCCGCGACCCCCAGCTTGAAGATCATTGAGGGCTGGTCCTCCGTGCCGACCTCGAGGAAGTTCAGGATCGCCGCATGGCGCTCGGCGATGGTGCCCGGAAGGCTGCGGCCGAACAGCGCCTCCTCCACCGAGGAGAGCCGCTCCGTGAGGCCTCCCTTGGAGGTGTCGCCGTACACGATCGTCTCGATGTGCTCCATCATCTGCGCCGAGGAGCTCTTGTCCCCGTCCTTGGCCCCCGCGCCGCAGGGGACGGCCATGGAGAGGAGCAACGCGGCCGCCAACAGCAAAAACGTTCTTTTCAAGGTCAATATACCTCCCTCATTGTCTCTTGGGCCAAAGGGCTAACCGCGGTCCGCGCGCTGGCGCTCCAGGGCCATGCCCACAAAGCCGGCGAAGAGTGGATGGGGCCGGATCGGTCGGGATTTCAGCTCCCCGTGGAACTGCCCGCCCACGAACCAGGGGTGCCCCGGCAGCTCCACCAGCTCCACCAGGTCCTGCTTCGGACAGACCCCGGCCACCTTCAGCCCAGCCCCCTCCAGGCGTTCGCGATAGGCGTTGTTGAACTCGTAGCGGTGGCGGTGGCGCTCCGAGATGTGGAGCGTCCCGTAGGCGCGGGCGGCCAGCGTCCCCTCCGTCAGGTCGCAGGGGTAGGCCCCCAGCCGCATCGTCCCCCCCAGCCTGTCGATGTTCCGCTGTTCCTCCATCAGGTGGATGACGGGGTGCAGGGTGGAGGGGTCCATCTCCTTGCTGTGGGCGCCGTGCAGGTGGCAGACGTTGCGCGCGTACTCCACCACCATCATCTGCATCCCAAGGCAGATCCCCAGGAGGGGGACCCGGTTCTCCCGCGCGTACTGAATGGCGCGGATCATGCCCTCCACGCCCCTAGGACCGAACCCGCCGGGGATCAGGATGCCGTCCATGGAGCCAAGGACGCCCGCGAGGTCGCAGGAGTCCAGGTCCTCCGCCTCGACCGAGTGGACCTTGACGCGCACGTCGTGGTGGATGCCCGCGTGGTGGAGTGCCTCCACCACGCTGAGGTAGGCGTCCTTGTGCTGGACGTACTTGCCCACCAGCGCGATGTCCACGGATTCCTGTGGGTTCATGAAGCGGTCCACGACGCGGCTCCAGTCCGAGAGGTCGGGCTCCGCGTCGCAGGGGAGCTCCAGGTAGCGGAGGATCAGGTCATCCAACCTCTGCCGGTGCAGGGCCATGGGCACGTTGTAGATCGTCGGCTCGTCCATGACCTCGATGACCGCCTCGGAAGGGACGGTGCAGAAGAGCGCGATCTTGTTCTTCATGCCCTGGTCCATGGGGTGACTGGTGCGGCACACGAGAAGGTTGGGCAGGATGCCGATGCGCCGCAGTTCCTGGACGCTGTGCTGGGTGGGCTTCGTCTTGAGCTCCTGCGCCGCCTCGAGCCACGGGATCAGCGTGACGTGGCAGTAGACGACGTTCTCCCGCCCGACGCGGTTCGCCATCTGGCGTATCGCCTCCAGGAAGGGCTGGCTCTCGATGTCGCCAACGGTGCCGCCGATCTCCACGATCAGGACGTCAAGCCCTTCTCCGGCGCGCACGAGGCGCTCCTGAATGTCGTTCGTGATGTGGGGGATCACCTGCACCGTCCCCCCCAGATAGTCCCCCCGGCGTTCCCTCGCGATGACGCTGGAGTAGATCTTTCCCGTCGTGATCGTGTTCTGCTCGCTGAGCGTCTCGTCGATAAAGCGCTCGTAGTGCCCCAGGTCCAGGTCCGTCTCGGCGCCATCGTCCGTCACGAACACCTCACCGTGTTGAAAGGGGTTCATCGTGCCGGCGTCCACGTTCAAATAAGGGTCCACCTTGAGGATGGAGACCTTCAGGCCCCGCTTTTTCAGCAGGGTGCCCACGGATCCGGCCGTAATCCCCTTCCCCAGCGAGGAGACCACGCCGCCAGTGATAAAGACGTACTTCACCATTCCTCGATGCCCCCTTGGACTTAACGGTTGACAGTTCTCGACGACTTATACCAATTCGCGTTTAATGATTG
>NC_021038.1:929814-933488 GCF_000210715.1 Fretibacterium fastidiosum
AATTGGTATTAGTCAGTGTTTCTTTCAGTGCCCCGCCGAGTGGCCGGGGCGGCCTCAAAATAAAAAACGGGGCCAGAAAGGCTCTGACCCCCGTCTTCTTTACAATGTGGAATCACTTCAGATATTTCAGAGGGTTGACCGGGCTGTTCCCGTTGCGAACCTCAAAGTGGAGATGCGGCCCCGTTGAGCGTCCCGTCGTTCCAACCCTTGCGATATTCTCTCCCTGCCTCACCGCCGCCCCCTGCTTCAGCAGGAGGGTGCTGCAATGTGCGTAGAGCGTGGACTGCCCGCCCGGATGCTCGATGACCGCCACCTTGCCGTAGCCGCCCATCCAGCCCGCATAGGCCACCCGACCGTCCCGGGCGCAACGAATTGCCGCACCCCGGCTGGCCTTGATGTCGATCCCCGTATGGAAGTCCTGACGACGCGTGATGGGGTGCCGCCTCCAGCCAAAGGGGCTGTTGATCCGCCCCATGATCGGCCATCGGTAGGAGCGGGAGGCCTTAACGGCCCCAGGCGCCTCCTTCTGCTTCGCGTTCTTCGCAACCCTGGGCGCAGCGTTCCTGGCAGGGGCGGACTTCTCCGCCTTAAGGGGTTCCTCGTGGGTGACGGCCAGGGCCTCCGGCCTTGCGCCGGGAAGGAAGATTTCATCCCCCGGCTTCAGGGCAACCACGTCAACGGTGTGGTTCACCTGGCGCAGCTTGGCCAGCTCGACCCCGTAGCGCTTGCAGACGGCCTCGATCTTCTCCCCCTTGCGCAGGGTGTAGAAGATTCCCTCCTGGTTGGGGATGCGGAGGGTCTGTCCGGGGTGCAGGGTCGCCTTGAAGACGTTGCTGCCCACAAGCGTGTCCAGCTCTATGTTCTGGGAGTTCGAGATGGACCACAGGCTGTCTCCCTGGGCCACCACGTAGGACGAGACCTTCAGAGGCTCGACCTTCTCCCGCAGGGCCGCCACGCGGGCCTGCCGCGTGCGAACCTCCTCAAGGGTTTCTTCAATTTTGTCCGCGTCTTTAGGGATCAGGAGAAGCTGATTTTCGGCCAGGCGATTGGCGTCCTTAAGCCCGTTGGCCCTCAGGATGTCCTGAGCGGTGAGCCCGCCAAAGGTCAGAGCGATGTCCGAGAGCGTCTCGCCCGACTTGACGACGTGCTCCTTCCAGTCGGTGCCCACCTCCACAAACTGGGGGACAGGGTCTGACGGGATGACGTCCTCCGCTAAGCGGGTACCGTCGTCCTGAGCGCTCAGGACGATGCTCTCGTAATCCGACAGGTACTTGGGAAGGGGGCCGAAGTCCTCCTTCAGCGGAAGCTCGCTGACCTCGGCACGGACCTCGGATTCCGCCGGCTCGGCGGGGAGGGAGGCCATCGGCTCCTCCCGATCGTCCTCCCCGATGACCTCCAGGGGCGCTGCGGCCAGGAGGTCATCGCGTTGCATGTCGCTCACGTCGAACGCGAGGAAGCCCTCCTCCGCCACGACCCCCTCGTTTTCCCGATCCTCGACTCCGCCCCACGCCACGCCGGAAAAGCGTTCCCAGGCGGAGAACATCAAAAACGAAGCCAGACCAAAGGTGAAACAGACGACGACGCAAAAACCCCAACAAAAGTCCAGCGAAGCCTTTTTTTCCCTTCCTCTGCGCTTCTTGCCTTCAGCAGGAAAAACCTTTCGATCCGGCGTTCGACGATCGAATGTCCTCAAAGACAACTCCTCCCGACATGCCTTCGCCGCGCGCGGATGCGGTTCCGGCACAAAGCTCGTCATAAGACAAAGTACGATACGTGAATTATAGCACAAGATGCCGCATAATCGCCCGACGCGCGCGAAAGTTCCGTCCCGCGCCCCAGGCGTCGGGTCAGGCCAGCTTTATGGACATCAGGAATTCGTGGTTGTCCTTCGTCTGCTTGAGCTTGTCGAGGATCAGGTTCAGCGCCCCGGCCTCGTCCACCCCAACGATTCGCTTCCGCAGAGCCCAGAGGCGGGCCAGCTCGTCCTCGGGGATCAAGAGCTCCTCCCGCCGCGTCCCGGACCGCGTGATGTCGATGGCGGGGAATATCCGCTGTTCCGCCAGCTTGCGCGACAGGTGCAGCTCCATGTTGCCCGTTCCCTTGAACTCCTCGTAGATGACGTCGTCCATGCGGCTGCCCGTATCCGTCAGGGCCGTCCCGATGATCGTCAGGCTCCCGCCCTCCTCGAAGTTTCGGGCAGCGCCGAAAAAGCGCTTCGGGAAGTAGAGCCCGGAGGGGTCCAGGCCTCCCGACAGGGTACGGCCCGACGGCGGGACCGTCAGGTTCGAGGCGCGGGCCAGGCGCGTGATCGAGTCCAGGAGGATGACGACGTCGCGCTTTGCCTCGACCAGGCGCTTCGCCTTCTCGATGGCGAGGTTGGCCACTCGAATGTGCTCGTCCGCAGGGCGGTCGAACGTCGAGGCGATCACCTCTCCGTCGATGGAGCGGGAGATGTCCGTCACCTCCTCGGGGCGTTCGTCGATCAGGAGGGCCATCAGGATAATGTCCGGCGAGTTCGCGGAGATGGCCTTGGCGATGCGCTTCAAGAGCGTCGTCTTGCCCGCCTTGGGGGGCGAGACGATCAGCGCGCGCTGCCCCAGGCCGATGGGGGCGAACATGTCCACCAGGCGCGTTGCCCAGTCCCCAGGGCCGGAGTCCAGGTTGATTCGGACGTTGGGAAAGATGGGCGTCAAGTGGGCGAACATCGGACGATGTCGAGAGGACTCGGGGTCCGAGAAGTTCACCGTCTCCACGCGCAGGAGCGCCTCGTAGTGCTCCTGGTCCCGCGGCGGGCGGATCAGGCCCCAGATGACGTCCCCGTTCCGAAGCCCGAAGCGCCGAATCTGGGACAGCGAGAGGTAGACGTCGTTGTCCGTCGGCAGCATCCCCTTGGGACGAAGGAAGCCGAACCCCTCGGGCAGGATCTCGAGCGTCCCGCCACCGAAGCGGTAGTTCATGCTCTCCGCCTGGGCCTTCAGGATGGAGATGATCAGGTCGTCCTTGTGCATCGTGGTGGGACCCGCGACGTTGAACTCCCGCCCGATCTTCCGAAGGTCCGTGAGGGTCTGGGCCGCAAGGTAGGAGTAGGTGTGCTTGGGCTTCGGATGGGGCGTCACCTCGTGAACCGACGCACGGGCGTAAGGTGCCCGTGCCTCCGCCGGCTCGTCGGGGGCCGGCTCGAGAGGGGCCGGTGATTCCCCGTCCTCGACGGGCTGGACGACCTGCGCCTCGGACGCGGAATCAGGTTCCGCCCCATACGCCGTCGTCTCCTCCATCTCATCCACCGGTTCGTCGGGCGCCGGCACCTCCGGTTTCGACGCCTCGGAGGGCTCCACCGCCTCCACCCTCCGGGCGTCCGGAAGGAGCAGGAGCTGTTGGGAGGTCTCCGCTTCCTCAATTTTTTTCGCCGCGTTCTTCGGCGGCCTGCCCCGCGGGCGGCGCACCTTCACCACCGCGCTCTCCTCCGCCGGGGAGGAACCTTCCGCCTCCTCAGGCTGCGTCGCCTTCACCTCTTCAAGGGCCTCCGCAGGCTCCTTCACGCGCGGCGGCCGTCCCCTCCTGCGAGGGGTCGCCGCCTTCTCGTCAAGAACCTTCACCATAACCGCTCCAAGTTCTGTTCGTTGTGCTTCATCGTCTTTCACCTCAAAAAAATTTCACCTTAAAGCGAACACCTT
>NC_021038.1:934075-940282 GCF_000210715.1 Fretibacterium fastidiosum
GGGCCTCCTCCCAGGCGGAGGGGCGGGAGAGGGCGGGAACCTTTCGTCCCCCCAGGTCAGAGGCGACGATCCGCAGGAGCGCCCCGACGTCGAGGCCTCCGCAGTCCGCCGCCGCGGACGCTCCTTCCCCGGAACCCATGTCAGTTCATCTTGTGGATCAGGTTCAGCAGCTCCGGGCTCAGGTTCTTGTGCTCGGTCCAGGAGCGCTCCAGGTCGCTCAGGACCAGCTTGTGGTTCACGTTCCCCACCATAAAGCCGCTTTTTCCGATCAGCAGGTTGTCCGTCGCAAAGGCCCCCATGCGGGTGGCGAGGACGACGTCAAAGGACGTGGGGCTTCCACCCCGCTGGATGTACCCCAGCACCGTGACCCGGGCGTCGTACCCTCCCGTATCCTGAAGCTTGTCCCGCATCTCCGTGGCGGACATGACCCCCTCCGCCAGGATGATGAGGGTGTGGCTCTTGTGCTCCGCATGGGACTCTCGAAGCAGCTTGCAGAGGTTGCCGATGCTCAGGGGAATCTCCGGAACGACGGCGTACTCCGCGCCGGAGGCCACCGCAGTCTCAAGCGCCAGGAAGCCGGCGTTGCGCCCCATGACCTCGACGATGAACAGGCGGTCGTGGCTGGAGGCCGTGTCCCTCAGGCGCATGATCGCCTCGAGGGCCGTGTTCACCGCCGTGTCGAAGCCGATGGTCTCGTCCGTCCCCGCCACGTCGTTGTCGATGGTGCCGGGAATGCCGATGACGGGCATCCCCATCTCGTGCAGAGCCTTCGCGCCATGGAAGGACCCGTCCCCGCCGATCACGACCAGGCCCTCGATTCCCGCCTCCTTCATCTTCAGGAGGGCCGCCTCGCGCCCCTCCTGGGTCTTGAAGCGATCGCTGCGCGCGGTCTTGAGGATCGTGCCACCCCGATGGATGATGCCCCCCACGGAGGCCCGGTCCAGCACCTTGAAGTCCCCTTCGATCAGTCCCTCATAGCCCCGCATGACGCCGATGCACTCCTTGTCGTTGTAATGACAGGTGCGGGCCACTGCGCGGATGGCTGCGTTCATGCCGGGCGAATCCCCTCCGCTGGTCAATACGGCGATACGATCCATGGCGTTCCCTTCCTTTCCTGAAATTACCTGCCCTGCAGCTCATCGATGCGGGAATTGACCTTGTTCAATTCCTGGTCGATGGAATCCACCTGAAGTTGAAGCGCACCGCGCTCCTGGTTCAGCTTCTCGAGGCGCTTGATCAGACGATCCAGCTCAAGCCGGTCCATGGCCCTGCCGTTCCCCAGGGCCCCCTCCACGTCCTTCGTGATGTCCCAGACCCACATGGCGTCGCCACGGGGGGAGATCGCCTGACTGATGGCGCCGTCCAGGACGAGGCGGATGTCCTTCGCCCCCTTGAGGAGCTCCGCGCCCGTCTTGGGGTCGTACCGCGGGAACCAGATCATCCCGTCCCGCTCCCCAAGGATCTTGACGTTGAACCGCTTGTCGTAGTCCGTAGGGTTGTAGCGCTTGTTGCCGATCCACAGGCTGATGTGGCGATCGAAGGGCTGAGCGTACATGGGGAGGCCCTCCACGTAAAGGGTCAGCTGAAAGGCGATGGCGTCGTGGAAGTTCAGCGTCTTCAGGAGCGTGTACTTGTAGTTCTCCGTCTCGTCCCGGGTCCAGAGGTTCTTCTCCGCCTCGGCCTTCACAAGGGCCTCAACGTACTCGTTGGAGTAATAGACCACGCTCACCTTCACCCTCTGCGCCTCGTCGCGATCCGCGAAGTCGCTGGTGCGCGTCCACCTCGCGAGCTCCGGCAAGTCGGCCGCAAAGGCCGCGTGGGGAACGAGGCATATCGCAAGCGCCAACACAAGCCATACCGTCTTTTTCATGTTTGAATGATTTCCCTTCATCATCGTAAGAAGATAAAATTTAAAGATAGAATTTCAGAGCAGATAACGCTTCAAACGCAAACGTCAACGGGGCTACACCATGATTATACAACAGAAACGCGCGTTTCCGCCGCTTTTTTCACTTCGATTACGACGCCCTGAGCCGGTAGACCATCGCCAGGATCTCCGCAACGCTGCGGTAGAGGTCCTGAGATATCTCCTCCCCCACCTCGACGCCCCCGTAGAGCGCCCAGGCCAGGGGCTTGTTCTCAACCACGGGGACGCCCGCAGCCTCCGCAAGCTCTCGAATCCTCTGCGCCACGAAGCCCTTGCCCTTCGCCACGACCTGAGGCGCCTTCATCAGCCTTCGATCGTAGAGGAGGGCCACCGCCAGCGTCGTCGGGTTCGTGATGACGACGTCCGCCTTGGGGACGTCCGCC
The DNA here is from genome assembly GCF_000210715.1 of Fretibacterium fastidiosum. Taxonomy (GTDB): domain Bacteria; phylum Synergistota; class Synergistia; order Synergistales; family Aminobacteriaceae; genus Fretibacterium; species Fretibacterium fastidiosum. The sequence goes on from NC_021038.1 coordinate 936,386, forward strand.
ATCATGCGCTTCTTGGCCAGCTCCCGCTGCTTCTGGCGGATCTTGCTCTTGATCTGCGGGTCCCCCTCCATCTGCTTGTACTCCTCCTTGATCTCCTGCCGGCTCATGCGGATGGAGCGCTCGAACTCCCAGTGCTGGTAGAGGTAGTCGACCAACGCCATCGCCAACAACATCGCCGCAAGCCGCATGGAGAGCGTCCACAGCATGTCCCAGAAGGAGGCGGCGCCGTGCGCGAGAGGCATCTGCATGGCCCTCGAAGAGGCGGGAAGGTAGTTCTTGATTGCGGAGTAGATCACGACGGCGAAGACCCCCGCCTTCAAGAGCCCCTTCAAGAGCTCGACGACGGAGCGCAGGGAGATGATCTTCTTCATGCCGCTGATGGGGTTGAGCCGCCCCAGGTTGGGCTTGAAGGGCTCGCTGGTCATCGTCCAGCCCACCTGGCAGATGACGGCGGCAGCGGAGAAAAAGGCGATCAGGCACCCCAGGGGGAGCCAGGAGATGAAGAAGTCCTTCACGACCTCCCAGGAGAGGTAGTGAAACCATCCGTCCCGCTCCAGGGTCGCATCCCCGATGAAGCTCAGGGAAAGCCTCAGAAGACGGCTCATCACGCGCCACGTGAAGGCCCCCAGGACCGCCAGCCCCAAAAGCCCCGTCAGGAGCCCCACGGCGGCCGTCAGGTCCTTGCTCATGCACACCCTGCCCTCGGAGCGCACCTTCTCGCGCTTCCGGGGCGTCGCGGGCTCCGTGCGCTCCTGGGCGAAAAACTGGATGTCGAAGGCGACGCGGCAGCTCACGGCGCAGCGCTCCAAGGCAGCACCCCCTCCAGGGCAAACTCGATCCAGCGCTCAAACTGGGTGTAGATGAGGTCAACGGTCAGCGGCAGAACTGCGGCAAGGACCATAAAGCCCAGCGCCACCTTGATCGGAAGCCCCAGGACGAAGATGTTCATCTGAGGGACCGTCCGCGCCAGAAAGCCCAGGCCGACGTCCGCCAGGACCAGCGAACAAAAGAAGGGAAGGGTGATCCGCATCGCCAGAATGAACAGGTCCTGAAGCCAGGTCCCCACCTCGATCAAATCCGGCGGAAACGGCAGGAGGCGCCCCACGGGGGCCAGCCTCACGCTCTCCATCACCGCCTGAATCATGAGGAGGTGCCCGTTCCAGTGGTAATAAAACCACAAGCCCACCAGGAATTCCAGCTGTCCGATGATGGAGCTCTCGGTCTGCGTCGTCGGGTCCAGCACCTGGGCCATGGAGAAGCCGATCACCGTCCCCACCTGCTCTCCCGCCACGCGCAGCGCCACCAGCGGCAGCGCGGAGAGGAATCCGAGAGCCACTCCGATCAGGACCTCGCGAACGCCCAGGAGGGCGATGGAGAAGACGCTGTCGAAGTAGAAGAGCGGGACCTCCGCACCGCCCAGGCCCCCCGCCGCCGAGAACGTCAGGAGCGCAGCAAAGAGGTAGCGCACGGGCGTCGGGGCCATGACGGAGGTGAACACGGGGGCGCTGAACACGAGCCCCACAAAGCGAAGGTGAAGGAGGAGACAGACGATCAAGAGCTGAGCCGGCAGCTCGATCCCCCTCATGAAAAAGCGCCGCCCCGCATCACTGGATAAAGCGCTCCAGCTGGCCCAATATCTCCCGCGTCATCACGAGCATCCTCTGCCCCATCCAGGGGGACAGGAGGATGATGCAGATGAACACGGCCAGGATCTTGGGGATGAAGATCAGCGTCTGCTCCTGTATGGAGGTGGCCGTCTGAAGGATGCCGATCAAGAGCCCCACGCTCATGGCCACCAGGAGCACGGGCAGGGACACGACCAACATGGTCCAGATGGACTGGCTCAGGAGATCAAAAAGGCTCAGGGCCGTTTCCGCCATCTTCGGGCGCCTCCTCTCTCACACGGACCTCTGGGGGAACGGGCGCGCTGGCCGCCCTGCGTCAGGGGACGTTGGCAAAGCTCTTCAGAAGGCTCAGGACGACCAGGTTCCAGCCGTCGGCCATGACGAAGAGCAGGATCTTAAAGGGCAGGGAGATCATCATGGGGGGGAGCATCATCATCCCCATCGCAAGCAGGACGCTTGAGACCACCATGTCCACCACGATGAAGGGGATGTAGATGACGACGCCCATCTGAAAGGCCGTCTTGAGCTCGCTCAGCATGAAGGCTGGGATCAGGACGCGCGTCGGCACCGCGTCCTGCGACGCGGGGCGCTCGGTCCCCGACATGGACACCATGAGCGACAGTTCCTCCTGGCGCGTATAGCGAAACATGAACTCGCGGATCGGCGTCACCGTGCTCTGCCACGCCTGAGGGGCGCTGGCGGCGCCCGAAAGATACGGGGCAAGCCCTTCCTGATAGACCCGGTCCCACACCGGGTACATGGTGAAGAGCGTCAAAAAGAGCGAGAGCCCCGCGATGACCTGTTGGGGCGGCGATTGCTGAAGCCCTATCGCGCGCTGCACGAAGCCCAGGACCACGATGATGCGGGTGAAGCTCGTTACCATGAGGAAGATCGCCGGGACGACGCTCACCACCGTCATCAGGGCCAGTATCTGCAGGGAGAGTGCCACGTCCCGCGGGGAGTCCGCCGGCGTGACGCCAAACTGTATCGTCGGGAGCGGCACCCCGGAAAGCGCCTCCGAATCCGCGGCCCAGGCCGGAAGGGCAAACCCTCCGCAAAAGGCGAGGAACGCCGCGAGCGTCAGGACGAGGAAAAGCCCCCTAGCGCGCGCCATCTTCCGTCCGTTCCGCTGGAGCGTCTCCCGCGCCAACCCATTCCTCATACTTCCACCTGCCCATCAGACAAGTTCCACTCGCCCCGGAGGTAAACGCGACGACGTCGGGTCCGCAGCGCAACACAAAAAAGACATCCTTACCCACGGGTAAGGACGCCAAAAGCTTAACGGCCCCGTCATCTCTTACCCCCCCGCGCCTCCCCCGCACAAAACGCACCAGAAGGACGGCGGAAAGCGCCAGAACAACCAAGGCAAGCGACACTCTAGCCAAATAGGCCACAAGGCTGGGATCCGAGATCACCGATTCCCCCTCAGGCGCCGACTTCTCCACAAGGCTTCAACCGCTCCCATCCGCGATCTACACCGCGACAGCACGCACAAAACCGTGGCCCCGGAGGCCTTCGTCGCCGGGGCAGCAGTAAAAACGTCCCTCCGGCTCAGGACAGGACCTTGGTGATGGCTTCGATCACGCGCTCCGGCTGGAAGGGCTTGACGATGAAGTCGTTGGCTCCCGCCTGGATCGCCTCGATGACCATGGGCTGCTGCCCCATCGCGGAAACCATCACGATCTTGACGTCGGGATCAAGGGCCTTGATGGCCTTAACGGCGTCAATGCCGTTCATCTCCGGCATCGTGATGTCCATCGTCACGATATCAGGCTTGTACTTCTGATACGCGGCGACCCCCGCCTTGCCGTTTTCAGCCTCGGCGACCACCTCGAAATTATTCTTCTGAAGGATATCCTTCAGCATCATTCGCATAAAGGCCGCGTCATCGACGATAAGAACTTTCTTGCCCATCCTGTAATCCCTCGCTTACGTCAAAAATCTCCTGCACAGGGGCTCGGTCCCTGCGCCTTATAGAGAAAAGGTCTTCATAAAAACGAAGATAAATGCGACGCCCCACTGACAGAACCAACCGCACAACGCATTGATTATATCATGAAAAATCGCCCGGCAAGCGCCCGCCGCAAAAAAGCCCGACGATGGGACGAAAGCCTCTGCGGCGCGAGCCCTTAGCCTGTGCTAGGAGGTCGAACGCGCGCCCGCCGCGGCTCCGATGATGTCCGTGATGCGCACGCCGAAGTTCTCGTCGATGACGACGACCTCGCCCCTTGCGATCGGCTTTCCGTTCACCAGGATGTCCACCGGCTCGCCC
>NC_021038.1:940501-945814 GCF_000210715.1 Fretibacterium fastidiosum
GCCATCTTGTCCAGCTCGATGACCGACCCGCTCGTCAGGGCCAGGACCTCCGACACGCTCTTGCGCGTCTTGCCAAGCTCCACCGTCACGCGGACCGGGATGTCCGCGATCATGTCGATGGGGCTCACCGCACCACCGGCAGCGGCACCCCCCAGGGGTTGGAACGCCGCCGGATGCACGTCCACGATGGGAGTGGGCTGCTGAGAGGCCCGAGGGGCTGGAGCGCCCATGGGCGCCCTCATCCCGCCGCCGGACTGCGCCGAAACGCCCGCGGCGGGCGAAGGAGCGGGCGCTGCCGCTTCCTCCGGCTGCTGCGGCTCCTGTTCGCCAATGATCTCCCGCATCAGCCCCACCATCTTGAGGGCGGAGTCCAGGGGCAGCGCAACCCATATCTTGAAGGGATCCAGCCCGTTGATCTTCACCTCGACCGGGCTCATCCAAAGCTTCGTCTCCGGCGCCATGGAGGAGAAGGCCAGCCAGTCCCCCGACGCCAGCCCGGAGGTCGTGTTCTCCGGGATCAGGCGCTTTCCGCCCAGGAGGCCACTCAGGCTCGTGAAGGAGGACCCAACCACCTGGCTCAGCCCCTCCTGGGCCGCGTTCAGGTAGAGGTCGCTGGGCTCGTCCGGCAGGTCCTTTCCCTCTCCGCCCATCATGAGGTCCGCAAGGGTCAGGGCGCCCCTCTGCTCCACCGCCAACGCCAGGGGGATGTCGTCAAAGCCCCCGAACGTCGCCGTAAAGAGGAAGGGGCCCGCCGGCAGGCTTCCCCGGAAGTCCGCCTGCGTCACGACCTCCGCGTCGTCGACGGCAGTGTCCACCTCCTTGCCGGACAACATGCCGATGACGCTGCTCTCGGCGCCCGCGAAGATCGAAGACACCTCGCCGAGCAGGTGGGAGTCCTCCATGGAGAGGTCTGAATCGGCCCCACCGCCCAGGTCGCCGCCGGAAAGCAGGGCGTTAATTTCATCCTGACTAAGCAGATCATCCATCTTTTTCCTCTCCCTCTGACGACTCGTCCGCAGACCGCTTCAGGATCCGGGTCAGTTCCACCGCAAGACGCCCCTCGACGGTCCCCGGCTTCGCCATGAAGCTCACCCGGTTGCCCACCCGAACGGCGACATCGCTGTCCTTCGTCTCGTCAAGCTTGATCACGTCCCCCGCCTGAAGGGCATAGACGTCCGCCAGGCTCAGGATCGTGTGCCCCAGCTCCAGCGCCAGGGGAATCTTGACGCGATGCAGCGACGAGATCAGGTTCCGCTGCTCCTCCTCGTCCCGCTCATGGTTCGTCGAGGCGAACCACTGCTGTGAGGACAGCTTGTCCACGATGGGCTCCATCAGGAAGTAGGGAAAGCAGAGGCTCATCATCCCCTCGATGTCGCCGACCTTCAGCTTCAGGATGACGAGGAGCACCATATCGCGCGGAGAGCATATCTGCACGAAGAACGGGTTGCTCTCCATGCTCTCGAAGCGGAAACGAACGTCCACCACGGTGCTCCAGCTGTCCTCCAGAAGCTCCAGCATCCGCATCAGCACGCGCTCGATGACGGTCTTCTCGATGTCGGTCAGCTCCCGCAGCTTGCCCGTGAAGTTTCCCTTCCCGCCCAGCATCCTGTCGATGATGGCGAACACGAGGTTGGGGTTGATTTCGAGGAGCATGTTGCCGTCAAAGGGATGCATCTCGATCATCCCGATCACCGTCGGCTGCACCAGGGAGTTCAGGAACTCCTCGTAGGCCAGCTGATCGACCGAGGCCACCTCTGCCGAGACGATGGAGCGGATCAGCGTGGACATGGCCGTCGTCAGTTGTCGGCCGAAGGCCTCATGGATCATCTGAATGGCTCGAAGCTGGTCCTTGCTGAACTTATCCGGCCTCTTGAAGTCGTAGACCTTGAGGTTCCGCTCGTCGGCCTTTTCAGCCATGGAGTCGATATCCACGTTACCGCTCGTGAGAGCGCTCAAGAGCGAATCGATCTCGCTTTGTGACAACACATCAGGAGTCAGAAGTCCTCACCTGCCTTCCGGGGTCACCGCCCCGAAGAAGAAAAACTACGTATCAGGATATCACACCTGCCGCCGTTTTTCGCAGTCCCCACAAAACAAACCCAAAATCTTTCTCCGTTGCCTTTTATGTTACATTGTTTTTTTGTTTATTGAAGCACGAAAGACTCGAAGAGCACCTGGGCGATGGGGGCTTCCCCCCCCACGTTCGGAAGGATGGAGTTGAGCACCCTCTTGATGTCCCCCTGAAACTGGACCGTCCCCTCCGCGCTGTTGAGGTCGTCGTAGGTCTTGTCCTTCGCGATGAGGAGAATCTCGTTCTTGATCCTCACGAGCCACCCCATGTTCTGAACGGCGGCGGCGATCTCCTCCTTCTTGTTCACGAGCTCCAGGGACACGGTGAAGCTCACGACGTGCCTTCCGGCGCCGGCCAGGTTGCTGGTGAACTCGCCGATGGTCACGATGGGCCCCGGTTCCGCGACCTCGCGGGCCTTGGCGGCTCCGCCCTCGCCGGACGCCATCGTCCTCCCCAGCATCAGGCCTCCTCCAAAGCCCACGCCGAACATCACCAAACCGATAACGACAAAGACAATCATTCGTTTCATGTTGATCCATCAACCCCTTAGCGTTTGGGATACTCCGAGAGGAACACGATCTCGACCCTGCGGTTCAGGGCGCGGTGCTCCGGCGTGTCGTTGGGCACCATCGGCTGGTTGGGGCCGAAGGCGACGGCCTGGAGCTTCAGCGGGTCGAAGCCTCCATCCTGCTCCAGGTAGGACGCCACGACGGCCGCCCGCATCGCGGAGAGCCCCCAGTTGTCGCGATAGATACCCCCCAGAAGAGGCGTGGCGTCCGTGTGCCCCTCCACGGCCACCGCCGGGACCTTGTCCCGCACCAGGGAGGCGATCTTGAAGAGCACCCGCCGCCCCTCCGGCTTCACCTCCGCGCTGCCGGAGTTGAAGAGGAACTGATCCGAGATGGAGACGGACACGCCGCGCTGGTTGATCGTCACCTGAATGGACTTGCCCAGCCCCTCGGAGCGCAGGTAGCTGTTGATCGTGTAGGCGACGTGCTGGGTATCCAGCTCCACCCTGGATGACGACCCCGCGTCCACTCCCTCTTCCCCGCTCTGGTTGGGCTCCATGGACTCCTCGGTCGTCACGCCGCCCTTCAAAACCCCCAGGGAGCCCCTGAGGGAGATCAGCGCCTTCTGGAACTTCTGCGCATCGATGGAGGACATGGCGAACAGCAGGATGAAGAAACACAGGATGAGCGTCACCATATCCCCGTAGGTGCCCATGTAGAAGGGGGCGCTCAGCCCCGGCGGCTCCGGCTTCTTCTGGCGCGCCAAGGCTACTCGCCCTCCTTCTTGTCAAAGCTGCTGCGAAGCCTGGGGGGAAGGTAGACCTTCAGTTTTTCCTCGACGATTCGGGGATTTTCGCCGGCCTGGATGGCCAGGATCCCCTCCACCATCAGCTCCATGGCCACGACCTCCTGGGCGGAGCGGGCGGCGAGCTTCTTGCCGATGGGGATGCCGAACATGTTGGCCATCATGGACCCGTACATCGTCGTGATGAGGGCGACGGCCATGTTGGGGCCCAGGGAGCTGACGTCCGCCAGGTTCCCCAGCATGGCGATGAGGCCCACCAGCGTCCCGATCATCCCGTAGGAGGGGGCGAACTCCGCGAGGGTGTCGAACACGGACTTGTTGGCGGAGTGGCGGTCCTCCAGGACGCCGATCTCGGTGTCCAGGATCGCCCGCACCAGCTCCGGGTCCGTGCCGTCCACGACCAGCTGGATGGACTTCTTCAGGAACTCGTTGTCCAGCTCCGCCACGTCGCTCTCCAGGGCAAGCAGGCCTTCCCTGCGGGTCTTCTCGGCGAAGCTGACGATCATCTGTACCATCCCCACGAGGTTGGGCTCGTGGGAGACGAAGGCGCTCTTCAGTCCGCCCCCTATGGCCTTCAGCCTGTCCGAGGGGTTTGAGAGGATCGTTGCCCCCACCGCGCCGCCGATCGTGATCATCATGGAGGGAACGTCGATGTAGGCGCCGAAGTTTCCTCCCCCAGCCATGGCAGCGAGAACCAGAATCCAAGATATGAGAAATCCAACGATACTCGTTAAATCCAAAGCCTATTCACCCCTAGTCCAGCAGCATGCTCCATCACGATCCCGCTCCTTCGGAATCCTCCACCTCGTCCGCAGAATTTGCAACGATGCAGGTGTACCCCGCCAACTTCCGAAACGCAATGATCTTTTCGCAGACCTCGTCGATCCCCTCGCGCACGATATAGCGGTGGCCGTTCAAAAGCCGCACCACGGTATCAGGCGTCACGTTGATGGTCTCAATCATATCAGAGTTCAGCAAAAAACGTTCGCCGTTCAGGCGATGCACCTCAATCATCGCTATAGCCCCTTCCCCCCCCGAAGGAGAGACGCCCCAGCCTTCACATAAAGCGCACCGAGGATACCCTGTTGGGACACCTTGTTGATTGTATATGAAAATCCGTAAAAAAACGAGGTCCGCTAAAAAAAATTTCAGGCTTTTAAAGGAGAAGGGCATCGGGTTCATTCAAAATTGATCAAAAACCCTCCCATCGCTCCTCTTCTTCCATTAGGACAGTTCTCAAAAAAACAGAGGTCCCGCTTCCTGCAGGACCTCACTCTTTAAAATTTGGAGCGGAAGACGGGGTTCGAACCCGCGACCCCAACCTTGGCAAGGTTGTGCTCTACCTCTGAGCTACTTCCGCATTTTCGCTGACCTGGTGGCGGGACCCAGAATCGAACTGGGGACACACGGATTTTCAGTCCGTTGCTCTACCATCTGAGCTATCCCGCCCACGAAATATTGAACTGGCGGGGCCGACGAGACTCGAACTCGCGACCTTCGGCGTGACAGGCCGACACTCTAACCAACTGAGCTACGACCCCGCTTTTTCAATGGTGGGCGAAACAGGGTTCGAACCTGTGACCCCCTGCGTGTAAGGCAGGTGTTCTACCGCTGAACTATCCGCCCTCAAGCACGAAAGATAGTATACCTACCCCTGTCGTTTCTGTCAAGCAGGGCCTCAAAGTTTGTCGTTGATCAGTGATCATGTTACCCTATAAGTAGTCAGAGAAAATGTCACCCCTCTCCGCGGGAGGCAGGTCTTTGGGTGATACTTAGGTATGAAGCAGGAGCGAGTGGCATTGTCACAAAAAGAGATCAAGCGCATCAAGGTCATGGAGCTGCTGGCGGGCAGGAAGCGGTTCTGCCCGCAGAACAGGAGAGCGCCTACGTTGAGCCTGCAGAAAGGGTCGATGTGGATTTCCTTTTCG
>NC_021038.1:947518-956874 GCF_000210715.1 Fretibacterium fastidiosum
AAATTTGCAGCGCATTTTGCGCGTAACCCAGGGTCAACACGCAAAAACCTGCGTTGACGAAACTCTGCGTTCAATCAATCAACCTTCCCCGAACCAGAATACGTCGTCGCCTCCCCGGAAAAGGGAGGCGACTTGTGCCGGCGATCGGGGCGATCACACAGCAAAGGTTGGTGATAAAATCGAGTTTACTCCTTACGGGGGAGGCATCCGACTGAAGAGGCCGACGCGGGGTCACGGCCACGGTCAGAGCAGGCCGCACGGCTCGTATCTGGAGCGGAACGAACGAACCAACGGAGGTACAGCTCATGCCAACGCTTGAATGGATCGGGAAGGACAAGGTGATCAACCACCACCAGGAGGTCCCCTTCCGCGTGCTGGAGAAGAAATACACCGTGGGGGCCGATGAGAGCGACAACCTCATCATACGCGGCGACAACTTGGAGGCCCTCAAGGCCCTTCTGCCGCGCTACGAAGGTCGCGTTAAGTGCGTGTACATCGACCCGCCATACAACACCGGCAACGAGGGCTGGGTGTACAACGACAACGTGAACGACCCGAGGATCCGTCGCTGGCTGGGGGCGGTGGTGGGAAAAGAGGGCGAGGACCTGAGCCGACACGACAAATGGCTCTGCATGATGTACCCGCGCCTTCGGCTGCTGCACCGCCTGTTGAGCCCTGCCGGCGCGATCTTCATCAGCATTGACGACGCGGAATACTCCAACCTGAAGGCCGTGTGTGATGAGATATTCGGCCCGGACTGCTTCGTGTCCAATATCTCATGGCAGCGCACCTACTCCACCCGCAACGACTCCAAGGGCATCGTCAACGAGGTGGAACACATCCTGACCTACAGCCGGCGTCCCGGCTGGAATCCAAACAAACTCCCAAGGACGGAAGAGATGGACGCAAAATATAGGAACCCAGACAACGACGTAGCCTTGTGGCGCTCTGATAACCCCTTTGCGCCCGGCGCGGCCACCCATCAGGGCATGGTGTACGCCATCCAGCACCCCTTTACCGGCGAGATGATTTACCCAACAAATGGACGTTGTTGGACCTTCGGACAGGACCAGATGCTGGAGATCATGAGCGGGTGGACGGCCTACAAGCTGCAAGACCTCCACGACGAGGAGGCACGGGCGATCGTGTGCGGCGTGGCGGCGGAGGAGGTGCGCCCCGGAGTGCAGGCCATCGTGTTGGCGGTTCCTCCGGAGAAGGCCGCCGCCGATGCGCGAAAGGTGTACAAGCGGGGCCAGTGGCCACGGTTCTACTTCACGAAGGGCGGCAAAGGCGGCATCACGAGAAAGACATACCTCGACAGCGTGGGCGGACGTCTGCCGACGAATCTGTGGACCTACGCGGAGACGGGGCACACCGACGAGGCGAAGAAGGAGATGCTGGCCATCTTCGACGGCCGGGCCACCTTTGACACACCGAAACCCCGGCGGCTGGTAGAGTTCGTGTTGAAGATAGCGGGCGACCCCGACTCCATCATCCTGGATTCCTTCGCCGGGTCCGGCACCACGGCCCACGCCGTGCTGAATATGAACAAAGCCGACGGCGGGCGGCGGCGGTTCATCCTCGTCGAGATGATGGACTACGCCGAGAGCATCACGGCGGAGCGCGTGCGCCGGGTCATCAACGGCTACGGCGGCACGGAAGGCACGGGTGGAGACTTCACCTTCTGTGAGCTGGGCCCGACGGTGATGACGGCGGAGGGCCTGATCAACCCCAGGACGCCGACGGAGCGCCTGATGGAGTACGTGTGGTACACGGAGACGCGCCAGCCCTGGGCCGGGGCGCCAACGGACGCCAGCCCCTGGCGCCTGGGGGAATGGAACGGGACGGAGTACTATTTCTACTACGAGCCGGACCGCCCCACGGCCCTGGACGAAGCCTTTTTGCGGACGCTCCCGGCGGGGCCGGCTGCCAGAGTCATCTACGCGGACATCTGCACCTTGTCGGCGGCCAAGCTGAAAAAATACGGAGTCTTATTTAAGAAAATCCCGCGGGACATAACGAAGATATAGGGGGCGCGAAAGATGGAGTTGAAATCGTATCAACAGGATGTCCTCGCCGATCTGTCGCGTTTCCTTGACTTGTTGAACGAAACGCAGAACAGCAGGGAGGCCTACCGCCGATTGTGGGAGGAGCGGGGCGTGCCCGTGACCGATGGCGGAAAAAGCGGAATGGCGACCTACCGCGTCGGACTGGAGGGTGTGCCGGAAGTGTGCCTGAAGGTGCCCACCGGCGGCGGCAAAACCTTCATCGCTGCCAACGCGGTGCGCCGGGTCTTCAATGCCATGCCCGCCCGTCGCGTGCGGGCCGTAGCGTGGCTCGTGCCATCGGACGCTATCCTGACGCAGACGCATCAGGCGCTCTCCACCGCCAGCCACCCCTACCGCCAGCAGTTGAACCTGGACTTCAGCGGCCGCGTTGAGGTCTATACGAAACAGGAACTTCTGAACGGCCAGAACTTCAACCCCGTGGCCGTGACGGAGCAGCTCTCCGTCTTCGTGCTGTCCTATGATTCCTTCCGGACAAAGAATAAGGAGGGCCGAAAGGCCTATCAGGAGAACGGGAACCTGGCTCCCTTCGCCAGATTTTACAGGGAGCAGGAGGCCGAAAGCGGCGGCGCATCGGCGGAGGCCGACGACACGGCGCTGATACAGGTCATCCGCCGCATGAATCCAATGGTGATCGTGGACGAGAGCCACCACGCCCAAAGCGAGTTGAGCCGGGAGATGCTGGCGAACTTCAACCCCTGCTTCGTGCTGGAGCTGACGGCCACACCGAAGGAAAGGAGCAACGTGATCTCCTTCGTGGACGCCGTGCAGCTGAAGCGAGAGCACATGGTGAAGCTACCGGTCATCGTCTATAACCGCCGAACCCAGGGCGACGTGTACGCAGACGCCATCAGCATCCGGGAGAAGCTGGAGCGGGCCGCCGCCTCGGAGAAGTCCGGGGCGTACATCCGCCCCATCGCCCTGTTTCAGGCCCAGCCGAAGAACAGCACGGACAACGCGACATACCAGAAGATCAGGGACACGCTGGTGGATGCGGGCATCCCGGAGGCGCAGATCGCCATAAAGACCGCCGACCGGGACGAGCTGCGGGGCGTGGACCTGCTCTCGCAGGACTGCCCGGTGCGCTTTATCATCACGGTCAACGCGCTGAAGGAGGGCTGGGACTGCCCCTTTGCCTACGTGCTGGCCACGGTGGCAAACCGATCTTCGCCGGTCGACGTGGAGCAGATACTGGGGCGCGTCCTGCGCCTTCCGCACGCGCGAAAAAACAAGAGCGAGGTGTTGAACCTCTCCTACGTCATCACGTCGTCGGCCGACTTCTACGACACGCTGGAGCGCGTGGTGGCAGGGTTGAACAACGCAGGCTTCAGCAGTCGGGACTACCGCGCGGAGGACTCTGCGCCCGCCGCCGAGGCGGACACGCAACCTTCCGCCCTGCAGCTCCACATCTCCCCCGAAGCGGATTCAATGAACCCATCGGGCGCCCATGAGACTCCAGAGGCAAATGAGGACCAGGACGTGGACGTCGTCGCGCTGAAAACCAGGGTGGCGGAGGCGATGAAACCGGACGAGGATCGCTCGTCGGAACCTGAAATATCCGACGAAATTCCCGGTCATGACCTCTTAGCCCGCGCGCTGGAGCAAAACGCGAAATACGAGGCGGAGATGGAGAAGGAGGAAGGCGGGGACGGCAAAAACGGCGGCGGCCTGTCGCGCGTTCCGGTGGAGGTGCGGGAGAAGATGGAGTATTTTGCGATGCGGGAGGAGTATCGGGAGACGGCGCAGAAACTGATCCTTCCGCAGTTCATGATACAGAAGGAGATGCTCCTGCTCTCCCTGGACGAGGGGGACTACGCCAACTATGAGATCGTGGAGCCGGAGGACCTGACGGTGGACTTCACGTTGCGGAACAAAGACACGATGATCGACTTCAGCACGATGAACACCCAGATCGGCGGCGTGGACGTGGGGGCGAAGGGCGAGGCTCCCAGGGCCTGGAAGCTCTCCGAAGCGGATAGCCTCCAGTTCAAAAAGTGGTTCAGCTCCCAGCCCTCCACCGTGAGGATAGCCGTGTGTCGGCAGACGATCTTCGAGCAGCTTTCGTCAAAGATCAACTGCATCAGCGACGTTGACCTGAGAAAGTACGTCGAGCGCGTCGTGGAGAACATGGACTCAGATCAGCTTGGGGACATGGAGCAATCGCCCTTCCCGTACTTCAGGAAGATTCAGGAAAAGATCAACGCGCTGCTGACGGAACACCGAAGGAAGCGTTTTGAGCTTCTGCTGAATCAGGGAAAGATCATCTGCCGTCCCTCCTTTCGTCTGCGGGAGGTCATCTCTCCGGTCCGTCACACCGCGGCGATCGCAAAGTCCCTCTACACCGCCGAGGAGGACATGAACGGCTACGAGCGGGACATGGTGATGGAGCTTTCCGGTATGGATAACCTGTTGTGGTGGCACCGGAACATCGCCAAGCGGGAGTTTCAGATCAACGGGCCCCTGCACGCCTACCCGGACTTCATCGCAATGACCAAAAGTGGCAAAGTCTTGATGATCGAGGCGAAGGGCGACCACTTGGAGAACGCGGACTCACGGGAAAAAGCCTGGACCGGGGACAAATGGGCCAGCGCGGCAGGGAAAGACTTCCGCTACTACATGGTGTTTCAGCAAAGACAACCGGGCTGGCCGGGCACGTGTAATATAGAAGCATTCAAAGCCATCGCTCGCGGGTTGTAGGGAGAGATACCACGAGAGAGGCACCCTCTCCATCCCTGGCGTTACCTTAAAAATCCAGTTACCTTTCGTCGGACTTCGTCCCGCTGAGGGCGGTCATGGTCCGCAACTGCTCCAGGATCCCGGAGGCGTTGTCCAGCGAGATGGATCCTACCTTCTCACAGATGCGTTCCAGGTACTCCAGCTCCTTCAGCTTGAAGAGTGTGGCGTTCTCCTCCATGAGCTTTGCGGTGTTCAACAGGCTGCGGGTGGAGGCCACCTCCTCGCGTCGGGTGATGACGCTGGCCTGGGCCTTCTTCTCTGCGACCAACACCGTGTTCATGATCTCCCGGATCTCGCCTGGCAGGACGATGTCCCGAAGCCCCGCGGAGACGAACTCCACGATTCCGTCATGGGGCAGGGCCTCCAGGACCAGGGAGCCCAGGTCGTTCCTGCGCTCCAGGAGCTCGTCGAACCGCAGGTGTCCCACCACCTCGCGCAGGGCCAACTGAAGGGCCGCGTAGAGCTGGCGCTCCGGGTCCTCCTGTTCCCGATACAGGCGCACCGGGTCCAGGACTCGGTACGTGCAGACGAAGTTGAGACGAAGGGCCACCTTGTCCAGGGTCAGAATCTCCTGGCCCGCGACGTCCACCTGGCGGATGCGCAGGTCGCAGGGCGTCCAGTCGATGTTCCTGCCGTTTCTCCAGAAGAAGTACCGTCCCGGCTCCAGCAGGCGCTCAAAGCGTCCGTCCACGTACAGCAGGGCGACCTCGTGGGCATCGACCTCCACCCGCTCACAGAGCGAGTTCGGGATGGCCTCCTGGACCAGCGGAGGCAGGGTAGCGGTATCGTCCTCCGTATCCACCAGCTTGAAGTCGTGGCTCCTGAACACCTTCCAGTAGGTGTGCTCCCCCGGCTCCAGCACGCCCGCAAAGCGTCCGTCCACGTAGTGCAGGGCCACGTGCCCGTCGGAGACCCGCACCGTCTCTACCTCCCGCGCGAAGTTCTCGTCACGAAGGTAGACCGGCAGCGGGATGTCGGCGTTCAGGGGCTCGTCGTTCACGTCCAGCCGACGGACTTCCTCTCCCAGAAAGCGAAACAGTCGGTGCTTGCCCGTTCCCAGCATCCTCACGAAGCGACCGTTGCGAAAGAGAAACGCGCGCTCGTTCTCGCCGACTGTGATCTTCATTTTTTCCTCCTTAAAATTCATTCCGGGACGCGCCTTTCGTCAATCAGCGTCCTTGAATATTGATGGAATACGGCGTCGCCCCTCTGTCCCCGTGGGGCTCCGTTCCGTCCGGGACGCGCCGGGCCGGAGCCGTCCCCACCGGGGAGGCCTGGGCCACAGCAGGTCCGGGACGGGGCCTCGGACGCCTCGAGACGGTTTCAGGGGCGTCCGGCCCAAACTGCGACCGAACCGGCAAAGCGCCATATCCCATCGTTCCGACTTCGTCGTTTTGTTTCTACGCAACTCTACCATTGAGCTACCCGGCCTCCCGGCCGGAGCGGGATTCGAACCCGCAACTTCAGCCCTGCGCTCTGCCTTTGAGCTATCCGGCCTCCCGACCGGAGCGGGATTCGAACCCGCAACCCCAGGATTCCTCGCGGCGGCTCAGCGGAACGCCCAGGAGCAGTGCTCAAGGGCGCCGCCGGACTTTTTTGAGGTCCCCCGACGCGCTGAATACAGGATAACCGATCGGGGCAAAAAGTTCATTCAAAAAAACTTGCGAACTTTGGGATACGCGGGGGGAGGCGGCATGGTATGCTGAACGAAAGGGGCCGGGAGGCCCCGTTTCAGGACGAAGGGGGAAAGGAGATGCGTTTTTCGGAGCTTGTCAAAAGCCTGGATCGGGCGCGCCGCTATCTTCGGGATTTCTACCTGTTCGGCTACCGGACCCGCGAGGAGTACGAGGCGAGGCGAAGCTACGACAACGAGCGGCGGCGCATCGAGAGCTGGCTTGGCGACTCGATGCGCCGCACCCCCGCGCCGGGCGGCCGCGCCGTCTCCCTCTGCCTGGACGCCGCGGACGAACCGCGCAACCCGCTCTACGCCCTGTGGGCGACCAAGAGCTTCACCCGAAACGACATTCTGCTCCACTTCCTGCTGCTGGACCTCCTGAGCGACGGTGCGTCCCTCGCGGCGGACGAGGCGACTGACGCCCTGGCGGAGCGCTGGGGCGAGGTCTTCGGCACCGCGACGGTGCGCCTGAAGCTGAAGGAGTACGCGGAGTTGGGGCTTGTGGAGGAGGTCGATTCGGGACGCCGCCAGCGGTTCCGACTCGCGCCCCTGTGTGCGGAGGACCTGGGCGGGGACCTGCTGGAGGCCGTCGATTTATTCACGGAGGCGGCTCCCTTCGGACAGATCGGCGCCCGCATCCAGGACGAGTTGGGGCGGGTCAACGTCCTCTTTCGCTTCAAGCACGACTTCCTGGTCCACACGCTGGACGACGCGGTCCTCCTGACCCTGCTCACGGCCACGGCCGAGGGTCGGGAGGTCGTCCTGAAGCTCCGCGACCGCACCGTCTCCGGGACGCCGGTCAAGGCCCTGTTCGGGCTTCAGAGCGGGCGGCGCTACGGCGTCCTGCACCGGGGCGGGCGCTTCACCCTGATCCGGCTGGACCGCGTG
Organism: Fretibacterium fastidiosum; assembly: GCF_000210715.1. GTDB lineage: Bacteria > Synergistota > Synergistia > Synergistales > Aminobacteriaceae > Fretibacterium > Fretibacterium fastidiosum. Next base: position 954,884 of record NC_021038.1, read on the forward strand.
GATTCGGCGCGGCTGGGGGAGCCTGTCCCCGACTTCGAGGCCAAGCGGCAGGCCTTCGACGCCCTCCTCCCCCGCCTGTGGGGAGCCAGCCTTCCCTACCCACTTCGAGAGGAGCGGGTGCGCATGGTCCTGACCACGGAGGGACGGAGGGAGCGCTACGTAGCAGAGCGCCTAAAACGAGAGGGGCGCGGGGGGAGTGTGACGGAGCGGCCCGACGGGACGATCGTCTACGAGCGGCGGGCGTCGGACTCCATGGAGATGCTTCCCTTCCTGCGGACGTTCACGGGACGGATTCTGAGCCTGAAAGGCGACAACCGACGGATGCTGCGGCGCTTCCACGACGACCTCCGCCGCATGGAGGCGCTCTACTCCGGCGACGGCGGGTCCGTCCCCTGCGGCCCGATGCCGAAGGAGGGTTCGGTGCCAAGAACGGCCCGCAGCGGCTCGAAGGGGAACGCCGCAAGCGACGGCGGGCGGTGCAGGGCAGCGGACGCGCTCTTTCACGAGGCCTTCGGGCGCTACTACGTCATCGCGGCCCGATTGCTGGAGCGGGCCGACCGGGAAGGCCCCCTGACCCTGGAGGCGATCCGACGGCGCGTCGCCCGGTGGGGCTTCGCCGAGACCCCCGCCCTGATGCTCCCTCCCCTGACGGAGGGGGAATGGCCGCTCTTTCAAAGGGGGGCCGACCGTGCCTTCGTCCCCCGTCTCCGCTCCGTTCGCCGCCCGCTCTCCACGCTGGAACGGCGATGGCTCGCCGCGCTGCTGGAGGACGAACGGATGGGGCTCTTTCTGGAGCCGGAGGCCCTGCGCCGCGCGAAGGCCCGGCTGAGCGGGGCTGCGCCGCTCTTCCGGGCCTCGGACCTCTGCGCCTTCGACCGCTCCCACGACCCCGATCCCTTCCGGGACGAGGAATACCGCAGCGTCTTTCGCACGGTCCTGACGTCCCTTCGGGAGGGGCGGCTCCTGTGGGCGCGCTTCACGTCGGGGCACGGTCGCGAGGTCCGCGGGAACTTCCTGCCCCGAAGGCTTCAATACTCCCTGAAGGACGACCGGTTCCGCCTCCTCGCCCGGCGCGCCGACCCAGGGCTACCGGCTTGGGAAGAGACGATCAACCTGGCGCGCATCCAGTGCGCCGTCCTCGGCACGAGGTACGCTGCAGCCGAGGGCGCGGCCCTCCCTTCAGCGCGGACGGAGCCGGTCGTGCTGCTGCTGACGGAGGAACGGCAGGCCATGGAGCGGGCCCTTCTGCACTTCGCCAGCTTCCCCTGCCGTCCCCAAACCGGACCCAGCGGGGAGCGCCTGCTCCACATCCTCTATGACACCCAGGACGAGAAAGAGCTCCTGATCCGCGTCCTGGCGTTCGGCCCCCTCGTCCGGGTGCTGGGGCCGGAGCGCTTCGTCGAGATGGTGCGCCGGCGGGTCCGGGAGCAGGCGCGCCTCCTGGGCCATGCGGCCCCGCAGGGGGAGGGAGACACGAAGGGTGCGGTTTAGCGCCCCCGCCCCGTCAACCGACGCCCCCTTAAACGACCATCGCACACGGCGCGCTCCCCCCGCCCGCAGATGGGCCTACAAAGCGGACAGGTCGCGGCTCGCGACGATGTCCACGTCCGTGCCGCAGGCGCCCTTCAGGATCGTCTGTCCGATTGCGATGGGCGCCGGGACCTCCAGCTCCCCCACGGCCCGCGCGATGTCCAGGAGCTTCCCCTTGGGCGCCGGGGTCCGGCTCCGCACGGGACAGACGGGCAGCCGGCCGCCCTTCACCCGCACCGTGGAGGCAAACACCCGGCAGGGGTTCTTCACCTCGGACTCAGCATAGGTCTTGCCCCGCGGGCAACTGTTGCCGCTCACGCTCACGATCGCGTCCCCGTCCAACGCCACGGTCAACCCGCAGCCCAGAGGGCAGGAGACGCAGATAAACTTCCGTTCCCTCGTCATTCCAGCACCACCGATCCCTTCCGGTCCCGTCAACGCACTGGCTCATACCAAATCGC
>NC_021038.1:957052-969428 GCF_000210715.1 Fretibacterium fastidiosum
GGCTGGACGTCCACCACGATCTCTTCGGGGTTCGCCGCGCGGACCCGCTGCGCCTCAATGTGCGCCTCGCACATCTCTCCGGGGCGGGCGTAGCGCAGGCGCCGGGAGAACAGCCCCGGCTCCGCCGTTACCTGACACGCTCCCTCGATGGGGTGGGTGACGCGCATGTAGATCGTGACGTCCGTCTCCCCCGTCACGCACTGGGGCAGGAAGAGGCGGACGTTTTCGCCGCCGCGCACTGGAATGGCCCGCGCCGCGGACAGCTCGCCGCGGGCGTAGCGCGCCGCGTTCTCCCCGGCCCTCAGCCCCTCGTCGCTCACGTTGTCCACGAGGTCGTAGACGATCGACACGTTGCCCGCCGCAAAGACGGAGGGGCGGCTGGTCTGCAGCAGGTCGTTCACCACGGGGCCACCCGTGACGGGGTGGATCGCGAGGCCCGCCATGCGCGAGAGCTCGTTCTCCGGGATGAGCCCCACGGCCAGCAGGAGCGTGTCGCAGGGGACGAATCGTTCGGTGTCGGGGATGGGCGCGCGGCGTTCGTCCACCTTCGCCACCGTCACCCCCTCCAGGCGGTCGTGGCCGTGCACGCGGGTCACCGTCGTCTCCAGGTGGAAGGGGATGCCGTAGTCGTCGAGGCACTGCGCGATGTTGCGCCTCAGGCCACCCGCCCAGGACATGACCTCGTAGACCCCCTCGACGGACGCGCCCTCCCACACCATGCGGCGGGCCATGATCAGGCCGATATCCCCCGACCCCAGGATGACCGCCCGCCTGCCCGGCATCCCGCCCTCCATGTTGACGAAGCGTTGTGCCGTTCCGGCGGTGTAGATCCCGGCGGGTCGGGTGCCCGGAACGCGGATGGCCCCCAGAGGGCGCTCGCGGCATCCCATGGCCAGCACCACCGCGCCCGCCGTCAGGCGCTCGATCCCGCGCTCCCGGTTCATCGTCCAGAGCCCCCCGTCCGGGTCCATCCGAAAGACCATCGTGTTGGTGAGGAACTCCACCCCCGCCTCCCGTGCCTGTTGAACGAAGCGGTGCATGTACTCCGGCCCCGTCAGCTCCTCCTTGAACGTGCGCAGCCCGAAGCCCGGATGGATGCACTGCTGAAGGATGCCGCCAAGGTCCCAGTCCCGCTCGGCCACGACGACGCGCTCCGCGCCGGCCCGGCGCGCCCCGATCCCCGCCGCGATGCCGGCCGGTCCCGCCCCCACGATCAGGACGTCGATCCTGTCCTTGCCGTTCATGACCGCGCCTCCTCTCCTCGCCCCTCGTCGAGAAGGAACTCCTTCGCCCCGCCCAGCAGGAGCCGGGAGTTCCCGCCGTGCCGCGTGACCTCGGTCAAGGGGATTTGAAGCTCCCGCGCCAGTATCTCCGCCACCCGCGGGCAGCAGAAGCCGCCCTGGCAGCGGCCCGCCCCCGCGCGGGTCCATATCTTGACGGCCGCAACGGTCCGCGCGCCGCGCCGGATGGCCTCCAGCACCTGAGCCTCCGTCACCGTCTCGCAGCGGCAGACGATCTGTCCCCAGGCGGGGTCCTCCCTCGCCAGCCGTGCGCGCTCCTCCATCGGGAGCTCCGCAAACCGGGGGATGCCGCGCCGCTCCGGAACGAAATGGGGGTTGGGCTCAAACGACGCTCGGTCCCCCAGCTCCGCGCGGATCATCTCCGCCACGTGGACGGCGATGGCCGGGGCCGACGTGAAACCCGGCGACTTGATCCCCGCCACGTTCACGAAGCCGCGGGGCGCCTTCAGCGCCTCGATGACGAAGTCCCCCGTGTCCGTGTTGGCCCGGACGCCGGCGAAGGTGGTGATGTTCAGGTTCACGGGGAAGTTGGGCACGAGGCGCCGCGCCCCCTCCAGCACCTGCGCCAGTCCTTCCGGGGTCGTCGCGGTGTCGTCCCTGTCCTTCTGGACCGTGGCGGTGGGGCCCGCCAGCAGGTTGCCCTCCGCCGTGCGGGCCACGGTGACGCCCTTGCCCCGTTCCGACGGGCAGGCGAAGAGAAAGCTCGTGACGAAGTCCCCCGCCGTGCGGTCCAGCAGGAAGTACTCGCCGCGGGTCGGTGTGATGTGGAAGTCCGGCTCGCCCGCCCAGGAGGCGACCTCCTCGGAGTGAACCCCCGCGGCGTTGACCACGATCGGGACGTACACGGGGCCGCGGTCCGTTTCAACGCCCCGCACCTCCCCCCGGTCGTCCAGCATCAGGCCCGTAACCCGCGTTTCGAGCCGAAGGACGGCGCCGTTGATCTTCGCGCTCTCCATAAAGGCCACGACCGCCTCAAAGTTGTTGACGATGGCCGCCGTCGGCGACCACAGAGCCGCCTTGACGTCGGGTGAAACGTTAGGCTCGTTCCCGCGCAGCCTCTCCCTCGTCACGATCTCCAGTCCGGGGACCCCGTTCGCCCTGCCCTGCACCAGGAGCTTCTCCAGGTGCGCCATGTCCTTGTCGTCGAAGGCGCAGACGTAGGAACCGCACTCGTCCAGGTGGAAGTCCAGCTCGTCCTTCAGCGCGTGGTACATGCGGTTCCCCTCCGGACAGAAGCGCGCCTTCAGGGTGTTCGGCGAATCGTCAAAGCCGCCGTGGATCATGGAGCTGTTGGCGCGGCTGGCTCCCGACGGCAGCTCCGCTGCCCTGTCCAGGACGACGACGCGCACCCTCCAGCGGGTGAGCTCGCGCGCCAGGCTCGCCCCCACGACGCCCCCGCCTATGATGGCGACGTCAAACTCTTCGCGGGACATTGTGTTACCCCCTCCCCACATTGCCTGTGCTACAAAGGCGGGCAGCCCAGGGTTGAGCGGGCTGCCCGTTCGTTGACCTTCATTTGCCGCGCAGGAAGCGGCCGGCGGCGCGGGACAGCCGGAGCCGACCTACTCCGTCCAGCCGCGGGACTTCTCCACGGCCTTCTTCCAGCCGGCGTACATCTTCTCGCGCTTCTCCGGCAGCGACAGCGAGGCGAACTTACGGTCGACGGCCCAGTTGGCCCGGATCTCGTTCTCGTCCTTCCAGAAGCCCACGGCAAGGCCTGCGGCATAGGCGGCGCCGAGGGCCGTCGTCTCGTTCACGACGGGGCGCACCACCTCGACGCCCAAAATGTCCGCCTGCATCTGCATCAGGAGGTCGTTCTTCACAGCGCCCCCGTCCACCTTCAGGCTGGTGAGGTTGACGCCCGAATCCTTCTGCATGGCGTCGATGACGTCGCGGGTCTGGTAGCAGATGCTCTCGAGCGTCGCGCGGATGATGTGCGACTTCTGGACGTAGCGCGTGAGTCCCACGATGGCGCCCCGCGCGGTCATGTCCCAATGGGGCGCGAAGAGGCCGGAGAAGGCGGGGACGAAGTAGACGCCGCCCGAATCCTCCACCTTGGAGGCGAAGAACTCCGTGTCCGGCGCGGCATCGACGAGCTTCAGGTTGTCGCGCAGCCACTGGACGGCCGCTCCGGCGATGGCGATGGACCCCTCGAGGGCGTAGACGCACTTGCCCTGTTCCCGGCTGTAGAACGCCGTGGTCAGGAGGCCGTTCATGGACTGGATGGGTTTCTCCCCGATGTTCATCAGCATGAAGCAGCCCGTGCCGTAGGTGTTCTTCGCCTCGCCCTTCTTGAGGCACGCCTGCCCGAAGAGCGCCGCCTGCTGGTCGCCCAGGTCCCCCGACACGGGGATCTCCGCCCCGAAGGGCCCGTTCTTCGCCGTCATGCCGAACACGCCGCTCGACGGCATGATCTTCGGCAGCATGGCCTCCGGGACGTCCAGGAAGTCCAGCATGGCCTTGTCCCACTGCAGCGTTTCGATGTTCATCAGAAGGGTTCGGGAGGCGTTCGACACGTCCGTGACGTGCACGCCGCCGTTGGGACCGCCCGTGAGGTTCCAGATCAGCCAGCAGTCCGTGTTTCCGAACAGCAGTTCGCCGCGCTCCGCGCGCTCCCGCGCGCCGGGCACGTTATCCAGGATCCACTTGATCTTGGTCCCGGAGAAGTAGGGGTTGATCAGGAGCCCCGTGTGGTCCTTCACCTTGCCCTCGCCCGTGACGGTCTGCTCCCAGCCGGGCATCTTCTGCCACTGGGCACAGAAGTCCTGCGTCCTCACGCACTGCCACACGATGGCGTTATAGATGGGACGGCCCGTCGCCTTGTCCCACACGACCGTCGTTTCGCGCTGGTTGGTGATGCCGATGGCGGCGATCTCCGCCGGTGAGATGCCGCCGCGCTCCAGCGCGTTGCGGATGACGTCCTGGGTGCGGGACCAGATTTCCATCGGATCGTGCTCGACCCAGCCCGGATGGGGGTAGATCTGCGCGTGCTCCATCTGGTCCGAGCACACGGGCAGGCCCTTCTTGTTGAAGATCATGCATCGGGTGCTGGTCGTGCCCTGGTCGATCGCGGCCACGTACTTCTTCTCCGACATGACAAAACCTCCTTTACGCAAACGGACCGACCTCCCGCCCCGTTGAGTGCGGCAGCCGGCCTCCATGGACGAAAGAGGGCCGGAGGACAAAAGCCCCCGGCCCCGAAAAACGCTACATCAACCCAAAAGCGCGGCAGAAGAAGAACGCAACGGCGGCACCGGCCCAGGGGCCGATCGTGCCAACCCAGGCGTAGCCCCAATCGGAATCGCGCTTGCCGGCCATCGGGAGGACGAAGTGTGCCACGCGGGGACCAAAGTCGCGCGCGGGGTTCATGGAGTAGCCCGTGGGGCCGCCCAGCGCAGCGCCGAGGACGTAGATCAGGCCACCCACCATGAAGGCGCCCATCCAGCCGCCCTGCCCGCCGACGCCCTTCGAGAAGATGCACATGATGCCTGTCACCAGGAAGAACGTGGCGATGACCTCCGTCAGGAAGTTGCAGGGGTAATTCCTCCTGGCCGGCCCCGTGCAGAACACGGCGAGCTGCGCGTCCGGAGCCGTCCCCTCCCAGTGGTTCAGATAGGCGAAGTAGACGATGACCGCCCCAAGGAAAGCGCCGACGAACTGCGCGGCCATGACCACCAGGGCCTCGTTCGCCGCGTAGGTCCCGGCCATGAACTTCGCCAGGGTGACGGCAGGGTTGATGTCCGCCTGGGGCGATCCCGTCGCCTGGGCGGCAAAGATGCCCATCACGACGGCCCATGCCCAGCCCCAGTTCACGTGGACCCAGCCCGCTCCCTCGCCCTTCGATCCCTTCAGCGCCGTCGCCGCGACGTCGCCGTCGCCGAACACGATGAGCACCAACGTACCGAAAAACTCGCCAAAAACAGGACCCAACCAAGACTGCATCTCAATTTCCTCCTTATGACCTGCCGGTTCATGACGAACTCCGCCCAAAACTCGGGCTTCCCACAACACACAACAGCATAACGAAGAAAACACCTTCCAAGAGCAACGGCTTAAGTTTGAATCCACAGACAATTTTAGTGTAGGACACTTGGGGACTTCTGTCAATTGGCTTCGAGAGTTTTAACGTCATCCCGTCACCGGCCGCCCTCCCGCGCCGCAAGCCAATTTCGGGCGCTGCGGGTCCATTCCTCGATCTCCGCCGCGCTGCGAAGCGGGCCCTCGTTCATGCCGGGACAACGGCGGGCTTCGGCGTCCCACGCCGCGCGCGACTGGAGGAGCTCCGGCCAGAAGGGGAAGGAGCGGCACTGTTCGGGCCGCACCGCGTAGATGAGGCACCGCGCGCTCCCGGCATCGTAGAAGACGCAGTGGCCGTTCGACCGCTCGGCGAAGCTGGGGCTTCCCCACCGCATCGTGACGAAGCGGCGCTTGAAGTCCGAGGGGTCGATGCCGAGGAACTCCACGACGGCACGCCCCTCCTCCTCGGAAAAGAAAACCGCTCCGGGCCCCCAGCGACAGCAACGGCCACATCCGAAGCACCCAAAGCGAAGGCCCTCGCTCCACCAGGGCAGGGCCTCATGCGCGGGCGTCAAAGGAGACGGGGGCCTCCGCGTCCCCGGCGTCCTGCCCTTCGCCGTCCGCTCGCTCCCGCTCCTGTTCCGCGGCGACGCGCTCGATCATGCTGTCGTAGAGCATCTTCCACAGGCCCGCGCCTCCCGACCTCTCCACCAGTTCGTCGCAGGCCATCTCCAACGACAGGTCCTCCATCTGCTTCCAGGGCCGGTCCTTTGAGGTGGTGAAAGAGCGCGCCGTGTTCCGCATCTCCTTCCACAGCTTCGCCCACAGGATGGACTCGAACTGCTGGCAGGACTCCCGGAGCCGCCCGGCCTCCTTCGACCGGTGGACCTCCGGATCGACCTCCGTCCTCCGCGCGCGACCCGCGCGGGAGGCGCTCTCCCGCAGGGCGTCGATCGTCATCTCCCCGTCCCCTCCTACATGTTCACCAGCTGGCCGTGCAGCGCGCCCGCCTTGTCGATCGCCTGAAGGATCGTGATGATGTCCCTCGGCGTCGCCCCTATGGCGTTCAGCACGCGCACCATGTCGCGGACCGTCGTGGTGGCCGGCATCGCGATCATGCTGGCCCCGTCCTCGTTCACCGTGATGTCCGTCCGGATTTCAACGCGCGTCTCTCCGCCGCTGAACGCCTCCGGCTGCACGACGTTCGGGTCGTCCTTCACGGACACGGTCAGGTTCCCGTGCGCCACCGCCACCGAGCTGATGCGCACGTTGCCGCCCATCACCACCGTCCCCGTCCTCTCGTTCACGGCCACCCTGGCCACCATGTCCGGCGTGATCTCAAGCCGCTCCACGTTGGCGAGGAAGGCCGTGGGAGCCGCCAGGTATTGCCCCGGAAGGTTGACGGCCACCCGCCCCGCGTCCACGGGGGACGCGATGGCCCCGAACTTCTGGTTGATCGCGTCGGCGACGCGCTGAGCCGTGGTGAAATCCGGGTCGCGCAGGAGAAGCGCCATCTGCCCCCCCAGGGTGAAGTCCGAGGGGACATCCCTCTCCACGATCGCCCCGCTGGGGACGCGCCCCACCGTGGGGACGTTCTTCGTCGTCGAAGCGGAGCTTCCGTCCGCCGCCCATCCCCCCACCAGCACGGAGCCTTGGGCCACCGCATAGACGTTGCCATCCGCAGCGTGAAGGGGGGCCTGTATCAGGGTCCCTCCCTGAAGGCTCTGAGCGTTGCCGATGGCGTTGACGCTCACGTCGATCCTCTGCCCCGGACGCGCGTAGGGCGGAAGCGTCGCCGTCAGCGAAACCACCGCGACGTTTCGAGTCTTTACCTCGTTCGGGGCCAGCGTCACGCCGAAGTTGCGCATCATGTTCCGCATCATGTGGGTCGTCATGGCGGAGTTGTCACCCGTCCCCCGCAGGCCCGTCACCAGCCCGACCCCCGTCAGCTGGTTGTCCCGTGCGCCCTCGATATCCGCGATGTCCTTGATGCGGACCCTGGGGTGCAGTTTGGTGAAGTCCATGTCCTGAAGGTTGACGGAGGCCGTCGCCCCCGCGGTCTGCAGGCCGACGAGGAGGCACGCCAAGACGAAACCGAGAGCTCGAAAGCACTTCATTCGCCGCTTCTCCTTAGAACACGGCCTGCAGGATCTGTGAGATGATCCCCGGCTTCTGGGTGCGGGCGATGGCGCCGCGCCCCTTGACCGCCAGCTCCGCGTTGGCCACGAGAGAGCTGTTGATCTGGTTGTCGCTGTTGACGTCCTGGGGGCGGATGACGCCCACCAGCTGAATTTGCAAAGTTTCCTCGCTCGTGCGGACGTCGCGCGTCCCCTCGATGACCAGGTTCCCGTTCGGCAGTACCTCGGTCACAAGACAGGCCACCGTGGCCGTGGCGTGGTGCTTCCGTTCGAAGGAGCCATCGCCGGCGCTGCTGTTCTTGCTGGTCAGGGAGAGAGCCCGAATGAACTTCAGGATGCCCGTCCCGTCGCTGACGGAATTGCTGGAGGACTTCTTGAGGTCCATCGTCGCCTCGTCCTTGGCGTTCGTCCTCTCGTTCACCAGGACGGTCACCACGTCCCCCACTCGCCCCGGTCGCACGTCAACGATCCAGTTCGTCCGGTCGTCCCACAGCGAGGCGGCGTCGGCCGCCCCGGCAAGGAACGTCCCCAAAAGGGCGCAGAGCGCAAGGGCCGTGAGCGCAGCGCCCCTCCCCTGCCTAAAGCAAATCTTCATGGGACCGTCACCTCCACCGTGTTCTCATCAATGATTCGCGCTTCCAAAACCGCGTTCTTCCGGTCCGTCCGCCGCACGCGGACCACGTCCCCCGGCTCGCCGTCGTCCAGAAGCACGCCCTCTGCCGTCGCCGTGAGGCCGGCCAGCCGGGCCACCACCTTCACCGGCCGTCCCTTCCTGACGAGGGTCGGAGAGGTCAGGAGCTCCAGAAGAACGGGCTCCCCCTGATTCAGGGTCCGGCGCGGGATAAAGCCCAAAACCTGCTCCGCCCGCTCGGCGTAGACGCCCGGACGGGCGATCTGCACCTGGCGCGTCATGAGGTCCTGCTGCCGGATCGGCCGCCCCCTCTGAAGGGTCCGCGCCGCGACCTGAACGTCCTGGCGCCACGTCATCCGCACGGCCAGCGAGCGCAGCCGCCCCGCCTCGTCCTGAAACCGCAGGGTCGCCGCCGGCGTCCCCGGCACCATCGAGGCCGGCGCCACGAGGCGTCCCGCCGGGACGGGGCCCGAAGCGGCGACCTCCACCGCGCCGTCCCACCCTGCCAGTGATTTTATCATAGATGACAGGGAAACGTCAGAGCGGGGGGCGGGGGCCTGAGGGGCGCCGACCTCGCCCCCCGAAGGCTCCACCCGCACCACGGCGGGCATGGTGAGCTCCACACGAACGCCCTCAAGCCCGCTGGCCCGGATGGCCTGAAGCACCTGCTCCCGCGTGAGCACTCCACCCTCCTCGGACAGGAGCAGGGCGGACAGGGCCTCCTTCGCGTCCTGTGGCCCCTCGATCCCGGCCACCTCCCCCAGCGTGAACGCGCTGTCCGCCGTGTGGAGGACGGCGGGAAGGGTGACGCGCACGCTGAGGCCATGGGCCCCCTGTGCCGCGGGGGCGCACAGGGCGAGGCAGATGAGGAGGGACAGGGCCGAAAGACAGCTCCCAAACGCCGCTCGGATAAAAAAAGGCGGAGAGGCCTCCGCCCTGAAGGACAGGACACGGTCCCCTCCGCGCTAGCGCTTCAAGCCGTTGGCGATCCGCAGGAGCTCATCCGCCGTCTGAATCCCCTTGGAGTTCGCCTCGTAGGCCCTCTGGGCGATGATCATGCCCACCATCTCCTCCACCACCTGCACGTTGGACATCTCCAGCACGCCCTGGCGCACCGTGGGCATCCCGTTCTGCCCCGGCTGCCCCACGATGGGCGCGCCGCTCGCGCTCGTCTCCAGGAAGAGGCGGTCGCCCAGGGCCCGAAGCCCCGCGGGGTTGATGAAGCGCGCCAGCTCCAGCTGGCCGATCTCTTGCGGCTCCGTCTGGCCGGGGATCGTCACCATCACGCGGCCCGTCCGGGTCAGCTGCACGGAGGTGGCGTTCTCCGGGACCACCATGGCCGGCTCCAGCAAAAGCCCGTCCTCGCTGACGATCTGGCCGTCGCCGTCGATCTCCCACGCGCCGGCGCGGGTGTAGGCGATCGTGCCGTCCTGCTGGGTCACCTGAAAGAAGGCGTTCTCCCCCGCCATGGTCTGTCCTGCGATGGCCCAGTCCATCTTGTTGTCCGTGATCTGAAAGTGGCCCTGCGTCATGAAGCTCGGCGTGGCGGTGACACGCGTTCCAAGCCCAACCTGCACGCCCGTCGGCACGGTGGAGTTCGGCTCCACGGGCGTCCCCGGCTCGCGCCACACCTGATAGAGCAGGTCCTCGAAGTCGGCCCTGCGCTTCTTGTACCCCTGCGTGTTGACGTTCGCGAGGTTGTGCGAGACGACGTCCAGGTTCGTCTGTTGGGCGATCATGCCGGACGCGCTGCTCCAGAGCGCTCGTAACATCGTTGCATCCCCCTTTTTCGGGTCACGGAAACGCCCTGCGGCGCTTCCCGAATCGTCCTCCGCTATCCTCTGCTGTAGGACGTGATCAGCTTTCCCGTCTGCTCGTCGTGGGTCATCAGGGCCTTGGAGGCTGCCTCGTAGGCCCTCTGGGCCTCGGTCATCCGCACCATCTCCTCGACGACGCTGACGTTCGACTGCTCCAGCGCGGCCGAGATGAGGCGGGCGTTTTCCACGGCCTCCGGGTCCCCGGACTGCACCGTGGGCTGAAGGAGGTTCTGCCCCGCCTGCCGCAGGTACGTCGGGTTCTGGAAGGTGTAGAGGGGAATGGCCCCCACGGCCTCGCCGTCCGCGACGACCTGTCCCGTCCGGGTGACGGACACGCTCGTGGCCTGCCCCACCTCGATGCCGCCGCCCTCGCCCTGGAGCGTCATGCCGTTGTGCGTGATGATGACGCCCTCGCTATCCAGCGTGAAGTTGCCGGCGCGGGTGTAGAAGGTGTTGCCCCTGCTGTCCTGCACGGCGAAAAAGCCGTCGCCGTCGATGGCAAGCTCCAGGGGGTCGTCCGTCGTCTTCACCACGCCGGGCCGGATGTCCGTGACGTCCTCGGAGTAGACGGTCGCCAGGGCCAGGGTGCCGATCGTCTGCCTGCCCTTCCAGTTCATGGTGAAGGGCGGCGCCGTCATGATCTTCGTCTCGGCGTCCTCCGAGACCTTCTCGTGACGGTCCATGTAGGCGCTGAACTCCGCGTTTGTCGAAACCCGCTTTCTGTAGCCGCTCGTGTCCGCGTTGGCCAGGTTGTTCGTGGTCACGTCCAGGTTCGTCTCCTGCACCAACATGGCGGAACAGGCCGCGTAGAGCCCTCGGTTCAAAAGATCACGCCCCCTAAGGAAACATTGCCTAAGTCGTTGAGAACTGTCAACCGTATTGTCTCCCCTTAGCGCCTGGAACCCCATCAGACCGCGCGAAGCGCGTGGGGATTGGGGCGTAGCCCCATTTTAAAATTTTAGGGAAGCGCTGAGGGATACCCTTCGTTTGACGCTCCTTGATTGCTTTCAACAACTTTTTAAGCAGCGCTTCCCTAAGTCAATAACGACGCCGGCGCCCCTTCTTGAGGTTCACCAGGATCCCGCTTCTGCCGGAGCTCCGCAGGCTGTCGATCTCCGCCAGCGCCCGCCCCGTCCCCAGGGCCACCGACTCCATCGGGTTCTCCGCCGTGAAGCAGTTGATGCCCGTCTGCTGGGCCACCAGCTCCGGCAGGCCCCGCAGGAGGGAGCCGCCGCCGGTCAGCACGATGCCCCTGTCTATGATGTCGGCTGAAAGCTCCGGGGGCGTTAGCTCCAAAACGTTCCTCACGCCGTCCACAAGGGTCTGGACCATCTCGCCGATCGCCATGTTGACGGCGGAGCTGGTCACCTCGACCTGGCGGGGCAGGCCCTGCACCAGGTCCCGTCCCTTGATCACCATGCGCTGGTCCTCCTCCAGCGGGACGCAGGTGCCAATCATGATCTTTAGGTTCTCTGCCGTCTGCTCGCCGATCGCCAGGTTGTACTGCCGGCGAAGGTAGCGCATGATCCCTTCGTCGAACTTGTCGCCGCCGAGGCGCAGGGACTTCGAGACGACCACACCCCCCAGGGAGATCACGGCGATGTCCGTCGTCCCTCCGCCGATGTCCACCAGCATCTTGCCGCGGGCCTCCTCCACGTTGAGGCTCGCCCCGATGGCCGCGGCCATGGGCTCCTCGATGAGGTAGGCCTCGCTGGCCCCCACCTCGAGGGCCGCCTCCAGCACGGCACGCCGCTCCACGTCCGTCGCGCCGGACGGCACGCAGATCATGACGCGGTTGCGGAAGAAACGCTGCCATCCCTTCGTCACGCGGCGCATGAAGTGCTGCAGCATCGCCTCGGTCATGGAGTAGTTCGCGATCACCCCGTCGCGGAGCGGGCGCACGGAGACGATGCTCCCCGGCGTGCGGCCCACCATGTTCTTCGCTTCGTAACCCACGGCCAGGATGTTGCCCGTGTCCTGATCCACCGCCACCACCGACGGCTCCCGCAGCACGACGCCGTGTTTCCTCTCGTAGATCAGGACCGTCGCGGTCCCCAGATCGATACCGATATCCGTCCCAAACATCGCCTAACCCCCTCGGGAGTCCTCTCCTCACAAGCGCTCCCTCGTTGGAACGCGATCCTTCAAATTTCGTGCATCCATCACGGTGCCGGCCGTGCCCGGCCGCTCCGGGGGAGGTTCGACGGGCACGCCAAAGCCCCTGCTCCCAACCCTATCCGTCCTCGTCCTCATTCAGGTCGGACGGCCAGGGGCCGAAGAACGCGCCCTCTCCGCCCATGGGCGGCAGGAGCGGAATCTCCCGATAGGCCGCGCGCCAGAACCACAGCCCACAGGCCGGGGCGGTCATGGCCGCGTCCTTTCGCGGCGCCCCCTGCAGCAGGCTCTCCAGCCAGGCCAGGGGGCGTTCCCCCCGCGCCACGGCATCGACGCTGCCCGCGATGATGCGCACCA
>NC_021038.1:969773-987141 GCF_000210715.1 Fretibacterium fastidiosum
AGGAGGCGGAAGGCGCTGAATCCCCCCGTCCGCAGGCCCAGGAGGAGGTCGCCCTCCCCCAGCCAGATCGAGGCCACGCTGAAGGCGAAGGTGAAGGCGACGAGGAAGAAGACGGGGCGGGCGGAGCGCAGCACGGCCGCGAGCGACAGGCGCGAGAGGCGGAGGAGAGCCGCGAACGTCAGGGTAGAGAGGGCCACGGCGGGGGCGTCCCCCGCGGCGAAGGCCCCGGACACGAGGCACAGGAGCCCCAGGAGCTTCGCCCTGGGGTCCAGCCTGTGAACGATGGAATCGGTGGGGACGTACTGCCCCATGACCATGGAGGAAAAACGCAAACTCAAGCTCCCCCTCTCGCCGACGATGGGGACGGGCGCTCAAAGTCGGGGGAGAACCCCTGCCTCAGGAGGTCCCACAGCGCCTCGACCCGCCAGACCAGGGGGAAGGACGGATGCCGCGCCCGGAGGCGGGCGGACACCTGAAGGGCCCCCGGCCACACGTCGGGCCGGAGCGCCTCCATCAGGGACGGCAGCACCTCCTGCGGCGTGCCCTCCGCCAGGCTCCGCCCCCCGTCCATGACCAGCACCCGGTCGCTGAAGCAGAGCGCCATGTCCAGGTCGTGGGTGATGGTGACGACGCTCCTGCCCTCGTCTCGCAGCCGCGTCAGAAGGGCCAGGATGCCGCGGCGGTAGGCGGCGTCCAGCCCCGCCAGGGGCTCGTCCAGGACGACGCAGTCGGGCCCGGCGGCCAGCGTCGAGGCGATGGCCGTCAGCCGCTGCTCCCCTCCCGAAAGCTGGAACGGGCTTCGGGACAGGAAGTCTTCCCTCAGCCCCACGGCCCTGAGCGCCCCAAGGACGGCCTCGTCGAGCGCCTCCCCCTCGAACCCCGCGTTCGCCGGCGCAAAGGCCAGCTCCTCGCGGACGGTGGGCGAGAACAGCTGCCTCTCTGGCATCTGGAAGACGAGGCCCACGCGCTGCCTCAAGCGGTAAAGCGCCTCCCCGCTCTGGGGCAGGGGGCTCCCCCTCCAGGAGGATGCGGCCGGCCTGAACCCTGTAGAGGCCGTTCATGTGCTGTGCGAGGGTGGACTTCCCGCTCCCCGTCCGCCCGACGATGGAGAGCCAGCCGCCTTGGGGCACATCAACGGAGACGTCCGAGAGCGCCGCCACGCCGTCCGATCCGTCGTCAAAGCGAAAGGCGAGGCGGCGCACCTCGATGAAGGGCGTCCGCCCGGCCGGGGAAACCCCATCGCGCCACCGAGGCAGGTTCCCCACCCGCCCCTCCAGCGCGCGGCAGATGACCTCGGCGTCGGCCGACGGAACGTCAAGGCCCAGCTTCCGAAGCCTCTCCGTCAGCCGACGAAGGGGAGGGAGCTCGAACCCCAGCGACTCCGCCATGGACCAGAACGCATCGGGTGGCCCCTGCCAGGCAAGGCGGCCCCTGGACAACAGCAGGACCCGATCCACGTCCTCGAAGTTCTCCAGCTGGTGCGTTACCTGGATCAGGGTGACGCCCGAAGCGTGTACCCGCCGCAGGACCTCCTCCACCTCCAGGCGCCCCTCCGGGTCCAGCATCGAGGTCGGCTCGTCCAGGATCAGACAGCGCACGCGGGCGGCCAGGGCTCCGGCCAGCGCGACGCGCTGCTTCTCCCCGCCCGACAGGGCGGAGACCATCGCCCTGCGCTTGTGCCGCATCCCGACCCTTTCGAGGGCCCAGTCCACGCGGGCCTGAATCTCCTGCGGGGGCAGGCCCTGATTCTCCGGCGCAAAGGCTGCGTCGTCCTCCACCACCGCCCCGACGATCTGGTTCTCCGGGTCCTGAAAGACGACCCCCACCAGCCCCCGCAGCTCCCGGAAGGGGAGGTCCTGCGCGTCGCGTCCGGATATAAAACAGGCGCCCCGCGATGGAACCTGCAGGGCGCCCATGATCTTGACGAGCGTCGATTTTCCGGACCCGTTGTGGCCCAGGACGGCGACCCTCTCGCCGCGGCCGACCCTGAGTGAGACGTCCTCGAGCGCCTGGCGCGCTCCGTCGTAGGAAAAGGAGACGGAGCGCAGCTCAAGCATGGGCGGGTGGGAGGCCTTCGATCCGTTCAAGGTTCAAGGACGGCGCGCTTACTTCTCGATCAGCTGGACGACGGCCATCTCGGAGCCGTCGCCCGCGCGGACGCCCAACTTGACGATGCGGGTGTAGCCGCCCTTGTCGAAGGACATGTAGCGGGGGGCCACCTCCTTGAAGAGCTTCGTCGCGGCCTCCTTGTGGGGCATACGGGAGAACACGACGCGAATGTCGTGCACCGAGCCGCCGCGAGCGCGGGTGATGAGCTTCTCGGCAACGCGGCGAAGCTCCTTGGCGCGGGTGACGGTGGTCCTGACCTGTCCGCTCAGGAACAGGCTGGCCGCCATGTTGCCCAACATCGCCATCCTGTGGCTGCCGTATCGGCCGAGCGTTCTATGATCCACACGGTGTCTCATAGGTTAATCCTCCTTACCTGCTTTTTCCTTTTTCTCGCGCAGCTTTAACCCCGCGCTTTCCAGTTTTTCCTCAATCTCGGTCAGAGATATCTTTCCGAGGTTGCGGATCTTCAAGAGGTCCTCGCGGGATTTCTGAAGAAGATCCCCAATCGTCTGGACCCCACCCCGCAGCAGGCAGTTCTCGCTGCGTATGGAGAGCTCCAGCTCGCGGACCGGCCTGGCAAGAAGTTCCTCGTTCCCCGCCGGCCCGATCCTCCTGTCCGCGCCCAGGTCGATGTCGTAGGCGCCGCCTCCGACGCCGTCCGGCCCGGCCTGGCCGACGCTGGCCACGATGTAGCTGAAACACTTCTCGATGATCTGGGCCGCCTCGCCCACCGCCGCGTCCGGGGCGATGATCCCATTGGTCCAGACGTCCATCGCCAGCCGTTCAAAGTCGGTCCTCTGCCCGACCCGCGCCGCCTCCACGCCGTAGTTCACGCGGAGCACGGGGGAGAAGATCGCGTCCGTAAGCAGCGCGTCCACGGGGAGATAGGCCGGCCTGGGGCGCTCGGCGGAGAGGTAGCCCGTCCCCTGCTCGATGTAGAGCTCCATGCTGAGGTGGGCCCCCTCCTCCATGGTGCAGATCTTCGCGTTCGGGTCGATAAACTCGATCTCGCCGTTCTCCGGGATGTCTCCGGCCGTCACGAGCCCCGCCCTCTCAACGTCCAGGGAGACCACGCGAACCTCCTTGCTCTTGGAGCGGACGGGGATGTGCTTCAGGTTCATCAGGATCTCCATCACATCCTCCCGCACGCCAGGGACCGTGCTGAACTCGTGCAGCACCCCGTCAATGCGCACCGACGTGATCGCAGCGCCCCGGATCGAAGAGAGGAGCACCCTTCGAAGCGCATTTCCCAACGTCATTCCATACCCGCGTTCCAGGGGCTCCAGGTACAGGCGCCCGTAAGTCGGAGTGTTCTCCTCCAGCTTAAGCACCGGGCGCAAGATCTCCAAGGTTTCCAACATAGTTTACGCTCCTATTCTTCGCAGACGCCAGGGGCCGCATTCAATCGCGCCCATCAACTTCCAGCCGCCGATCAAGGGGCGGTTAGACGCGGCGTCTTTTCGGCGGCCGGCAGCCGTTGTGAGGAATGGGGGTCGTATCCTTGATGAGGTTGACCTGAAGTCCCGCCGCTTGCAGGGAGCGGATCGCGGACTCGCGGCCGGGGCCGGGGCCCTTGACGATGACGTCGATCTCCTGCACGCCATGATCCTGAGCGCCCTTGGCCACCTGCTGGGCCACGATCTGCGCCGCGTAGGGGGTGGACTTGCGGGTCCCCTTGTAGCCCACGTTGCCGCCGCTGGACCAGGAGATGACGTTCCCCTCCTTGTCGCTGATGCAGAGGATCGTGTTGTTAAAGGTGGAGTAGATGTGGGCCACTCCATAGTTTATGTTCTTCTTCTCACGTTTTTTGCCCTTGCGGACTGCCGTTCTCTTCGCCACGCGAGTTTCGCCTCCTCTAAAAATTCCGTTCAGGCCCGGCCGCTACTTCGTGGCAACCTTCTTGTTGGCCACCGTGCGGCGCTTGCCCTTGCGCGTCCTTGCGTTCGTCTTCGTCTTCTGACCGCGGACGGGAAGTCCCAGGCGGTGCCGAAGTCCCCTGTAGCACCCGATGTCCATCAGGCGCTTGATGCTCATGCTGACCTCACGGCGCAGGTCTCCCTCCACGACGTAGTGCTCCTCAATCTCGCGGCGCAGCTTCTGAGCGTCATCCTCGCTGAGGTCCTTCACCCGGACGTCGGGGTTCACGCCCGTCGCCGCCAAAATCTTCCTGGCGGAGGGCACTCCGATGCCGAAGATATACGTCAAGGCAATCTCGATGCGCTTCTCGCGCGGAAGGTCCACACCTGAAATACGAGCCATTCGACTACCTCCTCACACCCTGGCGCTGCTTGTGACGCGGGTTACGGCTGCAGATGATGTGAACGACGCCATGACGGCGGATCACCCTGCAGAACTCACAGATCGGCTTGACCGACGGTTTAACCTTCATTGCTCCCACTCCTCGAAAAAAGAACTCGAAATAAGGTCAGCCCTTATTTATAGCGATATATAATCCTTCCCCGGCTCAAATCGTAGGGAGACACCTCGACCAGCACCCTGTCCCCCGGAAGGATGCGGATGAAGTGCATCCTCATCTTCCCCGAAACGTGCGCCAGAAGCTTGTGCCCGTTCTCCAGCTCCACGCGGAACATGGCGTTGGGGAGAGGTTCCGAGATCACTCCCTTAGCCTCGATGACTTCCTCTTTGCCGCCTGCGTTTGCCATATGCTGCCCTGCCTCTCCGTTCTGAAATCTCAATCTAAGCGCATCCCGAGCCCTGCGAGAATCTGGCAGAAGCGGCCTCGGTCGATGTTCTTACCCGCCTCTATCAAAGCGACCAACTCCGCCGCGCACTGCGGCGTCACCTGAACATGCCTTGGATTCTTCTTCTTGGGCTGCAGAACATTGAACCGCTCCGCATCCGCCAAAGCCAGTCGATTTCCGTCCAGGAAACCGACGACCACGTAAAGCCTGCCCCGGTCCTTTCCCTTTGTGGATCGGACCACCTGCCCAAGACGGCAGGAAACGGGGTCCGGGCCTAACGGCCCATCCGGCTTGTCCATGGGGTCAATATCTCAGGTCCGTCGTCCAGGACGACGATGGACCGCTCGAAATGCGCCGCGTCAGAACCGTCGGCAGTGAGGACCGTCCAGCCGTTTTCGCCCACCCGGACCGCCTCGCGCCCCGACATGATCATGGGCTCGATGGCCAGGGTCAGCCCCCTCTGCAGCATGACGCCGCGTCCCGGACGTCCGAAGTTGGGGACCTGCGGGGCCTCGTGCAGCTTTCGCCCCACCCCGTGTCCCGTGTAATCCCGGACGATGCCGTACTTCAGGGGCACGGCATAGGACTCCACCGCGTAGCCGATATCGCCCACCGTCTTCCCCACCCGGGCCGCCTCAATGGCCCTGTTCAGGGAGGTCTCCGTCACCTCCAGGAGCCTTTGACGCTCCGGGCTGATAGCCCCCACCGGGTAGGTGCAGGCCGCGTCCCCGAAGTAGCCGTTCAGGCAGACCCCCACGTCGATGCTGAGGATGTCCCCCTCCTCGAGCTTCCGCTCATCCGAGGGGATGCCGTGGACGATCTCGTCGTTGATGGAGGCGCAGACGATCCCCGGAAAGGGAGGCGTCCTGCTCGTCATCCGATACCCCTTGAAGGCGGCCGTCCCGCCGCAGGCGCTGATGTGCTCGTCCGCGATGCGGTCCAGCTCTCCCGTGGAGACGCCCGGACGGACCACCGTGCCGATGTGGTCCAGGATATCCGCCACGACCCTGCCTGCCTTGCGCAGCAGGTCGATCTCTTCGGGAGTCTTAAGGTGCAGCATGCCGGTTCAACGCAGCCTTTACCCCTGCGTAGATGGTCTCCGGGGCGCTTGCGGCGTCGATCTCGGAGAGGAGCCCCCGGTCCCGATACCAGGCGATCAGGGGTTCCGTCTGCTCGTGAAAGACCTTGAGCCTGTTTCGGATCACCGCCTCCTGGTCGTCGTCCCTCTGATGGAGCTCGCCGCCGCAGGAGGGGCACTTCGCGCCCGCGGCCCCGCCCATCGTGAGGAGGTTGAAGATACCCCCGCAGGAGCGGCAGGTCCTCCGGTTGGAGAGGCGGCGGACGAGGGCCTCGTCAGCGATGGAGAACAGGAGCACTGCGTCCAGCTTCGCGTGGTGCTCCGTCAGAAAGGACTCCAGGAACTCCGCCTGGGGCACCGTCCTGGGGAAGCCGTCCAGGAGGAAGCCCTCCGCCGCGTCGGGCTCCAGGAGCCGGGAGGACACCATCTTCAGGACGAGGTCGTCCGGCACCAGGACGCCCTGGTCCATGAACTTCTTGGCCTCCAGCCCCAGGGGCGTCCTCTCCCCCAGGTTCTTCCTCAAGATGTCTCCCGTCGAGACGTGGACGCACGCCTCCCGCTCCTTCAGCAGGGCGGCCTGCGTCCCCTTGCCGGCGCCGGGAGCGCCTAAAAGGACTAGTCGCATCTCGTCCCGCCCCCTACATGCGAAGCAGGCTTCCGGCCTTTCCGCCGGACTTCTTCAGTATCCCGTCGTAATGCCGCATCAGGAGTTGGGCCTCGATCTGGTTGATCGTGTCCAGGGCGACGCCCACGACGATCAGGACCGCCGTCCCGCCGAAGTAGAAGCTTCGGGTCCCCACGATGGAGGTCATCACGTTGGGGATGATGGCGACAATCGCCAGGAAGATGCCCCCCGCCATGGTGATGCGCTCCATCACGCGGCTGATGTAGTCCGACGTCGGCTGACCGGGGCGAATGCCCAGGATGAAGCCGCCGTACTTCTTCATGTTGGAGGCGATGTCCGTCGGGTTGAAGACCACCGCCGTGTAGAAGTAGGAGAAGAAGACGACCAGCACGACGTAGCAGAGCGTGTAGAAGGAGAATATCCTGCCCGCCGCGAAGAGGTCACGGATAAAGGCCCCAACGGCACTGTCGCTGAAGAAGTTGGCGATGGTGTAGGGGAAGATCAGGATGGAAGAGGCGAAGATGATCGGGATAACCCCCGCCTGGTTGATCTTCAGGGGGATGAAGGTGCTCTGTCCGCCATAGACCTTGTTCCCCACGACGCGCTTGGCGTACTGCACCGGAAGGCGGCGCTGCCCCTCCTGCAGGAGGATGCAGCCCGCCACCACGACGATCATCAGCACGAGCCCCGCAAGGAGCGCCAGGAAGTTCATCTCGCCGAGGCGCAGCATCGTCCCCACGCGGATGAAGGCCTCCGGGATACGGGCGACGATGCCGGCGAAGATCAGGAGGGAGATGCCGTTGCCGATCCCGTGGTCCGAGAGCTCCTCGCCCAGCCACATCACCGCCAGGGAGCCGGCCGTGAGGGTGGTGACGATCATGAAGGCGTCCCCCAAGGTGCCTGAGAAGATCCCCTGGCTGCCGATCCACGCCGTCATGCCCACGGCCTGCACGACCGCAAAGACGATCGAGCCGTACCGCGTCCACTGGATGAGCTTCTTGCGGCCGTCCGCGCTGTCCTTCTGCATCTTCTCCAGGGCGGGGAAGATCACCACGAGGAGCTGCATCACGATGCTTGAGTTGATGTAGGGCGCCACACCGAGGGAAAAGATGCTGAACTGGCTCAGCGCGCCGCCGGAGAAGAGGTTCAGGAAGTCCATCACCCCGCCCCCGACGCTGTTGAAGAGGTTCGCCATGGCGGCGGTGTCCACTCCCGGCGTTGGGATATGAGCCCCAAGCCGGAAGATGAAGAGGATGCCGAGGGTGAAGAGAAGGCGTCTTTTCAGGTCAGGCAGTTTGAAGGCGTCGCCGAGAGACCCGAACACGTCAGATCACCTCAGCCTTCCCGCCAACCGCCTTGATCTTTTCCTCCGCCCCCTTGCTAAAGGCGTTCGCCCTCACGGTGAGGGCCTTCAGCAAGTCTCCCTTCGCCAGGACCTTGACGGGAAGGGAGGCGCCCGAGATCAGTCCCGCCCTCATGAGGGTATCGGGAGTGACCTCCTGGCCGGCCTCGAACTTGTCCTCGATGGACCCGACGTTGACGATCTGATAGGTCCGCGCAAAGCGGGCGTTGTTGAAGCCGCGCTTGGGCGTCCGCCTCACGAGGGGCATCTGGCCGCCCTCAAACCCCGGACGAACGCCGCCGCCCGTGCGCGCCTTGTGTCCCTTGTTGCCCTTGCCGGAGGTCTTGCCCGTCCCGCTGCCGATGCCCTGCCCCAGGCGCTTCGCCTTGGTGCGGGAGTTCGGTGCGGGCCTGAGATCATGAAGGTTCATACCCGTCCCCCTCCTCAGTCTTCCACAGTCCAGACCACAAGGTGCCGGACGTGCTCGATCATTCCGCGGATCTGAGGGGTGTCCTCATGCTCCACCGTGGACTGCAGCTTCTTGAAGCCAAGAGCCTTGATCGTCCGCTTCTGGCGCTCCGCGAAACCGATGGCGCTCTTGACCCATTTGACCTTAATCTTAGCCATGGTCAAACCTCCTAATCCGCGGAGGCGGACGCCGGCTCTGCCGGCTTCCTGCCGCGGAGCTTGTAGATCTCGTCCGCCGTCCGGGTCTCCTTGATCGCCTCGAGGGTGGCCCAGGCCACGTTGATGGAGTTGGAGGTGCGCCCCACCACCTTGGTGACGACGTCCTTCACCCCTCCGAGCTCCATGATGGCGCGCACCACTCCGCCCGCGATAACGCCCGTTCCGGCGGGGGCGGGCTTGAGGAGGACCTTCGCCGCGCCGAAGCACCCGGTGACGGGGTGCGGCATCGTGTCGCCGTTCCTGCGGATGGCGACGAGCTCCTTGCTGGCCTTCTCGATCCCCTTGCGCACGGCCTCGGCGATTTCCTTGGCCTTGCCGATTCCGGCCCCGACGTAACGGTCGCCGTCGCCCACCACCACGAGGACCGCGAACTTGAAGCGCTTTCCGCCCTTGACGACCTTGCTGACGCGGTTTATGGCGACAACGCGCTCCTTGAGGTCCAGTGATTTAGCATCGATTCGCTTTTTGATCATGTTCAGCCTGCTCTCCTGATCCTAAAACTTAAGGCCGGCCTCGCGCGCCGCGTCAGCCAGGGCTTTGACCTTGCCATGATACTGATGCCCGCCGCGATCAAAGACCACCGTCTCGATCCCCTTCGCCTTCGCGCGCTCCGCGGCCAGCCTGCCGACGACCCTGGCGGCCTCCACGTTGCAGGTCCCCTTGAGCTCGCCCCTCAGGGCCTTCTCGAGGGTGGAGACGGAGGCCAGAGTGCGTCCCAGGTCGTCGTCGATGATCTGAACATAAAGGTGGTTCAGGCTGTGGAAAACGGCCATCCGCGGCTTCTCCGCCGTGCCGGCCAACGTGCGGCGCAGCCTCTCATGCCGCACAATGCGCATATCGTTTCTGCTTCGTTTTCTCATCTTCTGCGCTCCCTAGCTACTTCGCACCCGTTTTTCCGGCCTTGCGGATGATGTGCTCGTTCTCAAAGCGGATGCCCTTGCCATGATAGGGCTCCGGCGGGCGGTACTGACGCAGGAGCGCACAGGTCTGCCCCACCAGCTCCTTATCGATTCCCTTGACGACGATCTTGATCGGGTTCTCCACCACGATCTCGACGCCGCTCGGAGGGGTGAACTCGACGTTATGCGAAAAGCCCAGGTTCATGACCAGCTTCTTGCCCTGCAGCTGAGCCCTCCAGCCGACGCCCACGATCTCCATCGTCCTCTGGAAGCCCTCGGTCACCCCGGTGACCATGTTCGCGATCAGGGCGCGGGTCATGCCGTGCCACGCACAGGTCTGCTTGTCGTCGCCCGACCGGGTGACCTGCACCTTCTCGCCGTCAACGTCCACGGCGATGCCCGGCATGAGGGGCGCGAAGAGCTCGCCTTTGGGGCCCTTGACTACGATCTTATCTCCCTTGACGGAGACCGCGGCTCCCTTGGGCAGGGCCACCGCTTTTCGTCCAATACGAGACATAGAGAAGCCCCCTTACCACACGTAGCACAGGACTTCGCCGCCCAGGCCCAGCTTCATGGCCTCGGCGCCGGTCTTGAGCCCCTTGGAGGTGGAGAGGATCGCAAGCCCCAGGCCGCCCATGACGACCGGAAGCTTGTCCCTTCCCACGTAGAGGCGCCGACCGGGCTTGCTGATGCGGCGCAGCCCCTGGATCACCCGCTCGCGCTCCGGCCCGTAGGAGAGGAAGATGCGGATGGAGGCGTAGGGCTTCTTCGGATCGGTGATCGTCTTGACGTTTTTGATGTACCCCTCGTCCT
Organism: Fretibacterium fastidiosum; assembly: GCF_000210715.1. Classification (GTDB taxonomy): domain Bacteria; phylum Synergistota; class Synergistia; order Synergistales; family Aminobacteriaceae; genus Fretibacterium; species Fretibacterium fastidiosum. The sequence goes on from NC_021038.1 coordinate 980,029, forward strand.
TCAGGATCCTGGCGATGGCCAGTTTCATCTTGCTTGCGGGAACATCCACGCTTTCGCTGTAAATCATGTTCGCGTTGCGCACTCTCGTGAGCATATCCGCGATAGGATCGTTAACGTACATTCCGTTGCCCCCTTAGGCTACCAGCTCGACTTGACAACGCCGGGTATTCTGCCCTCGCGGGCAAGCTTGCGGAAGCAGCAGCGGCACATATCAAACATGCGCATATATCCGTGGATTCTGCCGCAGAGCGGGCAGCGGTTGTGCTGCCGAACCTCAAACTTGGGGGGCAGCTTTGCCTTGTACTTCAACGCTTTCCTTGCCATTTCAGATCGTGCCCCCTCTTCAGCGGTTGTTGAAGGGCATTCCCATGCCCTTCAGGAGCGCATGGGCCTCCTCGTCCGTGGACGCGCTCGTCACGATGGAGACGTTCATGCCCCTTGAGCGGATCACCTTGTCGTAGCTGATCTCCGGAAAGATCAGCTGCTCCCGGAGACCGAGGTTGTAATTGCCGCGCCCGTCAAAGCCCCTGCGGGAGACCCCCTGGAAGTCCTTGATGCTGGGCAGCGCAAGGGAGATGAGGCGATCCAGGAACTCCCACATACGGGTTCCCCTGAGCGTCACCGAGCAGGCCACGGGCATCCCCTCGCGGACCTTGAAGCCCGCAACGGACTTCTTGGCGCGCTTCAGGAGGGGCTGCTGGCCCGTGATGGCGCGGAGCTCCGCGATGGCGGCATCCATGAACTTGATGTCCAGCTTCGCGTCGCCAACCCCGATGTTCACAACGACCTTCTCGACCCTGGGGAGCTGCATGACGTTCTTGTATCCGAACTCCTTGAGCAGGGCGGGAGAGATCTCCTTCTTGTATTTTTCCAACATGCGCGGAACCATTTCTAACCCCTCCCCACTCAGGCCTTGTCGATGATCTCACTGCATTTTTTGCAGACTCGAACCTTCTTGCCGCTCTCCAGGAAGGAGGAGCCCACGCGCACCGCTGCGCCGCAATGGGGACAGACCAGCATGACCTTCGAGGCGTAGATGGGCGCCTCCTGCTTGTGGATTCCGGACTGGGGGTTCTTCTGGGTCGGGCGCATGTGGCGCGAGACCAGGTTCACGCCCTCCACCACCACCAGGTCGCGGTCCGGGATGCGGCGCAGGATCTTGCCCTCTTTCCCCTTGTCCTTGCCGGATATCACGCGCACCCGGTCGTTCTTCTTAAGCCTTACTGACATAATGGAACAGCCTCCTAAACCACTTCAGGCGCAAGCGAGAGGATGCGCATGTACTTCTTGGCGCGCAGCTCTCTGCCGACGGGCCCGAAGATGCGCGTGCCCTTGGGCTCGCCGTTGGCGTCGATGATCACCGCCGCGTTGTCGTCAAAACGGACGTAGGAGCCGTCGCGGCGGCGAACCTCCTTGCGGGTCCGAACGATCACGGCCTTGACGACCGATCCCTTCGCGATGTTGCTGTTGGGGATGGCCTCCCTCACCGAGGCGACGATGACGTCACCGATCGTGCCCCACTTGCGCTTGCTGCCCCCCATGACCTGAATGCAGAAGAGCTTCCGCGCGCCCGAATTGTCAGCAACGTTCAGTACTGTCGTCAGCTGAATCATAAGTTACTCCTCTCCGGGCGTATCAGAATCGAAGACGGGAGCACGCCGCATGACCTCAACCAGTTCCCATCTCTTCGTCTTGCTCAGGGGCCGGGTCTCGCGAATGCGAACCTCGTCGCCCACCCGGCAGGTGTTCTCCGCGTCGTGCGCCACGTACTTCTTCGCGCGGCGGATCCGCTTCCCGTAGAGGGGATGCTCCGCAAGGCGGGAAACCTTAACCACAACCGTCTTGTCCATCTTGTTGCTCACGACAATTCCCACGCGGACCTTGCGGTGCGCGGGAGCCGTCTCCTTATAAGGCTCCATGGAAACCTACCTCCTGGCGGCATCTGAGGCCATCGCCTGGCGCTTTTCCCCCGCGATGGTCAGCACTCTGGCTATAGTCTTGCGAACGTCACGGATGCGGCTCGTGTTCTTGAGCTGTCCGACTGCGTTCTGGAAACGAAGGTTAAAGAGCTCCTCCTTGTACTGGCTGTACTTCTCCTGAAGCTCATCCAGCGTGAGTTCGCGAAGTTTCGTCGCATCCATCAGTTTTCACCACCCATGCCTTCCCGTGATACAATGCGCACCTTGACGGGCAGTTTGTGCGAGGCCGTCCTGAAGGCTTCCGCCGCAAGCTCAGGAGATATCCCCGAAAACTCGAAGAGCACGCGGCCCCGCTTGACGGCGGCAACCCAGAACTCGGGAGCGCCCTTTCCCTTTCCCATACGGGTCTCCAGGGGCTTCTTCGTGTAGGGGCGATCCGGAAAAACCCGAATCCATATCTTTCCGCCCTTCTTCATCTTTCGGGAGATGGCGACGCGCGTCGCCTCGATCTGCCGCGCTGTAAGCCACACGTTCTCAAGCGCCTGAATTCCCCAGTCGCCGAAGGCGACCGTGGTGCCTCCCTTGGAGACGCCACGCAGCGGAGACCTGTGCGACTTGCGGTATTTGACTCTGCTGGGCATAAGCATAAAGGACTACCCCCTTGCCTTGTCGCGATCGCGGCGCGACCCGCGCATCATCATGGGACGCTCGTGCTCGCGGTCGCGGTAGATCCATATCTTGCAGCCGATCACGCCGTACATCGTCCGGGCCTCGGCGAAGCCGTAATCGATGTCCGCCTTGATCGTGGAGAGGGGAAGACGCCCCTCGTTGTACCACTCCGTGCGCGCGATCTCCGCGCCGCCGAGGCGTCCCGCCACCTGGGCCTTGATCCCCAGGACGCCCGCCTTCGTCGCACGGAAGATGGCCTGCTTCATGGCCCTGCGGAAGGAGACGCGGCGCTCCAGGGCGGAGGCGATGCTCTCCGAAACCAGCTGGGCCTCCACGTCGGGGTTCTTCAGCTCATGGACGTTCACCATCACCTTGCCGCCGGTCATGGCCTGAAGCTCGTCCTTGATCGTCTGGATCTCCGTGCCGCCCTTGCCAATCACGACGCCGGGGCGCGCCGTCCAGATCGTGAAGCGAATCACGTGCCCCACGCGCTCGATCTCGACGCGGGAGATGGCGGCTCCCTCCCACTTCTTCATGATCCAGTCATGAAGCCTGAGGTCCTCATGGAGTTTCGCGGCGTACTCCTTGCGCCCCGCGTACCATTTGGACTGCCAGTCCGACGCGACACCAAGCCTGTATCCTACGGGATGAACCTTCTGTCCCACGAATAAACCCTCCTAACGTTCCGCAACCGTAACGGTCACATGGGATGTGCGATGCACATAAGGATGAGCGCGCCCCATGGAGACGGGACGAAAGCGCTTCATCACGGGTCCCTGGTCCGCGAAGGCCGTGAGGACGTACAGCTTATCCATATCCATCCCGTAGTTGTGCTCTGCGTTCGCCACCGCGCTCTGAAGGACCTTGTACACGATCCGCGCAGCCTTCTGGGGGCTGAAGCGAAGGATCGTGAGGGCCTCCTCGGCGCCCTTGCCTCGAATCAGGGTGAGGACCTGCCTCACCTTCGTCGGGGCGATCCGGGCCTGGCGAGCCATGGCCCTTGCCATCGTCTTAGCTTCCATCAGCGGCCCCCTCCTACTTAACGCCCTTGGCGGCGCGCTCCTGCCCGGCGTGGCGCGCGGACTTGCGCGTCGGGGCAAACTCCCCCAGCTTGTGCCCCACCATGTTCTCGCTGATGTACACCGGCAGGTGCATCCGGCCGTTGTGCACGGCGATGGTGTGCCCGATCATCTGGGGGACCACCGTGGAGCGACGGGACCAGGTCTTGATGACCTTCTTGTTTCCCGATATGTTCATATCCTCAATTCTAGCCAGGAGCCTCTGTTCGATAAAAGGTCCCTTTTTAGTAGAACGAGCCATCCTCTAACGTCCTCCTCGTCTGTTACTTATCGTAACGGCGGCGCACGATCAGCCTGTCGGAGGCCTTGTGTCTGCGCGTACGATATCCCTTAGCCGGCGTACCCCAAGGAGAAACGGGATGCTTGTTGCTCTTGCTCTTTCCCTCGCCGCCGCCCAACGGGTGGTCCACCGGGTTCATCACCATGCCGCGGACGGAGGAACGACGGCCGCTCCAGCGGGTCTTCCCCGCCTTGCCCAGGGAGATGTTCTCATACTCCTCGTTTCCGACCTGCCCCACCGTGGCCATGCACTCCAGGAGGAAGAGGCGGAGCTCGCCGCTCGGCATGCGGAGGTAGGCGTACTTCCCCTCCTTGGCCATGAGCTGCGCGGAGGTCCCTGCGGAGCGGACCAGCTTCGCGCCGTGGCCCGGCTGAAGCTCGAGGTTGTGAACGACGGCGCCCACCGGAATGTCCTTCAGCTTCAGGGCGTTGCCCGGCGTGATGTCCGCCTCCGGCCCGGCCAGGATCGTGTCCCCCACCTTCAGGCCCTTGGGGAGAAGGATGTAGCGCTTCTCGCCGTCCAGGTAGTGAATCAGGGCGATGCGGGCGTTGCGGTTGGGGTCGTACTCGATCGTCGCAACCTTGCCGGGGACGCCGATCTTGTCGCGGCGAAAGTCGATGATGCGGTAGGCGCGCCTGTGCCCGCCGCCGATGTGGCGCATCGTGATGCGCCCCGTGTTGTTGCGTCCGCCGTGCTTGCGCAGCTCACGGGTCAGGGAACGCTCCGGCTTGTCCGCCGTGATGTCCTCACGTCCCTGAATGGTCATCTGACGGCGGCCAGGGGTATAGGGTTTGAACTGTTTGATTGACATATCGACTTACCCCTTTCTAAATCGAAGCGCCCTCGAAGAACTCGATGCGCTGCCCCTGGGGAAGGGATACGATCGCCTTTTTCCAGGAGCGCGTCCTTCCAACGGAAGCGCCCATGCGCTTGGGCTTGCTTTTGACGTTGATGGTGTTGACGCTCAAGACCTTGACCTTGAAGGCCTCCTCGACCGCTTTGCGGATCTGAATCTTGTTCACGTCCCGGCGAACCTCGAAGGTGTACTTGTTGAGCTCCATCAGAGCGCTGCTCTTCTCCGTGACGACGGGGCGAATAATGATATCGTGAGCTGAAAGACTCATCTCGCGTAAACCTCCTCAAGGCGGGCGACGACCTCCGGAGTCACAACCAGCGTCCTGGAGTTCAGAAGATCGTAAACGTTGATGCTCGCAACGTTCAGATACCTGGCTCCGGGAATGTTCCGGACGGAGCGGGCCACGTTCTCGCCGTTGCCGCTATAGATCACGAGGGCCTTCTCGGCGCCGATGGCGTCCATGAAGCCCTTCATCGTCTTCGTTGAGGGGGCCTCCATCTCCATGCCCCGGACCACCAGCATCTGCGCGTCGCGGACCTTCACGGAGAGGGCGCTCAAGAGCGCCAGACGACGAACCTTCTTGTTCACCTTCTGGCTGTAGTCCCTCATCTTGGGGCCGTGAGCGACGCCGCCGTGGACCCAGAGGGGAGAACGGGTGCTCCCCTGACGGGCGCGGCCCGTGTGCTTCTGGCGCCAGGGCTTCTTGCCACCGCCGCTGACGTCGCCGCGGGTCTTCACCGCGTGCGTCCCCTGGCGGCAGTTCGCGAGGTGCGCCACCACCACCTGATGCATGGCGGCAACGTGGATCGGCGCGCCGAACACCACCTCGGAGAGCTCCATCTCGCCGGCGCTCTGGCCGCTGAAATCAACCACTTTAATCGTTGGCATAATCGGTTACCTCCTTCCCCTATCCCTTACTTTTTGTACAGGGCGACCAGGCCGTCTTTAGCGCCCGGCACGGCCCCCTTGACAAGGAGGAGGTTGTTCTCCAGATCGACGGCCATCACCGTCAGGTTCTTGACCGTGACCTTGTCGCTTCCCATGTGTCCGGGCATCCTCTTCCCCGGAAACACGCGCCCCGGGTAGGAGATAGCGCCGCTCGAGCCACCATGGCGATGTTCCACCGAGGTTCCGTGGCTGAACTGCTGGCCGCCGAAGTGATACCGCTTCATGACTCCGGCAAAGCCCTTACCCTTACTGACTCCGCTGACGTCTATCCTCTCGCCCGCCTCAAACAAATCCACCCTGATTTCCTGCCCCACCTCGTAGCCCTCCGCCTTGTCGAGGCGGAACTCGCGAAGCGTCCTTTTGGGCTCGACCTTGTTCTTGTCGAACAGGCCCTTTACGGGTTTGGACAGCTTGTGGGGCTTCACGGCCCCAAAGCCGAGAAGAACGGCAGAGTACCCGTTCTGTTCGGGGGTTCGGACGGCCACGACCGGACACGGCCCCGCCGCGATGACCGTCACCGCAACGGCCTGTCCCTCAGCGTCGAAAATCTGAGTCATGCCCATCTTCTTCCCCAGGATCCCTATACCCATCGTTTTCTCTCCTTTCAGCCTAAGCGCTTTCCGTCGGCCTCAGCCCCAGGGCTAGAGCTTTATCTGGATGTCCACTCCAGAGGAAAGATTAAGCTGCATCAACGCATCCATGGTCTTCTGCGTCGGTTCGATAATGTCGATGAGGCGCTTGTGCGTCCTCATCTCAAACTGCTCCCGCGCGTCCTTGTCCTTGTGGGGCGACTTCAGGATCGTCACCCGGCCGATCTCGGTGGGCAGCGGGATGGGGCCAGAAACCCTGGCCCCCGTGCCGGCCGCCGTCTCCGCGATCTGGGCCGCAGACGTGTCGAGAATTCTGTGGTCAAACGCCTTCAAACGAATGCGGATCCTCTTAGCCACTTGAGCGTCCCTCTTCCTGCAGCGTTATTCCAGGATTTTGGTGACGACGCCTGCGCCCACCGTGTGGCCGCCCTCGCGCACCGCGAAGCGCAGCCCCTCCTCCATGGCGATGGGCACGATCAAAGACACCTCAAACGTGGCGTTGTCACCAGGCATCACCATCTCCACACCATCCGGCAGCTTGATGTCACCCGTCACGTCCGTCGTCCGGAAGTAGAACTGCGGCTTGTACCCCGCAAAGAACGGCGTATGGCGCCCGCCCTCCTCCTTCTTCAGAACGTACACCTCGCCCTTGAACTTCGTGTGCGGCGTCACCGTACCGGGCTTCGCCAACACCTGGCCACGCTCCACCTGGTCCTTGTCAATGCCACGGAGCAGTATCCCGACGTTGTCTCCAGCCTCCGCGTCGTCCAGG
>NC_021038.1:987642-990662 GCF_000210715.1 Fretibacterium fastidiosum
CTCAAGGCCCTTCTCGACGGCAGCGATGTACTCCTTCGGCACCACGCCACCCACGATGCGGTCCTCGAACTCGTAGCCCTTGCCGTCGGGCAGGGGCTCCATCTCGAAGACCACGTGTCCGTACTGGCCACGGCCGCCGGACTGCCGGATGTACTTGCCCTCCGCCCGTGCCGCGCGCTGAATGGCCTCCCGGTAGGCGACCTGGGGGTTGCCGACCTTGACGTCCACGCCGAACTCCCTCTTCAGGCGATCGACGATGATCTCCAGGTGGAGCTCCCCCATTCCGGAGATGACCGTCTGACCACTCTCCTCGTCCGTCCGGACGCGGAACGTGGGGTCCTCGTCGGCCAGAGCGATCAGGCCCTTGCTCAGCTTGATCTTGTCGCCCTGCGTCGCCGGCTCGACGGCCAGCGAGATGACCGGCTCCGGGAACACCAGGCTCTCCAGGACGATGGGGTGGGCCTCATCGCAGAGGGTGTCGCCCGTCTTGGTGAGCTTCAGGCTGGGGACGGCCACGATCATGCCCGCCTCCATCGCGTCGATGTCCTCGCGCTTGTTGGAGTGCATCCGCATGATGCGGCCGATGCGCTCCCGCTGTCCCGACGTGGAATTGTACACGGTGCTCCCCTTCTCCAGCTTTCCGGAGTACACCCGCAGGAAGAAGAGCTTGCCCAGGAAGGGGTCCACCGCTACCTTGAAGGCCAGCGCCGTGAAGGGCTCGCCGTTGTCGGAGTGGCGCTCCAGCACCTTCTCCGGGTCCGTCGGCGAGGTGCCGGTGACCGGGGGCAGGTCGAGGGGGCTCGGCAGGTACGCCACCACCGCGTCCAGGAGGGGCTCCACGCACTTGTTCTTGAAGGCGGAGCCGCAGAGCACCGGAACGGCCTTGAGGCCGATGGTGGCCTCCCGGAGGACCTTTCGGATCAGCTCGGAGCCGACCTCCTGCCCCTCCAGGTAGAGCGTCATGATGTCGTCGCTGAAGTCGGAGAGGGCCTCCACGATGGCGTCGCGCCCCTGCTTGGCCGCCATGGCCAGCTCCGCCGGAATCGGGGCCTCCCTGGGCTCCTGCCCCAGGACGCCGCTGAAGAGGAGCGCCTTCTGATCGATCAGGTCCACCACCCCGGCGAAGTCGTCCTCCGCGCCGATCGGGAGCTGCAGGGGGATGGCGCAGGCGCCAAGGCGTTCATGGATGGCGGCCACCACGGCGTTGAAGTCCGCACCGATGCGGTCCATCTTGTTCACGAAGGCGACGCGGGGCACGTGGTACTTATCCGCCTGACGCCACACCGTCTCGGACTGAGGCTCTACGCCACCCACGGCGCAGAAGACGGCGACCGCTCCATCGAGCACGCGCATGGAGCGCTCCACCTCGACCGTAAAATCCACGTGTCCGGGCGTATCAATAAGGTTGATCGTATAGCCCTTCCAGCTGCAGGTCGTGGCCGCCGAGGTGATCGTGATCCCCCGCTCCCGCTCCTGCTCCATCCAGTCCATCGTGGCCGTCCCCTCGTGCACCTCGCCGACCTTGTAGCTGCTGCCGGTGTAGTAGAGGATACGCTCACTCGTCGTCGTCTTGCCCGCGTCGATGTGGGCCGCTATTCCTATGTTCCTGAGCTTGTGAATATCCAAAAAACGCACCTACCCAATCAATCACAAAAAAATCTTCACTACCAGCGGTAATGCGCGAAAGCCTTGTTCGCCTCCGCCATCCTGTGGGTGTCCTCGCGCTTCTTGATGGAGCTGCCCTCGTTCTTGTAGGCGTCCATCAGCTCGTGCATCAGGCGATCCTGCATGGGCATTCCCTTCTTGGAACGGGCGAAGGAGACGATCCAGCGGATCGAGAGCTGCACGCCGCGCTCCGGCGTCACCTCGACGGGGACCTGGTACGTGGCGCCGCCCACCCGGCGGGGCCGCACTTCGATCTGAGGGGCGACGTTGCCCATCGCCTTGTCGAAGACGTCGAAGGGCTCAACGCCAAGCTTCTCCGCTGCGCTGTCCAGCGCGCCGTAGAAGATCCTCTCCGCGATGCTGCGCTTGCCCCCCAGCATCAGGCTGCTGATGAAGCGGGATGCGGCCTCGCTCCCGAACCGGATATCCGGCACTGACTCGCGCTTTTTTACATGACCCTTACGAGGCATGGCGATCTCTCCCCCTAGTTGGCCTTCGGCCTGCGCGCGCCGTACTTGGAGCGGCTGCGCTTCCTGTTCTCCACGCCGCCGCAGTCCAGCGTGCCGCGGATGATGTGATACCTGACGCCGGGAAGGTCCTTCACGCGACCGCCCCGCACCAGCACGACGGAGTGCTCCTGCAGGTTGTGGCCGATGCCCGGAATGTAGGACGTCACCTCAATGCCGTTGGTAAGGCGCACGCGCGCCACCTTGCGCAAAGCCGAGTTGGGTTTCTTCGGGGTGATCGTGTACACGCGGGTACACACCCCCCTGCGCGCGGGGTTGGCCTGCAGCGCAGGAGAATTGCTCTTGGTCCTCTTTTCGTCGCGCCCGAGGCGGACGAGCTGGTTGATCGTTGGCACAGAATCTCCTCCTCAAAAAATGAAACGTCTTCAAAAACCCAGCGACATCTATGAGATCAAGGCTTCAGCAGCCCTGCTGCCGATGCCGACCTGTCGATTGCGCACGCGCGCCCCAGAACGAGGCGGGAATCGGCCCATTCGACCTCCACGCCCAGCGCACGCGCCCCCTCCAGAAGCGGACGCAGCCTCTCCGACTCAACGTCCTTCGCCACGAAAAGCTTTCGCAGCCCGTCCCGCCCAAGGGCGCGCAGGACCTCTTTCTCCCCCACGACCCTCGTGCCCGCGGCCAATTCGTTTAAGGGCATGACAATACCTCCCGCGCACAAGACGTGAGAGGTATCATAGCAAAATAAAGTCTTGGATGTCAAGCTAAATGTCGGCCCCCAGTGGAAACTCCGACAAAAATTTCGCGCCGCGGCTGGCGCCCTTCCCCTCCTTTCCTGGCCATCCGCGGCCCCGCGGCGCGGGACGGCGGTCAGCGGACAGGTCCCTG
>NC_021038.1:992422-1003532 GCF_000210715.1 Fretibacterium fastidiosum
AAGATTCCTCCCGAAACTCGGCAAATTCGACAGACCGGCGGCTATTTTACGCGACCCCGGCGCCGGCCGCCAGAGGCGGACGACGTATCCCGCCCTTTCTCAACCCGTAATTCCATTCAAAATCATTCGTACTTCCATTCGTACTTCATTAAACATGCTTCATTAATATGTGACTGATACGACGCGACATGATGAGGCGGCTTCTGCGGGCCGCAGCGAAGGCGTGTAGCCATCACATCAGGCAAGGTGCATGGCAATCGCCCCTGCCGTCCGGCGCATCGCCGCTTTCGTCCAAACTTGCAAATTTTTTGCAGAATGGGGCTTGACAAAACGAGGAGCATCGATTAAATTAGATTTAAACTAATTCCAGGAAGGAGGTGAGGCATGACAAAGTATGCCAGCGGGATCCTGGACATCGTCAGCAGGCCGGGTGGGCACCTTACGGCCGAACAGATCTTCTGGGAGATGAAGCGGCGGCACCCCGCCATCGTCATGGCGACGGTCTACAACAACCTGAACGCCCTCTGCGCTCAGGGGGCGATTCGGAGGCTGAGGCTGGAGGGACAGCCGGACCGCTACGACAGGACCATCCGGCACGACCACATGATCTGTCGGCGCTGTGGAGAGCTGACGGACGTCTTCATCGGGGACCTGACGGACCGCCTGAGGGCGGAGACCGGGCTTGAGGTCGACTTCTACGAACTGAAGATCTCCTGGATCTGCAAGAAGTGCCGCGAGAAGGAAGCTTCCGCGGAGCGTGAGGAAAGGAGCGATTCGACCGGGAGGGAGCGCGGAGCGGGTTCCGCCTCTTAATAGAGGGAGAGCCGGGCAGCCGGCCAGAACAAAATTCAATTTCAATTTTAAGGAGGATTTTTTCATGTCGATGATCAACAAAGAAGTGAGCGATTTCAAGGTTCAGGCGTACCACAAGGGCGAGTTCAAGACCGTGACGAAGGCGGACATCCTGGGCAAGTGGAGCGTCTTCTTCTTCTACCCCGCGGACTTCACCTTCGTCTGCCCCACGGAGCTCGAGGACTTGCAGAACAAGTACGCCGACTTCCAAAAGGCGGGTTGCGAGATCTACTCGGTCTCCACGGACACCCACTTCGTCCACAAGGCGTGGCACGACGAGTCCGAGCGCATCGGGAAGATCACCTACCCGATGCTGGCGGACCCCACGCACGCGCTGAGCAGGGACTTCGAGGTGCTGATCGAGGACGCGGGGCTGGCGGAGCGCGGCAGCTTCATCGTCAACCCGCAGGGCAGGATCGTGGTGTACGAGGTCAACGCCGGTAACGTGGGCCGCAACGCCGACGAGCTGTTCCGCCGCCTTCAGGCCAGCCAGTTCGTGGCCGAGCACGGCGACCAGGTCTGCCCCGCCAAGTGGCAGCCCGGTGCGGAGACCCTGAAGCCCAGCCTGGACCTCGTCGGCAAGCTCTAATGGACGACCGGAACTTTTACGACGTCGTCGTGGTGGGAGGAGGCCCTGCCGGTTTAACGGCGGGCCTCTACCTCGCCCGCGCCTGCTACCGGGTGCTGGTCGTCGAGAAGGAGACCTTCGGAGGCCAGATCACCATCACCTCCGAGGTCGTCAACTACCCCGGAGCGGGGCGGACGGACGGCAGGGCCCTGACCGATACCATGCGCGCCCAGGCGGAGAGCTTCGGGGCGGAGTTCCTGATGGCGGACGTCACGAACCTGGAGCTGGACGGGGACGTCAAGAAGGTCCACACGGACCGGGGCGTCTTCTCCTGCTTCGGGGTGCTGATCGCCACCGGCGCGCACCCCCGCGTGCTGGGCTTCCCCGGCGAGACGGAGTTCCGCGGCCGCGGCGTGGCCTACTGCGCCACGTGCGACGGCGAGTTCTTCACGGGCAAGGAGGTCTTCGTCATCGGGGGCGGGTTCGCCGCGGCGGAGGAGAGCGTCTTCCTGACCCGCTACGCCCGCCACGTGACGGTGCTCGTGCGTGAGGACGCCTTCACCTGCGCCGAGGCCACGGCGCGTGGGGCGCTGGAGCACCCCAAGGTCACGGTGCTGACCAACACGCAGGTGGTGGAGGTTTCGGGCGATACCGCCCTCCGCCGAATCCGCTACAAAAACTCCAAGACTGGCACGGAGACGGTCTTCTCCGCGGAGGATGGCGACACCTTCGGCGTCTTCGTGTTCGCCGGGTACGTCCCGGCCACGGACCTCGTCAAGGGCAAGGTGGAGCTCAACCCCCAAGGCTACGTCGTCACCGACCGCAGCCAGAAGACCAGCCTGGACGGGGTTTACGCTGCAGGGGACGTCTGCGTGAAGAACCTGCGTCAGGTTGTGACCGCCGTGGGCGACGGGGCCACAGCCGCGACGGAGCTGGAGCGGTACGCCGCCGCCATGCAGGCCAAGACGGGCATCCACCCCAAAAAGCCGGTTCGCACCGCCGCTGCGCCGACACGGGAGGCGAAGCGCGAAGCCCCCGCGGAGGGCGGCCTGTTCTCCGAGGACATGCGTCAGCAGATGGAGGCCGTCTTCGCCCGGATGGAACAGAACCTGATCCTGGAGCTCTTCCTCGACGACCGCCCCGTCTCGCGCGAGCTGCAAGGCTACATGACGGAGCTGGCGGGAATGACGGACAAGCTCACCGTGAGGACGGGCACGGGGCTCCCCGAAGCCGAGCTGCCCTGCGTCCGGGTCCTGAAGGCGGACGGCACGGATACGGGGTTGGCCTTCCACGGCGTCCCGGGCGGGCACGAGTTCACCTCCTTCATGCTGGGGCTCTACAACGCCGCGGGGCCGGGACAGTCCCTGGACGACACCACGCGGGCGCGCATCCGGGCCATCGACCGGAAGGTCGGCATGAAGGTCCTGGTCTCCCTCTCCTGCACGATGTGTCCGGAGCTGGTGGCGGCCGCGCAGCAGATCGCGGCGCTGAACCCCTCGGTGACGGCGGACGTGTACGACATCAACCACTTCGGAGCGCTGAAGGAGCGCTACAACGTGATGAGCGTCCCCTGCCTCGTGATCGACGACGACAGGGTGACGTTCGGCAAGAAGGGCGTCCAGCAGCTTCTGGACGAGATCGGTTAAAAAATTTCGGCCATCGGCCAAAAAAACTTAAGGAGATTAACATTATGGAAGCCAAAATGAACGCGCTACTCTCGGACCTCGTGTTTTTCTATCACAAGCTGCAGAGCTACCATTGGTACATCAGCGGCCCCACCTTCTTCCAGACCCACGCCAAGCTCGAGGAGTACTACGACGACATCCGGCCGCAGATCGACGAGGTCGCCGAGACCATGCTCATGGTCGGGTACCGTCCGGTGTCGACCATGGCGGCCTTCGCCAGGCACGCGAAGGTCAAGGACGCCTCCGAGGGCTTTGTCGGCGACGTGAAGGCGGTTTATGCGTCCATCCTCGGCGACTTCAAGCACCTCCTGGAGAGCGTCAAGGCCATCAAGAAGGACGCGGACGCTTCCGACAACCACCTCGTTTCCACCAAGATGGACGACTTCATCGAGAGCTACAGCAAGGCGATCTGGATGATCTCGCAGGCGTCCATGTAGCACGGACCTTCGGGCGAAGGCCATGCCGTTCGGTGAAATTGAGTAAAAGAGGAGCCGGCCGGCTCCTCTTTTACTTTGCTTTTTGGCCTTCTGCGCCGGCACCGCAAAAACAGCAGAGCGGCCTCCCCTCCGCGCGCCCTCAAAGCCCATGACCCCGTCCTGAATGGCCGCGCAGCACCCCAAAGGCCGCCGCATCCTGCGGGTTCGGACAAACTGACAAAAAGCGCTTGGCGGCGGGGCGCCTTTTGCGGTACAATGCAGTGCGTTTTTTTGAGGAACGAAAAGGGGAAACGTTCCCCGCAGGGGGAACCTATTTTCATTTTGGGAAGGCAAGGACCTATGCAGGCAGAAAAGATCAGAAACCTGGCTATCGTAGCCCACATTGACCATGGCAAGACGACCTTGATCGACTCCATCTTCAGGGCGGCTCAGACCTTCAGCGCCCACACGCAGGTTGCGGAGCGCGTGATGGACTCGGGCGCCATCGAGCGCGAGCGCGGCATCACCATCCGCTCCAAGCCCTGCACCGTCGAATGGGGCGGGTACCTCATCAACATCATCGACACGCCGGGGCACGCGGACTTCTCGGGAGAGGTGGAGCGCATCCTCTCCACCGTGGACTCCGTCATCCTGATCGTGGACGCCAACGAGGGCCCCATGCCCCAGACGCGCTACGTGCTGCAGCACGCGCTCTCCATTGGCATGAAGCCCCTGGTGTTCATCAACAAGGTGGACCGCGAGGGCGCGGACCCGAACGGTGCCCTCAACAAGACCTTCGACCTCTTCTTTGAGCTGGGCGCAACGGACGAACAGGCGGACTTCCCCGTCCTCTACGGTTCGGGGCTCGCCGGCTGGGCCGTGAAGGACCTGAGCGACCCGCGGCGCGACAACATGGACGACCTTTTCCAGGCCATCATCGACTACGTGCCGGCCCCCAACGTGGACCCGGACAAGCCCTTCCTCATGCAGGTCAGCACGCTGGCGTGGAACGAGTACGTGGGCCGCATCGGCTGCGGTAAGATCCTGCAGGGACATATCCGCAAAGGGGACCCCTTCGTGCGGGTCTCCACGAAGTGGAACACCACGGACCACACGGGCACGGACTGGACGACCACAGGGCAGGAGAACGCCCGGGTGGTGCAGCTGTGGGTGACCCGCGGACTGGAGCGCGTCGAGGTGGACGAGGTGGGGGCCGGCGACATCGTGTGGCTCACCGGACCGACGGAGATCGACATCGGCGACACCTTCGCCGCAGAGGCCATCGCGGACCGTCCCCTGAAGCCCCTGTCCATCGAAGAGCCAACGGTATCCATGTTCTTCCTGGTCAACACAGGCCCCTTCGCGGGACGGGAGGGACAGGCCGTAACGCTTCGGCAGCTCAAGGCCCGCCTCCAGCGGGAGATGCACGTCAACGTCTCCCTGCGCATGGAGGACCTGGGCCGTCCGGACGGCGTCAAAGTATCGGGGCGCGGCGAGTTGCAGCTGAGCATCCTCATCGAGGAGATGCGGCGTGAGGGGATGGAGTTCTGCGTCTCGAAGCCGGAGGTCATCATGGAAACGCGGGACGGCGTGAAGATGGAACCCTACGAGCTGGTGACCGTCGACGTCCCGGACGAGTACCAGGGCATCGTCTTCGAGAAGATGTCCCAGCGCAAGGGCAAGGTGAAGAACGTCGTCAATCAGGACCGCGGCCTGCTGCGCATCGAGATCGAGATCCCGACGCGGGGCCTCATCGGCTACCGGGGGGAGTTCCTGACCGACACCCGCGGCCTGGGCATCATGTCGAGCTGCTTCTCGGGCTACGCGCCCTGGGCGGGGGACCTCGTCACGCGGAGCCGCGGCTCCCTGGTGAGCCTGGACACCGGAGAGGCCACGGCCTACCAACTGGAGAACCTGCAGGAGCGGGGGACGCTCTTCATCTCCCCCCTGGAACCCGTTTACAACGGCATGATCGTGGGAGAGAACAGCCGGCCGGGGGACATGCCCTGCAACCCCACCAAGAGGAAGCAGCAGACGAACCACCGTTCCGCCACCAAGGAGCTGACCACAAAGCTCGACGTCCCGCGCCGCATGTCGCTGGAGAAGGCCATGGAGTGGATCGAGGTGGACGAGCTCGTCGAGGTCACGCCGCAGTCCATCCGCCTGCGCAAGGCCATCCTGGACGAACTGGAGCGGCGAAAGGCAACCCGAAGGGCCGGGGGAGAATCGGACCCGTCCAACAGGAAGTAAATCCGGGGCACGGGGCGAACATCAGCCTATTGGGCGTCCAGCCGCACCGTCACGCTGCAGTCCGGCTAAAAAAACTGAAGGGGGTCGACTCTGTCCGACCCCCTTCAGTTTTTTAGCGCCAGTCCTCCGCTCTCGTCCTCGCGCTACGGCTCCACGACCTCAGCGCCGCGGAAGAACACCCAGTTGCGCGGAGAGTGATAGATTCCCTTCACCCGGGCGCTCTGCATGGAGGGCGTCGTGTAGAAGTAAAGCGGGCAGACCGGCATCTCGCGCATCAGGATCTGCTCGGCCTTGTGCATGTCCTCAATGCGCTTCGCGCGGTCCATCTGCTCAAGGGAATCCCGGATCAGGGCGTCATACTCCGCGTCGCTGAAGCTGGCAGAATTCTCCCAAACGCCCGTCTGCCACATCTCCAGGAGGCTGCCCGCGTCGAAGAAGTCCACCAGGTAGCCGTGGCGCGCGATGTCGAAGTCCTTCTTATTACGGGTGTTGATGAACACCTTCCACTCCTCGTTATAGAGTTCCACCTCAACGCCCAGGTTCTGCCTCCACATGGCCTGAAGCGCTTCCGCGATGGCTTTGTTCCCGAGGTTGCTGTTGTACTTGCACTGCACCTTGGGGAAGTCCTTTCCGTCCGGATAGCCCGCCTCGGCCAGGAGCTTCTTCGCCTGCTCCACGTCGGCGCGCGGGGGGAGGTACTCTGCCTTGTCCTCAGCGCGGAAGTCCGCCGCCGGGTCATTGGGGTCCACGCCCGGGATGCCGTAGGGAATAAAGCCGTTGGCCGGCTTCTGTCCACCCCTCGTCACCTTCTCGACGATGGCCGTGCGGTCGACGGCCAGAGCAAACGCCCTGCGCACGCGCGCGTCGTCAAAGGGCCTGCGGGCCGTGTTGAAAACGTAAAAGTACGTGCCCAGCGTGTTTCGCGCCTTGGCCTCGCCGCTCTCCAGGAGCTGCGGGAGCATTGGAGCAGGGACAAGGGTGTTGTAGTCCACCTTCCCCCCCTTGAAGGCCGCCAGGGCCGTGTTGACGTCGTTGATCATGACCATGCGGACCTTGTCCAGCTTCACCTTGTCGGCATCCCAGTAGTGGGGGTTCTTCACCACCGTGAGCTCGCTGTTGTGCTTCCATTCCGTGATCATGAAGGGCCCGTTGCAGGGGAAGGAGCCCGACGCGGACCAGCCACGGGGGTCCTGCTCCACCACGTCAGCCCGCGCGGGGAAGAAGATGTGGTAGGACAGGTAGTCCAGCATCAGGGGGCTGGGGTGCTTCAGGTCCAGGCGCAGCGTCCTCTCGTCAACCGCCGTCACGCCCAGCTCCTCCAGCTTCGCCGTGCCCTTGAAGCACTCCTCGCCGTTCTTGATGAAGTAGCCGACGTAGGCGAAGGGGCAGGCGTTCTCCGGGTTGAACACGCGCTGGAAGCCGCAACGGAAGTCCTCCGCCGTCAGCGGCTTGCCGTCAGACCACTTCAGGCCCTCCCGCAGGTGGAACGTCCAGGACAGGCCGTCCTCTGAGACCTCCCAGCTCTCGGCGCACCCCGGCTCCGGCGCGTCGTCAAGGCCGATGCGCACCAGACCTTCGCTGATGTTATAGAGCACCGTGGAGCCATCCACTGCGCTGTTCAGCACGGGGTCGATCGTCCGCGGCTCGATACCCAGGTTGTAGACGATCTCCCTCTCCCCGGCCCACGCCGTCCCCATCAGGCACAGTACGGCCACCAGCGCAAGAAGCCACTTCTTTCCCTTCATCAACACACAACCTCCTTCGAAAAACAATTTGGATGACAGACGGGGGCCAGGCGACCCTGACCCCCCAGCGAGGGTCGAGCGCAGGCCTCGGCTCTCGTCCTATCGCTACGGCTCCACGACCTCAGCGCCGCGGAAGAACACCCATTTGCGCGGCGACATGTAGATCCCCTTTACCCGAGCGCTCTGCATGTAGGGCGTCGAGTAGAAGTAGAGCGGCAGCACCGGCAGGTCCTGCATCAGGATCTGCTCGGCCTTGTGCATGGCCTCGACGCGCTTCGCGCGGTCCATCTGCTTGAGGGAGTCCTTGATCAGGGCATCGTACTCGTCGTTGGCGTAGCCGGCGACGTTCTCGGGAACGCCCGCCTGCCACAGCTCCAGGAGGCTGCCCGCGTCGAAGAAGTCCACCAGGTAGGCGTGGCGCGCGATGTCGAAGTCATGCTTCATGCGGGTGTTGATGAAGACCTTCCACTCCTCGTTGGAGAGCTCCACCTCGACGCCCAGGTTCTGCTTCCACATGGCCTGAAGCGCTTCCGCGATGGCCTTGTTGATAGGGTTCAGGTTGTACTTGTAGACAACTTTGGGGAAGCCCTTGCCGTCCGGATAGCCCGCCTCGGCCAGGAGCTTCTTCGCCTGCTCCACGTCGGCTCGATCGGGCAGGAAGGCTCCGCCCTCCGCCCGGAAGTCCTTTTCCGGCTCCACGCCGGGGATGCCGTAGGGGATGAAGGCCACGGCAGGCTTCTGGCCGCCCATGGCCACCTTCTCCGCCATGACCGTGCGGTCCACCGCCAGCGTGAAGGCGCGACGGACCAGCGGGTTGTCGAACGGGGCCCGCGTGACGTTGAAGACGGAGAAGGAGGTGCCCAGCGTCGGGGCCACCTTCGCCTCGCCGCTCTTGATGAGCTGCGGCGTCATCTGCGGCGGGATGCTATCGATCAGGTCCACCTTTCCCCCCTTGAAGGCCGCGAGGGCCGTGTTGGAGTCCGTGATCATCACCAAACGGAGCTTGTCCACCTTCACGTTGTCCGCGTCCCAGTAGTGGGGGTTCTTCACCAGAGTCATCTCGCTGTTGTGCTGCCAGTCGGCCAGCATGAAGGGTCCGTTGCCCAGGGCCGTCTCGGGCTTGGACGTCCAGCCGCGGGGGTCCGCCTCGATCACGTCGGCCCGCGCCGGATAGAAGATGTGGTAGGACAGGTAGTCCAACATCAGGGGCGTCTGGTACTCCAGGTCGATGCGGAACGTGACGTCGTCCACCGCGACCAGTCCCACCTCCTCGGCCTTCGCCTTGCCGTTGAAGAACGCCTCTCCGTTCTTGATGAAGAAGCCTAAGTGGGCGTAGGGCGATGCGTTCTCCGGGGTAATCGCCCGCAGGAAGCCATAGCGGAAGTCCTCCGCCGTCATGGGCTTGCCGTCGGACCACTTCAGGCCCTTCCGCAGGTGGAACGTCCAGGACATCCCGTCCTCGGAGACCTCCCACTTCTCGGCACACCCCGCCTCCGGTGCGTCGTCGAAGCCGATACGCACCAGCCCCTCAAAAAGGTTGAAGATCACGTTCGAGCCGTCCACCGCGTTGTTCAGCACGGGGTCGATCGTCCGGGGCTCGATGCTCAGGTTGTAGACGATCTCCTTCTCCCCGGCCCACGCCGTCCCCATCAGGCACAGCACGGCCGCCAGCGCAAGAAACCACTTCTTTCCCTTCATCAACACACGACCTCCTTAAGAATATTGAAAAAACGGGCCTTGCCCAAACCTCGCGCTCTCGCGCGACCCGATACGCGCAGATTTATCGATCGCCTCCGTTCACGACCGCCCGTCCGATTCGGACAGGGCGCTCACGGTTCACACCCTCAGGATCAGAGAGGCCAGGAGGGCGACGCGGGGCACCAGGTGCTCCAGAAAGAGCTGCTCCTGCGGGTTGTGGATGAAGTTTCCCACCATGCCCATGCCGTCGATGGTGGGGACCCCGGCGTCCGAGATGTCGTTGCCGTCCGAGCAGCCGCCCACCATGGGAGCCGCCTCGATCCTCATGTCAAGGTCCGCCCCGCACTGCTTCAAGAGCTCCAGCAGGGCGAGGTTCCGTGCGTTCTCCGCCAGCGGCGGGTGCCCTACCCTGACCTCGAACTCTACCTGTGCGCCGGGCAGGACAGCCTTCCGCTCCGCGAGGAGGCTCCTCGTGCGGGGGATCTCCTCCGGGACGCACATGCGCCAGTCCACGGTCGCCTCCGCGTAGTCGCTGACGACGTTGACGGCCTTGCCGCCCGATATGACGCCGGGGCTGTAGGTGCTGCCCTTCCCCTCGTAGTCCGACAGCCCCTTGAGGTAGATGATCTGATGCGCCAACTCCACGTTGGCGTCGACACCCTCCTGGGGGTTGTTGCCGGCATGGGCCGCTTTGCCGCGGCATCGGACGACGATCTCCCCACCGCCCTTGCGGCTGGGCTTGACCTTCCCGTCGGGGCAGGTGGCCGGCTCCGGGACGATACAGGCGCAGGCCCCCCGCGCGCTGTCAAGCAGCAGGCCCCGTGAGCTCTCGGAGCCCGTCTCCTCGTCGGAGTTGTTGACGATGCGGACCCTCTTGCCGAGGGGGAGGCCCAGGTCCTTCAGCGCCTTCAGGGCCCAGACGACGGCGATGTCGCCGCCCTTCATGTCGATGACCCCGGGGCCGTAGAGCACGTCCCCCTCCCGACGGACGGGCACGGACCCCACGGAATGCACCGTGTCGATGTGCCCGACGATCAGGAGGGTGCGCTCCCCCTCCCCGACCTCCGTCACCAGGTGGTCTCCCGCCTCCGTCTGCGGGACCGTCCGGGACACGGCGCCAAGGCGGTCCCGATAGAGCGAGGCCAGAACCCTTCCACAGGCGTCCACGGCGGCCTTGTCCCCCGTAGGGGACTCCGAGCGGACCAGCGCCAGCAGGTCGGCGACGATGTCCTCTTTATGGGCCGAGAGCCAGTCGAAGATCCTCTTCTCTTGATCCTTCATAAAATGTATCGCTTCCCCACTCGTCCGACGTCGGACGGCCTACATCATCGGGCAGCCGCACAGGTGCCCCGGACGGAGCTCCCGCAGCACCGTATCGGCCTCGGCGCACTCCGGCTTCGCGTTGGGGCATCGGGTGTGGAACTTGCACCCGGCGGGCGGGTTCAGGGGGCTTGGAATCTCGCCCTCCAGCATGATGCGCCGCCGGGCGTCCGACCGGTCCGGGTCCGGGATGGGGATGGCCGACAGAAGGGACCGGGTGTAGGGGTGAAGCGGGTTGGTGTAGAGCTCGTTGCTCTCCGCCAGCTCCACGATGTCGCCCAGGTACATCACGGCGATGCGGCTGCTGATGTGCTTCACCATGGAGAGGTCGTGGGCGATGAAGAGGTACGTCAGCCCCAGCTCGGTCTGCAGGTCCTCCAGTGTGTTGACGATCTGCGCCTGAATGGAGACGTCCAGCGCCGAGATGGGCTCGTCGCAGACGATGAACTCCGGCTCCACGGCCAGGGCGCGGGCGATGCCGATCCTCTGCCGCTGCCCGCCGCTGAACTCGTGCGGATAGCGGTTGGCGTGTTCGCCGTTCAGCCCCACCAGCTTCATCAGGCGTCGCATCCGGTC
>NC_021038.1:1003837-1008529 GCF_000210715.1 Fretibacterium fastidiosum
CTTCGGGATGCCGTGGATGGCCATGGGCTCCATCACGATGTCCCCCACCGTCATGCGGGGGTTCAACGAGGCGTAGGGGTCCTGAAAGATCATCTGCATCCGCTTGCGCCACGGCAGCATCGCCCCCTGGGACAGGCGGGTGATGTCCTGCCCCATGAAGCGCACCGTCCCCCCCGTCGGGTCGTAGAGGCGCACGATCGTCCGCCCCGTCGTCGTCTTGCCGCACCCGGACTCCCCCACCAGCCCCAGCGTCTCGCCGGGCCGGATGTCAAAGGTGACGCCGTCCACCGAGCGCACCGTGCCGGCGGCGACCTCGAAGTACTTCTTGAGGCCGACGACCTCCAGCATCGGGACGCCCTTCCCCTCCATCGTCATCGCGCTCCCTCCTTCCTGTCGGCGGCCGACCCCGCCGGACGGTTCAAGAGCCAGCAGGCCGCGTTGTGCGATCCCGTGAGCTCCGTCCGATCAGGCGAGTACTCCATGCACACGCGCATGGCCTCAGGGCAGCGCGGCGCATAGGGACAGCCCGCAGGCGGGTTCAGCAGGTCCGGCGGCTGCCCCTCGATGGGGATGAGCCGCTGCCTCACCAGCTCTTCGGGGTTGGGGACGGAGCGCAGCAGGCCGCGGGTGTAGGGGTGGGCCGGCTCGTAGAAGATCTCCCGCCGCGTCCCCCGCTCCATGATCCTCCCGCCGTACATCACCAGCACGCGGTCCGCCATGCCGGCGATGACGCCCAGGTCGTGGGTGATCAGGATGATGGAGGTCCCAAACTGCCCCTGAAGCTCCTTCATCAGCTCCAGTATCTGGGCCTGCACCGTCACGTCCAGGGCGGTGGTCGGCTCGTCCGCGATCAGGAGGTCCGGGTTGCAGATCATGGCCATGGCAATCATGATGCGCTGCCGCTGCCCGCCGCTGAACTGGAAGGGGTACTGGGTCAGGCGCCGCTCCGCGGGGACGATGCCCACCCGCTTCAGCATGTCCACCGCCCGGTCGTGCCGGTCGCAGGGGATCCTGTGGCGCCTCAGGGACTCCTCCATCTGCCAGCGGACGGTCAGCACCGGGTTGAGGCTCGTCATGGGGTCCTGAAAGATCATGGATATCCGCTTCCCGCGAAGCTCCTCCAGGTCCCGCAGTCGCATCCTCGTGAGCTCCTGGCCGTCGAAGTCGATGCTGCCCCCCACGACGCGGCCCGACGTCCCCAAAAGCCCCAGCACGGAGAGCATGGTGACGCTCTTGCCGCTTCCGCTCTCGCCCACGATGCCCAGCACCTCGCCGCGCTTCACGTTGAAGGATACCCCGCCCACGGCCTTGACCTCTCCCGCCGGCGTGAAGAAGGACGTGCGAAGGTCCGACACGCGCAGCAGGAAGTCCGATGAGTTCATGGCGTTCATGCGATCGTTCATCGTTCTCCCTCCCCTACTTTCTCAGGCGCGGGTCCAGCGCGTCGCGGAGGCCGTCACCAAGGAAGTTGAAGGCCAGGATGGTGACGGAGATCGCCGCGGCCGGAAAAAAGAGCTGCCACGGGTAGATGGCAAGGGAGCCGATCGCGTCGTTGCTCAGCACGCCCCAGCTCGCCATGGGCGCGCTGACCCCCAGCCCCACGAAGCTCAGGAACGCCTCGGTGAAGATGGCGCGTGGGATGGAGAAGGTCAGCGTCACCAGGATGGGGCCCATGGCGTTGGGGATGAGGTGGCGCAGGAGCATCCGTGTGCTGGAGGCCCCCAGCACACGCGCGGCGAGGACGAACTCCTCGTTCTTGATCCGCATCACCTCGGCCCGCACGATCCGCGCCATGGAGGCCCAGTAGGAGATGCCGAGGGTGATGAAGATGCTCTTCAGCCCCGGCCCCACCACCACCATGAGGAGGATGACGTAGATCATCGTCGGGACGCTGTAGATGACGTCCACGATGCGCATCATGACGTTGTCCGTCCGTCCGCCCACAAAGCCGGCGATGCCGCCGTAGATGACGCCGATGAACAGGTTGATGAAGCTCGCCACGAAGCCGACGGCCAGCGAAATCCGCGCGCCGAAGAGCACCCGGACGAAGATGTCCCGTCCGAACATGTCCGTCCCGAACCAGAACTTCAGGCTGGGGGGCTCGTTCGACACCATGAAGTCCTGCCCGTCGTAGGTGTAGGGCGAAAGCCACGGGCCGACGACGGCCATCGCCAGGATGATGAGGATGACCACCAGCCCCAGGATCGCCACCCTGTCCCGGCAGAGGCGCCGCCAGGCGTCCTGCCAGTAGCTCAGGGAGGGGCGGACGAACTCCGCGCGCGTCCTCTCCTCCGGCGACACCGGCTCGAACAGCCGGGGATCGCTGATATCGGGAACCGCTCGTTCCATGCTGCTCATATCCGTCCCCTCCGTCAATTCAGCTTGATCCGCGGGTCGATGAACCCGAGGCAGATGTCCACCACGAGGTTCAGCGAGACCAGAAGCGCGCTGTAGAAGATCGTGACGCCCATGATGGTGGTGTAGTCGCGGTTGGAGATGCTCGTGACGAAGAAGGTGCCCAGCCCCGGCACGCCGAAGACCTGCTCCACGACGAAGCTGCCCGTCAGGATGCCAGCGATGAGGGGCCCCAGGTAGGTGACCACGGGGATGATGGCGTTGCGCAGCGCGTGGATGTAGACCACGGCCCGCTCCCGAAGGCCTTTGGAGTAGGCCGTTCGGATGTAGTCCTGCTGGAGGACCTCCAACATGCTGCTGCGAGTCAGGCGCGAGATGAAGGCCGTCGGGTACCCCGCCAGCGTGATGGCGGGCAACAGGGCCGTGGGCAGCCCCTCCCAGAAGCCCACCGTCACCCAGCCCCAGCGGTAGGCGAAGAAGTAGACGAGGATCGTCGCGATGACGAAGTTGGGTATGGTGATGCCCAGCGTGGCCAGCACCATCGCCGTGCGGTCCTGCCAGCGCCCCCGCCGCAGGGCAGAGACGATGCCGGCGGGAATGCCGACGACGAGGGACAGCAGGATGGCGATGCTCCCCACCATCAGCGAGGCGGGGAAGCCGGAGGCGATGAGCTGGTTCACCGTCATGCCCTCGTACCGGTAGGAGGGGCCCAGGTCGAAGTGCAGAACGTCCCACAGATAGTGCCCGTACTGCACGTACAATGGGTCGTTCAGGTGGTAGCGGGCCATGATCTTCTCCAGGATGAAGGGCGGGATCGCCTTCTCGTCCGTGAACGGCCCGCCCGGAATGGCGCGCATCATGAAGAAGGTCAGGGTCACGACGACGAATAGCGTCAGGAAGCTGGCCCAAACTCGTTGAAAGATATACCTCCGCATTTGGATACCCCCCAGGGTGTTTTAGGATAAAACGCTAAAGCAACGTGTAATTAAAACCTGTTTTCGTTAAAACACACAATTCGAGAAGTTCTGTGATTTCCGATAATAAACGTCGTTATGGTATCACGCGGCGCGCTAAAAGTCCATTATCCTCGAGGCCCGCGGCGGGGCCGCGGGCCTCGAGACAGCGGCTCAGACGACCTGAGTCGCCACGGTCCCGGCGCGGCCGGGAATGGGGCGCATCTCGACGTCCGCCTCCGGGAGGGGCCGGGAGGCGGCCAGGGCCTCGCCCAGCGTCATGAAGGTCAGGGCCCCCTCGCTGCAGGCGTCCATGAAGGCGCTGAAGGCGCCGCTCATCGCGCCGCCCTCCATCTCCGTGTGGATCGTGAGAACGTTCAGCCCCGGCTCCAGGAGGTCGAGGTAATGGTCCGCGGCGTTCTCGGCGGACACCCCGTCGCGCCCCAGCACCTCGTCCAGCGTGGGGAGGGTCGAGGGCACCTGGGGCGTTTGGAACGTCCGTCCCCCCATCCGGGGCAAAAACGGAGCGCTGCCGCGGGTGTCGCTGCAGTAGGCGAAGCCCAGCTCGTCCTGGACCGCCAGACTGTCCGGCGTGGCCTGCCAGCCGGGCGCGGCGCAGCAGGAGGGGCGCGCGCCCGAAACCCTCTGGAAGAGCTCCACCGCCATCCCAAGCTCGTGGCGGATGACGTCGGGGGTCATGCGGGGCAGACGGTCCTGCCACAGGACGTGGTTCCAGGCGTGGATGCCGCACTCGTGCCCCTCGTCCAGGGCGCGGCACAGCAGGGAGGGCTCGGAGGACACGATCATCGGCGCCGGCAGCAGCGTTCCGTAGAACAGGGTCCTGAGCCCGTAGGTGGAGGGCGCGCGGGTGCGCAGCATCTTGGCGAGGAACCCCCTTCGGAAGATGCGTCGCAGCGCCTTCCCCGACTCGTCGGGCCCCATGGAGAAGAAGATGGACGCACGGACGCCGTGCGCCTTCAGTATGTCGAGGAGCCTCGGCAGCCCCTCCCGATATCCCTTCAGCGTGTCGATGTCTATCTTTATCGCCAGGGTGCAGTTCTCTACCGTCACTTCAGCGTTCCCCCCAAAAGGATGCCTCTCTCAAGGTGCGGGCAGGCGTCGTCCCCCTCAAGCCCGTCCTTTTTTCTCTCGCCCCATTCGTCGGCCCACTGGGCCTGCAGGAGCTCCAGGGCGCCCCGCCCTGCCGCGACCAGGGGTGGCCGCGAGCGCAGCACCGTGCCCGGAGAGGCCGCGGACGTCCCCTCCGACGGGCGCGTGCGCCACACCATGAGCTTCCGCCCTCCCAGGAAGGTGAACGCCCCAGGGAAGGGCCAGGCCACGGCGCGGACGAGGTTGTGCAGCGCTTGCGCGTCCTGCGTCCAGT
>NC_021038.1:1008707-1016971 GCF_000210715.1 Fretibacterium fastidiosum
CCCCCGGCCTCTCCGGCCAGGATTGCCCCCAGGCTGCGCCGCAGGGCGGCGCCCGCCGCGGGGACCAGCTTTTGAAAGACCTCGATGGCCGTCTCGTCCGGCCCAATGGGGACGGCAATCCGGTCCACGACGTTGCCTCGGTCCGCCCGCGCGGTCATGCGGTGCAGCGTCACCCCCGTCTCCGGCTCTCCGTTCAGCACGGCCCAGTTGACGCAGGCCCTGCCCCGGTAGCGGGGCAGGAGGGAGCCGTGCAGGTTGAAGGCCCCCAACGGCGCGAGGCTCAGGACGCTCATGGGGATCAGCGACCGGTAGTAGAAGGAGAAGATCACGTCCGGTGCAGCCGCCCGCACCCGCTCCACCTCCCCCGAGAGCGCGTCCGGCGTCAGCACGGAAAGGCCGCGGGCCCTGGCCAGGTCGCCCACGGAATCGAACCATCGGACCTCGCCGGGGTCGTCCCGGTGCGTGTAGAGGAGGCGGACGTCCACCCCCTGTTCCAGCAGGACCTTCAGGCACTCGCAGCCGACGGAGCTGTAGGCGAACACCACGGCGCGGCAGGGCCTCTTTTCGCTCACCTCGCTCACCGCCCCTCCCCCGCCTCCGGGGCCTCTCCGTCCAGGCCGTAGAAGCGGCGCACGATGTAGCGCGGCCGGCGGCGCACCTCCTGATAGAGGCGGCCGATGTACTCCCCGGTGATGCCGACGCAGGAGATCGTCACCCCCATCAGCAGGAAGTTCAGGGCCAGGAGCGTGAAGACGCCCTCGGCCTCCGGGCCGACCCACAGGCGCCGGATCAGCATGAACACGGCGAAGCAGAGGCTCAACACGGAGACGGCCAGCCCCATCATCGTGACGGCCTGCAGCGGGACGAGGGAGAAGCTGGTCATCAGGTCGAAGTTCAGGCGGATGAGGCGAAACAGGCTGTACTTGGAGGCCCCGCTCTCCCGCTCGCTGTGCGCCACCTCGATCTCCACGGGGTTGACCGCAAACTTCTGCGCGAGGGCGGGGATGAACGTCGTCGTCTCCGCCGACTCGTTGATGATGTCTATGATATCACGCCGATAGCCCCGCAGCATACAGCCGTAGTCGTGCAGCGACAGGCCCGTGATCCGATTGGTCAGCCAGTTCACGACGCGCGAGGCCGTGCGGCGGAACAGCGTGTCCCGACGGTGCCGACGGACCGTCCCCACCACGTCGTGCCCCTCCTCGAGGCAGGCCACGATGCGGGGAATCTCCTCCGGGGGGTTCTGCAGGTCCGCGTCCATCGTGATGACGTTCTTCCCCGACGCGGCGTTAAACCCCGCCATGATGGCCATGTGCTGGCCGAAGTTGCCGTTGAAGTCGATGACGCGAACCTCCTCCGGCCGCCGTTTCCACTCCCTCAGCAGGAGCGGAAGGGAGGCGTCGCCGCTGCCGTCGTTCACGAAGACGGCCTCATAGGTCCGCCCCATGCCCTCCAGGACCGGAAAGAGCCGATCGAAGAGCCGGGGCAGGCTGTCCTCCTCGTTATAGACGGGAATGATGATGGAAATGTCCTTGCTTTCTTTCATGGATGCGGTCGTATCACTCAATCTCAAGCAGCCCTCCCTGGTGCAAAAGGCGTCAATGGCGCAAAGCCCACGAAATCCGCCGTCGCGGAGGAATTCGGACGGCGCCGTCCCTCAAGGCACAGCCCCGTCGTCCCCTAAAGACAATGCGTTTTTCAGAAGTTCGTGAACAGGATCTCCTTTTCCGTCTCCCCCAGGCGCACGGGCTCGCGTCCCAGGTCCCGCGTCAGCTCTTCCAGCCTGCGCCGGCTCGCGGCCAGCAGGACGCGATCCGGCCCGTTCCACAGCCTGCGGAGCTGTTCCGCGTTCAGGAACCAGCGCGGGTCCTCCTCCTGCGCTGCGCCGAAGTCCAGCTCTCCCCGACCGCCGGCGATCGCGATGCGGCGGCCCAGGTAGAACGACAGCCCCTGCATCAAGTCCCCGTAGGCGACGACGGTGTCGTCGGCCCGCAGCCTTTCGCGCAGCATGGCGGCGATGGGGCGCCTCGAGTCGCGGGCCGCCATCAGGTCGAAACCCGTCCCGGCCACGAAGAGCGCCGTCAGCGCCAGGAGGCAGAGCAGCAGAAAGCCTCGCGTCCGGGCGCGGAGCAGGACGAAGGAGGCCAGGCAGAAGGCCGTCAGCACAAAGCAGAAGGGGTTCGTCGCCGCCCGAAGGTAGGCGTCCTCCGGACGAAGCGCGGGGTAGACCGCGCCGGCCAGGACGATGGGGAGCAGGATCAGGGCGTTCAGGCAGGCGAATCGGCGGCCGGCCCGCATGGCGGGAGCACCGCCCCTCAGTATCCCCTCGACGGCTGCGCCGATGAGCACGGCCAGGGGGGGCAGGCACGGAAGGACGTAGGGGACCAGCTTGGACCCCGACAGGGAGAAGAAGGCCAGGGGAACGGCAAACCAAAGGCTCAGGAACAGGCCGTCCTCCCGCCTCAGGAGCCCGCCCCGTCCCCGCGCGGCGCGAAAGGCGTCCCAGAGCATCCCGGTCCAGGGCACGAGGCCCCCCAGAAGGATGGGGACGAAGAACCAGAAGGGCTCGTAGCGGCCGTGCTCCGTCGTCAGGTAGCGGGTGAAGTGCTCGTGGACGAAGAAGAAGTCGAAGAAGTCCGGGTTGGCGGCGCAGACGGCCCGAAACCACGGCAGGACGACCGCGAAGTACAGCGCGATTCCCCAGGGCGAGAACAGGCGCGGGATCGCCCTCCACCGCCTCAGGCTGGCCAGGTGCAGCACGGCGATCCCGCCGGGGAGGACGACGCCGATCAGCCCCTTGGAGAGCGTCGCCAACGCCATGGCGGCGTAGAAGAGCAGGAGCGGCCGGCGGCCGGCACCCTCCCCACCCCGAAACCACAGCCAATAGCCCAGCATGGCCAGCGTGAAGAAGAACGTCAGCGTCATGTCGATGACGTTGAGCCGCGAGAGCGCGTACCACAGCACGGAGCTGACCAGCACGGCGGCGGCGGCGGCCCCCGCGCGGGCGCTCCCCGTCATGCGCCTCGCGGCGACGAAGGTCAGCAGGCACCCTCCCAGCCCGAACAGGACGGGAAAGAGCCGGGCCGCCGCCTCGTTCTGCCCGAAGGCCGCGAAGGACGCCGCCGTCAGCCAGTAGTGCAGCGCGGGCTTCTCAAAGTACTTGACGTAGTTCAGCCGCGGCGTCACGAAGTCGCCGGACTCGATCATCTCACGGGGGATCTCGGCGTAGCGCCCCTCGTCCGGGTCGATGAGGCCGTACCGCCCCAGACCCCAGAAGTAGACGGCCACCGCCAGCAGGGCCAGGACGGCCCATGGGATGAGGGGACGCGCCGCCGCCAGCCAGCGGAGGAAGCGAGGCCCCTCCCTGCCGCCCGGCCTCATTCCGCGGGCACCTCAAACGCATCGAGCGTCAGGCGCACGGCCTCCCGCAGCCCCACCTTCGGCCTCCAGCCCATCCGTTCCCTCATCTTTTCGATGGAGGGGACCCGGTTCCTCATGTCGTCGTAGCCGTTCGAGTAGTACTCCTCCGCGGGGACGGAGACGACGCGGACCTTCTCGGCGCGGGGGGCGAAGCGCGGGTCCTGGCGCATCACGTCCAGGATGAGCTCCGTCAGCTCCCGGATGGAGAAGTTGTTGTCCGGGTTGCCGATGTTGAAGATCTGGCCGTCCGCCCGTCCCCCCTCGTTTCGCAAAAGGGCCATGAGCGCATCCGTCCCGTCCCCGATCCAGGTGAAGCTCCGGCGCTGCTCCCCGCCGCCCACCAGGGTGACCTCCCCCCGGTACAGGACGTCGTAGATGATCTGGGTGATGGACCGGGCCTTGCGACAGCGGGCGTCCTCCATCGTGTCGAGCCTCGGCCCAACCCAGTTGAAGGGACGGAACAGCGTGTACTGGAGCCCGCGCTCCAGGCCGTAGGCCGCGATCACGCGATCCATCATCTGCTTGCCGCAGCTGTAGATCCAGCGCATCTTGCAGATGGGGCCGACGATGAGGGGGCTCTCGTCCTCCAGCAGCACGGAGTCGCTGGACAGCCCGTAGACCTCGGAGGTCGAGGGGAAGATCACGCGCTTCCTGTGCTCCGCACACATGCGCACCACCTTGAGGTTCTGCTCAAAGTCCAGCTCGAACGTCCACAGGGGGCTGCTGAGGTAGTACGCGGGCTTCGCGACGCCCGCAAAGGGCAGGACGACGTCGCAGGCGGCCACCTGGGCCTCGATCCAGTCGTTTTCCCTGAAGATGTCCCCCTGATGAAAGGTAAAGCGATCCCGCCCCTCGAAGCGCTTCAGGCTCTCGCCGCAGAGGTCGAAGGCCACGACCTCGTAATCGGACTCGTTCAGGATCTTCTCGATCAGATGGCTCCCGATGAAGCCTCCCGCGCCAGGCAAAAAAATACGCAAAGTCTACAGTCCTCCCAGAATAAGCAGATCGCCCCCTCGTCGTCGGGGGACGCCGCACGGCACCTCCACTCCGGCGGCACAGCATCGTGAAAAGTATAGCAAATATCCGGACGATCCACATCGTAGCGGCGCGAAAAGCAAAAAGTCAGCAAAGGTCAGCGAAACGACGGAGGTACGCATTCATCGATTTTGACGATATAGTCATTAAAGGTCAGTGTTATGATAACTCACGTCGAGGGAGGATGGAGCCGGGGAGGCAACGCCTCCTCTCCGACGGAAAAACGATAAAAAATACTTCTTTCAGGAGGTTGTTTACGATGAGGAACGGATACGCACCGGTAGTCTATGGCCGTTTTGGAGGACCTGCGGCGTCGATCTTCGACAGCATGGATCGTCTTGCAGAGCAGATGGGGCTGTTCCCCTTCGAGGGGAGCGGCGGGCTTTCCGCGAAGACGGACCTCTACCGCAAGGACGGGAAGCTCTGCGTCGAGGCGGAGCTGCCCGGCATCAAGCCGGAGGACGTGGAGCTTCACGTCTACGGCGACCGTCTGACGCTCTCCGCGGAGAAGAGGAGCGAGCGGACGGAGGGCACGGAGGGCAAGAGCTACTTCCGGTCCGAGCGCAGCTGGGGCAAGGTGGAGCGCGTGATCTCCTTCCCCGTCGAGGCGGACCCCGACAGCGCGAAGGCCACCTTCAAGGACGGGGTCCTCACCATCGAGGTGGACGAGAAGCAGGAGGACAGGGCCCACAAGAAGGTCGCCATCACGTCGGGGGATTAGGATCAGCCCTATTCCCTGCGGGCTTTGAAACCGAACGGGGGAACGGCTGCAACAGCCGTTCCCCCGCTCTCATTTTTCATCTCTGCCCCGACTGTCAAAACAGCTTCGCGATCGCGGCGACGACCTCGGCGAGGTCCAGCTGGGTCGTGTTGACGCAGAGGTCATAGTTCAGGCGTCCGCCCCACTCCTGCCCGCTGTAAAACTCGTAGTACTTCGCGCGGCCCCTGTTGATGTCGTTGATGTGCTGCGTCAGCTCCTTGTCCGACATCGCCTTCGCGTCCTCGCCCTTCTCGCGGCATCGCCGCATCTTGCTCGCCATTTCCGCGTAGACGAAGATCCGGAAGGGCCGCATGTCCCGCAGGATGTAGTCCGCGCAGCGCCCCACGATGACGCAGTTCGACGCTGCGGCCATCTCCTTGATGAGGCGGTGCTGTTCCTGATAGACGGCCTGTCCCTGTTCCCACATCGGGTTGACCATGGGGTAGAAGCTGCGCCCCACGTGGATCGGGAACGCCGCGGTGGGCCGATGCTCCACGATCCGCTGCACGTACTCCTCCGAGAGGGAGGTGCGCCTGGCCAGCTCCGTGATGATCTCGCGGTCGTAATAGGCGAACTGAAGGGCGTCGGCAAGGCGGCGGCCCAGCTCCCGCCCCCCGCTGCCAAACTCGCGGCCGATGGTGATGATCCTGTTCATGCCCGTCACTCCAATCTACACGAAAGACAAAAACGTGCCTGCTGTTCTAAACCCGATGCCGGACGGAGGACAAGGAGCCTCAGCGGAACATCACGCGGTTCTTGCCCTTCATCCGCTTGGAGGCGTAGAGCGCCTCGTCCACGCGGTGAAAGAGCTGGGTGGGCGTGTCGCCGGGAACGACGGAGGCCACGCCGACGCTCAGGGTGAGCCGCCTCCCATCCGGCAGGAGGTTCAGGATCGACACCGCGGACCGGATGCGCTCGGCGATCCGCTCCGCGACGGCGCGGCTCGCGCCGGTCAGGATGACGAAGAACTCGTCCCCACCCCAGCGGCAGATCGCGTCGTTGCGCCGCGTGCTGTTCCGCAGGATATCCGCCAGCGCCACCAGCGCCTTGTCGCCCATCGCGTGCCCGTAGGTGTCGTTGATGCCCTTGAAGTCGTCCAGGTCGATCATCAACACGGCGACGTCCTGGGGCTTTTTCGCCCTCTCGCGCAGGACCTGCCGCAGGGACTCCTCCATGGCGCGGCGGTTCAGGAGGCTCGTGAGCGCGTCGCGCTCCGCCAGGACGACGAGGCGGCCCCGCGCGTCCTCCCACTCCTGCGTCATGACGTCCACCATGTGCAGGAGGTGGGCGATGACGGAGGTCTGTTTCTGAAGGTGCAGCGGCGCCACCCGGATCACGGGCTCCGCCCCTGTGGGCTCCCCCTCCCGAAAGCCGACGGTGACCAGCATCAGGTTCGTGATCGAAATCTCGCCACCGTTTCGCTGGACCTCGCCGTACGAGTAGAAGCCTGCAGAGGGCGCCAGCTGGCGGAGAACGTCGAACTCCTGCCCCCGGTTCTCCCGCAGCATCTGGTGCCGGCCAGCGCAGCTGACGGCAGCAATCGCCTCCGGGCGAAAGTCCACCATTCGCCTGTGGTTCGCCACGGCCTCCCGAAGGATGGCGAAGGGGGCGCCGCAGGAGATGCGAAGCCTCTCCCCCACCCGAAGGTCCGCATCCAGCTGGACGCTCCCGTCGTCGAGGAAGGCGTTCATGTGACGCCCCACCAGCTGCCCTCCGCGCTCGAAGCACAGGGGGAAGGCCATGGCGTCCTCCAGCGGGTCCCAGCTCTCCCGCCAGCCCAGGTAGTACTCCAGGACCTCGCCGGCGGGCTTCCCATCAAGCTCACAGACCGTGAAGTCGTCCTTCATGCGTGTGACCATCAGCTCAGGGCCCATGGGCACCCAGCCGAAGGACGAGTTCTCGCAGGCGTGCAGCTCCCGACCACTGAAGAAGACGACGACGATGCCGCGCGTGAGGGCCACATCCCCGCAAAACAGCCGGCGTCCCTCAGGTTCGCTCCAGGCCCAGGCCGTCCCGCCGAAGAAGACGATCTCGGGGCGGACGTGGGAAATCTCCCGAAAGAGGGGGTTGAAGTCTACGCGCATGTCGCTGATCAGGAGGCCGACGGCTCTGGCGTCCGCGTCCTCATCCAGCGCCTGTCGCAGCGTCGTGCCCGCTGTGACCGGGTCGTCAGGCAGCACCATGGCCCGCGCGGAGGAGCGCTCAAAGAACATGAAGGTGAGGGAGCCAAGGACGTCGGAGTCCTCACCCCACTCCGGCGAGAGCCATCGGGTCCCGTCGGTGACGCTCATGTCCACCGTGGCCCCACAGACCTCCGCGCCGGGGAACGCGCTTCGAACGCTCCCCAGGATATTTCCCCAGAGCGGGACCGCCGTGCGTTTCAGAAAAACGACCGCCAGTACGGAATCCAGACGCGGCAACTTCGAGGCCTCGGACTTCGCCCTCTCGACCGCCGCGGCGACATCCTCCCGTCCATTCAGCCAATAAGAACGCTGTAGCACGAAAAACCGCCCCCTCCGTACAAGATCGTCCGCTTCCCCTGCTTATTATACCCTTTCTTCACTTCACAAAAGGAGCGCCTGAGCCCCCACCGCACGATTCCGCCGGGTCGTTCGCCGCGCGGCGGCCCCCGCCCTGCGCCGGGTAGACCCTCCAGGTCAGCGCGCCGCTGAGCCACGGGCTGCCGCCCGCTGCGACGTGGGCCTCCGCCGCCATGGCCGCCTCGGGCGAAGCGTCCCCCCTCGGAACGACGAGGTGCGTGACGCCGAGGGGTGCAAAGGCTCCGGGCAGGGCGGGGAGGCCGGGGCCCTGGAGGAAGCAGCCCTTCTTCCTCGTCAGCTCCTCCCGCGTGGAGAGCAGCCACCGGTCGCGGATTGCCTCCGGGGACAGCCACACCCACTCCGCCTCCCGAACGCCTCGGGAGAAGTCGCTTTGGGGGAAGCAGTCCGGCCCGATGCCCCGGTCATCGAACACCGCGACGCGCCAGCCCCAGTCGCGCATGAAGGGCAGGAGGTCGCGCTCGTACCCCAGCACGGCCACGCGGTCGCCC
>NC_021038.1:1017734-1023559 GCF_000210715.1 Fretibacterium fastidiosum
CGAGGGCTACGAGCTCGGCTTCCGCACCTTCGTCCTGCAGGGCGGCGAAGACGACCACTTCACCGACGCCGTGCTCTGCGCGCTCGTCCGGGAGATCAAGGCGCGCTGCCCCGGCTCTGCGGTGACGCTCTCCCTGGGCGAGCGCGGGAGGGCGAGCTTTCAGCGCCTCTTCGACGCCGGCGCGGACCGCTACCTCCTGCGCCACGAGACGGCGGACCCGGCCCACTACGCAAGGCTGCACCCGCCCGAGATGTCCTTTGCAAACCGGATGTGCTGCCTTCGGGACCTGAAGGAGATCGGCTATCAGGCAGGCTGCGGCTTCATGGTGGGGTCCCCCTTTCAGACCGCGGCGGAGCTGGCGAAGGACCTGAAGTTCATCGAAGCGTTCAAGCCGGAGATGTGCGGCATCGGCCCCTTCATCCCGCAGGCGGACACGGAGTTCCGAGGCCGCCCGGCGGGAAGCGCGGAGCTGACCTGCTACCTCCTCTCCATCATCCGGCTCATCCACCCGCCCGTCCTGCTGCCCGCCACGACGGCGCTGGGGACCGTCCACCCCCATGGGTCGGGAGATGGGGATTCGGGCCGGCGCCAACGTCGTGATGCCGAACCTCTCCCCCGCCTCCGTGCGGAAGAAGTACGCGATCTACGACGGCAAGCTCTGCACCGGAGAGGAGTCCGCTCAGGGCCTTGCGCGCCTCGCGCGCAGGATGGCCGGCATCGGCCGGCGCCTCTCCATGGACCGAGGCGACGTCAAGCGGGAGGCCTGGCCCGCCTGATTCGCCCGCGATGGAACGCGAGCGCGTCGCCGCCTCAAAGCGTCTAAACCTTAATAATAGTTAAGGAAGCGCTGATTAATCTTCAAAAATTGTTGAAAGCAATCAAGGAACATCAATAAAGGGTATCCTTCAGCGCTTCCCTAAAATTTTAAAATGGGGCTACGCCCCAAGCCCCACGCGCTTCGCGCGGCCTGATGAAGTTTCATACGCTGAAGGGAGCCCATACGGTTGACAGTTCTCAACGACTTAATCAGTGTTTCCCTAAAAATATCTAACAGGGAAGACGACGTTCTGACCTGAAAGAAGGGGTGATCATCCATGGCTGTTTACGATCCAAAGTCGCTCCGCGCAACGGAGTTCATCAACGACGAGGAGATCCTGGAGACGCTGGACTACGCGGACCGCAACAAGGAGAACGTCCGCCTGATCGACGAGCTCCTGGAGAAGGCGCGCCCGCGTCGGACCGCGGGGGGCTGTCAGTGCAGCGGCCTCACCCACCGGGAGGCCTCCGTGCTCCTGGCCTGCGAGATGCCGGACAAGGTGGCGAGAATGTACGAGGTGGCGGAGGAGATCAAGCTGGCGTTCTACGGAAACCGCATCGTGATCTTCGCGCCGCTCTACCTCTCCAACTACTGCGTCAACGGTTGCCTCTACTGTCCCTATCACACGGCGAACAAGACCATCCCGCGCAAGAAGCTGACGCAGGAGGAGGTCCGACGCGAGGTCGTCGCGCTGCAGGATATGGGGCACAAGCGGCTGGCCATCGAATCCGGTGAGGACCCGGTCAACAACCCCATCGAGTACATCCTGGACTGCATCAGGACCATCTACGGCGTCCACCACAAGAACGGCGACATCCGGCGCGTCAACGTCAACATCGCCGCCACCACGGTGGAGAACTTCAGCAAACTGAAGGACGCGGGCATCGGCACCTACATCCTCTTCCAGGAGACCTACCACAAGAAGGGCTACCTCGAGCTGCACCCCACGGGTCCCAAACACGACTACGACTACCACACCGAGGCGATGGACCGGGCGATGGACGGCGGCATCGACGACGTGGGGCTGGGCGTCCTGTTCGGGCTCGACAAATACCGCTACGAGTTCGCCGGGCTTTTGATGCACGCGGAACACCTGGAGGCGGTTCACGGCGTGGGACCCCACACCATCAGCGTGCCGCGCGTCAAGCGGGCCGACGGCATCGACCCCGACGTCTTCGACAACTCCATCTCCGACGACACCTTCACGAAGATCGCCGCCTGCATCCGGCTGGCCGTGCCCTACACGGGCATGATCGTCTCCACCCGCGAGTCCGAGGCGGTGCGGGCACGACTGCTGCAGGTGGGCATCTCCCAGGTCAGCGGCGCGTCCCGTACCTCCGTCGGCGGCTACACGGAGGAGGAGCGCCCCCACGACACGGAGCAGTTCGACGTCTCCGATCAGCGCACGCTGGACGAGGTCGTCCGCTGGCTGATGGACAGCGGGCACATCCCCTCCTTCTGCACGGCGTGCTACCGCGCGGGCCGCACGGGAGACCGGTTCATGAGCCTGTGCAAGAGCGGCCAGATCCTGAACTGCTGCCATCCCAACGCCCTGATGACCTTGACGGAGTACCTGGAGGACTACGCCAGCCCGGAGACGAAGCGCATCGGCTACGAGATGGTGGCGCGCGAGCTGAACCGCATCCCCCGCGAAAGGGTGCGAGCGACGGCACGCGAGAACATCGAGGCCATCCGGAACTCCAACCGGCGGGACTTCCGCTTCTAGGGGACGCCATGGGGCTGAACGACACCCCGTCGGGCGAGCGGGTTCACGTGGCCTTCTTCGGGGTTCGGAACGCGGGCAAGTCCAGCCTCGTCAACGCCGTGACCGGGCAGGACCTTTCCATCGTCTCGGACGTTGGGGGCACCACCACCGACCCGGTGAGGAAGGCGATGGAGCTCCTGCCCCTTGGCCCCGTGCTCATCATCGACACGCCGGGGCTGGACGACGAGGGGGCGCTTGGGGCCCTGCGCGTGGAGAGGACGCTCCGCATCCTGGCGGAGACGGACGCCGCGGTCCTGGCGGCCGACGCCCGGCGCCCGCTCACGGAGCACGACCACAGGCTGCTGGCCCTCCTGAAGGAGAGGGCCATCCCCTTCCTCATCGCCCGCACCAAGGCGGACCTGCTGAGGCCGGAGGAGCGCCCCGCGCCGGGCCGGGACGAGCTCTGCGTCAGCGCCGTCACCGGCGAGAACGTCGAAGAGTTGAAGGAGCGGATTGCCGCCCTCGCCCGGAGCGTGGAGGACAAAAAGCGCCTCATTGCGGACCTCCTCTCCCCCGGCGACACGGTGCTCCTCATCATGCCCCAGGACGGCTCCGCCCCGAAGGGGCGCCTGATCCTGCCGCAGCAGCAGACGGTCCGGGAGGTCCTGGACGCCCACGCCATCGTCGTGGCCTGTCAGGAGACGGAGGTCGCGGAGGCGCTCTCCGGGCTCACCCGCCCTCCGCGCCTGGCCGTCACGGACTCCAAGGTCTTCGCCCGCGCCGCGCAGGACGTGCCCCCCTGCGTGCCCCTCACCTCCTTCTCCATCCTCTTCGCCCGGTACAAGGGGAACCTGGCGGCCCTGGCCCGTGGGGCGGGGCGGCTCTCGCGCCTCAGGACCGGGGACCGGGTGCTGATCGCCGAGGGCTGCACGCACCACCGCCAGTGCGGCGACATCGGGGTCGTCCTCATGCCGGGGTGGATCGAGCGGTACGCCGGCGCGAGGCCCTGCTTCGACTTCGCCTCCGGCGGGGACTTCCCCAGGGACCTGTCGGGCGTTTCCCTCGTCCTCCACTGCGGCGGCTGTATGCTGAACGAACGGGAGATGCAGCGCCGTATCGGAGAGGCGGAGGCCGCGGGCGCGCCCATCGTCAACTACGGCATGGCCATCGCGCAGATGCACGGCGTCCTGCGCCGCAGCCTAGAGCTCTTTCCGGACGTCCTGAAGCTGATGGAGGAGGAGCGGGCCGGGTAGGATACGGCAGGGACGGTGGAAAGCTAGAAGGGGAGGCTGCGTCCGCGCGGCCTCCCCCCGCCGTCCGCGGACGCCGGGGGCAACAAACGGCAGGCGGCAATGACGGAACTAATGATAGAATAGATGGCACTGGCCGAGGTCGAATTTCAGGGGGCGGACGGTTTGGGCGAGAGGGAAGAAAAGGACAAAAAGAGGGCCTCCTTCGGCGGGGCCACGCCCGCACAGGGTCCCGGCCCCGCCGAGATCGAGGAGACGCATCGGGCGGTCCTGCGCCGCTACGCGGACCTTCTGGCGTCCTGCACGACGGCGCGCCTGACGGGCACGCGCGGCGCGGAGGAGCTCTACAGCCTGCACGTCGCGGACTGCCTTGAGTCCGTGCCCTTTCTGCCGCCCACGGGACAGGTCCTCGACCTCGGCAGCGGCGGCGGGCTTCCCGGACTGGTCTGGGCCATCTGCCGGCCGGACCTCCGGATCCTCCTGCTGGACAGCGTCGGCAAGAAGTGCCGCGCCGTGCAGGAGATCGCGGAGGCCCTCGCGCTCTCCAACGTGACGGTCCTCTGCACTCGAAGCGAGGAAGCCGCCCGCACTCGGCGCGAGTCCTTTGCCCTGGCTGGGGCCAGAGCCGTAGCCAGCGCGGGCGTCACGGCGGAGCTCCTGTCCCCCTTCGTGGAGGTGGGCGGGGTTCTCCTCACCTTCAAGGGGCCGAAGCTCGACGCGGAGCTGGCGGAGGTGCGCGGCCGCTGGCAGGGGCTGGGACTCAGGGCGCCCCTCATCTACGGGTACGGAGGGCCGGAGTCCTCCCGCCGCCTCGTCCTGTGGGAGAAGGCTTGGCCCTGTCCCCGCGCGTACCCGCGCCCCGCAGGCGCGGCTTCAATGAAAGGCTGGTGGCTGTAGTGCCAACGTCCGATCAGGCTCCAACGATCGTTGTATCCAATCAAAAGGGCGGCGTGGGGAAGACGACCACCTGCATCAACCTGGCGGCCGAGCTGGGCCGACACGACTACTCCGTCCTGTTCGTGGACATGGACCCCCAGGCCAACGGGACGAGCGGGCTTGGGGTCAACGCCTCGGCCCTGGGAAGGAGCGTCTACAACGTCCTCATCGGCGACGTCCCCATTCAGGACGCCATCCTGACGACGGCCTGGAAGAACGTCAGCCTGCTGCCCTCGTCACTGGACCTGGCCGGTGCGGAGATCGAGCTGGCCAGCGCCATCAGCCGGGAGTCCAAGCTCAAGCGCCAACTGGAGAAGGTCTGCGGATACGACCTCGTCCTGATCGACTGCCCCCCCTCCCTGGGCATCCTCACCCTCAACGCCCTGGCGGCCTGCGACCGCCTCCTGGTGCCCATTCAGTGCGAGTACTACGCGCTGGAGGGCGTCACCCAGCTGGTCCGCACGGTGAACCTGGTCCACGAGACGCTGAACCCGTCGCTTGAGATATCGGGCATCCTCCTGACCCTCTACGACTCGCGCACCCGCCTGGGCAACGAGGTGATGGCGGAGGTGCGCCGCCAGTTCGGCGACGTCGTGTTCGACGCGGTGATCCCCCGCAACGTCCGCCTGTCCGAGGCGCCGAGCTACGGCTCACCCATCGCCTACTACGACGCCAACAGCACGGGGGCCCGCGCCTACGAGGCCCTGGCGAAGGAGGTCATCCAGCGATGGCTGAGCGAAAAGCCCTAGGCAAGGGGTTCTCGGCCCTCCTGGGGAGCGGGGCGGGCGACGCCGCCCTGGAGAAGATCTACCGGGTACGCCTGGAGGACCTCCGGCCGGACCCGGAACAGCCCCGGAAGGAGATGGACGAGGAGGAGCTGAAGCACCTGGCCGCGTCCATCGAGCTCCACGGCATCCTCCAGCCCCTCCTCCTGCGGAGGGAGGAGGACGGAGGCCTCCGCATCGTCGCCGGGGAGCGGCGCTGGCGTGCGGCGGCCCTGGCGGGCCTGCGGGAGGTCCCCGCCCGAATCCTGACCGCCTCCGAGGCCGAAGCGCGCGAGCTCTCCCTCATCGAGAACGTCCAGCGGAAGGACCTCTCCCCCATCGAGGTCGCCTCC
>NC_021038.1:1023941-1026472 GCF_000210715.1 Fretibacterium fastidiosum
GGAGGACGAGCCAGTGGCTCCAGAGCTGCCGGCGCCCCCCCGCGGGCGATTCCAGGCCCTGCGGCTTCCTCGGCCGCTCCGCGACTTTCGGCGACGGGGCATCAAGATCCGCGTCGGACGGCGCAGCGGCGCGGGACGCATCGTCTTGGACGGCCTGCAGGGCGTGGACGACGCTCAGCTGCTGGAGGCGCTGGAGACGTGTCTCAGGATGCTCTATCCGGAGGAGGCGGCACGATGAAGGGGAAGGGGCTTCGGGACGTGGCGCTCTTCGGCCGCGTCCTCTCGACGGGCCTGGTGGTGGCCGGTTATGCCTTTCTTGGCGTTTGGCTGTCGCGGTGGCTAGACGCGGAGGGGTACCCCGGCTGGCTCTCCGTCGCCGCCATCCCGGCGGCGCTCCTCTTCGGCCTGTGGCAGGGCTGGCTCTTCCTGACGAAGATCGCCCGTCGGGGCCCGCAGGACGGAAAGCCGCTATGAAAAAGGCCGGTCGGGCACCCTTGCCCGACCGACCTTGACCTCAGACGCCGCCGCTACTTCCTCAGCTTCGACCCTATGGAGCGCAGGACCGTGTTGCGGTCGGGAAGCGCCTCCGTGTCGGCATTCCAATACTGCCGTGCCCGAAAGCGGCTGGTCCAGTCGACCCCAAGAAAATCCATGAGCAGGCTGACTCCCAACACCAGCCACAGCACGATCGCCAGATAGCCCAAAATCCTGAAGCTCAGCAAGAGAGCGCGGTCCGTTGCGCGCTCCAGCCGGTGCACCGTGCCCTCGGCCTCGAGCCTCTCCTCCGCGGTCAGGGTCTTCTCCCTCCGCCGAAGGTTCAGTATCTGCCACAGACCGGAGCCTCCGCGGGCCCACTGCCACAACCCCAAGCCGAAAAAGACGATCCCAGCCCCCAGCCAGACAAACGTCATCATCTTCGCCTCCTCGCCCCAAAGGTTCCTGCCTGACGCCCTGTCACCTGCGTCGGGTCCTCCTCATGATTATACAGGCACCGACCGTTTATGCCAAAGCCCTTCCGGCTCCGCTGAGGAAACGCTGGCCAAATCGTCGAGAGCGGTCAACCGCAGGTCTCCCCTCAGCGCCTGAAACTCCATCGGGCCGCGCGAAGCGCGTGGGGCAGTTCAGGCGCTGAAGGACACCCCTGGTTTGACGATCTCCGATCGCTTCCCACCACTTTTAAGATTGACCGACGTCCCCCTTAAATATAAGCTGAACGATCAAAGTCAGGTAAAAGCCCTTAGCCCGCGCCCTTTGCACGAGGCCCCGTTTACGATACAATGCTTCGCAGGCACGAGGTCGCGAGGCCGCAGCCGACAAAGACCGTGAGGAGGGTTTTATCATGGAGTGGATCAAGGCACCGGCGGACACCCCCGTCTGTCCGGAGAAGAACATCCTGCTGAAGGACATCGTCCAGCTCATCCTGGACGGGGCGGAGACCCCGGAGGCGGTGATGGCCGAACTCGAACTGACGGGCACGGAGGAGGGCACGGACCAGATCCCCGCGATCCTGGACGTCTTCGTGCCCGTGGTCAACGCATGGCAGACCGGCATCTGCAGCGGCGGATGCAGCGGATGCAGCGGCGGGTGCTGTGGGGAATAAGCAAATTTCAAATTAAGGGGAGGTCATCGCAATGCAGGAAAGAACGGGAATCATCACCATGAAGGGCAAGCCCCTGACGCTTCTGGGGACGACGCCCAGGGTCGGAGACAAGGCACCGGACTTCGTGGTCCTGGACAGCGGCCTTGCCGAAAAGAGCCTGAAGGACTACGCGGGGAAGGTGAAGGTCCTCTCCGTCGCGCCGTCCCTGGACACGCCGGTCTGCAGCCTTCAGCTCCGCTGGTTCAATGAGGACGCGGCTCAGGAGCCGGGCGACGTCGTCGTCCTGAACCTCACCATGGACCTTCCCTTCGCCATCAAGCGCTTCTGCGCCGTCGAGGGGATCGAGAACGCCATCGCCCTCTCCGACCACCGCACGGCGTCCTTCGGGACGGCCTACGGCGTGCTGATCAAGGAGCTGCGCCTGTTGACGCGCTCCGTGTTCATCGTGGACAAGGACGACGTGGTGCGCTACGTGCAGGTGGTGCCGGAGGTGACGGACGAGCCCAACTACGAGGACGCCGTCGAGGCCCTCAAGAAGCTGCTGTAACGCACGCCGGGGTGCGGTCGAGGCGGGCGGAACGCCCTTCGGTGGCGCTCCGCCCGCCCCTCTCACTTAATGGCGCTGCACCGGACGTAGTTGACGCCGCTCCCCCGCGAGGAGCGAAGCGTGCCCTCCACCGCCACGGGGTCTCCGTCCTTCTTGCCCGACAGGACGTCCCTCAGCGCCTGATCGTAGACGCGCACCACCAGGAAGTCCTTTCGCGGCGAGCCGTCCAACTCGTGGTTGTCCTGCTTCACGGCAAAACGCACGTACTTTCCCGTGCCCGTCTCGCCCTCCGCCTGCGCTTTGATGAAGTGCACCTGCCCCGCCAGCCTCACCTTATTCTCCCAGCTCAAGGGAAAAACCTCCTTAAAATTTGCTTATCTTATA
>NC_021038.1:1026492-1028350 GCF_000210715.1 Fretibacterium fastidiosum
GGCAATCGCTCTCCTCCTCAACATCGTCACCACCTTTACCTTCCCCATCAGAAGCGGCCTCCCGCTCCTCCGGACCGGCCAAATAGTAAGAGGCACACAAGGAGGAACAGAACAGCGGCGCCGTACAGGGCATTGCATCCGCCGCCGCGCTCCACAATCGTCGTATCGCTCCCCTCGCCATAGTACTCCGCCACCCGGATGGTGTAGCGCTCGCTGCGGGCCGTACCATCCCCGCCGTCCGTGTAGTCCAGGCGGGCCGCGTAGTATCCCGGTTCCCTCAGCACGGCAAGGCCCTCCCACTCCAGCCGATCGTCCGAGTGGCGGATGTCCGGCCTGAACTCCCTGCCGTCCTCATCCGTCAGCGTCATATCGACGGCCCTGGGAGCCTTCGTGAATACAGCAATCATAGACAATGTCTTGTCCTGATAATATGGAGGGTCGGACAGGCGAAACACCTTCAGAGACACGTCCGATACCCGGACCTCCCTCGAGTCCTCGTAGCTCCTTCCGGCAGAGTCCGTCATCCTGAAGTCGAAAATATAACTGCCCTTCTCCGCAAAGGTCAGTCTTTTGCCTATCGTCCCCCGGACGGAGTCCGATATCGCGATGGGAAGTTCTTTCTCAACCGCCTCGGGATGTCCCTTACGGCGGATCGACACGGTGCTGTAGGCACAGGGCCGAGAGTATGTCGCGACGTACGTGTTTTCCATGTTATTCTTCGTGCTGTTGGGGCTCAGCGCAACGACATACAGATCGTCCTCGCCGTCCCGAGGCGTGGGTTCCCCAGGCCCTGGGCGCTTCAGGCGGACCGACAGATCCAGATACTGCAACGGCCTGTTTGCAACCGAAGCCCGGACCATGCCGTCGCCTCCCTCCAGCGTATCGACCACCGCAAACGCGCGTCCGTTGTCCTCCGTTATCCTCACCTGGGGCAGCCGTCCAAGATTGCTGCCCTGCATCAACTCGAAACGGATTTCCACGTCCTTCAGGCAGTTCGTCACGCTGTCTGAGCCGGTCTC
This sequence comes from Fretibacterium fastidiosum, assembly GCF_000210715.1. Classification (GTDB taxonomy): domain Bacteria; phylum Synergistota; class Synergistia; order Synergistales; family Aminobacteriaceae; genus Fretibacterium; species Fretibacterium fastidiosum. The sequence continues at coordinate 1,027,512 of NC_021038.1, forward strand.
TATCTTCTCCACCAGTTTCACCTTGATCGAGCCCGTGTCTTTTGGGCGGAACGCGATCGTCGTGGAATTCCGGATGTTTCCCGGAAGAAGCGAAACCTGCCCGAACCCCCAGGCGCCGACGGAGGCCCCTTTCGAATAGTCATGTGGAACGCCGCGTGCATCGGCTCGGAAATTCCAGGGGTAATCTGTCAGCATAGCCGGCAGGTCGGCGGAAACCCTCCCCTCGGCTGGACCGGCGTATCTTATTGGAATCGTGGGCGCATGGCCCCCGCGATCCTCGGCCTCCGGGGGCCATGACTCGAAAACCTCTCCGACCGTGCCGTCCGACATGCCAGCGGACGGTGCTTCAACCAGGTTGCAGTTTTCATCCAGGACAACGCCGTCTGCGCTGTCCTCGAGCCCATCCGCCAGCAACGAGGCATAAAAGAGTGGCTGCACCCCGAAAATGGCGGAATCGCTCCGCCTCGCGACGTTGCCGAACAACGTACTGTTGCACAGTGTCAGGGCCTGAGCCTTCACCGCGCCGCCGGCCGATTGCGTCTCGTTATCGACGAGAAGGCAATCCTCCAGCACGAGGCATCCTCCGGGTGCCCACTTCCTTATCGAGGGGAAAAATGCATGATGTACGGCAAAGGGAACCTCTTCCACGACAGCATGCCTCGCCGCCGACCGGCATATTGTGAAATCCGGAGAGACGACGACATCGCCAAGCTGATTGCCGACAATCGTGTTGTGTACCGAGGGCCACGGCGAGGGATGGGAGACAGCCGCTGCTCCCCCGCGGTCCGCGCGGTTCCAGCCCACGAACGTTCGCAACAGCGTCAAGTTGACGCCGTCCG
>NC_021038.1:1028853-1030685 GCF_000210715.1 Fretibacterium fastidiosum
TTTCTGTTCGCCGCGCTGATGGCGTGGCCCGTGACGTACCTGATCTTTCGTGACCGGGGCAACTGGGAGTTCGTCCGGGTTCCGGGGCGGGAGTACTGGATCGACCATGCGGCGGGCGGCTTTGCCGGGGGCTCCGGCGGTTGGGGCGACCCCTACGTGATCGAGACGGCGGAGCAGCTGGCCCTGGTGGCGAAACGGGTCAACGGAGGGGAGGCGAAGGGAGCCCATTTCCATATCTCGAGTGACATCGACCTGTCGGGCCGGGACTGGGTGCCGATAGGGACGAGGGAAAACCCCTTCACGGGATATCTGGAGAGCACCGGAGCCGTCGTCTCCAACCTGACGATCCGAGGGGACCGCGACGGGCAGGGGCTCGTCGGGGTGATGGAACATGGGCGTTTGTCGAGCGTCACGCTGGAGAGTGTGGACGTCAAGGGGCGAGACCGCGTCGGCGGACTCGTTGGCGACGGAGATTACACGCGCATAGAAAACTGCGGTGTATCGGGCTCGGTGCGGGGAAGGGACCGCGTGGGTGGCCTGGCCGGTTATCTCGATTGGAATTTTTGTGAGTTCAACCTCTACCGCGGCGAGGTCACGGGCAGGGATGAGGTCGGTGGTCTGGTCGGCCGGTGGGCGAGGGAGTCCAGGAAGTGGAGCGGCTGCGAGGGGGGGATGGCCAGCGCCAATGTACAAGATATTTGGAAAACCACCCTGATAGGGTTCTCCGGAGTTGTGGGCCATGTGTCCGGAGAGCGTTGGGTCGGCGGAATTGTCGGGTACATTACTGAAAGACACAATTCTTTTAGAAATCCCAGCTTCATGGGTAAGGTGAGCGACAGGCGCCACGATTCAATGGTGGCTCTGATAGGAGGGATTAAGGGTGCACCACAAGAGGCTATTAAGGAAATGCCCTCCTACGAGCTTTTCTATGGATGGGGCACACTGCTTTTGAGGGAGGGCGGCCTGTTCGTCCGTGTGGATGGAGAAGAGGTGAGAATCCCCGGCGAGGAGGGGCCTGCGGTTCTGCGGGCCGTCATCTCCGGGCAGGCTCCGGAGGGGATCGCAAGCTCGGACAGGGTGCGCTATATCGAGGTGAAGAGGGCCGTGAAGAGGGCCATGGAGGTTTACGAGTTGGGCAGCGTCCCTCTGGGCGAGTCGGGGTATAATCCCATGGCCATGTTTTTTACCGGAGGTTATTTCACTGTGGAGGGCGACCGTTTCAAAGTGCTTTCCACGGAAGGCTTGGGAGGAATCTACGCCCCCCGTGGCCTGTACTGCGTTCCCTGCGTCAAGCGCCGGGAGGATGGGGCTTGGGATGTCGTCTGGGTTCTGATCCGCGTGGTGTGAGGAAAAAGGTGGTGACGATGTTGAGGAGGAGAGCGATTGTATTTCTGTTCGCCGCGCTGATGGCGTGGCCCGTGACGTACCTGACCTTTCGTGACCGGGGCAACTGGGAGTTCGTCCGGGTTCCGGGGCGGGAGTACTGGATCGACCATGCGGCGGGCGGTTTTGCCGGGGGCTCCGGCGGTCCGGGCGACCCCTACGTGATCGAGACGGCGGAGCAGCTGGCCCTGATGGCGAAACAGGTCAACGGAGGGGGGGCGAAGGGGGCCCATTTCCATATCTCGAGTGACATCGACCTGTCGGGCCGGGACTGGGTGCCGATAGGGACGAGGGAAAACCCCTTCACGGGACATCTGGAGAGCACCGGAGCCGTCGTCTCCAACCTGACGATCCGAGGGGACCGCGACGGTCAGGGGCTCGTCGGGGTGATGGAACAGGGGCGTTTGTCAAGCGTCACGCTGGAGAGCGTGGACGTCGAGGGGCGGGAC
>NC_021038.1:1031448-1034759 GCF_000210715.1 Fretibacterium fastidiosum
TGCGTCGGCGGGCTCGTCGGCGACGGAGATTACACGCGCATAGAAAACTGTGGTGTATCGGGCTCGGTGCGGGGAAGGGACCGCGTGGGTGGCCTGGCCGGTTATCTCGATTGGAATTTTTGTAAGTTCAACCTCTACCGCGGCGAGGTCACGGGCAGGGAGGAGGTCGGTGGTCTGATCGGCCGGTGGGCTAGGGAGTCCAGAAAATGGAGCGGCTGCGAGGGGGGGATGGCCAGCGCCAGCTCCTGTGCGAACGTTTGGAACACTGCTTTGGTAGGGTTCTCCGGAGTTGTAGGCCGCGTGTCCGGAGAGCGTTGGGTCGGCGGAATTGTCGGGTACGTTGCTACAAAAGGTTATTTTCTTCATAGATCGCCTTGTTTCATGGGTAAGGTGAGCGACAGGCGCCATGATTCAATGGTGGCTCTGGTAGGAGAGCTTGAAGGGATGAGGGTGCCGCAAGGGAGGATACCGCAAGGGGTTGTCAAAGAAATGCCCTCCTACGAGCTTTTCAAGTATGGATCGGGCACACTGCTTTTACTGAGGGAAGGCGGCCTGTTCGTCCGTGTGGATGGAGAAAACGATGCGACGAAGGAGGTGAGAATCCCCGGCGAGGAGGGACCTGCGGTTCTGCGGGCCGTCGTCTCGGGGCAGGTTCCGGAGGGGATCGCAAGCTCGGACAGGGTGCGCTATATCGAGGTGAAGAGGGCCGTGGAGGTTTACGAGTTGGGCAGCGTCCCTCTGGGCGAGTCGGGGTATAATCCCATGGCCATGTTTTTTACCGGAGGTTATTTCACTGTGGAGGGCGACCGTTTCAAAGTGCTTTCCACGGAAGGCTTGGGAGGAATCTACGCCCCCCGTGGCCTGTACTGCATCCCCTGCGTCAAGCGCCGGGAGGATGGGGCTTGGGATGTCGTCTGGGTTCTGATCCGCGTGGTGTAGTCGTGTGGCACGTTATGGAGGTGAATACGATGAGAAGGGCTTTTGGGTTCTGTGCACTGTTGGGGCTGGCGCTCTGCGCCACGCCGGCAGGCGCGGCGATCGAGGAGTACGACACGGTCAGCCCCATCAACATGACGATAGACAGCTTCGAGTACATGAACACCGCCTCCCGGGACGCCTTTACCGAGGCGATGCGGCACTGGTCCGTGGCGGTGTACGAGATGACGAACGGCCGGCACCGCCTGGGCCGCGTGAAGATCGTGCAGGGCAAGGGGAACAGGGAGTTCGCTCATGTCAGGTGGCTGGAGAATTACCATGAAAATGGAAAAACCCATGCCGAGACGGAGGCCGGGGCCTACGTCCCCTACCGGCAGGAGGCTGTCAGCCCCAAACATGCCATCAAGATGAGCAGCGAGTTTCTCGGGGGACGCGATAACTTCTCGTCCGATCAAGGGCCGATCGACACGGGGTACACGCTGGCCCACGAGTGCGGCCATTACGTCTACGGACTGTTCGACGAGTATGAAGGAGATGCTTTTAATTGGTGGCCGAGATGGATATATCCCAATAGTCCTCGAACAGGGGACCATATGGTAGATATCATTGTATATAGTGATGATGAGCAACAATCTATTGATACAGCGCATTCTATCATGAGGGATCAAATAAGTGGATTTGCTCTAGATGGGAATCTCTTCCCTTATGAAAGAGCGATGGCGCTGAACTTCTCTACGGACGAGCACTACGGTTTCGACGGCACAAAGTGCCCGGAGGAGTATCAGACGGCCCAGCGGAGGCTCTATCCCAGGACCGTCTCGTGCTGGAGCACGCTGGTGAGCAAGGAGCTGCCTGCTTGGGCCCTTTTGCGCTCCTACAAGCGCCGCTTCTACAGGGACCTCGTCTCCGCGAAGCCCACAGCCAGCTTCGACATCACCCACAGGAACGGCTTCCCTCGGATCGGTTCGACGGAGGCGGAGTTCCGGGAGAAAAGTCCCGCGATCGACGACCTGAAGATCGAGTGGGGCACCACGAGGAATCAGCGTGCCCGGATGATCCTGGTCGAAAACTCGGGAAACCTACTGGAATTTATATTTGGCCTGACCTGGCCCTATACCCCCGAGGTATGTAACCTGGTGGACATGATGCTGACGGCGATCCCGGCCGGGGCGGATGTCGGCGTCTTCACCTTCGACAGGGACGGTGTTCATGAGGTCGTTCCTTTCCGAAAGATAGCAGACGGACCCAATGGAGGCGGGGTTCTACCGGAAAATGCCATCATCAGAGATGGATTGAGTATGGAAACGCAGAACAAGCTGCGCACCCTGCTGCGCCCTCAGGATACTCAGACGGGTATCGACATCCCCTTGTATGACGTCCTGTCGGACGCCATCGACCGCCTTCAAGCGTACATGGATGCCAGGCACATTCTTCTGGGCGATATCGTCGTCCTCGTCGCCCAGAAGCCGGAGGACTCCGAGAAACACTCCGGAAAGACGACCTTCGAGGCCCTGGCCGCGAAGAGCCGTAGCTTTTTTATCCCCCTGTCTTTTGTGAGCCTCAGGAACCGCAGCATCGAGCTCTACCAGCGCTTGAGCCGTGAGACCGGGGGCTATGTCCGTAAGAGTTCTGTTCCCCTCTCGCCGGAGAGGATCCGCTATATCGGCAATGCCCCGTGGCGCTCCTTTCAGGAGGAGCCCTACCTGCTGCTGAACCCCTGGAACGGGCACCTGCAGCTTTTGTGCGCCGACGACTTTGGGGATGTTTTCTCCGGCCATTCGGCCCTCGGAACCTCGCCTCCCCGGACAGTACAGAGCAACACCCAATGGAGAAGTCCGGATTCCGTCGCAGGAGAGGCCGGCCCTTCGATGCCGGAGGCCATACAGGAGAAAAGGGATGCGAAGGTGCGGGGCGAAAGGCTCACAAGTTCGCCCTTCCTTCTGGACAGCCGGATCGGCGCTTTTTCGGCTTTCATCAATATCGTCAATCCCTATCGAAGGTCTCTGCAATGCACGTTGGTGGCGCCGGGCGGAAAAAGGTTCCCCATTGGGGGCATGATTACCGGGATGGATAACAATTTGAATGTCCGCGTGAAGGTGAAACCCTCCCAGGTGGGGTATTGGCGCCTGGAGTGCGAGGGGGCTGGATACAAAGAGGCACAGGTCTCCTTCTATATCGTTGGCGAATCGAGAGGGCTGGAGGCCGGAGAAACTTTGGATGAGGATGGCAAACGGGACGCCGTCGGAAAAGACGAAGTCTCCGTCCGGCAAGAGGAAGAAGGCGGGCGGGGTTATCGGGGGGCACTGTTCCATCATTTGGAGGCGGCCGGCGTATCCGGGGGCGTCTTCAACTCCGCCGAGAACGGAAAACGGCTT
>NC_021038.1:1035986-1037840 GCF_000210715.1 Fretibacterium fastidiosum
TGGAATACCAAAGGAGTCGGCTGGGCAGACGGGCGATACGGTCCCTTTTCGCTGTCTTCGGTTGTCTTCTGCTGGGCCTTTACTTCCTTACCTCAAGTTCAGGATACTTTGAATTTTATGAGACATTCTGCGGTTATCTTTTGTTTTTCTGCATGATTTTCTTTGTTTTTTCTTTCTTTACGCACGCATGGGCGTGGTGGGCGCAGAGACGGAGGAACCGAAGGTATTCGCTTACGGGGATGACCCGAAGGGAGGCCATCTGGATGCTGGAGGTGTCCGGTACGATTCGCCGCCGCATGCACTGTGCTTGTTTGTCGGGGGGGCTCTACGTCACAGTCATGGCAGTGTTGGTTTTTCTCCAGATCGTCTGATGTCGGGCCCCGGCTTTCGATGGCTACTGAGGGCGACTACTCTTCCGAGCTGCCCTGACCAACCACTCCGGGGCAACCCCCTTCTTTTGGTTCCTCGTTATTATGTGTGGGTAAATGGGAGGGGATTCTGCAATGGTTTACCTCTCAGGTCAACAATGCGGTTCTTGAGGGGACCAACAGCCTGGTGCAGGCGGCAAAAGCGAAGGCACGGGGGTATCGAAACAAACAGATCTTCAGTGATATGATTTACCTCGTCGCCGGACAGTTACATTTGACAGAATAGTTCCTTACCCACATAGAACAGTGAGGAGCCAGCAGTTTCTATCAATCTTCTATGGGAGGTCTGATTCATGAAGACATTGATCGTCTACTTTTCCAAGAGCGGAAGGACGAGGAAGGCCGCGGAGGAGATCGCATCCCTGCTGGAGGGCGCGGACCTCTTCGAGATCAAGGTGGACAAGACGTACCCGCCGAGTTACTTCAAGACCCTCTTCGAGGGACGGCGCGAGTTCAAGTCCGGCGAACGGCCGCGCCTCGCCGTCATGCCCCCCGACCCCGCGCCCTACGATCGGGTCCTGCTGGGATGGCCCGTCTGGTTCGGGACGTGTCCCATGGCCGTGATCTCCTTCCTGGAGGCCTGCGACCTCAGCGGAAAGGAGGTCTACCCCTTCTGCACCAGCAGCATGACGGGCCCGGAAAGGGGCGTTCGAGACATCGCCGCCGCCTGTCGCGGACACGTCCACAAGGGGCTGAGGGTCCGTCGGGCGGACGCCGAAAGGATCGCCGCGTGGCTTGACGCTCCAGCGGAAGCGAGCTGACCGCGCGCCGTCTCCCTCCCTGAGGCCCTTCGCCGGCGCCCGCCGCTCAGGGACCGGCCGGCGCCGGGCCGTCCGTGGGGACGCCCCTTGTCCTTTCCCGTTTGCAGGCTATAATGAAACGGAGGGGGCGGTCAGGGCGTCCCCAATCCATTCCTTGAGAGGACGAAGATGCCGAGCAGGACCGTCATGGACATGACGGAGGGCGTGATCTGGAGGCAGCTTGTGGACTTTGCCGTGCCGCTCTTCGTGGGGAACATCTTTCAACAGCTCTACAACACGGTGGACAGCGTCGTCGTGGGCAACTTCGTCGGCGCGGACGCGCTGGGCGCCGTCACGTCCACCGTTCCCATCGTCTTTACCTTCATCAGCCTCTTCATCGGGATGACGATGGGGGCCAGCGTCGTCATCGCACAGTACTTCGGGGCCGGGGACGTGCTCAACCTGCGCCGGGCCGTTCATACCGCCGTCGTTGCCACAGTCGTCCTGTCGCTGGTCCTGTCCGCCGCAGGGTATGTGGCGACGCCCGCACTCCTGCGCTTCATGAACACCCCGGCCTCCATCATGCCGGAGGCCGCGACGTACCTTCAAATTTACATGCTGGGCCTGATCGGGCTGATGCTCTACAACATGGGCTCCGCCATCCTGCGCGCGGTGGGGGACTCCCT
>NC_021038.1:1038651-1071083 GCF_000210715.1 Fretibacterium fastidiosum
GCCCCCTGTTCCTCCTGATTCTCTCCTCCGTCCTGAACATCGCGCTGGACCTCCTGTTCGTCATCTCCTTCAAGGCGGGCGTCGCAGGCGTCGCGTGGGCCACGATCCTGTCGCAGCTCGTCTCAGGCCTCGTCGTCTTTCGTCTCCTGTTCCGCAGCAGGGAATGCCACAGCATAACCTGGGGCGAGATGCGCGTGGACCGGCACATCCTGCGAAGGATTCTCGACCTGGGGCTGCCGTCGGGCGTTCAGCTGGCCCTCACCTCCTTCTCCAACGTCTTCGTCCAGGGCTACATCAACGCCTATGGCGCCGCCAGCGCGTCGGGGTGGGGCATCTACATCAGGATCGACGCCTTCGTCTTCCTGCCGATTCAGAGCATGGGCATGGCCGTCACGACCTTCACGGGACAGAACGCGGGAGCGCTGCGCCCGGATCGCGTCCGCGCCGGAGTGCGCGCCAGCCTGGGCATCTCCGCAGGCATCACCGCCCTCATCGTCGCCGTCATCTACGCTTCGGCCCCATGGATGGTCGCCCTGTTCAACCGGGACGATGAGGTCCTCCGCTACGGGGTGCTCTTCCTGCGCCTCAACAGCGTCTTCGACCTCCTGAACGTCGTCTACATCATCTACGGCGGAGCGCTGCGCGGCGTCGGAAACGCCAGGACCCCCATGTACTTCATGCTGGGCTCCTTCGTCCTGTTTCGCCAGGTCTACCTCCTCGTCGCCTCGCGCCTGACGGACTCGATCACCCCAATCGCCCTCAGCTACCCCGCGGGCTGGCTGCTCTGCTCCGTCCTGCTGATCCTCTACGTCAGAAAAAACGGCTGGGACCAGGCCCTGACGGCAAACACCCTCTAAACCGCAGCGCACGACAAGGGCCGCGGTCTCCCGCGGCCCTTGTCGTTTTGGATGGAGTTGGGGTTCGACCGAGGCAGGGCCTCGGCGTCGCCTACTTCTTCACCTTGACCTTCTTGGCGGGGCGCTTGGCCGGTGCCTTCTTGGCGGCGGCCGGCTGCTTCTCGGCCGCCGGCTTCTTGCCCAGGGCGTAGGCCGCGCCCTTGCCCGGCGTGGACTTCGGGTCCACGTTGGCAAAGACCTTCTTCAGGGCATCGCTCGATCCGTCGTAGACGGTGGCGTATATCTCGTTGCCCAGCATGTCGTAGTGGCGCAGGTAGGTCACCGCGAACTGCTTGCCGTCCGGCGTGTACTCGTAGCCGTACTCCGTGAAATACAGGCTGCCGGCCACTTCGGGGGAGATGTTGTACTTGGACATCAGGAGGTCCACCGTCTGGCTCTTGATCGAGGTGTTCGTGTAGTACTTCCGGGCGATGGCGAAGGGGACGTTATCCTTCACGCCGTAGTCCAGGAGGTACCACTTCATCTTCACGTGGTCCTGACCAAGGTCCTTCTGCTTCTCCCAGGCCAGCGCCGGGGAAACGGTAACAGCCAGCAGGCCCATCAGCAGCGCGCACAACAGCAACTTCTTCATTAGAACACTCCACTTTCCTTCAAAGTAACGGGGCTTACAACCGCAGCACCGTCCCGTTCGATTCTTGCTATTCTAGCACATAACGCCTCGCTCGGCGTTTGTCTTTGCCACGATTTCGTCCTGCGTTTCGCGTCGCGAAGCCGGCTCACCGGGGGGCGGGCACCACCCCCAGGGCGTAGCTGATGGGACGCTCCCTGCCCTCCGACGGGAAGGTGAAGAGCCGGCCCTTCACGATGAGCTCCGTGGACCCGCCGCCGTCCAAGTTGAGGGCGTAGGGGACCTCATAGGAGCGCAGGATGTCCGTCAGCTCGCTCATCGTAGCGCCCGCGGCGTGCAGCCCGTTGCGGCCGTCCACCGCCAGGAAGAACCACTCCCCATCCGCCGTCAGCCCCACCACGGAGCGCGGGTGGCGCGCGGAGAGCAGCGAATTGGAGAACCCCTCATCGTTTCCCTGCACGACGCCGTCGCTCAGGAGAAGGGGTCCGGCCTGGATGGCGAAGGGCATGTCGCTCCAGCTCTCCCCTCCCGCGCCCACCAGCTCCCCGTTCACCAGGGAGGGCAGGCCGAAGGCGGCCTCGTTTTCGTCGTTCCAGCCCAGGCAGCCGCGTCCGTTGTAGAGCTTGTGCACCTCCGCGCCGTCCCGCCTCAGGAGGCCGATGGGGTACCCCTGCCTGCGCCCCGTCACGGCGAAGAACCCCGCGTTGATGGCGGCGCTCAGGCCGTTGTCCTTCACGATCCGGCTGAGGGGCGTCAGCGCAGCGGGCCCCTCGGACGAGGCCGCAGGGACCATTCGCCAGAGGCCGGGGTCGATGGTCAGCAGGGCCCAGTAGCGCGGCAGGATATCCGTGTTGGAGTTCGAGACGGAGGGAAGGAGGCACACGGCAAGCTTTCGCTGCCGGATCAGGGACGCCAGGCGCCGCGCGGCCCCATAATCCTCCAGCACGGGGGAGCGCAGAAACCACTCGTACTGCGGCTGGAGCATCGACATCTCAAAGCCCTTCGACTTGAAGAACGCCTGAGCCGACTCCGCCGCCGCCTTGTCCTCGAAGCCGTCGGCATAGACGCGCCAACGCGGCACGCCCGTAGGAACCCCATCCCGGTGCAACAGGAGCGTCAGGCCCTCCACGGGCGTGAGCGTCACCTCCAGGCTCAGTCCCTCACTGGCCTGGCTCACCCGATCCAGAAGGAAGCGCATCTCCTTCTCCGTCAAGCGCTGGGCACCACGGAAGCTCCGGTCCCTCGACAGGAGGGCCGGCGTCATGTTCACCGCCACGGCGAGGCAGCCCCGCTCGAAGGGCGTGAGCGCCTTCTCGTCCGAGAACCCCGCCGACACGTCGGACAGCGCTCCCGCCTCAAAGGCCAGCCCCAGAGACTGGATGCACCAGCGCAGGGCCTCACGGCGCGTCACCTGGGCGTTCGGGCCCCCTATCCCATCCGTCACGATCCCCGTCTCCTGCACGAAGGCGACGGCGTTCTTCCCCACGGGGACGTTCGAGGAGAGCCCCCGAGCGTCCAGCAGCGCCGCCAGAAAGGCGCCGCGCGTCACGGCCTCCGCTCTGCAGGGGATCGCCAGAAAAAGGATTGCCGCGAGGCAGAGCGCCCGCGACCGGGCGCGCAGCCCCGAAAAATGAAATCGCATGACCCTTACAGGCCGCCTGCGCCGCATCGGGCAGGGATCACGCTACGCGCTCCCCAAGCTTCCAGACGGAGCGGATGGGCCGGGCTCCGGACAGGTAGGCAAACGTCGCGGGCGTCTCCCCGTCCAGCACCAGGAAGTCCGCCATCCTGCCGCGCTCGATGCAGCCCACCTCCTGCTGCATCCCCAGGGACCAGGCGGCGTTGAGGGTCGCGCCCGTCAGCGCCTCCTCCGGGGTCAGTCCCATCTCCATGACGGCCAGACTGATGACGAAGGCCATGGACTCGCAGTAGCAGGAGCCGGGGTTCAGGTCCGTCGCCAGGGCCACGGGGACCCCCTCCTCGATCATCTTCCGCGCGCGGGCGAAGGGCTTCCGAAGGCTGTAGGCCGTGGCGGGCAGCAGGTCCGCCACGACCCCACCCCGCGCCATGGCCCGGATTCCCTCGTCGGAGGCCGCCAACAGGTGCTCCGCGGAGGCGGTCCGGAGCTCGCCGGCCAGGGACGCGCCGCCCAGGTCGTTCACCTCGTCCGCGTGGATCTTGAGTCCAAGGCCCAGCTCCCGCGCCCTCAGCAGGATCCTGCGGCTCTGTTCGATGGAGAAGACCCCCTCCTCACAGAACACGTCGCAGAAGCGGGCGATCCCCTGCTCCGCTACGGCCGGCAGCATCTCCTCCGTCAGCAGCCGCACGTAGCCATCCGGGTCCGACTTGAAGGGCTCCGGCACGGCGTGGGCCCCCATGAACGTCGGCACCACCGTCTGCACCGTCTCACGCCCCAGGCGCCCGATGACGCGCAGCATGCGCAGCTCCGAGTCCAGGTCCAGGCCGTACCCGCTCTTGATCTCGATCGTCGTGGTCCCGTAGTGGAGCGTCCGCCGAAGCAGGTCTCGGGAGAAGGAGAAGAGCTCCTCCTCCGAGGCAGCGCGCACGGCGCGCACGGAGGAAAGGATTCCGCCGCCCGCCTTCAGGATGTCCAGGTAGGGCCTCCCCGCCAGACGCATGGAGAACTCGGCCTCCCGCCGCGCGGCAAAACAGGCGTGGGTGTGCGGGTCCACCAGACCCGGCACCACCGCCGCCCCTCCCAGGTCGAACTCCTGGTCCGGCGTCCGTCCGGAGAGGCTTCCCTCCACCTCCGAAGCGCTCCCCACCGCCGCAAAGCGTCCGTCCTCCACCAGGAAGGCGCCGTCCTCAACGGAACGGATCCGTCCCTGCTCCGCTCCCGCCGCCGGCGCGGCCCCCAACGTGGGCGTGTAGATCCTGGCACGCCTGAAGAGCTTCAAGGTCATCGTCACAGCCTCCTCAATTCGCGTTCATTCGTCTCGTCCGACATCTTAGCTTTCCGAAAAACCCCGCCGCCGTTTTGGGCAGGACGCGGGGCCGACCGTTATTATAGCGTGCCGACAGGCGGGCTCATTCCGCAGAAGGCAGGAATCGAGCGCGCCCCCGCACGGAAAAACCGTCAACCTCGCGGAGGGGAACACCGGCCAGGTCGTTGAGGACACTCAAACGTATGATCCCCCCTGGTGCCTGATACCAATTCGCGTTTAATAGGATTGCCTCCCCTGAACCAAGCCCGGTTGCCCCCGACAGCACTCGCGAGTTACCCCATGTTTCTTGAGGCCCTAAGGGTGTTCCAGGGAGATTTTCGTGGATTTTCTGATATAATAACAGCGTGATGGAACGCAATACCCCTGCGGTATGCGTGATCGTGATAATGTCTTGAGCCAACACTCGATTCCAGCGGGGACGAACGTTCTCGTCGGGGATGACGGCTTACGCTGACTGAACTGAGGCGAGACAGTCCCATTCGTTATGGGAGCGGGTCAAGACTTTCAGGACACGGTACATGCGGGGATTTTTCAATTTTCAGGGGCCGGAGCGTTCCGGCCCCTTTTGCGTTGTCTTCGGCCCTACCGCTTGTCCCGCCGGTAGACGAACCAGCAGGCCAAGGCCACGAGGACGCCGCCGCCCACAACGTTACCCAGGGTAACGGGCAGGAGGTTCGCCTGAAGCATGGCGCCCCAGTTCAGGTTCGCCAGGGCCTCCGGCGACAGCCCGACGGAAGCTGCCCGCTCCGCCAGGGCCGGGTCCGCCGCGGCCAGGATGCCTGCGGGGATGTAGTACATGTTGGCCACGCTGTGCTCAAAGCCCGACGTCACGAAGATCCAGATGGGAAAGAAGATCACCAGCACCTTGCCCGCGATGTCCCGCGCGGCGAAGCTCATCCACACCGCAAGGCAGACCAGCCAGTTGCAGAGGATGCCCAGGAAGAAGGCGTTCTGGAAGGACAGGGCCGTCTTGCCGGCGGCCGTCTTGATGACCGAGGCCCCCAAGAGCCCCCCCGACATCCCCCACTGCCCGGACAGGCACACCAACCCGGCGGTGAGAAGCGCGCCCGCGAAGTTCCCGGCGTAGACGACGAGCCAGCTGCGCAGGAGCTGCCACGGGGAGATCCGCCCCTCGGCCAGGGCCATGAGCATGAGGGAGTTCCCCGTGAAGAGCTCGCCCCCCGCCACCACCACCATGATGAGCCCTGCGGCGAAGAGCGCGCCCGCCAGGGCCTTTGCCACTCCGGCGGACTCCACCGTGTGGACGGCGACGCAGGACCCGGCCGCCCCAAACGCGATGAACGCCCCCGCCATCACGCCGAGGATCAGCTGGTTCGTCACGGACATCTCCGCCTTCCGCTGCCCCACGCCCACAACCAGCTCCGCGACCTCCGCGGGGCTCAAAAAGTTGCTCTGCATTCCAAAATCCCTCCCTTCTTCATACTAAATTAACAGATCAACCGGCTAAATGCAACCGCCCCAAGCCTCGTGGAAGCAGCTTTCAGGCCTCCCGGGGCCGAAGGCGGGGAGCGTCCGCGCCGCGGGCCATCCAGGTGAAGGTTGGCGCTTCAGCAGATGAAAAAGCCCCCGACGGACTTTTTTAGCCCGTCGGGGGCCTCGCTTCAGGATTCGGACGTCATCGATTTTTTTTCGGAACGATATCGCCCTGTTTTTCGAGGAAGAACGAGCCGATGAAGCCCTGCAGCTTCTCCGCCGTGGAGGCCAGGCCCTGTGCGGCGCCGGCGATGGATTCGGCGGCCCTGGTCGTCTCGCGGGTCGCGGTTTGAATCGAATCGGCGGCCTCAACCACGCCGTGATTGGCGTCTGCGACGTGCTGTATGGCCGACGTCATCTCCTCGGAAGAGGCGGCCTGCTCCTCGGATATCGCGGCGATGTTCTGAATGGCATCGTTCAGACGGGCAATGGCGTCCATGGCGCCGTTCAGCTTCTGCTGCGTCACCTCCGCCGTCGCCGATGTCTCGATCAGGAGCTTCTCCGTCTCCTTCGTCGCCTCGACGGAGCTTTCAGAGTGCTTTTGAAGGCCCGCTATCAACTTCTCGATCTCCTGAGCCGCATGAGCCGATTCCTCGGCCAGCTTGCGCACCTCCTCGGCGACGACGGCGAATCCCCGCCCCGCTTCTCCCGCCCTCGCGGCCTCGATGGCGGCGTTCAAGGCGAGAAGGTTCGTCTGATCGGCGATGGAGGTGATCGTGGTCACGAAGGAGGATATCGCGTTGACCGACTCCCCAAGCTCTTGAATCTGGGCGATGCTATGGCTGGACTTGTCCTTTGCCTCCCTCATGCCCGTGACGACGGCCCCGACCTCATCCACGGCGTTCTTGGAGACGTCCGCCACGCGGGAAGCCTGTTCGGCGCTCTCGGTAGCGCTCTGTGCGCTGGACTGAGCGCTGTCGGCAATCTCCGAGACGGATGCACGGGTCTCCTCCGTCGCGGAGGAGGCGGAGCTGACGACGCCGTTGACGCGCTCGATGGAAGCCGAAACCTCTTTCATCGATGCGAGGGTCTCCTCGGACAGGGCCGCAAGAGTATCGGCCTGTCTCGAGGTTTCGTCAGCCTCGATCCGGATGTTGCGAAGCGTTTCGGACACGGAAGCGATCATCGCGTTGAGCTCCCTGGACATGCCCGACAACTCGTCGCGTCCCGTCTCGTCGAAGCGGACCGTCAGGTCGCCCCTGCCCAGTTCGACCGTCGCAGCACTCATGCCTTTGAGGGAGCGGGAGAGGCTGCGCATGATGGCGAAGATGAGAAAGCCGATGACGAGGAGCGCCGCCGCAGCGATGAGGACGAGGAAGACCGTCAGGCCATGCACCATCGAGTGAATCACCGATATCGGGAAGAACACGATAAAGAAGAAGTCGTGGCCTGCAGGCGCGTAAAAGACGCGCCGCCTTTCCCCGTTGTTGAGGTAGTCTGCGAAGCCCGTCCCACCGCCCACGACTTTGACCGCAAACTGATGGACGGACGCATCGAACTCCTGCCCATTGAGGAGGTTGGCCTTCAAAACGTAGTCCTTGTTGCTGTGGGCAATGAACGTGCCGTCCTTCTGCACGAGGGCGCCCGATCCCTGACCGAAGACCTTCTGGCTAACCACAAAAGCGCTCAGCTTGTCCAAATCCACCTCAATAGATGCCACGCCCACCAGTTTGCCGGAGTCGTCATAAACGGCCTTTGTGGCTGCAATCACCAGCTTCCCTGAAGCAGCCTCGACATAGGGAGCGCTGAACTTGGTCGCCCCGCGGTCGGCCACAGCCTGCTGATACCAACCCCGCGTCCGGGCGTCATACCCCGCCGGGGCCACCCACTTGCCCTCGGAGCTTGCGATGGCCAATAACCCGGTGGACTCGAGCGCCAGGTAGAGGTTCAGGATGTTCTTGTCCTCAGCGTTCTTCAGAATCTTTTCGCAGATCGCCTCAACGTTCCTTGCCCCGGCATCAGGGTTCTCTGCGTCGATGTAGGATTGGCGCATGGCGGCTGCAGCAACGTTTATGGTAGCGATGTAGCGGTTAAGTTCACCCTGGACGATGTTTGCAGCCCCAACTGCAATTTCGGTGCCAGAACTCTTCAGAAAACTGTCGAGCATTGCTCCCGATCGAACGTAAGTCACGCTGGTCATCAAGAGGATCACCAGGAAAATTGCTCCTGCGATCAAGCGCAGTTTTCCACGAATAGACATAAAGAGTCCTCCTCCAGAATTTTACAAAGTGACGATACAATTCCCCTCCTAAAAATTGTAATTCCGCCGCATCAGTTTGTCAAGCAAAACCCGCCCGTTCGTGCTCATCTCCGCCCTCGCACGAGCAGCCGTTCCAGCAATCTCAAAGATCGACCTCCAGGGGGACGCCGCGCCACGAACAACAGGTTCCCGACGGTGTCTTTTTGCTTTTTTCGAGATATCTGGCATAATAATAAATCAACGTGCAAGTTGGTCGGTAATCATGAACCGCGAAAAACTTTCGGACAAATTTTAAGGAGGCGGAGCAGGATTGTACTCTTGCAAGCTCATCATCAGCTGCTACGGGCTTGACGACGTTTCCCTGAGCGTCCTGAAGGGGGTGGCGCCGCTTCCGCGCTTCATCCACTACTTCCAGCCCTTGAAGCCGCTGGGAGGTCTGCCTCGGAGGGATCGCCAGATCGTCATCCTCGACGAGAGCGCGGGGCTCTCGGAGGGAGATTTGTGCGCGTCCATTGATGGGGGTGCAAAGCGTATCCTCTGCACCTCCCGTCCGAAGAACCTGTCCGAAAAGGACCTGGCACTGTGGGACGACGTGTGGGTAAAGCCTCTCTCCCCCGCGATGCTGCGTTTTCGTTTTCAACGCATCCTGCGGGAGATCCAGGCGGAGAAGGACCTCTGGACAGCTCAAAATCAGCTGAATCAGACCATCGATCCCCTGCCGGACCTCATCTGGTACAAGGACCTGAAGGGCGCCCACGTCAAGGTCAACGACGCCTTCTGCCAGCTCGTCGGGAAGACGAAAGAGGAAATCCAGGGACGCGGACACTACTACATCTGGAGGATGCCGGAAGATGAGGGGGCGAAGGACGAGTACGCCTGCCCCGAGACGGACAAAGAGGTCATCCGTCAGGGAAAGACCTGTGTCTTCGACGAGGAGGTCAGGGGACCGGAGGGCCTGCGCCGGTTGAAGACCTACAAGACCCCCATCTTCGACGAGGACGGTACGATCATCGGCACCGTCAGCGTCGCACGGGACATGACGAAGGAGTTGAAGTTTCAGCAGCAGCTCCTGGAGATCGCCCGGCAGGACGCCCTCACCGGTCTGGCCTCGCGCTGGTACTTCCAGAACTACATGCAGTCCCACCAGGACGAGGAACACGTCATCTGCGTCTACCTGGACCTCGACCACTTTAAGGAGGTCAACGACACCTGGGGGCACCAGACGGGCGACGCGGCGCTCGCCGCCACCGCTGAGATGATGCAGCACACCTTCCCGGACGCTTTCATCGCCCGACTGGGCGGGGACGAGTTCATGATGGTGTTCTTTGGGGACCTGTCGGTGGAGGACCTCAAGGGACGGGTGGACCAATTCATTCAGGACATGGCCGCCTACTTCCACAGCTCCGATAAAATGGCGAACCTCACCATCAGCGGTGGAATCACCAAGACGACCGAGAGCGAGACCGGTTCGGCCATCGACCACCTCATCCACCGGAGCGATCTGGCCCTCTACCAGGCGAAGCACAGCGGGCGCGCCTGCTGCGTCATCTACGACCCCTCCATGGAGAAGGAGCGCCGCGTCAGCGACAAAGGCGCCCCCGGCGGCGTGGACCGCCGCAAACGCCTCACCCCCAACTGGGGAACGGGCTGCGGGCCGGAGGGCGAGCGGGACAGAAGAAGACAGGATGAAAGATAGCGGGGCCTGGCCCCGCTATTTCATCTCTTAACGCCCATGTGATTGATTCGGTTGGCGCAGTACCCCGCCCCGAAGCCGTTGTCGATGTTGACCACCGTCACGCCGCTGCTGCAGGAGTTCAGCATCGCGAGGAGCGCCGCCAGACCGCCGAAGGACACCCCGTAGCCCACGCTGGTGGGCACGGCGATGACCGGACACTCCGCCAGGCCGCCCAGCACGCTGGCCAGGGCCCCCTCCATGCCCGCCACCGCGATGAGGACGCTGGCGCTCATGATGTCCTCCAGGTGGGAGAGGGTGCGATGGAGACCCGCCACGCCGACGTCGTAGAGCCGCTGCACCTCGCTGCCCAGCACCTCGGCCGTCAGCGCGGCCTCCTCCGCCACGGGGATGTCGCTGGTCCCCCCCGTGGCCACAATAATGCGCCCGATCCCATCGGGCTGCGGCAGGTCTCCCACGATGCCGACGCGGGGCTCCTCGTGGTAGTCCAGCGCGCAGGACCGGCCGACGGCCTCCGCGGCCTCCGGCGACAGGCGCGTGATGAGGACGGGCCCCTGTCCGTTCCGCCGCATCGCCTCCAGGATGCCCACTATCTGCTCCGGCGTCTTGCCCGCGCCGTAGATGACCTCCGCCGCACCCTGGCGGACCCTGCGGTGCAGGTCCACCTTGGCGAAGCCCAGGTCCTCGAAGGGCTTTTCCTTCACGTGCAGCAGCGCGTCCTCGACGCTCATCGTCCCTTCGCTCACCCGCTGGAGCACCTGGCGGACGGACAGGGACATGGCCCTCAGCGTTTCGTCAAAAGCCGTGCGGCCCGCAGCGTGTTTCTGGCCAGGACGGACGTCGTTACGGCCCCCACGCCACCCGGCACGGGGCTCACCATGCTGACGATGGACGACACGGCCTCAAAGTCCACGTCGCCGCAGAGCTTGCCGTCCGGCCCCACGTTGATGCCCACGTCCACGACGATGCTCCTGTCCGTCACGCAGTCCGCGCCGATCATGCCCGCCTTCCCCGCCGCGGCGACCACGATGTCCGCGCGACGGCAGACGGCCGGCATGTCCACGGTCTTCGTGTGGCAGATCGTCACCGTGGCGTTCGCTGCCAGCATCAGCATCGCCAGCGGGCGCCCCACCACCATGCTGCGCCCCACGAGGGTCACGTTCTTTCCCTTGAGGTCCACCTCGTAGTGCGCCAGCATCTCCATCACCGCGCCCGGCGTGCAGGGGGCAAAGCCGTCCCTCGCGCCCGCAAAGACCATGGCCGAGCTGATGGGGCTCATTCCATCCACGTCCTTGCGGGGGTCAATGGTCCGGCGCGCCGCCTCGTCGCTCAGGCCGCCTGGAAGCGGGCGAAACAGGAGGATGCCGTGGACCTTCGGGTCCGCGTTGACCTTCCCGAACTCCGCGTCGAAATCCGCCTGCTCGATGTCCTCCGGCAACTCGTACACCTGCGTCGTGATGCCCAGCCCGGCAAAGCGCTTCAGGGCTCCGCGCTCGTAGGCCAGGTCGTCCCCTCTGGCCCCCACCCTCACGATGGCCAGCTTCGGATCCACGCCCATCCCCTTCAGCTCCGCGTGCTCCGCCAGGAGCGCCTCCTTCATCCCGACCGCAACCTCGGCCCCCTTCATGACGACGGTCATTTGAACCAGCTCCTTTCTTTATTCAAGTTTCCCAATCCAAGATTAAGAACGACGACGGTGCCGCGCCCCCACAGGACGCGGATAAAACTCCCTTTTAAATTATTGTACCGTATCCGGCTCGTTATTTCGAGCCTGACGTCCGTCGGGACGTCGTGTTATACTGCGTTCAAAAATCTATGCGGACGGGGACGTGAGACGATGAGTACGGCTGCGATCGACACGGTGATCTTCGACATCGGAGGGGTGCTGGCGAACTTCGACTGGAACGGCTACGTCCATCGCTGGGTCCGGGACGAGAGGGCCATCCAGGAGATCAACGAGGCGCTCTGGGGGACGGGACTGTGGGACGAGTTGGACCGGGGCGTGCTGAGCACGGAGTCGATCGTCGAGGGCTTCATCGCCGGTGCGCCCCGCCGGGAGGGCGAGATCCGCACGCTCATGGAGCACGTGGGGGGCTGCGTGAGCCGGCTGGACTACGCCGTCCCGTGGATTCAATCGGTCAAGTCGACGGGCCGGCGCGTCCTCTTCCTCTCCAACTACTCGCGCCTCATCATGGACGCCAACCCCGGCGTGCTGGACTTCCTGCCCGCCCTGGACGGCGGCGTCTTCTCCTGCGACGTGAAGCTCCTGAAGCCGGACCGGGCCATCTACGCCGCCCTCTGTGAGCGATACGCCCTGACGCCGGGCCGATGCGTCTTCATCGACGACCTGGAGCCCAACGTCCAGGGGGCGCGGGACTTCGGGATGCAGGCCATCCGGTTTCAAAGTTACGAACAGGCGCAGGAGGCCCTGAGCGCGATGCTCGGAGGCGACGCCTGAACGGTGGGTCATCCTCACCGTATGACAGAACGGGTACGACGAGGAGGCGAAACGCAAGTGAGCACGACGGACGGTGCGATGGAGACGGGCTGCTGCCCCTGGGCCCTGATGAACTCGGAGATGCGCCGCTACCACGACACGGAGTGGGGCGTCCCCGTCCACGAGGACGGGAAGCACTTTGAGCACCTGATGATGGAGGTCATGCAGTGCGGGCTGAGCTGGAACACGGTGCTGCAGAAGCGCGAGGTCTTTCGCCAATGCCTTGCGGGCTTCGACTGGAACCGCCTGGCGGCCTTCACCGGAGAGGACGTGGCCCGCGCCATGGAGACTCCCGGCATGATCCGGGCCACGCGCAAGATCCAGGCCATCATCGACAACGCCCGCTGCTTCCAGAAGGTGCGGGAGGAGTTCGGCAGCTTCAGCGAGTACCTGTGGGCTTTCACCGAGGGCAGGACGATCCTCTACGACGGACACCAGGCGGGGAACATCCCCGCCAGCAACGCCCTGTCCGCAGCCGTCAGCCGGGACCTGAAGGCGCGCGGCTTCAAGTTCCTTGGGGCAGTGACGGTCTACTCGCACCTCCAGTCCTGCGGGGTGGTCAACGACCACATCGAGGGCTGCCCGCGGCGACGCCAGCTCATCTCAATCGCCGACGTCGTCCATCGGCCCCCGGAGGGCGAGGAGGGCGTCGGACGCGCTGAGCGCAGGGCAAAGGACAAACCCGGCATCCAGCAGGAATGAAGAGCCCGGCGAGACCGGCTAAGGGGACCCCTGCAATGCAAAAACTTGTCCTCCTGTTTCTGGACTTCCGTCGAGCCGAGAGGTTGGCCCCCCGGACGCCACAGGGTGAGGAAGGTTTGAGGGAGGAGCTCCGCCAAGCAAAAAGGGCGTCCACGTTTAGGACGCCCTCTCCTGTGGCCGACCTTCAGGACGAGGACGACAAGCTCCCCGTCCCGGATCGCAGATCAGCCGGTAGTCTCCCACGTGGTAGCGCCAATACCCCGAGAACTGACCGGTCAGGGCCGCCCTCTTTTCTCGTGGATAGGGTGCGGAGGACAGGGCGCTCAGAAAATTCACTATCCGCGTATGGGCGGATTTGCCCAAGCGCTCGCTAAAGGTTTTTGTAGACATCTTTTCTGTGTGCAACTCGGACAACACAGATGACAAGACGCTCGTCATGCACTTCATAGACGACCCGAAACTTCCCGACCCGGACGCGCCAGGTATCAGCTCGTCCCTGTATCTTGCGGCTCCCACTTGGATAAGGACAGGACACAAGGCCTTTCAAAACTTCGATGATTTGCCGTTGGACGCTCGAATCGAGGCGGGCTATTGCTTTCAGGACATTCTTTTTGACCTCAAGGGCATAAAGCATCGTAAAATTCAGTCAAGCCCCAGGGCTTTAAGCGCGTCCGCCAGGGGAACCGTCGGGTCGTCCTTGTGGGCCTCGATCCATACGATATCCTCCTCGTCTTCCTGGGCTTCCAGGTATTGCAGGAATGCCGCATAATGGCTCACCCTGTCCAAGTCCTCCTCGGTCAGGTTTTGGAGTTGGCGATACAGGCTCTTCCTCTTCGCTGCCACAGCTTGAATCATCCCTACCCCTCCTCCCCCTTGGCCACCGAGATCGCGACCTCGATTTCCTCTCGCAAAGCCGCCCGCTCCACCTTGCGGCGCCCCCATACGGCAGCAAACCCTTGGGGGCCGGGCTCGTATGCCTCGACAGACGACCGGGGAATAACCCACGTGTTGCCGATCTTCTGGGCTCCATACAAACGGTGTTGATTGCACAACCTCAGAATCTGGCTTCTCCCCAGCTCCATAATCGCTGCAACTTCTGTGACGCTGAGCAGACTCTTATCATTCAATGCAAATCCCCCTCATTGAGGTACGCTTCTTCCGCCGTCTCCATCACCAATTGTGTGTCCACTTTGTCGCTTACACGCCCCTTCCAGATGGACTGTTATAATTACACGGTAAAAGACAAAAAGCCGTTTCTCCCGAATGGAAAAACGGACATTTTGGAAGCGAGGTGACAGGAATCTTTGCACTGCAAAGCTCCCCATGAGCGACGGCCTATTTTCTTTATTTTTGCTGCTTTTCCCCTGTAAACCCCTGCAATCCCTATATGGCGAGCTTGGGCAGATTCGAACTGCCGACCTACGGCTTAGGAGGCCGTCGCTCTATCCACTGAGCTACAAGCCCGCAAAGGAACTATGTTAATATAACATAAAAAGCCGTACTGTCAAATGCAATTTCAATCGGGAGGTTGAGGGGCAATGCATGAGGCGTTGATTCGATCCTTCGACGGGACGGAGCTCTACCGCTGTACGGACGAAGCTCCAGGGGCAGCGTTGGGAAGCGTTCTCCTCCTCCACGGGCTGGGAGGACACTGCCGGCGGTTCGACGCCGCATCGGCCGCGATGGCCACCGCAGGGTGGCGCGTGACGCGCTTTGACCTGCGGGGGCACGGCCGCTCTGGCGGGGCGCGGGCCGACGTCCGGGACTACCGGCTGTTGGTGAAGGACGTGCGCCTCATGGCGGACGCCGCCCTGGCGGAGCGGCCCGGCCCGCTCTTTACCGTCGGGTACAGCATGGGAGGGCTCCTCTCCCTCCTGCTTGGCGTCCAGCGGCCCGAAGGGATATCCGGGCAGGTCCTGATCGGAGCGCCCACCCTGGAGACGGGGCGCTATCGAAACTTCCGGCGCCCTCAGGTACAGCGCCTGCTGATGCGCTGCTCCCCCTCCGTCGGGGAGGACCTCCTGACCCCGGACGAGGCGGCGCGGCACGAGTACGAGAGAGACCCCTGGGTGCTCCACGCCTTCGTCAACCGGCTGCTCGTCGAGGTCTTCGTGAAGGGCATGGACGACCTCACGGCTGCGCTCCCCGCCCACCGGCTGCCCTTCCTGGCCCTCCACGGCTCGGAGGACCGCATCGTGCCACCCGCGTCCGCGGAGAACCTCCGGGTCCGTTCCGCCTCGCCGGACGGGACGCTGACCATCCTGGAGGGCGCCTGGCACGACCTCCTCCACGGGCCGGAGCGGGACAGGGCGATGGAGCTCATCCTGGGCTGGCTGAAAGCCCACGCCGCCGCGGAGGCGTGAACCTCCCCACACCCCACTCCCTCGAAATCGAGGCCGCTCTTTGGGGCGGTCCCGAGAATTTTCCTCCTGTTTCAGGGACAATTTGGATATAATGAGAGAACGCGCCGGGGCAACAGGGCGCACAAGCGGCTGGGTCCAACGTTAGCGCCACAGGGCGCCCGATCTCGATTGACTGGGGGCATTTCTATGTGCGGCATTCTTGGTTACAGCGGGAGCAGACAGGCCTCACCCGTTCTGTTGGATGGACTGGAGAAGCTCGAGTACCGGGGCTACGACTCCGCCGGGCTGGCCGTCCGCGACGGTGAGGACGTGAAGGTCGTCAAGGCGAAGGGGCGGCTGAAGGCCCTGGCGGGGCGAATCAACTCCGGCAGGGCGCTGTCCGGAACCTGCGGCATCGGGCACACGCGCTGGGCGACCCACGGCGTCCCCTCGGAGGAGAACGCCCACCCGCACTGGAGCGACGACATGACCGTCGTGGCGGTCCACAACGGCATCGTGGAGAACTACCAGGAGTTGAGGGAAGACCTGCTCAGGAACGGGTACACGTTCTACTCCCAGACCGACACGGAGGTGGCCGTCAAACTCATCGACCTTTACTATAAAAAAAGCGGAAACAACCCCATCGCGGCCCTCACGAAGGCGATGAAGCGCATCCGCGGCTCCTACTGCTTTGTCCTCATGTTCAGGGAGTTTCCCAACGCCGTGTGGGGCGTGCGCAAGGACAACCCCCTCATCGTGGGCAGGGGCGACGGCGAGTCCTTTCTGGCCTCCGACGTCTCGGCCATCCTCCAGCACACCCGGACGGTGTACTACATCGGCAACATGGAGATCGTCGAGATCTGCAAGGGGGACATCCGCTTCTACGACAAGGACGGCGCCCCCCTGAGCAAGATGTCCACGGAGATCAAGTGGGACGCTCAGGCCGCGGAGAAGGGCGGCTTCGAGCACTTCATGATGAAGGAGATCCACGAGCAGGGCCGCGCCGTGAGGGACACCCTCCGCTCCGCGCTGAAGGAGGGAACGCGGCTGGACATGAGCGCCACGGGCCTGACGGACGACGCGATCAGAAACTTCAGTCAAGTCTACATCCTGGCCTGCGGCTCCGCCTACCACGCGGGCGTCGCGGCCCAGTACGTCCTGGAGGACCTGACGAAACTCCCCGTGCGCGTGGAGCTGGCCTCCGAGTTTCGCTACCGCAAAATCCCGCTGGCCCCTTCCGCTCTGGCCATCGTCATCAGCCAATCGGGCGAGACGGCGGATACCCTGGCCGCCATGCGCCTGGCCCAGGAGAACGGGATCAGGACGCTGGCCATCGTCAACGTGCTGGGCAGCACCATCGCGCGGGAGGCGGACAGCGTGTTCTACACGTTGGCGGGGCCCGAGATCGCCGTGGCGACGACCAAGGCCTACAGCGCCCAGCTGATCGCCTGTTACCTCCTGGCCATCCACTTCGCGAACGTCCGGGGCACGATCTCCGCCATCCGCTACCGCGACCTGCTGCGCGAGCTGGAGACTCTGCCGGAGAAGATCGACGCGGTGTTGGACGAGAAAGAGCGCATCAAGAACGTGGCGGAGCGCTTCAAGGACGCGCGCGACGCCTTCTTCTTGGGGCGCGGGCTGGACTACGCGCTGGCCATGGAGGGCAGCCTCAAGATGAAGGAGATCAGCTACGTCCACTCCGAAGCCTGCGCGGCCGGCGAGATGAAACACGGCCCCATCAGCCTGATCGAGCCGGGCGTCCTGGTGGTCGGGCTCATGACGCAGTGCGAGCTCTACAAGAAGACCGCCAGCAACCTGATGGAGGTCAAGAGCCGCGGCGCGTGGCTCCTGGGCGTCACCAACCGCGGGAACGACGCCCTCAGGGACGACGCGGACCTCGTCTTCCTTCTGCCCCAGACGGACAAGCACTTCACCTCGAGCCTCGCCGTGATCCCGCTGCAGCTCCTGGGCTATTACCTGGCCTGCGCGCGGGGGCTGGACGTCGATAAGCCCAGGAACCTGGCCAAGAGCGTCACCGTTGAATAGGGCGGACAGGGCGCAGGAGGGGGGAGGCCCGTCGGCTCCCCTCCTCCTGTCCGATCGCGAGGAGCCCCTGCCCGCCGTCAGGCTGATCGCCCTCGACCTCGACGGGACGCTGTTCAACGAGAGAGGCGAGATATCGCGCGAGGACGCCGCAGCCATCCGCGAGGCCTCGGACCAGGGCGTCACGGTCATCATCTCGACGGGGCGCCCCTACTGCGGCGTGCCCGTAGAGGAGGTGGCACCCCTCGGGGTGAACTGCGCGCTCACGGTCAACGGTGCCGCCGTCTACACGCTGCCGGACCGAAAGCTCCTCTTCGACGACTGCATGGACACCCGGACCGCGCTGGGCGTCCTGCGCGACCTGGAACCCCTGAACCTCTACTACGACGTCTTCGTCGACGGGGACGCCTACGCCCGCGAGGACCGTCGGGACCTCCTGGAGCGAACCGTCCTGCCGGAAAGCGCCAAGGCCTACATCAGGCGCACGCGCATCTACGAAAGCGACCTTCTGGGGCGCATTGAGCGCGAGGCGCTTCGCGTCCAGAAGGTCACCATCAACTTCTGCCGGCAGGGCGACGCCCTTCCGGGGCGGGAGGAGGCGGAGCGCATCCTGGCCGCCCACCCGGAGATCACCTACGTCTGCGGCGGCAACCACAACTGGGAGTTCAACCGGGCGGGCGTCGACAAGGGCAGCGGGCTGTCGCGCCTCATGGAGCTCATGAACGTTCCGCTGTCGGCAAGCATGGCCTGCGGCGACTCCGAAAACGACCTGGCCCTGTTCAGGACGGCGGGCGTCAGCGTCGCCATGGCCAACGCCCCGGAGGGGGTCAAGCGCGCGGCGGACTTCATCACGAGGTCCAACCAGGAGGGCGGCGTCGCCCTCGCGATCCGACGCTGTCTTCGGGGAGCATAGGCCCTGCGTCGGGGGTCCGTCCACGCCGACCGCCCCGGCCCCGCGCAGCGACGGCCCCCGACGCGCACGCCAGGCTGAAGCCTCCTCTCCACCAGCAGCCCGTCAGCTGATCTGCCAACGGACCCGACTGCCCTCCGAGTCCTTGCTGACGATCAGCTGGTCCTCGATCTCCTGCTTCAGCTCCGTCACGTGGGAGATGATGCCGATGAGGCGGCTGCCCGCTATCCGCTGCAACACCCTGACCGCCTGATTTCGCGTTCGGTCGTCCAGGGAGCCGAAGCCCTCGTCGATGAAGATCATATCCAGGCTGATCGACGAGGCGCTCTCCTGGATCAGGTCCGCCATCCCCAGAGCCAGCGAGAGGGCCGCCACGAAGGACTCGCCGCCGGAGAGCGTCCAGACCCTCCGTTCCCTGCCGGTGACGGAGGAATAGACCACGAGGTCCAGCCCCTGATTCCTCCCCTCCCCCGCCTGGTCCTCCTGCACCAGGCGGAGCTCGAACTGCCCCGCGGTCATGTCCTGAAAGCGGGTGTTCGCCGCGTGCAGGATTCGCTGCAGGTAGTGCCGCTGCACGAAGGTCTCAATGTCCATGCGGGCACCCGACTCCCTGCCCCCCAGCCCCCGGTGCAGCCCGTTGAGCCGGGCGTGCTCCCGCGCAACTTGCTTCCGCTCCTCCATCCTCGGCGACAGGGCGCAGAGGGCGGCGTCGTCCGCCTCAAAGGCCCTGTCGAGTCGCGCCCAGGCGGCCCGGGCCTTTTCCAGTTCCTCTTCCGCCTTGTCCCTGGCTCTTTCCAGGTCTTCCATGACGGGCTTCTCACGTCCGTTCACGGCCTTCAGGGCCGCGTCGCGCGCGCCCTCCGCAGCCGCCTTTTTCTTGCGGTGCGCCTCCACCTCATCCAGCAGCTCGCCCACGTCTTCCCGACCGTACCGGCGAACGGTCTCCATCCAATCCGCCTCGGACAGCTTCTTCTCGTCCATGAGCGCCTCGTAGGCCTGTCTGCGCCGCTCCGCCTCCTCCCTCTGAAGGGGCAGTTCCTCCGCGAACCGGGCGATCGCAGCCTCCGCGTTCTCCAGCGAGCTCCGCGCCGCCTGCGCCGCCTCGCGAGCGGCCTCGAAGGTCGAGTCCGCCTTCCGCTTCGCGACCCTGGCCTCGTCGAGGGCCGACTGCGCGTCCGCCACGGTCGCGTAGTCCCGCTGCCCTTCGAGGCCCCTGAGCTCCGCCTCGGCGGCGGCGAGGGCGCTCTCCGCCTGATGAGCCGTCCGAACCGCCTGATCGACGGCGATCGTCAGTGCCTGCCGCTGTTCGTCCACGCTCTTCAGGGACTCCTTGATGCGGCTCAAAGCCTGCGCGCCCTCCTGAAGCGCAACCCCTTCCGCCCGGATCCCGGCCCTCCAGCTTTCCAACAGCGCCCGCACCTGATCCAGGCTCGGCGCTTCCGACGCCTCCGGAACGCTCCTTGCCAGGCGCTCCTGCAGGCGTGCCAAGGCCCCCTTCAAGGTCCTTTCCTTCTCCTCCAGGAGGCTCAGGGCGGAGCCCGACGCCGTGGAGCGCTTCGTCAGGTCCTGCTGCAGGCTCGCGACCTCCTCGGCCAGCGCATCGACGACCTCCCGGGTCAAATCCCGGCTGCCCTCCGGCAGCAGGCAGGGGCGCGGGTGATCCAGGGAGCCGCACACGGGACAGGGCTCGCCCGGCCTCAGCTTTTCCCAGGCGATGAACCCGGCCTGGGCGTCCAGGAACTCCTCCTGTCTTCGGACGTACTCGTCCCTCTTGCGGTTGTACTCCTCCCTGACGGAGGCATACTCCCCCTGCAGCCGCTCCGTCTCCGCCCTCTGCCGTTGGGCGTCCCGTCCGGCGTCCTCCGCCAGGGACACCTCCACCATGAGGTCCTCCGCCTCCCTTCGTCGGACCTCCCAGTGCGCCAGGCGCAGGTCCGCACCCTCCAGCTCCTTCTCCCGCGCCCGCCACGCCGCTTCCCTGGCCTCGAAATTCATCAGAGCGTCTTTGGCCTGGAGCGAGGTCATCTCCGCCGCGCTGAGCGCAGCGCGCCACTCCTCGAACCTCTCCGTTGTGGCGCGGATCCGCTCCAGCACTTGAAGCGCCCTGCTCACGCGCTCGGACACTCGCGTGAACTCCTCGATCCCCGCCGCCTGGACGGACCGGGCCTCTGCCTCGGAGGCCTCCGCCCGCTGGCGGTCCAGGTTGAGGTCCGGAAGGGACCCCTTCAAATCCGCCAGCTTTCTCTCCGTCTCCGCCGCGGCCTTCTCCGCGTCGCCCATCCTCTGATGCAGGGGCTGAATCTCGCAGGCAGCGTTGATCTGGATCATCAAGCGGCCTGCCTCCTGAATTCGCCCCTCCTCGGCCTCACATTCGGCAAGCGCCCTCTCCGACCTCTCCAGCTCCTCAAAGGCCCGTGCGAGGTCCTGAGCCCCGGTGTAGGCGTCGCGCGCCTCGTCCCGCCGCCTGCCCGCCTCGTACCGCTCCGACGCAGCGAGGGCAGCTCCTTCCTTGAGCCTGCTGCAGAGGGCGCTGAGCTCCGCCAGAAGGGCCTCCATGTCCATGACCGTCCCTCCCTCGGAGGTCAGGAGGCGAGAGCGTATCTCCTTCAGCCGCTCCATGCCATCGAGCTCCTCCGGGATCACGACGTGTCCCGCCTCGGCCTGAAAGGCGCTGCGGATCTCCGTCACCCGTTTGGCCGCATCGTCCAACCGGCGTTTCAACTCATCCACGACGTCCTGATAGAGCCGGGTGCGGAAGAGCTTCCGAAAGATGTCCTTCTTCTTGTCCGCTCCAGCGCAGAGCAGCTCCATGAACTCCCCCTGGGCGATCATGGCCACCTGCATGAACTGCTCCTTCGTCAGCCCGACGATCTCTCCGATCTTCTGGTTCGTCTCCCGCAGATTCCCGGTGTACACCAGGCCGTCCGGCATCGAGAGGGAGACGGTCTCCCCCTTGGGCCTGGAGCCGGCCTTCTGTTTCAGCGACTGGTGGCAGCGAGGGGTGCGGGTCACGGTGTAGTGCCTCTTCTCTCCACCGTGGACCTCCGAGAAGGTCAACTTCACGAAGGGCTCGGTATCCAGGTCCGCGAACTGACTCTGCAGGTCCTCGCCCTGCCGCCTGCCCCCGCTCCTGCCGCTTGCGCTCGTTTCCCCGTAGAGGGCGAAGACGATGGCGTCAAAGATCGTGGTCTTGCCCGCGCCGGTGTCCCCGGTGATGAGGAAGAGCTTTTGGTTCGGCCGGGTGAAGTCCACCGTCGTCTCCTTGTTGTAGGAGCCAAACGCCCTCATGGTGAGTGTCAGCGGTCTCATCTCAGTGCGCCTCCTGAACGCTGTTGATCACATCCTGAAGGAGCGAGCGCTCCTCCTCGTCCAGCTCCCTGCCGCCCCACTGTTCTTTCAGAAAGGAGCCACAAAGCTCAAAGGGGCTCATCTCCGCCTCCGCCGCCCCCCGCCCGGCACGGTCGCCCGCCCGTTGCGGGAGCTCCCGCCGGATTTCGAGGAGGTTCGGGAAACAGGCGCGAAGGCGATCCTGCATGTCGAGGACGTCCAGGTCCTCCTTGTCCGTCAGGACCACCGTCACGTAGTCCTCGCACCCCTGGCCCAGGACCTCGGAAAAGGCGCCGGTTATGACGCGGACCTCGCGGAGCGGGGTCAGGGGCAGGACGGAGGTCTTCACAGAGCCCTTTTCCCCCAACTCCACCACGATGATGCCCTTTTGCTGCCCCGCCTCGCTTACGGAACAGGCCAGAGGTGTTCCACAGTAGCGGCAGCGCTCGTTGCCGACCTCCATCGGCTTATGCATGTGCCCCAGCGCCGCGTAGTCAAAGCGCTCCAGGACGTCCGACCTCACCCCGTCGATGTCGCCGACGGTGCGCACCTCGGAGTCCATGCGCTCCACTCCCGACGGGACGGCCCCGGAGGGCAGGTAGAACTGGTGGCTCACCAGGACGTTCCGCTGCTCCGGGTCGATCGTCTCCCGATCGATCAGCCGGTGCAGCGCCTCGTCGTAGGAAAGGCCCCGCGGCGTTGCGTCCGCAGCCTCATCCCCGCCGCCCGATGCGTCTGCGCCCGCATCCAGGACGAGCCTCACCATGGAGGGCTTCACGAAGGGGAGCAGGTAGAAGTTCACGGGGCCAAACTCGTCCCAAAGCACCACCTTCTCGATGAAATCCTCTGGGGTCCGGGGCGGGAGACCCACCATGTGGATTCCCCGCCGCTGCAGCACGCTTCGAAAGAGGTTGACCCGCGGGCCGCTGTCGTGGTTGCCGCTGATCATCATGATCTCCGCCGTGGGGACCGCTCCCGCAAGCTTCGAGACGAAGCGGTCGAAGAGCTCCACCGATTCGACGGAGGGGATCGCCTTATCATAGATGTCTCCGGCGACGACGACGGCGTCGGGGCTCACCTCCCCGGCAGCCCTCACGATCTGGTCAAGGACGTACTCCTGATCCTCCCGAAGGTCCCGGTTGATGAGCTTCAGGCCGATGTGCAGATCCGACAGGTGAAAGAATTTCATGCGCGCACTTCCTTTTTGCACTGATTTTAAACCTCAGCACGACGCCCTCAGGACTTCGTGGGATCGCACCTCTCCGTACTATTGCATATATCTTACCGCAAATTCCATTTTGGAGGGCCGAAAACACAACCGCTCCGGCCACCAAACGCTGTGTCGTGGCGCTCAGCCTTGCCCGAAACGACGAGCGCGATCTTGACAAAGTGGCGCTGTGCCGTTAAGTTTAAGCCGTGACGGCCCTTTGCCGACAACACAGACTTTGAGTTCAGGAGGCGTTATGTCATGAGGAGTTCGCTGCTGCAAAAGTGCCTGCTGTCGATGGCGGCCCTGTCCTGCCTGGTCCTCTCCGCGTCCCGCGGGGTTGCCGCGGAGCACTGGACGGAAGTGTTTTTCAATCGATGCCTGGCCCTGGAGAAACAGGCCATCTCCCTGGCGGAGAGGACGATTCGGGACGACAAGCCCTCCGCAGAGCCATCCCGGTACTGCCCCCTGGAGGAGAAGGACATCGACGACCTGTGGTTCCTGGAGTGGAAGAAGAACGGGACGACCGTCTCGGGGGCCTCTCAACAGAAGGGCGGAAAGTACCACCCCTACGGGATTGAAATAAGAGATCCCGACATCGTCTTCCCCGGCGGGATCCGCGTGGGAGCCGGCACCGAGGTTTTGGAAAGCTACTTCAAAGGCTGCCTGAACCGCTCCGACTACCCCGAGGACTTCGACTCGGAATATCTGGAGTACGAGAACGAGCTGCCCCCCTCCGGAACCGCCTCCATCGGCTACCTGGAGCAAAACTCCGCCTTCCTCATCGAGTGCAAAGGCGGCAGGATCACCTCGATCGCCTACGGGGTGCCGGTCGACATGATGCGCCTGTATTAGGGCCTCCCAAACGACGGGCTGAGCGGCGAGCGGAAAACGCGAGCGTCGCGCTGTGGGGGTCAGCCCCAAAACCGTAGGCAAAGTTTTTAACGTGTGGTGGAGACAGGTTTTGCGCGTTTTTCGCTGCACCTGACGGGTGAAAAATCAAAATCGGCTTAACCTGTGCGACGACGGGCTTGAGCCTCGATCAAGTCGTCACAACCTGTGGATTTGGGTCAGCCTTTTTCCCTATACTGAATCCGTATCTCGAGATATGGAAACCTTACTCCCTTTGTATTATACTGGAAAAGTCAAGAATCACAAAAGGGAGGCGTTCGTATGAAGACTGGCCCCTTCAGCCTTGCAGCGGAGAACCCTGCCGTCCCCGGCTGCACCCTGTCCGGCAAGGTCATCCAGGACACGTTCGTCTTTTCCATGGCGGAGGGGACGGACATCAGCCCTGAAAGCTATCCGGACCACAAGCTCTGGCTGGTCGTCCACGGCAGCATGTGCGTCGTGGCGGGAAGGGAAATCCCCCTTGGCGCCGGACAGGGCTACGTGACGCCCGTGGGGATGCCCGTGGGGATCAAGGCCGAAGCAGACAGCGTGTACGTCGAGGTGTCGTTGAGAAAGGAGACCGTGATGAACCCTGTTTTGAAGGACAAGGAAGTCTTTGAGCTGAAGGACCTCATCCCCTATCAGGACGGCAAGATCGTGAACCTGGACCTCCTGAGCTCCCCGAAGATGAAGTTCGTGGTGATGAGCTTTGACGAGGGCACCGGCTTGTCTGAGCACTCCGCGCCCGGCGAAGCGTTGGTCTTCGCCCTGGACGGCAAGGCGATCATCGGGTACGAGGGGAAGGAGTACCCCCTCCGCGCCGGCGAGAACTTTCGCTTCCAAAAGAATGGACGGCACTACGTCAAGGCGGACGGCCGGTTCAAGATGGCCCTGCTGTTGGTCCTGGAATGAACCGGTAAAATAATTATCATCCAAAGACTATCGCGGGGGGCGAGGTCATGTTGGAACTGCGGAACCTGTCCTTCTCCGTCGACAACGACGGGGTCAGGAAAGAGATCGTCCACGACCTGAACCTTATCGTGGACGACAACAAATTTGTCGCGATCACCGGTCCAAACGGAAGCGGGAAATCCACGCTTGCCAAACTGATCGTCGGGATCGAAAAGCCGACCGAAGGTCAAATCCTCCTGGACGGCCTCGACATCACGAACATGGGGATAACGGAGCGCGCAAGGAAGGGGATGGGCTTTGCCTTCCAGCAGCCCGTGCGCTTCAAGGGCATCACGGTCCACGCGCTGCTGCGGCTGGCTTCCGGTAAAGACCTCTCGGTCTCGGACGCCTGCGACTACCTCTCGGAGGTCGGGCTGTGCGCCCACGACTACATCCACAGGGAGGTGAACGCCTCCCTGTCCGGCGGGGAGCTCAAGCGCATCGAGATCGCCACCGTCCTCGCCAAGCACTCCCGGCTGACGGTGTTCGACGAGCCCGAGGCGGGGATCGACCTGTGGAGCTTTCAAAACCTCATTCGCATCTTCGAGTCCATGCGCAGGGGGATCAGGGACAGCTCCATCATCATCATCTCCCACCAGGAGCGCATCCTGAACATCGCGGACGAGATCGCG
Organism: Fretibacterium fastidiosum; assembly: GCF_000210715.1. Lineage (GTDB taxonomy): Bacteria > Synergistota > Synergistia > Synergistales > Aminobacteriaceae > Fretibacterium > Fretibacterium fastidiosum. The sequence goes on from NC_021038.1 coordinate 1,063,992, forward strand.
GTCCTCACCGACGGGACGATAGAACGGCACGGCACGAAAGCGGAGGTCTTTCCGGACCTGGTGGGGACGGAAGCCGCGCAGGGCCCGTGCAGCAGATTGAGGAGGGGCGTGTGATGGAAAAACTGACGGAGGTGCAGAAGCGTCTGCTTCGCGAGGTGGCGGACCTCCATGACGTCCCGATGGGAGCCTACAACGTTCGCGCCAACGGAGGGCTCGCCGGCAGGAACAACACGGCGAACATCGACATCGTCTCAAAAGAGGACGGCAGCGGGATCGACATCCACATCAAGCCCGGAACCAGGCGCGAGAGCGTCCACATCCCGGTGGTCCTCTCCCAGAGCGGGCTGAAGGAGACGGTGTACAACGACTTTTTTGTCGGCGAGGGCAGCGACGTCACCATCGTCGCGGGGTGCGGCATCGACAACTGCGGCGTGCAGGATTCGGAACACGATGGCGTTCACCGGTTTTATGTCGGCAAAAATGCGAAGGTCAAGTACGTGGAAAAGCACTACGGCTCCGGGGACGGCACGGGCAAGCGCATCCTGAACCCGGTCACGGAGGTGTACATGGAGGAGGGCAGCTCCGTGGAGATGGAAATGGCGCAGATCAAGGGCGTCGATTCCACCAACCGAACCACCCTTGCCGAGCTGAAGAAGGACGCGCGGCTGGTCGTGCGCGAGCGCCTGATGACCCACGGAGAGCAGCACGCGGTCAGCACCTACAAGGTGACCCTCCAGGAGGAGGGCGGCAGCGCCGACGTCGTCTCTCGTTCCATCGCCAGGGACCGATCCTATCAGAGATTTGACGCCTGCATCGTCGGGAACGCCCCGTGCAAGGGCCATACGGAGTGCGACTCCATCATCATGGACGAGGGGACGATCCTCGCCGTGCCCTCCCTCGAGGCGCATCACGTGGACGCCTCGCTGGTCCACGAGGCGGCGATAGGGAAGATCGCGGGCGAACAGCTGATCAAGCTGATGACGCTGGGGCTGACCGAACAGCAGGCGGAAGAGGAGATCATCAACGGCTTCCTGGCGTGAGGTGCCGGCAGGCCCCCTCATCGGTCCGCGCAGGCGACCGCTGACCTGAGTCCATACACGGGGACGGGCGCAGCCCGTCCCCTCTCGATCTACGCCCTCACGAGGTTCGGCGGCTCCTGCCCGGCCAGGGCGGCGGCCACGTTGCGCACCACCATGAAGCCCATCTCCGTCCGGGTGCCCACCGTCGCGGTGCCGACGTGGGGCGTCAGGACCACGTTGTCCAGCTCCTTGAGCCCCGGCTCCACCTCCGGCTCGTTCTCGTAGACGTCCAGCCCCGCCGCCAGGATCCTGCGCTCACGAAGCGCGCGCACCAGCGCCTTCTCGTCCACCACGGGGCCGCGCGAGGCGTTGATGAGGATGGCCGTCGGCTTCATCATCCCAAGCTCCGGCTCCCCGATCAGGTGGCGCGTCTCGGGCGTCAGCGTCACGTGCAGCGAGACGAAGTCCGCCGTCCGCAGGAGCTCCTCCTTCGTGACGAAGGTTCCTCCCGTCTCCGCCTCGAACTCGGAGGAGCGGTGGCGCCCCGCGTAGATCACCTTCATGTCAAAGCCGCGGGCCTTCCGGGCGAAGTTCAGCCCGATGCGCCCCGCGCCGATCACCCCCAGGGTGCGGCCCGTGATGTCGGCCCCCAGCATGAACTCCGGCGCCCAGTTGAAGCTCCCGTGGCGCACGAGGCGGTCCCCCTCCGGGACGCGCCGTGCCGCCGCAAAGAGCAGCGCCCACGCCAGGTCGGCCGTGGCATCCGTCAGGACGCCAGGCGTGTTGGTGACGGCGATCCCCAGCCTCCGGGCCTCCGCCAGGTCGATGTTGTTGTACCCGACGGCGTAGTTGGCCAAGATACGGCACTGCGGCCCCGCCGCCTGCATGACCTCGGCGTCGATGGCGTCGTTCAGCATGCTGATGACGCCGTCACAACCCTTCACCCCGCTCAGAAGCTCCTCGCGCGAGGCCGGACGGTCCTCCTCGTTCGCCGCGTACTCGCACACCCTGCCCAGCTCCTCCATCACGGGGCGCGGCAGCATGCGCGTGACGTAAACCTTCGACATCGAAATCCCTCCTAAAAGCGCCTCTCAGGCGCTACTCCTTCGGCTCCTCGACGACGACGGACTGCATCACGACGTCCTTCACGGGTCGATCTCCCCGGGCGGTCTCCACGTGCCCGATGGCCTCGACGACCTCCATCCCCTCGACGATCCGGCCGAAGATCGCGTGCTTGCCGTCCAGCCACGGCGTGGGGACCAGCGTGATGAAGAACTGCGATCCCCCCGTGTTGGGGCCCGCGTTGGCCATGGAGAGGACGCCGGGGGCATCGTGGGCAAGGCCCGGTCCGAACTCGTCCTCGATCTTGTACCCGGGGCCGCCCGTGCCCGTGCCCGTGGGGTCGCCGCCCTGAATCATGAAGCGGTCGATCACGCGGTGGAAGATCACGCCGTTGTAGAAGCCGCGCCGGGCCAGGTCGATGAAGTTACCGGCGGTGACGGGCGCCAGGTCCGTGTAGAGCTCCGCCTTGAACTGCCCCATGTTGGTGCTGAACACCGCCACGGGTCGGCGGGGCGCCTCCTCCTCCGCCGCGCAGGCCGCGCGGGGAAGGAGCAGCGGACAGCACACCGCCGCGGCGGCGCAGAGAAGTTCAAGGAAAATTTTCATCGTCTTCATTACAAAAGATCTCCTCTCAAAAAAATCGGGGCCCGCCGACGCGGGTCCCGAAATCTTTCGTCAACGCGCCCCTACCGCGACTCGGGGCGGGCTTTGTACCACTCGATGAGGGCGCCCGTCGCCACTAACATGGAGCTGTAGGTGCCCGCGATGATCCCCACGAGCATGGCGTAGCTGAAGGCCTGGAGCACGGGTCCACCCCACACACACAGGGCGATGACCGGGAAGAGCGTCGTCAGCGTCGTGTTGATCGTGCGCGCCAGGGTCTGGTTGACGGAGTCGTTCACCAGCTTTTCGATGCCGTCGCGGCCCAGGTCGCGCCAGTTCTCACGGATGCGGTCCAGGATGATGATCGTGTTGTTGAGGGAGTAACCGACGATCGTCAGGATGGCCGCGATGAAGGAGGAGGAGACCTCCATCTGCGTGAGGCTGAAGAACCCCAGGGCGATGAGGACGTCGTGCACCAGGGGCACCACGCTCACCACCGCGAAGCGGAAGCGGAAGCGCACCGTGATGTAAATCAGGATGGCGACCAGCGCGATGGAGACGCCAATGACCGCCTGACGGCGGAGCTCGCCTCCCACGACGGGCCCCACCTTCTCGTAGCCCGAGACCTTCATGTCGGGGAAGGCCTTCTGAAGGACGGAGATCACCTGCTCACGGCTCTCCTCGGTGTCCTCGTTCGTGCGGATGATGACGCCCTTTTCGCCGAACTTCTGGATCATGGCCTCCTGGGCCACGACGCCGGAAACGACCTTGCGGACCTCCGCCACCTCGGGCAGGTTGTCGAACTCCAGCTGGATCACGTTGCCCCCCGTGAAGTCGATGCCGAGGTTCAAGCCCCGGGTAAAGAGGAAGGCCAGGCTTGCCAGGACCAGGACGGCGCTCAGCGACAGAGCGGGCCTGCGAAGCGCCATAAAGTTGTAGTTTCTGTTCATCGCAATCCACTCCTTAGCTGCGCTTCAGCGCGTTCTGCCGGCGGCTGACGAAGAGCTGCAGCAGGGCCCGCGTCACGACGACGTTGGCGAACACGCTGGCCACGAGGCCGATGGAGAGCGTCACGCCGAAGCCGCGGACGGACCCCGATCCGAAGTGGAACAGGACCAGCGCCGCGATGAGCGTCGTGATATTCGAGTCCAGGATCGTCACCAGCGCCTTGCGGAAGCCGGCGTCCAGGGCTGCGATGGGCGTCTTGCCCGAGCGGACCTCCTCGCGGATGCGCTCGTAGATCAGGACGTTGCCGTCCACGGCCATGCCCAGCGTCAGGATGATGCCCGCGATGCCGGGGAGGGTCAGCGTGGCGTGGAACGCGATCAGCCCGGTGAAGATCAGGAGGATCGTCACCACCAGCGCCACGTCGGCAGCCAGCCCCCGGAACCTGTAGTAGATGAGCATGAACACCAGCACCATGGCCGCGCCAAAGAGGCCGGCCTGCATCCCCTGCCGCACCGAGTCCGCCCCCAGGCTGGGCCCGACGGAGCGGTTCTCCGCGATCTCCACCGCCACGGGCAGCGCACCGGCCTTCAGCATGATGGCCAGCCGCGAGGCCTCTTCGGCCGTGAAGCGTCCCGTGATCTGGGCCTCTCCGCCCGAAATGCGGTCCTGGACCACGGGGGCCGAGATCACGACGTTGTCCAGCACGATGGCGATCTGTTTCCCCACGAGGCGGGCCGTGGCCTCCTCAAAGAGCTTCGCCCCCTCGGGGCTGAAGGAGAGCGACACGCCCATGCGTCCCAGCCTGTCCGGATTGACGGAGGCCGTCTCCAGGTCCTTTCCCGACAGAAGGCTCTTCCCCAACAGGTAGAAGCGGGCCGCCTCCCCCTCCTCCTCCTCGCTCGGAGCCACGATGGCGCCCTCGATGCCCCTGGCCCGCGCGGCGAGGTCCGCGCTGGAGTTGCTCTGAGCCTCCACCGCAGCGCGCCAGCGCTCCTGGGCCTGGCTGAACTGAAGGTCGCTGTCATAGTTCTTCCGCTCAGGCGCGGAAAGGGTCGAGGCGGTGACGTCCATCACCTCCCGGAAGTCCATCTGCGCCGTCTTGCCGATCAGCTCAAGGGCCGCCTTGGGGTCCTGGATCCCCGGCAGGTCGATGATGATCCTGTCCTCGCCGCTCTTCTGGATGATGGGCTCCGCCACGCCGTACTGGTCCACGCGGTTGCGCAGCACGGCCAGAAGGCGGTCGATGCTGTCCGGCCCCACCGGGTTCTCCGGCGTGTCCTTCGCCTGAAGGACGATGTGAGCCCCGCCCCTCAGGTCAAGCCCCTGGTTGATCCGCCCCTTTATCGGCCACGAGTAGGCCAGGGCGGCAACGATCACGATCAACACGACCCACAGCCGCAGTCGATCCCTACGATTCATGCTTATCCCCCTGCATCAAAAAAAGCCAGCCGCCCCACGGGCGGGCGCGGCGTTCCGGGGGCGGCTGCGAGGCCGCCCCATGCCAACGCTCTCCTAGTCCTTCTTCTCTTCGGCTGCGGGCTGCCCCTGGGCCGGCGTCCGCTTCGTCTGGACCGCGGACCTCAGGATGCGGACGCGGACGCCCTCTCCCATCTCGATGAGGAAGGTGTCGTCCCGAACCTCCTTCACCGTGCCCAGGAAGCCCCCGATCGTGACGATCTGATCCCCCCGCCCGATGCCGGAGAGCAGGGATTCGTGTTCCTTCTGACGCTTCCTCTGGGGACGGATGATGAAGAAGTAGAAAATGACCACGAAGATGACCAGCGGAAAGAGCATCCCCATCAGGCTGGCCTGCTGCTGGGGGGCGGCGCCTCCCTCTCCCGACGGCGCCGACGCGCCGCCCCCGAAGAGCGACCCGCAGGGCGAAACCGCCGTCGTCTGCTGCGCCGCCTCCGGCGCTGCTGCTGTGTCTGCCATGAAAATACCTCCCCTGAATTTTTAAAACAGCACCTCCCGGCGGGCAACGATCTTCCGCCGAGAGGCAGAACCTCAAGCCTCAGGAGGCTCGCGAAGTTTGATTATAACAGATTTCGAGGGCGCGGAGGGCCTGGAGCTACCTCTTCCAGGCCACCACCTCGATCTCCACCAGAACTTCCTTCGGAAGCGCCTTGACGGCCACGAAGGACCGAGCCGGGGCCTCCGCGTCAAAGTACTTGGCGTAGACGCCGTTCACGGCCGCGAAGTTCGCCATGTCCGTCGCGAAGACCGTCGTCTTCACCACGTCCTTCAGGCCGTAGCCGGCGCTCTCAAGGATGGCCTTGACGTTCTCCAGGGACTGCTTCGCCTGCTCCTCGACGCCGCCCTGGACGACCTCACCTTTGGCGTTGGCCGGGATCTGTCCGGACACGTAGAGGAACTCTCCGGCCTGGATGGCCTGGCTGTAGGGACCTATCGCCGCAGGGGCCTTGTCGCAACTGATGATCTTCTTCATGAGACATACCTCCAGAATGATTTAAGATAAAGACGACCGCACGGACCCGAAGTCCGCGCGTTTCAAGAACGCCGCACTATTCTACAACTTTTACGGTCCTTCGGGCACGCTCCCGCGGGCTCACTCTCCCCAGGGGTTCTCGTCCGGAGAGACCGGACGCTCCTCGACCTGTTCCCAGCTCACGGTCCCGGGCCGCTTCAGGAGCGCCTCCTCCGCGCACAGCACGCGCGCCTTCAGCACCCGATTCATGTAGGCCACCTCCAGGACGCTGCCCTCGCGCACCTCCGAGGCGGGCTTGCAGGGCCGCCCGTCGATGCGCACCGCCCCCAGCTCCGCCATCTCCTGAGCCGCGCTGCGGCGCTTGACCAGGCGGGCCATCTTCAGGAACTTATCGACTCGCATCGCGCACCCCGCCTCAGGCGATCGACGCCACGATCTCCTGAGCCTCCTGCTGGATGCGCTTCAGGTGATCCGGCCCTTTAAAGCTCTCCGCGTAGATCTTGCAGAGGTCCTCCGTCCCCGATGGACGCGCGGCGAACCAGCCGCCCTCCGCGACGACCTTGAGGCCGCCGATGGGTGCGTCGTTGCCCGGCGCCTTCGTGAGCCGCGCCACGATGGGGTCCCCCGCCAGCGCGTCGGTCCGCACCGCATCGGGGGAGAGCTTCGCCAGCGCAGCCTTTTGTTCCGGCGAGGCCGGCGCATCGATGCGGGCGTAGCAGGACTCTCCGTACCGCTCCGTGATCTCCTTGTAATGCTGCGCCGGGTCCTTCCCCGTCACGGCCGCGATCTCTACGGCCAGCAGGTCCAGGATGATGCCATCCTTGTCCGTCGTCCACACCGAGCCGTCGCGGCAGAGGAAGGACGCCCCGGCGCTCTCCTCGCCGCCGAACCCCATGGAGCCGTCCAGGAGCCCCTCGACGAACCACTTGAACCCGACGGGGACCTCGCAGAGCCTGCGGCCCATCCCCTCCGCCACCCGGTCGATGATGGAACTCGACACCACCGTCTTGC
>NC_021038.1:1071276-1073825 GCF_000210715.1 Fretibacterium fastidiosum
CCGCCCGCCAGCCCTTGCGCGTCCCAAACAGGTGGCGCACCGCCACGGCCAGGTAGGCGTTGGGGTTCATCAGCCCCGCGGGCGTCACGATGCCGTGTCGGTCGTAGTCCGTGTCGTTGCCGAAGGCCACGTCGAATCGGTCCTTCATCTTCAGCAGGTTCGCCATCGCACAGGGCGAGGAACAGTCCATGCGCACCTTGCCGTCGTGGTCCAGGGGCATGAAGGAAAAGGTGGGGTCGATCGTCCGGTTGACGACCTCCAGGTTCTCGATGCCGTAGACCTCGACGATGGGGTCCCAGTACTCGATCCCCGCCCCGCCGAGGGGGTCCACGCCGACGTGCAGGCCGGAGCGTGCGATGGCCTCCATGTCCAGGACGGAGGCCAGGGCCCGAACGTAGGGCATGACGTAGTCCTCGAAGTGCGTCGTCCCAGCTTCACCGCGCGCTCGAAGGGGACCCTCTCGATGGAGCGAACTCCCCCGCGGATCAACTCGTTGGCGCGCCGCTGGATCCGCGACGTGATCTCCGGGGACGCGGGGCCCCCGCTCGGCGGGTCGTACTTGATGCCGCCGTCCTCCGGAGGGTTGTGGGACGGCGTGATCACCAGGCCGTCCGCCACGGCTGCCCCAACCTCGCGGTTGTGCGCCAGGATGGCGCGCGAGATGACGGGCGTCGGCGTCGGGGCAAACCCCTCCTGCAGCACGACGTCCACGCCGTTCGCCGCCAGGACCTCCACGCAGGTGCGCAGCGCGGGCTCCGACAGGGCATGGGTGTCCGCCCCGATGTAGAGCGGCCCCAGGATGCCCGCCTCCCTGCGGTGCTCGGCCACGGCCCGGGCGATGGCCAGGATGTGGGCCTCGTTGAAGCTGCGAAGCCTGGAGGAGCCGCGATGGCCCGACGTGCCGAACGCCACCTGCTGGGACCGGGCCTCCGGGTCCGGCTCCAGGGTGTAGTAATCGCTGATGAGGGCTGGAAGATTCACCGGTTTGCGCGCGGCCTCAGTGACCTTTTCCATGGTTGCAAAAACCTCCTCATTGGGAACTCTATCCAAAATCCATGCCCTGGCACCCACCTGAGGCTTCAGGAGAGCGCGTCCTGCGCACGACGGCTCAGTCCGACTCCGAGCCGTGTCCCCAGAACGTGACGCCACGGCGGCTCCCCTCGTAGAAGTCGATGACGTTTTGGACCTCCGGGATGAAGGCGTCCCGCCTTCTCCTCAACTCCTCCAGGGAATCCGTGAAGCGGCAGTCCCTGCGGTAAAGCTCTCGATAGAAGGCCCGGATGGCCTTCCGCGTCTCGGCGGAGAACCCGGCCCGCTTCAGCCCCACCGAGTTCAGCCCCTCGATGCGCAGGGGCTCGCCCGCCGCCAGCGTGTAGGGGGGGATGTCCTTCGCCACGCGGTAGAGCCCCCCCACCATGCAGTAGCAGCCGATGCGGACGAATTGATGGGCGCCGGCCATGCCGCCGAACACCGTGTGGTCCCCCACCTGGACGAAGCCGGAGAGCCCAACCTTGTTGGCGATGGTGACGGCGTTTCCGACGTGGACGTTGTGCGCCAGGTGGACGCCCTCCATGATGAGGCACCCGTTCCCCACCACCGTCTCGTTGTCCTCGCCCGTCGCCCGGTTGACGGTGACGTTCTCGCGGATGACGTTGTCGTCGCCGATGCGCACCCGGGACGCCTCTCCCCTGTAGCTGTGGTCCTGGGGATCGCCGCCCAGGGCGGTGTACTCGTAGACGTGGCAGTTTCGGCCGACGGTCACGCCGTCGTGGACCGTGACGAAGGCGTTCAGCACCGTCCCCTCCCCGATGACGACGCGGGAGTCGATGCAGCAGTACGGGCCGACGCGGACGCCATCCCCCAGTTCCGCCCCCCGCGCGACGATGGCCGAGGGATGGACGTCGACGCTCACTTCTCACCCTCCTCGCGCCTGTTCAGGGTCGACCCCACCATGAAGATGAACTCGCCCTCCGCCACCACCTCGTCGTCCACGTAGCCCGTGACCTTCGCCCTGCCGGCAACGCCCCTGAGCCGCGTCAACTCCGCCTTCGTGACCAGCCGGTCCCCCGGTCGCACGGGCTTGCGGAAGCGTGCCTTGTCCACCCCGGCGAGGAAGGCGATCTTCCCCGTCTGTTCCTTCCCCAGCCGGACGGCCACCAGCACGGAGGCCACCTGCCCCATGGCCTCCAGGATCAGCACGCCGGGCATCGTCGGGTCCCCGGGGAAGTGGCCCTGAAAGAAGGGCTCGTTGATCGTGACGTTCTTGTAGCCCGTGACGTGCGACTCGTCGTACTCCGTGATGCGGTCCACCATCAGAAAGGGATAGCGGTGCCGCAGCGTGTTCATGATCTCAATGATGTCCAAAACCCCATACCTCCTCGCAGGGCCCATCCCACGGGGGATCACGCCTGTCTCTTCACCAGCGCCCGAAGGCGCTCCGCCATCTGCAGGTGCAGCTCATGCCCCGCCTTCACAGCCACCAGGTGGGCACAGAGCGGACGCCCCAGCGCCGCCAGGTCGCCGATGAGGTCCAGCGCCTTGTGCCGGAC
>NC_021038.1:1075727-1077803 GCF_000210715.1 Fretibacterium fastidiosum
AGTAGCGCGGACAGAAAAAGGAGCGTCGTCGCCGCCCTCAAGGGCCTCCGGCGGCGGGCGCCGCGCCCTCGCCCAAAACGGCTAGAACATATCGCCGAAGCCAAAGTACGTCTTGTTCTCGTCCTCGCCGTGCGCGTAGTCCACGCGCAGGTTGCCGAAGGGGGTCTTCACCCGGACGCCGATGCCGTAGTTGTCGTGGAGGTCGCCCCAGTCCATGGAGTTGCTGGCGTTCCCGACGTCGAAGAACCCCACCAGCGTGAAGTTGTCCTGCACGGGGAGCCGAAGCTCGAAGTTGCCCAGGAGGACGTTGCTGCCCTCGAAGGAGCGGCTGCTGTACCCGCGAAGCGTGTTCATCCCGCCGAGGGAATAGCGGGCGAAGGCGGGCAGTTCGTCGTTCGTGGCCGACCCGACGCGAAGCCGCGCGGCCAGGATGATGGGGTTCTCGTCGGTCCACGTCCCCTCGACGTCCACGACCCCCTCCACCAGCTTGTTCAAGGGCGCGTACCAGCGCAGCTGAGTCCAGTACTTCATGTAGTCGAACTCGCCGCCCAGCCCCTCGAAGGCCTTCTCCAGGGTCGTCTCCCACACGAGGCCCCTCGGATAGGGAAGGTAGGGGTCGCGCTTGTCCAGCGTGAACTGAAGCTCGGCCGTCTGATTGACGCCCTCCCACATCGTGAGGTCGTCGATGTAGCCCGGCACGGCGTTGTGGACGTCGTCGTAGCTGGTGTCCTCGTGGCGCAGCGTCAGGAACCAGCTCCAGTCCTCATTCTTGAACTTCCTGCCGATCCCTGCGTAGAACTGGGTGTTCTTCTCGTCGAACTCGAACTGGCGCTCTCCCTGACGGTAGTAATAGCGGTCGTCGTAGGTGCGGTAGCGCGCCCCCGCGCGCCACGCCCAGGTCTCGGAGTCCATATAGGGGCTGGACAGCGACAGCCAGTAGCTGGCCTCGTCGCCCTCGTCGAAGCCGATCTCGAAGTTGAGGCCCTTACCGAACAGGTTGGTGTCCCCGTAGGTCAGGCCGCCGCTCAAGCCGCTCTCGCTGCCGTAGGCCAGGTTCACCCCCACGGAGGCCGTGCGCTTCTCCTTCACGGTCAGGATGAGGTCCACCACGTCGTCCCGGTTCTCAGGGCTGTCGAAGGCAACGTTGACGTCTTCGAAGTAGCCCAGCCCCTGCAGCTTCCCCAGCTGGTAGCGGAAGCGCGTGACGTTGAAGAGGTCCCCCTCCTTCAGCTTGATCTCCCTCCGGATCACCCGCGTCCTCGTTCGGGTGTTGCCCTGGATGATGACGTCCCCCACCCTGGGTTCCAGGATCTTGACGCGGATGTCGCCGCCCTGCACCTGCACGTCCGACACGCGCACCATGACGTAGCCATCCGTGTGGTAGCGGTTCTGGATCCGATCCAGGTCGTTCCGAAAGAAGACGCGGTTGAAGACCGTCCCGACCTGGGAGAAGACCTCCTTCATCAGCTGCTCGCTCGTGTAGACGGTGTTGCCCTCGAAGACGATGGACTCTACGATCGGGTTCTCCCTGACGGAGAAGGTCACGGCGACCCCGTCCTGCTCCGGCGCGAGGTCTGCGTCCACGAAGGAGAAAAAGCCCTGGTTGTAGATCGCCTCAATGTCCTTCTGCAGCACGTCCCGATCCAGCGTCTGCCCTGCCTTCGTCGAGACGACGCCCAGGATGTAGTCCGACGTGACCTGGCTGTTCCCCGATACGCTCACCCTCGCGACGGACACGGCCTCCGCCTCTGCGGGCAGGCATAAGAGCACCATCGCCAGAGCCACCGCCAGGAAGCTCCATGCCGATCCGGGACGTCCTCCCGCGGAGCCCCTCATCAAAGTGCAGCTCAAAGGTCTTCCACTTCCTTTCAGAGTTCCCTCAAAACCTTTCAATATTTTAGACATCCCTAAAACGTTACGATATCAAAAAGCCTGGCGCGTCCGCATTCAGCCGTCCTCATCGCGCCTTGTCGATTCGGATCGCCGGCCCCTCGTTCCGCAGGGCCCTGGCTCCCGTCTGAAGCAGCAGGAACATCTTGTCGTAGGGCACCGCGTCCCCGTCCCGAGGGGCGGGGC
>NC_021038.1:1080263-1083160 GCF_000210715.1 Fretibacterium fastidiosum
CCCGCCCCTGGTTTTCACGGGCTCCATCTTCCACGCAAACACGCCGAACAGCGAGACGTCCCTGCGCCTGGGACAGGCCGTCCGCGCCGCCCTGTCCGGCTTCTGCGCCGGCAAGGGCGCGCTGATCTGCATGGGAGACGCCGTCTACGCCCCGGCCGACGTCATCAGCATCTCGAACTCGCGCAGCGCGGGCGTCCTGGCCTTTCCGGAGACCCCCCTGGGCATCTTCCTGCAGCCCTCCGGGCGACTCTTCCCCCTTCGCGCCCCCGCGCCCCCAGGCGAAGAGCATCGACACCGTCCCGGCCCGCAACATCGCCATCGTCAGCGCCTCGCTGGGCGACGGTGACCTCATCCTGAAGGCCATCCTGGACAAGCGCATCGAGGAACTGGACGGGCTCGTCATCTCCGCCTTCGGCGACGGAGACGTCCCCTCCTCCCTGGCCCCCCCTCCTGCGCAAGATCCTGCGCGAGGGGGTGCCCGTCGTGCTGGCCACGCGCTGCCCCATGGGATACGTCCAGCCGATGGACAACTTCGAGGGCAGCGCGGCACAGCTCCTGGAGATGGGGCTCTTCAGCGCGCGGGGGCTCACCCCGCTTCAGGCCCGAATCCGCCTGGCCATCGGCCTGGGGGACGGACTGAAGGACGACGAGCTGCGCCGGTACATGGACTGGCAGGGCGAGAAGTAGCATGGCCATCGCAGCGATCATCGGCAGGCCCAACGTCGGCAAGTCCTCGCTGTTCAACCGCCTGATCGGGCGGCGGGAGTCCATCGTGGACGACGCGCCGGGCGTGACGCGGGACCGCATCTACGGCGAGGCGGAGTGGCGCGGCCGGTCGTTCTACGTCATCGACACGGGGGGGAATCCTGGGGGAGGAGTCCGCCTTCAGCGCAGGCATCCGCGCCCATGTGGAGGCGGCCATCGAGGAATGTGACGCCGTCGTCATGGTGCTGGACGGCCAGGCCGGGGTCACCGCGGCGGACGAGGAGGTGGCCCACCTCCTGAGGCGCAGCCGCAAGCCCGTCATCGTAGCCGCCAACAAGCTGGACGACATCAAGCACGACGACAGCGCAAACGAGGCCTACGAACTGGGCTTTGAGCACGTCGTGCCCATCAGCGCGCTGCACAAGCGCAACCTCGAGGACCTGCTGGACCTGCTGACGGAGCTGCTTCCCGATGAAAAGCTGCAGGAGGAGGCCACGGACGAGGTTCGCCTCGCCATCGTGGGCAAGCCCAACGTGGGCAAGTCCTCCATGTTGAACGGCCTGGCCGGCGCCGAGCGCTCGCTGGTCAGCCCGGTGGCGGGGACCACGCGGGACCCGGTGGACACCGCCGTCACCCTGGAGGGGCAGCGTTTCCGCATCGTGGACACCGCGGGCCTTCGCCGGCGCGGCCGCATGGACTCCGCCCTGGAGTACTACTCCTTCGTCCGCACCTTGGCCGCCGTGGACCGCTGCGACGTAGCGCTACTCCTGATGGACGCGCAGGACCCCTGCACGGACCAGGACAAGAAGATCGCTGCCCACGTCGTGGAGAAGGGGAAGGGGCTGGTCCTCATCCTGAACAAGTGGGACCTGGTCACGGGAGAGCGGCCCGGCGACAGGCTGACGAAGCGCATCCGGGACGACATGCCCTTCCTGAGCTGGGCGCCCATCCTCTTCACCTCCGCCAGGAGCGGCCGCGGGCTGCAGCGAATCGCCCAGACGGTCCTCGCCGTGCGGGAGGCCCGCCGCCGCCGCATCCCCACCAACGTCCTGAACCGCCTGATGCGCGACGTGCTGGCCTTCGACCGCCTGCCCTCGAACCGCAAGGGCCGCTCCCTCCGCATCTACTACTGCTCCCAGGCCGACACGGAACCGCCGACGTTCATCTTCTTCGTCAACGAACCGGACATCGTGAACACGGCCTTTGAAAACCACGTCCGCAACGAGCTGCGGCGGCTTCAGGACTTCACCGGCACGCCGCTGCGCGTCTTCTGGCGCGGGAAGGAGAAGGAGTAGGGGCGTCACACGGGCGACCGTCAGTCCCGCGTCCCCCCACTCCTTTCGGTCGCTGCGGCGAGGCCCCGCCTCTGCCAGCGCGGGCCGGCCAGCCGCGCCAGGAAGATCGCTCCCCGCCCGCAGAGCTCGACGCACATGGCCAGCCACACCCCGCGAAGGCCCCTGCGGGGGGCCAGGAACGCCGCCAGCGGAAGGCGCACGCCCCACATGCTGGCGAGGGTCATCAGGCTGGAAAAGAGGGTGTCCCCCGCCCCGCGAAAGACGCCCGCAGCGACGATGTGCGCCCCATACAGTGGCTCCGCCAGCAGCTCGACGCGCAGCACCTCCACGCTCAGGGACAGGATCTCCGGGTCGGTCGTCATCGGTGCCGATCACCTGCGGGGCCAGGAGGTAGAGCAAGATGCCACCGAGGGCCATGACGGTCATCCCCAGCAGGACGACCATCCAGCCCAGCCGCCTGGCCAGCTCCCCCCGTCCGGCCCCCAGGGCCTGCCCCACCAGCGTCGCGGCGGCGAGCTCAATGCCATAGCCCGGCATGTAGCATAAACCCTCCGCCGTGACGGCAAAGGTGTTCGCCGCGATGGCGGTCGTGCCCAGCGGCGCCACGATCGCGGTGCAGGCGACGTAGGCGCTTCCCATCGCGACCCCATCCAGGGCGAGGGGAAGGCCGATCTTGAGCGCCCTGACGAGGTCCTCTTTCAGCCGGCCCGCCGGCGGTTCCCGCCGCAGCCGCAGCGCCGGCGAGCGCACCAGGAGGAAGAACAGCATCAGCGCAGCGCTGACGGCCTCGGCGAGGAGCGTCCCCAGCGCCGCCCCCGTCACGCCCAGCCCCGCGCCCGGAAGCCGGACGCCCACGCCCCACAGCGGCACGACCCTTGAGGGAAAGATCAGGAGCGC
>NC_021038.1:1084035-1089875 GCF_000210715.1 Fretibacterium fastidiosum
GGGGATGGATGAACGAAGGCTAAGGGGTAAAATAGGGCATAAAATTCACTTTTTGGGAGGTTATCATCATGGGACCGAATCTGTACCAGGCACTGCCCTTCTGGCAGCAGGCGGCGATCGTCTGTCCGCTGATCTTTCTGGGAGGCTTCGTGGACGCCATAACGGGCGGGGGCGGGCTGATCACCCTGCCCGCCTACCTGTTCGCAGGGCTGCCCGTCCACTTCGCGCTCGGGACGAACAAATTGAGCTCCTGCATCGGCACCGCCCTGACGACGGCTCGATACGCCCGCGCCGGCTTCATCCCGTGGAAGCTCGCCTGCCTCTGCGTGGCGGCCTCGCTGATGGGCTCGAACCTTGGGGCGCACCTGGCGCTCTTTCTCAACGACCGCATCTTCAAGTTCGTGATGCTCTTCCTGCTGCCGGTCACGGCCCTCTACGTCCTGAAGGGACGCGCGCTGGTGCACCAGCGTCCTCCCCTGCCCCAGGCGCGGACCGTCCTGACCAGCGCAGCCATCGCCTTTGCCCTGGGAGCCTACGACGGCTTCTACGGCCCAGGAGCCGGCACGTTCATGCTGCTCCTGCTGGCGGCGGCGGCCCACCTGAGCCTCAACACGGCCAACGGCGTCGCCAAGTCCATCAACATGGCGAGCAACCTCGCAGCCCTCACCGTCTTCTTGATCAACGGCCGGGTGCTCTTCCCCCTCGGCCTGCTTGCCGCATGCTTCGGCCTCGCCGGGAACTACCTTGGGGCCCGATCCTTCGAGCATGGCGGGGCCAGGGCGGTCAAGCCCATCATGCTCACGGTGTTGGCCATCTTCTTCGTCAGCCTGCTCCGCGACCTGTTTTGAAGCGGAAACTTCCGTAGTCTGATCCAATGGACCTTCACGCAGAGATTCACGGCGTCGGATTTTCTATGGGATAATGTGGTAATATGGATCGGTATATTTTTTCGTCGACCGAAGCCCTTTCGACACCCCATCATAAACAGCAGGTCGGCGACGGCCCCGTCGGAGGCGGCGGGGTCGCCCGCGGAAAGCCCTCGTTCACTTGAGAAGTCAAAACGCGATTAAAAGGAAAGGAAGATCGTCATCATGCCAAAAAGGGAGTCCGTCTTTCAGAACTACGCGCTCTTGATCGCCATGCTGGGCGCCATCGCGGCCGGGTGTGCCGTCGGCTGGGCCTGGCCCGGCGCCGCGGCGCTTGAACCCCTGGGGACCGTCTTCATCAACCTGCTGTTCTGCATCGTCGTGCCGCTGGTGTTCTGCTCCGTCGCGGGCGCCATCGCCAACATGAAAAGCCGCGCGCGGGCCGGAAAGATCATGGGCGTCACCATCGCCACCTTCGTCGTCACGGGGGCCATCGCCTCCGTCATCACGATCGCCCTCATGAAGCTCTACCCGCCCGTGCCGGTCCCCTGGACGGAGCTCAAAGCCGCCGAGGTGGGCGATCAGGCAAGCCTTGCCACGCTCGTCGTCAACTTCTTCACCGTCCCGGACTTCTCCGCCCTCCTCAGCCGCCGGGCCATGCTGCCCCTCATCGTCTTCTCCATCCTCTTCGGCTTCGGGGTCAGCATGGCGGGCGGCCCCGCGACCCTCACCGCGAGGGCCCTGGCCGACATGACGGAGTGCATGCTGAAGGTCATCAAGCTCCTGACCTACTACGCGCCCATCGCCTTCTTCGGGTTCTTCGCCTCCCTCGTGGCGACTTACGGACCGCAGCTCATCGGCGACTACAGCCGGGCGCTCGTCGTCTACTACCCTCTGTGCTTCGTCTACATCCTGACGGCCTTTCCCCTCATGGCCTGGTTCGGCGGCGGCGCGGCGGGGCCGCGGGTGATGTTCCGCCACATCCTGAAGCCCGCCGTCACGTCGCTCGGCACCTGCTCCTCCATCGCCACGATCCCGGCCAACATGGAGGCCGCGGACGACAGCGGCATCTCCCGCGACATCACCGAGATGGTCCTGCCCCTGGGGGCCACCATGCACATGGACGGCTCCTGCTTCTCCTGCACCCTGAAGATCGCCTTCCTGTTCGGCGTCTTTGGTATGGAGTTCAGCGGCGTGGACACGTTCCTTCGGGTCATCCTGGTGTCCGTGGTCTCCTCCGTCGCCATGTCCGGCATCCCCGGAGGCGGCTACATCGGCGAGTTCGTCCTGTGCTCCCTCTTCTTCCCGGACCACCTACCCCTGGCCTACCCCATCGCGATCACCATCGGCAACCTGGTGGACCCCCCCGCCACGATGATCAACGCATCGGGGGACTACGTGGCGTCCTTCATCGTCTCCCGCTTCGTCGACGGCCGGGACTGGCTGAAGAACGCCCTCGCTAGGAAGGCATCCGAAGGCGCGTAGAACCGCTCACATAATGGCGAGGGGCAGCCCCACGGCTGCCCCTTTTGCTTCATGTCCCCCGGCTACCTGCCCGCCAGGTATTCCTTGATGGCGGCCAGGACCTGATCCGCATCGAGGCCGTGAACCGCGCAGGCATCTTCAAGGGACTCCCCTATCGACGAGGGGCACCCCACACAGTGCATCCCGCTCCGCATCAGGACCTGGGCAATGCCCATGTCATGCGCCAGCATCTCTCCCATCGTCGTCGCCTTCGTCACCTCAAAGGGCTCCGCCGCCTTAACCGCCTCCGCCATTGAGATCCCCTCCCAAATAAAATATAGAAAAAATATCAGGTATTATACCCTTCTCTTGAGCGTCGCATCATCCTTCAAAATACCGACCTGTTGTATAATAGGGAAATTCTGTTTTCGTTAAGGGAGAGCCCTTGCACGGAGCCGGAAAGCCCCCCGATTTCGAGGGCGTCCGAGCCCCTGCAGCGCAGGCTCAAAAAGACGGCGGAGCCGATTTTGTCCCCCTTAACGCCAGACTTGAGAGGAAGGTATTCGTCATGGAGAACGGCAAGAAACGGGAAACTCTGGGCAGCCGGCTGGGCTTCATCTTCCTGTCGGCGGGGTGCGCTATCGGCCTCGGCAACGTGTGGCGCTTCCCCTTCATCACGGGGCAGTACGGCGGGGCGGCCTTCGTCCTGATGTACGTTGCCTTCCTGCTGCTCCTCGGCATTCCCGTCATGGTGATGGAGTTCGCCGTGGGGCGCGCCTCGCAGAAGAGCTCCACCCGGTCCTTCAAGGTCCTGTGCCCGGAGCGTCGCGTCTGGGGCCTCTGGGGCTATGGAGCCTGGATCGGCAGCGTCATGCTCATGACGTTCTACACCGTGGTGACGGGCTGGATGCTGGCCTACGTCTGGTATTCCGCATCGGGGAGGTTCGCGGGCGCCACGCCGGAGGCCGTGAACGACGCCTTCGGCACGCTGCTGTCGGCCCCGAAGGAGCTCCTCGGCTGGACGGCGCTCACGTCGCTCATCGGCGCCGCCGTCTGCTGGACCGGCCTGCGCCAAAGCGTGGAGCGCGTGACCAAGGTCATGATGTGCGGCCTCCTCGCCATCATGATCGCGCTGGCCCTTCGCTCCGTCACCCTGCCGGGGGCGGAGTGCGGCCTCGAGTTCTACCTGAAGCCCAACTTCGCGAACCTCACGGCCAACGGCCTCTGGAGCAGCGTCTACGCCGCGCTGGGACAGGCCTTCTTCACGCTCAGCCTCGGCATCGGCTGCATGGCCATCTTCGGCAGCTACATCGGCAAGGACCGCTCCCTGACGGGGGAGGCCCTCCTGGTGACGGCGCTGGACACGGCCGTGGCCCTCTGCGCGGGGCTCATCATCTTCCCCGCCTGCTTCGCCTACGGCGTCAACCCGGGGGCCGGCCCCGGCCTGATCTTCGTCACGCTGCCCAACATGTTCAACCAGATGCCCAGCGGGCAGCTCTGGAGCACCCTCTTCTTCCTCTTCATGAGCTTCGCTGCCCTCTCCACCGTCATCGCCGTCTTCGAGAACATCATCGCGGGCCTGATGGACCGCCTGGGCTGGAATCGGCAGGCCGCCGCGCTCTTCACCGGCGTCGCGATCCTCCTCCTCTCCATCCCCTGCGCCCTGGGCTTCAACCGATGGTCCGGCTTCCAGCCCCTGGGCGCCGGGTCCGGGGTGCTGGACCTGGAGGACTTCATCGTCAGCAACAACCTGCTGCCCCTGGGGTCCCTCGTCTACCTGCTCTTCTGCGTCTCGCGATGGGGCTGGGGATGGGACGGGTTCATCCAGGAGGCGGACGCCGGGCGCGGCATCAAGTTCCCCGCCTTCCTCCGCCCTTACTTCACCTGGGTGGTGCCCCTGCTCGTGCTCTCCATCTTTGCGGCGGGCTACTGGGAAAAGTTCGTGAAGTAGCCGGCTCTCTTTGCTTTCAAAAAATCGAGGTCTTATGATGGAAATGACGGAAAAGAAACGGGAAACTCTGGGCAGCCGGCTGGGCTTCATCTTTCTTTCGGCGGGGTGTGCCATCGGCCTCGGCAACGTGTGGCGCTTCCCCTTCATCACGGGCCGCTACGGCGGGGCGGCCTTCGTCCTGATCTACATCGTCTGCCTGCTGGCCCTGGCGCTGCCGCTCCTCGTGATGGAGTTCGCCGTGGGGCGCGCGTCCCAACGCAGCGTTGTGACCTCCTTCGCCGCCCTCTGCCCCCGGCACCGCGCCTGGTCCGTCTGGGGCTACGCCGGCTGGATCGGCTGCACGCTCCTCATGATGTTCTACACCGTGGTGACGGGCTGGATGCTGGCCTACACCTGCTACTCCGCCAGAGGGGACCTGGCGGGGCTCACCCCGGACCAGGTGGGGGGCGCTTTCGCCAGCCTCCTTGCGGACCCGGCGGCCATGGTGCGCTGGCTGGCCCTGGCGGTGGGCGTCAGCGCCGCCGTCTGCTGCTCCGGCCTCAGGCGGGGTGTCGAGCGCGCGGCGAAGGCGATCATGGCCAGCCTCCTCGTCATCATGGTTGCGCTGGCCATCCGCTCCGTCACCCTGCCCGGGGCGGAGCGCGGCCTCGAGTTCTACCTGAAGCCCAACTTCGCAAACCTCACGGCCAACGGCCTCTGGACCACCGTCTACGCCGCGCTGGGACAGGCCTTCTTCACTCTGGGGCTTGGCGTCGGCAGCATGGCTATCTTCGGAAGCTACATCGGCAAGGACCGTTCCCTGATGGGCGAGGCCCTCCTGATCTCGACGCTGGACACGAGCGTGGCCCTCTGCGCGGGGCTCATCATCTTCCCCGCCTGTTTCGCCTACGGCATCGAGCCGGGCGCAGGCCCCGGCCTGATCTTCGTCACGCTGCCCAACATGTTCAACCAGATGCCCAGCGGGCAGCTCTGGAGCACCCTCTTCTTCCTCTTCATGAGCTTCGCCGCCCTCTCCACCGTCATCGCCGTCTTCGAGAACATCCTGGCCTGCTTCATGGACAAGCTGGGCTGGAGCCGCCCCCTCGCCGCCCTCGTCACGGGCTGCGGGCTCTTCGTGCTGGCCCTGCCCTGCGCTCTGGGCTTCAACCGGTGGTCCGGCTTCCAGCCCCTGGGCGCCGGATCCGGAGTGTTGGACCTGGAGGACTTCCTCCTCAGCTACAACCTGCTGCCCATCGGGGCCATCGTGTACGTGACGTTCTGCGTCTCGCGCTACGGTTGGGGCTGGGACGCCTTCATCAGGGAGGTCAACACGGGCCAGGGCGTGAAGTTCCCGACGTTCCTGCGCGGCTACCTGACCTACGTGGCCCCCGTCATCGTCCTCCTCGTCTTCCTGGCCGGCTACTGGGAGAAGTTCTTCAAGTAAACCAAACCATCTTACATTAAAAGCGCCGGCTTCCCCATCGGGGGCCGGCGCTTTTTTTGCTTTTTCAGGGCGTCTCACGCCTTTTTGTTGTATCATTACACCATCAATGCCATTGGGAGGGCGGTCTCATGCGGGA
>NC_021038.1:1090112-1106923 GCF_000210715.1 Fretibacterium fastidiosum
CGCGGGCACCCACCGACTGGAGCGGCTGCAGGAGTGCCCCGTCAACGCCGCGCCCCTGAACGCCCTTTACCGCACCGTGCTGGGCGGCCTGAAGGACCTGCCCTTCGACGGCTACGACGAGCGGACGCAGGAGGGCAAGCTGCGCCACATCGTGATGCGCGCGGGGCTCAACACGGGCCAGACCCTCCTGTCCTTCGTCCTGAACGGACGCCTCGCCGCGCGAGGCATCAAGGCTCTGGCCGCCCTGGGAGCCAGAGCCCGCCCCACGACGCTGACGCTGAACCACAACTCGCGCCCCGGCAACGTCATCCTGGGGCCCCACACGGAGGCCCTGTCGGGGGACGGCCGCATTGCGGAGAAGCTGGGTCCATGGACCCTGGCCTTCGACACCACCTCCTTCTTTCAGGTGAACACGGGACAGGCGGAGCGCCTCTTTCGCTACGCCGTCCAGCAGGCGGAGGACGCAAAGGAGCTCCTGGAGCTCTACAGCGGCGTCGGGTCCATGACCTGCTACCTGACGGAGCGCGGCGCCGTCACCAGCGTGGAGGAATGGCGCAGCGCCGTGCAGATGGCGGAGCGCAACCTGAAGGCCAACGGCCTGAACGTCCGGACGCTCTGCGGCCGAGCGGAGGACGTGGTGGAGGAGCTTCACGGAGGGTACGGGGCCGTGGTGATGGACCCGCCGCGCGACGGCTGCGCCCGACCGGTGCTGGAGGCCGTGGCCCGCTTTGGGGCGCCGCGGGTGGTCTACGTGTCCTGCAACCCCGCAACGCTGGCCCGCGATTGCAAAATCCTGGCCGGACACGGCTACCGGCTTCAAACCATCCGCGCCTTCGACATGTTCCCTCAGACGGCTCACGTGGAGACGGTTGTCCTGATGGCGCGGGATAAGGACTAAGATTTGAATAGACTCCGCTCACCCTTTGCTGTCGCATTTTGTATTGTAAACCCAGAGGAGGGAATCGAAGAAAAAGGGGCAAAAGCCGTATAGTGGTCCCAAAATTGACAACTGGAGATACGAGGTGGCAATGGATGGCAAAGAAGGAAGTCAGAACGGATTTATGGGTTGCTAAGCAGCTGGATGAGTGCGGTATCAACTTTGATGCACAAGGAAGCAATATCAAAGAAATTAACGAAGCCCTGAAGACGGCATCGAAACGCGGTACAGGCAATGTCGGTTATCCTGAGTATGTAGCCGTGATTGGCGATTTCGTTCTTGTTATTGAGGACAAGGCCGATACAGACAAACAGCTGAAATTGACCGACAAGAAGATTATTGACACGGATACGAAGTCGATTACAGAATATGCCGTAAACGGCGCATATTTTTACGGTAAGCACATTGCACAGAATAGTTCTTTTAAGAAGGTGTTCGCGCTCGGTGTCTCTGGCGACGAGAAGCATCACGTCATAACACCTCTGTATGTGGATGACCGCGAAGGATACAAGCAGTTGCCCGACATTGAATCTTTCGTATGGTTCTCTCCAAGTAACATCGGCGAGTATTATACACGTTATGTGCTGGAGGAGGCGACGGACGTCGAGAAGACGACGGAGCAGATTCTCAAGGACGCGGCGGAGCTGCACGAGTACCTGCGCACGTACGGCACATTGAAAGACCAGGACAAGCCCCTCGTCGTGGCCGGAATCTTGCTTGCGTTGGACGAGGTAAAACATGAAGAGTTCAAAATCGACAACTTGACGGGCAGTCAGGTGGATAAGAACCACGACGGCGATAAGCTGATGAAAGCCATCAACACGAGGCTGACACGTTCGAACGTGGGGCCAGATGCGAAGAAGGACAAACTCCTATCGGAGTTTAGCATCTTGAATACCAGCTTCAGGCTGAACGAAGTCAACGACGTTCTCGGCAAGACGCCGTTGAAGTTCTACACGAAGTTTCTGTATGACCGCGTGTTTCGGAACATCAAATATCAAAAAACCTCTGAAGACTTCATCGGTCGCTTTTACGGCGAGTTCATGAGTTATTCCGGTGGAGACGGGCAGACGCTTGGCATCATATTGACCCCGCGCCACATCACCGACCTGATGTGCGATCTGGTCGATGTACAGGTGAATGATGTCGTCCTAGACCCTACTTGCGGGACGGCAGGTTTTCTGATCTCGGCCATGCACAAGATGCTGTCCATGTCTGACAGCGATGCCCAGAGGAAGGACATCAAGAAAAAACAGCTTCACGGTTTTGAGCTCCAGAGCAATATGTTTGCTGTCGCGGCAGCGAACATGATCCTGCGCCATGACGGGAACAGCAACCTCGAATGCACAGACTTCCTGAAGAAGAATCCCGCTCAGGTGCAGATGAAGGGTGCGACAATTGGTCTTATGAATCCACCGTACTCGCAGGGTACGAAGGCTGACCCGTCCCAGTACGAGCTTTCGTTCGTAGAGCATTTGCTGGACTCCCTGACAGAGGGAGGGCGGGCGGCTGTTATTGTTCCTCAGTCTTCAATGACGGGAAAGAGTGCCGAGGAAAAAGTATTCAAGGAGTCTATCTTGAAGAATCACACCCTTGAGGGTGTGATCACTTGCAATACCGAGACCTTCTATGGCGTTGGTACGAATCCTGTTATCGCGTTGTTTACGGCACACGAGCCACATCCTGAGGACAAGGTATGCAAGTTTATCGACTTCAGAAATGACGGTTTCGAGACAAGGGCGCATGTCGGTTTAGTCGAGGGAGATTCTGCAAAGGATAAGAAACAGCATCTTCTAGATGTATGGAATGGACGCATTGAGGCTCCTTCAAAGTTCTGTGTCAAAACGACCGTTGAAGCATCGGATGAGTGGCTTCACTCGTTTTACTATTTCAATGATGAGATTCCAACCGATGCCGACTTTGAGAAGACTATCGGTGATTATCTGACGTTTGAGTTTTCTATGGTCATGCAGAACCGCGAGTACCTGTTCGAGGACACGAAGGGAAGGGACGATGACGAGTTGGGCGATTACGTTGAGATTCCTTCTCTTGAGGAGAAGGAGTGGGAGGCGTTTAGCGTTGATTCGTTGTTCCCCACTATTGAGCCTACCAAAGGAAAAACAACGTCCGGTCTAGTTGACGGTGAAGGGTTGCCGTATATTGCAGCAGCAAAATCTATAATCGGGTGTCAAATTTGTTCCAAGGTGGCAAATAACGAATGGGCCTCTAAGGGAAATGGCATGGTTTTCGTACAGCTGGGAGATGGCGCAGCAGGACTTGCACATTATGTACCAATGCCTTTTGTTGGAATGTCAGGAAAAACATCAGTTGGATATTCAAAACATCAGAATTTATATAATGGTCTATTTATTGCGCGATGCCTTTCCTCAAACAAAGCCATTTTTTCTCATGGCCATAGTTGGACGGGGAGAAGATTGACAAAAACTAAGGTAATGCTCCCTGTCAACAATGATGGTGAGCCCGACTACGACTACATGGAGCAGTACTCCAAGAACATGATGCTGCACAAGTATAAGCAATATTTAAGATTTATTGATGGAAAGGGGCAATGATATGTGAGACACCTCATTAACGCGCATCGCCTTGCCTACAGAGCAATATCGTTTGCTTTTTGGTACGGCAATGAGCGTATTCAGCTCAAACAAAGGCTTTGTGCTTGAGAACATATTGCATACTGACAATTCCTATTCGTAACATAAACTGATTGACAAGGAATCAGGTCAGCTGAAGTCATGTATCGCTAAAGCTTGAACAGGCTCCGTTTATCCCCTGCTGTTGTGAATGGTTGTGAATAAGATGATAAATCTAAAAACAAAATGGCCAGACGAAGCGGCGTCATTAAGAAATCAAAAGAACTCCTGGCAACAGGCATCCTTCTGATCAACTCAAGCAAAGGGGAATATCACTGTGCATGGACGATCAATAGAATTGTTCCTCGTTAATGGGACAGCGGAAAGTATTGTCACTGCGGAATTGTCCAACTGGAACGGTAAGGCAGTAAAGATACCTCGAATTGAGGTAGCTGATTGCATGCGCAAAGATATACAAGAGCCAGGCGTTTATTTCTTATTCTGTAAAGACGATGAGAACAACAAAGATTCTGTCTACATCGGAGAGGCTGAAAATGTAAAGGAACGCTTGCTACAGCATCTTCGAGATGCTACGACAGAACAAGAAAAGTATTATTGGAACACGGCACTCATCTTTGTTGGTCGTGATCTGAATAAGGCTCTGATCCGCTATTTAGAGAATAGACTCGTTGAGCTTGCACTGGCAAGCAATCGTTATGATATTCTTACAAAAAACACCTATAAGAATACCGTTCTGAAAGAGTCTCAGATCGCGGCAATGGAAGAATTCCTGGAAAATATTAAGGTTCTTATTAACACGCTTGGATATAAGGTCTTAGAGCCACTACGACAGGGGCATTCCGGCGATGGGGAAGAAGAGAAATTCCTCTACCTTAAAACAGGAAAAACAGATGCCGTGGGGGCTGTTACAGCAGAAGGCTTCGTTGTCCTTGCTGGAGCAAAGATCAATGCTAAGAGCTCCGATAAATCACTGTCAAAAGGGATGGCAAAACTTCGCCAGAAACACTTTGATGCCGGTCATGTCAGCTCAGACCTTGTAACAACGGAAGATATACTTTTTTCAAGCTCATCATCCGCAGCGATTTTTGTGACGGGCTATAGCATGAGCGGCCCCGCCCACTGGAAAGATAAAAATGGCAAGACACTCAAAGAAATAGAATCAGAATAACCGTTAATAGAAAGGAATGGAGCGATTGTCCTCTCTGTCGTTGGGGTTCTGGCTGGAGCGTCGGGCAACGTTTTGATGAAGAGGCCACTCCTGAACAGGCCCCTTCAAAGATATTCTCAAAGGACTCGTAACGTCTCAGCAGGCTCAGCACTTCCTCCTCGGGAAGGGATACTGCAATGGGTTACCTCTCAGGTAACAATGCGGTTCTTGAGGAGCCCAATCGTGGTACGGGGTATCGAAACAACCAGACCTTTATCGATATGATTTACCCCGTCGCCAGACAGCTGAATTTGACTGAATCGTTCTTTACCCACACAGAATAACGAGGACCAGATTGTACGACGTAATCGTGCCGTTATAATAAGGGATGACACCTGCAAAAGTACTCGATTTCTTGTGGGGACAAAAAGTGACAGCGAGGTGATGTGGAGTGAACCAAGATCCGTTTAGAGAATATATCAAAGAATCCGAACCGGAAAAGCGGGACAAGCGCTATGCGTGGCATACTGCTATTGGCCTGCAGGCAGTCGACGGACTGAAAACATCAGAATATCTGGTGCATACTGCCGTTCGGAATATCGAAGGCGAGATTTCCTTTGAAGAGGCAAATGCGCTTTTGCAGGCCTACTATGAGAAAAATCCCCCCCGTGACGCGTCAGACCGCACCGAGGAGGCCGACAAGGTGTCCGCACGGATCGCCGCGCTTCTTTCCGAACGTGCCTTCAGCTTTACGCCGAACGAGTATCTTTCCATTCACAGGAAGCTGTTTTCCGGCATTTATTCTCATGCCGGGCGCATTCGGGATTACAACATGACGAAGAAAGAATGGGTGCTCGATGGTGCGACCGTGCTTTATGGCAGCGCCACGGAGCTGCGTGCGACGCTCGACTATGATTTCTCGGAGGAGAAGAAGTTTTCCTATAAAAATCTCTCGATGGATGAGATCATCCACCACCTCGCGGTATTCGTATCCGGATTGTGGCAGATCCATGTGTTTGGCGAGGGCAACACCAGAACGACGGCCGTATTCTTCATCAAATATCTGCGCACGCTGGGCTTTGACGTGACTAACGACATTTTTGCCGAGAACGCGTGGTATTTTCGGAATTCCCTGGTCAGGGCAAACTACAATGACCTGAAAAACGGCATTCACGAAACGACGGAGTACCTTGAGGTTTTCCTCCGCAATCTCCTGTTGAACGAGAACCATCCGCTTCATAACCGGACATTGCACATCAGAGGCAAATTCAAAGAACCGGAAAAAGCGAACATTGACTCCGAAAAAGCGAATATTGATACAAAAAAAGTGAGCATTGAAGATGTATTCACAGCCAAGACCGCTTCTCATATTCAGAAATTACGAGAGGATTTAGGCACTCAGAACGCATTTGGAAGGTCGGATGTTCAGAGAATACTTGGACTGAAGCCGACAAGAAGTTCAGCGCTCTTACGCGAAATGGCGGAGCACAGAATCATTGAGGCGGTGTCCGGACACGGGAAAGGGAAGTATCGCTTCCTCTGTCCTCTTGCTTGACTAAGGTCCAATCTAAGGGAGAAATAACATGGATATTAAATTATTTTGGAAAGACATTCTGAAACAAAACCGCGAAGAACTAAAAAAATATTTTTGCCCTGAGGCTGAAATCCATTGGCCATGCACAAACGAAAAGTTTTCGGCGGATGAGTTTATACGCGTCAATTGTGATTATCCAGGCGAGTGGGACGGTGAAGTTGAACTCATTGAAAACACTGACGCAGGGTGCATCACCGTGACAAGGGTTTTTGCACGGGACTCATCGGCAGCATTTCATGTCGTTAGCTTTTTTACCTATCGGGATGAGAAAATATCATTCGTTGAAGAGTATTGGTCCAATGATGGCGTGGCACCAGAGTGGCGTCAGCAGATGAAAATAGGGAGACCGATCCGAAGCTGAAATTTTAAAAGGTATAATGGGCTACATAAAGTCTACAAAAATAGGGGTAATAGTGCATGGTATCTGTAAAAATTATCGATGGTGATAAAACGAAGTATATGGATTTGCTTCTCATCGCGGATGAGTCAGTAAGTATGATAGAAAAATATTTATACCGCGGTGATATGTTTGCCTTGTATGATGACGATATTAAGGCGATTTGTATCGTGACACAGGAACAACTCGGCGTATACGAAATTAAAAATCTTGTAACCGTTCCCCAATATCAACGCAACGGATATGGACAAAAACTGATTTCTGTTGTCGCTGATTACTACAGGAAATTGAACGGCGAGTTATACGTTGGAACAGGCAATTGCCCAACGATCCTCCGTTTCTATGAAAGATGTGGTTTTAAGAAATCGCATATCGTTAAAAATTTTTTTATAGACAATTACGACCACCCTATATATGAAGATGGGCAACCGTTAATTGACATGATTTATTTAAAATTGCACTAAAGCTAAGGGGTTCTTCGCTATTTTAAGTGTGTATCCCTATCTGTAGCTTCCCTGCGATGAGGTAAATCATCGTGTGCATAAGGAGAAACAAGAGGTGCGTATCGTAACCGTGCGTTACTCACGAAGCCAATTCTAAATCAAGTTTTTGACAACGGACAAACGGGAAGGCAAAAATGGACAGAAAATTAGAGGAAATGAGCCTGAAGGAGCTGTGGCAGCTGTTCCCCATCTTCCTCGTCCGGCATCATGAGGAGTGGGACGATTGGTACGCCGAGGAAAAGAGCACACTCACGGCGCTGCTCCCGCGCGAAACGGTCAAACGGCTCTCCCACGTCGGGAGCACGGCCGTCCCCGACATCTGGGCAAAAAACATCGTGGACATCCTCCTTGAAGTCGGGAGCGAGGAGGACCTGAACAACGTAGAAAAGCGGCTCCTCCAAAAGGACTGGCTGTGCATGAGCCGGAGCGCTCATCGGGTCTCGATGAACAAGGGGTACACTCCCAGCGGCTTCGCTCAGAAGGTCTTTCACCTTCACGTTCGCCTTTGGGGGGACAACGACGAGCTGTACTTCAGAGATTATCTGCGGGAATTCCCCGCCGTCGCAAAGGCCTACGAGGCGTTGAAGTTATCGCTGTGGAGACGGTTTGAACACGATCGGGACGGCTACACCGAAGCCAAGGGGGACTTCATAAAAAAGCACACCAGCCTGGCAAGGCAGCGCTATGGAGCAAGGTACTAAGGAGCGCGGATTGGGCGAAGCGACATCAAACTTGACGTGAACGTGCAGTGGATCGTTTTTCAGCACGTCGGAGGATATTTTTGTTGTGCCTTCGTCCGCTGCGATGCGGCTCAATCTACATCCGTTACCCCGGTAACGCCCGAGGCGCCGTCCGCCACGTCGCAGACAGCGCCTCGTCTGCCCGTCATCGTGGCCTTTTCGCCGTTGATCAGGGATGCGGCCCTCAGGATGAACTCCTCCGGGGCGTCCTTGAACTGCTCGAAGACGGGCGCCGCAATTCCGGTGAGGACGGTAACGACATCCCGTCTGGTGAGGTCGGTGGCCTCGACCAGCCTGCCGATCAGGTCGTACTTCACGTTCCGAGCTCCCGCCCCACCAGAGGCCTCGTAGACCTCGACCCCCTCCCTCGCGAACGAGGTTCCGGACCACAGGCCCTCCTTCGACACCATCGTCCCCAGGACGCCGGACTCGACGCGGACGAGGGCCTTTGGGAGGCGCAGCCCCCCGTTCAGCGCGCGGACCGCCCTCCAGATCAGCGCATCGGCATCGAAGTCCACTGCGCAGACCGGCTTCTCGTCGACGCCGGACCACTGTGCCTGCAACTCTGCCTTGGCATGCTTTTCCGGCCCCATGGTCGGTTCTGCGCTGCGGGCGTCCTCCGGCTGCAGCACACGGACGTCCAAGACGGAGCGAGGGGGCGCAACGACCGCCTCAGCCGCGCCCGCGGCCTCATCCGCAAGCTCTGCCTGCAGCCCTCTCGCAAAGCTGTCGTAGCTCTCGCTGGCGATGATCGTGAGCACGTTGACGTCATGGACCTCATCTCCGAGGGCCTCCGCGTCCATGCGCTCCCCGTCCTGGTTGACGCAGAGGCGCAGGCCACGCCCCACCTCCTGACGCTTACGGACCTCGCTTCCGCTTCGCTTCAGCGTGCAGATCTGAAAGACGTTGGGGTTGTCCCAACCCTCGCGCAGGGCGGAGTGGGAGAAGATGAAGCGCACCGGCGACCTCCTGGGGTCACCATCAAGAAGGCGCTCCTTGTCCCTCATGATCAGGTCGTAGGCGTCGATGTCGTCCGAGGTGCATTCACGCCTGTCGCTCAGGCTGCCGTTGGTCATGCGTCCCCTCCCGTCGATGGAGAAGTATCCGGCGTGGGTGCTGTCCGGCGCGATCGCCCCCAAATACTCCATGTACTCCTCCTCGCCCGGACCGCCCCGCGTCACGGAGACGACGTCCCGATACTCATCCTCGAACATCCGCGCAAAAAGGCCGTTTTGAGGCCGCCCATCGGCGTCGTACTCCCGGTAGTGCGCGACCTCGTCGATGAAGAAAAGGGACAGCACCTTGATGCCCCGGCGGAACAGCCGCCGCTCCCGCTCGATGTGAGAGAGGATCGTCTCACGGATCTGGATGCGGCGCAGCCGATCCTCGTTCAGACGGCCAACCGCCTCTCCGGCGCAGAGCCTGACGCCGTTCAGGAACTCCACGGAGTTGTCCCGGCCGTCGACGGACTTCACGACGAAGCCGTCCCTATACTCCTCCAGCCTGCCGGAGCGCTCGTAGAGGTCATAGCCGACGCCCGCCGTCCTCGTGACCTGCCGAACCCCCGACGTCCCCCTGCAATCGAACTGAACCGTTGCGGTGGGGGCTGCCCTGGACAGGTTGACGCCCTGAAGGTAGACGTAGCCCTCCGTCGCGGCGCCCCCCGTCTCCACGATGCCCTTGACGGCGATCTTCTTCACCAGTCGCTCGTTGTAGGCCTCCATCGCGTCCAGCCGATAGACCAGGTTGTAGAGGCTGTCGGGCCGATGGGTCGCAGAGTAGCGCAGGGTCATCAGGGGGTTGAACTGCCTCAGCCCCTCCCTGGTCCGCCTGCCCTCGACGGACTGCGGTTCGTCGATGATCACGATCGGATGGGTTCCGGCGATGACCTCAATCGGCCTTCGCGATCGGAACTCGTCAAGCCTCATGTGAATGCGCCGCGCGTCCCTTCCTCTCGCATTGAAGGCCTGCGCGTTGATGATCATGACGTCGATGGAGCGGTCCGACGCAAACCGGTCGATCTCCGTCATCTGCGAGGAATCGTAGATGAAGTATCGAACCTTCCGACCGTACTCCTCCGCAAAATGGTCCTGCATGACTTGAAAGGACTTGTAGACGCCCTCGCGGATCGCGACGCTGGGGACGACGACGATGAACTTGCTCCAGCCGTACCGCCCGTTCAGCTCATAGAGGGTCTTGATGTAGGTGTAGGTCTTGCCGGTTCCCGTCTCCATCTCGACCGTCAGGTTGTAGCGCCCCTCCAGCTTCTCGGACGGCTTGATCCGGTTGGCGCGCTGCACCCTCCGCAGGTTCTCCAGGACCCGCGCGTCCGTCAGCTCCGGGACGACGGGCGGGTTGCTCCACCCGTCGCAGCCCGCCGGACGCGGCAACAGCGCCTCTCCCACGACCCTGTCCGTCCTGTTCGCCGGCGTCCGATACGGTTGCCCGGCGAACACGTCCGCAACCGCTCTGGCCGCGTCCTCCTGGAACTTCTGGCGTCGGAACCGAAGTTTCACCGCAGCCCCTCCCTCAGAGGACCTTGAGCCTCGTGTTCGGCGCCAGCGCCTTAAAGAGCTCCACGGCGTTGATCCTGGACGGGCTGTCCCTGAAGCCCGCGTCGCGGAACACGGCGCGAAGCGGCCTGCGCCTCGCGATCTCCCTGACGACGGAATCCGGCACGTCCTCGGCGAAGCAGGCGATCAGGTCTCCCTCGTTCCATGTGTGGACCCTGCAGCCCTCCACCTCCTCGCTGTGGTGCGGCATGGAGAGTGGAAGCCCCCACTCCAGCAGGCAGCCAAAGAGAAGGTCCATGTCCGTGCGATCCGGCTTTACGTTGGACGCGAGCGCGGGGAGCAGGCTCTGGCGATACTCTCCGGCAGCGTAGTAGACGTCCCGCATGTTGCTTTCGTCCAGCCGAAGGACGCGGAACCCGACGTCCGTCCTTCTCGCGCCGTCCGGCTCCTTTGCCCCGATTCGCGCGCCGGAACGACGGATGCGCTCCCTGCCCAGCTCGGCAATGTCCTTAAACCCCATCTTGAACGCGACGGTGTCCGGGGCCGTGCGCTCCGGAATCTGGACCATGATAAACCTCCTGCGCCCGCCGTCCTCGGCGTTCATCCTCATGATGGCGTCCGCCGTGGTCCCGGAACCGGAGAAGAAGTCCAACACAAGGGCTTCCTTATCCTGAGCGCAGACCATCCTGGCCACCGCCTGAACCAGGGAAAGCGGCTTCGCGTAGTCAAAGCATTTCCCAAGGCCCAGCTCCTCCAGCTCCCGAAGCGCCGTCTCGTTCGTCCCTACGGCGGCCTCCCGATTGAGTTCGACGTTCAGAAGGTTGGTCGGCGTCTTGTAGGCGTCCTCCAGATTCCGCCTCTGAAAGCGGATGGCGAACCGGTCGGACTTGACGACGAAACAGGTCCCGCGCCTGACCTCCGCCTCCAGAGTCCTCTGCTCCCACTTGAACTCCCCGGCGAGGCGGACCGCGTTGGCGTTCACGCCGTCCTCCACGCGCAGTTCGTCCAGCAGCCAGACCCTGCCCTTCTCGCCAGCGGGAATGACCCCGTCGCGGAGGAAGGGGAAGTGAATACTGCCCGAAGGAAACCGGAGCGCCTTTTCGGGATTCCCGGCATTCAGGAGGGGGGCGTCGCCGCCGTCGAGGGGCGCGCCGAAGTACTTGAGCGCGCTTCGCCTCTTCTCGTATGCCAGCACGTATTCCACGGTCTTTCGGCACTTGCAGGAGAGCGCGGGCGGAGTGTTGGTCCTGGTCCAGAGGAAGGTCGCCGCGTAGTTTCTCTCGCCGAACGCCTCATTGCAGAGCTTCTGAAGGTTGCTGACCTCGTTTTCGTCGATCGAGATAAAGATCACCCCGTCGTCGCTCAACAGGTTCCGTGCCAACAAGAGCCGGGGGTACATCATGGAGAGCCAGTCCGAGTGAAACCTTGGGTTGGCGAAGTTGTTTTCCCTGAAGAGGACCGTCCCATCCTCGCCCTTCGCGCCGCTTCGCTCCAGGTATTCTTCCTCGCTGACGGCGAAGGTGTCGGAGTAGACGAAGCGATCCGACCCCGTGTTGTACGGAGGGTCAATGTAGATCACCTTGACCTTTCCGAAGTAGCTCTCCTGCAGGAGCTTCAGCACATCGAGGTTGTCCCCCTCGATGTAGAGGTTCTCCGTCGCGTCCCAATCCACGCTGTCCTCCGGGCAGGGGCGAAGCGTCTTTCGGATGGGCCGATTCGCCTCGGCGATGGCCGCCCTCTTTCCCACCCACGTGAACGCATAGGCCTCGTCCCTCGCGATCGCCTCGTCGGAGAGCTCCTGACGAAGCCGCTCGAAGTCGATCGCCGCCCGGAGCCTGCCGTCCGCGCCCCGCGCCTCCGTTACACAGCCGGGGAACAGCGCTCCGATCCGTTCTATGTTGCGGGCGACCCCGTCCGCCCATTCCATTTTCATCCTCCCGGCCATGGAAAGCGCCTCCAGTCCACTCCAGACCACGGCCTCCGGCCATCGGCTCGCCACACTGCCGATCGACATCACGTTAGGAAAAGCCCTCGGGCGCCCCTGCCGCCGCGGCTACAAGTACCTTCCGGTCACGCTCCTTGCGTCCTCCCTGATCTCGTGCGGCGTGCCGGTCGCCACGATCGTACCGCCCGCTTCCCCGCCTCCCGGCCCCATGTCGATGACGTGGTCCGCGTTGCGGATCACGTCGAGGTCGTGTTCGATGACGACCACGGTCGCCCCGTTCCTTATGAGCGTCTGAAACACGTTGAGCAGGGTCTGCACGTCCAGCGGGTGCAACCCGATCGTGGGCTCGTCAAAGACGAACACGGAATCGGCCTGCTCCCTTCCCATCTCGCTCGCCAGTTTCAGCCTCTGGGCTTCGCCGCCGGAAAGGCCCGGCGTATCTTCGCCCAGCCTGAGGTAGCCAAGGCCGAGGCTCTGCAGCACCCGCAGCTTTGACCGGATGGTTTTCATCTCCCTGCAGAACTCAAGCGCGGCGCTCACGTCCATATCCATCAGCTCCGGCAGGGAACGGGAAACGCCAGCACCATTCGTGTGCCTGACCTGGCAGGCCGCCTTTGCATACCTCGACCCGTGACAATCCGGGCACGGAACCTCCACGTCCGGCAGGAACTGCACGTCCAGACTGATGGAGCCGGTCCCATCGCAGACGGGGCACCGCAGGCTCCCCGTGTTGTACGAAAAGTCCCCGGATTTATAGCCGTGCCGCTTCGCGTCCTGCGTGCGCGCGTAGGCCTTCCGCAGCTCATCGTGGACGTTCGCGTAGGTCGCCACCGTAGAGCGGACATTGACGCCTATGGGCGTTGCATCGATCAGTTTGACGTGCTCGATGCATTCGGCCGCCACCTCAACGACGTGCTCGGGCGCCCTCTTCCCCTGCCTCACGGCCTCCAGCGCGGGCACGAGGCTCTCCAGCACCATCGTCGTCTTGCCGGACCCGGACACGCCCGTCACCACGGTCAGCCGTCCCCTGGGAATGGCCACCCGAAGCGGCTTGACGGTGTGGATCGCGGAAGTCACAAGGCGTATCGTCCCTTCGGCAAACGTTCCGTTGGGACGGAGGGGGCGTTCCCGTTCAACCCTCCGCCCCCCCGCAAGGAACGCCCCGATCTGGGAGGCTGCGTCCTTCTCTATGTCCGCGATCGTGCCCTCCGCGATGACCCTGCCGCCCTCAGCGCCCGCCTGCGGCCCCATCTCGATGAGCCAATCGGCCTCCTTCAGGACCTGCATGTCGTGATCGACAAGCAGGACGGAATTGCCGTCCGCCACAAGATCGTGCATGACGGCGTTTAGCCCTGCGATATTGGCCGGATGCAGCCCGATGGACGGCTCGTCCAGCACGTACAACACGCCCGTCGTCCGGTTTCGCACCGCACGGGCAAGCTGCATCCTCTGACGTTCCCCCGTGGAGAGCGTGGACGCCGCACGGTCAAGGGACAAGTAGGCGAGCCCCAAATCCATCAGCCGTCGCGCCGCCGTGCGGAAGGACTCGCAGATGCTGTTCGCCATGGGCTGCATTTCTCGCGGAAGGGAGCCCGGCACGGCCTCAACCCACTGGAGGAGCTCCGACAGGGGCATCCTGCAGACCACGTCCAAGGACACTCCGCGCAATTTGGGCTGCCGCGCCCTTTCTGACAGTCTGCTGCCGCCGCATTCCGGACAGATTTCCTCCTTGAGGAACCTTTCCACGCGCCTCATGCCCTTTTCGTCCTTGACCTTGGCGAGCGCGTTCTCCACCGTATAGGTGGCGTTGTAGTATGTGAAGTCCATTTCGCCCGCCACGTTGGAGTTCTTTGCCTTGTACAGGATGTGCCGCTTCTCGGCGGGGCCGTGATAGACGAGGTCCTTCTCCCTACCCGACAGATCTTTAAACGGCACATTCGTGCGCACTCCCATCGCCCGGCAGACGTCGGTCATGAGGGACCACATCAGGCTGTTCCACGGGGCCACTGCGCCCTCGTCTATAGTCAGGGACTCGTCCGGCACAAGCGTCGCCTCGTCCACCGTCCGCACCATGCCCGTGCCCCCGCAGCGCTCGCAGGCCCCCTGACCGTTAAAGGAAAGCTCCTCGGCCGACGGCGCGTGGAACCGTGCGCCGCAGACGGGGCAAACCAGCTCCTGCTCCGCCGCGACCGCAAGCGTGGGCTCCTGAGGGTGTCCGTTGGGACAGACGTGGTTCGCCAGCCGGGAATACATCAGCCGGACGCTGTTCAAGAGCTCCGTTCCCGTTCCAAAGGTGGACCGAATGCCCGGTACGCCCAGCCTCTGGTGCAGCGCAAGGGAAGCCGGCACGTAGAGCACTTCGTCGACGTCCGCCTTCGCCGCCTGCGTCATGCGCCTGCGCGTGTAGGCGGACAGCGCCTCCAGGTAGCGCCTTGATCCCTCGGCGTACAAGACGCCGAGCGCGAGCGACGACTTGCCGGAACCGGACACGCCCGCGATCCCGACGATTCGGTTCAGCGGTATGTTCACGTCGATATTTTTCAGGTTATGCACCCTGGCGCCTCGGACCTGAATCGCCTTCGGTGCGTCCGTCTCATTCATCCTGCGCGTCTCCCTTCCCACCCCGCAATCAGGGGGCAGACCGTGGCCCTGCAAAAAGCCATGAGTATAGTCTACCCCATCACGCAAGGTGTTTTTGGGAGCGGTTCGCCACATCAGGCCAAAGCTCACAAGCCCTTCGGGCACGACCGTCCATTGCGGAACGCCTGCGTGCCGTAAAGCAAAAAATTCGCCCCCTCCCATCCCCTTTAGAATTTTTCAAGGAAAGGTCAGGCTCCGGCTGCCCCTCTTCTTCGCCGTTTGCGCTCGTCAAGCTCATTGGCTCTCCTGGTCCTCGAGGTAGAGCAAATTCAAATAGCCGCCCAACAATTCAGTGATGACTTCCATTTCAAGTGATTTTTGCTGAGTAAAAAATGTAAAACCGAAATGGTGGTTCGGAGCGATAAGCATCTTATGAGTTGGCGCAAACAAACACAATTCCGAAACGCCCCTGAAAGCTCCTTCTACGGTCATCTCCAGCGGCCCAATATCGTCTTTGAGGTTTATTTTTACACCGGAGCGTTCGTTTTTTCGGACGTTGTTTTTTCGCAAAAAAGCATAAATTTCTTCGTAAATATCGTTACGTTCCGCATTGAACGAAAACTGCGTGTATTGGAAGCATGGCGCTATAATCAACTCCTGAATCTTTTTGAAACGGAAATATTCAAGCAGGAAGTTGATCGTTTCCTGCATATCCCTGTAAAACTGTCGTCTTGTTCCATGAAACCCTGCAGTACCCTTCGTATAGCTTCCATCCTCATATACCGTTATTCCATAAAAGCCATCATAGCCATGATTCCAGTCATGGACATGATACACTCCGAAACAGGGGGTATTGTCGATTTCGTCGAGGTCAAGTCCTATGCCGCATTGGCGTAAAGCCTTATTTAATTCACCGAGACGAATCTTTTCCATAAAATTCGGGCCTCCAAAATATTTCGCGTCCTCGCGGGCTGCTGCGTCAGGTGAGGGACAAAGGCCTTGTTCGTTCGATCCAGCCCGCCGCAATAGTCTTTGAATCGTCCCTGCACCTGAGTTGCCGGCGCCGTATCAGTGACGATCACGAAAACTCAACTCTTAATAATATGTACTATCGTGACCCTCAAGTCAAGGCCCAATAAAGAGGGGAAACAGGTAGAAAAACAGAGAATAGAATGATATAATCAGATCAAGCAACAGAGTGATAAATCGAAATTTGTAAGAGGGTACAGAAAAATGAAACAATATATAGTTGATGCTTTTACAGAACAGATATTCCATGGAAATCAAGCTGCCATATGTGTATTGGATACATGGCCATCAGACAAGTTAATGATAAACATCGCAAAAGAAAATAATTTTTCTGAGACAGCATTTACCGTAAAGACAAATGATGGCTATGAGCTTAGATGGTTTACGCCGGGAGGCGAGGTGAAACTGTGCGGTCATGCGACGCTTGCAGCATCATACGTTTTGTTCCATTATTATGAAACGGATAAAGAAAAATTGGTGTTTCATACATTGAGCGAGGAGCTATTGATCGGGAAAGAGGGCGACTATATCGTGATGGATTTCCCTGCCCTTCATTGTCACGAAAAGCCTATAAGAGAATGATAACACGCTATTCAGCATTGTAAATGGGTATTAAAGCCGTTCGGCATTTTAAGGTCGCCGTTTTGCTTCTTGATTTGCTTATTGCTGAATGGCATGATTTCAAAACGTATTGTTATGGCACGGAAACGAAAGGATTGGATTCAAACTCAGCTAGCAGAAGCGCTTGGCGTGTCTGTAGATACTGTGCGTCGCTGGGAGCAGGGGAAGAGAATCCCGGATACGGATATGCTCC
>NC_021038.1:1107478-1111488 GCF_000210715.1 Fretibacterium fastidiosum
ATGAGGATGGTGATAGACGTGATGACTGTTCAGGCGTCCATAAGGATGGATTTGGATCGGCGTATAAAAGAGCTCTCGAACGATGCGTTTTATAACGAGCACAACCAGAAGCTGCTTCTGGAGGCAATCAACGATATGAAGGCGGGGAAGGGAGTTACCCATGAGCTCATAAACTGCGAATGACGAAAGATGAAAAAGCAATGGGACGAAAGAGCCTGGGAAGATTACCTCTACTGGCTTGAGCAGGACAAGAAAACCCTTCGCCGCATCAATAAGCTGATTACGGACATTGAACGCAACGGTTATGACGGCATCGGAAACCCGGAGCCTTTGATCGGAAACTACTCCGGGTATTGGACCCCCAACCACAGGCAAAGTTTTTAACGTGCGTCGGAAACCGGTTTTGCACATTTTCTGCTGCACCTGACGGGTGAAAGGTCAGTATCGGCTTAACCTGTACAACGACGGGCTTGAGCGCCGATAAAGCTATCGCAACCTGTGGATTTGGGTTGGAGCCGCCGTATTGACGAGAAGAACCGTCTGGTTTATCGCGTCTTGAACGATACGATCGAGATTGTGCAGTGCCGCACTCATTATGGGGATAAATAGACAGCATCGCTCCAGCAACATTGCACGGGCCACGTGATTAAAGGAAGGGATGCCTAATGAACAGGTGTGCGCAGAAAATCCTATTGGCTGTGTTTATCTCTGTCGCCCTTTCTTCTGTCGTTTTTGCAAATTCCTCCTCAGACGAGTGGACTGCCTATCCCCAGCCAGATAAAGGTACTCTTTTTTTGCCCGGGGAATGGGCTGTTGTGAACTTTTGGAATGACGCTAAAGTCGAAGTGCAACCCCAACAAAATCAATCTGTGTCCTATTACACGCAATCCTTGATTAATGCAAAACAGGAAAACGAGGGGATTGTCTGCTCCGTTGTTTCTTCCCGCATATGGTTTTCACAGGAAGGTAGAATCGTAAACCTTAGAAAAGATGGGGCAAGGTTTATGATAGACCAGACAAGAGCCTTTGTCTTGAAAAATTTTCCTGGAAGCCGGGTCGGCCCAGTGAGGTTTCAAAAAGAAAAATACGGTAAGGTTTGGCGTTTTGATGCAACATTTGGGCCTGGCGGAGGGTCGCGAATGTTGGAGGCTTATGTTGAGCACAAGGGGATTCTTTACAGACTTTCAGCCACTTACGGAATTCGGGGGGAACGACACTGGTTCCCCGTTTTTGAACGCGCCTTGGAACTGTGGCAGCCGGGACAGAGCGTAAAAGAGATTGCTGCTGCTTCCTTCCCTGACGTTAAAAATGATGCCTGGCAGGGAATACCACTGCAGAATGCGGGGACAATTTTTATCCCAGCGTCTTGGCTTGTAGTCTTTCAAGACAACCCTGTGCAAAAAGATGCGCTTTACAATTACAATGCTGTGCTTAACACACAACGGTGTCTCAATGTCAGAATTCCGGCTGAGAATGACGGTGAGCCGCTTTCTACCCTGCAGGTTCTGGCCCTGTGGTCGGAAGATTCGGGGGGCTCTTTGCTAGGGGGAGACCTTTCATATCTCCTTTCACATTTCTTAGAGGGGTTTGCCCAAGGATTGCAACCGGCCTACAAATCTTCTTTGCGCCGCATTGAGAAAAAAACGTTTGAGCTTCAAACGCAGACCTCTCCGATGGCGACTTATGAGGTTGCGGTCGCAAAGGGAGTTTATATGCGTTTGAAATGTGCGGCTTTGAGGCATGACGATAAGGTATTGATTTTCGTTTTGACCTATCCCCCTGACGCTGAGAATAGATGGCACGGCCTTGTGAAGGAAATTTTTTCCCGTTGGGAACTGGTGCCACCTCATGCTGATAACTCTCAAATACGGGGGTCTACGATTTCGAGAGAACATCAAACGCCCGAACGTTACAGTCCGTTTCCATCTTTACCGAGTGTTCAGGATACAATGCCTCGTGTATATTTTTCATTTTGGGATATTGTCTTGATTGGGACCTTGGGAGCTACCCCGGCTTTAATCATGCGATTTGTGTTCAAGAAGCGATATTCATATTTCAAGACTTTTTTGCTATCTTTTCTTTTTATGCTTTTATCTACAGTTGCGCAAACATACGTTTTTGACAACTTATATAAAGAACTGCGTCCTAGCCGGTCAGCATATGGGACGGGAATAACCTTCGCTATTTCGATAGCAGTACTTTTGAAGAATAGAGGAATAGAGGGAGAGAGAAGCCTTCTCCCCCCTTCCATTCCAGCATCAAACGACAAGGAGTTAGAAGGGGGGAATAAGGAGCGCGGCCACGCCATAATCCCGCCTTGGGAACAGGAGCAATAGCTTCCCATGCATCGGCTCTCTCGGCACTGGCGGGGCTGCAGTACGGTGGCAACGTCTGGGAATGATCTTCATTGTGCGCCGCATGTCGAAGGTGGCCACGAGATAGTTGTGTGTCATTTATTGCAGAGGAGGTAATGTTATGGCAATTTTCAAGTGTAAGGATTGTGGCAAAGAAGTCTCCGATAAGGCGGTGGCGTGTCCGGGGTGCGGAAGAATCTTTACTCATGAGGAGAAAAAAGCGGGAGTGAAAAAACAGCGGATGGTGCTCTGGTTAATCGCGGTCCTGGCGCTTATCTCGGTGCTCTGGGGGCTCCTTTCAGAATTACGGTGATATTCGCAGGGGCGTTTAGGGAGGTCTATGATGCCTCGAGAAAGAATTCTCATCCTTGTCAAAACCTGCCCAGAGCCAAGCAGGGGCTATGTAGAAACCACCTGTGTTGCCGGAATAACGGAGGCGGGGGAGATGCGCAGGATTTTCCCTGTCCCGTTTCGTTTTCTCGGTGAAGAGAAACGGTTCAAAAAATGGCAGTGGATCATGATTGAGGCGGAGGCGGCGGTAGGTGACAACCGCAAGGAAAGCCGTCGGGGTAACTTCGATACGATTCAGCTTCAAGAGCTCATGAAGAGTGGAACAGGCTGGCGAGCCAGAATGGAGTGGCTAAAGCGAGTTCCACGGATACGGGGATTTCTCCCTCCTGACCAGGGGAAACGCTGCACACCAGCCGTTCCTGAAGAGGTCTCGCTCGCTTTGTAT
This sequence comes from Fretibacterium fastidiosum, assembly GCF_000210715.1. GTDB lineage: Bacteria > Synergistota > Synergistia > Synergistales > Aminobacteriaceae > Fretibacterium > Fretibacterium fastidiosum. The sequence continues at coordinate 1,110,569 of NC_021038.1, forward strand.
GTTCCTGATAGCCCTGTGAGTCTGGAGATCAAAAAGGGCGCGGAGGACTGGACCCCGAAAGAAAAAGAAGCCCTGCTGCAAAGCGATAATCCCCTTTTTTCGAGAAAAGCGCTGGATCTTCCTCCAGCGCTGAAGAAGGTTCCCTACAATTTCTATTACTTTTTTGAAGCTCCTGTTGCCGAAGGTGGAGTGAAAGAAGTTCGCCTCAAGATCACGGATTGGGAGATTGGGGCGTTGTATTGGCGCTGCGTGAGAGAGCACGGCGATGACTGGGAGAGGTTCCTCCGGAACAAATATGAGGCCGAAGCAAACAAGCTCGGCCCCATGATCCTGATGGGCAATATGCACCGACACCCCGATCAATGGCTTGCCATAAGCGTGTTTCTTCCGCCTAGGCAGTACAGGGAACTGTTTTTTCAAAAAGGCCTATTTGACGAGTGACGTCTGCCGGGTGTAGGTTCCGGATCGGTTCATGGTACAGCTTCTCGATCTGCTGTGCGATGAGAAGACGGTGGCAGCGGTTGGGGTCGGCCTCGAAGCACATCAGGGCGCAGGGAAAGTCCCTGGTAAACAGGGCAAGTTCCTTCACTGCATCTAGGTTGGATGTCAGATACCGATTGAAGGCCATGCGGTAGCGCCCCCAGTCTCCATCCTCCTGATAGGCGCTGCGAATATCGGGAGGACATCCCAATCTTTGAAAATGCTGATATCGAATCCCGTGGGAGCTTACGGCGTCCCGCAGTGCGCGTTGCGAGAACCCTGGTTTACGGGAATAAGGCTTTTCCCGAACATCCGCCAGGACCTGTATACCATGTTGCTCCAGGCAAAGGATGAACCCCTCGAGCTTCACGCCCTCGTAGCCTATCGTGTAATATGGCATTTCGCAGCCCTCCTCCAACGGCTAATAAAGACAGTGCCAT
>NC_021038.1:1112911-1115445 GCF_000210715.1 Fretibacterium fastidiosum
TAATGGAGCCTATTGTGTTGTCACAATATCGCTCTTCTGTATCGCCTCGTCTGACATAAACAAAGCCGATTTGAATCGGTATATTAAACTTCGGAGATTTCTGAGTCTTCTCTGTCACGTCGAAGGCAAACAAAAAAAATAATCCCTCACCACCCATGGATTCCCCAACGAGCCGAGCCGCCACGTCCTCAATCCTCCTTACGCCAAGGGATACCGCGCTTTTGCAACAGCTCCTTGGGTATCGCTTCCAGGTTCTGGGTTGGGGTTGGAGATAGGCAATTGTCTGAATTTTGATTTGTAACATTTGTTACGGGGAGCCATCTTGACACAGTCATCTTGCTAACCCCCAGAGCTTTGCCGATGCGTTCCTGTGTCCAGCCCCCTGCTCCCTGGCCTACCTGTAGACCTCTCTCCTGTGGCCGATCTTCAGGACGAGGACGACAAGCTCCCCGTCACGGAGCTCGCAGATCAGCCGGTAGTCTCCCACGCGGTAGCGCCAATACCCCGAGAACTGACCGGCCAGGGCCGCCCCCTTTTCTCGTGGAGAAGGTGCGGAGGATAGGGTACTCAGGAAATCGATTATCCGTGTGTGCGCAGATTTGTCCAAGCGCTCTAAAGCCTTCTCCGCCTCCTTGGAAAGCCTAATCGTCCAAGCCAAGGTGAGCCCTCACCTCTTCCAGGCTATAGGTCTTCATCCTGCCGCTCCTGACTTCCTCGGAAATTCTCACGGCGTCCTCGTAGTCCTCCAAGTCCTCAAGGTACTGCTCGATGGCCATCAACATGAACTTTTCCGGCTTCTGATTGGCCGCGCCGCTTCGGGTCTCGATACGCTCCCGCAGCTCCTGCGGCAGCTCCAGCACGAATTGAGCCATCCCTCTATCCCCCCTTCATGTTCCCCGGAACGCTCTCCAGGCTTCCAGCTTAGACCTTGCCCCTGTGCGTAATTCGGCGGGGATGTTAACGTTAACAAGCGTCTCCTAAGGGTCACTCCTTGGCCTACCTGTAGACCTCTCTCCTGTGGCCGCGTGGGGGAGGTCAAGAGTTCTTCAAAAACTCCTCCGAGGATACGCCTGCCTGCCTCAAGACGCTCCTGAGCGTTCCCACGGCAAGCTCGTTGTGCATGGGGACGACGCAGACAGCCCCATCCCGACGCAAGACAACATGGGAGCCCCTGCTCCGACGGAGGTCAAAGCCCATTCTCTGGAGAATCCCGACGACCGCCTGTCCCGAGAAACCCCGCAGCTCAGGCATGAGCCACAGCCTCGAACGTCGTCACCAGGGGCCGCCCTCTCGGAGTGTATGCCTCCTCCTCCAAGTAAAGCTCCGTGGCCTCCCTCAGGTTGGCGATGGCCTCCTCCAGCGTCGCCCCCTGACTGGCCGTCCCCACCTCAGGACACTCCGCAACATACCAATCGTCCTCCCGGTGAATGACCGCCGTGAAAGTATGCGTCGCCATCCCTTACCCCTCCTCCAAAATCAAAAGATCGCCAGGATACCGGCCTGTTTGCACAGGGCGTTTGCCGTGATGCGGTCGAAGGTCGTGTGGCGCTTGACCGGGACCATCTTGCCCTTGCCGTTGTTGTAGATGCTGTGATTGCGGCCCTCCCGCTGCAGAAAAAATCCGTATTGCTCCAAGTGCCTCACGAGATCGCGTCGGTTAACCGACATGCGACACCTTCTCCATGGCCACAGGGAGAGGCTCGAAGAGTACCTGAGCCTGAGGAGGGACCTGCCCCGTCTCCAGGTAGGCCCTCGTCATCTCCTGGGCGGCGTCCAGCAGCATAGCCCGGCACTCCTCCAGGGTGCTCCCCTCCGTGATGACCTCCGGCCATTCGAGGAGCTGCCCCATATAGCCCGCCTCTATCTTCGTGTAGCAAGCCGTATAGGTTGCCATCCCCTATCCCTCCTCCCCCCTGGCCGCTGAGATCGCGGCCTCGACTTCCTCCCGCAAGGCCGCCCGCTCCGCCTTCACCCGCTCAGAGCGGGGCTTCACTCCACGCTTGGAGGGCTGATATTTCAAAACCGATTCCCTAGGGATGACCCAGCTATTCCCCATCTTCTCAGCTCCAGGCAGACGGCCAGCTTGACAGAGTTTTGCAATCATGTTTGCTCCTTTCCCTGTCAATGTTGCAGCTTCCGCTGTTGTTAGATACTCCTCGCGCAACATTGTAATCACCTCTCAGCAACATTATAAAATACAGATGTCTGTAATTATTAAGCAATACTATTGATAGATTTGATTACAGATAACTGCAATATATAACCATCGAGCAAGGCAGTGGCACATTGACAGGGTGAGGCCCAGGCGACGGGCAAAGAGGTCTCCCCCACCGGGGAGCGGGAGTCAGGCGCGATGAGAGGTGGGGAATCGGGGGAGGTGAGGTGGAGGCGAGACCGAAGCCGAGTGGAGAGGTCGAAACCGGGGGCACATCGCCCCCTCCGGGTAGAGCCCGAACTGATACCATTTTGCGTCTAAAGGGCAAGAAAGCCCCCCTTGCAAGGGGGGCTGCCCCGAAGTGGGGGACTGACGGCCC
>NC_021038.1:1116304-1130331 GCF_000210715.1 Fretibacterium fastidiosum
CATCAGGGTGGACTTTCATGGAGTGAAGACAAAAGAAAAACCCGCTTGACAGCGGGCTTTTTGGACGACTTTGGACGTTCATGAAAAAGGTAATGGTGGACTGTGAGGGACTCGAACCCACGACCCGCTGATTAAGAGTCAGCTGCTCTACCAACTGAGCTAACAGTCCACGTTATTTGAATGGCGCGCCCGGCAGGATTCGAACCCGCGGCCTACGGATCCGAAGTCCGTCGCTCTATCCAACTGAGCTACGAGCGCACTATTAACTATTGGGGTGAGCGAGGGGACTCGAACCCCCAACCCCCGGGACCACAACCCGGTGCTCTAGCCAATTGAACTACGCTCACCATATCAATGGCGCGCCCGGCAGGATTCGAACCCGCGACCTACGGCTTAGAAGGCCGTTGCTCTATCCAGCTGAGCTACAAGCGCGTTCGTATCTCAATGGAGCGGGAAACGGGATTCGAACCCGCGACCTACGGCTTGGAAGGCCATCGCTCTAGCCAGCTGAGCTATTCCCGCGGCATCACCGTTGGTCAGCGCTGGTCGGGGCGAAAGGATTCGAACCTTCGACCCCCTGCTCCCAAAGCAGGTGCGCTAACCAGACTGCGCTACGCCCCGAACTAAAATGGTGGAGCTGAGGAGATTCGAACTCCCGACCTCTTCCGTGCGAGGGAAGCGCGCTCCCAGCTGCGCTACAGCCCCGTTACCACAACAGCGTGTATTCTACCCGTATTTCCCGAACTTGTCAACAACCTTTTGCGATTTTTTCGGTTTCCCGTTCCCCACCCTGCCAGCCCAGGGCTCACTCCCCGTAGGCAACCTTCGCCGCCATCGCCGCGCCCACCAGCCCCGCCTTGTAGCCCAGCGTGCAGGAGACCAGGCGCGTCGCCCGATCGTCCTCGTAATCGCGGCCGTAGAGCTCCGCCGAGACCTTCCGACGCAGGGGGACCAGCAGCCGTTCGCCCTGCTTGCCCACGCCTCCGCCGACGCCGACGACCTCCGGCTGAAGGCCGTTGACGAGGTTCGCCACCCCACAGGCCAGGTAGTCCGTGTACTCGTCCACCAGCCGCATGGCAGCCGGATCCCCGGCCTCGGCGGCGACGAAGGAGGTGTGTCCTCCGACGCGCCCCTCGCGGCGCGCCATCTCCGCCATCGCCCCCTCCGGGTCGGTTGCGATGGCCTCGTTCGTCATCGCGATGAGCCCCGTGGCCGAGGCGTAGGCCTCAAAGCACCCCCTGCGGCCGCAGGTGCAGGGACGGCCCCCGCGGACGATGACCATGTGCCCGAACTCGCACGCAGCGGAGTTGTACCCCGCCCATATCCTCCCGTCGATGACGAAGCCCGACCCGACGCCCGTCCCCAGCGTGATGATCATGGCGCTCGTCGCCCCCCTGGCACAGCCCCCTACGACCTCGCCCAGCGCCGCGGCGTTGGCGTCGTTCTCCACCCGCGCGGGCAGGTCAAGGGCCTCCGTCAGCATCGGGCCCAGCAGAAAATCGCGCCAACCCAGGTTGTTGTTGTAGAGCACCGTGCCCTCCTCGGCGCGCACCATCCCCGGACAGCCGACGCCCACGGCGCGCACCTTCCCCCACCCCAGGTCGCTGGCCGCGACCGCCTGCCTCACGCCCTCCAGGATGTCCTGAAGCACGACCTCCTGGGGCCGTTCCGCCCCCGTCGCGATCGCCACCTCGCTGACGATGGACCCCGCTGAGCTCACGACGCCGATCTTCACGCTCGTGCCGCCGACATCGACGCCGACGTAATACGTCATACCCCTCACCCTCCCTGTAATGAGCCCGTTATCAGCCTGCAATAATCCCGTGTCGCCTCCCAAAACGAAGGGCGAACCTGCGGTTTTCTCAACGCTCCACGCGGCCCGCGGCGCCTGGTTCCGCGCCCACGGGCTCGCCGCTCACGGCTCCAGCGGGAGCGGCCGGTCTTCCGGCCATCCCCTCCCCGGCGCGCCTCATGGCGCCAACGAGGGCCTCCGCCCCGACGAGGCCTCCGGGGCCGGCGGCCCGGGCGCGCATCACCGTCCAGCCCCGCTCCGCTCCAAGGAAGGGGGCCAGGAGCCCCATGTCGCCCGAAACGGTCGTGCCGTCCTGCCGGACCGAGGCCTCCTCCAGGCCAAAGCGGCCTCCGAAGTTGCGCAGGGCCGTCATCGCCGCCAGGAGGCGCACCTCCCTGGGCGGCGCGCCGAAGCGGTCGCGGACCTCCTCCATCAGGGCAGCCAGCTCGTCCAGCCCCACCGTTTGGAGCAGCCGGCGGTAGATCGTCACGCGCACGTCCTCCTGGGGGATGTAGAACGTGGGGACGGAGCCACCATGATCGAAGCTGAGGTCCGTCATCCTCGTCTCCTCGCCGCGCAGACGGCGAAGCTCCTGCTCCAGCATCCTGTAGAACACGTGGAAACTGCCGCTCCTGGCGCTTCCGTGCTGGCTGGTGCCCCCGATCTCCCCGCCGCCCCGGATGTCCAGGTCGCGCCGGGCGATGGCGTAGCCCGACCCCAGGTCCGTCATGGTGGAGATGGCCTCCAGCCGGTCCGCCGTCTCCCGCGGCAGAACCTCCCGGTCCGGGTAGAAGAAGTAGGCGAAGGCGTTTTCGCCCCGCCGGCCCACGCGCCCGCGCAGCTGGTACATCTGAGCCAGCCCCAGCTCCTGGGAGTCGTCCACGATGATGGTGTTGGCCCGCCCCACGTCCAGGCCGCTCTCGATGATGGTGGTCGCCACCAGGACGTCGATCTTTCCGGCGTAGAAGTCCATCATCGTGCGCTCCAGCTCGCGCCCCGCCATCTGGCCGTGGGCGATCTGGACTTTCGCCTCGGGGAAGAAGGCCGAGAGCGTGCGGGCCTGCTCCTCCATCCGCGAGATTCGGTTCACCACGAAATAGACCTGTCCGCCGCGGTTCAGCTCATAGGCCACGGCCTTGCGCACCAGGGGCGCCTGCCAGGGGCCGGCGAAGGTCGTCACGGGCAGGCGGTCCTCCGGCGGGGTCGAGAGGACCGAGATGCTGCGCAGCCCCCTCAGGGCCATGGCCAGGGTGCGGGGGATGGGCGTGGCGGAGAGGCTCAGGATGTCCACGGCGCCGTAGGCGCGCTTCAGCCCCTCCTTGTGCATGACGCCGAAGCGGTGCTCCTCGTCGATGACCAAAAGCCCCAGGTCCTTAAAGCGTACGCCCTTCTGCAGCAGCTTGTGCGTGCCGATGACGACGTCCACCTCCCCCGCCTCCGCGCGGGCCAGCGTCGCGGCAGCCTCCTTCCGTGACACGAAGCGCGAGAGCAGCCCCACGCTGACGGGGAAGCCCGCAAGCCGTGACTGGAAGGTGGAGAAGTGCTGCTGTGCCAGGATCGTGGTCGGTGCCAGGACGCAGACCTGACGGCCCGACGCCACGACGCGGAAGGCGGCGCGCAGAGCCACCTCCGTCTTGCCGAAGCCCACGTCCCCCACCAGCAGGCGGTCCATGGGGAAGCGGCTCGACAGGTCCGCCATGATCTCCGCCGTCGCACGGAGCTGATCCGCCGTCTCGTTGAAGGGGAAGGCACGGACGAAGTCGTCGTAGAGCTCCTCCGGCGCGGCAAAGGGCTCCTGCCTCTCCAGCTCGCGGCGCGCGTAGATCTCGAGGAGCGCCTTCGCCTCCTCCCTGGCGCGCTCTTTGTCCTTCTCCACGCTCTTTCGCCAGCGGGTGCCGCGCAGCGAGTCCAGCTGCGTCTCCTCGTTCTCGTGCTCTGCGAGAGGCGTCAGCCTGTGGGCCTGCAGGACGGGGACGAGCAGGCGCTGATCGTCCGCGAACTCGACGATCAGGGCGTCCGAGGTCACGCCGGCAGTGACCACCTCACGGATGCCGCGAAAGGCTCCGACGCCGTAGTCCTCGTGGACGACGAGTTGCCCCTCGGAGAGGCGGTCCCGCCACTCTACGGGAGCGCGCCATTCCGAGGTCGTGCCGGAGGCGGAGACGCCGGAGAGCTCCCGGTCGGAGATGAAGGCCCGAACGGACGAGCGATCCTCGAAGCCCGACGTCAGGGGGGCCTCCCGGAGCTCAAGCCCATCCCCCAGGACGCTGAAGGGCCCTTTTCCCCGGTCCAGGAAACGGGGGTTCGTCGTGAGGGCCGCGACGCGGCAGCCCTGGGATTCAAAGTCCCGGCACAGGCGCAGGACCGCGTTCAAGTCCCCCTTGAAGGGGGGCAGGGGGCGGACGTCCAGCTCGGCGTCCGCGGCCTCCGCGGCGTCCGTGATCCTGAGGTGCGGCAGCCGGGCCAGCACCTTGATGATCTCCCCCCAGTCCTTGACGACCTTCCCCTCCGCCCCTGCCGACAGCTCCTGCCAGAGCCAGTGGAAGGAGATCGCCTGGGCCTCCAACTTCTGGGGGTCGAAGAGGAGGATTCGCGCGTCATCGGGCAGCATCTCCGCAGGGACGCCTTCCGTCGCCGTGGCCATGCCGTGGAGGCTCACGTCCTCCAGCTCCGCGGCGCTCTTCTGCGTGGAGGGGTGAAACGCCGCGATGCGGTCGAGGTTCTCGTCGAAGAACTCAAAGCGCAGGGGCAGGGCGTGGGCGGGGTCGAAGACATCCATGATGAAGCCGCGAAGGACGTACTGCCCCGGCGACCACACGAGGTCCGTCCGCTGGTATCCGTTGCGCTCCAGCCAGGCGGCGAGGCGGTCCCTGGCGTAGTCCTCTCCCCTACGGACGGATAGCTCCGACTCCCCCAGGAGGCAGGGGGCCATCAGCGCGCCGGGCGTGGCGGCCAGCACGCCGCCCTCCGCCGCCCAGCGACGGATCGTCTCGCCCCGCTCCAGCAGCAGGGGACGGCTGTTGACGGACTGGGAGGTGAGGGGAAGCTCGGACAGCAGCATGGCCGGCCGGTCCGGGAACAGGGCCCGACTGTCCGCGACCAGCTCCGAGGCCTGCCGCAGGTCCGGAAGCACCGCGAGGGTCCGCCCCGCGGGACACATCCAGGCGCGCGCTGCCCCTCCCGCGCGGTCCAGCACCGCTCCGCCGCTTCGCCACAGGGCACCGGCCTCCTCCAGGTTCCCCAGCACAGGACGTCTCTTCCTCACAGGCAATCCCTCCGCTCCAAAGTTCCAGCCGCCCAGGCGACCGATGGTTCTTATTTTATCCTGTCCTCCGGCAAAATGCCCGCGGAGTTTGGACGTTTTGGAGCGCGGCGGCCGTTTGTGCTATGATGAAGACCTGATCACGACAGGGGCTGAGGCCGTCGTGCGGGCGGCCCCGCGGATCGCATTCCAAAGGGGGTATCACATTGCGAAAAGTGGGTTTTATCGGCGTGGGCATCATGGGGAAGTCCATGGTGCGCAACCTGATGAAGGCGGGCTTTGAGCTCCGCATCTTCGCGCGGGACAGGGCGAAGGTCGCCGACGTGATCGCGGAGGGCGCGGCCTTCGGCAGCTCCATCGCAGAGTGCGTCAAGGGCTGCAGCGAGGTCATCACGATGGTGGGCTTCCCCCGCGACGTGGAGGAGGTCTACTTCGGGGCCGGGAACGTCCTGGACAGCGCGGAACGGGGCGCCTGCCTCATCGACATGACCACCAGCAGCCCGACGCTGGCCGAACGGCTCTACGCCGAGGGCACGAAGCGCGGCTTCCGGGTGATGGACGCCCCCGTGACCGGCGGCGAGACGGGGGCGCGGGACGGGACGCTCTCCATCCTGGCGGGAGGCGACAGGGCGGACTACGAGGCCTGCATGCCCCTGTTCCGCGCCATGGGCGCCAACGTCAACTACCAGGGCAAGGCGGGTTGCGGCCAACACGCGAAGCTGACGAACCAGATCATGATCGCAGGGACGCTCTCCGGCGTGTGTGAGGCCATCGCCTACGCACGGGCCAAGGGGCTGGACCTCGAAGTGCTGCTGAAGTCCCTGTCCACCGGTGCAGCGGCCAGCAGGCAGCTGGACGCCTGCTGGCCAAAAATCGCGGCGAACGACTTCCAGCCGAGCTTCTTCCTCAAGCACTTCCTGAAGGACCTGACGCTGGCCTCGGAGGAGGCGGCGCAGAGCCGCCTGCACCTGGAGGTCCTGGCTCAGGTGACGGAGGACTACGGAGAGCTGGCCCGCGACGGGTTCGGGGACATGGGGACTCAGACGCTGATCAAGCACTACGAACGGTAGCGCCGAGCGGTCGGAAAGAGGTTCGGCCGCTGGGTCCGCGATTGTTTGTGATAAAATGATCCTGGAGAGGCCGCCGCAACATTGAAACTCCGAAGGAGGGATGAGCGTGTACGCGATCGCGTTTGACCTGAAGGTTGCGGAACTCAAGAAAAATTATGGGGATCCCTACAACGGGGCCTATCAGGAGATCAATGAAGAGCTCAAAAAAGCGGGCTTTGAGTGGACACAGGGCAGCGTCTATCTCTCCATGAAGGACGGGGATAACCTTACCGCCGTGTATAAGGCGATCAACGCGCTTTCAAGGATTGAGTGGTTCAAAAATTCCGTGCGCGACATCCGGGCTTTTAAGGTCGAGGACTGGTCGGACTTTACCGACGTCGTCAAGGGACTGGCGTAGGGCTGGAGCAGGCTTCGAGGACAAACGTCAGCCCCGACTCTCGTCGGGGCTGATCGGTTCTTCAGGTTTTTTGGGCAGGGTTAGGCCCTCATGACCTCCAGGGCGCCGTTCCACATCTCGCGCGCCGTGGTGACGACGGAGAGGTTTGCCTCATAGGCACGGCTGGCCACCAGCATGTCCGTCATCTCCCGCACCAGGTTGACGTTGGGATAGGCCACGTAGCCGTCCTTGTCCGCATCCGGGTGGTCCGGCTGATAGGTCATCCGCGGGGCCGTCCGGTCCTCGGTGATGGCCGTGACGCGCACGCCGCCGATGTCGCGGTAGCCCCCGATGGTCCTGTCCAGCATCTCCGCGAAGACGGGCACGCGCCGCTTATAGGGCCCGCCGCTCAGCGTGCGGGTCGTGTTGATGTTCGCCAGGTTGGAGGAGATCGTGTCCATCCACAGACGATGGGCCGTCAGGGCGCTGCCCGCAACCTCCATGCTGTCAAAGACCTTCATCCAGGAACGCCTCCCTCTAGCGGCCCGCGATGACAGACTTCAAGAGCGCCGTCTTGCCCGCGGCAACGCGCATCATCGCCCCGTACATCATGCGGGTCTCCGACAGCACGGCCATCTCGCGCTCCGGGTCCACGTTGTTCCCGTCCAGGCGGTAGATTTCGTCCGACACCCTGATCTCCGAGGCCCTGACGTCCGACATGCGCAGGGGGCGAGACGGGATGTGTCCCGCATCCGTCACCGTCATGTGCAGCTTTCTGCCGTTCTCCATGACCTCGCGCATCTGGTCCTCAAAGGAGACGTTCCGGCGGGCGTAGCCCGGCGTGTTGGCGTTCGCCACGTTCCTCGTCACCGCCTTGAAGCGCTCCGCAAGGCACTCCGTCTCCTTCTCCACGACGCTCCAAGTGTAATCTCCCAGCACGGTCCTCACCTCTCCCTTCGCTTCATTATACACCACGAAGCGTTCCACGTCCCCTTCAGTACAGCACGCGGGGGGAGGTGGCCACGCCCAGCTCCTCCACGAAGAGAGGGCTCAGCACCTTGATGTAGGTGCCCTTCATCCCCAGGCTGCGGCTCTCGATGAGCCCCGCGCTCTCCAGCTTGCGAAGCGCGTTGACGATGACGCTGCGCGTCACCCCCACGCGGTCCGCCACCTTGCTCGCGATGGCGACCCCCTCGAGCCCGTCGATCTCCGCCAGGATGTGCTTCATGGAGGCCACCTCGGAGTAGGAGAGGGCCCGCATCGCCATCTGCACGGCAATGCGGTCGCGGGAGCGCTCCTCGATCGTCCGGTTGCGCTCGTTCAGAATCTCGATGCCCACCAGCGTGCCCAGGTACTCCGCCAGCAGGAGGTCCCGAAGCAGGAAGGGGGCGCGGAAACGGACCAGCAGCACCGTCCCCAGCCGCTCCGCCGCAGCGCCGATGATGGGGACGTACATCAGGTGCTTCTCCGGCCGCTCGCCCGCGTAGTCGTCATCGAACAGGAAGGCGTCCTCGTCGTGGACCTCGGAGTCCCTGCACCGGTTCATTCGGACCACGAACTCCTCCGGCATGACGCCGTTCTTCATACTTGCCGACAGGGCCTTGGACTCGTAGTCCGGAAGCCAGTTGTGCCCCAGCAGGTTGCCGATCTTGTCCACGATGTAGACGTTGGCCGTAGAGAATTCGGACAGGAGGCGGGCCAACCTGTCGTAGTCCAGGAGATCCCCCTCCCGGCGATTCTGCAGTGCCCGCCCCACCTGCCGCGTCTTCTCGAGGATGTCCTCCATCGCCTTCGTCACCGCTTCCGAACAGGGCCCCGCTTCCCACCCGCTCTCCGTGACGGAGGTTCCGTTCAGGATATCCACCGTCCCCTCAGCCTCCACTTTCCTCGTTCCACGCCGCTTTTCAGTTCTTTTTGCCATTGTTGCATTCCTCCTGAGGATCAGCCGGCGGAAGAACCGCACGGCCATCCGCTGCGTCAAGACTTAGAAGCAGGGCCAATGCGACACGCGATGCCGCACGCTGTGATTCGCCCGCCTGCTGTCCTTTTGCTACAGTATAACAATAATTTCACAACAATTCAACACAATTAAAGAGAACTTTAACCCAAATTTGCCTCAAGACCAGGGGGATCACAGGAGATAACGCCGTATGTCCCGGTTCTCCACGAGGGGGGCGAGGCGCTCGCGCACGAGGTCCGCGGTGATCTCGATCCGTTCGGGGCTCCGGTCGCAGACGCTGAAGCTGATCTCCTCCAGCAGCTGCTCCATCATCGTGTGCAGCCGCCGGGCCCCGATGTCCTCCATCTCGGCATTCATCTTGCTGGAGAGCTTGGCGATCTCCGCCGTTGCCTCCTCCGTGAAGACCAGCTCCGTGCCCTCCGTAGAGATGAGGGCCGTGTACTGGCGGATGAGGCTGTTCTCCGGCTCCGTCAGTATCTGCTGCAGGTTCTCCCAGCTCAGGGGCTCCAGCTCCACGCGGATGGGGAACCGCCCCTGCAGCTCCGGGATGAGGTCCGACGGCTTCACTCCGCTGAAGGCGCCCGCCGCGATGAAGAGGATGTGGTCCGTCTTGACGGGACCGTAGCGCGTCTGGACGACGCTGCCCTCCACGATGGGCAGGAGGTCGCGCTGCACGCCCTCGCGACTCACGTCCGGGCCCGTGCTGCCGCCCCGGACCACCACCTTGTCCAGCTCGTCCAGGAACACGATGCCGCCCTCCTGAACGATCTCGAGTGCCTCCCGCGCCAGCGTCTCCTTGTCGATGAGCTTCTCCGCCTCCTCGGACTGGAGGATGCGCAGCGCCTCCTTCACCTTCATGTGGCGCTTCCTGGAGCGCTTCGGCAGGATCCCGCTCAGCATCTCGCTGATGTTGACGCCCATGCTGTCCATGCCCGAAGCCCCCATGACGGGGATCGCCGTCACGGCGTCCGTCACTTCGACGTCCACCTCCCGGTCGTCCAGCCTGCCTGCCCTGAGCATCTCCAGCAGGCGAGCGCGCGTCCTGGTGTTCTCCTCGGCCTGCCCCTCTTCCTCCCGGTCCTCCTCGGCGGCCTCCTCCTGGGAGGCCCCAAAGGCCTTCATGAGGTCCGGCACGGAGAACCTGCGCTCCTTTTTGGGGAGCATCGCGTCCAGCAGCCTCTGCTCCGCCCGCTCCAGGGCGGGGGCCTGCATCGTCTCCAGCATCCGCCTGCGCACCATGGCGACGCCGAACTCCATCAGGTCGCGAATGATGGTCTCCACGTCGCGGCCCACGTAGCCCACCTCGGTGAACTTCGTGGCTTCCACCTTGATGAAGGGCGCGTCGGAAAGCGTCGCCAGGCGGCGGGCGATCTCCGTCTTGCCCACCCCCGTCGGCCCCACCATCAGGATGTTCTTCGGCATGATCTCGTGCGCCATCTCCGGGGGCAGCGCCCGCCGACGCAGGCGGTTCCTCAGCGCGATGGCCACGGCCCGCTTGGCTTTGTCCTGTCCCACGATGTAGCGGTTCAGGTACTCGATGATCCGCGAGGGCGTCAGCGCAGAATTCAGCCCGCTCATTCTCCAAGCACCTCCAGGGTCACGACGCTGTCCGTGTAGATGCAGATCTCGGAGGCCAGCTCGATGGCGCGGCGCGCGATGCGATCCGGGCTCCAGTCCGTGGCCTCCCGCAGCGCCCGCCCCGCCGCCAGCGCGTAGCCGGACCCGGACCCGATGGAGGCCACGTCGCCCTCCGGCTCCAGGATGTCCCCCGCTCCGCTCAAAAGCAGCGTCATGCTCCTGTCCGCCGCTAGCATCATGGCCTCGAGCCGGCGCAGCGCCTTGTCCATGCGCCACTCGCGCACCAGCTTCACGGCCCCCTTCATCAGGTCGCCCTTCTCCTGCTCCAGGCAGTTCTCAAAACGTTCCAAAAGCGTCATGGCGTCCGCCGTGCTGCCGGCGAACCCCGTCAGTATCTTTCCCCCCAGCAGCGGACGCACCTTGCGCGCCCCGGACTTGATGATCTGACTCCCAAGCGTCACCTGGCCGTCCCCCGCCATGGCGACCCGCGCTCCATCCCGAACGCAGACAATCGTCGTTCCCGTAAACAGCGTGATCATCCTTTCAGAAAAATGCCAAGCCATCCGTTTCGCCCCGTTTCGACACAGGCCATCGGCCGTGCGGCTCATCCCTCGTCCGTGCCGACGTGGGCCCTGGGGTGGGCCGCCGCGTAGCTCTCCTTCATCCAGGAGGCGCTGACCGTGAGGTAGATCTGAGTCGTGGCAAGGCTCTCGTGTCCCAAAAACTCCTGGACGAACTTCAGGGACGCCCCGTGCTCCAGAAGGTGCGTCGCGCAGCTGTGGCGCAGGACGTGGGGCGTCACCCCCTCAAGCCCCGCCCGGGCCGCCAGGGCCGTCACGACGCGATGCACCGTGCGGACCGTGACGGGCTTCTGCCCGGTCCGCCCCCTCCGTCCCTCCCTGCCGGGGCTGCCCGCTCCCTCGTGCCCCACAAAGACGAAGGGGCCGAGGGCCTGCTCCCCGCGCAGAGCCGTCAGCGCGCGCTGGGCGCAGCGGCCGAACGGCACGCGCCGCTCCTTGCTGCCCTTGCCCAGGATGATGAGCCAGCGCTCGTCCAGGTCCACGTCCTCCCAGCGCAGGCCGGTCAGCTCCGACACGCGAAGCCCGCAGCCGTAGAGGACCTCCAGGATCGCCGTGTCCCGCAGCGCCTCCTCCGACTCCCCCGCCGCAGCAAAGAGGCGTTCCACCACCTCCTCGCTGAGGGCGCGGGGAATGCGCCGGGGCGCGCCGGGGCCCCGCAGGTTTCGAGCCGGGTCCCGCTCCAGGACGCCGCGCTCCTTCAGGAAGGCAAAGAAGCTTCGGAGTGACGAGAGCTTTCGCGCCACCGTCGCCTTGGCGTATCCCCAGCCGAAGAGCGCCCGCAGGTACGCCCTCAGTATCGGCGCTTCCACCGACCGGACCTCCGACGCGCCACACCCCTCGAGGTACTCCGCGAACTGCCTGAGGTCCGAGGCGTAGTTGACCAGCGTGTGCTCCGATTGCGATCTGTTCTGCACCGACGCCATAAAGGCGTCGATCAGATGGTCCATCATCTCTGCAGTCATTTTTTAATAATACCAAGTTTTGGGATAATTACAAGGATTTATTCAAAAAAATCTCAATTGTAAAACGGGCCGTGGCTCGCGGTGAGCTTTGGCCCGTTCCTCAGACTTCATCTTTATTCAGCAGGAAAAACCGGGTCAAAGGGCGCCTGCGCCCTGTCGTTCTGCGTTAAAAACAAAGAAGCGGACCGTGCCGCCGTGAAGCCTGGGGCCGCGCTCCCTAGGCATAGAGCCGGCGCATCGCGCCGCTGCGATCCTTCAGGTAAAGCGCAATACCCTTCAGCGCCCCGTCCTCGCCGCGCACGGCGGGGACCAGAGAGCCGTCCGACGTGAGCCACAGGGGCCTCTCGTCGGAGTAGACCAGCTTGGTCGTCTCACATCCCATCCTTTCACCTCCCCTCCGCAAAGGAGGATACCACCTCCGCATCAAGTTTTGCACGACCCCACAGCCAGGCATTCACGAGGCCGATGCGGGACTCATAGTACCCCGACCGGCGCGAAATGTCAAACCGGCACGGCGGAATTACGCGGAAGGGCGGAGGGGAACTCCGCTACGGCTCAATCCGAAGCGTTGAAGGGGGGCTGCTACGGAGGGGTGGGACTGACGACCCGTGAGCAGGGGCGAACGGCAGCCGGAAGGCTCCCCGAAGGGGAGGCGAAAGCACGGCCGCGCTCGACGACGTGCAGCAGGATCGACCCCGCGCCTCACTCCCCCTCCCCGGTCCTCAGGGGCACCTTGAAGGCGATCGTCGTCCCCTTGCCGATGACGCTGCTCACCGTAAACTCCCCGCCCTGGACCGTGACCCGCTCCTCCATGTTCTGCAGGCCGTAGGAGCCCCGCTCCCGCGCCGCCGCCTTCTCCTTCTCCACGTCGAAGCCCTTGCCGTCGTCGATGATCAGGCCCCGGACGGTGCGCCGGGAGTTGCCGATCGTGACCTTCACGTGGGGGGCGCCGCTCTTCGCGGCGTTGACGACGGCCTGGTGAACGGTCTTGAAGACGTTGCCCCGCTGGAGCAGGGGGACCTCCTCCAGCTTGCCCGTCAGCTTCCACGTCAGCTCCGTGCCCCAGCTTCGCTTCACCTGGTCCGCCAGGCGCTTCAGCGGCACCTCGAACCCCATGTCGATCCCCGTCGGGCTGAGGCCGAACAAAAGGGATCGGACCTCGCTGAGCCCACCCCGCAGCTGGCTCAACGCCAGCTTCAGCTCGCCCGCCGCCTCGGTGTACTCCCCCCGCGACATGAGCTCCTGGGCCATCTCAAGGGTCAGGCCGAGGGCCGAGAAGGACTGGGTTGGCCCGTCGTGAAGCTCCTGGGCGAAGGATCGGGCCTCGCGCTCGGCGATCTGAAAGGCCGTGACCAGCGCCCCGTCGTTGACGATCTCCGCCGCCTGGGCCGCAGGCATCGCCTCCGGCAGCGCCACCAGGTTCATCACCATCCGCAGGCGCGTCCCCATGCTCTCGCTCTTGGAGACGACGCGCGACAGGGCGCGCTCCTCCTTCTGCAGCTCGTCCCGGCGCTGAGTCAGGTTGCGGTAACGTTCCTCAAGCAGGGCGTGCAGCTTCATGGACTCCGAGGCCCGGTCGTAGGCCTCCTTCTCCTCGGCGATGAGGCCCTGCTTCGAGTAGAGCACCAGCTTCTCCCGAAGGGACGAATACTCCCGCGAGGCGCTGTCGATCCCCGATGCCAGCTCCTTCAGCTCGATGGACATCGCGGTGATCCGGCTTCGCGCCTTCTCCAGGCGGGACGCCTCCTCCTTGCGGATCGAGTTCAGCTCGTCCAGGCTCTGTTGGATGAACTGAAGGATGCGGTCCTCCAGCACCGCTACCTTATCCGACATAACACCCCTCCATCAGGGACTCCGTTCCCCGACCGCCATGATCAGTCGCTGCCCAGGCCGATGAGAGCTCCGGACCACCGCCTCATCTCCGCCATACCATAGCCGCAGACGCGAAGCGTGCGCCCGCCCAGGCGCTCCACGCCCGGAAGGATGGCCCCCCGATCGCACTGGAGCGTCGTGTGGAAGGTGATGCGCAGGTCAAAGCTGCCGTCCCCGACGTCCATCCGCGGCGCGGTCCCCGCCCGGACCCGCTCCACGGCCTCCACGGCTGCAGCCCGCAGGAGCTTCGCGCTCTCGTCCGGGGTGAGGCACTCCGCCGAGAACCTGCCGTGCGCCTCCTTCACGCAGGCCGTCACCAGCCCGTCCCCCAACACGCGCCGAGGCCTCGCTGCAGGCCGCGCGGTCCCCCGTCAGCATCGCCACGGGGATGCCGTAGTGCGCCGCGACGGCGGCGTTAAGGCCCGTCTCCCCCACCTCGCGTCCGTTCAGCTGGACGGAGTAGACGCGCCGGCCGCTGACCGTGTGGTCCAACACCGCGTTCGGCGTGCCGGCCATGGCGTGGTAGGCGACGAAGATCACCGCGTCGGCTCCCCCGCACCCCTCCATCATCCCC
>NC_021038.1:1130719-1132705 GCF_000210715.1 Fretibacterium fastidiosum
CGGCCATGCGCAGCGGGTTCTCCGGGTCCCGCGCGATGGGGCCGGAGAGGGTCCCCCGATCGGAGGGAAGGGCCCCCTCGCGCCAGGGCCAGGTACTCCTTCGTCACCCGGCGCGCCTGAAACATCCGCTGCAACTCCTCCATGGCTTCCTGACGCCGGGCCACCACCATGAGGCCCGACGTCGTGGCGTCCAGCCGATGCACGATGCCGGGCCTCAGTCGGTTCCTCAGGAGGCGCATCTCAGGGTAGCGCCACAGGAGCCCGTGAACCAGCGTGCCGCGCCAGTGTCCCGGCGCAGGGTGTACGACGAGCCCCGCGGGCTTGTCGATCACCGCCAGGTCCCGGTCCTCGTACACGACCCCGAACGCCGCCGGCTCCGGCTCGATCTCCATCCCCTCCGGCTCCGGGAGAGCCACGCGGTAGGCGGCGCCCGGCAGGACCTTTGCGGCAGGCCTGAGGCGCCCCCCCGGCCCCTCCACCCGGCCCTCCTTCAGGAGCCTCTGGGCGAAGGAGCGCGTGACGCCAAGCCCGTGGGACAGGAAGACGTCGAGGCGGCCGCCCTCCTCGTCCCCCATCAGGGTCTCCAACGCCTCGCCTTCGGCCATGTGGGCGCACCTCCCTTCAAAAAAAGGCCCCCTTGCACAGGGGGCCACGGTTCCAGCGGGGCACGGAGGTCAGCACATTCCGCGCAGCACGGCAGCGCAGCGCGGACACAGGCCCTCGTCGTCCGCCGCGTCGGAGTACTTCCAGCAGCGCGGGCACTTCGTGCCCTCCGTGAAGCCGCCCGCCGCCTCGATGCCCGTCTCCGCGTCCTTGAAGCGTCGGGGGAGCGTCAGCTCATCGACGAAGTCGAAGCGGGAGACGATGCAGACGTCCGCCAACTCCTGAGGCGTGAAGCCCTCCATGGCGGGGTTCGTGGCCTCGGACCGCTTCACCTGGACGGCGGCCTCCAGCGAGGTGCCGATGGTCTTGTCCGCCCTCAGGCCCTCCAGCATCCGGCTCACCGCGCCCCGCAGCGTCAGAGCGTTCTCCCACAGCGCGTCCAGCCCGTCGTCCACCCTGGCACGGTCCGCCGTCGGGAAGTCCGTCAGGAAGACGCTCTCGGCCAGCGACGGGTCAAGAGAGCGCATCTCCTGCCAAATCTCCTCCGCCGTGAAGCTCAGGAGGGGCGCCAGCATCCGGGTGAGGGCGGAGAGGACCTCCCACATGGCGGTCTTGGCGCTGCGGCGGGTCAGGGAGTCCGCCGCCTCGACGTAGAGCCTGTCCTTGCTCACGTCCAGGTAGAAGGCGCTCAGCTCGTTGACGCAAAAGGAGTGGATGGCCGACGTCGGCATGTGGAACTCGTAGTCCTCCATGGAGCCCCGCACTCGCTCGATCGTCCGCTGCAGGCGGTCCAGAATCCAGCGGTCCATCGACAGCAACCCCTCGTAGGGCACGGCGTCCCTGGCGGGGTCGAAGCCGTGGAGGTTCCCCAGGAGGAAGCGCGCCGTGTTTCGGATGCGGCGGTACGTCTCCGACAGCCCCTTGATGATGCCCTTCGAGATGCGAACGTCGTTCCTGTAGTCCGTGGAGGCCACCCACAGGCGCAGGATGTCCGCGCCGCTCTCGTCCACGATCTCCTCCGGAAGAATCGTGTTGCCCAGGGACTTCGACATCTTGCGCCCTTCGCCGTCCAGGATGAAGCCGTGGGTCAGGACGCTGCCGTAGGGCGCGCGGCCCTCGATGGCCACGGAGGCCAGGAGGGAGGACTGGAACCAGCCCCGGTGCTGGTCGCTGCCCTCCAGGTACATCTCGCAGGGCCAGGAGAGGCCGAAGTCCTCGTTCAGCACGGCCAGGTGCGAGACGCCGGAGTCGAACCACACGTCCAGGATGTTGCTGTCCTTCTCCACGTTGCGCGAGCCGCAGTGGTCGCACAGGGCCCGGTCCCCGAACAGGTCCTGAAGGGAGCGGCTCCACCAGATGGAAGTCCCTTCCGGGTCCCCGTTC
>NC_021038.1:1133496-1135370 GCF_000210715.1 Fretibacterium fastidiosum
CAGGGACATGCCGGCCACGACGGGGACGTCCTGCTCGAAGCGCCCCGTGCTGTCCACGGAGCTCGCGATCCGGAGCCCGTAGCGGATGCCCGTCTCGTAGTCCTCCACGCCGTGACCGGGGGAGGTGTGGATGCAGCCGGAGCCCATGTCCAGCTCCACGTAGTCCGCCAGCACCATCAGGATCTCGCGGTCGTCGTAGAAGGGGTGCGTGCCCTTGAGCCCATCCAGCTCCGCACCGGGGACGACGAGGAGGGGGTCACCCAGGGCAAGCCCCGCGGCCGCGCAGACCGCGCCCTTCAGGTCCACGGCCAGGCAGTACACCCGGTCGCCGCATTCGTAGAACCCGTACTCGTAGCGGGGGTGGACGGCGACGGCGGCGCTGGAGGGCAGCGTCCAGGGCGTCGTGGTCCAGATGACGACGTAGACGTCCTTCCCCTCCAGCTGCGGGAACCGCTTCGTCGCGCCGGGCAGGGGGTAGGCGGCGTAGACGGAGGGGGACTCCTCGTCCCAGTACTCGATCTCGCCGGCCGCCAGGGCCGTCTGACAGTCGATGCACCAGTAGACGGGCTTCAGCCCGCGATAGATCAGATTCTTGTCCACCATGTCGGCAAAGGCGTCGAGCTCATGACGTTCGTAGCCGGGGTTCAGCGTGACGTAGGGCCTCTCCCACTCGCCGAGGCCCCCCAGGCGCATAAACTGCTCCCGCTGCACGTTCAGGAAGTGCAGCGCCGTCTCCCTGCACCTCCTGCGCAGCTCCAGGGGGTCCACGCCGTCCTTCGAGATGTGGCTGTCCCTCAGCGCCCGAAGCTCGATGGGCAGGCCGTGGGTGTCCCAGCCCGGAACGTAGGGGGCGTATCGCCCCGTCATCATCTTGTACTTGACGATGAAGTCCTTCAGCACCTTGTTGAAGGCCGTCCCCAGGTGGATGTTGCCGTTGGCGTAGGGGGGGCCGTCGTGGAGCACAAAGCGTTCCGGGGCGCCTTCCCGTGCCTTCAGGGCCTTGTGGTAGATGTCCTTCTCCTGCCAGAACTTCAGAAAATCGGGCTCCCTCTTCGCCAGATTGGCCCGCATGGGGAAGTTCGTGACGGGAAGGTTCAGCGTGTCCTTATAGTCCTTCTCCTGACTGCTCATGATAAAAAGCTGCCTCCCGAATCATTCCGCGCCCTGCCCGTCCTTCGGGACAGCCGCGCCGGTCTTCCGCCGGACCTCCGCTCCCTGCCGGGAGCGGGCGGACCGACGGCGCGATAATTGACAATCTTATCACACAAACGCGGATTTTGACGGCAAACGCCGCTTGCAAGTCAGGCGATCGTGAGGACAGCACGCCACTTCGGGCGCCGGGCCGGCGTTCAAAAACGCCTTTTGACGTTTATAATAAAGTCAGGAAAATTCAGCGCCCCTCCGGGGGCGAAGGAGGCTGCATTCGGATGCGGCAGACGGAAAGGATTGCCCTGATCAACGGACGCATTCACACCCCAAACGGCATCATGGACTCCCTGACGGTCGAGGCGGGGCGCGTGGCGGCGGTCGGCATGGTGCCCGCCGCGCGACCCTCCGGGGACGCGAGGGTCTTCGACCTGCAGGGGCGCACGGTGCTGCCCGGCTTCTGCGATTCCCACGCGCACTTCCTGCACTGGGCGATGGCTCAGGAGCAGGTTCAGCTTGGGGGGTGCCACTCCATGGACGAGCTCCTGGAGACCCTCGCCAACTTCGCCGCGGAGCACCCCTTCCCCGCAGGCGGCTGGTACCGCGGCCTGGGCTGGACGGCCGAGAACCTGCGGGGCGCCACCCCCACCCGACACGACCTCGACGCGGTCCTCCCCAACGTCCCCGTCATCCTGTGGCGCGCCTGCGAGCACGTGGCCGCGGTCAAC
>NC_021038.1:1136389-1138965 GCF_000210715.1 Fretibacterium fastidiosum
CGGCCACAACGAGGGGCGCCGCGGCGAGATCGCGCCGGGGCGCGACGCGGACCTCGTGGTGCTGGATCGGGACCCCTTCGCCGTCCACCCCGGCGACCTCGCGGAGATCGGAGTGGACCTGACCCTCTGCGGCGGGCGCGTCACCCACAGCTCAGGCCGTCTCGACTGAGGGAGCGCGGCGGGGCCGCGTGAGGCGGAAAAAACTCCCCCTGCGCCCTGCCGGCCCTACTTGGAGGTTTTAATAAATTGAAAACGGACAGGAGAAAATGCGGTGTGCTGCTCCCCATGACCTCGCTTCCCTCGCGCTTCGGGATCGGCGACATGGGGCCGGGGGCGCTGCGGTTCGCGGAGTTTCTGCAGGGGGCGGGGCAATCGCTGTGGCAGGTCCTGCCCCTGACCGCGACGGACGCGGGGTGCGCCCACTCGCCCTACAGCCCCGCTTCGGCCTTCGCCGGCAGCGGCCTCCTGATCAGCCCGGAGGGCCTGATGGAGGACGGGTTTCTGAGCCAGGAGGACCTGGACAGCGCGCCCAACTTCTCGAACGACCGGGTGGACTACGGCGCGGCCGGAGCCTTCAAGGCAACGCTCCTGCAAAGGGTGTGGGCGCAGTTTCACCGCGGCGGCGAGAGCGCGGACTTCAAGGCCTTCTGCCAGAGCCAGGGGGAGTGGCTGGAGGACTGGAGCCTCTTCATCTCCATCAAGGGCGCCATGGGCGGGCTCGCCTGGCGCGACTGGCCCGACGGGCTGAAGTTTCGCCGCCCTCAGGACCTCGACCGGTTCCGTCGAGACCACAACGGTGACATCGGGCTTCAGAACTTCATCCAGTACGTCTTCGCGCGGCAGATGTCCGTGCTGCGGAGGCGCATGGCGGAGCTGAAGCTGGAGCTGGTGGGGGACGTCCCCGTCTACGTCATGGGGGACTGCGCCGACGTCTGGGCCCACCCGGACCTCTTCGACCTGGACGAGGACCTGAACTTCGTCTCCGTGGCGGGCGTCCCCCCGGACTACTTCAGCGCCAAGGGGCAGCTCTGGGGCAACCCGACGTACAACTGGGAGGCCATGCGGAGGGACGGCTTCCGCTGGTGGACCGGACGCCTGCGCCGCCTCCTGACCTTCTTCGACCGCGTGCGCATCGACCACTTCCGGGGGCTCATCGCCTACTGGGCGCTGCCGGCGGACGCCGAGACGGCCGAGCACGGGGAGTGGCGCAGCGTGCCCCACCGGGAGTTCTTCAGCGCCCTCAGGAGCGAGTTTCCGAACGCGCCCTTCTGGGCGGAGAACCTGGGAATCCTCACCCCGGAGGTGGAGGAGGCCCGCACCGCCATGGGGCTTCCCGGAATGACGATCCTCCACTTCGCCTTCGGGCACCCATCGGACAACCCCTACGCCCCCCACAACCACACGCCGGGAACCGTGGTCTACACGGGAACCCACGACAACAACACCTCCCGCGGATGGCTGATGGCCGACGCCACGCCCTGGGAACGGGCGAACCTCTCCGCCTACCTGGGGTGCGAGGTGACGGCAGGGAGCGTGTCCGGGGTCATGACGCGCATGGCCCTGGCCTCCGTGGCGGAGACGGCCGTCATCCCCATGCAGGACTGGCTCGACCTGGGACCGGAGGCCCGAATCAACACCCCGTCCACCACGGCGGGGAACTGGACGTGGCGCATGAAGCCGGGCGCCATCACGCCCGACCTCACGCAGCGGATGCGGTCGCTCTGCGAGCTCTACGGGCGTACCGGCGCGTAACACAAAAAAGGCAGGAAACACGGGAGGAGCGGGTTCAGTCCCGCTCCTCCCGTCGTCTTTTCGCTTCAGCTCAGGTTGTCGTAGACCGTGCCGTCGATGATGGTCCGCTCGCACAGCGTGAAGTTGTTGAAGGGGTGCCCGCTCCACACCGCGAGGTCCGCGTCCTTGCCCGGCTCGATGCTTCCCATCCGGTCCCCCAGCCCCAGCAGGCGTGCCGGACGGAGGGTGACGGCCTCGAAGGCCGCCCTCTCGCTCAGGCCATGGGCCATGCAGAGGCCGACGTGCATCGGCAGGTACTTCGTCCCGGAGGAGGTGTCCGCCGTCAGACAGAAGTTGATTCCGGCCTCCTCCATCCTCGCGGGCGTCGTCAGCTTCCGACCCCATATCTCCATCTTGCCGGGGGGCATCGTCAGCGGGCCGATGACGCAGTCCACGCGGTGCTCCCTCAGGAAGTCCAGGATCAGGTAGCCCTCCGTGCAGTGCTCGATGGAAAATCCAGGCGGAACTCCTCGGCGATGCGGATGGCCGTCACGATGTCGTCCGCCCGGTGGCAGTGGATGCGGCACTTCCTCTGGCCCCGGACGACGGGGACCAGCTCCTCCAGCGCGAAGTTGCGCTTCGGCCTCTTTTCGGGATCCGCCTCCCCGCCCGAAGCTCCTCGGAGTAGTCCAGCGCCTCATAGAGCGTCCGGCGCAGGATGGCGGCCAGGCCCATGCGCGTCATGGGAGCTCGCTTCTGCTCGACGCCGTAGACCCGTTTGGGGTTCTCCCCCAGCGCGAACTTCATGTGCTCCGAGCCGGGGATGGCGATGTCGAAGACCGTCG
>NC_021038.1:1139625-1142810 GCF_000210715.1 Fretibacterium fastidiosum
AAAGGGATTCAGGGCGTCGATGCCGCGCACCTGGGCCGTCACCGGGTCGGTCTTCTCGTTTCCGTCGATCTGGGCGGGCAGGGTATTGGGCTCGTTAAAGGTCGAGATGTGCGTGTGGGCGTCGATCAGCCCCGGCGTCAGCCACTTCCCCGTCAGGTCCAGGACCTCCGCCCCGGCCGGGACCGCGACGTCCACGCCGCAGGCCGCGATCTTTCCATCCTCCACCAGGACCGTGCCGCGCTCGAGCGTCCTCCCCGCAACCGTGACGACCCTCGCGTCTTTCAAGACAAGCATCTTTCAGAAAAACCTCCAACCATCAGGATATTCTTAACGCGACGATTGTACAACGAAATCCCGCCGAAGGGCAGTCCGCCTCCATGGCAGACCGTCCCCTCCGGCGCTTACGACGGAGCACCAGGGCATCGAGGCTTCCGTCCTGCATCGGGCCACACGGCGCATCCAAGAAAGGATAAACCAACCAATATTTATTTAAAATAATTAAATTTGAAAAATAATTATTCGTCTTGTAGATGCTTAAGTAAACATGTATAATCTCAGTTCGTTTTTCAAAATCATCTCTTAGCGGCAAAGGAACATTTCCCTCTGGCTTTCGTCTTGAGGAGGAGGTTCCAATCTTGTAAGGAGGGACATCGTTTTGAGAGGTAAGCGAAAAGTGTTGGGTTGGCTCGCGCTGACAGGCGCGCTGGCGGTCGGTACCGCCTGGGCCACGGCAAGCGTTCTGGAGGTCCCCCCGGGGACGACGAATGGTGCCGATTTCACCCTGACGCCCACGGACGACGACGGCGTCTTCAACACCATCCGGGGAGGGGGACGCTTCGAGGGGGCCGTCAAGGGCGAGCCCGGCAGGACGCGGGTGCTCCAGCTTACGGCTGCGGGCAGCGGGTCCCTGGTCGTGGCTCCCGGCGCGCAAAAGTCCCTCGACGGCGATGCGGGGAACAAAACCTTCCAGCTCCTCGTGAGTTCCGACGCCGGCAGGAGGGTCGTCGTCAGAGGGTCGAACGGGGACAACCCTTCGGAGGAGGAGTACAGGACCCATTACAGCGGGGGGACGCTGATCCGAGGCGGCGTGCTGAGCGCGGCCAACGACGCCCTCGGACAGGGATGGGTCGGCATCCTGAGCGCGCCGTACTCGGCGAACGCCCCCACCCTGGCGGCCGACGGTCCCCTTCCCCTAACCCTGGGGGCAGCAAGGGCCGAGGGACAACCCCTGCTGCTGTTCGTCGAAAGCGAGGACGTGGGGAACGAGCGCCTCACCTATGGCATCCTGGACGCCCCTGACCAGCAGGAGCTGACCCTTCGGCACGGCCTGGGCCAAAGGCAGGTCAGGAGGCCCAGGGCCATGGCTCTGGGGGATGAGTTGGCGGAGCTCGAGGCGTTCGACAACGACTTCTACGGGTCCACGTCGGGCAAGGGTTTTGTCCGCCTGGTCAAGACGGGCAAGGGGACGCTGACGATCGATTCCGACGCGCGGACACCCAACCTCGCGAACGCCGGGGACAAGGGCCTCGAGGCCAGGGCCCTGGACGGGGCGCACCATTTGGGCGGCACGGACGTGCGGGAGGGCAGCCTGATCGTCCGTGGCGGGGAGTTCAAGGTCCCCGGCGACCACTTCCGCGGCTCCCTGGGCAGGGTCTGGGCATCCTTCCAGGGCAGCGGATCCCTGGCGGACACCGAGTCCTTCAACCGGGGACTTCTGAGGGAGAAGGCGCTTCACACGGAGAGCAATTATGTGACTTGTCACTTCTACAACCCTCTCTGGATCAGGAAGGGCGCCAGCGTCGCCGTGGACCGCAGCCAGATCTTCAGCCAGCTGAACACCGAGCCTGACTCCACGTTCGAGGCAAAACCCTATGCCGTGGGCGGACAGCTCCATTACCCCTACGTCGTGGTGACCCTGGACGGGAACGACTCGCACGTGGACGGGCTGCTGAAGGGCAAGTTTCACCTGGTGCTCGATTCCCGACTTGGGAAACGACATCCCCGGGACTTTACGTTCCAGAACAAGGATTACTCGGGGAGAAACCTAACCCTGTTCCTCAACAACCCAAAGAACAAAATCTTCGCCGAGGGCGAGACCCTGGTGGTCAATGGGGTCCTGGAGCTTGCAGGCGCCGGGTCCATCGGAGGGGGCAAGGTGACGGTCGGAGCCATCAAGGAAGAGGACGGCTTCGAGACGGGAGGCGGAGCCACCCTGGTGGCCGCGAAGACTCTGGAGGTGGCCGGCAAGGCCGAGGTCAAGTTCGGCGGCATGCTGGCGGCCGAGCAGGGGCAGGTGTTGTCCTTCAGGGACATTGCCGTCAACACACACAAAAAGCTGCCAAGCGGCAAATTTCAATCAGGTCCCCTCACGATCAATTCGGCCATTACGGGCGGCAGCCAAAACCTGAGCGGCGCGGTGGAGTTCGGCGGCGAGGGCAGGAGGTTCAACTGGACGAGTCCCCTGAATATCCATGTCCGCGGCGGAGAA
This sequence comes from Fretibacterium fastidiosum, assembly GCF_000210715.1. Classification (GTDB taxonomy): domain Bacteria; phylum Synergistota; class Synergistia; order Synergistales; family Aminobacteriaceae; genus Fretibacterium; species Fretibacterium fastidiosum. The sequence goes on from NC_021038.1 coordinate 1,142,114, forward strand.
TTGCGTCTGAGCGGCCTTCCGGAGAGGACGGCATCGGGAAACGAACCCCTTGCCCGCATCAATATCGGGATAGGGAACAGGGCCCTGGCCAGAACATTTTCTCTGGGCAGGGGCGTCAGGGACCTCTCCAAAAACGTGGAGCTGAGCCTGGGGAAATACAGCTGCATCGGCGTCGTTCCCAATGACGGCGACGTCGCCGGCACGCGCGCCGAGGCGGCGGACAGGAGCCCCATCTTCAAGGCCAAGACCATCGACTATTACTACCTGGACGGCGTTGATCCCCGACTGACCATCCAGCTGGACCCCTCGCAGCTCACCGCCAGGACGCTCAAAAAAGGCTGGATATCCCTGATCGGTTCCGTCGAGGCGAAGGAATGGAAGAAGCTGCGCACCAAGGACAAGGCGACGGGGGAGAGCTTTACGAAGGTCCGGGTCTCCTGGCTGAACGCCTCGAAGGACATCGTCCCGGGCAATGCCGCCTCTGAGGACGCAAGCGCCCGGGTTCACCTGGACGACGATAAGTTCACGATCCTGCTCGAGGTCTTCGAGGACGTCAAGGCCCCGGAGAATCCCGTGCCGCAGCCCAACCCCAACCCAGGGCCCAATCCCCAACCCAATCCCAACCCTGGGCCCAACCCCAATCCCGGCCCCACTCCCAACCCTCAGAACCCCACGCCGGACAAGCCCGATCGGCCGA
>NC_021038.1:1143266-1146016 GCF_000210715.1 Fretibacterium fastidiosum
GTTCAGGAAGGCGGCGCGAAGGCCTTGGCGGAGGGGCTGGAGGCAGAGGCTATGGAACAGGAGGCTGCATCTGCCCAGGCCTCGAGCTACGGGCTTCGGATCTCGGGCAAGGTGGCCAGGGGCCAGTGGGATACGGCCAGCATCCGGGCGATACGCTGCAGGCTGGAGGGCGTCGAGGGCGAGAGGACCATCGGCCTGGGCGACCAGGGAATCCTCCTGAAGTCCATGAAGAAGCAGGAGCCCGAGGCGAAACCCGAGGAGAAAAAGACCTCTGGGAGCGGCGGATGCGACGCCGGCTTTGGCGGGCTGCTCCTGCTGGTCGCTGCGGTTCTGCTTCCGTACCGCAGGGCACATAAAGCGAAGTAAAACGGTTTACGTCATGCGGCCCCCGCCGTGCTTTTGGGGGCGGGGCCGCATTTGTTGCTGTCGAAAGTATGGGTAAAGGAGTGTTTCGATGTTGAAGCGTTGCAGGTGTTGGCTCTCGGTCCTGCTGGCCTGTCTGCTGTCGGCAACGGCCTGGGGATCGGAGCGCTCGGAGTACGTCGAGGGGCAGGCCCTGGTGGTGCTGAAGGGCGGGGTCTCGCACGTGACGGCCGCGGACGTCTCCCACGGGGGGGCCCGAAGCCAGCTGAACCGCGTGGCGGCCTCCGCCCGGGCCCGGGTCCTCAGCACGTATCCCGCGCTGTCCGAGGCATCCGGCAGGGAGGTCTTCGCCCTGGTGGCGTCGGACCATAAGACAACGGAGGAGCTAGTCCGGGAATTGGAGAAGAACCCCAACGTCCTGGCCGCCTCTCCGAACTACAGGGTCTACCCTTTGAAAAGCCCGGACGACCCCCAGTATGCGGACGGCAGCCTTTGGGGGATGAAGAAGATCAGAGCCCCGGAGGTGTGGGATACGACGACGGGCAGTCCGGACGTCTACACGGCGGTCATCGATACGGGCATCGCCAGGGACCACGAGGACCTGAAGGACCGCTTCAGCTTGAAGTACAGCCGCAACTGCTGCGGTGGAGAGGAAAAGGACATCGAGGACAGGAAGGGCCACGGGTCCCACGTCTCCGGGACCATCGCGGCGACGGGGAACAACGCCAAGGGCGTGGTCGGGCTCAACTGGAACGGGGGGATCATCGCGCTCAAGGTCTTTCCGGACGGGAAGGACGGCGCGTCGGACGCCGACATCGCGAAGGCCCTCGACTACCTGACGAAGCTCCTGCAAGGGAACCCCTCCTTGAAGGTCCCCGCCGTGAACCTGTCGCTTGGAGGATACGAGCGCAACAGTCCGGGGAAAAACGTTGGATCGCCCATGTGGCGGGCCTACAAGGCGCTGAGCGACCTGGATCGGACCGTGATCGTGGTCGCGGCCGGAAACGAGGGCCTTGAGGTCGGCAGGCCGGCGCCCTTCACGGATTACTCGAGGAGCGTCATCCAGGGCTATTACAACTACCCGGCCTCCTACATCGGGATCGATAACCTCGTTGTCGTGGGCGCCATGCGGAGCGACGATCAAGGGGCCTCCTTCAGCAACTGGAGCGACACGAACGTGGACATCGCGGCCCCGGGGGTCGGCATCCTGAGCACGATTCCGAAGGTTGCGCCGGACGAGAACGGTTCGCCGTACAACAAGGATTACGTCCAGTGGAACGGGACCTCCATGGCGGCGCCCCACGTGGCGGGGGCGGTCTCCCTTCTGGCCTCCGCCTTCCCGGACAAAAAGGCCTCGGAGCTCAAGGCGGCCATCCTGGAGGGGGCGAACCGGGATATCAACCCCGTCGCGAACCCCGACTCGGAGAGCTCCAATCACAAGGGGCTCAACGCGCTGGGGCAAAAAATTTCCGTCTGGGGAATGCTGGACGTGAAGGGTGCGTACGATCGGCTCAAGACCGGAGGCTCCACCTCCCCTCACCCCATCGAGGTCCCGCGGGACTCCTGGAACATCTCTGTGGGGCCCGGAAGGGCGGGATATAAAAAGGTCGTCCTCACGGCGAGCTTCGACCTTAAGCCCTTGAAGGGCAAAGCGCCCGGTGCCGTAAAGGTTTTCTGGAGGAACGACCCGGAGAGCGTTCAGGCTGTCCTGGACGTTTCCTCAGAGATAGGGCGAATCCGCATCGAGGGGACAATCTCGGAGGACCTGTTGGACTATACCGTCCTCAGGAGGCTCACCTACGAGGTCGATAACCGCAGCTTCGCCGCAAAACTGCAGGGTGCGCCCATGCTTCTCCGCAGGATCGCGGGGTATCCGCCCATTCCGCCGTCCCCGGTGGTCTTGAAAAAGGAGAGCTGGAAGGTTTACGTCAACGAGGACTCTTATGAAGACACCTGTCGAGTCTGGGTGGAGGTCCCCTTCAATACGGGGTGGCGCAGCCCGTCGAGTCCCGACGTCCAGGTCGTTGACGTCCCGGGAAGTGAGTTGATCCAGGCGGCGTACTTCGACTACGCACAGGACGGAAGCGGTTGGCGGCTCATCTGGAGAGGCAGGATACCGACTGCCCGGCTCAAGGAATTCGGGATCGCCTCCATCCGATACAGGGTCAGGGAGTGGGATGACGTGATGGAGGCGACGCTGACTCCATCCCCAATAATGATCAGGGATATGCGCGGCTTCAAGGACCCTTCCGATCCCACGCCGCAGCCGAACCCGAACCCGAACCCGAACCCCAATCCCAACCCTGGGCCCAACCCACAACCCAACCCCAATCCCGGGCCCACTCCCAACCCTCAGAACCCCACGCCGGACAAGCCCGATCAGTCAG
>NC_021038.1:1146535-1158935 GCF_000210715.1 Fretibacterium fastidiosum
ATCCAGGAAGGCAGCGCGAGGGCCTTGGCGGAGGGGCTGGAGGCAGAGGCCCTGGAGCAGGAGGTTACATCTGCCCAGGCCTCGAGCTACGGGCTTCGTATCTCGGGCAAGGTGGCCAGGGGCCAGTGGGATACGGCCAGCATCCGGGCGATACGCTGCAGGCTGGAGGGCGTCGAGGGCGAGAGGACCATCGGCCTGGGCGACCAGGGAATCCTCCTGAAGTCCATGAAGAAGCAGGAGCCCGAGGCGAAACCCGAGGAGAAAAAGGCCTCCGGGAGCGGCGGATGCAATGCCGGCCTCGGCGGGCTGCTCCTGCTGTCCATAGCGGCTCCGTTCCTTCGCAGACGCTGCCGGTAGGATCGCATTTTGTATCCATACAGGCTCTTGGGCAAGGCAAAACGTCCCTCTCCCAAGAGCGGATGGCGAAGGACCCAAAGAAGTAACGCAACCGTCGGTGCGGGAGGCCGCTGAGACGGACGAACGGCTCCCCGCGCACACGCCTCCCTCACCGGAGGGCGTCTTTGGCGCGCTCTATTCCTGACTTGAGGTCCTGCCTGTCGCGAGGCAGGACCTCGCTTTTTGAGGTCTTCTTGTTGGTTGAGGCCTTCTCGCCGGTGAGGGGCTACGGGCTGGACGACGTTTCCGCTGCGCCGATCGAAGAACGCGCAGGAGAGGCACCCGGAATCATCGGGCGAAGAAGCGCTTGGGCCCCTTCCCGAAAGGGGGCGTGGAAAGAATGACAGCGCTGCTGCAATCTGTAAACCTCATTTACCGTGAATGGCTGTCACCTACGGACCTTTTTATCTTCCATCCCCTGCCGTTGCATTCGGTATCGCAAAGCTCGGCTACCTCCTTACCAGATGGACGGCGAAGCCGCCTATCTCCTCGTCAAGGTAAGCGACTGTGAGAGAGCCCATGCTGTCGCGCTTTTCCGTATCCGGCCTCGTCTTAACGCCCAGGTTGGCCAGCCAGGCAACGGCGCGGTCAACGCTGTACGTCGCAATGGCGATGTGCCCGTTCTTCCCCAGGTAAGGGCTTTTCATAAACTCGAACCCGACACCTGCGAAGATGCTCGAATTTCCGGGTTTTGACGTAAAACTGAACAGTTCCTCCATCCGTGCAGCGTCCCTCCTGGCTGCGTCCTCGTCCGGGTCGTTGATCCCGACGTGACGCAGCTCAAAACCCAGTCCTGTTATGACGGCTTCACGGCAAAGCTTTGTTATCTCATCGTACTTTCCTGCGGCTATGGTATCGGGCTTTACCATCCAGCTCCCTCCAACTGCAAGGACGTTCTTAAACGCGAGGTAAGAACACATGTTCTTAAGGTTCACGCCGCCGGTCGGTATGTACATAACGCTGCCGTACGGCCCGGCGAAAGCTTTCAGCGTATTCACACCGCCCGATTGCTCCGCAGGGAAAAACTTCAGAACGGAAAGCCCCGACTCAATGCCCTGCTCTATCTGAGAGGGGCTGTTGACGCCGGGAGTTATTGGAATATTGTTCTCGATGCACCAGCGCACGACGTTGGGGTTGAAACCGGGGGAGACCATGAACTTTGCTCCCGCAGCCCAAGCACGCTTCGCCTGGTCGATGGTGGTCACAGTGCCGGCGCCGACCATGATTTCGGGTAGCTCCGCTACGAGCTTCTTGATGGACTCCTCCGCCGCGTCTGTGCGGAACGTCACCTCGACAATGGGGATACCGCCCGCGATCAGCGCTTTCCCCAGGGGGACAGCCTGCTCCGAAGAGTCCAGCTTCACTACAGGGACTATGCCGATGTCCCTGATTTTTTTGATTACGTCAATCATAGCAATCACCTCTTAATACACTGGCATAACCTGCCCCTACCTTCAGCACACCATGCCGATTTTCACAGGGATGTATCATGCAGGACGTTAAAACCCATGACTGAATGAATGAGAACCCCACTCATCGCCAAAAATCCCCTGCAACAGCCTCACACACGGTGCGTGTCCCATCGCTTTTTAAATGCACCTCTGAAGCTGAAGCACGTTGACCTATGGGGGCACGACTGTTTACCTTAGACTCCAAGATAGGCCGCCCTTACACGCTCATCCGTCAAAAGATCCTTTGCAGCACCCTGCATTGTGATAGTTCCAGTCTCCAGCACGTAAGCGCGCGAGGCGGTCGTCAAAGCCAGGAAAGCATTCTGCTCAATGAGCAGTATGCTGGCGCCGTTCTCGTTGATCTGCTTGATTACGCGGAAGATGTCTTCAACGACGATAGGCGCAAGCCCCATTGAGGGTTCATCCAGCATCAGGAGCGTCCCGTTAGTCATCAGCGCCCTGCCCAACGCCAGCATCTGCTGTTCGCCGCCGGACAGTGTACCAGCCTCCTGTCCTGCCCTTTCCTTCAAACGGGGAAAAATGCAAAACACCCGCTCCAAGTCATCTCTGACGGCCTGCTTATCCGTTGCCAAGGTGGCTCCCATGAGGAGGTTCTCCGTCACAGTCATCCTGGGGAACACCCGCCGCCCCTCCGGCACATGGGATATCCCCAACTCCACAATTTTATGAGGCTTCATTTTTGTTAATTCTGCACCTTGGAATACGATAGAGCCGTTTTTAGCGTGTTCCAGACCGGATATTGTGCGTAGAATCGTGGACTTCCCCGCGCCGTTGGAGCCAATCAGCGCCACGATCTCTCCTTTGTCCATTTCAAAGGATACCCCCTGCACTGCCTGAATGGCACCGTAGGAGACCTGCAGATCCCGTACTTCAAGCATTGGCATCTTGGTATCCCCCTCCAAGGTAGGCCTCAATGACGAGAGGATTGGTCTGCACCTCAGACGGCAGACCTTCAGCAATGGTTTTCCCAAAATCCAGCACCTTTATTCGGTCAGCGATGGGCATAACAAAGTTCATGTGATGTTCGATGAGGATAATGGTCAGGCCGAAGTCCCGCCGAATCTTGGAGACCAGTTGAGCCATATCCTCCAGTTCCGCAGTGATCATGCCCGCCACAGGTTCGTCCAACAACAGTATCTTTGGAGCGGTCATCAGCGCACGCGCAATCTCAAGACGCCGCTGATCTCCATAAGGCAGGTTTTTAGCCGGGATATCCGCCTTATCCGCTAGGCCCAGGCGCGACAGCAGTTCCATCACCTTTTCGTCCAATGCCCGTTCGCTGCGGATCATGCCAGGAGTACGCAGAAGACATTTGAAGATATTTTGTTTGTTGCGCATAGTATGGGCCATCTTTACGTTGTCAGCCACCGTGGCATTGGAAAACAACCGAATGTTTTGAAACGTGCGGGCGATACCACTCTGCGCAAACTGATAGGGCTTCAGTCCCACCATGTTTTCCCCCTCCAGTGTGATGACACCAGAGGTGGGCTTATAGATGCCGGTGAGCATATTGAACACGGTGGTTTTTCCGGCACCATTGGGGCCAATCACGGCAATCAGTTCGCCCTTCTCCACTTCTAAATTAAAGTCGTCTACCGCACAAAGGCCGCCGAACATAATGGAGAGGTTTTTAACTTCCAGCAGACTCATGACTCTGCTCTTTTCTCGCGTATTCTTTTTGCAGCGAACAGCGGCGTTTCATATAGGGAGGCACGGGAAACGCGCATAAAAGGAAGCTCTTTTCCTCCACAAAGCCCCTCGGAGCGATACAACATCACAACGACCAGAATGACCGCATAAACCGCCAGCCTCCAATCCGCAAGGAAGCGTAGTATCTCCGGCAGCACGGTCAATAACGTAGCCCCAAGGACAGACCCGGTCAACGAACCTGAGCCACCCGCGTAGAGGTAGACCAGAAAATCAGAACTCTTTGTGAAACTGAAAGAGTCAGGTTGGATAAACGCCAGCACGTGCGCATACAGCCCCCCCGCTACGCCGGCAATGAAAGCGGCAATGCAGAAAGAAATGATTTTATAACGGGTGGTATTGATTCCCATTGCATCAGCTGCAATCTCGTCATCCCGGATGGCCAGGAACGCCCTGCCGTATGGGGAGTAAATCAAGTTGCGCAGCAGGTACAGCGTCACAGTCACGAAGAACAGTATCCACGCGAGGTTGGAATAGTTGGGAATGCCTATCATGCCGCGAGCACCGCCGATAGGCTGGATGAGACGTAAAATTGCCCTGACGATCTCGCCGAAAGCCAGCGTAACGATAGCAAGATAATCGCCCTTGAGCTTCAGGGAGGGCAGCCCTATCAGCGCGCCCACCAAAGCCGCGACGCACCCTCCCGTCAGCAGACTCAATAAAAAGACAGGCACATGAGCCGCCGCAGGAATACTTTTGCCGTGAAATACTATTGTGGTGACTACTGCGGCGCCGTAAGCGCCCAACGACATGAAGCCGGCATGGCCGATACAGAACTGCCCTGTAAACCCGTTGACCAGATTTAAACTGGCCGTCATCATGATATTGATGCCGGCAAACATCATTACCTGGATATAGTAGGCGTTAAGGACTCTCATTGAACGCAGGAGCGTTACAAGAACGTAGAACAGGAACACGAGCGCGGCTGGATATACGCTTTTAAACAGTTTTTTCATATTCATCCGACCCGCCTCAATATCATACTTTCTCAATGACAAACTTGCCCATAATGCCTGCGGGCTTTACCAGGAGAATAACGATCAGAATAATGAAGCCCACAGCGTACCCGAAAGTGGAGTTGATAGCCGTTGCAAAAATCTGGGCGATCCCCAGGATAAATCCTCCCAACATGGCGCCGCGGATATCGCCGATACCGCCAAGCACGGCAGCCACGAAGGACATGTTGCCCAGCCAGGACCCCATATACACGTCAACCTGGGGATAAGCACTGGCATAGCAGATGCCGGATACGGCTGCCAGCGCACCGCCTATGAAGAACGTGATGGATATGACCTTATTCACATTGATGCCCATGAGGGACGCCGCATCCCTGTCCATGCTGACCGCGCGCATTTGACCGCCTATTTTGGTACGGTTGACCACAAAATAAAGCGCCATCATCGTGACGGAGGCCAAAACGATCATGATGATCTGTGTGGTTGTGATGGACGCCCCCATCACCCTGAAAGTTACGGGTTGGAACAAAGTCGGAAAAGAGCGTGGATTAGGGCCAATAAACGGCAGAGCACGCGGAAAATTCTCCAGAAACATGGAAACCCCAACCGCCGTAATCAGTGCAATCATCCTTGGCTTGTTACGCAGCGGACGATATGCAATGACTTCGGTCCCCACAGCAATTCCTCCGGTACCCAGCATGGCGATAATGATGATGATTCCCACAATCAGCATTGGATACGTTCCATCAATCTGACTGCCGTCAAACAGTTTTGCAATAAAATATGTTCCCAGAGCGCCGATCATCAGGAAATCGCCATGGGCAAAATTGATCATTCCCACAATCCCGTACACCATGGTGTAGCCAAGCGCCAGCAAAGCATACACGCTACCCAGCTGCAAACCATAAATAAGAAATTGAAGGATGGTGGCCACAGAAACACCCCCTCTGCTCTCTTAACCCTCCCATTCACGCACCTTGCTCAAACGTCTACCACAAAAAATCATTCCGCGGGTAAATTAATTTCAATGTTCTTTAATCAGGGTTGACAGCGGAAACAAAATGAGAAACGCCCTTGCTGTCGTACTGCATGATTACCGCCCCTTTGACGGGATTTCGGTCCTCGCCCATGTTCATTATACCTGACGGCTGCTCCAAACCTTTCAGGGAGGCCAAGGCGTCGCGAACGCCCTCACGGCTGATTTCTCTTACGTTCTCCAAGGCATAAAGGACCATCTGCGTCGCCTCGTAAGTCAATTCGGCATTGGAGTTTGGCAACTCCTGGGGGAACATGGCTGTGTATTTCTTCACGAACTCAGCGGCCGCAGGAGCGGTGGACTCGGCGGAGAAAGCGGATACATAGGCGACGCCCTCTGAAGCAGAACCCGCCACCTGAGCGACCTCTGGGGTATCAGCAGAATCGCCGCAGACAATCGGGCAGGTAATGCCGGCAGTGCGGGCCTGACGAATCTCAAGTCCCAATTCCACGTTCAGGTTCGGCAGCAGCAAGCAGTCGGCATTTTGGGCCGCCAACTTGGTCAGCTGTACGTTGTAGTCTTTCACGTCGGACCCGGAGTATTCCTCGATAGCCAAAACACGACCGCCCAGGGCCTCAAAATTTTCGATAAAGGCGTCTTTCAAACCAACGGGGTAGGCGTCGGCGTTGTTGAACATGATGCAGGCTGTTTTATAGCCGGCATTCCAGCAGTATGTCGCCGCAATCTTTCCTTGGAAGGGGTCGATAAAGCAAGCGCGGAAAATATAATCTCCAACCTCCGTCACGGCTGTGTTTGTAGCGAACGTGGGAATATTGGAGCAGCCGGCGTTTTGAGCCACGGGCCCCGCCGCCAAAGCACACTTTGAGGAGTCGGGGCCGACAATGGCTATAACCTCTTCCCCCTCAATAAGCCGTTGGTACACATTGACGGTCTTTTCCTCCGCCCCCTCGGTATCCATGTAGACAAATTCGATGTCATACTCTTTCCCCTGGACAGTGATTTTACCATTCAGCTCTTTTTCAATGACTTGAGCTCCATGACTACTGTATCTACCGGCCATGGCCGCAGAGCCTGACATGGGAAATGCAAAGCCAATCTTTATTTTCTCCAGATCTTCCGCGGCAGAAAGCGCCCCCGTCATTTGCAGCAGTGCAGCCAAAGTCATAATGAGCACAAGAAATTTTTTCATGATACGCCTCCTGTTAATAGCCTGTTCACTTAAACGTTTGAGCAAGGTACGCTAATGAAAAATTATCTCGTCCATACCGCGGCACGGGGGTGGCGAAATCATCCATTGCCCCGCAAGATGCCCGCCATCTAGAATAAATTCTGCGCGTTACCTCTGAACCCTGCCGGAAGCATCCCCTCCCATGAGCGTCAAAACGTCGTCCCTGCTGACGCGGTTGAAATCGCCGTAAATCGTGTGTTTGAGCGCCGATGCCGCAGCTGCAAACTCGAGAGCGGCCTGCAGACCGTCCAGGTTGTTCAGGCCCCAGATAAGCCCCGATCCGAAAGAATCCCCGCCGCCGATGCGATCCACAATATCGCGAATTTCATATTTTTTGCTGACGTAAAACCTGTCTTTCGACGCCAACACTACGGACCAGTTGTTCCAGTCCGCGCTCATGGACTCGCGAAGGCTGACGGCGAGATATTGAACGTTTTTATACGTCGCCATGATTTTACGAGCGAGTGCCTCATACTTCGAGGCGTCGAGCTTTCCGGAGGTCACGTCAACGTCGAGTTCAATCCCAAGACACTTCTGGCAGTCCTCTTCGTTGGCGATCATGACGTCGATGTACTGCGCCATTTCGCTCATGACCTCTTTCGGCGTCTTGCCCCACTTCCACAACTTCTTGCGATAGTTGAGGTCGCAGGAAACAGTCAGCCCCTTTTCCTTCGCGCGCTTCATGGCTCCCAGCGCTGTTTTTGCCGTCCCCTCCGCGATGGCCGGCGTGATGCCCGTCGTGTGGAACCACTTTGCACCGTCAAAGACGATATTCCAGTCAAAATCGCCGGGCTCCACTTCAGACACGGACGAATGCGCGCGGTCATAAATCACTTTTGAAGGGCGCATATTCGAGCCGGTTTCCGTATAATAGACGCCCAATCTGTCGCCGCAGCGCCTGATGAAGCGCGTATCGACGCCAAAACCGCGTAGTTCGCGCAACATGGCGTCCCCGATTGGGTTGGCGGGTGCGGCCGTCACAAAGGCCACGTCCTCGCCATAGTTTGCCAGCGAAACGGCCACGTTGGCCTCCGCACCGCCAAATGTCGCTTCAAGGCGAGGCGTCTGGAAGAGTACGTCATGACCGGGCGGAGTCAACCGCAACATTATTTCGCCAAAAGTCACATACTTTGCCATCGTTGTCACCCCTTTTGTTAAATTTTTGCGCAAAACGTGCGGAGTCTCTCAAGAGCCTCCAGCAGTTTTTCCTCGCCACAGGTGTAAGCGACTCGTATAAAACCTTCGCCGCACTCTCCAAAAGCGCTTCCCGGGATGCACACAACGCGCTGTTCAAGCAGGAGACGCTCGCAAAATCTCTGACTGGTCATGCGAAACGCGCTGATATCCGGAAAAGCATAAAACGCTCCCTCAGGCTCGTTGCAGCGAATCCCTTCGATATTGGAAAGCCCTTCGAGAAACGCTTTTCGCCGCCCGGCAAAGACGTCCCTCAACTCTTTTGTCAATTCAGGGTGATTCAGGGCAACGACCGCCGCATATTGGCCAGGTGCATTGACGCAGGCGTTAAAATTTTCCTGGCACTTGACCATGCGGTCAATGACATCTGAAGGACCTGCGGCATAACCAATCCGCCACCCTGTCATCGCGTAAGCTTTTGAGAAACTGTTGACGACGACGGTTCGTTCCTTCATGCCCGGCAACGAGGCTATGGACCGATACGGCAGCGAATCACCATAAGTCAATGTATTGTACACTTCGTCAGTGATGACAAGAATATCGTGCCTCTGGACTACTTCTGCAATTTTCTCCACATTGCTCCAAGGCATCACCTCGCCTGTAGGGTTGTTGGGAGAGTTAATCATCAGCGCCTTTGTTCTGGGCGTGATAAGAGACTCGATGACTTCGGCACTCATCTGGAAATTATCCTGACTCTTTGTCGGTACGCGCACTGCCTTGCCTCCGCAGTATTGTACCTGTGCGACATAATTCAGCCACTGCGGATCCTGAATCAGCACTTCATCGCCTTCATCAAGGATTACCAGAAACAAAAGTGACAAGGCACCCATTCCGCCATTCGTGATAATTATTTCAGTCCATGGGTCGTAGCCTATTTCCTTGACCGTTGATTTTTGTGCTATCGCCTCGCGCAGCTCAAACGCACCCGCGTTGGGAGTATAATGCGTTATCCCCTTATTCAAGGCTTCAGTAGCTGCCTCGCAAATCAGGCTTGGCGTGGGCATATCTGGCTCTCCTATACCCATGCTGATAACGTCACTCATCCCAATCGCCTTGTCAAACATAGCACGGATTGCCCCCTGCTCCAATCCTTTCGCCTTTTTGTTTAAGAAGTTCATTGTTATTTTCTCCTGGAAAAGCGCCTGAAAATCACACGGCAACCGCTTCCGTCAACAGCTTGGCGTACTCAGTGATCTTATGAAACTTTCCAGTTTCGATCCATTCACTGTTTACAAGATTGCCACCGACACCAACGCCCACGGCCCCTGCAGCAAGAAACTCATTGATATTGTCCTTATTAATGCCGCCGACAGCGAGAATATCTACATTGTTAATAGGGCTTCGCACCGCTTTGAGATAGCTCACACCAAATTGAGCCGCAGGGAAAAGTTTAACCATATTCGCTCCCGCATGATGCGCTGTCAAAATTTCTGAAGGGGTGAGCGCGCCAGGAATGGAAACAAGGCCAACGTCCCGAGTGCGCCGAATGACGTCAACGTTCGTATCCGGTGATACAATAAATTGCCCGCCGTATTTTGCCGTTAAATCCACGAGTTCTGGCGAAGTGACCGTACCGGCACCAACCAGCAACTTGCCGGGGAACTGTCGTGCGACCTCTTGAATCGCGCCAGCCGTACTTTCCCAGGTCTCCGGTCTTTTTTGGTCATACGTGATTTCCATAGAACGAATACCGCCGTTGAATAACGCTTCTGCGACCCTTAAGCAAATTTCGCTCTCAACACCACGAAGTATTGCGATAATTTTTCCCTGTTTAATCCATTGTGCGGGATCACCCACTCCAGTCATCTCCTTATTTCATATAATGAAATAGCTTATCGTGTAGTGGTAGAACATAATGCTATACTATAAGAGTTTTTACGGATTGTCAAGAGGCATCTGAAGAGAAAATAAGGAAGTGACGTCCCTTGGTAAACAGTTCCGGAAGCCCCGTGAGATCTATCGACCGTGTGTTGGATGTGATTGAAGCACTGTCAAACCAGCCTCATGGCGTCACATTGACCAATTTGTCGTCAAAGGTAGGGCTTCATATCAGCACCACACACCGTCTTTTGTCTTCCCTTACCGCGCGCGGCTATGCACAGCAGGACAAGGAGACGGGGAAATACCGATTGACGATGCGCTTATTTGAAATAGGCAGCCGTATTATCGGTGGAATGAATCTGGTATCGATTTCGAGGCCATACCTCGAGCGTCTTGCGGAATTGACCAACGAGGCGATACATCTGGTAGCTCGCGATGGGGATGAGGTTGTTTATCTATATAAAGAAGACATGCGGGAAAGTATCGTGAGCATGGCATCTTTCGTGGGGATGCGAGCACCGATGTACTCCACTGCCGTGGGTAAAAGCATCCTGGCGCGGATGTCCGAAAATGAGGTCAAGGACATCTGGAACAGGATTGTCGTCATACCTTTTACGAAAAACACGATCACTCATTATGACGCACTACTCAGGGAATTACAGATCACTCGCGAGCGGGGCTGGGCGGTCGACAACGAAGAAAATGAGCCTGGCGTCCTGTGCGTTGGAGCTTCTATTATAGATTTTTCGGGAACCCCCATAGGAGCTATCAGCGTATCGGGGCCGGTTATTCACATGAGCGAAGAAAAACGTAAGCTATGCACCAGGGAAGTTGTAGAAAGCGCGAGGGCGATATCCGGGCTTTTAGGCTTTCAGGACAACCCTTGACATCCACGCTAGTCACCGACTACCCGTTTGGCTTTACAAGGCTGAGGCAACGGCAAAAGAGGCGTCCAGAGCATCAGGCGAGGCCGCTTGAGGCGGCGGACTGCATATAGCAACGAGGCTGGAGGGGTTATCGAACTCAAGAGCGGCCCCTCCGCCTCATTTCGTGTTGAGACTTTATAAAACGCGATCACGTTCCATTTCTTTTGGACACCCCGTCAGGATCGGGGCACCTTTTATGTGACGTCAGACTCCGCTGGAGAGGCGACCTTTTCGACCAGCCGTTTTCCCAGTTCACGGGCATTTTGAAGGTCCTTCGGGAACTGCTCCGCGCGCTGTCTGGCCTTGTCCTTTTCGTTGAACAGGGTGACCTCGTAGCGGGAGTAGTCGCTGAACTGGTACGTGTCGTAGGCGCAGAGCGCCTCGCTGTAGCCGAAGGTACGCTCGAGGGCGTCGGCGTTCGCCCCCAGCAGGGTGGAGTAATGAAACCGCTCTGCCGATCCTTCCGGGCAGTTCATGGTGTAGATCATCGCCGTGGGGACCGTCTTCTTCAGGACCCGCCTCTCCTTGATCCCGTAGATGAGCAGAGGGAACATCAGCCGCTCCAGAAAGGCGCGCGCCGAAGCAGTGGGACAGCCGAGATAGACCGGGCTGCCGATGACGATGACGTCCGCCCCCCGTGCCTTCTCCAGGGTCGGAGTCAGCGGGTCGCGAAAGGCGCAGAGGCCGTTCGTCCTGCTGCCCTTCACCTTGCAGGCGAAGCAACTGACGCACCCCTTAAAGGCAGCGTCGTACAGGTGTACCAGCTCGGCCTCCGCACCGGCCTCCCTGGCCCCCTCCATCGCACTCTCCAGCATCTTGTGGGTGTTCCAGTTTTTGCGCGGACTTCCGTTGACAAACAACGCCTTCATTTCTTACCCCCTAGATTTTCCGCCCCCTCAGGGCCTAGCATTTCCTCTCTTCTTCGGCTCCTTGGAACAAAACGCCGCAGCGCTCCGCTCAAACGACATGGTGGACCACCTCGGTCCAAACCTTGATGTGTTGATGTGTCCGCTGCCGTACGTCTGGTGCGTTTCCCTTTGACGTTTATCGCGAATTCAGTGTATTATTATGAGAAGCAAAAAACAAGTACGCAGTTTTTTCTTTCTTAAAACTTGGGAAGGGGTTTGAAGGGCTCATGAAGGGGTCAAAGGATTCAAAAACAGAGGACTACGCCGCGCGCTGCCCGCTGCTCTACGTGATGGAGTTGATCGGCTCCAAGTGGAAGCTGCCGATCCTTTGGTGTCTGAACGACGAGGACGGCCTGCACTACAACGAGCTGAAGCGCCGCGTTCATGGAGTGACCAACACCATGCTGACGAAGTGCCTTCGCGAGTTGGAGGAAAAAGGCCTGATTTTCCGCCATTCCCTTGGAAGCGTGCCACCCTCCGTGACCTATCACCTGAAGGAGGACGGGAAAAGCCTTATGCCGGCCCTAGAGGGGTTATGTAGCTGGGGGATGGCCTACCTGGAAAAGCGGAGGGAGCGTCCCGCCTGCTAAGTGCTCCAGCCCTTCGGCGCCGTCCCGCATTTCTCGGCGTGGCCCGACGCCTTGCAGGACGCAGAGGCGCCTCGTCCAGCCTTTGAGCTGGATACCAACGCCTCTGCATCGCTCCCGTCCGGCGGGGCCTCGGAGGACGATTCCCCCGCCACGAACGCGCAGCAGGAGAGGTTACGCCGACGCGCGCCCTCAAAAAAAGGCCTAC
>NC_021038.1:1160092-1163426 GCF_000210715.1 Fretibacterium fastidiosum
ACCGGGGCGATCGCCAGCTCCGTCGTCCGCCCGCCGCTCCAGTCCGTCACGCGGTAGTTCGAAGAATGAAAAACTCTTACGATGCTCATCTCACGATGCCCTCAGAACTTTCTTGCTGAAAAACTCCTCTGTCTGCCGCTGCAAGGTGGACAGGCCCCATGGGCCGGACTGCCCACACCCCCTCTATTCGGGTTATCTACGTCTATCGTATCGAAAGGCGTTTCGCTGTCAAGAGGCCCGACAGGACGTGTCGTTGATCGGTGACTTTACCACTGATCAACGACACCCCCATTAGGAGCTATCAGCGTATCGGGGCCGGTTATTCACATGAGCGAAGAAAAACGTAAGCGATGCACCAGGGAAGTTGTAGAAAGCGCAAGAGCAATATCCTGGCTTTTAGGCTTTCAAGACAACACTTGAGTCCACTCCACTCACCGACCACCAACCTGGCCTTACAACGCAGCAGCAAAAGAGGCAGCAGATTGCGGCGTCACAACGAGGCTGAAGGGGCTGTTGAACTCAAGGGACAGCCCCTCCGTCCCATTTCGTCTGAACCCTTCGTTAAACCCGATCGCGCTGCCGTTCCCTTTGGACGCCCCGATCCTGTCGGGGCGTTTTTCTATTCGACGTCAGTCCCCCTTTGGGAGGCGGCCTTTTCAACCAGCCGTTTTCCCAGCTCGCGGGCGTTTTGAAGGTCCTTCGGAAACTGCTCCTCGCGCTGCCTGGCTTTGTCCTTTTCGTTGAACAGGGTGACCTCGCAGCAGGAGTAGTCGCTGAAGGAAAGCTTCAGCTTGATGATTTTGTCCGCTACGTTTCTGAAACGATTGGCCAGATGTTACAATGTCCGTTAGAAGTCCCTGAAATGCCAGGGGCGAAGCGGCGACCACGATGCCTCACGGAGGGGTGTGCGGGTTACCTGCGTCGGGTATCGAGGAAGGATGGTAACTCATTTTTGGCATATCCCGTCTGCAAGGCCACTTTTTCACAGGACAAGGATGGACAGCCGCTCCCGAAGAAACTCTATACGGGCGAGGTCATCGAGGCGGATTGTCCCTTGGATTGCGGGCGGAAGGCGCGGCAATTCAGTGGCACTTACGGGAAATTTTGGCGGTGCTCCTGTTCTCCTGGCGTGACGTATAAGGACGTGGATGGAAAACCCGTTGTGCGTGAGGAACGTCTCCCAAGGTTTCCTGCCCTGTGCGTGGCTGCAAGGGCAAGGCGGAGAAGTTCAACGGCAAGAACGGCCCGTTCTGGAAGTGTTCAACGTGCCGAAACTTCTTTGACGACGTGGATGGCAAGCCAGTGATCCGAAAGAAAGAGAGGTAGCAAAATGTCCAAGAATCGTATCGTTTTGTTTGGTGTGCTCGGTGTTGTGATGGGGTTGGTGCTTGGCGTCTTTGGGCGTGATTTCATAGTGGCCAGCGAGAAGCAGAAACTTGAAGCACAGAAGGCCGAGGAGGCGGTTGCTACCAGTATCATTGTTCGACTTAAGCAGGCAAGTACTGACCTTTCAATGTTTCGCATGAAAAATGGCAAGGAAATAGGTGAAAACTATGACCTTGGGGCTGCCTTGAATACCCCGGAACGGATCAGAGAGAAACTGGGAGATATATACGCTGATGGACGTTGGGTTTTTCAGAGCAACGCTGCGGGATGGTGGATAGGCTATAAGCTTGATGGTGTATCAAACGCTGTACGCCAGAAGATTGCGAGCCAAGCACGTTTTTCCAATCTTTTTAAGGCCACAGACAAAAGTGATGCCAACGTATATGATGGAGGAGATATCGTGTTTTTGTATGACTATGTCCCAGAAACATTCAAGTGGTGAAAAAAGGCCGGAGAACGGCCCGTTCTGGAAGTGTTCAACGTGCCGGAACTTCTTTGACGACGTTGACGGCAAGCCAGCGATCCGAAAGAAAGAGAGGTAGCAAAATGTCCAAGAATCGTATCGTTTTGTTTGGTGTGCTTGGTGTTGTGGTGGGGTTGGCGCTTGGTGTCTTTGGGCGTGATTTCATAGTGGCCAGCGAGAAGCAGAAACTTGAAGCACAGAAGGCTGAGGAGGAAGCCAAGATAAAGGCTATGATGACGGGGATACCCGTGGACGCTTCCCAAGAATTTATCGCAGCGAAAACTTTGGTAGATGACATGAAAAGCTTGAAGGCCATGCTTTTGATATTCTACATGGAACACATAGAGCAAGAAGTTGATCTGACAAAAACTTTGGATACGCCGGAGCACATCAGGGAAGTGTTGAAAAAGAAAGTGAGGAATGTCGAAAAATACCTTGATGGTAACTGGATTTTTCAAGGCAACACCAGTGATTGGTGGATTGGCTATAACCTTGATGACGGCTTCAAAAAACAGGCCTCTGAGATTGGCAAGGAACTTGTGAAGCGGGCCGAGAGAAATGGTCTTTACAAGGACATGAATGGAAATCTTTACGATGGCGGCGGTAAAGTTTACATGAAAGTTCATTAGCCAACGTAAAGGGGGGCTCTGCGCCCCCTCTTTCATATATCTCGTTCAAATGTTAACCGCTGATATCAACGGTACACCAAAGAGGGCGCACAGGATCGGTTCAACGTGCCGAAACTTCCTTGACGACGTGGACGGCAGGCCAGAAATACAGAAGAAAAAGACGACGAAGGAGCGTGTTGAGAATTGATTTCAAAAAAACTGGTAATTTTGTTGTGTTCGACATTCCTTGTAACAGGCTTGGCCTGGGGCCATGCCGGGCAGGACTTCAATGAGCCCAGTGAAGAAGAGAAGTTTAAGGCTAAAGTTGAATACGGAAATCAGGAGTTTGAGAGAAGGCGTGAGGAGTTTAAAGCTGCTCTGGCATTTCTACACGAATTTGGTCCGCTGGATAATGCGTTGGGTAGATTATATGGTCAGAAGGGAATAGACGGCCACAATATTGGGAGTGTACTTGATACACCTGAACATATTGAGGAAAAACTGGGAAAGTATCTTGGTGATAACATTGACAAGTACACGGATGGGAGTTGGTTTTTCCACGGTGATAAGGATGGCTGTTGGATTGGTCGTAACGTTAATCTTTCTGATGCAGATCGGAAGTTTGTCATAAAAGCCGCTTCATCGTATAAGTTGTATAAGAATCCCAACAAGGATGATGGCCTTTACGATGGAGGGAATACCGTATATATGTATCATGATGAAAGAGGAAATTTTAGTTGGTGAGTTGTTTTTTAGCATTGGCGGCGGTATAGTTTGCAGGAAGGTTCGTTAACCAACGCGAAGGGGGCTCTGCGCTCCCCTTCACGCCAGCCTGTTGTAGGGAAAAACACCCCGGCGGCGACCAAAGGACTTCCCC
>NC_021038.1:1164223-1168241 GCF_000210715.1 Fretibacterium fastidiosum
GGGGAAAACTTCTGGCAAGCTTGGAACAGGGCCGGGCCTCTCTATCCGCCCTTATCCACCGCGACTCCCGGAGCCGCAGCGGTACATCAGCGCCTCCGCCAGGTGCTTCGTCGTCAGCTCCGTCTCCCCCGCCAGGTCCGCGATGGTGCGGGCCACCTTCAGCACGCGGCTCAGGCCGCGGCCCGACAGGTGCAGCCGCTCTGCCATGCCGGACAGGTAGGCCCGCGCGTCCGCCGACAGGACAAGGCAGCGGCGCACCAGCCGCTCCGGCAGCTCCGCGTTGCACACGAGGCCGTAGGGCGCCCAGCGCTCCTGTTGAATGGCCCGCGCGGCGATGACGCGCCGCCGGATCGCGGCGCTGGGCTCCGACGTCCCGGAGAAGGAGAGGAGCTCCTCCGGCGTCAGGCGCGGCACGTCGATCTGCAGGTCGATGCGGTCCAGGATGGGGCCCGACAGCTTGCGCCGGTAGCGCTCCAGTTCCAGAGAAGAACAGGTACACTTCACGACGGGGTCCCCGGCGAAGCCGCAGGCACAGGGGTTGGCCGCCAGCACCAGCAACACCCGCGAGGGGTAGCTCACCGTGCCGGCCGCCCGGCTCACGACGATCCGCCCGTCCTCGATGGGCGCCCGCAGGCTCTCCGTAAGGTCCCGCCGAAACTCCGTGTACTCGTCCAGGAACAGGACGCCCCGATGGGCCAGGGACACCTCCCCCGGCCGCAGGGAAGCGCCGCCCCCGCAGATGGAGACCGTGCTGGCGCTGAAGTGCACCGTCCGGAAGGGCCGCGCCCGTCCCGGCGCCTCGGAGATGCCGAGGGTGCTGCGCACCAGGAGTGTCTCCACCAGCTCCTCGTCCGTCAGCGGAGGCAGGATGCCGGCCAGGGCCCGCGCGATCAGCGTCTTGCCGCTGCCCGGCGACCCCACCAGAAGGAGGTTGTGGTGTCCCGCCGCGGCGATCTCCGCCGCGCGCCGCGCCGCCGCCTGCCCCTTGACGTCGGCGAAGTCCGGGTCCGCCGTCTCCGGCAGGTCCGGGACCTCCGCTCCCGGCACGGGTGACGGCTCCGCTTCGCCCCGCAGGCAGGCCGCCAGCTCCGCAAGCGTCTCCGCGCAGAAAGCCCTCACGCCCCGCACCAGGGCCACCTCGCCAGAGTTCTCGCGCGGGACGTAGAGGGGCACGCCGAGGCTCCGCGCCAGGAACGCCGCCGGCACGGCGCCACGCACCCGCCGGAGGCGGCCATCCAGCGCCAGCTCCCCCATGTAGACGGCCTGCGGCAGGTCCCCCAGAAGGCCCGAAGCGGTCATCATGCCGAGGGCGATGGGCAGGTCCAGGAGCGCCCCCTCCTTCGGGACGTCTGCCGGCGCAAGGTTCACTGAGACGCGGCCCTTCAGCGTCAGGCCCAGGGACCGCAGCGCGGCCCGCACGCGCTCCTTCGACTCCCGCACCGCGACGTCCGGCATCCCGACGATGGAGATGGCGAACAGTCCGCCCGTGATCTCGACCTCCACCTCGACGGGCAGGGCCTCCATCCCCTTCAGCGTCGCGCCCAGAATCCCGCTCACAGCGGAAACTCCATCCCGCGCGTCACGTCCCGGACGTGCTCCAGCCTCCAGCCCTCAGAGCCCCGCCCCACCGTGACGCCGATCAGGTCGATGCGCCAGGGGCCGTCCCAGCCCATCTCGTCCGCCAGGGTCCGGCCCGCACGGATCAGCGCGCGCAGCTTGTGCGGCCCCACGGAGTCGAGGGGCGCCTGCACCCTGCCCAACGTGCGGCATCGTACCTCGACGATCACCAGCTCGCGCTCCACCTCGTCCAGCGCCACCACGTCCAGCTCGCCGCAGCGGTTCTTCACGTTGCGACCCAGCACGCGCCAGCCCAGGGAGCGAACGTAGTCCGTGGCCCATCCTTCGGCCAGGCGACCCAGGTCTCCGGCGCTACTCATCACGCCCTCCACCGGCGGCCTCGCGGTCTACTCGGTAGACCCAGGTCAGCACTCGCGCCACCACCGTGTAGAGCTCCGCCGGAATCTCCTCCCCCAGCTCCAGCGACAGGAGCGCGGAGACGAGGGCCGCGTCCTCCAGGACGGGGACGTCCGCCTCAAGGGCGCGCTCCACGATCTTCCGCGCGATAAAGCCCTCGCCCCTGGCCGTCACCGTGGGCGCGTTCATCGTCTCCCGATCGTATTTCAGCGCGACGGCCTGATCCCGCTTCGCTTCCGCCATCACACGGTCACGTCCAATCCCCGTCCGGCCAGCAGGCGCTCTCGCATTTCCTGCGGCGCGCCACGGGAGATACCGATGAATCGGACCAGCAGGGCTGCGCCCGCCAACTCCTGCCGCAGCTCACCCCTGCGGGCCTCCAACAGGCCGCAGGCCGCTGCACTCTCGGCGGTCAGGAGGACGTTGCAGCCGCGCCCGTCCGTCTCCACGACGCCAGCCACCGCGCCGAGAGCCGACCCCGTCAGGCCGAAGCCCGCCTGCCAGTAGCGCTGGCCCTCCTCCTCCGCCGAGCGCCCGACAAAGACGCGCGCGGTCATGCCGCCCGCGGCCTCCGGCAGGGGCCAGAAGGGCGCGGCCAGCAGCATGGGGTTCACGTCCTTTCGCGGGGCCCGCATCAAGAGGGAGTGCGCCTGCAAAAAACGCGCCTTCTCCCCGTTGCCCTCCTTCATCTCGCGGAGGGCCTCTAAAGGGTCCTGTCCCTTCCTGGTCCGCTCCCTCAGCTCCCGGCGGATGCGGTTCCACATCTCCGAGGCCGCCGCCGCGTCCAGCGCCGTGTAGCCCGCCAGCAGGGACACGTTCTCCGCGGACAGGGACACTCCACGCGCCCACAGCTCGACAAGGGGCGCGATCTGGCCCTCGTCGGACCCCATGCGACGCCAGGCATCGCGGATGACGGCCAGGACCTCCCCCGAAAGGGGCATCTCCCGCGAAAGGAGCGCCGTCGCCAGCCCCCGGTCCCGTTGGGGGATCTGGGCCAGGAACGACAGTTCCTCCTTCGACAGGCGCAGCACCGGCACGCCGCCCCCCGATGCGTCCCACAGGGCGGTAAACCGCTCGCCGGGGACGAGGGTCAGAGTCGCCCTGGCCCGCAGTTCAAGGGGCGGGTTGGCGTCCTGGCCGTCGATGCGCACGGCATACGTCCCGTCCGGGTTCCCCGCCAGCACCCTGCCGGTGACCACGGTCCCCGTGCGCAGGCCAGGGGCCCGCGAAGGCGTCGCCTGGAGGGCTTCAGCCTGCTGGCCAACCGCGATCTGACCCGCGCTCGTCCGGCTCGGGTCCGTCAGGTTCTGGTTGATGAGGTTGTTTACCGGGGGCATACGTCATCCCTCCGTTCCCTCAGACCTGCCTAAATCTACTCAGTAGGTATCTTTAGCGCTGACTTCCCGCTTCTCCGAGGGTGGGTTACCAAAGGCTTACGCCCCTGACCAAAGCCTTACTCTCCATAGCATGCCCCGTTTGGCTGTTCGCCAAACAAGGGTACAGGCTAACACCGCGGAACTCGCGGCTAAAAGGGGTTTAGCTTTATATCCACAGCCGCGCCTCCGGCTCCGCAAGGCACTTCCGGCAGAAGGAGCGCCGATGTACCGGCGACGGCCCTAGGCGGCGGACGGCCTCGCGGTGCGCCGCCGTGGGATAGCCCTTGTGCCGCGCCAGCCCGTAGCCGGGGTAGAGGGCGTCCAGTCCCGTCATGACGCGATCCCGCAGCACCTTGGCCACCACCGAGGCCGCCGAGACCACCGGCGCCAGCGCGTCCGCCGCCACCAAGGGCCACTGTTCCACCTCGAGGCCGGGGACGGAGGCCGGGCCGTCCACCACCACGCAGGCCGGTTCGACGCCCTGCGCCGCACAGAGGCGAGCCACGCTGCGGCCCATGGCCCAGAGGGAGGCACACCGGATGTTCTCCCGCTCGATGCGGGCCACGCTCCCCGCCTGAGCCGCCCAGGCCGCGCCCATCGCCTGCATGGCGGCGAAGACCCGCTCCCTGGCGCGCGGGGTCATGCGCTTCGAATCCCTCAGCCCCAGC
>NC_021038.1:1168428-1173037 GCF_000210715.1 Fretibacterium fastidiosum
TGCTCCTCCGTCAGGAGGACCGCGGCGGCCACCACCGGCCCCGCCAGCGGGCCGCGCCCCGCCTCGTCCGTGCCCACCACCGGGCCACGGGCCCGAAGCGCCCCGATCAGGCGGCGCACCCGCTCCCGGTCGGCGTGGCGGGGCAGGGCGAAGTCAATCATCCGCACCCGCCCGGCCAATGGGGTCGCCGGGCAGCTCAAGCGTTGCCGGCCCCAGCCTGCCGGAGGCGAAGGCCTCCATGAGGCGGCGGGCCGCCAGCTCCATATTGACCGCTCCGCCGGGCGCGAGGCACCCCAGCCGGCGTCCGATGCGCACAAGGGTCTCCTCCGGCGTCTCGTCCAGCTCCCGGACCTCCCACTTCCCCAGCACGGCCCCGAACAGCCCCCGGCTCCGCAGGAAGCGGATGAACTGCAGCGCCGCCGCCTCGAAGCCCCCCAGGACCTCGGCCCGGGCGCAGCCCAGCCAGGACAGGACCTGATGCACGCCCGGCTCCGCGTGGGGGTCCAGGATGCCGGGGGAGTCCACCACCAACAGGTCCCCGTTCCGATACCAGCTGACGGACCGCGTCACTCCGGGGATGCCGCCGACGTGGGCCTGGGCCTTGCCCACCAGCGCATTGAGCAGCATGGACTTGCCCACGTTGGGGATGCCCATGACGGCCACGCGGAGCTCCCGATGGGGGGGGCGGCGCGCGGAGAGGGCCTTCCGCAGGGAGGCAAGGCCCTCCTTCCTTCGGAGGTCCAGCGCGCGGGCGTCCGAACCCAGCGCCTCGAGCCAGACGCCCGTGCGCTCCGGGTCCGCCAGGTCCCGCTTGGCGAGGACCAGCAGGACGGGCCTCAGTCGCGAAAAGGCGCTGACGAGGGGCGCGGACGTGGAAAAAGGCGCGCGGGCGTCGCGCACCTCGAGGATAAGGTCCAGCTTTTCGACGAGCTCTGCGAGTTTCCGACCGCCCCGGGCCATGTGGCCCGGATACCAGACCGTTCGGGCCACGTCAGCGGGGGATGCCGAGGCGGGTCAGGGGCCAGTAGCGGAAGAAGGCCGGGCCGTGGAGGTCCGACCTCCGAACGAAGCCCCAGAAGCGGCTGTCCTGAGAGTTGGGGCGGTTGTCCCCCATGACGAAGTAGCTGTCCTGCGGCACCGTGAAGGGGCGCTGGAAGAACTCTCCAGGCCGGATGCTGTAGGCGTCATGGTTCACGACGTAGGGCTCCTCCGTGGGGCGCCCGTTGACGAAGACGACGCCGTCCCGAATGTCCACCGTGTCCCCCGGAAGGCCGATGATGCGCTTCACGAAGTCCCGATCCCGGTCCTTCGGATAGGTGAACACGTAGATGGATCCGCGGGACGGCTCAAAGAACCAGTTCCAGAACTTCGCCACCAGGACGCGGTCCCCGATCTCGAGCGTGGGGATCATGGACCCGCTGGGGATCCAAAAGGCCTGCACGACAAACGTGCGAATGATCATCGCCAGGACAAACGCCCAGACGATGGTCTCAATGGTTTCACGCCACCAGGGCTTCGCTGCTTCTGCTGCCAACTCCATACGTCCTCCGTTCCCGTTCCCGGATGTCTATCGGGAACCTGCTGGGGATAATATAACGCTAACCCCTCGGAAAAACAATCTGGAAAAGGCGGGTCGGGACGGCGGGCCGCGGAGGCCACTACTTCTTGAGCTGCCGACTCCCCGGCTTGACGATGGGCTCCCCCTTCCTGCAGAGGGGACACTCCTCCTCCCGCCAGGCGGACGCTTCCATCGTCATCAGGGCGTGGAAGGGGACGCCGAAGTCCACCCTGCCGCCCGACCGGTCCACCACGGACCCCACGCCCACCACCTCGGCACCCGCCCCGCGAAGGAGCTCGACGACCTCCCGCACGGAACCGCCGGTGGTCACGACGTCCTCCACCACCAGCGCGCGCTCCCCCGGCTCCACGTGGAAGCCGCGGCGGAAGGTCATCCTTCCGTCCTCCCGCTCCGCGAAGACGTTCCGGACGGAGAGGGCCCGCGCCATCTCGTAGCCCATGATGACGCCCCCGACAGCCGGCGACGCCACGAGGTCGATCCTCTGCCCTGCAAAGCCCTCCGCCAGCGCGCGGCACAGCCTTTCGCTCTCCTTCGGGTGCTCGAAGAGCACCGCACACTGCATGTAACAATCGCTGTGCAGCCCGGACGTCAGGCGGAAGTGCCCGCGCTTCAGCGCCCCGAGGCGCGTCAAGACCTCCACCGCCAACTCCTGCGTCTTCTCCATGAAAAACGACCTCCCTGGGTAAAGTTTTCGTCCGTCTCAGCCCCGCAGGGCCTGCCGAAGGTCCTCCCGCATCCTGAGGGCCTCATCCCTGGCGGCGGAGACGAAGTCCTCCGTGCCCGCCTTCTTGTGGGCGCAGATCAGACTGCGCGAAGCGTTCACCACCGCGCCGCGACCCTGGCTGTCGAAGCAGCCCGCCAGGGACCGGCCCGTCGCCCCCTGGGCCCCGTAGCCCGGAAGCAGGAAAAAGGTGCGGGGCATCTCCCGCCGCAGCATCGCGCCCTGCTCCGGGTACGTCGCGCCCACCACCGCGCCGACCGCGCTGTAGCCCATCTCTCCCATCAGGTCCTCGCCCCAGCGGGCCGTGCTCCTCCCCACACGGAGGAAGAGCGGCTGGCCATCCTCCACGGACGTCCTGAAACTCCCCCGACGAGGGGTTCGACGTCTTGACCAGGACGAAAAGGCCTCGGCCGCTCCGCCCGCAGTCCTCCAGGAAGGGCTGCACGCCGTCCGTGCCGAAGTAGGGGTTCACGGTCAAAAAGTCCACCGGCGCGGGGGCGCCCTCCGCCAGGTAGGCCTCCGAGTAGGCAGCGGCCGTGGCCCCGATGTCCCCGCGCTTCGCGTCCAGGATGACGACGTATCCTAGGCGGCGGGCCTCCGCCAAAGTCTCCTCCATGCAGGCCACGCCCGACGCCCCCATCAGCTCGTAGTACGCCGCCTGGACCTTGACGCAGGGGATGAGGTCGCGCAGGGCCTCCAGGAGGGCGAAGTTGAAGGCCCGCACCGCGGAGGCCGCTCCGCCCGCCTCCAGGTAGGGGCGGGCGAAGGCCGCGGGCAGGTACTCCAGCCGCGTGTCCAGCCCAAGGGCGGTGGGGTTCCCCTTCTCCTCGATGGCCCGGATGAGGCGGTCCACCTGAAAGGTTCGCCCCGTCCGCCCTCCGGCCGTTCCCTGCGCCACCCGACACGGGGCCGGCCCTCCGCCCCGCAACGTCAATCGTGACATCTCAACGCACCTCTCCTTCCGTACTCACCGTACCTGCGTCCATCAGGACGACGCCCCGCTCGCCGTCGAACTCCGGGAGCCGGACGGCGATCCGCTCGCTCCGGGACGTGGGGACGTTCTTCCCCACGAAGTCCGCCCGGATGGGCAGCTCCCGATGCCCCCGGTCCACCAGGACCGCCAGCTGGATGCTGCGGGGCCTGCCCGACGCCATCAGGGCCTCCATGGCCGCCCGCGCCGTGCGCCCCGTGAAGAGCACGTCATCGACCAGGACGACGTCGCGGTCCGTGGCGCTGAAGGGGACGCCCCTCCTGTCGCCGGCGGCTCTCTCCGCGGCGGGGAGCCGGTCGTCGCGGTAGGAGGCCACGTCCAGGTTCCCCACGGGGACCTCCGCGCCCTCCGCCGCGTTGATGCAGTCCGCGATCTCCAGCGCCAGCGGGACCCCCCGCGGCGGATCCCCACCAGGACGACGTTCTCCGTCCCCCGGTTCCGCTCGACGATCTCGTAGCCGATGCGCCGGATCGCCCGGCTCATCGCCTGGGCGTCCATGATGCGCGCCTTCTCCCTCATGACGGCCTCCTTCTATCGAAATGCCGGCAACGGGCACAAAAAATGCCCCGCCGTCCAGGACGACAGGGCACGACCATTCCCTCCAAAATACGCGGAACAACCGCCGCACCGCCGCCTTCTCAGCCTCTCGGGACTGAACTTAAAGGACACGTGCAACTCTTTCGCGAAAGCTCGCTGCGGGTTTCATTCTATCACGACAGCCCTCCGGGAGGCAAGGCCCTCAGGCCTGCCCGCCGCCCTCCCTTCCGTGGTTCAGGATGCGCGTCGTGGAATGCCCCTCCAGGAGCGGCAGGATGACCACCTCGTCCACGAACTCGCGCCCGGGCAGCTCCTCGGCGCGGTAGTCCCCGCCCTTGGCCAGCACGTCGGGCCGCAGGCGCGACAGGAGCTCTCGGGGCGTGTCCTCATCGAAGACCACCACCATGTCCACGGGCCTCAGGGCGGCCAGGAGCTCCCCCCCGCAGGTCCTGCGGGTTCACTGGACGGCTCGGCCCCTTCAGCGCCCGCACGGACCGGTCGCTGTTCCAGCCCCCACCACCAGCCTGTCCCCCAGAAGCCGGGCCCGGCGCAGGCTGTCCAGGTGCCCCGCATGCAGTACGTCGAAGCAGCCGTTGGTGAAGATGACGCGCTGCCCCGCCGACTGCCAGGCCCGCACCTGCCGGACGGCCGCGTCTGCCTCCGCAACGGGGCTGAAGAGGTAGGGCGTCCGCGATCGATAGGCCTCCAAGTAGTCCCTGGCCGTGAAGGCGTAGGTCCCCGACCGCGTGATGACGAATTGCGCGGCCTCATTGGCCATGCA
>NC_021038.1:1173220-1178760 GCF_000210715.1 Fretibacterium fastidiosum
GCCTCATTGGCCATGCAGGAGGCCCGCTCCGCGTCAAAGCCCGCGGCGTTGAGGGCGGCCAGCATGGCGATGACGGTGTCCCCCGCGCCGCTGACGTCGAAGACCCCCACCGGATGGGCCCGGATGCGGCGGACGGCCTCCGGCCCCAAAAGCGTCATTCCGCGGGAGGACCGCGTCACCAGGAGCCATTTCAGGCCGTTCTTCCGGCGGACCTTCTCGCCGACCTCCGCCACCGTCTTCGGATCGTTGCGGACGTGGCGTCCCCAGGTGGCGCTCAACTCCCCCAGGTTCGGCGTGGCCAGCGTCGCACCGCGGTACTTGGACCAGTCCACCCCGCGGGGGTCCACCAGCACGTGGGCGCCCCGTTCGGCCGCCATGGAGATGACGCCCTGGCACAGCTCCGGCGTGCAGTACCCCAGGCCGTAGTCGGACAGGATCACCGTGCGCACGCCACCGTCGATGGCCTTGCTCAGGAAGGCCAGCGCGTTCTCCACGCCCTCCGGAGGCAGGGGCTCAACATCCTCGAAGTCGAATCGGGCCAGCTGCTGCCCACCACAGATCAGCCGGGTCTTCACCAGGGTGGGGGTCCGGCGCGGCCAGAGCCGGGGCTCGATCCTGAAGGACTGCACGTGCCCCCTCACCTTCTGGCCGAAGGCGTCGTCGCCCACCATGCCCGCAAGCCAGACGCGGCACCCGATCCCCCGGAGGTTCGCCGCCACGTTCCCCGCGCCCCCCCAGGTTGTCGGCGGCGGCCCGCGTGTCGCACACCACGACGGGAATGGGGGCCTCGCGGGACACGCGACGGGTGGACCCCGTGAGGTAGCGGTCCAGAACGATGTCGCCCAGGACAGCCACGGAGGTTTCCGCCGCCCTGCCGCTGCGCAGGAACTCTCCCAGCGCGCGCTGGGGCTGAAACGGCGCGGACACTAGAGCGCCCTCCCCGCCGGGCCGGAGGCGGCCAGAACGGGCGGGCGCCCGACGGAGAGGTAGTCGAAGCCGGCCCGCTCCATCTCCTCGCGGGAGTAGACGTTGCGCCCATCGACGACGATCGGCGTGCGCAGGAGCGACCGGAGCCGGACGAAGTCCGGCTGGCGGTAGAGGTCCCACTCCGTGACCACGGCCAGGGCGTCCGCGCCCCGCGCCGCCTCGTAGGGGTCCGGAACGTAGGTCACGTTGGGCAGGTCCCCCAGCGCCGCGCGCGTCTCCTCGATGGCGCGGGGGTCGCTGGCCCTGACGGAGGCCCCGGCGGCCAGGAGCCCGTGGATCAGGACCTGGGCCGGCGCCTCACGGGTGTCGGAGGTCTTGGGCTTGAAGGCCAGGCCCCACAGGGCGATCACGCGGCCCGACAGGTCCCCCAGGCGCCCGCGGAGCTTTTCCAGCAGGAGCCCCTTGGCGCGCGTGTTCACCTCGTCCACGGCCGTCAGGAGGTTCGGCTCGTAGCCCGTCGCCCTGGCGAAGTCCCGAAGCGCCCGCACGTCCTTGGGGAAGCAGGAGCCGCCGTAGCCGCAGCCCGCCCGCAGGAACTTCGATCCGATGCGGTCGTCCCGCCCCATGGCCTGGCGCACGCTCTCCACGTCCGCCCCCACGCGGCTGCAGATGCAGGCCATCTCGTTCATGAAGGAGATGCGGGTCGCCAACATGGCGTTGGCCGCGTACTTCGCCATCTCCGCCGAGGCGATGTCCATGAAGAGCAGCTTCGAGGGCTCCAGGAAGGAGTAGATGCGCCTCAGGGTCTCCGCGGCCTCCGGCGAGTCCGCGCCGAGGACCACGCGGTCCGGCTCCACGAAGTCCCGCAGCGCCGCCCCCTCCCGCAGGAACTCCGGGTTCGAGGCCATGTTCAGCGCGTGCCGGGCCCCCCGCGCCTCGAGCTCCTCCCGAATCCAGTCCCGGACGCGGGCGTTCGTCCCCACGGGGACGGTGGACTTCACCACGGTCAGCAGGCCGCCCGACATGCCGCGCCCGACGCTGCGGGCCGCTCCCTCGACGAAGGAGAGGTCCGCGCTGCCGTCCGGGGCCGAGGGCGTCCCCACCGTGATGAAGCAGACATCCGCCCCTTCCAGAGCCTCCGCCGCCTCCGTCGTGAAGGAGAGGCGCCCCTCGGCGGCGTTGCGCGCCATCATCTCGTCCAGCCCGGGCTCGTAGAAGGGGACCCGCCCGCTGCGGAGCGCCGCCACGCGCTCCCCGTTCGTATCCACGCACGCCACCGTACTGCCGTATCGGGCGAGGCAGGTCCCCGTCACAAGGCCCACGTACCCGGTGCCGATCACCGCAAGCTTCATCTGACGACCCCATTTCAAGTTGTTATGACAAAATCGGAAGGCGGCCCGTCACCGCATCCTGCTCTCGATACCGCGTCACGCCGAAGCGCTGGAGCGCGACGCCCTCCAGGCTGCCGAGGCCGGCCTTTCGGGCCGCGATCTCCACCTGCTGCTCCGCGGTGTCCACGCCCTCCAGGTCCGGCAGCAGCACGCCGCGCCGCCAGCCCTTCGACACGATGACGCCCCAGAGCCTGGGGTCCAGCTGCTCCACGCCCTCGACGGGCTCCGGATCCGACAGCATCCACCGACAGGCGGACGCCCTCCAGCTCCTCCGCCGTCATGGGGGGGAAGCGCGGGTCCCGCGTCGCGGCCGCCACGGCGTTCTCGATGATCTCGCGGTCCAGCGTCGCCTGCGACGGCGCGAGGGTCCCGATGCAGCCGCGGAGGGCGCCCCGACTCGTCTTGATGGAGACGAAACACGCCGCGGTCCGCCCCCACAGCGGCGAAGCGCACACGTCGCTGCCCCTCTCCGGCAGGGGCCTGCCGGAGAGGAGGCGCGTCACCGTCTCCCGCGCCAGGCGGACGGGGGCGGGGACCGGAGCGTCCCACGCCGCGGTGCAGTAGCCTACGCCGAAGGGTCCCTCGTAGGAGAGCACCCTCGCCGTGCCGCCCAGGGCCTCCATGAGGCCCAGCATCGCCAGGACGGACCACAGCCCGCACTGGCCGGCCTCATTGATCGTCTTGAGTTTGAGGGCGAAGATCGGCGCCGCAGAGCCCCGACGCAGGGCCTCGAGCACCGCGTCGTCGAAGGCGCGCCCCGCCTCCGGGGCGTAGCCCGAAGGGGCGGAGGGGATCAGGCGGTGCGACAGGTCGCCGCTGGCCAGCAACGCCCAGGACCGACCGTCGTCGAAGTCCGCCAGAGCCCGTCCCATGTCGAAGGCCCCCCGCGGCGAGAGCCCCGTCGGCGAGGCCGTCAGCGTCGCCGGAAGGCCTCCCCAGGCGCGGCGCAGGAAGTGGAGGGGGACCATGGTCCCCTGATCCGACGAGAGGTCGGGCAAGGACCGGTAGGAGATCGGGATGCCGCGGGGCGTCAAAAAGCCTCCCAGCACCTCTCGGTCCTCCGCGGGGGAGCGGAACCCCATCCGCACCTGCGGGGCCCCGAAGGCCGCGAAGGACCCCTCGGGTTCCGGGGCCGCGTTGAGGCCCAGGGCGCACGGCGCGCAGGGCTGATGCGGGGAGAGGACCAGCAGGACCTCCGGCGCCCGGCCTCGCACCGCCTCCGCCACCCGACCAAGACCGGCGAGCGTTTCCGCCGCCTCCGACTCTCTGCCCCGCCCCACCTCCGGGACGAGGATGGGAGGGTGCGGCATGAGGACCGACCATATCCACGGCATGAAAAAGACCTCCTGACCTTTTTGAGATGGGAGTTCACGGGGGGCGCTCCGTCCGCCGCCACTCTGCGGGCCGAGCGGTTCCGTCTAGAGGAGCCCCGAGCGCGCAGCCCAAGCTCCCAGGGCCGTAGCCGACAGGAAGAACGTGACGGCCATCTCCCCCGGACTGAGCTCCCCCGGCCTGGGAGAGGTCCTGAAGAGGTGCGCTCCGAAGGTCCTTCGCCAGGGCAGGAGAAAGGGCACCTTGCCGCAGCAGGCGTCCATCGCGATGTGCAGCAGGCCCCCCGCCAGCCAGAATCCGGCGCAGGCCCACAGGTCCCCCGACTCCCCCTCCGTCAAACCCGCCAGGGTCGGCGTCCGCCACCCCGCGCGGTTCAGGCACAGGAGGGAGAGCACAAGCCACGGGACGAACCAGTGCGTGAACCTCCGGTGCCAGCGGTTCCTGTTTCGCCCCCACAACAGCCACTCGCTGGAGTCCGGAAAGGTGGCGCCCAGGAGGGCGCAGAGGGCCGCGGGCAGGGAGCAGGTGACGGCCCCCACCAGCGTGAAGTTCACGATGCGGTGTCCGTGGCCCGTCACAGGGGTTCCTCCTTCCAACTCAATCTCGTGTCCAAAGGCGAGACGCGAACGGAGTTCGCCCGCCACCGCCTTCCACGCCCGCCGCGGCGGGGCCGACGCCCTCGCGTTCACGGCTCCGGCGCACCGTGACGCTTCGCCGCGGCCGCCCCAAAAATTCCCCCTCGTGGTATAGTTATACCATACCGCAGTCCAGCAAGGCAGCATTTTTATACTTCATTTTTATACTTTAAGGAGGATCTTACCATGAAGATTGGGGAAGACAGGAAGTACCTGAGGACCCTCGCGTGGTGGGGCGTCGTCGCCCTCGTCGCGACCCTGCTCGTCATCCGGGCCAAAACGCAGGCCCCGACGCCCCGGGCCGACGCAGACAAGCCGGTCGAGGCCGCCGCTCCCGCCCCGGTTCCCGTCGTTTCTGAGCGTGAGGTCGCCGACCAGTCCCTCACGGCCGTCCTCTGGACGAGGACCTCCGCCGAGTACCGCGCGCTGTGCCATCAGGCCTACAACGCAGCGCTGGAGCGCATCCGATGGGCCTTCGTCAGCCGCCGGAGGGAGGACAGCCCCCTGGCCCTCGTCGTGGACTGTCCGGGGCGATCCTGGACCGCAGCCGCTCCATGGCGGACCGCCTCATCGAGGGGAAGCTCCCTGACGGAACGGAGGGCTGGGACGGCCTCGCCTCGGAGGACCTTCTGCCCGGCGCCTGGACCTCCTGAAGGCCGCGGACGAGTTGGGCGTGGCGATCTTCTACGCGACGAACCGTCCCCTCGAGACGCAGGAGCAGGTTGACGAGGCCTTGAAGGGGCTTCAGGCCCTGGGCCTGCCCCAGGCCGGGGAGGACCACCTGCTGGCCCGCACCAGCGGAGCGGAGCCCCTCGACAAGATGCCCCGCTTCGCAAAGGTCGCTGAGGAGTACGACATCGTCCTCTACCTGGGGGACAGCGTCGACGACCTGCCCCTGGACCTGGAGGACAAGTCGGCCGCAGAGCGCTGCAGCGCCGTGGACCAGGAAGGGGAGCGCTTCGGCACGTCCTTCATCCTGATCCCCAACCCGGCCGGCAGCGAGTGGGAACGGTCCCTCGGCACCGCCTCCTCCTCCCCCGCCGGACCGGGACAGGGCGCGCAGGGAGGCGCTGCGCCAGTCGTTGACGGTCCCCAACGATTGACCGGCGTTCTTTGAAAGCTCTAAATTTTTGAAAGCTCTAAAAGCGACAGGCGCCCCGCTTTGAAGGGCGCCTGTCCTTCGAGTTTCGTCGGCAGCCGTTCGCCCTTGCTCACGGGCCGTCGGTTACGCCCCTGCGGGGCAGCCCCCCTTCCA
>NC_021038.1:1180929-1184196 GCF_000210715.1 Fretibacterium fastidiosum
CTTAATCAGTATTTCCCTAAAAAATTCTAGCACAGGCCCCCGCGCGGAGAAAGCGGCGGCTTCCCCTACTCCACCCCCCAGTTGCGCCAGCGCAGGATATCGCGCTCCCCGGCGCCGGGGCCCGACAGCTCCCGGTCGGCCTCATCCAGGCGCTGCAGCAGCCGTTCTCGATGCAATGGGATGCGGCCCTTGATGGGAAAGAGGTTCGTCTTGTGCGTGGCGTTCCACACCGTGGAGAGCGTCAGCCGGGACAGGAGGTCCCGCCCCTCCCGCATCGCCTCCAGGGGCGAGAGGCGCCGAAACTCGCGGGATCGCACCCGTTCCGCCAGGCGGGCGCCCTTGAAGATCACGAGCGTCACCACCGTCAACTCGAACGGGCGGGCCGCGTTCAGCAGGCTGGCCGTCCCCTCCACGTGGTCCGCCGACATCTCCCGCCCTCCCAGGCCCAGCATGACGTAGACGGAGAAGGACATCCCCGCCGCCTCCAGCGCCGCCATGGCGCGGGCGTTTTCCTCACGCCCCACGCCCTTCTCCTGGTAGCGCAGCACCCGATCCGCCCCGGACTCGATTCCCAGGCAGAGGCGGTCGTACCCGGCGCCGTGCAGGGCTTCCAGCTCCGCCGGGGTCTTGCGCAGCACGTCGTCCGCCCGCGCGAAGGCCGAGATGTAGGCGCACGAAGGGAACGCGCTGCGCACCATCCCCGCAATGCGCAGGAGCACCTCCGTCCCCAGCACGAGGGGGTTGCCCCCCGCCAGGAGGAAGCGTTCGGAGGGCCTGCGGTCCCGCTCGTGAATGGCCTGAAGGCGCTCGACGTTCGCGGCGATCTCCTCCATGGAGAGCGCGCGGAACCTCATGCCCTGGTTCAGGTCGCAGAACAGGCAGCGCCCATAGCTGCAGCTGACGGTGACGGGAAGCTGCACCGCGTAGGACTCCGCCATCGGCACGTAGTAGAAGAAGCCGTACTCGTCGTAGAGCTCGCGCTTCAGGCGGCGCACCCGCTGGGCGAACTCCCTGTCCTGTCCCAAGTCCATTCCCTCCCCGTCGAGGTCTGAAAAAAGGGCGGCCGCACGCGGCCGCCCCGTCGGACCGTGAAGGTCCGCCTATTCCTTCGGCGCCGGCTCCTCCGCGGGCGCCAGCTTGATGGACCCGATGTCGCCCACCTCGCTGAACAGCGCGCCGCACCGCTCCAGGATCACTAAATAGATACTATCTAATAAATGCTATTTAACAAGTCCTTACTGTTTATAATATCTCATAAAGAGGATATTATAAACAGTATCGTATAGATACTATAAAACAAGAGAAACACTCAACAAATGGCTGCTTGTCCCTTTTGAGGTGAAGCCTGGAGAGAATATGAGCACACGCCTCCTTTAGAGGGTCATAGTACGGTAAAATAGAAGGTAGGAGAGGCGCTCAGGACATCGAGCGAAGCTGCTTGGGGCATCCCCCCGAAAGGGGGTGATAGCGTGGAGAGAATAACAAAGCTGCTACAAGCTCTTGCGAAGCTCATAGCAGCCATCGCCGAACTTCTTCGGCTTTTCAAAGCGTAATCCCTCACGTTAGGGCGTAAGTCCGAGGTGGGGAAATCGGCCTCACTTCGGCAGCCCAAGAAACAACCCCGTCCAACCTCTCCTGGGCGGGACTTCACTTCGTATTATACCATCAACCAGCTCGTATTTTCTCATTGAGTACTGTCAAGTTGTGCTCCGCGGCCTTTTTGAACTTCTCACCAACGGGCGTCCAATTCGAGAAGTTTGTTGTTTCAGGAATCTCGGAAAAGTCGATGTCCTCATCCCGAACCGTGCGCAAGGCCGCGATGGCTTTCGCCCGGCTGCGAGGATAGTCACTTGGATAATTGTCGCTCATAGGCTTCCCTCTCCTTTCTTTCCGCAACTCGGGCAGAGATGATACGAATCAGCTCAATGCCATTCCAATCTTCACGTTCGACGTATACGACAAACAGTGCCTTTGAGAAATCAGCGATGAATCCCGTTATTCTACGGCGCGGCTCCAAGCCGTCATGAAGCTCATCGGGCAGGTCCATAGCGTTCTCATCAAAAAACACTTCAGCAGCAAGCTCAAATGTCACTTTATGCTTACGCCAATTCGCTACGGCCTTCTCGTCGTCCCATGTGAAAAACAAGCCGCCTAAAGCATACTTGATCTCATCTGCCACGTGCCATCCACTCCGAATCAACCCGGCCTTCTCCGGGAGGGTCTTTTTCAGACATTATAGCGCTTGAGAGTGCCTCACATCAGTTCTCTTGCGGCATTGTCCTCTATGGCATCCTCACGGTGGAAATACTCCCGCAAGGTCTGGACAGATCTGTGCCCCGTCTGGTTCATGATGGATCGTTCCGTCTTTCCCTGCCGGATCGCCGTCGTGACGAATCCGATGCGCAGGGAGTGGGCGGAGAGATCGAGGGACAGCCTAGCCGCAGATGCCGCCCGCAGGACGACGAGCCTGATGCTTTGGGCACTCAGGCGGTCACCCGTTATCTGGCCACTTTTGAGGATCCGCCGGAACAACGGGCCTTCCCGAGGCTCCACGAGAGCCAGCCACCTTTTCAGGAGCGATGTCGGGGAAGTAGCCTCGTCCCGGCCGGGAAAGATCGCCTTCTGCATGCCCCTTCCCTCCGGGTCCGTCTTTGACCGCCGAACGTCGATGACTAAGACCTCCTCACCACCGCGGACGGTCCACCTCAGGTTCTCGATGTCTAGGGCGGAGAGCTCCGACCGCCGGAAGGCCCCGGCGAAACCCAGGGAGATGATGGCGGCGTCCCGGATGTTCTTCGGGGAATTGTCCCGTGCCGTTGCGGCCAGGAGCAGCCGCACGACCTCGACGGTGGCCGCGTCTTTCTTGTAGGGGGCGGTGCCGTGTTCCCGGCGATAGCCTTTCAGGGTCTTCTTCACGAGGAGGGAATCGGTGGGGGACGGTGTCCCCTCTGCTCGATGCGCTGCGGCGATGGCGGCGAGGGTTTGCTCGACCGTCGCGGGGGCGGCCCCATTGTCGGCCAGGCTGGCCACGTAGGCGGCGAGGACCTCCTGGGGCGTCGGGAAGACGGTTGAGAGACCTTCGGTTTCGCACCAGGCGAAGAAGCGTTTCAGGCGCGAGGCGTAGGCTCGGCGGGGTTCCGGAGCGACGGAGGCGCGCAGGAGGTGCCGTACCCGCTCCTGGTAGGCGGGTAAGCTGCCGATCAGGTCTCCCCTGCCCTCGTAGACGGCCGGGACGTTCTTCGTATCTTCCATCAGGTCCTCCTCCCT
>NC_021038.1:1185441-1186938 GCF_000210715.1 Fretibacterium fastidiosum
GTCCATAGTACGAATTTCACCCAAATCCACGGGCAAAGTTTTTAACGTGCGTCGGAAACCGGTTTTGCACGTTCGCCGCTGCACTTGGCGGACGCAAAAGGGGAATTGTTTCAATCTATGCAACAACGCATTTTATCCTTCATAAAGGCCATCGCAACCTGTGGATTTGGGTTTCACGTTTTGTTCTCTTGAGCCGAAGCTCGGGGGTGAGGATAAGGTTTTCGGCTGCATGCAGAGCGAGGCGGATGTCAAGAACGTGCTCAAGTACATCGAGGGTTTGAAGAAAGAACTTGGGGACGACGTCGAGTTTCTCTGCGGTTACGAGGCCGGCTGTTTAGGTTTTTCGCTGTACCAGCAACTGAAAAAGCAAGGCGTTGAATGTGTCATTCTTGCTCCATCCACGATGATGGCAAGCAAGGGTAAGCGAATCAAGACGGATGCGCGGGACGCAAAGCGGATAGCTCAATGCCTTGCCTATGGGACCTACCGCAGCGTTCATATCCCTTCCAGCGATGACGACGCCGTCAAGGAGTACATCCGTATGCGGGACGATCACAAGATAGCGCTGAAGAAGCTCAAGCAGCAGATCAATGCACTCTGCCTGCGTAACGGGCGTCAGTACACCAGGACCAAGTGGACGCTGGCCCACTTGAGATGGCTGCGTGAAACGGACTGGCAGGAGGCCGTGTTGAAGGAGACGCTGCAAGAATATCTTATGACCTTCGAGCAAATGACGAATAAGCTGGAGGCCTTGGACAGAAGGATCGAGGAACTGGCCCAGGGAGAGAAGTACAAGGAAAAGGTGAAAAAGCTGGTCTGCCTCCTTGGAGTAAAGATGAGAACGGCTCTGGCGAGCATTGTGGAAGTTGGAGATTTTTGTCGGTTCGAGAAGGGCAGCACCTACGCCGCGTACCTTGGGCTGACGCCCGGAGAAAGCTCCAGTGGAGATACCGTGCGCCGGGGAGGGCTCAGCAAGGCAGGGAACGCACACCTTCGTACCTTGTATATCGAGGCAGCACAAGGGATCTGCAAAGGGAGGATTGGACATAAGTCAAAGGAGTTGAAAGCCCGTCAGGCGGGGAGCAGTCAAGAGGTTATAGCCTATGCCGACCAGGCGAACGAACGGCTTCGCCGCAAATATTGTCGTCTTACCCATCGAGAGAAGAAGAGAAATGTGGCGGTAGCCGCCATAGCGCGAGAGCTGGCCTGCTTCATCTGGGGCCTGATGACCAACCACACAGAGCGGAGGGTTGCGTGACATCGAGTAAAGGAGCAGAGGACGAGTCCAAGGAAGGGCTTGCCCAGACCACGGGAAGTGCAGCTCAGAGAGGAGAGGCGGAACGAATCGGGTAACAATATTCCAGTATAAGAGTTGAAAAATTCATTCCCGACGGTATCCGAAAAGAAGTACCGTCTGCTTGAAGGTTCGAGCCATCTGCGATGCAAACTATGTCGGCACAGAAAAATCCTGTGATCCACGCACTTAGACAGCAGGGT
>NC_021038.1:1188663-1193023 GCF_000210715.1 Fretibacterium fastidiosum
CACAGGGCTCACGGCGGACCATTAGCCTGTAGGCAGGAGCAATCCTGATCCACGAATAACAGAGTGGCCAATGCCGGAACTTGCAAGTCGGGGCTTTTCCAGGGTGCCGTCAGGAATGAAATAACGTGCCGCTTGTTAAGTTCTTTTTCCCTCTTTCCCTCTTGACTTCGGGCACTTCATAACAGTTTGTGGCTCTGAATACCGAGTTTCTCAAGCGTCTGCTCGTTCTCCTCAGCGTAATACTGTGTCAGCCAGTGCATTTCCTTCCTCTGCTCTGCCTGAAGTTCCTCAAAGACAGTTCGTGCCTCGCGTACACGGGCTTTCAGCTCAATGTTAGCTGCGGCCGGGTCCTCCGGTAGAGGCGCATCTTTTCTGTCTTTGCAGTATTTTTCAACCCACATGTTCGCAGACTTCGAGCCACCAGCGGCTATCATCTGCAACTCCATCGAAGCATCATGAGCCTGCTTCGTCAGCATCTCATTCTCCGCGGCGAGCTCCTCCGGCGTCATCGAGGCAATGGCCGGCGTGTTGATGGACGAGCCGCCGCTGCCTATCAGGGAATACACTCCGGCAGCTAAAATGCCCAGCACCAGGACAAAAACCGCTATATCCTTTCCGCGAAACTTCTGCATGAGTACGATCTCCTCTCTTGCTAATGCTGTTTTTTGAACACGGGTTTTCCGCCGTCGTCGTCCGCGGTCGCACGGCACGTCGGGTAGTTGCCGCAGCCCCAGAAGGGACCGTTCTTCCCGTTCCTCAAGACCATCTTTGCTCCACACTTTGGGCACTTCACGTCGCCTTTTCCGGCCTTGGGAGCCGTCTTCTTCGTGGCCTTTACAGGCTTCTTCTCCCCACTGCCCTGCACAGAAACGGAGCCCGCCTGGGCAATGCTCTCCCGAATCGTCGTCGCCATCTGCTCCATCATGTCCTCAATGGAGAGCGTCCCTTCCTTAATGGCACGAAACTTCGTCTCCCAGAGCGCGGTGAGGTCCGGCAGAGTTATCGCCTCCGGCAAAGCCTGAATCAGGCTGCGGGCAGCGGGAGTGGAGATCAGTTGCTTCTTCTGCTTTTGAAGCTGGCCGAACGTGATGAGGTCCTTCAGGATGCCCGCCTGCGTCGCCGCCGTCCCGATCCCGTCCGTTTCGCGGAGAATCTTCTTGACCTTCGGATCGGCGACAAACTTGTGGACCTCGTTCATCGCCCTGAGCAGGCTGGCCTCAGTAAACCGTGCCGGAGCCTTCGTCTGCTTCTCCTGGAGCTTCGTATCGCGACATTCTCCCTTCTCCCCTTCGCTCACGACCGGAAGGGCAGCCTGCTCTTCCTCTCGGTCCTCCTTGTCATCATTCTTTTCCGGCTCGTCGTTCCTCTCAACTGCCTTCCAGCCCTCCGCCAGCACCCGGCGGCCGGAAGCGACGAACGTCTCTCCCTCCACCTCAGCAGTGATGCTGGTCTGCATATACTCATGGTCGGGCATGAAAAAGACGAGGTAGCGACGGGCGACAAGCTCAAAGATCAGGGGCTCGTCCCCCTCCAGCGGTTTCGACGCCCTGCAGGACGCGGAAGGGATGATTGCGTGGTGCTCCTCCACCTTCTTGCCGTTAAAGACGGGTGTCTTCCGGGCCGTGTTAAGCTCATCAGGGCGCTTCAGGGAGGACAGGGCATCGATCACCGCCAAGACCTTCTCCGCTTCGTCCTGGTGCCCCTCCGGCAGGTACTCGCAGTCGGAGCGCGGATACGTGAGGACCCCCTGCTCGTAGAGCTTCTGGCAGACCTCCAGGACACGGGAGGGGGACAGGTCGTGTTTCCTCGAAGCCGCCATCTGGAGCTTCGGCAGCGAGTACCCCAGCGGCGGCTTAACGCTCTGCTTTTTGCTCTCGTACTTCGTTATAACAGCCGGCTTGCCCTTGAGCCGCGACGCCAGTTCCTCGCCTGTCGCCTTATCGACCAGGCGTCCTTCCTCATCAAGGCCGGTCTGCTCCTCCTTCGGCCTCCAGCCTGCCCAGAAGGCTCCTTCCTTAACCTGTATTTGCGCCTGAAGGGTCCAATAAGGCTTGGGGACAAAGGACTCAATCTCAAGGTCACGGCGCACCACCAGCGCCGTGACGGGCGTCTTGACCCGACCTATCCGGAGCGGACCTCCATCGTAGCCGTTCTTCTCCGCGAGCTTGGTGTAGAGCCGCGTCATGTTCATGCCGTGCAGCCAGTCTGCCTGACTGCGCGCCCGTGCGGCGTCGCGGTCACCTCGGAAGTCTTCGTTGGGCTTGAGCTCGGCCAGGGCCTTTTTCACGGCATCCGGGTTCGTGTCGCTGATGAGGATGCGCTGCACGGGGCCTTTGTACTTGCAGTGCTCCAGAATCTCGTCGATGAGCAGTTGCCCTTCACGGTCGCAATCCCCCGCGTTGACGACAGAATCCGCCTTCTTGAGCAGGGTCTTGAGGTTGTCGAAGAGGTCCCTGCTCTCCTTCTTGACCAGCATCTTCCATTCCTCCGGAATGATGGGCAGGTCAGCCAGGTTCCAGCGCTTGTACTTCTCGTCGTATTGCTCTGGCATCGCCTGTTCCAGGAGATGACCTGCAGCCCATGCCACGACGTCGTTTCCGGCCTCAATGTAGAGCCTTGAGGCCCTCTGCGGTTGAGGCAGCACGGCGGCGATCGCACGGGCCAGGCTCGGTTTCTCCGCTATGAAAAGACGCATCAATATCTCCCCTGTCTCTATCGGTGCAGCGACCTGGACTGCTTCTGTACAATGGGGTCCAGCTTTGCCTTAGCACCGTCCTTGGAGTAGGTGATCTTCAGGTCCTGCCCCTGTTCCGGCACTGTTTCCAGCTTCTCAAGCCTGTGAACGGTGAAGAGCCTGGAGGCGGTTTGCTGGATACACCTGCCGTGTGCTGCGTCTGTGTGAATGATCTTGCCGGTGAACCACTGGCCTTTGGTGTAGGGATGGAGGTTTATCGTTGGCTCCTGGACGCCGGTGTCCTCCGTGATCATACCGGCAAGCTCGCTGGACACGGCTTCGGGCATCAATGCCTCGCGTTGGCGTTCTCGGCAGATGAGGATGACGGCACGAAGGTTCTCCTGCCGTGCCGCAAAAAAGTCCTTCTCCTCTGGCTCGCTGAAGCCGTTTTTCGCACTGCCGAGGTACTTGATCTGCCGGTTGCAGTTGGTCTCAAAGGGCTCGCCTTTAGGCAGGTTATCCGGGTTTACGCCTAGAACTTTAAGGCGCTCGAAGTGGGCCTGATATCCCTTTACGTCCAAGATGTCGTCCAGAGAACCGCGAATGGCCATATTCTCGACGATCTGCTTGTCGTACCGTGCCTCATCGTCCGGCGTGTTTGCGTAGAGCGCCTTTTCGAGGTTGATGCAGAGCTGTTCGGCATCCAACATATCGGAGACGTTGCCGAAACCGGCAACGTCTCGCAATGTGGTGGTGGTGTTCTGAAGCGCGGCAATGGTGAACTTCTTGCGAGGAGTGCGATCCAGTCGCTCTTTTGCCTCTGAAAAATTCGATATGGCCTGATACAGCTTGTTAAGCTCACCCATTCAACCACCCCTCACCGAACAGCTTCACAGCGTCATTGAGGTTAAACCCCAAATCCTTTAGTTTTTGTATGCCCCCCACTTTCTTCATTCCATCTGCCAAAATAGGATTCATAGGTATGGTATTTCTCAAGCAATTAGCAGCTTCCTTCTCCCCACGCTCATCCAGAGCATCCGCTTCATCCATGATCTTGTCCTTGTCCTCATCCGACATCGTGGACACGAAATCCTTCGGCAACAACATTTGTGCATTCCTCCGTTTCAAAGGGCTACTCTCAGTACTATTCTACCGCCACGCTGCTGGGAAAAGGATATCCCTCTGAACAAAGATCATAAAGCGGTAGCCTGGCTTTATCTTAATGGTCGGCTGCCGGTTGACCTCCCGCTGAATGATCTGAGACATAGCCTCTGCAACGGCACTGGCCGCGTTCTCCGCCAGGATGGAGCGCGGGTCTTCCTTGTCGCGGTCACCATTGCTCGTAGGGGCGGCAATCTCAACACCGGCTCCCAAGAGCGACACCAACAACGCCGACGAAATAATGCTGCCCCAGTGCCGGTTCACTACACCTTTGAACCCGGAGTAGCCCGACTGGTCCGCACCGCCCAGGTTGTCCAGGACCAGCGTGGAACCGTGACAGCTCCCCACGGCTAAAGCCTGGGGCTTCCTGCTTCGCAGACCACAGCCTTTCGCAGTTGAAAGGTCTTACACAATCTCCACAGGCGTAGGAGTTCTGCAACTCCGGTTTGGGCGCGTCCCGCCCTACCAGCTCAAATTTTATACTGCCGACAGGAGGCGACAGCCCTCTAATCAGAATATTTCCCC
>NC_021038.1:1193989-1211110 GCF_000210715.1 Fretibacterium fastidiosum
CGAGAAGAGCTTGTTGCAGGGCTGGGAATTGTTGTGGGCTGTTAAGAGACAAAAGGCTGTTTGTCGTCTTTTTAGATAAACCAGTTGAGCACAAGCGGCAAAGATTTTTATTGATTCTATCATTTTAACGCATTAATGCGAGGGTTTTCTGTGCGCTTGAAATAATATCGAGGAAACAATGTCGTGCAACGGTGGCACGTTACGACAGTGCAACGAGAAAGCCCGCGACTAAAGTCGCGGGCTGAAAGTTACAACGCCGCCAACTTGTCGGCGTTCGCCTTTGCTTTTGTTTCTCTGAATATACTGTATTTGGTAACTGGTAACGTGGGGTGAAATCCCGTGCCAACCTGTCCCCTTTTGGGGGTACAACGTATCTTGAAAACTCGATATATCGGGTTGTTTGGGGAAGTTCCAAACGTAAAATATCCAACGCCCAAGAACAAACTCAGAATACTTGGGGCAAAGAGTGGGGCATCCACTCTTTAAGGGAGAAGACGTAAGACCGGCTTCGGTCGGCTGTCTTTGTCGATCTTAGAATCCCACGAGTTTATTCGTGGGAGTATGTCAAGACAAGCGAGTTGCTGATTTTCCCGGGTGTTATTTGTATTTGATGCCGCTGTAATCCGGCTTAATTGATGACGTGCCCTGGAAGGAGGGGTAGGTGTGTTTCCCTTGCATGTGGCTCCGGTCAATACGAAGCTGAAGGTCATGAAGGCCGGGAGCAATCCAGGGATGTCCAAACGCCTTGAGAGCCTTGGGTTGGGGGAGGGGAGTATCCTCACTCTGCTGCAGGATCGGGACGGGGATGTCATCGTCAAGGTGATGGAGGGCGAGAGCTGCCTGGCTCTGGACCACGAGATCGCGATGACTCTCCTGGTCGGGGAGGCTTAGAGACGGACATTTGGATGTGGAATGGGCACTGGCTGTCAGGACTGGCCCGACTTGGCGGAACGCCTCCGGGTCGGGTGTTTTGACGTCACGTTTTGAATTCTAGCGCAGATTGGGTGGGAACGATGAGCGAAGTGACGCTTGCGGAGCTTGCCCCGGGTGAGTCGGGGATGGTCGTGGGGATTAAGGGCAGGGGGATGTTGGCCCAGAGGCTGGTTGATATGGGGCTCTATCCCGGAGTCGCAGCCAGGGTCGTTCGAAGGGCGCCCTTGGGAGATCCCATTGAGGTTGACGCCGAGGGTGCACTCGTCAACCTGCGCTATGAGGAAGCTCATTTCGTGAAGATGAAGAAGCTTAATAATGGGCAAGATGAATAAAATGGGCAAAAAGATTGTGGCCCTTGCGGGGCAGCCGAACTGCGGAAAATCCACCGTTTTCAACAGTCTGACGGGCGCAAGACAGTTTGTGGCCAACTACCCCGGGGTGACCGTCGATAAGATGATGGGCTGGTACAGGAGGGACGGAGAGTCGGTGGAAGTGGTTGACCTTCCGGGGACCTACAGCCTGACGTCCTATTCGCCAGAGGAGCGTGTCTCTCGCGGCGTCCTTCTGGG
This sequence comes from Fretibacterium fastidiosum, assembly GCF_000210715.1. Taxonomy (GTDB): domain Bacteria; phylum Synergistota; class Synergistia; order Synergistales; family Aminobacteriaceae; genus Fretibacterium; species Fretibacterium fastidiosum. The sequence goes on from NC_021038.1 coordinate 1,195,492, forward strand.
CGAGCCGCTTTCAGCGGTCGTGAACGTCATGGATGCCGCGAACCTCAAGCGCAGCCTGTACCTGACAATTCAGCTTCTGGAGATGGAAATCCCCCTCGTGCTTGACCTCAACATGATGGACGTAGCCGAGAACCTGGGGATCACGGTGGACGCCGCAGGGCTCTCAAAGGAGCTGGGCGTCCCCGTCATTGGGACAGCCATCACCCAGGGGCGCGGACGGGAGGACCTGCTCAGAGCGATTGCCGACATGTCCCGCTCCAGTGCGCGGACGAGTCTGGCCACAGCCGAGCTCTACCCCGACCTTAAGGACGCCCTGCGGGAGCTGGAGGCCCTGCTGGCCGGCGCGTCCCTCGGGGAGACCTTCCCCCTTCCCTGGATTGCCGTCAAGTTGATGGAGGCCGACCCCGAGGTCGCGGCCTTGGTGCGCGAGAAGGCCGAGGGCAGGGCTCAGGAGGTCCTTTTGAAGGCGGAGGCCCTCCGGGAGCACTTTGAGCGGGAGAAGGGTATGAGTGCCGACCTCTACGTCTCCGGCCAGCGCAGCCGGAGGGCCGCGGCGATCGCAGGCCGCCATGTGGTCAAGAAGGACGCAGAGAAGGTGCATATCTCCGAGCGGATCGACCGGGCCGTCTGCAACAAGTTCTTCGGCCCCGTCTTCCTGCTGGTCGTCATTTACGGGTTCTACTACCTCTCGTTCATCCAGGGCTACAACCTCACACACTACACCTGGCCCGTCCTTGCGGGATTCCGAAGTCTGGCCGAGAGCGTCCTGCCGCAACCGGGGCTCATTGAGCTGCCCCTGTTGCGGGAGTTCGTCCTCTGGATTGTCGATAATCTGAATGCGCTCTTCAACTACATCCCGATCTTCTTCATCCTCTTCGCGCTGATCGCGGTGCTGGAGGACAGCGGTTACATGCCGCGGATCGCGTTTGTCCTGGACCGCATCCTGAGCCGGTTCGGTCTGCACGGGCAGTCCACCCTCCCGATGATCCTGGGTGGCGTCGTCCTGGGGGGCTGTGCTGTCCCTGCGGTCATGGCCACCAAGGGCATTCCGGATGAGAAGTCGAAGCTGGCGACGATCCTGACGTTGCCCATGCTCAACTGTCAGGCCAAGCTGCCGCTCTACTTCCTTCTTATCGGCATCTACTTCAACGAAACGGTGCGCCTGCCCCTGTTTGGAGAAGTCAACCAGCAGAACATCGTCATCGTTTTTATTCAGACGATCAGCCTGCTCTTCGTGCTTCCCATCGCCAAGATTCTGTCCATGACGGCGCTGAAACACAAGGAGACAGCCCCCTTTATCATGGAGATGCCGCCCTACCACATCCCCTCCCTGCGGGGGGTTCTGGGGCGCGCAATCGAGCGGATATGGCTCTACATTCGCAAGATCACGACCGTCGTCGCGGCCGTGGCCGTCGTCCTCTTTGTCCTGCTCCAGTTTCCCGGACTGACCCCGGAGCGAAAGGCCCACTACGAGGCTGAGAAGGACCGGGCCGTCCAGGCCTTCCTCGACAGGGCGAAAGATAAGAAACTGGGCTCCGGGCTCAGGAGCGAGGACGACGTGCTCCGCCTCATCCTCTACCAACAGGGCTACAAGGAACTGCTCAAGTCCGGGGCATCCGCGGAGAAGAAGAAGGCCTACGGGCTCAAGAACCCCGACTTCTTTGAGATCATCCAGAACAAGAAGGACCCGGAGGCGAAGGCGCTGGAGAAGGAGCTTAAGAAGCTGGTCCTCTTCCGGACCAATACCCTGACGGCTATCCGCAGAGAGCGCATCGACAACAGCCTTCTGGGAAAGATCGGCCGAGCCCTTGAGCCCGCCTCGAGGTACGCGGGCTTCAACTGGCGCGTCAACGTCGCCGTACTCAGTACGCTTGCGGCCAAAGAGAACAGCGTCTCCACCTTGGGGGCCCTCTACATCAAGGAGCCGGGGGAGGCCGGGGGTGCAGGCAAGAATACTGATACCTTGGAACAACGCATGAAGCAGCAGGAGGGGGACCTGACGCCTCTGCACGCGATGGCCCTGATGCTCTTCATGGTCCTCTGCCCGCCCTGTCTGCCGACGATCATGGCCATCCGGGTCCAGACGGGCTCCACTAGGTGGATGCTCTTCGCTTTCTTCATGCCTCTGCTCCTGGGGCTGCTCACCGCGGTGCTGGTGTTCACCGGCGGGTCCGCTCTTGGCCTGAGCGGCTTCCAGGCGATGTGGATGTTCTACCTGATCCCCCTGACCCTGACGGTTCTCCTGGGGCTGATCAAGACGAAGCGGACCTACAGCTGAGCCATGAGTTATGTGCTGCCTTCAGGGAGCCTGCTTTCGGCAGGATCGCGATCCTCAGGGACCGCGTGACTGGCATACATCACAATTATTTTATGTTATGGAGGTTTTCAGAGATGAACAGAAGGTTGTTGTCTTGCGTATTGGCGGCAGTCCTTGTCGTAGCCTTTGCCGGAGTCGCTCTGGCTCACACCCCGCTCTTCTCCTGCTGGGACAATGGTGATGGGACGCTCTCCTGTGAGGGCGGGTTCTCCGACGGCTCCTCGGCCGCGAACATCCCCATCCGGGTGACCAACGAGAAGGAGGAGGTCGTCTTCGAGGGCAAGCTGGATGAGCAGGGTGAGCTGACCTTCCCGAAGCCAGAGGGCGTCTTCTCCGTTACCTTCGACGGTGGCCCCGGCCACACCATCACCTTGAAGGACAGCGAGATTAAGTAGGGTTCGTGAGGCTTGGTTCGTCCGGGGCCTGTACCCCGGACGACGGAAGATCAGGAAATAAAGGAGTGTTCCTTTAGATGAAAAAAATCGTTGTACTCTCCCTGTTCGCGCTGTTTGCCGCGGCGCTTCCCGCGTCTGCCCACTTCCAGATGCTCTACACCCCCGAGACGATCCTGGACAAGGGGGGCGAGGTGCCCCTGAAGCTGGTTTTCACGCATCCCTTCGAGGCAGGGCACACCATGGATATGGGCAAGCCGCAGGAGTTCTTCGTCGTGAACAAGGAGAAGAAGACCGACCTGCTTGATACCCTGAAACCCATCACCTGGACCAGCCTGGAGAACAAGGGCAGGGCCTTCGAGACCTCCTTCAAGCTGAAGGGCATGGGTGACTACGTCTTCTGCCTGGTGCCTGCTCCCTACTACGAGCAGAGTGAGGAGACGTACATCCAGCAGATCACGAAGGTGATCGTGAACAACGGCAGCCTGCCCACGGATTGGGATGCCGAGATCGGGCTGAAGGCTGAGATCGTCCCGTTGGATAAGCCCTACGCGCTCTGGGCTGGTGGGGTCTTCCGAGGTGTTGTGAAGGGCGACGGCAAGCCGGTTCCCTTTGCAGAGATCGAGGTCGAGTACATGAACCACAAGCCCGACATGAAGAAGAACAGCTTTGAAAAGAAGGCAACTGTTGAAGCGCCGCACGATGCCTTCGTAACCCTGACGATCAAAGCCGACGCCAACGGGACCTTCACCTTCGCCATGCCCAAGGCGGGCTGGTGGGGCTTTGCCGCGCTGGGTGCGGGCCCCGACAAGGAGTTTGAGGGCAGGGAGCTTTCTCAGGACGCGGTGATCTGGGTCCAGGCGACCAAGATGTAAAACCCGGTTCAGACCCACGCCGGGAGCGAACGAGGAGAGGGGGCTTGAGAGTCATGGGCGTAGAGGAACTTGCCATTGTCCTGATCGCCCTTGCAGCCGCAGGGTACCTGATTCGCGGCTGGGTCGTCTCCGCTAAGCGAGGGGGCTGTGGTGGGTGCGGCTGTGGATGCGGGGATAAGTGCCCATCCAAAAAAGACTAGTGAGAAGGATTAGCCAGAACCGGCGGGCGGGTCTCTCGCGCTCCGGCATGGTGCGTTGTGTTGTTTGGGAAGTTATTTTTGGAGAAGGAAATTGAAGGAGGAAGATGTCTATGCGCAAGTTCTTTTCCGTGATGGTGGCCGGAGCGCTCTTTGCGGCTTTCCTGGGCGCGACGGCAGAGGCTCATGAGTTCTGGGTGAACGCGGACTACAAGGACGGCCTGCTCAAGGCCGACCTGGGCTACGGGCACGAGTTCCCCGATCCCGAGGTCATCCCCGACGAACGCACGCACCTCTTTGAGCCCCTGAAGCTGATCACGCCGGAGGGCGCGACGGAGATGGCGCTGGCGGGCGACAAGAACTACCACTACGAGGTCAAGGCGGACCTGAAGAAGGGCGACTACCTGGTGATCGGCAACTACAAGCCCACCTTCTGGGCCAAGGGGTCCGAGGGCTGGAAGCAGGCGGACAAGGCCAAGTACAAGGAGATGACGAAGGCCGATGCCACCTACGCCGAGGAGGCGGCGATGTACGCCAAGCTCGTCATGAACCTGGACGGCGCCGACGGCACGGACCTCATCACCAAGCCGGTGGGGCAGCGCCTGGAGCTGGTGCCCCAGGTCAACCCCGCGACGGTGAAGCCGGGGCAGCGCTTCCCCGTGCTGGTGCTGCTCGACGGCAAGCCTGCCAAGACGGCGGAGGTAAAGGCTGTGTACGCAGGTTTTACCGGTGGAGCGAAGGACGGCGACCCCGCCAACGAGTACAAGTGCTTCTGGGGGCGCACCGGCCTCGATGGCATCATCAACATCATCCCGGTGAAGGCCGGCTACTGGAACGCTTTCGTTCAGGTCAAGATCCCCTATGCGGACACGGCCGTGGCCGACGAGACCGTTCTGGTTTCTCGCCTGACCTTCACGATCGCAGAGTAACGGAGTAAAGAACGCTCGAAGGTCAAACGTCGTTTGGCTCCCGCTCCTTTTTGGGGCGGGAGCTTTTGTGTTCAGCCGCTCTTTAGAGGCCGCAGCCTCACAGCCCAAGGACGCCGAACAGGAGGACCCCCATCGCGGCGCTCAGGCCGATCACCTTCGGGATGCTGACCTTGAACTTCATCAGAAGGAGGGAGTCCAGCGCGCCCAGCCCCAGGGAGGGGAGGTGTGCCGCGCCTCCCTCGGCGTAGTTCGTCATGGCCAGGGTGAGCGCCACCCCGGCGATCAGGCCGATGCAGGCCGGCCGCACGCCCACCATGACCTGCTCCAGGCGGCGGCTGCTCTTGAAGCGCTCGAAGAAGATGGCTGCGACGGCCCCCAGCGTGAAGGTGGGGGTCAGCGCGCCGAGGTTGGCCGCGATGGCCCCAGGCAGCCAGGCCGCCCTCATGCCGGCGAACGTGGCGCAGTTCAGCCCCAACGGCCCCGGCGTCATCTCCGCGATGGCGACGAGGTCGGATATCTCCTCGGCCGTCATCCAATGGTGGGCGCTCATCTCGCTCGAGATGAGCGGGATCATGGAGAAACCTCCGAAGCTCGTGAAGCCTATCTTCACGAAGCTCCAGTAGAGCTCAAGCAGGCCGGCCGGTCCCACGCCGGTCCACCCCCTTCCGCTCGTACCCTTCGCAGATCAGGAGCCCGCAGACCGCGCCCAGGAGCACCAGCCAGACGCTGCTGACGCCAGGGAAGGCGTAGAGGGCGAACGTCACCGGGGCCACCGCCGCGCAGGGCGGGAAGCGAAACGCCCCGCGCACCATGGCGGCCAGCGCGCTCAGGATGATGGGGACGACGGCGGCCCTCACGCCCCGCATGGCCGCCAGGACCCAGACGTTGCCCTGCAGCGCGGCGTAGGCGCAGGTGACGCCCATCAGGATAAGGGTCGGGGGCAGGACCATCCCCAGCACGCAGGCCGCGCCGCCCGGAAGCCCCGCGCGCCGGTAGCCGTAGAACATGGCGATGTTGCCGATCATCGTGCCGGGAAGGCTGCGTCCGATGCTGGTGAGGTCCAGAAGGTCCTCGTTCGTCAGCGTGCCCTCCTTCTCGACGTATCGCTCGCGCATCTGTGCCACGATGCTCCACCCGCCGCCAAAGGTGAAACAGCCGAACCGGAAAAACTGAACGAAGAGCTTCCACGCCTCTGCGGCTCCCCCCATCGCTGCACTTCCTCTCAACAGGCCGCCGCCTCGTGCTTCTGGAGGTCGATGACGACGACGGCGGAGGTGACGGCGCGCCGGTCTGCGTCGAAGGGCTTAGCGTAGCCCTTCTCCTCGATCTGCTTCCGCCCCTCGTCCCGAAGCCTCGCGATCTCTCCCGCGCTCCGGGCCAGCTTGAACTCCAGCACGACAACGCGATGGGGAAAGAGGACCAGGACGTCGCTTCGCCCCCGGTTCGTGGGGACCTCCCCGTGGGCCGTGATGCCCGCCCCGCGCAGGAGCATCAGGAACAGGGAGCGGTACAGGGACTCGTCCCGCCGCGCGAGGTCCTGGTAGGGGATGGAGGCCAGGGCCGTGTTGTAGAGCCGGATGGCCTCGGTGACCTCCCCGTTGCTGAGCGCCTTCCACAGTTGTGCGCCGATGGAGCTGTACCCCTCCACGTTGTAGACGTGCTCCAGGTACATGCCGGCGATGGAGTCCAGGACCTCCCGGTTGGGGTAGTCCAGGGTCAGGGACTGCTCCTCCCACTTCTCGATGGTCAGGTAGCCCGCCTGGTAGAGGAAGCTCTCCGGTCGGGCCCGCTCGATCTCCTGGGAGCTTGCGAAGCTCTCCTTGACGACGAGGTGTCGGTACGCCTCCGGGTCCAATATCTCGTGTCGCTTCATGTAGGCGACGATGAAGGAGGGGGAGCCGGATTCGTACCAGTAGTTGGAGAACCGGCCGTTGAAGAAGAAGTTGAGGATGGAGAAGGGGTTGTAGAGGCGGGTTGTGCCGTCGAAGCAGAAGCCGTCGTAGTAGTCCTTCATCCGCATCAGGAGCTCCTGGCGGGAGAGGCGCATCTTGCCGGCTGTGTCGTCGATCCAGTCCGCGAAGTCCCGTTCAAGCTCCTCCTGCGTGTAACCAACAACGTCGCCGAAGCTCTCCGTCATGGAGATGTCCATCAGGTTGTTCATGGCGGAGAAGACGCCGGTCTTCGTGAACCTGGAGATGCCGGTCAGCATGACGAAGCGCAGGTACTCGTCGCAGCCCTTGAGGACGGTGTAGAGGGTGCGGAGCGAGTCGCGCATGGCCTCCGCCGCCTCCAGATTGCCGATCTTGTCCAGGATGGGCTTGTCGTACTCGTCGATCAGGACGACGACAGGGCCGCCCTGCCTGTGGAGGGCGCGGATAAGCTCTTGAAACTTATCGCTGGGCTGTTGGCTGGAGAGCGTCACGCCCGCATCTTCTGCCCTCCAGGTCAACGCGCTGTTAAGGGACCCTTCAAATTGAGCGACGTCACTGACGTTCATCATGCTCATGTCGAGCCGCAGCACGGGCGCGGGGTGTTTTGCCTGCTCTATGGCCCACGCCTCGGCGGCGAGGCCGCGGAACAGCTCTGCCTTGCCGCCGAACAGGGCGTCGAGCGTCGAGAGGGTCAGGGACTTGCCGAACCGCCGAGGGCGGGAGAGGAAGTACCATGCCCCCGCCTCGACGAGTTTCACCAGCCGCGCCGTCTTGTCCACGTAAACGCAGTTCATCCGCCTCAGTTTCTCAAAGTTGTACGTCCCGATGGGCAGCGTCTTTAAATTTCTTTTCATCGCTCCTTCACCTCGCCTTGTCTTGGGGCCGGCCCTTGCCGGACGCCCGTTGTTTTTAATATTATAGCTTTAATCCCGTGAAGAAAAACGTAAGGCGAAGGCGAAGCCAGGACGGTCGTCCGGATCAGGCGGGGAAGCGGAGTGCGCTATAATAGGACAAAATGAGAGGACTTTCCGCGGGGCCGCAGTCGACGGAGAGTTGGCGTATGGTTGGCGTATAATGAATTGAATAGTAATGGATGTTGAAGTCAATCGTTGCAGGTCGAGGAGGTTCACACGATGAAGAAGGTGGGTTTTCCCCTGCGCGTCGCTGCGGTTGTCGTCCTGGCGGCGTCGCTTGCCGCGGAGGGGACGGCTGCGCCGCAGGACGCCGAAACAGCGCTTCCCGCTTCGGGCGACGAGGCCGTCATGGAGGTCGCCGAGCCTGCGCCTGTCGGTGTGCCGGAGCCGAAGCCGTCCGCAGTGGGCTTCGAGATCATGGGCCCGAACGGGGAGCGCACCGTCGTTCCCCTGGACCGACTGGAGGTGCGGGAGGCGACGGGCTCTCTGGAGGGCCTGGACGGAGGGCAGCTTACGCTGGCCGTGGGGGGGCGGAGGTACGTCTGCCCGCTGCTGGCGGAGTGTGCCTTTGCGGACGAGAAGGGCCAGCCGATGAATCGCGCGGCGTTCGCCCAGCGCTTCCTGCGGCGCTACGTCAGGGTGGAGATGGAGAGGACGACGGGGACGGTCCTGTCGTGCCGGGCCATGTGATCGTCCGAGACGACGACGGTCCCATATGCTGAGAAGGAGGCTGTGTTTTGAGGAAACTGCGACCGATTTTGATCTCCGTGCTGGCGCTTGTTGCGCTGTTTGCCCTGACGGGAGCCGCGGCGGCCCGCTGCGTTCCGGGGGAGGTCCTGGCGGTCTTTAAGGGCGAGGGGGAAAGGGTGTCGGCCTCGTCCGTGCGCGCGGGGCGCGAGGCGTTCCGCGCGGCCTCCATTGCCGCCGCCGTGGGCGCGCGCGTGGAGGAGACCTACCCAAACCTCTCCGAGGCGGGAAACGGCGTCTTCGTGCGATTGAGCGGCGCCACCTCCGGGGAGGACCTGGTGCGGAATCTGCTCCAACGGGACGACGTGCTGGCCGCGTCGCTCAACTACGTCGTGCAGGCGTCCGCCAGGGAGCCGAACGACCCCGGCTTCCCCGCCCTGTGGGGGCTGAAGGCCATCAGGGCGCCTGAGGCCTGGGACCTCGCGACGGGGAGCGACGACGTCTACGTGGCCGTGATGGACTCGGGTATCGACACGACCGCGCAGCGCGTCGAGCTGGCGAACGTGGACGGGACCCTGAGCAGGAGTTTCGTGCCGCGCAAGCCCTCGTGGCAGGACGAGGACGGCCACGGCACCCACGTGGCGGGGACCATCGGCGCCAAGGGGAACAACGGCACGGGCGTCGTGGGCGTGAACTGGAACGTGAGGCTGATCTCCCTCCGCACCATGAACGAGAAGGGGCTGGGCTGGACCGGATGGATGATCAGGGGCGTCGAGTACCTGATCGGATTGTTGAAGGACCGGCCGAACCTGAAGCTGGCGGCCGTGAACGCCTCGCTGGGATGGTACGCTCCCGTCCTGAAGCCGGAAGAGCAGGGGAGGGATGTGATGTGGCAGGTGCTCAAGGCCCTGGATAATACGAACAGGGTCGTCCTCGTCGTCGCTGCCGGAAACGAGAGGACGGAGGTTGGTGCCCCGGCGCCACGGGATGGCCCGATGCTTCCTGGGACCGGAGAACCCCTGTACAAGAAGGGGGAGTGCGCCTACCCCGCCTCCTACCGGGGACTGCACAACATGATCGCGGTGGGGGCCGTGAGCACTGACCTCACCTTCGCTGCCGACTTCAGCAACTACAGCGGCGCCTACGTGGACGTCGCGGCGCCGGGCGTGAACATCCTCAGCACGACCTGTGCGGCGAAGGGTTGGCTGTTGTCCAACGATATCCGGGTAGCCGGGATGGCCGGCACCTCCATGGCGGCCCCCCACGTGACGGGGGCGGCGGCCCTGCTGAAGGCCGCGGACCCGACGCGCACGGCGTACCAGATACGGACGGCCCTGATCGAGGGGGCGGCGAAGAACCGGCCCGCCCTCGTCGGGAAGGTGGCGGGCGGTCGCCTGCTGGACGTCAGGGGCGCGCTGGACTACCAGATGGCGCATGGGGATCTGCCGTCGGCCCCGAACCAGCCGTCCATCCCCGACCAGCCGTCGAGCCCTGACCAGCCGCCGAGCCCCGGCCAGCCGGAAACTCCGGGCGGCCCCGACGACGCTCCCGGCTCCAGCATCTCCGCGAGCTACATCCAGCTCGATTCGGACCGCGTCGCCAACGGCGTGGACCTGTCCTTCACCCTGGTGGGGTGCCGCTACGACGAGGCGGCGAAGAGGGCGCAGATCAAGGACCCGCAGGGGAACTACGTGGGGGTTTGGGACCCGGAGGTCCTGATCGACGACACGCCCGTTCAGCACGAGTTCCGCTACGGCGGAGACTCGGCGCGCGTTCGGGTGCCCGCCGTGGAGGTTCCGAAGGACAGGGTCATCAGCCTGCGCGTGCGAGCGCAGATCGTGAGCGGGGACGCCTTGCTGACCACGAGGTATAAGAGCGTGAAGGTGGAGGGCGGCCAGGGGAGCGGCGGCAGCTCCGGCGGCGGGTGCGACGTGGGGCTGGGCGCTTTGGCGTTGGCCCTGCCGCTTCTGGCCCTCTCCGCGCGGCGTCGGGGTTAGCGGGCTGTACCTGCCCGCGAGGGGCAGACGGGGCGGCGGGCCTGAGCCTCAGGCCCGCCCGTTCTGCATCTGGCCGCGCCGCCTCGCGGTGGCTTCGTGGCGTTTGGAGTTTGGACCGAGCAGTTGGGGGGAATACGATGAGAACGAAATTGCCGACGTTTCCTGGAGGGGTGCATCCGCCGGAGGGCAAGGCGCTGACCGAGGAGAAGGCGATTCAGCAGCTGGCGCCGAAGGGCGAGCTGGTCTACCCGCTGTCCCAGCACATCGGGGCACCCTGCGCGCCCCTGGTGGCGAAGGGGGATCGCGTGCTGGTGGGCCAGAGGATCGCGGACACGGATGCCTTCGTCTCCGCGCCGATCTTTTCCTGCGTCTCCGGCACCGTGAAGGAGGTTGCGCCGCGCATGACGATCCCAGGCAGCGTGGCGCCGTGCATCGTCGTCGAGAACGACGGCATGGACGAGCACGCACCGACGCTGTTTGAGGAACTGGGGCACCGGCCGAAGCCGGAGGAGTACGTCAAGCTCATCCGGGCGGCGGGCATCGTGGGCATGGGAGGCGCCTGCTTTCCGACCCACGTCAAGCTCTCGCCGCCCAAAGACCGGGTCATCCGGTGGGTGATCGTGAACGGCGCGGAGTGCGAGCCCTACCTGAACTGCGACAACCGCCTGATGATGGAGCGCCCGGAGCCCATCATCGAGGGGCTGGAGATGTGCCTCAGCCTCTTTTCCGAGGCAAAGGGCGTCATCGCCATCGAGGCGAACAAGCCGGAGGCCATCCGCCGCATGGAGGGCGAGCTCTCGGAGCACGACCACACGCGCATCCGCGTGATGCCCCACAGGGTGAAGTACCCCCAGGGCGCGGAGAAGATGCTGATCGAATCCGTCACGGGGCAGGAGATCCCTCCGGGGGCGCTGCCCGCGGACGTGGGCTGCATCATCCTGAACGCCCGGACGGTGTGGCAGATATGGCTTGCCCTGACCGAGGGGCTCCCCGTGACGGACCGCGTCATCTCCGTGACGGGGGACGCCATTGCGGAGCCGAAGAACCTGCTGGTGCCCCTTGGCATCTCCGTCCGCGAGCTGATCGACGCGGCGGGCGGCTTCTGCGAGCCCCCCGTGAAGGTGCTGGCGGGCGGCCCCATGATGGGCATGTCCATGCGCTCCCTCGACGTGCCCGTGGTGAAGGGGACCTCCGGCATCGTGGCCCTGACGGCCAGGACGGCCCACGTCGAACCTGAATCCAGCTGCCTGCGCTGCGGGCGCTGCGTCGAGGCCTGTCCCGTCCACCTCGTGCCTTCCACGCTGGATCGCCTGGTGCGCCGGCGCGACTACGGCGTCTTTGAGGCCGAGGGCGGCATGAACTGCATCGAGTGCGGCTGCTGCACCTACGCCTGTCCAGCGTCGCGGGCCCTGACCCAGAGCTGCCGAGACGGAAAGGCCGCGGTGACGGCAGAGCGCCGGCGCGCAGCGGCGGCCCAGCAGAAAGCGGAGGCGAAGAGATGACTGCAATGACGGAACGAGACTTGAAGCTGGTGGTGGCGAGTTCACCTCACGTCCATTCGCCGCTCTCCACCCAGAAGATCATGGGCCTGGTGATCGCCGCTCTGCTCCCGGCGGGGGCGGCGGGCGTTCACTTCATGGGCTGGAGGGCCCTGGTCGTGATCGCCGTCTGCGTGGCCGCCAGCGTGGCTGCGGAGTACCTCTGGCAGCGCGCGACGGGGCAGAGGGTGACGGTGTCGGACCTGTCCGCCGTCGTCACGGGGCTCCTGCTGGCCTACAACCTTCCCCCCTCCGTCCCCCTTTGGATGGCCGCCTGCGGGGCCGTGTTCGCCATCATCGTGGTGAAGCAGTTCTTTGGCGGCATCGGGGGGAACGTCATGAACCCGGCCCTGGCCGCGCGCGCCATGATGCTGATCTCCTGGCCCGTCGCCATGACCGACTGGTCCCTGGACGGCGTCAGTACGGCGACGCCCCTGGCCGCGATGAAGGCCCTGAGCGGCGCCGGGGCATCCGCCGCGCCCGGCCCGTCCTGCTCCACGGCGGACCTGCTGCTGGGGAACGTGGGGGGCTGCATCGGCGAGACGTCCGCGGCGCTCCTGCTGCTGGGGGGTGCGTTTCTGGTGTGGCAGGAGGTCATCTCCTGGCGCATTCCCGTGATCTACACCCTCACCGCGGCCCTGCTGGCCGCGCTCTTCCGGCACGGCGGAGGCATGATGCCGCTGCAGGAGGCGCTGACAGGGGGCCTCCTCCTGGGGGCCATCTTCATGGCGACGGACTACACCACGTCCCCCATGACGGCGCGGGGGCAGGTGGTCTTCGCCGTGGGCTGCGGGGTCTTGACGGCCCTCATCCGCCGCTTTGGGGGCTACCCGGAGGGCGTGTCCTATTCCATCCTGATCATGAACGCGACGGTGCCCCTGATCGACAGGGTGACGAAGCCCAGGATTCTGGGGGAGGTTCGGAGATGAACGCGGCAGCTGAGGAGACGAGCCTGCACAAGGCCCTGCGCCTCGGCGGGACGCTGTTCCTCGTCACCGCCGTCACGGGGCTGGTCCTTGGCGGCGTGGAGCGGGGCACCCGAACGGCCATCCTCAAGGCGCGCATGGCGGACCAGGCCGACGCCCTGAGGAACGTCATGCCGGACGCGGAGACGTTCAAGGCCGTGGACGTCGCACCGGAGGACGGGACCGTCGTCGTGACCGGCGCTCAGGAGGCGCTGAAGGGGGACGCGCGCGTGGGGTACTGCCTCACGGTCTCCACCAAGGGCTACGGCGGCCCCATCTCCATGGTGGTGGGGCTGAAGGAGGATGGCTCCGTCAGCGCCATCCGCATCCTGACCCACGCGGAGACGCCGGGCCTCGGCGCGCGCTCCGCGGAGCCGGCCTTCTACCGGCAGTTCGACGGCCGGACGGCCCTGCCCCTGAAGGTGGTGAAGGGCGCCGCGGGGGCGGGGGACGAGATCTCCGCCATATCGGGCGCCACCATCACCTCGACCGCTGTCACGGCGGGGGTGAACGCCGCCGAGGACTACTGGAGCAGGAACTTAAAGGGAGGCGAGAGCAGATGAGCCGGAATCCCATCAGCATCATCAAGAACGGAATCCTGACCGAAAACCCGACCTTCGTCCAGTGCATCGGCCTGTGCCCCACCATCGCCGTCACCTCGAGCGTCGAGAACGGCATCGGCATGGGGCTGGCGGCGACCTTCGTGCTGATCGCCTCCAACGCCGTCATCTCCATGCTGCGGAAGCTGGTGCCGGACGAGATACGCATCCCGATCTTCATCGTGGTCATCGCGGCCTTCGTCACGGTGATCCAGTTTCTGATGGAGGGCTACGCGCCGGCGCTGAACCGGGCGCTGGGCATCTTCATCCCCCTCATCGTGGTGAACTGCATCATCCTGGCGCGGGCGGAGGCCTTCGCCTCCCGGAACGGCGTCATCGCCTCCATCTTCGACGGGCTGGGCATGGGCCTGGGCTTCACGGCCGCCCTGACCGTCCTGGGCGCGGTGCGCGAGGTCCTGGGGGCCGGCACGATCCTGGGCCTGCCCGTCGTCCCCGCGGGCTATCAGCCGGCACTGCTGGTGATCCTGGCTCCGGGCGGGTTTCTGATGCTGGGCATCTTCATGGCCCTGTTCCGCGCCGTTCAGGCGCGCCTTGCGGCCCGGCGCGGGGAGCCGGCTCCGGAGGCCCCTGCGGGCTGCGCCGCCTGCGCCATGAGCGGCAGCTGCCCCGGCGCCCGGATCGAGAAGGAGGATCAAAGATGACGGAACTCTTTCTGCTCTTCGTGAGCTCCATCTTCGTCAACAACATCCTGTTGACCCGCTTCCTGGGCTGCTGCCCCTTCATGGGTGTGTCAAGCCGGCTCAAGACGGCGGTGGGCATGGGGGCTGCGGTCGTGTTCGTCATCGTGCTGGCCTCGCTCATGACCTGGCTGACCTACAACTTCCTGCTGGCGCCCCTGGGCCTGGAGTACCTCTACACCCTGGCCTTCATCCTGGTGATCGCGGCGCTGGTGCAGTTCGTGGAGCTGGTGCTGAAGAAGCTGAACCCGACGCTCTACAAGGCCCTGGGCATCTTCCTGCCCCTCATCACGACGAACTGCGCCGTGCTGGGCGTGGCGGTGCTGAACATGAGCGAGAGGTACACGCTCACCCAGTCCCTCGTCAACGCCCTGGGGTCCTCCCTGGGCTTCCTGTTGGCCATAGCACTGATGGCGGGCATCCGGGAGCGCGTGGAGACGAATGAGGGCATTCCGGCCTGCCTCCAGGGCCTGCCCCTGACGCTGATCACCGCCGGGCTGATGTCCATCGCCTTCATGGGCTTCACCGGAATGGGCAAGTAGGGGAGGGAAGGCCATGAACTTCATGCACGATCTGATCGTTCCCCTGGTCCTGATGGGGGTCATGGGCGCTGTGTTCGGGGCGCTTTTGGCCATCGCCTCCGTGGTCTTTCGCGTGCGGCAGGACGAGCGGGTGGGCAAGATCCGCGCCGTGCTGCCGGGCGCCAACTGTGGCGGCTGCGGGTACCCCGGATGCGACAGCTACGCCGACGGGGTGGTGAACGAGGGCGCCGGGACCAACCTCTGCGTCGTGGGCGGAAGCGCCGTGAGCGCCAGGGTGGCGGAGATCATGGGGGTGAAGGCGGAGGAGACCGTCCCCATGCGCGCCTTCGTCCGCTGTCTGGGCTCCGCCGCACGCTCTCCGCGCAAGGTCCTCTACAGCGGTATCGCGGACTGCCGTTCGGCGGTCATGGTGCCCGGCGGGTCCCCCAACGAGTGTCCCTTCGGCTGCATCGGCTTCGGCACCTGCACGAAGGTCTGCAACTTCGACGCGATCTTCATGGGGCCGGACGGCCTGCCCGTGGTGGACCGGGAGCAGTGCGTCGGGTGCGGCGCCTGCGTCTCGGCCTGTCCCAAGGACGTGTTGACGCTCATCCCGCAGACGTCGGACGTCGTCGTGGCCTGCGGCTCCCACTGGAAGGGCCCTGCGGTGCGTCGGGTGTGTTCCATCGGCTGCATCGGCTGCGGCCTCTGCGCCAGGGTCTGCCCGGCGGGGGCCATCACCATGGACCGGGACCTGGCGGTGATCGACCCCGCGAAGTGTACGAACTGCGGCCTCTGCGCGCAGAAGTGCCCCGCCAAGTGCATCGAGACGGGCCAGTCCCTGGCCGCCTGCGCCAAGACGGCCTAGAGGCGGCAGGGAGGACGCGCCCTGACGGGGTTGCGGCGCTGCGGGCCGGGACCGGAAACTGAACGCACCACTTCAAACACAACCCCTCCGCCTCACTTCGTTCGGCACCTCCCCTTTCAGGAGAGGCAAAAAGAAGAGGCGTGTTTTTCAGGCCCCCCTGGAAGGGGGGCTGGCGAGCCCTGCAAGGGCGA
>NC_021038.1:1211902-1226361 GCF_000210715.1 Fretibacterium fastidiosum
TGAGCGGTTGTTTTTCCGTACGCCTGGGAACCTTGCGTTGTACCGAATGCACGAGCGGGAGGAGACGGACTACCACAACACGTTCAGGCTGGCAGAGCGAAAGGCGGAAGCGAAGGGCATGACGAAGGGCATGGCGAAGGGCCGGGTAAAGGGCCTTGCCGAAGGGCTTGCCGAGGGGCTTGCCGAGGGCGAGGCCTTGGGGGAGGCCAGAGGGCTGGCAAAGGGCCTGAACGAGGGGCGGGCGGATGGTATCGCCGCTACGGCGCGGCGGATGCTGAGCATGAGCTTCACGTCCGAGCAGATATCCCAGGCGACCGGTCTTTCCCCTGACGAGGTCGAGGCGCTGCGGTCTGGGACCGGAAACTGAATGTACCCTTCAAAAGCGACCCCTCCGGTCCTTCGGACCACCTCCCCTTGCAGGGGAGGCAAGTAAACGGCGCACTTTAGGCTCCCGGTTTATTAGGCTCCCCTGGAAGGGGAGCTGGCGAGCCCTGCAAGGGCGAGACTGACGGCCCGTGAGCGGTAGCGAACGGCAAGCCGGAAGGCTCCACGAAGGGGAGGCGCTCCTCCCCTGTTCAAACGCCCTTGAACTTTGCTTTATGTGGATTTAGGACGACGACACTCCATTTGCTTTTTAAAACGGTCAGTGTTATACTTTAAAAAGTAAAAATGGAGGGAGTGTTTTTCTATGTCAAAAACTCTTACATCCATAAAAGATCAAATCATTTCCTACAAGGGGCGGCGGGTGCGCTGCCGCATGTCCAAGGGCCGCAACAGGGTGGAGGAGACGGAAGGGATTTTGACGGACGTCTATCCGAAGCTTTTCACGCTGTACAACAACTCGACGGCGAGCACCATCTCCTTCAGCTACGCTGAGGTCCTGACCCATGAGGTGGAGCTTGAGGTCGTCGGCTGAACATCCTGCCAGATGAGGCCCCCGGTTTTCCGAACCGGGGGCCTTTGCGCTTTTTGGGCCGTCGTGGGTGACGATCTCCCTTGAAATTTCAAAGGCGTCGGGTGATATGAACAAAACAGTCCTTCGAGGGCTGCATATTGAGTTCGCCTGTGCTAATATAATCGCTGTCATCGTACTGTAGTCTTTTGCTTTTATATCGAGGGAAGGGAGATTGCGATGAACACGATCGGTCTGGCGTACTTCAGCAATACCGGCAACACGAAGGCCCTCGCGGAGGCCTTCAAGAGCGCGGTCGAGGCGAAGGGCGGTTCGCTCTATTTCTCGGAGGCCGCTGGCGTGGACAAGGCGGCCTTCGCCGCGGCGGACGTCTGGGCGTTCGGCTCTCCGGCCTCGGGCACGGAGGAGATCAACGACACGGAGGTCCTTCCGCTCATCGAAGCGTTGAAGGACCACTTGAAGGGCAAGAAGGTCTTTCTGTTCGGGTCCTACGGCTGGGGCGGAGGCGCGTTCATGGATGCGTGGAAGCAGGACATGGAGGGCAGGGGGGCCGTCATTGCGGCCGAACCCGTAACCTGCCTTGAGGCCCCGGACGGCGCGGCGGAGAGCGCGATGCGGCAGGCAGCGGAGGCCCTGTTGGGCTGAGGCGCGGCGGGAGCAGGCTTTTCAAAATTTCACGACGGGAGAGGGTCCTTGTGAAGGAAGAGAAGGTTTTGTTTGCGGAGGCCCACTGCGACGGGCCCTGCGGCGTGTACGATCCTGCGGCGGCGCGGATCGCGGCGGAGGCGGTGCTCTCCATGACGAAGAAGCTGATCGCGCTGGAGTGCCCCGACCCCAAGGACAAGGCGGCCTTCACCGCGTACCTGAACTCCTTCAGCCGCTATGACACCATCAAGGAGGAGCAGGCCCAGATCGCCAAGGCCGAGCTGCTCATCCTCTGGACGGATTACTTCAAGGCGCCGCACCTGGAGAAATTTCCTCAGCTGCACGACCTGTTCTGGAAGGCGGCGAAGCTCTGCTCCGCCTGCAAGGTCGAGGTGTGCCTGAGCCACGCCGAGGAGCTGATGGACTGCATCAAGGAAGTTCACCGAATCTTCTGGGCCACGAAGGGGCGGGAGGTTGCCTGGTATACAGCCAGCTGAGGCGCCGGCAGAGCTGACGGTCGTCGTCCGGGGGCACAGCATGTACCCCACCCTGAGGGACGGGGAAGCGGTCGTGGTGGACCGGAACGCCTACCGGCAGGAAATCCCGGACGTGGGGGACGTCGTCCTGGCCTCGCATCCTTTCATGAGGGGTGTGTGGATGATCAAGCGCGTCGTCGGCTTTGCCGGTGAAGACCGCTGCGTCCTCCAGGGCGATAATGCCATGGAGAGCAGCGACAGCCGGAGCTTCGGCCCGATCCCCCTTCGGAGCATCCGGGGGAGGGCGACGCGCAAGGCGGACGGCTCGCCTCTGTCCCCGCCTCCGACGCGAGGCGATGCGCTTTGAAGGTTTCGCAAGATGAAACTCGAAGGTCAGGCCGGCGGCGTCAGCCGTCGGCCTGACCGCCCTATGGAGGTCGATGCGTCATGAGTGCAAGAGAACTGAAACAACCGGCCACAGCGTTTGCCTCGCCTCGTTTCTGCAACGTCGGCAATTTTATGCGGATGGAGCGGGTTGCGGACCCCGACGGACTGGACTTCGCCGTCTACGGCATCCCCTTCGACACCGCCTGTTCCTATCGTTCCGGAGCCCGCTTCGGGCCGCAGGGCATCCGGAACATCTCCGTCATGATGAAGACGAACCATCCGGTGCATGAGGTCAATATCTTCGACTACCTGAAGGGGGCGGATATGGGAGACGTCAACGTAGTGCCTGGCTACATCCATCCGACCTATGCCGCCATCGAGGCGTTCGCGTCCGGGATACTGGATGCGGGAGCCCTGCCGATCGCCCTGGGAGGGGACCATTCCATCACCCTGGCGGAGCTGAGGGCGGTGGCCGGAAAACACGGTCCGGTGAGCCTCATCCACTTCGATTCCCACGCCGACATCAACGACGAGGTCTTCGGCGAGAAGTACAATCACGGAACGCCCTTCCGGCGCGCCATCGAGGAGGGCCTGATCGATCCCCACACGTCCATTCAGGTCGGCATGAGGGGGTCCCTGTACGACGCGGGGGAGTTCAAGCTGGCCGCGGACCTGGGGCTGAAGCTGATCCCGACCCACAGGGTGCGCGAGATGGGGATTCCGGCGGTCCTGGACGAGATCAGGAGGAGGGTGGGGGAAAATAAGGCCTTCCTCACGTTCGACATCGACTTCATCGACCCTGCCTATGCGCCGGCCACGGGGACGCCGGAGGTGGGAGGGTACTCCACTTTTGAAGCCATCAGCTTTATTCGCGGCCTGACGGACGTCAACTTCGCGGGGTTCGACGTCGTCGAGGTGGCGCCGCCCTACGACGTTGCCGAGATCACCTCCCTCGCGGCCTGCAACATCGTCTTCGAGTTCCTGTCCGTGCTGGCGCTTCAGAAAAAGGAGGGCAGGAGGACATGACGAGGCGCGAGTGTGGGAAGCGATGAGCGCCTGGCGAACAATTTGAAAATGGAACGACGGGGGCACGAGCCACCGTCGGCTTAACCCGTGCGGCAGCAGGATTACCCCCGACAAGATCGTCTCGGCCCGTGGATTTGGAGGGCCGGGCCGTATGTTCAGACCGCGGGAGGTGTGTTAAAATCCAAGTTCAGCGGACGTTCTCCTGGGGGGCCGTGCGCAGCGGGGCGTTTTTTGAAGCTCCGAGTGATTTCAATTTCTAAGGGGCGATGTTTGGGATGCTGAAGAACCTGAGGACGCACATGAAGTGGATCATGATCACGATCGTGGTGGCCTTCCTGCTCTCCACGTTTTTGATGTACGAGGGGCGCAGCGGACGCCGCGGGCCAAGCCGCAGCGCGGATGGGACCATGACGGACTACGAGGTGGCGGCGGTCGACGGCCGGCCGCTGATGCGCTCCGAGCTCGAGAACCGCCTGCGTGCCTACCTGGAGAACTCCGGCCTGCGCAACGCGGCCTCGCTGGACCTGCCGGCGGTCTATCAGGCGGTCCTGGATCAGTACGTCCTGGAGCGGCAGCTGGAGAGCGAGGTGAAGAAGGCGGATATCGCCATCTCCGACGCCGACGCGGAGCAGGCCATGAAGGCGTACGCCGACTCGGCGTTCCCGACCCGCGAGGCCTTCTACGCGGCGCTGGAGCGACAGGGGATCAGCAGCGCGGAGTACAAGAAAAGCCTGGCCCGCCAGCTGGCCGTGCAGCAGCTGCTGCACATGGCCGTGGGGGACGTCACGGTGAGCGAGGACGAGGCCGTCAAGTTCTACGACTCCATCAAGGACCAGCTCTTCCGCACGCCGGCGGGGGTCAACCTCCAGGTGGCCCGCTTCGGGGCCAGCGCCGACGCCGAGGCGCTGAGGGCCAAACTGCAGGCGGGAACGGACTGGGTCCAGGCGACCTCCGGGGACGCGCTGGCCTCGATGGACGTCCTCAGCGTTACGCGGGAGCCCCTCTTCCTTCCGGAATCGGCCTTCGAGAGCGGCGTCCTGGCGGAGTTGGCCTCCCTGGACGTGGGCGCCGTCAGCCCCGTGTTCTCCCCGGCCAGCGGGGACTTTTCCGTCGCCGTCAAGACGGAGCGCGTCTCGGAGTCCGTCCGTCCCTACGAGGACGTCAGCAGCGACGTCCGGGCCTTCCTGCGCAGCCAGGAGGAGCGCCGTAAGCTGAACGACTACGAGGCGGCGCTCATGGCGAAGGCCGAAGTCGTGATCTACGACGCGTCGCTCTTCCCGGCCTCGGCGGACACAACGGCCAGCGCCGAACCCCAAGCAGTGTCAACCGACGCATCGGCCAGCGCCGACGTCGAGCCGGCCTCTGACGACGCGGCGAAGTAGGCGCCCGGCACAAAACGCGAGAGCTCCCGTCCTCCGGGCGGGAGCTCTTTTTGATGTGAATCAGCGCTTTCCTGGGTTCCCGTCCGCGATCAACTTCCTGACAATTCGCTCTATTTTCCCCGTTTTTTGTTATAATAGGGGCGGTCCTTGGGGCCGTTCCCGGTTCTCTCATCTCATTTCGATCCAATGTAAAATTGGATTAAGGAGGCGTTTTTGGTGAAGTTGAAGTCTGTGTTGTTGGCTTTGCTGGTTTGTGGACTGTTCGCCCTTCCCGCCCTGGCTGCGGAAGCCGATTTCCACATCGGGATCATGACGGGGACCGTGTCCCAGAGCGAGGACGACCTGCGCGGCGCCGAGCTGATGATCCAGAAGTACGGCGACACCGCACAGGGTGGCATGATCACCCACATCACCTACCCCGACAGCTTCATGACGGAACAGGAGACGACGATCGGCCAGATCGTGGGCCTGGCGGACGACCCCAAGATGAAGGTGATCGTGGTCAACCAGGGCATTCCCGGCACGACGGAGGGCTTCCGCCGCGTCCGCGAGAAGCGTCCGGACATCATCCTCCTGATCGGTGAGGGGCACGAGGACCCCAGCGTCACCACCGTGGCCGCGGACCTGGTGGCCCAGGGCGACATCATCAGCCGCGGCTACCTGATCCCCCACACGGCGAAGGAGCTGGGGGTGGACACCTTCGTTCACATCTCCTTCCCGCGCCACATGAGCTACGAGACGCTGGGCCGGCGCCGCGCCATCATGGAGGAGGCCTGCAAGGACCTGGGCATCAAGTTCGTGTTCGAGACGGCTCCGGACCCCACCAGCGACGTGGGCGTGGCCGGCGCGCAGCAGTTCATCCTCGAGAAGATGCCGGCATGGATCGAGAAGTACGGCAAGAACACGGCGTTCTTCTGCACGAACGACGCCCACACGGAGCCCCTGTTGAAGCGCATCGCGGAGCTGGGCGGCTACTTCATCGAGGCCGACATTCCCTCCCCGCTGATGGGGTATCCCGGCGCCTTCGGGATCGACTTCGCCAAGGAGAAGGGCGACTGGCCGGCGATCCTGAAGAAGCTCGAGGATGCGGTGGTCGCCGCCGGAGGCGGCGGGCGCATGGGGACCTGGGCCTTCTCTATGGGCTACACCCACACCGCGGCACTGGCCGAGTTCGGCAAGCGCGTCGTGGAGGGGCAGGCCAAGCTGGACAGCCTGAAGGACCTGATCGCGTGCTACAACGATATCACGCCGGGCGCGACCTGGAACGCGGGCTACTACGTGGACGCTGGGACGGGGGTCCGCAACAAGAAGATGGTCCTCGTGTACCAGGACACCTATATGCTGGGCAAGGGCTTCATGGGGGCGACCTCGGTGGAAGTCCCTGAGAAGTACTACAGCGTCAACAAGTAGCGTGCCGCTCCGCCGACCTCGCACGTTCTCCTGCGAGGTCGGTTTTTTTATGGGAGGACGCCGGGCCCTGACCGGGCGGGGCAATCCTCCCCCACGACCAACCTGACGACTCGCTGCACTCCCCTGTTTTTTTGTTGCGTTATGAGGGGGTCTGGGAGCCGTTTTCGATTCTCCCGTCTCGATTCGATGCAAAATTGACCCAGACAAGGAGGCGTTTTTGGTGAAGTTGAAGTCTGTGTTGTTGGCTTTGCTGGTTTGCGGACTGTTCGCTCTTCCCGCCCCGGCTGCGGAAGCCGATTTCCACATCGGGATCATGACGGGGACCGTGTCCCAGAGCGAGGACGACCTGCGCGGCGCCGAGCTGATGATCCAGAAGTACGGCGACACCGCACAGGGCGGCATGATCACCCACATCACCTACCCCGACAGCTTCATGACGGAACAGGAGACGACGATCGGCCAGATCGTGGGCCTGGCGGACGACCCCAGGATGAAGGTGATCGTGGTCAACCAGGGCGTTCCCGGCACGACGGAGGGCTTCCGCCGCGTCCGCGAGAAGCGTCCGGACATCGTCCTCCTGATCGGCGAGGGGCACGAGGACCCCAACGTGAACACCGCGGCTGCGGACCTGGTGGCCCATGGCGATTTCATCGGCCGCGGCTACCTGATCCCCCACACGGCGAAGGAGCTGGGCGTGGACACTATCGTCCACATCTCCTTCCCGCGCCACATGAGCTACGAGACGCTGGGCCGGCGCCGCGCCATCATGGAGGAGGCCTGCAGAGACCTGGGCATCAAGTTCGTGTTCGAGACGGCTCCGGACCCCACCAGCGACGTGGGTGTGGCGGGTGCGCAGCAGTTCATCCTCGAGAAGGTGCCGGCCTGGATCGAGAAGTACGGCAAGAACGCGGCGTTCTTCTGCACGAACGCCGCCCACACGGAGCCCCTGCTGAAGCGCATCGCGGAGCTGGGCGGCTACTTCATCGAGGCGGATATGCCCTCCCCGTTGAAGGGGTATCCCGGCGCCTTGGGGATCGACTTCGCCAAGGAGAAGGGCGACTGGCCGGCGATTTTGAAGAAGCTCGAGGATGCGGTGGTCGCCGCCGGAGGCGGCGGGCGCATGGGGACCTGGGCCTTCTCTCTGGGCTACACCCACACCGCGGCGCTGGCCGAGTTCGGCAAGCGCGTCGTGGAGGGTCAGGCCAAGCTGGACAGCCTGAAGGACCTGATCGCGTGCTACAACGATATCACGCCGGGCGCGACCTGGAACGCAAGCTACTTTGTCGATGCCGGGACGGGGGTCCGCAACAGGAAGATGGTCCTTCTGTACCAGGACACCTATATGCTGGGCAGGGGCTTCATGGGAACGACCTCGGTGGAGGTCCCCGAGAAGTACTACAACGTCAACAAGTAGTGTGCCGCTCCGCCGACCCCGCACGTTCTCCCGCGGGATCGGCGTTTCATGGGAGAACGACGGGCCCTGACGAGGCTGAGGAGGGGGGATGCCCCTTCTCTCTTCGGCCCCGTCGGGGCTTAATTCTGCGTTTAGAGGTGATTCGTTTGTCCGATACACTCCTCCTGGAATTGCAGAACATCGGGAAAGAATACTACGGGAACCGGGTGCTCTCCAACGTGAGCTTCTCGCTCAGGGCCGGGGAGATCCTGGGGCTCGTGGGAGAGAACGGCGCGGGGAAGTCCACGCTGATGAACATCCTGTTCGGTATGCCGGTCATTGCGCAGACGGGCGGATACGAGGGGACGGTGCTCATGGACGGCAGGCCCGTTCGCTTCGCCTCGCCTCACGAGGCGCTCGAGGCGGGGATCGGCATGGTCCATCAGGAGTTCTCCCTGATCCCAGGCTTCACGGCCACGGAGAACATCCTGCTCAACCGCGAGGTGCTGAACCCCTCCCTGCTGGAGTACGTCTTCAGCAGCCGCATGGCGACGCTGGATCGAGGCAGGATGCGGGGCCGTGCGGAGACGGCCATCCGCACGCTGGGCGTCGACATCAGCCCGGACATGAGCGTTGCGGAGATGCCCGTCGGCTACAAGCAGTTCATCGAGATCGCCAGGGAGATCGACCGCAGCAAGACCCGCCTCCTGTTCCTGGACGAGCCCACGGCCGTGTTGACGGAGTCCGAGGCGGAGATCCTGCTGACGGCGCTCAGGGCGCTGGCGGAGAAGGGGATCGCCATCGTGTTCATCTCCCACCGGCTGCACGAGGTGAAGGACCTGTGCGACCGCATCGTCGTGCTTCGGGACGGGGCGGTGATCCGGGACGCGGACGCCAGGACGGCGACGATTCGGGAGATCGCCTCCTGGATGGTGGGCCGCCACGTGGAGACGGCGGGGGAGGGGGCCTCCGGCCGCCGCCCCGTCCCCCAGACGGAGCCCGTCCTGAAGGTGGAGCACCTGTGGGTGGACATGCCGGGCGAGACGGTGCGCGACGTCTCCTTCGAGGTGCGGAAGGGGGAGATCTTCGGCATCGGCGGCCTGGCAGGGCACGGAAAGCTGGGCATCCCGAACGGCATTATGGGGCTTTATCCGGCGGGCGGGCGCGTGGAGTTTCTTGGGAAGCGCGTCCCCCTGAATCGGCCGCGCCGCGCTCTGGACCGCCGCATGGCCTTCGTGTCGGAGGACCGCCGGGGCGTGGGGCTCCTGCTGGACGAGCGCATCGACTGGAACATCACCTTTACGGCGATGCAGGTCCAGGGTCGCTTCCTCAAGGGGATCCCCCACCTTCTTCAGCTGCGGGACGACCGGGCCATGACGGAGGAGGCGGAGAGGTTCATCCAGGCCCTCGACATCAAGTGTACGGGGCCGAACCAGCGCGCCGGGGAGCTGTCGGGAGGAAACCAGCAGAAGATCTGTCTGGCCAAGGCGTTTGCCCTGCGGCCGGACCTCCTCCTGGTCTGCGAGCCCACGCGCGGCATCGACGTCGGCGCAAAGGAGCTGGTGCTGAACACCCTGAGAAACTACAACGAGGAGCACGGCATCACCATCATCGTCGCGTCGTCGGAGCTCGAGGAGCTGCGCTCCATCTGCGACCGGATCGCCGTCGTGGGCGAGGGCCGCATTGCGGGCGTCCTGCCGGCCTCGAGGCCGGCGGAGGACTTCGGCCTCCTGATGATGGGGCAGAGCGTTGAGGAGGCGGCGGTATGATCAGAAGGTTTATCGAGAACGTGGGCTGGCCGCGCTTCATCATCGGACTCTTCCTGTTGAGCCTCTTCATCGCGGCGCCCTTCGTCGGGGTGCGCGTGGACACGTCGCTCTCGGACGTCCTGGTGCGGTTCGGCATGAACGGGGTGATGGTCCTGGCCATGATCCCGATGGTGCAGTCGGGCTGCGGCCTCAACTTTGGGCTGCCGCTGGGGATCATCGCGGGGCTTTTGGGGGCCACGCTCTCCATCGAGTTCAACCAGGGCGTCCTGGCGTTCGCGGCGGACCTGGCCGCGGGCCGGCCGTGGCTCGCGTTCCTGGCCTCGGAGGCCGCCCGCGCGCCCTTGAGCTTCGCCTCGGCCATCGTCATCGCGGTGCCGATCGCGGCGGTGCTGGGCTTCTTCTACGGCAAGCTGCTGAACCGCGTCAAGGGCGACGAGATGATGATCGCTACCTACGTGGGCTTCTCCTCCGTGGCCTTCATGTGCATCGCCTGGCTCCTCATGCCCTACAGGAGCCCCACCATGATCTGGGGCTACGGGGGCAGCGGGCTGCGCACCACCATCAGCGTGAACGGCTACTGGCTCCACGTGCTGAACGACCTCTTGTCCTTTCAGCAGGGGCACCTCTTCGTGCCGACGGGGACCTTCCTGTTCTTCGCCGTCCTCGCCCTGCTGATGTGGGTCTTCATGAGGAGCAAGACGGGCACCGCCATGACGGCCGTCGGCTCGAACCCGGACTTCGCCAGGGCCTCCGGCGTGAACGTGGACCGCATGAGGACGATCTCGGTGGTGCTCTCCACGATCCTGGGGGCCGTGGGCATCCTGGTCTACGAGCAGAGCTTCGGCTTCATCCAGCTCTACATGGGGCCCTTCTACATGGCCCTTCCCGCCGTTGCGTCCGTCCTGCTGGGCGGCGCGTCGGTGAATAAGGCCGGCATCGTGAACGTCATCGTGGGAACGTTCCTGTTCCAGGGCATCCTGACCATGACGCCGTCCGTCATCAACAGCGTGCTTCAGACGGACATGTCCGAGGTCATCCGCATCATCGTCAGCAACGGGATGATCCTCTACGCCCTGACGAGAAAGGTGAGGGTGAAACGATGAGCAAAGCAGGCAAAAACTGGAACCCCCTGACGTTCCTGGCGGACAACGCGGTCCCCATCGTCTTCATTGCGATCTCCGCCGTGGCCATTCCTCTGTCCGGCTTCTCGTTCAGCCACCTGGTCCAGGAGCTCCTGATCCGGATTGGCCGAAACTCGTTTTTGATCCTGTCCCTCCTGATCCCCATCATGGCGGGCATGGGGCTGAACTTCGGCATGGTGCTGGGGGCCATGGCCGGGCAGATCGGGCTGATCCTGATCTCCGACTGGGCCATCGTGGGCATTCCCGGCATGGCGCTGGCCATGCTGGTGGGGACCCCCATCGCCATCCTGCTGGGGATCCTCTGCGGCAACGTGCTGAACCGGGCCAAGGGGCAGGAGATGGTGACGTCCTACATCCTGGGCTTCTTCATCAACGGGCTCTACCAGCTGGTGGTGCTGTACTTCATGGGCTGGCTCATCCCCATCTCGAACCCCGTCATCCTCCTCTCCCGCCGCTACGGCGTGCGGAACACGGTGAACCTGCAGGGCATCCGCGGCGTGCTGGACAACCTGGTCCCCGTCTCCTTCCCCTTCTTCGGGGGGACGGTGCGCGTGCCCCTGGCCACCCTTCTCGTGATCGCCGTCTTCTGCCTCTTCATCGTGTGGTTCCGCCGCACGAAGCTGGGACAGGACATGCGCGCCATCGGGCAGAGCCAGTCCGTCGCCGACAGCGCGGGCATCGCGGTGAACCGGACGCGCATCATCGCGATCGTGATCTCCACCGTCCTGGCCTGCTACGGACAGGTCATTTACCTGCAGAACATGGGGACCCTCAACACCTACAACAGCCATGAGCAGGTGGGCATGTTCTCCATCGCGGCCCTGCTCATCGGGGGGGCCAGCGTCTCCCGCGCCAGCATCGCCAACGTCTTCGCGGGCGTGGTCCTGTTCCACCTGATGTTCATCGTGGCGCCCATGGCGGGCAAGAACCTGATGGGGCAGGCCCAGATCGGAGAGTACTTCCGCGTCTTCGTCTCCTATGGGATCATCGCCATCGCCCTGGTGCTCCATGCGTGGAAGCGCAACCGGGACCGGGAGGCGTCCCGCCGGAGCCTGCGCGGCCCCGCGGAAGGGAGGGAGGAGGCATGATGCGCTTCCTTCAGAGGGCGCTGGCCCTGATCCTCCTCGTCGCCCTTGGGGTGTGGCTGTTCTACGTCGGGCGCGAGCACCAGGTCCTCCTGGACAACAAGACGATCGAGCTGGAGGGCAGGACCTTCAAGGCCCTTCAAGAGGTCCGCGTCAGCGTGAACGGCGCCGAGCCCGTGGAACTCTACCCCCGCGACCGCGACATGGTGAAGGTCGTGGGCCCCGCGTTCTCCCTGAGGGTGGAGATCGAGGACCCCGGAAGCGACGTGGAACTCGTGGAGCGCGAGGTGCGGGTGGGCTTCGGCAAGGACCTGATGCTGAGCTTCCCCCTGATGGCCGCGAGCCGGGACTTCGTCCTGCCGCCGCCGACCTCGCAGCAGGCCCCAGCCCCGGAGGCGGTCGCCTCGGAGGACGCTTTGGCGTCCGGCGTGGGGGAGGAGGTCCCCGCTGCGCCGACAAACCCCTGACCTGGACGGGACGGCCCCTGCGGGCCGCCCCGTTTTTTGCGTTGCGCGCGGGGCCGGGGCAAAAAACGATTTTCGTCTGGAAACGGGGCCCTTTCTGTGGTATTCTGATTGCGGTTTTCTGGAAGAGAGTATGCGATCATGCAGCCGACGCGGACGTCGAACCAGGGACGTCCATGATCAAGACCCCTGCTCTGAGCAGGGCTTCTTTTAAGGAGGACGTTGTCGGAGATGGGATTTCGCAGCATGGAGGAGCTCTGCGAGGAGCTCAGGGAGAAGCGCGCAGCCGCCTTCAACGGGGGCGGGGAGAAGGCCATTGCCAAGCAGAAGGAGAAGGGGAAGGGGACGGCCCGCGAGCGGATCGATCAGCTGCTGGACCCCGGCTCCTTCGTGGAGATCGATGAATTCGTGACCCATCGCTGCACGAACTTCGGCCTGGAGAAGACCAGGCCCCTTGGCGACGGCGTCGTGACCGGGTGGGGCACCATCGACGGCCGAAAGGTCGTCGTCTTCAGCCAGGACTTCACCGTTCTGGGCGGCTCCCTGGGCGAGATGCACGCGGACAAGATCTGCAAGGTCATGGACCTGGCGATGGAGATGGGCTGCCCGGTGATCGGCCTGAACGATTCGGGGGGCGCCCGCATCCAGGAGGCCATCGACGCCCTGAACGGGTACGGAAAGATCTTCTTCCGCAACACCCACGCGAGCGGCGTCATCCCGCAGTTCTCCGTCATCATGGGCCCCACGGCGGGCGGCGCGGTCTACAGCCCCGCCCTTACGGACTTCATCTTTATGGTGAACAAGACGGGCGTCATGCACATCACGGGCCCCGCGGTCATCAAGGCCGTGACGGGCGAGGAGGTCACCAGCGAGGCCCTGGGCGGTGCCGCCACCCACAACAACATCAGCGGCAACGCGCACTTCATGGCGGCCGACGAGCGGGAGTGCTTCGCCCAGATCCGTAAGGTGCTCTCCTACCTGCCTCTCAACAACCTGGACGATGCGCCCGATAAGCCCACGAACGACGCCGTGGACCGCGCGGACCCCTCGCTCCGGGAGACCGTCCCGACGAACCCCAACGTCGGCTACGACGTCCACGAGGTCCTGCGCAAGGTGCTGGACGACGGCGAGTTCACCGAGGTCCAGGCCGGCTGGGCCCAGAACATCCTGACGGGCTACGGCCACATCGGCGGACGCTCCGTCGGCATCATCGCCAACCAGGCCAGGGTGATGGCCGGCTGCCTCGACATCAACGCCTCCGACAAGGCCAGCCGCTTCATCCGCCACTGCGACGCCTTCAACCTGCCAATTTTGACCTTCGTTGACGTTCCCGGCTACCTGCCTGGGGTGACCCAGGAGCACAACGGGATCATTCGCCACGGCGCGAAGCTGCTCTACGCCTACAGCGAGGCCACCGTCCCCCTGATCACCGTCATCCTGCGCAAGGCCTACGGCGGCGCCTACCTGGCCATGGCCAGCAAGTCGCTGGGCGCCGACGTCGTCCTCGCGTGGCCCCAGGCGGAGATCGCGGTGATGGGCGCCGAGGGCGCCGCGAACATCGTCTTCCGCAAGGAGATCGCCGAGGCCGGCAACCCGGAGGAGACCCGCGCCGAGAAGATCGACGAGTACCGCAAGGCCTTCGCCAACCCCTACGTGGCGGCGGAGCGCGGCCTCGTGGACCGCGTGATCCTGCCGGAGGAGACGCGGCTCTCCATCTGGCAGGCCCTGAACGCGCTCGAGAGCAAGCGCGTCTCGCGGCCCGACAAGAAGCACGGCGTCATCCCTCACTGAGCCGTCGGGAGGTGCAACCCATGAACGCCATGCATTTTGATGGGCTGTCCGGCGCGGCCTACGTCAGCCTCGTGGCCTTTTCCATCGTGTTCATCGTCCTGCTTGGATTGACGCTGGTGATCTTCGCCATGCGCTTCTTTGCCGCCGGCGAGAGGCCGAAGCCGGACGACGGCGCCACGGCGCCCCAGAGGCCCCAGAGCGCTTCCGCCGCCCCCGCAGCCCGGGCCGAGGGCGCTCAGGCCAGGGTGGTGGCGGCCATCACGGCAGCCATCCTGGCCGCCACGGGAGGGATGGGGCGGGTCGTCTCCATCGCGCCTGAGACGGTTGACGCTGTCCAAAAGGGCGCCCGGTGGACCAGGGCCTGGAGGGCGTCGGGCGTCCTGAACCTGATCTCGCGCTCCGTGGACCGGGGCTGGAAGCACTGACCCCGCGCCCGAAAGGGCGCCGTTGGCCCAAAGTCGAGACAAGAGCGAACCTGTGCCCTCGCGAGGGCGCGTCTGCACATTTTGAAGGGAGTTGTATCGGCAGTGAACAAGTATAGAGTTGTCGTGGATGGTACCGCATATAACGTGGAGG
>NC_021038.1:1226550-1231833 GCF_000210715.1 Fretibacterium fastidiosum
ATGAAGATGGAGAACGAGATCTTTGCGACCTCCGACGGCACGGTTTCCGAGGTCCGCGTCGGCAGCGGCGCCTCGGTCAACACGGGCGACGTCCTGGTCGTCATCGCCTGATCCGAAAAGGAACGGCGGGGTGGGCCTGCGCGACGCGGAGGGCCTCACCCTCCCGCTTGACCTGGATTGACGCAGGGAGAGGCCCCCTCCCCGATCCCCTGAGGGGATCGGGGAGGGGGCCTCGTCAATTTCTGCGCCGCCGAGACGGGCGGGGATTCCCTCCGGCCTGCAACTCGCGCTATTACGTGCTATCATTAGTGAGGTTCATGAACGGGGGTTCGGTTGGGCCGGCCCTGCCCCGCCCTCGGAGCGGCAGAGCGTCCCCGCCCCGCCGAGGGCTTCCGCAGGATACTTTGTGGAGGTGTTTTATCGATGAAGGCAGCTGTTGGGTGTGATCACGCCGGTTTCGTCTTGAAGCGGGCCGTGCTGGACTTCCTGAAGGAGAGGGGGATCGAGGTTCAGGACTTCGGAACCTTCTCGGAGGACAGGGTGGACTATCCGGACTTCGCCCTGGAGGTCGCCCGTGCGGTCTCGCTGGGGGACGCCGACTGCGGCGTCCTGCTCTGTGGGACGGGGATCGGCATGGCCGTTGCGGCGAACAAGGTGAGCGGGGTCCGCGCCTCGGCCTGCAACGACGTCGAGAGCGCCAGGATGGCGAAGGCCCACAACGACTTGAACGTCATCACGCTCGGCGGGCGCTTCATCAAGCCGGAACAGGTCCGCGGGATCCTGGACGCCTGGCTCGCGACGCCCTTCGAGGGAGGGCGTCACGTGCAGCGCCTCAACAAGATCGCCATGGCGGAGCAAACGACCCTCAGCGTCGGCAGCTCAGGGGAGGGGCGCGTCGCCATCTTCAACCATCCGCTGGTCCAGCACAAGGTGGGCATCATCCGGGACAAGGACACCAACGTCAAGGAGTTTCGGGCGCTGGTCCAGGAGATCGCGGGCCTGATGGTCTACGAGATCACGCGGAACCTCCCCCTCCAGGAGATCGAGGTGGAGACGCCCGTGGCCCGGACGAAGGCCCAGACCCTCGCGGGCAAGACGATCGCCGTCGTGCCCGTGCTGCGGGCGGGACTCGGCATGGTGGACGGCATCCTTCAGCTGATCCCCAACGCGAAGGTGGGGCACATCGGCCTGTACCGCGACCCGGACACGCTGGTCCCCGTGGAGTACTACTGCAAGCTGCCGCAGGACGTGGAGGAGCGCGACGTCTTCGTCCTGGACCCCATGCTGGCCACCGGAGGGTCCGCGTCGGCCGCCATCTCCCTGATCAAGGAGCGGGGCGGGAAAAAGGTCTCGCTGGTCTGTCTGATCGCCGCCCCGGAGGGCATCGAGCGCGTCCACAGGGAGCACCCGGACGTGGACGTCTTCATCGCCTCCCTGGACTCCCACCTGAACGATCACGGCTACATCGTCCCCGGCCTGGGGGACGCGGGCGACCGCCTGTTCGGGACGAAGTAGGGGCGCGCCCTTGCTCGACGTCAGGCTCTTGCTCCTGGGGCTGGGGGGGTTCTTCTGGGGCGGCATGATGACGCCCTTCTCCATCCGCCTGGCGGAGCGGTACGGGATCCTGGACGTTCCGGACCCCCGAAAGCTCCACACGAGGCAGATGCCGCGAGGGGCCGGCCTGGGCCTCTGGTTCGGCTATCTGCTCCTCGCCCTCTGCCTCGTGGGGCGCATGCCCACACTGCGCTGCTCGTCCCTGGGGGCGACGCTGATCTTCCTCTGCGGCTATCGGGACGACATGCACTCCCTGAGCCCGTTCCTGCGCCTGGCGCTCCACTTCGTCGCCTCCGCCCTGGCGGTCCTTCCGCTGCACCTGCCGTTTCTGACCTCGATCCTCGCCCTGGTGTGGGTGGCGGGGGTCACGAGCGCCTACAACCTCATCGACGGGGTGAACGGCCTCTGCATCTCCCTCTTCATGGCGTCCATGGCGGCGCTGTGCTTTCTGGAGGCGGCCCCCGTGGCCGTCTGCATGGGGGCGATGTCGCTTGGCGTCCTGTGCTGGAACTTCCCGGAGGCGCAGACGTTCCTCGGAGATGGCGGAAGCACGCTCCTGGGCTACCTGTTCGCCGTCCACTTCGCGGCCTCGGCGCTGCCCAGGGTGCCGGGGGCCGGGCTGCACGAGTCGATCCTGCTCCTCCTGCTCTTCGGGGGAGTCCCCGTCCTGGACACGATGGCCGCCTTCAGCCGCCGCATCCTGATGGGGCGCTCCCCCTTCTTTCCGGACCGGGGCCACCTGCACCACCTTCTGATGGCCCTGACGGGGTCCCCCCTGTGGTCGGTGGTCGTCCTCCTGGCCCTTCAGGCCCTCTCCCTGCTGGGGGGACTTGCCGTGTACGCACGGCTGCTGTAACGCTGAACGGTGAAAAAATGCGGGGTGCGGTAATGCATAAAGTGACGTGTGTGGTTGGAACAAGGCCTGAGGCCATCAAGATGGCCCCGGTGATTCGCGTTCTTCGCGAGAACGGAAATTTTGACGTGACGGTGCTGGCGACGGGACAGCATACCGACATGCTGGTTCAGGCGCTGTCACACTTCTGCATCAAGGCGGACGTGAACCTCAACATCATGAGGCGCCGCCAGTCGCTGGACCACATCACCTCCTCGGTGCTGACGGGGGTGGGAAGCTTTCTGGACGGCGCGCCCCAGGACATGATCCTGGTGCACGGGGACACCTCCACGACCCTGGCGGCGGCCCTGGCGGCCTTCTACCGCCACATCCCCATCGGCCACGTGGAGGCGGGCCTGCGAAGCCACAACATGGCCCTCCCCTTCCCCGAGGAGGCGAACCGGGTTTTGACGGACCGCCTGGCTTCCCTCTACTTCACGCCCACCGAGAGCGACGCGGAGAACCTGCGGCGCGAGGGCGTGGACCCCAGGAGGATTCACGTGACGGGGAACACGGTGATCGACGCGCTGTTCTGGACCCTGGAGAACCTGGCGCAGCCGGAGGTCCTGCGCGAGCTGCCCCCCGAAACGCCCCTCGTCCTCATGACGGCGCACCGCAGGGAGTCCTGGGGCGAGCCCCTGATGCGCATCTGCAGCGCGGTCTCCGAATTGATTCAGCAGAGGCCCTACGTTCGGGTCCTGGTCCCGCTCCACAAGAACCCGGAGGTCCGGGACCGCATCCAGGAGCGGCTGGGCATGTACCCTCAGATGCTCTTCACGGAGCCCCTCTCCTACCCGGACTTCGTCTCCGCCATGAACCGGAGCCTCTTCATCCTCACCGACAGCGGGGGGATTCAGGAGGAGGCCACCGCGCTGCGCAAGCCCGTCCTGATCATGCGCACCCTGTCGGAGCGTCCGGAGGCGGTCACCCTGGGCACGGGGGTGCTGGTGGGCACGGAGCGCGAGACGATCCTCCGCGAATCCCTGCGCCTCCTGGACGACGCGGCCTATCGCCGCTCCTTCTCGGACCGGGGGATGCCCTTTGGGGACGGCACCGCGTCCCCCAGGATACGGGACGTCATCGGGCGCTTCTTCAACAGCGGCACCGACGAGGACTGGGAGATCGATTTGAAATGAACGTGATGAGGATAGAGGGGGGGCGGCCCCTTCAGGGGACGGTCCGCACTCAGGGGGCCAAGAACGCCGCGCTTCCCGTCATGGCGGCCTGCCTGCTCCTGAAGGGGGGGGCGCTGACGCTCGCCAACGTCCCGGAGCTCTACGACGTGAGCACGATGATGGAGCTGCTGACGGCGCTGGGCGTCACGGCGCGGCGGGAGGGCAAGGAGGTGACCCTCGGCGTCGCCGACGAGGTGTCCTGGGAGGCGCCGGAGTCCCTGGTCCGCAAGATGCGGGCCTCGTCCCTGGTGCTGGGGCCCCTCCTGGCCCGCTGCGGGCGGGCCGCCCTGCCCCTGCCCGGCGGCTGTTCCATCGGCAGCCGGCCCATCGACCTGCACCTCAAGGGGCTCGTCCAGATGGGGGCGAAGATCGAGATACGGAACGGCGTCGTCTGCGCTCAGGCGGACCGCCTGCGGGGCCGGCGCATCTACCTGGACTTTCCGTCGGTGGGGGCCACGGAGAACCTGATGATGGCCGCGGCGTTGGCACAGGGGGAGACGATCATCGAGAACATAGCGCGGGAGCCGGAGATCGACAACCTGGCGGCCGTCCTGCGCAGCATGGGCGTGCCCATCGACATGGAGGGGACGGGCTGCGTCCGCATCAAGGGTGTGGAGGAGGTGCGGTCCTGCCGGGAGCGGGTCATCCCCGACCGCATCGAGGCCTGCACCTACCTCCTGGCCGGGGTGATGACGGGTGGCAGGGTCACGGTGGAGGACGCCATCCCGGCCCACATCGATTCCCTCCTGGCGAAGCTGGAGGAGGCCGGGGTGCGGTTTGCGGTCAACGGCAGCGCCGTGACCGTCTTCCCCGCGGACCGGCTGCAGTCCGTCTCCCTCAAGACGATGCCCTTTCCGGGCTTCCCCACGGACCTCCAGCCCCAGATGGCCGCCGCTCTCTCCCTCGCAGAGGGGACCAGCGTCATCGAGGAGAGCGTCTTTCAGGCGCGCTTCCTCTACGCGGCGGAGCTCAACCGCATGGGGGCGGACATCCGCGTCAAGGGGGACACCGCCGTGATCAGCGGCGTGGAGCGGCTGAGCGGCGCCAACGTCAAGGCGACGGACCTCCGGGCGGGGGCGGCGCTCATCATCGCGGGCCTCGCCGCTCAGGGGCGAACCCAGGTGGAGGACATGGTCCACGTCTGGCGCGGCTACGAGGCCATCGACGTCAAGCTGCGCTCCCTGGGCGCGCAGGTGGAGCTGGCGGAGGACGTGAGGTGATGGAGGTCC
The DNA here is from genome assembly GCF_000210715.1 of Fretibacterium fastidiosum. GTDB lineage: Bacteria > Synergistota > Synergistia > Synergistales > Aminobacteriaceae > Fretibacterium > Fretibacterium fastidiosum. The sequence continues at coordinate 1,231,401 of NC_021038.1, forward strand.
CCCGCTCCGACGCCCATGGGGGGCAGCCGGAGGGCGAAACGCCGCGCCGTGGCCTCTCGGCGATCGAGGTCTACGCCTTCGTGGGGCCGGCGGGCACGGGCAAGAGCCAGCGCGCCTCCCACGTGGCGCGCCAGTACGGCATCGACCTGATCATCGACGACGGCCTGGTCGTCGCCAGGGGCCGCATCATGGCGGGGCGCAGCGCCAAGTCGGAGACGAACATGGTGCGGGCCATCCGGCGGGCGATCTTCGACTACGCGCCGCACCGCGAGGAGGTCCTGAAGTACCTGTCGGCCCGCGCGCTCCGCGCCCCCTGCCGGCTGATGATCCTGGCCACGTCGGAGGGCATGGTCCGCAAGATCACCGCCAAGCTGGGGCTCAACGACCCCGTGGCGTTCATCGACATCCACGACGTGGCCACGCCGGAGGAGAT
>NC_021038.1:1232033-1238912 GCF_000210715.1 Fretibacterium fastidiosum
AGCGGGAGCGGCGGGAGAAGAAGCAGCACGTCGTCCCCGTGGCGCGGGCGCAGATCCAGCGCAACTTCGCGGGGAAGCTGGTGAGCCAGATCCGCGGCCTCTTCAAGAGCAGGGACCGCGACGAGGCCCGCAACACCGTGGTCAAGCCGCCCTTCAGCTTCGACGGGAAGGTGACGATCGAGAAGGACGCGATCCAGGCCATGTGCCGGCACCTGCTGGAGCTGGGGGAGCACGTGCAGAAGATCCACGAGCTTGAGATTCAGGCCGACGACGACAGCCTGGAGATCAACGTGGTGCTGGACCTGAGGCTTCGGGACCGAAGCGCCCTCAGCATCGCCCGCCTCCTCCAGAAGAAGACGAGCACGGGCCTGAGCTACTTCACGGGCATGGACGTCCGGCGGGTCAACATCAAGATCAACGAGGTGTCCTTTTAGGGAAGCAGGGGGGTGAACGCATGGACGACAAGGAGCGGGACGCGGCGTGGGAGGCCGCATGGGAAGACCTGCGGGGCCGCGTGGCCGCCTGCAGGCGCTGCGGCCTGTGCGAGGCGCGGACGAACACGGTCTTTGGCCAGGGGGCGGTCCGCACCCCCATCGTGATGGTGGGCGAGGGGCCCGGCGCCGACGAGGACGCTCAGGGGCTGGCCTTCGTGGGACGGGCGGGCCAGCTTTTGACGAAGATCCTGAGCGCCGCGGGGATCGACCGGGAGTCCGTGTTCATCACGAACGTCGTGAAGTGCCGTCCCCCCAACAACCGCACCCCAACTCAGGAGGAGATGCTGAAGTGCGCGGACTTCCTGGAGGCCCAGCTCCTGCTGCTGAGGCCCCGGATTTTGGTGTGCCTGGGGAACACGCCGCTGAAGTGGCTCCTTCGGACGTCGGAGGGCATCACGGCTCTGCGGGGCCGCTGGTTCGATTGGCGGGGCGTTCAGCTCTTCCCGATGTTCCATCCGAGCTACCTGCTGCGCAACGACTCGCGGCAAAAGGGGAGCCCCAAGGACCTGACGTGGCAGGACGTGCAGAACCTCAAGGCGCGCCTGGACGAGATCACAAAGAGGAAAGGAACGGAGGCCAATTGAGCGAGAAGAGAGTGCCGGAACACCTGGCGATCATCCTGGACGGCAACGGAAGGTGGGCCAGGCGCCGCGGGCTGCCGCGGCTCATGGGGCACCGGGCCGGCCTGCGCAAGCTGGAGGAGATGGTTCACCTCGTCAAAAAGGCGGGGATCCGCTACTTCTCGGTCTATGCGTTCTCGACGGAGAACTGGAGCCGTCCGGAGATGGAGGTCGCGGGCCTGATGAGCCTGTTCCGCTACTACATCCGGCGCAAGGTGGAGGCCATCAAGGCGGAGGGGGCCCGCATACGCTTCGCGGGGCGGCGCGACCGCCTGCCCCCGGACCTGCTGGAGCTGATGCGCCACGCGGAGGAGCGGACGAAGGACGAGAGCGTCCTGGATTTCATCCTGTGCATCAACTACGGCGGACGTCCGGAGGTCCTGGATGCCGTCAACGCGCTTTACGCGAGCGGGCACCGCGGGACGGTGACGGAGGCGGACCTGCGGCGCTTCCTCTACCTTCCGGACGTTCCGGACCCGGACCTCGTGATCCGCACCAGCGGTGAGCTGCGGCTGAGCAACTTCTGGCTTTGGGAAGCCGCCTACAGCGAGCTCTACTTCACGGAGGCCTATTGGCCGGACTTCGACGAGGCCGCCCTCAGGGCGGCGCTCGAGGACTATGCGGGGCGGGAGAGGCGCTATGGCGGGCTTAAGGCCTAGCGGCGAGCTTCAGCTGCGCACGGTGAGCGCCCTCGTGATCGCGGCGGGCGTGATCGCGGGGATCTACTTCGGCGGCTGGGCCTGGCTTGGGATATCGCTGGCTCTGGCGCTGCTCTCCCTGGGCGAGTACTACCGTATGCTGTCCAAGCGCATGAAGCTTTCGCGGGGCATCGGCTACATCTGCGCCCTGGCCGTGATGCTGTCGAGCGCCGAGGGCGTGCAGCCCGTCTCCATCACCATGACGCTCTCCCTCAGCGCCTACGTGATCTTCATGATCGAGATGATGCGCCGTCAGGCCACGGGGCAGAGCTTTGCGGTGAACAACGTGGGCGGCACCCTGTCCGGCGTCGTCTTCATCGTGGTGCCCTGGACGTGCATCGTGCTGCTCCGGAGGCTGCCGACGGGCTCCCTCGTCCTGTTCACGCTCTTCGCCTGCACCTGGGGCTGCGACGTCATGGCCTACTTCGTCGGAAGTCGCTGGGGGCGCAGCAGCCTCTGCGAGTACATCAGTCCCCGAAAGACCGTCGAGGGCTTCATCGGCGGCGCCATGGGCAGCCTGCTGACCTGTGCCCTCGTCATCTTTTTGATGGAGCAGCCGCCCTATCCGCTCTTCATCATCGGGGTCATCTGCGGCATCGCGGGACAGCTGGGGGACCTGGCCGAGTCCCTGGTGAAGCGCGAGCTTGGGGAGAAGGATTCGGGGGCGCTGATCCCCGGACACGGAGGCGTCCTGGACCGCTTCGACAGCATCCTGCTGAACGGCCTGCTGACGTACCTCGTCTTCGGCCTGCTCCTGTGAGGACGACCATGACGACGGGCGGGACGGGACGAAAGCGCGTGGCCGTGATCGGCGCGACGGGAAGCGTCGGCAGCGCCATCCTCTCCGTGTGCCGCGCGCACCCGGACGAGGTCGAGGTGCGGGCCCTGGCGGCCCGCAGGCCTTCCGAAAAACTGAGGATGCTCTCGCGGGAGTTTGAGGCTACAATGCTCTGTGCCCATGACGCGCCGCGGGGGACGGAGGGGTTCCTCACGGGCCCGGAGGGGCTGGTGGCCATCGCGGAGAGCCCGGAGGTCGATCAGGTGCTCTTCGCCTCGTCGGGGACGGCGGCCATACCGGCGCTGCAGGCCGCGCTTCGGGCGGGCAAGGAGGTCTCCCTGGCCAACAAGGAGAGCATCGTGGTGGCGGGCCCTTGGGTCATACCCCTCGTCTCCCGGCCCGACCAGCTGCGCCCGCTGGACAGCGAGCACAACGCGATCTGGCAGTGCCTGCACGGCGAGGGAGAGGGACGCGCCGTGAGGTCCATACGCCTCACGGCCTCGGGCGGCCCCTTCAGGACCTGGACGGCGGAGGAGCTGAAGACGGTGACGCCCGATATGGCCCTGAAGCACCCTGTCTGGGCCATGGGGGCGAAGATCACGATCGACAGCGCGACGCTGATGAACAAGGGCATCGAGCTGATCGAGGCGATGTTCCTCTTCGGCCTCGAACCGGCTCAGGTGGACGCGCTGGTGTCGCCGGGTTCCTTTGTCCATGGCCTCGTGGAGTTCACGGACGGCAGCGTCAAGCTCCTGGCCGCGACGCCCGACATGCGTCTGCCCGCGGCCTCCTGCATCTTCTGGCCGGAACGCCGATTTCCCGCGCCGGACTTTGCGCCGCCGCTTCTGGTGCCCCGCACGATCTCCTTTGAGGCACCGGACCCGGTGCGCTTCCCCGCGATGCGGATAGCGCGGACGGCGATGGAGCGGCGCGGCGCGTACCCGGCCCTTCTGGTCGGTTCGGACGAGGTGGCGGTGGATCGCTTTCTGAAGGGGCAGATCGGCTTTACGGACATCGCCGCGGTGGTTGAGGAAACGCTGGAGTCCTGTCCGCTCCCCGCGCCGGGGTCCCTTGAGGAGGCGCTCTTTGCGCTGGAGGAGGGCCGGCGCCGCGCCGCGGCCGTCTGCGACGGCCTGTCGAGGTGCAGGGCGTAAGAGGTCGCCGCCCGTTGGGTTAAAACTTTTGGAGGTTTCGATACCATGTTGATCAGTTTCGTTTCGTTCGTTATCGTCATCGCCGTCTGCGTGGTCGTCCACGAGTTCGGCCACTTCATCACGGCGCGCTGTCTCGGCGTGCAGGTCCACGAGTTCGCCTTTGGCATGGGGCCGGCGCTCTGGCAGCGCAAGAGCACCGGCCCGGAGCCCATGCTGTGGTCGGTGCGGGCGTTCCCCGTCGGGGGTTCCTGCCGCCTGGCGGGCATGGGAGAGGAGGAGAGGGAGGAGGCCGTCCTGCCCGGCAAGGGCTTTAACGAGCAGCCCGGCTGGAAGCGCTTCCTCATCCTGCTGAATGGCTCCCTCTTCAACGTCCTCCTGGCCCTTCTGCTGACGGCGGTCTTCCTCTGGGGTCACGGCGCGCTGGACATGGAGCACACCCGGATCGGCGAGGTCATGCCGGGCTTCCCCGCGGAAGCCGCCGGCATTCAGGTAGGGGACAGCATCACGGCCGTGAACGGCCGTTCCGTTCAGGAGTGGCGCGAGATGTCGGAGGCGCTGCGGGAGGAGGCAGAGCGGGGCGGGGACGTGAGGGTCGAAGTTCGACGCGGTGAGGAAGTCCTCACGATCTCGACGCCCATCCCCATGAGCGAGGAACACGGACGCCCCATGCTGGGGATCACGCCGGCTCTGGTGCGCTACTCCCCGAAAGATGCGGTCCTGAACGCGGGGCAGTACACGTGGCGGATGACGACGCTGATGCTGAGGGGCATCACCGACTGGATCCTGCGCCGGCAGGAGGTGGACGTCACGGGTCCCGTGGGCATCGCCTCCATGTCGGGGCAAGCCATGCGGGCGGGGTGGTGGGCCTTCGTGACGTTCGTCGCCCTCATCAGCCTGAACCTCGGCCTGCTGAACCTGTTCCCCATCCCGGCGCTGGACGGCGGGCGTATCCTTTTCGTGCTGCTGGAGATGGTCTTTCGCCGCCGACTGCCGGAGAGGGTGGAGAACTGGATCCACACGGCGGGCTTCGTCCTGCTCATCCTGCTGATGCTGGCCATCACCTGTCAGGATGTCTATCACCTCTTCTGGACGAAGTGAGCGGGCCGTCGAGGTGAAGCGAAGCGTTCAGATCGGGGCCCTCCGCATCGGCGGGGGGGCCCCCGTTCGCGTCGAGAGCATGCTCAAGGTCCCCCTGTCGAACCGGGAGGCCTGTGCTGCGCAGTGCGCCAGCCTGCTGCGGGTGGGCTGTGAGATGGCGCGGGTGGCCCTGCCGCGTCCAGAACTGGCCCCGGACCTGAAGTGGCTCGTGTCGAACACGGACCTGACCCTGATGGCGGACATCCACTTCGACCCGACCCTGGCCGTGCTGGCCATGGAGGCGGGTTGCCGGGCCATCCGCATCAACCCCGGCAACATGCCCCTCAATCGCCTGAACGACGTCATCCGGACCGCCCAAACCCTTGGGGTGACGATCCGAATCGGGGCCAACGGTGGATCGGTGTCGGGCAGACAGCTGGAGGCCGCGGGGGGCGATCGGGCGGCGGCGCTGTGCATCGCGGTGCGGGAGCAGGCGGAGCTCCTGCTGGGAGCGGGCTTCGAGGACCTGATCCTCTCGGCGAAGTCCTCCTCTGTGCCGGAGTGCGTGCGGGCCAACGTCCTGATCGCGCGCGAGTACCCGGACTTTCCCTTCCACGTGGGGCTGACGGAGGCGGGGCCTGGGGACGGCGGCATCGTGAAGGGCGCGGCGGGCATCTCCGCTCTCCTGGCTCAGGGGATCGGGGACACCATCCGCGTGTCCCTGACGGACGCGCCGGAGCGCGAGGTTCGGGTGGGCTACGAGATCCTGAAGGCCCTGGAGCTCCGGACCCGCGGCGTGAACCTCATCAGCTGTCCCACCTGCGGCCGGCGCCGCGCGGACGTCATGGAGCTGACGAAGTTGATCGAGCCCATGCTGGCGAGCCTGCCGGACGGGACCACCGTGGCGGTGATGGGCTGTGAGGTCAACGGCCCGAAGGAGGCAAGGCACGCCCAGATGGGGATCGCGGGGACGCCGTCGGGCGCGGTGCTGTTCCGGGAGGGCCGCGTGGTGGGGGAGTACCCCTTCGAGACCCTCCCGAACGTTCTGCCCCGCTTCTTCGCGGGGGAGCCCCTGGAGCGGGGCGGCGCGGGACAGGGTGTGGGGCACTGAGGCCCTGGCCGCGGGAACTGGGACGGGACCCCTCGAGACTCCCGCAACGATAAAGAGACGAATTGAAAAAGAGATGAATTGAAGGAGGACATGGACATGGCGGCTGCGGAAAAGCGCGTTTTCAAGTGTGCCTCGTGCGGGCACGTCTTTGAGGAGGGCGCGTCGATGCGCTGCCCCGAGTGTCGGGGCAGGACGCTGATCCTCGAGGCCGGCCCCACCCTGAAGGGGAGGGGCTGCGGGGGGAACTGCGGCGGCGGATGCAGCTGCGGCTGCCACCACTGAGGGGGCCGAAGTCATGGCCACAGGCAAGCAGGAACACACGACGCACCTCCTTGGCGCGGAGGTCGTCGGCAAGACGCACCCGCGCATCGAGTTGCGCGGACGGCTGGACGAGTTGAACGCTCGAATCATTCTGATGCAGGCGCGGGCGCGGGCTGCGGGGGAGCGTCAGCTGGAGGCGGACCTGGAGGAAGTGCGGGTCAAGGCCGTCCGCGAGGCCATGATGGCCGAGGTGACCGACGCGCCCTGCGGCGAGTTGGCCCTGTGGGGACTGACGGAGGAGGAAATCCACCAGCGGTCCCACACGCCGGCGCGCTTCTACGGAAAGGGACACCTCGACCTTCACGCGGACATGGGGCTCTGGGCGGCGGAGATCAACCTGCTGCGCACGCTGGTGCGGGAGACGGAACTCGTCGCGTGCCGCGCCTTCGACGACGGGGCGGGCGGCGTGACGAGGCCGGATGTCGTCAAGATGTTGAACCGCCTCAGCAGCGCGCTCTACATCCTGATCTACAACTACCTGCCTGAGGGGTTCACCCGCTTCTACGGGCGGATCGGGCAGAGGTAAAACCTTAACAAAATCGTGACCGAGGGCCGGTGCGCGCCGGCCCTCGGTTGTTCCCTGGATTATAATACCAATTCGCGTTTAATATGGATTGCCTCCCCTA
>NC_021038.1:1239469-1243978 GCF_000210715.1 Fretibacterium fastidiosum
AGACGCAAATTGGTATAACTCCGGGTTTGTTTTCCTCAATTTTGTCCGGCCTTTTTCTTAAATTCCGGATTATGCCCTGGTACCACGACCAGTATTGACCGTGTGTGGACGTCTGCCTATAGTAATTACGAAAATATGTGTCTTAACACAAAAATCCGTAATCATCATTCCCGGAGGGCGCATGGAGATCGGGCGGGATTCCTATCTCAACAAACTGACGGACCGCATGGGAAACGGTCTGGTCAAGATTCTCACGGGCGTAAGGCGGAGTACCTGACGCGCCTCCTTGAGAACGTCTACCTGTCCGATATCGTCGAGCGCCGCAGGGGCCGGCAGGAGCAGAACTCCCTTCTGCGCATCGGCGACTCCTTCAGGAAGATCATCATCATCGTCCGAGATAACATCCGCCCGCGGCACGATGAGGCAGGCATTACGACGATCGGCATCTGGAACTTTTTGCTGGATGCGGACAGCCTTGACCTGTAAAATCCGAATCTATAGACAAAGTTTTAATATGCGTCGGGAACCGGTTTTATGTGTTTCCGCCTCACCGGACGGATGAAAGGTCAGAATCAGGTTAACCTGTGCGATGACGGGCTTGATCCTCGATAAAATCATCGCAACCTGTGGATTTGAGTTTTTTCAAGGGGCTTGACGGGAAGTGCAGGAATAGTGTATCATCTTTGGTATACCAGCTGGTATACCAAAGATTCCTTTTTTAAAGAAACACAAACGCTGAATAGATGGAGTTGTCAGTCCCCGTGTGGAGAACGACCGGGCGCACTGCGAAGAGAGAGTGAGTTTTGATGCGGGAGGGCCGCTTGGCTTTCGATGTCTACAAAAAAATAAAAGAAGGCATCCTCTCCCTGGCCTACCCCCCGGGCGCGACATTGCAGGAACGCCAAATTGCAGAGCAGTTCGGCGTCAGCCGAACACCTGTACGCGAGGCCATTCAGTGCCTTGCGCAGGAGGGGTGGCTCGTCATCAGCGCAAGACGATACATTCAAGTGCGCGACGCTTCAACGCTCAATCTTCGCAAGCTTTTTGATGCCCGTCGCCTCTTGGCTGATGACGTCGTGGATATTCTTTTTTCAGGGCGAATGCACGCCGCAGTTTCAAAACGTATGCGGGCCGCCATTGCGGCCATGAACGACGCGAGGGAAAACCTCTTCGCGTTCATCACGGTGGACCAGGCCTTTCACTCGATTGCCTTTGAGGTCCTGGAGAACGAATATCTGCAAAAGTTTTGGCAGAGCGTCAGCGAGGACATGATCTGGTTCGGAATGCTTGCCATGGATGAGCATCGCTATGGGAGTGTTCTGCAGGAGCATGAGGAGATTGTAAGGGCAATGGAGCAGGGGCAGAAGGATGCGGTGAAAGCTGCCGTGACGGCCCACCTGGATTCGACAGAAGCTATCCTGTTCGGCAAGATGTACGACGGCGGAAGCTGCGGCAGAATTTCCCCGCAGGCCCTTGGGTTTAGAAGGGATCTAAAGAAAGGAGTGGCGGTCAGGACATGCGAATGAAATCAGTTGCTCTGCGTAAGGATGGAAGCTCGCATGAGGTTTCATTGCTGTGGGACGCCTGTGTTGCAGCAGGATATACGGGGCGCGATCAAGCTGGTGTCCGTGCACACGTGGAGGAGCTAAAGAAGATCGGCGTCCCATCTCCTGAACGAGTTCCCTCTATGTACTGGATCGAGCCGGAGCGCATCAGTGCTGCATCCTCCGTCTGGGTTGTAGGGAACAAAACGTCAGGCGAGGGCGAGGTCTTTCTGGCCCGCTGCAGCCAGGGGAATTTGCATGTGACCGTTGCCAGCGACCACACGGACAGGGCGCTTGAGACGGTGTCCGTTTCCAAGGCAAAACAGATTGCGACCAAGCTTGTCGGTGCGATCTTCTGGCGTGTGGATGATGTGCGCGACCATTGGGATGAGATCGAGCTGCGGGTCTGGAACGACGGAAAAATCTATCAGGAGGGGACGCTGGGGCAAATGTTGCCTCCTGAAGCACTGTTGGAGCTTGCCGAGGAGGATTCACCGGTTAAGGGTGGGCGCATTTCGCTCTTTAGCGGGACGCTCCCTGTCATTGGCGGAGGCTTAGTTTATGGCAGCCGCTACGTGCTCTCTTTGAGGGACCCCGTTCTGAATCGGGAGCTGTGGCACGAGTATGCGGTCCAGGTCCTTCCGGACCGCAATTAGGAGTAGAGCGACATGAAACTACGCGTTGGTGTCCTGCAATTTGACGTAGTCCTGGGCGATCGGACGAAAAATAGGGCGACGCTTCAGAGATGGCTGAAGTCAGCCTTGGTGCCGTCCGACCTTACGACGGTGCTCGTGATTCCGGAAATCTGGGATGTGGGTTACGCTCTTCCCCGCGCGAAGGAGCTGGCTGACCCTGAAGGGAAGGGGGCGGCGGAGTTTCTTGGCGCCCTTGCCAGACAGTACGGCGTCTGGTTTGCGGGGGGGACGGTGCTTGCTTCCACGCCTGAGGGGTTCGCAAACCGAGGACAGGTTGTCAATCCTCGTGGCGAGCTCGTTGAGTATTACGACAAAGTGCACCTCATCCGCCTTATGGAGGAAGATAAGTACTTTGTTCCAGGGAGGAAAGAGTGCCTCTTTGATGTGGACGGCATCCGCGCTGGCTGCGTGACGTGCTACGACATCCGTTTTTGCGAGTGGGTGCGGACTTATGCGCTGGATGGCGTGCAAGTGCTCTTCGTCGGTGCGGAGTGGCCCATGTCTCGAATTGATCACTGGGAGGCGTTGCTTCGGAGCCGTGCTATTGAAAACCAGATGTATGTCGTCGCCTGCAACCGGTGCGGCGAGTCCGAGGATACGCTCTTTGGAGGACGTTCCATGATCCTTGGGCCAAAAGGCGAGGTACTCTTCCAGGCCGGCGCCGGCGAGGAGGCAGGCTTTGTCATCCTCGATATGGATGAGGTGGAAAAAACGCGCGGGTTCCTGACGGTCTTTAACGATCGAGTGCCGGGAATATACAAGGTGGAGCGATAATGCCGGATTGACTTTAATTTGGGTGAGCACGATTCCTGAAATCCAAGAGGGGAGCGAATGAAGATGAAACGAAGAATGTTGTTGAGCGTTGTTGCGTTGTTGTGCGTAGGTTTTTGGACGAAAGCAGCCTTTGCGGCAGCTGTCAACATCAAGTTGGCGCATGGTGGCAGTTTGGAGCATCAGTACCACATTGGGGCAATGGAATTCAAGCGCCTTGTTGAGGAGGCTTCAAACAAGGAAATTGAGGTTACGATCTTCCCACAGGGGCAGCTTGGGGGGGAGCGCGAACTGGCAGAGAGCGTTCGCATGGGGACTGTCGAGATTGGCGAGTTGGCGGCCAGCAACATGGCAGGGTTTGTGCCGGAGTTGCAGGTGTTTGGCATCCCCTTCCTCTTCACGGGCAAGAATGCCGTCTACTCTGTTTTGGACGGGGAGATTGGCGCCGAGTTGAACGGCTATATGCTGAATAAGGGCTTCGTCAACCTTGGTTATTGGGAAGTGGGCTTCCGCAATATGACGAACAATGTTCGCCCGATCAAGAAGCCGGAGGATGCTAAGGGGCTCAAGATTCGAGTTCAGGAGTCCAAGATATGGATTGAATTCATGAAGGCGCTGGGAGCCGTCGCGACGCCGATCCCCTTTGGTGAGCTTTATTCAGCGCTGCAGCAAAAGGTGACGGATGGCGAAGAAAATCCTATCGCTACGATCTACTCCATGAAGTATTACGAGGTGCAGAAGTACGTTTCCATGACAGCCCACACCTACGAACCCGCACTGGTTATCGTGAACCAGCAGTGGTTTGAGGGACTGGATCCAAAGTATCAGGCGATTTTGAAGGATGCCGCAATCAAGACGGCCACGTTGCAGCGTGTCAAGTTGGCGGAGCTCGAAAAAGAACGTCTGGAGATCATCAGAAAAGCGGGGGTAGAAATCGAGGAAAATCCGGACCACGCCGCTTTTGCCGAATTGACAAAGGACCTCTATAAGGTGATCTCGGACACTGTGCCCGAAGAACTGGTCATGAGAATTCGGGACGCGATTGCCAAGGCCCAATAACAAACGAAACATTTGTTGCTCGCCTTGTGATAAGGGGGGTGTTGCCCCCCTTTTTTCGTTTGGAACTGTCTGTAGAGGAGTGAGTGCGTTGCAGAAGATGCGATGGCTTTTTGCGACTGCATCGGGAATTTGCCTGGCTGTCGTTTTCCTGGTGACATTGGGCCAGGTCGTTCAGCGCTACGTTTTCCATATGCCCATGCCATGGGCGACAGATGTCACAAGAATATCTTTTATCTATTCCGTGTTTTTTGGCATGGGCGTCGGGGTATTTAATAAATCCCATCTCAACATCGACGTCTTGGTAAGACTGCTTCCCAAGCGTATTCAGCCGTGGTTTGCCCTGCTTTCTAACATCATTGTGATGATTTTTCTTGGTGCTGTCTTTCGCTTCAGTATTCCCTTTGCTCAGGCAAATGCCGATCAAGTGACCCCTTATCTTC
>NC_021038.1:1245270-1252642 GCF_000210715.1 Fretibacterium fastidiosum
TGTGGCCTTGAGTTTTTCATTCATTCTTGCGTAGTCGAGGGCCGTTTTGCCCTCGTCGTTCTTTGCCTTTGCGTCCGCTCCCGCCTCCAGCAGCGCCGTCAGGGCTTTGGGGTTGGGGTTGTGTTGGGCCGCGAGCATCAAAGGAGTCCAACCCTCTTTGTTTTTGGCGTTGACGTCCGCTCCAGCCTTGATCAAGGCCCTCAGAACTTCCGGGGTGTTCTCGATCGCAGCAGCCATCAACGACGTCGCACCATATTTGTTTTTGGCGTTGACGTCCGCTCCGGCCTCCATCAAGACCCTCAGGGCTTCCGGGTTTGAGTTGTATCGGGCCGCAACCATCAACGGCGTCCACTCATCTTTCTGTTTGGTGTTGACATCTGCCCCCGCGTCCAGCAGCGCCGTCAGGATTTCCGGGTTTGAGTTGTTGTACGCAGCAAGCATCAAAGGCGTCAAATCAAATTTGTTTTTGGCGTTGACGTCTGCCCCCGCGTCCAGCAGCACCCTCAGGGCTTCCGGGTTCGAGTTGTATTGGGCCGCAAGCATCAACGGCGTCAAGCCATCTGTGCCTTTAACGTTGACCTCCGCTCCCGCGTCCAGCAGCGCCGTCAGGGTTGCCAGGTTTGAGTTGTTGTACGCAGCAAGCATCAAAGGCGTCCACCCATATTCGTTCTTCGCGTTGACGTCCGCTCCGTCTTGAATCAGCTGCCGCACCTTTTCGGGCCCTGCTTTGCCGGCTACCTCCAGGAGCTCTTCCGTCGTTCCGGCGCCTGCCTGCCCCCTGAAAAGCGTGAGCAGCAAGAGAGACAACGAGACAAACCCCAAAACGCTGCGAACGAGTGAAGTGGACTTTTTCCCCAAAGCGCCCTTCTCCCTTCTCCTTTTTCAGCGTCCGGCCTTTTCCGTCAGCAGCTTCAAGGCCCCTGTGTCCTTGAGTTTTTCGTTCTCCCCCGCGCAGTCGAGGGCGTTTTACCCCAAATGGTTTCAATCTTTTTGTTGCGTCTGGCCTGACAATCTGGCAAGTATTATAAACCGTATTCTAACGATGTTGGAAGGTATGGACCACGGCACTGGTTTATGACGGTGAAAAGGATACCCCAGTCCATCGCTCAAGTGCGGAGAAAGTTAACGGAGAACCTTGAGGAGTCCCATCGTCAGCACGGGGAAATAGGTAAAGAGCAAAAGACAGGCCACCATGGCGCAGAAAACTGGCACGATCTCGCGTGAGATGCTTTCTATATTCTCTCCTGAGATGGCTGAGGCGACGAAAAGATTGATGCCGTAGGGAGGAGAGATGAACCCGCAGGCGAGGTTCACGGTGATGATGAGCCCGAAGTGTATGGGGTCAATGCCAATGCTACGCACAACGGGCAGGAGAATAGGCGTCAGGATGATGACTGCGGCGATGTTATCCACAAAACAGCCGAGGACCAACAGGAAAAAGTTGATGATGATCATCAAGAGGAAAGGGCTTTCAGCGAAGCTTGTGAACCACTGGGCGATGTGCGCCGGTATCTGCGCCATGGCAAGATAGTTGGCGAACGCCATGGAGAGTCCAATGAGGAAGGACGTGGCACCGTTGATGAGTGCCGTGCTCTTAAGACAGTCATAGAGCGTTGCCATGGTCAGCTCACGGTAGACGAACTTGCCTATAAAGACGGAATAGGCCACGGCAACGACAGCAGCCTCTGTTGGGGTAAAGACGCCACCGTAGATGCCGCCAAGGATGATGACAGGGACCAGCAACGCCCAGAACGCCTCACGAAAGGCCTTGGCGACGGAGCTAAACTTCGGACGCTCGGCCATGCTGAGATAATGCCGCTTACGCGCCGTGAAGTAGCATACGAGCATTAGAGCAATGCCGATAATAATACCCGGCACAATTCCGGCAATGAACATATCGCCAATGGATGCCTTAGCGACGATGCCGTAGATGACGAAAGGGATACTCGGCGGGATGATGACGCCAATGGTCCCTGCCGCAGCGGTGATGGCCGCCGCAAACCCTGCGTCGTACCTGCGCTCCTTCATGGCTGGAATCATAAAGGAGCCGATGGCGGAAACCGTCGCGGGACCCGATCCAGATATCGCTGCAAAGAACATGCACGCCAGCACCGTCACCATGGCAAGCCCGCCGACGATCCAACCCACGAGGCTCTCGGCAAGGGTGACAAGGCGGCGTGAGATGCCCCCGCTGCACATCAGCGAACCCGCGAGGATGAAGAATGGTATGGCCAAAAGGGGGAAGGAGTCTAAGCCTGTAAACGCCTTCTGCGCAATCATAACCATCGGGATGTTGGACGTAAACAGCATCATGATCCAAGTTGAAAGTCCCAGTGTGATGCCGATGGGGATGCTGAATGCGATGGTGACGATGAGGATGGAGAATATCAGAATGGCCTCCATGTCACTTGCCTCCCTCTAACGGTTCTGTCGTGTCGCCGGATGGCTTCAGCTCCGTCGCCCTGACCTCGCCACTCTCAGCGTGTGAAAGGCCGTTTTTGTGGAGCTTCCATATTTCGACGATGAGGCGCACACACATCAACGCGCACCCTGCCGGGACGGCGGCGTAGGGCCACGTCATGGGCATGCGCATAGCGGCCGAAACCTGTCCTGCACCACGGATGAAGAGGACGAGTTTTGTACCGTACCATGTCAGAAAAAAGCTAAAGGCAAACCAGATCAGAAGGACAAGGTACTCGATCCATATTCGGGATGCCCCCTTGAACAGGTCCACGAGCATCTCCACCCGAAAATGGCTTCTTTCGCGCACGGCGTAGCTGGCGCCAACCCAGGAGAACCATAAAAATATGAAGCGAGCCAACTCCTCGCTCCACGAGAGCGAGTTTGCAAAGACGTAGCGCATCACAACCTGCACAAAAACGACGATGGTCATGATGGCAAGCGTCCAGACGCAGAAGTACTCCTCAAAGTTGTTGAGAAATTTTTTTAACGTCATGAAAAATAACCGTTCCTTTCACCGCGGAATCACCGGAATAAAAAGGCGCCCCCAGGGGGACGGGGGCGCCAATGGAACACGGGGAGCGCCTACTTCTGCACTTGCTTGATGATTTCCATCAAATCCTGTCCCAGCTCATCGGCGAACTGCGGATAGACCTCCGCCGTTGCCGCCACAAAGGGTTTTTTCTCTTCAGCCGTCAACTCGTTGGCGGTCATCCCGGCTTCGGTGACCTTTTTCTTGAAACTTTCCTCCTCTTCGGCCATGGCCTTGCGTTGCGCTTCCGTCGCATCTTTTGCGGCCTTCAACACCAAATCCCGCAGGGCCTCCGGCAGGCCGTCAATGAACGCTTTGTTGGCAATCAACACCTCGAAGGAAAAGACGTGGCCCGTTTCGGAAACGTACTTCTGGACCTCGTAAAACTTTCCGTCATCGATCATCGCATAAGGATTTTCCTGTGCATCCACAGTGCCTTGCTGCAGGGCCGTGTAAAGCTCTCCCCAACTCATGGGTGTGGGGTTGGCGCCGAGCGCCTTGAAGAACGCGATGTGCATCGGGTTCTCCATCGTGCGGATCTTCAGGCCCTTCATGTCGTCCGGCGTGTGAATGGGGTTACGGTTGTTGGTAACGTGACGGAAGCCATTCTCCTGGTAGCCCAGGATCAAGATGCCCTTCTCTGCCGTCAGCCCGTTCAGTTTCTCTCCAAGCACGCCGTCCACTGCGGCAAATGCGGCCTCGCGCGTCGTGAAGAGGTATGGCAGATCAAGCACCTGAATGCGCTTTTCAAAACCGGCCAGGACGGAAGAGGAGGGGATGGCCATTTGAATGGCGCCAAGCTGCACGCCTTCGCACAGCTCACGGTCCCCGCCAAGCTGGCCGTTAGGATAGAGTTCCACCTTAATTTTCCCCGCCGAGCCTTCTTCGATCTGCTTTGCGAAGACATCCTTCATCACCGTCATCGTCGGATGGGATTCAGAGCCGATGTACCCCAGCTTGATCGTATAATCTGCTGCCTGGACCCCTGAGGCTGCAATCAACACCAGAAGCGCCGCGCCAAGAAATTTTTTCATCGTATTTTTCCTCCTCAGTTATAAAATATATAAAGACGTTTTAAGAAGCGAAATCGATTCTTTCTTTGTTAAACTGATCCTTGCGCAATATTTTGTAAAGCTCTTAAGAAAGGCGCTCCAGCTTTTTGTTTCCCTCCACGCAGGGGAGAAGCGCCTCCGACACCTCAATGGTTTCCAAGTTTAACGTGTTTTTAATCCTCACGATTTTGAGGTTTGCCCGGTCCACCCCCCTTGCAAGCTGAAGGGCAAAGCGCACGGCCTCCTCCTCGGATTCCGCCGTGATGGGTATTTTGACGTCCTCAGGCGCCTTAACGGCCAGTGCGTTGGCGTACATGGACGGAAGGTCCAATTTCTCGAGGACGCGGCGCGTGATCACGTCAAAGAGTCCGACACCGATGGCGTTGCCGTGGGACGGGGCTGTGACATCCAGAAGGATCATACGCTTAATTTTCGGCACGGGAAGCACGAACTTCTTGAGGAGAGAACTGCGGCCCAGAACGTTGGGGTCGAACCCGGCGCCGGATATGTCCTTGCCGATCTCCTCGACGACCAACACGTCGATGTCGGGGAGCATCAACGTGGGCATGAGCCCCTTCGCCGTTTGCAGAAGCTCCTTCTCTCGTTCGACGATGTCCTCCACAGGCACAGCCTCGATCATGGCTGTTTCGTCATATGCGTTCTCAAGGATTGCGACGCCGAACCCAACAGGCGCACGAGCCATGACGATGCGCGCTGCCTCGATCAAGGTTTCCGCAAAACCCTCGAAGCTCGCTTCGTGTAAAGCCGAGCATCCCACGTGGTTGCCAAGCCCTATCGTCAACATCTTGCAAAGGCCGCTCTGGATGTCGCCGACGAAATCCGTGTGCAGTTTGACGCGGTTGATGGGCACGATGAGGTCTGCCTCAAGCGCCGCGGAATCGACCCACACCTCCAGCCCGCTTTTTGTCTTTCCGACGCGCGTCGCGTCTGGAGCCGTGATGATGGGAATGCCCATGGCGTTCTCCGTGATGCCGTAAGAATTCAGGATATGAAGTTGGCCCTCCTGAGTTCCCCCTCCGTGGCTTCCCATGGCGGAGACGATAAAGGGGTTGCCGCCCCAGCGCTGAATCTGCACCAACACCTCCTTCACGATCCGTGCAAGGTTTTTGATGCCGCGGCTCCCCACCGCTACGGCCACCCTTGCGCCCGGCTTAATCCTGTCCGCGATGCAGGCTTTTTCAAACTCGCGCCTGATTTGAGCCTCAAGGTCGTCAAGCCTCGGCCTTGAAAAGTGCTGCCGGACGCGGTGCATTTTGGGAAGAGGATAACGATAGGATTCATCGAGCAGTACGGGCATTTTCTCTGAGTCCTTTTCTCTCGTCCCCGCGCAGTGTGGGAGCGCTATTTTCCACTTTTCTGCACGCGGACTTCACCGGCATCCGCGTCAACTTCCACGTAATCACCATCCTGAATGACGCTGAATGGGTCCGCCTCTAGCCTATCGACCATTGTGCAGCCCACCATAACAGCGGCGGAAACGATGACGGGCTCCGTCTCTTTAATGATGATTGCGGACGGGAGATTGTGCTTCCCCCAGAGTTGATAGAACCCATCTACCTGCACCACGGAGCTGCCCTTGCCGGATTTGAGCGCTAAAATTTTGTTTGCGATGCATTTACCTTGAATCGCATGGTTGCGCTCTATGACGTTTCCCGTGATTGGGTCCGTAAGGTAGAAGCACATGGCGTCCCGAGAGACAATAGCTTCTCCCGCCGCTTTTCCTTTAACAATACCGCGGCATTTGTAGACCTTTATCTCGTCAGCCATCATACGAGCCTCCCCTTTATCGCGGCTTCAACGCACTCCGAGAGCCTGCGGATAGCAAAAGGCTGGCCGCGGCGCTCGCGGTAATAGGCACACTTCGGTGAGTCCGTAAGTCCCAGACTCCCCTCGAAGGACTTCCAACATGGCTCGTCGATGCAAGTATTCCCCACCATACGCACGCCAAGAAGCTCCAAGTGCTCGCGAAGGTGCGAGCGTTCCGCCAACTCTACAGCACCCGATTCTGCCAGTATCCAGAAAGCTGTATTATGATTAACTTTTCGCCCATTAAAGAGGCGTTCTACCTCAAGAAGCTGGCTGTAGGTGTAGTGCGGGCAACCTAACATGACGAGATTAATATCGCCTACAGCTGGTGTAAGCCTGTCCTCCTCTGCCTCAAGGTCCTTGTTTGTAAGGACGACCTCTGCTGCAGGAACCTTTCTTCCGCCGAAAGCCGACTCGACATCCGGCGCTTCCGGCGTGATTTTGACCATGTGGTACATCGCTACGGAGCCGCTGGTCGCGGCTTCGGCGCCGAAGTACAGGAAGTCCTCCGGTCCCGGCCTGACTTCTTTTTTAAATTTCAACACGGGAATGCGGGTGCCGGCTATGGGACCGACACAATGCCCTAGCATGCCCCAGTCGTAATGGTCCTTCATCTCAGCCTCGACCTCAATTAAGAAATCCCCGCGTCGGTTTTCGTCGATGTGGTATCCATAATAGGGCGTTTCACCGATTACCGCTGCAGCCAGAGCGCTGATGGAGGACTCTCGATTGGACCGGGCTCCTAGCGCTCCATTGACGTAGGGTGTCGCACTCGATTCGGAAAAGGCAACGTGTTCGCCGAAAAAGGGGACATTGGAGCAGACGCCGGGAGCACAATGGTATGTAAGTTTGGCACCTATCCTCCGGTAGGCATCACCCGTCCGGTTTGCAAGGTCCAACTCTTCCTTCGTGACGTCGTAGAACTTCGTGAGATAATCCGTATCCCAGTAGGGGTTGGTCGTGGGGGGCACGGCGCAGGTCGCCCCTCCATCGGCCAGAAGCTCACACCAGTAAGTGTCCCCCTCCTGTCCGCTGAGCGCCACATGGGCGCGCTTGATTGAAATAAGCTTCTCTGCGTCAAAGGTAAGGGCGAGCGCATAGAGCATTTCCATCGCTTTCTGCTTCCCGACGCCTTCAGCTCCGTCGAGTATTCGCTTTTCTTCGTCAGTAAGACGCATGATCAACTACCTTTCTCCATCTGTTAAACCTACTGTCTGCTTTCAGAACAGAACGGCCTCATAAATCTCCACCTCTTGGGGCGGGGGAACGTTCCGCTTCAAGTAGCAGCACCTTTCTTCGTGGAAAACCTGCTTAGGCAAAAAATAAATTGCCGTTATGCTCATTGACCACTGTTTTTGTTGCGAGTTTTATCGTAGAATCAGTTTAATTAATAATATTAAAATTGTCAAGCCACGTGTCGTTGCCCAAATCCACGGGAACGCAAAGCGCGGGCAAAGTAAAGGGCCAGGCAGAGGAAAAGTTTTAAAAAATGGGCTCTGTA
>NC_021038.1:1254080-1257384 GCF_000210715.1 Fretibacterium fastidiosum
AAGCCTTGACGGCCGCAAGCTGCCCGCAGGCGGCCATGATGTCCGCGCCGCGCTCCTTCCGGACCTCGAACTCGATGTGCAGCTCGGACAGCGCGGCACAGAACGCCTTGACGCGCCCTTCCGGAGAGCGGCGAAGGTCCGGCCGCATGGGGATAGGGTTGTAGGGGATCAGGTTGACGTAAGGGTCCAGGCCGTCCAACAGCGCCGCCATCTCGTAGGCCATCTGAGGGGCGTCGTTGACCCCGTCGATCATCGCGTACTCGATCGTGATGCGCTCCCCCGTACGGCGGCGGTAGAGGCGCAGCGCCTCCACCAGGCGGCTCAGGGGGTACTTTCGGTTGATGGGCATGAGCCGGGACCGCAGCTCGTCGTTCGGCGCGTGCAGGGAGATCGAGAGCCTCAGCGGAATCTCGAAGTCCGCCAGGTCCTCGATGCCGGGCACGATGCCGGAGGTGGAGATCGTGATGTGCCGGGCCCCCAGGTTCCTCATCTTCGGGTGGTTGAGGGCGCGGATGCTCTCAAAGACGTTCCGCTCGTTCAGCAGGGGCTCCCCCATCCCCATGAAGACGACGTTGTTGATCCCCGGCCCCAACCCCGCGTCCAGGACGCGCCGTTCCATCATAAGAAACTGCCCGACGATCTCTCCGGGCGTCAGGTTCCTCGCGAAGCCCAGGGTCCCCGTCGCGCAGAAGGTGCAGGCGAGGGGGCAGCCGACCTGGCTTGAGATGCAGGCCGTCCTGTGCCCTCCGTGGTCCAGCAGCACGGACTCGACGCGCGAACCGTCCGCCATCTGCCACAGGTACTTCCGCGTGCCGTCCCTCGATCGCCGGTCTTGAATCAGGATGGGCAGGGTCATCAGGACCGTCCCGCACAGCCGCTCCCGCAGGGACTTCGAGAGGCTGCTCATCTCGTGGTAGTCGAAGACCTTGTGACCGTAGATCCACTGGCAGATTTGATCCGCTCGAAAGCGCGGCTCGCCCAGCCCCTCCATCACCCTCCTCCAGGCATCGCAGCTCAGGGAGAGGGCGTCATCCTCCGCCGTCAACAAATTATCCGCAGGGCTCTCAGGGTTCTTCATGATTTCCTCGCGATGACGTGTCCTCGCGCCGCTCCTTTTCAAAAAAATTTCTCAAGCGTTGTCTTGAGCGTCCATTATCGTTTATTATAATAACGACAACAAAGTCCCGGACGCCCCACGGGGACGTCCGCCAATTCACCCGGCGCAGACCAGAGGAGGCCATACCATGCCGACGCCATTCGAGGAAAACGGGCTTCAGGCTCCGCCGCAGCGCGGGGCCACGCTTCAGATCATATCCCGGCTCTGTTCTTTGGCCGCCGTATTCCTGGCGGCGTTCCTCGTCGTCTACTACGGCAACGCCCTCCTGTTGAGGCTTCACGGACATCTCCTCGACAGGCAGGGCAACGTCACGACGCTCTCCTTCGCCCTCTCCAGGGTTTTGATCCACGGGCTGCAGAACATGCTGATCGTCGTCGCCTGGCAGGCCGTCGCCCGAAGGCTCTCGCACCGCACGGCGCATTTTGCGGACGCGGTCAACATCGTGGTCCCTCCTGTAGCCTTCATGGCAACCGCGTGGCTCCTGCCGCACCTCTCCCCGAACCTGACGCTCTCCTTTTCCATGAGCCCCGTCCTGGCCTTCCTCCTGCTGTGCCTGTTCCACGCCCTCACCCTGCGCGTGGAAAACGTGCTGGACCGCAGCCTGGCCCTCATCCTCTGGCTCTTCGCCTCCCACAGCCTGGAGATGATCACGGGGGTGCCCTTCCCCCAGTCCGCCCTGCCGGAGGCCGACGCCGCCTTCGTCAGCATGACGGGCTTTACGCTCTTCTTCTGCTTCCTGGCCGGCGCCATGTCCTCGTCCTGGCTGCTGGTCAAGTACTCCATCCGCCTGAGCGTCCTGAAGAACTCCTGGATCGGCGCGGAGCTGAAGCGCGGCGAGACGAGCGTCAGCGGGATCAACATGCTGGACGTCAACAACCTCGTGCACGACATGAAGAACGTCATCGCCGTCATCAAGGGCACGGCAAGGATGATGGACAAAAAGGAGCCCTCCGAGAGAACGGCGCTCCTCCTGAAGGCCGCGGACTACATGGGAACCATGACCCAGGAGCTCCTGTCGGGGGACGAGAAGCACGACCTTGCCCTAAGCGAGCTCTTCCGCACGATCGAGCGCCACAGCAGCGCCTTCCCGTGGAAGGACGAGGTTTCGATGCACGCCGCCCCGGAGGTCGAGGGAGCGCACATCATGGCGAACAAGCTGCGCCTCATCCGGGCCATCTTCAACATCCTGGACAACGCCTGGCGCGGCAACGCGCTGGTGGGCGCCCACGGCATCCTGCTGCAGGTGCGGCTGGACATCCACGGACGCATGGCGGAGTTCGAGATCATCGACAACGGCCCCGGCTACAGCGGAACTCAGGCGGCGGGACAGTCCGGCTGGGGCTCCACGGGGCTGGGCCTGGCCTTCACGCGGCGGGTGATCTCGCTGCACGGGGGCTCCTTGGCGATCACCAGCCGAAAGGACCAAAAGCGCGGGGCCAGGGTGGTTATTTACCTCCCAATCCTCCAGGGCCCGCGGCCTTCGACGCCCGACGCCTGAGGCACAGCCACGCGGCGTAGCCCGCGGCGATGAGGAGCGCCACGCCGACGCAGCCCAGGCTGATGACGTGCAGGTAGCGCCCCAGCCCCTCCTGGTGCCCCCCCAGAAGGTAGCCCACGAGCGTCAGGGCCACGACCCACCCCCCGGCGCCCAGCGCCGTGAAGGCCGTGAAGGTTCCGAGCGGCATTCGGGCGATGCCGGCAGGAAGCGAGATGTACTGGCGGATGACGGGCACCAGCCGGCCGACGAGGGTGCTGACGTGCCCGTGCCGGATGAAGAACCCCTCCGCCTTCGACACGGACTCCTCCGACACCAGGAAGTACCTGCCGTACTTCAGGAGCAGCGGGCGCCCCAGGCGGACCGCCACCCAATAGTTGAAGAGCGCGCCGAGGACGCTGCCCACGATGCCGGCGGCGATGGCTCCCCAGAGGGACATCTCGCCACGCCACGCCAAATACCCCGCGGGGGGCATCACCACCTCGCTGGGGAAGGGGAAGAACGAGGATTCCAGGAACATCAGGGCCGCTATCCCCGCGTAGCCCAGGCGCCCGATCGTCTCCACCAGCCAGGTGACGAAGCCGCCAAAGGCGTCCCGAAGCGGCGCGGCAAAGGCCAGGGCCGCGCAGCAGAGGGCGCCGCACAGCGCCGCGAGAAGGACCAGTTTCTTCCAATGTACGAGCATCTCTTTT
>NC_021038.1:1257615-1261640 GCF_000210715.1 Fretibacterium fastidiosum
CAGCTTCCTCCCGAAACTCGGCAAATTCGACAACCCGGCGGTTATTTTACGCGACCCCTGCGCCGGTCGCCAGAGGCGGACGGCGTATCCCGCCCTCCGGACTTGGGGGGCTGCCGAATATAAGGTGGAGGATTTTTGCCTTTCCCCAAAAGAGCGATTAAGCCGGGGCGCTGCCCCCGATCATCCGGAGGAAGTCCTCCTCGCTGACGATGGGGACCCCTAGCTCCTCCGCCCGCCTCCGCTTGCTCCCTCCGCCCGCGCCCGCCACGAGGAAGCTGGTCTTCGAGCTGACGCTGCCGGAGGCGCTGCCGCCGTGGGCCCTGACCAGCGCCTCCGCCTCGGCGCGCTTCATGGAGGAGAGCTCTCCCGTGAAGACGAAGGACTTCCCTTCAAGCTCCGTGCCCTCGTGCCCGGCGGCATCCCCTGAGGAGAAGTTCAGCCCGCGCTCCCTCAGGCGCTCCACGAGCGCCAGGTTCGCCTCATCGCGGAAGAACGCTTCGACGGATGAGGCGATGACCGGCCCCACGCCCTCGACGTCCGCGATCTCCGCCTCCGAGGCCGCCGACAGGGCGTCCATGCTGCCGAAACGTTCCGCCAGGAGCTCCGCCACGCGCCTGCCCACGAAGCGGATGCCAAGCGCCGCGATGAGCGCGGAGAGCGGACGGTCCTTCGAGGCCTCGAGCGCACCCATCAGGTTCCTGGCGGACTTCTCTCCCATGCGGTCCAGCGAGGCCCAGTCCTCCTCCGGCAGGTCGTAGACGTCGGAGAGCGTCTTGACCCGGCCGCTGTCGATCAGCTGCTCCGCCAGGCGCTCCCCCAGCCCCCGTATGTCGAGCCCCGCGCGGGAGGCGAAGTAGCGCAGGCCCTCCTTCAGCTGCGCGGGGCAGGAGGCGCGGTTCGGGCAGCGCAGCACCGCCTCGTCCGGCAGGCGCACCGCCTCGGACCCGCAGGCGGGGCAGCGCTCCGGCATCTCGAAGGGCCGCTCCGCGCCCGTGCGGCACTCCTTCTCCACGGCCACGACCTCCGGGATGATCTCAGCCGCCTTGCGGACGCGCACCACGTCGCCCACGCGAACGTCCTTGCGCCGAATCTCGTCCTCGTTGTGCAGGCCCGCGCGCTGCACGACGGTGCCCGCCAGCCGCACCGGCTCCAGGTTGGCCACCGGCGTCAGGGCTCCCGTGCGTCCCACGGAGACGTCGATGCTCAAGATCCTCGTCCGCGCCTCCTCCGGCGGGTACTTGTAGGCCACCGCCCAGCGCGGCGCGTGGGCCGTGGCCCCCAGGCCGTCCCAAAGCGTCAGGTCGTCCAGCTTCACCACGGCGCCGTCCGTCACGTAGGGCAGGGAAAAGCGCCTCTCCTGCCATTCGACGATGAACGCCTCCGCCTCGGCCAGCGACGCGCAGCGCCGCCACGCCGGCTGGATGGGCAGGCCGCGCTCCGCCAGCCACTCCAGGGCGTCCCCCTGACGCGTCACGCCGAGGGACGGGGCGTCAACGAGGTAGTAGAGGAAGGCGTCCAGGCCGCGCTCCGCGACGATGCGCGAGTCCAACTGGCGCATCGTGCCCGCGGCGGCGTTTCGCGGATTGGCGAAGGGTGGCTCGCCCAGTTCCTCTCGACGCTCATTCAGCGCATTGAAGCGGTCCCACGTCATCAGCACCTCGCCGCGCACCTCCACGCGCCCCGCCGGAGCGCCCTTCAGGCGCATGGGGAGGGTCCGCAGGGTGCGCAGGTTCTCCGTCACGTCCTCCCCGACGCGGCCGTCCCCCCGCGTGGCCCCCCGGACGAACCGACCGTCCTCGTAGAGCAGCGAGACGGCCAGGCCGTCGATCTTCATCTCGCAGGTGAAGGTCCAGTCGTCCTCCGGGACGTCCCCCCGGATGCGCTCCAGGAACGACGACAGCTCCCCGGCGCTGAACACGTTGTCCAGGGACAGCATGGGGCGTTCGTGGCGCACCTTCTCGAACCCCTCCAGCACCGTGCCGCCCACGCGGCGCGTCGGCGAATCCGGCCGCACCCGGTCCGGGTGTGCGCGCTCGAGCTCCGCCAGCTCCCGAACCAGCGCGTCGTATTCCGCGTCGGGAATCTCCGGCGCGTCCTCGTCGTAGTAGAGGCGCGCATGGTGCGCCAGCTCCTCGTAGAGCTCCGCCATGCGCGCCGCATCGTCCTGCCCGCGCTCCAGTCCGCGGTCAACCCCGCCCACGTCGTTCATGAAAACCTCCCCCAGGGATAAGACGCCACGACGCCCTCGCGCGGCCCTTCTGCCGCCCAGGCCGTCGCCTTGATCCGGCAGGCTGCCGGCTTGTCGTGAGCGACGGTCACTCGCTCAATCGATCCTTTCCGTTGAAAGCCCCGCCGCCGACACGGCTTTCCTCAGCAGGGCGTCGTCAACCGTCCCCTCCGGCGGCATGTAGACCTCTATCCATCGTTTATCCGGCCGAACGAGGACCCCTTCGACGCCCTCCAGGGCCTCCAACGCCGCCTTCGCCTCGACCTCCCTCGCCGCATCTTCAGCCCCCGCCAGCCTGACGACTTTGTAATCCTGGCGCTCGATCTTGAAGACGACCGGCCTCGTTCCGTCGTTGCAGCAGGCGATCATCATCCTCTCGTCGTTGGTCCAGTGCCTCATGATGCTGCCGCCCTGCAGGGCGGTGTAGATGTAGCGGCTGATGCAGTCCCATGCCTCCCCGCACTGACTGCCCCTTCCCATGGTCCAGAAAGTGTCTTCGTCGGCGTATCGGTAGAAGATGAACTCGTCACCGACGTGATAGAAGGGGCAGGGGCCGGATTTTGGGTCGGCTAAGTACTTCTCCTGATATTCCGGAAAACATCTCTTGTCAATCACCGTGACCTTGCATCGATGTTGCATCGCATCCACCCCCCGAATGGCTTTCGAAACGACGGCCCTGATGCCGCGCTTTTCCGCTGAAACGCGGAGTGAAAAAGCTCCGGCCATTGCCGCCGCTGGCTCGTCCCTTGTACAGAAATCCACATCATAAATTATTATACGCGGCAGGGCCGATGGGGCAAAGGGGGCCCGGACCTTCTCAGACAGGGTCGAGGACCGGCGCAGCGGCCCCGCGGCGTCACGCCCCGTCCGGGGCGTCGGGGTGCGGGCGTCGACGCCAGAGTCAGTTTAACCTGTGCAAGGACTGGCTTGATCCTCGATAAAATCGTCGTGATCTGTGGATTGGGGAGCCGAGGCCCCTTCCTCGAAGCCGTGTTATGTCCTATACTTGTCTGTATTCACTGTAATGCCGAAGGGGGTTTGGGTATGGATGAGTTGCGAGCCTATGCCGTCCTTGGAGTACCTGGAGACTCACCGTTCACTGCTGTCCATCAGGCCTATTGCCTTTTGTGCTGTCTCTACAGCGCTGAAAACGACCCGTCCCCTGAGGCTGCAATGAAGTATCAGGAGGTGAGGACGGCCTACGCGGTCCTGAAGGAGAAATTCGAGAACAAGTCTATTTCGACACAACGGAATCACGACGTTTCGGTGCCGCAAGGGAGCTTTTCGGCGGACGCCATAGCGAATTTGATCTTCTTCGAGGCGAGGCGCGAGAAGGAGGAGAAGCGCCGCCGCAGGATCCGGTTACTGGGAGCCGTAGGGGGTTCTCTGCTGTTCCCGATTCTCAGCGGAAGCGGAATGTATCTTCTGTTCGGGCTCCTTTCGATCCCCGCGACATACCTCTTGTGCTCCTTTCTGGAGCAAAACGACATCCTCTCCCAAAGGGGAACGGACGAGGCCTTCTTCTCCCTGCCCTGTCTGAGCTGGTTCCTGTGGCATCTCTTCGTCTCTTTTGAAGCCTACCGTGGCGACGCATCCTTTCTTCTCGTCGTCAAACTCATCGGCAGACAGACCTATTTTATTATGATCGCTTATTTTCTGAGTTTGTGGCTCCGGAGAGGCTGAAAACCGGCTCTTCCTCGGATGGCGGTTTCAGCCGGGGAAGAGCTCATACCAAGTCACGTTTAAAGAAAAGCAGGAAAGGCCCTCCTGCAAGGGGCTGCCCCACAGGGGGGAGGGG
>NC_021038.1:1262272-1264958 GCF_000210715.1 Fretibacterium fastidiosum
TTAAACGCGAATTGGTGTCAGGTCCAGGTCCCCCTCGCGAATAGCGTAACGGGTCGACTCGGCTATGCTGTTGCAGCCCACGCCCCATGCTGAAGGACAAAACGTGAGCGGTGCCGGACCCGTCGTTTCCCTCTACGGGATGGCCTGGCCGCCGGACAGAACCAGGAGCGTATTGACGAAGGCCTTGAGCTCGGGACACTGCCCGATTGCGATCAATAAATCGTTGTCCCGCAGTATGGCCTTGGCGTCGCGGGGCTTGACGTAACTTTTTTTGCGTTTCCCCGCCTCGAAGATTTCCTTGATATGACAGGCCGGAGGTTTCCCGTGATCGATGGTCTCCGGTTGTCCTTGAGGGGCGGCTTTGTCGTGAAGCGCCAGCTTTTGGATCGTCGTCCAGTAGGGCAACAGCCAGGCCTCGAAGTCATGCTGTGCCGCGTGTGGATGGAACCTCGGCTCGTTCCCGACCCACTGACGCATCTTGGCTTTGGCGTCTGCGGCATCGTTGAAGTCGGGCGGTTGGGTCCCCGTGTAGACGTCCGTCAGAGCGATGACGTGATCCGAGCTCCCTGCAACAAGTTATGCACCAAACGTTTCAGTTTTTCTGCCTTTGGAATGCGGCCGTCCTGAGGAAGGAAATCCAGCCTGGGCATTCGGGAAATTCTTGAGCGCAGAAAAGCGGTGAGGGCTTCCTTGAAAGCGGTCTCCGTCCTGCCCTCCACGATGATCGAGAGCTTCATGCCCGCCCTCCCATGCGCCCCATCCGCCAGACCTCGTCCAGGGAATATTCGTCGAGCCAACGGGCGAGATCCAGGGTATCCGCGGGCGTGATCGTCGCCTCCCCCTCCTCGCCGACATCCATCACGTAGACCTCGTCGGGTTTCAAGAAACGGACGAACCGATCGGAGTGGGTCGTGACGATCAACTGAGTCCTGGCGGAGGCCTCCCGCATCAACTGGGCCAACAGGTCCAGAAGCTCGGGGTGCAGGCTGACCTCCGGCTCGTCGATCATCGTCACCGTCGAGAGCTCGGGGCTCTGCAGCAGGGCCGTCAACCAGAGGAAGCGCAGGGTCCCCTCCGAAAGCTCATCGGCGTATATCGGGCTCTCAAACTTTTTGTCCTTCCAGGACAAAGCCAGCATCCCTGCGGCTGCGGGCGGAAAAGTCAGCTCCTCGAAATCCGGGTAAGCCGCCCTCAGGGCGTCCGTTACCGCATCGAAGCGGGGCCGGTCGCTCTCCCTCAGGGAGTACAGAAACGGGAGAAGGGCCTCACCATTTGCCCCCGGCAGGTCAGCCGGTTTTACGGGTTGAGGCAGTTTGATCGGAGCTCTCGATCCCACGTCCAGGGTATGATACTGCGTTGCGGTCGCCAGGACGCGGCGCAGGGCCTCCGGCTGACGAAACATCCTGGGGACCTGGGAGAGGGCCGTCTCCCCTGGGTTGTAGTCCCAGTCCGGGACGTCCAGGCGCTTCGTCTCCGTGTTGTAGTACTCGACCCTCCCATGGTGGGCGTCGATGTAAAAAAAGGCCTGGGACGATCCGACTTCTGCTGCGACAGCGTCTCCTGGGTTATGGAAGAGCCGGCTCCCCTGGGCTCCATTTGAAGCCGATACCTCAGAGGCTCGTAACCGGGCACCTCCATATCGACGGCCAACGCCATTTCTTCGCATTTGCCACGAGTCAACAGCTTTGCGACCCCTCCGAATCGGGACAGGGTTTCGCCCAACCTCCCAGCGGCCGAGGCGGAGAGGAGCGTAAGGGCGTCCAAAAAGGAGGTCTTCCCCACCCCGTTCGCACCGATCAGGACCATGAAGGGCCTCACTGGAATATCCAGCGATCGCAGCCTCCGAAATCCCTCTATGGCAATTCTCCTGATCTTGTAGGTCCCGAACGCCGCCTGCTCGTTCATGGCTCTCTCCTTTCATCCGAAGAAAATCCGATCCGCCCCAGGCGCCTTTCGCGGGGGCTCCCGCGACCCGATACATCGCGATGGGGTCAAAGACCCGCTCAAAGAAGACCCGATACGAAAATCCGTCGTTCGTCGTTTTCATCGCCCCCTCTCGTCGTCTCCGGCCCCCTCACTCCCTGCCGAAGCGCCTCAGGAGCTCCTCCGGCCCTAGGACCAGCATCGTGGGCCTGCCGTGGGGGCAGTGGAAGGGCTGAACGCACCGGTGGAGGTCGCGCCACAGCGCGAGGGCCTCCGCGGGGGCCAGAGCGGTGGTGAGCTTCACGGCCGCCTTGCAGGCCATGGTCGCCCATGTGCGCCACAAAAGCTCCTTCGCGTCGCCGTCCCGGTCCGCCTTCAGCGCAGCCAGGGACGCCCTCAGCAGGGCCTCCGGCTCCGGCGCGCCGTCGGGCAGCGCGGGGACGGCGGCGAGGCGCAGGCCGCCCTCGTGGCTCTCCAGGCTGAAGCCCGCCGCTTCGAGGGCGGCGCGGTACTCCTCCGCCTCCAGGGCCAGCGTCGGCGGCAGCGGCGTCGGGAGCAGGAGCTTCTGGACCGCCGCCTCTCCCATCGCCCGATCGCGGATCCGTTCGTAGCCCACCCGCTCGTGCGCCGCATGGGGGTCCATCAGCACCAGCCCATCCGGCGCGTCGAAGACCAGATAGCCCTGGGAGGTCTGGCCCATGTAGACCGGAGCCTCCACCGCCGGAACGCCCTCCGGCTTCGGGCTCGGCTCGCTTTCCTCCCT
>NC_021038.1:1265575-1267769 GCF_000210715.1 Fretibacterium fastidiosum
CGCGCCGGCGGTCCCCCGCCCCGTCCGTGGCGAGGACCTCGCGCCCGTCGTGCTCCAGGGCGAAGCTCACGTCCGGCCGGGCCACGGCGTACTCCCGCATGACGGAGGCCGCGCGGCGCAGCTCCCCCGCCGCGCTCTTCATGAACTTGCGCCGCGCGGGGAGCTCCTTGAACAGCTCGTCCGCCTGGACGCGCGTCCCCGGCGCGCAGGCTGCGGCGACGTGCTCCGTCACGTGCCCTCCCGAAGCTCGGATCAGGCCGCCCGCCCCGCCCTCCGGACGGCTGCGGATCTCGAGGTCCGCCACCGCGACAAGGCTGGCCAGCGCCTCGCCCCGATAGCCCAAGGTGCGGATGCTCTCAAGGTCCTCGATGCCCCGGAGCTTGCTGGTGGCGTGCGGCAGAAGCGCCAGGGGCAGGTCCTCAAAGCCGATGCCGCAGCCGTCGTCCTCCACCACGATGCGCAGCCGCCCTCCGTCCCACAGGCGCACCCGCACCCGGCGCGCGCCCGCGTCCAGCGCGTTCTCCACCAGTTCCTTGACGGCCGAGGCCGGACGCTCCACCACCTCGCCCGCCGCGATGCGGGTCCAGACTCCCTCCGGCAGCTCCCGAATCTCAGGCATGGCTCAACGCCCTCACGCTCTTCTCCTTCAGGCGGCGAAGGGCCTCCAGCGCCTGATCCGGCGTCAGGTCCGTCACGTCCAGCTCCGCCAGCTCCTCCACCACGGCGTCCGTCTCCGGCGAGAACAGGAGAAGCTGGCGCCTCAGCGCCTTCTGGGGCAGGGGAGGGGGGACGTCCGCACGCTCAAAGCCCTCGCGCTCGAAGAGCTCCAGGAGCTCGAAGGCTCGGCGCAGCACGGAGGGGGGCAGGCCCGCAAGCCGCGCAACCTCGATGCCGTAGGAGCGGTCCGCCGGGCCGGGCGTCACCTGGTGGAGGAACAGGATCCCCGTCTTCCCCTCGGCCACGGCCATGCTGAGGTTTTTCACGCCTGGAAGCCGGTCCTCTAGGTGGGTCAGCTCGTGGTAGTGCGTGGCGAAGAGCACGCGCGCCCGGGTCTCCGCCTGCAGGTGCTCCAGCACGGCCCAGGCGATGCTCATCCCGTCCCAGGTGGCCGTCCCCCGCCCCACCTCGTCCAGGATCACGAGGCTTCGATCCGTGACGTTGTTCAGGATGTTGGCCGTCTCCAGCATCTCCACCATGAAGGTGCTGCTGCCCCGCACTAGGTCGTCCCGCGCGCCGATGCGCGTGAACACCCGGTCCACGAGGCCTATGACGGCGCTCTCCGCCGGGAGCCAGAGGCCCGCCTGGGCCATGATGGAGAGGAGCGCCGTCATGCGCAGCCAGGTGGACTTGCCCGCCATGTTGGGACCGGTCAGGATGACGACGCGGGCGTCGTCTTTCCCCAGCGTCACGTCGTTGGGGACGAAGGCCGCGTCCGCCATGGCCGCCTCCAGCACCGGGTGACGGCCCCCCCGGACGGAGAACTCTGCGGACTCGTTCACCGTGGGGCGGACGAAGTTTCGCTCCCGCGCCACGACGGCCTCGGAAGCCAGACAATCCAGCACGCCCAGGAGGCGCCCCGTCACCTGCAGGTCGGCGCCGGCCTGCACCACGCACTCCGTCACCTGCCGGTAGAGCTCCCCCTCGACGCGCGCGATCTCCCCCTCGCTGCGCAGCATCCGGTCCTGAAACTCCCTTAGCTCCGCCGTGACGAAGCGCTCCGCGTTGACCAGGGTCTGCCGGCGCTCGAAGTGGGGCGGCACCGTGGTCAGGCCCGTGCGCCCGACCTCTAGGTAATAGCCGAAGGCCCGGTTGTAGCCGACCTTCAGCCGCGGCGTGGCGCAGGCCGCGCGCTCGCGCTCCAGGTAGTCCTCCAGCCAGGCCTCCCCCTTCCCCGCAGCGTCGCGCCAGGAGGCCAGCTCGGGGCTGAAGGAGGACCGGATCACGGGCCCCTGTCCCAGCGCCCGCGGCAGGTCGTCCTCGAGGGCTTCCTCAAGGTATTGGCGAAGAGCCGAGGCGTCGGGGAAGGAGCGGAACAGGCCCGCCAGGGGCTCCGGGAACTCCACGGCGAGGAGGTCCGGCAGGAGGCGCAGGGTGTCGCGGACCGCGGCCAGGTCCCGCGGCGTCCCCTCGCCCAGGGCGAGGCGCGACAGGGCACGCTCCACGTCCCGCATCCCGGCCAGGAGGTCCTGGAGGC
>NC_021038.1:1269245-1273316 GCF_000210715.1 Fretibacterium fastidiosum
CCTGCATCCGGGGCGTCTCCGTGAGGGGAGACTCGATGATGCCGTCCCCCGTCTCCGGGAAGCGGCGTTTCAGGAACGGGGCGAAGCGGAGAAGCCGCGCCGCCGCGTCCTCCACCATGGCCCCGTCCAGCGGGAAGCCGGGATCGGCCTCCGCGAAGGGCTTGACGTCCGGGTTCAGCCACAGAAAATCCCGCGCCTCAACGAGTTCGGATGGAACGTTACGCATTCTGACGACCTCCTCATGGGATTCTGACGACCCCGTCATCGCGGCCGGGCTGCGCGCGCCGGGAGAACGCCCCCTCGCCGGCCCTTCCGCCTCCCCGGTCGGCGGCAGGCAAAATCCGCTTCGGTCGGGGCCTCCGTTTCGACGGGTCGACGGGCCTTTTGGGAAGATCATAGCACATGGACGCCGCGCGGAGGAATCGAGGAGGGCCGCACGGCGCAAGACGGCGGAGCGGCGGGTTATGGCCTTTCCCGCCGCGCTATAGTACAATGCCTCCTGAAGGGTGTCGGCGCAACCCGTTTTCGGCGTTCCATCGCAGCCGACGGACGGGGCCGCTCCTTCGAGGCCGGGCGGTTGGGTGTCTCAATTTCGTTATGGAGAGAAGGGGGATCACAAATGAACGAAGTGCTGCAACGGATCGCGGACGTCGGCGTCATACCCGTCGTCACCGTGGACAACCCGAACCACGCGCTGCCCCTCGGCACGGCCCTGCTGGAGGGGGACCTGCCTGTGGCGGAGGTCACCTTCCGCACCAACGCGGCGGAGGAATCCATCCGCGTCCTGGCCTCGGAGCTGCCGGACCTCCTCGTGGGGGCGGGCACCGTGCTGACCGTGGAACAGGCCCGAAAGGCCGTCTCCGCCGGCGCGAAGTTCATCACCAGCGCGGGCTTCAACCCGGATTTGGTGGGGTACTGCATGGACAACGGAATCCTCGTCGTCCCCGGAGCCAACACGCCGACGCAGGTGGAGCAGGGGCTTCGGGCGGGACTCTCCCTGATGCGCTTCTTCCCCGCGGAACAGTCCGGCGGGCCGGCCATGCTGCGCGCCCTCTCGGCCCCCTACCACGCCATGCATTACATTCCCTCCGGGGGCGTGAACGCCGCGAACCTTCAGGGCTACCTGGCCCTGCCCTGCGTCCTGGCCGCGGCGGGCAGCTGGATGGCGCCGCCCGACCTCATCGCCGCGGAGAGGTTCGACGACGTCGCGCGGCTCTCGCGCCAGGCCGTCATCCAGGCCGTGGGCTTCGAGCTGGACCACGTGGGCATCAACGAGCCGGATGCGGGCACAGCCCAGGACGAGTCCGAGCTCATGTGCGACCTCTTCGGCTTCCCGCTTCGGCAGGGCAACAAGAGCTTCTTCGTGGGCGACGGCTTCGAGTTCATGAAGACGCCCTTCCTCGGAATGCACGGACACATCGCGCTCTCCGTCCTCAGCATGACGCGCGCCCTGGCCTTCCTCGCCCGCAAGGGCATGGGGACGCGCAGCGAGACGGAGCGGCACGATGAGCGGGGGCGGCTGACCTTCGTCTACCTGGACCGCGAGATCGGGGGCTTCGCCATCCACCTGATGCAGCGATGAGGCCGCCGGGCGGATGGCCTCACCGCCCGCTCAATCCGCCACCTTCGCCCGCCCCGCGCGCTTCAGGAGCTGCGTGACGCTCGTCTCGAACAGCGGCATCGGATCGACGTACTGTCCCGCGAGGCACAGGCCATAGTGCAGGTGCGGGCCCGTGACGCGGCCCGAACGCCCGCTGCGCCCGACGACCTGCCCGCGCGCGACGCGCTGCCCCACCTTCACAAGGCTCTCGTTCAGGTGAAAGAAGACGCTCACCACCCCGTTCCCCGAATCCACGTAGACGCTGCCTCCCGCGTAGTAGTGGTCGCCCACCAGGACGACCGTCCCGGCAAAGGGCGCGCGCACCGCCGTGCCCACCGCGGAGCGCAGGTCCGTCCCCGCGTGGTAGCCGCGCGGCGTGCCGTTGTAGACGCGCTGAAAGCCGTAGCTGCTGGTGACCTTCATCATGTCGAGGGGCTTTTGGGCCGGCGTCGTCCATTTGCGCTGCACCGTCATGGTCCCCTTGGCCCGCGCGGCCAGCGCGGCCTCGCGCTTGATGCGGGCCAGCTCCCCCTTCGGCGGGCTCACCATCTTCGGGCTGACCCTCAGCCGCTCCTGGGGGTACTTCCGGGCCCGCAGCGCCACCTTGCCCTTCACGTGAAAGCGCTGCTCCCCCTGGGTGAACTCGAACAGGATGGGGTACTCTCCCGGCTTGACGTCGCGCACGTAGGAGCCCAGCAGCGCGTAGGAGATGCGCCCGTCGCCTCCCGGCTCCACGTCCAGCGATACCGTCCGCTTGAGCCACGTGACCGTCGGGGCGTCGTAGTCGGCGTCCGACGTGATCGACACGGCGAAGGCCTGCCCCACGTCCCAGCTGGTGGGGAAGGAGACGAAAGCGGCCCCCCAGGCGGGGCCTCCCCAAAGCGAGGCCGCAAGGCAGAAAAGCGCGGCGCACCTCGCCAGGGCCCGCCACCCCGCCCCGCAGGCCGCCTCCCTCGAGGAGCCGTCCGACGCGGCCCCGCTGTTTTTTTCCGACCCCAACGCGCTCATTCTGCCTTGTTGTCCTCCCGATTGAGCTCCCGCATCAGCCCGCGGATGATCGCCGTCAGAGGATACGCGGACTCGGCCATGACGGACAGGACCTCGCTCTCCGTCAGCGGCTTCTCCGACAGGCCCGCGGCCTTGTTCGCGACGCAGGAGAGCACCGCGGTCTCGAGCCCCATGGAGTTGGCCACGATGACCTCCGGCACCGTGGACATGCCCACAAGGTCTGCCCCCATCATGCGGGCCATGCGGATCTCCGCCGGCGTCTCGTAGGACGGTCCCTTGAAGGCGGCGTAGACGCCGCGTTGCAGCTGCACGCCCGCCTCGTCCGCCGCCCGGTCCCGCAGCTTCAGGAGGCGCGGGCTGTAGGCGTGGGTCAGGTCCGGAAACTGGGTGTCCCAGCGCAGGTCGAGGGGCCCGGCCAGGGGGTTGTCCCCCATCAGGTTGATGTGGTCCTCCACCGCCGCAATGGTGCCCGGCTCCATCTGCGCACTGATCCCTCCGGAGGCGTTCGTCGCCACGTACTGGCGCACGCCCATCATCCTCGCCACGCGCGCCGGAAACGCCGCCCTGCGTATGGAATGGCCCTCATAGCAGTGTATGCGCCCCTGCATCACCACCACGGGCCGACCCTCCAGCTTCCCCAGCACCACGCACCCCGCGTGTCCCGGCGCGGTGGGCACCGGCCAGTGCGGGATGTCCTCCACGTCTACCGTGCATGGGTCCTCCACCGCCTCCGCAACGGCTCCCAGCCCCGACCCCAGCACCACGGCGGTCAGCGGCTCACAATATACCCTCTGCCTTTGAAGGATGTAGAGGGCGGCGTCAAACGCGCACTCATAGGAGCTCTTGTCATCTCGACCCATTCCATTACCTCCTCGTTGTCCAGAAAAGAAGCCCGCAATCCGTCAGGCGCGGGGGTGAAAGCGATCGTATTCGTCCCGCATCTCGCGGTCGAAGTGGGCGTAGACCTGCGTCGTCATGATGGAAGAGTGTCCCAGCATCTCCTGCAGCGTACGCATGTCCATGCCGCGGGCCAGAAGGTGTGTGGCGAAGCTGTGTCGCAGGATGTGGGGGTATAGGCGGGCGCGTGCGATCCCCGCCATCTCGCCGCGCCGCCGGAGGATGCGCCAGAGGTCCACGCGGCTCAGCCGGCGTCCCCGGCAGGACAGGAACACGAAGGGCAGCCCCCGCCCGTTCAGCTGCGGCCGGGCCGTCTCCAGGTACGTCCGCACGCTGCGGGCGGCGCCCCCAAGGAAGGGGACGACGCGCTCCTTGTCCCCCTTGCCCACCGTCCGCAGCAGGCGGGACTCGAAGTCCAGGTCCAACACCCTCAGACCGCAGATCTCGCTGGCCCGCAGGCCGCAGCCGTACCCCACCTCGACGAGGGCGGCGTCGCGCACGTCCAGGGGCTTTGTCCCCCGGCAGGCCTCGAACAGCCGCTCGACCTCCGCCTCGTTCAGGACGCG
>NC_021038.1:1273701-1276439 GCF_000210715.1 Fretibacterium fastidiosum
CCTCAACGCCGCGATGGCCCGCTGCTGGGTGGAGCGCGCCTTTCCCTCCGCCTCCAGGCTGCGGCGGAACGCGGAGACGGCGGGTTCCGCCATGGGGTAGGGGGGCAGGGCCGCCTCCTGGCAGAAGCGCAGCCAGTGGCGCAGGTCGGAGGCGTAGCTCTCCGCCGTCAGGCGGCTGCGCCCGCGCTCCGCCTCGAGGTAGGTAAGGAAAGCGTCCACCAGTGCGTCGGCCTCGCGAAAGTCCATGACGTCCCTCCAGCGCGCCCGTTTGGCGCGCGTTTCAATTATACAACGCGGGCCAGGGGACGCCGCACGCTTCGGGGCCTGAACGCAGGACGGACGGGGGATCGATTATTTGGAAGAGCACATCGCTTTTGGTAGGGAAGGCCTCCGCGAAAGCTTTTTCACCTTGCGATGACGGCCGATCCGCAGAAGTCCGGAAGGCAGACGTAGCCGGCATGGGTTTCGGTGCAGAACTCCCTGACCGCCTGACGGACGCCAGGGTACTCCCTGTTGTTGAAATCGTGGATCATGAGGTACCCGCCGGGCGACAGTCGGGGGTAAAAGAACCGAAGCCCCGCCAGGGTCGGTTGATACAGGTCAACGTCGAGGCTGGCGAAGCAGAAGCTCTCATCGATGCCGTCCGCCGTTTCAGGGAACCATCCTTTTTTGACGATGCAGTTTTCTCCGTGTTCCATTTTCTCCAGGACCAACTGAACGGACGTCTGGGAGAAGTCCTGCGATCCCGCTGAAAATTTTTCTTCTGGTCGACGGCCGTATCGCGTCCGTCAAAGCCCTCAAAGGTGTCGAAGAGGTAGAGCTTTTTGTCGGGGAAAAAGTGGTTGATCCTCCTGGCAAAATCTCCGCGGTAGACGCCCAGCTCGGCTGTGGCCCCTCTGGTCGAGTAACGATAGACCTCCCGCGATATCAGCTCCAGGGCTGCCGCGCGCGGTTCGTAGTCATGAAGCGGTTCGTAGAAGCTGTCGCTCTTGAGCGTGGTGTAAACGGCGTTCCCAAATTTGTCCGCGATCAACTTGTGGAAGAAAAGCGAGGCATCGAACAGCTTACGCTTCCAGGTCATCCGGTGGTCAACTCCTTCGTCGGCACCTTTCGCAATTTTAATGCGACGGCATAAAAATAAACCCGTTCCCTCTGTGCTCTCACACCGGAAGGAACGGGAATGATCGTTGGCGGCCCCAACGAGGTTCGAACTCGTGTTTTAGCCTTGAGAGGGCTACGACCTGGACCACTAGTCGATGGGGCCTTAAACGCTCCGCAGCTTAAAAACGTGTCGCCGCAACAGCGGAGAAAATAATACCACAGGGGGTGCGATAGCGCAAGGGGGAATTTTCATCCGCGGTTGGGAACGAGGCGCTTTTTTCGTTCGGGCTTGCGGGGCGGCGGAAACACGGCGACAAAAAAATGCAGAGACAAGTCCGCCTTGGGGGGGTAAACGAAACTTGTCTCTGCATATCTGATAAGGGCCTTCAGGGGGAGCGGCCTTCGCCGCAGTTGAGATGAAACTTAATCCACACCCAGGCCTCCGGTATCAGCAAATTGAAGCGCCCAGCTCCTTGCAGGCCTCCAGCCCCTCAGCGTTCGGGGCCTCGTTGCAGGTCACGCTCGGCGCGGCGAGGGCAATGCCCGCCGCCTTGCAATCGCTCTCCCAGCTCTCCATCCACTCGCCGCTGCCCCAACCATAGGAGCCGAACAGGGCGACCTTCTTGCCGGCGCACTTGTCCTTCACGCCGTCGAACATCGGCTGGAACTCGGACTCCTCCAACACCTCGGAGCCCATGGCGGGACACCCAAACGCAATGCCGCTGTAGCCGGCCGCCTTGTCCGCGGAGAACTCGCCGCACGTCAGGACGTCAACCTCCGCGCCCTTCGCCTTTGCGCCCTCCGCGACGGCCTTGGCCATTGCCTCCGTGTTGCCCGTCCCGCTCCAGTAAACCACAGCGACCTTGCTCATGTCAGACCATCCTTCCTCTTGACCAAAATCTTAACCGGCGACGATCATTTGCTCCACCGACCGACCCCTCGAGTAGCACCGGCCGTAGATCTCCGTACACCTTCGATACCTCGCGAAGGCCTTCTGGGCCGCAGCCGCGTCGCCGTATACCTTCCACGTTCCGACGCACTTGCACCCCACGTCGCGATGATCCATAAAACCCCGAACGTCGTCGGGAGGATATCCTAAAAACAACCCTATCTCGTGAGGAAACGCCCCTTCACGCCGCAGCCGGCAGATCAACTCCGCCACGCACGCTCCCGGCGTGATGCGTCGGTATCCCCGTTCCCGAAGGATCTTCACCGCTTCCTCGTCCAGGAGGTCGCGATCCAGACGCGACTTCCTGTAGAGGTAGAGCAACACCCTTCCGTTTTTCTTGCTCATCGGCACGAGGACCAGCCCCTTGGGGGACAACATCCGATTGAGCCTTCTCACGTCCTGCCGAATCTCCTCCTCCGACGTGTGTTTGGAGGTGAACAAACTGCCCGTCTTCAAGCCGGCCAGAGTGGGAGCTGCATAGTCGATCAGTTCCTCCTCCGACACCTCCGCCACCCTCCTCGCACCGGGACGTCATCAACTCAAGTTCTTTTTCGTAAATACTAATTAGTTATTTCAAACTTCGAGAAGAAGTATATATTAGCCCTTTCGGTTTGTCAATACGTTTTTGAAAGAAAATTTTTTCGCCGTCAGCGCTTCAGGGAAACACTGATTCATACCAAATCGCGTC
>NC_021038.1:1277984-1280887 GCF_000210715.1 Fretibacterium fastidiosum
CCTCGTTTTTTCCCCTTTGGGGCGCCGAAGATGACGCGGGCCCGCGCCGGGGTGAGGCCGAAGCTCTGGGCGACCCGGACATGCATGGCGAAGGCCGGCGTCCCCAGGGCGTCGCCCTTGTATGTATCGACGTACTTGCCGAACACCCAGGCCGTGCCCTTCTTTTCGGGGTGCTCGATCTCGTACCACACCGCGCCGTCCACGGCCGTTTCCCCGACGATGACGAAGCGATCCAGGTCGTTCAATCGCCCCGTGATGTTCGAGTCCGTACTCGTGTCCGGGGCCTGCCGCAGCCGGACGTTTTCGCCCGTACAGATTCCGAACGTCGGGTACTCTTCCCCGCCCTCCGCTCCCGCCGCCAGGAGCAGAGCCGTTGCCAGGGCGCACAAAACCGTTTCGTGTTCATCGCATGATCCCTCCAGACCGTGATCTTTCGCAGGGGGTGTCCGTGCCTCCTGCACGCCCATTATGCAACGTGAACTTCCTCTGCGGCAACACCCCGAAAGAGGTGGTCTTTCCCGCCCCCTTTCAGCCCGCGGGCCGTCAGTCCCCCCTTCGGGGAGCCTTCCGACTTCCGTTTGCTGGCGCTCACGGGCCGTCAGTCTCCCTTCAGGGGGCCTCCCGATCGTCCGGGGCCTGCGCCTCTCCGGGGGCCTCCACGTGCGTTCGGTCGTCGCCCCGTGGCTCCGTCCCATCGACGAAGAATTCGTCCTTGTGTGCGTTCCACAGCCACAGGGCGGCCCCGGCGAAGGCGAAGCCCAGGGCCAGCCCCCCAGCCGACGTAGGCGCCCCGGTACTCGCCGTCCGACGAAAGGGAGAGGCGCTCCTGGCCCACCTCGCGGAGGTTCCCGCAGGAGCCGGGGAGGTGACCCTCACGACGTGGGAGGGGGAACGGCTCACCATCGCGCTGGACGCGCGCCTGTCGCCCTCGCGCAACGCCGAACGGTACTTCAGGAGGTATCGCAAGGGCAAGGGCGACCCCGCCGCCATTCGGGACGAGCTGCGGGCTCAGGAGAGCGCCATCAGCGAGATCCTGGAGCAGCACGACCTCCTGGAGGCCATCGACGACCCGGAGGCCTTCGAGGAGGCCCTTCGGGACATCGAGGAGTGGCTGGCCCCGGAGGACAGAAGGCAGGATGCCAAAAAGAAAAGGGGAAAAAAGGAAAGGGGGGCGAACGCACTCCACCCTTCCTGAGCTTTGCCGTCGAGGGGCTGACCGTCCTGGTGGGGCTCTCGGCGCGCGGCAACCGCTACGTCACCTTCAAGCAGGCACGGCCGGAGGACATCTGGATGCACGCCCATGAACTGCCCGGCTCCCACGTCATCATCCGGGGCGCCCGCGACCGCGCGGCTCTCGAGGGCGAGCACCGGGCCGTGCTAGAGTTCGCGGCCTCCCTGGCCGCGGCACACTCAAAGGGCAGGAACGCCGGCTCCGTCCCCATCGACTACACGGAGCGGCGGCACGTCCGCTCCGTTCCGGGAACCATCGCCCTCGTGACCTACACGAACCCCGGCACCCTGCGCGCCGTGCCCCACGCCGGGGGAGGGCTGCCGGCGAAGCCGGAGGGGGACTAGGCGCCTCAGCGCAGGAGCGGGACGTTCGCCTCCCGACCCACCAGACGGGCGAACTCCAGGGCCCGCAGGCCCGACGCGCTCCTGAGCCCCCCTCAGGGCGCCCCGGTCCAGCAGGAGGGCGACAAGCTCCGGCGGGGCCAGGGCCGCGGCCGCCATCAGGGGGGTGACCCCCTCCTCCCCCCAGAGGGGGCACCGCGCGTTGACGTCCGCCCCGGCATCCAGCAGGAGGCGCGCCTTCTCCAGTCCGCCATCCTCCGCCAGGAGCGCGGACGTCAGAGGGGATCGTCCCTCGCCGTCTTTGGCCAGGGGGTTTGCCCCGCGCTCCAGAAGGAGCTCGACCTGCCGGGCCGATCCGTGCTCCGCCGCCAGGTGCAGAGGAGTCCCTCCGCCGGCCGGACCGTTGGGGTCGGCGCCGAAGTCCAGAAGGAGCTCCGTGAGCCCGGCGAAGGCGCTGCCCTTCTCCAGCGAGAGGGCGAGGGGCGTGCGCCCCTCCTCGTCCGCGGCGTCCGCCTCCGCGCCGTGCAGGAGCAGCAGCCGCGCCACCTCAACGTGCGTGGAGAGCGGCACGCGCACCCCGGCCGCGACGGTGCAGTACAGGGGGCTCCGCCCCCGCTCGTCGCGTCCCGCGGCACGCTCCCCCGCCTCCAGGGCCCCGCGGACGGCCTGAACGTCTCCCAAGGCGCAAAGTTCAGCCAACTCCGCGCCACACGCCGGAGAAAGGAGCAGGAAAGCCGCCAGCGCGCCGCCGAAGAACCGCGCCACGAACCGCCTCACCACAGACGACACCTCCTCGTAGAATAAGTAATGTGGAAGTGGTACCAGGGATGGTAAACTACTTCCAGGTTTGTCGGGAAAGCTCGTTACCTCCTTGCAGGATACGGGCCAGCCGACCCCGCCCTGCGCTCTATTATGGCAGACCGCCGGGGAAAAATCGACTCCGACCCCGCCCGCTCCGCAAAATTTGACAACGTCCCAAACTTGGATATAATGATTGAGTTTTGTGCGGAGAAGTGGCCGAGTGGTCGAAGGCGGTTGACTCGAAATCAACTGAGCGGCTTGCCGTTCCGTGAGTTCGAATCTCACCTTCTCCGCCATTTAACGTATTTCCTCGTCTTCAAATAATCGAAGGTTGAAGGGCCGGTCTGCGACCGGCTTTTTGTTTGTGTTTGCACTCTGATACGCGTCAATGCACGAGGCCTTTTTCAACTTCTGTTGCGTCTGCTCTGACAATCCAGCTGATACCAATTCGCGTCTAATGTGGATTGCCTCCCCTGAAAGGGGAGGTGGTTCGCGTCAGCGAACCGGAGGGGTTGTTTCTCAGGCTCAAC
>NC_021038.1:1281894-1285443 GCF_000210715.1 Fretibacterium fastidiosum
GGTCATCGATCTCAAAATTTTCGAGGACCTTCATGTCGAAGGTTTCCTCCGTCTGGTCGCGAAGCATGGCCTTGATCTCGCTTCGCGTGCAGTGGTAATCCCCCTCACCGTTTCGGCGGAACGTGCCCTCAAAGAGGTCGTCGTTGATATAGACGGGCCTGACCTCGCGCTCCGCCCTCGGAACGCGGATGGAGAGGACAAGGTCCTCCCCCACCTTGTAGTCCTTCACATCCTCGTCGACCAGGAGGTTGACGCTCACCTTTTTGCCGTCGTTAAGGACGCTCCACAGATCCCTTCGCAGCTTCTCCACGTCCTTCGCGTCAAGCCCGGTCGTCACGAAGCTGCCATCCTTCTTCTCGCTCACCCCAAGCAGAATAAGGCCCCCATAGCCGTTCGCCATGGAGGAGTAGGTCTCCCAGAGGCTCCTGGGCAGGCCGCCTTTCGCCCCCTTGACCTCGAGGCGGTTACCCTCCCGGTACTCCTCGAACTTCCCGATATCAAACTCCATGGTGTTCCCCTCCGGCCTCGCTCCACCCCAAAGGCATTGAATACCACGTCCTCCGCCAGTCGTTCCAGAGGGCGTTTTGCCGATCCAAATGCTGATTTTCACCCTGTTTCGGCATGGGGACAGCCTCCTTGATCGCGATGATGAGGGAACAAGTCAAGTCAAGTATAGTGTGGTGAGAAAAGGATGTCAAACACATGGGCCCTCCCCAAACCACAGGGGAAATTGATCCCTCGTTCACACGGCCCCCCTTCCAAGCAGCCGCTCCAGGCAGGACCGGGTTGCCGCGCCGTACGGGTGCCGCTCCTCCAGAAAGGCGTGCAGGTCTTCCGGGGTATCGAGGTCCCGGTACGAGTCCGTCTCCGCGCAGATGCAGCCCAGGCCTCGGGCCCGCTCCAGCGTTCCGAGCCGGACGCCGCCGCTGCCCCATGGGGCGGAGATGTCGAAGAGCTCCGGGATCGCCCTTTTGAGGCCAATGAGCCAGTACCCGCCGTCGGGGGTCGGCCCCAGGACGACGTCGGCCTCCGCCAGGAGGTCGAATGCCCTGCGGATGCTGTCGGGCCGCATCTGGGGGATGTCCGTCCCGACGATCGCCGCCCGTTCGTACCCCGCCTCGAAGGCGTCCCGGGCCGCGGCGAGCATCCGGTCACCGAGGGTGAGGCCCCGCTGTCCGCGGAGCGCGAAGGCGGCGGGGATCAGGTCGGAGTACGCCTCGGGCCGGCCGCTCCCCGTCCAGTAGAGGAAGAGGTCCGCCCGGTCCCGGAGCTCCAGGGCTGTGGCGAACGCATCGGCCCAGAAGCTTCGGTGCAGGGCCTCCCTCTGCCCCTCGTCCAGCAGGGGCGAGAGGCGCGTCTTGGTCTCCGAGCCGATCGGAAGCCGGGAGAAAAGGATCAAAGCCTCGGATTTTTTCGTCGCTTTCATGGGTCCGCATCGCGTCCTTTCTCCCCGCGGCGCCCCTCGTAGAGGGTCCGCAGCACCTCGGTCGGCACCCCCAGGATGTAGAGCGCCTTGATCGTGTGGATCTTCATCAGCGTCCTCAGCCGGCCGTTCCGGATGAAGCGCCGGGCCGAGGTCCCCACCGGCGTATCCAGGGCCCGGATCAGCCCTTTGCGGTGCAGCGGCCGCAGGCGCCTCGCGAGCTCCCAGTCCTCCATCAGCGCAAGGGGCGCGAAGCCGCCGAGCGAGTCGAAGACGTCCCGCCGCAAAAACAGGGCCTGATCTCCGAAGATCAGGCCGAAGCGTCGTGCCCGCGTGTGGGACGTGCGCTCCACGAAGCGCATGAACCGGTCGTCCGCGTCGTAGAAATGGAGCCGGAAGAACCCGCCGACGCAGCCCTCCGAGAGGGCGAGCGCGATGTCGGTCAGGCTCGACGGGGCGACTTGGGCGTCCCCGTGCACGAACCACAGCACGCCGCCCCGCGCGGCGCAGGCCCCCGCGTTCAGCTGGAGGGCCCGGCCCCTGCCGCAGCGTACGACGCGGACTCCGGACACGGCCTCCGCCGCCTCGACCGTGCCGTCCGTGCTGCCTCCGTCGGCGACGACGACCTCCTTCTCCCCGGAAAGGGCGGACAGGGACTCCAGGAGCCCCGTGATGCGTGCGCATTCGTTCAGGGTGGGGACGACGATCGAGATCATGACGCGACCGGGGCGCTCCAGGACCACATCATGCCGTGGCCCCGCCGCAGCTGGACCCGCTCCCCGCCGTGCAGGCGTAGCAGTGGTTGCCCAGGCGGATATTCCGCCTGGAGGGGCGGTCCCCCCTCAGGTCGCCGATGCGGTCCGTCCCCTCTACGGTCCAGTCCAGGGCCTGATTGAAGTCGCAGTCGTAAAGGCGTCCGTCCCAGCCCACGGAGAGCTGGCTGCGGCACATCATCCCCTCCGCCGCAACGGGGTTGAAGCTGTCGTGGAGGCGGCGCATGTAGCCCGCCATGTTGCCGCTGCGCACCAGGAAGGCGCCGAACCGCCCCACGGGATTGTTCGTGATCGTGAACAGCCGGTTGAACACGATCCCGTACTCCGCGCCGAGCTTGAGCTTGTACTCCTGTTCCATGCTAGCCTGCGGCGGAGGGAGGAACGCCCCGCCGGGGTTGTAGACCATGTTCAAGGCCAGCCGGTCGTCCTTCCCGTACCCCAGCTCGTTCAGCCTGCGGAGCATGGAGATGGCGCTCCGAAAGGTCCCTGCGCCCCTCTGCCGGTCGCAGTCCCGCTCCGAGTAGTAGGGCAGCGAGCAGACGATCTCGACGCCGCGTTCGGCCATAAACTCCGGCAGATCGTCGTATCCGCTCTCGTGCAGGATCACCAGGTTCGTCCGCACGATCACGTGGACGCCAGCCGCCGTACCCCGGTCCACCAGGAAGCGGAAATCGGGGTTCATCTCAGGGGCGCCGCCCGTGATGTCCAGCGTGCGAAAGCCCCAGGCGGCAAGGAC
Source organism: Fretibacterium fastidiosum (assembly GCF_000210715.1). Classification (GTDB taxonomy): domain Bacteria; phylum Synergistota; class Synergistia; order Synergistales; family Aminobacteriaceae; genus Fretibacterium; species Fretibacterium fastidiosum. Next base: position 1,284,827 of record NC_021038.1, read on the forward strand.
CCTCAGGCAATGTTCCATCGTGCTGCGGGACATGACCTCCGTCCGGTTCGGCCCGGCCTCGACGTGACAGTGCCTGCAGGCCAGGTTGCAGAGCCGACCGACGTTGACTTGAAGGACATCGAGTCGTTCGAGGGTCTGCCCGACCCGCGGATCGGGCAGTTTGCCGCGGAAGGGGGGGACGCAGGCCAGAGGATCGTCCCGTCCCGCGAAGGTCATAGTTCGAGCCTCCCGACGATGTTCTTCATCTGAAGCCCATGCACCAGGCTGGCGCCGCCCCGGATGGCGCAGGCCACATGGACGGCCTCCGTCATCTGCGCCTCGTTGACGCCGTTCTCCAGGCAGCTCTTCGTGTAGGCATCGATGCAGTAGGGACACTGCACGGTATGGGCTACGGCCAGGGCGATCAGCGCCTTTTCGCGCTTCGTCAACTCGCCCTCCTCGAACACGGCGCCGTAGTACGCCGAAAACTTCTCCCAGAGCGGGGACGCGCACTGCCCCATCTCCGCGAAGCGGTTCAGGTCGTCGGCGTCGTAGTAGGCGTTCGTCTTTTCCGTCGTCATCTTTTTGAAACCTCCTCGTAGAATTAAGTAATACCAATTCGCGTTTAATATGGATTG
>NC_021038.1:1285709-1297929 GCF_000210715.1 Fretibacterium fastidiosum
AATTGGTATAATGTGGAAGTGCTACCAGGGATGGTAAACTACTTCCAGTTTTGTCGGGAAAGTTCATCACCTCCTCGTGTCGTGATCGTGCGATAAAAATCCAGTTACGAAATCAAGTCGGGAAGCGGGCTCACCGGCAGACGAGTTTTCCTAGACGCTGCCTCGTCCTCCAGCGGTTGAGCCAGCTCCGAAGCGATCGGTCCGGCGGGGGCGTGGAGCGGTCCGTCCAGCCTCCGCCGAAGATCAAATCCAGGAGGTGCAGGCTCTCCCGTCCACCCGTCCGCATGGCCGAGCGGCACGAGGCGCAGTAGGAGACGATCGTCCCGCACGGCGACTCCTCCGCACGTTTCTTCATGGCCTCGTAGCCCAGCCTGACGTCGCCCACCGCGATCATCGGGGCGCAGCCGCAGCAGCGCGCCCGATCCCGCGCACAGTCCATCTCGCGGACCGTGGCTCCCAGCTCCCCGAGGACGGTGCGCACACCGTCGTAGATCTCCGGGACACCTCGGGTGACGCAGGAATCCTGGATCGAGACCTCGAGGCCGCGCGCGCTGCCACGGCTTCCCTCCGGGAGCCCCATCTCCGCCAGGATCGTCCAGAACGAGCGCACCCGGCGGTCCTCGTCGAAGTGTCGGAAGATGGTGTAACAGTTCTGGCAGGCCACGATCACCTCCTCCGCCCCCATGAGGTCGAGGTCGCGCCGCACCGCGTCGAATCGCCTCCGGAACTCCCCGGTCATGGCCATGAGCTTCAGCGGCTTCCCGCAACACTTGAGGAGCGCGCCGACGCCCTCCATGCGTTCGCACAGGTACTGCCATGCCGCCAGGACGTGTTCCGGGGCGTAGGCCGCAAGGCTGCACCCAGGGAAGAAGACGCGCCGGGCCCGCCCCTTTTTCGTGCCGACGGTACCGTCCGCCCCGACGGCGCGGCAGAAGAGGGGCGAGAAGGCCAGGCACTGGTGAAAGCGCATGGTCCGATGGAAGGAGCCCCTCGCCGGGGGCGTCGCGTTCGAGTGGATTCCCATGGCGTCAGGCGCCGGATTTCTCGACGTAGCGCCGGCGCAGATAGAGCCCCGCCGCCGTGACGAGGACGGCCAGCGCCCCGGCCAGGATCAGGTAGAAGCGCCGGTTCTCCGCGTCCCCCAGCCCCGCGGCCCCAAGGGTGAAGAAGGTCACGCCAGGCGCCAGAAAGAGCGCCGTGTAAAGGGTGTAGGGCCAGAAGCCGATGCCCGTGATCCCGTAGGCGAAGTTCTGGAGGTTGTAGGGGAACAGAGGCACCAGCCGGGTGATCATCAGGAGCACGACGCCGCTGCGACCGACGTCCTCGAACAGGACGCGCTTCAGGTACCGGTTGCGTTCCACCCAGGGGGCGACGGCGTCCCTGAGGAAATAGCGGCCGGCCAGAAAGGCCAGAACCGCCCCGATCGTCGCCGCAGCCAGGCAGAGGGCGGTGCCCAGAAGGGGGCCAAAGAGGAGCCCGGCGACGATCGCGAAGGTCACCCCCGGAAGGGCCAAAAGGACACAGCCCACCGTCGTCGCCGCGACGTAGATCAGCGATGCCGTCAGGACGTTCCCGCGCACCGCTTCCCTCATGGCCTCCAGGCCACCCGGCCCCGACAGAAAATCCGACCAGCCGTAGTGCCGATTCAGGATGAAGGCGACGATCGCAATCCCCAGGAAGACGAGCGGCTTTCCACAGCGCCCCATCAGGCGCTCCGGTCGGAACGTTTCTTTCGCTCCGTGTAGACCTGCTTCAGCAGCACGATCAGGATCGAGAGCGCGAAGAGGATCAGGAGCCCCGTGACGAAGAGCTTCGCCCCGCCCGTCAGCATCCCTCCGACGTAGGAGTAGACGATCGTCGCGGGAAGCTGTCCCACGCCCGTGGCGATGAAGAAGGGCCAGAAGCCCATAGAGGTCAGGCCCGCCGCGTAGCTGACGATGTCGAACGAGATGAACGGCAGGAGACGGGCGATGAGGATGCTCTGGGCCCCGTGCCGCTCGAAGAAGGCGTCGATGGAGCGCAGGCCGGTCTTGCTGGAGAGCTTTTCCACGACGTCGCGGCCGAGGATGCGGGCGATGTAGAAGCAGGCCGCGGCGCCGGCCATGGCGCTCGCCCAGGACAGGATGGCGCCGCGCCACCAGCCGAAGAGGTTGGCGTTGGCGAAGGTGATCAGGAAGGCCGGGAGCGGCGCCACGATGGACTGGAAGACCATCAGGAGGAAGGAAACCGCGGCGGCCATGGTCCCGTAACGCTCGACGAAGCGGCGCACCGCGGCGAAGTCGCCGGTTGCGAAGGCCGAAAAGATGGAGTCGATGACGCCTCTGTACGGCGGCCAGACGAAATAGGCCCCGATCGCCGCGGCGAGCAGGATCAGAAGGACAGCCTTTCCGGCGTATCGCCTGCCTGCCCCTCCCAACTGTCCGGGCTTACAGGCGGCGTCTTGTACGTTTTTCGTTTCACTCATGCGGGATACCTCCAAACGGAACCGCCCGTCCCGAAAGCGGGACAGATCAGGGTATGGATGGGCCACGGCCGCAGCCTCCGGGGAACGAAGGCTGCGCACAGGGCGGCGTCGGTGGGGTTTTGTCCTTTCAGACAAAACGTCCCGCGCAAAGAACCGGTTGCCGGGCTACAGGGAAGAGAGGCCGTGCCCAAGGAAGAGCCGAGGACGAGAACCCGGACTCGCCGTGCCCGCCGTGGCGCACACGTGCACACCGTGCAGCGAATGCGAAGCGCGTCATGTGAATACGGGCACGACTCTTCCTCCTTCCGTTTGGGGCTTATAGCTATTGTACACCAGGACCGGAGAAAACGGCGGACGCCCAGGGTCGCTGGACGGGATGGGGGCCATATGCCGCGAGGCTCCGCCCGGTCCGACCTACTTCGCAGCCTCTCTGGGATAGACGACCAACTCGTTGTAAGTGGAGATCGGGCACTTCTCGCGCTTGTAGACGACGTCGGTGAGTTCCATGACGACGATCTCCATCGTGGTCCGCGTGATGCTCCCCTCCTTCATCATGTGGCCGCCCCACATCCTCCCGTCCTCGTCGGCGATAGAGAGGTGCAGGTGGTGCTTTTCGGCGTCGAGCGTTCCGCCGAAGTAGATCACCTCGTACTTCCCCTTCATCAGCGTTCCCTCGCTGCGATCGGCAAAACGGATGTTGGCCTCGGAAAGGCTCCCCACCGCCGACACGATAGCGGCGGCCTGGATGCCCTTCTTATCGACGAAGGCGCGCAGCTCCTTGACGACGTCGGTGCCCGGAACCAGGCGGATCGTGTAGAAGCGGGCGTTCGAGGGAACGGCATCCGAAATATCGGCCTTCACCGCATCACCGGAATCGACCGCAAAACACGTCCCCGCCATCATCAGGCACAGCACGAAACCGAACAGAAATTTTTTCATCTCAGGTACCTCCCTATTTTTTATCCATTCTCCAGAGTGAGTCGAATCCCTTATTTTAGCCGCTCAATTCTTGCCTTGAGAAGCGTTTTGACAACCTGCAGGACAAAGGCCAGCGCCGTTACCCCCAGGAGGACGGGCCAGGCCGGAAGCGCTTTCAGAGAGGGGAGCCAAAGCTCCACGACAAAGGCCAGGGCAAGCACAGCGCCCACAGCAGGGGTTGCCATGACCCTCCAGCCTCTTTCTCCAATCGCCCGCCTCGCGAAGCAGAACAAGAAAAATGCTACCCCCAGGGCAACCACCGTCAGGGCCGTCGTGACGGCGTCCGTCAGGTACAGTTTCTCGACCGTCCGCTTCATGAAACTGAGGTGGTGATTGACCCCGGCCCTTCTGAAGGACAGGCGGTGCAGCCAGAGCCCACCGGCAAACAAGGCGAGCTGGGCCAGGGTCAACAGGTGCGTCAAGAGCCTCAGCCCCCTGGGGAGAAGGTCCTGCCTCATTTCGCGGCCGGCTCCCCCGTGACGAAGGGCCTACCCTCGTCGCTCCAGCCGATCCAGCCGTCGCTGTAGATGGACGTGTCGTTCAGCCCCATCACTCGTGCGTACCAGAGGATCTCCGACACGCGCCAGCCGCTGCCGCACATGAAGGAGAGGTGATTTCCGGTATCGATCCCAAGCTCCTTCCAAAGGGCAAGGATCTCATCCCCGTTGCGCATGGACTTGTCGATGTTTCTGTAATAGTACATCGAGCTGGAGCTGAGCTCTCCGGCGCAGCCGTACACGGCGCCCTCGATACGGCCGGCGATGTTGTGGTAACTGTAGCCGGAGGTCTTGCCGAGGAACTCCTCGCGCGTCCGGTTGTCCACGAGGGTGAATCCCTCAGTCCCCAGCTTCTTCGCCACCTCGTCGATGGACTCGATCCACGCTTTGCTCTCAGGGGCGCGCTCTCCAAAATCGGAAACGGGCACGGGCTTCACGCTGTCCGTTGCAAGGGCGTAGCCGGCCAGCCTCCACCCCTCGAGTCCCATGTTCATCAGGCGCACGTCCTTCACGCCCATGTAGCGACAGACGACGGCAAAGCGGGCGGCGGCCATGGGTTCCGACCCGGTACAGATCACGCAGGTGTCCGCGGTGATCCCGTTGTCGAGCAGCAGCTTCAGAAGGGTCGCGTCGTCGGGAAGTTTCCAGAGCTTCTTGACGCTGTCGGACTCCTCCTCGGAGACCCAGCGGCGCTGTTTCTCGTCAAAGACCTGCGGAGGCTCGATGGAATCGGTGTTGATGTGAACCGCGGTGGGAACGTGCCCCTTCAGGTAGCCGGAGCCCTCCTCGTCGCCCCAGTTGACGTCGAAAATTTTGATCTCGCGCGCCGGGGTGAAGCCCGCGGGAACGTTCCCCGCCGCTATTTTCTCGACGATCTCCGCGGGGACCAGCAGCTCGTAGGCGGGCCAGGAGACCAGCTCTCGGCTCTCGTCGTCGATCCAGGGCTTCGCGTCGTAGAGGGAGACGTCCTCGAAACCCCTGGACCGCAGATAGTCAGCCACAAGCGGCGCGTCCTTCCCGTCCGTGTCGTAGACGATGACCCTCTTCCCAGGGGTAAGTCCCTTCCTGGCCAGGGTGTCGCTCAACACCTCATCTCGAGTTTTCTTTTCAAGGTTGCCCTTTTCGTCATAACCGCAGGTCAGGAACGTGTAAGCGAAGTCCGTCGCCCCCTCGATGTGCCCTCCCCTGGGAAGGCCGTCCAACGCCCACCCGTTGAAGATATCGGGGTGACGGGCGTCCAGCAGAACGCCGCCCCCCTTCCCGACGAGCGCGACGACGTCCTCCGTGGAGGCCTTCGGGAAGTCCGCACCCCAGCAGGCGGCAGGCAGCATCAAGGACGCAAGGCACGCAAAGCAAAGAAATTTTCTCATGGCTCTCCCTCATCTTTCTGACGACGACCGAAGTCGCCCTCTGTTCAATCCTGCTGCAAGGCCGGGCGCAGCGCGGCCCCGGGCCGGTCGTTCAGGCGCAAGCCGATCGCCCGCGAGGCAAAGCGCCCGGCGGACCGACCCCGGGGCAAGCCAAATGGAACGAACCGCGCCTACCGGCGGCCCCGCCTTCGTCCCACCACAGGCAACAAGGCCATCAGGGCCAGGGCGCTCAACCCTGCGTCGCACCCGCCGCCGCTGCGGCTCGTTTCCCGCTTCATGCCATTCAGGGAAACACCATCACCGCTGAACGCCAGCCGTGTGGGAACTTCATCCCCCTCCAGCATGTAGGTCATAGCGGCCAAAGCCGCCCGCTGCCCCACAGCACCGTTCAGGGCCTCCCCGCGGACCCGGCCGCGAATCCTCAGCTCGTACTCGTAAAGCCTCGTCATCCCCGTATCGCTCACCGCGGCGGAGAAGGTGACCGGCTCCCCGTCCAGGAACACGGCAGTACTCGCCTCGACGAAGTTTCTCGTCTCGACGTCGAGGAGCGTCAGCCTGCGCGGAACGGGCTTGAGGCGGACGCTGACGACGACCTCGGCCGTACCGTCACTGCCGACCTCCCCCACGGCAAGCGTCCACGCCCCGGAATCGTCGTAGCGGGCATCCATCGGGGCCTCGGCAGGCGCCTCCGTGATGGGCTTTTCGGGAATCGGTTTCGGGACCGGCTTAGGCGCCGGATCGGGGTTTGGCTGCGGCTGAGGTTGAGGCTGAGGTTCCGGCTTCGGATCAGGGCCTGGCTGCGGTACAGGACTCGGGCCCGGCTCAGGCTGCGGCTGAGGCGTGGACGTGAGCTCCACGGCGCCGATATCGACGCCCCCGAACTGTGGACGCGCCACACCGCGGGCGTCGACGGCCGGGATAGCGCACTCCGCCCAGTCCCTCCAGAACACGTCAGCCGAGAGGACGTCCGCGGAGGTCAGAGCCCCGACACGCCAGCCTCGGTCCCGCGCCGAACTGTTCCAGGCCGGCAAACAGGTTGGGACGGAGCCGCCGTGATTGCCAGGGGAGGAGAGCCTGGGGTCGTCCGAGGTCACCTCCGACAGAACGACCTCTCCGCCCCGGACGGCTCCCCCGCGGACGATCGAGCGATGGAGCGCCGCGCCGGAGTCATCATCGTTCTCACTGACGATCTCCTCCGCCCCGCCGTCCCAGAAGATGCTGTTGAAGGCGACGATGCGCCCGCCCCCAGGCTTGCAGGCCCCAGTTTTGCATTTGGTGTTGTAGACGGAACTGCCCTCACCGCCCTGTCCCCCCTGGGGAATGGCCTTGTTGCCAAAGAAGGTGCAGTTGAGGAGGAGCGGGTAGCTGCCCGTCCGATTGAAAAGCGCCCCGCCGTACTTCGCCTCGTTGTCCGTGAAGGTGCAGTTGACGAGCACCGGGCTGGAGACGCCGTTGTAGACCGCCCCTCCGGATCCCTTGTTGGGGTCGGCAACGTGCGCGTCGTCGTAGGTTTTGTTCCCGGAGAACGTGCAGGAGCGGATCGTCATCCCCCGGTCCCCGCTGCCGACCTCCGAGTTGTAGATGGCGCCGCCCTCGATCACGGTGGAGTTGCCCGTGAAGAGGCAATCCTCGACCAGGATGTTGGTCGAGGTGGAGAAGCGGGCCGCGCCGCCGTTGTGGGTTGCTCGGTTCCCCTCGAACACGGTGCCACGCACCGTCACGTCCGTACCGGCATTTTGAACGTAGAGCCCTCCGCCTCCGGCGCCTGCAGTGTTGTTGCTGAAGCGGCACCTCTCGACAGTCAGGGTCTTGTCTCCCCCCTTCTTGTCGCTGAACTGAACCGCTCCCCCATTGCCCGCCTTGTTCCCCGGCTTATCCGCGCCGGTGGCGTTGCCCTCAAAACGGCAATCGACGAGCTTGAGGTAACTTTGAACGCTGTTGACAGCTCCTCCGTGGCTGTTCGGGCCACCCCGGTTCCCCAGAAAGCGGCTGGAACAAACGTCCAGAGAGGCGGCCGCGGCATTGATGCCCCCTCCAAAGGATACGGCGCGATTTCCCTGAAACAGGCAGTTTTGGATCACGATATCGCTTCTGCCGAGGCTCAGCCCGGCTCCCACTCCCTGATCTCCTCCCGACACCGCAACTCCGTCCAGCCGGACCCCTTTCACGTTCGTGCCCTTCAGGACGTTCTTGCTGTTCTTCCCTCGGATCACGTCCGCGCTGAGGGTGACACCCCACGCGTCCCGGCCGTCGTCCAGCCCCAGGTCGCCGGTCAGCACGACAACGTTGTTGTCGGGCTTTCGCTGCTCCCGTTCCGTCTCGTCCCCCGCAAAACCACCATAGAGGGAAATCCCTTCCTTGAGCGTGAAGGATTTTCCCTGCTCCGCGGTTGTGACCGCATCCGTCGACACCGGGATTGCCGGCCGATAGACGCCCTTTGCAATCCAGAACTCGTCCCCCGACACGGCGCCGCTCAACGCCGCGGCAAAGCCCGCTTCATTCAGCGGGGTCGACCAGCTTCCTCCGTCTCCGCTCGCAATGGCCGAACCGTTGACGCGATACACCCGCGCATCTGCCGGGGAGACGAAGGCGAAGCAGAGCGCAAGCATCGTAAACACAACCTTTTTCCTACTTTTCCTGAAACCGGGCATACCTCATCCCCTCCCTGTAGCGTTCGCTTAAAACTTAAAAAGACAGCGCAGGGGGTGGGTGGCCCCCACCCCCGCTGCTGCAAAAAAGCTACTCGTGGCCTTCGGGTTCCAGCTTGTTGGCCGGGTCCTTGCTCCAGTCGATGACGCTTCCCTTGTAGTTTTTCACCTTGGCGGCCTCGAAGCCGAAATCCTCCACCAGCGCCTCGGCGAACTGGCTGCTCTGCTTGCCGCTGTTGCAGTAGACGATGACCTCGGCGTCCTTGACGATGCCGGCCTTCTCCAAGGCCTCCGCGGCCCCCTCCGCCTTCAGGTTCGCCAGGGGGAAGTTGACGGCCCCGGCGATGTGCCCGCCGGGGATCCCTTCGCGCGGCGACTTGCCGTTATAGATATCCTCCGCACGGACGTCCACCAGCACGAAGCCCGGCTGCCCGACCTTCTCCTTCACGTAGGCCTGATCGACGGCGTCGATACTCGGACCGAAGAAGGACGCCTGCGCCGACACCGCAAGGCACAGCACGAACAACACCGCAAGCAACGACCTGTTCCACTTTCTCATCACTGACCACTCTCCCTGAAAATATAGATAGGATCACCCAAACGGCGCGAACACGCCGCCAACAGCCCCCAATGGAAAAAGGGGCATACGCTCGAAATACACGACGGGAGGGGGAAGCCTCACCGGGAACCGAACGGTCCCCCTTCATTCTCCCGTCCTCTTCCTGCCCGTCAGCAGAACTTCATGCGGTCTGGATCGCCGGTCGCACCGTCGAAGAACCGCAGGACCTGGACTCCGTTCTCCGCGGCCATGCGCTCGATGCGGCCCCGCTCGCCGGCGTCCTGGTAAAGGACCGCCAGGCCGCAGCACCGGTCCGCCTCCCGCGGTGTCGGCGCGAAGGTGCAGCGAACCCCCGCCGCCTTCATCAGCTCGTACAGGGACTGGGCGTTCTTCACGTCCGGAAAGAGCACGTAGTGCCGTGCGCCCGTGGATTCGCTCATCGCCCGCCGACCGTCAGGCGCCCAGCATCTCTAGGAACGCCCCGATGCGGGTCTTGAGCTGTTCGGCGTCCTGGTCCGTGTAGTCGGTCTCGACGCCCAGCACGGGAATCCCCGCATCCTTCAGGGCCCGCTCCACGAAGTACCCCTCGGTGTCGTAGATGTTGCAGAACTTCAAGTTGACGTCGATGACACCGTCCGCGCGGTACTCGCGGGCCAGGCGCAGGATGTCGTCGACGCGCTCCGAGTTCGGGGTGAAGCAGGCGCAGTGGATGCCGCCCAGGTAGCGCTCCGTCAGGCGGTCCACCATCTCGTCCAGGGTCCTGCCGTCCTCGTCCACGCACCGTTCGTAGTAGCGGATGCCGGTGCACATCTCCTCGCACACGACGGCCCCGCCGAGGCTCTCGACGAGGTGGTGCAGCTTCCAGTTGGGGATGGAGAGCGGCGTCCCCGTGAGCAGGATGCGCTTCGCGCCCTTCGGGAACACGGACACGCCCTCGCGGGCCCGCTGGTCCAACTCGTCGCAGAGCTTGTTCACCATCGACGTGAACCGCCCGGGGTCGTCGTAGAAGGCGATCTGCGTGATCAAGAGGACGTCCTTGCCGCTGATGGGCACGGCATCCAGCTTGCGGAAGTCCGAAAGCCTCTGGAGGGCGCGGCGCTTTCCGTTCAGCAGCACGATGGCGTCGTGCAGGCTGCCCTCCGTGACCCCGTTGCCCGTCAGCTCCTCCAGCCTGCGGATGTAGCCGCGGATATCGTCCCTCCAATGTGCGTAGTCCCTCTCGCGCTTCATCTGCGGGATGTCCATGATGTACATGGGCGCGTCCTCGGCCAGGATCTCCCAGGCCTTCTTCTTCCCGTCGCAGGTCGTCTCCCCGACGAACAGGTCCGCGAGGCGGAAGAAGGGACAGGTGCGGTCGAAGCGTGCGCCGAGTGAGGCCTTGATGAGCGGGCAGGTCGCGGTGGGGAGCTTTTTCTCGCCGCCCGGCACCCAGAACTGGGAGCCGCTGCACAGCCCCGTGGCGATGGCGCCCGCGGCCACCACCACCTCGTCCGGAACGTGGATGCAGAAGGACCCGACGACCCTGCCTCCCTTCTTATGATGCTCGACCAGCTCCATCGGACGGATGCCGTGGATTTCCGCCACGACCATGTTGAAATAATCCATGCCCTCCGGCCTGTTCTCCTGCGACAGATAGACGTCGCCAAACGCCTGAGGCAGCGCCTCGCACAGCAGGTCGTGCGTCTTCACGTCCATGCCCAGGCCTTCCCACATCGCTCTGTAATCGGCCATAGCTATCCCCCCTGTTTTTTTGACCCTTCGGTCAGTCGTACCCGATCTCCGTCCCCGTGCCAAAGGGGCAATTCGGGTAGACGTAGTCGTAAACCGCGACAGACTTCCGTTTACGGTCGTATTTGGCCCGCAGAAAATCCCTCCCTTCTCCAGTCACAACCTCCTGGACACAGCCCTGGCAGCCCTCTCCCTCCAGGATGCGGTAGAGGCTCCCGCTCAGCTGCCGATCCAGTTGACGGTAGATCCCTGCCCCGCTCTGAACCCGAACCGGCAGAAAGTCCACCGGCGCCGCCGAGAACTCCGCCGCCCCCGACGCCTGCCGAAGGACCTCGAACCGCTCCGGTACGGACAGGAAATTCAGGTAGTACTCCAGGACGTAGACGCTCCGTCCGTCCAGGCCGGAATGGTACTTCAGGTTGAAGAGCAACTCGGTCAGGCGTCGGGAGTCCGCCGTCGCGGCGTCCAGCGCGCCGTCGTCGAGGCCGCGCCCGTAGACGCGCTCCAGCTTCTCCATCAAATGCTCCAGCCGCATGGGGTCCTCCGTGCGGTAGACGTGGACCTCCTTGCCCGGCAGCCGCGACACCTCGCGGGCCATGATCGGACAGCCGTCGTCCACGACGATCAGACGGGAGCTGTGGATCAGCGGACACCGGTCCGTCCTGGCGTAGGTCAGGGTGGCGTCGATGACGGGACACAGGCCCTTTTCCCTGGAATACTTCAGGATCTCCCCGTCCACGCCGTACACGGGGAGGACCATGAGGCCCAGCGCGTTGAGGAGTTCCAGCGGGACGCGGCTTCCGATGAAGCCCACGACGTCGTCCGTCCCGGAGGCCCGCAGCACGGCGCGGACGTAGGCCTCGCGCCGCTGCTCCTCCAGACTTTCAAACAGGTTCATTTGCCCAGCAGGGCGGCGCCGATGGCGCCCGCGAACCGGGCGTCCGAGGTCGTTCGCACCGGCGCGTGCAGGGCCTGAGACAGCTTGCGCAGCATCATGGCGCTGTCGCAAAACCCTCCGGTGAGGAAGTAGGCGTCGTCTGCGGCCTTTCGCGCCACCTGCACCGCCACCTTGGCCACGACGGAGCCCACGGCGCCGCAGGCGATATCCTCCCGCGGCGTGCCCAGCCCCATCAGGCTCACGATCTCGGACTCGGCGAAGACCGTACACATGGAGGAGATCGTGATCTCCCGTCCGCGCTCCGCCAGCTCGAACAGCTCCGGCAGGGTGACCCCCATGCGGTTGGCCATGATCTCCAGAAACTTGCCCGTCCCGGCGGAACACTTGTCGTTCATGATGAAGTCCGCGACGCGGCCGCCTCGAACGAGGATCACCTTGGTGTCCTGACCGCCGATGTCGATGACGGTGAGGTCCTCGCCGCCGAGGAAACAGGCTCCTCGACCGTGGCAGGTGATCTCCGTCAACGTGTCGTCGGCGTAGGGGACGGAGACGCGCCCGTAGCCGGTGGCCGTGATGCGGAGGTCCTCCCTCCGGCAGCCCAGGGAGAGCAGCCAGGCCAGAAGCGCCTCCGCCGTCTCCCGGCCGTTCCACCCGCTGGGCATGAGCTTGCGGGCCAGAATCTCGTCCTTGCCGTCATTCATCACCACGGCCTTGCTGGCCGTGGAGCCGATGTCGATGCCTGCGTAGAGCATGTGATGCACCCCCCTGCCCCCAGGTCATACTCCCTGCCGTCCCTGCGGCTCAAACCCTTGGGCCGGGGAAGCAGAACACGGACGGCCCATCCCAAGCGGTCATTTCTTTGCTTCAAGCATCTGCTCGAAGGCCTGCAGGGTGAAGGCGGAGTAGGCGTAGCCGGGGCCGCCGCACAGCAGCACCGTGGCGTTGAGGGCCGCCGCCAGTTCCTCGCGGGTAATGCCCAGGTCCACGCACACCTCAAGATGAGAGAGGATGCAGGGCTCGCACTTTCGGGACACGGCCACCGCCACGCTGATCAGCTCTATCGTCTTGAGGTCCAGCA
>NC_021038.1:1298536-1301251 GCF_000210715.1 Fretibacterium fastidiosum
GGGCTCATCGAACAACATGACCTCCGGCTTCACCGCCATGGCCCGGCCGATGCCGACGCGCTGCTGCTGCCCTCCGGACAGGTGGGCCGGATAGGAATCCCTCTTGTCCTCCAGCCCGACGACCCGCAGGATGCGCAGCGTCCCTTTTCACTGCATAGACAGAAAATCCCGGTGGAACGGCATACATCAGTCACACGAGCCGCGTTGTCGCGGATATGATCCAGATAAAAACAAAGTCTGGGATAGCGCGGCGCATTCTTTGCAGTCGAGAACACCTAGGACCTCCGAATCTATTTTATATTTTGCGAGGAGAAGCGGGGGACCTCATGCTTAGGCAGAAGTGAGTTTGATCCGCTGTTCATAACGCTTCTGCATCTGCTCCAACACCAGGACGATGAACCAGTACATCATGACCATAGCCATATAGGCCTCAAAGTACCGAAAGGTGATGCCGGCCTGTATCTTGGCGACGGCTGTAATGTCCAGGATGCCAATGGTGAAGGCCAGCGAGGACCCTTTTATGGCGTCGATCAGAACGTTGACTATACCCGGCACGGCCACGGGGATCGCCTGGGGGATCACGATCAGCCGCAGAGTCTGCATTCGGCTCAGGTTGATCGACTTCGCCGCCTCTATCTGCCCGCGATCCACGGCTAAAAACGCCCCGCGGATGATTTCACTCAAATAGGCGCTGGAGTTAAGCGCCATCGTCAACACAAAACCCTCGATCTTATCCATGGCCGACAGACATGCAAACATTCTCGGCAAGCCGAAGTAGATCATGAAGAGCTGCCCGATAAAAGGCGTCCCGCGAAAAAAAGAGACGTAGACCTTGCATAACGGCTTCAAAACCGGGATTTTATAGACGATCGGCAGCGTCACCATTAACCCCAGGAAGAGAGCCGCGATAAAAGGAAGAACCGTGACTGAAAGCGTCCTCGGCAAGGCCGGCAGCATTTTCAGAAAAACCTGACCGACGAAATTCAGATCCATAAACAGGCCCCAGCATCCAACCCTAATGCTTCACGGTAAAGTCGAAGTCAAACCACTTTTCGGAGATCGCCCTTAGCGCCCCGTCCTCCCTCATGGCACCGAGCGTTCTGTTGGTCATCTCCCGCAGAGCGTCACCCTCAGGCGTCTTGGCAAAGGGGTACGCGCTCTCGAGATAAATCCCGCTTCCCAGAAGCACCTTCACCTTGTCAGCCCCCAAACGCTGAATGATTTCAAGAGCGATCGTCTGAGACTGGACGCAGGCGTCAACCTTCCCTGAGACGACGTCCTGAGTCGCCGTGTCGTCAAAATAAACCCGTTTCACTTTGATACTGTTTTCCTTCTCGATGAGATCGACGAACGCATCGTCCGTAGAACTGATGACCACCCCGACACTCATTCCATCAAGATCTTTGAAGGTTTTTGCCTGGACCGAAGGAGCCGAAATCAAATTCAGCTCATCATAAAGATATGGATCGCTGAAGTTATAAGTCTCCCTCCGCTTATCTGTGGGATTCAGGGTGTTGGCCACCGTATTCACACGCCCATCCGAGATCATTCCCAGCAGACTCGAAAAGGGCATCTGTTCAAATTTGACCTCACAGTCGTTGCGTTTGGCGATCTCCTTCCAGACGTCCACCTCAAACCCTTCCAACTCCCCTTTGTCGTTCAACATTGAGAACCCAGAAGTAGAACCGTCCATGCCGACCCTCAGGACCTTTTTTTCAGGCTCAGCTCCATAGGCGCACGACGCCAAAAGGATCACTGCAACGGATACGCACAGCACAATTTTTCTCATCATCTTCAACCCTCTCTCACCAAGTCCAAAAATTCCTTGATCCTGTCATGTTTCGGTCGTTCAAAAATGTCATCAGGACTGCCCGCTTCCAAAACCCTCCCTCCATCCATGAAGATCACCCTGTCCGACACCTCCTGCGCGAACTTCATCTCATGCGTCACGATGAGCATGGTTTGTCTACAATCTGCAAGACGTCGGATAACCCCAAGGACGTACTTGACGAGCTCCGGATCCAGGGACGACGTCGGCTCGTCGAACAGCATAATCTCCGGCTCTATCGCCATCGCACGGGCTATTGCAATGCGCTGCTGTTGCCCACCGGACAGCTGGCGCGGGTAACTGTCCGCCTTGTCCTCCAGTCCCATCATCCGCAGAAGTTCCGTGACCCGCTCCGTAACCTTGTCGTATTTCCACTTTTTCACCTTCTGGAGGTGCAGTGCGATGTTCTCTCCTGCCGTCAAATTGGCGAACAGGGAAAAATTCTGAAAGACCATGGAGCTATGAGACCGGAGCTCGCAAATGAGCTTGTTTTCAAACCGGGAAAAGTCAAAGACCTTGCCGTCACCAAAAATGACCGTTCCTGCCTCGGGCTCCTCAAGATAGTTCAGGCACCTCAAAAAGGTGGATTTGCCCGTTCCCGATGGGCCTATGATAGAGACGACTTCGCCCCTGTCGATATCCAAGTCGATCCCCCTGAGCACGTCAAGGGAACCGAACGATTTTTTGACGCCGCGAATCTCGATCATGCGCTCTCCATCATCTCATCCTTAAATAAATGCCACGCCGCATCGTTACAAACGGCCCGTGTCCCTAAAAGGAAGGCACTTGGAACGGCAAACCACCTGCGCAGGGCCCCAATTCCCTCTTCTCTCCCACCTTGTCAGGGACAACTTCGTCACTTAAATACACCGGGGCGAGGTCCAGCG
>NC_021038.1:1301601-1308662 GCF_000210715.1 Fretibacterium fastidiosum
CGGCTCATCGAACAACATGACCTCCGGCTTCACCGCCATGGCCCGGCCGATGCCGACGCGCTGCTGCTGCCCCCCGGACAGGTGGGCCGGATAGGAATCCCTCTTGTCCTCCAGCCCGACGACCTGCAGGATGCGCAGCGCTTCTTCCTGCGCCTCAGCCTCAGGAACGCCCTGCACCTGCGTCATGGGTTCCATGACGTTCTGCAGCGCCGTCTTGTTGCGGAACAGGTTGTAGCTCTGGAACACCATGGCGGTCCGGCTGCGCAGCTGGGCGATGTCCCTGCGGCTGCCCCCCGGCTCCCGCACCGCGACGTCGCCGATCGCGATGCTGCCGCAGGTGGGCTTTTCCAGGAAGTTGATGCAGCGCAGGAGCGTGGACTTGCCGGTCCCGGAGGGGCCGATGATCGAGACCACCTCGCCGCGCTGAGCGGTCAGGTCGATCCCCTTGAGGACCTCCAGGACGCCGAACCTTTTAACGAGCCCGGAGACGGTCAGAACGGTCTTTTGCTCCATCACCTGGCCTCCTGGACGTAGGGTCGGTTCAAATAGCGCTCCAGGAGGGATTGCCCGTAGGAGACGAGGGCGAGGATGACCCAGTACACGATGAGCAGGGCGACGAACCCCTCGAGATAACGGTACGTCAGGTTGACCTCGTTCTTGGCGCAGGAGGTCATGTCCATGACGCCGACCGTAAAGGCGAGGGACGTGGACTTGAAAAGGTTGGCGAAGGAATTGACCATGCCGGGGAGAGCCACGCGGGCCGCCTGAGGGATCACGATGCGGCGGATGGTTTGCCACGGGGTCATGCCGATGGAGATGCCCGCCTCGAACTGCCCCCTGTCCACCGAACTGATGGCCCCCCTGATGTTCTCGCCCATGTAGGCAGCAAAGCTGAGGGAGAGGACGATCACCACGGCCCAGAAGCTGGAGAGCCCCCTGACGGTTGCGGATACCTGCGCGAACCCGTAGTAAAAGACGAAGAGCTGAGCGATAAAGGGGGTGCTGCGGAAAAAGGAGGTGAACACGACGGAGAACTGCTTCAACACGGGGATGTTGTAATATCGGGACGCCGCAAGGACAAACCCGATCAGCACGGCGAAAAAGAGCGAAAGGAACGCCATGGAAACCGTGTTTTTGAAGCCCAGAAATATGATGGAGAACATCTTTAAGAAGTAGTCAAATTGAAAAATCATGGGCTCTCTCCCTCTCTTTGACTATCGAGACTCGAAGGGCGGCGGGCAATCCAGCGAAGGAAGCCCGCCGCGTTATCCTCGCTTTTAAACGTTGGCGTCACTTCCCCTGTTTTTCCCGATACTCCTTCGCGTATTTGCTCTCCATGACGTTGGTCCCGAACCACTTCTCGCAGAGTTTGGCGTAGCTGCCGTCCTCGATCATCTGCGTCAGGACGCCGTCCGTCAGCTTCAGGAGCTCCCGGCCCCGGTCGGTGCGGGCGAAGGGATAGACGTTGACCTCGACGTAGATCGGGTTTTCAATATCGACGGACTTGAGCTTCAACTCAGGGTTTTTCTTCAAACGATAAGGAAGCACAAGAAAGGCATAGGGGCAGGCATCCACGTGCCCCATAGCGACCTCATGCAAAATGCTGCTACCCGATCCATAGACGGACTTTTTCACCTTATTTTCCGGATCCATGGCTGCGATAAACTCGTTCATGGCGCTACCCTCAGACAACCCGATGGTCTTACCCTCCATATCTTTCCAGGACTTTATCGCCTCGTTGTCCGCCGCCACCGTCAAACAATAAGGGCTGAAAAAGAAAGGGCGCGTGAAATCGTATTTCTGCTGGCGGACCGGGGTGATGCTGATCTGCTTCGCTACGGTATCCACACGACCCAGGTCCAGCTCCGCAAAGGTCGCCGGATTGTCGAGCCGCACCCATTGAACCTCATAACCGGCTTTTTCGCCTATCGTACGCCACATGTCGATCTCAAATCCGGACCATTCCTGCGTCGCTTCATCATACATGGTGAAAGGAGCGTAGGTTCCGGGCGTGGCAACCCGGATGACCTTATCCTCGGAGGCAATCCCTTCCCGAGAAATACAAGCAATAAAAACCCACGCCAAAATCAGTCCCCAACCCCAAAATCTTTTCATTACGTTTTCCTCTCCTCGTGAAAAGCGAAAATACGTAACAATCCATACTGCCATCCCCATCGCCCTATCGGCGTCACTTCCCCTGTTTTTCTCGATACTCCTTAGCATACTTGCTGTCCATGACGTTGGTCCCGAACCACTTCTCGCAGAGTTTGGCGTAGCTGCCGTCCTCGATCATCTGCGTCAGGATGTCGTCCGTCAGCTTCAGGAGCGCACGGCCCCGGTCGGTGCGGGCGAAGGGATACGCGTTGACCTCGGTAAAAATAGGATTCTCGAGGTCAACAGCTTTAAGTTTCAATTCAGGGTTCTTCTTCAAAACCCAAGGAAGTGTGAGGAAAGGATAGGGTGTAGCCGTCACACGCCCCAGAGAGACATCCTGTAACATGTTAGATTCATAAATAGATTTTTCCACTTTATTTTCAGGGTCCAACACTGCAACAAACTCAAGCTCTGAACCACCTTCACGTAAAGCGATGGATTTACCCTCCATATCCTTCCACGACTTGACCTCGTTATTATCCTCCCTCACCGTCAGGCAGTAGGGGCTGAAAAAATAGGGCTGTGTGAAATCGTATTTCTGCTGGCGAGAAGGTGTAATACTGATCTGTTTCGCCACGGTATCCACACGACCCAGGTCCATCTCGGCAAAGTTCGCCGGCAAATCAAGCCGCACCCATTGAACCTCATAGCCGGCTTTTTCGCCTATCGTACGCCACATGTCGATCTCAAATCCGGACCATTCCTGCGTCGCTTCATCATACATGGTGAAAGGAGCATAGTTTCCCGGCGTGGCAACCCGGATGACCTTATCCTCGGAGGCAATCCCTTCCCGAGAAACACAAGCAATAAAAGCCCACGCCAAAATCAGTCCCCAACCCCAAAATCTTTTCATTACGTTTTCCTCTCCTCGTGAAAAGCGAAAATACGAAGCAATCCATACTGCCGTCCCCGTCATCCTATCGGCGTCACTTCCCCTGTTTTTCTCGATATTCCTTCGCATACCTGCTGTCCATGACGTTCATGCCGAACCACTTTTCGCAGAGCTCGGCGTAGCTGCCATCCTCGATCATCTGCGTCAGGATGCCGTCCGTCAGCTTCAGGAGCGCACGGCCCCGATCGGTGCGGGCAAAGGGGTAAGCGTTGACCTCGACGTAGATCGGGTTTTCCATATCGACGGCCTTGAGCTTCAAACTGGAATTTCTCTTCAACACGTCAAGAAGCTCGACATAAGGGCCAGGATAAGCGTCTACACGGCCTACGGATACCTCCTGAAAAACAAGTTTGTCGGACTCATAGACAGATTTCTTAACCTTGTTCTCCGGATCCAGCGCCGCTATAAACTCGTTCATGGCGCTGCCCTCGGCCAAGGCGATGCTCCTACCCTCCATGTCCTTCCAGGATTTGATTTCATTATTGTCTTCCGCCACGATAATGTAATAAGGACTGAAGAAAAACGGCTGCGTGAAATTATATTTCTGCTGGCGAGCCGGGGTGATGCTGATCTGTTTTGCCACGGTATCGACGCGGTTGAGGTCCAGTTCAGCGAAAGTTGCGGGAAGATCAAGCCTGACAAATTCAATTTCATAGCCGGCCTTCTCGCCAATCAAACGCCAGAGCTCAATCTCAAAGCCAGACCATTCCTGCGTCAACTCATCATACATGGTGAAAGGGGCGTAGGTTCCGGGCGTGGCAACCCGGATGACCCGCTCCGCGTCCTTTTCCGCAGCGGCAGCCACCGCAGCAGTACAGACGACAAAGCCCAATCCCAAGATCAGCGCCGAAAGCAAAGCTTTTTTCATCTTCGTCTTCCCTCTTTTACGACTCGATAATCCTTGCACTTTTTGACAAACAGCATACGAAAAGGGAGCAACCATGGTGAGTCGAGGGAAAAGATAATGGGGATTCTCAAAAAAGAGGAGGCCGCCCATGCGGCCTCCCCCAATCCAAAAAGGACTGCGCGCAAAATAGGCTCGTCAGTCCGCGGAGAGCGAGACTCGGGCGAACGATTCCCCCTGAAAAGGAATTCCACCACGGTATGCATCCCGTGCATCCCGAAAAGCTCCTCAGGTGCATCCGTAGCGTCGCATTCAAGTCCCCTCCTTCCCTATCTCAGAATCTGGAATCAACGGTTCATCGACAAGCCATTTATACCCTACCTGTAAGACAATGTCAAGCAAACCCTTCTTGCATAGAAATGGCAGGGGATTAAAATATGTTTTGTATAAGGTACTCTATGCAGTACGATTGGACGCGCCTTCCATGCTCGTTACCGACACGGACTGGCTTGACCATCACCCCGGGCATCCCGGCCGCCCCGCCTCATCTCTCTAGTCCGCGCCCTTCGGGACGACGAGGTTTTGCCCCTCCGTAAGGCGGCCGTCCTCCATCGTCCAGATTTTTGTCCCGTAGTTCAGGAGTTCCAGTTCGTGCGTGATCATAAGGACAGTCATCCCTTCGGAGTGGACGCGGCGGATCTCCTCCATGACCTCGTGGGACGTCAGGACATCCAAGTCTGCAGTGGGCTCATCCGCGATGAGGAGCCTGGGACCTTTTAAAAGCGCCCGCGCCAGCATTGCACGGCGGGCCTCCCCGCCGGAGAGCTCCCACGGAAACGCATCTCTTCGTGCGGCAATCCCCATCCGGTCAAGCAACTCCAAGGCGTGCCGCTCCCCACCATCAACGCCCTCCTTATTTGGCAAGCCCCCGTCCAGGTAGAGGGGGAGGCGAACGTTGTCCCACACGGAAAGGTGTGGAAGGAGATGGGCGTCCTGCGGAACGTAGCCGATCTGCTCGTTCCGCAGGTGCGCCATTGCGGCGTCGTCCCCGTAGGGAAGCGGAAGGCCATCAAAAAAGGTCTCCCCGGAAAAAGGTGCCAGAAGACCGGACAGCAGATTCACGAGGGTCGATTTTCCACTGCCGGACCGCCCTACGATATGCCCAAAATCCCCCTCGCAAAGGGTAAAGTCGACGTGGTCAACGGCACAGAAATCCCCCACCCCGCGAGGAAAGCGCTTCGTCAGCCCCCTCGTCTCCAGCAGTTTGTTTGAAGATGTCATCGTCGATCCCATCCTATCGGTCTGCTCTCAGGAGCGTCAGCGTTTCTTTCCGGTTCAGTCGTTGTGCGAAGCTCCATCCGGCCATCGGGCCCGTGAACAATGCCAACAGAAGACTACCGATCGCAAGTAGAAAAAACTGCCCCGGGGAGGGGTTGAGAAACGGCATGCCCAAGGAAACGGTCAGCACCCGGTTGAACACAACGCATAAGAAAGCGCTCAATGCCGTTCCCAGGACGGCCCCGGAGAGGCTGACGAGAAACGCCTCAGTCAGGACCAGGCCGCGAAGGTAGCCCCGAGGAGCGCCCATGATCCGCAGGAGCGCGAATTCGCTTTTGCGCTCGTTCATCAGTACCGTGAAGATCAGCTTCAGCACCGCAAAGGAGACGCCCCAGAGGATGACCGAGAGCAACAGGGCATGGACGCGCATCGATTTGAATTTCTCAGTCACACCTCGGACGACGTCCATGGAGCTTATGGCTGTCACACCACTGCCCTTAAGGCGACGGCACAGCTCCCGGGCCACGTCTGCAACGTCGGATTTTTCGTCAACGCGCACCATGACGCTCGATATCGTCGTCGGATCGTTCACCTCGGGGTAATTCAGCCGGAACCTCTCATTCCCCATCAGGTGCCGCGCCGATTCCACGGTGACAAAGGCGGAGCTGTCGAACCCCATCCCCGTTCGCTCAAGGCGCGCGGCCACCCGAAAGGTCTCCCCGAAGAACATCAGCGTCTCCCCCTCCTGGGCGACGATGTTGGCACCCACGACGATGTCGCAGGATTCCAAGGTGCCCTGAAGCTGCCGGGTCACCCAGGGGCGTATGTTGAAATCCGTCTCCGGGTCAAAACCGATGAGTTGGATGGCAAAGTTGCAGCATCCAGCCGAGAGCGTAGCAAGGAAGAGCTGCGGCGACGCGGCGGCGACCCCCGGGGTCGCCGTCACGTCGTTCAGAATGGAAAAGGGCATGTAGAATTTGCTGGGATTTCCTTTGAGGATCGTTCCCTGGACCTGCCCTTCGGTCCCGGAGGGGATCACGAGGATGTCAGCGCCAAGGCGATCCGCCAGGCTGGACATTCCTCTCCCCAGCGACAGGCTCAGATATCCCCCCGTAAAGATGGCGAACGAGAGCAGGGTAACGAGAAACACCAGGCTCTTCGTTCGGGAGGCGCTGTGAGCGACGTTGAGATACGCAAGACGAAAGCGAGTAAGAGGCTTCCGCGTGCGCTCCTCCGCAATTTTGTCTACCATAGCCCTCTCTTATTCCTTTTCGCGGGCTGCGTGAAGAGACAGAAGCGCAAACAGCAGCAGTCCGGCGGACAGCGCGTACAGGACGGGGATGGAGACGGCCTGGCACGGCATCTGCAGGTTCTTGCAGCCTCCGATCAAGCCGCCCGGCAGAGCTGCCGCAAGCAGGGAAAGGCCAGCCAGAGCCTGGGACAGCCCCCTGCGGACGCCCTTATCCTTCTGCAGGAACATGAGGACACCCAGCAGGGCGGCGAGGGCTCCAACCCCCAACTCAGCCATTCCCATCCAATGGCACTTCATCCAGCGCCCGCCATCCGGCAGAGGGCATACCGCTGCGGGCCCCCAAGTGGGCAGGACCGCGATAAGAATTCCAATCACAACGATGACGGCGGCAAACACGTTTCCTTTTTTCATGATGGTTTCCTCTCAATCAAACCTGTGTTTCAGGGTTGGCCCACACTATAAATAGCAACGGGCCCCAGACTCCGCCAAAAATCTTCCTCGTGGGGGAGACTTGTCCTGCAGAAGGACCGCGGAGTTGTCTATCAAGACCACCTCGTCCGATGCGCCGTCCACGCTCCAGCCGTTCTTACGCCTGTACGGAACATGCAGTTTCTACCATCACCTGCGCAGAAGGAGCCATA
>NC_021038.1:1309354-1324053 GCF_000210715.1 Fretibacterium fastidiosum
GGCTTACAATTTAGAAATCCGTAAAACGATCTCCGTAGTTTGTACGGGCTCTGTGTCACAGGCATCAACAATCCATATAATAATTATAATGAAAACGAATAGAAATCGGGATGTTTTTGTCTCTAAACTTTTTTTTGATCATCTCCTTGTTCGCATCGCTTTCCATTTGATTGATTGTCTGAACGATGCCGTCAACCACATCGGCAAACTGTTCTTGCGGAACCCCTACGGCCATCTCGTCATTCCCCCAGCCTGCGCGATGTCTTGTGCCGATACAAAGCAACGATATGTTAATATCACGTGTAACGTAGGGCCGGGCCGTGCATTCCAAACAGACCGCCTGATTGCCGATCATGTTAATGGAAGCGGGCATGCCATGATGATAAGCATAGCCCTGAATGATCCTCATGCAATTATATGGATTGGCTACAATCAGAACGACATCGGGACGCTTATCCATATCCTCGATTGGCGCCAAGAACAACCCGTATTTGGGCTCTTTTGAATAAGTCAGCCCCTTCCTCACATCTGCGGCCACTTTTTCCGAGTCATACAGTTTCAACCTTGCCCAGTTCTCTCCGTGCGCATTTTTGGGGTCCGAAGGGTCAATCCCCATGACTCTGGGGCCGCTCCTGCAACTGAAATCCTCAGACCTCGCCTTAATGTGTTTCCCTTTTGTTGCCGCAGCAACCATCTGGCAATAGTTGATTGGACGCAGCAAGGGCTTCGCATCTACCGCTTCATATTCTGACACGTCGTTCAGTAGACTGACGCCTACGGCTCTTCTCGAGAGTTCAAGCGCGCAGTACAATTTGTCTGCCCACTCTCTCCAATCGGTTGACATTATTGCTTGACCTGAGCATCGTCAGTGTAGAACTCGAAGACGTTTGGAAATGCCTCATTAATTTTCGCCTGCACATCCGCATTGCGCAGACATTCAGCCATATTCACAGCCCAGTCGGATTCCACGTCGGTGCGGTTTACAGTGATGCCCATGGGGTAATTGATCATGACATTGTCGCGGACAAGATAGACGGAAGGATTTTTTCCAGCAGCAGACATATGTGTAAACCAACAGCATGCTCCTGCCATATCTTCAAGGGCAGTCACCGTCTGAGCCTGTTCCATTTCCACGAATTCAAGATTTTTCGGATTTTCGACGATGTCCGCAACCGTCGCAAACTCGACATCGCCTGCCAGCTTAATGAGCCCGGCCTCCTGAAGGACTTTCAGCGAAACATCCTCGTTTGTAGCGTCGTTCATAACCGCTATCTGCGCTCCGTCAGGAATTTTATCGACCGAATCGTATTTCTCGGAGTAGAGCCCAATTCCGGTGTACATGCCGTACGGCTTTACCATTTCAAGATTCGTGCCGTTGTTTGTGTTGTAACTGTGCACAAATTTCAGCTGTTGTCCGATGGAAACCATCGTCTCGCCAGTGGCACATGCTTCAAGGCACACCGGATTGGAGTCAAACAGAATAAACTTTGTTTTATAACCAAGGCTTTCATACAAATCCTTAAATGCCTCATAGAACACCTGGGAAACGGCAGTACCTGCGATCGTTACCGTCGTTCCCTCCCCAGGTTTTACCGCCTCAGACGAGGCACATTCAGCCGTCAGCCCTACCACCACTGCGAGCGCCATCAATGATGCCATCACTTTCTTTTTCATCATGTTCTCCTTCCGTTATTCAGCAGACGCTATTTTGTATATTCATACAGCCTGCTTCCAATTGTTTGAATCACCAGCACAAGCAATATCAAAATAATTACGATAAAATACATGATCAGGTAGTCAAATCTTTGATAGCCGTATGTCAGGGCAACAGCCCCTAACCCACCTGCACCCACGGCTCCCGCCATTGCCGACGTGTTGAGTATGTTGATCGCCATAATCGTAAAGTTGGAGATGAGAGTCGGCAGGGCCTCGACAAGCATGACCTTAAAGACAATCTGCAATTTCGTGGCCCCTATGGACTGTGCCATACGTATAAGCTGGGGATCAACGGTGTTCAGCGCATTCTCTGTCAATCTGACGGCAAAGGGCGTACTTCCGAGCGTTATAGCAAATATCGCGGCTTTCACGCCAATTCTTGTTCCGATAAAAAAGCGGGTGACAGGTGCAATCGCAACGATCAAAATCATCATCGGGAACGAACGGGTAATATCTGTAATCCTTTCCAATATGGCATGGAACGCCGGATGCGGAGACAGCCCGCTTTTGTCGGTCATTACGAGGATAATGCCGAACATAACACCGAAAATAACCGAGAGCACAAAAGAGATCGTCACCATTACCAACGTTTCCCCGATCGCGGGAATGATCGCCGTTGGCAAATAGCGCATCAGATTTGAATTCTGAAAAGCACGAGTGAACGCTTCCATTAAATCAATATTCCTCCGCAATCCCGTACCTGATTCCCCGATCATCAAGGAATTTTCGACAACTCTCAAAATCATGAATATCTATGGTGAACGATACTTTGCCCTCCTCGTCACCGAGGACAGCCCTCAGTTGTTGCGGCACTTCACGAAAAACTTCTGCCACATTTCCTACAAGCGAGGCTTTCCCACCGTCAATTATTCCCACACGTTCGCAAAACCTGCGTACCACTGCCATTTCGTGCGTCACAATTATAATCGTAATTTTATATTTCTCCCGCAGACTCTCGAGCAGTTCAAGCACGGAGGCGGTCGACCTGGGATCAAGCGCGCTTGTGCATTCATCGCAAAGCAGATACCTGGGATTCAAGGCAAGCGCCCGTGCAATCGCTACCCGCTGTTTCTGCCCGCCGCTTAATTCTGCCGGTCTACTTTTCAGTTTTTCCTGCATCCCCGTTACTTCAGCGAGCTCTTCCACCCGATCCTTAATTTCGGTCTTTGAACACCCCCAGCACTCCATGGGAAAAGAAATGTTATGAAAAACATCCTTTCGTCCGATCAGAGAAAAATTTTGGAAAATCAGCCCCACGTTCTTCCGAAACCTGCGAAGTTCAGCATCAGAAAGAGTCTCGACGCGGACGCCATCCACCACAACGCTGCCTCTCTGGTACTTTTCCAATCCGTTCAGGCAGTTGAGGATCGTGGACTTTCCGACGCCGCTTGGGCCGATGATTCCAAAAGCCTCGTTGTCTGCTATTTTCAGATTGAGGTTATTCAAGACGTCAACGCCATCATAAGATTTGCAGACATTCTCGAACGTTATCATTTGCATTTCTCCTCAAAAACGAGCCGCCGATGATTAAAAAACATGCAAAACCACTGGAGTATTGGTGCGACCGCGCTTTCTTGCGATCTTCAGCTGGCCGCACCGACACATCTCACGTCGCCATGCGCATCATCTCGATGAAGGCGCCAAGGCGGGTTTCGATCTGCCCCCGATCCGACTGGGAGAAGTCGGTGTCGATTCGGAGGTAGGGAAGCCCCAGCTCCTCGTAGACCGTCTTCTTCGTGTTCCAAGCTTCCACGGCGAAGGTGTGGCACCCCTGCAGGACCGCCTCGACCACTCCATCGACCTTGTACTCCGAAACCAGGTGCTTGAGGTCGTCGAACCGTCCCCCGTTGGGCGTCATGACGGAGCAGTTGATCTTCAAATACCGCTCGGCCAGCGCCTCGTAAGGGTCCTTGTCCTCGTCCACCACGAATCGGAGCGTCCTTGGCCCGGCACAATGATCGGAGCAGACGTAGTCGGCCCCCATGTCCTCCATCCTGTGGATCAGCTTCTCGCGCAGCCCCGTGTTGGGGCAGCCCGTAAGGAGGACCCTCGGACGATCCGGCGTCGTCTCGCGGACGCGGTGCCTGAACTCCCTCGTCTTTTCCGCAAGTTTCTCTATCAGGCTGTCGTCCGTAAAGTGAAAGTCGGCGGACTCGGAAACCGTGGTCAGCTCATACCCCGATACGGGGGACGGCTTGGCCTTGGCGACCTCGTAAAGCTCTATCAGCGCCCTCCGCACGCGATTGCGGTAGACGATGGCGTCGTGGAGCTTTTCCTCGGTGATTTCAACGTTTAAGAGGTCCTCCAGAAACCCTGCCGCGAGGCGAACCTCCTCCGTCCAGGATTCTACGGCGAGGGCCTGATCCTTGCCCTGAGGCAGCTTCATGACGTGCACCGGCTTGATCTCGCCCAGGAGCTCGTACATCTTCTTCTTGCCGTCGCAGGTCGTCTCTGCAAGCACCCCGTCGGAGAAGTAGAAGAACGGGCACTGATCGGTCATGGCCAGCCCGTAGCTGGACTTGATCAAGGGGCACAGGGTCTTGGGCAGCCGCGTCTCGGCCTCCAGGATGCCCTGCTCGCTGTTGCCGCAGAGGCCGACGGGGATGGCCCCCGCAGCGTGGATCAACTCGGTCGGGGTGTAGGAACAGAAGGTCCCGACGACCTTCTTCCCCTTCTTCTTTACGTCGTAGAGAGCCAGAAAGGCGTTCCTTCGCTTCTCATCATAGCTCTCAAAGTTTTTTGGCAGCGAAAGCATGTGCTGTGTCCCCCCTTGAACAGATCGATAGACGCAAAAGAGTCGGAACGCTTACGCAGCCCCGCCCCTCCAGAGCTCTCCGATCCAGTTTTCGACCGTCACCTTGCAGGCGAAGCTCCCGGTACCGCGTTCTTCCTCGTCCTCTCCACACGTCTTGCGGAAGGCGTTTTCCTCCGCGGAGAGCCGGGCGGCGATGCTGTCGATGATGAGGCGCTCCTGGTCGTAGTTCTTGAAGGTAAGAGAATCCCTGAAATTTGCCATGTTCAAAACTCCTTTACCGATATTCTGAAAACTCACTCCGAGAACGGTTCTTCGGACTCGCGGAACGCCCGGCGCAGCAGGTCCGTCAGGTCGCCGACGTAATCCTTGAACCGCCTCGAGGAGCGATCGCGCGAACGGGGCATGTCGATCGCGACGTCGGCCAGAAGACGACACCCTCCGGCCCCCATGACGAGCACCCTGTCGCTGAGAAAGACGGATTCGCTGACGTCGTGCGTGACCATCACGACGGTCGCGGCGACCTGGCGCACGAGGAGATCGAGTTCGTTCTGCATGATCTCGCGCATCTGAAAGTCGATGGCCCCAAGCGGCTCGTCCAGCAAAAGCACCTTCGGCCTGCCGGCCAGGGCGCGCACGACGGCGACGCGCTGCTGCATGCCGCCCGAGAGCTGAATGGGATATTTCCCCTCGTGTCCCTTGAGATGGGCCAGCTCGAGTAGCTCGTTCAGCCGCACCTCCTGCTTTTCCCGGGACTCCCCGGCGATCCTCAACGAGTAGAGGATGTTCGACCTGACAGTCATCCACGGAAAGAGCGCGTAGTTCTGGAAGACGTAGCCGCGCTCTACGCCCGGCCCCTCGATGGGCCGCCCTTCCAGCGCGGCCGTCCCCTCCGTGCAGGTCTGGAACCCGGCCAGAATGGTCAGCAGGGTCGTCTTGCCGCACCCCGAAGGCCCCAGCAGTGAGACGAACTGCCCCTTCATCACCTCGAACGAGAGGTCGTCGATGACGGACCGGACGTGTCCGTCCCGGTCCGCGAAGGATTTTTTGACGTGGTCAACGGTCAGGAGCGCCATCTTTGTACCTCCATCCGGTCAGGCTGTGTTCGAGCAGGACGATGCTCTTGTCCATGGCGAACCCCACCAGGGCCGACATGATCATCAGGGCGTACAAAAGAGGCGTGTTCATGCGCACCTGCGCCTCGACCATGATGTAGCCGAACCCCTTGCTGGTGGCGATGAACTCGGCGCAGATGACCGACATCCACGCGCCGCCGAGAGCCAGCCGGCACCCCGTCAGGAAGCTGGGAAGCGCGCCGGGGACGACGACGTCCCTCAGGACCTGCCACGTGCCGGCCCCCATGCACCGCGCGGCGTTCTTGTAGTTGGGGTCGATGTTCATGACCCCGGAGATCGTGTTGATCAGGATGGGGAACACGGCGCTCATGGCGATCATGAAGATGGTCGGCCCGTCCCCGAGCCCAAACCAGATGATGGAAAGAGGCACCCAGGCCATGATGGGGACCTGCCGTATCGAGTTCACGTAGGGAGACAGGGCGACGAGCGCCGTGCGGGAGGAGCCCATGAGGAGCCCCAGCGGCAGCCCGATCGCGACCGCGTAGACGCAGCCCATGAAGACGCGCATGAGGGTGATGCCGAGGTTCGACATCACCTTTTTGTCGAACCACCCGAGGAAGAAGGTCTTCATCGTGACGAGGAAGTCCGGAAGGATCAGGCTGCGATCGATCGCCCTGGCCAGGAAGTACCAGAGCAGGCAGACGACCAGCGTGCCGGCCAGCATGCAGACGAAGCCCTTCCTGCGCCCCATGATGGCGCCCAGGTTCAGCCCTCTTCTGGTGGAAAAGTTGATGCCGGAAGCGTTAACAATTGAACGTTCATTTTGTGCCATGCTCTCGATGTTTCCTCTCCACATTCGACGCCCAGGACCTGCGGAAGCAGCTCTTCGCAGAGAGAAGCCTCCAACCTCCCGACCGTATCGTTGTAATGTCCAACAAATTCTTTGAAATCCGTGCTCCCGATCAGCGCCTCATGGACGACCAAAACCGCGGAGGGAGCGTCGCAGGACAGCGCGCGGTTCCGATACTGCGGAAGCCTGATCGCGTCGGCGGCATCCAGGACGACCGCATCGACGGCTCCACACTCCAGGGCATACGGCAGGGCCGGGGCCGTGATCGGATGCAGCTCTACCTCCTGCCCCAGGTTGGCGAAAACGGCCTGCTTCTGAAGGTCCCGCCCGTTCATGTACCCCACCGTCCGAGGATGCGCCACATCCCTGGCGACCAGCACGTTCGCATTTTTCACCAGCCCACCGAACACCCTGAACGGCACCCCGGAAGCCAGAAACTTTTGCGCCGCATCCGGACACAGCACCGCCATGTCGAAGTCGCCGCCGGCCAGCGCAAACTCGGCCTGGGTTCCGCAGCAGTCGCTGAGCTGGAGAAAGGAGAGCTGCTTCATGCCGACGGAGCTGACCCTTGCGCTGCCGGTCCGGGCGACGTAGGCGACGATCTGTCCGGCCAGGTCCTCGCCGCAGGCGATCATGAGCCTCTCTCCGTGCGGGCGCCGGGCCGGGGCAGCCAGAAAGACGGCCGTCGCCGCCAGCGCCGCACAGAGGATGAGGACGAGCGGAGAGGGGCGTCTATTCAACGATCCCGTCAACCTCGACGGCCTTCGCCCTCCAGTCCTTGTAGCTCATTCCGGTGGGGAACACCGGGTCCACCTTCTCCTGGATGAACCGGTCGAAGTCGATCGCGCCGGAGGCCTCGAAGTAGGAGAGGTCGATGTAGTCGTCCAGGTTCACGGTATTGATGTCGTCGCGGACGTGGTAGTGCCTCATCGTGTCGAGCTGGTTCTGCATGTCCTGGCGGTTCAGCTTCCAGCTGATCGTTCGGCCCTCCTCGTTCAGCTTCTTGTAGAGCGTCATCAGGCCGACCTCCAGGGGGACGTTGTAGTTCTCGGCGAAGATGCGGGCCGCCTTGTAGGGATGCTGATACATGTACTGCACGCACAACGTATGGGCCAGGAGCATCCTGCTGGCGAGCTTCGGGTGCTTTTTGGCGAAGTTGTAGTTCATGCAGACCTTGCAGCACGTCCCATGCCCATTCTTTCGATCCGTGTTCTGGCGGACCATGACCCAGCCCGTCTTCTCGTGCTCGGCCATCGAGCCCCACGGATCGCAGCAGGTGAAGGCGTCCAGCTTGCCGGCAACCATCGAGAAGTAGGCGTCCGCGTCGCTCATCGAGTAGTTCTCGTACTTCTCGATGTCGTTCGGGATCCCCAGCTGATCGGTCCACTCCATCCAGTTCATCGAGTTGGCGGGGTCACCGCCCGCAGCCACCTTTTTGCCGATCAGGTCCTCCGGCTTCTTGATGTTGAAACTGCACACGAGGTACTCCGCGCCACCCGTGTGGTTCTCCGCCGCGATGAAGAGCGGCGTGCCGACCTGCACGGCGCGCAGCGTCGTCGTCCAGCCGGCATAGGCCATATCCATCCGGCCGGCGCTCATGGCCTCGGGGACCTTTCCGTTTCCGGTGATCTCCACCTTCATCCCCAGGGCCTTGAAAATGCCGGAGTCCTTGCCGACACAGGCCGCCGTCATGTGGTCGCAGTTGTAGTACCCCAGGTTGACCGTGTAGTCGGCGTCCTCCTCAGGAAGGGGCTCCAGGTCGTATTGAGCGACCATCTCCGGTACCGGGTCGTCCTTCTCGACCGAGGCGGCCGACAGGCAGCTCGTTCCGAGGACGCAGACCAGGGTCAGGACAAGAGCGCAGAAACAGGACTTTTTGTTCAACTTCAACGTTCATCGCCTCCGGTAGTTTTCAGAAAATCCGCAAAAACAAAAAACAGAAAAAGAAATCAACAGCATCCGTCCATGCCGTCGCCAAAGAGGCTGATCCACTCCCCATCGACGAAGCGAAAGACGGCGTATCCGATGTAAATGCCCTTTTGTCCCGACACCAACAGCTCGACCGGCGGGACCTCGTCGATATCGCGCCACTGCAGCCGACAGTTCTCCAGGGGGGCGCGCACCGGCGCGGAGAGGCGGAACGCGCCGCCGTCGGAGTAGACGGCGACCATATGGTTCTTGTCCCTGTCCTCGCGGTAGACGACCACGAGGTCCTCGATGCCGTCCGCATTGCAGTCCCCGGGCGTCGTCAAAAGGACCTCCCTGTCGGGGAGGCTCTTCCTGAAGACCGCCATCAGGGGATGGCTGGTCACGGGCAGGAAGACGTCCTCCGCTCCGCCGGGCGCCGCGCCCGGGCCAGGAAACGCCAGAAGGAACAGGGCGCAGAGCAGGGCTGCGCCCCACGGGACGAGTCGGGTCATGCCTCCCTCCTGCGCAGGGACCGCCTCCACTGCAGAATCCAGCCGTATCCGCCGATGCAGAGGACGAGGATTGCGCAGAAGACCTTGAACCCATCGGGGAAATCGATGGATATCCTGCTGACGAAATCGATCTTGCCCTGCGAGCGCGTCAGGTCGAAGACCGGCCTGAAGTTGTCCGCCAGGAGGAAGTTCGTGATGTAGCCGAAGGCCAGGCCGAACAGCACGAGCATTCCCGTATAGAGGGTCACCGCCCTTTTGCCGATCAGCCGCCAGATGCTGACCATCTCCGGGAAATTCGTCGCCACGCTCGAAAGGAGAAACGTCACGGCGACGCCGGGTGCCGCACCGGCGCTGACCAGCGCCGCGATGAACGGGATGTGTCCCAGTGCGCAGACGTACATGACGCACCCCAGCAGGGTGATCCCCAACAGCGACACCAGGCGTGGGTCGCTCAGATAGTCGAGGATGAACGACGTGGGGACGACCGTCAGCAGAAGCGCGGCGAACGCGGTGCCGACGACGATGAAGCGGCACGTCTGCACCGCGAGGTCGTTGAATCCCCATTCGATCCCCCCGCGGATGCGCTGCATCAGGGGCGGGAGCGCCGGCCGCTCCTCCCGGGCGGAGGGCGCCGCCGCCAGCCCCGCGGCTGCGGGCGACTGGAGCTCGGGGCCCCCCAGGGCGTTTCCGACGATCCCGATCACGAAGGGGATGACGAAGCCGCTGATCAGGTAGATCGTCGCGATCTGCGGCCCCAGCATCGCATAGGCCAGGATGACCGCCGCCGGGTTGATGATCGGCGTCGCCACCAGAAACGCCAGCGTCGGGCCGAGATAGGCCCCGGAGTAGTACAGGCCTAGGGAGAGCGGCACCACCCCGCAGCTGCAGATGGGGAGCAGCATCCCGGAGATCGTCGCCTTGACGATGGAGGACAGCTTCTTGTTGCCAAGCGACCGCTGCAGCGTCTCCGGACGCAGAACGGCGTGCAGGACGCCGCAGAACAGGAAGCTCAGGATCAGCCACGGTCCGCTGGTCTCCAGCATCCCCCAGGAGTATTGGCAGAACTGCCAGCCGTATTGAAGGAAGAGCCTCATAGCTCCTCGCCGATCGCTTCCGATACGACCTTCTCGATGGTGCGGCGGTTCAGGTCCTCGTAACGGTCCTTTCCGTCGACGATCATCGTGCCGCGGGTGATGGGACCGTACTTGGGCAGGTAGTCGAAATCCTTTCCGGCATAATAGATTTTGAGGTCGATCTTCTCCGGAAAACGCTTCTGCAGTTCGTTGAGAACGTCCACATGGCCGTCGCAACACGGACACGTATTGATAAACTCGACCTTCGTCATGGCAAACCGCCTCCACACAGCGTAATCGTATGCCTATGCATCCAGGAGCTGCGCCAGGAACAGGGCGCACCACGCACACCCCTCCCCTCGTCGAGGTCGCCGAAGGATTAAAAGGGATTTAGAAGGAATGAAAGGGAATGAGAAAAACCGTAAAGGGAATGAGAAGATGGACAAAAGAAGGCCGCTCAAGCGGCCCACTCAAAGGAAAATCGAAAGAGCGACGGCGCACAAAGACGGCGCGTCAGCTCCTGAAGAGCTGGGCCCGAACGGACAACTCCTTCGCGGAAGGAATTCCCTCACGGCATGCATCCCGTGCATCCAAGCCACATCCTCAGGTGTATCCGCAGCGTCGCATTCGGGTTCCCTCCTTACTTAAAAGAATTTTTCACGATACTTATACCCCACCGCCGGCTAAATGTCAATCAACGTGTCGTTGTTCCGAGCTCCGGCCGGACAATGAGCAGAGGACCGGGAGCGCCGTTCCGCTCCCGGTCCCCTCCGTTCCCCTCAGGGCGATTGCGTCAATGGATTGGGTTGAACTCCGCGCTCAGGAGCTTTTGGAACGCCTCGAGGGACATGCTGCCCAGGTCACCCTTCGTGCGCTCGCGCACCGCGACCTGACGCTCGTCGCGCTCCTTGTCCCCGATCACGATCATGTAGGGCACCTTCTGCAGCTGCGCGTCGCGGATGCGCTTGCCCAGCTTCTCGTCGCGGCTGTCCGTCTCCGTCCGCACACCCCAGCTCATGAGCTCCTTCCTCAGCTCCTCCGCGTAGGCGCGGTGCGCCTCGGAGATGGGGATCAGCTCCGCCTGCACGGGCGCGATCCAGTAGGGGAAAGCACCCGCGTAGTGCTCGATGAGGATGCCCATAAAGCGCTCCAGACTGCCCAGGATCGTGCGGTGCAGCATGACGGGCCGATGTTCCTTCCCGTCCTCCGCGATGTAGTGCATGTCGAATCGCTCCGGCATCTGAAAGTCCAGCTGGATCGTCCCGCACTGCCAGGTGCGGCCGATGCAGTCCTCGAGGTGGAAGTCGATCTTCGGCCCGTAGAAAGCGCCATCGCCCTCGTTGACGCGATAGGGCGTGTTGGACTGCTCCAGCGCAGCCCTCAGGCCGTTCTCCGCGGCCTCCCACTGCTCCGTGCTCCCCATCGCGTTCTCCGGCTTCGTCGAGAGCTCCACGGCGTACTTGAACCCGAAGACGTCGCTGTAGACGTAGCGGCACAGGTCCATGATGCCCATGACCTCCTGCTGAATTTGGCTGGGCTCGCAGTAGAGGTGCGCGTCGTCCTGCGTGAAGCAGCGCACGCGC
Organism: Fretibacterium fastidiosum; assembly: GCF_000210715.1. Classification (GTDB taxonomy): domain Bacteria; phylum Synergistota; class Synergistia; order Synergistales; family Aminobacteriaceae; genus Fretibacterium; species Fretibacterium fastidiosum. The sequence goes on from NC_021038.1 coordinate 1,320,825, forward strand.
ATCAGCCCGTGCAGCACGCCGCTGCGCTCGTGGCGGTGGACGACGCCCAGCTCCCCGATGCGCATGGGCAGTTCGCGGTAGCTGTGCAGCTGCGTCTTGTAGATCAGGATGCCGCCCGGACAGTTCATCGGCTTGATGGCGAAGGGCTTTTCGTCGATCTCCGTGAAGTACATGTTCTCGCGGTAGTGGTCCCAGTGGCCGGAGCGGAGCCACAGCTCGCGGTCCAGGATCTGGGGCGTGCGGACCTCCTGATAGCCGCGGCGGACGTGTTCGCGGCGCCAGAAGTCGATGAGCGTGTTCATCACGACCATCCCCTTCGGGTGGAAGAACGGGAAGCCAGGCCCTTCCTCGTGCAGGCTGAACAGGTCAAGCTCTCGGCCCAGCTTGCGATGATCCCTCAACTTCGCCTCTTCCATGCGCTTCAGGTAGGCCTTCAGCTCGTCGGGCGTCGCAAAGGCCGTGCCGTAGATGCGGGTCAGCATCTTGTTCTTCTCGCTCCCGCGCCAGTAGGCGCCGGCCACGGAGAGCAGCTTGAAGTTCCGGATGACGGACGTGTCCGGCACGTGAGGTCCACGGCAGAGGTCCACGTAGTCCCCCTGACGGTAGAGGGACACCGTTGGCGCCTCCAGCTCGGAGATCAGCTCTTCCTTGTAGGGATCGCCCCGATCCTTGAAGAACTTCAAGGCGTCCTCGCGCCGCATCTCCTCCCGCTCGACCTTCTCGGCCGCGCCGGTCAGCTTCCTCATCTCCGCCTCGATGGCCGGCAGGTCCTGCTCCGTGATGGTCCCCGTCGCGTCCACGTCGTAGTAGAAGCCATCCTTGATGCAGGGGCCGATGCCGAAGTGCGTCCCCGGATAGAGCCTCTCGATGGCCTGAGCCATGAGATGCGCGCAGCTGTGGCGCAGGACGTCAAGGCCCTCCTCGTCGGCCGCCGTCAAGGGCTCCACCCTCCCGCCGGCGCGGATCTCGCGGTTCAGGTCCACCGCTGCGCCATCCAGCTTCGCGGCGATCGCCTTCTTTTGCAGGCCAAGCGCCTCCAGGACCTCGGACGCCCTCACGCTCTCCCGGTCGAACTCACAGGACTTTCCGTTGCTTCCCTCAAACTTCAGCATGTTCCAATCCCCCTCTTGAATTCTAAAGCAGCCCCGCCGTGCAGAGCAAACTTCGCAATCGCCAACCGAACCGCGCAGCGTACCGACGTCGGTCCGCAAAAACAAAAAAGCGCCCACGTCATCTCGCACACAGGAGACGACGTGGGCACACGTTCGCGGTTCCACTCCACTTCCGGCCTCGACGGGCCGGCACTCAAGTCCGCTGTGAGGGGCGGACCCCGACGCCTTATCTTCCGCTCCGCACAAAGAGAGACCCAGCCTCGACGCCAGCTCGGAGGGGGTTTCGTCCTGTTCCTGGATATGGCGCGCCTCTCAGCCTGCGGCGTGCCTCTCTGGATATCCGCCCTGCGCGAACGCGCAGGACAGGGCGAATGGTCCTCTTCATCGCTTTTTTCATTCAATTTCCGATACGATACCACCAAAAGGGCTTTTAGGCAAGCGCGACTTTTCGGCCCTGCCGCAGGACCACGCGCATCGCAATGCCCTGCGCGATCGGCACCGGCGGCCTTCTCTCATCCGTCCTCGCCGGGTGGGCGCCTCGTCACCGTGGTCAAAATTGATGGGCACTCACCTTTTGCTTGTCTCAGCTGACTTTTCATCGTAGAATAGAAAAACATGGATGGAGACATGCGCGCACTACCGAGCGAAGGGTACTCCGAGGTCATTGATTATGGAGGATTCATCATGAACGCAAGCCAGGAGATACAGGCGGTCATCGAAGCGCTGCCGGACCCCGTTCTGATCCTCGCCCCCAACCGAGGACGGGTTCTTGCCTACAACAAAGCCTTCGTGGACAAATGGGGTTTTGCAGAGGAAACCTTCATGGACAAGCCCTTCCTGAAAATGCCCCAATTCTCCCGGGCGATTCAGCGCGGGCTGATCGGGGTCTACGCCAAAGCCAGGCACAGAAGGGCCGAGATCGCTCCCTTTTCCTTTTGTTATCCCGACATGAAGGGGTTCCTGAAGACGTTCTCCGCCTCCGCCTCGCCCATTGAAGAGGCGGGGAGCGTCGATGTGCCCTGCGTGATGCTGCGCTTTCAGGAACTGCCCCAGATGGACGAGGCCACGATACGCGCTCAGAAGGACTCTGAGGCCTTCAACATCTTTACGGACATCACGGATGAGCCGTGGCTGGAGTTTCGCCCCCCGCTCCCCATCGTCGCCCCGGGAATCGAGGACAGCGACCGGCGCGACCACCTCGCCCACATCGGGAAGCACCTTCGCCTCGTCCGCGCCAGCAAGGCGGCCATCCACTTCTATGGCCTCGTCGAGCGGGATATGGAATCCGAGGACGGCGCCATCAAGCTGAAGGAGAAAAACTTCCCCGCATTCTTCAGCCGCAGCGAGGACGCCTGCCGAATGTTGGACATCCTCACGACCATCGGGTTCATTCGGGCGCGGTCCGCGCTGCTGGACCGCAAGGGCAACGTCATCGAGGCGGAAGTCTCCTGCGCCAGCCAGTTTGGCCAGGGGAACAGCCTCGCCGCCATCTACTGCATCTTCCACTTCTCCGAGGAGATGATCAACTGTCGCAACGCCTTCCGTGAGGGACAGCAGATGCGCGACTTCACCTTCAATCAGCCGTTCCTCGGCCTGGGTCAGCTTGTCCCCCAACGCCCGCTGAAGCGCCCCGAGGCAGAGAGCGCCGAGGCAGAGCTGGGGAAGCTCGTCAACGCCATCCTCCTCGTGGCGGCCAACGACGCCCTGCTGAAGCTCCACAACGCGCAGAAGAGCCGGTTCCTGATGCAGCCGATGTCCGTGCTCTTCCCGAACACCTCCCACGCCGTAGCGGTTCTCCGAGAGCTCTTCGTCACCCGGGAATCCTCCTTCGCCCTGTACGACGGCAACGGAACGCTGCAGCACATCACGATCTTCAAGGCGATCTTCAACGACGCCGACGAGCTGGTGCGCATCCTCATCTCGACCTCGGACCACTCCCAGGGCATCGAGGAGCACTACAACAACCAACCCATTCCGCTTCGGCCAAAGCCAGCGTAGACGCTCTGAAGGTGCGGGCCTCCCCTCGAAGGGGAGGCCCGCGTTGGTCATCAACTTCTAATAAAGAGGCCAAGCCTCCCCTGTAAGGAAGTGGGCCGGAGGGCAGCCAGACGACACGA
>NC_021038.1:1324304-1329480 GCF_000210715.1 Fretibacterium fastidiosum
TTATGAAAAACACTCGCCACCTCCCCCTCGGGGAGCCTTCCGGCTGTCGTTCGCTACCGCTCACGGGCCGGCAGTCTCGCCCCTGCGGGGCTCGCCAGCCCCCCTTCCAGGGGGGCCTGAAAAGCGCGCCGCTTCTTTTTGCCTCCCCTGCAAGGGGAGGTGCCGCCGAAGGCGGCGGAGGGGTTGTTCTGAAGTGGTGCGTTCAGTTTCCGGTCCCGGCCCTCAGTGCCGCAACCTCGTCAGGGGAGAGGCCCGTCGCCTGAGATATCTGCTCCGACGTGAAACTCATGCCCAGCATCCGACGCGCCGTGGCAGCGACGCCCCTTGCCTCACCCAGCTGAATGCCCTCTGTCCTGCCCAGCTGGATGCCCTTTTCAATGCCCTTACGTTCCATGATGCTGACGTACATCCGTCCCGCCTCCTTCGCCTCTTCCAGGGCGCTCTCCCATTCCTCGTACTCCCTGGAGCTCTCGTCCTCCGTCAGGTGAATCACGCCCTCCATAAACACCAACAGCTGCGCCTTGTCCGCGTGGGGCCAGCCCTGTTCGTCCAGGAGCTTCAGCATCTCCTTCAGGTAACTCAGCTTCCTCGGCTCGCTGCTCCGGCTCTTCCACGCCCTCAAACCCGCCAGGTGCGCCCAGTCAAAGGGGTTGTCGCTCGCCTTCAGGGCCTCTTCGTCCCCTTCGTAGAGCTTGAACACGGGAAACTCGTACTTCACCCGCGTGCCGTAGCCCTCCCAGGAATAGATCCCGTAGGACTGCGCCTCCGACAGGGGCTCGATGAGGAGAGCCAGGGCGCTGACGTGCCTTCGGTAACGTCCCTCCAGGAGGCCACGGTAGCGGTGCATCCGCAGAGGGAAGTCCTCGTTCCCGCCCCGGCCCTGCACCTCCACGTGAAGGAGGATCCAGGCGTCTTCTTGGGTACGGAGGGGGACGTTCGCCAGGAGGTCCACGAATCGGTTCCCGTCCGGCTCACCGCCTTCCGACCTTTGGGTGAAGCGGGCCAGCCGGCGCAGTTCCTTATCGAGGAAAACGACGTCCCGTTTCTCGTCGAGGTCCCTGGCCAGGTCGGGCAGCAAAGAGTGGAGCATGGGGACGAAGAATCGGTTTAGAATATCTTTCCAGAGCAGATCATCGCGTCGCGGTTCCTTGGCGGCCTTCTCCGATGGGTCTTTTTTCTTCCCGCTCATGGCGTCACCTCGTTTCGTGATTTGCCGTGCACTTAGGCTTTCCCTGTACCAGTATAGCAAAGCTCAGGGGAGTTTGATTCAGAAAGGGGCTCAAAAACAACCCCTCAGTCTCGCCCCTTCGGGGCTCGCCAGCCCCCCTTTCAGGGGGGCCCAAAAGCGCGCCCTGCTTGCCTTGCCTCCCCTGAAAGGGGACGGCCAGACTGCCAGCGAACGCAGTGAGCTGTGCAGGTCGGCTGGTTTCTTCATCAGGTGGCCCAACGGGCCGGAGGGGTCATCCCCTCCGCCGCAACACAACGGGGATAGCCGCAGCGAGCAGCAGCCAGCCCAACAAAAACCCTGCGTCGCATCCACCACCACCGCCCTTGCCCTTGTCGGGCTGGCCGGGGTTGGTGTCTGGCTTTGGCTCCGGTGCCGGCGTGCCCGACGCCTCGACCGTGAGGATCGCCGCGGGGTCCACCACCTTGCCGTCCGCCGCACCGTCCAGGTCCAGCGGGCCGCCGTCCCGGATAAACAGCGTCAGGACGTAAGGAATATAAGGCTTCAGGTCCTCGACGATGTTGCCCTTGTCGTCCAGCACCGTGAAGCGTCCGTCGGCGAAGTCCGCAGGCCTGGCCGCCCACGTCAGCAGCACGCCCTTATCCGGTCCCGTGACCTTGAGCAGCTTCACGTCCGCACCCCTCTTGCCCTTGGGATCCGTGACCGTCAACGCCACGCCTGCCGCCGCAACACCGCCGGCCTTGTTCAGTCGGGCCGTGAGGACCGGAAGGAGCTTGACGGTCGCGGTCGTCTCGGAGGCCGGCAGCACCTTCTTCGCCACCTCCCTGGCAACCCTGGGCGCGAGCTTCACGACGCCACTATCGGAGTCCGCCCTCAGATCGTCCCGGGTCAGCCCCGTCCGGGAGAGCGCCTCCGCCGCTTTCGTCAACTCTTCCGCCTGGCCGGACGCCGCGAAATATTCCGGTTTCACGGCCTGGATACCCTCGGGGGAACCGCCCGGAAGGCTGGGCACAATGCCGGACTCCGGCTGGCCGGGCTGCGGCGTGGGCGACGGAGAGGGGCTTGGCGATGGACTCGGTGAAGGGCTTGGACTGGGAGACGGGGACGGTGGGATCACCGGGCCGGTCTGGATGGAGATTGCCGTGTAGGCCGAGATGTTCCCGCCCAGCGCGTTGGCATCGAACTCCCTCCAATTCGTCCCGTCGTAGCGCCACAGGCTGTAGCCCACGCCCGCCCACAGGTAGTTTCGCTCCGGGTCATAGACCAGGCCCATCCGATAACCGTACTTCCCTTTGAAGTCCCGCAGCAGCGTTCCCAGGTCACCGGCGGCCAGGCGTTCCGCCGTCGTCTCATAGACGCGGATGCTGTAGCCCGGCTTGTACTCCTCCTCGGAGACCCACTGCGTAGCCTGCACGTAGATCTTGCCCCATGCCGACGCGACCGCCCCGAACATGTGGCTGAAGGTGGGGTCCTTCTCCTTCATCCTTCTTGCCGTCACAGGCGCGGAGACCTCCATCGTGTCCAGGTTCACGATCTCCACGCAGGAGTCGGGATTGTACGTGTTCCCGAAGGGCTGGACTCCGCCCAGCGTGGCCACGTAGAGAAGGTTTCCCTGTCGGATGTAGGCGCCGGGGGTGAAGCCGTCCAGGTTCTTGCCCAGCATCGGCTTGTTCGCCAGCACGTTCAGGTCCTTGTCCAGCTTCACCAGCCGGTTGGGCGCGTAGCCGACGCCTGCGATGTTCCACACATCGTGCCCCTCGGTAAAGATGGCGTAGAGCGCGTCCCCATAGGGGACCAGCCCCTCGCCGTGGGCCTTGTTCCCAGAGGAGGACGGCGTGTAGAGGTACGTCTTGTCCTCCGTGTACTGGTCTCCACGGGTCGACACGCGGTTGATCGTAGGAATGTCGTAGGCCGTACCGTAGAGATACCCTCCCGAGGGGACCAGTATCCGGGTGTTATGCAGCGAGGTGCCAGCCTCCTGGGGGCGGTTCCATGTCTGAGGGATCTTCCAGTTCTCCTTGGGGCCGGGGTCGTGGATGTTAATGACGTCCGTACCGTTCAGGGTGTAGAGGGTGATCGCGACGCGGAAATTGCCGTCCGCGTTGACGAATGGGTAGATGCCCTGACCCTGGTTGCCCCCCATGTTGCTGACCAGGGGATGGATGGGCACCCCATCCCCCAGGACGATGCCCAGAGCTGTGTTGGCGTAGCTGTTGTCCTGCCGCGTGAAGATCAGCTCAGCTCCTGCCGGGGCAACCGGGAACGCCAGCGCCAGGATTAACGCCAGAATTGCAAAGAACCGCTTTCTCATTCCTACCACCATCCTCTTAATAGTGCCATGGCCTCCCCTGGAAGGGGCATCATTTTCCTACGCTGCTCTTGCCTGTAGTGCCCGGATTGTCGATTTGGCGTTGAAAATCCAAGCGTCTCCCACAAAGGACAATTTCGGGGCGGACGGGGCACCCTCCCATGCACAGGCTTCTTTTGTCGCACTCTGGGCAGGACGTTCTGAGACAAGTGCGAAAATCCTCGAACGTGCTGCTGTTCCAGGCTGCCTCAACCGTATTGTCACGAAGGTTGACTTCCCATCGTCGATCCTGATTGTCGAAGCTGCACGGGAGCATCTTCATGTCGGGGGTGACGTAGGCGGACCAGCGTGCTCCCTCGCACGTATCCAGGCTCTTCATATCAATGATTCCGGGATTGTTCACCAACGCCGGTACGGTACAGGAGTCGAACCCTACCCTGTATCGAAAGGTCCTGGAGTTCACCAGCTTCAGAAATTCCTTGAAGCTTTCGTCCTCAAGAGATATCACCTTTTCCCGACTCCCAAGGCCAACAGGCTTGTGCAGCAGAAATACGACAGCGTTTATCCCCACCGGGAAACCCTCACTGGGCCCCTTACCGGTGAGAAGCCTTATTGCTTCCGCTACGCTGTCACGGGCAAGGACGAAATGAATGTTCGTCTTAACACCAGCATTAAGAAGCAGACTGACAGCACGGAGTGTGTATGTGCTTCGATACCAGCTGACAGCCACCGCCCCGCAGTGCCGTCCGCTCAGCTCTGCAATATCCTTCGTCATGCCCAGTCCGGATGTCGTGTAATTGGGCACAATACGATAATGCCTACAGATTTGAAGTATCTCCGCAAAGTTCTCGTGCTGGTCGGGATCCCCGCATCCCCCGAGCGCAAACTGGTACGTCCTGCTGCTGCACTGCCGCGCCAGCTCCAGGAAATCGTCCAGCTCCATATCCGGGGCATCCGAATGAGGCCCGTCCTGATAGCATTCCACTCCCGCTGCCCGGCACAGGCCAAGCTTGCCGTGGCGACAATGCCCCATGATTCCGACATCGACCAGTTCCGGGAAAGATGACATAAACGGGTCCTCGCCGGTGTCCCTCCCATCCCTGATAATGCCGGTTCTGAAATACCGCCCTGTCCTGTCGTCGAAACAGGACAGGAAATCTTTTTCTCTGTGGATTTGCATCGTAGTTCCAGGAATGTCAGGCCACAACAATTCGGCCCGATGCCCTAGTACGAAAGATCATCATCAATGGCAACAAAGTTTCCGTCGCCGGTTTGATCAAGAACAGCCCACAGGTCCTGGAACAGCCGTGTATAGTAGACCTCGGCCGTCTCGAGGTCAAGGGTGCCCGAGTAAATGTCCTTGCCCTCCTTCAAAGCCTCACGAATCCCATCCTCATCCACGACGTAATTGTCCTCAAAAAAATCCTGGATATCCTTCTCGCCGCTCTCAGGCCCCAGGACTTTTTTGCCGAGCATCTTCTCCTCAACAAACTTAATGATAGCTTCCTTCTGCTTTTCGTTCAGTTCACCCTGCCGCGCGACGATAAAACTGCTGCTGCTTGAGTTCGTCACGAAATCCATTCGGATTTTCATAAAACGCTACCTCCTCGTTATTATCCCAAAGTAACCGATTTTTATTGATACCGTATGGACTCACGGTTGCAGGGGTGGTCCGAATGACC
>NC_021038.1:1330341-1332841 GCF_000210715.1 Fretibacterium fastidiosum
AAGTCACCCTTCTCCAGCCCGGAGTCCGCAAGCATCTTAGCCGCCAGGGCCAACGATTCAGACGGGGTTTTTCCAAAGGCAAGCTCAGGCTTCACCGCGATGATTTTCCCGTCCGTCCCCTCGGGCAGCTGCGGGGCGACGCCATGCTCCGGAACCTTGGGCAGCTCCACATCAGGACTCACCGGTGGCTTTATATCCGGGCTCACGTCAGGACTGGTCGGTCCAGACAGGGCAGTGTTCTTCGCCAGCACCAGAGAGGCGGCAACCCTGCGCTCCGCCGGGGTCAGGTCAACCCGGCCTCCATCACGGACGTACACCACCAGGCCGTATTTCTTATCCGGGACGAACGGCTCGTCTCCGGGCATCACCGTACCATCCTCGTGCTGCACCGCAAAGTGCCCGTCCAGGTAATCCCTCGGGCTCTCCGCGTAACGGAAAATCTCACCCGTCCCCTTGGGACGCGCCTCGAACAACGTGACGTCTTTCGGCGCGGCGGCGCGGAAACGCTTGCCCTCAACCCAGAAGCCCACAGCCGTCAGGGTACGTGACTTCGATACCTCAAGCGAGATCAAAGGGAAGGGCGAGGCTCCAATCAGCTTCACACCTTCCTGCTTCCCCAACGCCTCCATGACTGTCTCTAGCCGGGACCGGCTCGGGTACAGCAGGCCGTCGCCACCAAGGCGGAAGTCCTCCGGGGCCGTCCCCATCTCCGACAACAGCTCCACCGCCGAACCGGACCTCACCCCGAAGGGACGCTTCCCCTCCGCCCCGCCCGGAAGCATCGCCCCAATCGGGACGAACCCCGGCACGTTCGGCTCCGCGCCCAGTGCCTCGCCCCACACCGTGGTTGTCGCGGACAGGCCGCTGGCCGACTGGACCGTAACGCCGTAGGAAGCGCCGTCCTTGTACTGCTTTTTCAGCGTCACCGCAGCCGTCCCGTCCCCGTGATCCTCCAGGAGGAGGTCGTCAACGGCCCCCTGCCCCTCGGCCTTTGTCACTGCCCAAGTCAACACCTCGGGCTTCGCATCGGAGGGGACGATCGCGGCCGTCAACGTAACGCTCTCCCCCTCCTTCAGCGCATGGCTGGGGCCGCCCAGAGCGATCCTTGTCGCCGGCGGCAGGACGTTCACCACCTTCAGCACCGCCTCGGGCATCAACGCCGCGTCGTCGCTGGCCACCGGCACGCCCAGCACACCCGTCACCGCGAGGGCTAGACGGTGCAGCCCCTCGGAGGCGGCCTTCACCTCGATCTCCGGCCCGTCGGCCCCGGAGAGGACCGTCAGACCACGGTCCGCGGTCCACCTGTACTTCAAGCCCGAAAGGTCCCCCGTGGAGGGATAGGGACGGGCACGGATCTTCCGCGTCTCCCCCACGAGCATCGTGCGCACGTCGGCCGCATCCAGCACCACCGAGGCGACCGGCAGCTTGGCGGGGTCCGTTATCATGACCCCTAGATCTAGTCTCCCTGAGTAACTGGGTTGGGTCTCCTTCACCTTCAGCCAGTAGCAATCCTCCCAGCCTCCGTAGGCCCCGACGATCCCTCCGGTGTATTGCGGCAGGGCCTTGACGGAATCGCAGATCGAGACACAATGTTTGAAGCCGCTGGCCAGGCCGCCCCCCAGCCCGCCGCCGTCCGTGTAGCTCTCCACCTCTGCGAGGGCGGCCGTACAGTTTTCCACTTCCCCACCGTCCCAATAAGAGAAACCCAGAATTCCTCCGGAATAACAGAAGTTGGTAGAGACTGCCCTGGCCGTTCCGAAGGTTACGCAGTTGCGAATCATGCCTATGGCGATGAGGGAGGCGATGCCTCCCACAAAGGCCCGGCCATCGCACTCGACCCTGAGATCGAAGGATGTCGTGCAGTTCAGGACGTTGCCATCCATCCAATTCGTTATCCCCGAGGCCCCGTTGCCAGCCGTGGCATTGATGGAGCCCATGGCCGTAAGGTTTTTGACGGTCCCCCCCTGCTCGATGCGTCCGAACAGGCAGGACGAATGACTTAAGATACCCGTTTTCGGGCTGACCGGAAGGTGGTCGCTGTTGGTGAACGTGACCCCCGTGATGGCGTGGCCACCGCCGTCGAAGGTGCCCGCAAACCCGGCAAGGTCCCCGTAGGCCTGCATCCAGCCGATAGGACACCATTCCCGGCCCACCACGGAGATGTCCCGAGTCAGAAGGAAGTGTTTGCCCTGAAAATCCTTGTAGTCGGAGACCAGCTTGGCCAGGCCGGCCAGTTGCTCCGCCGTCTCGATGAGATAGGGGTCAGCCTCCGTCCCAGCATGTTGATCCAACCAGGACGTGTCGGCCACGTCGGACCACAATTCAGCACTCAATGCTGCAGGCTGTAAGCCCAGCAGCACCACACCAAGAGCTACGACACCGGCAATACCATGCAGCCATCTGCGCATGGGTTCACGCTCCTTTCAAAACTATTGTTGCCTCCCCTGAGTTGCCTCCCCTGGAAGGGGAGGTGGTCCGAAGGACCGGAGGGCAGCCAGAC
>NC_021038.1:1333486-1341381 GCF_000210715.1 Fretibacterium fastidiosum
GGGAATGTCAAACAGGCACGTCTTATGAAAAACACTCGCACCTCCCCTTCGGGGAGCCTTCCGGCTGCCGTTCGCTACCGCTCACGGGCCGTCAGTCCTAGCTCCTTCGGGGCAGCCCCCCTTGCAGGGGGGCCAAATCAAACCGGGGGCCGAAAAACCTTGCCTCCCCTGTAAGGGGAGGTGTCGCCAAAGGCGACGGAGGGGTTATCCTCTCCGCCGCAGCACAAAGGGGACGGCTGCAGCAAGCAGCACCCCAGCCCATGGGAGCCCTGCCTCACACCCCCTACTATTGCCCTTCTCTTCTTTGATATCAGCCTGCTTCAGGGTGTCCAATGCCGACTCCGCGGTAAAAACTTCCTGCGGTAACGGCAACGGTGCAAAAGCGGAGATGTTTCCGCCCAAGGGAATCGCACTGCCTGAACTGAAGACCGTTGCCTGTGAAGAGGCCGTTACGGGCAACGAATAGCGATGAAGCCTGTCCCCAACGGCCACCCAAAGGTAAGTCCCCTCCTGAACCATCCCCAACTGCCAAATGGCGTCGGTTGCAATTGTCTGGACTGGGGCAGTTTGAGGCAGAGTCCCAATGTCTGACATGGAACATTTATAAATTCGCACCTCACCTCCGGGCATTGCGAAAGGGGTACCCGGAAATTCCTTCCAAGTAGCGGCCTGTACATAAGCCGTATTGCCATGAAGAGCGATGGCGGTGAAATGATGCTTCCACGAAGGATCATTGTCGTGCATCTGCTGCCCCGTGACAAGGGTTTCGGTGGACATTCCGTTCAGGTTCACCTTCTCGATCCGGGACTCGGGATGCCAGTTGGAGATAAAGAAATGGAGACCGCCCCAAGAGGTGAGGTAGAGCGTACTGCCACTCTGGCAGTACGCTCCAGGTATACTGCCGTCGGTGTTCTTACCGTGCAGATCGAGCGCCCCGACCTGTCCCAGCTCCGCGTTGAGCTTCACCAGCTTGTTCGGAGAGTAAACGAAATTGGGGTAGTTCCCGGTATAAGATTTAAAGAGAGCGTAGACGAAGCTTCCATGAGCTGCCAGTCCCTCGCCGTTAGCCGTGTAGCCCGAGGGGGACTCATACTGAAAGAGGTGGGTGTAGAGGTTGTCCGGCCAGTAGGTCGTCCCCCACATATGGTTCCAGCGCGCGACCTTTGCGCTTCTTCTGACCGGATCCTCACTGTAGGCAAAGGCAAACGGCGTGCAGTCATAGCCGATGCCGTAGGGATGTCCTCCCATAAAAGCCAGAGCCCGAATGTTCTTCAGACGTACATGGGTTAACGTGCTCTCCGGGGACGACCAATTCAGCGATGCCGGATCATAGATACGGACCTCATCTCCAGGATAATAAGGATTTGAGTTGGGATATAAAGTCACGGCCACACGATCTGCCGCCCCACGTTTGAAGGGAAAAATAACCTGTCCCCAGTTACCGCCAACGTTGGTCGCAAGAACTATTGCGGTGTCCCCCACGATCTTGCCGACACTCGTAGAGGCATAGTTATTGTCATGCACCGTATACAGCAGGTTTGCCGAGGCCGGGGCTCCGAGGACCAGAGCCAGGGCAAAGAGCAACATCCCTGAAGGCCAACGCTTCATTGCCTTGCGATACATAACTTTACCTCCTCACTGAAATGATTTTTGATGTTCCTACGGACTACCACGCTCGCGAAGTTCCACCGCCTGTATGTCTTCTTTTTCCGCATCACCTCCCGCGTTTTTGAGGGGAAAGAGGGATTGCTCTTCACACTCAGCCCCCCTTCGGGGAGCCTTCCGGCTGCCGTTCGCTATCGCTCACGGGCCGTCAGTCTCGCCCCGCTGGGGCTCGCCAGCCCCCCTTCCAGGGGGGCCTAACAACGCGCTTCTTCATTTTCGCCTCCCCTGAAAGGGGAGGTGTCGCCGAAGGCGACGGAGGGGTTGTCCTTCACGCTCAGCAACAACCTCTCCAGCCCCTTCGGGGCAGAAGGCCAAAACAACCCCTCAGTCCCCCCTTCGGGGAGCCTTCCGGCTGCCGTTCGCTGTCGCTCACGGGCCGTCAGTCTCGCCCTTGCAGAGCTCGCCAGCTCCCCTTCCAGGGGGGCCTAACAACGCGCTTCTTCTTTTCGCCTCCCCTGCAAGGGGAGGTGTCGCCAAAGGCGACGGAGGGGTTGTTTTGAAGTGGTACGTTCAGTTTCCGGTCCCGGCTCTCAGCGCCTCGACCTCACCACGGGACAGACCGGTGAAGTCGGCAACCTGCTCAGGCGAAACGCCCCGGTTCAACATCCGCCGCGCCGTAGCGGCAATGCCTTCAACCTTACCTTTGGCCTCTCCTTCAACAAGTCCTTCATCCCTGGCAACGCGGCGAATCGTTTCGTCGGTCATCAAATCGTCCACCATCGCCTTATAGCTCGTAATGTAACGCTGGCGTTCCTCCTGGTTCTGCAGAAATTGTTTCTCCAGATCCAGCGCCTGACTAATCATCTCATCTTTCGCCACCTCCTCAGGCATCTCCTCCGCAGCCATCCCCGAAAGATACATCATCCAATAGTCCAGACGATTCAGTGGAGCGGTCAGCTCGCCGTCGCGCTCCTGCTCTGCGTCCTCCATGTCCCTGCCTCCTCTCCGAAAACGTCCTCTCACAGTCTAACTTTATTATAATTTGCCCGTTGCGTTCTTCGCCTCCCCTAAGGGGAGGTGCCGCCAAAGGCGGCGGAGGGGTTATTTCTCACGCTCAACCCCTCCCCTGCCCCTGCGGGACCAAACCAACCCCTCAGTCCCCCCTTGCAGGGGGGGGTCAATTACTGCCGCCGCAGCGCGACGGGAACGACCGCAGCGAGCAACAGCAGCCAGCCAAGGCCAGCGTTACACCCGCCACCGCCGCCGTCCTTGCCGTCAGGGCCTGGCTGAGGCCCCGGGGCCGAACCGCCCTTCAGCGACAGCAGCGCCAGCGGGTCCACCACCTTGCCGTTCGCCTCGCCGTCCAGGTCGTACTTCCCTCCGTCCCCGATGAACACGGTCAAAACGTACCGGCTGCGGGGCTGTAATTCATCGACACCCCGACCGCTCCCGTCCAGCACCGTGAACCGCCCGTCGCCGAACTCCTCCGGTTTGCCCGACCATTTCAGCAGCGCTCCCGTGTCCGGCCCCGTCGCCTTCAGCAGCTCCACCTCGGACGCCTTCTTCGCCATCAGATCCCTGCCCGTCAGCTCCAAACCCACTGCCGCAACGTTCGCTCCCTGCGGCAGGGTGGCCGACAACACTGGCAGCGTCCGAACCCGCTTCACCGTGGCCCCCTCCGGCAGCACCTTCCTGGCCACCTCACGGGCCACCCGGCTCTGGAGCCTCACGATGCCTGTATCCGGGTCGAAGGCCAGGTCCTTTGCTTCCAGTCCAGTGTCCGACAACGCCGCCGCAGCGTTCTTCAAAGCCGCTGCCTCGCTGCCGCCGAAGAACGCGGGCTTCGACGCTCCCACCCCCGCGGGCACGCCGTCCGGCAGCCTCGGGGCAATTCCCACCTCCGGCTCGCCAGGTTCGATGTCCGGGCTCGTCGGCGCAGGAACGTCGGGGCTCGTTGGTGCAGGAACGTCCGGGCTCACATCCGGGCTCACCGGCGCTGGGGGATTGTATTTGACCATGACGATCACGTCGTCCGACAGGCCGGACCCGTCCACCGCCTCGGCCAACACCCGGTACTTCGCGCCAGAGACCGGGCGCACCAGCGTCACCGCGGCACCCAGCCCATCGGCGGTGGGCATCAGCTCGATGTCGTCGGCCGCCGCTGAAGTTCCTTCGAGTACACTAAACGTCCATTTGGGAAGATAGGACACGGCGCCTGCGTCCGGAGCGATCGCCATATGGATCTCCGCAGATTGGTCTTTTTGGGCCAACTCAATGACCTTCGGGCTCAGGCTCAAGGACGCCAGTCGGATAAGCCGAACCGTGACGAAGGAAGCCGGGTAATAGCTCGTATCCCCCAGAAGGCCGTTGCAGGAGAGCTTGAGGCCGGACGTTCCCTTCTTCACGCCTCGAACGACCGCCATCCCGGCATGGTCGGATTCGACCTTCAGGATATTTTCGTCGAGGGGCGAAATTTTTAAGGAGACCGTCTCCCCATTGAAGGCATCCAAGGGATAGACCTCCGCCTTAACGGAGGCGGTTTTGTTCTCAGTCAGGCCGATCCAAGGGATCATGGCCACCGAGGTGGCCGGCAGGGCGGACTCCGCCGCAACGACATCGGTGCTGTCCAGTTTATCTCCAGCCCCTATCGCCTTGTCTGCCCCCAGGCCCGACACCCAGCGGCAGTTGCTGACCGCACCCTGAGCGTCCTGGTTGTTCCCGACGAGGGCGCCCACGTTCGCGTTGTCGCCTTCAGAGGAGACGTTGCACGCGGCAGAACAGTTCTCGACTTTTCCGAATGCGTAACCGGCAATGCCCCCTACAGCACCGTCCGGCCCCGTCACCGTTCCTTTGGCAAACGAGTTGCAGATCAGGCCTGCTCCGAGGCCCGCAACCCCTCCATAGGCTCTCACTAGGCTTGCCTCCGGTATCAAGGGAGCCATCGGCGTCCCCGCGATCGTGACGTTCCCCTCAAAAACCCCGTTGATTATCTTAGCGAAGCCAAAACCCAAGATGCCGCCCGCGCACACGTTGTCGATCCCGCACTGATACTCCAGCTCCGCCCTGGCGCGGCAGTTCTCTATTTCCGTTTGGTCATAGAGGCGTCCCACAATTCCGCCCAGGCACGTCGTGTCCGGCGTCCCCATTGCCGTCATCATTGCAGCCTCTTGCATGGGGACTGAGCTCTTCATGTCAAAAGACGCAAAACAGTTGCGGTAGCTTCCTCCCGATAGTATATCGAAACACCCGTCCAGTCCTCCGGCGATCCCCCCCGCGACGATCGAGCCACCGCCCATCGTTCGGTTGAGCATCCCCTCAAACACGGAGTCCTCAATATCACCGAGGTTTATCCCCGCAATCCCTCCAATGAGCACTTGAACGAGGGGGACTCCAGAGCTGGCGCTGCCCGCCTCGGGCGCCATCTCCAATGCTCCCGACACCCGGCATCCCCGGATTATCGACGAGGGGTTCCCAGGCAACCTCTGCGGGTTACACCCCACCAAACCGCCCAGAGCCCGGACAACCCCCTCCGATCCTACGTACCTCACCTTCCCCTTGAAGGAACAGTTCTCGACAATTCCTCGGTTGACGCCGAGGAGCGTCCCGTCAGCCCAACGAAAACCTTCTTGCATGACAGGAGATGCCCCTTTGGGGGCCAAGTTCACCGTTCCGCTCAAGTGCAGGTTCCTCAGGATGCCCCCTTTGAGAAGGTCCGAAAAAAGGGCTGTCGTGTTGCCCGTTCCCAGCGTAATGGAGCGGTTCCGGCCATCGAAGAGGCCTTCAAAAGCCCCGACGGCGGTCCATTCCTTACTTCCCAGGTCCAGATCCGCCCCCAGCGACACCGTCTTGTCCTTGAAGGACTTGCCCTCAAGGGTCAACTTCGCCAACCCGGCAAACTGGGCCTCTGAAGTGAGAGTGAATTCGGACTTGCCCTCGTCATACCAGCTCACATCCGCGCTGTCGATCCAGTTCGCCGCGTTCGCGGCCGGGCTGAAGAGAACGAGGAATGCCAGGAGAAACGCGGTGCAAAAGGCCCTTGCTTTCATCGTTTGCATTACTTGTCACCTTCTTTACTTTATTTGCCTCCCCTGGAAGGGGAGGTGGCCCGAAGGACCGGAGGGGTTGTTTTTCACGTTCAGCAACACCCCCCAGCTTCGCTACCGCTCAGCAGCCCCCCTTGCAGGGGGGCCAAAAGCCTCCCCGTAAGGTGAGGTGCCGAACAAAAGGAGGGCGGAAATCCGCCCTCCTCCTTTCCGTACCTTTTCCTAGAGGAAGAGAGCGATAACACTATGACCCTTAAAGCGTTATCCCCTCCGCCGCAGCGCGACGGGAACGACCGCCAGGAGCAGCAGCCAGCCGAACCCCGCGTCGCATCCGCTGCCGCCGTCCTTCTCATCCTTGGCGGCCATGGTCTGCACTGGCTCGTCCATCGCAGCCTGGGCAGCGGAAACACCTCGCAAAGAGGGGATGGCCGCAAATGCAGAGATATTTCCATACAGAGATGTTCCCCCCGGCCCGAAGACCGTTGCCACCGAGGAGGCCGTTACGGGCAGCGCGTAGCGGTAGAGGGAATCCCCCGCGGCCACCCAAAGGTAGGTTCCGTCCTGAACCATCCCCAACCGCCAAGCGCCGGTTATGGGTATCGTCTTGACCGGCAAGGTTTGAGACAGGGTATTCAAGCTCGAAATGGAACAGCTGTAGACACGCACCTCTCCACTTGGAGTTGCACCAGGACCAATCTGGTTCCAAGTCGAGGCCTGCACATAAGCCGTATTGCCATGAAGAGTGATGGCAGTGAAATGGTGCTTCCACATGGCGTCACTGTTGCGCATCTGCTGCCCCGTGACAAGAGTTTGGGTGGACATGCCGCTCAGATTCACCTTCTCGACCCGGGATTCGGGATGCCAGTTGGAACTGGCGGGCTGGTTACCGCCCCAAGAAGTGAGGTAGAGCGTACCGCTGTCTTGGCAGTACGCACCAGGTATACCGCCGTCGGTGTTCTTGCCGTTCAGGTCGATCGCCCCAACCTGTCCCAGCTCCGCGTTGAGTTTCACCAGCTTGTTCGGAGAGTAGACAAAATTGGGGTAGTTCCCAGTATGAGACGTAAAGAGAGCGTAGACAAAGCTGTCGTGAGTCGCCAGTCCCTCGCCGTTAGCCGTGTAGCCCGAGGGGGCCTCGTACTGAAAGAGGTGGGTATAGAGGTTGTCCGGCCAGTAGCTCGTCCCGCCCATATGATTCCAGCGCGCGACCTTTGCGCTCTTTCTGACCGGATCCTCACTGTAGGCAAAGGCAAAAGGCGTGCAGTCGTAACCGATGCCGTAAGGATGCCCGCCCATAAAGACCAAAGCGCGGACGTTTTTCAGGCGGGCATGAGTAATCGTGCTCTCCGGGGACGACCAGTTGAACGACGCTGGGTTGTATATCCGCACCTCATCCCCGGGATAGTAAGGATTTGTGTTGGGATATAAAGTCACGGCCACACGATCTGCCGTCCCACGTTTAAAGGGGAAAATAACCTGTCCCCAGTTACCGCCGACATTGTTGGCAAGGATCGTGGTGGTGTTTCCCACAACCTTGCCGACACTTGTAGAGGTATAGTTGTTGTCCTGAACAGTGTACAGCAGGTGGGCCGAGGCCGGAGCCCCAAAGGCCAGGACCAGCGCAAAGAGCAACATCCCGGAAAGCCAACGTTTCATTGCCTTGCAATGCATAACCTTACCTCCTCACTGAAATGATTTTTGATGTTCCGACGGACCACCGCGCACGCGAAGTTCCAGTATCTTGTTCTCCTTTTCCAAATCACCTCCTGCGTTTTTGAAAAGAGAGGTCGTCCTTTACACTCAGCACCCCCCCTTGCAGGGGGGCCTAAAGCCTCCCCTGAAAGGGGAGGTGGTCCGAAGGACCGGAGGGGTTGTCCTTCACGTTCAACAACACCCCCCAGCTTCGCTACCGCTCACGGGCCGTCAGTCTCGCCCCGTTGGGGCTCGCCAGCTCCTCTTGCAGAGGAGCCTAAAAAGCGCGCCCTGTCTTTGCCTTGCCTCCCCTGGAAGGGGAGGTGTCGCCGAAGGCGACGGAGGGGTTATCCCCTCCGCCGCAGCGTGACGGGAACAGCCGCCACCAGCAGCAGCCAGCCCCACAAAAGCCCTGCGTTGCACCCGCCGGACCCCTTGGACTCGTTGCCAGGTTTCGGCTTCGGTTTTGGAGACGAGGCGTTCGGCTCCTCAACGGACAATAGCAGCGCCGGGTCCACGATACGCCCGTTTGCACGGCCGTCGAGGTCGTACTTCCCT
>NC_021038.1:1342112-1345216 GCF_000210715.1 Fretibacterium fastidiosum
AGGTCTCCCTTCTCCAGTCCGGAGTCCGCAAGCATCTTAGCCGCCAGAGCCAACGATTCAGACGGGGTTTTTCCAAAGGCAAGCTCAGGCTTCAACGCAATGATTTTCCCGTCCGTCCCCTCGGGCAGCTGCGGGGCGACGCCATGCTCCGGAACCTTGGGCGGCTCCACATCAGGACTCACCGGTGGCTTTATATCCGGGCTCACCGGCGGCTTGACGTCCGGGCTCACGTCAGGACTGGTCGGTCCAGACAGGGCAGTGTTCTTCGCCAGCACCAGAGAGGCGGCGACCCTGCGCTCCGCCGGGATCAGGTCGATCCGGCCTCCATCCCGGACGTACACCACCAGGCCGTATTTCTTATCCGGGACGAACGGCTCGTTCCCGGGCATCGCCGTGCCATCCTCGTGCTGCACCGCAAAGTGCCCATCCAGATAATCCCTCGGGCTCTCCGCGTAACGGAAAACCTCCCCCGTCCCCTTGGGACGCGCCTCAAACAGCACGACGTCCTTCGGCGCAGCGGCGCGGAAGCGCTTGCCCTCCACCAGGAAACCCACCGCCGCCAGCGTGCGCGCCTTCGACACCTCCAGCGCGATCAGCGGGAAGGGCGAGGCGCCGCTCAACTTGATCCCCTCCGCCTTCCCCAGCTCCTCCATGACCGTCTCCAGCCGGGCTCGGCTCGGGTACAGCAGGCCGTCGCCGCCAAGGCGGAAGTCCTCAAGGGCCGCCCCAATCTCAGATATCAGTTCAGCGGCCTGGTCAGACGTCGTCCCGAAGGGACGCTTCCCCTCCGCCCCACCCGGAAGCATCGCCCCGATCGGGACAAACCCCGGCACGTTCGGCTCCGCGCCCAGCGCCTCGCCCCACACCGTGACCGCTGCGGACAGTCCGCCGGCCGACTGGACCGTGATACCGTAGGAAGCGCCGTCCTTGTACTGCTTTTTCAGCGTCACCGCAGCCGTCCCGTCCCCGTGATCCTCCAGGAGGAGGTCGTCAACAGCCCCCTGCCCTTCGGCCTTCGCCACGGTCCAGGTCAACCCCTCGGGTTTCGCGTCGGTGGGGACGATCGCGGCCGTCAGCGTAGCGACCTCCCCCTCCTTCAGTGCATGGCCGGGGCCGCCCAGAGCGATCCCCGTCGCCGGCGGCAGGGCGTTCACCACCTTCAGCACCGCGCCGGGCGTCAGCGCTGCATCATCGCTGGCCGCCGGCACACCCAGCACGCCCGTCACCGACAAGGACAGAGCATGATACCCTTCCGATACCGCCTTCACCTTCAGCACGGGCCCATCCATCCCGGACAGTACGCTCAGTCCCGTTCCCTTCACACTCCATTTGTACTTCACTCCAGACGGATCGCCGGTCGGCGGGTAATGGCGAGCGTGGACCTCCCGCGTCTCCCCGACGAGCATCGTGCGCACGTCGGCCGCATCCAGCACCACTGCCGTCACCGGCAGTTTTGCCGGATCCGTAATCATGCCCCCTGGGACCTTCCCCGTACCCAATCCAAAACTGGGCTGATTTTCATTTACCTTCAGCCAATAACAGTCGATCCAGCCATAACCATAAGCCCCCACGATGCCTCCTGTATAAGAAGGGTTAGCTTTTACTTTGTCTGCTGCAGAAGTACAATATCGGAATTCACTTTGATTTGGGCTGAACCCGCCAACGATACCCCCCGCATCCATGTCCGCCGTTATTTCGGAGCACATCGCCACGCAGTTTTGAAGAGATCCCTGATACCAATAAGAAAAACCCAATATTCCTCCCGCATAGTTGGCCCCACCAGCACCATGCGTCTTGATACTGCCGTAGGCGACACAGTTACGGATGAGTCCCCCTCCGTTCAAAGAAGCAACACCGGCCACATAGGCATTGTTCGGACTGGCTCCCATCAGGTCGAAGGACGTGATGCAGTTTAAAATATTTCCATCCGACCAGGTCGTGAGCCCTGCGGCGCCATTGGAGTATTTATTGGTGATCGCCCCCATGAGCACAAGATTCTTAACCGTCGCCACAGGGGCGACATACCCCAAAAAGGCTCCGGAATGACAGATCTTAAAACAATTTGGGCTGACCGGAAGATGCTCGCCCGTGGAGATCGTCACTCCCGTAACGGCGTGGCCACCTCCGTCAAGCGTTCCGGCAAAGTCTGCCAAATCGCCATAAGCACACATCCACCCCACGGGAATCCATTCTCTGCCGGCTACGGAGATGTCCCGTGTCAGCAGAATGTGTTTATCCCTGAAAGCATTTCCTGCGTTGACCAGCTTTGACAGCCCGGCCAACTGTTCCGCCGTCTCGATGAGATAGGGGTCGGACTCCGTCCCGGCATGTTGGTTCACCCAGGACGTATCGGCCACGTCGGACCACAATTCAGCACTCAATGCTGCAGGCTGCAAGCCCAGCAGCACCACACCAAGAGCTACGACACAGACAATGCCATGCAGCCATCTGCGCATGGGTTCACGCTCCTTTCAAAACTATTGTTACCTCCCCTGAGTTGCCTCCCCCAAACGCGCCTCTTCTTTTCGCCTCCCCTGCAAGGGGAGGTGGCGCCAAGGGCGGCGGGGGGGCCGTTCTTCACGCTCAAAAACAACCCCTCAGCCCCTACGGGGCAGCCCCCTTCCAGGGGGGCCAAAAGCCTCCCCTGCAAGGGGAGGTGTCGCCAAAGGCGACGGAGGGGTTAGCTCCTCCCCTTCACAAAATTCTCGATATCCACACAAACTGCTTCAAAATTTTCTGCGACGTCAAGATTCGTGTAGCGTAACACCGTTATACCCAAGGATTTCAGAAATTTCGTCCGTTCGAGGTCATATTTCACAACGGCCTCGTCACAATGTTGCCCTCCATCCACCTCGATTGCCAACTTAAAGGAAGCACAGTAGAAATCCACGATAAAATTACCGACAACACGCTGCCGATAAAATTTCATGGGAAAGTCCCTCAAAAACTCGTACCACAGACGTCGTTCCTGAGGGGTCATCTCCCGGCGCAACAATCTTGCGTACCCCAAAAGGTTTTTGTTGCGAGGCAGGAGGGGCATCATATCATTCCTTCCCATCCGTCTCTTGCTTTCCCAGCAAGGGGAGATGCCGAACGAAGTGAGG
>NC_021038.1:1345723-1348719 GCF_000210715.1 Fretibacterium fastidiosum
GTCGCCGAAGGCGACGGAGGGGTTATCCCCTCCGCCGCAGCACGACGGGAACGGCCGCAGCGAGCAACAGCAGCCAGCCAAGGCCAGCGTTACACCCGCCACCGCCGCCGTCCTTGCTGTCAGGGCCCGGCTGATGTTCCGGGGCCGAACCGCCCGTCAGCGACAGCAACGCCAGCGGGTCCACCACCTTGCCGTTCGCCTCGCCGTCCAGGTCGTACTTCCCTCCGTCCCCGATGAACACGGTCAAAACGTACCGGCTGCGGGGCTGTAATTCATCGACAACCCGGCCGCTCCCGTCCAGCACCGTGAACCGCCCGTCGCCGAACTCCTCCGGTTTGCCCGACCATTTCAGCAGCGCTCCCGTGTCCGGCCCCGTCGCCTTCAGCAGTTTCACCTCGGACGCCTTCTTCGCCATCAGATCGGCCCCCGTTATCTCAAGACCAACCGCAGCGACGGTTGCCCCCTTCGGCAGAGAGGCCGACAACACCGGCAGCGTCCGAACCTTCTTGAGCGAAACGTCCTTCGGAAGCACCTCCCTGGCCACCTCGCGGGCCACCCGGCTCTGGAGCCTCACGACGCCCGTATCCGGGTCGAAGGTCAGGTCCTTCGCCTTCAGTCCACTGTCCGACAACGCTGCCGCAGCGTTCTTCAACGCCGCATTCTCGCTGCCGCCGTAGAACGCGGGCTTCGACGCCCCCACGCCCGCGGGCGCGCCGTCCGGCAGCTTCGGGGCAATTCCCGTTTCCGGATCGTCCGGTACGTCAGGAAGGGTGATATCCGGGCTCACCGGCGGTTTTACATCGGGACTCAGCGGCGGTTTGATGTCGGGACTCACGTCCGGGCTTACCGGCGCGGGAACGTCGGGGCTCACGTCGGGGCTCACCGGCGGCACTGGGACGTCAGGGCTCCCAGGAACCGGGGGAACGTAATTGACCGTGACGATCACGTCGTCCGACAGGCCGGACCCGTCCACCGCCTCGGCCACCACCCGATACTCCGCACCAGAGACGGGCCTCACCAGAGCAACCGCCGCGCCAAACCCGCCGTCGGCAGGTGTCAGCTCGATGTCGTCGGCCTCCGCGGAATTGCCTGCAACGACCTCAATTCTCCATTTGGGAGGATAGGACACCGTATTCTTATCTGGATCGATCAGGGTGCGGATATTCTCCTTATGGTTTTTATTCCTCAAGACAAGGGTTTTGGGCCTCAGAGAAAGCTTTTCCATCAGGACCCGATGCACGAAGACCAAGCAGGAGGGCTTGGATACGTTCTCCTCCACCAGAGGCCCGCACTGCGCCATCACCTCGGCTGCCCCCTCCTTCAGCCCCATCATGGAGGCCGTAGCCGTCTTTCCTTCGTCCAGTTTCAGCACCCCGACCTCTGACTCCCGAAGCGACCAGGCAAAGGTCACGTTCCCGATCTGGCTGCTAACCTCCGGATAGAGCTCGACGCTCAACTCGCCCCTTTTTCGCTCCGTCAGGCCGAGCTGGGTCGGAAGAAGCGCAACGGTAACGGGCAGGTCCGCGTCCGACGGCACCCTGTCGCAGCTCACCAATTCCACCTTTGGGGAGTTGGCCCCCAACGGGTTTTCGCCCTCCGACACCCAGAGGCAACGGACGATCTGATACTTATCTCCATACGTAGAGGCAGTCCCCGCCAATTCGCCGGCAAGCCCGCTGGTGCTGGAGACCGCACAGGCCGAGGAGCTGTTTTCAATCCTGACAAGTTTTTGAGCATGAGCGAGATGGCCCACAAGTCCCCCTGAGACTCCAAGCTTGTTGGCCACCTTGCCCCGGGCAAAGCAGCTGCGGATATTTTTGTCCCCCAGGCCTGCAATGCCCCCAGCGCTGCTGGGGGCATCCGTTTCTCCCCACGAGGTGTTGCCGACCCCAATGTCTCCGCTGAAGACGCACTGGACGACGTCACCTCCCTTTCCTCTCCCGACGATCCCACCGGCATAAACCACGTCGTCGCTGCCCACGTAGCGGATACTCCCCTCGGCCAGGCAGCCTTCAATGAGATCTCCGTTGACCCCGGCTATTCCGCCCAATATTGTTTGATAGTGGTGCGAATCCTCGTCGAGAGTGTTGATGAACTCCGAGTCCGCCCCCAGGACGACCTGCGCGCGGCAGTTCCGTATCTCGCCCCCCTGTCCAACAATCCCCCCCATGGTGGAGTCCCCATTAGCCATGCGGTCGATCGTTCCCTTGAAAGAACAATTTTCAATGGTTCCAACGCAATAACCCACCACCCCCCCGACAATTTGATGTGCCCTTTCCAAGTGGGGGGGGTCACCTACCAAGTTGTAGGAAGCATCGGCAATAATCAGACTCTCTACAGAGCAACCCCGAACCCTCCCTGACCACTCGACCTTCTCCACGAGCCCTCCGGTTACAGGAGAGCTGGTTAGGGTAGAGCCAGGGGGGGGGTGGGATCGGTTAGCACAGCGCCTTTAAAGAAACAGTCCTCCACCGTCCCCTTTGAAAGAACCTTCACCAGGCCGCTTCCGGAGGAATCGCCGACCTTACGGAGGCCACGCAGCAGGGCGCCCTCCCCGGAGATGTGGCTGAAGAGCGTCGTGCGCCCCTTGACGACGTGCCCTTTTCCATCGAAGACGCCGGAGAAAGTCCCGACGGGAGTCCACTCTGCCCCGTTCAGGTCCAGGTCCGACTTCAGGCTCACCGTCTTGCCCTCGAAGGCGTTGCCCCTCTGCGTCAGTTCCACCAGCCCGGCAAACTCCTCCGGCGTGGATATCTCGAATTCCGTCGCCTGAGGGTTGGCCGAGACGACGTCCTCGTACCAGCTTATGTCGGCGTTGTCCAGCCAGTTCGCCGCTTCTGCGGATGGCGCGGGAAGGGCAAGGAACGCCAAAAAGAATGCGGCGCAGAGGGCCCTTACTTTCATCGTTTTCATTACTTGTCACCTTCTTTACTTTTTGCCTCCCCTGAAAGGGGAGGTGGTCCGAAGGACCGGAGGGGTTCAGCCAGACGACACGA
>NC_021038.1:1349714-1351371 GCF_000210715.1 Fretibacterium fastidiosum
TCCCCTTCGGGGCAGCCCCCCTTGCAGGGGAGCCGAGACAAAAGGAGGGCGGAAATCCGCCCTCCTCCTTTCCGTACCTTTTCCTAGAGGAAGAGAGCGATAACGCCACGTTTCCTCAAGCGTTATCCCCTCCGCCGCAGCGCGACGGGAACGACCGCCAGGAGCAGCAACCAGCCAAAGCCCGCGTCGCAACCGCTGCCGCCGTCCTTCTCATCCTTGGCGGCCATGGCCTGCACCGGCTCCTCCTGTGCCGTCTGAGCGGCAAAGACACTACGAAGCGACGGGATCGGCATGAAGGAGGAGATGTTGCCGCCCAAGGACACGCCGTTGGGCCCGAACACCATATTCGCGGTGCCGTTCGCAGGCAGCGTATAGCGGCGAAGGTTCTTTCCCGCGGCCATCCAGAGGTACTGTCCGTCCTGGACCATCCCCAGCCGCCAGCCGCCGGAAAATGAGACCGTGTCGACCCGATGCGCTCTGCCCAGCGACCCCAGGGAGGCGACGGGGACCGCGTAAAGCCGGACCTCGCCCCCTATCCACGAAGCGTTCCAGCTCACAGCCTGCACATAGGCGGTGCTGCCGACGATCACGATGGAGGTGAAGTGGTGCCTCCAGCCCGTCTCGCGACCGGCGACCTGCGAACCGGTGACGCAGGTGGTGTGGCTCAGGTTGTTCAGGTTCACGGATTCGATCATGGAATCGGGATTGTAATTGGGGGCCGTGGGCTGCGACCCACCCCAGGCAGCGATGTAGAGGGTCCCGCCGCTCAGGCAGGTGGCACCGAGAGTGCCGCCGTCGGTGTTCTTTCCGTACAGGTCGATCGCCCTGACCTGTCCCAGCTCCGCGTTGAGCTTCACCAGCCTGCTTGGGTTGTAGACGAAGTTGGGGTAACTCCCCGTCTGGGACGTGAAGAGCGCGTAAAGGAAATTGCCGTAGGACACCAGGGCCTCCCCGTGCCCGTCGCCCGACGGAGGGTTGTACTCGTAAACATGATCCATGTCGGGGGTATAAGTGCTGCCCGACATCCCGATCCGCGCCACCCTGGCCTTGGTGTTCTGCGCATTCGCCTTCCCCATGTAGGATGTGCCGTAGAGGTAGCTGCCCTTGGAGACCATGCTGCGGATGTTGGGCAGGTAGGGATGTCCCGTCAGCACCGGCAACGTGCTTATGAATCTGGGATCATAGACCTGGATGACGTCCGGCTGTACGCCGTCGAACGTCTGGCAGAGGGTGACGGCCACCCGCTCCTGGTTCGCGTTCTTGAAGGGAAAGATCCCCTGTCCGTACTTTCCTCCGATATCCCTGGAGAGGGTATAGACTCTATACCCCGAGATCTTCCCAAGACGCGCGTTGTTGAACAGATCGTCCTGAGCCGTGAACAGCAGGTTTGCCGCCGCCACGGGCATAGCCGACAGGACGAGGACCGCTGTTACAAGCAGCATCCCGGAAAACCAGCGCTTCATCGTCTTGCGATACATAACTTTACCTCCTCGCTGAAATGATTCCCGATGTTCCGACGGACCACCGCGCACGCGAAGTTCCACAACCTGTGCGTTCTCCTTTTCTGCATCACCTCCTCCCCACAACACCCCCCAGCTTCGCTACCGCTCAGCAGCCCCCCTTGCAGAGGGGGGCCTAAAGCCTCCCCTGAAAGGGG
>NC_021038.1:1352090-1354914 GCF_000210715.1 Fretibacterium fastidiosum
CCGAAAGAGGACAATAAATTGTCCTCTTTCGGCGTTGGCGGGAGATGTCAGACAGGCACGTCTTATGAAAAACACTCGCCGCCCCTACCCCCCTCCCCTTCGGGGCCAAAACAACCCCTCAGTCTCGCTCCTTCGGGCTCGCCAGCCCCCCTTGCAGGGGGGCCAAATAAACCGGGGGCCTAAAACGCGCCTCTTCTTTTGCCTCCCCTGAAAGGGGAGGTGCCGAACGAGTGAGGCGGAGGGGTTGTCGTCTGCGCCTCGCCAACGCAAACTGTTGCGTTGGCGAGATAGCGACCGACACAGCATCGCAGCCTGACGGCCGCGGAAAGCTGGTCGTCTGCTAGAACGTCCAGATCAGCGAGACGTAGAACGTCCGGCCCTGGAGCGGGTACCACAACATGCGCTCCGGCCCCGTCCCCACCGCAAAGAGCTTCAGGTCCGGCCCCTTGTCGAAGAGGTCGTCCACCCCCAGAACCAGCTTCAGGTTCTCCTTGGGCTGCCAGCGGACGCCCAGCCCGGCGGTCAGCAGGTCCGTCCAGCCCACCTCGCCCTGCATGTCGTAGTAGTTCCTGCCCACGTAGCGCAGCTCCGCAAAGGCCGAGGACCGCTCCCACTTCCGGGTCGCCCTCAGCAGCCCCTCCCACTCGGGCCGGTTCGCCAGAGGGTCACCGTCCATGTAGCCCGGCGTCTCGTTCTTCGGGTCCATCCAGGTGGCGGCCAGGTAGAGGGCCCACTTCGCCCACTCCGCACTCACCTCCAGCTCCGTCCCGATCACCCTGGCCTTTCCGATGTTCACGTACTGGGCAAACCGGGGGTTGGTCATCAGGTAGTCGATCAGGTCGTCCGAGTGGCGGCCGAAGGCCGTCAACTCCGCCGTGGCCTCCCCGCCCCACAGCTGCCCCTTCCAGGCCAACCCGACGTCCCACTGCGTCCCGCTCTCCCACCTCAGGCTGGGGTTGGGGATGACGAACGCCCCGTCCCCGTAGAGCTCGTAGAGGTTCGGGGCCCGGTTGTACGTGCCGCCCGTCAGTTTCAGGGTCCACTCCCGGCTCATCCTCCAGTCCAGCGCCGCCCCCCACGAGAACTCCGTGCGGCCGTCGGCGGCGTTCCAGCGTACCACCGGGGTCAGCCAGAGGTCGTCCCCTCTGCCCAGCCCGATGGTGTCCTGGACCTGGGCGTTCCAACTGTAGCGGTTGTGCTCCCGAAATCCGCGCATCTTCTTCACGACGTCCCCGTCCGTGTTCAGGGTCTCGTCGTAGTAGTTCCAGAGGAACTCCAGCAGGTGGTGGTCCCCGACGGGCAGCGCGCCGTCCAGGGCGAAGCTCAGGCGGTCCGTGTCGTAGCGGTTGTGCTGCTCGCCCCAGCCCCCGATCGTGTCCGCGGGATCGTCGTACCTCTTGCTCTGCCCCAGGTACTCCGCGCGGAACCCCCATTCCAGGTCGCCCCAGGTCTGGCGCCGCGCCAGGACCACGTTCCACTGATCGACGCGGAAGTCCGCGCCCCGCGGGCTCTCCGGCTTGTCCGCTCCGGGGGCCGGGTAAGGCAGCGCGCGGTCGTTCCGTTTCCAGCCGCCCTCGACGCGCCAGTGGTCGTCGTTCCACTTCAGCAGCACGTCCGTGTTTGCATAACGGTTGTTCTCGCGATCCGCCTCGTAGTCGTCGGTCGGAGTGTAGGGAGTGTTGTTGTCGTTGGGATATCTGAAATCGCCGTCGGTGCGGTCGTGGTTGAGGCCCAGAAACAGGCTGCCGCCGCCAAGCGGTGCGTCCCAGGCCAGGCCGGCCCGTGCCCGTCCCCAGGAGCCCGCTCCAAGCGAGAGGGTCCCGCCGGACTTTTCGGGCTTCTTCGTGACGATGTTGATGACGCCGCCCATGGAGGCCCCTCCGAACCGGGAGGGAATGTAGCCGCGGTAGACCTCGATGCGCTCGACGTTCTCGACGGGGATCGTGGAGAGGTCCACCGCCGCCTCGCTGCCCAGGTTCATCAGGACCCCGTCCACGTAGACCGCCACCTGCGCGGCGCTGCTGCCGCGGATGGAGGCCACCGTATAGGCCCCGCGCCCCTTGGTCTCCACGACGTGGAGGCCCGGAACCTGCTTCAGGAGCTCCGGAAGGTTCTTCTGCTCCCCCTTCATCTCCTGGGGGCGCACCACCGTCACCGATCCGGGGGAGAGGAGCAGCTTGTCCTCGTCCTCCACGGGGGGAGCGACGACCCGCTCCTCGGGGAGCTCCGTCGTCCCCAGGGCAGGACCCACGGCCCCCAGCACGAAAACGGGGGTAAGCGCAAAGAGCAAAAGGACAAAGGCAGGGGAAGGGGGTCCGACCTTCATCGGCGCGCATCTCCTCTCTCCATTTAGACAACAGGAGGAGCCCCTCGAGGACTCCTCCCACATACCCGACTCCAGAAACACATTGCCGACACCCGTCCCCCGAGGCGTTCGGCAAAACGGACGTTCGGCAGGTCTCCTGGCTTGCGGTCCTCCTACTCCCGAGCCTTCTCGTCCCGGCCACAGCCGGAGAACAATGGCATCCATCGGTTTCGTCGCGCTCACAGTGGCGGGGCCGTTCCGGATTCGCACCGGATTCCCTGCGCCGAACTCCACGTGAAGATTCATGTGCAAATCGCAATAGTATTATACCGCAAAAAGACGATGTAATTCTTCTATAAAGTGGAAATGCCGATACCAATTTGCGTTTAATTTTAAGAAAAGCCTCCCCGAAGGGGAGAGCTGCCCCGCAGGGGCTGGGACTGACGGCCCGTGAGCGTCAGCGAACGGCTGCCGGAAGGCTCCCCGAAGGGGAGGGGTTGTTGTTGAACCTGAGGATCA
>NC_021038.1:1355469-1367508 GCF_000210715.1 Fretibacterium fastidiosum
TCCGCCGCCCTCAACGCTCCAGGCGAAAGCTGACGGGCACCCGGGCGCGTATCCGTCCGGGGTGGTCGAACCGCCAGGTCCGCACCGCGCGCAGCGCGGCCTCGTCCAGCCGGGGGTACCCGCTCCCGTGCTCCACCTGCGCGTCGGTCACGCGCCCCGACTGGATGGTGATGAGGATCGTCAGACGCCCCTCCTCCCGACGTTTGCGCGAGAAGAGCGGGTACTCCGGCGGCGTCCTGGAGAGAATCCTGAGCGTCCCCACGTCCACGGGGCCCGTCTCGGCCCCCGGACCGGAGGACGTGCCCTCGCCGCTCCCCACAGTGCCGCTCCGCCCGCCTCCGAGGCCGGAGCCTCCGGCGTTCGGCAGAGGGGCCCGACCCCGCACTACGGTCGGGGCCTCGCTTGGCGCTTCACGCACCGCGGGGTTGGCAACGGGTTGAGGCTGGGGTTCGAGCTTCGCTTTGGGAACTGGTTTGCGCTGCGGTTTGGGGCTCTGTTGCGTTTTTTTCGCAGGGGCAGTTTTTCTCCGTGGATCGATCTCTCTTTTGGGTTCGTCCTTCCGGAGCGGGGCGGATGGCGGGGACAGAAGATCGGTCCACACCTCGTTCCCCCGGTCGCCGCCCCCGACCGGGTGGGGCGGGCCAGGGACGCGCGCCGGCCGGAGCAGGGTGAGCCTCATGGCGGGACGGGACTCGGTGACGTTCAGGCCGATGGGAAGGAGAAAGAGCACCGCGTGGAAGGCCAAGCTGAGGGCTGCGGGAAGCGCCCACCGACGGATATCTGAGCAGCGACTCATGGCACTGCGACGCCCCGAAGGGCCAGGCCCGCGCGGTCCAGCCCCTCGTGCCGAAGGAGCTCCAGGAGCTCCGCGACCGCCCCGTAGGGAGCCGCACGGTCGCCCGCCAGCAGGACGTCCCGGCTCTCGGCCACGGCGCGGGCCGCCAGGGTGGGCACGTCCGCACTCGCAGCCGGGGTCCCGTCCCAGAGGACCGTGCCGTCCGCTTTCACCGAGACCAGCAAGGTCCTGTCCTCCCTCGGCGGAGTTCCCTCCCCCCGGGGCAGGTCCACCTCCACCCGCCCCTGCACGAAGCTCGTCGTCAGGACGAAGAAGATGATGAGCATGAAGAGCACGTCGATCAGGGGAGTGATGTCCAGGTCCACCTTCCTGCGGGGCCGAGTCCTCATGACTCGGGACGCCCCGCTTCACGGACGGCGCGCTCGCGAAGCAGAAAGTCCACCCCGCGCTCCAGCGTCTCCGCCTGGGAATCGACGGCCCCCTGAAGCAGACTGTGGGCTAGCACCATCGGGATCGCGGCAACCAGCCCCGCAACGGTGGTGAAGAGCGCCTTCCAGATTCCCCCGGTCACGGCGATCGCGTCGACGGCCCCACCCTGGTGGAGCGACCGGAACATCTCCACCATGCCCAGCACGGTGCCCAGCAACCCCAGAAGCGGCGCCACACGGGCCGTTACCTCCAGCACTGGCAGATGCCGCTCCCATCGGTAGAGCTCCCGCCGAATCCGACGCTCGGCCAAGAGCCTCACGGTCTCGTCCGGCAGCTCCCAACACGAGAACACCGCTGCAAAGAGCCGATGGAGTGAGCTGTTTCCCGCTTCGGCAAGGGCCAGGGCGGTTTGCAGGTCCCCGTCACGCAAAGCCCGGCCCAGCCCGACCTCCAGCCTTCCAGGGTCCGTCCGGCTGCGGGTGAAGAAGAAAAGCCTCTCCAGGACGACGGCCAACGCGACGAACGAGAGCAGGGCGATGATCCACATGATGCCGCCACCGGCCCGCATATACTCCAGCATAAGTCCACCTCCGAAAATCCCCTGGAGAATCCAATCGTCCCACGCCCCCCTTACAAAGGGGCCTTTCGCCTCCCCTGAAAGGGGAGGTGCCGCCAAAGGCGGCGGAGGGGTTATCCTTCACGCTCAGCAACACCCCCCAGCCCCTCCGGGGCAGCCCCCTTGCAGGGGGGCCAATGCGCCACTTGCTTTCGCCTCCCCTGGAAGGGGGGCCGAAATCACCTTTCATGCCGTTCACGTCTCAGCAGGAGCCACAGGAAGAAAGAGGCTCCCATGCAGGAAGTGAGGACACCGACGGGGATTTCTGCAGGAGCCCAGAGCGTTCGGGCAGCGGTGTCGCACGCCACCAGAAACGCCCCTCCGAACAGCGCCGAGGCGACGACGAGCGTCCGATGGACGGGGCCGACGAGACGGCGACAGATATGGGGCCCCATGAGCCCGATGAACCCGACGGGGCCGCACGCCGACACACTGGCAGCCACGGCCAGAGAGACCCCGACGAACAACCCGATCCTCAATCGCTTCACGGACACGCCGCGACTCTCGGCCAGTTCCTCCCCACAGAGGAAGAGGTCCAGCTCCGGCGCACAAAACACGGCCACCGCAAGGATAAACAGCAACGCAGGCAGTGTGGTCCACAGCGTTCCAAAACCCACCGCCTGAACGCTGCCCATGGTCCAGCGCGCCATCCTGAAGGTGTCCACATAGTTGCCCGTATACTGAACGATCAGCGTGAGGCTGCTGAAGAGAAAGCTGACGGCGATGCCGGACAGGAGCAGAGAAGACGTGCTCCTGCGCCTCCAGGACCCGGCGGCGCAGACCACGATCGTCGCCACCCCCGCCCCCAAAAAGGCCGGAACGGAGAGCCCGGACTGCCCAGAAAGGAGGGAGACGGTCAGCCCCAGCCGGATGGAGAGCACGGCGCCGAAGGCCGCCCCGGTCGAGACCCCCAGCATGTCCGGCGAGGCCAGGGGGTTCCGGAACAGGGCCTGGAACACCGCGCCGCAGACGCCGAGTGTGGCCCCCGTCACCCAGGCCAGACAGACCCTCGGCAGCCGAAGCTCCCAGAATATCCTGTGCCCCTGCCCTTCTCCCGGCCAGATGTCCCGCCAGGAGAGCGCGTGCATCCCCACCAGGGGCGCGACGACGAGGACTGCGGCGGACAGGGAGAACAGGACGAAGAGGGCTGACCTGCGTCCTCTCATCGCAGCATCCGGGCCGGGGCGACGAAGGGGATCGTCTGCCCCGCCCCCAAAAAGGAGTGAAAATCCGTCCCGAAGACCTCCCCCAGGATGGACGCGTCCCAAAAATCCCGGCTCGGCCCCTCATGGCATATTTTTCCGTCCCGGAGCGCCAGCACGCGGCCCGCCGCGGAGAGGGCAGCGTTGACGTCGTGGGTGACCATCAGGATCGTAACGTCCCGCTCCCCGCCGATCCGCTCCATCAACTCCAGGATCTCCGCCTGATGCAGATAATCCAGGGAGTTCAGCGGCTCGTCCAGAAAGAGCACGTCCGTCCCCTGCGCCAGGGCCGCGGCGATGAAGGCCCGTTGACGCTCGCCACCGCTCAACGCGCCCATGGGACGCGGGGCAAACGCTTCCGCTCCAGCCACGTAGAGCGCCTCGCTCACGGCCCGCTCGTCCTCCCGCGTCCAGCCGGAGAAGGCGTCCCGCCAGGGGAACCGCGACATCCGGACGAACTCCTCCACTGTGAAGCTCCAATCCCCTTCCCCGCTCTGGTGGACCCAGGCGATGCGTCGGGCGATCGCCCTGGCCGACAGGGAGACGACCGGACGCCCCTCGAGGAGCACCACCCCGGAGAAGCTCCGGCAGAGCCCGCCGAGGCAGCGCAGCAGGCTGCTCTTGCCCGCTCCATTAGGCCCTACGATCGCCACGAAGTCCCCCCCGTCGGACCGAAAAGTTGAGCCCGTCCAGAATACGCCGGCCTCCCAGCGTCAAAGTGAGGCCGCGGACCTCGAAGAGCGGCGGATTCATCGAGGCAGGGCTAAGGAGGAACTAGCGGGCCGCAGGGGCCTGGTCATCGGACAATGCCCCGGGATGGATGCAGCGCGCGAAGGCCTCGACGATCTGAGGGATTCGAGGCCCCGGACGGAGGAGGAAGGTCCCCCTCAGGATGTGGACCCTGCCCTCCCGAACGGCCCTGACGTCTGAGAGACGCAGCCACGGCGCCATGAGGTGTTCGGAGCTGAACACCCTGTCGGGGTCGGCCGCGTCGGGGGCATGGTAATAGGACTGATCGCCCACCAGGTCGAGGATGACCTCCGGGTCGATCTTCAGGACCCCCTCCTGGGATATCTTCACGTAGGAGGGGCCTTCCTCCACGGCGTTGACTCCGCCGGCCATTCGAATCAGTTCGTTATAGAAGTTGCCGGACGGCCCCGCAACGTAGAGGGTCTCAAGATAGTCCAGCGTGAGCTCCCGTGAAACGGAGAGCAGCACCCTCGGTCGGGGGAGGTCCTTCAGCCGGGACGCCAGTGCGTCCAGACGGCTCCGAATCTCTGCCACCCTGGCCTCGGCCCGGTCCTGCACCCCACAGAGCTCTCCCAGCTCCAGGATTCCCCTGCAGATGTCCTCCGTCGACTCCTGGCTCAAAATGTAGTAGGGGATGCCCAGGGCCTCCAGCTTGGGAGCCAGCTCCTGACGGTGAAGGTCCTGAAGCACCAGAAGGTCCGCGCTCATGACGACCAGGCTCTCCAGGTTGACCTCCGTGAAGCCCCCGGCCTTCGGCTTCAGCTTCGCCTCCGGCGGGTAGTCGCAGAACTCCGTGACCCCGGCGATGCGGTCCTCCAATCCAAGGTCAAAAAGAATCTCCGTCCCGACCGGCGACAGGGAGACGATTCGGGCCGGAGCGGCTGCCGCAGCGGCAGCAAACAGGAGCAACAACGACAGGGCAACGCAAAAATGCCGACGAACGCGCGTCAGGAACATGAAATCCCCTCCCTCGATTTTTGCCGGGGACGTCCGCTCTGCCCCCGTTCAGGACAGCGGCAGCCCCTCGCTGAAGGACCACGCCGTGTCGCAGGCAGCCTTACGCCCCACCTTAAATTAAAGGTCGTTCCACTTCCTGTTCTATTCTACCTCATAACGCGCAGCACGAGGGGAGGTGGTCCGAAGGGCCGGAGGGCAGCCAGACGACACGACTTACGGACGCCGACAGGCGGTCGGCGTCGTGTCGGTCGGCTGAGGGCAATGACCGCAAGCTGGACGAGGTGGAGTTCGCGGACGGGACCGTGTGGACCAGGGAGGACGTCAACGCGATGGAAAGCGGGACCTCCGGCAGCGCGCCGTTCATGTCGCCCATGCAGCTTCAGGCAGCCCTCGATGACTTTGGGGCGTCTGCGCCAGCCTCCCTTCTTTCGATGAGTGCGATGAGTGAAGCGATGGGGCCTGAGGATTATGCAGGTGCGCAGCTCCGGATGGACGTTGCCGTGGCCGGCCTGGCCTTTGATTCGGCGGACTCGGACAAGGTCATCGACTTCTCCGCGGTTGCATCTTCCACAAACGCGAACGCGCTGACCGTCTCCATGGCGTCGGAGAATGGTCTGGAAAAGCATTTTGAGGTGTGAGCAGGCTAAAAGCAAACCCCTCCGCCTCACTTCGTTCGGCACCTCCCCTTGCAGGGGAGGCAAAGCAAGGGCGCGCTTTTCTGGGCCTCCTGCAAGGGGGGCTGCCCCGCAGGGGCTGAGGGGTTGTCGTTGAGCGTGAGAAACAACCCTCCGATTCGCTGACGCGAACCACCTCCCCTTGCAGGGGAGGCGAACCGTAAGGAGAGCAGCGAGGCTCAAATTGATGTTCGACGAAGTTCATGACCCAACGCATAGAGCCGGCGATCCGGAGGAGATAAAAAGGGAGAACCTACGGCTGTTTGACGACGCCCTCCTGGCGCTTGCCGTCGCCGCTCAGATCGCCGGCCTTCCAGCAGACCCGGAAGGGCTGCGGCGCGCTTTTCCTGCGAGCGACGCCGGCGCCCTTCCGCTGACCTTGCTGCGCGCAGCAAGGAGCCTTGGGCTGAAGGCGAAGAGGATCGAGACGTCTCTCGAAAAACTTGACCGAATGCCTCAGCCCACGCTCCTGCTGCTTCCCGATGGACAGGTGTTCGTCCTCCTCGCGGCAGATTTCAAGAAGGACAAAAAGCGGGTCATGTTGCTTCGCCCCGGCGAGAAGCAGCCGTTCGTCTGGGACTGCGCCCGGCTTGAAGAGGTCTGGCACGGCGACGCCATCCCGCTGGTCCGCCGCTTCTCCTTCGCGGAGCTGGGGCGGAAGTTTGGCATCGGCTGGTTTCTCCCCGTCATCTTGCGCTTCAAGCGGCACCTTGTCGAGGTGTTCGTCGGCTCCTTTTTCCTTCAGACGTTCGGCCTCATCACGCCCCTTTTCAGCCAGGTCATCATCGATAAGGTCCTCGTTCACAAAGGGCTCTCCACCCTGGACGTGCTCGTGATCGGGCTGTTCCTCATCAACGTTTTTGAGATGGTGTTGAACGTGACCCGCACCTACGTCTTCTCCCACACGACGAACAGGGTGGACGTCATCCTTGGAGCGAAGCTCTTCAAGCACCTTCTGGCGCTGCCTCTGCCCTATTTCGAGGCCCGGACGGTGGGGAGCACCATAGCGCGCATCCGGGAGCTTGAGACCATCCGGTCCTTTATCACGGGAACGGCGTTGACTGTCGTGCTGGACCTCATCTTCACCATCGTTTTCATCGCGGTGATGTTTTTCTACAGCCCCACGCTGACGCTGATATCCCTTGCGGCGCTGCCGTTTTTCATCGCGCTCTCCGCGATGGCGACCCCTGCCATCCGCGAGCGGCTGAACCGGAAATTCGAGCGCAATGCGGAGAATCAGTCGTACCTCGTCGAGATGGTGACGGGAATTCAAACGGTAAAAAGCCTCGCCATCGAGCCGCAGTTGAACGGCCGGTGGGAGGGGATGCTGGCAAATTATGTTCGTGCCTCCTTTCGGGCGGGGTTCCTGAGCAGCCTTGCAGGCGGCGTGGCCCAGCTAATCCAGAAGACCTCCACGCTGGCCATCCTCTGGTTTGGGGCCCGGATGGTGATGAAGGGGGACTTCACGGTCGGCCAGCTCATCGCCTTTCAGATGCTCTCCGGACGGGTGACGGAACCCATCCTGCGGCTTGCCACGCTGTGGCAGGATTTTCAGCAGGTGCGCGTCTCCATCGAGCGCCTGGGCGAGGTGCTCAACTTCCCGGCGGAGCCGGAGAGCACGCCCGGCCGCAGCTCTCTGGGGCGCGTCAGGGGCCGCATCGAGTTCGATCACGTACAATTCCGCTACAAAATGGACGGCCCGCCGATCCTGGATGACGTCAACCTCGTGATCGAGCCGGGGACGACGGTGGGCATCGTGGGGCGGTCCGGCTCCGGCAAGAGCACGTTGACGAAGTTGGTACAGCGCTTTTACGTTCCGGTCAACGGCCGCGTCCTGGTGGACGGCGTGGACCTGGCGCAGGTCAACCCGCCGTGGCTGAGACGGCAGATCGGCGTCGTGCTTCAGGAGAGCTTTCTGTTCAACCGCAGCATCCGGGACAACATCGCCGTCGTGGACACCGCCGCCCCGCTGGACAGGATCATCGCCGCAGCGAAGCTGGCGGGTGCCCACGACTTCATCATGGAGCTTCCCGACGCCTACGACACGCTTGTGAGCGAACGCGGCGCTTCCCTGTCGGGAGGGCAGCGTCAGCGCATCGCGATCGCCAGGACGCTCATGACGAACCCGCGCATCCTGATCTTCGACGAGGCCACCAGCGCGCTGGATTATGAGTCCGAGCGCATCATCCAGCACAACCTCCAGGACATATGCAGGGGCCGCACGGTCTTCATCATCGCGCACAGGCTCTCCACGGTGCGCATGGCGGACGTCATCATCGCCATGGACCGGGGCCGCATCGTTGAACGCGGCACGCACGACGAGCTTCTGGGCAACGCGGATGGACTGTACAGCTTCCTCTACCGCCAGCAGGCGCTTCTGGGCGACGAAGGCTCCTGGGAAGGAGGGCGGAAAACGTGTTCGGCTTGAAGAAGCGAGAGGAGAAGCTCAAGCGCATCGGGGAAGCGTGGGACCGCACGGAGCTGGAGTTTCTCCCGGCGGCGTTGGAGATCGTCGAGACGCCGCCCGCGCCCCTTGGACGCGCCCTGCTTTGGATCATCGTGCTCTTTTTCCTGTCCGCTCTGGCGTGGTCCATCATCGGCACCGTGGACGAGGTAGCCGTCGCCCCCGGCAAGGTCATACCCTCAGGGTACACGAAGGTCGTTCAGGCGAACGACTCCGGCATCGTGCGGAGGCTGAACGCTGCAAACGGCATGCCGGTGCGCAAGGGCGACGTGCTGATCGAGCTGGATGCCGTCATGGCGGAGGCCGACATGCTGCGCCTGCGGAAGGAGAGGGACTTCTATCGCCTGGACCTCGCCCGGCTGGAGGCGGAACGGGACGGGAAAGACTTCAAGGTCCCCAGGGGGACGTGGGACCCGGCGATCCTCCTCAACCAGCAGGAGCTCTCAAAGACGCGGCGGCGCGAATTTCGGTCGCAGATCGGCGCATTGAAGCAGAGGACCATGGCGGCAAGGTCCGCCCTGCGCAGCGCGCAGAGGGCGCGGGAAAAGTACGCGGCGCTGCTGCCCATCGTCTCCGGGCAGAGGGAGCGGATGGAGGCGTTGGCGCAGGACGGCACGGTGTCGCTCCTGGAGCATCAAAACTACCTGCAAAAGGAGATCGAGACGCGTCAGGACCTCCTCGCGCAGGAGGCGGAGGTGGAGCGAAACGGGAACGCCGTCTTTGAATGTGAAATCGAGTTGGAAAAAGCCCAACACGAATGGCGCGCGGAGGTCGTCGAGCGGATCGTGGACGACAAGAAGCAGCTTCAGGCGGTGGAAGAGGAGTTGGTGAAGGCGGAGGAGAAAAACAGGCTGAGCCGAATCACCGCGCCGATAGACGGCATCGTGCAGCAGCTTGAGATCCATACGCTTGGCGCCGTCGTCACCCCGGCACAGCCCCTGATGCTCATCGTCCCGGAAGGCAGCGGCGTGGAGTGCGAGGTATGGCTCGAGAATCGGGATATCGGCTTCGTATACGCAGGGCAGACGGCGGAGGTGAAGGTCGAGACCTTCAGCTTTCAGAAGTACGGCACGCTGGACGGCGTCGTCAGGTCCGTCGCCACGGAAGCGAAGGAAGACGAGAAGCGGGGCCTGATCTACCAGGTGCTGATCGCGACGTCGCGGGATCATTACGTCATCGACGAGGAAAGGGTTCCGCTGCTCCCCGGCATGTCCGTTACGGGCGAGATAAAAATTCGGCGGAAGCGGATCATCGAATACTTCCTGGACACCTTCAAACGGTATGTGAGCGAGTCCCTGAGGGAGCGTTAGGCGGTAAAGAGCATGAATATGCCTTGGAAACGCACGGTTTTGACCTTGTGCTTTTGGCTTGCGCTCTGTCACGCGTCGCCTGCGGCAGAGCAGGAGGTGCCGTGCGCCGAGGCTTACATCTGCTTTGGCGACGAGCGGCTGGAAGGGCTTCTGCGCCTCGCCGCCGAAGGGCACCCCAGCGTCCTCGCGGCGATGGAGAGGATCAAACAGGCGAAGGAGGACGCAAGGCTCGGCGCCGCTGCGCTGGGCCCGACGTTGAGCGTCGGCGGCATTGCCCGCAGTGAGCCGGACAGGGAGCTCTACAACGCCTCCCTGAACCTCGTGCAGACGCTCTACGCGGGAGGGAGCCTGAGGGCCAACGCGCGGGCAGCCCGCCTGGCCCTCTCCGCCGCAGCGGCGGAGGGCATCCGCAGGTATCAGGATACCTTGAAGGAGGTTCGGCTGCGCTATTACGACTGTCTGCGGGCGTGGGGACACGTTCAGGTGTCGAGGGAGGCAGTGCGGCTCGGTGAGGAGCACCTGGGCCACGCGGAGAAGCTCTTCAAGGGCGGCATGGTCCCGCGAGGGGACGTCCTTCGCGTCAGGGTTTCCATCGCGCAGGGGCGCCAGGAGCTGGCGTCGGCACAGTGCGATTTCGAGATGAGCTTTGCGGCGCTTGAGCGCGCGACCGGGGTCGGCTTGAACTTGAAGGACCTTCAGGATGCGCTCTCGCAGGAGGCGATGGAAACGTTGACGCCGCCCGTTTATGTCGCGTCTGGCGACGGGGCCGCTTCGTGGCGGCCGGAACTGCGGGCCTACGAATTTTACGTGGAGCGCGCAAAGCAGCTCCTCCGCGCTGCGATGGGAGAACGGGCTCCACGCGTCACCCTGTCGGGCCGTTTGAACACGACGCGGGACGACAGCTCAGCGACGGACGACCAGTGGTACGCGCAGCTCGAGGTGCAGTGGACGCTCTACGACGGCCAAACCGGCCGGGCGCAGAAGCGCAAGGCAAAGGCGGCCGCACAGGAGATGCTGTACGCGCTTCGGGACATGACTTTCCAGATCGACCAGGAGATAAGACAGGCATCGAGCCAGCTCCGAGCGTCCGAGACGAGGTTTGCGCTGGCGAAGGAGCAGATGGCTGCGGCGCGTGAGGCTCATCGCATGGTGCTTCAGCGCTACGCGCTGCAGATGAGCTCTAACGTTGACGTCATCGACGCAAAACAGGCCTTGATTCAGACGCACGCAGCTTACGTGGACGCGGTGTTCGACATTGCGGCGGCCCAGGTCGGCCTGGTCCACGCCCTGGGGGTGGACATCCCGTACCAACCGGCGTTCAGGGTCAGGGAGACGTTGGGAAGGGTCCCTTGAGCTCACGCAGTGGAGCGACAAGACAAAACGCCTCTTGCAGGGGGCCCAAAAGCGCGCCTCTGCTTTTCGCCTCCCCTGAAAGGGGAGGCAAGGCATATTAAACGCGAATTGGTATCAACGACAACCCCTCCCCTTCGGGGAGCCTTCCGGCAGCCGTTCGCCCTTGCTCACGGGCCGTCAGTTCCAGCCCCTGCGGGGCAGCCCCCCTTTCAGGGGGGCTTTTCTTTCCCTTTAGACGCAAATTGGTATGAAAGCTTGTTCCAGTGCCCCATTTCCGAGCAATCGCTGGCACGGTTCGATGGTGTTCCTTAAATATACTATAATGAGAACCGGCCCCACACAGGGGCGGAAGGGTTATGATTGGGTACATGACTATCGCTCAGGAAAAGACGAGGCCGTCGAGGGGAGAGCTCCTCGGCGTTGAATTGGAGGTTCGCCGGTATCCCGACCCGGTGCTGAAGAAGGTTGCGGAGCCGGTTACGGTCTTTGACGACGAGCTGGCTGACTTCGTCGGCAAGATGCGCACGGTGATGCGCGTCAGCGACGGGGTGGGGCTGGCCGCGCCGCAGGTGGGAGTGCTCCGGCAGATCGCGGTTGTCGATTATAAGGAGGAGGCCTACGACCTCATCAACCCCCGCGTTCTGGAGCAGGGGGGCGAGCAGGAAGGGGAGGAGGGCTGCCTCAGCTTCCCCGGCATCTACGCGATGGTGCGGCGCCCGGAGTGGGTGCGCGTCGAGGCGCAGGACGTGCGGGGGGAGGTCCACGTGCACGAGGCGTCGGGGTTCCTCGCGCGGGCCTTTCTGCACGAGATGGACCACTTGAACGGAAAGCTCTTCATCGATTACCTGTCCCCCCTGAAGCGCGGGGCGATTCGCCGCAAGATGATGAAGAAAAAGGAGGGCTGAGGTGCGGCTGTGGTTCATCGGCGGCGGCCCCTTTGCCGCGCGCTGCCTCGAGGCCCTCGTCCGACGCCTCCCCGTTGAGCGCGTGGTCACCGGGACCCCAACCCGGGGCGGCCGCGGCATGGCGGAGATCCCCTCGCGGGTGGAGGAGCGCGCCCTGGCGTTGGGCCTTCCCCTTGAGCGCACGGGGCCCCTCGGCAAAAACGAACCGCTCCTGACGGCCCTGGCGACGGAACCACCCGACGCGGTCCTGGTGGTGGACTTCGCCCAGCTGATCCGCGAGCCCCTCCTGAGCGCGCCGCGCTGGGGGTGCCTGAACGTCCACCCCTCCCTCCTGCCGCGCTGGCGCGGGGCGGCGCCCGTTCCCCGATCGCTGATGGGCGGCGACGCCCGGACGGGGGTGACCGTCTTTCGCCTGACGCCCGCGATGGACGCGGGGCCCATCCTGCGTCAGGCTGCGGTGGAGGTCGGGGTAGGGGAGACGGCGACGGAGCTCTACGACAGGCTGAGCGCCCTGGGCGCGGAGATCGCTGCGGAGGGGCTGTCAGCGCTGGAGTCCGCCGGAGACGACTTCGCCGACCTGTTC
>NC_021038.1:1367846-1371074 GCF_000210715.1 Fretibacterium fastidiosum
GCGGAAAGCGCCTCAAGGTCTGGCGCGTCACCCTGGCGGATGGAGGGAGCGAAGGGCCGGGAACCGTGCTGGCCCTCCAGGACGGTGCTCTCGTCGTGGCCTGTGCCTCCGGCGCGCTGCGCCTGGAGGAGGTGCAGGCGGAGGGCAAGCGCAGGGTCCCGGCCACGGACTGGGCCCGCGGGCTGAGGCTCGCGCCGGGGGACGTCCTGTGATCTTTTTCGGGAGCTTTTTCTCAGGAGAGCCCGAACTACGGCTTCTACATAATGTATAATAAGCTGAAGCACAGATTTTTAGCAGGGGAGGCGCGGGAATGGCGCAGAGCTCATGGGAGGGCCAGGAGCGGCGTGCGTCCGGACGGCGCATTTACGAGGGCAGGATCCTGAACCTGAGGGTCGATGAGGTGACGATGCCGAGCGGCCGCACGGCGGAGCGCGAGGTGGTGGAGCATCGGTCGGCTGTAGGTATCCTCGCGCTGACGGGGCGGGACAGCGTGTTGCTGGCGCGTCAGTACCGCTATGCGGTCGGGGAGGAGACGCTTGAGGTGTGCGCCGGGCTGATCGAACCGGGGGAGGACCCTCGTGTGGCCGCTGAGCGCGAGCTGCAGGAGGAGCTGGGAGTGAAGCCCGGAAGGCTCCAGGAGGTGGGCGGGTTCTTCTCGTCGCCGGGCTTCTGCACGGAGTACCTCACGCTGTTTCTGGCCGACGACCTCCAGAACTCGCGACTGCCCCAGGACGAGGACGAGAACGTGAGCGCTGTCGAGGTCCCCTACGGGGAGGTCCCAGGAATGATGGCGGACGGCGCCTTCAGGGACTCCAAGACGTTCGCCGCGCTGGCCTGGCTCATGGCGAGGGAGGGAATACCGCCCAGGGTCCGGTGACTGCGGCGTGGGGGCCCTGCGGTACGGCGTCCGGCATCGGGCTTCGGCGGCCCGAAGCCGGGCGAATATCTTGATGTAAGGAGCGTTATGGAATGTTGAAGAACTTGAGGATATCTGCAAAGCTTGCTTTGGGGTTCGGGCTGGTGCTCTCCATGTTCGCGGTGGCCGCGATCTTCAGCTGGAGCAGCATCTCGCACGTGCAGGAGGAGATGCGCTACCTGAACAAGCTCACGGACCTTTCGACCCTGATCAGCGACCTGGACGACGCGTTGAAGATCGTGACGAACAACCTGAGCGCGCTGCGCCTTTCGGAGTCCAAGGAGGACCTCGATGCACTGAAGAGCTCCCTGGACGCCCTGAGGGCCCATCCCAGGAAGGTCAACGATCTGGTGGCGTCGGAGCCGAGGATGCAGGTGCTGAGGGGAGGAACGTCAACTTCGGTGCAGGTCAGGACGCTTCCCGAGCTGGAGGGCTACATCGATGCGTTCGGCAGAAGCGTGGCCGCCTACGAGACGACGCTGCGCTCGCAGCAGGCGGCCATGGCCTCCCTCACGGACGACCTTGAAAAGACGACGGCGGTCATAGGCACGATCATCGAGAAGCTCTCCGCTCCGAAGTCGGAGACGACGGCCTACGACGCGGCGGGCGTCGTCCGCAGCGAGACGAACGAGGTGGGGACTGCGGAGGACCTGCGGTACAAGTTGACGCTCTTCCGCAGGCAGTACGTCTATGCCCTGTACAAGCGGGATGTGGCGCTTCTGGAGGGCGCGGCGACGGACTTCGACAAGTGGGCCGCGGACTACGAAGCCTTCCGAAGCTCCGCCTCCGAGGACT
This sequence comes from Fretibacterium fastidiosum, assembly GCF_000210715.1. Lineage (GTDB taxonomy): Bacteria > Synergistota > Synergistia > Synergistales > Aminobacteriaceae > Fretibacterium > Fretibacterium fastidiosum. The sequence goes on from NC_021038.1 coordinate 1,369,558, forward strand.
GGCTGAAGGACCTTACGGCCTCGAACGATGGCCTGGTGCGCTCCACCAGAGGGGACATGGAGAGCATCCTGAAGGCGTACCGCGAAGCCCGGTCCGCCATGGAGGACTGCCTGAAGAACGCCAGCGGGATCAAGGACTGTGCCCTGAGCATCTACAGCCTGACCGACCGGAGGGTCAACGAGCTCATGATGGGGAGCTACAGCGCCCTCAGCAGCGCCCTGACGCTGCTCCTGTCCCTGGTGGTCCTGTCCATCGTCCTCGGCGCGTTCATCGCCTGGGCGATCGCCCGCGGCATCTCGAAGCCCCTCGGGATCGTGGTGGACCTCACCGCGCGGGCCGAGGGCGGCGACCTCACGCTGAAGCGGGAGGACTTCCCCTACGACGGCCGCGACGAGCTGGGCGCGCTGGGCGAGGCCCTCATGAAGATGATCGCGGCCCAGCGCACGGCCGTAAGCGAGGTCCTGACCACGGCGGACCAGGCTGCGGCGAAGTCCGTCGACATCCTGGACAACTGCAAGAGGAGCCTGGACTCCGCGACCAGGGTGAAGGACGCCGTGCAGAAGGCGGTCGCCCTGATGGAGAATAACTCCTCCTCGCTTCAGGAGAGCAACGCGGGGACGGAGGAGATGTCCGCCGCGTCCATGACCTCCGCTCAGGCGGCGACGGACTGCGCGGAGTTCATCTCCAACATGACGACGGTGACGAACAAGGCGGTCGATACGGTGCAGGGCACCATCAAGGACATGGGCGAGCTGCAGAAGAAGACCCAGGAGAGCGGACAGAAGCTCCAGGACCTGGTGGATTCCGTGGACAAGATCAGCGAGTTCGTGGGCGTCATCACCTCCATCGCGGACCAGACGAACCTCCTGGCGCTGAACGCGGCCATCGAGGCGGCACGCGCCGGCGAAGCGGGGCGCGGCTTTGCGGTGGTGGCGGAGTCCGTGCGGAAGCTGGCGGAGGAGTCGAACCGCGCGGCGGGGAACGTTCGGGCCCTCATCGAGACGCTGCAGGGCAGCGCAAGGGAGACGAAGTCTGCCAGCGACGAGACGGCGACGCTGCTGAGCCAGACGATGGAGAAGGGGACGTCGGCAAAGGACTCCCTGTCCGAGGCGATGGAGCAGATCGACAAGGCCAACGACCGAATCCAGAACATCGCGGCGGTGGCCGAGGAGCAGGCGGCCTCCAGCAAGGAGATCGCGGCGGGCATCGACAACGTGACGAAGTCCAGCTCCGAGATCCTGGAGCACCTCGAGAAGATCGCGGAGGCCATGGACGAGACGACGGCCGTGTCCACCAGCACCACGAAGGAGTCGGACGCTCAAGCCGATCTGGTGCAGCACGTGAAGGACGCCATCTCCGTCTTCAAGGTGGCGGACTCGGAGGACAGGGGGCGCCGCAGCCGCAAGGCCCTGCACGGCTAGAGGCCCGCTGCACGCAGCGAGCGTAGACGAACTTTTGGGAAAAAACGGGAGAGGTCCTCTGGCGAAGAAAGCCGGAGGACCTCTCCCGTTTTAATA
>NC_021038.1:1371688-1373406 GCF_000210715.1 Fretibacterium fastidiosum
GAGGCAAAAAGAAGGGCGCGCTTTAGGCCCCCGGTTTTTCAGGCCCCCCTGGAAGGGGGGCTGCCCCGTAGGGGCTGAGGGGTTGTCGTTGAGCATGAGAAACGACCCCCTCCAGTCCTCCGAACCACCTCCCCTTTCAGGGGAGGCAATCCATATTAGAGGTGGGTCACGAGGGCGCAGCGGCCCGTTCTGCGGTCAGGTCCTCCGTCGTGAAGTCCACGGCACGACGCAGGTCCTCCAGCGAGAGCTCCATCATCCGGCCTATTTTTCCGGCGCTGACGATGATCGTCGCGAGTCCCTCTGCCGAGGCGTCCACGACGGTCCGAAACGTTTTCTTCATCCCCACGGGAGAGCAGCCCCCGTGTACGTAGCCGGTGAGGGGCAGAAGCTCCTTTGATCGGACCATCTCGACGGACTTCTCGCCCACGGCGCGGGCTGCCTTGCGCAGGTCCAGCTCACGCCCTCCGGGCACCACGAACACGTAGTGTTCGTGGCTCCTCCCCACGGTGACGAGGGTTTTGAAGACCTCGTCCGTCCCGCGCTGCAAAAGGCGCGCTGCCTCCACGGCGCTGACGGCGGCGGCCCCGCTCAGGGGCACCGTGAGGGGGGTGTAGCTTGCCCCGCACGCCTCGAGCCGGCGCATGGCGTTCGTCCGATCCGCCGTCCCGCCGCTCACGGTCGCAGCCCTTCCTCCGCCGCGCGCTCGAGCATCCTGCCTCGGTCCAGTGGGCGCACGTTCTGCACGATCCAGTCGCGCATCGCCGCGCCCTCCGGCGTCTCCTGGGACGAGGAGAGGAACTTCAGATCGATGCCGAGCTCCCGCGCCGCGTCGTGAGCCAACACGGGCCAGACGCGGCCGATGTCGCCGATGATGGGCAGGCTGCCCTCGTGGCGCGCAAAGGCGGACATCTCCATGCGGAAGGGGATCCTTGCGGCCTTCGTCTTGGGCAGGCCCCTGTCGATGGCCTCCTGGACCGTCCGGGACAGCTCCACGGCGCGCCGCAGGTTCTCGTCCAGGTCGATGCGCACCAGCGTCTTGTCCCGAAGGCTGTAGGTGGCCTGGCCGGACCAGCTGGCCCAGATGCCGTGCCCCGTGTAGCACTCGAAGGGGCCGTCGTGGACCTCCTGCGTCAGGGCCACGGCGGACTCGATGATGACGTCGCAGGCGGCCAGCATTCGGGACAGGCGCATGGAACGCTGGGAGATCGGAATGCTGTCCCCGATGGACATGCCCACCGCGCCGCCGCCGATGAGCTGGGGGATGGTGACCAGCACGGGCACGCCGCGTTGTGACGCCGCGCCCAGCATGGTCATGGGGTCGCATCCCCAGCCGGCGACCTCCTCGAAGGGGAGCCCGTATATCCGGGCCAGGTTCATGATCTCCCCCGCCAGCCGCTCGCCTCGGAGCCCCATGGGGTAGGCCATGTTGCCCGCCGCCTTGATGATGTCGCTGTGTACGGGGAGGTCCCCGCCACGCCTCAGCAGGTCCTCGTCCAGCGGCATTTCTCGCCGGAGCTCCTCCAGCTCCGCCTCCGTCATGCGCGTGAACTCGAAGAGGCCTCCCCTCGGCAGGAAGCGTTCCTCCAGGCCAAGCGCGGCGGCGTCCACGCGAAAGACACGATCCAGCGCGCCGCCCATCTCGTGCGAGACGACGGCCGAGCTGGTGGACACCGCGTCCACCAGCCCCGCGCGGATGAGCTCCGCGAGGAGCGTCGTGA
>NC_021038.1:1375372-1376924 GCF_000210715.1 Fretibacterium fastidiosum
TGAGAACTGTCAACCGTATGGGCTTCCTTCAGTGGCTGAAACTTCATCAGGCCGCGCGAAGCGCGTGGGGATTGGGGCGTAGCCCCATTTTAAAATTTTAGGGCGCACTTTGCCCCTTGGCCCTGTTTCGCGTTACGCTTATGATAATATAACTGTGGAAAAGTATCGGGCCTTCGCCCGACTGGAGGAGTGTTGTTGGGATGATCGCTGCAAACATTTCGGTATTGGAGGAACTGCGCGCCCTGAAGCGGACGCTGCAGGACAGCCTTTGACCTGCCTGCCCTGGAGGCGCGCTCAAAGGCCCTGACCCAGGAGAGCGCGGCGCCGGACTTCTGGACGCGGGACGGGCACGAGGCCGTGCTGAAGGACCTGTCGGGCGTGAACGCGCGCATTGAAGGCTGGCGCCATCTTTGCTGCGAGATGGACGACCTGTCCGTCCTGGAGGACATGCTGCGGGACGCGGAGGATGCCGAGCTCCAGGGGGAGTTCGAGCGAAGGGCGGCGGAGGTCCGCCGCACGATGGAGCACAGCAGCCTGCTCCTGCTCCTGAACGAGGAATACGACTCGTCCAACGCGATCCTGACGGTACACGCCGGGTCGGGGGGCTGGACTCCCAGGACTGGGCGGAGATGCTGCTGCGCATGTACCTGCGCTATGCGGAGCGCGATGGCCTCAAGGCGACGGTGCTGGAGGCGACGAACGACGAGGAGGCGGGCATCAAGAGTGCCACGGTGATGATGGAGGGCGACAACGCCTACGGGTTCCTGAAGGCGGAGCGGGGGGTGCATCGTCTGGTGCGCATCTCGCCGTTCGACTCCGCCCACCGCCGGCACACGAGCTTCGCGTCGGTCCTCGTCACGCCGGAGTTCTCGGACGACGTGGACGTCGACATCCGCCCGGAGGACCTGAAGGTGGACACCTACCGGGCCAGCGGCGCGGGGGGGCAGTACGTCAACCGGACGGACTCCGCCATCCGCATCACCCACCTGCCGACGGGCATCGTCGTCACGTGCCAGAACGAGCGCTCTCAGCACATGAACCGCCAGGTGGCGATGCACGTCCTGAGGAGCAAGCTCTACGAGCGCGCCCTTCAGGAGAGGCAGGACGAGCTGGCCTCCGTGGTGGGCGACAAGAAGGAGACGACGTGGGGCAGCCAGATCCGCTCCTACGTCCTGCACCCCTACACGCTGGTGAAGGACCACCGGACGGGGCTGGAAAAGGGCAACGCCCAGGCGGTGCTGGACGGGGATATCGACGACTTTATCATGGAGTACCTGCGCTTTCGCGCCCGCAGGGAGCTGTAGGGCGCCGGGCGGGGGCCTGCCCCCGATGGGGCGGGCGTCACTCCATTTATGGGAGCGCCGTCGGCTCACTTCATTTGGCGGCTGCGGTTCCTTTCTGACGGTTTTGCGAGTGCGTCAGCGATTTTCTTGAGCCCTTTTTAGATCATCTTCGGGCGAGCGTCTGCGGGGCCCCCTGAGGCGGCGGTTGGACGCCCCGGCCTGAAGGGACCCGGTTTCAGCTTTCGGAGGCGCTCCCCCGGTATCGAGGT
>NC_021038.1:1378461-1379205 GCF_000210715.1 Fretibacterium fastidiosum
AGGACGATTGCGGAGACGAAGAACCTCTCCGTCCCCATGCTCTGCGATCTTTTGATCTTAGCACTCAGGGAGGAACTTCCTTTTGAGCATTTATTTGGCAACTTTCGGTAAGCTCCGCTACCTTGGCCTGGCGGAGATAGCGGACGAGGCCCTGACGGAGTCCGGGTGGGTGCTGCTGAGGACGGTCCGGGGGCTTGAGATGGGCCGCCTCGGCGGTCACCTCTCCCAGGAGCAGGAGGCGAAGTACCGCGCGTCCTGCCTTGGGGAGAACGGCGAGCAGGCGCGTGGTCCGGAGCCCATGCTGCAGGAGGTGGAATTCGTCGCGAACGCCGGACCGGAGGACATGGAGAACTACCGCCGCTGCCGCAGCGACGAGGAGCGCGCGCTGGTCCGCGCGCGGGAGATCCTGCTGGAGCAGGACGGGCTGCGGATGAAGCTGGTGGACGTCGAGTACATGCTGGACCGCCGGAAGCTCTTCTTCTACTTCACGTCCGAGCAGCGCGTGGACTTCCGCGCCTACGTCCGAGACCTGGCGCGGGACTTCCACACCCGCATCGAGATGCGGCAGATCGGGGTACGGGACGAGGCCCGCGTCGTCAAGGGGATCGGGCCCTGCGGGCGTCCCTGCTGTTGCAGCTACTGGCTGCACGACTTCACCCCCATCTGCATCCGCATGGTGAAGGAGCAGAAGCTGGCGCTGAACCCCACCAAGATATCCGGCATCTGCGGTCGGCTGATGTGCTG
>NC_021038.1:1380197-1381938 GCF_000210715.1 Fretibacterium fastidiosum
GCCGCCCGAGGCCACGCCGCAGGCCGGATCGCCCAAGGCGGCCACGGGGTCCCCGGAGCTCCGGCCCCGATGGGACCCAGGGGAAGGAGGAGGTCTAAATGGCGTTTTTTGCGCGTCTGAAGGAGGGGCTGAAGGGCGTCAAGGAGCGCTGGAGCGGCGGCATTGCGAGGCTGTTCTCAGGGAGCTCCTTTGACGATGCCTTCTGGGAGGAGCTGGAGGACCGGCTGATCGCCGGGGACGTCGGGGTCGAGTTGTCCGAGGAGCTGGTGGAATCCCTGAAGGGGGAGGTTCGGGCCCGCGGCATCGCTTCGCCGGAGGCGTTGCGGGACGTCTTCGTCGAGAGGATCACGGCGGAGCTCCTGTCCGTCCCCGGGATGGGGAAGCCCTTCGAGACGGAGCCCGCCCCCCAGGTGCTCCTGATGGTGGGGGTCAACGGCAGCGGCAAGACCACCTCGGCCGGGAAGCTGGCTCTGCAGTTCAAGGGGCAGGGGAAGGGCGTCGTGCTGGCCGCGGCGGACACCTTTCGGGCGGCGGCGGTGGAGCAGCTGCAGATATGGGGCGAGCGGGTGGGGGTGCGCGTCGTCGCCCAGGGACAGGGCAGCGACCCCGCGGCGGTGGCCTTCGACGCCTGGCAGGCCGCGCGAAGCGCGGGCGCGGACCTCCTCATCGTGGACACGGCGGGCCGCCTCCACGACAAGCACAACCTGATGGAAGAGCTGCGGAAGATCCAGCGGGTGCTGGTGCGGGAGGCGGGAGAGGACCGGGTTCAGACGGTCCTGGTGCTGGACGCGGTGTTGGGGCAGAACTCCGTCGCGCAGGCGGAGACCTTCAACTCCATCCTCCCCGTCTCCTCCATCGTGCTCACGAAGTACGACAACACGGCGAAGGGGGGCGTGGTGCTGGCCATCGCCCGCAGACTCCGCATCCCCGTGCGCTGCATCGGCCTGGGCGAGGCCCCGGAGGACCTCAGCCCCTTTGACCCGGCCGAGTTCGCGGCGGCGCTGATGGAAGGCGAGGCGGGGCGATGACCGCGGCGCGGGAGGCGGAGGCGGAGCGGCTTCGGTCGCTGTCGCGAAGCTCGCCGCTTTTGGTCTTCCTCAGGGCGATGTACGGCCTGATGTTGGACTATGGCGTCTACCTGCCCGACGGCGCGGACCCCATCGTCCTCTCGAAGGAGCAGCTGGTGCTCCTCGTGGAGCGGGGAAAGGCGGAGGCGCCGGTGCGCGACCTGCCGGCCCTGGCGAGGGACGGACTGTTCCGCCCCCTGGAGCCGGAGGGCCTGCCGAACCCGGACGTGCTCCAAGCCCTGGTCCTGGAGCGGCGCGGCGCCCGCACGGCGACGATAAGCGAAGCCGTCAGCCGGACGGAGCCGGAGTATCCGGAGTGGTGGGAGGCCCCCGTCCCCTTTGCCCTGTGCGCCCGGACGGGCGTGAAGCTGAACCGGGCGGCGGCGGAGGCGTTCGGGTCGGACCTGGAGCGGCTCAGCGTGGCGGACCTCCCTGAGAAGGACGAGTTCATCGTGGAGCTGGAGGGCAGGGAACGGCCCTGCTACTTGACCTTTCGCCGCGTCGATCGGGACGTCTTCATCGTGGACGACTGCACCGGGGACCTGGCGGAGGCGCAGGACATCTCCTGGTGGGCCGCCGTGGGCCGCCGCTGGACGACCGTCCTGGAGTCCGGGGGGGCCTCGTGGCGCCGCGTGGACGCCCCGCCGGAGGGCTTCAAGGGGCAGTCCTGGCCC
>NC_021038.1:1382043-1384970 GCF_000210715.1 Fretibacterium fastidiosum
GAGGGGCTGCCGCCGGCCGCCGAGCCCAAGCGGCGCAGGAGGACGAAGGACGACGGGGAGCCGGAGGCGTCCAGGAGGCGCGGGCGCAGGAAGACCGACGCCCCGAAGAAGGAGGACGAGGTCCTGAAGGCCATAGGCCCCCAGACGATGGCCCTCCTGACGCCGGGACAGGTGCGGCCCGATGGACCGGAAGCGGAGCGGGGCGGGCTCGATGCCTGACGCCGATCGTCGGGACGGGCCGCCGGTGAAGCGCATCGCAGGCGTCCTCTGGCCCGATGGCGACGAGGGGCGGCTGCGGTGGACCCTGGAGGCCCTGTCGGAGCTCTGGGGCGTGCCGGACCTCGTGGGGGAGCCTGTCCCCTTCACCTTGACGGACTACTATCGTGACATCGCGCCGCGCCTCGTGCGGACCTTCCTCTGCTTCCCCGGCCTCGTGGGGCGGGAGGGCTGGCGGACTGGAAGCGTCAGTCCTGCGCCGTCGAGGCCCGGAGCCGGACCCCGCGGGCCGTCAACGTCGATCCCGGCTACGTGGACGGCGCGCGCCTCGTCCTGGCCTCCACCAAGGACCACGCGCACCGCATCTGGCTTCGGGACGGCGTCTACGCCGAGGTGACGATGCGCTTCCGGTTCGGACGGTGGACGAGCTTCGACTACACGTTTCCCGACTTCAAGAGCGGCGCCTACGACGGGTTCCTCGGCGCCGTCCGGGAGAGGTGGCTGGCGGAGCGGCCCTGCCGCGCCCCGTCGTACCGCCGGCTGGAGGGGGGAGCGCGCGGGGCAGGCGAGGCCGGGCGAAGCCCATCGCCTGAGTTTTGAGGGAGCGCGATGAAACGCCTGAGCGCGTCCTCTGCCGCGTCTTTGCGTCGGAGGGCGGGCACCCGGCGGATTCGGCGCCCCCTGTGAGGAGGATGTTTTAGAGTGATCGAACGGTATGCGGAGCGGGACGTTGACGCGCTCTGGACTGAGGAGAACCGCCTGAACGTGATGCTGAAGGTGGAGCTTGCGGCGGCGCGGGCGTGGTGCGAGATGGGGCGCGTCCCGGAGGAGGCGCTTTTGGACATCGAGGCCAACGCGCGCTTTTCCGTGGAGCGCGTCCACGAGATCGAGCGGGTGACGCAGCACGACGTCGTGGCCTTCGTCAGCGCCGTGGCGGAAAACGTGGGCGAGAACGGGCGCTACCTGCACCTGGGCATGACGAGCAGCGACGTGCTGGACACGGCGAGCTCCATCATGCTGCGCGACTCCATGGACATCATCCTGAAGGCGCTGGACGAGCTGGACGGCGCGGTGATGAGCCTGGCCCGCCGCTACAAGCGCCTGCCCTGCGTCGGGCGCACCCACGGGATCCACGCGGAGCCGATGACCCTGGGCCTGAAGTTTCTGAACTGGCACGCGGAGCTGCAGCGCGACCGCGAGCGGCTCGAGCTGGCGAAGCGGCACGTGTCGAGCGGCAAGATATCGGGCGCGGTGGGCACCTACGCGATGAGCTCCCCTGCTCTCGAGGCTCGCGTGTGCGAACTGCTGGGGCTTGAGCCGGCGCGCATCTCGAACCAGATCCTGCAGCGGGACCGCCACGCCGAGATGATGAACGCCCTCGCGGTCTTCGGCTGCACCCTGGAGCGCATGGCCCTCGAGGTCCGCAACCTGCAGCGCACGGAGGTCCGGGAGGCCTTCGAGCCCTTCGGCGCGGGCCAGAAGGGGTCGAGCGCCATGCCCCACAAGCGAAACCCCATCAAGTGCGAGCGCGTCTGCGGGATGTCGCGCCTCCTGCGCGGCTATGCCCTGACGGCCATGGAGAACGTGGCGCTCTGGCACGAGCGCGACATCAGCCACTCCTCGGCGGAGCGCGTGATCTGGCCGGACGCCCTCAACATCGCCGCCTTCATGGCGCGAAGCATGACCGGTATCCTCACGGGCCTCGTGGTGGACGAGGCCCGCGTGAGGGAGGACATCGACATGACGGGCGGGCTGGTCTACAGCCAGCGCGTCCTGACCTTCCTGCTGGACGAGCTCAACCTGTCGCGGGAGGCGGCCTACGCCGTCGTGCAGGAGAACGCCATGAGGACGGCGGCGGGGGAGGGTCGCTTCCTGGACCTCCTGCTGCGCGACGGGCGCATCCAGGGCCTCGTGGCGCCGGAGCGCATCGAGGCCCTCTTCGAGTGCGACTTCTACGCGCGCTGGGTGGACGACATCTTCGCCCGCTTCGACGGGGATTGACGCGGGAGGCGGCCTTGCATCGTTTTTGCATGAAGGTCTACGGCTGTCAGATGAACGTCTACGACAGCGACCGGGTCCGCACGGCGCTCATGCGGCGGGGCTGGCGGGAGGCGGAGGAGGAGGACGCGGACCTGGTGGTCATCACGGGCTGCAGCGTCCGCGCCAAGGCCGAACAGAAGGTGTGGAGCGACCTGGGGCGCTACGAGGCGTCCTGGAGGGCCGGCCGCCGCCCCGTCCTGGCGCTGACGGGCTGCATCGCGCAGAGCCTGGGGAAACGCGCGCTGTCGCGCTTCCCCTGGGTGCGCCTCGTGTCGGGGCCGCGGCACATCGGCATGCTGCCGGACGGGCTGGAGCGCGTCGTGGCGGAGGACGTGAAGCTGGACCTGCTGGACGTGGACCCGCGGGAGTTCTTCGAGCTGGACGAGGTGACGGCGCGCCGCGAGAACCCCTGGCGGGCCTACGTGACCATCGCCTACGGCTGCGACAACTTCTGCACCTACTGCATCGTGCCCTACGTGCGGGGGCGCTTCCTGTCCCGCCCCGCCCCGGACGTCCTGAACGAGGTCCGGGCGCTGGTGGAGGACGGCGTGCGGGAGGTCACGCTGCTGGGCCAAAACGTCAACAGCTACGGTAGGGACCTGAGCGGCGGGCCGACCTTCGCGGAGCTCTTGCGGAGCGTGGCGCGGACGCCGGGGCTGGATCGGGTGCGC
>NC_021038.1:1385478-1391307 GCF_000210715.1 Fretibacterium fastidiosum
CAGGAGTTCGTCGAGAAGGTGGAGATGGTGCGCGGGGCCCTGCCCGAGCTGGGGCTGACCACGGACCTGATCGTCGGCTTTCCCGGGGAGACGGAGGAGGATTTCGAGGACTCGCTGAGCGCGCTCTCCGAGATCCGATTCGACCTGGTGCACAGCGCGGCCTACTCCGAGCGGGAGGGCACGCCGGCCGCCACGATGCCCGGAGCCCTGCCCCAGGAGGTGCGACTCGATCGCCTGACGCGGCTCAACGAGCTGCAGGACGGGATCACGCTCTCCATCAACCGGGCTCTCCAGGGCCGCACGTACCGCGTCCTGGCGGACGGCCGTGCGCCGCGGGGCACGGGCCTGCTCCAGGGCCGAACGCCCACGGACAAGGTCGTGATCTTCCCCGGCGACGAGGCGCTCCTGGGACGCTTCGTCGACGTGCGGATCACGGAGGCGGAGTCCTGGTGCCTGCACGGGGAGACGGTTTAGTGGGATATACTGGCTCCGTCTGCAGGGAGGCAGGGGCGGAGCCGGGTGCCGTCGCGGCACGAAATTCTTTCGGCCCTCCGGCGTCCGGCCGCGGGGCAGGGCCTTCGGGAGGGCGAGGTTCTTCGATGTTTAAAAGGCTGTGGTCCATCTACGTGAGGTTCTTTCGGATCGGCGCGTTTACCATAGGCGGGGGCATCGTGATGCTGGGCGTGATCGAGGCCGAGGTCCGGGCCACGGGCGAGTTCACCGACGAGGAGATCGCGGACATGATCGTCCTGGCGACGGCGGTGCCCGGCCCCATCGCCACGAACCTCTCCTTCGTCGCGGGCAGGGCCATGGGCGGCCTTCCCGCCGCCGTCACGGCCGTCCTGGGGACGGCGACGGCCCCGTTCCTCAGCATCCTTTTCCTGTCCTCCCTCATCATCGAACACCTGAAGAACCCCTGGATGATCTCCTTCTTCCTTGGGGCGACGGCGGGGGTGGTCGTGGTGGTGTGGAATTCCCTGTGGAAGATGATCCGCTCCTCCGTGCTGAAGGGCGTCCCCCAGGCGCTTGCCTTCGCGACGACGGTGGGGCTCCTGTTCGTCTGGGACGTCAATCCTTTCATCGCCCTGGCCGCGGGAGGGCTGGTCTCGATCCTGGGCGGGCGCTTCCTCCCCGGAGGAGGGCGGGCGTCATGAGCACGGTCCTGCTCTTGATGGGCGTCTTTGCCAAGGTGGCCCTGGGCGCCTTCGGCGGTGGCCTCGCGACGATCCCCTTCATTCACCGAGAGCTGGTGGAGCTGCACCCGTGGCTGACGGAGGAGATGTTCGGCCAGACGGTGGCTCTGGCGCAGATGACGCCTGGCCCCGTGGCCTTGAACTCCGCGACGTTCGTCGGCTACCGCATGGCGGGGTTCTGGGGCTCCCTGGGGGCCAGCGCGGCGGTGGTGGGGGCGCCGCTCCTGGCCATCGCCCTCCTGCTGTGGCTAATCTCCCGCGCCTCCCAGAGGGCGCAGGGGCGGATCGCCGCCTTTGAAAAGGGCCTGCGCCCCGCGGTGGCCGGGCTCCTGTTCGTTGCCTTCTGCACGCTGGCCCGCCCCCTGCTGCCCGCACCCTCCTCCCTCCGCGCCATGCTGCCCAGGCTGGCCCTGATCGCCCTGGCCTTCCTCTGCCTTGCGCTCTCCAGGCTCAGGCCCTTCAAGGCCTACCCCCAGCTCCTGATCCTCTTCGCCGCCCTGATGGGGCTGCTCCTGAGGGGGCTTTTGGCAGCCCAATAGGCCCCGTTGCCCTTCGTCGGAGGGCTCCTTCCTTATCTTTTGCCAAGGAGTGATCGCCTTGTCCTGTACGTCCAACGTCCTGCGCTTTGACCCGCAGCGCTATCGCTATGCGTCGCGCCGTAACGTGGTCTACGGCTCCCGCGGGATGGTCGCCGCCTCTCAGCCCCTTGCGGCCCAGGCGGGGCTGGCCGTCCTGAAGGAGGGGGGCAACGCCGTGGACGCCGCCATCGCCACGGCGGCGTCCCTGACGGTGGTGGAGCCCACCAGCAACGGCCTCGGCAGCGACGCCTTCGCCCTCGTCTGGAAGGACGGTCGGCTCCATGGCATCAACGGCAGCGGCTTCGCCCCCCTGGCCTGGTCGCTGGACGCCTGGCGGGAACGGGGCTGGAAGAGGAACCCCGTGAACGGCTGGGGGGCGGCTACGGTGCCCGGAGCGGTAGCGGTCTGGTGCGAGCTCTCCCGCAGGATGGGGCGCCTGCCCCTGGCGAGGGTCCTTGCCCCCTCCATCGAGTACGCTCGGGGCGGGTACGCCGTTTCTGCCAACGTGGCCTTCAACTGGGCCAGGGCCTTTGAGCGGTTCAAGGTCCTCCGCTCGCCGGAGTTCTTCGCCTGGCTCCCCACCTTCTGCCCCCTGGGGCGGGCGCCCCGTGCGGGGGAGGTGGTGCGGCTGGAGGACCACGCGAAGACCCTGGAGGGCATCGCCGAAAGCGGGGGGGAGGACTTCTACCGGGGTGCGCTCGCGGCGGGGATCGTGGCCTTCTCGCGGGTGACGGACGGCTTCTACACCCTGGAGGACCTCGCCGCCTTCGAGCCGGAGTGGGTGGACCCCGTGTCCGTGAGCTACCGGGGCTACGACGTGTGGGAGATCCCGCCCAACGGGCAGGGCATCTGCGCCCTCATGGCCCTCAGCATCCTGAAGAACTTCGACTTCCGGGCGCGGGACGACGCCGAAACCTTCCACCGCCAGATCGAGGCCATCAAGCTGGGGTTTGCCGACGCCCATCGCTACGTGGCGGACCAGCGCTTCAGCCCCGTCCCCGTGAAGGAGCTTCTGGCAGACGCCTACGGCGCGGCCCGCAGCCGGCTGATCGAGGGCCGGGCCGAGGACCGCAGCGCGGAGGACCCCATGCCGGGCGGCACGGTGTACTTCGCGACGGCCGACGGCGAGGGCTGCATGGTCTCCTTCATCCAGAGCAACTACATGGGCTTCGGTTCGGGCGTGGTCGTCCCCGGGACGGGCATCGGGCTCAACAACCGCGGACACTGCTTCTCCCTGGACCCGGATCACCCCAACGTCATCGCCGGGCGCAAGCGGCCCTACAACACCATCATTCCGGCCTTTCTGACGCGGGAGGGGAGGCCCGTCGGGCCCTTCGGCGTGATGGGCGGCTTCATGCAGCCACAGGGGCACGTCCAGGTGGTGATGAACGTCGTTGACTTCGGCATGAACCCGCAGGAGGCGCTGGACGCACCGCGCTGGCAGTGGACCGGCGGGATGAAGGTCGCCGTGGAGCCGGGCTTCCCCGCGTCGGAGGCTCAGGCCCTGGAGGCCATGGGGCACGAGGTCGTGCCCGAGGTGTCCTCGAACGGCTTCGGGCGGGGACAGAGCATCTGGCGGACGGAGGACGGCTCGCTGGTTGGAGCCACGGAGCCGCGCACGGACGGCTGCGTCGCGGCCTGGTGATCGGGCCGGGGGAGGGGACGGGGCCTCTCCCCGCCCTCAGCCTTTGAACCAGCGGCGGCGGGTCAGGAGGTAGCAGAGGGGCAGCAGGTAGACGTAGGCGGCGTAGGGGACGGCCCCCGCTCCTGCGCCCATCATCGTCAGGGGCACGGAGCAGCCGATGCACCAGGGCACCATCCCTGCCGTGATCACCGCGGAGTTCGCGAGGTCCTGGGCGAGTTCCGCGGGGGGCAGGCCCCGCTCCCCGTAGGGGTGCCGGACGACGTGGACCGTCATCATGACGGCGACGGTCTGATTGCAGAAGACGGCGTTCGCCAGGGTCCCCAGGGTCAGGGTGACGGGGTAGGCCCCCAGCGCGTCCATCGCGCGCACGAGGCGGGACTGAAGGCCCTTCAGGATTCCCGTCCCGTCGAAGATTCCGGCGAAGGTGCCCGATATCATGAGGGCGGCGCTGATCTCCAGCATCGAGACGAGGCCCCCTCCGTTGAAGATCGCGCGGACGCTGCCCTCCGGCGCGTGGAAGCCCATGAGGGCGAAGCGCAGGGCCCCCGCCGTCCCCGTCCTCTGCAGGAGGACGGCGCAGAGGAACGCGCAGAGGATGCTGACGCCGAACGAGTGGAGCACCTTGACCTTGAAGAGGGGCAGGACCAGCATCACGAGGGCCGGAAGGGCGCACCAGGGGCTGAGGTGGAAGTCCAGGTTCAGGGACGTCAGCACCGCGCCCTCCCCGCCCAGCATGGGGTTTTTGAAGGAGAGCCACGCGTGGAGGCCGAGCGCGAGGAGGAGGGGCAGGAACGCGGTCCGCATCATGAGCTTGACGTTGTCGTAGAGGTCCATGGAGGTGAGGGCGGCGACGAGGTTGGCGCAGGAGGAGGCGGGAGAGGCCCGGTCGCCGAAGTAGATGCCCGACAGGATGGCCCCCGCAGCCGCCAACTCGTTCACGCCCCCGCTGCGGGCCACCGTCATGAGCGCCACGCCGAGGGTCCCCGCCGTGGCGAAGGAGGACCCCAGGGCGTAGGAGAGGGTGCAGGAGAGGAGGAAGGCCGACAGGATGAACGTCGAGGGCGAGAGCAGCCTGAGCCCCCAGGCGGTGAGGAGGGCGAAGGTCCCGGCAGCGCGCCACAGCCCCGTCAGGACCCCGATCGTCAGCATGACGCGGACGACGATGAGGGACTCCCGCACGCCCCTCCAGGCCATGCGGAGGAGCGAGGGGAGCGCGAAGCCCCGGCGCAGCCCCACGCCCATGAAGCCGGCAAACCCCGCGGCCAGCGCCCAGAGCATGGAGTAGCCGCAAGCCAGCGATCCGGCCATCAGGGCTGCGAAGACGGCGAAGACAAGGGTAAGCATTCAGCGTTTCTCCATCGTGTGGGATAGGGATAAATTCGGGACGGCGAGGGGGAGGTGTGTTGACCTTCCAGCCTCGCCGTCCCGACTGTTTTTGACCGGGGGCCTTACGCCCTGCGCCTCAGGAGGAACGCCGCTGCCAGGGCCATGGCCAGGCCGCTCGATGCCGCGTTGCAGCCGCCGCCCTTCCCGGACTTCTGCTCCCGCACCGTGACGACGAACGACCTGCTGGTCGTGGTGGCGGTGGAGTAGCCGCTGCCGCTGAGGTTCGCGGAGGCGGTGACGGCGACGGAGGTCGTGCCCAGGGCGCGACCCGTCAGCTGGATCGTCCTGCCGTCCAGCACGGCCGCGTCCACGACGCCGGCAGTGCTGGACGAGGTGACCTGAAGCGTGTAGGGCACGGCGAGGGTCTCGCCGTTCAGTGTCGTCCGCACCGTCGGGGTGACGACGCGGACCTGGTTCGGGGTCAGCGTCTGATCCGGGATGGGGGCCATGTCGAGAAGCACGATGGGGGCGTCCCTTCCGACCCGGACGGTGAGGGGACGGGACGACGCGGAGGCCTTTGCGCCCGAGGCCGTCCAGCCGTGAACGACGGCGGTCAGGGTGGTCACGCCCTCGCGGAGGGCCGTGACGCGCCCGTATCGGTCCACGCTGAGCACGGTGGCGTCGCCAACGACCCATTCGACGCCCCCCGGATGGACGCTGCCGTCCAGGGAGGCGTCCACGGGGAAGAACCTGACGTCGTAGGACGCGCTGTGCCCCAGCTGGACGTAGGGCGCCCCGGTGAGGTCCGCGCTGACGAGGGCCACCGGGGTGGCCTCGAAGGCTCCCGCGTCGTAACCGCCGAGCTGAGGACGCGGCGTGCCGCACTCGTCGATGGAGACGACGCCGGCTGCTGCGGTGGGGACCAGGTCGCGCGCGGGGGAGGCGCCGGCGAGCTTCAGGACCTGGACGTCCTTCACGCTTTCGAGCTTGAGGGGAGCCGTCAGGAAGACGTCCTCCGCTTTCTGGTTCGTCAGGCTTCCCGGTCCGGCGCTGGCGTTTGAGGTCCCAAGGACGTTGTAGCGCACGG
>NC_021038.1:1391559-1398572 GCF_000210715.1 Fretibacterium fastidiosum
CGCCCGTTCCCTCGAAGCGGAGGTCGCCGCCCCGCGCCGCTCCCCGTCGAGCGGTTGCCCACGGCGATGACGCCCAGGAAGCTGGCCACGCCGTTCGCCACGGCCACGCCTCCGCCGCTGGCGGCGCTGTTGCCCGCGATGGTGCAGAACTGGAACGTCGTGCTGTTCAGGCTGCCGCTGTCCACGCAGACCGCGCCGCCCGCCACGCTTGCAGTGTTGCCGAAGAACGTGCAGTTCGTGAACTGCGCGTTCGCGTTCCCGCTCACCAGCACGGCGCCGCCGCTCTGGAGAGAGGGCGCCGTACCCTTGGTGAAGGTGATCCGACGGAAGGCGACCGTGCCCCCGGAGACGTTGAAGATGCGGGTGGAGTTGCCCTCGATGGTGACGCCCCGTCCGTCGAGCTCGAGGTTCGAGGTGATGGGCATCTCGGAGGAGGTCCGAATGGTCCGGACCCCCTGGGCGACGTTGATGACGTTGGACTCGCCGTTGGCGTTGGCGCTGGCGACGGCCTGACGCAGGGAGCCCGGGCCGCCGTCGGCCTCGGTCGTCACCGTGAACGTCGCCGCGCTTGCCGGGCCTGCCGCAAGGCACGCCAGAAGCGCCAGCGTCAGGACGGAATGTGCTCTCTTCATGGTATCATGACCTCTTCTTTCCGCAGTTTCCTGCAAATTGGCGCCGCCGCGTGCCCGGCGGAGCCCGCCTGTCGAAAGACTTCCTTAATTTTACACGGAAAAACGTCTTTGCGCACGCCGCAGCGCATCGGACCTCGATTTTTCTCCGCGGCGGCGCGGGCACGGCGGATGCGCGGGGGGCGCTCAAAATTGCGCGGATTGTAGTACAATAAGAGTTGAAGAAGTCTTGGATTGTGTCCTTCTGGATTTTTTTGCGTTGGGCTCTTCCGAAAGGGGGCGCGGGCGACGCGCAGTGCGCGGGAGGGCCGGTCTTCTTTGCCGTAGGGAGCCTTTGGGCTTCCCGTCGGATTCATTTTGAGGGGGGTTATCTTTTCATGAAGCGTAACTGGAAAACGATGGACGGAAACGAGGCGGTCGCTCACGTCGCCTATGCGTTCTCCGAGATGGCGACGATCTACCCGATCACGCCCTCGTCGCCCATGCCGGAGCACATCGACGAGTGGGCGGCCCACGGCCGCAAGAACATCTTCGGCAAGACCGTCAAGGTGACGGAGATGCAGTCCGAGGGCGGCGCGGCCGGCGCGATCCACGGCGCGCTCTCCGCCGGCGCCCTGGCCAGCACCTTCACGGCGTCCCAGGGGCTCCTCCTGATGCTGCCGAACATGTTCAAGATCGCGGGAGAGCTCCTGCCGGGAGTGTTCCACGTCTCCGCCCGTGCCCTGGCGACCCACGCGCTCTCCATCTTCGGGGACCACAGCGACGTCATGACCTGCCGCATGACGGGCTTCACGATGCTGGCCGCCGGCAGCGTGCAGGAGGCGGCGGACCTGGCCGCGGTGGCCCACCTGACGGCCATCGAGACGAGCGTGCCCGTGCTGAACTTCTTCGACGGCTTCCGCACGTCCCACGAGATCCAGAAGATCGACGTCTACGACTACGCGGACCTGGCGAAGCTGGTGGACTACGACGCCATCGAGGCGTTCCGCGAGCGCGCCATGCGCCCGGAGAACCCCTTCGTCAAGGGCACGGCCCAGAACCCGGACATCTTCTTCCAGGCCAAGGAGGCGTCGCAGCCCTACTTCGACCGCGTGCCCGACGTGGTGGCGGAGTACATGCGCCAGGTGTCGAAGCTCCACGGCCGGGAGTACTACCCGTTCCAGTACTACGGCGCGCCGGACGCGGAGCGCGTCGTCGTCGCCATCGGCTCCGTCTGCCAGGCGACGGAGGAGGTCGTGGACTGGATGAACGCCAGGGGCGAGAAGGTGGGCCTCATCGAGGTGCACCTCTACCGCCCGTTCTCCCCGAAGTACTTCTTCCGGGCGCTCCCCTCCACGGTCAAGGCCATCGCCGTGCTGGACCGCTGCAAGGAGACGGGCGCCCTGGGCGGCCCTCTCTACGAGGACGTCCGTTCCATGTTCTTCGACTACGGCCCCAACGCCCCGAAGGTCGTGGGCGGCCGCTACGGCCTGGGCTCCAAGGACACGACGCCGAGCTGCATCAAGACGGTGTTCGACAACCTGAAGCTCTACGAGCCCCGCAACGACTTCACCATCGGCATCGTGGACGACGTGAACGACAGCTCCCTGCCGATGCAGGACCACATCGACACCGCGGCGGAGGGCACGGTCTGCTGCAAGTTCTGGGGCCTCGGCTCCGACGGCACGGTGGGCGCCAACAAGAACTCCATCAAGATCATCGGCGACCACACCGACATGTACGCGCAGGGCTACTTCGACTACGACTCCAAGAAGTCGGGCGGCATCACGGTGTCCCACCTGCGCTTCGGCAAGTCCCCCATCAAGTCCACCTACCTCATCGACTCCGCGGACTTCATCGCCTGCCACAAGCAGGAGTACGTCAACCAGTACGACCTGACGGCCGGCCTGAAGAAGGGCGGAACGTTCCTCCTCAACACGCAGTGGACGACGCCGGAGGCCCTCGAGGAGCACCTGCCCTCCGACCTGAAGCGCAAGCTGGCGAACCTGGGCGCGAAGTTCTACGTCATCAACGCCGTGGACGAGGCCCAGAAGATCGGCCTGGGCAACCGCACGAACTCCATCATGCAGGCCGCGTTCTTCAAGCTGGCGAACGTCATCCCCATCGACGACGCGGTGCAGTACATGAAGCAGGCCATCGTCGATACCTACGGCCGCAAGGGCGAGAAGGTCGTCAAGATGAACCACGACGCCGTGGACGCGGGCCTGAAGAGCCTCATCGAGATCAAGATCCCGGAGGGCTGGAGCGCCGCGCCGGACCAGGTCGTGCAGAAGCGCGGTGTGCCGGACGAGATCCCGGAGTTCGTGACCGGGCAATGCCAGGTGATCAACGCCCAGAAGGGCAACGATCTGCCCGCCAGCGCCTTCACGGGCGAGTACGTGGACGGCCGCTTC
This sequence comes from Fretibacterium fastidiosum, assembly GCF_000210715.1. Lineage (GTDB taxonomy): Bacteria > Synergistota > Synergistia > Synergistales > Aminobacteriaceae > Fretibacterium > Fretibacterium fastidiosum. Next base: position 1,394,582 of record NC_021038.1, read on the forward strand.
CCCTCCGGCACCGCAGCCTACGAGAAGCGGGGCGTGGCGGTCAACGTGCCGGAGTGGAACGGCGAGAAGTGCATCCAGTGCAACCAGTGCTCCATGGTCTGTCCCCACGCGGCCATCCGGCCGTTCCTCCTGGACGCCGCCGAGCAGGAGGCCGCGCCGAAGGACTTCGGCGCCGTCGACCCCAAGGCCAAGGCGCTCAAGGAGGCGGGCTACCGGTACAAGATCCAGGTGGACACCCTGGACTGCCTGGGCTGCGGCAACTGCGCGGACATCTGCCCGGTGAAGGCCCTCGAGATGAAGCCCACGGCCTCTCAGGAGGGGGAGATCGACAACTGGACCTACGCCGTCGAGGGCGTGGCGGACAAGGACAAGGTCGTCGACAAGTTCACCGTCCAGGGCAGCCAGTTCCAGCGCCCGCTCCTGGAGTTCAGCGGCGCCTGCGCCGGCTGCGGCGAGACGCCCTACGCCAAGCTGATCACCCAGCTCTTCGGCGACCGCATGATCATCGCCAACGCCACGGGCTGCTCCTCCATCTGGGGCGGCTCCGCGCCCAACATGCCCTACACGGTCAACGCCGAGGGCCGCGGCCCGGCCTGGGCGAACTCGCTGTTCGAGGACAACGCCGAGTACGGGTACGGCATGAAGCTCTCCGTCAACGTCAAGACGAACTACCTGGTGGAGGCTGTGACGAGCCTGATCAAGATGGAGTGCGTCCCGGAGGAGTACAAGAAGGTCCTTCAGGAGTGGCTGGACACGCACCTGGACGGCGAGAAGTCCAAGGCGTCCGCGGCGAAGGTGGAGGAGCTCCTGGACGAGGTGTTCTGCTGCTGCGGCGGTCACGAGCACGAGCACGCGGACCTCGGCGACGAGGCCATGGCGGAGTTCTCGAAGATCGCGGAGTACCACGATTACCTGGTGAAGAAGTCCGTCTGGATCTTCGGCGGCGACGGCTGGGGCTACGACATCGGCTACGGCGGCCTGGATCACGTCCTGGGCAGCGGAGAGGACATCAACGTCCTCGTGCTGGACACCGAGGTCTACTCCAACACGGGCGGTCAGGCCTCCAAGTCCACGCCCACCGCGGCGATCGCGCAGTTCGCTGCGAGCGGCAAGCGCGTGCGCAAAAAGGACCTGGGCCGCATGGCCATGACCTACGGACACGTGTACGTGGCGCAGGTGGCCATGGGCGCCGACAAGAACCAGCTGCTCAAGGCGCTGAAGGAGGCCGAAGCCCATAAGGGGCCCTCCCTGATCATCGCCTATGCCCCCTGCATCAACCACGGCATCAAGGCGGGCATGGGCAAGACCCAGGCTCAGTCCAAGAACGCCGTCGAGGCGGGCTACTGGCACCTGTACCGTTGCAATCCGAGCCTTGCCGCGGAGGGTAAGAACCCCTTCATCCTGGACTCCAAGGCGCCGACGAAGGACTACAAGGAGTTCCTGATGAGCGAGGTGCGCTACGCCTCCCTGAAGCTGGGCTTCCCGGACATCGCGGACAAGCTCTTCGAGCAGGCCGCGCAGGAGGCGCGCGAGCGCTACGAAACCTACAAGGCGATGGCGGAGATGGGCCCGGTGCCCGTCAAGGCGTAAACATCCGCCGGCTGAATACAGGCGACCAGGCGGGTCCGGGGCGCATCGCCCCGGACCCGCCTCTTTGGCTTTGCCCGCGCGGCGTGGTCGCTTCAGGGGCTTTCGCGCCACGACCGTCCGATGGTCTCCGATGGTCTATAATACAGGGGATGGAACGTCCGGTTCCGTAAATCTTTGAGGGGGTCGTCGATCATGAGGGCGTCTTTTAAATCGTGGCTTTGTGCGCTCGCGCTGTTGTGCTTCGCGTGGGAGGGCGCGGCTGCCGCGTCGGATTTCGAGTTCAGGGGCGGGATCGAGCCGAAGGACCCGACGTCGCGCCTCCTGGCCTTTTACGTCAACCGCTTCACGCCGGAGGAGCTCACGCTTACCATCGACGGAGAGCCGGACGCCTCGGGTCGCTACCGGGACCTGTACATGGACCTGACGGGCGTCATGATCGAGGGCGTGAGGCTGGACAAACTGACGTTCCGTATGCTGGACGTGCAGTTCAACGCGCCGGAGAATTGGGCGTCGGGCGACGTGGAGTGCAGGAGCGCGCTCCGAATCTACGCCTATGGGCGCATCCTCCAGGACGACATCAACCGCAGCCTGGAGGCCAGGACCTTCGGCGAGGACGACCACTGGCGCCATGTCGCCATGACCATCGCGCCGGAGGGGCTGAAGGGCCGGGGCTATTACATGGCGAAGGTGCTCTTCGTCACGCTGGACATTCTGATCGAGATCGACAGCGGACTCAAGATCGTGGGGAACAAGGAGCTGTGGCTGAAGGACCCGCAGGTGAAGATCAATCGCCTCGACCTGCCGGACTACATCACGAATCAGGCCCTGTCCCAGATTCAGCCCCTGCTGGACCTCAACCGCTTCCCCCTGCCGATGAGCCTGCACAAGGTCGAATTGGAGGAGGGCCGCGCCATCCTCTCCACCCGCGTGCTGCCGGAGCCGATGGAGCGCGGCGTCACCTATCATTACACCGCGCGGTAGGCGTCGATGAACAGCATCGACCGCAAACGCTGCCTCTGGGTCGTCGTCTCGGCGCTCGCTCAGGGCCTCCTGTTGGGGGCGTATTCCGTCACCCGAAGCGGCCCCTTCCTCTGCGTTCCGCTGACGCTGGTGGTCATCGTCCCCTTCGTCTTCTGGCTGGCGCAGGAGCACTGGGGCAGGCGGCTTCGGCGCTTCCTGATGGGGTTGTCCCTGGTGCTCGCCGTCTTCTACGCCTATCGGCTGTGGTCCGTCTGGCCGGTGAACGACGGCTTTTTCCTCGTCCCGTCTCAGAGGATGGACGTGATCCGGGCCTGCATGGCCGTCTTCCTGCTGATCCCCTTCTTTCAGTGCCGCATCGCCACGTGGAGCTGGAGAATGCCCTACTCGGAGATATTCTTTCAGCTGTGTCGCAACCTGTTCCTGCTCTTTCAGGCCGTCATCGTCATGGCCGTCTTCTGGGGGCTGCTGCTGACGGCCAGCCTGCTCTTCGACATCGTGGGGCTGAACTTCGTCCCCTACGTCCTGTTCCACCCCATGGTGGCCGTCCCCCTCTCCACGCTCACGATCGCCGTCTCCATATTCGTCGCGCTGAAGCACCCCGGCATCGACTCCCTGGGGCGGTGGATCCTCTCCATCCTGGCCTGGCTCCTGCCCCCCTTCTCCCTGCTCTCCGTCGTGTTTGTCGCCTGCCTGCCCTATTCGGGGCTGCGGACGCTGTGGAGCACGGGGCAGGCCAGCTCCCTCATCCTGCTCCTGGAACTGGGGACGATCCTGCTGGCGAACGCCGCCTGGCTGGACGGAACGCGGAGCCCCTTCACCGGCAAGGCCGTCAACGCGCTGTCGCAGATATCGCTCCTGTGCCTCCCCTTCTACACGGTGATCTGCCTCTACTCTCTAGGGCTTCGGGTGGAGCAGTACGGCCTCTCGGTGGACCGGATCCAGGCGGCGTTCCTGGCGGTGGTGACGGGGATATGGGGCGTCGGCTACGCGGGGGCCGTCCTGATGCGCCAGTGGCCCTCCGCCATCGGACGGGTCAACGTCGCGGCAGCCCTGATGATGACGCTTCTCGTCGCGGCCATGAACTCCCCCCTGCTGGACCCCTACCGGCTGGCGGCGAACAACCAGGCCGACCGGCTCCTGGGCGGACGCATCGCCCCGGAGGACTTCGATTATCTCTACATGCGCTTCAGCCTGGGGCGGTACGGCAATTACGCGCTGGAACGCCTCAGGGAGAGCCGCGGGCCGCGGGCCGACTCGATCCGGAAGCGGATCGTCGCCGCGATGGCCGTGGACCCGGAGGAGTACCTGCGGGACCTGGAGAGCAGCGTCGCCCCCACGTCGCAGCGGCGCGAGATCCTCAACAACGCGAGGGTCTACCCGCAAGGGCGCAGCCTCTCAAAACCATTGAAGGATTGTCAGG
>NC_021038.1:1399596-1400959 GCF_000210715.1 Fretibacterium fastidiosum
GCCGGTGCCGCGACGGACGTCCCGGACGACGGGGGCACGACCCCTCTGATGGTGGCCGCAGCCAGCGACAACCCGGAGGTCGTGAAGACGCTTCTCGCGTCGGGTGCAGACCCGTCCCGGACGGACCGTACGGGGCGCAGCGCCCTGAGCTACGCCGTGCTCAAGAACGCGAGGCAGTGCCTCCCCCTCTTCGACGCGAAAAAGTGACGGGAAGTGCGCAACGCGCTGCGGCGCCTCAGTGGCGTTCCTGAAACCCGCACCTCCGGGAGCGGGGCGGTGGGGGGGCACCGGCCCGCCCCCGTCACCGGGCGACGAGCAAAACGACAAAACCTCAGAAAACAGATTGACATTCGTCCGACGGCACTTTATAATGTCACAAAATTTCAGCGAAGGAGGACGTTTCGCAAATGAACCGCAGCCTTGCCGTTAAGTTCGCGATGTCACGCCCTACGGGCGCGTCCTCCTGTGACGCGGCGGCCTCTTTCGCGCGCGCTTCCCGTTACGTTGTCGATTTCCCGGTGGACGCCCTTCTTGTGGCGTCCATTATTATTCTTGCCATTCTTGCCCTTATCGTCATGATTTGCGGGCAGCGTGCCGTCGTCCTATCGGTCGTTGCCGTGGTCCTGGCGGTCGTCGTAGGGGACGAAAAAAAGAATACTTAAGGGGAAGCCAAAAATTTTTTCAAGACGCTCCATCGCGCGGCTGCACTCTTAAAGAAGGGCAGCCGCCTTTTTTTTGGCCACAGGTCCCCAGAATCGCCGAACGGCCGTTGGCGGGCAGGGGGATACGGCATAGAACTTCTGTGAGATTGAATTTAAGGAGAGGAAAACGATGAGAAAAAGGACCAGGAGAGCTTTTACCCTTGCGGCGGGCCTTGCCCTGAGCGTCGTCATGGCGGCGGGCTGCGCCTTTGGAGCCGAGGCCTTTAAGCTGGGCGGCACGGCGCCCCTGACGGGCGGCGCGGCCATCTACGGCAACGCGGTGAAGAACGGCGCTCAGATCGCGGTGGACGAGATCAACGCCATGGGCGGGGTGCAGTTTGAGCTTCGCTACGAGGACGACGTCCACGACGCCGAGAAGGCCGTGAACGCCTACAATCTCCTGAAGGACTGGGGGATGCAGCTCTCCATGGGGGCCGTCACCTCAAAGCCCTGCGAGGCCACGGCTGCAGAGACCTTTAACGACCGCATCTTTGCGCTGACGCCCTCCGCTTCCGCGAAAGCCGTCACGACCAATAAGGACAACATGTTTCAGATGTGCTTCGTGGACCCCAACCAGGGCTCTGCCTCCGCGCAGTACATGGTCAACAAGGGCCTGCCCCGGAAGGTCGCCGTCATCTGGAAGAACGACGACGTGTACTCCA
>NC_021038.1:1401255-1406309 GCF_000210715.1 Fretibacterium fastidiosum
CGCCAAGGCGAAGGAGCTGGGCATCGAGGTCGTCAGTGACACGACCTTTGCGGACGGCAACGACACGGACTTCTCCGTGCAGCTCACCGATGCGCAGAAGAACGGAGCGGAGCTGGTGTTCCTCCCCATGTACTATCAGCACGCATCCCTGATCCTGGCTCAGGCGGCCGGCATGGGGTACACGCCCCGGTGGTTCGGCGTGGACGGCATGGACGGCATTCTGACGATGGAGGGCTTCGACACGAAACTGGCCGAGGGAGTGATGCTCCTGACCCCCTTCAACGCGGATTCGGAAGACGAGCGCACGGCAAAGTTCGTGGCGGAGTATAAGAAGCGTTGCAAGGACGTGCCGAACCAGTTTGCGGCCGACGCTTATGACTGCGTCTACGCCTTCAAGATGGCCCTTGAGAACGCCAAGGCAACGCCCGACATGGACGCCCAGACGCTCTGCGGCCTCATGATCGAGCAGTTCACCTCCATGACCTTCTCCGGACTGACGGGGACCAACATGACCTGGAACAAGGCCGGCGAGGTGACGAAGGACCCGAAGGGCATGGTCATCAAGGATGGCGCTTACGTGGGGCTCGACTAGCCTCAACCGTCAGCGGGGGAGGGTGTCCGCCCTCCCCGCGCTCCTTTTGGGGGGTGCGTCCAGTGCGCCGGCATGTCCCGACCTGTTGGACGCGCCCTGCCGGAGGAGAGGATTCGGGGGCGACGGCGACTGCCGTTGCGCGGTTTCGGTTTTGAGAGGTGCGTTCATGATCTTTTTAAGCTTTATCATCAGCGGGATCAGCCTGGGCAGCATCTACGCCATCATCGCCCTGGGCTACACCATGGTGTACGGCATCGCGAAGATGCTGAACTTCGCCCATGGAGATGTCATCATGGTGGGGGCTTACGTCTGCTTCTACGCTGTCGCCCGTTATCAGCTTCCGGCCGTGGCGGGGGTGGCGCTTGCCATGTTCGTCTGCACGATTCTGGGCATCGTCGTGGAGCGCCTGGCCTACAAGCCCCTGCGTCAGGCGCCGTCCCTGGCGGTGCTCATCACGGCCATTGGCGTCAGCTACTTTCTGCAGAACTCGGCGCTCCTGCTCTGGACGTCGAACCCCAAGATCTTTCCCTCGGTGGTGGGAAAGGGGACCCTGAAGTTTTTCGGCGGGCAGCTCTCCATCTCCTACGTCACCATCGTCACCGTCGTCACCTGCGTGGTCATCATGCTGGCCCTGACCTGGTTTACGGGCAGGACCCGCATGGGCAAGGCCATGCGCGCCTGCTCGGAGGACAAGGGGGCCGCGCAGCTGATGGGGATCAACGTCGATGCCACGATCTCCATGACCTTCGCCATCGGCTCGGGGCTGGCTGCCGTGGCGGGGGCGCTGCTCTGCTCCGCCTACCCGACCCTGATGCCGACGACGGGTTCCATGCCCGGCATCAAGGCCTTCACGGCGGCGGTCTTCGGCGGCATCGGCTCCATCCCAGGAGCCCTGTTTGGAGGCCTGCTGCTGGGCGTCATCGAGATCTTCGCGAAGGCCTACATCTCGACGCAGCTCTCGGACGCCGTGGTGTTCGCCGTGCTGATCGTGGTGCTCCTGGTGAAGCCGGCAGGGCTCCTCGGCGTGCAGGTTCAGGAGAAGGTGTAGCGCGATGACGATAAAGAGGTTTGTCAACCTGAAACGGGCGGAGGCGCGGCGGATCTTCGCCACCTACGCCGTCGTCACGGCGGCCTACGGCTTCATGCAGATTCTGAGCGCAACGGGGCTCCTGAGCTCCACCATGAGGGGGATGCTGGTCCCCGTCTGCGCCTACATGGTCATGGCGATTGCCCTGAACCTCGTGGTGGGCATCCTGGGAGAGCTCTCCCTGGGACACGCCGGCTTCATGTCCGTCGGGGCCTTCACCGGCGTCGCCTCGGCCATCATGCTGCAAAACCTCATCCCCTTCGCCCCCGCGAGGCTGGCTGTCGCCATGCTGGTCGGGTCGGGCTTTGCCGCCGCCGCGGGGTTCCTCATCGGCATCCCCGTGCTGCGGCTGAAAGGGGATTATCTGGCCATCGTGACGCTGGCGTTCGGAGAGATCATCAAGAGCGTCTTCAACAACTTTTACCTGGGCATGGACTCTGGCGGCATCAGCTTCAGTATGCTGAGCGACAAAACGCGCCTTTTGCCCGGCGGACGCCTCATCATTGCGGGGCCCATGGGCATCGGTGGCATCCAGAAGATATCCACCTTCACGGTGGGCTTCATCCTGGTGATGATCGCGCTGGCTGTGATGTACAACCTGATGAACAGCCGTGCCGGACGCGCGTTCATGGCCATCCGGGACGTCTGCATAGCGGCGGAGAGCGTCGGGATCAACATCACGCGCTACAAGATGATGGCCTTCGTCACCTCCGCGGCGCTGGCCGGGGCAGCAGGGGCCCTCTTCGCCATGAACTACTCCACGATCGTCGCCAACAAGTTTGACTTCAACACCTCCATCCTGGTGCTGGTGTTCGTGGTGCTGGGTGGCCAGGGGAACATCCTGGGGTCCATCGTCGCGGCCGCGGCCCTGACGATCCTGCCGGAGAAGCTGCGCCAGTTCGCGGACTACCGGATGCTGCTCTACGCCGTCGTGCTGATCGCGGTGATGCTGGCCACGAACAACGCCGCGGTGAAGGGATTTTTGACGCGCTTCAACCCCTTTCTGAGGCGGGCGAGGGAGGAGGACGAACATGCAGTTTAAGCGGAGGAAGACGCGGCTGGTCCCCGTCCCATCCAATGCCGTGATCCCGGACCGGGACGCGGGCCGCGCCCCGATCCTGGAGTGCGTCAACCTGGGGATCACGCTGGGGGGGCTAAAGGCGGTGGAGAACTTCAACCTGACCATCGGGCGGACGGAGATCGCCGGGCTCATCGGACCCAACGGCGCGGGCAAGACCACGGTCTTCAACCTGCTGACGAAGGTGTACCAACCCACGGCGGGCACCATCCTGCTGGACGGGCAGGACACCAACAGCATGAGCACCGTGCAGGTGAACCGGGCGGGCATCGCGCGCACGTTCCAGAACATTCGCCTCTTCGGGAACCTCAGCGTCGCGGACAACGTGAAGGTCGCCATGAACAACGACATGCACTACGGCATGTGGAGCGCCGTGCTGCGCCTGCCGAAGTTCCGCCGGGAGGAGCGCGCCGCTCACCGCCGCGCCCTGAAGCTGCTCTCGATCTTCGACATGCAGGACATGGCGGACGTCCGGGCGGGGTCTTTGCCCTACGGCGCTCAGAGGCGGCTTGAGATCGTCCGCGCGCTGGCCACGAACCCGTCCCTTCTCCTGTTGGACGAGCCCGCGGCGGGGATGAACCCCTCGGAGACGGTGGAGTTGATGGAGAGCATCCGCAAGGTACACGACATGTTTCAGATCGCCATCATGCTCATCGAGCACGACATGAACCTGGTCATGAACATCTGTGAGGGCATCTGCGTGTTGAACTTCGGGCACGTTATCGCCAAGGGCACGCCGGAGGAGATTCAGTCCGATCCGGCGGTTATCGAGGCCTACCTGGGCCGGCAGGAGGGGGCGTAGCCATGGACCCCATTTTGAAGGTGGAGGGCCTTCACGTCTACTACGGCAGCATCCACGCGATCAAGGGGATATCCTTCGACGTGAGGGAGGGGGAGATCGTCACGCTGATCGGCGCGAACGGCGCGGGCAAGTCCACGACCCTGAACACGATATCGGGCCTGCTGCACCCCAAAAGCGGCAGCGTGTCCTTCCTGGGGCAGGGCCTGGCGCACACCGCGCCACATAAAGTGGTGGAACGGGGACTGGCCCAGGTGCCGGAGGGGCGGCGCATCTTCCTGCAGATGACCGTGAAGGAGAACCTGGAGATGGGAGCTTACGTTCGGATGAGGGCCGGGGGGGGCAGCGTCGCGGAGGACCTGGAGATGGTCTACGGGCTCTTTCCGCGGCTCAGGGAGCGCCGCCGCCAGGTGGCGGGCACGCTCTCCGGCGGCGAACAGCAGATGCTGGCCATGGGCAGGGCGCTGATGAGCCGCCCCAGGCTCCTGATGCTGGACGAGCCCTCCATGGGCCTCGCTCCCCTTCTGGTGGAGCAGATCTTCGACATCATCAGAAACCTGAACGAACACGGCTCCACGATCCTGCTGGTGGAGCAGAACGCGCGGATGGCGCTCTCCATCGCGAGCCGAGGCTACGTGCTGGAGACGGGGAAGATCGTCACCACGGGCACGGGGCAGGAACTCCTCGATTCCCCGGAGATCAAGAGGGCTTACCTCGGCGGAGACTAGGCCGCATCGATGAGCACAAAGGACGGGGGGCCGCCGGCCCCCCGTCCTTTGTGCTTCTGAGCGGCAGTACGCCCGACGGACGCCCCTATAGGCCCGCCACGCGCTCGGTCGTCCTGGCGGAGAGGGTGCGGACCTCCTCTGCGTCGGCCTCGAAGCCTTCCCGACCCATCAGGCCGTAGGTGTACTTCTTTCCCTGCTCGACCCCCGGCTGGTCAAAGGGGTTGACGTTCAGCAACCACCCCGTCATGGCCGTCACGTACTCGTAGAAGTGGATGAGCGCGCCCAAGCAGCGTGCGTCCAGCGCGGGGATCGAGAGCACGGCGACGGGGCGCCCCACCTTGTGAAGCGCGGCTGCCGTGGCCTGGGCCTCGAAGTTGCGCAGCTTATCCATGGACTTTCCGTAGAGGTAGGAGAGCTTCTTCAGGGCCTTCTCCGGAGCGGCGGGTAGGGCGATGTCGCGCTTGTCCTGCTCCACGGTGAGGATGGTGTAGAGCTTGTCGTCGGGCCCCGACGTGTAGAGCTGGATCTGGGAGTGCTGGTCGATGGCGCCCAGCGCACGAACCGGCGTGGAGCCCTTGCCCTCCTTGCCGAGGGACTCGCCCCACAGCTGGGCGAACCACTCGCCAAACTTTTCGAGGTGATCGGAATAGGGCATCAGGACGCTGATGCCGCGTCCTGCGTTCATGTGCAGGTAGTTCAGCCCGGAGAGGACCCAGGCCGGGTTCTCCAGCACGGACTGGGCGCCGGCGATCCGTCCGTCCATTTCTCCC
>NC_021038.1:1406942-1425118 GCF_000210715.1 Fretibacterium fastidiosum
CGCTTGGCCTGGGGGATCTCGTTCCAGAAGGGGGGCAGGAGCGCGTTGTGCAGCATCTGATTGCCCAGGGCGGAGCCGCCGATCCCCACCTGAATGACGGACTCGCGGGTGGAGAGCCAACGCGCCATCGTCTGCACGTCGTCAACGTTGCGCCTGGCGAGGTTCATCCACCCGAATCCCTCTTTGCCCGCAGCCGCGTTCTCGCGCAGCCACGCATCTCCGGCCTGGAATCTGGGCGCAAGAGAAGCCAGGTCCGTGAAGGCGACGGCCCCTTTCTTCTCCGGGAACGCGGCTCCATAAGCAAGCGACAGCAAGGTCTTTTCACTCATCGTTAACCCCTCCTGAAACATAAGCACTCAAAGCGTCTATGCCGCGTTCAGGGTCCAGACTAGGAGACGCGGCCCCATCCTGCGCGTATCTTAACATATTTAGGAACAGAAATACAGCAGCGGCAAAGCAATGAGGGGGATCGAAAGGGTGTGGCCGCGAGTTGGAACACCCCGAATAGTTGTTGTAATTTCAAGAATTTAAGGCTTTTTAATGCATAAATGCATCTGGATTCTTGTTTTATGTGGAAGAATGGCTTATTATTATAGTGTGCAGGACGTCGTCCTGTCTTTTGTCGTAGCAGGTCCTGTTTTTAGAGAGCTCTTTGCTGTGGAGGCTCCGACGGAGCTTTTCGCAGTTCAGCAGTGCATATTATCTTGGAGGGGGAAGGTCATTTGCATAAGATACTGGAGAAGAGGCAGCTCTCTCATGACCTTGAGAGGGGTCAGAGCGTCTACTACTTCAAGGTGACGGCGCCGGAGATCGCGCGGAACCGGAAGGCGGGGCAGTTTATCATCTTCCAGATCGATCGGGACCTGGGGGAGAGGGTGCCCTTGACCATTGCGGACGCCAACGCGGAGGAGGGCTGGATCGCCCTCGTGTTCCAGACGGTGGGGGCGACGACGCTCAAGCTGTCGCAGCTCGAGGTGGGCGACGAGATCCCCGTCATCCTTGGGCCCCTCGGCAGCCCCACCCACATCGAGAAGGTGGGGACGGTGGTCTGCGTGGGTGGCGGCATCGGCGTCGCGCCCATGTACCCCATCGTGCAGGCCCACAAGAAGGCGGGCAACAAGGTCATCACCATCATCGGGGCCCGCTCTAAGGACCTGGTCATCTTCGAGGACGAGATGAGGGCCATCGCGGACGAGGTGATCGTCGTCACGGACGACGGCACCTACGGGCGCAAGGGCCTGGTGACCGAGCCGCTGAAGGAGATCTGCGAGGGCAAGGACGGGCACGACATGCCCAACGAGGTGGTCGCCATCGGGCCTCCCATCATGATGAAGTTCTGCGTGGCCACCGCGAAGCCCTTCGGCGTCCCCATCACCGTGTCCCTGAACACGATCATGATCGACGGCACGGGCATGTGCGGCGGCTGCCGCGTCTCCGTCGGGGGCGAGACGAAGTTCGTCTGCGTCGACGGCCCGGAGTTTGACGGCTACAAGGTGGACTTCGACAACATGATGACGCGCATGGGGGCGTTTCGCGCCAGGGAGCAGGAAGAGTATCACAAGTGCCGCATCGGCTTGGACGCGAAGGCGGGGGCATGACGATGGAACACAAGACGACCGAAATGTTGGCCCAGGAGGCCGAGAAACTCTGGGGCGAGATTCAGGGCAAGACGCTGACCCCCAAGGACAGGGCGGCCATCCCGCAGCAGGAGATGCCGTCGCGGGACCCGGTCAAGAGGGCCCGCGAGATGGGGGAGGTGGCGCTGGGCTACACGGAGGAGCAGGCCAGGGTCGAAGCGGAGCGCTGCCTGAACTGCAAAAATCAGCCCTGCGTGAAGGGCTGTCCCGTGGGGGTCCACATTCCGGACTTCATCGCGCACATTCAGAAGGGCGATTTTAAGGCTGCCGTGGACACCATCAAGGAGACGAACCTCCTTCCGGCGATCTGCGGTCGCGTCTGCCCCCAGGAGAAGCAGTGCCAGAGCTTCTGCACGGTGGGCAAGATGCTGAAGTCCACGGAGAAGGCCGTGGCCATTGGGCGCCTGGAGCGCTTCGTGGCGGACTGGGAGCGAAACAACAATAAGACCACCGTCCCCACGCCGGCTGCTCCGACGGGCAAGAGGGTCGCCGTCATCGGTTCCGGCCCGGCCGGGCTGACCGTGGCGGCGGACATCCGCAGGGCGGGACACGACGTCACGGTCTTCGAGGCGCTTCAGAAGCAGGGCGGCGTGATGGTCTACGGCATCCCTGAGTTCCGTCTTCCCAAGGAGATCGTGGCGAAAGAGGTCGAGAACCTCAGGAAGATGGGCGTGAAGTTCGAGACGAGCTTCCTTGTGGGGCGCACAGAGACCCTGGAGCAGCTCCTCGAAACCGATGGGTACGATGCCGTGTTCATCGGGACGGGCGCAGGCCTCCCCAAGTTCCTGAACATCGAGGGAGAGAACCTGACCGGCGTCTTCAGCGCCAACGAGTACCTCACCCGCGCCAACCTGATGAAGGCCTACGACACGGAGGAGGCGGACACCCCGCTCTATCAGGCGAAGCGCGTGGCCGTCTTCGGCGGCGGCAACGTCGCGATGGACGCGGCCCGCATGGCCTACCGCCTTGGGGCGGAGAAGGTCTACTGCATCTACCGCCGCACCCGTGCGGAGATGCCGGCCCGCGCCGAGGAGGTGGCGCACGCCTTCGAAGAGGGCGTCGAGTTCCTCTTCCTGCAGAACCCCACCCGCTTCATTCCCCTCGAGACGGAGGACAGGGCCCTGAAGGGGCGCGTCGCAGGGGTCGAGCTCTTGGATTACGAGCTGGGGGAGCCCGATGCGTCGGGCCGCCGCAGCCCGGTGGTGAAGCCCGGCACGGAGCACGTGCTGGAGATCGACGCCGCAGTCGTCGCGCTGGGCAACATGTCGAACCCCCTGATGGCGAAGACGACCGCAGGGCTGAACGTCAACAAGCGCGGCAACATCATCGTCGAGGAGGAGACGCAGAGGACCAGCCTGGACAAGGTCTGGGCGGGCGGCGATATCGTCCTCGGCGCGGCGACCGTCATTCTGGCCATGGGTGAGGGACGCAAGGCGGCCGCCAACATCAACGAGTACCTGGCGAAGAAATAACGGAGCGCTTTTCTTTCCGAAGGATGTCGGTTTGCGTTGGGGCGGGGGCTTCTCCGCCCCTTTTGTCTAAGGGAGTGCGATTGACCTTAAGAAGTTGTTGGAAGCGATCAAGGACCATCGACAATGAGGGGTCCTCCAGCAGTGCAGCCTTTGTGAAGGGAAGTGGATTTTGAATGAGAGTGGCGGAGCGTTTCAGCAAGTTTAAGCCGTCTGGCATGATGCGCATGTTCCGGGCCATCGCCCAGATGGAGGGCGTCCTGAACCTCAGCATCGGCGAGCCGGACTTCACGACGGAGCCGGACGTCATCGATGCCGCGGCACGGGCCGCGCGGGCGGGCAGCACGCACTATCCCCCGCTTCAGGGCTTTCGCGACCTGCGCGAGGCGGTGTGCGGCTACTGGGAGCGGCGTCATGGCCTCAGCCTGAGCCCGGAGGAGGTCGTCATCGCAAACGGGGCCCTTCAGGCGACGCAGCTGCTCTTTGAGGCGCTGCTGGACCCCGGCGACGAGGTCCTGCTGCTGGAGCCCTACTTCACGGTGTACGCGGTGCAGGTTCGGGACTGCGGGGGCGTCCCCGTCGGGGTCCCCACCAGGGAGGAGAACAACTTTGCCCCCACCGCGGAGGACCTGAGGGCGGCCGTGACGTCCAGGACGCGCGGGATCGTGGTCAACTCGCCCGGAAACCCCTCCGGCAGCGTGTACTCCCGCGAGCAGCTGGAGGTGATTGCGGCTTTTGCCGTGGAGAGGGACCTGCTGGTGATCAGCGACGAGATCTACGAGTCCCTGGTCTTTCGCGGCGAACACGTCTGTTTCGCTTCCCTTCCGGGGATGCGGGAGAGGACGATCACGATCGGCGGCGTGTCCAAGAGCCACTGCATGACGGGGTGGCGCCTGGGCTACGCCATGACGCCGCCCGACGTGGCCTCCATGATGTGCCTCCTCTCCTCCTCTCGAACCTACGGCGTGTGTACGCTCGCTCAGAAGGGCGCCGCCTACGCCCTCAACACGCAGGATGCGAAGGTCGAGGAACGAAGGGCCGCCTTCGGGGACAGGCTCAGGGCGGTGGAGGCCAGGCTGAACGCGATGAAGGGCGTCCGATGCCGGCCGGCGGCAGGGGCTTTCTACCTCTTCCCGGACATCAGCGGGACGGGGCTCTCCAGCGAGGAGTTCTCCCTGCGCGCCCTGCGGGAAGCGAGGGTGGGCCTCCTGCCGGGCGACGCCTTTGGGGAGAGCGGGGAGGGCTACGTCCGCATCGCCTGCACCCAGGCCATGGATAGCCTCATGAGGGCCATGGACGCCCTGGAACGCTTTACGGACGCCTTGTAGCACCCCGTCCTCACGTATAAATGATGTCAATAGCCAGAAAAAAGTCACTTTTGAGTCACCTTGGACTGAGGCAGCTCTGAGCCAGGGTGACCGTTTTTCCTGAAAGAGCGCTTTCAGGGATGGTTGGGGGCGGTCGTGTGAGTTTTTGCAGGTTCGCCCTCATTTTCTTTTGTCGCATTGCTCGGAACGGCACACTGCGACCTCTCAGCCTCCTTCAGACTGTCGGCAAAATGGGAAAAGTTGAAGTCATGATACTTGTCCCGGTAAAGACGGAGCGCGTCGAGGCGTATCTCTTCACCTATCCTGTGCTGGGGACGTCTGTCCCGGTTGCCGTGAATGAGGCCCATTTCGCCGTGAGTCGTGTGCTTTTTCCTGAGACCTGCCTTCCGCGGAGAGGGGTGACATTTTCTCTGACTACTTAGGATGACATGATCACAGAACAACGACAGGCGTAAAACAAAAATGCTTGACAAGATGTCGCAGGCTCCTTATAATTAGTCCCGACTCGAGGAGTGTGCTGTATCACCGCCGATCCGAAGCTCAGGAGTGGATGCGATGTGGCCGCTTTGAACGATGGGGAGCGCCTGGAGCGAAGGGTCTATCTCAATTCGCTCTACGACTTTTACTCCCCCCTTTTGACGGAGCGTCAGCGGGACGTCTACGAGATGCTCTACTTTGCTGACCTGGCCCCGACGGAGGTCGCCCGTTCGCTGGGGGTCAGCCGTCAGGCCGTCCACATCCTGGAGCGGCGCGTCATGGAGCGCCTCGAGGCGATCGAGGGAGAGCTTCACTTCTCCGAGACGACCCGACGGCTGGAGGAGCGGATTCACGAGCTTGAGGCGAGGAACGAAGCCTTGCGCTTGAACGAAACGAATGGAGGCGTGTGAGCGTTTTATCGTCCTCCGTCTTTAAGGAGTAGAGCAGGGAATGTTTGACGCACTGAGGGAGAAGCTGGAGGCCGCATTTTCGCGTTTGCGAAGCAGGGGAAAGCTCTCGGAGGCGGACGTCGACGCCGCGCTTCGCGAGATACGCAAATCCCTGCTGGAGGCGGACGTCGATTTCAAGGTGGCCCGCAGCCTCGTCGCCAGGATAAGGGAGAGGGCGCTGCAACTCGACGTCATCGAGTCGATCAGCGCCGCGCAGCACATCGCGACGGTGGTGTACGAGGAGCTCGTCTCCCTGATGGGGGACCCCGCTCCGCTTGCCATCGCCTCGATGCCCCCCACGGTGATCCTCATGGTGGGGCTTCAGGGAAGCGGAAAGACGACGACGACGGTCAAGCTGGCGCGACGGCTTCAGGGTTCCCACAATCCCCTCGTCGTGGCGTGTGACCTGCGGCGACCTGCGGCCGTCGACCAGCTGAGGGTGCTGGCGGAGGAGGCCAGGGTCGCCTTCTACGGGCCCGACGCCGGAGGGACGGACGTCCTGGAAGTGGTGCGCGGGGCCCGACAGCGTGCGGCGGACCGCATGAACGACGTCATCCTGCTGGACACGGCGGGACGCCTGCACCTGGACCAGGAACTGATGGAGGAGCTCTCGGCCATCGCCTCGGCGCTCCCGCCCCACGAGAAGCTCCTGGTGCTGGACGCGATGATGGGGCAGGAGGCAGTCAACGTCGCGAGGGCGTTCCATGAGCGCCTGGCGCTGACGGGGCTGATCCTGACGAAGCTCGACGGCGACGCCCGAGGCGGAAGCGCGCTGGCGGTCCGTGCGGTGACCGACGTGCCCGTGAAGTTCGCCGGGGTGGGGGAGCGGACGGATGCCCTCGAGGTCTTTGACTCCCGGCGGATGGCAGGGCGCATCATGGGCATGGGGGACATCCAGGGCCTCGTGGAAAAGGTTCAGGCCGCGGACGCCGGCGACGCCCAGAAGATCGCAAACAGCCTGAAGGGAAAGCAGTTCACGCTGGAAACCCTTCTGCTCCAGTTTCAGCAGATCGAGAAGATGGGGCCCCTCGGCAAGGTGATGGAGATGATCCCCGGCTTCAGCCGCCTGAAGGGGATAAACGTCGATGAGGCGGACAACGCCGCCATCCGTCGGAGCAAGGCGATCATCCAGTCCATGACGCCGGCTGAACGCCGTAACCCCCGGATCATCAAGGGGTCGCGCCGGCGTAGGATCGCGCTGGGCTCGGGGACGTCCGTGCAGATGGTGAACCAGCTGCTGGCGCAGTACGAGCAGATGCGAAAGCTCTTCAAGACCTTTTCCGCAGCAGGGGACAGCAAGTTCAAGCTCCGCTCCCTCTTCGGCAGGATGGGTGGCATTCGCTGAGGCCCTGCCCCGCAGGGAGAGATCGCTTCAGGTGTCCGTTGGGAAGTTTTCTTCCCTCAGATTTTTCAGGAGGTGTCTTGTTGTAATGGCAGTGAGGATTCGTTTGTCGCGCTTGGGCAAAAAGAAAGCCCCTTACTACAGGTTGGTGGTTGCGGACTCCCATTCCCCTAGGGACGGGAAGTTCATCGAGCTGATCGGGACCTACAACCCCATGACCGATCCGGCGGCCGTGGCCATCAACGAGGATCGCGCTCTGTACTGGCTGAGCGTCGGGGCCCTGCCCTCGGACACGGCGCGCGGGCTTTTGAAGAAGCAGGGCATTTGGGAGAAGTTCGAGAGCAAAAAGGCCCAGTAGGGACTTTTTGGAGTTCATCCTCAGCACGTCACCGCAAAAAAACAGGAGGTGCCACAATGGTCAATTACAAGGAACTTGTCGAGTTCATCGTTAGACATCTTGTCACTCAGCCGGATGCCATCAGCGTGGAGAGCGGCGAAGAGGAGAGCGGGCTCAAGGTTATGATTCGTGTTGCCCACGAGGACGTGGGACGCATCATCGGAAAGCGCGGCGCCACGATCAACGCCATCCGGCTTTTGGCCAAAGCGGCTGCCGTCAAAGCCGGCGAGCGTGTGGACGTCGATATCGTAGAGGAGTAGTGAAGCACGATTTCCAGAGCGGCCTCGAAGGGCGTCCAGGCGTCTGAAAAAATCCAGATCGGACGTGTAGCCTCCGCGCACGGCCTTCAGGGAGCGCTGACGGTGGTCCCTCTGACGGACTTCCCGGAGCGCTTCCAGGCGATGAGCACGATCGCCCTCTATCGTGGAGGGAACGTCCTCCGCACGCTCGAGGTGCGCGGCGTCCGCTTCGACGAGGGACGCAACCTCCTCACGCTGCGGACAGACCTTTCGACGCGGGATGAGGCGGAGGCCTGTGTGGGGGCGTCCATCCTCATCGATCGGGAGGAGCGGGTCGAGCTTCCGCGGGGCAGCTTCTGGGTTGACGACCTGATCGGCCTCGCTGTCGAAGACCTGGAGGGGCGCCCTCTGGGAACGGTGACGGATTTCCTCACGGGCGCCAACGAGCTGTACGAGATACGCGACGCCGCAGGGGGCCTGCACTACATCCCTGCCGTCCGGGAGTTCGTTCGCGACATCGACCTCGAGGGAGGCCGTCTCAGGATCGCTTTGATCGAGGGGCTCTGGGACTGATGCACGTAACGATCGTCACGGCGTTTCCGGAGTTCTTTCGCGATTTTCTCTCGACGAGCATCGTCGGCCGCGCCGTCAAAAGGAACCTGCTGCGGGTGGATTTGGTGGACCTTCGCGAGTTCGGTCGGGGCGGGTATCGTCAAATCGACGATTACGCCTTTGGCGCGGGGGGCATGGTCCTCGCGGCGCCTCAGCTGGAGGACGCGCTGAATGCGGCCCGCGGCGAGGGTGAGGCCTGTGTGGTGTATCCCTCTCCGCAGGGGACGCTCCTGACCCAGGAGATCGTTGAGACGCTCTCGCGCCAGGAACACGTCGTTATCCTCTGCGGTCATTATGAAGGGATTGACGAGCGCTTTGTCGAGCGCGAGGTGGACCTTGAGGTGAGGGTGGGCGACTGCGTCCTCACCGGGGGCGAGATCCCCGCCATGGCTGTCATCGACGCGATGGCGCGCCTCGTTCCGGGGGTTGTCGGTCGAGGGGAGGCGGTGGAGGAAGACTCCTTTTACCGCGGGATGTTGGATCATCCGCACTACACCCGGCCAGCCTCCTGGAGGGGAATGGACGTCCCGGAGGTGCTTTTGAGCGGCAACGAGGCGGAGGTTCGGACCTGGCGTCGGGCCAGGGCGGTGGAGCGAACGCTGATCCGCCGTCCCGACCTCCTGGCAAGGGCGGCGATAGGGGACTACCTCTCCGGAGGGGCCCGCTTGGCGCTCCTCACGGCCGACGGGCCGACGCCGGAAGGGGCGGAGGCCCTCTCCTCCCTCTGCCGTTTTTACGGGCTGGGGAGGCCTTTTTTCGTCATCCTTCGCCCCGATGAGCGGCGTTCGTTCGACGCGCTCTCGGCGGGGGCCTCCGGCGTCCCCAGGGTCCTGGGGAGCCTGTCCCGCGTTTGGGATTGGGCCCGGTCCCACGGGAAAGGACGGCCGACGCTGACCGTCGTTGTAGAGGCTCAGCCCCGAAGCGGCAGCCTTCATACGCTGGAGGCGAAGCGCCGTTGCCTCGAGCACGACGGGCCGCTGCTCTTTCTGTTCCCCGACGGAGTGGAGGCGGGGGAGATCGCGGAAGGCCCTGCGGTTTACGCCTCGGTGGCTCAGGAGGCGGAGACGCTGCCCCTGGCGGTCAGGGCGGGAATTGCACTGGATCGATTTTTAGGAAAGCGCTGATTTTTATTTAGGAGGAAGCACCAGTGAACGTATTGAACCTTGTCCAGAAGAATTATCTTAAGGCGGACCCTGCGCCCGATTTTCGGCCGGGCGACACCCTTCGCGTCCACGTGAAGATCAAGGAGGGCGCCCGCGAGCGAATTCAGGTCTTTGAGGGCGTGGTTATCGCGCGCCAGCACGGCGGGTTGGACGAGACCTTTACCGTGCGCAAGGTATCGAGCGGAATCGGGGTGGAGCGGGTCTTTCCCCTGCACTGCCCCTCCATCGATAAGATCGAGGTCCAACGCAAGGGGCGCGTCCGCCGCGCGAAGCTGTACTACCTGCGCAAGTTGAGCGGAAAGGCCGCGCGCATCAAGGAGCGCCGCGACTTCGCGTAAAGCCTGCCGCCTTCGGTCCCCTCGAGCCCGTCGAAACGCGGGCCTGAGGGGACTTTTGTGTCCTTGCGTCGCCTTCCGTCAGGCCAGGAGGCCGGGGAACCAGAAGGGCTTCCCTCTGGCCTCCTTGGCCCTGTCCCAGGCGGCCAGGACCTTCAGGGCTTCGTTGGCTGCCCGGATGCTGTGATCGATGCCCACGTATTGAAACGAGTCCTTCAGGCGGTGGGCGACGACGGCGAAGACGGCCCCCGCGCGCAGGCCGTAGAGTCCGGCAAGCGTGAGGACCGTGGCGGCTTCCATCTCAAAGTTCATGACGCCCGCGCGGTTCAGGTCCTCGACCTTATGGGCCTGGGAGGATGGGGAGTAGCCCTTCAGCCCCGGCCGGGCCTGGCCGCAGTAAAAGGACGCCGTCGTGCAGCTGACGCCTACGTGGTAGCGCACCTTGAGGCGCTCGCACGACTCCACGAGGGCGGCGGTCACCTCGTAACTGGCCGCCGCGGGGTAGGACAGGTCGATGTAATCCTGGCTGGTCCCGTCCTGCCGCATGGCTCCCGAACAGATGACGAGGTCGCCGCACTCGACTCCCTCCTGGATGGCCCCGCAGGACCCGACGCGAATGAAGGTGTCGGCCCCCAGCGCGGCCAGCTCCTCCAGCGCGATGGAGGTCGACGGTCCTCCCATGCCGGTGGAACACGCGGTGACGGGGATGCCGTCCAACTCACCGCTCCACGTCCGGTGCTCGCGGTTGTCGGCGATGAAACGCGAGCTTCCCCAGCCCTGGGCGATGGCCTCGACGCGGGCCGGGTCCCCCGGAAGGAGGACGTAGCGGTTCACGTCGCCCCTTCGGCAGCGGATGTGGTACTGCAGGTCCCCTTCCATGACGGGCCGTTCGGCCCCGGACTTCCAATCCGAGTTCACGGTTCTCCTCCCCTTTCGCGATGCGGTCCCTTCAGCCCCTTTTTCCCTGAGCCCGCCTTGGGGTCAGAGGCTCAGGATCCTGCCCGCCCTGGCGATCGTCTCCACGATCTCGTACATGTTGGAGATGATGCCGACGCCGACGCTGTCCGTTACGCCGTAAAAATTGGTGCAGGTGCCGCACACGAGGACCCTGGTCCCCCGCCTTTCCAGGTCCTTCAGGCGGTCGCAGGTGGAGGAGTCGAAGAGGGCCAGCTTCACCCCTCCGTTCATCAGGGCCAGAACGGTCGGCGGAGTCTCAAGGCCCGCCAGCGTCTTCAGGAAGCTCTTCACGAGCACCCCTCCAAGCTCCTCGCTGCCACGCCCGAAGGTATCCCCCGTGATGAGGACGGCAAGGGACGTGTCGTCGCGCGGGGGGGCAAGCTCCTGTCCCTTCTGGGGGACGGCTTCCGGCTCCTTTTTCTGTTTTGAGCGGGAGCGTTTCCCACGGCGGCTGCCCGGCGCTCCCTCCATTGGGGGCTGCCGGAAGGGGACCTGGGGCTTTGGGTGTGGCCCCTCCGTCTGAGTCGGCTCTTCCGCCCGATGCGGCTCGCGGCGCGGCGACCCTTCGAGTGGCTTGGCCTCCTGCGCGGTGGGAGGAGGCGTCTCTCCCTTCGGTCCGTCGGCGGCGGCGTCCTTTTTTTTCTCGCCGACGACGATCAGCTGTCCCTCGTCGTCCTGGAGCTGGACGCGGAGGCCCGCCCCGATCAAAAAATCTCTGACGCTCGCGGCTGCCGTTGGGCTGTCAACGATCACGCGAACCTCGTCCGCCCCCTTCTCCAGCGCCTCCTTCGTCATTGCGGCCGGTTCCGGGCCGGACTTACCGAACGCGTTCACTGTGACCATCGAGAGCATCCTCCTGCGTCTATAAGAGCTTGAGCACTGAACTCAATTATTATAGAATGGTTGATATTATAGAATGATTGAAGAAAACTATCCAGCAGGCGGCGCGCGCCGCCGGGAGAATTTTAAAGACGTTTCAGGAGTGGGGACAAAGATGACGGTTGAGGACATCAAGCAAAAACTTCGGGCGATCCCTGGCATGGACGTCCTGCTGGCGCAGGATTGGGCACGGCCCTGGATCGAGAGGGCGGGCAGGGAGACGGTGAAGCGGGTCATCAACGGCGAGTTGACGGCCGTCCGGCGCCGGATGCTCACGGGGCAGGAAGAGGACGTCTCCCCGGAGCGCATCCGGGAGGCGTGCCTCGGCGCCCTGACCGAGGCGGAGAGGCCGAACCTGCGCCGCGTCGTCAACGCGACCGGGGTGGTCATCCACACCAACCTGGGCCGCTCCCTCATGGCCGCGGAGGCCGTGCGGGCGATGGAGCGCGCGGCGCGAGGGTACTCGAACCTGGAGTACAACCTGGCGCAGGGGGTTCGGGGGCAGCGCAACGTCCACGTCGAGGGGTTGGTCTGCGACCTGACCGGCGCCGAGGCGGCGCTCGTCGTGAACAACAACGCCGGGGCCGTCCTCCTCTGCCTCATCGCCCTGGCCCGGGGCAGGGAGGTCGTCGTCTCGCGGGGCGAGCTGGTGGAGATCGGCGGCTCCTTCCGCGTGCCGGACATCATGGAGTTCTCCGGCGCGAAGCTGGTGGAGGTGGGCACGACGAACCGAACGCACATCGAGGACTACAGGGCCGGCCTGGGGGAGAACACGGCGATGCTCCTGAAGGTGCACCCCTCCAACTTCCGCATCGAGGGCTTCACCGCGGCCCCGGAGCGGAAGGACCTGGCCGCGCTGGCCCATGAGCGCGGGGTGGTCTTCATGGAGGACGCCGGAAGCGGCCTCCTCGTTGACGGCGAGCTGCTGGGCCTGCGGGGGGAGATGGACGTTCGGACCTCCCTGCAGCAGGGCGTGGACCTCATCACCTTCTCCGGGGACAAGATGTTGGGCGGTCCCCAGATCGGCGTCATCGCCGGACGTCGTGCCGTCGTGAACGGGCTGAGGAAGCACCCCATCCTCAGGACGCTGCGCGTGGACAAGATCACCCTGTCCGCCTTCGAGGCAACCCTGCGCCTCTACAGGCGCGGGGCGCTGGACGACATCCCGACGCCGGCCATGATCCGGATTCCTGCGGAGACCCTTAGGGAGCGTGCCGAGGGCCTGGCCGCCGCCCTGAAGGGGCGGGTTGCCGCGCAGGTGGAGGTGGTCTCCGTGGAGGACGCCGTGGGCGGAGGGTCCTACCCCGAAAAGCCTCTCGCGGGCTGGGGGGTCGCCGTCAGCGGACATCCGGCGGGGGGTGCGGGGCGCCTTCAGGCCCTATTGAGGGAGGGAGAGCGTCCCGTCATCGCCGGCGCCAGGGACGACGCGCTGGTGCTGCACGTCAGGACCCTCCAACCGGGGGACGAGGAGGTCGTGGTGAACGCCCTTGCAGCCCTCCAGCCGGAGGCCGGCCCGCTTGCGGGGAAGGGGGAATGTGCCTGTGAATGAGGAGAAGGAGATTTGTCTCGTCATCGGGACGGCGGGACACATCGACCATGGAAAGACGACCCTGATCTCCGCCCTCACCGGGGTGGACTGCGATCGTCTGCTCGAGGAGAAAAAGCGCGGGATCACGATAGAACTGGGCTTTGCCCCGCTGCACCTCCAGGATGGGCGCGTCGTGAGCGTCATCGACGTGCCGGGGCACGAGCGTTTCATCCGGCAGATGGTGGCCGGGGCCTCCGGTATCGACGCGGCGCTCCTCGTGGTGGCTGCGGACGAAGGGGTCATGCCCCAGACCAGGGAGCACCTGGCCATCATGGAGCTCCTCGGAGTGCACGACGGCCTCGTCGCCATCACGAAGGCCGACCGGGTGGAGGAGGGAATGGTGGAGCTGGTTCGGGAGGACGTGAAGGAGTTCGTGCGCGGCACGTTCCTGGACGGAAAACCCATCGTCCCCGTTTCGGCCCTGTCCGGCGCCAATTTGGACGTCTTGAGGCGGGAGATCGTGGCTTTGGTGGATCGGGTGAGGCCGCGTCCCCGCAGCGGTGCCCTGTTCCTGCCCATCGACCGGGCCTTCCCCATCTCCGGCTTCGGCACGGTGATCACGGGGACCGCCTACCGGGGGATGGCGCGCCCCGGCACGGAGGTGGAGGTGCTCCCCACCGGGAGGCAGGGAAAGATCCGCAGCCTTCAGGTCCACGGCCATCCGGTTGACGAGGCCTGCGCGGGGCAGCGCGTGGCGGCCAACCTGACGAACGTCGCCGTGGATCAGATCGAGCGCGGCGACGTCGTCTGCCAGAGGGGGATCTACGCTCCGACGGCCTGCTTCGACGCCACGATCCGTCTCCTGCCCTCCGTCCGCGAGCCGCTGCGGCACTGGCAGCGCGTTCACCTCTGCATTGGGACGTCCGAGGTCCTGGCGCGGGTGGCGCTTTTGCAGTCGAAGCAGATACGGCCGGGGACCGAGGAGCCTGCCCAACTCGTCCTTGAAGAGCCGGTGGTCTGCACCTTGAACCAGCGGTTCATCATCCGCTTTTACAGCCCGCTGATCACGATTGGCGGGGGGGGCGTGGTCTTTCCCTACTCCCGAAAGCCCAGAGGGGCCGAGGCGAGGGCGCGGGTACTCGCCCGGATGAGGGCACTCCTGTCCGCCGGAACGCCCTCGGTTCGCCTGGAGCGGCTCATCGACGACGCCAGGGCGATGGACGCCCAGAGCGCGGCGGTGGCGATGCAGGAGACCCTCGCCAACTGCGCCGACATCGCGAAGAACCTCGCCGCCTCCGGCAGGATCGTGGAGCTGAAGGGGGATAAGCCGCTCTACCTCTCGCTTGCCCGCTGCGCGGAGCTGAAGACGGACCTGAAGGACGCCGTCCTGGCCTACCAGAAGTCTTTCCCCGCTGAGGCGGGCCTTCCCCTGGACGAGGCGCTGCGGCAGGTTCCCCTTCCGGACGCCCGTGCGCTCCGCTCCCTGATCGCCCTGATGATCGAGGACGGCGCCCTGACGCTGGACGAAAATAAGGTCCGCACGCCGGACTTCGCCCCGAGGAGCGAGGGGGAGTTTCTGAAGAACAGCCAGAGGCTGGCGGAGATCTGCCGCCGACAGGGGTGGCAACTCCTCACGCTGGACGAGCTGCGGGACGAGATGAAGCTCTCGCAGCCTGTGTTCGGCGCGCTCATCCAAAGCCTCAGGAACTCGCGTGAGCTGGCCCTCCTGCCGGGGGGCTACGTCTTGACGGCGGAGCTGGAGCGGGCCATGCTGGGCATCCTGCGGGAGATCGGCGGAAACGTGACCCTGGCTGCCGTGAGGGACAGGACGCAGAGCTCCCGCAAGTTTATCCTTCCCGTGCTGGAGTACTTCGACTCGAAGGGGTACACCCGGCGCGTCGGGGACGTCCGCGTCGTAAAAGGACAGTAGCTGTGCTGATCTTTCGAGGCGACGAGGTGTTGGCGGCGCGGGACGGCCTGGCCGATCCGGGGGAGCGCCCGTCGTCTGCGCTTCGCTGCTCGCTGGACTTTCCCCGTCCGTGGCAGGAGCTGACGCCCTGGTGCGAGGTGGACGAGGCGTTTCAGCCTCCGGTGGGGTCGGAGTGGCTGGGGCTGCGCCAGGTCTGGGGAAAGTTCGGCGACGGCCCCTTCGCGCGGGCGGGGGCCGCGTGGCAGTACATGAGCTGGTGGCGGAATGTCCGCCTCTGTTCCTTCTGTGGCGCGCCCCTCGTGCCCCGTCAGAAGGACAGGGGACGGCGCTGCGCCGAGTGCGGGCGCACGTTTTACGCGCCGCTCTCCCCGGCGATCATCACGGCCATCGAGCGGGAGGGGAAGCTCCTTCTGGCTCACAACCTGAACATGCCTGCGGGGCGCTTCAGCGTCCTTGCCGGCTTTGTGGAACCCGGTGAGACGCTGGAAGAGACGGTGTCCCGCGAGGTGATGGAAGAGGTGTCCATCGAGGTGCAGGACATCCGCTACTTCGGCAGCCAGTCCTGGCCCTTTCCGTGTTCGCTGATGCTGGGGTTCACGGCCCGCTGGAAGGGAGGGGAGCTGCGTCCCGACGGGGTGGAGATCGGGGAGGCCGGCTGGTTTGCGCCGCAGGACATCCCGAAGGGCATTCCCAACTCCGCCAGCATCTCCAGACGGCTGATCGACCACTTCATCGCGACGCACAGCCCAGGCTGCCCGCGGCCTTGACCGAACAAGCGGCGCAAGCCCCGCCCTTCAGGGCTGGGGTGAGCCGCTGAAAACATAAAATATCTTGCATTAGTTTTATCGTTTTGGTATACTGTTTTTCATGAAATATAAATCGAATAGGAATGTTGTCTATTCCTGTAAATATCATGTTGTCTGGTGTCCTAAGTACAGGCGTAAGGTTCTGGTTGGTGAGATAGAAACGAGATTGAAGGAACTGATATATAGTATTGCTGAAGGCATCAGCGCAGACATTCTGGAATTGGAGATTATGCCCGACCACGTCCATTTGCTGATTGAGGTAGACCCGCAATATGGGATTAATAGAGCGGTGCGCCACATCAAGGGCGTTTCCTCTCATACATTGCGAAGTGAATTTCCATCGTTGAAATCACGTCTCCCTACGCTCTGGACAAATTCCTACTTCGTATCAACGGTTGGTGGGGCGCCGTTGGCAGTTATTAAGCAGTATATCGAGAATCAGAAAAACGTCTGAAACGGTGGTGAATGTGCGTGGAGTGCGCGTATAAGTTTCGTCTCTATCCCAATAAGGCACAAGAAGACTTGATACAGCGCACATTTGGCTGTGTACGATACGTCTATAACTACTTCCTTGCGGAGCGCAAAGAAGCGTATGAGAAGACGGGCAAAGCCCCATCACGCTTCCAACAGGACAAATCTCTCACAGTTCTTAAGCAGGGTCTGGACTGGCTCAGAGAACCTGATAAATGTTCCCTGCAAAACGCTCTTAAAGACCTGGATAATGCCTATAAGAATTTTTTTCGGCGTGTAAAACAGGGCGTAAAACCCTGCGGCTACCCGAAATTTAAGCGAAAGCACGATAACCACAGGTCTTATCGCACGAACAGCAATATCAAGGTTCTGGACAGCGCTGTTCAGCTTCCCAAGCTCGGTCTTGTGAAGTGCCGTGTACATCGCATACCCCTCGGGCATATCCTTTCTGCTGTCATCTCTCAAAATCCGGCAGGGGAATATTACGTCTCGCTGTGCTGCTCTGATGTGCCCTCTCGCTCTTTGCCTGCGACACACGGTGCCCTCGGCGTGGATTTAGGCGTGAAGGAGCTGGCGGTCACCAGCAATGGAGAGAAGTACCAAAATCCGCAGTATCTGAAGAAAACGGAAAAGCGGCTGAAACGTGCGATGCGGAGGCTGACTCGAAAAACAAAGGGCAGCAAAAACCGCGACAAAGCACGAGTGCGAGTGGCAAAACTCCACCAAAAGATTGCCAACCAGCGTCGCGACACAATGCAGAAGACAACGACCGAACTCATCAAAAACAACGCCATTATCTGCGTTGAGAATCTGAACGTCAAGGGTATGATGAAAAATCATCGTCTCGCTCTCGCTGTTGCTGATGCGTCCTTCTTCGAATTGAAACGGGAACTGCGGTATAAGGCGGCTTGGTATGGGCGGCGTATCGTGGAGATAGACTCGTTTTACCCCTCCAGCCAGTTGTGTTCCTTCTGCGGGTACCAGAACGCAGAGGTGAAAGATTTGTCCGTCAGGGAATGGACTTGTCCAAGGTGTGGAACGCACCACAACAGAGATGTCAATGCCGCTAAAAATATTCTGATAGAGGGCTGTCGCCTCCTGTCGGTAGTATAAAATTTGAGCTGGTAGGGCGGGACGCGCCCAAACCGGAGTTGCAGAACTCCTACGCCTGTGGAGATTGTGTAAGACCTTTCAACTGCGAAAGGCTGTGGTCTGCGAAGCAGGAAGCCCCAGGCTTTAGCCGTGGGGAGCTGTCACGTGCAGTGAGGAGGCATGAAAGATGTTGTTTGGATTGATTGCCGTGATGCTCCTGGCTGCGGCGAGCGCTTTTCTTTCCCTGTCGGAGATATCGCTGGCGGCTTCGAGCCGGGTTAAGCTGCGGCCGCTTGCGGAGAAGGGCAGCCTCCAGGCCGCAAGGGTCCTGTCGTTTCAGGACCAGCCGGGGCTCTTTTTCACGACGGTGCAGATCGGGCTGAACTTCGTGGCGATCCTGGCGGGCATCGTGGGGGACGCATCCTTTGCGCCCCTGATCCTGGAGCGCCTTCCCGAAGCCATCCCCGGTCCCGTTCGTGCCCAGATCGCCTCAGCGCTCCCCTTCTTTGGGGTCACGATCTTCTTCGTCGTGTTCGCGGACCAGATCCCGAAGCGCATCGCCATGGCCATTCCGGAGGGGACCTCGGTCAGGACGATCGACGGCATGAGGCGTCTCATCTTCTTCTGCGGCCCGATCGCCCGTATGCTCAACGCCGTGAGTAGCGCCATCTACAGCTTGATGGGCTTCCCGGAGAAGAGGAAGGACGACATCACCTCCGACGACCTCTACGCCATGGTGGAGGCGGGAACGGTGGCCGGGGTGCTCCGCAAGCAGGAAAAGGACCTGATCGGCAACGTCTTTGAACTGGACGTGCGCACGGTTCCGTCCGCCATGACCGCAAGGGAGAGCATCGTCTACTTCGACCTGCACGAGGACGAGATCAGCATCAAGGACAAGATTGCCCAGGAGGCCCACTCCACCTACCTGGTGTGCGATAAGGACATCGATCACATCATCGGCTACGTGGACTCAAAGGAGCTCCTGGAGCGCGTCATCAAGGGACAGCGTCTGGCCCTTGATGACGGGCTTGAGGTTCGTCCGCCGCTCATCCTTCCCGACACGCT
>NC_021038.1:1425420-1433160 GCF_000210715.1 Fretibacterium fastidiosum
AGTACGCGCTCGTCGTGGGGATCATCACGCTGCAGGACATCATGCTGATGCTGATGGGGCGGCTCGTCGGGGAGGAGGAGCAGATCACGAAGCGGGACGATACGTCGTGGCTGCTGGAAGGGGCCACCCCCATCGAGGACGTCAAACACGTCCTGAGGCTCGACGCCTTTCCCGATGAGGAGAACTACGAGACGATCGGCGGCTTTATGACGTACATGCTTCGGCGCATCCCGCACCGCATGGACTTCGTCACCTACGGAGGGCATAAGTTTGAGGTCATGGACCTGGAGAGCTACCGAATCGGACAGATCCTGGTGACGCGTCTGTCGGTCGGTGCGCCGAATGGAGCGGAGGGCGCAGACGCGACACCCCCGCAATCGGGCGCCGCTCCCGCAGGGAATGCGGACGAAGGGGAGAAGTGATCGGGCTTCGCCGCGAAACAGCGGGAGGAGAATGCGGGCGGGCTTCCGTTTTCAGGCTGCGCTCTGCACAGTGCGTCAGCGAAGGTAGAGGACGGGGTTCACGGGCTTGCCGTTGACGCGGACCTCGAAGTGGAGGTGGTTCGTCGTGGCGCGCCCCGTGCGTCCGACGTTGGCGATGATCTGACCCTCTTGCAGTTTCTGGCCGACCTTTACGGTGACCTTCTGGCAGTGCGCGTAGAGCGTCTGAAGCCCGTTGCCGTGGTTGACGAGGACGAAGTTTCCGTACCCGCTGTAGCACGGCGTTTTGTTGGTTCCCGTCCGGGCGACGACGCCGTCCTTCGCCACGCGGATGACGGTGCCGGCCGGCATGGGGATGTCGATTCCATCGTGCTTCCTTGAGCCGCGCTTTCCGAACCCGGAGCTGACCGCGCCGTTGACAGGCCAAAGCATCTTTTTGCCTCGGAGGCCGACGGAGGGATGGGCGTCCTCGGAGGGGGGCGTCTCCGGAAACGTGGGGAACAGGAACGAGCGGTTCAGGTCCGCCATGGATGGCGTCCTGGGCGCTGCACTCTTGGGCAGGCGCACGATGGCGACCGAATCGCCTGAGATCACAAGCCTCATGGGGCCGGTGCCCGAGTCGCCGTCCGGCGAGAGGAGGAGGAGCGGGGCGGCCTTCGCCTGCTTTTTCCCGCTTCCGTCCTTGCCGTCGGCGTTTTTGTCCTTCGTCACCTTGCCCGTCGCCGGAGTCTCGCGCTTGCCGTCCTGTGCCGGGCGCCCTGCGACGGCGTCCTTGAGGCTTGGCGGTGCGGGGGCCTTGTTGGGGGCGCCCTGCGGGGCGACTGGAGACGTTTTGCCGCCTTCGGGGGGTGGAGCGGGCTTTGTGCCCGTTGCCTGGGGGGCGGGCGGCGTGGGCCTGAGCGAGGCCGAGACGGGAGGGACGCCGCTGGCCCCCCGCGCCCGCTCCGCGACTGCGGCGGACGTCGTCTTGACCAGCGCTTTCGGCTGCCAAGCGCCCTGGTGCTGCCACAGGGACAACACGTCCGTCCTGGATTTCGGAAGGTAGAGCACCTTCCCTGGAGCGAGGTCGCTCACCGTGCAGTTGTTCGCCCACAGGACGTCGGCTGAGGACAGGTCGTGGAGGAGGCAGAACTTGTCGAGGCTCTCGAGGCCTCCTGCGACGTCGTCGGAGAGGGTCAGGCTCTCCCACCTGGCCGCGCAGGCCTCCCTGACGCAGCAGGTCAGGAGTACCAGCAGCGCGGCTGCGGCGTACAGCGCCCCTGCGAGGAAGAGCCCTCGTTTTCTTTTTCGATTGGTGGACATTTCAAAACCGCCCCTCTATGCCGTTTCATTTCAGTGGAGCTCATTATTGCAGAAAAAAATGGATTTGGGGAGGCGGTTTTTTCGTAGAGGCGAAAGTTTTCCCCCTTGTACAAAACCCAAAAACGCCCGTCTCCCGCGCAGCGCGGGAGGCCGTGCACTGTGGTGTGCTCCACGCAGTTTGACGGAGGGGCGCGCTCATATTAAAATGGGCTGTAAAGAGTATGGAAGGCGTGCGTGCTCTTTGGACGGAGGCGAGAGACAGGACAATGAAGATCTCCCTGGATCAGACAGCGTGCATAGGCTGTGGGCTCTGCGTACAGATCAGCCCCGAAAATTTCGCCCTGGACGAGGGGAAGGGGACGGCAAAGGTCGTCAAGGCGGAGACGGAGGATGAATCTGCAAGGGAGGCTGAATCCAGCTGCCCCGTCGGTTGCATTCGGGTTGAATAACGGTTATAATTTCAAGATACGGGCCTATAGCTCAAGTGGTTAGAGCCACCGGCTCATAACCGGAAGGTTCCTGGTTCGAGCCCAGGTGGGCCCACCATGACGAAATATCCGGCAAAACGTCCGGTCTATGACAACCCCCGCCGCGAGGCGGGGTTTCGTCGTTCAGAAAGGAGCGTCGAGGGGAGGACGGGCCGCGCTTGAGGACGGAGGCGGTGGGGGCCGATTTCGCGAGCTCCTTTCGCTTCAAGTCGCTTCAAGGCGGCACTTCGGGCCCTGCGGCTGTAAATTTAAGGAAGCGCTGATTAATCTTCAAAAGTTGTTGAGAGCAATCAAGGAGCATCAAACAAGGGGTATCCTTCAGCGCTTCCCTGAAATTTTAAAATGGGGCTACGCCCCAATCCCCACGCGCTTCGCGCGGCCTGGTGAAGTTTCAGGCACTGAAGGGAGTCTATGCGGTTGACAGTTCTCAACGACTTAATCAGTGTTTCCTTAATAGGGGAGTGACAGGCGATGAAAGTTCGCGATCTGCTGCAACGGGTGGACCGTGTCGCGCCGTTCAGCCTGGCTGAGGAGTGGGACAACGTGGGCTTGATGGTCGGGGATCTGGACGCGGAGGTCAGCCGCGTCGGCATAGCCCTTGACCCCGTCGGCGAGGCGGTCGCGGCGGCAGCGGAGCAGGGGTGTCAGGCGCTCCTGTGCCATCATCCGCTCCTGTTTCGCCCCTTGAAGAAGCTGGACCTCAACTCCGACCCCGGGCGCGCCGTGCGGGAGGCGATCAAGCGCGACGTGGCCGTCCTGGCGGCGCACACGAACTGGGACTGCGCGGAAGGGGGCGTCAGCTGGGAGCTGGCCGGCCGCCTGGGCCTGATGGGGATAACGCCCCTCGACCTGAACACGGGACTGGGGGCGAAGGGCCACCTCCCGGAGGCGGAGGCGCTCGACCGCTTCATCGAGAGGGTCAGGGAGGCGTGGAATTTGACCCGCCTCGACTGTTACGCGCCTGCAAACTGTAGTATACTGCACGTGGCCCTCTGCGGCGGTGCGGGCGCGGAGTTCTGGCCTGCCGCCGGGGCCTGGGGCGCGGATATCTACCTCACGGCGGACGTCAAGTATCACGAGTTGATGGACGCGACCCGCGCAGGACTGGCCGTCGCCGTCGCGGACCATGGGGAGATGGAGTGCGTCTCCCTCCCGGAGCTGGCCCGACGGATCGGCGCGGGGGGCGGCATCGAGACGGTGTTGATCGACGTGAGGGGATTGAGCGCCCCCATTCGCTTATAAAATGCTGGAGTCGGACAAACGCTGATTGAATCAGGTAGCCCGTCCCCGATCGGGTAGAGGGCCGGCCGCACGTGTACGGACAGGAACGAAAGGATTGGTCTGTTTTGAAGAAGCGGGTTTTCAGCGCGATGAGGCCCACGGGGCCTCTGCACCTGGGACACATGGCCGGGGCGTTGAGCAATTTTGTCAAACTGCAGCAGGACGAGCAGTACGATTGCTTTTACAGTTTGGCGGACTGGCACGCCCTGATGTCCAATTACGCTGAATCGGCGGAGACGGGGGAGTACTGCTACACGGCCCTGCTGGACTGGCTGGCGGTGGGGCTGGACCCGGAGAAGAGCCCGATCTTTGTCCAGTCGCACGTGCCGCAGCACGCGGAACTGGCTCTGGCCCTGGGGATGATCACCCCCCTGGGCTGGCTCTACCGCAACCCCACGTATAAGGAGCAGATCGACAACATCAAGAACAAGGACCTGAGCACCTACGCCTTTCTGGGCTATCCCGTACTGATGGCGGCGGATATCCTGCTATACAGGGCGAGCCTCGTGCCGGTGGGGGAGGACCAGAGCGCGCACCTGGAGTTGAGCAGGGAGACGGTGCGGCGCTTCAACAACTTCTTCGGAGAGGGGCTGCTGGTGGAGCCTCAGCCGCTCTTCACGGCGACGCCCAAGGTTCCGGGCATCGACGGGCGAAAGATGAGCAAGTCCTACGGCAACGCCTTGCAGATATCGGAGTCGGCGGAGTCCATGTGGCAAAAGCTTCGGGGCATGGTGACGGACCCCGCGCGCATCAAGAGGACGGATCCGGGGAACCCGGACATCTGCCCCGTGTGGGACCTCCACAAGGTCTTCAACCCCGACGATGAGGAGAAAAAAGAGATCGCCGAGGGCTGCCGCACGGCGGGGATCGGCTGCGTCGACTGCAAGAAGCGGCTGAACGCGCACATTCAGGAGATGATGGCCCCGGTGCGCGAGCGCCGCGCCCGCTATGAGGGGAACAGAAAGCTCCTGGACGATATCCTGACCGATGGGGCGCGCCGCGCCGAGGCCGTCGCGCGGGAGACGATGGGGTCGATCTATCCCGCCATGGGGCTGCTGGTGAACCCCGCAAGGTAGCCCGGCAGGGGAATGCCTATGGAGGCTTTTGACATCTCCGTCGAGGGGTTCTCCGGCCCCCTGGACCTCCTTTGCAGCCTCGTGGAGAGCCGGCAGATGGAGGCGTCCCGCATCAAAGTGCGGCAGCTGGTGCGCATCTACGGGGTGTACTTGGCGCGCACGAAGCGCGCTTCCGTCGAGACGATCGCGGAGTTCTTCTACATGGCGGCGGGGCTCATCCTCTCCAAGACCCGCTCCCTCCTGCCCGGCGCGGAGCCCGGGCCGGAGGAGGAGGTCGAGGTCGACGAGGAGGCCCTTATGGAGACCCTGGTCCGCTACCGCCCCTACCGTGTGGCGTCCCACTGGCTGTGGGGGCGGCTTGAGGAGCAGTCGCGCTGCTTCAGGCGACCCGCTCAGGGCGCGGCGGAGGACGGAGGAGGGGAGGCTTTGGACCTCGAATACGACATTGGGGACCTCTACTTCCTGGCCCGCGTCTGGTGGGGGGTCTTTGAACGCCACGACCGTGAACGGAGCCGCGAGCGGGAACGCCTGCTGGAGGAGGAGGCCGCCGACTGGGACGGGTTCGCCGAGGCGGCGCCGGACGAGGCGTTGATCGAGGACCGAATCGCGGAGCTGGACGGTCGGCTGGCGCGGGAGGGGACACTCTTCCTGAGCGCCCTGTGCCGCGCCGCGCACTCGGTCAAGCTGCTGGTGGTCACGCTCCTGGCGCTCCTTGAGATGTGCCGCATGGGCAGGGTGCGCATAGAGCAGGAGGAGCTCTTCGCCGATGTCAAGGTCCTTGCCGGGTCGGCAGCCTGAGGCCGGGGAGGGCCTCTCCGTGCTGGCGGCCCAGATCGAGGCCGTCCTCTTCCTGGCGTCCTCGCCCGTGTCCGAGGCAGAGCTGAGAGGGGTCTTCGAGGTGTCCGGCGCGGAGCTGGCGCGGGCCATCGAGGAGCTGGGCGAACACTTGAAGAGCGGGCACGGGCTGGTTTTGAAGGCCATGGCCGGAGGGTGGGTCCTGGGGACGAACCCCCACTTCGCGGAGGTCCTGTCGCGCTTTCGGGACACCGCCCAGAGGGGCCGCGTCCGCCTGAGCCGCGCGGCGGTTGAGACGGCCGCGATCATCGCCTACAACCAGCCGGTCACGCGGAGCGAGGTCGAGGAGCTGCGCGGCGGCTTCCGCTCCGAGCGGGTCATCGAGACGCTCCTGGGCCACGAGCTCATCCGCATCGCGGGGCGCAAGAAGGCCAGCGGTTCCCCCCTGCTCTACAGGACCACGCCGAGGTTCCTCGAGGTCTTCGGCCTGGAGGCGATCGCGGACCTGCCGAGCCTGGAGGAGCTGGGCGAACTGGGCGCGGGGCCCCTGGACGACGACGGACGGGGTGGGGAGGACGACGTGAGGGATGGAGGTGAGAGGGACGAGGCTTAACGCATTTCTCGCCGCCTGCGGCGTCGCCTCGCGCCGGCGGGCGGAGGAAGTTATCCGCGCCGGGCGCGTGCGGGTGGGGGACAGGATCGTCCTGGCTCCCTTCTTTCAGGTCGATCCCGAGGTGGACGAGGTGACCTGCGACGGCCGAACCCTGAAGGCGACGGAGCCCGTGTACGTGGTCATGAACAAGCCGGGGGGCGTGGTGTGCGCCGTAAGCGACAAGTACGACCCCGTGGTGGTCGATCTGCTCCCGGAGGCCGTGAAGTCGCGCCGGGTCTATCCCGCGGGGCGGCTGGACCGGGAGAGCGAGGGGCTTCTGATCCTCACGAACGACGGCGCCCTCACCCAGGAGGTCATGCACCCCTCGAAGGGGCTCCACAAGGAGTACGAGGCGCTCCTGAACGTCCCCATCAACGAGCGCCAGCTTGCGCGATGGCGCGGGGGATTTGAGATCGAGGGGCGGAGGGCCGTCCCGATCTCCGTGACCCTCATGGACCGGGAGCCAGAGGGGCGGTGGGTGTCCGTTGTCATCGGCGAGGGGCTCAAGCGGGAGGTTCGCGTGATGGCGAACCTGGCGGGCTTTTCGGTGGAGCGCCTGGTCCGGAGGCGGCTTGGAAAGATGGTCCTTGAGAAACTTCGTCCGGGTGAGTTTGTGGATTTGTCTTTTTCCGAACTGTACACTAAAATATTCGAGGGTGGAGTAGTATAACCTGCATGCAAGGGGGACGAGTTCGTGAGTGAGGTAGACGAACGTTCAAAGGAACTGATCAAGACGCGCATTATCAGCAAGCTGAAGGACATCAAGTCCTTCCCCCAGTTTGTGTTGGAGACGCTGCGTAAGCTGAACGATCCCACAAGCAACGCGTCGGACGTCGCTCAGAGCCTGTCCAGGGATGAGGGGCTGGTGCTGAGGGTGCTGAAGCTGGCCAACTCGGCCGCTTACGGCATGACCCGCAACATCTCCAACATCTCGGAGGCGATCGCTCTTCTGGGGTACAAGAGCGTCAGCAACATCGTCCTTGCCGCAACGGTCTACTCCGTTATGGACAAGGGCCTGTCGGGCTACGCGCTGGACAGGGGCGAGCTGTGGCGCCATTCCCTGACGGTGGCCTATGCGTCGCGCTACATCGCCCAGGTGACGGGCAAGGTGCAGACCGAGGACGCCTACGTCGGCGGCCTCCTTCACGACATCGGCAAGGTGGTGCTGAACGACTACGTCCGCTTTGGCTACGGGCTCATCGTGAAGATGGTCGAGGAGGAACACATCCCGTTCCCCGAGGCGGAGTTTCGCGTGCTGGGGTTCGATCACGCCATGGTGGGCGCCCTTCTGACCGAGCGCTGGGACCTGCCCGAGGCGTATCAGATGGCGGTGGCCTATCACCACAAGCCCAACGAGCTTCCGGAGGACAAGCTGCAGTACCAGCCGATCCTGGACGTCGTCAGCGTGGCGAACTCCATCTGCCTGATGTTGGGGATCGGGCTTGGGGCGGACGGACTTCAGACCTACATGTTCCCGGAGCCCCTGGAGCGCCTGGGGATAACGAACTTCGAGGACCTGATGGCGGACCTGGTGGACTTCGCGGGACGCATCGCCCAGGAGATGGTGGACATGAAGGGCCTGTAGGGAGGACGCCCCTTGACCTACGTCCTGACGATCGACGGTCCGGCGGGCGCCGGCAAGAGCTCCACGGCGCGGAGGCTGGCCCGTCGCCTCGGCGTTCGCTACCTCGATACCGGCGCCATCT
>NC_021038.1:1433361-1441058 GCF_000210715.1 Fretibacterium fastidiosum
CGCACGCCGCGCATCGACCGGGTCGTCTCGGCCTATTCAGCCTTGCCCTGCGTGCGTTCTGCACTTCTGGGCCTGCAGCGAGATCAGGCGAAGTACGGCTCCCTGGTGGTGGAGGGGCGCGACGCGGGAAGCGTGGTCTTCCCCGATGCGCCCTTGAAGTTTTTTCTGACGGCCTCGCCCGAGGCGCGCGCCAGGCGCCGCTGTCTCGAGCGGGAGGCGAAGGGGGAGGACGTCTCCTACGAGGAGACGCTTTCGGCGATCCGGGAGCGGGATCGCTTCGACAGCAGCCGGGAGACGGCTCCCCTGAGGCGGCCGGAGGGGGCCGTCCTGCTGGATACGTCGGACATGAGCGAGGACGAAGTGGTGGAATGCTTCGAGGGCCTTGTCCGCGATGCCGTGCGAAGGGGGGACGTGGAGGAGTGAAGCCGAACCCGGTTTTTTATGCGATCGTCAGCGGTCTGCTCCGCATGGCGCTTCGGGTGTACAACCGGTGCTCCGTGCGCTGGGAGGAGCCGTTGGACCCCGACGAGAGGATGATCGTCGCCTGCAACCACACGAGCAACCTGGACCCTGTGGTCGTGGGGTGTTTTTTCAAGCGGCAGCTGCGCTACTTCGCCAAGGAGGAGCTGTTTCGGTCCTGGTTTTTGGGTACCGTCATCCGCGCCCTTGGCGCCGTGCCCGTCTCCCGTTCGGACAACGCCTCGGCGGCGGGTGCCCTGCGGGGGTTCATGAAGCTCTACCGGGACGGCAGCGACGTCCTGATCTTTCCGGAGGGCGGCCGTTCCCCGGACGGCAGGCTGAAGCCTCTCGAAGGCGGCGTGGCCCTGATCGCCGCCCACGAGAGGGCGCCCATTCTGCCGGTATTCATCCACGGCGCCTATGAGGCCATGCCGACCGGCGCGCATTTCATCAAGCCCCACAAGATCACGATAACGTTTGCGAAGCCGCTGCGCTTCCCGGATGAGGTCTACTCCGGAAAGGACGGGAGGG
This sequence comes from Fretibacterium fastidiosum, assembly GCF_000210715.1. Lineage (GTDB taxonomy): Bacteria > Synergistota > Synergistia > Synergistales > Aminobacteriaceae > Fretibacterium > Fretibacterium fastidiosum. The sequence goes on from NC_021038.1 coordinate 1,434,352, forward strand.
ACGTCATCATGCAGCGGCTGACGGACGTCATGAAGTCGCTTGAGTCGCAGGCGTCCTGAGCGCTCTGAGAGCCGGAGCGGCGCCGTCGTGGCGGCCCTCTCGCTCCCGGATCAGAGGGAGGGTCCGGAGGAACGCCTTGCGGAGCTCTCCCTTCTCCTTACGTCCCTGGGCATCGAGACGCTTGGCTCCGCGGCCCAGGGCAGGGGTGAGCCAAGCCCCGCGACCCTGGTGGGGCGCGGCAAGGCGGAGGAGCTGAGGCTCTTCTGCAGCTCCCTGCGGGCGCGCTACCTCGTGTTCGACGAGGCCCTCTCCCCCGTGCAGAGGGCCAACCTGGAGGCCCTGACGAAGGTGACGGTGTGGGATCGTCCCTTCGTCATCATGAAGATCTTCGAGCGGCGCGCGTTGACGGCGGAGGCGCGCCTCCAGGTCCAGATGGCCATGGCGCGCTACGAGATCCCGCACCTGAAGGGGCTGGGGCTGCAGATGTCCAGGACCGGAGGGGGCATCGGGACCCGTGGTCCCGGCGAGACGGAGTTCGAGCGCCACCGCCGACGGCTGGAGCGCCAGGTGCGCGACATGGCGAAAAAGCTGGAGAACGTCCGCAGACAGCGGCGTCTCGTGCGGGACAGGCGCCGCAAGCGCGGGCTCCCCACCGTCTCGCTGGTGGGGTACACGAACAGCGGCAAATCGACCCTCCTGCGCGCCCTTTCGGGCGACGGGACCATCGTCGCGCAGGACCGCCTCTTCTCCACCCTGGACACGTCGGTGCGCCGCATCCCGCTGCCGGGGGGCGGCGCCTTTCTCCTGTCGGACACGGTGGGCTTCATCCGCAGCCTTCCGCCGGAGCTGGTGGCGGCGTTCCGCGCCACACTCGAGGAAATTCAGGAGGCGGAGCTCCTTCTGCTGGTCCTGGATGCGTCCGACGCCAGGGCGATGGAGACCTGTCAGGTCATCTTCGACACCCTCCTGGCGATTCGCTGTCATGAGCTCCCCGCTTTCTGGTGCTCAACAAGCTGGACGCGGTTCAGCGGACGGAGGCGGAGGTGCTGGCGGCGGCGCTGGAGAACGCGGGGGAGAACGTCGTGAGGGTGAGCGCCCTTCGCGGCGATGGGCTCTTGGAATTGCGGCAGGAGATCGAGCGCTTCCTGACGGAGAGGAACCCCTGGTTCACCCGTCCCTCCGGCCTCTAGGGGGCGCCGCGGCCGTGACAGACGTTTGGGGAGGGCTTTCATGTTCTTGAGCATGACCGGATTTGGGCGCGCCTCGCGGGATTTCCCCTGGGGATCGGTGACGTTTGAGCTGACGTCGGTGAATCATCGGTATCAGGATTTTTCGACGCGGCTCCCCAGGGAGTTTGCGTCCATGGAGTGGCGTTTCCTCTCCATCCTGCGCGCCGGACTGAACCGCGGGAAGGTCCGCCTCTCCGCGGAGGTCGCCTGGGCTCCGGGGGTTCGCACGCCGACGCTGGATGAGGAGGGGTTGCTCCAGTTCTTCCGACGGGTTCAGTCCCTAGCCCGCGGGCAGGGGCTGACGGCCCCCGCGGACCTGACGCCGTTCCTCGTCCTGCCGGGGATCTGCGAGCTGGGCGGTGCGGCCGCCGCCGAAGTTCAGGAGGCTCCTGAGGTTTGGGACGACCTGCTGCGCGCCGCGCTGGATTCCCTCATGGAGATGAAGCGGACGGAGGGGGAGAAGATGCGCTCCGTCGTTGCCGGGGACCTGGAGGCCTTCGAGGACATCGTCCGAGGCCTTGAGGAGCGCTGGCGGACCGCCGCTGCGGCGGCCCTGGAGTCCCTGAGGGCGAGGATAGAGCGTGTGGCGGAGCACTTTGAGCTTGAGGTGGATGAGGCACGGGTCGCTCAGGAGATATCCCTTCTCTCCGACCGGTGGGACGTCTCCGAGGAGCTGGCTCGCCTGGCGGCCCACGTCGAGCGGTTTCAGGAGACGATGGACGGAGGGGGGCTGGCGGGGCGTCGGCTGGACTTCCTGATCCAGGAGATGAACCGGGAGGTCAACACGATGGGCTCCAAGGTGGCGGACGCGGAGTTCCGCTGGGGGGTCGTCGAGGCGAAGTCCTGCCTCGAACGCATCCGTGAGCAGATTCAAAACGTCGAGTAGGGGGGCTGGGCATGAGGCGGGGGAGGCTGTTCATCCTGTCCGGGCCGAGCGGCGTCGGCAAGGGAACGCTTCGCGAGCGCGCCCTGAAGGACGTGGAGGGCCTGATCTACTCCATTTCCTGCACGACCCGCAGCCCGCGACCGGGGGAGCGGGACGGCGTCGAGTATCGCTTCGTCTCCGAGGCGGACTTCAAACGAAGGGTGCAGGAGGGGCTGTTCCTGGAGCACGCCCGCGTACACGACGCGTGTTACGGGACGCTGCGCGCGGACGTGGAGCGCGAGCTGGACGCGGGGAACGACGTGCTGCTTGAGATCGACGTCCAGGGTGCGAAGCAGGTCCGCAGCCGCCTGCCGGACGCGATCTCCATCTTCGTGGCGCCCCCCTCCCTGGAGGAGCTGGAGCGGCGCCTGCGGAATCGCCAGACGGAGAGCGACGATGAGCTGAGGCACCGCCTGGCGAACGCCGAGATGGAGATGGAGCAGGAGGGAACTTACGACCGGATTCTGGTCAACGACGACCTCGACGACGCCTCGGCCGAGCTGCGGAGGTTGATCCTGAGCTATCGGGAGTGAACGACGACGGCGATCTCCCCGGAGGGGGACGCAGCCCCATGCTGAAATTCGGGGAAGCGCCGAAGGACCCCCCGGTTTGACGTTCCTCGATGGCTTTCCACAACGTTTTAGGGTGAATCGGCGCTTGGCGCTTTTTATTTATGAAGGTATATGAAGGGGACCTTTCCCCGGAACGTGGAGTGAGAAGATGAAGTTCTACGACCTTGAGGGCCTGGCAAAGAAGTGTGGGACGGACAACAAGTACGAGATCACGGCGAGCATTGCGGCGAGGGCGCGCTGGCTTGGCGAACACAAGACCATCGAGAACGATTTGATGACGAACGAGCGCTACCTCTCCATGGCGCTTCTGGAGGTGGAGAAGGGGAACGGCATCCCCGCGCCGGGGGACCCGTCGATCCTGTCACAGCCGGCCGAGCAATGACCTCCTGGAAGAGGGGCCGGAGGGTGCTGCTCGGCGTCACGGGGGGCATCGCCGCCTACAAGATCCCGGAGCTGGTGCGGCGCCTGCGGAGGGAGGGCTGCGAGGTGGAGGTCGTCATGACGCGCGCCGCGGAGCACTTCGTCAGCCCTCTCGTGCTTGCCACCCTCTCCGGCCGGCGCGTCTGGCGTCAGGAGGACCTCTTGTCGGAGGAGCGGGGTGCCTCCATCCCCCACATCCGCCTGGCGGAGTGGGCGGAGGCCGTGGCCGTCGCCCCCTGCACGGCGGACGCGGCGTCGGACCTGGCGTACGGTCGTGGGGAGGGGCTGCTGGCCGCGACGCTTCTGGCTGCCGAGGCGCCCGTGCTGGTCTTCCCGGCCATGAACGCTCACATGTACGGGAACGTTGCGGTGCAGGAGAACCTCTCGACCCTGGCCCGGCGTGGGGTGCGGGTGGTCGAGCCTTCGGCAGGAGCCCTCGCCTGCGGGGAGGAGGGGCCCGGACGGATGCCCGAACCCGTCGAGATCGCGGAGGAGGTCTTCCGCGCGCTGGCCCCAGTCCACGACCTTCAGGGCGTTCACGTCCTGGTCACCGCCGGGCCGACCCACGAATACCTGGACCCGGTACGCTACATTTCCAACCCCAGCACGGGGCGCATGGGCTTGGCTATGGCCCGCGCCGCCTGGCATCGGGGCGCGGAGGTTCGGGTGATCCTGGGCCCCGTTGACCCGGCGCCCTGTTCCCTGTATGGGCTTGAGGTGACGCGCGTCGTGTCCGCCCTTGAGATGAGGGATGCGGTCATGGCAAACCTCGATTGGGCCAGGGTGATCGTCAAGGCTGCGGCCGTGGGGGATTACCGCGCAAGGGAGCGGAAGCCGCACAAGATGAAGCGCGAGGGGCGCGAGGCGCTGTCCCTCGACCTGGTGCAGAACCCCGACATCGCGGCGGAGGTGGGGGCGAAGAAGAGGCCGGCTCAAATCCTGATCGGCTTTGCGGCGGAGACGGACGACGTCCGAAGGAACGCCCGCGCCAAGATGGAGCGCAAGGGGCTGAACTTCATCCTGGCCAACGACGTCCTGGCGCCCGGCAGCGGCTTTGCCTCGGAGACGAACGCGCTGCGCCTGATCGCTCCGGACGATGAGGAGCTCCTGTCCGGGAGGAAGGAGGACGTCGCCGACGCCGTCTGGAGCTCTCTGGCGGGGCGGCTGCAGCTTTAAAAGTGTCCTCGCAGCTCATCGAGGTCGTCGTCCCCGGGCCATGGTGGAACGCCCTGACCTACGAGGCGCCCTTTGTGCCCGAACCCGGCTCCCGCGTCAGGGTCCCGGTGGGGCGGGGGGAGCGCATCGGGTTCGTGGCGGGCCCCGCGCGCGAGAGGCCGAAGGCTGCGCTGCGCAGCGTCCATGAGGTGCTGGACGAGAGGGGGCCTCTGGGCGCCGAGCTGTGGGAGCTGATGTGCTGGGTGGGACGGACCTTCCTCTGCGGGACGGGCATGGTCTTGAAGACGGCCTGCCCCGCAAAGTTTTTGGAAGGGGCCACGCTCGACAGCCCCTTCGGCGGAGAACGGAAGGGGGGCGCCGAAAGGAGCGCCTTTTGCGAGGAGCACTGCTTTATCCCGTGGGATGAGGAACGCGCGGCCTTTTACCGGGCCGCGCTGGAACGGCCGTGCCGGACGCTGGTCCTCTTCTCCGAGGCGGCGACGGCGCGGCGTTTCTTTGCGTCGCTCCCGGCCCATCTGAAGGCCGAAGCCGTGCTCTGGCCCTCCTCCGGAGGAAAGAAGCTCTGGGACGCCTGGAGGGAGGTCCGATCAGGCAACGCGCGCATCGTGGTGGCGCCTCCCGGGGGGGTCTACGCCCCGATGGCCCCCGGACAGGTCGTGGTGGACGATGAGGCGAGCCCCGCCTACGTCCCCCAGCGGGCCCCCCGCGTCTCGGCCCGAAGCATCGCAGGGCGGCGCGCGTCCCTGCTGGGTGCGCGCCTGATCTTGGGCGGTCGTATGCCGTCGTCCAAGACCTTCCTGCGCGCTCACCCCGCCTGCGAGGTCCTGCCGGACCGCGACCGGATGGTCTTCGCGGACGTCCGGCGCTCCCTGAAGGGGAGGGAGCGGGGCGTGGAGGGGGACCTGCCCCTGACCGTCTCACTCCTGGCCCGAACGCGGAGGGAACTGGGGCGGGGGCGGCACGTCCTCTGGATGCTGGACCGCAGGGGGGAGGCGGCTGAGGTCTTCTGCGTGGAGTGCGGGCACTCGCCCCGCTGCCCCCGCTGCGGCGGCGTGATGCGCAGCGAGTCCTCGGGGCAGGCGCTGCGCTGCATTCGCTGCGGCCGGAGGGAGGCCCTTCCCGAACGCTGTCCGGACTGCGGAGGAGGCCTCTGGTCGGGCCGGCGTCCTGGGCTTGAGGCGCTGGCCTCCATGGCCGGCAGGCTGATGCCGGAGTGTCCCGTCCTCCTTCATGAGGAGGGGAGGATCAGGGCTCCGGAGGTCCCGTCCCTCCTTCTGGGGACCCGGGGCGCGCTGGCGCTCTGCGACCGGCTGGACGTGGGGCTTGCCGCGTGGCTGGACCTGGACGCGGAACTGCGCCGGCCGGAGTATAGCGCGCGGTTTCAGGCGTTCAGCATGGTGTGGGAGTCCTACTGGCGCGGCCGCCGCGGCGGGGATGAGGCCGCAGGGCGGACGGTGCTGATCCAGGGCCGTCGCTTCGGCGCGGAGTGGCGCGCGATCCTCTCCGGAGGCTGGGAGCGCTTCTGGCGCAGTGAACTGGCGCTTCGCTCGGAGCTGGCTCTGCCGCCCGTCGGGCTGATGATCCAGATCGACCTGCCGGAGGGGGAGGACCGTGCCGAGGCCCTCCGTGCCCTGGAGGACGCGGGGCTCTTCGTCATGGATCCGGGGGAGCCCGGCTCTCCGCTGTGGGTGAACGCCTCGTCCCCGGAGCCCGTCGCGCGGGCCCTGGCGCCGCGCTTTGCCATCGGACGTTCAAGGTTGCGCTTCCCCTCGGTGACCGTCTGGGCGGAGTGACGGCGCCGGGCGGCAGCGGAGGGCTGCGGGGGGTGGACTTGAAAATTCGGCTGACCGGAGAGGGACGCATTGACTTTTCGACCGCATCTATCGCATCTATTTTTTGATCCTGGAAAAAGTTGCCCGCCCCCTTTTATAAAGGGTGCATCTCGTGTATAATGTCCCTCGTGTTCGCTTTGCGGAGACGTGGCCGAGTGGTCGAAGGCGGGCGCTTGGAGAGCGTCTGAGCAGCAATGCTCCTAGAGTTCGAATCTCTACGTCTCCGCCATTTTTTTATCCCCATCGAGGACCGAAACCTAAAGCCCCCGCTTCAAGGCGGGGGCTTTTGTTATGCAAATTCTTATGCAGTTTTGGGGGCACCTGAGGGTGCCCTCCGGCCTTTTTCTGCCGTCATGAACGGCTCATACCAAATCGCGTCTAGTGTGGATTGCCTCCCCTGAAAGGGGAGGTGCCGAACGAAGTGAGGCGGAGGGGTTCGGCCAGACGACCGGCCTCACGCAAGCCGATCTTTCGGGAGGATTGCGGCGGCCGGTTGGTCGGCTGAGGGCGAAGGAAGTCCGGGGGACTTCCACAGCTCAGTCAGACGACACGA
>NC_021038.1:1441194-1451942 GCF_000210715.1 Fretibacterium fastidiosum
TTCCTTGCTCTTCTTTAAACGCGAATTGGTATCACGTCATGATGGGGCGCTGGCGCTCCTCGTGCCGCGGGTCCGGCGCGGGGAGCAGCGCCTCGTAGAGCGATGAGGCCCGAAACTCCATCCGTGCGGCGAAGCGCCCGACGGGGTCCCGCGCTGCGGCCAGGCGCGTGATGAGGGGCAGGGAGGATGAGGCGGCGCGCAGGCGGAGGAGGGCCCGCCCCGTCTCGTTTGCGCCGAGGACCCGCGCGTAGGGCACGCCCACCCGAGCCGCGGCCTGCCACGACCAACGGTCGACGCCGGCCAGCAGGCGCAGGGCCGTCCGCCGGATTCGGGCCCGCGTGTAGCGTCCGGACGCGCACCGGGCCATGAAGTCCTCCATGCCGGCCGAGTCCGCCCTCCGCTTCAGGAAGAGGTTCTCCATCCCCTCGTCCATCCCGTCAAAGCCTCTGAGGTCCTCCGGCCCGCTGCGGATGAGAATGGCCTGCAGCATGGGCCACAGGCCCTCGCCCGACGCGCAGAGGCGTCCCTCCTCCTTCGCCTGGCGGAGGAGGGACAGGGAGGTTCGCGGCACGGCGGAGGCTACCGGTCCCCCATCTTCCATGGAGGTTTTTCCCCGGCGAAGCGCCGCGCGGATGGCGAGGCTGCTGGTCAGCGGGCCGGGGGCCGCGTCTCCGTGTCCCGCCCCCAGCCGCTGGATGGGGAGGGGCGTCAGGGAGCCGCCGAGCTCCTGAACGCGCAGCAGGTAGGAGACCGCCAGCAGGTTGTTGGGGGAGGAGAGGAACACTCCGCTGCCCGGCAGGAGGGATTCCAGCGCCCCGGCGGCGGCCCTGGCGTAGGAAGCGCCGCGGAACAACTCATCCTTCAGGCGTTGCTTGAAAGAGGCGGGTTCGTGGATTAGAATGTCGAGGATTGGGCTCACGTCGCGCGTGGAATCCTCCATGCCGAAGGCGATGTGCGTCGCAAGGCGCGTCCGCACCAGGAGGTCCACGGCGCCCGCGCTGAAGAACGGCGCGGCGCTGACCGCGAAGACGAAGGGCAACTCGATCACCAGGTCCGCGCCGCAGGCGAGCGCCATCCTCGTCCGGGTCCACTTGTCGACGACGGCAGGTTCGCCGCGCTGCGTGAAGTTGGACGACAGCACCGCGACGCAGGGCGCGTCGCCGCAGCGCGCAAGGGCTGCGGCCAGGTGCAGGCGGTGCCCGTTGTGCAGCGGATTGTACTCGGCGACGATGCCGACGGCTGGACCTGTGATGTCTTTCATGGTATAAGTATAAACGATAATCCTTAAGGATCGCGTTTTTTCGGGGCGTCTTTGACCGGAGGGTCCCGGCGTCTGTGGGCGGACGAGGACGGGCCGGGGTGCGCGGCGTCCCCTCCCGCAATATTTTGAAAGGCAGGTAGCGCAAAAATGAAAATTCTCGTCATCAACTGCGGCAGTTCCTCCCTGAAGTATCAGCTCTTCGACATGGACCACGAGTCCGTGCTGGCCAAGGGGCTGGTGGAGAGGATCGGTATCGACGGCTCCCAGATCAAGCACACGAAGACGGGGTTGGAAACGCTGGTCAAGCAGACGCCCATCCCGGACCACAAGGTCGCGATCAAGCTGGTGCTGGACACGCTGCAGGGGAGCAGCCACGGCGTGCTCACCTCGCTCGACGAGCTCTCCGCTGTCGGCCACCGCATCGTTCACGGGGGCGAGGACTTCGCGTCCTCCGTCAAGATCGACGCGAAGGTCCTGGAGGCCGTGAAGCGCTGCGTGCCCCTGGCGCCACTGCACAACCCGGCCAACATCATGGGGATCGAGGCGGTCCTGGAGGCCCTGCCCAACGTCCCGCAGGTGGGCGTGTTCGACACCGCCTTCCACCAGACCATGCCGCAGCACGCCTTCATGTACGGCGTCCCTTACGGCTACTATGAGAAGTACAAGGTGCGCCGTTACGGCTTCCACGGCACGAGCCACTACTTCGTCTCCCGCCGCGCGGCGGAGATGGTGGGGCAGCCCATCGAGAAGCTGAAGATCATCACGTGCCACCTGGGCAACGGAAGCTCCATCACCGCGGTGAACGGCGGCAAGTCCGTCGATACCTCGATGGGCTTCACGCCGCTTGCGGGTGTCCTGATGGGCACGCGCAGCGGTGACGTGGACCCCGCGCTGCTCCCCTTCATCGCCAAGACGGAGAAGATGGGCATGGACGAGATCGACATGCTGCTCAACAAGAAGAGCGGCCTTCTGGGGATCTCCGGCACCAGCAGTGACCTCCGTGACGTGGAGGACGCTGCCTTGAAGGGCGACAAGCGCGCGCAGTTGGCCGTGAACATGTTGAACTACGACATCAAGAAGTTCGTCGGCGCCTATGCCGCCGCCATGGGCGGAGTGGACGTCCTCGTCTTCACGGCGGGCGTGGGAGAGAACAGCATCCCCACCCGGGCCGCGGTCTGCGAGGGGCTTGACTTTCTGGGGATCAAGATCGACCCTGAAAAGAACGACGTTCGTGGCAAGGAGGCGGACATCAGCGCCGCCGACTCCAGGGTGCGCGTCCTGGTGATCCCCACGAACGAGGAGCTCATGATCGCCCGCGACACGAAGCGCCTGGCCTTTTAAAGGACGGCCCCGTGACGAAATCCTGCGTCCGCTGCACACCCTGCGGCGGACGCGCCGTTTGTCTGCGTGCTTCAGCACTGCGGAAAGGAGGCCCTGGGACATGGCCCAAAAGAAGAACCAGACGCTGCGCTGCCTGATCGCCCTGCCGCCCCGGGGCGACTGCGAGTCCCGGATGGAGGAGAGCTGGCGCCTGCCCATCGAGGAGGGGATCGACTTCGAGGGGCAGCATTTTGACGCGCCGGAGGGAGGGGCGGCCTGTGCCACCGCTCAGTGGCTTGAACCCTCTCTCCTCTCCGTTTCCATCTCCGTCAGCGCGAAGGTCACGGCCCCCTGTGCGCGTTGTTTGAAGGAGACGCCTCTTGAAATATCGGACGTTTTGATGTATCTTTATTATTCGCGTGGGCTGGAATTGGGCCGAGACACGGAGCTTGCGTCCGATGATGGCTTTATGCCGGTGGAGGTCGATTACCTTGACCGCGTCTTGGACGTAGGGCCCCAGGTTGAGGAGAGTCTGTTGCTCCTCCTGCCGACGAAGGTCCTGTGCCGTGAAGACTGCGCAGGGCTGTGTCCACACTGCGGGGCCGACCTCAACGAGGGGCGTTGTTCCTGCGTTGGGGGAGAAGGGGACCCGCGCCTTGAGGCCCTCCGCTTTTTCTCGCCGGACGAGAAGGCCTGAACCGTTTCCCCTCCGGCACGGAGAAGTTTTGAGCCTTTAGAATATTATTGGTCGCTTAGGAGGTAGTAACATGGCAACACCGAAGAGAAAGACATCCCACTCCCGTACGGCACAGCGCAAGGCCCAGTGGCTTGGCGCGCTCTCCGCGCCGGAGTTCCAGAGCTGTCCCCGCTGTGGGGAGAAGGTGCAAGCCTACCGCGCCTGCGCGGCCTGCGGCTACTATCGCGGGCGCAAGGTCCTGACTGTGGGGGAGGAAGAGGCGGCCAACTAGTTCGCGTTTGCGCCGAAGTGCTTTGCAGAGAGAGGCCGAGGGCAGATTGTCCTCGGCTTTGTGATTTATGGGGGCGCGGCGGGTTGACGCCCCGCCCCGGAGGGGACGGTCGTACATGGCTGAGGAGACGTTTCAATTTCAATCGGAGGCCGCCGAGCTTTTGAGGATGATGATCCACTCGGTCTACTCCAACCGGGATATCTTCCTGCGCGAGCTGATCTCGAACGCGTCCGACGCGCTGGACAAGCGACGTATCGAGCGGCTGAAGGACAGCGAGCTGGCGGACTTCAAGGGCGAGATCCGCGTGATTCTGGACAGGGAGAAGCGCACCCTGACCGTGGCGGATAACGGCATCGGAATGACCCGCGACGAGGTGGTCCGCTACCTGGGGACGATCGCAAAGTCTGGAACGCGCGAGTTCCTGGCGGCGGCGAAGGAGGATTCGGCTGCGGGGGAGCGGATGATCGGACAGTTTGGGGTTGGCTTCTACTCCGCCTTCATGGCGGCGGACCGCGTTGAGGTCGTGACGCGCAAACTGGGCGAGTCTGCTGCCTGCCGCTTCAACTCCGCCGGGGAGGGGGAGTTCTCGGTGGCGGACGCCAGCCGCGACGAGTGCGGGACGTCCGTGACGCTCTGGCTGCGCCCGGTGAAGGAGGGCGAGAAGGACTACTCCGAGGAGTGGACGGTCCGCGACGTCATCCGGCAGTACTCGGACTTCATCGCCTGGCCCGTCGTGATGCCGGTCGTTCGGAAAAAGGACGGAAAGGAAACCGTCGAGGACGAGGTCCTGAACTCCCAAAAGGCGATCTGGCGCCGGGAGGAGGGGGAGGTGACGGAGGAGGAGTACCGCGAGTTCTACCGCCACCTGACCCACGACTGGAAGGAGCCGCTGGCGCACATGCGCCTGAACGCGGAGGGGGCCACCAGCTTCAAGGGGCTGCTCTTCGTCCCGGCGGAGGCTCCGCTGGACCTCTTTATGAACCCGAAGGCTGGCGGAATCAGCCTTTACATCAATCGGGTCTTTATCATGAACGACTGTCAGGCGCTGATCCCGGAGTACATGCGCTTCATGAGGGGCGTCGTGGACTCGGACGACCTCCCCCTGAACATCTCGCGCGAGATCCTTCAGGAGGACCCCATCACCCGCATCATCCGCCGCAGCACGCAGCGAAAGGTGTTCAGCGAGCTGAAGAAGATGCTTGAGAGCGACCGGGAGAAGTACGAGCGGTTCTGGAACGCCTTTGGCCGCATCCTGAAGGAGGGCGTCATTCAGGATCACGAGCACGCGGCGACGATCCTGGACCTGGCGCTCTTCCACACCACGGCCCAGGAGGGCGCGACGACGCTCGAGGAGTACCGGAAGCGTATGCAGCCGGAGCAGAAGGGGATCTACTGCCTCACCGGTCGCAGCCTATCGGCGCTGAAGGCCTCCCCAAAGCTTGAGCCCTTTGCCGCGAAGGGCCTCGAGGTCCTCCTGATGACGGACCCTGTCGATGAGGTCATCCTTGCGGAGGGGGCTGAAACGGACTCGGTGAAGCTCCTGAACGCCGGCCTCGACGCCGATGTGCCGGAGAGCGGCGAGGAGAAGGAGCGGCGCGAAGAGGAGCTCAAGGGGATGGAGGCCGATTTTGCGCCCCTGAAGGACCAGGCGATGGCGGCGATGTCCGATCGACTTCAGGAGGTGCGCCCCTCCCTGAGCTTGACGAACTCCCCCGCGTGCCTTCGGGATGCGAACGGGCTCTCGTTTCAGATGGAGCAGCTCATGCGCGCCATGGGGCAGACCCCTCCGGCGCAGAAGCGGGTCCTGGAGCTGAACGTCGGCCATCCATTGATCAAGCGCCTGATGGAGCTGGCGAAACAGAAGGCCCCGGAGACTGCAGACCTCCTCTCCATCTTCTACGACCAGTCCCTGATCCTGGAGGGGGTGCCGGTGGAGGACCCCGCGTCGTTCGTCAGGAGGGTCAACGAGGTCATGGCCCGCCTGCTCAAGGCGTAGGGCGACCCTGCGGCGGGCCTTGGACGAAGGCGGCGGACGATCCCGAAAACTACAAGCACATTTTTTAGCGTGCGGCGGAGGCGGGTTCATGCGTTTCCTGCCGCACCAGACGGGTGCAAGGGGAGAGCCAGCCTGTGCGAGGACTGGCCTGAGCTCCGATAAAGCTGTCGCAGCCTGTGGGTTGGGGAATCTTTCCCCCCGTTTCTCGTTTTTCTGGTATACTTCAACGAGCGGTGGGGAGCGGCTTCATGCCGCCAACGTCGCGCTGAAGCGGGATAAGCGCCCTGTAAGGCAGTCGGGGTACGGGTCTGGGACACACGGGGGTGGACATCATCAAAAAGCAGGATAAGGGTGCGCTTGACGCCGCAGGCGCTGAAAAGGAAACGCGGAAGCAGGCAAAGTCCGGAGCGTCGGCCTCGACGCGGAAGCGGACGAAGGCGCCGAAGCCGGAGGCGGCCGTTCCTGACGGACAGTCTGTCGAGACAAAGGACGATTTCACCCTTCAGTACGACGTGAACTCCAGGGAGCGCTACGTGGACTCCACATCGCAGAAGACGGAGTTCGACAGGATGCTGGACGAGCTCTCGCGGATCAGCAAGGATATGCTGAGCTGGGAGGTCGAGAAGTTCACCGGCAAGTACCAGGGCGAGGGGGACGAGGCTGCCGCTGCCACGGCCAGGAAGTTCGAGGCGTTCTTGGGCGGCTTTATCACCAACGCGGCGATGGAGCTCTACGATCGGGGCTATCAGGACGCCGCATTTCAAAGCCTGGAACAGGCGTTGAAGGTTCTTGACGCCAAGAGGAAGCTGGAGACCGAGGTGGAGTCCATCAAGGCGCGCAACGAGGAGGACAGCGTGGACCTCTCGGACATGCTGGGGCTCTTTGGAGGCGACGATTCCGGGGACGGGAATTAGGGCCGGCATTCAGGCGTACATCAGGGCCTGCCGCACTTGAGGCGGCAGGCCCTTTAAATTTTCAGGGCGCGCTCCCCCTGGAGCGAAGCCTAAAAGATGCGGTTCGGCACCCCCATGTTGAGCCAGCGCACCACCTTGCCGAGGATCGTCAGAAACTCGACCTCGTCCCGCTGAATCCAGATGGAGCTGAAGTCCTTGTTGGCCGGGCGCAGCTCGACGCGCCCGTCGTTATAGAAGATAATCCCCTTGACGGAGCACCGGTCGTTCCACCGGACGTAGGCGATGTCCCCGCTCCGCACCTCGGTGTTGGGGTTGACCAGGATCAGGCAGCCGTCCTGGATGTTGGCGCCGATCATGCTGTCCCCCTCGACCTTGACGAAGTAGGGCTTGGTGGGGCCGACGGGGCCCCCCGTCTCAAGCGTGGGCCAGGGCATCCACTTCCGCGCCCCGGCCCTCACGTCGGACCAATTGAACCCGCTCCCGGCGCAGGCCTCCTGGTCCAGGATGGGGAGGTATACCTGGGGCGGGACGACGGGCTCCGGCGTCTCCTCAGAGCCTCGTTCCCGCCCCACCTCCGCTGTGCCGGACACCAGGTAGGCCAGGGATACCCCCAGCTCCTTTGCGATCCTGGACTTCATGGAGTCCCGGATGCCAATGCTTCCGATCTCGTAGCGATACAGCGTGTTGGGCTTCACTCCAAGCCGTTCCGCCAGCTCCGGGCGCTTCATCCCAAGCGCCTTCCGCCGCGCCATGATGCGGGCGCCAATGCCCGCCTCCGCTCCTTCCGTCATTTCAGTCATCCCCTTCCGTGCCCTGAGCGCGATCCTGCCTCTTCAACCCCGCAAGTCATTTTACAACGGATCTTGCATTTATTCCAATTATGCTACATAATACGTAGCATAATGAACGACGTAAAGGCACGGTTGGGCCTACGGGCCGGAGCGTTAGAGAGGCCGTACCGACCGCTTGAGCCCGCGCAGAGGCGTGGATGGTCTGGCGAGGAGGTTGTGAGATGACGAATGCGTTGGGCGGGGTGCTGGGAGTTCAGCAATACGTGCTGCTGTTTCTGTGGGGCGTGCTCCTTTGGGGCGTGTGCCGTGAGGTGCGGGATTTTATTGGGATGCCGCGGCGAGGAAGGGCGCGGCGACATCGATGGAGAGAGGCGAAGCTGCCAGTCCCCGCCCCGGTGTGGCAGGCGACGAGGCCCGTCGGAGCCGGTGGGGGGGCCTGCCGAAGGGGAAAGGGAAAGCGCTCTCGAATCCCTGAGCGCAAGGGGGCCTTGAGGCTGGATGTCGATCGGAGCCGCTTCAGGCCGTAGAGGCACTCCGTCAGGGGCGGCGTTTCCTGCGTCAGGCGTTCTCCCCCTGGCCCTTCTCACCCCTTTGCTGCCTGGCGGCCTCCGCCTCCCGGTCACTCTTCATTCGCGCCTTGCGTGCGTTCTCCCCGCTGCCCATGAGGATGGCGATGGGCTTCAGCGAGTGGGTGCTGGCGCAGATGATCTGAAGGATCGAGGCGATGGGGGTGGAGAGGATCGCCCCCGGAATGCCCCAGATGACGCCCCACAGGAGGAGGGAGAGGAGGATGATGACGGGGCTCAGGCCGAGGCGGTCTCCCATGATCTTTGGGGTCAGGATGTTGCCGATGGAGACCTGCACGGCGGTCAGCAGGACGAGGACGAGGAGCGGCATGGTGAGGCTGGTGGGGGACTGGAGGATCGCCATGACCACCGGCGGCACCGTCGCGATGATGGACCCGACGGTTGGAATGAAGTTCAGGAGGATGGTCAGCACGGCCCAGCCAGTCGCCAGCTCCACGTTGCAGCTCGTCAAGATGACCCAGGCGCAGAGCCCGGTCGCGACGCTGATGAGGGTCAGCGCACCGAGGTAGCTGCTGATCTGGGAGGAGATCGTCGCCAGGATGCTCTTGACCGTCTCGCCGGTTCGGGCGCTGGGGCCGCGAAAGGCCTCGTCGATCTTATCGACGACGTAGGGGGCCTCGAGGAGCATGAACATCAGGAAGACCAGAGAGAGGACCAGCTTGCTCAGGAGGGTGATGGCCATCTCCGAGATGTAGCGCACGTAGGACGTCCAATCGGTGCGGAGCTTCTTCGTCAACTCCCCCATGAGGATGCTGCCCCCCGACAGGGCGGGGGGAGCGCTGTCGGCGGAGGCGGCGGCCGTCAGGATGAACGTGTTCCTGGGCACGTCTTCCTCCTCCTGTTCTTCGCTTCGGACGGAGGGGCGCGAGTTGGGGAGGAAGCCCAGGGTCATCAGGGTGTTGGTGAACTTTTCGATGGTGGGTTCGAGGTCGGGGTAGAACCGCTGATAGACCTCGCCGAATTCCACGGCCTGAGACGCGACGAAGCGCACCCCTATGAGGGTCATGCAGAACAGCAGGACGAACACCAGCGCGATCTTGAGGAAAGGGGGCAGCTTGAGCTGATCCCCCAGCTTGAGGACCGGACGGAAGATCTGCAATAGAAACCACGCGATCACCAGGGGGATGAACACCCCGCTGGCCAGGTGGAGGACGAAGCCGAGCGCGACCGCAGTCAGGATGGTCATGAGCCCGACGATGATCTTCATGTGCCTCAGCATGAACTTCGTGTTATGCCACTTCATTTATAAAGAAATCCCCCTCCGGGTCGTGTCGTCTTTTCTGGCGAGTGTGCAAGGTCACAGGGTGCGGACCATCGGGTCCTTGACTTAACTATACACCAAACCCATTTAAAAGTGTAGCTTGAAAACGGCCGCCCCGCCATAAATAAAGTCCATAGAGATTTGTGGGGGACTCGCAGCGGGGATGAGCTTCCCTTCGAGGGGCAAGGTCGCTGCGCGCGCCCCCGTCCTGTATAATAAAAACTCAAGCGGGCCGTTTTGGCGCTTGCCCGCTCTGCAAGCTGTCTGAACGAAGGAGGGGATGAGGTGGCGGGGATTGCCGGTTGCGCGGAGGCCAGCCCGCGAGCTGAGGGGAGTTGTTGCGCCGCTGCCGGCGAACCCTCCGTGAACGCCGGGCTCTCCGCAAAGGCCCTCGTCGCATGGTTCAGGGACCACGCCCGCTCCCTGCCCTGGCGCGAGGGTTACGACCCCTACAGGGTGCTCGTCTCGGAGTTCATGCTCCAGCAGACCCAGATGAGCACCGCGGTCCCCTACTTTACGCGCTGGATGGAGCGCTGGCCGGACCTCTCCGCTCTGGCTGGGGCGGACGAGTCCGAGGTTCTGAAGCTCTGGGAGGGGCTGGGGTATTACTCCCGGTGTCGGAACCTTCTGAAGGCGGCCCGGTCCATGGTGGAGGCGGGCTATCGGGTGCCGCCCCCCGATGCAGTGAAGCTCAGGACCTACCCCGGAATAGGGGAGTACACGGCCGGAGCCGTGGCCAGCGTGGCCTACGACCTTCCCGTGCCGGCCATCGACGGCAACGCGGAGCGCGTCATCGCACGCCTCTGCGACATCGCGGCTCCTGCGGGGAGTACGCCGCTCCGCAGCCGCGTCGCGGCTTTCGCGTCCGACATGCTGCGGACCGTCAGCCCACGGCTCCTGAATCAGGCGTTGATGGACCTGGGCGCACTGGTCTGCACCCCACGAGGCGCGGACTGCGGCGCCTGCCCGCTGGCGGTGTCGTGTCTCGCCCGCCGTTACGATGTCGTGAATGAGCGTCCCCTGCCGCGCGTCCGCCCCCTGGTGGTCCGGGAGGAGGCCTGGGGGCTGGTCGCCCTCTTTCAGGACCGCCTCCTGCTGCGCCGGCGCCCGGACCGGGGGGTGTGGGCCTCCATGTGGGAGGTCCCCTGGTTCCCCCGAACCGCTGCGGGCTTCGCTGCGGACTTTCGGAACTGGACGGGGGAGAATGGCTGGAGCCTGAAGGGCGATGTGCGGGAGTTGGGGGCGGTGAGCTTCTCCTTCACCGTCCACCGCGTCCGCGCCTGGGTGGTGGCGTGCGACCTCGATGAGCCGTCTCCGTGCCCTGACGACTGGCGCCTCGCTTCGCTGCCGGAGGCCGACGCGCTCTCCCTGCCGGCTCCGAGCAGGAAATTTCTCAACGTCTTCCGCAGGAGATAACATTATAGCTTGTTCTTCGCAACAGCCGCCCGTCCGTCCTTCATCCAGAGGTGACTATATTCCGGCTTTTTTAATTGCCTATCCCCCAAACCACAGGCAAAGTTTTTAACGTGCGTCGGAAACCGGTTTTGCACATTTTCTGCTGCACCTGACGGGTGAAAGGTCAGTATCGGCTTAACCTGTACAACGACGGGCTTGAGCGCCGATAAAGCCATCGCAACCTGTGGATTTGGG
>NC_021038.1:1452788-1454034 GCF_000210715.1 Fretibacterium fastidiosum
CTATCGCGCTTAGCTTGACAATCCAAGTCAGCGCTTCCTTAACTCAGCCGCTCCCTCAATGCCTCTATTTCGTCCAGGGACAGGCCGGTTGCCTCCGAGATTTTGGAGAGCTCAAGCCCCATCCGCAGCAGGTTTCGTGCCGCATCAGCCCTGCCCTTAGCCTCGCCCTCGGCCCTACCTTTGGCCTCGCCCTCGACCCTGCCCCTGGCCAACGCGGCCTCCTCGCGTCGGCCCGAGATGTCCTCCTCGTCCCAGAACTCCATCAGGTTCACAATGTACGCCAGGCGCTGATCCCGGTTCTGAAAAAATTCGCGCTCCAAATCCAGCGCCGCGCCGATTCCCGGCTCCATTGCCGCTATCCGTTCCATCTCGTCACCTCGCATTCCGTCCAGGTAACACAGCCAGCGCTCCAGCCTGTTCCGAGGGCGTCGGCCCGCCTTCCGTTCCCTGCGATCCTTCGGCAGTTCAAAGTAAACGATCTGAAGGTCGTCGCAGAGAAGCCGTCCGCTCGCGTCGTTGCGGATGGAGTAGCTGTTGCGGCACTCCCGCTCCTCCGGGAGCAGCTCGAAGTCCAGCAGGTTCAGGGAGATCGTGCGCACCGTGTCGAGGTACTTCCCCCGACGCTCCAGGGATGTCGCGTAGAGCAGAGACCAGTAATACAGGGTCCGTTTCAGGTAGCCCGGTTCGCGGCGGATTTGGACCTCCAGGTTGACCAGCTCGCCGTCAAGCCGGGCGGCGAGGTCCAGGCGGCTCCCCCTCCCCGAAGCCCGAACGGGCGAAAACTCCCGGTCGATGAAAGCGACCTGGGTAAAGGCCCGCTCCCCATTGGGGAACATCAGGGCGTTCAGCAGGTCGAGGAAAAGCTCCGCTCTCTCCGGCCTGCCGAAGAGGAATTTGAAGAGGACGTCTGCCAGTGGGTAGACCCGCCCCTGGCTCACGTCCAGATCGATCTGCTCCCTGGACCTGTGGGAGGGTGAGTAAAAGAGCGCTGAGCTCTCTCCGATTTCGTTCATTTCATTGCATTGCGCCTTATGCGCCGCACTTTTGTCGCTCGTCTTCATCGCCCCCGTCCAGCCTTGACGTCATTATAGCAAAGGTTTTAGCGGACTGGCTGTACGATGCCGCTCTTGCGGAGAGTGTCAGGGATGCCCACGCCGAGGAGCGACTGCTCCATATCCGAAAGTATCACCGAAAGACCTGCCTGCCGCGGCGGGGGATGATATCAATTCGCGTTTAATACGGATTG
>NC_021038.1:1454162-1462270 GCF_000210715.1 Fretibacterium fastidiosum
AATTGATATGACATGATCACCAATCAACGACAGCATTTGACGTCCGCCTCGAAAGATGGTAATATACTCGCCGTTGTTGATAGGGGTTCCGGTCGTTTGGCGGTTCGAGGCGGCGGGGACGCTTTTCGGGGCGTAGCGCAGTCTGGCTAGCGCGCTTGGTTCGGGTCCAAGAGGTCGGAGGTTCGAATCCTCTCGCCCCGACCATTGAGCAGCACGTGGAGGTTGGGGTTTCCCAGCCTCCTTTTTTGTGGGCCTCGATCGGCCTGGATTTTGCTTCGGGGCGGCGGGTTGGGACGCGGCCCGTCCCGGAATCTTTGAAAGGGGTGGGGGCAATGGCGGTGGGCGGTTCCACGCAGCGGCAGGCGGGAGGGGGCTTCCTTCCTGTCTGCCGCGCGGACATGGAGGCGCGCGGGTGGAGCGAGCTTGACTTCTTGTTCGTGAACGGCGACGCCTACGTGGATCACCCCTCCTTTGCCGTCGGCCTGATCTCCCGCCTCCTGGAGCGCGAGGGGTATCGGGTCGGCGTCGCTGCCCAGCCCAACTGGCGTGGGGACGAGGACTTCACCTGCATGGGGCGCCCCCGGCTGGGGGTGCTGGTGGGCGCGGGGAACCTGGACTCCATGCTGGGAAAGCTGACCGCAGGGAAAAAGGCCCGACGGACGGACGCCTACTCGCCGGGAGGCGCCGTGGGGCTGCGGCCGGATCGCGCGACGATCGTCTACTGTCAACAGGTCCGCCGGATCTTTGGGGACATCCCGCTGGTCATCGGCGGCATCGAGGCCAGCCTCCGACGCCTCGTCCACTACGATTACTGGTCGGACTCCCTGCGGCGATCCATCCTCCTGGACAGCCAGGCGGACCTCCTGATCTACGGCATGGGGGAACGGCAATTACTGGAGATCGCGGCGGCACTGAAGAGGGGCGTCCCGGTGGGGGAGGTGCGGGACGTCCGGGGCACCTGCTATGTGGCTGAACGCGGCCAGGAGCCCGCGGGCTCGGTGCCGCTTCCCTCCTGGGACGAGATCGTCCGGGACCGACGGAAGTTCGCGGAGGCCTTTCGCCTCTCCTCGCTGGAGCAGGACGCGTTGCGGGGCCGCACGCTCCTTCAGGGGCACGAGAAGGGGACCCTCGTCCAGCTTCCCCCCGCGCTGCCTCTGACGGAGGCGGAGATGGACGGCGTCTACGACATGCCGTACCTGCGCCGGTGGCACCCGAAGTACGACGCGCTGGGAGGGGTGCCGGCGCTTGCCGAGGTGAAGTTCAGCGTCACGAGCCACAGGGGCTGCTTCGGCAGCTGCGCCTTTTGCGCCATCCACGCCCATCAGGGCGGATCATTCAGGCCAGGAGCCACGAGTCCATCCTGCGGGAGGTCCGGGCCTTGACGAGGCTCCCGGACTTCAAGGGCTACATCCACGACGTCGGTGGGCCGACGGCCAACTTTCGTCACCCGTCCTGCAAAGACCAGCTGGAGCGCGGCGTCTGCCGCGGGAAGGAGTGCCTCTTTCCAACGCCCTGCCGACGGCTTGACGCGAGCCACGAGGACTACCTGGCGCTGCTTCGGAAGTGCCGCGCCGTACCGGGCGTGAAGAAGGTGTTCGTGCGCTCCGGACTTCGGTACGACTACCTGCTGTTGGACGGCGCGCACGGGAAGGCCTTTCTGCGCGAGCTGTGCGAGCACCACGTCAGCGGCCAGCTGAAGGTGGCTCCGGAGCACGCTTCGCCCGCCGTCCTGCGCGTCATGCGCAAGGGGAGCGTCGAACAGTACCGCAGGTTCGTGGAGCTCTATGAGGAGTGCAACCGGAAGCTGGGGAAGAGGCAGTACCTCGTTCCCTACTTCATGACGTCGCATCCGGGCGCCGGCGTGGACGAGGCCATCGAGCTGGCGGAGTTCGCCGCGGAGCTCTCCTTCTGTCCCGAACAGGCGCAGGATTTTATCCCCACGCCCGGCAGCCTGGCGACCTGCATGTACTACACGGGGCTGGACCCCTTCACGGGCGTTCCCGTCCGCGTGGTGCGGCGGGAGTCGGAGCGGCGGGAGCAGCGGGCGCTCCTTCAGCACCGGATGCCGCAGAACAGGTGCCTGGTCCTTGAGGTCCTCCGGAGGAAGGGGCGGATGGACTGCGCGGCGAAGCTGTATCCGGACGAGCGGAGGGGCCGCCAGGACACCGTCCCCGCTTCAGGAGCGGCTCCAACTCGACGAGCAGGACGGAAAGGAAGATCAAAAGGCAGCCGAACAGCATCCTGAGGGAGGTGGGTTCGCCCAGGAAGATGACGCTCCAGAGCAGGCCGAACACGGATTCGAGGCTCATCAGGATCGCCGCGTGGCTGGCCTTGGTGTACCTTTGAGCGCAGATCTGCACCAGGTAGCAGAGGAAGGTGCAGAAC
Source organism: Fretibacterium fastidiosum (assembly GCF_000210715.1). GTDB lineage: Bacteria > Synergistota > Synergistia > Synergistales > Aminobacteriaceae > Fretibacterium > Fretibacterium fastidiosum. Next base: position 1,456,548 of record NC_021038.1, read on the forward strand.
ACGATCGCGAAGGCCAGCTCCGGCAGCCCGCGCCGCCAGTGGAACTGGAGCGGCCTCTCGAACAGGAGCGCGGCGGCCAGCGTCAGCAGCGAGAGGACCGTAAATTGCACGAAGGTGAGGCTGATGGGGTCGCATTGAGCGGAATAGCGGCTGATGGCGATGATCTGAAGGGCGAAGAACAGGGCGCACAGGACCGTCAGGGCCTCCCCTCTGCCGAGGGGGCCCGATAGGTCCGAGGTGAGGAGGGCCATGCCGATGAGGCACGTGCAGGTGGCCGCGAGGGTGTGCCATCCGGGGAACAGGCCGCGGAAGAGCCAGAGGAGCAGCGGGACGAACAGCACGTAGGTCGACACCAGAAAGGCCTGCCTGCCTGGGGCCATGAACAGGAGCCCGAGGGTCTGGCAGAGGATGGCGCCGAACAGGGCGACGCCGATCACGACGCCTCCCGCCACCGCCTGACGGGACATTCTGCCGATCCGCCTGTGGAAGAAGAGGAGCAGCAGGGCGCTGCCGCAGGAGAAGCGCAGGAACAGGAGCCAGTTCGGCGGGTAGAGGTCGAGCAGCACCTTGACGACGGTGAAGCTGCCCCCCCAGAGGAGGGCGCAGAGCAGGAGGGCCAGGTCCGCGATCAGCGCCGCGGCGCGTGCGGATATCCTCCCCTGGGCCGTCGTTTCGTCCGTGGGATTGGCGACCCCTTCCTTTATGAGTGGAGCACGTTCTTTTTCCATGAGGCGTCCTCCTGCGGGTGCTATGGCCCTCCTGTGTTTTTTGTGCGCCGAAGCCCGCGTCGACCGCGGGTGCGCATTGCCCTTACGGTTAAATTGATTATAATGTAATATATTCGGCGCTTCAACAGAACGGGGCATTTTTTCCCTGTGGCAGGGCGTCTGCGATGGGGTAAAATAGGGGCGGATTTTTTAGAAAAGCGCCATATCAGGTGAGGTGGAGGCTATTGAACGAGTTGGCCGATCGAATTGGAATTTACGCGGCGAGCCGCCTTTCCGCGCAGCTGCCGGGGTTGATCTTTCGCGGGCAGCGCAGCGGGGACACGGGGCTGAACGCGCACCTGGAGACCGTTGAGGCATACCCCAGGCTGGGAAAGGTCGTCGGCCTTCAGATCCGTTCCGACGAGGACGAGGGCGTGGAGCGCACGGCGCGGGGGTACGTCTGCCGCGGCGAGATGCTTCATTTTGCCTATTGGCTCCAGCACTCGCTGCCGGTAATCCTCATGGTCCATGAGCGGGAGCGGGACCGCCTCGTGTGGGAGGCCGTCTCCGCGGAGACGATCGAGATATCCGGGGCGCAGTGGAAGCTGCTCGTCCCCTACGACCAGGCGTATGGCGTGGAGACGGGAGACCGCATCGCGGACCTGCCCTGCTACAGCCCCTACCTGGCGCGCCTCGCGCTGGATCGCCCGTGGATGCAGCTGATCGAGTCCGGGCGCGGCATCCTGCTCGAGATGGACGAGTGGCTGAACCAGCCCTCTGCCCGGGGCAATCTGCGCCTGTCCGTGATGGCGGAGGACAACTCCGCCCGGGAGCTCGTCTTCGAGTGGCCCTTCCAGACCGATCCCGACATGCCCCACGTGTTTCGCCTGCCCTCCCTGTTCCCCTGGGCCCACATCGAGCCGGACCGGGCCTTTTACCGCGAGAGGCTGGGGGACGACCGGAAGGTCGAGGGCCTCTCTCCCTGGACCGTAGAGGCGGGAGAGATCGCGCGCTTCAGGCTGCGCCTTGCCCTGAATGAGCTTGGGCGTGCCTTCCTGGTGACGGAACAGTTTCTCAGGCGCGGAGAGTTCCCCGCTGCGGAGCGTGCCGGGGACTTTGGGCAGGAGTACGAGAGGGGAATCAAGTTCCAGCTCTACAAGGGGCAGGGATAGAGGTCGTCCTTAGTTTTTTTAAGGAAGCGCTGATTAATCTTCAAAAGTTGTTGAAAGCGATCAAGGAGCATCAAACGGAGGGTATCCTTCAGCGCTTCCTTAAGTTTTAAAATGGGGCTACGCTCCCCGCTTCGGGGAGCCTTCCGGCAGCCGTTCGCCCTTGCTCACGGGCCGTCAGTCCCAATCCCCACGCGCTTCGCGCGGCCTGATGAAGTTTCATGCACTGAAGGGAGCCCATGCGGTTGGCAGTTCTTAACGACTTAATCAGTGTTTCCTTAATGATCGTAGTGGGCAAAACGGCAAATCCCCAAAAAATCACGGTTCTGGAGAGCGAGGGTGGGAGCTATAGAGAATAAAAGGCCCGGTAACGCCGCGGGACAGGACGGCGTTGTGCGAGAGGTCGCCGTCGAGGACCTGGGACAGTTTTGCGAGGGACAGGCCGTGATCGCAAACGACATCGCCGGAGCGACCGGAAGCATCCTCATCTCCAGGGGAACTTCTCTGATGAGCGTCGCCTCATCCATCGCCAGCCTGCAGAAGCAGCTGCGCAACGCCAACGTCCGCAGGGTTCGCCTGTTCCTCCCCAGCGGGGGGACCAGGGAGGAGATCGAGTCCCTCGTCCGCGGCATCAAGCCGGGCATCGCCCCCATCGACGCCGAGCTGGCGCACCAAACGGTGAGTCAGGTCGAGGACGTTCTGGAGCGGATTCAGTCGGGGAACTGTACGCCAGAGAACGTCCAAAACCTGGCGGACCGCGGCAGAGTCCTGGCCAGCCAGATCGCGAAGGCCCCGCAGCTGATGTTCTGCCTGGGGCACGTGCGGGACTGGGACGAGTACACCAGCGTACACTCCCTGAACGTCTCGCTCCTGTCGAGTTTTCTCGCAGATCGCATGTTTCCCGATCGTCCGGAGTTTGCGGAGTTTATGGCGATCGGGGGCATCTTGCATGACCTGGGCAAGGCGAAGGTTCCTCACGAGATACTGAACAAGCCGGCAAAGCTTACGGACGAGGAGTTCGCCGTCATGAAGCAGCACCCGGCCCTGGGCGTCCAGCTGGCGGTGGAGAGCGGGGTGACGGATGAGCGCACGCTCACGGTGATCCGGGGGCACCATGAGCGCTATGGCGGCGGAGGATACCCCGACAGCCTGGACAGGAAGGACCTCCCCATTGAGGCCAGGATCGCGGCCGTAGCGGACGTCTTTGACGCGCTGACGGCCAAGCGCGTTTATAAGGACCCCATGCCGGGGCGCGAGGCGATCGCGCTGATGACGGGGGCGATGGCCGCCCACTTTGACCCTGCGGTCATGCGCGTGCTGTTGCTGGCCGTTGGCATCTACCCATCGGGGATGCTGGTCGAGCTGTCGGACGGGAGCGTGGGAGCGGTCATCGGTACCACAGGAGCAGACGTGGTGCACCCTCAGGTGGCGCTCCGCTACGATCGCTTTGGGAAGCCCGTGACGGACAAGACGATCGTCCAGACGGGGGCCGACTCCGGGCTGCTCGTCGTGCGTTCCCTTCAGGCGAACGACAAGATCGGTTTCTGACGTGCTGGCTTTTCATGAACGGATGATATATTAGAGATGATATATATAAATCCAAAAATAGTGGGGTGTTGCGCGCGGCTGCGGTCTGCGGCCCGCGTTTAAATAAGTGGGGGGTGTGTCTTGTTGGCGGAAAAGAAGCGCTTTAAGGTCGAGGTCAACAACGCGTGGTGTAAGGGGTGCTCCCTTTGTATCGGGGTCTGCCCCAAGTCCGTTTTAAGCCTCAGCGATCGCCTGAAGTCGGAGGCGACGAAGCAGGAGGAGTGCATCGGCTGTCGTCAGTGCGAGAACATTTGTCCCGATCTCGCTATCACGGTGAAGGAGGATAAGGCAAATGGCTGACGTCGCTTTCTGGCAGGGAAACACTGCGCTGGCCCATGGGGCCCTTGCCGCGGGGTGCAACTTCTTCGGGGGATATCCCATCACGCCCTCGACGGAGATCGCGGAAGTGATGGCAGAAGAGCTGCCGAAGCTTGGCGGGCACTTCATCCAGATGGAGGACGAGCTGGCCGGGATCGCAGCCGCCATCGGAGCCTCCATCGCAGGCGCCAAGGCGCTTACGGCCACCTCCGGCCCCGGCTTCTCGCTGAAGCAGGAGAACCTCGGCCTGGCCTATATTGCGGAGATTCCCCTCGTGGCGGTGGACGTCATGCGGGGCGGTCCCTCCACGGGGACGCCCACCAAGGTGGCTCAGCAGGACGTGATGCAGGCGCGTTGGGGCACCCACGGCGACCACGCGACGATCTGCTACTCGCCGTCATCGGTGCAGGAGTGCTACGACCTGGCGATCAAGGCCTTCAACGCGGCGGAACGCTTCCGTCAGCCGGTCCTGATCCTGGGGGATGAGGTCGTGGGGCACATGAGGGAGAAGGTCGTGAAGAAGGCCCCCGGGGAGGTCAAGATCGTGAACCGCGTCCGGCCGACCTGCGATCCGGCGAAGTTCACGCCCTACCTTCCGGACCCGGTGACGGGAATCCCTCCCATGGCCTCCTTCGGCGACGGCTACTCCTGGCACGTGACGGGCTTGACGACGAACGACTGGGGGTTCCCGACGAACGACAACGCGGAGATCGAGAAGAAGATCCTGCGGATGATGAGCAAGGTTTCCCGCGCCCGCTCCGAGATCGTGGAGTACGAGGCGGAGTACATGGACGGCGCTGACGTCGTGGTGGTGGCCTACGGCAGTGTGGCCCGGTCCGCCCTGCGCGCCGTGCGCGACGCCCGCAAAGCCGGCATCGCAGCGGGCTTCTTCCGCCCCATCACGCTCTGGCCCTTCCCGGACGAGGAGCTGCTGCAGGCCTCCCTGGGGGCGAAGACCGTCATCGTCCCGGAGTTGAACTGCGGGCAGCTCGTCCTGGAGGTGGACCGCGTGTTCCACGGCAGGAGCGACGTTCAGCCGTTGAATCTCGTGAACGGCGAACTCTTCAAGCCCTCAGAGATAGGCCGCAAGATCAAGGAGGTGGCTTAAGATGCCGAACGCAGAGGTTTTGAGCTGGGTCAGAAGCAGGTTTATGCCCCACATCTGGTGCCCCGGATGCGGACATGGCGTCATCATGCACGCCATCATCCGAGCGCTGATCGGCATCGGCGCGGACCGGAAGAACACGGTTCTGGCTTCGGGAATCGGCTGTTCCAGCCGCATGGCGGGGTACATCAACGCCTGCACGCTCCACTCGACCCACGGCCGATCCCTGGCCTTCTCCACCGGCATCAAGCTGCACCGGCCCGACCTGACGGTGGTGAACGTGATGGGCGACGGCGACTGCACGGCCATCGGCGGCAACCACTTCATTCACGCCTGCCGCCGCAACATCGACATCACGGCCATCGTCATGAACAACAACATCTACGGCATGACGGGCGGTCAGGCCAGTCCCACGACGCCCGTCGGAGCCTTTGCGACGACGACGCCCTACGGCGCCGTGGACCCGACCTTCGACATCTGCAAGCTGGCAGAGGGGGCCGGCGCCTCCTACGTGGCGCGCACGACCATCGCCAACCCCAAACAGGCGGAAACCTTCATCGCAAACGGCATCCGCAAGAAGGGCTTTTCCGTCATCGAGATCGTGACGCACTGTCACACGCAGTTCGGGCGTAAGAACAACCGCAGGCTTCCCATCGAGAACTACAAGTACTTCAAGGAGAACTCCATCCCTCTTGCCCTGGCGAAGGACAAGAGCCCGGAGGAGCTGGCGGGCAAGATCGTCTGTGGGGAGTTTGTGAACAAGGACACCCCCGAGTACACGGAGCAGTATCAGAAGCTGGTCATCGATAAGGCGAGGGGGTAAGGACATGGCTGATG
>NC_021038.1:1462444-1466979 GCF_000210715.1 Fretibacterium fastidiosum
AGAGATATGAGATTCGTATCGCCGGCTCCGGTGGGCAGGGCGTCATCCTGGCGACGGAGCTGATCGGGCAGGCGATCACCTACCACGAGCCGGAGCTCTACGTGGTGCAGTCCCAGGCCTACGGACCGGAGGCCAGGGGAGGGAAGTCCAAGGCGGAGGTCGTCATCTCCTCGAAGCCGATCGACTACCCCAAGGTCATCGCCCCAAGCCTGCAGATCATCCTAACCCAGGCGGCTGCGGACGAGTTCGCCCCCGACACCATGCCGGGCGGGCGCATCGTGTACGACGACTTCTTCGTCACGGACATCCCCGGAATGAACCTGGAGAGCGGGGCCGGCAGCGTGGAGGCCCACGGGGGCATCGACGCTCGCGTCTACTCCCTGCCGATCATCAAGACGGCCCGCGAAAAGCTGGGGCGCGAGATCGTCACGAACATGGTGGCCCTGGGCTGCGTGGGGCGGGTGCTGGAGCTCGAAAAGATCGCCTCGCCCGACTCCCTGCGCAAGGTCATTCAGGCGCACTTCCCGGTGCCCAAGATCGCGGACCTCAACGTGGCGGCCTTTGACGCCGGGTACGAGATCTTCAGGAACAGCCCTCTTCCCGACTGAACCGGGTAAAAACCGTCGTTCAGACTCGCGAAGACGAGGCCGGCGCTTAAAAGCGCCGGCCTTTCGCTTGCCTTACGCGCGGAGCCAGAGGGTTGCCGCTCCGTTCTCGTCCCACTTTAAGACGGCCCTGGTGTCGTCCGTGAGCTGGCCGGCCGAACGGACGGGGGAAAGCGCCGCGCCCTCGGAGGGGAGCAGGTAGTAGGTGAAGCGGCTTGGGTCCGCCTCCGCGAAGTCCGCCCGCGCCGCCTCCGCGTCGAAGGGATGGCAAATGATCTCGGTGGCGGCTTGCAGCATCGTCTCCCACATGGGCCGATCCCTCTCGGACAGGAGGGCCAGCACCTCCTCCGGAGCGACGCCCCTGGGGACTTCCGGCTTCGGCCCTGGAGCCTCTGCCTGGAGGGCTATACCCTCCTCCGGGGCGACGGACGATTTCACGGGCTGAGCAGGCGCGGCGGACTGCGCCGCCTCTCCGGCCTCCTTCCGCTTGGCGGCCTCCACAGGCCCCGGCTCCCGCTCTTCCTCGGCGGAGTCAAAGACGCGAATGACCCCGGTGCGCAGATAGTCCTTCAGGTCAGGCCTCTTTTTCCTGGACATCTAGTTTTCCCCCTTGTGGTCTGCGCCCTGCGAGGGGCGGGGCAACGGAGCTGCGGCGGGCGTTTCCGGTGCCACAGCGGCTCCCTCGCACCGATCGAGGAACTCCTCGGTGGCCGCCTTGTAGTCCCTGGCGCCCGTGGAGCCGGGCGCGTAGGAGAAGATGGAAAGCCCCAGGCTCGATGCCTCGATCAGGCTGACGTTTTGGCGTATGTAGCTCTTGAAGAGCAGGCCGCCGAAGAAGTTCGCCACCTCCCGCTCGACCTCGCGGGCGATGAAGATCTTTGGGTTGTGGCGGGTCATGAGGATCCCCAGGAGCGTGAGGGCAGGGTTCAAGCGCTCGTTGAACAGGGGGATGGCCTCGTTCAGGAGCCTCAGGCCCGCCAGGCTGTAGAACCCCCCGTCCATGGGGACGAGGAGGCGGTCGGCCGCGGTCAGCACGTTGCGGGTGAACACGCCGAGTTGCGGCGGGCTGTCCAGCAGGACGTAATCGTAGCGGCTGGGGGGGAGGGCGGCCATGGATTCCCTCAGCAGCGTGTCGCGACCGAAGGGGCCCTCCGGGTTCAGCTCCGCCATGATGAGGTCCAGGGAGCTGGGGATGACGTCCACCCCTTCATGCACCGTCCTGATGTCGTCCCAGGATGCGTTTCCCGTGAGCAGGTCGAAAACCTGCGGGGTGTTGGGAGCGACGGTGACGCCAAAGCTCGTGCTCAAGTTGCTTTGGGGGTCCATGTCCACCACCGCGACCTTCTTGCCCATTCGGGCGAGGGCGACGGCCAGGTTCTGGCACGCGGTGGTCTTGCCCACCCCGCCCTTCAGGTTGCAAAAGCCTATCGTCAACAAAGAAAACACTCCTATTCGTTCTTCGTGCAGGCCGCAGTCCGCCTTGGGCGTCCCAAAGATGCCGGGACAGTCCCCTATTTTCTCCTGCCCGCCGAGGCGGGGGCGGGGCCCTCCTGCGTGGGGTGCTCCCCGCTGCGCGCCAGGAACGCCTCGACCTCCGCGTTGGGGTGGATGGCAAGGGCCTCCCGATAGCACGCCATGGCCTCGGCGGTCTTGCCGGCGTTGAGGAAGGCGTTGCCCTCGCGCACCTTCGCGTTGGCCGCCTGAAGGGCGCGGCGGTCGTGCAGGATGGCCTCGACGCGCTCGACCCACGCCTTCAGTTCTTCGTTGGGGAAGATCGCCAGGCTCTTGCGGTAGAGAGGGGCGGCCTCCTCGAGGCGTCGGTTGAGGTACAGGGCGTCCGCGAAGCGCGCAAGCCGCGCGGCATCCGCCCTCGTGCCGATGCCGAAGTCCTCCGGGCCGCGCGGCTCGGAGTCGACGCTCACGACCCTCTCCAGCTCGTCGATGCGCTTCTGCGCCGCCTCCGTGTCCCACACCCTTCGGCTCTCGAGGTATCGGATGAGGGCTTCCTTTGCGTTGCCCTTCCTGGCCAGAGCCTGTCCCTCCTGATAGAGGGCCGCGGCCTGCCTCTTTCGGCGCTCCAGAACGACGCGCAACTCATCGATGTGCTGTTTCAACGCGGCGTCCGGGTTGCTCACGATGCTTGCGGAGTAGTGGGCGATGGCCCCCTCGATGTCGTCGTCGCGCTCCATCGCGCTGCCCTCGCTCGCATAGCGGTTCGCGTCGGCCATGAGCTCGAGGCGCTGGCGGATGCGCGCCGTCCTCTCCTGAATGGCGTCCGAGGAGAGGACGGCGGCGGACCTCTCGTAATAGGCGATCGCGTCCTCAAAAAGCCTCTCCTGGTCGTAGGCGGAGGCGGTGTCGCGCAGCCACTCCGCCCGCTGCCGCTTGACGCGGAGCTCGTCGATCTCCTCCTCCTCCTTCCGGATGAGGGCCTCCCCCTCCTCGGTGGGCCACACGACCTGAGCCAGGCGAAGGCTCTTCAGCCCGTCGTCATGAAATCCCTTTGCGATCTGATCCGCCGCCTTGTCGCGAAAGTCCAGCGCGCGCAGGAAGCGCGAGTGCTTGGTGGCCATCGCCCTGAAGCCCTTTGCGATGTCCTGGTCCCTTGGGGCTGCCGCCTGGGCCTCGGCTCCCAGCCTCATGGCTTTCGCGTAGTCCTTCGCGTCCCAGGCCTCTTCGGCGCGCTCCCAGGTCTCCCAGGCCCGACGGGCGACCTCCGACTCCTGCAGGACCGCGCTGGGCAGGGTGACGCCGATCGTACTGCTGCCGCTCCCCAGGAAGACTCCAGCCCGGTTGAATGCGCTGACGGCGACCTCGCTGTCCCCCGCCTCGCTGCGGAAGATGACGAGGTCCGATCCCCCGTCTGCACTCAGGATGGCGGTGGAGGGATCGGCGATCCAGGAGAAGGAGGCCTCCCCGCTGAAGGCGGGGACGAACTGAGCTCGAAGCCTTATGGGGCGATTCGTCATGAGCGCGTCCTCGGACACGCTCGTCTTTTCCGTGGCGTCCCACAGCGTGACGAGGTCGCGCGAGACGACGACGATCTCGACGTCGTACTCCTTTGGCGTCACCGTCGTCTCGGCGTCGCCCAGGGAAGCTCCGCTATGGTCGTGGACGATGGCCGTTACCTTGATGGGAAGGGTGTTGACGGGGGTGAAGGCGCACTCGCGCCCCCCCGCGCGCAGCAGGACGGGCTTGACGTCGCCGCTAATGGCCCATTCGATGACGGCGTCGGGAGGGACGGAGGCGGGGTCTGCCGTGAGGACGACCTCCGTGCCCACGTGCGGTTCCCCCGCCATGAGGATGCCTGGCTGTGCCGCCTCCGCCGGGAGGCCAGGGTGCGTCAGGCTGAGGGCGAGGACCGACACGAGCGCCCCGAATCGCTTTGCACCCCATGGAAAAACCTCTGGAACGCGAAAAAGTCCTTTCATTGAGAGCATGAGGAATCTACTCCTTACGTCAAAAGGTCTGTAAGCCGCGGGGAAGGTCCGGAAAGCGGCCTCCGGTCGCCGTGGCGGGTTCGGGATATTTCGTTCCCGATGGGGGAAGGTGGCGACGTGATTTATGAAAACCCTGATTAAGTTCGTTGAGAACTGTCAACCGCATGAGCTCCCTTCAGTACCTGAAACTTTATCAGGCCGCGCGAAGCGCGTGGGGACTTTAAGGAAGCGCTGAAGGAGACCCTTACTTTTGATGAACCTTGATTGCTTTCAACAACTCTTTAAGATTAATCAGCGCTTCCTTATTTTTAATTTTACGCTATTTCAACGGGAAAATCCAACGGTTGCGTCGGCGGAAGTCGTTTGGAACGGACGTCCTGTACGGAGTGCGCCGCGCCCCTCTCAAAGAGAGGAAGCGTTGGGCAGTTTCTTGACTTTTTGTCGGGCCTGCCACATACTGACCCACATACGGACTTTGTTGGACAACGAA
>NC_021038.1:1467703-1479746 GCF_000210715.1 Fretibacterium fastidiosum
GGATTTGGGCGAAGGCTGAGCACTTCCGCTTCCTTTGTTTTTGAGTTACAATTAAGCGGGCGGACAGGTTCGTTGACTGCTGAGGATCGTCGGGGAGAGGTCGGGCCGCAGGGAGTGCACTGCAGCCGCGTTATGAATTGTTCACTGCCCCGCTTGTCAGTCAGAGGACTGAGAGGGCCGATGCCGTCGGGACGACGGACGGTCGACGATTGACCATTACGCGGAGGTGAATGGATGTGCGGCTTCTGACACGATCCGACTTTGATGGGTTGATGTGCGCGGTGCTCCTGAAGGAGCTGGATCTCTTCGACGATAAAAAGTTTGTACACCCCAAGGACATCCAGGATGGAGTCATCGAGGTGAACTCCAACGATATCCTGGTCAACATCCCCTATGCCCCCGGGTGCGGCATGTGGTTTGACCACCACACGAGCGAGGACTCGCGGGGAGTGATGCACCAGTATAAGTACACGGGGGCGTCCTGGCCGGCGCCCAGCTGCGCGCGGGTGATCTACGAGTACTACGGCGGCGGTCGGGGTGCCCTCGTCCGCTTCAAGGACATGGTGGTCGAGGCCGACAAGTGCGACTCGGCGCACTTCACCCGCGACGAGGTGCTGAACCCGCAGGGGATGGTGCTCCTGTCCTTCATCATGGACCCAAGGACGGGGCTGGGACGCTACCGGGACTTCCGCATCTCGAACTATCAGCTCATGGACTGCCTGATCGACTACCTGCGCACGATGTCGGTGGACGAGATCATGCAGCTGGAGGACCTCCAGGAGCGCGTTCGCCTCTACGACGCCCACAAGGACCTCTTCGTCGAGATGATGAAAAAGTACTCGTGGACCCGGAACACCGCCGTGGTCACGGACCTGCGGGGCGTGGAGGAGACCTACGTGGGCAACCGTCACGTCATCTACGCGCTCTTTCCGGACCAGAACGTCTCCGTTCGCGTCTTCGACGGGAAGAACAAGGAGTTCTGCGTGTTCTCGGTGGGGTACAGCATCCTGAACCGCACGGCGACGGTGGACGTCGGCAAGCTGATGCTGAAGCATGGAGGCGGCGGGCACCGCAGGGTGGGCACCTGTCAGGTGCCCTACGGGGAGGCCGACGCGGTTCTTGAGGACATCCTGACCGAGATCAACAAACAGAACTGGCAGATGCTGAACATCACCGGCCTGGAGGAAGGCTAGGCGGGAACCGGACGCCAGGGCCCCGAGGGCGGATTTTCTCCCAAAGAGGCGGCCCCGTTTCCGGGGCCGCTGTTTTGTCGGCGGACTCACGTTTGGAGGCGTGTCATGTTATCCTCGGATTTTCTGATGGACCTCGCCAGGCGGATTCAGGAGGGCGTGAAGCTAACGGAGCAGGAGCTGCTCAGGCGGGCCTCGGCGCCCGGAGGCGAGGGGGACGCGGCAGGTTTTTCCCCGAACGAGGCCATTTCGGGGAGGTCAGCCGACCGCGATCTGGCGGGCAACTTCGCCGCCGCCATCGCGAAGCTCCTGGACGAGGGAGACGTCTCCGAGGTGGAGCTGGCGGAGAAGCTCGGTTGCCTCGCGGAGGACGTCCACGCCCTGCGCCGCAGGAGCCCGTCGCTTCCAAGCCGGGAGCTCCTGTCCGTGCTCGCCCTGAAGCTCGCGCTGACGCCGGAGCAGGCGAAGGACCTCTTTCTGGCTGCGGGCTACGAGTTCTCGAAGTGCGAGGTCAGCGATATCGTGCTCCTCTACTGTCTGGAACAGGGCGTCTTTGACATCGACGAGGTCAACGACGCCCTGACGTGCTTCAACCTCAAGAGGCTGTCCCCTCAGGCAGCCGTCGTGGAGCTGGATCGGCGGGCCTGGGTGACCTTTCACTAACGTATCTTCAGAATCAATGTACGGAGGTCTTTTTATGGACGGAATGGACGAACGGATTTTTTACATTACGACCCCCATCTACTACGTCAACGACGTCCCTCACATCGGGCACGCCTACACGACGATCGCCTGCGACGCCATGAGCCGCTACAAGCGCATGAAGGGCTGCGACGTGCGCTTCCTCACCGGAACGGACGAGCACGGACAGAAGGTTCAGGCCGCGGCGGAGAAGCGGGGCGTTGCGCCGCAGGACCTCGTGGACCGGATACACCTCAACTTCAAGGAGCTGTGGCGCGTCCTGAACGTCAGCAACGACGACTTCATCCGAACGACGGAGCCCCGCCACGTCCGCGTCGTTCAGGACATGTTCAAGCGGCTCATGGATCAGGGGGACATCTACAAGGGGGAGTACGAGGGGAAGTACTGCGTCCCCTGCGAGGCTTACGTCCCGGAGTCCAGCATGGGGCCCGGCGGCACCTGCCCGGACTGTGGACGCCCCCTGACGGTGATGAAGGAGGAGAGCTACTTCTTCCGTGGGTCGCGGTACGTCCCGCAGCTGATCGAGCACTACGAGAAGCACCTGAAGGGCGTGATGCCACGCATCCGCTACAACGAGATCATGAGCTTCCTCAAAGGGGAGGTTCGGGATCAGTCCGTGTCGCGGACGACGCTGAAGTGGGGCATTCCCGTGCCGGGCGACGAGAAGCACGTGATCTACGTCTGGTTTGACGCCCTGATCAACTACGCCTCGGCCATCGGCTACCTGGACGACCGGTCGACGTTCGACCGCTACTGGCCCCACGTCCGGCACGTGGTGGGGAAGGACATCATCCGGTTTCACTGCGTGATATGGCCCCTGATGCTCCTGGCGCTGGGGCTGCCGCTGCCCGTCTCCATCGTCGCCCACGGCTGGTGGACCGTGGACGGGGAGAAGATGAGCAAGTCCAGGGGGAATGTGGTGGACCCCTGCAGGGTGGTGGAGGAGTATGGACTGGACCCGTTCCGCTACTTCCTGCTGCGCGAGATCCCCTTCGGGCACGACGGGGACTTCTCCGAGGCGGCGCTCGTGGGGCGCATCAACAGCGACCTGGCCAATGACCTGGGGAACCTGCTGAACCGGACGCTCAAGATGATCCAGGACTACCGCGAGGGGACGGTCCCCGCGGAATCCCTTCGGGAGATGCCTGAGGCGCGCGATCTGCAGTGCCAGGCCCAGGCGGCGCTTGAAGGAACGGATGAGGCCATGGAGGACTTCAGCTTTGACGAGGCCCTGAAGCGGATATGGTCCTTCATCGGCCGGGCCAACAAGTTCATCGACGAGACCATGCCCTGGAGGCTGGCGAAGGAGGGGAGCGGCGACGCGCTGGATTCCGTGCTGCTGAACCTCTATGAGGCACTGCGGCTCTCGGCCCTGATGGTCGCCCCCTTCATGCCGGAGACCGCCCAGAGGATATGGGGGCAGCTCGGCCTCGAGGGCGATCCCTTGAAGTGTCTCTACGACGACTTCCGGTGGGGCGCCGCGGCGGGGACGCGCGTGGGGAGGGCGGAGGTGCTCTTCCCGCGCATCGACGTCAGGGAGTGGAAGAAGGCCCACGGCGAGAAGGCCGTGACGGCGAAGGAGGACAAAGCCATGGCGGAGGAGCGCAGGGACGAGATCTCGATCGACGACTTCAGAAGGGTTGAGATGCGCGTGGCGCAGGTGGTCAAGGCGGAGGAGATACCGAAGTCCCGAAAGCTTTACAAGCTGGAGGTGGACCTAGGCTACGAGAGGCGCACCGTCTGCTCCGGGATCAAGGCGTTCTTCACGCCGGAGGAGCTCGTTGGAAAGCGCGTTATCCTGGTGACGAATTTGAAGCCGGCAAAGCTCTGCGGGATCGATAGCAACGGGATGATCCTGGCTGCCAGCGTCAAGGTGGGCGGGGAGAGCGAGGCCCTGACCCTCGTGGCCCCGGAGGGGGACATCCCGCTGGGAAGCCTCGTAAGCTGAGATGACGTCAGGAGATGAGAAGCGCCTCGTCAGCAGGGGCAACATGAGCTTCCTGCTGCGCGAGGCGGAGGTCTGGCGTGAGCTTGGCCTGATCAGCGCGGAGCAGGCGGACGGCATCCGCGGCCTGTACTCCGCGAGGCGGGGCAGGCTTCAGAACGCGCTGCTGGGGCTTGGCGGAACGCTGGTGGGGTTGGGGGTACTCAGCTTCGTCGCGGCGAACTGGCTCGACATGTCCCGCCTTCTGCGCACGTTTCTGATCCTTGCCGGCTATGCGGCGTCCCTCGTCGCCTCCTGGGGGTGCCGGGAGAGGTTCCCCCGCACCTCCCGCGCGTTTCTGCTCGTCGGGAGCTTCATCTATGGCGGCGGCATCTTCCTGATGGGGCAAATGTTCCATCAGGGCGGGGAGTGGCGCTCCGCCGTAGGGTGGTGGATTGTGGGCCTGATCCCGACCGCAGGCCTCTTTCGCGACCGCTGGCAGGCCGTCCTGCTGCAGGGGCTCACGGCCCTCTACCTCCTGTTTAACCCCTTATTTCACCCCGGACGGGTGTGGAACGTCGTCACCTGGGGGAGCACTCCGCTTTGGGACTGCCTTGAGCCCTTCCTGAGGAATCCGGACGAACTCCTCATCCTGGCGGCCCTGTGGGGGCTGTGGCGCCTGTGCGGCGGGCGAACCGTCTTTCGCCTCAACGCCCTGCTGTCGCTCCTGCTGCTTGGGGAGAGGTTTCAAGAGGGCTTCGACGACGAGATCGCCCTGCTGGCCCTGGCTCTTGTGGGGCTCGCGCTGTCCCTGCTGGCGCCGCGCAGAGAGGACCGGCCCCTGCGGAGTGACCTGGCAGACCTCGGCCTCCTGACGGCGGGGGCCTTCGGGCTCCTGCTGACCTGGTCCGACCTGTGGGCCTGGACGGGCCAGGCGCAGTTTGCGGCTGTCCTTGCCCTTGTGGATGCGGCCGTGGTGGCGGTCCTGATGCTGCTGCACCTGGGGCGAAGGCGCGGCATCAGCGTCTTCTTTCTTCTGCTGCTGATCGCCCGCTACTTCTTTGACAACTTCCTGAGGTTCACGTCCAAGGCCTGGGGCTTCTCCATCGCCGGCTCGGCCCTCCTCGCCCTGGGCTTCCTCTTGGAGCAGCGCCTGAAGCGTGGGGAGGACAACCCTGAGAAGAAAGGCGGTGACGGCGAGGCATGAGGAGCTCCCTTCGCTATCTCGCCGCGGCGCTCCTGCCGCTTTGCGTTCTGTTGTGGCTGCCCCTTGAGCCGATCTGCGTCCTGACCTGGGGGCGTGAAATCTGCCTTGCCGCCCGCCCCATTGACCCACGTGACCCCTTTCGGGGCGATTACGTTGCGCTTGAGATGGATGCCGCGTCGGTGCCCGACGCCGCCTTTCGACCGGCTTTCGAGCTGTCGGCTTTCGGCAGGGAGTGTTTCGTAACGCTTGCTCCGGAGCCGTCGGGCCTGTGGGGCCCCTCCCTGGTGACCCTGACGGAGCCCGAGGACGGGGTGTACCTGCGGGGACGGATCGACTTCAGAAAGGCCAGGAGTACGATGCACGTCGACCTTGGGGAGGGGTTGAGGCGTTTCTACGTCCCGGAGGGCACGGGACAGGCTCTGGAGCGCGCGGCCCGGGACGGAAAAAACTACCGGGCGACGGTGCGGGTCCTGCGGGGCAGAGCGGTCATCGCCGCTCTGGACGTGACGCCGTGATAACGTTCTATTCGTGATTTTTAAGACGCGATTTTTGACGCTTTGATGCGGAGGGGTTGTGGATTTGAGTTCTTTTTCGAGTTCTTTGATCGTTGACGCGCATTACGACCTTTTGATGGACGTGGCCCGCCTGCGCCGCCAGGGGGAGACGAAGGTCATCGAGAGGTTCTACCTGGACGACCTCCGCGCTGCGGGCGTGAACGTCCTCGTCTGTTCGCTCTTCGTCTCGAGCGAGTACATCCCGGAGATGGCCCTGCGCGTGGCGCTGGAGCAGATCGGCAACCTGCACGCGGAGATGCGGGAATCTCCGGGGAAGTTCGCCCTCTGCCGCACCGCCGCGGAGGCCCGGCGCGTCGTGGAGGGAGGAGGGATCGCCCTCTTCCTCTCCTTCGAGGGGGTCGATCCCCTGGGGGCCAGCCTGCAGCTCTTGTCCGTCTTCTACGAGCTCGGCGTTCGCCTCATCGGGCTCACCTGGAGCCGGCGCAACTTCGCGGCGGACGGCTGTCATTTTCACCCCCTGGAGGAAGGGCAGACCGGCGGCCTCACCGCCTTCGGCGTCGCCCTCCTGAAAGAGGCGGAGCGCCTCGGGATGATCGTGGACGTCAGCCATCTGAACGACGTCGGCTTTGAGGACGTGTTCCGCTTCTTTGGTGGGCCCGTCATCGCCTCCCACTCCAACAGCCGGTCCGTCTGCCCCGTCGCGCGGAACCTGACGGACGACCAGATCCGCAGGCTGGCGGCGCGCGGCGGCGTCATGGGGCTCAACAACTCGACGTCCTTCGTGCGGCAGGACGACTTTCCCCCGGACGAGCCCAGGTGGCTCGGCCTTCTGAAACACGCACACCACGTCGTTGACCTCGTGGGAGAGGAGCACCTGGGACTTGGGCTGGACCTCTGTGAGTTCAGCAAGCCGGAGGACTGTCGAACCCACAGCGTCTTTCCGACGTACCGGCATGTCGTCCCCTTCGTCGAGGCGCTGCGCCGGGAGTTCCCGGCGGGGGCCGCGAGGGGTATCCTGGGCGAAAACTGGATGCGGGTTCTGGAGACCCTGGGCTGACCGAGGGGCTTTAGCGGATACCCCCCCCCTCGAAACGATGACGATGCGCCGAGGCGTGATTTTCTGGCAATCCATTTGGCGGTTTGGGCGATGTAGTGGTAAGATAAGCTTTGACTAGACGTTCACGTCCGAGTGCCCTCGCAGATGGCGAAGGGGCATTTGTCGTTCAGGAAACGAGGGGTCTGAATGCAGGAAGTTAAGAAGGTTACAACTGAGGTCGGCACCAACGAATGGCAGCTTGTCGTCTTTGTGCTGGGGGACCAGTCCTTTGCGATCAACGTCGATAAGACGAGAGAAATCCTGCGATGGCCCGGATGCCGTGCGATCCCCGACGCGCCGGCGGCCCTGATTGGGATCACCTCGGTGCGGGGGGAGGTCCTGCCGATGGTGGACCTTCGCGTCTTCCTTGGAATTCAGCCGGTGACCGCCATAGAGCAGAGCAAGGTCATCATTGCCGAGTTCAACGAGGTCAAGCTGGGCTTCGTCGTCGATGCCGTGGAGAGGATCTACCGCATCAAGTCCGAGGACCTCGACTCCACCATGACGGGCAAGTACCTTGGGGACTGGATCCTCTACGTCATCAAACGGGATAGCCGCAACGTCCTGCTCCTCGACTACGAGGCCATCGTCCAGACGATCAGCCCTCAGCTCGTGATCCAGCACAACGCGGCGGACTCGGCGAAGACCCGGGCCATGCTGGAGGACGTCGGACACCCGGCGGACTATCGCATCATCGTCGCGGAGGACTCTCCCCTGATCCGCAAGCAGGTCGAAGACGCCCTCACCGCCAGCGGCTTCACGAACCTGAAGATCTGTCCGGACGGAAAGGTGGCCTACGACGCCATCGTCAAGGACAGGGAGGACTGCGATCTCCTGATCACGGACGTGGAGATGCCCCGGCTGGACGGGCTCACGCTGACCCGCCGCATCAAGGAGAACCTGGAGACGAAGAACATCCCCGTCGTCGTCTTCTCCTCGATCATGGCGAACGACATCAAGAACAAGGCCGCGAGCGTCGGCGCGAACTATCAGGTCACGAAGCCCGAGATCAATCAGCTGGTGGAGTGCGTCGTGAAGGTCATCAAGGAGAAGGAGGAAAAGCGGGTCGCGGTCGGGGAGTAGGCCGTAACCGACGGGATGCTCCGCGCTTCGAACCGCCGTTCCGCCAGCACGAGGCGCCTTTGCCTTGTGCCGTGCGTCGTTTGAAGCGGCCCTCCGAAAAGCGTCTGCGGAAAGCCGTGCCGACAGGGAAGCGAGAGCTCCGTCAGGCGCGGCCCCAGTACAAAAACGAAAAGAGGTCGCCTTGCTGCCCTACTGGAATTCGGACCTGGCCCTGGAAATTGCCCCGTGGTTTCCCTTCGGCGTGGACTATCAGCCGATCTCGATCAACCGCCTCTACAGCCCGCAGCTGAAGCAGATCGCTGCCCGCTGTCTTGAGCTGGACAGCGAGTTCTTCTTCATGTCCTCCCTGCGGGCGGGGTGCATCGGGAGCCTGGTGAGGGATAACTTTTACAGGGATGAGCCCTTCAGCTTTCCGACGTTGGGCTTCCTGATGATCCTGGGGTATTCCCCGCGCATGGAACGCCTGGTGGGTTCCCTTTTGAAGGGGCCGGAACACGAGAAGCTCTCTGCCGGCGTCGCCTTTTGTTCCCTGTGGAACGACAGCATCCTGCTGGGGTCGATGAAGGTCATCGCGGTGGTGAGCCAGGAGCCGTTCTTCGACGAGGCGGATTTTCTGAATGGCTTTGAAAAGCGGCTCTTTGAGGCAAAGGGAGAGGACGAGGTCCCCTTTTTTGCCGAAAAGTTTGGGTATCGTCGGTTCTGTGTGCCCTATGAGACGGACGATCCCCTGCAGCTCAGGATCCGTCAGTTGCTTTACGAAATGGAGTTCGCGGAGACGAGGCAGATGGTGGGGCCGTCCCCGGAGAGCCGGTTTCCGCAATTTTTGGGATGACGCCGGAACGGGCTCGCAGCGGTCTGGCCGCTGCGGGTTGAGGAGCAGTCCCTGAGAAAAACTGGAGGTATGGCTGTGCAGGACGATAGAGAGCCGCTGGAGAAGACGGACGATACCCCGCAGAATGAGGCTGCGTACCTGGGCAAGGTGCGCAGCCTGGTCCACGAGGGGCAGGGACGCGGCTTCGTGACCAATCGAGACATCGAGAGGCATATCCCCGTGGAGGCCTGGGACTCCGATACGCTGGACAACATCCTGAGCAACCTTCAGGAGATGGGGATCGAGGTCGTCGAGGAGGAGAAGCTGGACAAGATCTCGCCGACCACCGCCGGACACGATGAGTTTATCCCCGCGCTGGACGGGGACCTGGGCAGGCTGGATGACATCCCTCTGACGGACCCGGTGAGGATGTACCTGCGGGAGATCGGGAAGGTCCCGCTCCTGACGGCCGCCGAGGAGGTCCAGCTGGCAAAGCAGATGGAAGAGGGCAACGTCAAGTCGAAGCAAAAGTTGATAGACGCCAACCTACGCCTCGTCGTCAGCATCGCGAAGAAGTACATCGGCCGTGGGATGCTCTTTCTGGACCTCATCCAAGAGGGAAACCTGGGACTGATCCGGGCCGTCGAGAAGTTCGATTACCGGCGCGGTTTTAAGTTCAGCACCTACGCCACGTGGTGGATTCGGCAGGCGATAACGCGGGCCATCGCGGACCAGGCGCGGACCATCCGCGTCCCCGTCCACATGGTGGAGACCATCAACAAGATGGTGCGCGTCTCGCGGCAGCTGGTGCAGCAGTTGGGGCGGGAGCCGACGGACGAGGAGGTTGCGCGGGAGATGGGCATCGACCCGTCCCGGGTGGAGGAGATCCGCCGCATCTCGCAGCTCCCGATCTCCCTGGAGACCCCCATCGGCGAGGAGGAGGACAGTCAGCTGGGCGACTTCATCGAGGACCATGAGCTGCCCAGCCCCGACGAGGCAGCGGCGGGGCACCTCCTGCACGAGCAGATCGAGGAGATGCTCTCGAACCTTTCAACCCGCGAGCGGGAGGTCCTGCACTTTCGTTTTGGCCTTGAAGACGGACATTCCTACACCCTGGAGGAAGTGGGACGTAAATTCAACGTGACCCGGGAACGCATCCGGCAGATCGAGGCCAAGGCGCTTCGAAAGCTTCGTCAGCCCAGCCGGAAGCTGAAGGATTTCCTGGATTAGGAGGCCTTGGGGCCTGGCGTCGTTGTGAGTGTGCTCTGGCTCTAATGTGATATGGTTCGGAGGCGATGTGATTGCAAAGGATGAGAGTGATCCGCGTTCTGTTTTTGGCTGCATTGATGGTTTTTTGTCTCGCCTGTGTGGCGCCTGGGGCGGTTCGCCCGAAGCGCAGCGCTACGCGCGACACCCAGGAGAGGGCCGCTGCCGCGCGGGCGGCTGAGGAAAAGTTGACGGGCGACGTGGGCCGGGGATCGGATCTGGCGGCGATTAGCACCCCGAAAAAGACGGCCACCACCTTTACGGGCTTCCCTGCGGGGACGCTCCCCGGAAACGGTGGAAGGAGTGCTGAAGTCGCCGGGACGAAGGAAAACGACGCGGCCCCCTCGCGGGTCGCGCTGGTGGGAGACCCTCTCATCGCCCCGATCAGCGATGCGAACGTGGGCGACAAGCTGGATAAGCTCGTCATGATTGCGGATCACGTGGGCTACACCCTCGTGATGCGACCGCGGTACCGGCCCCGTTCCCTCCTGGAGCCAGCCTATTCCTATTACCTGATGCAGGGGAGGCGCAGGCTGAAGACGCTCTTTTTTGACCGACAGCTGAAGTTGGTCCTGATGAACTGACGCGGTCCCGTGGAATGAGCGTCCGCTTCACGAAGACCGTGAAAAATGCAAAACGGGGGATCGCTCTCTCCAGGAAGTTCAAGCACCGTTTTCTTGGGGCTGCGGCGATCCTCCTTCTGCTGCTCACTCTCGCCACGCTGCTCGTGTGGTGGCAGGAGGACGGGCTCAAAGGGTCCTTCTGGGGGGCCTTCTGGAGTGTCCTCTTCACGTTGATAGGGCAGGGCGAGTTTGCGTCCCACCCCCAGACCTTCGTGGGGCGCATCATCGTCTTTTTCCTCTCGATCTTTGGCGTAGCCCTCTTTGGGGTTGTCTTCGCGGAGGTGATGCAGCGCCTGATCAACAGCCGGCTGAAGGAGATGTTGGGCATGAGTACCTGTAAATTTCAAGGGCACGCCGTGATCTGCGGCTGGAACACGCGGGGGCCGTACCTCGTGCGGCAGCTCATGGCATCGGGGAGCGAGATCGCCGTCGTGGCCGAAGAGCGGCCGACGGGCCTTCATGCCGACGTGTTCTTCGTTCAGGGCAACCCGTCGGACAGGGATTCCCTGCTCAAGGCGGGAGTCGAGCGCGCCAGGGCGGCGGTCATCCTCTGGGACCCGAAGTTCGGGGACGACGACTCGCGTGCCATCCTGACGGGCCTGGCCGTGGAGAGCAGCGCGCCGGAAATTTACTCCGTCATGGAGCTCCACAACCCGGAGAACGAGCGCTATGCCCGTTACGCCCACGTGGACGACATCCTCTACACGGACAGCCTCATCGCGGACATCACGGGGATCTGCACGCACTTCGAGGGCATCTCCTCCTTCATCAAGGACATCCTCTCCACCTCGGACGACGGGCACAGCTTCGCCTCCTTCGACGTGCCTCCGGAGTTCGAGGGAAGGACGATGGAGGAGCTCTTTGCCCACTTCCGCGCCCAGGGGACGCTGCCCGTCGGCGTGATCGTCCCGCCCGCGGAGGACCGGGAGGCCCTGGTCTCCCAGTGGATTTCCCACGTGGACCCGCCGCTGGACGGCATCGTCTCGCTGCCGATGAAGGCGGTCTGCATTCGGAGGAACGCCCATGGGCGCGTGTGATCGGGAGGGGCAGGGCCTGATTGCGGGCGCGCAGGGGAGGCGCGCGTCGCTTCTGCCGGACGTTCGGGTGTTCCTCATCTCCCTGGCCCATGGGATCAACGACATGTACGCGGCGTTTCTGCCCACGTTCATTCCCTATATCAAGGCGTCGCTGGGGCTGGACTACGCTCTCTCCGGGATGTTGAGCATGATCGTCGGCTTCTGCCACATCATCGGGCAGCCGGTCATCGGCTGCTTGTCGGACCGTTTGAGTCGCCCGTGGCTGATCGTGATCGGCCCCATCCTCTGCGGGACAGGAGCCGTGATGATCCCCAACGCGGGGAGTTACGGAGGGGCGCTTTTCGCAGCGGGGCTGTGGGGGATCGGCAGCGCTCTGTACCATCCCCAGGGCAGCGGCGGCGTGGGGTACGTCTCAAGCCCGGAGAAGCTCCCGGCCTCCCTGACCCTGTTCAACATCATGGGGACGCTGGGCGTGCTGGTCAGCCCCGTGGTCGCCATCGCAACGGTGAGGAGCCTGGGGTATGAGGGGCTTTGGATCACGCTCGTGCCCCCCCTCCTGCTGGCTCCGCTCTTGTGGTTTTGTATGCCC
>NC_021038.1:1480595-1486416 GCF_000210715.1 Fretibacterium fastidiosum
GGGGGGCCAAAAACTACTCCTCTCTTGAATTGGTATCACATCCCATTACGCCGCTCGGCCATCCCGTTCTGCCCCGTCCTCCTCTGCGGGGCGCAGTGGTGCTGGGGCTGGCCGGTCCACTACGACCAGCCAGCCCGATTACCCCCGTTCTTTCAGAAGGAGAGAGTATATCTTCTCATGGGATCGCAGGAGCTCCCGGACGTCCCAGCGCGGGTCCGGGATGGGGCGCTCCGTTGGCGGATCGGTAGCCATCATCAGCATGTCCGCCGCCAGGGCCGCGGGCTTGCCGACGGGAAAGAGGGCGCCGCGCGAGGGAGCCGTGACGAGGTCCCGGATGCCCCTTGCGTCCGCACCCAGGACGGGGACGCCCAGAGCGAGGGACTCCATGACACTGCGGTTCAAGCCCTCGCGCTCGGAGGGCAGCACCGTCGCCAGGGAGGCCAGCATCAGGGCGGGGACGTCGTTTCGCTGCCCCAGGAAGTGGACCTGGGGCAGGAGCCCAAGCGTTGCTGCGCGCTCCCGCACCGCATCCTCCAGGGGGCCGCGGCCCGCAAACGCCAGGTGCAGGTCCTTTCGCCCCGCGATGGCGAGAGCCTCCAAGGCGTCCCGGTGGCGCTTGCCGGGGTTGAACTCCGCCACCATGAGGAAGATCTTGTCCGAGGGGGCGAGGCCCAATTCCTGCCGTACATCGCTTTCGCCGGCTGCATTGACGGACGTTCGATTCCAGAGCGCCAGGTCGAGGCCGATGCCGGGGAGGAGCGCCAGCCGGTTGGGTGGGACCAGGGCATGGGCGAAGGCGGCGTCGTAATCCTCCTGGTTGATGACGATCAGGTAATCCGTCCAATGGGCGGCCCTCTGTTCCAGCGCGAAGTAGAGCAGGTTCTTCAGTCGATGCCCTCCCCGGAAGAAGTGAAATCCGTGGGCGGTGTAGACGACCCTGGGGCGCTTTCGGCCCGTCAGCTTCCGGAGGGCCATGCGCGTGACGAAGGACGCCACCGGCGTGTGGACGTGTACGATGTCGTACCCCTCGCGCAACACGAGGTCGCGAAGGGCGCGGTTCATGGCCCTGAGGTTCTTCAGTTGCCACGGCCTTCGGGTGAAGGCGGCCTCGTGACAGGCGTCGAAGGTCTCGAGGCACTCCGGCTCAGAGGACGCTCCCCGCGCCAGGGCGTCCACCTGCCACCCCAGGGCGCGAAAGTGGCGCGCGTAGGGCAGGAGGAAGGCCTTGAGCGTTGAAGCCACCGTCGTGACGATCAGGAGTTTCGGCACAGGCAGGACCTCCTTTCCGGAAAGGGGGCGCTGAGCGTCCAGGCGTCCCCGTCCTGGGCGTACCCCATGTCCCGCCAGAAGTCCTTCACGGGGCCGTTTTTCGCCGTGGGGAGGTAGCGCCCCGTGAGGCGGGTGACCCCTTCGGCGGCCAGCAGCTCCTCCACCCAGGCAAGCAGAGCGGACTCGACCCCGCGCCCCATGGCGCGACAGCTCATCAGGAACGTGTCGAAGGAGGCGGAGGTCCCCCCCCGGTCCAACTCGACGATGACGAGGGCGATGCGCCCGTAGTCCCCGTAGCGGTCGCTGAGGCCCGCGATCCAGCCCCTGCGGCGTTCGTCCTGCGTCATGGCCCGAAGGTCCGCCTCGGAGTAGCGGCGCGTCGTCAGGTTGAACTGGTTGGTCTTGGCGCAGAGCTGCGCCGCCCGCGGGATTTCCTCCTCGCCCAGGGGGCGCAGGCTGAGCTGCATCTCCAGGGAGGCGAGGTAGTCCCCCAGCGAGGCGTGGGCGCGCGCCTCCGCTCTTCTGGCCTCCGCCCGGTACATCGCGGTCTTGCCGGCGTCCTCGGCGCTCAGGCACGGAGCGGTGAAAAACCGGTCTGCAACCTCGCGGATGAAGGCGGGCAGGGCGGAGGTGTCCGGCGGGAACTCCGGGACCTCCACCTCCGGGCAGGCCGCGCGCACGGCGGCCCGTTCCGCCGGGTTGTCGTCGATGAAGACCAGGGAGTCCATGCCGATGTTGAGCGCGCCGGCAATGTCCCGCACGTTTTCGGGCTTGGGCCGCCAGTTGGCGCGGACGACGGCGAAATCCTCCTCACGCAGGACGGCGTGCGGGTGTTTCCGAAAGGGCAGCAGCGCGTCCTCGACGTCGTTCTTGGAGTTGATGGCCAGGAGCACGCCCTGCGCCGACAGGGCCTTGACGAGGGCCTGAACGTCGCGGTAGGCCGCCCCGACGCCGTGGTCGGACAGCGCGATGCCCTCCAGCCCGTCCTCGCTGACGACGCCGCCCCACAGCGTGTCGTCCAGGTCCAGCACGAGGCACTTCCTGCGGCTGCAGGTCAGGACGCGGAGGACGCGGGACGCCTCCTGCGCCAGGCGCTTTTCGCCCTCCGCCGAGAAGGGGAGGGCCCCGAAATACCACGTCTTTGCGTTGTAGAAGCGCGCCCTGCCGACCTCCGCGGCGAGGGATTCCAGGTCCAGCACGGGAAGGTCCATGGCCGCCAGGCCGGAGCGCCAGCGATGGGACGCCTCCCGCGCCGGGTCCGCCGCTGCCAGGGGCAGCGCAGGCGGGGAGGGGAGGTCCAGGGTGGAGACGACCAGCGTGCGGTCCGGGTGTGCGTCGCGCGCCCTCCGGATGAGGGTCAGGGCGTCGTCGAGGACGCCCGCGAAGCCGGCATCGACCCCGTCGGGGAAGAGCGCCGGCCCGTGCAGGAGCAGCAGGAGCACGCCCCGCGGCTCCTGCCAGATGGAAGACGTCTCCGAAAGGAGCTCCATGCGCCACGTGTCGAAGCCCGGCGTGGTGCGGGCGTCAACGCCCTCGCCGCAGAGCCGCATGGCGAGGCTCTCGGCGGTGAAGTTCGCAAGGAGGATGAGCGGCCCGTTGTCGGTCTGCCTCATGGCCCGCCTCAGAACTTTCGTGCCGGGTTGCCCAGGACCGTGCAGCCCTCAGGCACCGGCGTCATGACGATGGCCCCCATGCCGACGGTCGCGCCCGAGCCGACGGCGACCCCCTGAAGGATGGCGGAGTTCACCCCAATCAGCGCGTCGCTCCCGACGGTCACGTTTCCTGAGATGTCCACGTTAGGCATGACGGAGCTGAAGTCCCCGATCGTGGTGTCGTGGCCGACGTGTGTGCCCGTGTTCAGAAAGACGCACCGCCCCAGCCGGACCTCCACGGAGACGGAGCAGAAGTGGGAGATGATGACGCCCTCATCGAGGCTCACGCGGGAGGACAGCCGGGCCTCCGTGTCGATCACGCTGGGGAATGTCACGTTGGGGCAGTCCCGCTTCAGCGTCTCGTAGAGCCGGCGCTTCGCTGCCGGGTTGGCGATGGCGATGGCGACGTCCAAAGGGCCGTTGAACCCCTTGATGAACTCCAGTCCGCCGAGGAATTCGGAGCCGCCCAGGTCGCCGGAGGCTCCGCCGTCGTCGACGAAGCCCAGGAGGCGCCAGAAGCGGTGACGTTCGTTGATGCGGCGCACCATCTCTCCCACCTCGCGCCCAAGGCCTCCGGCGCCGTAGACGACGAGGTCATGCATGGCACTGCTGCGCGAAGCGGATCAGGTCCGGGACGCCCCTGACCTCCGCGATCCTCTCCAGCGGGATGGAAAGGCCCGCCTCGTCCAGGGCCATGACGATCTGAAGCGTCTTCAGTGAGTCCCACTCCGGAACGTCCGTCATGACCGTTTCCTCCGCCAGGGGAGCGCCCAGGACGTCGGAGGCTATCTGTAAAATGGTCTGTGCAATGACCTGCATGTAAGATCACCCTTAAATTGATCGTTCAAAAGCACCGACACCATTTTACCCCCTTTTCCCCCTTCCGTGCAGGGCGTTGGGCGCGAGAGGAGGCGGTGAAGATGAAAAAAGCGCCGCTGGCGCGGCGCAGCGATGCAGCGGTCGGTAGGCGTCAGCCCAGCAGGTGGCGCAGGTCCGTCAGCGCCGCATCAAGGGCGGCGCGGCGTTCGTCCGCGGGACGGCGCTCGAGGGCGTTGATGCGGTCGAAGATCGGCAGGGCGGGCGCGAGGCGCTCCAGGGGAAGCCGGTCCTTGTCGTACTCCAGGAGCAGGCCTTGCGTGCGCCGGTTGACCTGAGCCCGGCGCACCCCCCCGATGGCGAGCAGCCCCTCGCTCAGGCGGCGGGCCAGCTCCTCGTCGTGCAGCAGGGGGGAGCGCAGGCGAACGCGCCCCTCGATGAAGCTCTCGATCATGCGTCTGCCTCCATGGAGGTCGAAGGGGAGGGCAGAAGCGGCGTCAGGCTGAAGGCGCCGGCTCCCAGCGTCACCAGGTTGTGCAGCAGCGCGGCCGTGCCGGGGGTGATGGTGCCGCCCGTCCCCAGCGCAAGGAGGAGCGTGTTGGCGCCGACGATGAAGGTGTAGTTGCGACGAATCTTCTGCATGACCTTTGCCCCCAGGAGCCGGGCGTCCGCGATGGCCGTCAGGCGGTTGTCCGTCAGGACGATGTCCGCGACCGCCTGGGTGATGTCCGCGCCGCTGCGCATGGCGATGCTGACGTCGGCGGCCGCCAGCGCGGGGGAGTCGTTGATGCCGTCGCCCACCATGACGACGCTGCCGCCCTCCTGCTTCCACTGCTGGACGAGCCTCGTCTTGTCCTCCGGCAGGAGCTGAGCCATCGTCTCGTCCACCCCCACCCTTCCGGCGACGGCCCGCGCGACGTGGGGGTTGTCCCCGGTGAGCATGACGACGCGTTTGACGCCCGTGTCGTGAAGGCGCCGGATCGTCTCGGCAGCGTCCTGCCTCAGCGGGTCCTCGATGCAGAGGAAGCCCGCCAGGCGGTCCCCGATCGCCAGGTAGAGCATGGAGCGCTCCCCCCGCTTTCGTTCGATGATCGCCTGCTGTTCGGGCGAGGGGACGATGCCCATGTCCTCGAACACGAAGTGCGCGCTCCCCAGCAGGACCCTGTCCGTGCCGATGTGGGACACGATGCCGTGGGCCGCGATGTACTCTATGGTGGAGTGCTTCTCCTTGTGCGACAGCGCCTCAAGTTCCGCCTGCCTCACGACGGCCCGCGCCAGGGAGTGGGGGAAATGTTCCTCCAGACAGGCCGCGGTCCGCAGGACCTCGTCGCGGTCGTATCCCTCGAAGGGGACCACCTCCGCCACGGAGGGGGTGGAGACCGTCAGGGTCCCCGTCTTGTCGAAGACGAACGTCTCGGCGGAGGCGATCGCCTCGAGGAATCGCCCGCCCTTGATCAAGACGCCGCGCTTCAGGCCCTCGCGCATGGCCGCCAGGATCGCGAGTGGCGTCGCGAGCTTGATGGCGCAGGAGTAGTCCACGAGCAGCGCCGAGACGGCCCGCACGGCGCTTCCCGTCAGGAAGTAGATGCCGCCCGCCAGGAGGAAGCTCCAGGGGACGATGGCGTCCGCCATCCTCTCCGCCCGGCTCTGGACCTCCGCCTTCAGGCCCTCCGACTCGTCGATCATCGCCGCGATCCTGTGGATGCGCGTATCGCTGTCAAAGGCCGTGACGCGAACGACGAGCTCCCCGTCCTCGACGAGCGTTCCGGCGTAGACCGAGAGGCCGGGCGTGCGCCGGATGGCGGTGGACTCGCCCGTCATCGCCGACTGATCGACCATGGCGTCCCCGTCCACGACGACGCCGTCCACCGGGATGACGCTGCCCGTTCGGACGACGACGCAGTCCCCGATGGCGAGCTCCTTCATGGGGATCTGGACCTCGCACCCGTCGCGCCTGATCCAGAGCTGATCGACCTTCAGCGTCAGGCTGTCGCCCAGGCTCTCCTGGGACCTCCTGTGCGTCCACTCCTCCAGCATGTCCCCCAGGGTCAGGAGCGTCGTGATGACGGTGGCGGTGCGAAAGT
>NC_021038.1:1486698-1492712 GCF_000210715.1 Fretibacterium fastidiosum
CCGCGGGCGAGGAGGCTGTGGAGGCCCTTTCTCAAGAGGGGCATCGCGCGAAAGATCGTCAGCGCGGAACGAATGATCCGCGGCATGAGGGCCCGGACGGCAAGCCCGACGAACACGGAGGCCAGGCTTTCTCCGATGCTCCCGCCGGGGGAGGGGGCCAGCGCGGCGCCGTCGATTGGGCCGTAAAAGGAGCGGTCCAGGAGGTCCACGGCCTTGAGGACCTCGTCGCGGTGCCCCTCGCTGTAGCGGATCAAAAGGCTTCCCGTCCTGTGGGAGGCGCGGGCCTCGAGGACGCCGCTCTGCGTCTCGAGGATCGCCGCAATGGCGTAGGCCTCGGATTGTGAAAAGGACCCTGGGGGACATCGAAGCCGTATGCGCCCCGGAAGTTGGTGTTCGATGGTGTATTCCATTACGCTTCGTTCCTTTGGCTGGCTGACGGTCAAGCCGTCAGACTCGTTGTCGGTGCCGCCTCCTTTCGGAAGCGGCACCATGGATTTTGGACGGAGGTCAGAAAAAAAGGCCGCCGGACGTCCGGCGGCCCGGTTGCGCCGAGGCTTCCCTATTCGTCCGCCTTCTGGCGGGCCTCGGCGGCGATGTCCTCCAGGCTCTCCTTCGCGCGTTCGGCGAAGCCGGCCACCTGCTCCTTCAGCTTCATCCCCTTGACGGCCACGGCCACGGCCGCAGCGCGGCCGGCTTTGCTCTTGACAAAACAGGCGGCTCCGATGCCGGCAGCGAGCCCCGCCACAAACGCCCAGCTCTTTTCACTCAAGCTCATCCTGCGCTCACTCCTTTCACAAACATCAACGCTAAAGCGCGCCCCAAACGCGGCAAGGGCAGCGCACGGCCCTGTCGAGGCTGTCCTGCGGACCGCAGGAACGGCGTCGCGCCACGGGCCTCGACCCAGCTCTATTTTATCACGCGGCCCCCGATTTGAAGGGCCGGTCCGTTCGGGACGCGAGGCCCGCGGCGTCAGGCGAAGGACCAGCCGCCGTCTATCGTCAGGTTGACGCCCGTGATGCGGCGGCTGGCGTCGGACAGGAGGAAGAGGATGGGGTCCGCCACGTCTTCGGGGGCCAGCGTGCCGAGCTTCGCCCTGTCCAGCACCTCCTTTTGATACCACCCGTCGCCCAGCCGTTCGCGGGTGGCGTGCTGCATGGGGGTGTCTACGGGGGCGGGGGACACGCAGTTGAAGCGGATCCCCCGCGGGGCGTACTCCGCGGCCAGCGATCGGACGGCGGCGATGAGGGCGCCCTTCGTGGCGCAGTAGGCGCTGAGCCCCGTCTGTCCTGCCGTCGCGGAGATGGAGGCCACGGCGACGACGCTCATTTCGGGAGCGTAGCGCCCGCGCCGGCAGATCGCCCTGGCCAGTGCCATGAAGGACAGCCAGTTGACGCGCATCAGCTCCTCCGCGGCTTCGGCGCTCAGGTCGCGGAGCAGGACCGTCGGCGCAACGCCTGCGCTGTGCACAAAGCCCGACAGAGGGGGCGTGCCACCGAGGGCCTCGGCGATGGCCGGCTCAAGGCCCTCCCTCCGGCTCAGGTCGAGCGGGACCCACCGGTGCCCCGTGCCGTCGGCTGGCTGGCGGTTTCAGCGAGCCGCGCCTCGTCGCGGCCGGTCAGGATGAGCTTTGCCCCCCGTTGGGCGGCCCGTATCGCGACGCAGCGCCCGATGCCGGAGGACGCGCCGGTCACGAGGATGAGATGCCCCTCCAGAGCGAAGGGATCAGTCATGAGAACGCCTCCATTTCAATACGGTGCTCCCCCAGGAGTATCCGATGCCGAAGCCGCACAGCAGGACGTTGTCTCCGGGCCTCAGCGCGTCCATGCGGTCCCGCAGGGCGATGGGGATGGAGCTGGACGAGGTGTTGCCCACGCGCTCGAGGTCGATGCAGAAGCGACTTGGGTCGATGTCCAGTTTGGCCCGCAGCGTCTCCAGGATCATTCGGTTCGCCTGATGAAAGACGAACAGGGCGACGTCCTCCTTGCTCATTCCGTTCTTCTCCAGGGCGGCCCTGAAGGTCTTCGGCGCTTCCCGCACGGAGAAGCTGAAGATCTCCATGCCGTCCATAAAGAGCGTGTCCTGGCTGCGGACGTTTCCCGCCGGGTCCGCAATGGAGCGTGCCGTCTCCGGGGAGTGGGGAAGGGCGGTGCCTCCGGCGGGGACGAAGAGGTTGGCGTACCCACGGCCATCCGTCCCGAGGTCGAAGTTTCCGATGGAGGCGATGGGGTCCGACGCGGAGAGCAGCGTCGCGGAGGCCCCCTCGCCGAGGAGGACGCGCGTGCTCCTGTCGGCGGGGTGCAGGTGCGATATCTTTTCCACCGTGAGCAGGAGGACGCGGCGGCAGCTGCCCGAGGCCAACAGCGCCTTGGCCATGAAAAGGCCGTAGACGTAGCCCGAACAGCCCAGCGTGAGGTCCAAGGCCCCGCAGGACGTCGGGAGGCCCAGCTTGTCCTGCACGATGCAGGCGGTGGCCGGCATGGGATAGTCCCGGCTTTGCGTAACCAGCAGGAGGAAGTCGATGGAGCTGCGGTCCACGGAGTGAAGCGAGAAGAGCTTTTCTGCGGCCTGTACGGCCATGTCCGAAGCGGGTTCCGGCCCAACGCGCCTCTCGCGAATGCCGGTCGCCCGCCAGGCCTTTTGCGGGTCCCAGTCGTAAAATTCCCGCGCCAAGTCCTCGTTGGTGACGACCTGGTCCGGAAGCCAGTACTCAATGGCCTCGATTCCGGGCTGGGTGTCCTGAAGGGCGCTCATCTACTCGTGCATTTCCTTCAGGATATCGTCCACCGTCTTGAAGCCCCGGACGGCGTCAACGCCAACGTCGCGATTGAAGCGCGCGGTGAACATCGCCAGCACGGAGAGCTTGCTGAGGGAGTCCCAGCAGTCCAGCGTCTCCAGCAGGGTGTCGGGCTTCACGTCCTTTGGGTCGGCCTCGATGGTCTCGATCAGGAGTGCCAGCTTTTCCTCGTTCGTCATTCTTAAAAGAACCTCCATTAAAAAATAATATAAGGGGTTATGCCATCGAGCCCTCGTCGTATTCGATGAGGGGCGGGCAGACGCAGGGCCCCAGGTCGATCAGGGCCGCTGCGATGGAGAGCCCGGCCCCGAAGCCGGCCAACAGGGCGCGGTTCGCCCGGCCCGCCACCTGCTGCGCCGCCTCGGAGCATACCGTCACGGGGATGGTGGCGGAGCTTGAGTTGCCGTAACGGTCGAGGCTCACAGGCATCCTCTCCAGCGGGACGTTGAGCAGCTTTGCCGTCTGCTGAATCATGAATAGGTTGGCCTGGTGCAGGAGCAGAAGGTCCACCTCCGAGGCGGAGCAGCCCGCGCCGGACAACAGGGCCTTGAGGCATCCTGGGACGTTCCGCACCACGAAGTCGAACACGGCCATGCCGTCCATGCGGATGTCGATGGGGCGCCGGACGCTGCCGTCCGGCCATTCCCGGTATTCCAGGGACCGTTCGTTGAAGGGCTGTCGGGAACGACCCTCCGGGATGATGAGGACCTCGTGTTTCGAGCCGTCCGTCAGGAAGCCGAAGTGCCAGGGCGCGGCCCCTTCGTCCGGCAGGACGAGCGTCGCGGAGCCTGCGTCTCCGAAGATCAGGGCCGTCGAGCGGTCCCTGGGCGAGGTGCAGCGCGACTGCGTCTCCCCGTCCAGCAGGAGAACCGGGGCGGCGAGGGAGCGCGCCATGAGCCCCGCCAGCCACAGCCCGTAGACGTACCCCGAACAGCCGAAGTTTGTGTCCACCGCGGAGCAGTCCTTCGGCAGGCCCAAGAGGTGCGCCGCGCGCGACGAGTTGTTGGGCATGTCGTGGTCCGGCGTCTGCGTGACGAAGATCACGCCGCCCACCGTAGCAGGGTCCAGGGCCGCAGCGTCGAGGAGCCGCTTCCCCGCCGCGACGGAGAGGTCCAGGGACGTAACGCCCGGAGGCGCGACGCGGCGCTCCCGGATGCCGGTCACCCTGATGGTGTCGGCGAGGCGGGAGCCAAAGAGTTCCGCGCCCGCAGTCCCGTTGTCCACCCTGTCCCTGGGCACGCAGGCGGCGACGCCGCCGATTTTAACGCCTGAGAGAGTACAGAATTTCATAAGAGAGAACCGTTCCTTTCAGGGCCGCTGTCGAGGGGCCCATGAACATTTTCGACAAACTCCAGGAGCCCTGTCGGCCGACTGT
Source organism: Fretibacterium fastidiosum (assembly GCF_000210715.1). Lineage (GTDB taxonomy): Bacteria > Synergistota > Synergistia > Synergistales > Aminobacteriaceae > Fretibacterium > Fretibacterium fastidiosum. The sequence goes on from NC_021038.1 coordinate 1,490,868, forward strand.
AAAGAAATGCCACGCGCCTTTGCCCCATCGCTGGCGCAGGGGCAGGACGCTCCAGCAGCATGAAACCCTGTTCCTGCATGGCGGCGATGTCCCGCTCGATGTCCAGGCTCTCGTAGCAGATGTGGTATGGGGAGTTTCCATTCTTCTTCAGCCAGCCACTGACCGGGGAGGATTCTTTGAGCGGTGCCACCAATTCTACCTTTACTCCGCACCTGTCCTCAAAAAATTGAATTCGCACCCCTCGTATGGCGTCATCGACGGGCGTGCCGGAGGGGGAATACCCCAAACGGTGAAATTTCTCCGCCGCGCTTTCCAGTTCGTTGACGGCATAGCCAATGTGGTGTACTTTCATGATCTATTTCCCTCGAACGGCGGCATGGTGGCCTCGCCCGACGCGGCGATGCCCTCGCGTGCCAGCACCTTTTTTATGGTGAGCAGGATGATCTTCAGGTCCAGCCCCGTCGAGCGGTGCTCCACGTACCAGACGTCCAACTCGAACTTCGCGGGCCACGAGAGCGCGTTGCGCCCGTTGACCTGCGCCCAGCCCGTGATGCCCGGCCTGACGTCGAGGCGCTTTCGTTGCCGGGCGTCGTAGAGCGGCACGTACTGCGTCAGGAGCGGGCGGGGCCCGACGAGGCTCATGTCGCCCCGCAGGACGTTCCAGAGCTGAGGCAGCTCGTCCAGGCTCGTGCGGCGCAGAAACCGCCCAAAGGGTGTCAGGCGCTCCGCGTCCGGCAGGAGGTTCCCGTCGGGGCCGCGCTCGTCCGTCATGGAGCGGAACTTGTAGAGGGCGAAGGGCCTGCCTCCGCGCCCGGCTCGCGTCTGCACGAAGACGGCGGGGGACCCCATGCGCCGCCGCACGCAGACCGCGACGGCCAGCATGACGGGGGAGAGGAGGACGAGCCCCAGTGCGGCCCCGGCGACGTCCAGAAGGCGTTTGAGCATCGGGCTAGACGGCGACGACCTTCGGCGCGCCGACGGCCTCCCGGACGGCGGCGATGACGCGGTCCTGCTGCTCCTCCGTCATGGCCGTGCCGGAGGGCAGGCACAGGCCGCGCTCGAACAGGTCCTTCGACACGTCCCGTCTCGTCTCGCAGGGCCAGTAGTCCGCCCCCTTGAAGACGGGCTGAAGGTGCATGGGCTTCCAGAGGGGCCGCCCCTCAATGTTTAGAGACTCGAGGTGCTCCAGCACGGAGAGCGGGGAGGCCTTGACGCGGTCCGTCAGGACGACGGTGGAGAGCCAGCGGTTGCTGCGGCTCCAGGACGGCTCCGACATGAAGGAGAGGCCCGGAACGTCGCCCAGCGCCTCGACGTAGCGATCGAATATCCGGCGCCTGGCCGCGATCCGTTCGTCCAGGTGCGCCAGCTGCCCGCGGCCGATGCCGGCCAGCACGTTGCTGAGACGGTAGTTCCAGCCCAGCGTGGAGTGCTGGTACCAGGGCGCGGGGTCGCGCGCCTGCGTCGCCAGAAAGCGCGCGCGGGCGATGGCCTCCTCGTCGTCGGAGAGCAGCATTCCACCCCCGGACGTCGTGATGATCTTGTTCCCGTTGAAGGAGAGCGCCGCGAAGGCCCCGAAGGAGCCGTTGGGCCGTCCCTTGTACGCCGACCCCAGCGCCTCGGCGGCGTCCTCGATCACGGGAACGCCGTAGCGCGCGGAGAGCGCCAGCAGCGGGTCCATGTCGCAGCTCTGGCCGTAGAGGTCCACCAGGATGACGGCCTTCGGCAGTTTTCCCCTTTGGGCGCAGTCGGCCAGGGCCCGCTCCAGCGCGTTGGGGCTCATGTTCCACGATCCGGGCTCCGAGTCGACGAAGGCGAGCTCCGCGCCGGCGTGAAAGGCCGGGGCGA
>NC_021038.1:1492920-1495877 GCF_000210715.1 Fretibacterium fastidiosum
GAAGGTGAAGGAGGCGCACAGCACGAGGTCCCCACGGCCGATGCCCAGGAGCGCGCCGGCCAGGTGCAGGGCGGCCGTCCCCGACGAGGTGGCCAGGGCGGCGCGCACCCCGACGCGCTCCGCGACCTCCCTCTCGAAGGCCTTGACGTGAGGGCCCAGCGGGGCGATCCAGTTGGAGGCGAAGGCCTCGCTCACCCTGACGGCCTCGTCCCCGCTCATGTGGGGCGGGGAGAGGTAAATGCGATCCTGCTTTGTCATTGCAGAAGGCCTCCCGTTCGTCAAAAATTCCGCGACGGAACCCACGACTTCCTCATGCCGCAGGGCAGTCGTATTCATGCAGGAAGTTTAACGCACCCCGCGAAAAAAGGAAAGCCCCGGCGGAGGCAGCGCGGGGCGCTCACTGCGGGAGCGGCTTTTTGGAAAATATATTTTTTACCGGGAAGCCGTTTTTACCCGATGAATCCCTTATAATAACTACGATAAGATCAGCCATAAAAAGGTGTCCTTTTGATTTCGTTTTTTGTTCGTTTTTCGCTTTTTCGCGTTGAATTCCGGAAATGGACCTGACGGTCGGTGCAGGGTATCCGGATGAAGCGTCCTCCCCAGGGCGGCGCCTCGCCGCAGCGATGGGGGGAATTTCAAAATATCTTTAATTTTTTAAGGAGGTTTTCTTTGGAAATGAAGAAAATCGGTCTGCTTGCGATTCTTTTGTTGTTGGTCACGGCTGGATTGGCGTATGCCGAGCTCGAGGGGGCGGAGCCTCCGCAGGGGCAGGAGCCCCTCCTGATCACCAACGCGGGGCAGGGACCCGGCGGCAAGATGGGACGGCTTCTCGTGACCCGTGCGGGCGTCGTGAACGACCTGACCTACAACGCGGAGCCCAAGCCTGAGGACCTCGAAAGCGGCGGCTACAAGACCGTCCTCGTGGTGATCGGCTCATCGGCCAAGGGCCTTGGCGCTTCGGGCATCACGATCGATCAGGAGATCGAGCGTCTGAACGCGCTGATGGCCAAGGCGAAGGAGCTGAACCTTCAGGTCATCGCGGCCCACATCGAGGGCAAGGCGCGCCGCGGGAAGCCGGGCAGCGCGGACGAGCGCTCCATTGACGCGATCCTTCCCTTTGCGAGCCACATCGTCGTCAACCGGGAGGGGGACGAGGACGGCAAGTTCACGAAGTTCGCCGAGGAGCACAACGTTCCGATCACCTACCTGAAGAGCGCCATGGAGCTCAACGCCTTCGCGAAGGCGATGTACGGCAAATAGCCTGAGGGGGTCGACATGTACGCGGAAACGTCACAAGTCCTTGCCGCAATGGTCGTGACCTTCGCCCTGGCGAGCTGGAAGCTCAAGTCCCCCGAGCTCTCCATGGTGGTCACGGCCGTTGTGGGGGCTCTCGTCGGCAAGCTGGGGTTCCCGGTGCGCCTCTTCGTGGAGGGGACGTTCACGTATTTCGACGTGGCCTTTACCTTCCTCACAGCCTCGATCTTCATCAACTTCTACTCCGCCACGGGCGCTATGGATGCGCTGGTCCGCCGGATGGTGGGCCGCTTCTACGAGCACAAGTGGGTGCTTTTCTTCCTCCTGGCCGTCATCATGCTGATCCCCGGCGCCCTCACGGGGGCGGGCAGCGTTTCGATGTTCGTGGTCGGCGGCATGGTGGCCACGGTGCTGCGCTTTATGGGGATTCGCGAGACGAGGATCGTGGCCTTCATCTACGTCACCTCGATGCTGGCGGCCGTGGCGCCGCCCATCAACCTGTGGGTTATGTTGATGTGCGCACAGGCCAACATGCCCTACGTGGGGTTTGACGTGCCCCTTCTGGCTCCGATCGCCGTCATCACGGTCTTCACGGTGTTCTACCTGCTGCGGGGCGGCGAGCCGAAGCCCAAGGACGAGGTCCTGGCCTCCCTGCCGGTGCCTCCCGACGGGATGACGGCCTTCCGCATCGCGACGCCCCTTATCGTGCTGATCCTGCTCCTGGTCCTCTCGAAGTACGCGGCGTTCTACATTCCGATCCTTGGAATCCCGTTGATTTTCATCATCAGCACGGCCGTTGCGATGCTCCTCTCCCCCAGGAAGCTGGGCCTTTCGGGATGGTGCGGAGTCCTCTCCGAGACGTCGGAGCAGGTGTTCCCCCTGTTGGCCACGGTCATCAGCGTTGGGGTCCTCGTCAACATCATGGCGGCAACGGGGGTGCGCGGCCTGATCGCGATCACGTTCGTCACGCTTCCCGTGAGGCTGATTTACACCTTCGCCCCGTTCGTCCTGCCCTTTGCCCAGGGCGCCCTGAGCTACAGCAGCGGCATCATCCTGGGGACGCCCCTCATCTTCCTCTTCAACTCCATCGGAGTCAACGTCACGATCGTCGCGACGGCTCTGAGCCTCATCTTCCCGCTGGGGGACTGTCTGCCTCCCTCCAGGATATCGGGGCGCGTGGCCATCGAGGTTTCGGGGTACAAGGGCTCTTACCTGTCCTTCCTGCGCTCGATCCTGGTTCCGGCCATCTTCATGGGGCTCGTTGCGGTGGGGATGCTGATCTACGCAAACGACTTCAAGTGGCTGATCTTCAACTAGACCAAGGAGGTTTTTTGATGGAAGATTTTCTGCGCCTCGCCAACGAGGTGATCCACCAGTTCTACTTCATCATGGCGGGGGGCGTCGCCCTCCTGCTGCTTCGCGGCCTATTCGCTCGCAAGACGCGCAGGAGCATCGTGTACGACATCGTCTACGCTTACACGCTCATCCCCTTCCTGCTGCGCGCGCTGCACATCAAGTAGCGGGGGTGCGGACATGATGAGCTACGAGAGCGGCGCAAAGCTGCGCCAGCTGATCCTGCTCTGCTGCGCGCTGGGGCTGGCCTGGCTGGGTGGGCGGGAGTTCGTCGAGCTCCGCGAGATGAAGGAGTCCGTCGTGGTCTCCGACGCCTTTACGCGGACCTTCATGTTGAGCGATTACTT
>NC_021038.1:1496048-1499860 GCF_000210715.1 Fretibacterium fastidiosum
CGCGGACCTTCATGTTGAGCGACTTACTTCCCCCCCATCAAGGGGACGGAGATGGACACGCCCGTCTACCTCTTCGACTCCGGCGTCCCTGGCGGATCGATGCTCTACCTGGGGGGAACCCATCCCTATGAGCCGGCCACGTCCCTCTCCGCCTACCTGATCATGGAGAACCTCAGCGTGGAGAAGGGGAGGGTCTTCGTCTGCCCCCACGCGAACCGCAGCGCGTCCACGGTGGGGATGCTGGGCAACGCTTACCCGAAGTTTCTCCACGTGGAGACGCCCTTCGGCCCCAAGGCCTACCGCATCGGGGACCGCAACAGCTCCCCGCTGGACCAGTGGCCGGACCCGTTCACCTACGTACACTACCCGTCGGGTCAGAACCTGGACTACACGGACTCCCGCAACCTGAACCGGACCTTTCCGGGCCGCCCGGACGGGAACCTCACGGAACAGCTTGCCTTCGCCTTCATGGAGTTGACGCGCAAGGAGAACATCACGCTTTTTGTGGACTCCCACGAGGCGTCCCTGATGTACCCCGTCGTGGCGACCTACGTGGCCCACGACAGGGCGCAGGACATGGCGATGATGGCGGCGATGGAGTTGACCGACTCCGAGTTCCCCATGAAGTGCGAGGCGTCGCCCAAGAGCCTTCGCGGCCTGACCCATCGCGAGGTGGGGGACTTCAGTGATGCGCTGGTCATCCTGATGGAGACCCCAGAACCCTTTATCGACCGCGTGGCCGGAAAGATCACGGAGGACCTCATGATGACGGGTAAGGACGAGTTCCTGCAGACCGCGGCGGAGCACGAGCTCCTGTTCTGCGCCTACGACATCTCCGTGGGCTGCCCCATGTGGGACCGCGTCGGCCGCCACCTCTCCGGAACGCTCGCCATGATCCGCCAGATGAACGACTTTGCGGCGGACCCGGAGAAGGAGCTTCGCCTCTCCTTCCCGACCTATACGGACGTCAAGGAGAAGGGGCTGGGGGCCTTTTATCACGATCCGTCCAGGGCGGACCCCTCGAAGGTCTTCTGGAATTAGGGACGAACCGGCCGATCTTGGCCGTGCAGTGCGCGTTGAGGGATGATCTTTTGTTGGATTCGTTTCATTTTTAGGAGGAGGAGAACCATGTACCGAAGAAATTTCAGGGCACTGAAGGTCTTTTTTTCCGCTCTTTTGCTCCTGGGCCTGTTGTCGGGCGCAGCGTTTGCCTGCACGGTGATCGCGGCGGGCAAGAACGCGACGGCGGACGGCAGCGCCATGATCACGCACAACGACGACTCGCGCACCGCGAACTCCCGTCTCTTCATCGTGCCCGAAGCCGACTGGCCGGAGGGCTCCATGCGCCCGTTGATCAAGGACGCGCATGGCTATGAGGGGGACGCGCAGCAGCTGGACGAGATCCCTCAGGTCCCGCACACGTACCGCTACTTCTTCTCCCGCTATTCCTTCATGAACGAGAAGGGGGTGGCCATCGCCGAGGCCACCAACGGCGTGCAGGTGACCGATGCGCGCAGCGAAAAGATCCAGCAGATCATGGAGAAGGACGCTGCCGGCTCCCTCGACGCCTGGCTCATTCAGGACGTCATGCTGGAGCGGGCCGCCTCCGCCCGCGAGGCCGTCAAGATCATGGGCGACCTGGTGGAGAAGTACGGCTGGTACGACGCCGGCGAGACCATGCCCCTGACGGACGGGAACGAGACGTGGGTCATCGAGTTCTACGGCAACAAGATCTGGGCCGCGTGGCGCGTGCCGGACGACGAGGTGTTCGTGGCGGCCAACCGTGCCCGCCTGCGCCACCTTGACTTGACGGACAAGGAAAACGTGATGTACTGCCCGGACCTGGTGGACTTCGCCGTGAAGAACGGCTTCATCGAGGCCAAGGACGTGAACGAGAAGGACTTCAGCCCGGCCGACGTCTACTCGCCCTCGACGGAGCTCTACTCGACGCGCCGCGAGTGGCGCGCGCTGTCCCTCTTGGCGCCGGAGAGCTTCAAGATGGGCCCGGACGAGTACGATTACCCGATGTCCGTCAAGCCGGACCGCAAGCTCACCGTTCAGGACCTCTTCATGATCAAGGGCGACTGGTACGCGGGGACGTCCTTCGACCTGAGCCAGGGCATCCAGGCGGGCCCGTGGGGGAACCCCATCCGCTTCGCCAACTCCAGCAAGGAGAACCCCGACGCCTCCTGGGAGCGCTCCATCAACATGATGCGCACCTGCTACGTGCACATCGCGCAGGTTCGCGGGGACCTTCCCGAGGAGGTCCGCGGCATCAGCTGGTACGGCTATGGCGCGCCGGATACCACCTACATCACGCCGCTGTGGCCGATCATGAGGGCACTGCCCCCGCTCTACTCCATCGGCGACCGCTTCCATCCCTACGACCCCAAGTCCGGCTGGTGGACCTGCACCCGCGTGCAGGAGATCGCGGGCCTGCGCTACCAGGACGCCCGCGAGGAAATCCACAAGGCCCGCGACGCCAAGCTGAAGCCCCTCTACCTCCAGGCCCCGCTGATCCAGAACGCCGCAGCGCAGTTGATCAAGGACGGCAAGCGGGACGACGCCATCGACCTGGTCACGGACTTCGCCTACAGCCACGCCACGGATTGGCACGACCGCTGGCAGTCCTTGGGAGATCGCCTGCTCTCCAAGTACGCCCTGGGCTACACGGACGTCAAGGCGACGCCGTATCCCGAGTGGTGGAACAAGACGGTGGGCTTCGACACCCTGCGTCGCTCCTCCAAGGAGGCCCCCAAGAAGTAGACGGGGGCGTCATGAACGTCGTTCAACGTGTCGCGGGGCGGCCTTCGGGCCGCTCCGCCTCTTTTTGGCGAAGCGGGGCGGGCTCACGAGGAAGGCCTGGGCAGCGTTGTTCTGCGCGATGCTCCTGGCGCCGTTCCCTCGCCGGCCGCCGCGCGGCAGGCCGCGGAGCTCATGCGGTGGTGCGAGGACGTCCTTCGAGTGGAGAGGACTCGGCTGGGGCTGTTCGACCCGGAGACGGACCCCGACGGAAGCGGCCTGATCGGCGTGGAGTTCTCCCCGCTGACGACCACCCTCGGAGACCTGGCGGACAAGCGCGCCTCCGCGCGGCCCGAGATGGCGGACGCGGTGGAGGCGTACCTGCGGCGAGCCGGAACGGTATCGGGGGACTGGATCGCCGTCAACGCCAGCGGCTCCTTCCCCGGCTATTCCCTTGCCGTTCTCTGCGCCGCGGAGGTCATGGGGCTCAAGGTGCGGATGGTTCTGTCCTATGGGTCCTCCATGTACGGCGGGACGACCCCGGGGTTTACGTTCCCCGTCATGTTGGACCTCTTGAACCGACGGGGGCTTCTGCGGACGCGCCTTGCGGCGGTCTCACCGGGTGGGGCAGGGGATCGGCTGGCGGAAACGCTCCTGGAGGACCCCTGGCCGACGGTGCGGTCCTTGCTGGATTCGCGGAGCGAACCCAGCATCGAGGAACCCTCCCTGTCGGGCGCCATTCGGCGGCGACTCGACATCTTCGACGCGCCCCCCGGCGTCCGGTGTTTTGTCAGTTGCGGCGGCCCCGCCACGAGCCTTGGGGCGGAGGGAGCGGAGGGGATGGAGGTCCTGACCCTGGGACACGGGCTCCTGAGGAAGCCGGCCTCCATCCCCAAAAATGAGGAGCGGGGGCTGATCTATGAATACCTCGCGCGCGGCGTTCCGGTCGTCCACCTGCTCTTTACGCGGGGAATCTGCGCGGACTTTGGCATCCCCTACGAGGCTCCGCGCGGTCGCTTCAGCGCGCCGTCCGTTCAGAGAAACACTGATTAATACCAATTCGCGTTTAA
>NC_021038.1:1500039-1506595 GCF_000210715.1 Fretibacterium fastidiosum
AGACGCAGATTGGTATAATCAGCGCTTCCTCAGGTCCTGCGACGTCTTTCCGGACAGGCGCATCAGCATCTGCGCCGCGCTGGAGGACAGGCGGAGTCTTTTCAAGGACGACTCCGCGCGCTCGATCTTCTTCGTCCCCTGCCCTCCGGCCAGCTCACGGGCGCGGTGGAGGGCCCGTTCTGCCGCGGCAAGGTGGTCCTCGTCGTCCTCCGGCCCGAACAGCTTATCCATGGCCCCCGCAGCGGCGTGGGCCTCCACCAGGACCAGGTAGGCGTTGAACAGGTCCGTGGCGCACTTCCGCGCGAGGGTCGGGTTGGTGCGGTCGTAGTAGGCGATCTGCTCCAGGGTCTGAATGGCCTTGCGCAGGGCCTCGCGGTTGACGGCCTGGTCCATCAGGATGCGCGCCCTACGGGCGTCGCGCGCGGCGTTCCGGATCATGTCGCCTGCCTCGGAGCCCATCTCGCTTCCCGCCCTCTCCAGCCTGTCGAAGTCCTCGTGCTTTTTGGGCAGGAAGGTCATCCCCGTCAGGATCGCGGCCTTGGTACAGGCCGCCTGGATGTGGTTCGACGTGTAGGGGGTGAACGTCCAGACGTCGAGGACCCGGTTCACGCTCGAAAGTGCCTGCTCGAGGTCCTCCCCGTTCTGCGCCGCCAGCCCCGCGGCGAGGGAGGCCCGCGCCAGCGCGAAGTGCAGGAAGGCGTCCGAGGTCAGATGAGCGTAGCGGTTCATGACGCCGAAGGCCGCCGACAGCGCCATTTCGGCATCCCTGCGCGAGGCGGGGTCTTTCGTGCCGAGGCAGAGCACTGCGTTGGCATCCGCCAGAGCCGCGGAGAGCGCGACGTACAGGTTGGGCTGGAGCTGCATGTCCGTGTGCCGGAGGCCGTCCGTGAAGGCTTGAATGGCCTTTCTGGCGTTCTCCTGGGCCGACAGGGCAAGCCCCAGTGCCAAGGCGAGTTCAGGGTACAGGAAGCCCTCGTTCCGCGCAGAGAGGGCAAGGCCCTCCCGCGCGGCCTCCTCGGCCTGACGAAGGTCCGCCGAGTTCGGGTCGATGGACTGTCCTCCGCGGAAGTAGAAAAGGTGGGAACGGGCCTCCTGAGCCGCAATCGCCTCCTGTGGCTCTCGGTCCCGCAGGAGCGACGACGCCATGTCGGCTGCGCGGATGGCCTCGTCCGCGCGCTCGCCCCACAGGCCGCGCTCCATGCCGGCGTAGAGGACCTCGGACAGTGCGAGGGCGGTCCTTCCCTGAAGGACGTCGTGTCCTCGTCCGGCCAGCGTCAGTTCCTCCCTGGTCTGGAGCAGAAGCTGTTCCGCCGCCTGGAGCTTGGTGAGGCCCGACCGGTAATCGTCGAAGGCCCAGTGGAGGTAGATTCGGGCCTCGTTGACGCGCAGCTCGGAGCGGAGAGGCCGGAGGGATTCCGGGGTCTCCCGCGCCTCGGTCTTGTGCAGCATCTGCTGGTACTCCGCCTCCGACACGGGCGTGTCGGTCCTGCGCCGTTCCCGCAGGAAGGCGTGGGTGACCTGCAGCGCCTCCTCCAACATCGCCTGAGTTTCGGCGGTCCGCCTCGCCTCGATGCCCTCCAGACGGGCGATGCCCTGCTGAAGGTCCTTCATCAGAGGGATGCGCATCAGGGGGCTGGGATTCTCCGCGGAGAAGCCGCGCCCCACGAAGCAGAGGACCCACAGACCCAGGAACAGGATCGCGGTGGACCCCGCGGCGCCCCAGAAGGGCCGCGGCGGAACCCTGTACCGAAGGCACAGGAAGCATGCCGTGAGGACCAGAAGAGCGATCAGGGGGAACCAGGCGTAGAGGCTGCTCAAGATGTAGGACAGCTCCGAGTAGATCGTCAGGAGGGCGGCGGCGCTCAGGTTCCCCTTCCAGTGCGACATGCTGCGCCAAAGCTCCGTGAAGGCGTCCTTGAACCCTCCAAGTGCCGCCCCCCTCGGCTCTCCCTCGTCCGGAACGTCCCCGCGATGAGACGGCCTGTCCCACGGGAACCGAACCGACCACACCGACCGATCCTCGTCCGAAAGGTCCATGACGAAGCGCAGCAGCTCTTCCTCTTGCTCCGGGCTCACCTCAGGCTCCCCGGCCTTCCTGTCGTCGTACTCTCTCCTGGCCTCGTCCATCGTCTCCTGCCAGAAGCTGCGGATACGATGTTCGTCCTCCGGGGAGATTTTCTCCCCCTTGTAGTGGTGCGGACCGAGGATCGTACTCTTCAGATAGTACTCGGCCTTCCAATCCATCAAGACGTCGAAGATGCCGTCGCTGTATACGGGAGGTCTCTCCGTCTTGTGCGTGCAGGCCTTCAGTCGCCCCCGCCAGTCCGCCGAGGGGGCCTTCCCGATCGCCTTCAGGCGGCGCGTTATCGTCGTGACGTGCAGGTTCATCACCGCGGCGATGTCTTTCGGCGCCCAATATCGAGCCTTGTCCGGGCCATCTGCGATGAGGGCGCAGCTGTTATCGAGTTGGAATTCACCGTTGAGCTCATCGCGTATCTTTTCGAACCACGTCCTCCCGGCCGGGTCGTCGTCGAGGAGGGTGGGGTTCCCCTTCTCCGCCTTTTCCTTCTCGAAAGCGGCGTAGTCCTCCTCGTAGGCGTCCATGCGGCGCCGAACGACCGTTCGAGCCTCCACCCATTTGCTGCAGTATTCTCTTATCCTGTCGACCTGTTCAGAGCTCAGACAGAGCGGAACCTCCGGCATCTCAAGGACCTCCTCGAAATTTTACCCCGTTTCGCCATAGGGGATAAACGATGATGGAACGTTTTGAAAAAGTCGATTTTTCCTCCGGCGGCGAGGACGCCCGAATCGCGGGGCCTCTCGATGCGGATTCAATTCCGAATGACCTCGTCGATGATCCCGTACCTCTGCGCTTCCTGGGCGGACATGAAGAAATCCCGGTCCGTGTCCTTCTCGACGGTCTCGACCTTCTGGGCCGTGTGATGGGCTATGAGGGCGTTCAGGACCTCGCGCGTCTTGATGAGCTCCTGGGCGAAGAGCGCCACGTCCGAGGCCTGGCCCCCCGCCCCGCCGAGGGGTTGGTGGAGCATGACCTTTGCGTGGGGGAGCGCGCTCCGCCTGCCCTTCGCTCCGGCGGCGAGGAGGACGGCCCCCATGCTCGCCGCCTGACCGATGCAGGTGGTCGCCACCGGACAGGGGACGAACTGCATCGTGTCGTAGATCGCCAGTCCGGCCGACACGCTCCCTCCGGGGCTGTTGATGTACAGGCTGATCTCCTTCTTCTCGTCCCGATTTGCCAGCAGCAACAGTTGTGCGACGATGCCGTTCGCGACCGCGTCGTCGATGGGGCTTCCAAGGAAGACGATGCGGTCCTCGAAGAGACAGCTGTAGACGTCGCGGCCCTCGCCCTTGCGTCCTGTGATCATGATCGTTCCTCCCCAATTATAGTCCATGGTGCCCACGGAATCCCACCCTGGGCTCCGCTTCGGAAAACTGTTCCCGCACCGTCGTTTTCACCTCGTCCACGTTCAGCGCGGCGTCCGGGTTCAGAAGGCGGTGCCGGCCACTCGCCGCGTCCAGGACCTCCAGGCTCTTGTCCGGGTTGTAGCGCTCCTCCATGATCGATTGGCTGAGCTCCGCGATGAAGGCGAAGACCCCGTCCTCGAACGCAATGTCCCTGTAGCGCGCCTTCGCCACGCTCTCCAGGATGCGGGCCGTATCCTGCGGGTTGGGCTCGGCCACCTCCAACTCCCGGAACCGGCGGCGAAACGCCCTGTCGGTGGCGATGTAGCGCTGGTACTCCTCGCACGTCGTCGCCAGGATCAGCTGAAGCCTGGGGTTCGTGACGAGCGGCTTCACGATGTTGGCGACGCTGTTGCTGCCGTGATCGTTGCACAGCCGATGCCCCTCGTCGAAGAACAGGACGATCGAGTGCTCCTCCGCCTCCCGAAACAGATGCTTCAGGCGCAGACCCTGCTCCGAATACGTGGGACATTCGGCAAAAAGCAGGTTCAGATCGATCTCCGCGAGCCTGAAACTCCGGTTCGTCCGGACGAGAAACTGACCGAGCGCTTGGACCGTGGCCGTCTTGCCGACCCCTGGGTCCCCGACCAGGGCGATGTTGTTGTGGTCGGATTGCATCAGGATCCCCGTCAGCCTCTCCAAAAGCTTTTCGTCGACCAGCAGGCCCTGCTGGAAGTTATCGGGGTCGGACAGCTCCTTTCCGAATTTCCTGCAGTTGGGGGGAAGGACCTTCAACCTCATCTCACTCATCTCAAACGCTCCTTTCCGCCGGAACGTCCCCGGTCGGACCGGGGCGCTCAGGCTCCAACAAGTCATCCTCCGGGACGAATTCGAGTTTCCTTCCCTTCCGCTCCCACGCGACGTACCCCTCGAGCATGTTCAGCTCGCAGACACGAACCCTGTTCGAGAACCTGTCTTTGAAGATGTCGTTCAGCATCTGGTCCTGAGTGTGGTGCCAGGCCACCGCGTCGGCATGAGGCAGGAGCTGGCTGACGACTTCATCCCTGCGCGCCTGCCCCAGCGCCTGCCTCAGCGCGTAGAGGTCGCCGTACCCGACGATGAAGCGCACGCTCTCGGGAAAGACGTCCAGGACGTGAAGGAGCCCCCCCCCACAGCCCCCACCGTTCCAGGTCCGGCACGAGGAACGTCACCCGGCGCTCCTCAGCGTCGGCGGCCGCACAAAGCCCCGCCAGAGCCACCTGGGCCAGGCCGGCGTTCGTCTCCGGATTGCGCAGCGCCGGCACGAAGAGGGGCTTCGTTGGGGTGCGGACGAATTTTTTGACGTCGAATGGGGCGCCGGATGGGAGCTTCGCCCGCTTTTCCGCCCGAATCATGGCGTTGAAAAGCGCCGCCAGGGAGGAGTGCTGCGCCTGAGCCGTGCGAAGTGCCGAGAGCGCCAGGTGTCCGTTCTGTGTCCCTCCCTTTCCCATGAGCGTCCCCTTGAAGGGAGCAGCGGTGTACTGAAAGAGCCCCATGGTCTCCAGCGCTTTAATTTCCGGCCGGTCCTCCTTCGGAGCGCTTTGCCCCTGGGCCGGGCGGGAGAGCTCCGATCGGCTGCGGGGTGCCGGCTTCCATTCGGGCTGGAAGAAGTTGTCCTCAGGGAATATCCTGGGATCGGGGCCTCGATCGACGGCCGACTCCTCCTTGATTTTTTGATCTGGCCTTCGATTTCATCTTTGTTGCTGAGAGCGATCGCCTCCATGCCGTCCAGCAGGAGCCTGTGCCTCTTCGCCGCCGTGCGGAGGGCGTGTCCGTCGTCCTCCTGCTTCAGGAGCGCAACCTGGTACTCCAGGTACTGGGCGTTGGTCTGGAACGCCATGTTCTCCCAAAACTCATCGTTTCCCACGTTCAGCCTGAAAGATTTTGGCGTGCAGATCGGGGCCAGGTACTCGGCGGCTGCGGCGGGGGTCGCGCCGAGCTCGGGGTGCTGCAGCACGGGCTGCAGGTAATCGGGGACATTGCCCGCGCCGGATGCCGCGAGATGCCCATCGCCGTACTTCTCGCCCCACCCCCTGGAGTCGAAGACCACCAGGGCGCCCTCCCGTCCATTCCAGGTGCGGATCAGCCTCTCGTATGTCCTCTCCTTCTCCTCGTCGTCGCCGAGGAGCAGCAGGTTGCCGTCACAGCGTTCCATTGCAATAGACCCTCCTTTTTCCCCCGCAGCCTCGTGCGGCGGGCATTTGTCGTTGCAGCCCGAATTATATCTGCGCCTTACCGTTCGGCAAAATGCGTTTGAACCGGAGAGGGGACGCCGGCCCGGCTCCACCGGGGAGGCGATCAAACGCATTTGCAGCGGGGACGCCCTCGCGATAAATTAGGGGCACAACGCAGGCGGGAGGCACAGAGGCTTCCGCAAGACGAAAGGAGAGATTGGTATGTTGGAGAACGGAGTGAATCAGGCGAATGGAGCGGAGAAGGGACAGGCGGTGGTGGCGTCGGGACAGAGCAACGCCCTTGGCATCTGCAGCATCGTGTGCAGCATCGTCAGCATCTTCCTGGCCGCGCTCGTGTTCGCGCCCCTTGGAGTCCTGCTGGGGCTCATCGCGGCCTTCAAGAAGCAGGTGGCTCTCGGCGTCATCGGCATCGTCATCGGCGTCATCTCCCTGCTGCTGTCCCCGTCGTTTCAGCTGTTGCTCGTTGGGATGGGGCTGCGCATGGGGATGCGTTGACGGCAGCCGCCGGCCCGTAAGGCGAAAATTGCGCCTGTGAGACTGGGAAGATCGTTTGGAATTCAGAAAGGAGGAGTTGGAGTATGCGTCGTTTTGAATGGTCCCGCGTTCTGATCGCGCTGCTGGTCGTGGCGCTGCTGTCCCTGGGAGGGTGCGGCGGCGGGGGAGGCGGCTATAAGGGAGGGGATAACCCCGCGCCGGCGCCCAACCCCGGGTCGGGGGGCTACCGCCTCGAGGACTTCAGGGGGGAGTGGAAGGCGGAGGATGCGGCGGGGACCCTCCTCATGGAGGGGAGCGAGGACTCCGTGGCGGGGGAGGTGGTTCGCGTGAAGGTCCTTCCCAGCTCTCAGGTCGCCCTGTCCGTCGAGTATTTCGGAAGCGGGAAGGAGTACTCGTCGAATGCG
>NC_021038.1:1507821-1511119 GCF_000210715.1 Fretibacterium fastidiosum
TCAGGAGGTCGCAGGCCAGGCGCGTCGGCTCGGTGCCGCAGGCCGCGGGGTGGGCGGCCGCCCTTGATGGCGCTGATCATCTGCTGCTGAATCCACAGGGCCTTCGCGTGTCCGGCCTCGTCCACCTCGACGCGCAGGGGCGTCGCCAACTCGTAGATCTGACAGCCCTCGACCTCCGTGGCCTCGACCTCCTCGGCCAGCGCCGTCATGTCCTCCTTGCGCCGGCGGTAGACCATGTCCACGCTCCTGGCGCCGAGCCGCAGCGCGGACCGCGCGCAGTCCATGGCCACGTTGCCACCGCCGATGACCACCACGTCCCTGCCCTTCAGGTCCGGATAGTCGTCGTCGCCGATCCGGCGCAGGATGGAGACGGCGGAGATGACGCCCTTCGCGTCCTCGCCGGGGATGTCGAGGGGCTTGTCGATGTGGGCGCCGATGGCGATGTAGACGGCGTCGAACTCGCGGCGCAGTTTTTCGAGCGGGTAGTCCGGCCCGATGGGGGTCTCCAGGTGGACCTTGACCCCTGCGGAGAGCAACGCGTCGATCTCGCCGTCCAGCGCCTCGCGCGGCAGGCGGTAGGCGGGGATGCCGTAGCGCAGCATGCCACCCAGGTGTTTTCGCTGCTCGAAGATCTCCGGCTCGTGTCCCATCAGGGCGAGGTAGTAGGCCGCCGTGATGCCGCTGGGGCCGCCGCCCACGATGGCCACCCGCTTGCCCGTGCCGGGGGCCTTCTTCTCGATGGGGACCTCCCCCGCGTGCTCCACCGCGTAGAGCTTCAGGCCCCGGATGTTCACGGAGTCGTCCACCATGTTGCGGCGGCAGCGCCGCTCACAGGGGTGCTCGCAGACCATGGCGCACACGGTGGGGAAGGGGTTGTCCTTCCGGATGAGGCGGACAGCGTCCTGGTAGCGCTCCGCGGCGACGAGGGCCACGTAGCCCGGGACGTCCACGTGGGCGGGGCAGAGCGAGACGCAGGGCACCGGCTGCGAGAGCCCGAAGGTGCATCGCCCCTTGGTGACGTGCTCCACGTAGTCGTCGCGGAACCCACGGACCCCCTTCAGGACCATGGAGGCGGCTTCGAACCCGATGGCGCAGTCCGCGGAGTCGTAGATGGCCTCCGCCGTGCGCTCGATCAGGCCGATGGTGTCCAGCGTCCCCCTTCCGTCCAGGATGTCCTCGATGAGGCGCTCGAGCTGCGGCAGCCCCACCCGGCAGGGGACGCACTTGCCGCAGGTCTGTGCGGCGCAGAGCTTCAGAAAGCTGCTGGCGAGGTCCAGCGGACAGAGCCCCGGCGGGCTCGCGATGATCCGGCGTTCGAGGTCCTTGTAGAGGGACTCGACCGTCGCCTGAGCCTGGTTGCTCGTGATGATGCTGAGACGACTCAAAACGATCACTCCCTTACCTTTGGCGTTGCAGAATTGTGGAACGGATTCCTGCCTTCAGCGCGTCGCGAAATTCCTGTTGAATCGGTATAATGATTTTTAAGGAAGGACAGGATTAGTCGGCGTTGACGCGACGACTTGGGACGCGTCCCCGGTGCACGGACGACGCGCCCTTCGGGGAGGTCGCTCAGGAGGCGGGTTAAATGCAGATTAAAACCGATTAACCCTGTTTCCTTAAAAAATGATTTAAAAGGTGCTGTAGGATTATTATAGCAAAAACCGCAGGAAAAAATTCTGAGGAGAAACGGAGGAAGTTTTAATGAAGCGGAAGGTTTCGATGAAACGCAGGGTGGCAATGGGATTTTTTGCGTGGGCTCGCGCCTTCGCCGGTCTGTTCGTCGCTGCCGCGGTGCTTGCCCCGCTCCTCGCGGCGCCCGCGCACGGGGCGGAGGCGGGAGGGGAGAGGCCTGTTCGGGTCCTCTGCCTCAAGGGGCCGACGGGCATGGGGCTCGCCAGGCTCATGGAGGAAGCGGAGGCGGGACGGACGGAGAACCGGTACGAGTTTCAGCTCGCCGTCTCGCCGGAGGACCTGATGGCCCGCTTCGTTCAGGGGGCTGCGGACGTCGTGGCCATGCCCTCCAACATGGCGGCGATCCTGTGGAACAGGACGCAGGGCGGCGTGCGGGTCCTCTCCGCCAGCACGCTGGGGGTGCTGGCCGTCGTCGAGAAGGGGGACGCGATCCACGGCATGGGGGACCTGAGGGGCAGGACCATCCTGGCGTCGGGCCGGGGGGCCTCCCCGGAGTACGTGCTGAACTTCCTCTTGAGGTCGAACGGCCTGGAGCCGGGGACGGACTGCAAGGTCGAGTGGCTCAGCGAACACGCTGCCGTCGTCGCAGGCCTCGCCGCAGGGAAGGGGGACGCGGCCCTGCTGCCGCATCCCTTCGTCGAGGCCGCTGCGATGAAGGTGAAGGGCTTGCGGGAAGCGCTGGACCTGACGGAGGAGTGGCGGCGGCTTGACCTGGGCTCCGAGCTGGTGATGGCCGTCAACGCGGCGGGGCGGGACTACGTGGACTCCCACGGCGCGGAGGTTGCGGCCTTCCTGCGCGAGGCTCGATCGTCCGCGGAGTGGGTCAACGCGCACCCGGCGGAGGCCGCGCGCTTCATCGTGAAGCACGAGGTCCTGGAGGACGCGGGGATCGCGGAGCGGGCCATTCCCCGCTGCGGCATCACGGCTCTTGCGGGAGCGGAGATGCGGAGGGCGCTAAGCGGATACCTCAAGGTGCTGTTCGACGCCGACCCGAGGTCCGTGGGCGGCGTTCTGCCGGACGAAACCTTCTACTATGCCCGATAGGCGGTCCCTCCGCCGGGTTGCCTCCCTCCTGTTCTTCCTCGCGGTCTGGCACGCGCTGGCCCTCCGCTTCTCGGAGGGGATCGCCGTCGCCGCGCCGTCGGACGCGCTGCGCGCCCTCCTGCGCCTCGCGCGCACCGGGGCCTTTTGGAGTGCCCTCGCCTCCTCGGCGGCGCACGTCCTGGGCGGCCTCCTACTGGCGCTGCTTGCGGCGTCGCCCGCCGCGGCGCTCTGCTTCTACTCCGGGACGGCCGAGTTCCTCGTGGCCCCCTTCCTCGCCTTCATGAAGAGTGTGCCCATCGCGGCCGTCGCCATCCTGCTCCTCATCCTGTTCTCGAGCGGCGGCATCGCGCTGGCCGTCGTGGTCGTCGTGGCGTTCCCCATCCTCTGCACGGCGCTTTTGACGGGCGTCCGGGCCGCCGACGCGAAGCTCATCGAGATGGCCAGGGTCTTTCGCTGGAGCGGGCTCAGGCAATGGCGCTGGCTCTTCCTGCCCGCGGCCCGGCCCCACCTGGAGGGCGCGCTCCGCCTCTCCGCGGGGATGGCCTGGAAGGCCGGCATCGCG
>NC_021038.1:1511473-1521648 GCF_000210715.1 Fretibacterium fastidiosum
CTGCGGATGGGCGGCCGATGAGGGACGTGGAGGTGAGAGGGCTCTCGAAGTCCTTTGGCGGAAGGGTGCTGTTCAGGCGCCTGAACCTGACGTTCCGAGCGGGGGAGATCACCGTGCTGGCGGGGGAGAACGGGGTGGGCAAGACGACGCTCCTTCGCATGATGCTGGGGCTGGAGCGGCCGGATTCGGGGGAAATATCGGGGTTGCCCGACGCCCGGTCGGCCCTCTTTCAGGAGGACCGCCTGCTGCCGGACCTGTCCGCCGCGCGGAACGTGGCCCTGGGCTGCCGGCGTCCGCCTCCGCGGGAGGACGTCCTGCGTGCACTGGATGCGGTGGGGCTGAGGGAGAGCGCCGACGTCCCCGCGAGGGAGCTCTCGGGAGGGATGGCGCGGCGCGCGGCCCTGGTGCGGGCGCTCATGGCGCCGGGGGAACTGGTGCTGCTGGACGAGCCCTTCAGCGGTCTGGATTGGGTGAACCTCCACCGCGCGGCCGCCTTTATCCGGGCCGCCCGTGCGGGGCGCACGCTGATCGCCGTCGTGCACGGCGTGGACGCGGAAGCGGCGCTTGGGGGACGCCTCCTCCGGCTGGAGCCCTCCGGCGCAGCCGAAGGGACGGGGTGAGGGGACGACGGAAGGGGGCTTCGCGCGTTGCGCGAAGCCCCCTTCCGTCGTCCGTCCCCGGTGCGGCTACTTCTGCATCCGCTCCAGGACGACGTTATAGCCTCCCGTGCCGTAGTCAAGACACTTCTTCACCCGGCTGATCGTCGCGGTGCTCGCCCCCGTCTGTTGGGCAATCTGGGGATAGGTCTTGGATTCCTTAAGCAGACGAGCCACCTCGAGCCTTTGAGAGAGCGCCTTGAGCTCGCTGATCGTGGCCACGTCCTCCAGGAAATCGTAAACCTCCTCCTGCGTCTTGAGCGTCAGAAACGCATCGCAAAGCTGATCCGTAAGCGTATCCTTCCAGTTACCCGACATGCAGCAGCATCTCCTTCCACGATAATGCGCTACGGCACACGACCATTTTAGAGAAGTATACCGTAAACGGCGGCGAAAATGCAAATCAATTTATTGAAACTTCGAGAAGAACCGTTTCGTGCCGGAGCGCGGGCCGTCAAAAAGGAGCCCCGGAACGGGCGCTCCTTTCGATGACAGGACGTTCACTGAAAATACTTTGCCGACGGGGACTTTCGGCGGGCCGCGTTCAGGGCGACCAGCAGTTTCTCGCGGAAGCCGTCCAGGCCGTCCATCCCCTCCGTCGGCCTGGCCAGCAGGTGGTTCCCGACGTACAGGGCGTCCCCGACGAGGTGGAGGTCGTAGGGGGCAAGCTCCAGCTGGAGGTCGGCGTCGAGGGCCTCCCGGGCTTTCGTCAGGGCCTCGCGCGCCGCCAGCGTCTTTTTGCCGCCCCACACGGGCAGGCCGTCAACGGTGAGGTCGATCCGGTCTTTCGTCTCCTGGAAGCCGGTCCTGAGGAGCCCCAGGGGGTACTTTCGGCGCACGGGAATCCCGCGCTCACGAAGCGTCTTCAGGACGGCCTCGAGACGCCGCCTGGAGGTGGGGTGGTCCATGTAGATGCCGTAGTCACGGATGGGCTGTCGCAGGTCCTGGTCCATGAACTTCTCGATCAGGGTCACCATCCCCGTGGGGGAGTAGTAGTCCGAGGCGATGAGGGCTTCCAGCCCCAGACGGTCCGCCTCCGTCTCCAGCTCTATGGAGTAGGCGTTCGTGATGGCGAGCTGCGCGACCTGAGCCAGGAGGATGGGCGCCCCGGCCCCGCCGCTCAGGAGCATCACGGCCAGCGCGGCGATCGAGACCTTGTTGGCCTCAGCCGCCATGCGCAGGCTGTGCTTGCGGTCCGCGTGACTCATCTCGTGGGCCATCACCGCCGCGATCTCGGAGTCCGTCTTCAGGAGGTCCAGGAGACCCGAAGTGAAGAAGATGAAGCCGCCGGGCAGGCAGAAGGCGTTGAGCGCCTCCGTCTTCACCAGGCGGATCTCGTAGGGGATGCGGCGCTGCATGTGGGGTTCCAGTCGGTTGAGGATCATGGTGAGGCGGGCGATGGCGGCGGGGTTGGATTCCAGGGGCCACTGCCGCTCGATCTGTTCCAGCGCCCTTCGCCCGATGGCCCGCTCCTTCTCCAGGTCGGGGTCGTCGAAGATGTCCCCGGACGCGACCGTCTGTGGGGCCGCAGCGCCGCTTTTGCTCCTGGGCTTCGCGGCGGCGGGGGCCGGAGCGGGCACGAGGGCTTCCAGGGCGAGGACGAGCAGGAGGAGGCGGCAGAGGCCGCGCTTCAAGGCCCTTGAGCGCGTCAAAGGAACGCCCCTCCCATCCGTTCGTAGCTCGTCGCCGCTGAGCGCCCCTTCGCCATGGAGGTCAGCTGCTCCCGCAGCCCGGCGGAGTACCGCTCCAGCAGGCGCTTGGACTCGTCCCCGGCCTTCATGAGGTCCTCCGCCGCGTCGCGGGCCTCGTCCAGCATCGCGGACACCTCGCGGTCGTCGGGGAAGAGGGCCCGAAAGCGCTCCCAGAAGCCCTCCGTGCCGGCCGGCCCGTCGATCCCGGCGGAGCCCAGGAGGTCGCCCCAGGAGTCCGCCAGAAGCTGGAGGCGGGCGATAACGTCGTCCTTTTCCTGAAGGATCTGCAGCAGTTCCTCCATGTCCTCGTTGAGGACGATGGCCTCCTGTTCACGGGAAACCATCGCCCTCAGGGTCCTGTACAGCTGAATCTCCTGTGCAAGCAGGCCCTTTGCGTCGCGGACGAGGTTAGCCGGCAAGGTTGACCCCACCCGCCTTTCGTGGCGGGAGCGTGGTGGGGGCGGTTCCGGGTCGGGCCGGCGTCTCCGCGCCCGACGCCCCCGTGCCCTGAAGCTCCGCCAGGGCGTTCTTCAGGTCCTCATCCTCCGGGTGGGCGGCCTGATACTCCTGCAGCAGCTTGACCAGCGCGCCCTCCCAGGCGGTCTTCAGCTCCTCCAGCATCGTGCGCACGGTGCGCAGGTTCTCCGGCTCCTTCTTGACGTTGGCGTCCACCAGGAGCTGGTACATGTAATCGTAGAGGCGCATCAGTCCCTGGGCCATCTCGCCGCCCCGCTCCGTGTTCAGCGTCACCATGAGCTCACGGATGACCTCCTGGGCCCGAATGATCTCGCGGTTGGCCGCGCTCAGGTCCTTTTCGGACTCCTCGCCCGTCAGAGCCGCCTCCGCCATGCGGCAGGCCTTGATGCCGATGTCGTAGGTGATCAGCAGGAGCTGTTCCTTCGTCGCCGTCGATATCTGCGTTGCCTGATAGGCAAAATGTGCGTTGTTCCTGTTTTCCATAGGCGATATCCCTCCTGGTAATTATTGTCGGCCGTTCGGGAGAGAATTTTTACTCTTTGCCCCCGTCCCCTGCACGGGATGGACCGGGCAACCTGCCGTCTTCCGCCGGACGCATTAAAATCCGCGGCCTCCCTGCAGGAGGCCGCGGAGGACTTTGGCGTGCGCTACAGGGCGTTCTTCAGGTCCGCCTCGGAGGTGACCGTCGTCACCTTGACGACCTTGCCCTTGCTGAGCTCGACCACCGCGGGCATCTTGGCGGTGACCTCCAGCTTGTCCGCCATGAGGGAGTTGCGATAGCCGTCGATGACTGGGATCTTGACGTCGCGGGCCTTGGCCTCGGCCTCTGCGGCGTTGGAGAGCTTCGCCTGCTTCTCGTCGATGCTGGAGTAGAAGAAGGCCTTGACGTGCTCCGGCTCCAGGAGCGTGGAGCGCAGGTGCACCTGCTCGTTGATGTAGGCGGAGGCCGCCATGGCGGCGACGGAGCCGTCGGCGGCGGCGGTGATGACCTGACGCAGGTACTTGCTGCGGACGTCGCCCGCGGCGAAGATCCCCTCCACGGAAGTCTCCATGTGGTCGTTCGTGATGATCCAGCCGCCCTTCTCGGCCTTCACCAGCCCCCGCACGCAGTCGTCATCGGGGGCCTGTCCCACGAACATGAAGACGCCGGAGACGGCCAGGTTGGAGACCTCGCCGGTCTTGACGTTCTTCAGGACCAGGTTTTCCACCATGCCGTCGCCCTCGATCTTCTCGACGACGCTGTTCCAAACGGGGACGATCTTGGGGTTGGAGAGCGCCTGGGCGATGGCCGCGCGGTCGGCGCGGAACTCGTCGCGGCGGTGGATGATGTAGACCTTGGACGCGAACTTCGTGAGGTAAGCGCCCTCCTCCACGGCGGTGTTGCCGCCGCCCACGACCGCGACCTCGAGGTCCTCGAAGAAGGCGCCGTCGCAGACGGCGCAGAAGCTGACGCCCTGGCCGATGTGCTCGGCCTCGCCCTCGCAGCCCAGGCGGCGGAAGTGCGCGCCCGTCGCCACGATGATGGCCTCGGCCTCGATCTCGTTCGTCTCGTCGCCCTTCTTGGTGACGACGATCTTCTTGTCGCCGCGGAGCTCGACCTTGGAGTCGTCCACCGTGCGGATATCCGTGTTGAACTTCAGCGCGTGCTGGTGCAGCATCTCGCCGACCTCGGGTCCCGTGGCGTGCGGCACTCCGGGGTAGTTCTCGATCTCGTCGGTGATGTTGATCTGCCCGCCCGTCCTGCCCCTCTCCAGAAGGAGGACGTCCAGCCCGGCGCGACGTCCATAGATGGCCGCGGACATGCCCGCAGGGCCTGCGCCAATGATAACGAGCTCACGCTTTTCCATAACTTCATCGACTCCTTAAAGGTTAATGATTGATTTGCCTCAGCCTGGCCGCCGGGCGGGGCAGCCCTTGCAGGTCCTCCGACGCGCGCCAGAGCCGTTCTTTAGGTATTATCCCCGATATTTTAAAACAACGCAACGAAGAATTGCGGAGTCGTCCGCGATCCTCTGAAGGAACGAGAAAGCCCGGTCGGGGGAGCGCTCCACAGCGTCCCGAATGGCGCGGGCCTGGTCGCTCTCTCCCGTCTCGAGGATGACGAAAGCCCCCGGCTTGAGCCACGCCGGGGCGCTCGCCAGGAGCGCCCGGTAGCAGTCCATCCCATCCACGCCTCCGTCCAGCGCCAGGTGGGGTTCATGGTCCCGCACCTCGCGCATGAGGCGGGGGATCGCGCCCCTCGGAATGTAGGGGGGGTTGCTGATCAGGAGGTCGCACTCGCCCCGGACGGCGATGTCCTCCGGAGCGTCGGTGGGGAGGAGGCGGGCCCTGGAGCTCAGGTTCCAGCGGGCCAGGTTCTCGGCCGCCCACCGCAGGGCGTCGGGCGATCGCTCCGCCAGGATGCCGCGGGCCAGGGGGGCGCTCCAGGAGGAGCGTCGCGGCGATGCAGGCGCTGCCCGTGCCCCAGTCCAGGAACGTGAAGGGCGCGTCCTGCGGGAGGAGGTCAGGGCGGCCCGAACGAGGACCTCTGTGTCCCGCCTCGGGACGAGGACGCCGGGCCCCACGCGGAAGTCGCGCCCCCAGAAGTCCGCCGTCCCCAGGACGTACTGCAGGGGCTCTCCGGCCTCACGGCGACGCACCCCGGCCTCCAGCGCCTCCGGCAGGACGACCTCCCTCTCCAGGTGCGCCAGAAGCTCCGCCGAGGTGAGGCGGAGGCCGTCGCAGAGCAGCCATCGCGCCTCCTGCACCGCGTTGACCGCGCCCGCGGCAGCGAGGCGCTTCCGGATGGACGTCAGGTGTGCACGCAGGGTTGCGCTTCCCGCGCTCATCACTCCTCCAGGTGTTCGAGTTTCTGCGTCTGCTCCGCGAGGATCATGGCGTCGATCATCTCGAAGAGGTCCCCGTCGAGGTAGTTGTCCAGCTTGTAGAGGGTGAGGTTGATTCGGTGGTCCGTGATGCGGTTCTGAGGGAAGTTGTAGGTGCGGATGCGCTCGGAGCGGTCCCCGGACCCGATCATGCCGCGTCGCTCGCTGGCCTGTTCGGCGTTCTGCTTCTCCTGCTCCAGGGCGTACAGCCTGGCCTTGAGGTAGGCCATGGCCCGCGCGCGGTTCTTGATCTGGGAGCGCTCGTCCTGACACGTGGCCACGATGCCCGTCGGCAGGTGCGTGATGCGCACGGCGGAGTCCGTCATGTTGACGTGCTGCCCTCCGGCGCCGCTGGAACGATAGGTGTCGACCTTCAGGTCCTCGGGGCGGATCTCGATCTCGATGTCCTCCACTTCGGGCATCACCGCCACCGTTGCGCTCGAGGTGTGGATGCGGCCGCTGGCCTCCGTCACCGGCACGCGCTGAACCCTGTGCCCGCCGCTCTCGTACTTCATCATGCTGTAGGCGCCGTGGCTGTCGATGCGGAAGATGACCTCCTTATAGCCGCCAAGGCCTATGAGGCTGCTGTCGATGACCTCGATCTTCCAGCGCTGCCGCTCGCAGAAGCGGGTGTACATGCGATAGAGGTCAGCCGCAAAGAGCGCCGCCTCGTCGCCGCCGACGCCCGCTCGAATCTCCACGATGACGCTCTTTTCGTCGTTGGGGTCCTTGGGGAGAAGGAGGATCGTCAGCTCCTTTTCAAAGTTCTCGATCTGAGGCTCAAGCTCGCTCAGCTCCTCCCTGGCCAGCTCCGCGATCTCCGGGTCGCCGCCCTTCAGGAGGTCCCTGGCCTCCGCGATGCTGGCGACGGCGGCGCGGTACGCGCGGTACTTCTCCACGACGGGCTCCAGTTGAGCTCGTTTCTTTCCCAGGTCCTGAAGCGCCCTGGGGTCCGAGGCCGTGGCCGGGTCCCCCATCCGCTCCTCGATGTCTAGGAACTCCTTCTCTATGGCCTGAAGCTTGGGCTCGATGTTCATGAGTTGTCCTCCATTGATTCCTTAACGGGCTGTCCTTCGGGGAGCTCCTCGTCATCCCCGGTCCCCATCGCCGTGTTCAGGGAGGTCAGGGCCACCTCCGCCTGTCCGAGGTCCGGCTCCCTGGTCGTCAGGTACTGCAGGGAGAGGAAGGGGGCGATGACGATGCGCCCCAGCCGGCCCGAGTCCGCGGCGAAGCGGATGATCTCGTAGGAGGTGCCGATCACGATGGGTAGGAGCAGGACCCGCAGGACGACGCGACGAAAGAAGCTGCCCCCTCCCACGATGGAGAACACGGCGATGCTGACGAGGACGGCGATCAGGAGAAAGGAGGTCCCACAGCGGGGGTGGATGCGGGAGCAGGTCAGGATGTTCTCCGGCGTCATCTCCAGGCCGCTCTCGAAGGCGTTGATCGTCTTGTGTTCGGCCCCGTGGTAGCAGAACACGCGGCGAATGTCGCCCCACAGTCCGATGACTCCGACGTAGCTGATGAAGATGAGCGCCCGGACGACGCCCTCAAGCATGTTGGTCCACAGAGGGGACAGGCCGGGAAGCTCGGCGACCCAGAGGGGCAGGGCCACGAAGAGCCCGCCAACGGCGGCGACGCCGACCGCGATGGCGACGAGGAGGTCCTTGAGGGTCAGCGTCTCCTCCTGCTCCTCAAGGGCGACCTCCGCGGAGCGCGACAGCGCCTTGAACCCCGTTGCCATCATCTCGCACAGGACGACCGCCCCGCGAAGGACGGGCAGCTTCCAGGGGAAGCGCTTCGTCCGGGAGCTGTTGGGCCAGTGCTCGCGAAAGATGCCGCCGGTGGGCCTGCGGACGGCCAGGCCCCAGCGGGCGGGGCCCTTCATCAGGACGCCCTCGATGACGGCCTGTCCACCCACGGGAACGCGCTTCGCCTCCCCGGTCACAAGGCGGGAGGCCGCGATGGCGGCCAGCAGCCAAAGTTTAATCCTCGACAAGAAGATCCTCCATATCCTTAAACGGCCTGCCGCAGGGTTTGACCTCGCCGCAGGCGCCAAAAATGCAGGACGGACCGGCCTTTTTAAACAGGACGGGGGCCTCCTGCCTGCACAGGAGGAGCATCCGTCGGGCCAGCGCGCGAATCTCCCACTGGGCGCGGCGGCAGAGGCGCAGGTGGAAGAAGTGGTGCAGCTCCCGCGCGTTCATCGTCAGGACCAGCCGCGTCTCCCAGCCGTAGGGCAGGATGAAGCGGGCGTCCTCCGCCGGGACCCCCAGCTCGACGAGCCTCCGGTAGGCGGCGAAGGAGGCCTCGGACTGTCGCCGGAACAGAGCCTCGGCTTCGGGCATGTCCGCAACGGAGGGGGGGACGATGACCGAGGAGCCCGTCATCCGGACGTAACGCTGGCTCTGCTGGCTGAAGCTGGCCATGCGGTGCCGCACCAGCTGGTGCGAGGCCACGCGGCTCAGCCCGTCCACGGCGAAGGTGAAGGAGGCGTGCTCGAAGGTGGAGAGGTGTCCGCTCCGCCACAGCTGGTCCAGGAGTGCCTCGGAGAGGGACTCCCGTCTCTCCGGCGAGGAGGTCCGCCGCCGTGACGTCCCTGTAGCAGATGCGGGCCGCCGCCGCCACCAGCTCGTCCGGATGGGGCGTGTGCGCCAACAGGGCAACGGTGCAGGGCATGATAAAAAAGGGGCTCTTGCGGGCCCCTTCCTTCCTCTCTGCTAAACGTCCGTCTTCTGGCCGTAGTGGATGCCCTGGTACTTCTTCTGGAACTTTTCGAGACGGCCGGCCTCGGAGAGGACGCGCCCCTTCTTGCCGGAGTAGAAGGGATGGCACTGCGAACAGACGCCAACGCGGATCTCCTTCATCGTGGAACGGGTGGTGAACGTGTTGCCGCAGGCGCAGGTCACCTTGCAATCCTGGTATTCGGGATGAATGTCCTTCTTCATAAACGAAACACCTCCAAAAAGCGGAATCCTTTACCTTAAAGCCTGAGGACGGGGCCGATCAATGGCGCAGGCCAAGTCGCTCGATCAGGCTCTTGTAGCGGTTGAAGTCCTTTTCCTTGAGGTAGCGCAGGAGCTTGCGCCGGCTTCCGACCATCTTCAGAAGGCCGCGGCGGGAGTGAAAGTCCTTGCTGTGGGCCTTCAAATGCTCCGTCAGCTCGCGGATGCGCTCCGTCAACACGGCCACCTGAACCTCGGGGGAGCCGGTGTCGGACTCGTGCGTCCGGTACTCGCTGATGACTTCCTGTTTCTTTTCCTTCGGGATCATTTCGTTCACCTCTGTCTCTAATCGTGCCGCATGACCAGGGATTCGTCCGATCCGAGACGACATCCTGAGTGCAGGGCCGAAGCGTATATTAGCATTTTAGGACACGCGCCGCAAGTGGGGCCTTGACGAGGGCGCCGCGCGGGGGGCCGCACGTCCCCTTCCTAGGGCCTCTAGTGTAGAATAACGTTGCGGGCGTGCCCGCACCATTCCTTTTGCACGGAAGGAGAGCGCAGGATGCCCCAGGGTCGGGACGCGGTTGAAGCGGTTGAAAGGGTACGGAGGGCGCTGGACGCCGCGGGCGCCCAGGACGTCGAGATCCGGGTCGTGGAGGGGAGCATTTTCACGGTGGAGGACGCGGCCGCCACCATCGGCGTGCCGCCGGAGGAGATACTGAAGAGCCTCGTCTGTCTGGTGGACGGGGAACCGGTCCTGGTGCTGATGAGCGGCTCGAACAGGATCGACTCCAGGGCCGTGGCCCGCGCTTTCGGCGGACGCCGCTGCCGGATGATGCCGGCGGACGACGTGTACGGGAGCTACGGCTTCCGCGTGGGGGGCGTCCCCCCGCTGGGATACCCGCAGCCGCTGAGGGCGGTGCTGGACGAGGACCTGTTCCGGTATGAAGTCGTCTGGGCGGCGGCGGGTACGGACCACGCCTTCTTCCCCGTGGAGCCCGACCGGCTGATGAGGCTCACGGGCGGCGCTAGCGCCAGCGTCAAAAAGGACGCGGCCGAACGTTGAGGGCAGGGCGAGGCAGGGCGCCGGGCGGGTTTCACGCGCTGCGCCGCTTGGGACAGAACTTCCTGGTCGACCGCGGCGTCCTGGCGGAGATCGTCGAGCGCTCAGGGGTGGGGGAGGGCGACGTCGTCCTGGAGGTCGGGCCGGGGCAGGGCGTCCTGACGCGCGCCCTCCTGGAGCGGGGCTGTTTGCTGCACGCCGTCGAGCTGGACGAGCGCCTGCGGCCTGAGCTTGAGGCGCTGGCCGCGGCGTCGGAGGGGCGCCTGTGCCTTCACTGGGGTGACGCGCTGAGGACGGACCTCGCCGCCCTCGTGCCCTTCCCCGCGAAGGTGATCGCCAACATCCCCTACAGCATCACGACGCCCCTGATCTGGCGCCTGCTGGCCCTCGCCCCGAAGGGCCTGGCCTACTGCCTCCTGATGGTGCAGAAGGAGGCCGCTGACCGTCTCCTCGCCCCCGCGGACACCAGGGAGCGCTAC
>NC_021038.1:1522538-1523665 GCF_000210715.1 Fretibacterium fastidiosum
CGTCCACTTGCCGCCACCGGCTCGGGCCCTCTGCAGGACCGCCTTGGAGAACGACGCGGCGGCGCTCCTCTCCTCCGGCGCGGCCTGCGGAGCCTCCAACTCGTCCCCGCAGGCCGCCATGCCCATCGCCGCGCCGATGGAGATCGTCAGGGGCTGACCGGCCACGCCGTCGTCGACGGGGACCCTGATCCGTTCTTTCGCCATCACCACGCGCTCCTTTCGCTTCCTTAAGACCGCACGTATTTTAACATTCCTTCCTGCGATGGCCGGCGTCGCCCGGACCGTCCCATCGGAATACCCCGCCTCGGCGGTCGGCGCAGGAGGCGCCCGATAGGCTATAATAAATTTTATCGAAAAGGAGGGGAGGGGCCTCGTGCGGCGCGCCTTTGCGCCGCTTTGGGCGCCGCGTCGCCTCCACGGCTTTTTTTAACGACGTTCGAGACAGCGTGAGGAGCAGAAGATGAGGAAGACGATCCTTGTGATGATGACGGTGGCGGTGTGTCTGACGGCGCCGCGCGCCTGGGGGGCGGAGCTGCCGAGGGCGCAGCTGGACGAGTCGGAGCGGCACTTCAACCGGGCCTACGGGTACTTTCTGGGGCGGGACTACTGGGCGGCGCAGGACTACCTTGACCGCGCCCTGAAGGCGAACACATACCTGGTGGACTACTACCTCCTGAGCGCGCTGAACCTGCAGCGCATGGGGGAAGGGGATGAGGCGCGGGCCGCACTGACCGGCTACCTCGAGGTGCGCCCCATGGACGGCACGGCGCTCCGCATCATGAAGGGCTTCGTGGAACAGGACCGCACGCTGCAGATGATCGTCGGGTCCCGCCCCCTTGCCCTCCGCTGGCAGTTCTCACAGCCGGACCTTCAGACGGAGTGGCGGACAGGGCTCACCCGTCCCTTCAGCATCAAGGGCCTCGGCAAGGTCAAGGCTCTGGGCGACGTCCTGTGCCTGGCCGACACCCTCGGAAACCAGGTGTGCCTGAGGTCGCGAGGGGAGGGGGCCTTTCGCTCCATCCCCGTGGAGCGCCCTGCGGCGGCGCTGCCGGCGGGGGATGGAACCTTCTGGACCTTCGGGGTGAGCGGGGACGTCCGCTCCTTTTCCGGCCTGCCCGATGCCCCGG
>NC_021038.1:1524877-1525817 GCF_000210715.1 Fretibacterium fastidiosum
GGTCGAGAAAGCTGCTGAAGTGCTTCAGAATGCGGGAGGGCCACAGCCAGTACAGGATTTGGTTCACGATGTTTTGAAACAAGACACGACCTCCGAACATCTGTGATTTTCAGGGAAGCGCTGGTTGTTTTTAAAAAGTTGTGGAAAGCAATCGAGGATTGTCCAACAGCGCTTCCCTGAAATTTGTGATTGTGGTATCGCGGACCCTTTTTCGCCCCAATTATATCAGGTGCGCCGGCTAGGTCCGCTGGCACACGATTTGGGTAGGATGCCCCTGTGAAAAGGGCAGGACGGGCGGTATGGTGGTCGACGGCGTTTTCGCGGAGGTCGGGGGAGGCGGAAGCTGCGGCCCGAATCTTTGGTACAATAAATAAATTGCCTGATGAACCGGGGCGTGTGCGCTTCCCTCGATTCCCGTTTTTTGCCGGGGGCGCTGCGGCCATGGGGCGCGGGCTTTACGACTTGACAGTATAAGGCGGGGACGACTTGAGGGACAAATGGAAGCTGCTGCCTGAGAAGCTCAGGAAGGTCAAGAGGACGGACAGCTGGAAGCTGGAGGATACGGATGACATCTCCGCGCCCGGCGCGGGAACGGCGGGGCTCATCGGCCAGGAGCGCGCCATCGAGTCCATGGAGTTCGGGCTCTCCGTCCCGGGAAGGGGCTACAACGTCTTCGTGCTGGGGCGGCCCGGCAGTGGGCGCACCAGCTATGCCCTGGACAGCCTGAGGAAGAGGGCCGCTGCCCTTCCGGCCCCGGACGACTGGCTCTACCTCTACAACTTTGACGAGCCGGGCGAGCCCCTGGCGATCTCCGTCCCCGCCGGGGGAGGAAAGAAGCTGGTCTCCGCGCTGGACGCCCTCGTGAACGACCTCAAGGTGACGATCAGCAAGGCGTTTGAACAGAGCCAGTACGAGGACGCCAAGGCGCAGTACGTCAAGG
>NC_021038.1:1527562-1528465 GCF_000210715.1 Fretibacterium fastidiosum
GTGGTCCAGCCGCGAGGCGGAGGACCAGGAGCGGCTCTCCACCGAGATGGGGAGGCTCCGGGAGCTCCTGGCGGAGGCCAACGCCTGGGCGGTCCTCCAGTCTGGAGAGGGGAAGCGCGTCGAGCGGGAGCACGTTCGGAAGGCCATCGAGCACAAGCGATACCGCTCCGCCCTCTATCAGGAGAGGCTGACGCGGGCCTTTGTGGACGGGACCATCCGCGTGGACACGACGGGGGAGGTCGTGGGGCAGATCAACGGCTTGTCGGTGATCGACCTGACGGACTACCGCTTCGGGCACCCCTCGCGCATCACGGCGAACGTCTTCGTGGGGCAGGAGGGCATTGTGAACATCGAGCGCGAGGTGCGCATGACGGGGCCCATTCACAACAAGGGACTGATGATCCTTTCCAGCTACCTGGGGCGAAAGTACGCCCGGCACATGCCGCTGACGCTCTCGGCGCGCATCACCTTCGAGCAGAATTACGGCGGGATCGAAGGGGACAGCGCCTCCTCCACCGAGCTCTACTGCCTGCTCTCCGCCCTGTCGGGGCTTCCACTCCGGCAGGGGATCGCCGTCACCGGGTCCGTGGACCAGTTCGGAAACGTTCAGGCCATCGGCGGGGTGAACGAGAAGATCGAGGGCTTCTTCAGCCTGTGCCGGCTCACGGGGCTGACGGGGGACCAGGGCGTGATGATCCCGCGGGCGAACGTGCGGAACCTCATGCTGGACGCGGAGGTCATTCAGGCGGTCCGAGAGGGGCGCTTCTCCATCTGGGCCGTGGACACGATCGACGAGGGCATCGAGCTTCTGACCGGAACGAAGGCCGGGCGGGAGCACAAGGACGGGTCCTACACGAAGGGGTCCGTCCACGGCCTCGTCAGGGCGCGCCTCGAACGGATGCT
>NC_021038.1:1529363-1532949 GCF_000210715.1 Fretibacterium fastidiosum
CGGCCGGGCGCTCATCGTGTCGGAGCGGGATGCCGAGGTCAGGCGGGCCCGCGCGGCAGGGTGAGCGCTTTGCAGAAGGTTCTTTTGTCCATCGCCTCCGCGCCTGTTGGGGATGTGGGTGTCAAGGCGTATAATAGACCAATTGGACGCCGTTTGGCCCTTCGCTTTGCAGGGGTGCTGCATCCTGAAGAAGAGGTCCAAAGGCGCCTTCAAGCGGCCCGCTCCACGGCTGCGGAGCTTGAATGAAGACGTTTGCGGACGCATCCGGACTTGATTGGGGAGATTGAGCGATGATTTTAGGAACGATACAATACCCTTCCCGTTACGGCGGGCTTGGGTCCAGAGTCAGGGCGGGGTTGACCTACCTTGCCGAGCACGACCTTTCCGCCCTGCCCCTGGGGCGTCACGCCATTGACGGCGACGACGTCTTCTTAGACGTCCAGGAGAACAGGACCAGGCCCCTGGCCGATGCGCTCTTTGAGGCCCATCGGCGCTATCTGGACGTCCACGTCACGCTGAGCGGCGAGGAGTGGTTTGGCTACGCCTTGACCTCCAGCCTTCAGGAGGTTGAGCCCTATTCCAGCGAGCGGGACGTGGCCCTCTACAGCGGCGAGGGCGTCTACCTTCAGGCGCCTCCCGGACACTTCATCCTCTTCATGCCGGAGGACGCGCACAAGCCCAACGTCTACTTCAAGCAGGCCGGGCTGATCCGCAAGCTGGTCCTGAAGGTTCGCCTCTAGGGGCTCCACAAGATCAGATCGCTACGGGGCGAAGTGGACGACCTTTTTTTTANGCGCTGCGCCCTGGAGCAGGCGCGTAGCGCCCTGCTTCGCGGGGAGGTCCCGGTGGGAGCCGTCGTGGTGGATGGCGGCAGGGCGTTGGGCTGGGGCGGAAACGCCAAGGTGGCCGACCCCACCGCTCATGCGGAGGTTCAGGCCATCCGCATGGCCGCGGCGGAGAGGGGCGGCTGGAACCTGAGCGGCTGCACCCTCTACGTGACGCTTGAGCCCTGTCCGATGTGCGCGGGGGCCTGCGTGAACGCGCGGGTGAGCCGCGTCGTCTTTGGCGCGCGGGACCCCAGGGCAGGCGCGGGAGGCTCCCTGTACGACATCCTTCGAGACACGCGCCTGAATCACCGCTCTGAGGTCCGGGGGGGCGTTCTGGAGGACGAGTGCGTTCGCCTGCTTCAGGCCTACTTTCTGGAGCGCCGCGGCGGGGGCGGCCCGTCCCCCTTCCGCGGCGGTGGAGCGTCCGGCGAAATAAAATTGCAGTCTTCGGGGGAGGCCCGGCGAGTCGTGGCACGATCGCCCCTGGAGCTTGAGGGGATATGCCTTTGTTGTCGACCTGTATGGATTCCAACTTGAAACTCTTTGAGATGGGCGAGAGCACCCGCAGCCTGGCGCGCTGCGTCCCCTGCTCGGAGCTGACGGCGATGGTCCTTCAGATGATGCAGCAGGGAGGGGTCATGGACATCGCCGACGCTCAGGACTGGATGAATCCGAAGTTTGAGAGGCTTCTGGATTCTCTGGACCTCGGTGCCGCCAGCGCCGTCGCGCGGGACAAGTGGAACGCCAAAAGCTCCCTTGGGAACGTGCTGATCTACGGAGATTACGATACGGACGGCATCTCCTCGACGGTCCTGGCGATGGAGATCTTTCGCCACAAGGCCGTCCAGGTCCGATACTTCATCCCGAGGCGCGACGTCCAGGGGTATGGGCTCAACGCAGAGGTGCTGGAGCAGGTCGTCCGCGGCGGCTGCAACACCCTCGTCGTGGTAGACTGCGGCACCAACGACTCGGAGATGCTGGAGGACCTGGAGCGGCGCGGGCTGGACGTCTTCGTCTTCGATCACCACGCCGTCGCTGAGGCGCCGGCGTTTCAGGCCATCGTCAACCCCTGCGCGGACGGTGGGGGGAAGGCCAGGAAGCTCTGCGCCACGGCGGTGCTCTGGTGCTGGGCGTGGAAGGAGGGCATCCTGCCGCGGGACTGGCTCAAGTACGCGCTGGACCTGGTGGCCCTTGCGACGATCTCCGACTGCATGCCGCTCAACAGCCTGAACCGTTCCTTTGTCCGCCGGGGGATGCGGCTGATGCGGACGAACCCGCGGCGGGGTCTGGGCGCGCTCTTCAGCCGCCTTAGGCTCAACGCCCGGCAGATCACGGAGGAGCAGCTCTCCATGCGCGTGATCCCCTGCCTCAACGCGCCAGGACGCATCTCCTGCGCCGACGTCTCCGTTCGGGCCCTCCTGGGCGTGGGCGGCGACGACGCGGTCTACGAGTGCGCGGGCGAGCTGATCAAGATGAACCGACGGCGCCAGATGATCTCCGAGCGCATCGCGGGGAACATCCGGGAAAGCGGGGAGGACGACCGTCACGTGATGTTCGACGAGTCTTGGCCTGTCGGCGTGTTGAGCGGCGTTGCGAGCCGCATCTGCGCTCAGCGCCGCAGCGCCGTCGCCCTGGCAGCCCCCGTGGGAGAGAAGGTTCGGGGAACCCTCAGGGTCCCCACAGGCGGCAACGCAGTGGGGATATTGAGCGAGATATCGGACCTGCTGGACGCCTGGGGCGGCCATCGCTACGCTGCCGGATTTTCCGTGCTGGCCCGGAATTGGGACGAGGTGGAGGGGAGGCTGGAGGGGCTCCTGGCCGACGTTGGGGTGGAGGATGAGGTCGTCTCCGCCATCAACCTGTCGCCTGCGCGGATTTCCCTGGACGACTGGCGAACGGTCACGGCACTCGGGCCCTTCGGGAACGACAATCCCTGCCCCCTGTTCTACTGCGCCAGCAGCGGGGAGGATCGGGTGGAGCCTTTGGGAAAGGACGGAAAACACAGCGCCGTCCGAGTGGATAACGTCAAGCTCCTGGCCTTCAACGCCGCTCCCGACCTGCAGGACACATCGGGCATCAAGGGGTGGGTCTATCATCCGCGCCTGGACTACTGGAGGAATGAGGAGCAGATCCAGTTCATCCTGGACTATGCTGTAGTGGTTTGACCCTACCCCCGAAAGAGGAGGCGGTAGAAGTGAAGGATGACGATCTGACAGCGGCGGGAGCGGAGCCCGGCGCGAAGGCTGACGCAGCCTCCCCATCTTCCGCCCCCTCCCCTTTGGGGCTTCACGCCGACCGGGACGCGCTGCGGTCCATCTTAAACAGCGTGCCCGCGCTGTCGGGCAACGAGGACCTTCGGGAGATGGCGGCCCTCCGCGACTCCTTTCTGGTCCAGATCCCCAGGCAGTGCCTGACGGAGGCGGTGCGGACGATCTGGCAGGAGCTCTGGTCCAAGGCCATGGCCGTCCTGACGCCCTCGCAGATGCGCCAGCTGGGCAGGGCCTTCGTGTTCATGGCCAGGGCCCACGCGGACCAGAAGCGCACGAATGGAGACCCCTATATCGTCCACACGCTCTCCGCGGCGCTGATCCTGGCGGGGATGCGGCTGGACCTGGCCAGCCTGACGGCAGCCCTGCTCCACGACGTGTTGGAGGACACGGACGTCACCAAGGACGAGCTTCGGGAGGGCTTCGGGGACGAGGTGGTGACCCTCGTCGACGGGGTCACCAAGCTGGGCAAGCTGCCCTTCATGTCCATGG
>NC_021038.1:1533276-1542329 GCF_000210715.1 Fretibacterium fastidiosum
AAGCTGGCGGATCGGCTTCACAACATGAGGACCCTGGGGGCGCTGCGCAGGGACAAGCAGGAGCGCATCGCCAGGGAGACCCTTGAGATCTTTGCGCCCCTGGCCCACCGCCTCGGCATCTACCAGATCAAGCGGGAGCTCGAGGACCTCTCCTTCCGATACCTTCAGCCCGACATCTATCAGGAGATTCGGAGGAAGGTGAAGCGCCGCCTGCCGGAGATGGAGAGCGTCATCAAGCGCGGGATTGAAGCCCTCGAGGCGCGGCTGGGCAAGGAGGGCATCCCCTGCAGGATCAAGGGGCGCGCGAAGCACTACTACAGCATCTACGAGAAGATGCAGCGAAAGAAGCTATCCGTTGACGAGCTTTACGACATCCTGGCGATCCGCGTCCTGGTGGAGGACGTGTCCACGTGCTACGCCGTGCTGGGGATCGTCCACGCCATGTGGGCGCCCATCTCCGGCCAGTTCGACGACTACATCGCGACGCCCAAGAGCAACATGTATCAGTCCCTGCACACCACGGTGATGGCCTTCGGGGCCCCCATGGAGGTCCAGATACGGACCTACGAGATGAACCACCTGGCGGAGTACGGCATCGCCGCTCACTGGCTCTACAAGTCGAAGGGCGCTGCCGCGGACAGCCTGGATGCCAAGCTGATGTGGGTGCGTCAGGCGCTGGAGGCGGAACAGGGGGATGGACAGGACCCGGAGGAGTTCCTGGAGCTCCTCAAGAGCGACATCCTGACGTCGGACGTCTACGTCTTCACGCCGCAGGGCAAGCCCCTCGTGCTGCCCAACGGAGCCACGACCCTGGACTTCGCCTACGCGGTGCACACCGAGGTGGGCAACCACTGCTGGGGGCCATGATCAACGGCCGCATCGTCCCCTTGAGCACGCAGCTGCACAACAGCGACATCGTGAAGATCATCACTTCCCCTCAGGGATCGCCCTCCCAAGACTGGCTGAAGATCGCGCGCTCCAGCAAGACCAGGAGCAAGATACGCAACCACTTCCGCCAGGCCGAAAAGACGGATCGAAACGAAAAGATCGCGCGGGGCTGGGAGGCCTTGGAGAAGGAGCTGCGCAAGCGCGGCCTCACCGTCGAGAACCAGGAGGACTTCGCCCCCGGACTGAACAAGGTGGCGCGGGACCTGGGGCTGTCCGGAAAGGACGACGTGTTGGCGGCCGTGGGGGCGGGGACCTCCGGCCCCAGCACCGTGGCGCAGAAGCTGGTCCTGGCTTACCTGCAGCAGCATCACCCTGCGGACGACCTCTCGACGCTCGTCAAGGAGAACCCTCCGGTCCGTCGGCACGATTCCGACATCATCGTGGAGGGGGAGGGGGGGGTGAGCGTCGTCCTGGCGAACTGCTGCGCGCCGATACCAGGGGACGCCATCGTGGGGTACTCCACGAGGACCCGCGGGATCACGATACACCGCATCGACTGCCCCAACATCCTGAACGCCCAGATGGGGCGGGTGGTGCAGGTCTCCTGGGGCCGCTCCTCCGACAAACTGTACACGGCGCGGCTGAAGGCCGAGGCCGTGGACCGCGCCAACCTGATCCGGGACGCAGCGCAGTCCATCGGGCTTGGAGGGGGCAGCATATCGGGCATCAAGGCCTCGACGATCGGCAACAGCCTGATGAGGATGAAGATCGAGCTGCGGGTCCGCGACCTGGAACACCTTTATGGGGTCATCGCAAAGCTGAACGCGGTCAAGGACATCATCGAGGTTACGAGGGGGTAGAGGCCATGCGCATGGTCGTTCAGAGGGTTTCGAGGGCGGCGGTTTCCGTGGGCGGAGTTGAGGCGGCCCGGATCGGAAGGGGCGTTTGCGTCCTCCTTGGGGTGGGGGCCGAGGACGCGCAGGCCGACGCGGACTGGCTGGCTGAGAAGCTCGTGAACCTCAGGATCTTTGAGGACGCGGAGGGCCGGATGAACCTCTCCCTGCTGGACGTGGGCGGCGCTGCCCTCCTGGTCTCCCAGTTCACGCTTTACGGCGACTGCCGCAAGGGGCGGCGTCCCTCCTTCGTGGGGGCGGCGGGGGCGGAGAAGGGCCGGGAGCTCTACGAATACTTTGTCGAGCGGGTCAGGGCCCAGGGCGTGGAGACGGGCTGCGGGGTCTTCCAGACGCACATGGAGGTGGATATCCTCAACGACGGCCCCGTCACGCTCTTCCTCGACACTGCGGACAGAAGGTAACCGGGGCGGGAAGACGAACTCCGCGCTGTTTTGAACGGGAGGCTGTGCTCAAGATGCAATACAAGCGTTTCCCTCTGGGGGCGTTGTGGACGAACGGCTATCTTTTCTGGGACGAGGACGGCGAGGCCTTCTTCATCGACCCGGGCGGCGACGCCTCGGAGGTGCTGAAGTTCGTCAAGGTCCACGGCCTGAAACTGCGGAAGGTCCTCCTGACCCACGGACACCTAGACCACATCGCCGGGGTCCGGGACCTCGTGCCCCTCGTGGGGTCGGAGGTCTACGTGGGGCGCGGCGACGCCCGCATCCTGCGCAATCCTCCGGAATCGCTTCAGACCGCGCTTCGGATCCACTGCGACCCCATCACCGACTTTCAGGAGGTCGTGGAGGGACAGACCCTGAGGGTTGGAAAAATCGAGGTCCAGGTCATGGAGACGCCGGGGCACACCGAGGGCGGCGTGTGTTATCTTATTGCGGAGGGGGACGAGAAGGTGCTGACCTCCGGCGACACGCTCTTCGCCCACAGCGTGGGGCGCACGGACCTCGACGGCGGCGACGAGGCGAAGCTGAACGCTTCTCTCCTGCGGCTGGCGAAGCTGCCGGACGACCTTCGCGTCCTGCCCGGGCACGGGCCGGAGACGAATATCGGCAAGGAGAGGGCGCACAACCCCTTCTGGCCCGTGCAGTCTTAGAAGACGCCCTGGTGTTGAAAGCCCGCCTGCGCATCGGCAGGGGGCCCTTTGAGTTTGAAACTGCGGGTGATGAAGAAGCATGTTCAAGTACCTATCCGGTGTTTTGGGGCTGGATGTTGGGATCGACCTCGGCTCCGCCAACATCGTGGTGTACGTCAAGGATAAAGGGATCGTGCTCAGCGAGCCCTCGACGGTGGCC
Source organism: Fretibacterium fastidiosum (assembly GCF_000210715.1). Lineage (GTDB taxonomy): Bacteria > Synergistota > Synergistia > Synergistales > Aminobacteriaceae > Fretibacterium > Fretibacterium fastidiosum. The sequence goes on from NC_021038.1 coordinate 1,536,368, forward strand.
ATTCGCAAGCTGCCGCGGGGCGGCGGGCTCGAGGTCATTGCCGTCGGGCGGGAGGCCAAGGCGATGTCCGGGAAGACGCCCGGCGGCGTGGAGGCGATCTGGCCCCTCCAGGACGGCGTCATCGCGAACTTCGACATGACGGAGGAGCTGATCCGCTACTGCCTGCGAAGGGCCGGCGGCAGCGGGTCCTTCATGGTGCATCCGCGCGTGGTCATCTCCGTCCCCGCGGAGGTGACGGAGGTGGAGCGCAAGGCGGTGGTCGACGCGACGCTGGGGGCCGGGGCGAGCGAGGCCTACGTCGTGGAGGAGCCCATCTCCGCGGCCCTCGGCGTTGGCCTTCCCATCGACAGGCCCAACGGCTGCATGATCATCGACATCGGCGGCGGGACCAGCGAGGTCTCCGTCATCTCCCTCGGAGGCATCGTCGTGACCAGCTCCCTGCGCACGGCGGGCCGGACGATGGACAACGCCATCATCGCGATGATCCGCCAGCGCTACGCCCTGCTCATCGGGGAGACGACGGCGGAGGAGGTCAAGAACACGATCGGCTCCGCGCTTCCCCTGTCCCCGGAACTCGAGATGTCCGTGAAGGGGCGGGACCTCTCGGACGGCCTGCCCAAGAGCGACATGGTGTCCTCGTTGGAGGTCCGGGAGGCCCTGGAGCCGATCTTCCTGAGCATCGAGGACATGGTGAAGGTGGCGCTTGAAAAGACGCCCCCGGAACTGGCCAAGGACATCGTGGACCGCGGCATCGTCCTGTCGGGCGGGGTCGCTCTGATGCGCGGCTTTGCCGAACGGCTGTCACGGACGATCAACACGCCGGTGATCGTGGCGGAGGAGCCCCTTTTCTCTGTGGCCCTGGGCGTTGGGAAGATACTGGACAACCTGGGGACGATGCGGCGCGTCCTGATGTCCGTCGAGCGCGGTTCGCGCTGAATGCCGAATTTGGCGCCGCACCAGGGAACGGTTCCGAGGGGGCTGCCGGGGCGCGTCCCGCGTCTTCGCCGTGCCGTGAGGCGTCCCCATGCTTGACCGACGCCAGGTCCGGGAGAGGGCCCACGGCCTGACGGCCCTCATCCTGGGGCTCTTCCTCCTGGGGGTCGGCGCGAGCCTGGGGATATCGAAGACCGCAGCGGACCTTTTGAGCGGGATGTTGAGCATCCCGGAGTATCCAGCGGTCCTCCTGCGGGAGACGATACGCGACTGGCTGAGCTGGGGCCGCAGCCGAAGCGCCATACAGGCGGAGATCGAGGCGCTGCGGGGCGAGAACGCGGAGCTTCGCGTCCTGAACGCCACCCTGGCAAACGAGCGCATCCGCGTCGAGCTGAGCGCGTTGGAGGCCAGGAAGGACGTGGCCAGGATAACGCTTCGCGCGCCCATGTCCTGGTGGAACGAGATCCGTATCGACAAGGGAGAGGGGGACGGCGTCATCGTTGGACTGCCCGTATTTCATAACGGCTACCTCGCGGGGCGCATCAGCTCCGTGTCGCTCCTGTCCTCGTGGGTGGAGCTCCTCACCTCGCCGTCGCTGATGATCCCCGTCGTGGTGGAGGAGACGAGGGAGTTGGGGGTCGTCATGGGAAACGGCAGCGGGTCCGTCTTCCTGAACTACATCCCGGCGGGACGGGGCTCCATGAAGGGGATGAAGGTCAGCACGGCCTTGATCGGCGAACAGCTTCCGCCGGGGCTGCCCATCGGGGTCATCGCCGAGGAGCTGGAGACGACCCCAGACGGCTACGCCACGTACCGCATCGCTCCGGGCGCGGATTTCTCAAAGCTCTACAGCGTGTCCCTGCTGGTAGGGCCTGAGGGGGCGTCCCGATGATGGAGTTCGTGGGCCTGTGGCTGTTTCAGGACCTCATAGAGGTGCTTTTGCTGCGCGTGACGCAGGCCCCGGAGCTCTTCCTGCTGGGGGTGGTCTACCGTCTCCTCACGCTGAAGGAGGGGGAGGAGCGCCTGTGGGCCATCTGGACCGCTTTCGTGGGCGGCCTGCTGTGGGACCTGAGGTGGGTCGGAATCCCCGGATTTTTCACGCTGGGATACGTCGCGGTGGTGATGCTGGTCCTCTGGATGTGGAGCGCCATTCCGTCTCAGGGGCGCACGATGTTCGTGGCCTTCCTCCTGCTGGAGGCGTCCCTGGTGATCCCGCCACTCATCCCGGTGCTGATCGTGGGCGGCGGCGTGAGCGGAGGGTTCTTCCTGGTGCAGCAGCTCTGCTCCCTCCCCGCGCTTCTCCTGTGCCTGCACCTTTACTCGAAGCACATGAGGAGCCTCCATGCCTGAGATCCGCGACCTGCTGGACGATCGCCTGAAGCTTCTTCTGGGGGGGCGTCCTGGGGTCGCTTCTTGTCCTCCTGGGAGGGCTTTATTTCTGCCAGATCTTTCAGGGGGACAAGTACGTGCGGCTGGCGTACAACAACCGCCTGCGGCTGATCCGCTTTGCCGCCCCACGGGGCGAGATCTTCGACCGGCACGGGGTTCCCCTGGCGGTGAACGAGACGACGTTCAACGTCATGGGCTATCCGCTGGACCTGGACACTCCGGAGAAGCTAGAGAAGCTCAGTGCGGTGCTCCTGCGCCACGGGATCCCCATGACGTCGGAGGACCTGGCGCGGACGATCAAACAGCAGCGGTTGGCCCCCTATCGGGTGATGAAACTCGTTTCCAACCTGACGATGCCCCAGATGGCGGACCTGGTGGCGGACACGGACTTCCCCCACGAGCTCTTTCCCCTCTCCGTGTGGCGCCGAACGTACCCCGCAGGGGCGATGGCCGCCAACGTCCTGGGCTACGTCGGGGAGATTTCGGAGGAGGAGCTCAAGGCGAGCTCCGGAAACGACTACTACGGGGGAGACCTGATCGGGAAGTCCGGCATCGAGCGCGCCTATGAGGCCGAGCTCCGCGGGGAGGCGGGGGAGGAGGCGCTGGAGGTGGACGCGCGGGGGCGCAAGGTGCGCGTCCTGGACTCCCGTCCCGCGGCGAAGGGGACGGACCTGCACCTCACCCTGGACATGGGGGTGCAGAAGCTGGCCGTCGAGCTCCTGAAGAACTACAAGGGGGCCATCGTCGCGATGGACGTGAAGACCGGCGCGATCCTTGCGCTGGCCTCCTCCCCGACCTACGACAACAACCCCCTCGCCTGGGGGGTCTCCGGGAGGGAGTGGAACGCTATCGTTCGGGACCCCAACAGGCCAATGCTCGATCGCTGCATCTCCGGGGTCTACCCTCCCGCCTCGACCTTCAAGGCGTTCATGTCCCTGGCGGCCCTCGAAGAGGACGTCATTACGAGCTCCACCTCCTTCTCCTGCAGCGGGGCCATCAGGCTGGCCTCCCACACCTTCCGCTGCTGGAGGCGCAGCGGGCACGGCTCCATGAACGTGTTGACGGCCCTCCAGCACTCCTGTGACGTCTACTTCTACCAGGTCGGCATACGGATGGGGATAGACCGCATCCTCAAGTGGGCCCGTCGTTTCCGTCTTGGGGAGCCGACGGGAATCGACCTTCCGGGGGAGAGCGCCGGCGTCATCGCGGGGCCCGACTGGAAGCGAAGGCGCTTTAAGGAGAACTGGTATCAGGGGGATACCGTGAACTATTCCATCGGGCAGGGGTACCTTCTCATGACGCCCCTTCAGATCGCGCGGGTCTATGCGGCGATAGCGAACGGGGGCAGGTTGGTGACGCCACACCTCTCTAACCTGAGCTACAGGCCACCCGTCGATCTGCACCTCACACCGGCCAAGGTGGCCCTCGTGCAGCAGGGGCTGGACTACGTGGTGCAGCGCGGGACAGGAGCTCGCGCCGGGAAGTTTGGGGTGACCGTCGCCGGCAAAACGGGGACGGCTCAGAACGCCCACGGGGACGACCACGCGCTCTTCGCGGGCTATGCGCCGGCGGAGGCGCCACGGTACGTGGTGGTGGCCATCGTCGAGGCCGGAAAGCACGGAAGCAGCGTGACTTCGCCCATCGTGGGCGAGCTCCTGGCCCACATGTTGAGCCACGCTTCGACTGAAGGGGAAAAGAAAGAGTAGGGTGACGATGTCCCATAAGCATGACGATGACGTTCAAGACAATCCCCCCTTCGGGGAGCTCCCCGAAGGCCATTCGTCGGGTTTGGAGGCCCTCAGCCGGGGATCCGGCGCTCAGATCCGGATGGCGGGGACGCGCTACGGCATTCGCATCTCCCTGCCCGTCTCCTCGTCCGAGGAGACGCTCCTGGAGCTCCTGTCCCGCATCCCGCCCCAGGCGTACCAGCTTCCGGACTCGGAGGGGATCGCCCTCGACTTTCAGTCCAGGGCGTGTTCGGAGCGGCTTCTCCTTCGGCTCCTGCAGGAGGTCGTGTGGGGCAAGGGGTTCCGCGTCCTGGCCTGGCTCTCCGATAACGAGGAGTCGCTGCAGCTGTTTCGCAGATCGGGCTTTGCGGTGGCGGAGCCGGTCGTCGCCCCCACCCCTCAGCCGGAGGCGCACAGGACGGCGAAGGAGTGGGGACCGCCCAGGGTGAGGATTGTGTATAATTCTATGCGATCCGGCCAGGTGGTGGAGGCCGAGGGGGACGTGGTGCTGTGGGGACATCTGAACTCCGGCGCCGAGATATCCGCCGGCGGAAGCGTCATCGTGTCTGGAAAGCTGAAAGGGCTGGTCCACGCGGGCCGCGGAGGCCGCGAGGACGTCTTCGTCATGGCCGGGTCCTTCGAGGCGCAGCAGGTGCGCCTGGGGCATAAGCTGTGCTACGCGGACCCCTCCACCGCCGGATGGCAGAAGCCGGTTCTGATCGTCATCGAGGACGGGGAGCCCATCGTCCGCGAGAACGAGTTTCTGAGCGGCGCAGCGGAGCCGTGAGAGCAGGATTCCTCCGAATGGCCCTTCTTCTTCGGGCAGCTTAGAGATTAGAATGGCGCCGGCGCAGTTCGCAGCACAGGCCGGAGAGGCTGGCATCGGGGACGGTCGGCAAACCGTTTTCAGCGATTTTTACGAAAGTCAATCAGCGCTTTCCTAATGAGCGTATGCTTTTTCAGCGAATGGAGGGTTTCTATTGGGAGCTCGGGTTATTGTCACGACCTCCGGAAAGGGAGGGGTGGGAAAGACGACCTCGACCGCGAACATCGCGGCGGCCCTGGCCAAGTTCGGCAAGAAGGTCGTAGCGGTCGATGCGGACGTGGGGCTGCGCAACCTGGACGTCATTATGGGCCTCGAGAACAGGGTGGTCTATAACTTCATCGACGTCATCGAAAAGAACTGCACCTTAAAGCAGGCCCTGATCAGGGACAAGCGAGTGCCAAACCTGTTCCTGCTGGCCGCCGCCCAGACTCGCACGAAGGACGCGGTGAGCCCCGAACAGATGATAGAGCTTTGCAGCCAGCTGCGGCCGAACTTCGACTTCATCTTCCTGGACTGTCCCGCCGGCATCGAGGGTGGGTTCAAGAACGCGGCGGCCGGGGCCGACGAGGCCCTCGTGGTCACGACGCCGGAGATTCCGGCGGTGAGGGACGCGGACCGCATCATCGGCATGTTGGAGTCCATGGGAAAGGCCCCGATCCGTCTGATCATCAACCGCCTCCGGCCCACGATGGTCCAGGATGGCGACATGCTGGCACAGGAGGACATCCTGGACGTCCTCTCCATTAAGCTGATCGGAATCGTCCCGGAGGACGAGTGCGTCATCCGCGCCACCAACAACGGCGAGCCGATGACGCTGTCCCCGGAGTCCCCCGCAGCCCAGGCCTACCTGAACATCGCCCAACGCCTCATGGGGCAGGAGGTGCCGCTGATGGACCTTGATGCCTACGCTTCCCACGGCATATTCCGCTGGTTTAAGAACCTGTTTAGGCGACGTTAGCCCGCAGAAGGATCGTTGCGTCGAGCGAACGGCCTGCCTCGGCAGGAAATGAAGGCCGAAAGCCCCTCACAGGTCCGACGGGTCGGGAGACGGACGACGAAGTTTTCAAAAAAACGTTCGCTTCGCATG
>NC_021038.1:1542588-1544731 GCF_000210715.1 Fretibacterium fastidiosum
CCGTCTCAGGCGTTAAGCACGGGGGACGTTACGGCTGAACATGGAGTCACGGACAGGGGAGAGATAGCAGTGGACTTTTTACGGAAAATCTTTGGCGGTGGAGCCGACCGGTCGGGCCGAAAGGCCAGCGACAGGCTGCGCATCGTTTTGATACACGACAGGACCGACATCTCGCCGCAGCTGCTCGAGGAACTGCGCAACGAGATGATCGGCGTCCTGACGAAGTACATGGACATCGACCTCAGCAAGATCGAAATCGACCTGGACCACGACGAGCAGGAGGTCGCCCTGGTGGCGAACATCCCCGTCCTGAGGATCAAGCGGGGGAGCAGCGGGGAGTCCTTTGAGGAGCCGCGCCATCGCGAGAAGCCCGCGGGCGGGCGACGGCGGGAGAGGGACCGCTGAGCGCCCGCGCCGGGCGGGAGGGGTGAACGAGGGTGATGGAGCCGCCGCGCATCTCGTCCTTCAGAGAGGACGCCGCCGCGATGGATCGGGTCCTTTTGGCCTGTGCCTTGACGCTGACCCTCTGGGGAATCCTCTGCATCTACAGCGCTGCAGCGGGCCCCCTTGGGCGGGGGGGGATTTTGCCCTGCGCCAGTTCGGCTTCCTGGGCCTCAGCGTTGTGGCGATGCTCGCGATCCTCGCGATAGGTTGCCACCGCCTTCTGGACGTAGCCTATCCGCTCTACGCCTTCACGCTCTTCGTGCTGCTGGCGACGGTCGTCCTGGCGCCGAAGGTGAAGGGCGCCCACAGCTGGATGGCCCTCGGCGGCTTTCGCTTTCAGCCGTCGGAGTTCGCCAAGGTCTCCCTGATCCTCATGCTGTCGAAGGTGCTCAGCCGCTATCCGCCCCTCTCGGTTCGGACCTTTGCGATAGGCGTCGGCGCAATGCTGCCGGCGGTGCTGCTGGTCCTGATGCAGCCCGACGCGGGCAGCGCGCTGGTGTACCTCGTGATCTCCTTCGGGATGATCTTCGCCGCGGGGGCTCCGATACGCTACTTCCTGGCCATCGGCGGAGCGGGCGTCCTCATGCTCCCCTTCCTGTGGCTGGGCCTGAAAGAGTACCAGAAGATGCGCCTGTTGGTGTTCCTGGACCCCATGCTGGACCCGCTGGGCGCCGGATATAACGTGATCCAGTCGCGCATCGCCGTGGGGTCGGGGGGCTTCTGGGGGAAGGGGTTTCTGCTCGGGATGCAGAGCAAGCTGCGGTTCCTTCCCGAGCCCCACACGGACTTCATCTTCAGCGTCAGCTCGGAGGAGTTCGGCTTCCTGGGCGGCATCGTCGTCCTCCTGCTCTTCACCGTCCTGTTCTGCCGCATCGTCGGCGCGGGGCTCAGGAGCCGGGACCGACGCGCCAAGCTGATCGCGGCAGGGGTCGTGTCGTGGATTTGGTTTCAGACGTTCGAGAGCATCGGCATGAGCGTCGGCCTGATGCCGGTGACGGGGTTGCCGTTGCCCTTTCTCAGCTACGGGGGCAGCTCCCTCCTCTCCCTGTTCATGGGGCTGGGCCTCGTGGGGAGCGTCTACGTCGAGGGCACGAGGCGGCCCTACTACTTTTAAGGAACGGCCTCGCACTTGCGCTGACGGCCATGCACGGAAAGGGCCCGCGGCCCCCCGTGCCTCCTGGAAGGAGTCTTTTTTGAATGCTTTTCCCCGAGTTCAAGCGGCCGGACTGGCCGCTCCTGTCCCAGGTGTCGCGCCCGTCGCGCTACTGTGGCAACGAATGGCGCAGCTATGCCCTGCCGTCCTGGGACGAGGGGAACGGGCTGCGGGTCTGTCTCGCCTTTCCCGACGTGTACGAGATCGGCATGAGCTATTACGGGTTTCAAATCCTGGCGCCCCTCATCCGCGCGCTGGGCTGTCTTGTGGATCGCGCCTACTGCCCCTGGGGGGACATGGAGGCGCTCCTGCGGGCCCGCGGGCTGCCGCTGACGTCCGTCGAGCAGCGCAGGCCGCTGTCGGACTTCGACGTGGTGGGCTTCACCCTGCAGCACGAGATGGGGTACACGAACGTCCTCACGATCCTGGACCTCGCGGGCATTCCCCTCCGCGCCGAAGACCGCCGCAGGGAGGACCCCATCGTCGTTGCGGGCGGACACGGGGCCTTCGTTCCGGAGCCCCTGCACGCCTTCATCGACCTCTTAT
>NC_021038.1:1545677-1547974 GCF_000210715.1 Fretibacterium fastidiosum
GAACGATTGAGCGGTCCTGAGCGGCTGCCCCTAAGGGCAGGCCCGTTCGGGCGGCTGAAAATTTACGAGAGCCGGCGGCGCAGCGGTACCTTGCGGGCCGGCCCTCGGATCCCTAAGGAGGACAAATGTCGTCTTTAGACTGTGTGGAGCGAAAGATCATCGCCGACACCCGCGAGGACGAGGAGACGCGCGTCGCGATCCTCGAGGGTGGGCGGCTGGCGGACGTCTTTATAGAGCGCATGTGGGACCGTCAGAAAGCCGGGGAGATCTACAAGGCCAGGGTGGAAAGCGTGTTGCCGGGGATCAACGCGGCCTTCGTCACCATCGGCGAGGGACGAAACGCCTTTTTGTACCTCAACGACGTACACGGCATGAAGGTGGTCGAGAACCAGGAGATCGTGGTGCAGGTCACGAAGACGGCCATCAAGAACAAGGGGGCCCGCGTGACCCCGCGCATCTCCCTGCCGGGACGCTACCTCGTGCTGGTCCCCGACGGCGGAGAGGCCGGCGTGTCCCGCCGCATCGTCGATGAGGAAGAGCGGAGGCGATTGCGCCACTTCGCCAGGGAGTTGAAGGGGGACGACTTCGGCGTGATCATCCGAACCGCCGCGGAGGGCGTGGACGAGGAGACGCTGGCCGCGGACGTGGAGTCCCTGCTGGCGCTCTGGCGCGAGATTGAGCACGACGCGGAGCTCCAGGCCGCCCCCTGCCTTTTGTACAAGGACCGGGGGCTTTTGGGGCGGGTGTTGCGGGACGAGGTCCACGGCAGCGTCGATGAGATCATCCTCGACAGCGCCGAGGAGATGCGGCACGTGAACGAGTACGTCGCGACGCTCTACAAGACGGACCGTCCGCAGGTCTCCCTCTACGAGGGAGCCGTCCCCATCTTCGAGTACTACGGCGTCGAGGCGGAGATCGAGCAGGCCCTGGAGCGCAAGGTCTGGCTCCGATCGGGCGCCTACCTCGTGATCGAACACACAGAGGCCCTGACGGTGATCGACGTGAACACCGGCAAGTACGTCGGGGACCTGGACATGAGACACACGACGCTGGCGACGAACCTGGAGGCGGCGGACGAGGTGGCCCGTCAGCTGCGCCTGAGGTCCATCGGCGGGATCGTCGTGGTGGATTTCATCGACATGGAGTTTGAGGAGGACCGAAAAAAGCTGCTGGATCGCCTCGAGGAGGTCTTTCAGCTGGATCGGTCGAGGGCCCGCGTGTTCAGCATGACGCAGCTTGGCCTGGTGGAGCTGACCCGCAAGCGCGGGAGGCCGGATCTGAGGTCCGTGATGACCCGCGGGTGCCCCTTCTGCAACGACAACGGCTGGGTGCTGCGGGAGGACACGCTGGCCCTGTCCATCAAGCGCTTCCTGAGGAAGATAGCGCAGACGAACCGCGCGGAGGCCCTGCTGCTGCAGGCCAACTCCATGGTCGCGCAGTACGTCCGCGATACGTACCTCGCGATGTGGGAACGGGAGCTGGACGTGAAGATCCTCGTCGCCGGAATGCCGGACTTCGCCTGGAGCAAGTACCGCATCGAGCTTCAGGGGACGCTGAGCGCGGTGGAGCATCGGGCGCACCAGCTTGAGCGGCGGGAGGAGAGTTCCATCGTTGTCCATCGAGTCCCTGCACCTTAAGGGCTTCAAGAGCTTCGGCAGCCCCTGCAGCTTCACGTTCAACGGTGGATTCACCGCCATCGTCGGCCCCAACGGGAGCGGCAAAGGAGCAACATCCTGGACGCGCTGAGGTGGATTCTGGGCAAGGGCAGCGGGACGGCCCTTCGCATCCTCCGGCAGAGCGACCTCCTGTTTTCGGGCAGCATCTCCGTCCCCCCGGCGAAGGGGGCCGAGGTGCGCCTCGTCGTGACGAAGGGCGAGGATCGGGCCGTCCTGTGCCGCCAGTACGCGGAGGGTGGCGGGACGCTGCTGCTGGATGAGGAACGGATCCTGCTTCAGGACCTGGACGCGGTGAAGGAGCGATTCTCCCTTTCGGGGGAGGGCTTCGCCTTCATCGGCCAGGGGGAGGTCTCTGCGGTCATCCACCAGCGGCCCAGGGAGCGCCGGCGCCAGCTGGACCTCCTGTTCGGCGTCGACCGCTACCGCGCCCGCCGGGACGAGACGCTGAAGCGGCTCGACGACGCTCTGAGCGAGGCCCGGAGGATCGAGACCCTGATTCAGGACCTCAACGATCGCCGCGCTGAGATCGCCGCGGACGTCGGGGTGGCCGTGGAGGCCCGGGGCATCCTGGACAACCTGGAGGTCCTTCGCCGCGACTTCTACTTTTCAAAGCGCCTGGAG
>NC_021038.1:1548249-1550708 GCF_000210715.1 Fretibacterium fastidiosum
GCGCTTGAGGAAGAGCTCTCCGGGTTGAACGAGATCGCGGACGAGGAGGGGATGGAGGCCGCCCTGGCCCCCATGCGCGCGGAGCTCTCCCTCGCGGAGGAGCGGCTTCGCGGCGCGCGGGCCATCGCGGAGCGGATGGAGGGCGAGTACGCGGCCCTGTCCGGCCAGGTGGAACGCCTGACGGAGGAGGCCGAAGCCGGGAGGAGGGAGGAGGCGGAGCGGCGCACGCTCCTTGGCGGCATCGGGCGCGAACGCCTGACGCTGCACCGCGAGGAACAGGCATTGGCCCGCCGCCTCGAGGAGGAGCGGGGGCGTCTCAGACAGGCCCATTTTCGCCTTGAACGGCTTCGGGCCCGTTCAAGCCGCGCCGACGCGGCGGAGTCGGGACGGCAGGCGGAGATCGCGGCTCTGGAGGAGAGGCTGACCGCGGTGGGGGCGGAGCGCGGCCAGCTGATGGAGCTGTGGGACGAGAAGTACCCCTACGACGCAGCGGAGGCCAGGGAGGTCGAGGGAGGGCGTGACCTCATCGCCTCCCTCCGCAAATTGGAGCGCGAGCTGAAGGCCCTGGGACCGTACAACCTGGGGGCCCTCTCCGAGGACACCTCCCTGACGGAGCGGGTGGACTTCCTCGGCGACCAGCTGGAGGACGTGCGGGGCGGCGCCGACGAGCTGAGAGAGCTGATCCGGCAGACGGACGCTCAGGTGGAGGCCACCTTTGTCGGCGCGATGGCGGAGATCGACGCCCGCTTCAACGCGCTCTTTCAGCGGCTCTTTGCCGGGGGCGAGGCCAGGCTGACGCTTCAGGAGGGCACGAACATCTGGGAGCGCGGAGTGGATATCTACGCGCGGCCGCCGGGCAAGAAGCTGCAGAACATCTCGCAGCTTTCGGGCGGCGAGCAGTCCCTGACGGCCATCGCCCAGCTCTTCGCCGCCCTCGAAGTGGCGAAGGTCCCGCTGGCCGTGCTGGACGAGGTGGATGCGGCCCTCGACGAGTACAACCTCATCCGCTTCGCCGACCTGGCGAAGGAGTATTCCCGGTCGTTGCAGCTGATCGTCATGACGCACCGGCGGACGACGATGGAGCGCGCCGACCTCATCTACGGGGTGACGATGGTGGAGCCCGGCCTGTCCCGCATCGTCGGCATCGACGTGGAGAGCTACCGCTGATGGAGGAGGCGACGAGGGACGACCTCCTCTATGGTCGGCTCCGCCTGTGGCAGCCGGCGGCGGGGCCGCGCGTCAGCATGGACACGGTGCTGCTGGCCGCATGGGTGCGCCGCCGGGCGCGGCGGCCCCGCTTCGTGGAGTTGGGCTCGGCGTCGGGGGCCGTGTCCCTGATGCTGGCCCTGCGCTTCCCCCACCGTTCCACGTGGTGGGGCTCGAACTTCAGCCGGAGCTCGTGGAGCTGGCGGAGCGCAACCGGACTGAAAACGGCCTTCAGGACCGGGTGAGGTTCCTCTGCGGGGACCTGCGGGATGCGTCGCTGCTGCCCAGAGAATCCTTCGACGGACTGGTGGTGAACCCTCCCTACGAGACGCCGGACCGTGGGAGGGTGAGCCCCTCTCCCCTCCCTGGCCATCGCCCGCCACGGGGCGTCGGAGGACGAGAGCGCCTGCTGCACGCTTCAGGACGTAGCGGCCGCCGGCGCGCGCCTCTTGAAGCGCGGAGGACGGCTCTTCTGCGTCCTCCGCACGGACCGCATGGCGCCCTTGATGGCTGTGGTGTCGGCGCACGACCTCGCCCCCAAGAGGATGCGGTTGGTGCACCCGCGTCCGGGCGTGCCGTCGAACCTCCTCCTTCTGGAGTGCGCTCGCGGAGGCGGGGAGGGGATGACCGTGGAGCCTCCGCTCTTCGTGCTGGGGGCCGACGGGCGGTACACGGAAGAACTCCTGAGCGCTTATGAGCCCTCCGGGCTGAATTGACCAGAGAGGAACGATGCACGATGCCTCTGACGCTTGTCCCGACGCCCATCGGCAACCTTGAGGACATCACCCTTCGCGCGCTGCGCGTCCTCCGCTCGGCGGACCTGATCGCCTGCGAGGACACCAGAACGTCCTCCGTCCTGCTCCGCCGCTACGAGATCGCGGCCCCCCTCGTCCCCTTCCACCTGCACAACGAGAACCGCTGCCTCCCGCGCCTGATGGAGGCGTTGAGGGAGGGAAAGAGCGTCGCGGTGATCAGCGACGCGGGCACGCCCGGCGTCTCGGACCCGGGCTGGATCCTGCTGAAGAACGCCGTGGAGGAAGGGCTGCCTGCGGACGTCCTGCCCGGCCCCTCGGCCGTGCTGCCGGCGGTGCTGTTGTCCGGGCTCACGCCGCAGCCCTTCACGTTTCTGGGCTTCCCTCCGGAGAAGCCGGGGCCGCGCCGCAGGCTCCTCCAGTCGTTGGAGCGCCTGCCCTGGACGCTGTGCTTTTATGTCTCGCCGCACAAGGCGGAGCGCCAGATCGCGGAGATGGCGG
>NC_021038.1:1551025-1553767 GCF_000210715.1 Fretibacterium fastidiosum
CACCAGGAGGCCGTCCGGGGCACGCTGTCGGAGGTCCTGAAACGCCTGGAGGAGGGGCTGAAGGGGGAGATGGTCCTCGTGGTCGAGGGCTGTCCGGAGGGCGCAGTGGACGGCTCGCAGGGTGAGGCCTGCTGGCAGGCCTGCGCGGACGCCATGGCTGCGGAGGGGGCGACGGTGCGGGACGTCGCGGGCGCGGTGGCGGAGCGGTACCCCGTCGGGAAAAACGCGGTGAAGGACTACCTGATGCGAAGCCGGAAGGGCTGACGCGAAGCGGCGGTCCGTCGACAGGGGACGAGGGGGCGGACTTTGCGGTCCGCCCCCTCGTTTGCTTGCCGTTCCGTTTCGCTATTCCGCGTTGTCCGTATCCACCGGCTGGAAGCCCTCCGTCAGGTGGACGATCCTGAAGCCGTTTTTCGTGCCCCGCTTCACCTCGTACAGCGCGCTGTCCGCCACATAGATGAAGTCGTTCAGCTTCCTGTACTCCAGCGGGACGCCCCAGCAGTAGCCCTGCGAGACCGTCACGACGTTTGCGACCTTCGAGTGGGCGTGGGGCATGTGCTGCGCTGCGACCGCGTCCCTGATCTCCTGTGCGATGCGCTGGACGTCCGGCAGGTCGAGTCCGTTGCCTATCAGGAGGAACTCGTCGCCGCCGAACCGCGCGCAGAAGACGCGCTCCTTCCCCTCGATCTCCTTCAGGACGTCGGCCAGCGCCACGATGCACCGGTCGCCTGCCTGGTGGCCGTAGTTGTCGTTGTAGGGCTTGAAAAAGTCGATGTCCAGGATGCCGACGGTGAGGGGACGCCGGTTGTGGTAGCAGTCCTCGAAGAACTCCTCGAAGCGGCGGTTCAGGCCGAAGCGGTTGGCCAGTCCCGTGAGCTGGTCGGTCTCCGACTTGAGCCTCAGCATCTCCTTCTCCCTGAGCGCGTCAACCATGAGGTTGATCCCCGTGACGAGGGTCTCCATCTCGTCCTCCGTCTGGGAGGTCAGGGGCTTCGAGGGGATATCGCCCATCTCGATGACCTTCAGATAGGCCACGACCCTTCCGATCGTGGAGGTCCACCGGTTGATGAGCAGGAAGAGGATGAAGCCCAGGAACAGGATCGCAAGGACGATGTTGATCGCCATCGTCCGAATGACGCTGTTCACCTGGCTCTGCAGCTCCGCGATGCTGCGGCCCACGACGATGCAGCCGACGACCTGGTCGTCGTCGTTCCTCAGCACTTCGTAGCGGCAGTAGATCATGCTGCCCGCCACGTTGGCCTCGCCGGAGTAGACGCCCGTCGCGTCCAGGACGTCCGAGACCTGCTTGTCGATGTAGGTGCCAACGATGGAGCGCCCTTCCGAGTCCTTCGTGCTCCCCGCCACGCGCAGGTAGGGGCCCTGCATGTATCCCTTTCTGGCGGGGGTCCCCGCAACGTAGGAGAGGTTGCCGTCGTCCTTGCGGATGAACACGTAGGAGAACGTTCCCGTCTTGCGCTCGTGATACAGGAAGGGGCGCAGGTTGGCCAGGGTCTCCGTGCCGTCGCCCACCAGGGTGTCGCCCAGGTAGATGGCGCCGTGCCGGACGTTCCAGTCCCCATCGCCGATCAGGTCCTTGATGTAGTTGATGTCCGCGTTCAGTCGATCCGCGATCAGCGCCTCTTCCATCTGGGTGACGATCCTCAGCATGATGCCGAAGATCGACGCGATGATGACGGCGCCGAAGAGGAAGAACATCAGACCCAGCTTAAACCCTATGCTCTTGAAGCGGTGGCCCTTCATAATGCCCATCTTCCCTTTAGCCCCTTAAAATGCCGAGATAGCAAGGATTCAAAGTAAGAACACCACGCCCCGAGTCTTCTCACTCTTAATTATAGTGTACCTGCCGCACAAAACCCATAGGCTGCACCTAAAAGTCGGGAATTTTAGGGATTTTTTTGTTTTTTTGCACCGACGGCACTACTCCGGCAGGGCTGCGGATTCTGCGTCGTTCTCCATCAAAAGCACCTCGCCATGGAATTCGCCCCGTCGGCAGATGCCCTTCATGTCGCAGACGCGGCAGGACGGGGAGTCGTAGAACGGCTCGAACTCTCCCGCCAGGAGCAGCGCGGCGGCGCAGCGCAAGGCGCAGTCGGCTTCCTCCATGCGCTCTTCCATGGAGGCCAGGAGCTTTTTGGGGGCTTCGGCCTCCTCCGCGAACAGGGGCTGGAGCTCCGGCGCCAGCGTGCCGGCCGTCCGCCCGTCCGCCATGCCCAGGAAGCAGAGGCCCTTTAAGGGGACGTCGGGATCGCGTTCTTTGAACACCAGCGCGTAGGCCGAGAGCTGGAGTCCGAACCGGAAGCGGTCCCGTCCGTCCACGTTCCAGCTCCTCGCAGGCAGGGACTTCACCCCCTCGTCGTAGATGGCGGCCCTGCGGCTCTTGTAGTCCGTGATGACCGCACAGGTGCGGCCGTCGGGGCCCGCCAGGAGCTCCACCCGATCACAGCGTCCGTGGAACGTTACGCCTTCCTTCGCGGTGGAGAGCCTTGCATCGTCCTCCAGCCATATCCCCTGGTGCCTGAAGCCGGCGTCCCGCAGCCGCTGGATGATGCGCTGCTGCACCTCCCCAAGGCGGAGGGCGCGAAAGCGCAGGATCCCCATCCGGCGCGCCAGCCGCCGGTCCTCCGCAAAGCGCTCATACTCCGCGTAGGGCTCGTCCGCGGCCTCGAGCTTCGCCCACTCCTCGCGGGTCAGCGCGGCGAAGTCCGCTTCGGGGTCCTGAAC
>NC_021038.1:1554343-1557111 GCF_000210715.1 Fretibacterium fastidiosum
TTGACCGGATCGTCCTGGCTCGCCCTGGACAAGTAGCGCGTCCAGCCTGTGAGGCCGCTGGGGCCGGCCCTCAGAGTGCGCTCCGAGGGGAAGGGGGAGCCCGCGAAGCAGGGCTGCGTCAGCAGCATGATGGTGTCCCAGGTGGGGAAGCGCTGCTCGTCCAGCAGGCGTATGGCGGACAGGATGCGCCCCGGCAGCGTCCGGTCGATGCTCACGCCCAGGGTGGGGAAGAAGGGGACGCCGTAGCGCGTCAGCGCGTCCGTCATGTCCTCCATGCCCTCCGGCCCGGCCATGACGCCGATGGAGGCAAAGCCGGGGAAGTCCATCACGCCTGCCAGCGGCCCCGTGCCGGCAGCCCAGAGGGCCAGGGTCCGGGCGACGGCCTCCGGCTCCAGGGAGGGCTCCTCCACCGGCGTCTCCACGATCCGCCCGCTGGACCGCTCCGCTCCGAGCTGCCACGTGTAATCGGCCAGCTGCTCCGTCGCGTCGTAGAAGTTCTCCAGCCCCGACTCCGGCTTCAGGATGACGATCTCCCGGCAGCGTGTCTCGAGCGCCTTCACGAGCTCCAGCTGCCCGTGGGTGAAGGACAGAAAGCCCGTGAACGCCAGCGTCAGGTCGGTGCCCCATCCGTCCCCCAGCTGCCCCAGGAGCTCCGACGCGGCCGTGCAGATCTCCGCGCTGTCCAGGAGGTCGTTCCGGTGCAGGTAGTCCAGGAAGCGCGCGTAGACGTCGCGCAGCAGCGCCGCGACGGGGCTGTCCCCCGTCTCCATCTGGTCCGGGCGCACGGCCTCGTTCATCAGCTCCTGCACGTCGTTGGACAGGATGTCGAGGAAGCCGGCGCGGCCCACGCCCGGCCACTGCTTCACGAGGTCCGGCCGGCCCTGAAGCGCCTCCTGAAGCAGACAGCGCAGGATCAGGAGGTGGTCGGGGGGGGAGATGGGGCGGCGGGAGCGCGCACCGGGCGTCGAGGCGATGTCGTCGTAGAGGTCCTGCCAGGTCCACAGGACGTCCTCCCGTTCGTCCAACGGGCCGAACTGCCCCTGGCCGGAACGGAGGAACCACCACTCCCGGTCCTTGCGGGAGGGGACGATAAAGCGCAGGGAGTTGCCCAGGGGGAGAAGCTCCCGAATCAGGGAGGAGAGGCCGGAGCCCCGAAGGTAAGGCAGGATGCGGATGCCCATCGGTCAGCCCCGGCGCGTCAGCAGCCAGAGGGCGAAGGTGAGGTGCAGCGCGGCCGAGAGGACGATGACGACGAGGAAGGCAGGCTTTTGGGTCTTGTGGCGAAAGAGTTGCCTGCCGCAGAGGGCGCCCAGAAAGCCCCCGGCCAGCGACAGGAGGTGCAGCACGGCCTCCGGCACGCGCCACCCTCCGCGCCTGCTTTGGGCCTTGTCGAAGCCGTAGAACAGAAACGTTGAGACGCTGCAGCAGAGGAGCCACATCGGATAGGCGGACAGGAAGCTCCCCAGGCGCCGCGCGACCAGGGCCGTGAGTGCGATGCAGACAGCAGCTGCGGCGAGGAAGAACCGGCGCGGCGACGACCTCATGGACATGACGGCAAACCCTCCCTCAAAGGCCGCCTCCGCGGCGCTTCTTCCGATCCCAGAGCCACAGGAGCCCCATGCTGCCGAGGATGGCCAGGGCGAAGCCCACCCCGGCGCCGTAGACGGCGAAGAGAGCCCCTTCCTCGCTCCAGGGCAGCGCAAGCCCCCTGAACAGGAGCGTCCCCAGAGCGACGATTGCCGCCGCTGCCGTCGCGCCCCGGAGGGCGGCCCTCTGCGTGAGTCGGCGCACGTCGATCGCCTCCTTAAAAAGTGTCCGTGGTCCCCGGCCTCCGGCGTTCAGGACGCCCAGGACCCCGGAAGCAAAACGTCATTAAGGAAATACTGATTAAGTTGTTGAGAACTGTCAACCGTATGGGCTCCCTTCAGTGCCTGAAACTTCATCAGGCCGCGCGAAGCGCGTGGGGATTGGGACTGACGGCCCGTGAGCGCCAGCGAATGGCTGCCGAAAGGCTCCCCGAAGTGGGGGGCCGTAGCCCCATTTTAAAATTTTAGGGAAGCGCTGAAGGATATCCTTTGTTCGATGCTCCTTGATTGCTTTCAACAACTTTTGAAGATTAATCAGCGCTTCCTTAATTATACTCGTTATGCCCAATCTTCGGCCGTTTTTTCTCCAGGTTCACGCCCCTGCGTCCTTCAGGACCTCCGAGGCGATCCGAACGCTCTCCATGGCGTCGCGTGCGTAGAAGTCCGCCCCCGTGAACCGCGCCAGGTCCGGTGTCAGCACCGCGCCGCCCACCAGCACCTTCACGCCGGGGCACTCCGAGCGGACGCGCTCGATCGTGTCCTTCATGCTGGCGACGGTAGTCGTCATCAGGGCGCTGAGCCCCACGACGCGCGCGCCGCTCTCCCGAACCGCGGCGACGACCTGCTCCGGCGGCACGTCCTTGCCCAGGTCAACCACCTTGAAGTTGTAGTTCTCCAGAATGACCTTGACGATGTTCTTGCCGATGTCGTGTACGTCGCCGTACACCGTGCAGAGGACGATGGGCCCCAGCGCCGTTTCCACGTCCTTTTGAGGGGAGGAGGCCAGAGCGGCCTTCAGGCGCTCAAAGGCGGCCTTGGCGGCGTCGGCGGACTTGATCAGCTGCGGCAGGAACAGGCGCTTCGCCTCGTACTCCCGCCCCACGGAGTCGAGGGCCGGAACGATGTGCTTCTCCACGATCTCCAGGGGGGCCAGGTCCCGGAGGAGCTTGTCCGTCTCCGCGG
>NC_021038.1:1558291-1559690 GCF_000210715.1 Fretibacterium fastidiosum
CTGAATGGTGAAGCCCGCGACGACGACGCCCCGGCCGTCCGCGAGGACCTCTGAGGGGAAGCGACGGGAGACACTCCGGGGCTGCACGACGCCTTCGAGCTCCTCGAAGGTCCGCCTCACCTGCAGGGAGAGCTCTCCGCTGCGCTGGTGGGACGGGACGCGCATGAAGCGCAGCGCGTCGTCGATCATGGTCTGCGTGGGGTCCATTCAGGACCTCTTGACCCTCATGGAGTAGAGGATGGCGCGGATGTTCTCGTCGATGCGGCGCACGACGTCCGCCTGGTTCATGGTGTAGAGGTGGATGCCCTCCACCCCGCGGGCCAGGAGGTCGATGATCTGGTCCGTGGCGTAGGCGATGCCTGCCTCCTTGATGGCCCCCGAGTTGTGCCCGTAGGCATCGACGAAGCGCTGCACGCGCGCGGGCACGCTGGCGCCGCACATGGTGATCATCTTCTCGATCTGGTGGGGGGAGGTGATGGGCATGATGCCGGCGATGATGGGCTGCTTGATGCCGATGGCGCGGGCCTTGTCCCGGAAGGAGAAGAACGTGTCGTTGTCGAAGAACAGCTGCGAGACGAGGGCCTTCACGCCGAGGTCGCACTTCTCCTTCAGGTGGTGCAGGTCCGTCCCCATGCTGGGGGCCTCCAGGTGCTTCTCCGGGTAGCAGGCGGCGAACAGGTCGAACTCGCGGCCCCGTTCGTTGATGAAGGCAACGAGCTCCGAGGCGTGGTGGAACTCGCCCAGGTCCTTCTCGTCCTTCAGGTCGCCGCGCAGGGCCAGGACGTTTCGGACGCCCGCGGCCTTGAGCTCGTCCAGAATCTCCCCGATGTTCGCCCGCGTGGCTCCGACGCAGGTCAGGTGCGCCACGCCCATGATGCTGTACTTGTTCTGGATGCCCGAGGCGATCTTCACCGTGTTGTCGCGGCTGGTCCCGCCCGCGCCGTAGGTGACGCTGATGAGGTCCGGGCCGAGGCTCGCCAGGTTGTCGATGGTGGCGTAGGTCCCCTCAAGGCTCATGGAGCCCTTGGGGGGAAAGATCTCAAAGGTATAACTCGGCGTCGGGATGTCTAAAAGCTTCTTCACGGTAGCGGCAACTCCTTTCATTTGCCGCAGCGCGGCTGCGGCACGGTCCGGCGCCTCCGGCAAAAGGGAGACGCCGCCCCTGCGACCATGGGCGGCGTCTCCTCAAAAAACGACAAAGCTCCACTTATCGCTGTCAGCAGGACCACCTTGAACGACGTGTCGAACAGGTTGGCGCAGGATCGTCGAGCTGACTCTCTCCCCGTGCTCTCGATAATATATTCAATTCAGGCATTCTATCACAAGGGGCTCCTTTGAGCAAATCGGCTTTCACCGAAACCACCCGGCCAGCCTCTCGATCTGTCGACTGAAGCGGACG
>NC_021038.1:1559967-1563889 GCF_000210715.1 Fretibacterium fastidiosum
GGGTCAGTGCGTCCGCGGGGCAGACCTCCGCGCATCGCCCACAGCCGATGCAGCGCTCCGCGATCTGGATGGGACGGGACATCATGGCCCGCTCCAAAAAGGGCAAGTGGGGCAGGAAGCGCAGGCTACCCTGATCGGGGAGCCTGACGCTGAAGGCGTGGTCCGGCGGAAGGTCGCCTGCGACGTCCGCGTCGTCCAGAGCACACTGAGGAAGGCGCCGCTGCCTGGCGGCGCGGTACAGGGGGAAGTCGTCGAGGCGGACGCCCATCATGCGGCAGAGCCACAGGTCCATGAGGAGCGGGTCGCGGGCGGCTGCCACGACGCCCCATGGGTTGGGGTGTCCGCTGGTGGGGCCCTCTCCGTCCATCCCCACGACGCCGTCGAGGATCGTCAGACAGGGGGCTACGCCCCCCGCGATCTCCAGGAGGAGGGACGCGAAGCGGTCCCGGTCGAAGCCCACGTCGTAGTGCCAGGCGGCCTTGGCGCGTCCCACGACGCAGCCGAACAGGTTCTTGACGCCGAGGGTGAGGAGCATCTGTCCGTGGGTCTTCATCTTGGGGAGGTTGACGACGGCGTCGGCCTCGAGGACCAGGCGGCTCACCTCGATCTTCCGAAAGAGGGAGCCCTCGGAGACCTTCAGGGGCACGGGGTCCGTCAGCTCCAGACAGGGGATTCCCAGTTCCCGCGCGACGCCCGCGAAGCCGGCCCGTTCCGCGGCCACATGGAAGGCGTCAATGCCGGGGCTGTCCGCGATGAAGGGCCTTGCGCCGCAGTCCAGCAGCAGGCGGGCGACGGCGCGGACGACGGAGGGGTCCGTCGTGGCGCGGCGCTCCGGCGCGTGCCCGCCCACCAGGTTCACCTTCAGGAGCACGCGGTCTCCGGGCTTCACGGGGCTCAATGCGCCACCGAAGTGGTCGCAGGCCCGCCGCACCGCCGCGTCGATGCCCGCCTGCTCATAGTCCTTCTGCTGGATCAGCAGGAGTCCGCCCCTTTCGTCCATGCCCTCTCGCCCCCTCCTTTCGGGTTCGGCGGACAGGCCACCGCTCGATCGGCTCAAACGCTTTCATTTCGCCCGCGCTGCGGTCTTTGATGTGCTATCATAAAGCAAAGCGGCTCTGGCCAAACGACGCGGACAGGGCGCTGACGAAGGGGGTGAGCGATGGTGGACATCACGGCTGATGTCGCGCGGTATTCCATGGAGATGGCCTCGGCGCGGACGGCTCAGGCGGTCCAGACCTCCATGCTGAAGAACGTCATGGAGGCCCAGAAGGACATGATGGCGCAGCTTCTCAAGTCCATGGGGCTTGGCGGTGCGCTGGACGTCAAGGCGTAGCGGACGGTGGACGCGGGGTTGGGGGCGGTCCGGCAGGATCGCCCCCAAATTCTGCCCCAGGCTTCGGCGGGGAAGGGAGCGCGGCCGGCCGCTGCGTGAACCGCGCACAAAAAAAGGGCTCCACCGGGAGCCCCCATTCGCTTACGCCTCGGCCGGCGCCGCGGCCATTGCCCTCCGGACGAAGCCGGACCTCAGGCATTTGGTGCAGACCCGCACCTTGAACGTCGTGCCGTCGCCCGCGTCGATGCGCACGCTCTGAAGGTTGACGAGCCAACGACGACGGGTGTGCCGGTTCGAGTGGCTCACCGCGTTTCCCGAAGCGGGCCCGCGCCCGCAGCACTGACAGAACTTTGCCATGATCATTTCCTCCCTGCATCGGGCGTAGGGGAAGGAAGAACGCTTCCTGTTATCTCCCCGCTCCGCCGAACGATCCTCGAAATTAACTCTAGAATTTTATCACAACTTTCTTAGAAAAGGCATGGACGTCCGGAAAAATTCTGAAAGGCCCCGCGCCGCACGCAAGTCGAAGCGCGGAAGGTGAAGTCGCCCGTGAGCGGTCAGCCGGTTTTTTGTGCCGCGACCTGCTACAATAACACGCGGCCAACCATAATTTCGTTTGACCTTGCAGGAGGGAAAGATATGCCGTTCGCAGAAAATCTGGCGCGTCTGGATGAGATCGCAAAACGCCTGGAGTCCGAGCCGATGTCGATGGACGAGGCGCTGGCGGTTTTTGAAGAGGGGGTGGCCCTCGTCAAAAAGAGCGAGAAGCTGCTCCAGAGGGCGGAGCGGAAGGTGACGATTCTGACGGAGGAGGGGGAAGCGCTCTTCGAGGCCGCGCAGCCCTCAGGCGTCGAGGAGGAAGGGGAGGATGAGGGGGAAAACGACGGGGAATTTGACGTGTAAAAACGCAATTTCCGCACGCTTTTCTCTTTTTTGTGATATCCTTTAGACACGTTGCGAGGTTGCTTCGCTCAGGGGCCGTCGCGGTGTTCGTTCTTTATCTATCTTTAATCTTTCCCAGCGATGGGAGCTCAAAATATTGTGGAGGTGCATGACGTAATGGCTGAGAGAAGAAAGGCTGAAAACGTACTGCTGGATACGGCGCTTCAGGAGTTTTACGGCGCGGCGGACGAGATGGGGCTCAGCGAGAAGCTGATCTCCATCCTGAGCCATGCGGAGCGCAGGCTTGAGGTTTCCGTGCCCACCGAGATGGATGACGGCTCCGTGAAGGTTTTTAAGGGCTATCGCGTGCAGCACTCCACGGCCCTGGGGCCTGCGAAGGGCGGCCTTCGTTACGATCCCGCGGTGGACATCGACGAGTGCGAGGCGCTTTCCATGCTCATGACGTGGAAGTGCTCCCTGGCGGGCATCCCCTACGGCGGCGGCAAGGGCGGCATCTGCTGCGACCCGCTCGAGATGTCGAAGAAGGAGAAGGAGCGCATGACCCGCACCTTCGCCGCGCGCATCGCCCCCATCATCGGCTCCTGGACGGACGTGCCCGCCCCCGACATGAACACGGGCGGCCCTGAGATGGTGTGGATCCTGGACACCATCAGCAAGATGCACGGCCAGCTGGAGCCGGGCATCCTGACGGGCAAACCCATCTCCTATTGGGGCTCCAAGGGGCGCAACGAGGCCACGGGCCGCGGCGTCGCGACCTGCGGGCTCGAGTTCATGAAGGCGCTGGGCAAGGACCCCGCGAAGATGACCGCCTCCATTCAGGGCTTCGGCAACGTGGGCAGCTACACGGCCAAGACGCTGCAGGAGAACGGCGTCAAGGTCGTCGGCATCAGCGACATCACGGGCTCCTACTACTCCGAAAAGGGCATCGACATCGAGAAGGCCTTCGAGGTGAAGGACAAGGACCCCAAGAAGCTCCTGAACGGATTCGAGAAGGTCGGGAACTGCGAGAAGGTCGACGAGGTCCTGTTCACCAAGTGCGACTTCCTGTTCCCCTGCGCGCGCGACGGCGTCATCAACAAGGACACGGCGGGCAAGGTCTTGGCGAAGTACGTCGTCGAGGGCGCGAACGGCCCCACCACGCCGGAGGGCGACAAGATCATGGCGGACGCGGGCGTGAAGCTGGTGCCTGACTTCCTGGCCAACTCGGGCGGCGTCATCGGCTCCTACTTCGAGTGGGCGCAGAACCTTCAGGGCTTCTTCTGGACCGCCGACGAGTACAACACCCGCCTGATCCACATCATGAAGGACAACTTCAAGCGCGTGTGGGATTACGCGGAGGCCAAGAAGGTCACGATGCGCCGCGCGGCCACCATGGCCGCCATCCAGCGCGTCGCCGACGTGGTGGAGCTGCGCGGGCTCTTCCTGTAGGCGTCTTTTTGGAGGAGCTTTCTGGTGAACGACAAGGTTCTAACGGAAGTCGAGCGGCTCAGGGACGACATGGTTGCGGCCCTGAGCCGCATCTGTCGGATCCCCGCCGTCTCCCCCACAACGGGGGGACGGGTGAGGAGGCCAAGGCGAAGGAAATCGAGAAGCTGGTCGCGGAGCTGGGGCTGGGGAAGGTCCAGTGGGAGTTCGTGGACGACCCCAAGTCGCCCACGGGCAACCGCCCTTCCCTCTTCCTGGAGT
>NC_021038.1:1565183-1566669 GCF_000210715.1 Fretibacterium fastidiosum
AGGCGTAGACGGCAAGGCCGATACAGAACGCGGGGACGGTGGTCCACAGCATGGAGCGGATGTGAGCGACGACGTCGGTCTCCGCCGTGGCCGCTGCCAGCACCGTCGTGTCGGAGATGGGGCTGACCTTGTCGCCAAAGTAGCTGCCCGCGATGATGGCGCCCGCCGTGGCGGCGGGGGAGATGCCCAGCCCGTGCCCGATGCCCATGAAGGCCACTCCAAAGGTGGCGGCCGAGCCCCAGGAGGTCCCCGTCAGCACGGAGGAGATGGCGCAGACGAGGCAGGCCGAGACCAGGAAGGTCTGAGGCCTCAGGATGGAGAGGCCGAGGTTGATCATGTAGGGGACCGTCCCGGCCGCCATCCAGATGGCGATCATGGGCCCGACGATCAAAAGGATCAGGATCGCGCCCGAAGCCCGCGCCACCATGGGGA
Source organism: Fretibacterium fastidiosum (assembly GCF_000210715.1). Lineage (GTDB taxonomy): Bacteria > Synergistota > Synergistia > Synergistales > Aminobacteriaceae > Fretibacterium > Fretibacterium fastidiosum. The sequence goes on from NC_021038.1 coordinate 1,565,616, forward strand.
TGACGCCCTCCTTGAACATGAAGTCCCAGGTGAAGCGGTAGACGCCGACGTAGACGATGGTCGTGGCCATCGCGACGATCAGCACCAGCATCCCCGTGTCGAAGTTCAGCACCAGCTTGCCCATCACCATGATGAAGAGGATCATCAGGAGGATGAGGACTGCCCCGACCAAACCGACTTCCCTGTGCGTTCTTTCCCTGTCATTCATGTAAAGACCTCCTTAAGAATGTAGGTTGACCCAGCGCGCTGCAGAGCGCTGCGCGCTTTCTAACGCGAGTGCCGCGCCTGAGGCGCGTTGTCCAGGATGAGGTCCCAAATGAGTTCAGATGTCGGCGGACAAGCCCCCGTTCCAGGGGCCCGTCGTGTTCGCGGGCTAATTCAGCCGCGGCGCCGGAGCGTTTTGTCTTCTTCCAGGGGTCACGACCGAAACCTCCGTCACGCTGCTCCGCCCCGCCTCGTCCGCGGCTCCGATCACGTGCCGTCCGTCCGGCACGCCGTGGAAGAACGTCTCGCGGGGATTTGAGGAGCCCATGTACTGCCCGTCCAAATACCAGTGAACGCGCTCGACCCCTCCCTCCGCCTTCATGGGGATCCGTCTCTCGCGGTCGAACGGGGCGGTAAAGTAGGTGGCGCCAGAGATGGGAGAGACGATCTTCAGTTCGGCGCTTCGCTTGATGCGGCTGAGCGGCGTGTCCGGAGCGCTGAGCTCCGGCGGAAGGAGGAGGGCCGTCTGTCCCGCCTTGATGGTGTGAAGGGGGCAGGGGACGGTGCGCGTGACGGACTCGATGAACCAGTCGAGCTGAGTGGAGGGACAGGCTGCCGTTGGGGGCTGGCCGGAGAGCGAGCAGACCCTGCGCAGCGCCAGGGCGTCGGGTTTGTCGTACCACCCCGAGTTCGGGGAGATGGCCCGCAGGATGCGCATGGCGACGGGGGCCGCGGCCTTGATGCCGACGAGCCCCGGCCAGGACTCGCCGGTGGGCCTGCCGACCCAGACCACGGTCGTAAAGTCCGGGGTCCAGGCGGCGGTCCAGGCGTCCCGCAGGCCGTAGGAGGT
>NC_021038.1:1568031-1570443 GCF_000210715.1 Fretibacterium fastidiosum
AGTTTCCCCTCGCCATCGAAGAGCGCGGGGGAGGCGCTGAGGGAATCGAAGCGCTGCAGGTCGAGGGGGATGCTCCGCCAGAGCACGGCAAGGGTCGCCGCCCCGACCAGCAGGAAGAGCCCCAGGGACAGCAGGACCTTCTTGACAGGGAATGCCTTCAGCATGGTTCAGGACAGCGTAGAGCCGGCGTACTGGGCCGGATGGACGGGGGCGGCCGAGAGCTTGACGATGTCGTGGGTGTAGTAGGCGATGTTGTGGCTGTGATCTCCGATGCGCTCCAGGTTGCCGAGGAGGTCGATGAAGTTCACGCCCTTTTCCGGGTCGCACAGGCCGCGGTTCAGGCGCTCGATGTGATTTTTGCGGTACTGCCTCTCCTGATCGTCGATTCGGTTCTCGAGGTCGTTGATGACGTGATCCGCCTGGGAGGCGTCCTCGTTTTTGATGGAGGAGAGGGCCGTGGAGAGGGCCAGATCGGCCGTGTCCAGCATGCTCCCGAACTCCGTCAGGGCGGACTTCGAGAGGCAGCCGTTCAACGGCTCTGCAAGCTCCATCAGGTTCTCCACGTGGTCGCCGATGCGCTCGAGGTCCGCGGCCGCGTTAACGTAGCACCCCAGGACGGTGGAGATGTCGGCGGACACGCCCTTCTGCCAGATCTCGGAGGCGTAGGAGGCGACGGCCCGGTTGATCGCGTTGACCTCCTTCTCCTGGGAGGCGAACTCCTCGTTCAACTCGGCGACGCGGGCGCCCGGCACGTAGGCGCTCCGCGCGATGGCAAGCATCCCCTGCGCGATGTCCCCCATCCGCAGCAGTTCGTCCTTGACCGCCTCGACCGCTGCCGTGGCGGAGGCCGCGATGAGCTTGGGGTCCAGGTAGAGGGCATATCCCGCCTGGCCCGCTCCCTGGGTGGGGATGACCCTTTCGATCATGCGGGCGAAGACGGAGACGAAGGGAAAGAACAGGAAGGTGTTGACGACGTTGAAGATGGTGTGCGCGTTCGCAATCTGGCGCCCCACGTCCGAGGCGGAGCGGAGGACCAGAGCCCTGTAGAACGGCAGAAAGAGGAGAAAGATGACGACGCCCAGGAAGTTGAAGAGCACGTGGGCCGCCGCAGCCTGTTTGGCGGAGCGGCTCGTTCCGATGGCCGCCAGGACGGCCGTGATGGTGGTGCCGATGTTGTCGCCCAGGATGATGGGGATGGCCGCATCGATGCCGATGAGCCCCTGAGAGGCCATGGCCATGGTCAGGCCGATGGTGGCGGCGCTCGACTGGACGATCATGGTGATGAGCGCGCCTGCGGCCACACCCAGGATGGGGCTGCGGCTGAGGGACAGGAGCAGGTCCCTCCGCGACGCCATGAAGGAGGTGGCGGCCTCCATCGTCTGCATCCCCATGAAGAGGAGCCCCAGGCCGACGACGCCGTTGCCGAAGTAGCGCAGTTTTTTGGTTCGCCCGAATATGGCCATCGCCACGCCGGCGGCGACGAAGGGCAGCGCCATGTCCTGGATGCTGAAGGCGATGATCTGGGCGGTGATCGTCGTCCCGATGTTGGCCCCCATGATGATGCCGATGGCCTGCTTCAGGGTCATCAGCCCCGCGTTGACGAAACTGACGGTCATCACCGTGGTTCCGCTGCTGCTCTGGATCAGGATCGTGACGAGGATGCCGACGAATATCCCCCGGAGGGGCGTCTTCGTCAGGGTCCCTATCAGGTGGCGCATGCGGTCGCCCGCGATGAACTGAAGGGCTTCGCTCATGAGCTTGATGCCGTAAAGGAACAGCCCGACCCCACCGGCGACGTGCAGCAACGTTGACCAATTCACAAGCCGTACCCCCAAAAAGAGATCTTCTTCCCGTGACGTAAGTATACCACGTCCTCGGTTTTGCGGGCTCTGCGGTCGTCGCGGGGCAAAGGCCGCGGCCGCGTTCACATGAGGCTTCCTTCCCCGAAGGGGGACTTTGGAATTAGCATTATTAAGCCTTATGGCTCTTAAGTTATTTCAACTACGTGATAAAGTGGTCCTGAGTGTAATGAAGTGGTGCGTAGTGGTAGAAAGAGGGGAAAACGTCGAGGGGAAGGAGACGGTCCAGGGTGCTGATGGGAACCTTTGAACATCGCCTGGATGCAAAGTCCCGCCTGGTGCTTCCTGCGAAGTTTCGGGATGAACTGGGCGAGACGGTGATCGCGGCCTTCGGGATGGAGCGCTGCGTCTCCCTCTACTCTCAGGCGGAGTGGGAAAGGCTCATCCGGTGGATGGATGCGGAATCCTTCATGAACAACGCCAAGGCCCGCCGGCTTCAGCGAATCGTGCTGGCGAGTGCCCATGATCTGGCCCCGGATGGAGCAGGGCGAATCCTGCTGCCGAGCGTGTTGCGTGACTATGCCGGAATTCGTCAGGACCTGGTGGTCAATGG
>NC_021038.1:1570717-1574826 GCF_000210715.1 Fretibacterium fastidiosum
GGAGGGGAAATGAATGGAGACGCATGAGCCAGTCCTGCTGCCGGAGGTCCTTTCCTTTCTGAGCGAGGCGTCGGAGCCGCGCAGGGCGCTTCGGATTGTGGACGGTACCCTGGGGTTGGGCGGTTACTCGGAGGCGATCCTCCGGGCTTTCCCCGATGGGCGGGTCTGGGGGGTGGATCGAGACCCGGATGCGCTGCGCCTGGCGAAGGGGCGCCTATCTGCTTTTGCCCCGCGCTTTTGCGCCGTACACGCCAACTTTGGGGATATCGCAGGGGTTTTAGAGGGGGAGGCCCCCTTCGATGCGTTCGTGTTCGACCTTGGCGTCTCCAATCTGCAACTGACGGAGGCTGCGCGGGGCTTCTCGTTTCAGCAGGACGGCCCATTGGACATGAGGATGGATCCAGGCGGCGGAGCTCCCAGCGCAGCGGAGGTGCTGAGCGGCCTGAGCGCCGACGAGTTGGCTCGGATCTTCTGGGAGTACGGCGATGAGCGTTACTCCCGCCGCATTGCCAATGGTATAATCCAGCGTCGGGCCAGGGGGCTGCGACTTGAGACGACGGGGGAACTGGTAACCCTGATCCGGGAGGTCCTGCCGGCCCCCGTTCAGAGGAAGATGGGGACCCATCCCGCACGAAGGGTGTTTCAAGCGCTGCGCATCTTCGTGAACGACGAGCTTTCGGCGATCGAGTCCATGCTGGCGACCCTGCCGACTTTGGCGGGGGAGGGATGTGTGGCGGTGGTGGTGTCCTACCACTCGCTGGAGGATCGGATCGTGAAGCACCGCTTTCGGAGCTGGGAGAAGGAGAAGGGGCTGGGCCGTGCGCTGACGCGGCATCCACTCCTGCCCCAGGAGGAGGAGCGGACGCGCAACTACCGGTCGAGGAGCGCAAAACTTCGGGCCTTTCGTTTTTTTGAGGGCGGGTAGTTTTCCGTCGCAGAGGACGTCCGGCTTGCGAGCCGATTCATGGAAGATGACTGCGGTCGACGCAGCCCGAGCGCGTGGAGAACGGGCGGGGGCGTTGACCCGCAGATAGGCAGGGATGAAAGTGGGGCGAAATCTCGTATGCAGAAGGTAAAGGATCGTTCGTCGAGGCGTGGGATCGCGTTGATCCTGTGGGCAGGAGGGGGCCTCCTCCTCATCGCCCTTCTTGGGTTCCTGCGCTTCCACGCGGCGCGCCTGGCCTATCGACTCGATTCCATCAACGAATCCATACAGCAGTACGTCGCGGAGGAGACCCGGCTGCAGCAGGAGTTGTCCGCCCTCGTCGCTCCGATCAAGATCTACACCTACTGCAAGGAGTGCCTGGGGATGCAGAAGGTGCTGCGGGTCGAGGCGTTGTCGGTCGGGCCTCAGGAACGCCTGGCCTCCGCGGGGAGCCCTGCGCCCAGGCCCGACGACGCCGGGTGGCGCGCCAGCCTGGCCTGGCTCTGGGGCGGGGAGCGGCGGTGACGCGGGGCCGTCCTGCGCGAGCCATGGTCACCAAGGTGGAAGACCGTTGCGAAAACGGCATCTGATCAGCCCCTGGTTCCCGTTCGCCGTCCTGTACCTTCTGATGGGAGGGGCGCTGATCGAGCGCCACTGTTTTCCGAGCCCGCGCATCATCCAGCAGTCCCAGCACCAGTACTGGCGGCGCGTCCCCATGCGGGCGGACCGGGGGATCATCCAGGACGAGCGGGAGAACGCCCTCGTGATCTCCGAGCCCGTGTCGAGTTTTGCCGTGGACCCCAGCCTCCTCACCTCCGACGAGGCGTTGGCGCTGCAGGGGGCGCTGTCCGAGGACCTCCTCGCACGGCTGGCGCAGGCGGGGGATTCCCAATTCATGTGGCTCCGCCGGAAGGTGTCCCCGAAAGAGGGGGCGGACCTTCGGGCGCTCAACCTGAGGGCGCTGCTCGACATCGGAGAGCAGGACCGAAGGTATCCCAACCAGTCCCTCCTGGCCCACGTTCTGGGCTTTTGCGACATCGACAACCGGGGCCTTGCGGGGATCGAACAGGCCTGGGACTCCACGCTGTACAACCCGCCGGGGTACCGCATCCTGGTCCGCCGACCGGGCGCCCAGTCCGCCGTCCTCGTCAACGACGTGTCAAAGCAGAGGCGCACGACGCCCGTCGTGACCCTGACCGTTGACAGCAGGATGCAGTACGTCGTCGAGAAGCACCTCTTCAAGACAGCGAAGGACAACGGCGCCAAGTGGGCGGCTGCCGTCTGCATGGACCCGTGGACGGGGGCGATCCTGTCGATGGCCAGCTGGCCTCCGTTCGATCCGGGCGATCGAAGGAGCCTGGCCTCGGAGGCCCTCTCGAACAACGCGATCAGTCGGGGCTATGAGCCGGGGTCCACCCTCAAGCCGCTCGTCATGGGGATCGCGCTGGAGAACGGCTGGGCCCGGACGAACGAGACGTTCAACTGTCCGGCGCGGCTGAAGGTGGCGGACGGGTACGTGGCCGAGGCCGCTTCCAAGGCCATGGGAAGGATCGACACCGCCCACCTGATCATCAAGTCCTCCAACGTGGGCATGGCGCAGATCGGCATCCGGGCGGAAAAGGCGAAGATGTACGAGAGCCTCAGAGCCATGGGGTTCGGGCAGGAGAGCGACATCGAACTGCCGGCGGTGGCGGAGGGGATCGTCCCCTTTCCCGAACAGTGGCGCGGCGTCGTGCCCGCCAACATCGCGATCGGCCAGGGGCTGGCGGTGACCCCGCTGCAGCTGATCAATGCGACGGCCGCCATCGTCAACGGCGGCAGGCTGATGAGCCCCTACATTGTGAAGAAGGCGACCAACTCCATGGGGGAGACGGTGTACGAGGGCTCCCCCCTCGTCCTGCGCGAGGTGCTGACGCCGGAGACCGCAAGGTGGCTGCGGAAGGCGATGCGGGACGCCGTCGTCGAGGGCACCGGCAGGAGGGCCGAGACGAAGGTCACCCGGCTGGCGGGGAAGACGGGCACCGCTCAGGTGCCGGAGGGCGGAAAGTACAGCCGCCACCGTTACGTGGCTTCCTTCATCGGCTTCTGGCCCTACGAGGACCCGAAGTACCTCATGCTCCTCGTCATCGGGGAGCCGGCGGGGGGGCGCTATTACGGCGGCGAACTTGCGGCGCCCCCCTTTCGGGCCATCGTCGAGGAGATGGCGGAACTCGAATATTACGCACAGAAGAAGGGATCCCTATGAGCATAAAACTTTCCGAGGTCCTTGCCGCGATTCGAGGGCGGACGCCGTCCCTCGAAGTCAGGAACGCAGCGGAGGACCCACTGATCGGCGACGTGGCGTCGGACAGCCGCCAGGTGGGCGAGGGCACCCTCTTCTGCTGCATCCGCGGCGAGAGGAGCGACGGCCACGACTACGCCATGGAGGCCAGGGAGCGCGGGGCGCTGGCCCTGCTCTGCGAGCGGGACCCCGGCGTCGGCCTGCCGGCGGTCGTCGTCCCGTCGGTGCGCGACGTCATGGGGGACGCCGCGGCGGCCGTCTACGACAGGCCCGCGGAGAAGCTCCTGATGGTCGGCGTGACGGGGACCAACGGCAAGACCACGACGACCTACGTCCTGCGCAGCATCCTGCAGGCGGCCGGCGTCCGAACGGGGCTTTTGGGGACCATCGTGGAGAGCGACGGCGCCGAGGAGCACGACGCGACCCGCACGACGCCGGAGAGCTGCGTCGTCCAGCGCCGGCTTGCGGACATGGTGCGGAACCGGTGCGCCGCCTGCGTCATGGAGACCTCGTCCCACGGGCTCACCCTGGGGCGGCTGCGCGGCGCGAGCTACGACGTTCCCGTCTTCACCAATCTCAACCCGGAGCACCTCGACTTTCACAAGGAGATGGAAGACTACTTTCAGGCCAAGCGCCTGCTGTTCACCCGGTACGCGAAGCCCGACTTCCTGGGGGCGGCCAACGGGGACGACCCTTACGGACGGCGGCTCCTGGAGGAGGCGCCGGAGCACCTCAGGGGTTTCTCCATGGCGGCGGAGGACACGTTTGCCCGAGTGAGCCAGTGGAGCACCTCCCTCAGGGGGACGGAGATGCGGGTGGAGATGCGCGGCATGAGTCCGCTGGACCTCACGAGCCCCCTGTCCGGGGAGTTTAACGTCTGGAACATCCTCTGCGCGGTCACGG
>NC_021038.1:1575084-1604889 GCF_000210715.1 Fretibacterium fastidiosum
CTGGAGTTTGGAGCCAACAAGCCGGGGGAGATATTGGAACTGACGAACCTCTTCCCGCCGACCTCGGCCGCGATCACTCAGGTGGCTCCCGTTCACCTCGAGGGATTCGGTTCCCTGGAAGGGGTGCTTAGGGGTAAAATGGAGATCGTCCGCTCCCCGCGGCTGAGGCGTCTCCTCTACAACTTCGACTGCCTCCCCCTGCGCAACGCGGCGCTGAGCATGGGGGGGAAGGCGGAGACGCTCTCGATAGGAAGCGACGGAGCCGATTGCCGCATTGAAGCCCCACGCTTTGAGATGCGGGGCAATCGGCCTGAGCTCACCTTTCGCCTCAGAAGCCGGGACGGGGCGACGGCGCGCTTCAGCGCCGGGGTGTGGGGGACGCACCTCGCCCTGCCCCTCGCCTTCGCCGCGGCGTTCGGTGAGCTCAAGGGGATTGGGCTCGCGGAGTGTGCGGAGGCGTTGAGGGGCTTTCAGCCCCTCGATGGACGGGGCAGGATCCTGTCGCTGGACGGCGGCAGGAGGTTTTTGGTGGACGATGCCTACAACGCGAACCCCGAGTCGATGCGGGCGTCCCTGGCGACCTTTGTGAAACTGCAGGTCGAGGGAAAGATGGCGATCCTGGGAGAGATGCGGGAGATGGGACGGGAAACGCTCCGCTATCACCGTGAGCTGGAGCCCCTATTGAACGGGTTGCAGAGCGTGGTCCTGGTGGGGGACGCCTGGAGGAGCGCGGTGCCGGAGCGTCCGGGGCTCGCCTTCGTGCGGGACTGGGGAGAGGCGCTCGAGATCGCCGAGGGGACGTCGTGGACCGGCCTCCTGGTCAAGGGGTCGAACAGCCTCGGCCTTCAGAACGTGGTGCGCGGCCTCGTTGCGGAACGTGGGGGAGCCGCCTCATGAAGCGGGCGACCCTGTGGGGTGCGGCCTTCTTCTGCCTCAGCCTCGTTCTGCAGTACGTCTGGCTTCGCGTTCAACGGCGCGTGAGCCTGACGCAGGCGCAGAAGAGCTACGGGGTGGGCATCGACGTGGAGGTCAAGGCCGCTACGCCGTCGATGGGCGGCGCGGTGTTCCTGGTGCTGGCCCTGCTGGGCCTGGCTTCGACTTGGAGCGGCGAGTCGCTGACCTTCTGGTCCCTTCCGTTGGCGGGAGGTTTTATCGGGCTCCTGGACGACGGGCTGAAGTTCTTCAGCCGTTCCAGTGAGGGCCTGCGCAGCCTGACGAAGCTCAAGGTGCAGCTCGTCGTCTGCGGCCTTTGGGTCCTGCTGGTCTTTCTGAAGGGACGCGCGGGCCTTTGGCCGGGGCTTGAGCTCGGTTGGCCGCTCCTGGCTCCCCTGACCTTCATCGGGTGCGTGGGGATGCTGAACGCGGTCAACATAACGGATGGCCTCGACGGCCTGGCGGGAGGGTGCGCGATGATCTCCCTGACGGCCCTGCCCTTTCTGATCCCGGCGTCCGAGTTCAACGTCACGACGGTGTCCATGCTGTTCTTCATGACCGCCGGCTTCATGTTTTTCAACCTGCGCCCGGCGCGCACGTTCATGGGGGACACGGGGGCACACTTTCTCGGAGGCGCTCTGGCCGGGCTCTGCGTGACGAACGGTCGGCTGCTGGCCCTGATCCCGGTGGGGTTCCTGTTCGGGATCGAGATGCTCACGTCGGCCATTCAGATCTTCACGATCCGCAAGCTGAACCGGCGCGTATTTCTGATGGCGCCTCTCCATCACCATTTTCAGCGGATGGGCTGGGACGAGAGCCTGGTGACGGCACGCTTCTGGCTCGTTCAGGCCGTCGGAGCCGCGTGGCTTTCGCTGCTTCTGCTCTGCGTTGGGGGCGAGGGCTGAGCGGTTGCCGGCAGGGTTTGTAAGCGAGCCGCCCCGGAGGGGTTCCCAAAAGGAGAGCGGGTTCGATCGTTTTTGATGCCGCGCCGCCGGCGCGGCGGACGAGAGGTGAATTTTCTGCCGTGATGGACGATAAGGTACGGGATTTTTCCAATTGGAAGGGTAAGCGCCTGACGGTCGTGGGCGCCGGGGTGAGCGGGCGGGAGCTTGCGTTGCTGGCCGCCCGCATCGGAGCGCGGGTCTTTGTGACGGAACAAAAGGGGGTGTCCGCGGAGGTCGCGGAGCTCTTTTCGCGGAACGGGATCACCTGGGAGGAGAACGGACACACGGGGCGGGCCTTTGAGGCGGACGCCATGCTGCTCAGCTCCGGCATCCCGCCGACCTCCGAGGTGGTCCTGTCGGCCCGGAAGCGCGGGACGCCCCTCATTGGAGAGCTGGACTTCGTGATCCCGCAGCTCCGCGGAAGGCTGATCGGCGTCACGGGGAGCAACGGCAAGAGCACCGTAACCGCCCTGATCGGGCACATGTTGAACGCTGCGCACCGCAACGTCGCCGTCGGGGGGAACCTGGGCAGGGCGGCGTCGGTCTTTGCGGGCAGGGAGTTCGACGCCGTGGTCCTGGAGCTCAGCAGCTTTCAGCTGGAGTGGACCCACACGCTTTCCTCCTGCGTCTCCATCGTCACCAACCTTGCCCCGGACCACCTCAACTGGCACGGCAGCTACGAGGCCTACGTCGCGGCGAAGGCGAAAATCCTGTCGCTGCGCGCCCCTTCCGGGTGGGGGATCGTGCAGGATCGCGACGTGGAGGCCCTGAAGGCCGGCGGGGAGGAGCGCGTCATCACCCTGAGCTGGGAGGAGAGGCCGAAGCACGGGATGGCGGGCCACATCTTCATGGGGGAGGAGGAGGCGACGCTGCGCCTGAACGGGGAGATGACACCGCTCTTTCGCTACTCGGAGACCACGCTTCTGGGGGCCCACAACCTGGAGAACGTGGCCATGAGCGTGGCCGCCCTCCGCCTCCTCGGCCTGGATGAGGACGCAAAGACGCTTCTGAAGGGATTCTTCCCGCTGCCCCACCGCTGCGAACGGGCCGGGACCGTCGACGGTGTCCTGTACGTGGATGACTCCAAGGGGACGAACGTCGCCGCCTCGGTGACGGCCATGACCGCTCTCCCCGGCCGCAAGGTCGTCATCCTGGGGGGCCGCGGGAAGGGGGAGGATTATGCGGCGCTTGCGGAGGGCGTCCTGCGGGAAGCGGACGCCGCCGTCCTGTTGGGGGAGGAGCGGGATGCGATCGCTGGGGCGCTGAGGGGAGCGGGCTTCACGGCGGTGACCCTGGCGCAGGACATGGAGGATGCCGTCAGAAAGGCCCAGACCCTGGCCCGTCCGGGGATGACGGTCCTGCTGTCCCCCGCCTGCACCAGCTGGGACATGTACGAGAACTACGGGCAGAGGGGCGACCACTTCTGCTCCATCGTCCGCGGCCTGCAGGAGCCGAATTGAGGCCGAACGACGACGGGAAGGGGCTCTGGCGGAGGGGGGCGTTCCTGATCTGGAGCATCCCCATGATCCTGAGCCTCTGCGGGCTGGTGATGATCGCCTCCCTCTCCCTGCGCAACAGCATGACGGGCGGCAACCCCTACGCCCTTCCGTTGAAGCAGTTTCAGTTTCTGGGCCTTGGCATGACGGCCATGGCCTGCTGCACCATGCTTCGGCCTCAGGCGTTGCGCCAACACTGTGGGCTTTTCTGGCTGGCTTCCCTTGCGCTGCTTTGGGGCACCCTGGTCCCCGGCCTGGGGCTGCGGGCCGGCGGAGCGCGCCGTTGGATCAGCCTTTCAGGCATCAACTTTCAGCCCCTCGAGGTTCTTCTCTTCACCATGCCCATCTTCCTCGCCGACCGGATGGCGGCGTCACGCCGGGAGGGGATTGAGGCCTTTGCGCGCCCGACGCTTTTGGTGATCTTCCTCTCGGTGCTGCCCCTCATGCTGCAGCCCAACCTGGGAGGGGTACTCGTGGTGATCGGGGTCTGTTGCCTGATGCACGTGGAGAGCCGGGGGTGGAAGTACCCCATCTTGGGGGGCATCCTGGCTTTTTTCCTGATCGCGCTCCTGATCTGGCAGGCGCCCTACCGCATGAGGCGATTTCACGCGTTTTGGGACCCATGGTCCGACCCCACGGGCAAAGGGTTTCAGATCATTCAGGGGCTTGTGGCCTTTGCCAACGGCGGCCTTACGGGCGTGGGGATCGGAAAGGGGCTCCAGGAGGACCGCTACCTTCCGGAGGCGCAGACGGACTACGTCTTTCCCGCGATAGGGGAGGAGTTCGGCCTCCTGGGGACGGCCTTCCTCCTTGCGCTGTACGCGCTGTGGACCTGGAGGGCGTACCGGATCTACCGTCGGAGTGAGGACCCCTTTCTTTCCCTGCTCGCCCTGGGGATGACGGCGTCGGTGGTGTGTCCCATGTTCCTGAACCTGGGGGGCGTGATGAAGCTGATGCCGCTGGCGGGGGTCCCGCTCCCCTTCATCAGCGCCGGAGGGAGCTCGCTGCTCTTCATGTGGGCAAAGGTGGGCGTCCTGATGGCGGTCGATCGAACGCTGAACGGACGGGAAGCCGGGATGGAAGAGCTCCCTGAGGCGCCGGGACGCCGGGCGAGGCGGGAGATGTGATGGAGGCTGGCGTTTGATGCGCGCGGGAGACGGAGCAAGCGCGAGGAGCGCGTTGATCGTCGCCGGGGGGACGGGAGGGCATATCTTTCCGGCCCTCGTCTTCGGGCGGTGGCTCGAGGCGCACTGCGGCGCGGCGGTCTCCTACCTGTCTGGCTCCCGGCCTCTTGAGGCCGAGATCTACGCCGCCGCCGGCGTGACGCCCTTCCGCCTTTCCCTGGAGGGGTCCCCTCTCGGCGTCCGGTCCCCGCTGAAGGTCCTGAGGCGTTCCCTCGCCCTGGTCTCCGCCTTTGGGGAGGTCTCGCGCCGGTTGGCCGAGGTGCGCCCAACGACGGCTTTCCTGTTTGGCGGGTACGTCTCCTTCGCCCCGCTCCTGCTCTGCCGCCTCCGCGGGATACCGGTGGTGTTCCACGAGCAGAACGCCGTAGCGGGCCGGGTGACGCGGCTGGCCTCCAGGCTGGGGGCGGTGATCGCCTCCGGATGGGAGGAGTGCCAGGGCCGTTCACGGCCCTCACGTTCTGACGGGGGTTCCCGTCAGAACGCCGCACCGTCTGCCCCGCGCGGAGGCAGAGCGTCGGCTTGGCCTGTCGCTGAAGGAGGGCTCCCGCGTCGTCGGGGTCATCAGCGGCTCCCTGGGTAGCGCCGCGCTGGTCCGCGAAGCGCTGAGGGCGGCGGATGCCCTTGGAGGCCGGGCTGAGCCCGTGGAGTTCGTCCTCCTGGGGGATGCCCCCGGTGAAGCCGACCGGGAGGGCATCCACTTCGTCGGCCGCCGGTGGGACGTGGACCCCCTCTACTCGCTCTGCGATGCGCTGATCTGCCGCGCGGGGGCCTCCACGCTGGCGGAGGCCCTGAGGTGGGGAATCCCCGCGGCGGCCGTCCCCTGGATGCAGGCCGCCGACGGGCATCAGGTGCGCAACGCCCTTTCTTTCGCCGAGGCGGGGGGAGGCGTCCTCTGGAAGGAGGGGGATACCCTGCTCCTTGCGGACGTGATCGGAGACCTTCTGGAGCGCGGCAGGGCTGCGGCCCCTGCGGACGGGGACGCGGCGTCGATGGCGATCGCACGGGCCGCAGGACTGCTTTGAGCGATCGCATTAGAAATCAGCGTTTTCTGAAGCTTATGAGAAAGGCGTTCTTGACATGGTGACAGAACTTGAGGGAGTGGAAAGGATCCATCTCATGGGCATGGGGGGGGCCGGGATGGCGTCCCTTGCGAAGCTGCTTTCCGGGATGGGGTTTCAGGTCAGCGGCTGCGACCTGAGCCGGGGCGAATCGGTTCAGGAGCTGGAGGCTCTGGGGATGGAATGTCTGCCGGGGCACTCGCGCGACCACGTCGATCGCTTCGATCCTCAGCTCTTGATCTACTCCAGCGCCGTTGACGAGGACTGCGATGAGCTTGAGGCCGCCAGAGCGCGTGGGGTGCGGACCGCCGGGCGGGGGAGGGCGCTGAGCTGGCTCTTCAACGCAGCTTCCGGCGTTGGGGTGGCCGGGACGCACGGAAAGACGACGACCTCTTCCATGCTCAGCCTCGTCCTGTCCCGCGCCGGCCTCGCCCCCACCCTCTACGTAGGGGCCCGGATGCGGGACATGGGGACGAACGCCCTCCTGGGAGAGGGACGCCTCTTCCTGGCGGAGCTGGACGAGAGCGACGGCTCCTTCGAGCTCTTTCGACCCGCCGTCTCCATCGTCACCAACGTCGATTGGGACCACGTGGACCACTTCCCCTCCTTTGAGGACGTCATCCTGGCCTTTGCGCGCTTTGCATCGGGGCGCAAGGAGGGGGCGCCGCTCATCGTCTGCGCCGAGGACGAGGGGGCCCAGCGGATGCTTGAAGGGCTGCGGGGCCCGCTCCTGCGCTACGGCTGGGGGAGGTCCTGGGACTGGGGGGCCTTCGACCTCGTCCCCAGGGCGACCGGCGGGATATCCTGCAGCGTGTGCCGCAAGGGGAAGGTCCTTGGCCCCCTCGAGCTCTCCGTTTCGGGGGAGCACAACGTCCTGAACGCGCTGGCCGCGCTGGCTGCGGCGGACGTCCTGGGGGTCCCCTTTGAGAAGGCGGCAGCGACCCTGAAGGACTTTCACGGCGCGGCACGGCGCCTTCAGACGAAGGGAACCCTCGGCGGGGTCACCGTCATCGATGACTACGCCCATCACCCGACGGAGATCGCCGCCACGCTGTCCGCGCTTCGGGGGATCTACCCCAACCGGCGGATCCTGCTGCTCTACCAGCCGCACCGCTACACGCGAACGGCAGCCCTGGTCGAGCCCCTGACGGCTGCCCTGTCCGGGGCGGACGAGATCCTCCTGCTGCCCATCTACAGCGCGGGGGAGCCTCCACAGCAGGTCTCGGCCGAGGCGATCGTCGAGAGGCTCAGGAGGGCGGGGAAGCGGATCGCCTTCTGCAGGGACGAGGACGACGCGCTGAGGGCGGTGCGGGCGCTCTCACAGGATGGGGACCTTCTGCTCACGATGGGCGCGGGAAACGTCTTTCGCGTGGGCGAGCGATTCCTCGATGGGGGTACTAAATCGTTCCCTGAGGGCCGCAGCGAAGGCGTACCTGACGGTACGCGGGGCAGGGCGTGCAAAGACGGCGAAGGACGCGATGGATTGAGAAGTGGAATAAGGGCTGACTCATAACGGATTCAGGACGATCCTCCGGCACCTGGGGGAGAGTTCATCACCAATTCGCAGGGTTGTTGCGCCCTGATTCGACCGACTGATATAATGTCTTTTGTGAACGAGGAGCGGGAATGTTTGCGGATGAGCTGGAGAGAAGTCTAAGCTGTCCCGTGGAGCGAGGGAGGCCCCTGGCGCCGCTCACCACGCTGGGCGTCGGGGGGAGCGCGGAATACTACGTCGAGCCCTCCCGCCTCGAGGACCTTCAGGCCATCTGCCGGACGAGCGTCCGTTTTGGAGTTTCGGTTCACGTGCTGGGAGGGGGAAGCAACGTCCTGTTTGTCGATGGGGTGATCCCCGGCGTGGTCCTCTCCATGCGAAGGTGGAACGGGGCCGTCTGGCGCAGGACGCCGGAGGGGGGAGCGATCGTGGAGGCGCAGGCCGGACATCCGCTCTCCGCCGTGCTCACCGAGGCGGTGCGGCGAGGCCTTGGCGGCTTGGAGTTCGTCGCCGGGATCCCCGGCACGGTGGGCGGCGCCATCGCCGGCAGCGTTGGAGCCGGAGGACGAAGCGTGGGGGAGTTCATGACCGCGGTGACGTCCCTCGAGCGGGACGGCTCCTCAAGGGAATGGCAGAAGGGCGAGTTCGTCGCTGCCTATCGCAGCTTTTCGCTGACTCGGGACGAACGGGTCTTCCTTGGCTGCCGGATGCTCCTTCACCCGGCGGAGAGGGGACGGATCGAGTCGGAACTGGCGCGTTTTCGCGCAGCGCGCAGCGCGCAGCCCATCGGGGCCCGCAGCGCGGGGTGCAGCTTTAAGAACCCCCCCGGAGAGAGCGCCGGGCGCCTGCTCGATCGGTGCGGCTGCAAGGGGATGGCCGTCGGAGGTGCGAAGGTGTCCGAGCGCCACGCGAATTTTATCGTGAACGAGGGGCGCGCGACGGCGTCCGACGTTCTGTCGTTGATGCGGCTTTGCCAGGCGACGGTGCTTGCGAGGACAGGGGTCCGCCTGGAGCCTGAGATCCGTGTGATCGGGCTTGAGGCAGGGGATGCCTGCTAGGGAGAAAGGGCGTGCGCTGGTCGAGGGTTTTTTTGATGTCGTTGCTCCTGGGCGGCCTCTGGCGCCTCATGGAATACAGGGCGTGGATGCCCTTGAGCGGCTACCGGGTGGACGCTCAGGACCCCGCTCTGGAGGAGCGGCTGTGGTCGGTGTTCCCGTCTCGCTGCTTTCGCTTCTGGCCGTACTTTTTGAAGGATGCGGAGGGGCTCAAGCAGTTTTTGGAGCGGGACATGCCCGTGTCCGTGGTCACGACGATGCCGCGGTTCGGAAGGTTCGCGACCGCGATCAAGCGGCTGACGCCGTGGCTGAAGGTGCGATGGTACGACCAGCTGTGGTGCGTCTCAAGAGAGGGGCGCATGTGGAACGTCGCGGAGGCGCAGGGGCACATGACCAGCGCGGATATGGGGTCGGGCCCGACGTGGCACCTGCCCCAGCTGAAGGAGGACGGCGATCGGGCTCCCTCCGGCGTCTTTGACTTCCCGATGCCGCTGGACGCGCTCGCCGGGTTCCTGGATGAATACCAGAGGTACGGATGGTTTCGTGCGGTACAGGACATCGCCTGGGACCGCAGGGCGGGGGCGGACCTGTTTCGCTTGAAGCTCAGGCGAAACAAACAGCTTTTTGAGCTCTTGATACAGCCTGAAAAATATGAGGGGCAGGACCTGGGCGTCGGGCTTGAAGAACTCTTTTCAAAACTCTCGAAAGAGGGCGGAAATCACCTGATCGATGCCACGTACAGGGGCAAGATCCTGTTGAGAGATTTGCCGGGCGGGCCAGAAGAAGGGAGTTTGAAGTAATTGCAAAGGGAGTCGGATACCTTAGTCGGACTTAGTGTGGGAACCACGAAGATCTCCGTGATTGTCGCGGAGCAGGACCCACGCTACCCGGAGGCTGTACAGGTGATCGGTATGGGCTACTCCCCCTCTCACGGCCTTTCCAAGGGCGTCATCGTCAACCTGAAGGAAGCGACCCAGTCCGTCAAGCGGGCGCTGCGGGAGGCGGAGAACATCACGAACCAGCGCATCAACTCCGCGATCGTGGCCTTCAATTCTCTGGACGTGAACAGCGTGATGACGGAGGGAATGGTGGCCCTGGACGGACGGGAGCCGCGGCGCGTCGAGGAGGCGGACCTCATGAGGGCGATCGAGGCTGCCCAAAGCCGTCTTGAACTCCCCAAAAACACCTTTTCGGTCCACACGATTCCGGTGCGCTACGAGCTGGACGGTCGCCCCGTGGACGAGCCCCTGAACATGACGGGGAAGCGCCTCGAGATCATGCTTCAAACGGTTTCGGTCCCGATGACCTACACCCAGAACGTCCTCACCTGCGTGCAGGAGGGGGCGGGGATCCGGGTGAAGGGGCTTGTGCTGAAGCCCCTGGCCGCGTCGCTGGGGTCCGTCGTGGAGGAGGAGATGAAGATGGGCTGCATCTCGCTCTCCATCGGCGGCGGTGCGACGGGCCTCGTCCTCTATCGCGGAGGGCGTCCCTTCAAGATCATGAGCATCCCCATTGGGGGAGAACACATCACGAGCGACCTGGCCACCGTCCTTCGCGTCTCCCTGCGGGATGCCGAGGACGTCAAAAAGCGCATCTTCATGGAGGACGACGAATCCCTTCGGCGGGACGGCATCGACATCGACATGGCCATTCAGGTGATCGGCGCCCGGATTGAGGAACTCCTGATGGACTACGTCCGGGTGGCCCTTGCAGACTGCAGCCCGCAGCTCTTCCCAGGCGGAGTGGTCCTGTCCGGTGGGGTAGCCAAGACGCCGGGCATCGTGGAGATGCTGGGGGAGGTCCTGCAGATGAAGGTTCGCGTCGCCCACCCCATCTACGCGATGCCGCCCGGACGCGAGGACACCTCCTACGTCAGTGCAGCGGGGCTCCTGCGCTACAACACCTACCGCAACAGCTACTCTCACCTCTTCGTCGAGCCCAACTCCGAGGACGTTCGCCTGTCGGTCGAGTACCTGGACGACCCCATGACGGACGCCCAGAAGCCGGAGCCGACGGCGGAAAATCTGAGGAGCTTTCTCGGCGGACTCGCCAGGAAATTCAAGGAACTCTTCTAGGAAAACGCCGGCTAAGTCGTCGGGAACGGTCGACCGTAGGGTTTCCCATCCGTGTCTGAAACTTCATCAGGCCGCGCGAAGCACGTTGGGAGCCCGCGAGCGTCAGCGAACGGCAGCCGGAAGGTTCCGGGAGGGCGTAGCCCCATGTTAAAATCTCAGGGAAGCGCTGAAGGATACCCGCTGAAGAATACCCTGCTTCCCTGGAATTTCTGTATTTTTCCTGTGGCAGGGCGAGCGGGTTCGTCCTCTAATTAAACAGAATGTGATGCAGTGTGCCGCACAGCGGGATGTCGTTTAGGGCGCGGGGCCGGGGATTTGTTTATTTTTCCGAAAAGAATTCCTGCCGCCTGCAACAGGCCGGGGCGCCGGATGAATGTCGAAGCAAAAGCAGCTGGGAGGATGGCAGATGGATCAGGGACAGATGTTTGAGCTCTCCGACGATGCGATAAAGCAGCGGGAGAATATCATCGTCATTGGAGTGGGCGGCGGAGGCGGCAACGCTCTGAACCACATCATTGAATCCGGCCTGGAAGGCGTGGAGTTCATCGCCGCCAACACGGATGCCAAGGCGTTGGCCCTGAACCGGGCTCCCAAGAACAACCACATCATCCTCGGCGAGAAGAGGACGGGAGGGCTGGGAGCCGGCGCGAACCCGGAGGTTGGCATGGAGGCCGCGAAGGAGTCCCTGGAGTGCATTAAAGAGCACATAGAGGGCGCACACATGCTCTTCGTGACCGCCGGAATGGGCGGCGGCACGGGAACGGGAGCCGCGCCGGTGATCGCTGCGGCTGCAAAGGAATCGGGTGCCCTCGTGGTCGGCGTCGTCACCCTGCCGTTCAACTTTGAGATGCAGAAGCGGTTCAAGACGGCTCAGGGCGGCATCGAGAACCTCAAAAAATGCGTGGACGCCCTCCTGATCGTGGAGAACGACCGGCTGCTTCAGCTGGGCAACGCGGAAAAGATGCTCCTGACGGAGGCCTACGCGATGGTGGACGAGGTGCTCTACCAGGCCGTTAAGGGCGTGACGGACCTGATCACCCAGCCGGGCTTCATCAACCTGGACTTCGCGGACGTGCGGACGGTGATGTCCAACGCCGGAACGGCGATCATGGGGATCGGGGAGAGCGACGGCGACAATCGGGCGGAGCAGGCGGCGCGGGCCGCGATCAAGTCCCCGCTGATGTCGGTGCCCATGGAGGGCGCGAAGGGCGTCCTCTTCAACGTGACGACGGGGCCGGACATCACGCTGATGGAGATGTCCAAGGCGGCGGAGGTCGTCAAATCGACGGCGGACCCCGAAGCGGAGGTCATCTGGGGGCACGTCATCGACGAGAAGATGGGCGGCAAGGTCCGCGTGACCCTCATCGCGACGGGCTTCCCGGAGGGACGGGCCCTGAGCCGCAAGGCGCCTTCCTCCAACCGGGTGCCCGAAAAGCCGGCCGCCAGGAACGAGGGAACCCAGCAGCCCTCCCACGCGAGGACGATCTTCGGGAGGCAGGAGCGCGGGAGCTTCGAGGAGACGAGACTGCAGTCTCCCAGCGAGGATGAGATGGCGCCGTTCCGGGGCCTGCCCAAGATGCCCTACGACCAGCCCGCCATCTTCAGAAGGCGCCCCAGGGAGTAACGGAAGGGGCAGGGAATGGGAGCAGCACCGTTGAAGAGAAGGATCACGAGGCGATCGAGACATAGGGAGATCAAGAAGAAGGGGTTCATCCTCTCCTTCGGGGACATCATACTGCCGTTCGTCGGGGTTGTGGCGATCGGCCTTCTTGTGGTTGCCGGAAAACTTTTCTTTGCCAATGGCCTGGCCTTTTCCTCCGGAGCCCTTCCCCCTCAGGCGGAGGACCTCCTGGCAGGGACGCCCCCTTCTGCCGACGCCGAGGTCCCGCCGATGGAAGAGGTGCCGCAGGCCGGCCTCACGGCGGGGACCGGAGCGGGCAGCGCCGACGGGGGAGCGGAGTTGTCCGTCAGCCCCAAAACCCCGCTGCCCCTCGACGTTACGGTCATCCCCTACGGCGACACCACTGCCCGCTCCACCCCTCAGCCCATCCCGACGACATCTTCCTCCGTGGACGCGGGAACGGGCATGGTGAAGGTGGACCGCACGCCGGTGAAGCCGGTGAAACAGAAGGAGGCTCCGCCCCCTCAGGTGCAGAAGAAGGCCAATGCCGAGCCTGCAAAGCCCCAGCAGCCCAAGCCGGCTCCGCAGCAAAAGCCGAAGCCCCAGCCCCCCGCACCTCAGAAGCCCGCTCAGCAGGGAACGGCCGTGTGGCGCGTTCAAGTGGGAGCCTTTTCCTCGAAGGGAATGGCGCAGGAGACCGTAGCCACACTGACGAAGGCCGGATACAGGGCGACGGTGTTCTCCAGCCCGAAGTTTCACAAGGTTTGGGTGCAGGCCGGAAGTACAAAGCGATCTGCGGAGGTGGCTATCCTTCAGCTCAAGAAACTGGGGTTTCCACAGAGCTACGCCATCCCGCCGGCTCAACGTTAGTTTGCGATGCCTCAGCCTTGCTCCGGGGATGGAAGCCCCGGAGCTTTTTTTGTTGGAGGTCCTTTTTCAAAAAGCGAGGGAATGGTCCGATGAATCGTGTGAACCCTTCAGATGCCGCAGCGTTTGCGGAGATGGAGCGAACTTTGAACGGGGCGGCCTCTCAGGGTATCCGACCCGGCCTGGAGCGGATCGGGCGATTGCTCCGTCTCCTGGGCAGCCCGCAGGACCGATGGCCGGCCCTGCACGTCGTGGGCACCAACGGGAAGGGGTCCACCTGCGCGTTCCTGGCGTCGGCGCTGCGAGCCGCGGGCTGCAGGACCGCCTTCTACAGCAGCCCCCACCTGGAGAGCCCCGCGGAGCGCCTATGGATCGACGGAGAGCCGCTTGCGGGGGAAAAGTGGCTGGCCGCCGTGAGGGATGCGGTTGCGCCGGTGCGGGAGGACGGGCTTCTGGCGAAGGACCCTCCCTCCTACTTTGAACTGGTGACGGCGGCGGCCTTCCTGCTGGCCGAGCGGGAGGGGGCGCAGGTGGGGGTCGTCGAGGCGGGACTGGGCGGTCGGCTGGACGCGACGAACCTGTTGGGCCGGGTCGCGTGTTCCGTCGTGACCTCCATCTCGATGGACCACATGGAGTTTCTGGGGGACACGCTGGAGGCGATCGCAGGGGAGAAGTTCGCCGTGGTGAGGCCCGGCGTTCCGGCCTGTTTCCTGGGCGACAACCCGGCGCTGGTCCCCCTCTTCAAGTCCTTCTGCGGGAGAGCGGGCGCGCTGCCCCACGTCGTCTCCGAGGAGGTTCGGCTGGAGGACGTCCTGATGGACGAGTCGGGCTGCACCTTCGACTTTCGCTCCCCGCTCCTCGACCTCGATCGCGTTCGCACCCGCCTGCCGGGGCGCTATCAGCTGTCCAACGCCTCGCTGGCGCTCCTGGCCCTCGCTCAGGTTCGGGACAGGTTCCCGGGGTTGACGGAGCAGAGTATTTTGCTGGGGATTGCGGAGGCCCGCTGGCCCGGACGTCTCGAGGTCATCGCCCACGACCCGACGGTCGTCCTGGACGGAGGACACAACCTGGACGGGGTGAAGAAGCTCGTCGAGAGCGTCCGTGAGCTCTGGAGGGGCAAGAGGCTTGGCGTGGTTTACGCCGCGATGCGGGACAAGGACTATCGGGGGTGCCTCTCGTTCCTCGGCGCGCTGTCCCCCGCCCTCTACGCCACGGAGGTGCCGGACATGGAGCGGTGCCTCCCGGCTCAGGACCTGCTGAGCACAGCGGCGGGATTTCCCTGGCGCAATGAGCCTCGGTCCTTCGCCTCGCCTCTGGAGGCGGCGCTGCTGGCCCGTCGGGAGAACGAGGTCGTGCTCGTCTGCGGCAGCCTCTACCTGATCGGGTGGGTGCGGCCCAGGCTGCGGGAAGCGCTTGAGAGTGGAGGGCCCCGCCGTGTTTGAGGAGCGCGTAGCCGACCGGGAGCACTTTCGGCTGTGCCTTCCGCGAGGTCAGAACGTCCTGGAGTTCCTGCCGGCCCGGTCCTTCGCCTCCGCCCGCCTCTTTATGCGCGGCCCGCTGCTCGCGGGAACGGAAGGGCGCGCCGCGGCGATCCGCGACCGCCTCGCGCCGGACTTCCTCGACGAGGGGCGGCCCCTGGTCGCCCCCCGTCAGGTGCATGGGGTCCGAATTCTGAAGGCCGATCCTGAGGCCGCCCTCCCGGCGCATGTGGAGGCGGACGGCGTCCTGCTGACGCGCAGCGACCTCGACGCCTCCCTGCGCTTCGCGGACTGCGCCCCGGTCCTCCTGCTCCCTTCGGAGGAGTGGGCGCGGCGGCACGGCCCATGGGCGCTGATCCTCCATTCGGGCTACAAGGGCACGGTCCAGAACATCGCGCGATCGGGCCTTCTGGAGGTCGAGCGTTCGATGGGGCGGGGAGCGACGGCCTCCGCCTCCGCGTGGATCGGTCCCTGCATCGCCGGCAGGAGCTACCCCCGAACGCTTGAGGAGTGGACGCAGCGCGGGCTCAACACCTTCCATCCGGACAACGTCGAGAGGGTCGGACAGAGCTTCTATTTCGATATCGCGGGCGAGATCCGAAGGCAGCTGGCGGAGTGCGGGGTCCCTGAGGAGCGAATTCACGTCGCGGGGATGGATACGGCCTCCGACGGACGCTGCTACTCCTACCGCGGAGGGGACCGCGAGGACCGGATGTTCCTGCACCTCCGGCTGCTCTGACCCGAAGCGCCCGAAACGAGGGCGAAGAAATTTCGCTTTCGGGAGCGGCGGCGTGCCACAAAGGATGCCGAAGCGGGGATAAGGATAAACGGGAGACGACGCAGCTGCCGCGCATCGAGGGACGCCGACGGCGCAAAGACTTTGCATCTCGCTGGAAGGTGACGTTATGGAATCGATAAAGAGGTTTGGCGTCATTGGGGTGGGGCACCTGGGACAGCACCACGCGAGGGTCTACACGGAGCTTTTGGACGCGCGCCTGGTGGGGGTCGCCGACAACGATCCGGAGCGGGCGCGCTCAATAGGCGCTCACCTGGGCGTCCCCGCGTACGGGAGCCTGGAGGAGCTCATCGACCGTCAGGCGCCGGACGCCGTATCCATCGTGGTTCCGACGAGCCTGCACTATGAGATCGCCAAACGGGCGATGGAGGCGGGGCTTCACGTCCTGATCGAGAAGCCGGTCACGACCCGCCCCGAGGAGGCAGAGGACCTGCTGCGGCTGGCGGCGGAGAAGGACCTGGTGCTTCAGGTGGGGCACATCGAACGCTTCAACAGCGCGATTCGCTACATCTCCCAGACGGCCCACAAGCCCATCTACCTGGAGTCCAAACGCATCGGCCCCTTCTCGCCGCGAATCAACGACGTGGGGGTCGTGCTGGACCTGATGATCCACGACATCGACATCATCCTCTCCCTGGTCCCGTCCCCCATCGCCCGCATCGCGGCGGCGGGGGCCTGCGTCTCTACGGAGCACGAGGACATCGCGGACGCTCAGATCACCTTCGAGAATGGAGTGGTGGCTCACATCCTGGTCAGCCGCGTCTCGGAGAAGAAACTGCGTCAGCTGGAGATCATGGAGCGCCAGCGCCAGATCACGGTAAACTACGAGACGCAGACGGTGCAGATCAACCGCTGCGTCAGCAGCAGCGACGGACAGATGGAGATCCTCGAGAGCCCGATCTTCCCCAAGAACGAGCCGCTGAAGCTGGAGCTGGCCCACTTCGTCAGCTGTGTCCGGGACAGGCGGCAACCCCTGGTGGGAATCCGGGATGGCAAGCGCGCCCTTGAGGTCGCCATCGAGGTGCTGAGGCAGATCCACGACGGTCCGGCGGCGTCCGGAGAGCGGGCGACGGCCTGAGTGGCATCGACTCCTGCCGCGGATCCCGGCTGAAATTCTGGAGAAAAAGTGACGCGCCTCGGCGGAAGAATCCGCCGGAGCGCGTCACTTTTTCTCTTAAGGTGAAACCCTCGCGCGTCAACCGGCGTAGAGATCCACGTTCTTGGCCGAGTTAGCGTTGGTGGTGATGAACTCCCGGCGCGGTTCCACCCTCTCGCCCATCAGGATGTCGAAGTACTCGTCCGCCAGGAGGTCGTCGTCCAGCTCCACCTTCTTCAGGATGCGGTTGGCGGGGTCCATCGTCGTCATCCAAAGCTGCTCCGGATTCATCTCACCGAGTCCCTTGTAGCGCTGCACGCCCACCTTGTCGGGGTCCGGCGCGCCGTCCACATGCTGGCGCAGCTCCTTCTCCGTGTAGCAGTAGTGGACCTGCTTGCCCCTCTGCACGCGGTAGAGCGGCGGTTGGGCGAGGTAGATGTACCCCTCCGTCAGGAGCTCCGGCATGTGGCGATAGAAGAAGGTCAGGAGCAGCGTGCTGATGTGCGCGCCGTCCACGTCGGCGTCGGTCATGATGATGATCTTGTGGTAGCGGAGCCGAGTCGCGTTGAACTCCGTGCCAATGCCGCACCCCAGCGCCGTGATGATCGTCTGGATCTCGCGGTTCTGAAGCATCTTGTGTTCCTGCGCCTTTTCGACGTTCAATATCTTGCCCCGCAGCGGCAGGATCGCCTGAAAGGTGCGGTCGCGCGCCTGTTTGGCGCTGCCGCCGGCGCTGTCCCCCTCGACGATGTAGATCTCCGAGTTCTCCGGCGTCTTGGAGGAGCAGTCCGCCAGCTTGCCCGGAAGGTTCATCCCGGTCATGGCGCCCTTGCGCACCAGCTCCTTGGCCTTCTTGGCCGCCTCTCGCGCCCTGCGGGCCCGAAGCGCCTTGTCCACGATGGGGCGGACGATGTCGGGTCGCTCCTCGATGACGGAGAGGAGCCCCTCGTAGACGACGGAGTCCACCGCGCCGCGCACGTCGCTGTTGCCGAGCTTCGTCTTGGTCTGTCCCTCGAACTGAGGCTCCACGAGCTTGACGGAGAGGACGCAGGTCAGCCCCTCCTTCAGGTCGTCGCCCGTGAGGTTGTCTTCCTTGTCGTTCAAGAGCTTTCCGCTGCGCGCCGCCTCGTTGAGGGCTCGCGTCAGCGCCTGGCGCAGGCCCATGAGGTGCGTTCCGCCCTCCACCGTGTGGATCAGGTTCGCGTAGGTGAGGATGCGTTCCTGATACTCGTCGTTGTACTGAAGGGCCATGTCCACCTTGATGTCGTTCCTCTCGCCCGATATGACGACCGGGGGAGCGAAGAGCGTCGTCCTGTCTCGGTTCAGGTACTGAACGAAGGCGCTGACGCCCCCCTCGAAGTGATACTCCCGGCTCTCGCTGCTGCGCTCGTCGGTGACGAAGATGCGGACCCCGGCGTTCAGGAAGGCCAGTTCCATGAAGCGGCTCTTGAGGGTCTCCAGGGAGTGGTGGACGTCCTCGAAGATCTCCTTGTCGGGGAGGTAGTGAATCCTCGTGCCCTGCCAGTCGACCGGCACGCCCTCCGAGAGGTCCGTGACGGGCACGCCGCGCTCAAAGCGCTGGGTGCGCTCCATGCCGTTTCGCGCGATGGTGACCTCGAACCACTCCGAGAGGGCGTTGACAGCGGAAACGCCCACGCCGTGAAGGCCCCCGGACACCGAGTAGGCGCCCTGCTCAAACTTACCGCCGGCGTGCAGGCGCGTCAGCACGACCTCGCAGGTCGGCCGTCCGTTCGAGGGGTGCGGGTCCGTCGGGATCCCGCGGCCGTCGTCCTGGACGGTAACGCTCTCGTCCTTGTGGATGGTCACGTCGATTCGGGTGCAGAAGCCGGCCATCGCCTCGTCAATGGAGTTGTCGACCACCTCGTTGACCAGGTGATGAAGCCCCCTGGGCCCCGTATCGCCAATGTACATCCCCGGACGCTTGCGCACCGCCTCCAACCCCTCAAGGACCTTGATCTTGTTGGCGTTGTAGTCGTTGATGGCGCTCTGCATCCCCTGCGTTCTGTTGTCCATGTTCCCTCCTGAATCGCGACCGGCAGGCGGCTGGGCGTCCTCCTGGCGGAAGGGCCGTGTCGTGTAGTTTTACTCAGCACTTTCTTCCGCGGGCCTGCTATGATAAATTACTTGATAAGCGACGTTGGCAAAGAGGTCCAACTGATTTATTATACCGCATTTGAGGAGCTCCGAAAGGGGGAGTTTCCGCAAAAGACGACGCATCCTCAGGGCTTGCCAGGCGTCCTGCGGCCGTCGGCTCGGAGGGAGCTAATAATGATTGATTGCCTGAAGATGAACGGAAACGGGAACGACTTTCTCGTCGTGGACAACCTGTCGCTGGCGATGGACGCTTCGGCCCTCGCTCGTGCGGCGCGGGCCGTCTGCCGTCGCAGGGAGTCCGTGGGGGCAGATGGGCTCCTTGCGCTGGAACCCTCGGAGCGCGCAGCGTTTCGGATGCGCCTGTTCAATCGGGACGGCTCCGAGGGGGAGATGTGCGGCAACGGCGCCCGCTGCGCGGCGCGCTTCGCCTTCGACCGGGGGATTGTGGGACGGGAGATGACCTTTGAAACGCGGGGAGGCGACGTCCATGCGGTCGTCAGGGGAAACCGCGTCGCCCTGGACCTGGCTCCGGTCAGCACAGGGTCGGCGGTGCTGAAGGCCCACGCCTCCGTGGAAGGCTGTGACTTTACCTACGCCTTCCTTGTGGTGGGCGTGCCCCACGCGGTGATCTTTGAGCGGGAACGCCGACGCTCGATCGCCGAGTACGCTGTGCTGGGACGCGCGCTCCGCAGCCGGCAGGACCTCTTCCCGGTGGGGGCTAACGTGAACTTCGCCCTCCTCTCGTCGGAAGACTCCGGGACGCTCGACGTCGTCACCTACGAACGGGGCGTGGAGGACGTCACCCTCTCCTGCGGGACGGGTTCTGCGGCGAGCGCCATTGCGGGGCGCCTCCTGGGGGTCGTGGGGGACGAGGTCCGGGTGGTGAACCCCGGTGGCGTGAACGACGTGAGCCTCACGTGGATCGAAACGGACGTCGTACAGCCAAGGCTTGAGGGAGGGGCACTGATGATCGCGGAGGTCCGGCTCCTGCCGGAGGCCTTCGAGGCCGATTGCCGGCGCCCGGCTTAGCCCGGCACTTCATAAAAATACGCTGAGAATACGAGGGAAAAGAATGGAAATGGCGAAGGAAACTCTGAGCTCCCTGCGGAATCTGTGCGCCAGGGAATGGCGGGCCCTTGTGGTCCTGGTCTTGGCGAACGTCGTCTACGCTTTCGCGGTGGCGTACTGCACGCTGCCCTATCGCTTTCCGGACATCGGGGTGCCCGGCATCGCCGTGCTGACGAACTACCTTTTCGGTATCTCCCCCAACTGGATGATCGTCGGCGTCAACCTGATGCTGATCTATTGGGGACGCAGGGACCTGAGCCTGCACTTTCTGGCTCTGACGGTCTTTTCCGTCGTCGTGTTCTCCGGCTTCCTCGCGGTCTTCTCGCGCTTTCCGTTCTTGATCACGGAGGACAAGTTCATGGCGGCGGTGATCTCGGGCTTCCTGAAGGGCGTCAGCATGGGGGCCATGTTCAACGTGGGGGGCTCCAGCGGGGGCTTCGACATCGCGGCCGCGGTCCTGCGCCGCCGCTACGACCTCGAGGTGGGCCGGTTCTCCATCATCTACAACGTCGTCATCCTGGCGCTCTCCCTGGGCGTGGTGGGGCTTGAGCCGGTGGTCTACGGCGTGGTGAGCGTGTACATCTGCGGGGTGATGCTGGACAACATGACCCGGAACTTCGACAAGCGCAAGCAGGCGCTCATCATCACCAGCATCCCGGACGAGGTCAGCCGCTTCATCACGGCGACGGGCCGGGGCGTGACCCGCCTCGACGGTCGGGGCGTCTACACGGGCGAGCCCCGCCCGGTGCTCCTCTCCCTCCTGGGGCCGCGCCAGGTGGCGAACCTCAAGCGCTTCCTCAAGGAGAAGGACCCCCACGCTTTCGTCTCCATCTGCGACGCCTCAGAGGTGCTGGGGCAGGGCTTCAAGAACTGGCGCTCCCTGTAGCCGGGGCGCAGCGGCGTCCCGTGGGCTATAATGGCAGGAGGGAAAGCTGCCGGTGCGCGGGAGCCCCAGGGGGCCCCGCACTTCTGCATTTTTTTGACATTATCATCATTTTGAGGTGACTGCCTGAATGCTGTGGAAGAGTTTAAGGAAGATGCTGGGGCTGGACCCCAACGACCGCGCCCTCCGGAAGTACGGGACGCAGGTTGAGGACGTCAACGCTCTGTCGGACGCGATGGAGGCCAGGAGCGTCGAGGAGCTGCGGACCCGTGGAGCGGAGCTGCGCGGGCTGGCGCGGGAGGGCGCGGACCTGAACGAGCTCCTGCCGGAGGTCTTCGCGCTGGCCCGCGAGGTGTCCTGGAGGACGATTGGCCTGCGTCATTACGATGTCCAGCTGATCGGCGGCATGGCCCTGCACGACGGGCACATCGCCGAGATGAAGACCGGTGAGGGCAAGACCCTGGTGGCGACCCTGGCCGTCGTCCTCAACGCCCTGAAGGGGGAGGGCGTCCACCTCGTGACCGTGAACGACTATCTGGCCCGGCGCGACGCCGCCTGGATGGCCCCCATCTACAATTTCCTGGGGCTCTCCGTGGGGGTGATCTATCCCTACATGCCGGCCGAAGAGCGCTACGAGGCCTACAGGGCGGACATAACCTACGGCACGAACAGCGAGTTCGGCTTCGATTACCTGCGCGACAACATGGTGATGCGCGCGGACCAGATGGTGCAGCGCCCGCACGCCTACTGCATCGTGGACGAGGTGGACTCCATCCTCATCGACGAGGCTCGGACTCCCCTCATCATCTCAGGCCCCTCGGACGACAACGTCGATCTCTACGTGAAGGCGGACGGCGTGGCCCGCCAGCTCAAGGAAGGGGCCGACTACGAAAAGGACGAGAAGGAGCGCAGCATCGCCGTCACGGAGGCGGGTATCCAGCGCTGCGAGGACGCCCTGAAGCTGCCGGGGCTCTTCTCCGACGCGGCACATTCCGACCTGGCGCACCGTATCGTGCAGGCGCTGAAGGCACACCGCCTCTTTACCCGCGACGTGGATTACGTGGTGAAGGACGGGGAGATCGTGATCGTGGACGAGTTCACGGGGCGCCTCATGGTGGGGCGCCGCTACTCAGACGGGCTCCATCAGGCCATCGAGGCGAAGGAGCGCGTCAAGGTGGGGCGCGAAAGCCAGACGCTTGCCACGATCACCCTTCAGAACTACTTCCGCATGTACAGAAAGCTCGCGGGCATGACGGGAACGGCCGCTACGGAGGCCGAGGAGTTCAAGGAGATCTACGGCCTGCAGGTGGTGACGATCCCCACCCACCGTCCGATGATCCGAAAGGACAACCCCGACGTGATCTACGGCACGATGGTGGAGAAGTTCAACGCCGTCGCGGACGACGTGGAGGAGTGCCACAAGCGCGGACAGCCTGTCTTGGTGGGGACCACCTCCATCGAGAATTCGGAGCGGGTCAGCAAGCTGCTGAAGGCCCGCCACGTGCCCCACCAGGTGCTGAACGCGAAGCACCACGAGAAGGAGGCCCACATCGTGGCCCAGGCGGGACACGAAGGAGCCGTGACCGTCGCCACGAACATGGCGGGCCGCGGCACGGACATCATGCTGGGGGGGAACCCGGAGTTTCTGGCCCGGGAGAAGCTCCTGGCCACCCGCCCCGAGGTCGACTGGGGCGGGAGCGGGCTGGACGAGGAGAGCGTCTACGAGTACTTCGTGCGCTATTCCAACCTGGACACGGAGAACCTGGCGGCGAACTACCTGAAGGAGCAGCGCGTCAATGCGGCCGAGGGCGCGGAGATCGTCGGGCGGCTGCGCGGGATATTCGCCAGGATCAAGGAGGCCTACGACGCCTTCCTTGTGGACTTCTCCGCCGCCTGCCGCGAGGAGCACGAAAAGGTGGCGGCGCTGGGCGGCCTGGCGATCGTGGGGACGGAGCGGCACGAGTCCCGCCGCATCGACAACCAGCTGCGCGGACGGTCCGGCCGCCAGGGCGACCCGGGCAGCAGCCGCTTCTACCTCTCCCTTGAGGACAACCTGCTGCGCCTCTTCGGCTCCGAGCGCATTCAGGGCCTGATGGGGAAGCTGGGGATGACGGACGGAGAGGCCATCGAGTCGGGGATGCTCTCGAGGATCATCGAGTCGTCGCAGCACAAGGTCGAGGAGATGCACTTCGACATCCGAAAGCAGCTCCTGGCCTACGACAACGTGATGAACCAGCAGCGGGAAGCGGTCTACCACGAGCGGCACATGATCCTGACGGACGAGGACGTTGTCGCCTACGGTCGGGACGTGGTCCACGGTGTCGCCTCCTCGATCCTGGACCGCTACTTCCCGGAGGAGGGGGAGGCGGACCCGGCGAGGGCCGAGGCGCGCTTCCGCGCCCTCTTCGGGGCGGGGAGCGGAGACGAGGTGGCCCGGGTGGACAGCCGCGCCGGGCTGGAGCTGGTGCGCGAGGAGGTCCTGAAGGAGGTCGAGTCCCGCTACGACCGAAAGATGGCGACCCTGCCGCCGGAGGTAGCGGAGGGGCTGGTGAGGTACGTCCTGCTGAACACGCTGGACAACGCCTGGCGCGATCACCTGCTGGCCATGGACGAGCTGCGCCGGGGGATCGGGCTCCGGGCCATCGGCCAGAAGGACCCCCTGATCGAGTATCAGTTCGAGTCCTTCAACCTGTTCCAGGAGATGATGGAGCGGGTCAAGGAGGCCATCGCGGAACAGATCTTCCGCGTGCAGGTCGTCTCCGCCGAGGGGCCATCCAGGGAGCGACGCGTCTCCGAGAGCCGGGATTTTCAGCTTCCGGGCTTCGGCCCGGAGGGCAGGGGAGAGGACCCGCTGCCCCAGCCGGGGGGCGGGAAGCGTCAGCCCGTGCGCCGGGGGACGAAGATCGGGCGAAACGACCCGTGCCCCTGCGGGAGCGGGAAGAAGTACAAGCATTGCTGCGGGAAGGGGCTCTAGGGATGCGCTTCGATGAGGACGCGGCCGGAACGCGGTCCCACCCCTGCGGCGGGGTCGGGACGAGGCTGTGCCGGCTCCTGGTGGCGTGGCTTTTGCTGACGGCCGCCCTGGCTCTGCCCGCTGCCGCTCAGGGCGGGGAGGAGGTGCCGGAGTACAGCGTCGCGCGCATGCGCCAGCTCAACCCGGACTTCACCACCTACCCCGACGCCCAGGGGATCGTCTGGCTGCGCCGGGAGGTCTTCAGACGGGGCGACAAGGGAGGGATGGAGCGGACGCACCTGTGGGTCATCCTGGGCCGCAGGGACCTGGACGACCGCTGGCTGACCTGGCGAATCCCGGACCCCGCGGGAGGACGGGCGGAGGTCCTGCAGGCCTGCGTCTACTCCTTCGACACGGGAGAGAAGCTGCGGGACGTGGCGCCGGTCGCCGAGGGCGGGCTCCAGACCGTGAGCTTCCGGGACCTGCCGGAGCCCTTCGTCCTGGCGGTCGCCTGGCGGGATGTGACGCCCGATGCCCTGGCCTTTGAGGACCTCGTCTGGCTGCAGGAGGCCCTTCCCGTCTGGGAGTCCAACGTGGAGGTACACCTCCCCCCATCCCAGTCCATCGTCTTTCGAGCCTTTCCTCAGGAGCTGGAGCCGGAGGTCCGACGGGCCCCCCAGGGGTCCGTCTACAGCTGGCGCGTCATCAACACCGCGCCCTTCGAGCCGAAGGGGCTGATTCGCTCCCGGAGGTCGGGGCTGGCCTTCAGCATGAGGCGGGAGAGGGCGGGCCTGATCCGGTTGATGCGTTCGGCCGTCGGCACCGAGCTCCCCACCGCGCCGGACGCCGCGAGGGCGGGCTTTCACAGCTCTGCGGAGGAGGGCGTGAAGAGCCTCCTCAACTGGCTCTTCCTCCAGCCGGAGCTTCACCTGCCCGATGGGGCCCGGCGGGAGGTCCCCGGCGCGGCGCCCTGGACCCGGAACGAAAAACTGCTTTTGGCCAGGGCCTGGCTGGCTCAGGAAGGGGTGGACGCGCCCATGAGCTGGCGCCTTCCCATAGAGCCTGCGGAGGAGCCCCCTCTGTCCCCTGAGCTCCTGCAGGACGCCCTGCTGGAGGTCCCTGCGTTTCATGGAAAGCAGCGGACGCGGGACAGCGTCTTCTACGACATGAGCGCCCCCTTCGACGGAGGGCCTTCCGCGCTCCTTCAGGGGGAGCGGGTCTTTGGCCTCTCCGCCAACGGCACCCTGTCGAGTAAGGAGGTGCCCGCCTCCAGGGCGGCGGCGAACCGCCTGTTCGCCGCCATGGAGCTCAAGATGGACGAGCAGGGGAGGTTGACCGGCGTCGTGCGCCTGCTCCTTCGAGGGGCCTGGATTCCCTTCCTGCTGCGAGAGCGGTCCCCTGCGGAGGCCGAGGTGCGTGCTGCCCTGCTGGAGCTCTTCCCCGACCTGCGCCATTACGAGGACGTCCAGTGCCGACGGAGCAGGGAGGGGCTGGAGCTCTCCTTTGCCCTGAAGAAAAAGCCCGGCGTGGCCTCGATCGGAGGACCGGGCCTCTTGGCGATGCCGCCGGCCTTTCTGCCGAAGGCCTTCAGCGCTCTGAAGGGGCAGTCCACTCCCATCGAGCTGCGCTTTCCCTTCGTCCTGGAGCAGCGGTGGACGATCGGTCTGCCCCGCAGCGCGGAGCGCATCCTCGACGAGGGGGAGACGAAGCGGACGCCGGACAGGGTCAACTACAGCGACAGCTGCAAGGCATGGCGTCATCGGGTGGTGGGCTCGGCTCGGTGCGAGGTCGATACGCTCAGGGTGGCGGAGGGCGATCTGGCGCTGCTCCAGCGTTGCGTGGCCCTGTGGCAGGCCTTTGCGGAGAGGCATATTCCAGTGCAGTTGAAGCGCTGAACTTTGGGAGGAACGATGAGAAATGGACGAGAATTTTTCCAGGTTGAACGCAGTGGAGGCTGCGCTGGTGCGGGCCCTGCACTCCGCAGCCCTGAGGACGGCCGAGGCGTGCGGAAAGGAGCTGCCCGAGGCTCTGTCCTTTGAGCTCGAACGCCCCAGGCGCGCAGACCAGGGGGACCGGGCCAGCAACGTCGCCATGCAGCTGGCGCGGGCCTTCTCGATGCCTCCGCGCGACATTGCGGCCCGGATCGCCGGCTCCCTGCAGGAGGGGTGCCAGGACCTGCTCGACAGGGTGGAGGTCGCGGGGCCGGGGTTCATCAACCTCTTCCTCTCCCACAGGTGGTTCGCCGAAGCCGCGTCTCAGGTCCTGCAGCAGGGGGAGCGCTACGGGGCAGTGGACCTGGGGCAGGGGCGCAGGGTCCAGGTGGAGTTCGTCAGCGCCAACCCGACGGGGCCGCTGCACATCGGCCACGGCCGCGGCGCGGCCGTCGGCGACGCCGTGGCGCGAATCCTGAGCTTCACGGGCTGGAACGTGGAACGAGAGTATTACCTCAACGACGCCGGTCTGCAGATCGAGACGCTGGGGAGGTCCACGCAGGCCCGTTACTTCGAGGTCTGCGGCAGGTCGGAGCTCGCCCCGTTGCCGGAGGACGGCTACAAGGGCGACTACCTGCTGGACCTGGCGGAGCGGATCCGGAAGGAGGAGGGGGATCGCTTCCTCGCGACTCCCCTCGCGGAGAGCCTTCCCTGGTTCGAAAGGTATGCGGCGGACCACATCCTCGAGGGGATACGAGAGGACCTGGAGCGCTTTGGGGTCCTGTTCGACAGCTGGTTCTCCGAGGCGTCGCTCTACGAGCGGGACCTGGTGAGCCACGCCATGGAGGACCTGAAGAAGCGCGGGTACGCCTTCGAGTCGAATGGCGCCCTGTGGTTCAAGTCAACGGCCTTTGCGGACGACAAGGACCGGGTCCTGATCCGAAGCAACGGCGTCCCGACGTACTTCGCCTCCGACGTCGCCTACCACCACGACAAGTTCGTGCGCCGGGGGTTCGACCGGGTCATCGACGTGTGGGGCGCGGACCACCACGGCTACGTCCCGCGCATGAAGGCGGCCGTCGAGGCGATGGGCAGGGCCCCCGACGACTTCAAGGCCCTCCTGATCCAGCTGGTGGCCCTGAAGCGCGACGGAAAGATCGTGAGCATGTCGACGCGCGCCGGGGAGTTCGTCACGCTCAGGTCGGTCCTGGACGAGGTCGGGGTGGACGCGACGCGCTTCTTCTTCCTCATGCGGCGCAGCGACAGCCAGCTGGACTTCGACCTGGACCTGGCGAAGAAGCAGAGCAGCGACAACCCCGTCTACTACCTCCAGTACGCCCATGCCCGCATATCGAGCCTCCTTCGGGAGTGGGAGGGGCGCGGCGGCGACGTGGCGGCGCTGCGCCGGGATGGGACGCCCCTTCCCGACCTGTTGTTCGACAACAGGGAAGCGCGGGCTCTGGCTGAGACGCTGGCGACCTTCCCGGTGGAGATGGCCGGGGCCTCAGCGGACCTGGCGCCCCATGTGGTGACGGCCTACGCGCTGAACCTGGCGGGGGCTTTCCACTCCTTCTACAACACGAACCGCATCCTGGGGGAGAGCACGGAGGTTGAGCGCGGCCGCCTGCGCCTGGCGGAGGCGGTGCGAATCGTCCTCGCCACCTGTCTGGGCCTGCTTGGGGTCAGCGCTCCGGAGCGGATGTAGCGCCATGGCGATGCCCCCGCTGAGGCGGATCGCCCTGATCGCGTTCCTCGGCCTCCTGGCGCTGATCATGGTGACGCACTACGCCTTTGAGGTGAGCCGGATCGAACAGATCCGGAGCGCGATCGACGAGCGGGAGGATCTCCTTCAGCGGAAGAAGGAAAACGTCAGGAACTATGAGGAGAAGGTGTCCTTCTACAAGACGAGGGAGGGGATCGAGCACCTGGCCCGCGAGCAGTACAACCTTGTGGCTTCGGGCGAGCGCGTCATCCTGCTGGCAAGCCCCGGCGCCCGGTCCGGCGATCTGCCCTGAGGCGCCCGTCGCCTGACCCGGGGATGGCCCCGCCCTGTGGGGCTCAGGCAAGGCCGTCCTCTCGCTGCGGCCTGCTGCAGCCGGCGCGGGCGAGGGCCTCGGCGGCGCTTGAGGCGCCCAAGGCGCGGTAAAGCCTGAGGACGTGGTATTTTGCCGTGCTGTGGGCAATCCCCAGGTCCTTCGCGATCTCCCCGTAGCTGGCGTTCCTTTCGAGAAGCTCCAGAATCCGAACCTGCCTGCCGTTCAGGAGGGGAACCGTCTCCGCCTCCGCTTTTGACGGAGGCGGAGACGCCGTATCGGTCCCCGCCATGGCAGCCCGGACCCGGACCGCAAAGTCGATCCAGAGCGCCTTTCGCGTTTTGAAGGCCCGAAGCAGGGCGTCGAGGATCGGGGCGAGGGCGGGCGCGTCGTCGATGAAGAGCCTTGAGAAATTGCAGAGCGCCGCGATCTTGAGCGCCCGTTCTATGTAAAAGAGGCTTTTTTTGCGGTTTCCCAGGTTCCTGTGGGCGATCGAGAGCAGCAGAGAGGCTTCGATAACGTCCAGTTGGCGCCGAAAATCCATCCCCAGCTTCAGCAGCTTCTCGCCAAAGAGGACGGCCAGGGCATCCTCACGGACGGCAAGCAGCGCCCGGACCGTGACGAAGTGCTGGTGCATCCGGTACAGGGGCAGGCGGTCGGCGAGGGGGGGGGCGTAGGTATCCAGCCACTCCCGCGCCGCTGTCCCGTCTCCGCCGGCGATGCGGGAGGCATAGCGCCAGGTCCGAAGGCTGGGACGCAGGGGCAGGAGGCCTTCCCTCTCGATGCGCCGCTCCGTCTCCGCCTCGATCCTGGTGGCCTCGTCCCTCCGTCCCATCCCCCTCAGGATGGCCGACAGGATCAGGTCCGCGGAGAAACGCACCTCCGCCCTACAGGGCGTCGTCTCCATCATCTCCTGGGCCTTCAGGGCCCGGAAACAGGCCTCGGGGAGGCGGCCGCTCTCGTAGAGGATCCCCGCAAGATGGCACTCCAGTATGACCAGGTGCTCATTTCCCAAAAAGGAGGTAAAGGCCTTCCGCCTCCTTTCGGCCTGGGCGTAGAGGCTGCGGCCCCGAGCCAGGTCCGACTGGTCCATCAAGGACCGATGCAGCATGGGCATGGCCGCGGTGAAGGTCCCCACCCGGAGCCGTCCGCCGGCCAGGAGAGGCTCCAGGTCCTTTCGCCCCGCCAGGAACTCGTCCGTATAGCGGTCGAGAGGCCTCCGGAAGTCCAGGGCCCGAAGCACCCAGAAAAACTGAAGCGCGTCCTCGTCCACTTTCTTGCAGGAATCGTCCTTTGGGCTTCGGCCTTTCAGCTCTCGTTCAATCTTATCCATAAGCCGGAGGAACTGCCGGGCGTCCCCCTCCACGTAGTACACGAACGCGCATTGAGCCATTATGGGAAGGTTCCCCTCAAAGAGGTCCTTGCGCAGCTCCTCGCGTCCCCCGATCACGTATTCCTTGAAGAACGCGATGCGATCCTCGATCGAACTGGAGGCGGCGATTCGCCGAAAGGCCGCACAGCAGTCGGACAGTCCCCTGGAATCGGAGCAGCGGATGTAGTGCGCAGCAGCAGCGTAATAGTCCTCCTCCTCAAAGAGCGCGTCGGCCACCTTTTTTTCCAGAGCGTGAACTTCACCAGCGCGGGGACTTTCGGCAAGCTTCTCCCTCAGAAAGTCCCGAAAGAGGTCGTGCAGACGATAACGCCCGTCCCCCAGACGGGAGACGAAGGCCAGGTTCCGGGACAGGGATTCGAGGATTTCAGCACTGTCCTGCCGTCCCGTCAGGCGGCGGCACAACCGCCCGTCCAGCAGGGCGGGCAGGGAGGCCTGCATCAGGAAGTCCTGAACCCGATCGCCCCAGCCGCTCCAGACGTGGACGTCCAGGTAGCGGCGCAGCAGCTCTTCCCCATGCAGGACCTCGTCGGGGGACATTTTCCTTTTTTTCTCCGCTTCTTCCGGCGTTTCGCGCCCCATCAAAAGGGCCCTCACCGCTATGGGCCAGCCCGCAGTCCTCCTCAGGAGGTCGGGGGCCTGACTGGCGGAGAGGCCGTTTCGACTCAGGAGCCTTCGCAATTCCTCCTCGTCGAAGGCCAGGTCGCGGGCGTCCAGGACGGTCATGTCGCCCTTCAGGATGGCGTCCAGGAAGACATCCGGGGGCTCGTCCCGGCTCAGGAGGCAGACGGTGAAAGCGGAGGGGAGGCGTTTTCGGAACAGGGGGAGCGCCCTCAGCACCGCCCCGTCCCGCAGGTGGTGAAGGTCGTCCAGGACCAGGACGTACTTTTTTTCGTTGGGGAGGAGCAGGTCCAGGGCGTCGAAGAGGCACTCCAGGAAGGGGGGCCGCACCCGCTCCACGGTATGGGCCAGCCTTCGGTTCGCCCTCTGGGCGAAGGCAAGACCTCCAAGGAGCTTGCGGACGAAGCGGCCCTCGTTGTTGTCGTAGGGGTCCAGCGTGATCCAGGCGTGCTTGTTGCGCTGCGGGGCAAGCCACTGCGAGACGGCAAGGCTCTTTCCGAATCCGCCCGGAGCCCCCACGTAGATCCACTGTCCCCCTCGCTCCTTTGCGGCCTCTAAAATCGCGTTCACCCTCGCGCGGGACAGAACCCCCTTCCCCGCACGAGGCGGAAGAAAATGTTCCTCGGACATGGTCTGTTCTCCCTGTGATGTTCTTCGTGATGGACTAATACCAATTCGCGTTTCAAAGAAGGGCGAGAAGGGCCCCCCTGCAAGGG
>NC_021038.1:1605177-1612031 GCF_000210715.1 Fretibacterium fastidiosum
GCGATTTGGTATAAATCAACATTTCTCTTTGATCCCCTCACAATTATACAGGAACGTGATGAAGGCTGCGACCGGCCCTTGGAGGGGCAGTGAACCAAAAAATTTCTCTTTTGCAGAAAAAAGTTACCTCTTCGGGCCGTAATCCTGACCTCAGGTCATGGACCCTTATCCAGGCTGGGCATAGAATATCATAGATAAGGGGCTTGGTCCCCTGTCTATTCAACCTCGCTATCGGGAAGGGAGTTTTTGTGAATGTTGAGCAAGCGTATTGGTGTCTTGTCGGTATTGGCAGTCCTCGTGTTCTCCGCCGCGGCCTTTGCAGCCGTGCAGGATTTCAAGGATTTTACCGTGGATGTCCCGGACGACTGGACCGCGACGCAGAACGGCACGACCGTGGGGATTGTGGCCAACGACAACTCTGCGGCGGTGAGCATCACGATGGACAAGCGGGATGGAATGGAGGCCAAGGACCTGGCTGCGGCTTTCGCAGAGAAGCTGAAGGGTTCGGAGCCGGTGTTTGAGGACGACGTGTACCATTTCGACTTCAAGAACGAGGCCGGCGTGGAGAGCAGGGCGATCCTGAACACGGAGGGCGATAAATACCTGATGCTCGTCATCACGGGGCAGAACCCCAAGCTGGAGGCCCTCATCGACTCCATACAGGAGAAATAGCCACAATAAGATAAGCGGGGGGATGTCGTTCTCTCGGGGCGTTTCGCCTCGAAACGAGGAACATCCGGGGAATATTGCAGACGGGCTTTGCCGCCGTTGCGTTTGAGTAAGATCTTGACAGGTACGGCGTTTGGTTTACGCCGTACCTGTCGTTGTCTTTTATGAAGTTGAAGTGGGGGAAGGTGCGAAGATTGTTCGGTTTATGGGGAACGCGAAGGTCAGGGCGCTCGAAAAAAACTGGCCTCGGAAGGATTTTGCCTCTGGCGCGGGGCTGCGTCCTGTGCGCGGGGATGGCGGGGATCGTCTTGATCCACGGCGCGCCGGCGGACGCGGCGGCGTCCGTCCTGATCAATGGCAAGCCGCTCGGGCAGATCGACGACATCGTGAAGGAGACGACCGGCTCGCGCGGCATCGTGAAGGAATCGTTCTTGAAGTTCATGAAGGCGAACGACGGCAAATTCCGGTTTTATCCCACTCAGGGGGACGACCAGGGAGGTCCGTCCGAGAAAGCTCAGGTCAACCTCGAGGATGACGGCGGGTACACCAACACGGGCCTTCACCCGACTGTCGGCAAAAAGCGGGCCGCGGACGGCTCCCTCGTCGTGATGTATCCGTCCTCCAACGAAGACGGCGTCACCCTCCGCTTCGCGCAGGTGAAGACGGACGGGAAGGGCGGGATCGCCGCGGCGAAAGGCTGGAGCACGACGATCGAGGCGTCCGGGTACCCCTACGTCACGGACTCGGCTGCCGGGCTATTCCCCGACGGCGAGGACGGACCCGAGGCCTTCGTCGTCGCGTACTACACGGCGGGCGGGGCCCCGTGGGGGAAGAAACGCCCCGGGTACGAGCAGACCTACACCGCCTGGCTGGCCTTCGTCGACCCTGCTACTAAGCGCGTCGAGACCCGACAGCTCGGGGCGATGAACGCTTATTTCCCGTCGGTTCGCGTGGCGGCGGGCGACCTCGACCACGACGGCAGGGCCAACGAGTTCGCGGTCATCCGCACCGGCAGGGGCGACGATTATTTTCTTCAGGTCTATCGCGCCTCGAGGAGTGCGTCGGGGGGCGTCGAAGCGTCCCCGATATACGAGACCGGCCTCGGCAGCCGGGACGGGAAGGGCGAAAAGGTCGACGGCTGCGACGTGGTGGCCGGGGACTTCAACGGCGACGGGAGGATGGAGCTCGCGGCGGTCTACGCCGACAAGTGGAAGGACAGCGACGCCTATCCGACCGTTCGGACGTACGGGTGGAACGGTTCCGGGTTCAGCGGCTCCGAGACGCGGCTGGATGACGACGATCAGCGGGTGGGCGGCACGTCGTGGACGCTGGCGTACGTCCCGCACTTCGGGATGATCGCTTCTGCCGGCGACTTGGACGGCGACGGGAAGGACGAGATCGTCTTCCTGTCCGCGAAGTACGGGGGTAACGGAGGGCAGATTCAGGCCTCGGTGTGGGAGACGGACGGTGCCCTGAAGCCCGCGCGTAAGTTCTGGCGCAGCACGGGACAGACCCTCGCCGGATACGGCGGGGTCGGCGGCGTGGACAGGGCGGAGTGCAGCTACCTGCTCCGCAGCGCGTCGCTCGCGCTCGTGCCCTTGGGAGGAACGTCGGAGCGGGGGGCCCCGCTCCGAAAGGTGTTCTTCTCGATCTCGCAGGACGACGATACGGACAAACGGTCGAGCGATTACTTCACCGGCGACAGACTGTGGTACCTGTCGCCCGAGATCTCGGGCGGCAACCTCACGGGCCTTTCCTCGCCCGTCCTTTACGCGCAAGGCAAGGCGGGACGCGCCGTGGCGCTCCTGCCCGGGGACTTCTACGGCGAGTCCTTGGCCCTGGGCGATCCGACGCACCTGGTCTTCGCCGACGAGCGCAGCTACGTCGCGGAGATCCAGACGCCCCCCTACCACGTGGACTACGTCCAGGCCCCATTCGAGGTCAACGGCGTCCGGCCGGAGCGGAAGTCCGTGATGAACCTGTCCTGGATGGGCTCGTCCGTCGCGTACTCGAAGGGCCAGACCGAGAGCAGCAAGGCCGACACGTCGTTCAGCGCGACCAGCGCGCTGGAGTGGGGGGTCAATGCCTCCGTCGGAGGGCGGTACAAGCTGATCGGCGCCAACGCTTCGGGCGGCTACAAGGACACGTCGGCAAGGGTCGAGAACAAGGCCAACAGCTCCCAGGCGACGGTCGCGACGACCATCACCACCGTCACGGACGGATCGGACAACGTCGTCCTGTATAAGACCGACCGGCACGTGTGGCGCTACCCGGTCCTCGGTACCATGCCTCAGGCTCCGGACGCGCCGCTCGAGGAGGGGGAGAAGCTCAACGGGGATCGGTTCATGACCTTTTCGCTCTGCGACGCGCCGACGATCGTCCAGGGCGACGCCGGCCAGAGCGCGCAGTTCGACGACTACAACCCCATCCACGAGGAGGGCAACCTCTTCTCGTATCCGACGAAGGTCGAGAACACCCCGTATTACGGTGAACTGCAGCAGGTGCTGTCGAACAGGCTGAACTCGACCGTCGGCGGCAAGACGGTGCTGGACCTCGCGGTCTCTCAGGTGACGACCGACGTGTCCGGTCTCACCACCAAGTCGAAGAAGGCGGCGAACGGCTCGCTCAACGTCTCGCTCGGCGCGCCGAAAGTCTTCAGCGTCGGGGTCACGAGCACGGTCGGCTATTCCAACGAGCTGACGAACACCGAGACCTTCACCAAGACGTACCAGGAGTCCGAGAAGTTCACCGTGACCCTCAACAACGCGCAGCTCCCGTTCAACTCCAGTTACGTCAA
Source organism: Fretibacterium fastidiosum (assembly GCF_000210715.1). Taxonomy (GTDB): domain Bacteria; phylum Synergistota; class Synergistia; order Synergistales; family Aminobacteriaceae; genus Fretibacterium; species Fretibacterium fastidiosum. Next base: position 1,608,644 of record NC_021038.1, read on the forward strand.
GCACCTCATCGAGACCCAGCTCTACGCCGACGCCGCCGGCGTGATGAAGGTGGCCTTCGCGGTGGACCTGGCCGACAGCAACGCGCTCGTATGGCGGAACGCGCCGGGCAGCCTCTACGCCGACAAACCCGACCCCGCGTTGGTCCTGCCGGCGCGCTACAACCGGCGCGTCCAGTTGTCCGAGAGCGGAACAACCCGGGTGGTCTGGTCCACCAACGAGGACAGGCTCTCGGCGACGCAGGTGCGCGGCATTGGGTTCCGGGACGTCGTCCTCAAGAAGTGGACGACGTCGGCCCTCGTCCGCGGCAGACAGTACGAGGTTCGGCTCCCGCTCTACAACGCGAGCTTCAAGGACGCGGGTGACGTCGAGGTCGAGATGCGCCTTCGCGCTGGGGGCGGGGACACGGACCTGCGGACGCTGGACCGGCAGACCGTTCGGCTTGGAGGCTGGACGCAGGGCACGGAGGCCAACAAGGCGACCGCCTCGTTCCAGTGGACCGTTCCGAACGACCTCGCCCCCGGCAACTACGACCTCTACTTCGCCGTGGACCCGGACAACAAACTCGACGAGCTCCACGAGGAGTGGGACTACAAGAGCGATCCGGGCGGCAACAACGTCGGCCGCTATCCGATCGCCGTTCTGGCCGAGGAGCCGAAGGCTGTCGCGGGCCTGGCGGTCGTGTCCGCCCAGGTGGCCCGTGCGGCCGCGAAGGAGGGCGACTTCAGCATGACCTTCAAGCCCATCCGGTCGGACGACACGCGCACGCAGCTGACGCTTCCGGAGTTCCGCGCAGAGCTCCTGAAACAGACCGAGGACTTCCGCGCCCACGCCACCATTCGGTACAGTGGCTCCGAGACGCTGACGAACCTGCGCCTGACGGTGAGTCGCGTCAAGGGCGACGGCAGCGAGAGCCGCGTTGTGACGCGGACCATCCCGGCGATCTTCCCGAACACGGAGCGCAGCCTCTCGTTCATTGTGTCGCCGGGCAAGATGCGCGAGGGAACCCTGGCCGTCGATCTCGTCGGGGACAAGGGCGTGAGCCTCCACTGGCCCCGCGGGGACAACCCGACGGATCCTCCCACGCCTGACGACAACAAGAGCAGCGGCGGGTGCGACGCGGGTGTCAGTGGATGGACACTGGCTCTTGCAGCTGCGTTCCTATTGAAAAGGAAAGCCTGATTTTCAACAACCGCAGCTAGTCCCTTTAGGGGCGACGCGGGATGGGGTGGGTTAACGCTGGCCCTTGCCGCGGTATTCCTGCTGAAAGCGAAAGGAACACATTCTTTAGAAGCGAAAGGAAGGGTTCGGTAATGAGAACGATGCTTGTGTCGATTTTCCTTTTTTTGGCTTTCATTTTCTGTCCCGTTCATGCCGAGGGAAAGGACTTGCCGACTCTGGTATCCCTGTCCGGGGCCGGTTGACCGGCCTGCAAACAGATGTCCAAGGTTTTGGATGCGATCAATGACCGGTATGAGGGCAGGCTGGCAGCGGAAGCGGTGGACGTGGACGAGTATCCCGAGCTCGCTAAGGAGTACAACGTGACCTACCTCCCCGCCCTCCTCTTTCTGGACGACAACGGCGATGTCGTTCGTCAGGAGGTTGGCTATCACAGCCTTGACGAGGTGCTGGAGATCTTCCGGGACATGGGGATCGACATCGAATGACGCGGGGCCTCGGGTCTCGGCATCCGTCGAAAGGGGAGAGAAGATCGTGTTCGTGAGTAAAGGGAGAGTAAAGAGCGGCGGGGGCGTTTTGCCCCTCGCCGCAGCCATGGCCCTGCTGCTGCTTGCCCTGGGGGGCTGCGGCGGCGGCAGGCACGAGTCCGGCTCTGCGACGACGCTCGACGACGCCTACGTCTACTGCTATCCGCTGGTCATGATGTCCGTGTCCCAGAGGGTGGCGACGAACGTCGTCGAGGCCACCTCCGCAAAGGTGCCCGTGAACCAGCTGCGCCACGCGCAGAGGTTGGCGGGGCCGGACTTCAAGGACGTCGTCACGCCGAACGTCGATACGCTCTATTCTCAGGCGTTCATCGACCTGAAGGGCGGGCCCCTGGTGTTCGTCAAGCCAGCCGCAGACCGCTACTGCTCGGCGCAGTTCCTGGACGCCTGGACGAACAGCGTGGGGATTGCCGGCACGGGGGGCAGGGAGGGAACGTCCGGGGAGCAGGTTTGCCTGCTGATGCGGTCGGACGACAAAACGACCGTTCCGGCGGGGATGACGCCCTTTCGTTTCTCCGGGAACCTCGGCTGGATCATCGGGCGCACCCTGTGCAGGGGCGAGGACGACCTGGAAAACGTCCGGACCCTTCAGAAACGGATGAAGCTGATGCCGCTGGCCGACTATCTCCGGGGCGGAGACTATGTCCCCCCAAAGGGGACCCACGACCCCCGGTACGACGGCGCGGTCCCCGTGGACTACGTTTTGAGGATGACGCCCGAGCAATTCTTCGGCGAGGCCAACGCCCTGATGCGGGACAACCCTCCGCTCCCCGGCGATGGGCCCCTCCTGGACAAGCTTCGTGTGCTGGGCGTAGGACCCGGTCTCAGCTTCGATCCCGCGGTGCTGGGATCGGACGCGCAGGAGCGGGAGGCGGCGTGGCGGGCGATGGTCAAGAGGGTCCAGGAGCGAGTCACCGCAAACAGTCAGAAGTTCCTCGTGCATTGGGGGCCATGGCAGTACCTCGGTGCGCCGATCGCCGAGTTCGGGACGGAGTACGACTACCGCGCGATGGTCGCCTGGAGGGGGCTGGGGGCCAACCCGGTCTCGGCCGCCATCTACGCCAGCACGAACAAGGACTCGTCGGGACAGGCCCTGAAGGCGGGGACGCGCTACAGGGTGCGCTTCGAGAAGGGGGCGCTGCCGCCGGTTCTGAGGGGTGGGTTCTGGTCGGTAACGGCCTACGGCGACGACGACTTTTTGATTGCGAACCCGTTGAACCGCTACTGCATCAACGACCGCACCCCTGTCACCTATAATGCGGACGGCTCCCTGGAGCTGCTGCTCCAGCCCGAGGCTCCAAAGGACGAGGACCCCCTCAAGGCCAACTGGCTGCCCACGGGACGGGGCGGGTTCCACCTGTTCCTGCGCATCTACTGCCCGGACAGGACGAGGATCGACGGGGGATGGAAGGCACCGAGCCTTATCCCAACGGCTGAATAGGGCGGGTGTAAAGAAGCAAAGAAGCCCCGTGCTCCAGGCAACGGAATGGGCACGAAGGAACCGTTGACGAACGGCCCCCTTTTGGGGGCCGTTCGTCCGGTGTCATGCCAAATTGTGCTGATACCAATTTGCGTCTAAAGGGAAAGAAAGGCCCCCCCTGATGGAGCCCCTAAGCGACCTGCACAGCTCACTGCGTTCGCTGGCAGTCTGCTTATGCAAGGGGGG
>NC_021038.1:1612681-1614336 GCF_000210715.1 Fretibacterium fastidiosum
CCGACCGGCCGCCGCAATCCTCCCGAAAGATCGGCTTGCGTGAGGCCGGTCGTCTGGCCGACCCCCTCCGCCTCACTCCGTTCGGCACCTCCCCTTTCAGGGGAGGCAATCCATATTAAACGCGAATTGGTATTAATGCTCGCTGTCGTGTGACGAGGCGTTTTCCGCCCTCTTGAGGTCCTCCAGCCGAAAGCAGGTACGCAACAAGACGATGGCTATAAAAAGCACATTTAAGAGGCTGTAAACGATCTTTACGTGAGAATCTTTTTGTCCCGGTCCTGCAAAATATCCAAAAAGGGCGACAGGCACGATGAGGCAGCAAAAAGACCCCCATGCCGCCCAGGCCCAGTTTGGAGATTTTGAGACGACGACCTTGTAGATGAACAGAAGACAGATGGCGACAAAAAACGATTGAAGCAAAATTTCCCCCCAACCGGTTGCTGTCAATAGAGAATCCGCCATTGGTGAAACGACCATCATTCCCAACAACAAAAACTCAACTTCGCACCGGTCCAGGGCTCTTTTGATGACGTTCATGACGTCCCTCCTTTTCGTCCTCTCCCAACCTGTCCGCAATCGGCAGATCACATCCCCTCAACGAGGGGCTCCTTTAACAGAAGAGTCACCGCTGAAATTTCCTCATCGAAGGTAACCGCTAAGATAAATTGTAGTTTTTCAGAAACCCAGACGCTTAAAAGATCGGAGATTTGCTCACGCGGAGGGCCCAATATGGAACGCAACTCCCTCTCAAAAATTTTGTACTTTTTTGAGGCAACTTTTTTCCCCTCGGCAGATTCAAGGTAAGAGGAGGCGATCACCCTGTCCTGTGACGTCAGGACGTTGAAATCCGCTGCAAATTCCCCCTGCTCATCCATGAGGAACCAAGTGAGGACGTTTTCCGAAACGTCGTCCGGGTTTCCGAGAAGCGTCTTGGCCTTCTCAAGGGAAGTCCCCGGCCTCAGCGACATCAACGTCTCATAAACTTCCCTGCCGTTTCGGAAGGGGGTCGAATCTTTTTGGGGGTTCCTCAGCTTTGCAGTCCACAGGGCGAGCAAAAACAAACACAGGCACGCAATTCCTATGTAAAGATTTTTTCGGCTCATCGCGCCTCCGACTCTCCCTTCGAGTGCTTGACATTTTTTGCAGCCGCGATGGCTGCAGCTCATTCACGACGCAATATCAGGATCAGGATCGAGACCGCTCCACACACGACGATCGTTACCGTTTGTTCGAGCGACGCATGGTAGAACAGCGAGGTCAGGACGCCCAAGATCCCCCCGTACAGGAAGCCCGCGACGACCTGCATCCACGGGAACCAGTGAGAGGGAAGGAAATAATAGCGAAACACGACGAAAATCAGCCACGATACCCCATAATAGGTCCAAACCATCGGGGCATACGGCTCTGCCGGTTTCAACATGTTTTTTGCTCCCATCTCGTAACCGGAAGCATACGCAATGGCCACCACGAGGGGCATCCTCCATAACATCTCTCCGAAGGACAGCTCGTCCAGAGAAGCCCAAAAAATTCGCCACAAGTTACCCCATCTGAGAGGGAGTCGATCGCTATTCATGAGCGGAAGCCTCCGGCAGCGCCACAGGCCGATGACGTCAAACGAGACGGCAAAAGGAAAAACATCGTGAACCACAGCCCCG
>NC_021038.1:1615111-1620356 GCF_000210715.1 Fretibacterium fastidiosum
CCACGAGCATCGGCAGGCCGTCCGTAGAGGGGATCCCCAGCTCCTCCGCCCGCATCAGAAGGGCGGTTCGCCGCGGGTTGTAGATCAGGTCGATGACGCCCCGGCAGCGGGGAAAGAGGGCGGGGTCCGCGACCCTCTCGCCCGTCCGGGGGTACATGCCGACGGGCGTCGCGTTGATGAGCACCTCCGCGTCCGCGTGACGGTTCAGGTTCCGATAGCTGTCCGGTCCCCTTCGGGAGATGACGGCGACCGACCGGGCGCCCTGCGCCTCCGCCGCGGCCCGTGCCGCGAGGGAGGCGCCGCCGGAGCCGAAGATCACGACCCTGCGCCCCGCCATGGAGATGCCCGCGCGCTCCGCGGCCCAGAGCAGCCCATAGAGGTCGGTGTTGTGCCCCACCAGGCCCTTGGGGCCCCGCACGATCGTGTTCACGCTGCCGACGCGGCGGGCGCTCTCCGCCAGCTCGTCGCAAAGGGGCATCACGTCGCGCTTGTAGGGGATCGTCACGTTGAGCCCGCCCACGTCCTCCCGCCGGAGAAAGCCCTCCAGCTCCTCCGGCTCAAGCTCGAACAGCCGGTAGTCCTCGCAGCCAAGCGCCCTGTGGATAGGGACGGACCAGCTATGCCCCAGCGTTCGTCCGATGAGTCCAAAGGCGGGCATGGTCAGACGATCGCGTAGTTTCCCAGGAGGTCGAAGCTGGGGCAGGAGCGCTCCAGGTCCTCCAGCATCGAGAGGACGCCCGCGTCCTGCACGGAGCCGTCCATCTCAAGAAAGAAGATGAACTCGTAATTGCGCCCCACGACGGGGCAGCTCTCCAGCTTGTTCATGTTGACCCCGTGGGCGGCCAACTTGGAGAGGACGTCGTTCAGCGCACCGGGGGTGTTCTCGCAGGCCAGGATGACGCTCAGGTGGTTCGACCCGGCGTAGATGACGGGTTCCTTCGCGATGCAGATGAAGCGGGTCTGGTTGTTGTCGTTGTCCTGAATGTCCTCCTTTAAGGGGGTGAGCCCGTAGAGGGCGGCGCAGCCGGGCGCCGCGATGGCCGCGGCGGTCCGATCCCCGGACTCCGCTACCATTCTGGCCGCGGACGCCGTGTTGGGGTAGGGGATGGCCTCGACGCCCTCGAGGGAGTCCAGGAAGTCCGAGCACTGCCCCAGCGCCTGGGGGTGGGAGTAGACGTTCCGGATCTCGCTGAGCTTGACGCCGGGCTTCGCCATCAGCACGTGGCGTATGAAGAGGCGGGTGCTGCGGACGATGAAGAACCGGCGTTCCCGGAGCAACTCGTACACCGCGCGCACGGAGCCGTTGAGGCTGTTGTCGATGGGCAGCACGCCGTACTGGCACAGCCCGGACCCCACGGCGTCGAAGACGGCCTTGAACGTCTTCATGTAGAGGATGCGCCCCCTCGGCAGCAGCTTGTCGCAGGCGGCCTGGGCGTTGGAGCCCTCCACTCCCTGGCAGGCCACGCTCCCCGTCTTGGGGAACAGGTCCTCGACGCGGGCAACCGCGCGCTCCACAAGGGCGCGCACCTTGCTCGGGCTGGAAAGGAACTCGTTCTGTCTGGCCCTGGCGAGGCTCATCAGCCTGGAGAAGAAGTAGAAGGCGTACTCCTCCATGTCGCCCGCCCTGTCCATCACCCTTGCCAGTACCTCGCGTTCCCTGGCCCGGTCCTCGATGGGCAGGTGGTGCGCCTCCTTGTACTTTGCTACCTCTCCCATCAGGCTCATGCGCTCCAGGAAGAGGTCCAGCATCCTTTGGTCAAGGTCGTCGATCTTGGAACGAACTTCAGCGATGTCCATGATTTTTTCCTCCTATGGCGGTGTTTTATCGGTTATGTGTCATCGTCCGCAGCCCCCGGCCTTAGGACGGGAGGCTTGTCGTGCAGCAGGTCCAGGAGCACGCAGGCGGTTACGGCCTCGATCACCGGGACGGCCCGATGGGCGATGCAGGGGTCGTGCCGGCCCGCGATGCGGAGCTCCGCCACCTCGCGCCGCGACAGGCTGACGGTGCGCTGTGGCTGGAAGATCGAAGGCGTGGGCTTGACGGCGGCCCGGAGGATCAGGGGCATCCCCGTAGTGATGCCCCCCAGGATGCCACCCGCGTTGTTGGAGGTGGTCCGGATTTTCCCCCCCTCGCCCACCTCAAAGGGGTCGTTGTCTTGAGAACCTCTCATGCGCGCCGCCGCGAAGCCCGCACCAAACTCCACGCCCTTGACGGCCGGAATTCCGAACAGGGCGGCCGCCAACCGGTTCTCCACGCCCCCGAACATCGGCTCACCCAGCCCGGCGGGCAGGCCGATGGCTGCGCACTCCACGATGCCCCCCACGGAGTCCCCCTCGTCCGCGGCCTTCAGGATGGCCTCCTTCATGCGCGCGCCAGCCCCCTCGTCGAGGACGGGCACCTCCCGTCCGGCGACGGCTGCAAGGAGAGCCGCCGATGGACGGAGGGGGAGGGGAGCATCCGTCTGACCCGCGGCCTCCGCCAGGTGTGCCCCCACCCAAATCCCCCGCCGCGACAAGATCTGTTTTGCGATGCCGCCCGCGATGCACAGGGGGGCGGTGAGCCGTCCCGAAAAGTGCCCGCCGCCCCGCATATCCGCAGCGCCATCCCACTTCGCCCACGCCGTGTAGTCGGCGTGCCCGGGGCGGGGCGTGTCCGACAGCTTCCCGTAGTCCTCCGAGCGCGCGTCCGCGTTCTCGATCATGGCGCAGAGCGGGGAGCCGCAGGTCCTGCCCTCCCGGACGCCCGATAGGATGAGGGGCTGGTCCGCCTCGTTTCGTGCTGTCGATAGGCGGGACTTCCCCGGGCGCCGGCGCTCCATGAAGGCCGCCAGCTCCTCCATGTCGATGGGCTCGCCCGCCGGTAGCCCGTCGATCAGGACCCCAATGGCCCGCCCATGGGACTGTCCAAAGACGCTGAAGCGGATGTTGATGCCGAACTCAGAGGACATGGACGTCGCCTCCCAACCGTGCGTAGTCTTCAAAGAAGGCCGGGTAGGACTTGGAACAGGCCTCCGCGTCCGTGACGGTCACGCCCTGAGGGCAACGCGAGGCCGCGACGGCCGCAGCCATGACGATGCGGTGGTCGTGAAAGCCCTCCGCGGTCCCTCCGACCAGCCCACCGCCTTGGACGATGAGCCCGTCGCCCTCCGGCGTCTCTTCCGCGCGGCCGCCGAGGGAGCGAATGAGCGAGAGCGTCGAGGCGATGCGGTCGCTCTCCTTGAGCCGGAGCCGCCCGCCGTTGACGAAGGCTGTTCTGCCGTCGGCCCACGCCGCCGTTGCAGCGAGGACCGGCAGGAGGTCGGGGGTCGCATCGACGTCGAGGGGGCAGCCCTCCAGCCCCCGAAGGGAGCCAGGGGCCACCGTGACCGCGTCTTTCCGCAGGCTCACCTCCGCTCCGAACGCCTTGAGAAAGTCCAGTATCCTCCGATCTCCCTGAGGGGAGGCGGGGTCAAGGCCCCGGACGCTCACAGGGCCGGTCAAAGCCCCGGCTGCCAAGAAGAACGCCGCGCCGGACCAGTCGCCTCCGACCTCCAGGACGCCCGGGGTGTGGAACGCCTGGGGACCCGAAAGCTGAAAGCGCCGGGGGAGGTCCGCGCCTCCGCCCTCCTCACGGGGCCGAACTCCGAAGCGGCGCAGTGCCGCCAGCGTGATGTCCAGGTAGGCAGCGGAGCGCAGGGGGGGATGGACGGTCAGGAGGCTGTCGCCGCTGAGCAGAGGAAGGGTCAGCAGGAGCCCCGTGACGTACTGGGAGCTGACGTCGCCCGGCAGGTCGAAAGCGCCGGCCTGAAGGCGGCCAGAGGTTCTGAACGGCAGGCGGTCCGCGCTGAAGGAGACGCCGTGTCGGGCCATAGCGGCCTGGAGCGCACCGATGGGGCGCTCCGGCAGGCGCCCGCTGCCGGTGAAGCGGGCCTCCTCGGCCAGAGCCGCCGCCACGGGCAGCAGGAACCGCAGCGTCGATCCGCTCTCCCGGCAGTCCAGCAGGGGACCATCGGGAACGCGCCTGATGGGAGTGACGACGAGGCTGCCCTCCTCATGAAGGACCTCGGCGCCGAGGCTCCGCAGGCAGTCCGCCGTGGCATCGATGTCCTCTGAGGTGCCGTTGAGCGTCAAGCGCGTGGGCCGGTCGGACAGGGCGGCGCAGATCAGGAGGCGGTGGGCCTCCGACTTGGACGCCGGAGCGGTGACGGTCCCGGCGAGAGGGCGCGGACGGATGAGGGCCCTCATGCCACTTCACCCGATTCGGCGAGGCCGTCGGCGATGACGCCGGGGAGTTCGTCGACCCCCACCCGGCGCAGCTCGCAGGTGCCGACCTCCTTGGGGGTGATCAGCGTGATGTCGCTGCCGGAACGCTTCTTGTCGGAAAGCGCCGCGCGGGCCAGGGCCTCGGCCGGGAAGCCCGTGGTCGCGGGTAGGCGGTTTTTGATAAGCGTCCTCTCGACGCGGCGGGCCGTGTCCTGAGCGCACCAGCCCCGCTTGGCCGAGGCGCGCGCGATGACCGCGAGGCCAGCGGCCACGGCCAGCCCATGAGGGATGGAAAAGTCAGAGCACCGCTCGATGGCGTGTCCCACCGTGTGCCCCAGATTCAGCAGCCTTCGCTCGCCCTGCTCGCGCTCGTCGCGTTCCACCACGGCGGCCTTGTACCGAACGCAGTGCAGAATGACGTCCGTAAGGCGCTCCCGGGGAGCGCCCCCCTCCTCGAAGAGCCGGAACAGGGGCTCGTCGCCCAGGACCCCGACCTTGATGGCCTCGGCAGCCCCGCACCGGTACTCCCGGTCCGGCAGGGAGGTCAGGCAATCCGTGTCGCACAGCACGAGGGAGGGCTGGTGAAATGCCCCAGCCAGGTTCTTCCCGGCGCTCAGGTCCACGGCGGCCTTGCCTCCGACGGAGGAGTCCACGGCGGCAAGCAGCGTCGTAGGGATCTGGACGAGGGGGATGCCCCGCATGTAGCACCCAGCGGCGAAGCCGGCCAGATCGCCGATGACGCCCCCGCCCAGCGCGACGACGATGTCGGTGCGGCCCATGCCTTCATGGGCCATCGCCTCGAGCAGTTCGCCGAAGGTGGAAAGGTTCTTGGTACCCTCCCCCGCGGGGAGGGCAAGGGAGGCGTGCGTGAACCCGGCATCGGTCAGGCTGTCGAGGCAGGCTCTCAGGTAGAGGGGGCCGACGTTGGCATCCGTCACGACAAAGGCCCTGCGGGGTCCCAGCGTCCGCGCGATCCTCTCCCCGCAGCGCTGCAGGAGCCCCG
>NC_021038.1:1620446-1635593 GCF_000210715.1 Fretibacterium fastidiosum
CCCCGACCTCGACGTCGTACCCTGACCCCACGTTGACCCTCACGACGGCGGACATTCAGTTCCCTCCCGCCTGGGCCTTTTTCTCCCGGCCTTCCTTTAGGAGAGCCCTGAGGCGTGCGGCGTCGTCCGACTTCAGAGCGTCGAGGTATCCGTTTAAGTTGTCGATCAGGGTCTCGATCTGGCCGACGAGAAAGTCCCGATTGTCCATGAGGAGCTCCGTCCAGAGGATTTCGTCGAGGCGCGCCACGCGGGTCATGTCCCGAAAGCTGCCGGCGGAGAAGCCTCTGCGTTCGAGGGCCTCCGGAGAGCGGACGTAGGCGCTCGACACCACGTGGGCCAGTTGGGAGGTGTAGGCGATGATCCGGTCGTGCTCCTCCGGGGTCGTGAAGGTGAGGGAGGCGAAGCCGACGTCCGTGAAGAAGGCCTTGAGCCGGTCGAGGAGCTGGATGTCCGTGTCCGGGCCCCTCATGAGGATCATCGAGCTGCCGGCGAAGAGGTCCGGCTGAGCGTTGACGAACCCACTGCGCTCCAGGCCCGCCATGGGATGCCCCCCGACGTAGGTGAAGCCGTGCTGGCGCGCCAGGGGCGCGAGCTCCCGGCAGACGGCCCGCTTGATCCCGCACAGGTCGATCACGACGGTCTTGCGGGATATCCCTTTCGCGTGCTCCTGCACCCAGCCGACGACGGACCGGGGCGCCAGGGCCAGCAGGAGGAGGTCGCAGTCGGCGAGGTTTTCATCCGTCAGAGGCCCGTCGATGGCCCCACACAGGCGGGCCAGCGTCATGGTTTCGCGGTCGATGTCCGCCCCCCATACGGTGTGGAGCGTACGCGTCTTGACGCTTTTCGCCATGGAGCCGCCGATGAGCCCCAGGCCGACGATCCCGACGTTCATGCCGTCCTCTCCAGCTCTTGTACGGCGGCGTGAAGGGCCTTGATCTGCCTCGCCAGCCGGTCGAAGACCTCAGGGCGCAGGGACTGGCTTCCGTCGCAGAGGGCGTGCTGTGGGTCGTTGTGGACCTCAATGATCAGGCCGTCGGCTCCGGCCGCCACGGCGGCGAGGGCCATGGGGGGGACGAGGTTGGCCTTGCCCGTGGCGTGGCTGGGGTCCACGATGATGGGGAGGTGGCTCTGCTGCCGCAGGACGGGAATGGCGGAGAGGTCCAGCGTGTTGCGCGTTGCGGTCTCGAAGGTTCGGATGCCTCGCTCGCAGAGGACGACCTTCTCGTTGCCCTCGCTCATGACGTACTCCGCGCTCATCAGGAGCTCCTCGATGGTGCCGGACATGCCGCGCTTCAAGAGGATGGGCTTGTCCTGTTTGCCCAGCTCCTTCAGAAGGTTGAAGTTCTGCATGTTGCGCGCTCCAACTTGGATGACGTCCACGTCGTCGAAGTACTCAAGCTGGTGGACCTCCATCAGCTCGGTGACGATGGGCAGCCCTGTGGCCTTCTTGGCGAGGCTCAAAAGGCGAAGGCCCTCGACGCCCTTGCCCTGAAAGGAGTAGGGGGAGGTGCGCGGCTTGAAGGCGCCGCCGCGGAGCATCGTCGCGCCGCTCTCCTTCACGGCCTGGGCCACGGCCAGGATCTGCTCCTCGCTCTCGACGGAGCAGGGCCCCGCCATGATGGTGAGGGTCCCGCCGCCGATCTGGCGGCCTGCGACCTCGATGACGGTGTCCTTGGGGTGGAATTTGCGGTTGGCCTTCTTGTAGGGCTCCTGGACGCGCCGCACGCTCTCGACGATGTCGAGGGCAGCGATGAGATCGATGTCCATTGCGGCCGTGTCGCCCACGAGCCCCAGCACGATGTGGGACTCGCCCGTGCTGGTGTGGACCTGAAGCCCTTTGTCCCGAAGCCACGCGACGAGGCTCTCAAGCTGTGCTGGATCCGGATCTTTTTTCAGAATGATGATCATGACGACTACCTCCATAAGTTTTATTATGAGAACGAAAACGCCCCCGCAGCGCTTCATGGCTGCCGGGGGCGTTCTTGATGCCGTAACGAAGAGGGTGCGTTAAAGAGCTTCACTCCCAGCCAAGCGCAAATTGGGCCTGCCGTAATCATAGGCAAAGCCGAAAAAGCAATAGCTAAAGAGCTTGACTGCGGTAAGACGCATCTCAAAAGACCTCGATTCCAAGTTCCAAAAGCCGCACGGCCCTGTCGGCCGCAAACTCAGAGCATCCTCTTACAACGTAAAAGAGGCTTGTCGAACGATGTTGCAAATCATTACACAAGCACAGCAGAAAGTCAAGCTGGGATTGGGGGCCCAAATCCGCCGAAGGCGGCGGAGGGGTTGTAACTCTGGAGAGGGCCTGCGTCATGGCAGATCGGCCGACACCAACACAACACAAGGTGTGTCGGCGATTCAGCCAGCCCCCTTTCACTACTGCGGTTTGGGCACGCACCCCCGCCATCCCCCTGAGATTGCGCCAACGATCCCTCAATCATTCCCCCAAGGTGCCCATCATCGCGTATAATTCCTGAAAAGAGCGTGGGCCCGAAGGGCCGCTCTGGCTCAAGAGGAGGATTGATCGTTCATGGGTGTTCTAAAGCGATACGGGGAACTTCTCCCCATCACGCCGTCCACGCCACAGGTCAACCTGGAGGAGGGCAGCACGCCCCTGATCCCGCTGCCCCGCATCGGGGACCGGCTCGGAGTGAAGCTCTACGGAAAGTTTGAGGGCTGCAACCCCTCGGGGTCCTTCAAGGACCGCGGCATGGTGCTGGCCGTGGCCAAGGCGCTGGAGGAGGGGCGGCGGGCCCTGATCTGCGCCTCGACGGGAAACACCTCGGCCTCGGCCGCCGCCTACGCGGCCTCCGTGGGCATCCCCTGCTACGTCCTGCTGCCCGCCGGCAAGGTGGCGATGGGGAAGCTGGCGCAGGCACTGATGTACGGGGCCACGGTCATCGCCGTGCGTGGCAACTTCGACCGGGCCCTCGAGCTGGCCCGCCGGGGCGCGGAGGAGAGCGGCTGCGCCATGGTGAACTCCGTGAACCCCTATCGACTCATCGGGCAGCGGTCGGGGGCCTGGGAGGTCTGCGAGGCGCTGGGAGGCCGCGCGCCGGACTGGCACGCCATACCGGTGGGGAATGCGGGCAACATCAGCGCCTACTGGGCAGGCTACTCGGAGTACCACAAGCTGGGAAAGATACCGCGCCTTCCCCGAATGATGGGCTTCCAGGCCGAGGGGGCCGCGCCGCTCGTGACGGGCAAGCCCTGCCCCGAACCGGAGACGGTCGCCACGGCCATCCGCATCGGGAACCCAGTCAGCGCACACCTGGCGCGGGCCGCCGTTCAGGAGTCGGGCGGCGAGTTCAACGCCGTGTCCGACGAGGAGATCCTGAGCGCCCAGCGGCTCCTGGCCAGCGAGGGCGGCGTCTTCGCGGAGCCCGCGTCCTGCGCCCCGCTGGCGGGCCTCGTCAAGCTCAAGGGGCAGGGCCGTCTGCCGGAGGGCATCACCGTGACGATGGTCCTGACGGGCAACGGCCTGAAGGACCCGGACACCGCCATGGGACAGGTGGGGCGCCCCATCGAGATCGGCGACTCGCCCGAAGAGCTGTTGAAGGTCCTGGCGGGCCGCTCATGAGGCGGGACGCGGAACCCGTCGTCGCCCTCAAGGTCCCGGCGACGACGGCGAACATGGGACCGGGCTTCGACACCTTCGGCATGGCCCTGTCCCTCCACAACCGCTTCAGCGTGACGGATGTCCTGCCGGAGGGGCGCTTCACGGTCCGCGTGACGGGGGAGGGCGCGCAGGAGCTGGGCGACGTGGAAAAGAACCTGCTCGTCAAAAGCTACTGCCGCGCCTGCGACGAGTGGGGCGTCCCGCGCCGGGGCTTCGCCCTAGAAAGCCACAACGCCATCCCTCTCCGCCGGGGGCTGGGCAGCTCCTCGACGGCCGTGGTGGCGGGCGTGATGCTGGCCAACCTCCTGACGGACGCCCGCGCACCAGAGGACGAAGCCCTGCGCCTCATGACGGCCATCGAGGGGCACCCGGACAACGTCGTGCCCTGCGCCGTGGGCGGCATGACGATCTCCTGCTGGGACGGAGAGCGCCTGTGCTGCGTCCGGCTGCCGCCCCTGCCGCAGGACCTGCAGGCGGTGGCCGTCGTCCCGGACTGCGAGGTCAGCACGGAGTCGGCGCGCGCGATCCTACCCGGCGAGGTGCCCTTTCGGGACGCGATCCTCAACGTCAGCCGGGCGGCCCTCCTCGCCGCCGCGTGGGCCACGGGGCGCTGGGACGTCCTGCCCTTTGTCTCGGAGGACCGGCTGCATCAGCCCTACCGCACGGGGCTGATCCCCGGCGGCGCTGAGGTCCTGGAGGAAGCGCGCCGCCGGTCGGAATGCGCCGCGGCCTTCATCAGCGGATCGGGGCCCACGATGATCGCACTGACCCGCGGGCCGACGGAGCCCGTGGCCTCGGCCATGCGCGCCGCCTTCGCCCGGCACGGCCTCTCCGCCCGCGCCCTCATCCTGAGCGGGACGGCGGAGGGCGCGACCGTGCACGATCGCAGGACGACGGCGAGCCAATGAGAAGTGGAAGGAGTAGATCCCGTCGGTGGGGGCGGATGCCCTGGAGCCGCTCTCCCCGGAGGCCAGCGTGAGACGTCGGAACCCCTATGGCGGCACGGAATTTGAGCAGGCAGCCCCCAGATTGCGGCGGGAAAGGAGTGCCTGGCCGAGCGCAGGACCGCCCTGAAAAGGCGAAAAAAACGCCTGGAGGGGAGCCGGCTGTAGCCATAGGGAATAAATATAGTTCTATATGCCTATTGACTTTGAGGCTTTTTATCCATAATCTTATAAGGGAGGATTTGTGCCCAATTTCGGCAAGGGGGCGGAGGGTCAAACGCCGGTGGACCGGGGGCTCATGTCTGGGGAGAAAACTTTTGGGCCCTGTTGGCCTGAGCTCTTGGGCGATTTCAAATGCTGTTTTCTCTCGGAGGACCGGAGGGATTCGAGTGAGAGGATTGCGGATGAGGCAAATTCGGATGAGAGAGGATCGGATGAGGAGAAAAGTTTTGTCCATCTCGGCTGGAGGGCTGCGGCGACGCGGTGCTTTTGCCCTGGGGGAGGCATTGATCCTGATTATCGTGGTGCTCATCGTCTTCGGTGGTATCTTCGGCAGCATGGCGATGACGATGAGGATGCGTGCTTTTACTCAGGTGGATCTGGACGCGCGTCTTGTGGCGCAGAGCTGGTTCGAGGCGATGGGGACGACGGACAAGTCCATGCTCAAGTCGTCTTCCACGATGTTTTTCGATGCTGTGGCCGATCGGTTGGGCTGGGTGCATGAGGAATCTGCGTACCGTTGGGGTGGGATGATCGTTACGCCGTCGATGACGCCGGCCGTGGGTGGATCGTATCCTATCAAGCTGGATGTGGCCCGTTCCGATGGTGGAAAACTGACGTTTGCCGGGTTTGTGAGCGCCTATGAGGAGCGGAGTGCCGGCCGATAGCTGCCGGTTTTGAGGCGTCGGGGGCTGGCGCGCCTCCGGCCGGGAGAGGATGCAGGCATGAGAAGACGCGGATTGACGTTTGTGGAGCTGATGATTGCCATCGTTGTCGTGGCTATCGTCGGCGGTGCGCTGGTAAGTGCCCTGATGTCTTTTTACAATTCCTATTCCAGTACGGAGGATTACACGTTGGGGCGTGAGGAGCTCGAAAGGGCGTTTCGGGCGGTCGCAGAGGATTTCAGCAACGCGGGCCTGGGGCTCTCGCTGGACGGCGGTCAATTTGCTGCGGCCTTTTATGCAGGAGGTGGTGAGCCTCCTCTCATGGCCCACATGGGGGATATCCAGCGGGGGGATATGGCGTGGGGCGGCGCCATGACGGTGGCTAACGGCGACCTTCCGGATAAGGCCGTCAAGGCCAAGACCTCCTCCGGCTGCTACGTTGGAAATTCGCTCTATTGCGTGTGGGCCGTCCCCACGGGGGTGTTGCTCAGCCCGGATTTTGGCGTGTCTCCGGCCATGCCTCGGGATACCTCCAAGAACTGCGTGAATTACGAAAAGAACAAGGAGATAGCCGCCTATTGGAATGACGCTGAAAACCCGACCCTGAAGCTGTATCCTATCAATGGAGCCTCCGGGATAGGACGTCTCAAGAATTTCAAGACGAACAGCGGACGGGAGATTGGGGTTCTGACCGAGATAAAGAATCATCGGTCGTGGATTGTCCTGCCGAGCTTCGGGGTGCCGTTGCAGGTCAATGGCGTCAATGCGGATCACCTGGAGGCCAGGGTCGCGCCGTTTGCCTTCGCGAGTTCTGCCTTTACGACGCCGGACAAGAAGATCCTTCTGGGAGGGCAGCTCCGCGGCCTCGAGGAGGTGCACCTGCTGCAGGTGGTGCGCTTGCAGGTCCGGAACGGGCGGCTGATCCGCTTCATTTACGAGGAGCACAAAAAGGCCCCGGTCGAGGAGGTCGTGGCGGAGAACATCGCGGCGGCCTGTTTCCGTTTTGATCCTGCTTCCCACCTTCTGACGATGACCCTGGCAGCGCGGGGGATCAACAACCCCAAGGTGAGTCCGGGCGTCCCCGAGTCCTGGCCGAAGCGTGAAGCGCCGGTGGAGGACTATTTCAGCGCGAGGGATCGAAATCTCCGCCTTTTGGTGGAAAGCATGACCTGGAGGATACGGAATTGATGACGTCAGGTGAGAGGTGGGATTGAGTATGGAGAAACGGATGAACACCGGACGGAGGAGGTCGGGGGGCTGGGCCAGACGCAGGCGCGGGTTTATTTTGGTCATGGCGCTGATCGTCATTTTGGTGGGTGCGGCGCTTACCGTGGGGATGCTCGTGTTGACCGAAGGGTTTTCCAGGGGATCGATCTTCCAGCGCATGGCCTACGAGCAGCATATCGACGTTGCGAACGAGGTGAAGCGGATCGAGGCCTTCCTCATCAAGACGAATCAGGATCGGTACGAGGGAGGAGGGCGTGTCCTGCATGGACAGGGGTACACTGCGGCCGATTATGGAAATCCCATCAAACGCCTGGAGGACCTTCAGGTAACGGAGCATCCCGACGTGCTGAGCACGGATCGTACCGAGGGGAATCAGCGATTGGTGGTCCAGGTCTATGACGCCAACTACCGGATCGAGGACCTCACGAAGGACCTTATGGAGCACCCCGCGAAGCTGAGATCCTTTCCCCCTTCGCTCCTGCCTCCTTCGTTCTCGGGCACGGGAAGTTCTTCGAGCCCGGATGGTTCGACGACCGATCCGTCGGTGAGCGGCGGCGGCGGTTCGGTGCAGGTCTCGGTCAGCCAGGAGAAAATTTATGGGGTATTTGGAGCTTACCTCCTTCGGGTGCAGCTCTATACGCGGAAGGACGGGAGCGCTCCGTGGCGCTTTCAGCGCAGCGCGGAGGAGGGGTTCTTTGCCGTCGCCTCCTCCGATATCTCCTAGTGCGGCTCTGCCCTTTTGAGCGGGATGAAGGACGCCGCCGTGGGTTATTTCATAAGGGTTATTTCAAGGGTTATTTCCAAGGGAGGGCTTACGGTGAACGAAAACAGGATGATCCAGGCGCCGTGCGGTCGCGTGGCGCGCTTTTTGCCGGGGTTCCTGGTTGTGCTGCTGTTGTTGGGCACGGGGACGGGCGTGTGGGCCGCCGAGCCCCGGGCCTACGAGAAGTCGATGTATCCGCCGGAGGACAGCCCCGAGGGGTTGCCCCCCAACGTGCTGCTGTTGCTGGACGTCGGGTCCCCGATGACCTTCACGCCCGAGGGGACGATGCCGCAGGATACGGACAGCAATTCTCCGAGTCAGCGTGTCCGGATGCTGAAGGACTGCACCTACGGCTCCGGCGCCCGACCCCATATCGGCAGTAACGGCAGGGAAGAAACGAGTGGAGGGCTCCGGTACGGTCGGGACCTGGACAACAGCAACAACAAGATCGGCGACCCGGACTGCTACTACACGCCCTACGACGGCACCTACCCGGAGAACGGCGAGGGGAGTAGCAAGCCGAACAAACCGTATTTCCTGACGTTCAGGGACAGTGGGTATCACGTGAATCTACCTTCTGGAGTCAGAGTGGGGGACGTTGTAACGGGATATCCGGGTTCTCCCTATGACCCGAAGGCTTTCAAACCCAGCAAGAGGGTCTATGAACAGCTCGTCCCCAACGACAGCCGCCTGTACATCATGAAGCTGGTGCTCTGGCGTCTGACCTCCCCGGAGAACGCGGACCTGTTCTCCCGCATGAGCGTCGCCATGGCCACGAGCTATCAGGAGGATAATTACCCTCATAGAATGTATGCCGATTTTTATAAGGCCCCCGATTGGGGTATCAAGGCGGGTTTCCCTTATGGTGGAGCCCCTGGCTGGGCTACCGGTTTGCAAAACAATTATAGCGCTTCCCAGACTGCCTGGTGTGGGATCAATCGAAATTTTTACAGTTCCAACGATGCCAGGAGATGGCGTCAGGTGAACCGCGCGGTCCTGAAGGTCCCCTTTGGCCGCTTCTACGACGACGCCCAGAAGGCCACGTCCCATCTGACGGCCTTCCGCCGCTACATCGATGGCATCGAGAACCCCCAAGGCAGCAACCCGAACCCGGAGCTCTTTGCCGACGGCAAGACGCCCCTGGCCACCTCCATCGAGGCGCGGCGCCACCATCAAAACAAGAAGGACCCAAATAATCAAGATTTAATCCGCTACTATGGTGCTGACACTGTCGATTATGAGGGTTCATACTTGAAGCTTCGCAAAGGGCAGGCCGCGGGCAGCATCATCGACTTCTTCTCCCCGCTTCCCGGCTCGGGGAGGACGAATGGGCTGAAGTTCGAGACGGCGACCGAGGGGTTCTTCCCCGTCACGGGGCCCTGCCAGCCCAACTGGCTGATCGTCTTCACGGCGGGCAACGACGCGACGGACGCGGGGTACACGGCGGCGGACGCCACGCTGAAGCTCTATGTGGACACCCTGAAGATGCGGGGGCGCAGATGGGACAAGAGCCAGGGCAGGTGGTTGGAGAAGGAGCACGAAATGAAGCAGGGGGTCCGGACCCTGGTGGTGGGGTTCGTGGACCCCACGGCCTCGAAGGCGGAGGCCCTGCGCGAGGACCTGAAAAAGGTGGCGGCGGCCGGGCAGCCCAGGAAGGACGCCTCTGGAAATTGGGCGCCCAGCACGGGGGACCCCAGCATCCAGCCCTTCTTCGCCAACAACGCTTCGGAGCTCCTGAAGGCCCTGACGAATGCGTTCCGCCAGGTCGACTCCGACGCCAAGGCTTCGGGGGCCCCCCTCATCCAGGGAGACCCGATGGGAGGGGAGCACGGTTTGATCTTCGGCGCCTCCTACGAGCCCCGGCGCTATGATGTCTGGGAGGCCAAGTTCCAGTGCTCGTCCCTGGACATCAAGACGGGGAAAACGGTGGGACCGCTTTGGGAGGCCGGGAGGCTCATGGCGGCCAAGGGCTCGGGCAGGAACCTGTGGGCCTGGAGAGGATCCTCCCTGGCGCAGCTGAGCGCCTTGAGCGCAGCCGACCTCTCCCTGATCGGAGACGCCAAAGACCATGCAGAGGAGTTCAAGCGTTGGCTGACGCTCGGCTACTCCAGTGGGGAGAAGCCACAGATTCCCCTGGGGGATATGCAGCACTCCAACTTCGTCTCCGTCCCGAAGGACAAGGCGGTCTACATTCAGACCAACCGGGGCTTCCTGCATGCCCTGGACATGGAGACGGGACAGGAGCGGTGGGGATTCGTCCCGCCCAACGTCCTGAGCCGCCTGCGCAGCATGAAGTTCAATCCCTTGCTGAATTGGCCGTGGTATGGCGGCGACGGAAAGACGACGCCGCGTGCCATTGCCCTGGACCTGCTGGATGGCCTGATGACCTCCAGGAGCGTGAACTTCCAGGACAGCTCGGAGCACCGCGTCATGATCGGCACCCTGGGGCGTGGCGGCTGTGGGCTCTACGCCATGGACGTCACGAGCTCGGACACGGGTCCCAGGATGCTCTGGGCCGTGGACAACTCCTCCTATGATGGCGGAACGTTTCAGAGAAAACTGACGGCATGGGGTGGCTTGAGCGCTGCGGATGCCGTAGATTATGCGGACCTGGGGCTCACCTTCCAGGCTGCCGCCTTCACGAAGCTGAAGGACGGCTCTTTCGTCTGCCTGCTCCCGGCGGGAGTCGGGCTCTCCCTGGGGGAGGACAAGCAGGGCAAGGCGCTCTTCGCCCTGGATCCCGAGACGGGCAAGATAAAGAAAAAGTGGGATACGCTGTCCTCCGGGGAAAACCTTGGGATGGTCGTGGCCCCCATCACCTACGTGGAGCGCGGGGGTGGGCTCGATGAGTTCTTTACGGCGGACAGCGAGGGGCGTGTGCTGCACTGCGAGACGGCGGGTCAGGTGACGAGCTGGGGGCTCAAGAGCCCGTTCCGCCTCGTCACGGTGAGGCCGAAGCAGGACGTGGCAGCCGCGGCGGATGCGAACGTCTCCGAGGACCTGGGGGTCGCGATCCCCAAGGCGTTCTGCGTCGTGACGACGAAGACGGGGCGCTGGCTCTTCGGGGGGACCGCGGACCTGGAGGCACCGGACCTGAACGGAGGGAACTACAGGACGCGCGTCAATCCGCAGCAGTTTCTCTTCGGGCTGAAACTGGAGCCTGGAAAGCCCGGTCTGAAGACGAAGGACCTGAGAGAGTGGACCTACTTCAAGGATAAGCTGACGCCGGCCTACTCCGGAGTGGAGTTCAGCGTGGAGGAGGAGAAGAAACACCTCGTTCAGACTGGCGACAAGGGCTGGTATCTTCGTCTGAGGCCCGCCGTGACCGAATCGGGGGACAGCTCCAGGGGGTGGGGAGCGGAGTTCATGACGACGTCGCCCTATCTTTTCGGCGGCTCGGTGATCGTTACGACATTTATCCCCAGATTGGCATCGACGAGCTGCGACATCGGGATGGGGGACTCGAAACTCTACATGTTCGACCCTGAGACGGGCAAGAGCGATTTTGATGGAAAGGAATACGGGACGACGAACAAGGGACATTCGCTGACGTTCCACAACGTGCGTTTTACGGGCATCACGGCGGTGGGGGACCGGGTGTATCTTGGGGCCCGACAGCTGGAATCCGGTGCTACGAAGGGCGCAGCGGATACCTTGCGGAGTTCGGGAGTGGACGCGAACTCCAGCCAGGACGGCACGCTCCTGAGTTTTAAGAAAAAAATGAAGGGCAATAATATAAAGCTGCCGTATAAACTGGGCTCCTATATCCGTTACTGGCGTGAGACCGTTTCCGGAGATGCTACTGCCTATTGATTTATAATGGGCGAAAGGGAGAGGAGTGTGTGATGATGAGGATGGGCGACGTGTCGCTGCGTCGGGTAGGGACGGTTTTGCTGGTGGCTTTGGTGGCGGCGGGAGCCTTTGCACTCCGTGCAGAGGCCGTGACCGAGATCCCCATGCTGGAGGTTACCGGGACGCTGGAGCGCGTGGAGCCCGTGGAGGGCGGTGAACTCCTTGTCCTGAAGGTGGACGGCAAGGAGGCCTCCGGGCCTCTCTTTTCCGACTGCCATTTCCTGGATGAGCGCGGAACGCTTATCCCCAAAGAGGAGTTTCTGCGGCGCTATATGAAGCGCTATGTGACCGCGGAGCTGAGTGAGGCTGAGGGCTTAATCTACGTCTGTCGGGTCAAGACCGACGCCTGAGGAAGACGTCCCGGGCCCCGGAACGTAAAACACAATGCCAGCTGCCCCCCGCCCGTAGGCGGGGGGCAGCTTCGTCTTCCGACCCGGGCCGTGCCGGACGCCGCCGCCGGATGCGGCTGTCTCCGTCGCGGGGCGGATGCTATAATGCAAAAAGGTCAAAAGGCGAAAGGATACAGTATTGGATTCGCTTGAATTGACCGTCGGAACGCCGCCTTCCCCGGTCCATGCTATAATGAAACTGCCGGCTCGGTAAAGCGTCATCGAGGTGAATTATCGTTCAGTTTTTATTCAGGGGGGTATCGACATGGCACGAATTTTTATCAGCCCGAACCGCTACATTCAGGGAGCGGGAGAGATGAAGAAGGTCGGCGAGTATACGGCAAACCTGGGCTCGAAGGCTCTGGTGCTCGTCAGCCAGGGCGGGAAGAAGCGGAGCGGTGCCGAGATCGAGGCGAGTTTCAAAGCCTCAAAGGCCAGCTGTCAGTTTGAGATCTTCAACGGCGAGTGCTCCCGAAAGGAGATCGACCGCATCGCGGCCGTCGTGAAGGGGGCCGGCTGCGACATCGTGGTGGGCGTCGGAGGCGGCAAGATATTTGACACGGCCAAGTCCGTGGCCAACCAGGCGGGAACTCCCGTGGTCATCTGCCCCACCATCGCTGCCACGGACGCACCCTGCAGCGCCCTCTCCGTCATCTACACCGACGACGGCAAGTTCGAGGAGTACGAGTTCTTCAAGGCCAACCCCAACGTCGTCATCATGGACACGGACATCATCTCGAAGTCTCCCGTGCGCCTGACGGTCTCCGGCATCGGAGACGCCCTGGCCACCTACTTTGAGGCCCGCGCCTGCATGAGGTCCGGCGCCGTCACCTGCGCCGGCGGCAAGACGGGCGGTGCGGCCATGGCCGTCGCGAAGCTGTGCTTCGACACGCTGATGGCGGAGGGCGTTAAGGCCAAGCTGGCCCTGGAGGCCCACGCCTGCACGGAAGCCGTGGAGAAGATCATTGAGGCCAACACTCTGCTGTCCGGCATCGGGTTTGAGAGCGGCGGCCTCGCCGGCGCCCACGCCATCCACAACGGCTTCACCATCCTGCCGGAGTGCCACCACATGTACCACGGCGAAAAGGTCGCCTTCGGCACGCTGACGCAGCTGGTGCTGGAGGACATCCCACAGGAAGAGCTTCAGGCCGTCCTGCGTTTCTGCGTGGCCGTCGGCCTGCCCGTGACGATGAAGCAGCTGGGCATCGAGGACCCGACGCCGGAGAAGATCATGAGCGTCGCCAAGGCCGCCTGCGCTCCCAACGACACGCTGCACAACATGCCCTTCGAGGTCACGCCGGAGAAGGTGTCGGCCGCCATCTTCGCCGCGGACGCCATCGGCCGGCAGGCGCTCAAGGACTACAAGCCGGTGGGCGGTGAAACCCGGTAACGGGCCACCGTCGGAACGCAAAAAAAGAGCGGGCGGGGGATCGGCTCCCCTGCCCGCTCTTTCGTCCCCTCCGCCTCTATCGGATCCGGCCCATGGCCCACACCACGAGGCTGATGAGGACGATGACGACGAAGATGCCCTCCATCCCCTGCCCCATGATCTTCAGGGAGACGATGAAGTTCTGCACGACCTCTGGACTCATGACGCTTCGCCTCCTTACAGGTACTGGGTGACCAGGCTGATGACCAGGCCACCCGCCACCACCGAGGCGATCTGACCGGACACGTTGGCGCCCACCGCGTGCATCAGCAGGATGTTGCCCTTCTCCTCCTCCGCGGCCATCCTCTGCACCACGCGGGAGGACATGGGAAAGGCGGAGATTCCGGCCGCGCCGATCATGGGATTGACCTTCTCCTTGAGGAAGAGGTTCAGCACCTTGGCGAAGACCACGCCGCCGATCGTGTCGAACACGAAGGCCGCAAGCCCGATGAGCAGGATGAGGAGCGTGTCCGTCCGCACGAAGGCCTCCGCCTTCATGCTGAAGGAGATCGTGATGCCCAGGAGCAGCGTGATGAGGTTGGAGAACTCGTCCTGCGCCGTGCGGGACAGCGTGTTCAGCACGCCGCACTCGCGCACCAGGTTGCCGAACATCAAAAAGCCAACCAGCGCCACCGACGCAGGGGCAATGAGCCCGACGATGAACGTCACGAAGATGGGGAACAGGATGCGCGTGCGCCGGGTCACGCTGCCCGGCGTGTAGGCCATGCGGATGCGCCGCTCCTTCTTCGTGGTGACCAGCCGGATGGCCAGCGGCTGGATGATGGGCACCAGCGCCATGTAGGAGTAGGCGGCCACCGCGATGGCACCTATGTAGTTGGAGCGCATGATCTGCGCCACGAGGATGGAGGTCGGGCCGTCCGCCGCGCCGATGATCCCGATGGAGGCGGCGTCCTTCAGGTCGAAGCCCAGGAGCGTCGCGAGGCTGATGGCGACGAAGATGCCGAACTGTGCCGCGGCGCCGAACAGGAACAGCACGGGCTGCGCCAACAGAGGCCCGAAGTCGATCATGGCCCCGATGCCGATAAAGAGCAGGATCGGCAGCGCCTCGGAGGCGCTGATCGTCGTCTCGAACAGCCATTGGATGATCCCCGCCGTCTCCCCGATGCCCGCCATGGACTGATTCACCACGCCGGACAGCGGCAGGTTCACCAGGATGGCCCCAAAGCCCAGCGGAAGCAGCAGGGTCGGCTCATACTCCTTCTTGATGGCGAGCCAGATCAGCGCGCCGCCCACCGCGTACATCGCGGCCTGCTTCGCCGTGACGGCCATGAGCCCCTCCAACAACAGATTCATCGAAAAGCACCCCTCCTAAAGGTCCCGTCAGATTTTTGCGCTTTACAGCGCGTCTATGCACTTCCGCACCTCAGCCCCGTACAACAAAGGAGCCGGTCCTCGCCGGCTCCCCTCTATGATCTCAACGTTCATCGTATACAAAAATGGCTCCACGACCAGGACTCGAACCTGGAACCTAGTGGTTAACAGCCACCCGCTCTGCCGATTGAGCTATCGTGGAATTTCAGCAAGAAGAATTATACTCCTCCGCACGGGGCCTGTCAACAAGCGTCCGCTGCACCCAATTCACAGAAACGAGAAGCGCAGGCAAAGCTGGATTCCTGAGCACCTTCCTGCTCCAACGCCCCTGACCTCTGCTATGCTGATAGAAAGAAAGGCTTGAGTGTGCGGCAAATCACGAAACGAGGTGACGCCATGAGCGGAAAGGACAAAGACCCCTCAGAAAAGGCCGCCAGGGAACCGCGACGCGATGACCTGCGGCCAGACTGCTGAACCTACGCAAGCCGATCTATCGGGAGGCTTGAGGAGTTCAGCAGTCTGGCTGTGCCGAAATAAGACAATTGATCGTCTTATTTCGGCAGACCATGGGGAATGTTCGATAAGGTCTTATCGACGCGCCCGTGTCCACTCCCTGCTGCCCGACCTGGCCAGAGAACTCGACGAGAAACGAGACGTCATGTTCCTCGATAAGGAACTGCGCCGGCTGGGAGGGGTTGTTTCTCAGGC
>NC_021038.1:1635755-1646630 GCF_000210715.1 Fretibacterium fastidiosum
AGACACAAATTGGTATTACCCCGTTTCAGTTTTCCTGTTTTGATCGGTTTTGAGTGAGAGGGCTTGTTTGCTATAATGAAGCCAGGAGCCGAAGGGATGGGGGAGGGATGCGGATTGCTGGTCAACACGCCCTACGACGACGTGTTCCGAACGCTGTTGAACGATTGTTCGAGCCTGATCATACCATTAGTGAACGAAATCTTTCACGAGTCGTACTCCGGGGACGAGGCGGTGGAGTTCTACCCTAACGGGCACTTTATCAACGGTCAGGACGGCGCGGAGCGAGAGCGCGTCACGGACTCGTGCTTCGGGATACGGGGCAGGTCGCTGAAGAAGTACCACATCGAGTGCCAGAGCACGTCGGACGACACGATGCTGGTCCGGATGTTCGAGTACGACGCGCAGATTGCGCTGGACGCGGGCGAGGTGAGCGAGGGAGTGCTGACGGTGCGCTTTCCTGCGTCGGCGATCCTGTACCTTCGTTGCCGCGCGAGTACGCCGGATGTATTGACGGTCCGCATCGAGCTGCCAGGCGGTGGTTCTGCGGCCTACGATATCCCTGCGATGAAGGCCCAGCGGTACACGCCGGAGGACATCTTCTCCAGGGGGCTGTTGTTTCTCATTCCCTTCCGCATTTTTGCGCACGAGAGACGGTTTGCGAAGTACGAGAGGGACGAGGGGCTGCTGCGGGAGCTTCTGTCCGAGTACGAGGGGATACGGGGTCGGCTCGAGGGGCTGGCGGAGAGCGGGAAGTTGACGGAGTACGTGAAGCGGACACTCGAGGAGATGTCCGGTAAGGTGTTGGAGCACATTGCCTGTGGGCACGAAAAGGTGAGGGAAGGAGTGAAGTCCATCATGGGAGGCCAGGTGTTGGAGTACGAGGCGAAGACGATCCTGAGGGAGGGCATCGCTCTGGGGGAAGCAAGGGGCGAGGCCAGAGGGCTGGCTAAGGGCCTGAACGAGGGTATCACCACCACGGCGCGGCGGATGCTGGGCATGAGATTTACCTCCGAGCAGATATCCCAGGCGACGGGTCTGTCCCCTGACGAGGTTGCGGCGCTGAGGCGGGGGATGGACTGATCGTCGGCCCCCGGTTGTTTTGGCCCCCACTGAAAGGGGGCTGCCCCGCAGGGGCGAGCGCGTCGTTGTGGCGTTCCTCCAATGGCTGTGTTATAATTTCAAAGCTATTGTGGTTAAACCACCGTGGATAACGGTTTGTCTATTGGAGGAGGCGTTTTTTCGTGAAAAAGGGAACCTTTCAGCCGCATGTGAAACCGCGCAAGAGGAAGATCGGCTTTCTTGCCCGTTCGGCCTCGCCGTCGGGGCGCAAGATCCTGCGCAACAGAAGGCGCAAGGGCCGCAAGTGCCTGACCATGGCGTAACTCTCAAAAAGGGGTGGGAGTTTGACCTCGTTTTCCGCACCGGTCTTCGCGTTCAGGGAGAGCTGGTGCGGTTGTTGTTTCTGAGGACGCCAGGCGGGGGGCTGCGCGTCGGCTACGCCGTCGGCAAGCGTCAGGGAAGGGCCCACGTTCGGGTCCGCGGGCGCCGCATCCTGCGGGAGGCCTTTCGCCGGTTGAGCCCGTGGGTCGTGCCGGACGTGGCGCTCGTCCTCTCCCTGAGGGAGAGGGGGCTGGCCTCCGACGCCCGACGGGTGTTCAAGGACATGGCCGCCCTCTTCAGGAGGCGCGGCCTTTTGACGGATGCGTGGGAGGCGCCGGATGACGCGGACTGGAACGCCCCGATCGAAAGAGGCGCCTGAGGGGCGGCGTCCCACGCCGGCGGCGGCGCTCGCCATGCTGCTGGTGCGGGGCTACCAGGTCCTCATCTCCCCCCTGCTGGGCAGGAACTGCCGCTTCTGCCCCACCTGCTCGCAGTACGCGCTCATCGCGCTGAGGGACTGGGGGCTCTTTCGGGGCGGGTGGCTGACGCTGAGGCGCCTCCTGAGGTGCGGCCCCTGGAGCGAGGGCGGCTACGACCCGCCCCCAAGGCGGCCCCGTGGCGAGGGCGCGGACGACAATTTTTGTGACTAGGGATGGTGGACTTATTGGGTTATCTGTGGGATCAAACTCAGGCCTTTATGACGTGGCTTATGATGTGGCTGCTGGAAACCCTGTACGGGGTGACGAATTCCTGGGGGCTGGCGATCATCCTCCTGACGGTCATCGTGCGCATCGCCATGCACCCGCTGACGCAGAAGCAGATGGTCAGCATGCAGCGGATGCAGAAGCTCCAGCCCAGGATCAAGGTGCTTCAGAATAAATACGGCGATGACAAGGAGACGTTGAACCGGGAGATGATGGCCCTCTACAAGGAAGAAAAGATCAGCCCTGCCGCGGGGTGTCTGCCCCTCCTGATTCAGCTCCCCATCTTCATCCTGCTCTACCGCGTGCTCTACAACAACGATTTTGCGGGGGCCACGTTCCTGACGGTCCACCTCGACGGATCGGTCCTCACAACGATGGCCGACGCGCTGAACCTGGTGGACAAGGCGGGCGTCCCGATCCCTCGCGATCAGCTGGGGGTTGTCATGGTCTTTTTCTCCTCCTTCACCAACCTTCCCCTCCTCTTCTCGAACGTCGGCATGTGGCTGCCCAACATGATCCTGCTGATCCTGATCGCCTTTCTGACGTGGTATCAACAGCACCTGAGCTCAGCGGGGAATCCGCAGATGGCCATGATGAGCTGGTTCATGCCGCTGCTCCTGACGTTCATCTGCATCGGCCTGCAGGGCGGCGTCCTGCTCTATTGGGGCGTGTCCTCCCTGATGGGCGTGGTGCACCAGCTGCGCGTCATGCGCAAGACGGACGAGGAGATGCGGCAGAAGCCCGTCCTGCTTCAGGAGAAGCCGGCGAAGGAGAAGCCCCTGTCCTGAGCGCATTTTTGGCGAACCTTCGCCCGCTGTCGGGC
This sequence comes from Fretibacterium fastidiosum, assembly GCF_000210715.1. Lineage (GTDB taxonomy): Bacteria > Synergistota > Synergistia > Synergistales > Aminobacteriaceae > Fretibacterium > Fretibacterium fastidiosum. The sequence goes on from NC_021038.1 coordinate 1,638,663, forward strand.
GGGTGCTTTTGCCTTTTGCCACGAAGGTCCCATGGACGTGCGGGACGCGAGAGAGAGGGGTGTGTCTCATGGCATTTGAGTTGAGAGGGGACGGGAAGGAGCGCCCGGAGCCTGAGGAGAGGAAGCTTCGGTTTGACGTGAACGCCGTCGAGGAGGCGCTGGACGCCGCGTCGCGGGAGTGGGGCCTGCCCCGCGAGCTGCTGCGGGCCGAGGTGGTGGGTTCCGAGCGCGGCTTTCTGGGCCTCTTTGGGAGCAGGCTGAAGGTCGAGGTGACCCCGACGGGGGACCTGCTGGGGCTGAAGGGAGCCGCCTTCCTGAACGAGGTCATGGAGCGGATGGACCTCGACGCCCAGGCCTCCCTGACGGAGGACGGCACGATCGACATCGAGGGGCCGGACGCGATGGACTGCGTCGTGGGTCGGTACGGCGATGCACTGAAGGCCATGGAGTACCTCCTGAACCTCGCCCTGCGCGACCCCGCCTCGGAGCCGCGCGTCCGGGTGGACAGCTGCGGATACCGCGAGAGGCGCACCCGCAGCCTGGAGCGTCTGGCGGAGGCCACGGCCCGGCAGGTGGCGGAGTACGGCCGCCCCGTCCGGCTGGACCCCATGTTGAGCTGGGAGCGCTGGGTCATCCACACGACGCTGCAAGACAACCAGGACGTGCGCACGGAGTCCGTCGGCGAGCCGCCGATGCGGAAGGTCGTCGTGCTGCCCCGCTTCGACGCCTCGGAGAGCATGGGCCGCCGGTACGCCAGCCGTCCCCGCCCGCCGCGCCGCAGGCCGTATTGACATGCATCCGGTCCTCTTTCGGCTGGGGAGCCTTCAGGTCGACACCTACAGCGTGCTCTGGTTCCTGGCCCTGTCCCTCGCGATCCTATGGAGCGTCCGGCGCTTCCCCCTCTACGGCGTGGACGACGGGGTCGGGCGGCACGTCATCGGGTGGTCGTTCCTGTGGATGCTCTTCGGGGCCCGCGCCATGGAGTACCTGCGGAACGCCCCGGATTACATCGCCGACCCCTCCCTCTTTTTGGATTTGAAGCACGGCGAGCTCTCGGAGGTCGGCGCGTTCCTCGGCGCGTTCCTCGCCGCCATGGCGCTCTGCCGGCGCAACCCGAAGGCCCCCTTTCAGTCGCTGTGCGGCGTGGTCGCCCTGCCCGCGGCGCTGACCATGCTGGTGGGGCGGTGGGGGTGCTTCTTCAACGGCTGCTGCGTCGGCATCGCGTCGAAGTGTGCCCTGGCTCTGCACTTCCCCAGGGACCCGATCGGCGTAGCGCGGCACCCCACGCAGCTCTATTACTCGGCCGCCGCCGCCGCGATGCTCCTGGTGCTCTACCTCGTCGAACGCGCCCTCATCCGGCGCGCCCTCCGGCAGGGAGAGGACCTCCAGGAGAGCGCGGGGGCCCGGGGCGGTGCCGTCACCTCCATCGGCCTGATGCTCTACGCCGCGATGCGGCTCTCCGTGGACGTCGTGCGGGCCGACGCGCCGGTCGACGGCCTGTCCCCCTCGCACTGGATCCTCCTGGGGGCGCTGCCCCTGGAGCTTCTTTGGCTGTGGCGGTCGCTCCGGACGTTGAAGCGGGAGGACCGCCGGGCGTGAGGGGGTGGCGGATTGGTGCGGACGAAGCTCCGTAAAATCGCTGTATCAGGCGCTTTTAACGCCTTTTTCGGATGGCCCCGTCCGTAGAAAACTCCATGAAGGATTGGTCCCACGGGACTACAATGGCCTCATCATCGATCGAGGCGTTGCGGTCCCTTTTACTTCCCCTCGCCTCGCAATTTCTGGAGGTGCTCTTTTGATCATGAAGAATGGTTTCAGGTTTAAGAAGTCCATGGCGCTCCTGCTGGCCTGCGCGCTGGCCCTTGGGGCGGCGGGTGCCGTCCCGGCTCTGGCCATGTCCTCCCAGGCCGCGAATCCCATCGTCACCATCGTCAAGGACACGTCCCCCGCCGTGGTGAACATCGACGTCGAGGCCGTGAGCCAGCGCAGGGTGTCCCCCTTCCCCTTCGGGGACGACCCTATCTTCCGCCAGTTCTTCGGCGATGCCTTTAAGGAGTACACTCGCTCCGTGCCCATGAAGGGGCGCGGGTCCGGCTTCATCGTCACGAAGGACGGCCAGATCCTGACGAACAACCACGTCGTGGAGGGCGCGGACAAGATCACCGTGACGCTGGCCGACGGCAAGACCTACAAGGCCAGGGTGCTGGGCAAGGACCCCACCTTTGACTTGGCGGTCATCAAGATCGAGCCGAAGGGCGACCTGCCCGTTCTCGACCTTGGAGACTCCGACGCCGTGGAGGTCGGGGAGTGGGTCGTGGCCATCGGCAACCCCTACGGCTTCGAGCACTCCGTCACGGCAGGGGTCATCTCCGCCAAGAACAGGAGCATCCACGCCGAGGACGTCAACTTCGACGGACTGCTCCAGACGGACGCGGCCATCAACCCCGGCAACAGCGGTGGCCCCCTGCTGAACATGGACGGGCGCGTGGTGGGCATCAACGCGGCCATCGTGCCCTACGCTCAGGGCATGGGCTTCGCCATCCCCGTCAACATGGCGAAGGCCGTCATGGACGACCTGGTGTCCTACGGCAAGGTGAAACGCGGCTGGCTGGGCGTGGCGGTGCAGAAGCTGACGCCTGAGATCGCCAGGGCCTACGGCGTCGATGCGGAGAACGGCGCGATCATCAGCGACGTGTTCCCGGACTCCGCCGCGGCGAAGGCCGGCGTGAAGCGCGGCGACGTGGTGGTGAAGCTGAACGGCAGGGACGTGGAGGACGCCAACGCCTTCGTGCAGAGCGTTCGGGCCCTGGCCCCCGGCGCGACGGCGGAGCTGAGGATCGTCCGCGGCGGCAGAACCCTCACCCTGAAGGTGACGCTGGACCAGCGCCCCGACTCGGCGGACGGCCGCTCCGGCGGCCACGGAAACTCCCAGCGGTCGAGTGACGTTCTGAAGGAAGTGGGCCTCGAGGTGGCGCCCCTGACGAACGCGCTCCGCAGGGAGTACCGACTCGACAAGGACGCGGAGGGGCTGCTGATCGTGAGCGTGGCCCAGAACTCCGTGGCGCAGAACGCTGGTATCCGCGAGGGCGACCTGCTGATCCAGGTGAACGGGCGCAACGTCGCGGACCTCAGCGACCTGAGGGGCGCGGTGACCGGCGACGGCAAGTCCGTCGTCCTGATGGTGGGGCGGGACGGACAGACGTTCATCGTCTCCCTGAGCAGCGAGGATTGATGGCGCGTCGTTGGGGCTTCGGCTCCTGAGGCGGCGATCGAGGCGGACCGATATGGCCCGCCTCGCCGTCCTTTTTTCCCGCCCTGCCTGCGAGAATGACCTGGAAGTGGAACGATGGGGAGAAGCGGCGGGTTCAACATAAACACTGGCAAAAGCACTGGTAAATTATGAATGGAGGCGCTTGCGTATGCTGCAGTTTGCGATGTACTTTTTCGGGGCGGCGAAGGTCGCTGCGTTCTGCCTGTTCTCCCTAGCGTGCCTGACGGCGGCGGAGAACGCGGCCGCGGCGGGGACCGGCGAGGCCGAAAAAACGCCCCCCACCCTCCCGGCCGTCCGCGCCGTTGACGGGTTTGCCCTCCGCGCGGCGGCGGAGTTTCGGAAGTCGAACGGGGACTTCTTCTTCTCCCCCTACAGCATCCTGTCCGTGCTGGGCATGGCCTACGAGGGCTCCGCGGGCGTAACCCGCGAGGCGATGGCGAAGGCCCTCTCTCTGGACGACGGCTTTCATGCGTCCCTTGGGGCGCTGTCCACCGGGCTGCGGGAGCGGATGGACGGCCAGGACGATCAGCCGGTCCTGAACGACGCCAACCGCGTGTGGCTGATGAAGGGACTGGCGCCTCGAAGCGGGTTCGGTGACGTGCTGAGCCGGGACTACGGCGGAGCGGCGGAGGAACTGGACTTTAAGGACGCGCCGGAGGAGGCCCGGCAGAGGATCAACGGCTGGGTGTCCGACAGGACGAAGGGCCGCATCACGGACCTGATCCTCGACGTGCCGAAGGAGACGCGCATGATCCTGACGAACGCCGTGTACTTCAAGGGACGGTGGCTTCAGCCCTTCAGTGCGGAGCTCACGGTTCCGGAGCCCTTCCACGTCACGGAGGCGGAGTCGAAGGACGTCCCCATGATGAAGGAGGACAGGGAGTCCCTCTATGCGGATGTGGAGGGTGTGAAGCTCCTGAAACTGTCCTATGGCGGGTCCGCCAGCATGTTGCTGGCCCTGCCGAAGCAGGGCGCGATGGACGAGCTGCTGAAGGACCTCGCCCATCGCGACGGGCTTGACCTCATCCGACGCTGGCAGGCTTCCATGACCAGGCACCAGGTGGACGTGTGGCTGCCCAAGTTCAAGATGGAGGAACGGTACGAGCTGAAGGAGCTCCTGACGACGTTGGGGATGGGACAGGCCTTCTCGGACGCCGCGGACTTCTCCGCCATGACGGAGGATAAAGAGCCGATCTGCATCGACAGCGTCGTGCACAAGACATTCCTAGAGGTGGATGAGGAGGGGGCCGAGGCCGCGGCGGCCACGGGCATGACGATGGTCTACGCCACGGCCCTGCCCCCGCAGGACCCGCCGCGCGCGGAGTTCCACGCCGACCGGCCCTTCCTGTTCTTCATCCTGGACGACACGACGGGAGCGATCCTCTTCATGGGGACCCAGAGCTTTAAGTGATACCAATTTGCGTCTAAAGGGAAAGAAAGGCCCCCCTGCAAGGGAGGCTGCCCTGAAGGGGCTGGGAGGTGTTGAGTAGGCTAAGAGCAAACCCCTCCGCCGCCCTTGGCGGCACCTCCCCTTTCAGGGGAGGCAATCTTTGGTATGAAATCGCAGTAAGAGCCCCCTCGAGGGGGCTCTTGCGCGTTCAGGGGCGGAATATCCCGTTGGGCAGCGGAGGCAGGGCGAACGCAGGGCCTGGGGCGAAGCGCCCCGTCTCCCTCAGCCCCTGCTGCAGGGCCGCCTCGAGGCCCTCCTCTCCGCCGGAGACGTCGCCCGCCGCGTAGGCGGCGAGGAGGGCGTTCGTCGCGAGCGCGCCCCCCGTATCGAGGGTCACGGTCTCGGCGCGGATGAGGTCCGCCTTGATCTGGTTCCACAGGGCCGAGCGGCTGCCGCCCTCCGTGACGATGATACGCTCCACCGGCGTGCCCGCAGCGCGGCAGCGGTCCGCGATCTCGCCGTACTCTCCCGCGATGGCCTCCAGCACCGCGCGCCACAGCACGAATTGATCCGTGTCCATCGTCATGTTGAGGAAGCACCCGTGGACCTCCTCGCAGCCCTTCGGCCCCCCCGTCAGCCACGGCAGGAAGCGCACGCCGTTGGCCCCTGCGGGCACCGTTGCCGCCCCCTGGCTCAGACGGTCGTAGCAGCCGTCGTCGCCGGGTTGCCCGCAGACGTTGTCCCGAAACCAGCGCAGCGCCAGCCCCCCCGTCCGCACGAATCCCCAATAGAAGTACGTGTCCGGCAGGGTAGCGCTGTTGAAGATGAGGTTGTTGCCGCTTCGGCTGAGGTCCGGCACGATGCCGGCCGTGGAGATGCAGAACATGGAGCAGGTGCCCGCCACGTCCACGGCGTGCCCCGGCGCGAACACGCCGCAGCCCAGGAGCGACTGCATGGTGTCGCCCGCTCCGGCGCACACGGGGAGCCCCGGAGGGAACCCCGTCTGCGCTGCGGCCTCCTCCGAGAGCCCCCCCACGACGTCCCATGGGCGCACGATGTGGGGCAGAAGGGAGGGAGAGATGCCCAGAATCTCAAGCTGCTCCGGCGACCAGCGCTTTTCCATGACGTCGTAGCCGAGGCCCCAGCCTGAGAGGGTGCCCCAGTCGATGAAGGCGTCCGAGGCGCCGAGGCCCGCCAGGTTCAGCAGGATGTAGGGAGCGTTGTGCATGAGCTTCCGCACGCGGCCGCGGGACGGGGCGTTCTTCAGCAGCCATCGTGCGTGCAGGGCGGGGAAGAGGCACAGAGGGTCCGGGTTGCCCGTCTCGCGGGCCCAGAGGTCCGTCCCCAACGCCGCCAGGGCCGCCGCGTCCTCCCGCGTGCGGGAGTCCAGGTAGTTGATGTAGGGCGTGACGGCGCGGCCCGCCTCGTCCACACCGGCCACGCCGCAGATGATGCCGTCGCCCATCACGGCCCTCACGGACGCAGGGTCGAGCCCCTTTCGGCCCATCTGCTCCGCGCAGTCCTTCATGCCGGTGAGGGTTAGCTGAAAGTACTCCTCGACGTCCATCTCCACCCAGCCGGGATGCGGGTAGAGGAGCGTCGTGGGGTTGACGGCCTTCGCGACGCACTCGCCCTCCGCGCTGTACACCGCCACCTTGACGCTCTGCGTCCCCGCGTCGAAACAAAGATAATGATTCATCCGGACGTCCCTTCGTCGTCTTTTGAAACCCTGCTGCGCTCCGGCCCGAAGGCCGCGCTGCCGGTGCGTCAAACAAAGGGGGCCGGCCCGATTGCACGGCCCTCCCGCCGCCCCTCCGGGCGGGCTATTCCTTCTGCGCGGAGCGCATGAAGATGAACTCGTAGCCGTACTGGCCCGTGGTGCTGTCCTGAGTGCGGCGGGAGCCGACGACCTTCCAGCCCGCCCTGCCGCGCTCGTCCATGCCCGCCGTGATGCGGTCGTCCAGCAGAAAGTCGATGGCGTACTCGTACCGCTCGTCCTGCTGGGGCGTCCCTGCGGACGTTGCGGCCTTCGCCTCCAGGGTTCGGTCCGCGCGGAGGACCGCCGTCAGGCCCCGCAGCTGCAGCCAGCACAGGACCACTGCGGCAAGCAGCAGGAGCGTCAAGAGCGGCAGCAGGACCCCACCGCGCGGCCTTGCAGCCCCCTCCTGAGCGACGGGCGCCTCCTTGCGCGCCAAAAGCTTATCCTTCAGACCCATTGCTTTATCCTCCTCCGTTGCCTCAGCGGACCCCGCGTCCTGCGGGAACTCGTGGATTTCCTCAGCCTCCGGCCCTGTTTCGTTTGTGGAGTGTTCCTCCGGAGCGGGAACGTCGGCCTCGCCGTTCTCTTCTTCCTCCGCCTGGGGTGCCTCCGGCTCAGGCTCTGACTCCGGCTCTGCCTCAGGGGCGGGTTCCTCCGGAGCGGGAACGTCGGCCTCGCCGTTCTCTTCTTCCTCTGCCTGAGGTGCCTCCGACGCAGGCTCTGCCTCAGGGGCCGGTTCCTCCGGAGCGGGGACATCGGTCTCGTCGTGGCCTTCTTCCTCGGCCTGAAGCGTCCCGACCTCGGATTCCAGCGTCGCCACCGGCTCCGGGACGACGGCGGTCGGTTCGTCGAACGGCTCAGGCTCCTCGACCGTCGGCGTCGGGGCCGCCGGCTCCGCGACGAGCAGGGAGCTGACGTCCATCTCCGTTGCGCCCGTCGCGGGCTCCTCCGCTGGTTCGGCCGGAGGAGCGGCCTCCGCCACCAGCAGAGGCTCCTGTGGGGCCTCGTCCTCAGGGAGCTCCGCCTCCGGCTCGTCAACCCCCGCCGGCGGGTGAGGCTCCGTCATGGCGGCAGCGATGTCCTCCATCAGCTTTTCCTCGGCCGTCCAAGGCACTTCCGCCTCCGGGGCTGGCGCTTCCAGTTCCACCTCGGCGGGTAGCTCCGGTGCGGGTTCTTCCGGCGCCTCGTCCTCTGGGGCGACGTTCAACACGACGTCGGCGACAGGCGCAGGGGCTTCAGCTTCCACATCCAATGCCTCAGCGACAGGTTCAGGTTCTGTTGTCGGTGCCTCCAGCACCACCTCGGAGGGCAGTTCCGGTGCGGGTTCTTCCGGCGTCTCATCCGCCGGCGCGACGTTCAGCGCGACGTCGGCGAAGGGTGCAGGGGCCTCTGCTTTCACGTCCAATGCCTCGGCGGCAGGCTCAGGCTCTGACGCCTCCAGCACCACCTCGGAGGGCAGTTCCGGTGCGGGTTCTTCCGGCGCCTCGTCCTCTGGGGCGACGTCCAGCACGACGTCAGCGAGGGGTGCAGGGGCCTCCACGTCCGACG
>NC_021038.1:1648634-1656235 GCF_000210715.1 Fretibacterium fastidiosum
TTGCGGCGCAGGGGCATGGAGGACGCCGGCGCTGTCTCTTCGAGCGGTTGGTTCGTCTTCTTCCGGGCGTTTTTTTGTTCATTGTACGATCCCTCCATCACCGTGCTGGCAAGCGAAAAGCCGTTCATGCCCGCGTGGCGTCCATCGGCTGTGAACGGAAGTGAATTTCGCATACTCTCCTTATCCTATTATAACGGTTTTGCGCGCTTTTTCGCCAATTCTCTTTATTGTAGGGCGTTTTATTGCCTGTCAGGGGGCTGAATCAAAGTGTGAAGGACGGCCGCGCCAAGTGGATCGCGCGGCCGTCCTTCGTGGAACAGGTTCGGACCAGAGTCCGTCAGTAGATGGCGCAGAGCGTGCCGTCGCCGCTGCCGAGGTAGAGGACGCCTCCGTCGAAGGCGGGCGTGCCGTTGATGCCCTCGCCAGTCGTGAGGGTGGCGCGTTCCGCGCCGGAGGATGCGTCCAGGACGTGGAGGACGCCGTCGCCGCCCCCGGCGAAGACCAGCCCCTCAGCGAGGACGGGGCGCGCCGCGACGTTGCCGCCGTTCGTCTCGAACTGCCACAGGATGGCTCCGTTCTCCTCGCTCAGCGCGACGATCTTGCCGTTGGCCGTCCCCACGAAGACGCGCCCTCCGCCGACGGTAGGGGGCGTGGTGACGGGCTCGCCGACGTTCGGCTTGCTGTCCTTCCAGAGGGGGATGACGCCCTTGACCCTCACGCGCTGCACGGTGCCGTCCCAGCTCGAGTAGAACACGGACCCACCGCTCATGACCGGGGTGTTGATGGCGCCGCCCGCGCCGCCGCCCCAGATGCGTTTGCCCGTCTTGGGGTCGATGGCGCTGAACCTGCCGTTCTGCTCGCCAAGGAGGACGAGGCCGGCCTCAAAGGCCGGAGCGTTGCGCAGCTCCTGGTCGGCCGTGTGGGTCCAGACGAGGCGGCCGTTGGATGCGCTGATGGCGTAGAGCTTGCCGTCCCCCTTCGCCAGGTACACCTTGCCGTCGCCGACGGCCGTGCCGTCCGCGAGGGTCTCCGCGGCGTATCCCTCCTCCGGCGGAAGGTACTGCCACACGACCGCGCCGGTCGAGAGGGCGAGGCACGTGACGGCCCCGTTGCCCTGTGCGAAGATCACCTTGTCCCCCATGACGGAGGGGGTCCCGACGACGGTGTTCGTCCCGGTGTAGACCCAGGCGGGCACGCCGGAGGCCTTTTGAACGGCGTAGAGCTTCCCCAGGCGGTCCCCCGCGATGACCAGGTTGCCCGCCACGGCCACGCCGCTCGAGATGCCGTCGTCCGCCCGGAAGGTCCAGCCCACCTCGCCGCGCCAGGCGGCGGCAGGCCCCGCCGGAAGTGCGGCGAGAAACGCCAGCGCCGCCGCGAAAAGAATGCGATTTACCCTCATTACAATTCCTCCTCTGCCCTTGGATCGCACGCCCGCTCCCTGCGGGCCCCACTGCACCCTGCGCGTCCGGGGCGTGCCAAAGCGAAAGTCCCCATAGCGATATAGCGATATAACGATGGCTTAAGATTAAACCGTAAGGGGCGAGCTTTCGATACAGCCTCCTTGCTGAAATTTTTGCGCTTAAAGGGCGCAAAAAGCGGGGCCCCGATGGGAGCCCCGCCGAAGTTCGCTTCCGCCGTTCGCCTCAGGCGATGGTGACGTCCTTGCAAAGGTAGACGTCCTGCACCGCGTGGATGATCTCGACGCCCTCCTTCATGGGACGCTGGAACGCCTTGCGGCCGAGGATCAGGCCCATGCCTCCGGCGCGCTTGTTGACGACCGCCGTGCGTACCGCCTGCGCCAGGTCGGACTCGCCGCCCGAAGCACCGCCCGAGTTGATCAGGCCCGCGCGGCCTGCGTAGCAATTCAGCACCTGGTAACGGGTGAGGTCGATGGGGTTGTCCGTCGTCAGCTTGTCGTAGACGAACTTCGAGGTCTTGCCGAAGTTCAGCGCGGTGTAGCCGCCGTTGTTTTCCGCCTGCTTCTGCTTGACGATGTCCGCCTCGATGGTCACGCCGAGGTGGTTGGCCTGGCCCGTCAGGTCCGCGGAGACGTGGTAGTCCGTCGTCTTGCCGTCGACCTTCACCTTGAAGGCGGAGTTTCGGAGGTAGCACCACGGCACCGTCGCCATGCCCAGCTGGTGGGCGTGGTGGAAGGCCTTCGCGATCTCCTGGATCTGGCGCGTGGACTCGTCGCTGCCGTAGTAGATCGTCGCGCCGACGGCGACCGCTCCCAGCTCACAGGCCTGCTCCACGGAGGCGAAGAGGATTTGGTCGGCCTTGTTGGGGTAGGAGAGCAGCTCGTTGTGGTTCAGCTTCAGGAGGAAGGGAATCCTGTGCGCGTAACGGCGGGACACGGCCCCCAACACGCCCAGGGTGCTGGCCACGGCGTTGCAGCCCGCCTCCATGGCGAGCTTGATGATGTTCTCCGGGTCGAAGTAGATCGGGTTCGGGGCGAAGGAGGCGCCGCCGGAGTGCTCCACGCCCTGGTCCACGGGAAGGATGGAGAGGTAGCCCGTCCCGGCCAGGCGGCCGTGGTTGAAGAGCGTCGTCAGCGAGTTCAGCACGCGGTTGGGCCGGTCCGAGGGCGCCACGACCTCATCCACGAAGTCCGGACCCGGAAGGTGCAGCATGTCCGCCGGGATCGCCTTGCACTTGTGCTCCAGAAGGTCCTTCGCCTCGTCGCCGAGAAGTTTTTCGATCTTTTCAATGTCCTTGCTCATAGCGCTTTTGCCTCCTTGAGTTGTCGAGAGTCCGTCAAACCGTATCGAGCGTCCGGGGACAGGCCTCCGGGCGAATAAAGGGGATGAACGTTCAACTTGCCGTTCGGTCTGCTTAAGAAGATATCACATTCCGCGCGTTACGTCACGTCCTTTTAGCGGAGATCGTCCGGGGTGGAGCGCCTTCACCGAAAGATCATGCGCCCCTCCAGGATGTTCAGCGCGCCCGCTGCGATGAGCGTGGACGACAGGATCGCCACGACGGAGAGCCAGCCGACGAGGGGTGAGAGGAACATCGCGCATGAGCAGGCGATGAGGGCCAGGCTGCTGAGGAGCATGATCCACCATCCGCGGAGGTGGAGGGAGCGCAGGCGGATGCAGGTGACAAGGCGCACGAGGCCGATCCAGCACAGCCACGCCGCTACGACCATGGGGATCATGAAGGCCGTCAGCCCGATGCGCGTCAGCATGAGGACGCCCACGATGAGGTCCATGATGCCGAGGAACAGGAACCAGCGGGGGTACAGCGCCTCGCCGCGCAGGGAGAAGCACGGCAGGAGGTAATTGAGCCCGGACAGGCAGAGGCCGATCCCCAGGTAGATCGCCAGGGAGAGCAGCGCCTCTAAGGGGTAGAACAGGCTCCAGAGGCCGAGGAGGATCAGGATAACGCCCGTCAAATAGAGGGTCCAACGCAACGTCTTCATCGAGTTCATACGGTCCACTTCCTTAATTCATTCCTTAAAAGGCAACGAAATTTAATGACGGTCCTGCGACGCCGTGGTGCGTCCCCGTTTCCGCCCCTGCCCTTCGGGGTCCGGCAGGGGCGGAAACGGGGGGGCTCATTTTTTCAGCGTCTTCGCCTTGAAGTCCTGGGCCGGCGTGTAGTCCGGGTTGATCGCGAGGGCCTTGTCGATCCACTCGAGGGCCTCGTCCGCCTTCTTCAGCTTGTGGGCGGACACCCCCGCCCAGTAGGCCGAGAGGTAGTTGACGGTGGGGTGAGCGTCCGCCGCCCGACAGAACTCCGCATAGGCGTCCTTGTATTTGCCGTTCTTGAACTTGTTGTAGGCGTTGCGCTGCATGATCCCCAGGAGGTTCTTGTCTCCGCCCGAAAGGGCGTAGGTTTCGATGACCTTGGAGTCCGTGGACTGGTTGGGGTCGAAGCCGGGGATCGCCCTGGGCTCTCCCTTCGCCGGCTCGTCGGCCGGCTTGGGCTGTTCCGGAGCGGTCGGGGCCGGCGTCTTCCCCTCCCCGGTCGGCGCCGGTTCGTCCGCGGGGACCGCGCCGTCCTGGGGGGCGTTCCCAAAGATCTGGTCGAAGGTCCCGCTGGAGGCGGAGGGGCGGGAGCTGGCGTACTTGAGGGATTTGATCATCCGGTTGCTGATCGGCTCGACCTTGTCCCCGCGGCGGACCAAGGCTGCCTTGCCACCCTTGACGAACGTGCAATTGCTGTACGCGGGGGCGACCTCCCGGACCTTCAGCACAGCGAGGGCCAGGCGCTCCTGGCCGATGGTCTCGCCGTTCATGTCAAGGATCGCCTTGCCGTCGGCATAGACCAGGTACAGGGACCCTTCCTTGGCGCCCATGGAGGAGCCGATGTCGATCGTGGCCTCCTTGTCGGCCACCGAAAGGACATGCGAGCTCTCTCCAGCCAGCGTCCCTCGGATCCGGGCTGCCAGGCGCGTCACCGAGTCCGAGATGGCGCGGCTCTCCAGCCCGTCGAAGGTGCCCTCCGCCAGGACCGCGCCGCCCACGTACAGGCCGGAGGTCTCGTTGGACGAGTAGCCCGTCTCGGAGAGCGCCAGCCTGACCTCGGCCGTCGAGGTGTCCACGATGCGGACGTCGATGGTGGCCTGCGCCTCCTCCGAGCCGGTCGCGATGCCGATGCTGCCGAAGAGCGGGATCGCCCCTCCCGACGCCTTCTTGTTCAGCTCCGTCACCGCACCCAGGAGGATGTACTGCACGCCGGCGACGCGGCCCAACTCGGCCGCCGTGCTGGCGTCCACCAGCCCCGACTGCCCCAGCCGGATCTCCTTGCCCACCTTGTCCAGCTGATCCCTCTCGATCACCGAGATCGACCTGGAACTGGCCAGGGCGCGGGTCATCAGGTCCATCACGGCGTTGGCCTGCTGCTGCGTCACGCCCGACGTCTTGCTCTCGAACTGGAGGACGCCGATTCGCACCTTCTCCTCCTGCGCCCGGCAGGGAACGGCAAACAGGGCCAGGGCAAACAACGCCGTCACAACGCTCTTACGCATTCTCATGATTTAAAGCACCTCCGCTTTTCGTCCAGACGCTCCATCCCCAAACCCGCGCCCGCGCGAAAACTCCGCCGGAACGCGGGCTCAAAGTCTGTCTATCGTCCCCGGTCGCCGTTCAGTCGAGCTTCAGGCTCCTCATGGCCTCCACGTGCTTCACCACGGCCTTGCGCGTGGCCGCGGCCAGGATGCCGTTGATCTTCCCCGCTCCGAACCCGCCGTATTTCGTGACGAGCCCCCCCAGCGTCTGGTTGGAGGCCCCGCGCTCCGCGGCGGCGTAGACCACCTCGCTCGTCTGGTTGTCGATGAGGCGGATGTCGAGCGTCACGTAGGCCGTGTTGGAGGCGCCCCCGACCCCGCCGACGCCGGGGATGGGGACGGCCCCGCCCGCGGCCTTGTAGTGGTACTCCGTGACGGCCCCCGTCATGGAGTAGCGGGCCCCCTTGATCTTCCCCAGCTCCGGGGCGGTGGATTCGTCCATCAGGCCCGACTGTCCCAGCCGGATTTCCTCCCCGACGTAGTTTAGCTTTTCTCGCTCCACCAGGGTGAAGAGGCCCGCCTCGAAGAGCTCGGTGGTCATCATCTCGGTGATGGCGGAGGCGGGGACGCTGCCCCCCGCCTTGTTCGTGAACTCCCGGACCGCCAGGGTCGGCCTGGCCTCCGCCCCGGCGGCCAGCGCTCCGACGAGGAGCCCCGTCAGGATGAGCGGGCGCAGGTTCCGATTTCGTCTCATGGTCAACCTCTCCCTTCCCTTCGAGCCGGAGCTATTCCGTCATGCGTTTGACGGCCAGGGCTGCAGCGGCCTCAAGCGACTTCTGCTGGGCCTCCGACGGGGTGTAGCCCACCTGCTTCCCCGCCACGGTATCGGCGTAGATCTGGCTTCCGTTGGAGGCCGTGACCATGACGGCGATGGAGGATGTGCCCGTGTAGAGCTGGAACTCGTTTAGAACGGGGCGTCCGGCCTCCGACTGGGCCGTGATCAGGGTGCTGAACCCGTACTGTCTGCTCAGCTTCATGATCGCGTCCACGTTGCCGTCCAGGGCCAGAGCTGCGGCCTTGCTGCGCCGTATGGCGTCCAGCTTCTTGGGGTCCACCACCTTGTAGCCCTTGGCCAGCAGCTGGCGCGTGAAGACCGAAGCCACCTGCGCCGCCTCCTGGGCGGAGGCGCTCTTGGAGAGCACCGCGATCGAGCCCTTGGGCAGAACCGCGTGGGCGGTCCCCGCCGTCAGACAGAGAACCAACCCCAGGACGAGGGCGAGCGCGCTCCTCCAATGTTTCAATGCCATTGACCTCTCCTCCTTGAAAGAGTGTAAGAGTGTTTGGTTACAAAATCGCGCTTGACGGGCTTATTGGGCTTTAGCGCGCAGGGGCGTTGTTGCGCTTCAGCCGCTGCATCTCGCCCGCCACGTAGATGCCGCCGTTCTTGTTCAGCAGGCGGGAGAGCGCCGTCTCCACCTCGATGAAATAAAGCCCGCCCTCGATCCTCTCGGAGAGGATGCGCACCGGGGGAACGGGGCCGGAGAGCCACAGCGTCCGCTCCCTCAGGGCGGGGTCCTCGAGGATGTGCCCGCGCAGCAGCAAAAGCCCCCGGCGTGCGTCCGTCAGGGCCGCCCGACGGGCCAGAAGCCTGCCCTGGGCCGTGTTCTGGACCACGCGCCCCACGCCGCGAACGAACGCGCGGTTCTCCTCCCAGTCGGCGTAGAGGCTCTCCTCCGTCATCTGCAGCAGGTCCTCCGTCGAGGCCTGGACGGGCTCGGCAAGCTGGGCCGCCGCCCTCCCCGCGAGGCAAAGGGCCAGGACGGCCGCGAGGGCCCCTCGTTCAACCCGGCGCTTCAGGCCCTTCATGGCGCGGTGGCCTCCATCCCGCGGCCCTCGACGAGGGCCTCCGAGACGCCCTCGATCTCGCAGCCCCGGTCCGAGAGGATCGAGGCCAGGTCCTCCGCCGTCTTGTCCGAGACGACGTCCAGCTCCAACTCGCCCTTGCGGAACTGCCGCTGGTAGACCCCCGTCACGCCCTCGAGCCCGGACAGCTCCTCCTTGAGGGCCTTCGCCTCCTTGAAGGCGACGTCGGTCAGCTTGAGCTTGACCGTCCGCCCGGGGATGCCTCCCGCGGAGCCGGAGATCAGCGCGTAGGCGATCTTGTTCACCAGGCTCTTGCCCGCGCGGCTCGCCGTCGGCTTCAGGCCCCTGATCGCGCCGTCCTCGACGGAGGTGCCCTTCTGCTTTTCCTCGTAGGTGTCGGAGCCCAGCTGATAGGCCGAAGCGGACAGCACCGCCTTGAGCTGCACCGTGCTGCGAACCCCATAGATGCGGACGCCGCTCACCTGTTGGTTCGCGTAGGCGCTGGCGTAGGCCTTGCCGTAGATCAGGACGTCCGCCTGGAAGTTGCGGGCGATGTCCCGCAGCTTTTCCGGGTCCCCCGCGCTCCGCGCCGCGGCCAGGTCGATCTCCTTCAGCGCCCCGGCCTGGGTCGGATCGACCAGCAGGTACCCCGCCTTCTCGAAGACCCGCAGCACCTCGCCCTCCGCGGTGGAGAGGAAGGAGGGCTTGTCGCCGATCCGCTCGTCCAGCAGGACCATGATCCGGGGGTTCCCCAGCGCGTCGATGACCACCGGGCCCAGCACCCCGT
>NC_021038.1:1657339-1662541 GCF_000210715.1 Fretibacterium fastidiosum
CTCGATGGACGACGCGGAAGAGGCCTCGTCCTGTTTCACCAGATCGGCCTCCCGCCTGCTCAGTTCCGCCTCGCGCCGCGCCAACTCGGCCTCGCGCTCCGCGAGCTTCAGAGACTGCACGGCATGGTCCTGCTCGTCAAAGGTCGCCTTGGCCTCCGCAACCTTTTCGGCTTCCGTATCGCCCTCGGCCTCGGCGGAGACGGTGGCCTCCACTGTCGGGGTGCCCTCTTCCGTGAATATTGCCTCCCCCCCCGCGTCGGGGACGTTCGGGGCGAGGCCCGCAAACGCCAGCGAAACCATGACCACCTTCAGCGACGTCATAAACAACGTCAATCCCTCCCAGCAGAATCATGATAAAAATCTAAAAGTTCGTGTGGACTGAAGAAACGCGCTGCGGAGAAGTGGCGAAGAAATCCCTTTCTCCACGCTGTCATTCTATACGACCGGGCGTGCTTTGTAAAATGCGTTTGATGTCCGCTGAGGCGAGGATCGGGCAGTCCGAATCGGCCCGGCGTGGGAGCTCCGCGTCAGCGCCGGGCGAAGGGGGTGGGATTTCCCATCGGGGCGTTTTGCTCCCCGGCGCGGCGCCGCTGCGCTCCTTTTTGACGACGTTGAATCAACTATCTGATTCTTGAATACGTTGTTTTCAAGACAGAATGAGAGCTCCAGGGGAAAAATGCGCTATAATTTTTTGAATTCCGTCTGCCGCCTTGCAGCGGGGGGAAAATTTTTTGTGTCAGGGAGGTCTTTTCGTTGGAAGTCACATTGACGCCGATCATGTGTCTCCTCGTCGTCCTGGTGTTCATGTCGATTGGCGACATCGTCTCCATGAAGACGAAGGCGTTCGTGCCGTCCGTGTTCGTCGCGGCGGTCCTGTTCCTGGCCGGCTACTGGGGCGGCTGGCTGCCGAAGGACGTCGTGGATCGGGCCCAGATGGGCGCGCCGATCGCTACGCTCTCCATGTACCTGCTCATCACCCACATGGGCACCATGATGAGCGTCCGCGAGCTGTGCCGGGAGTGGAAGACGGTCGTCATTGCCGTGGCGGGGCTTGCGGGAATGGCCCTCCTCCTGTGGTACGTCGGCCCCCTGTTCACGGACCGCAACGCGATCGTCACGGGCACGCCCCCGCTTTCGGGCGGCGTCGTGGCGGCCATCATCATGGGCAAGGCCGCAGGTGACCTGGGAATGAAGGACATGGCCGTGATGGCCATGCTCATCTACATCGTGCAGGGTTTCGTGGGCTACCCGCTGACGGCGCTCTGCCTGAAGAGCGAGGGCAAGCGCCTGCTGAAGCTCCGGGCCGACGGCAGGGCCGAGGCCGCGCGGTCCGACGTGGATGCGGCGACGGGTTCGGGCTTCCACCTCGTTCCCCTGAAGTACCAGACCACCTACACGCACATCGCCTGCGTCGCGCTGGTGGCCTCCCTGGCCGACCTTTCATCGATCGGGTTGAAATCCTTTCTGGCCTACCTCAACTCGGAGTGGGTGCGCTACGCGCTGCACCCGCTGGTGATCTGCCTCATCTTCGGCGCCATCGCCGCGGAGCTCGGCATCGTGGAGCGCAGGCCCATGAACAAGGCCGGCGCCATGGGCTACCTCATCACGATCCTGATGGTCTTCATCATGGGGATGCTGAACAGCGCAACGCCCGAGATGCTGCCGCAGCTTGTGCGCCCCATCGCGGTGGTGGTGGTGGTGGGCGTCGCCGGGCTTCTGGTCGCCTCCTGCATCGTGGGCGCGGTTTTGGGCTACACCCTGCCCATGTCCATGGCGCTCTCGCTGACGGCCCTCTACGGCTTCCCGCCGAACTACGTCCTCACGGACGAGGCGTCGAAGGCCCTGGCGGGCGGCGACGAGGACACGTACAACTTCCTGATGAGCCACATGCTGCCCAGGATGCTGACGGGCGGGTTCATCACCGTGACGATCACCTCCGTCATCCTGGCGGGGATCTACTCGAGCCTCCTGGTCCCGCCTGCGGGTATGTAGTCGCCCTGCGGACCTGAGGATGGACATGGCAGATGATGGCGGCCCCAAGGGGCCGCCATCACTCGTCTTCCAAAAAAGGCCGGTCGGGAAAACCGACCGGCCTCAAAACGCACGTCGGCCGCGGAGGCCGCGCTGCGCTTACTTTTCCAGGACGACCTTCCAGCCGCCCTCGCGTTCTTCCTTCGCGGCGCGCCAGCCCTTGTTCTCGCCGAAGCGCGCGACGTTGTCCCGCGAGGTGCCCGTATCGACGAGCACCTCGACCCGACCGGACATCAGGCCGGAGAGGGCCTTCTTCGCCGCCATGACGGGCTGAGGACAGGAGAGCCCCCTCGCATCCACCGTGATCGTTTCGCTCATGACCAAGACCTCCTTGAATTGGGTAGGCTGCGGAGCCTGACCGCGTCAGGCCCGCGCCGGACGGAACAGGACGCCGACGGCCAGGCAGAAGACGAGGCCGGCGATCGTCACGGGGATGCCCATGGGGCCAAGGCCTGCGCCGCTGGAGGCTGCGGAGAAGTTGTGCGCCATCGCGGCGCCCACCAGCATGCCCAGGACGAAGACGGCGGCGTCGTTGTCGCCCTCCCCCGTCATGATGAGCTGGCGTCCGGGGCACCCGCCCGCGAGGGTGAAGGCCAGGCCGGAGAGCACCATGCCCAGGAAGTTCCAGGTCTCGTTGGTGTGGGCGATGGGCTGGTTGCCGAAGCCCGGCTTGAAGAAGCCGAAGCCGTAGTTCGCGGCGAAGGCCACGACGGTGAAGGCCACGATGCCCTTGAAGAGGTGGGCGTCGCCCATCATGAAGAGGTCGCGCAGGGCTCCCACCGTGCAGAACCGGCTGCGCTGGGCCAGCCATCCAACGATGAGGCCGGCGGCCAGGGAGATCAGGGGCGCTGCGTGCGTGGCCCCCGGTCCCTTCTCGGAGAAGAAGATGAGGGACGTCACGGCCTTCGCGCCGTCGGCCCCGACGGATTCGATGGTCGGCTTCAGGAACAGAAGCGCCAGGATACCGAGAGCCAGGACGGGCATCGCGAGGCCCGCGCCCTTTGGGGTGCGCTCGGCGGCGCCGAGGCTGAAGCCGTTCCACAGGAACCCGATGCCGATCAGCACGCCGACGATCAGGCCGCCGATCCCATAGACCGCGCTCCAGTCACCGCCCGCCAGGCGGAGGTACGCCCTCCAGGGGCAGCCCAGAAACACCAGCGCGCCGAACATGGCGCAGATGCCGAGGACGAATCGCACGGCGGGGGAGGAGCCTCCGCGGGGCGCGTACTCGCGGAACAGGAGCGACGACAGGAAGGCGCCCAGGATGAAGCCCGGAATCTCCGGCCGGATGTACTGCACCACCGCCGCGCGGTGCAGGCCCAGCGCTCCCGCGATGTCCCGCGTGAAGCAGGCCACGCAGAAGCCCATGTTGCCGGGGTTGCCGAACTTGACGAGCAGCACGGCGATGAGCCCGATGATCCCGCCCGCGATCCAGGGACCGTTGCGGGACGTCAATAACTTATCCATGATACAAGACCTCCATAGTCTGGGGCACAGGGACAGGTCCGCCTGAGTGTCGGTCAGAGCGGACGCCTGCGGGGGGGCCCATGGAGCGCGATGAGGCCGGGGACGTTCCCCCGCAACATGAGGACGCAGAGGACGCGAACGGGAAGCACGCTTCCCGCCGTGAGCGGTTTCACCTTGCGCATCATGTCATGGCAGAACGCCTCCTTTTCCAAGGAAGTTTGCGGGGAAAACCTCATGGTCGGGCCCGAAGCGGGAACGGGCTTCGGGCCTTTGTCTTTCGTATCGAGTGGACGTCCGGAAACTACAGGGCTCTAGAGCTCTTCCTTGCGGGGAGCGAACATCAGCTCGAAAGCCTTGTGCGTCTCCCGCGGCAGGATGCGGTAGCCCTTCTTCTCCTTGGTCATCCAGAGGAAGTAGTCCTTGTAGAAGGAGGCCGCCATGGCGAGGATGGACTTGTTGCGGTTGTCCTTCAGGTGCTCGTAGGGGTTCTTCAGCCGGCGTTCCTCGTCGCTGTCCCAGCGGAAGGCGCCGAGGGCGTAGCTGAGGGACTTGTCCTCGCCGCCGTTGGGAAAGACCGGAAGGAGCAGCGCGTGGTCCTGCCAGTCGTAGGCGCCAAGCCCCTGGCCGGGGATGAAGATGACGCTGGGGATGCCGTACATGCGGATGCGCGGCACGGCGAACATGTCCATGTCCATGCTGCACATCGCCTCGAGCCGGGCGAGGTTGGCCGCGCGGTCGATGGGGGCCGCGTCCGAGGGGCAGAGCGGCGTCGTGTCGCAGCGCGCGATCTTGCCGGGGACGGCCATGTACTCCCTCTTGCGCTGGACCATCTCCTTGAGCTCGCTGCGTTTCATGGCGTCGGAGAACTGGGAGCAGGCGTCCGTGACCTTTTTGAAACGGCGCTCGACCTTCCGCACGTCCATCTGGCAGTAGAGGATCTTTCGCGCCGTGGTGCGCGTCTCCTCGTGCAGCGCCAGAAACGCCTCCATGTCCGGCAGGGGAAGGGGTTTTTCGGCGTCCTTCTGCGCGCTCGAGATCATGAGGCGCATGGCGCTTTCCGCCTCCGCGTAGCGAAAGCGATCCTGCGAGAGGGAGGCCCGCAGGTCCTCCTTCGCCTCGCGGTACTCCGGAACGCGCATCTCCACCTTCGTCGCCGTCAGCTCGAAAGCGTTCAGGTCCTGGATCAGCCTGTCGGCTTCGGCGGCTGCGTCGCGGTGCTCGGCGGCGATGCGGGAGAGCTCCGCGCCCCGCCTGTCCTGGAGCTTTTGAAGTTCCTCCTCGAGGCGTTTCGCGCGGTCCGCCGGCGGCAGGCCGATGGAGGGAGCCGGGCACTCGGCGCCCGTGATCATGGCCCAACAGGAGGCGATGTAGTCCGACAGGGCGAAGGTTGGGAAGATGCCCGCGCCGCAGTGCGCGTTCAGGGCGCGGTCCGCCTTGAAGTCCTGGTGGGCGGGCAGGAGCGACCCCGGCGCGCCCGGACAGCCGAAGTCGATGAACAGGCGCTCCGGCTCGTCGAAGGAGAGCTGTTCCGGCATGTCCTCGGTGCAGGCGCGGAGGAGGGCGAACAGCGCGTCCCACCAGGCGCCAGCGGCCTTCGTCCAGAGCTTCAGCGCCTCGCTGCGGTTCTCCGACTTTCCGGAGTTCGCAAGCGTCGTGTACTTTTGGCTGAGGTCCGTCAACGTAGACGACGTCGACGCCACCTCG
>NC_021038.1:1663515-1666871 GCF_000210715.1 Fretibacterium fastidiosum
TATGACGTCTTTTCTGTACCGCTCCCAAAGCGCCTTGTCCTTCAAGTTGATGATCCGCGTCGGAAGCGGCACGCTTCCTTTAACGATGGAAAATCAAAACTTGATCGCGATGCCATAAAAAACGGGGCTGCCGCAGGGCAGTCCCGCCTCGTCTTCCCGATCGCGCTATTTCCGGACCGTGATGCGCTGGTCCGGGGCCAGCTTCAGCGCCCCGTCCGGGAAGGTCTTGATGTAGCCGACCAGGACCTCGTAGTCCAGTAGGCCCGAATCCTGGCTGGGGAGGCCCTTGAAGAGGTAGTAGCGGTCGCCACCCTCCGACAGCCATGAGCTGATCGCTACGGTGTAGTACGCGCTGTCCTCCACGGGCTCCCACGCGCCGTCCTTCTCCACCCGAAGGTCTGCGAGTCTGCTGCCCCACTGGGCCACGAGGCCGTCCTCGTTGAAGGTCGTTGGAGGGTTTTTCAGGTCGTAGACCACCCTGAGGCCCGACACCTGGAGAAAGCCTCCCGTAGGGGTCCGGAACGACGTGTCGTAGCCGTCGCCGTGAGCCGCAAGGGCGGAGGCCGATATCTCCATCGCCTTGCGCAGCACGTCGCCGCTGACGGTGAGGATGTCAACCCGGCTCTGGTAGGGGAAGAGCTCCTGCAGTGTCTTCTCGGAGAACTTCCCTTCACGGAAGATCTTGTTGCCCCGGATGTTCCCCGCATTGGCGAGGCTGACGTCCGTCCTGAAACGGGTTCTCATCGCATCCGCCAGGAAGTTTCCGATAGGGGATTCTCCGCTGCGCAGGACCTCCTTACGGGCGTCCACTGGAACGTTGAAAGACCCCATGATGGTCTCCAGTTTTTTGTTCAGCTTCTCCTCGTACTGAGTGGCCAGATTCAGGATGGCCGCGTTGGGCTCCACCTTTGGCGTCACGCTGAGGAGCTGCCATTTGACGCTGTCCTCGGTGATCCGCCCGTCCCTCGTTGTCAGGTCCAGCCTGCCGACGAATCGAGCCACGGTCCCGCTCCAGAGCATCGTCGTCAGCCAGTCGTCCGGGCCGCGCACGAAACCCGGCAGCGGGTCCTCTGTGAGG
The DNA here is from genome assembly GCF_000210715.1 of Fretibacterium fastidiosum. Classification (GTDB taxonomy): domain Bacteria; phylum Synergistota; class Synergistia; order Synergistales; family Aminobacteriaceae; genus Fretibacterium; species Fretibacterium fastidiosum. The sequence continues at coordinate 1,664,594 of NC_021038.1, forward strand.
CCGAGCGTGCGACCGTACACCGCGTGGATGCCGCTGACCTGTTCCAACGTGTGCTGGTTCTCGAGGTCCGTCAGGTTGCTGAGCATGACGATGATGTCCGCCTCCTGTGCCCTCAGGTCGGCCACCATCGCCTTTGCCGTCTCCACGAGACCCGCCTTGGAGAGCTGAAGCTCATCGACCTTCTGGGTCGTGGCGGTAAGGATTTGGGGGGAGAGCATCGAGAAGAAGCCCACCTTCAGGTCCCCCGCCTGGACGATGACGTTCTTTTTGAAGAATGGGGCGGCCTCCGGGTCGAGGACGTCCACGTTGGAGAGGACCAGGGGGAACCGGATGTACTGGAGGGCCCCCTTCAGGTGCTCCCAGCCGAAGTCCAGCTCGCGCATGCCGATGGTGCCCACCTGAACGCCCGCGAGGTTCAGGGAGGTGAATTCCGGCAGGCCGCCAAAGTAGCGCCACATGGGACCGTACACGGACCCTCCGTTGACGACCAGGATCGCGTTGGGCTCGGTTTCCCGCACTTTCTGCACCACGCCCGCCGCGTGGGCCAGCCCGCCGATGGCGACGGTCCCCTTGTTGACCCTGGTGACGATGGGCAGGAGCTGCCCCGACAGGCGGTTGAGGGTGAGGAGCGTCATGGTTCCGTCCTTTGCCTGCGCCAGAGTCCCGGAGAGCAGGCAGACACACAGCGCACACAGCGCCGCAAAAAACTTTTGCCTCATTTGGATTCCTCCATGGTTCAAAAGGTTGGGTTCGGCTTTCTCTTTAGTGCTTGGACAGCGTGGATGATGGCGTCCCGTCTGTGCCGGACCCCGTCAGTTGCTCTTGCGCTGTGGCGCCTCCTGCGTAAGGATCGTGATGCGCCCGTCCTTCGTGAGGTTCAGCTTGCCTTCGGAGAAGGTCTGGATGTACTTGAGCGTGGTGTCCAGGTCGCTGGCGTCGGTGTCGGTTTTCGGCGCGTCCTTGAACATGAAGTAGCGGTCCCCGCCGTTCGCCAGGTAGGCACTGAGGGCGACGGTGTACTTTGCGTCGTCGTCCACCTCGGTCCAGTGGCCGTCCCCCCTCTGAATCGCGAGGGTCACGAGGCGCTCGCCCTGCCGGTCGACCTGGTTGGTCTCCTTGTTGAAGGTCATGGGCTGTTTTTTCAAATCGTAGACGACGCGAATGCCCGAAACTTGAAGAAATCCGCCCGTCGGGGTGCGGCGGGAGGTGTCGTAGTCGTCCCCCGGCCCTGCGATGAGGGCGGAGGCGGAACACTCCATCGCCTGGCGCAGGACCCTGCCCGGAACCGTGACGAGGCTGACGTCGTTCCCGTAGGGGAAGATATCGAGGAACGTTCTCTCCGAGAAGTTACCCATCGAAAACGTCTTGTCCGCACGGATGGAACCGCCGTTGACGAGGCCCACATCCGTCTTGAACACGTTGCGCAGGGCGTCCGCCAGGAAGTTTCCGATGGGCATCTCCCGGCTGCGGACGAGGGGTTTCTGGGTGTTGACCTCCGTCTCGAAGGACCCGATGACCTTCTCCCTCTGGGCGTTGAGCTTCGCCTCGAAGTCGGAGGCAAGGTTGTAGATGTTGGGGTCGAACGGCGTCTTCTGCGTGACGAGGACGACCTCCCACGTGGAGCCGGCCTCCGCGACCCTGCCGTCCTTGAGCTCGATATTGACCTTTCCGATGAGCCGGCCCCGATCCCCTCCCCAGGCCAGCATGGTGGTCCAGCCCGCCTCGTTGGTGACGAAGACGGGCTTTGAGGGGCTATCTCCGTTGGAGCCGCGCCCGAAGATGAGGTGGATGCCCGACACGGCCCTCGCCACCTCATCGTTCTCCTCCTCGGTAAGGTCACCGAACATGACGACGACGTCCGCCCCCTGTTCCTTCAGGGATTCCGTCATCGCGCGGGCCGCGCCGACGATGTCCGGCACGATCGTGAACTCCACGTCGTCGCTGTCCTTCGCGCCCCAGCGGGTCGTCGCGGCGAAGAGCGTGGGGGAGATCAAGGCGAAGATGCCCACGTTCAAGTTCTTGTAGGTCACGATAATGGTCTTCCGCAGTTTGTCGGCGACGCTCTGCGGAACGGTGGCGTTCGAGAGCAGCATGGGATAGGTGACATACTGCAGGGCCGACTCCAGGTGGCTCCAGCCGTAGTCCAGCTCGTGCTTGCTGATCATCCCCACCTGCACGCCGAGCAGGCTGAGGGAGGTGAACTCCGGCTGTCCCCCGAAGTAGTGCCAGATCGGCCCGAACACGGACTGACCGGTCACGGCCAGGATCGCGTTCGGGT
>NC_021038.1:1666929-1693617 GCF_000210715.1 Fretibacterium fastidiosum
GGGTCCTTCTTTCGGATCTGCTGGATCACGGTGGCCGCCTTGGCCAGCCCGCCTCGGAACAGGGTGTCCCGATTGACCTTCTCCACGACGGGAAGGAGCTGACCCAGCAGGTGGTTGATGGTCAGGATCGTCACCCGTCCGTCCTTTGCGCAGGCTCGGGACGCAGGGAAGACGCCGGGGCAAAGGACAGCCAGGCACAGACACAAACACAGAACGCGTTTCATGACGCAGCACCGCCCCTTTAAAAGATTCCGATTCGCTGTAGTCCAAAAGGCGCTAAAGAAGAGGAGGACGTTGGCGAGAAGGCAGCCGTCCTTCGCTCTTTACCCTGCGCTCTTTCCTCCGGCTGCGGCCTCGTCCGTCCGAAGCCGCGCGTACTCCCTCTTGATGAGCACGTCGGCCTCCGACCATGGGAGGGGCTTGGCGAAGAAGTAGCCCTGTGCCTTTCGACACCCGGCCTCTCCCAGCCACACGAGCTGCTCCTCCGTCTCGACGCCCTCCGCGATGGTGTCCATCTCCAGCACGTTGGCCAGGTTGATGATGGCTCGCAGCATCTTGGCGTCCTGCTCGGAGTCGAAGACGCGTCGGACGAAGGACTGGTCCAGCTTGATGCAGTTGAAGGGCAGGGCATGGAGATATTCGAGGGAGGAGTAGCCCGTGCCGAAGTCGTCCAGGAAAATCCTGACGTTCCGCGTCCCCAGCTTTTCCAGGGCCTTTTGCACGCCCGACAGGTTGTCGATGAGGACGCTCTCCGTCACCTCCGTCACGAAGCGGGAGGAGTCGATCTTGGCCCTGTCCAGCATCTGGCAGATCAGGTCCGCGGCGTCAGTTTTCTGCATCAGGTTCGAGGAGCCGTTCGCGGAGAAGTAGTAGGGGGCCGGGGAGTCCGCGATGGCCTTCATGGCGCACTGCATCATGTGCTGGTCGATCTCGCCGATGACGCCGATGCGCTCCGCGTAGGGCACGAAGTGGTAGGGGGTGAGGAAGCCGCGGGTCGGGTGCTGCCAACGCACCAGGGTCTCGAACCCGCTGAGCCGCCGCTCCTTGATGTCGTAGACGGGTTGGAAGTAGGGGATGAACTGCTCCTGCTCGATGCCCTCCTGGATCTCGTAGCGCATCCGCAGGATGTTCGCGGCGAAGGAGGCGTCCACCTCGCCGCCGTCCTCCTTCTCCTTGTAGATCGTGATGAGGCCCAGGCCGGCGCTCTTGGAGGCCTTCAGCGCCGTGGTGGCCTTTTCGATGATGAGGGAGGAGTTCTCGTAGCTCAGCGCGTCGAACAGGACGCCCATGCTGGCGGAGGGATGCACCATCCTCTCGCCCATCTGACAAGGCAGGGAAATGTCATCCCGGATCTTGCCCAGGAGGGCTATCAGCTCCTCCTGGGAGATCATCTTTCCGTCCTCGTCCTTCGTGAAGAGGATGGAGAACTCGTCGCCGCTGGTGCGGAAGAGGGCGCCGCGCTCCTCCAGCGCGTTCTTGATGCGCTCGGCGATGACGGCGAGGAGGATGTCCCCTCCCGTGTTGGTGACCTCGGCGTTGATGCTCTTGAAGTGGTCCATGTTGATGACCACCAGCGTGAGGGGCTCCGGAGCCGGCCGTGTGCCGCTCTTGCCAAAGATGGTATTGTCCGCCTTCAGCAGCCCGTTCAGCGTATCGACGAAGGACTTGCGGTTCGGCAGGCCCGTGTAGGCGTCGTGGTGGTCGTTCCAGTCGATGCGGGCGGCCAGGTTGTGCCGCTCCGTCAGGTCCCGCGCCAGGTAGAGGACCACCCTCTGCGGCCCCAGGGACAGCGTGTTCTTGTGGAGTTCGACGGGGACGGTGGAGCCGTCCTCCCGGCGGAACACCCCCTCGTAGACGAACTGGTCGCTCGTGGGCCCCAGCACCTTGCTCTCCGTTCGGCTCAGGATGTCCTTGACGAAGATCGTGTCCGTCTCACGGGAGAAGTTCATCCGGTTCAAAAGCCTCCGTGCCTCGAGGTTCAGGAACACCACCCGTCCCGAGGCGTCGTTGATGATCAGCGCGTCGGGGATCTGCATGATGACGTGCTCCAGGGTGTCCAGCAGCACGTTGACGGACACCGCGAAGTCGCCGATCTCGTCCTGGCGGGTGGCCGTGAAGCGCAGGTCGAAGTTGACCTCGTGGATGATGCGGGTGAAGACGCCCCGCATGATGTTCAGCCGTCTCAGGATGACCCGGGACAGGAAGTAGACCATCAGGACGGCGAGGCTGATGCCGCTGTAGAAGAGCCACACGTAGGAGTTGTACATGGACCTCTGCCCCTCGGCGTAGATGTCGCGGGGCATGACGAAGGCCAGGGCGTAGGGCGTGTCCGTCCCCAGGATGGGGCGCCCCGGCTGCTGAACGAAGGCCGTGTTATCCTCACGCGTGATGATGACGAGGGCCCGGTCCTCGCTGACGCACGCCGCCGAGTTGGAGCTGGCGACGTCGAAGGAGACGGGAAGGAACTGGCAGGGCGCCCCCAGGGAGGATGAGACGTCCTCCAGGACCCGGTTGAAGTTTCGGCCCGCCACCACCATGCCGCGCGTCGGCCCGTTCCACTCCGTGGTCAGAATCTGAGCGCTCTTGAACAGAAAGATGTCGTCCCCCAGCTTCAGGAGGTCCGGGCCTGGGGAGGCGGGTTCTTCGGGGCCGAAGACGTCCGGCGTCATGGCGTCGATGTTCTGGGCGGCGCGCATCTTCTCCGCCGATCGGTGGAGGGTGTCCAGCATCTCGTCGTCGAGGGGAAGCTCGTTTCCGATGTCGTCCACCCGATAGGCGACGATGGGCTTCAGGTCCGTGTCCAGCACGGCGATGAAGTCGATGTTCAGGGCCCGCAGAATGCTGCCGTTCAGAAGCTCCTCGAAGCGCGTGACGTCCTTCGTCTCCATGAAGGCGTACATGCGGTCCCACGCGCCCCAGTCGGAGATCGAGTTCTGAAGGGCATGAGACTCGTTGTTGACGGCTTTCTGCGCGCCCGACATCTGCAGGGTGAAGAAACGCTGCTCTATGGAGGTAAAGGCCTGCATGGTCCTGTAATTCGTCGTGATGCTCATGAGGAGGATGAAGAGGAGCTGGATACCCATGACCATCGCAAAAAGCCTTTTTTGCAGCCGCATGTCGTTTCCTCCCTCGAAGCTGTGCAACCCCTTGTTGCCGCCACCCCGCGGGTGGCCTGACGCGGTTCTTTTTTAAGATGCCCCTTGTCTCAGCAGGCGGGCCCGTCGAGACGCAGAGCGCCTCTTAAGCGTCCAAAAGATTGATGCTAGACTATTATACATTAATGCCGCCAATTGTGAATGCGAAGTTGTCAGACCCGCCTCCGCCCGTCGACGTGAGGAGGAGTTTGGCGTCTCCCTCGAGGCGGCAGGCGCCCCCCCCGGCCGGGATCAGGAGGCTGGTCCCCCTGCTCATGGCAAGGGAAGCCCCTTCCCCCGACAGCGCCGCTTCCCCCGCCAGGCACAGGAGGGAGAGGAAACGCCTCTGAGCTGGGATCGTGCAGGCGCCCTCGAGTTTCAGGACCCCGCTCCGGAACGCCGGGCAGTTCGCCAGGACGCGAAGCTGCCCGCCCGTGAGGGCCTGCCAGGGGAGGGCGCCCGGAGGCGTGGGGTCGGCGGGGGCCAGGCGCGCGACGTCCAGGGCCCTCTCCACGTGGAGGGGGCGCGGCCTGCCGTCGGCGCCGAGGCGCCCGTAGTCGAAGAGGCGGTAGGTGAGGTTTGAGCTCTGCTGCACTTCCGCCAGCAGGATGCCGCCCCCGATGGCGTGGACGGTCCCCGACGGAATGAAGAGGGCCTCTCCGGGCCGGACCTCGACCCGTCTGAGGACCTCCGGCAGGGTCCCGTCGCGGGCGCGGAGCCCGGCCTCTCTGCGAGACACCCTGTGCCGAAAGCCCAGGTAGACGAAGGCCCCCGGCGTCCGGTCCAGGACGTACCACATCTCGGTCTTGCCCCTCTCTTCCCCGTGGTGCTGCGCGGCGTAGGCGTCGTCCGGGTGGACCTGAATGGAGAGGGGCAGGGCCGCGTCGATGAGCTTCACCATCAGGGGGAGGGGCGCGTCCTGCGGCGCGAGCTGCGGAAGGCGCCGCAGGGCCGAGGACAGGGTCATCCCGGCGCAGGGGCCGTTCAATATCCTGCCGTCCCCGTCCGGGTGTGCCGAGAGGGACCAGCTCTCGGCCACGCGGGGCATCCCGCCCCCCAGCCCCCACTCGTCCCTCAGCCGCGTCCCCCCCCAAAGGTAATCCTTGCACACGGGCTCCAGCGCAAAGGGACCCATCGCCGACACTCCTTCCACCGTTCCATGCTCCCGGCGCATCGGGCTTTCGCCTCTTCAGCCCGGCGCGTTCCGGTACAATTCAGGCGAGGCCTCCGGGGCCTCGCCTGAATTGTACCACTCTCTACGCCGCCGGACGGCGTGGGGCAAGACTAGGCTGCGGCACGCCCCCGGCTTCGGCTCCACTGGATCGCGCACACGGCGCTCAGGACCGCCAGGCCGACGGCGTCCGACGTCGTGCCGGGGACCATCATGGAGAGCCCCCCTGCGGCCATGAGGACCCGGAAGGCCGGGTTGAGCGGGCGGAACAGGTAGCCGTTCAGGGCCGCGGCCACGCCGAAGATGCCGAGGAGCGCGGTGACGCAGATGACGGCCACCTCGGCGAAGGTCAGGGCGTGGTTGAGGAACGCCCCCGCGCCCGCGATCTGGAGGAGGGGATGGAGGTCCTCGAAGAGCATGGAGGGGCTGAAGGCGAAGATGTAGGGCACGATGAAGGCCGCGATGGCCAGCTTGGTGGCGTTGACGGCCGTCCTCATGGGGGGCGCCTTGGCGATGGCCGAGCCCGCGTAGGCCGCCAGCGCGACGGGGGGCGTGATGTCCGCGACGATGCCGAAGTAGAAGACGAAGAAGTGGGCGCATATCTTGGGGATGCCGATCTCAGGGGACATCAGGATGGGGGCGCAGGTGGCCGCCATGATGCAGTAGTTGGCCGTGGTGGGAACGCCCATGCCCAGGATGATGCAGCAGACCATGGTGAGGACCAGCGCGATGAAGGTGTGCCCGCCCGATATGCTGACCACCATGGTGATGAGCCGGGAGGCCAGGCCCGTGGAGGTGATGCAGCCCGCCACGAGGCCCGCCATGGCGCAGGCCACGGCCACGGTGATGGTGCCCTTGCCGCCCGCTTCGAGGGCGTCCAGAAACTTCGTCGGGGTCAGCCGATCGTCCGGGTTGACGATCCCCACCAGGATGGCGATGCCGATGGCCACCGTCGCGGAGAACTGCATGGTCTTCAGGTTGAGGGACACCATGACCACCAGGACGACGAGGGGCAGGAGCAGGTACACCTTGGGCAGCAGGGACAGGAGCCGCGGCAGCTCCTCCCGCGGGATGCCCTTCAGGCCCAGCTTCCTGGCCTCGAGGTGTACGGCGATGTAGATGCCTGCGAAGTACAGCGCCGCGGGCAGGATGGCCTTCAGCGCCACCTGCGCGTAGGGGATGCCCATGTACTCGGCCATCAGGAACGCCGCCGCGCCCATGATGGGGGGCATGATCTGCCCGCCCGTGGACGCGGCGGCCTCCACGGCGCCCGCGAACTCCGACCTGTAGCCCGTCCGCTTCATCATGGGGATGGTGACGGAGCCCGTCGTGACCGTGTTGCCCACGGAGGAGCCGGACACCATGCCGCAGAGCGCGGAGGAGATGACGGCCACCTTCGCCGGTCCTCCGGCGGAGGCCCCCGCCACGGCGTTGGCCAGGTCGATGAAGAACGCGGAGATGCCCGTGCGCTCCAGGAAGGCCCCGAAGAGGATGAACACGACGATGTACTGCGCGCAGACCACGATCGGCGTGCTGCGCAGGCCGTCGCCCGTGGAGTAGTAGAGGTCGTAGAGCACCTTGCCGAAGCGGACGGTGCTGAAGGCGTAGGCCATGAGGCCTCCCACCACGCACAGGATGGGGATGCCCACGCAGCGGCGGCAGAGCTCCATGGTGGAGAGGACGGCCAGGACGGCCATGGTCGTGTAGAACGGGTAGTCCGGGTTCCGGGGGTTGGTGACGCGCAGCGCCATCTCGATGATGCTCTTGGCGTTCCACGCGAAGTAGAAGAGCGGGACGATGCCCGCCAGCAGGATGAGCGCGTCGTACCACGGAAAGTGATTGACCCGCGAGAGCCCCTTCTTGATGGGGTAGTTCAGGTAGCCGATGGTGAGGATGAGCCCCAGAAAGACGTTCAGCCGTATCTCCGGCATGGCCGTGCTGTAGAGAGTCACCCAGACGCAGTAGAGCGAGAACGCCGCGGTCAGCAGGCGGACGGCCTGCTTCGGCGCGCCCTCCCAGATGCGGACGTTGGACTCCCTGTCGTACTTCTTCATCACCGCCTCGACATCCTGTATCGTGCCGACGTCGGCCTGCGGTGCGCTGTCCCTTCTATCGGAGTCCATAAGAGACGATCCCCCTTCTAAAATGGATGTGGCAATGGATCGGGCCGGGCCCATAAAAGCGGCTGTGGCGCGTACCGTCAGCCACAGCCGCTGCAGTTTTCAGGTTGCGGTCCGGAAGGCTACTTGCCCTGGACCGTGATCCCCTTCTCCGCAAAGTACTTCACCGCGCCGGGGTGGTAGGGCACGGCGCCGTAGGACGCGGCGAAATCGAGGTTCAACTCCGCGCCCTTCGCGTGGGCGGCCTTGATGGCGTCCAGGTTCTCGAACACGCCGTACAGGAAGTTGTAGACGTCCGCCTCGGACACGTCGTCGCGGGCGATGACCACGGCTCCCACGGCCACGGTGGCGATGTCGCCGTCCGTGTTGTAGACGTCCTTCTTGATGACGTTCCTGCTGTAGTAGGGGGAGGCCTTCAGGAGCGCCTCGACGTGCTCCTCGTCAAGGCTGACGAGGCTGACCTTCTTCGTGGCCGCCAGGGAGGTGACGGCCGTCGTGGGGGCGCCGGCCACGATGAACGCGGCGTCGATCTTGCCGTCCTGCAGCGCGTCGACGCTGTCCCCGAAGGACTGGTACGTCGGCTTGATGTCCTTTTCGACGTCGAGGCCGTAAGCGGTCAGCACGTCCACGGCGTTGAAGAACACGCCGCTGCCCGCCGCGCCGACGGAGACGTTCTTCCCCTTCAGGTCGGCCACGGTCTTGATGTCCGGGTTCAGCGTGACGATCTGCACCTGCTCCATGTAGAGGTTCGCGACGGTGGAGAAGCCCTCGACCTTGCCCTGCTTCTCGAAGAGGCGCGTGCCGTTGTAGGCGTAGGCGCCGACGTCCGTCTGCACGAAGCCCAGCTGGGCGTCCCCCGCGTCCATGGCCTCGACGTTGGCCTGGGAGCCGCCGGACGTGATGGCCGTGACCGTGGTGCTGGTGGTCTCGCCCACCTTGCCCGCCAGGACGCCGCCGAAGCCGTAGTACGTCCCCTGGGCGCCTCCCGTGGTGAAGGTCAGCGTCCCGCCTCCCGGCATACCGCCCTTCTCCGCGGCGACCGCTGCGCCGGCGGAGAGCAACGCCAGGACCATTACCAAAGCCAGCTTCCTCATCTCTCATCCCTCCATAAAATGAATGTCGCTCTTGTCCCTTCGTCCGACTCTGCCGGGTGAGGGACGCCGATCCGCCGCTGCCCGAAGCGCAGGGCGGAAACGCTGTTTTCAACCTTCCGCAAAAATTATAGAACATTTTAATCATTTTGGCGAGGCGGTGTCAAGCCGCCCCCTCCGCCGCGCTGAGGAGGTGCTGAAGGATCGACGTGGCGTCAGGGACGGCGTTCCCGCCGGTTCTCCAGCTGTGCCCGATACTTGCGCCCCACGTCCGCGCCGCCGCCGCGCCGGATGATGTCGAAGCCCAGGTCCCGGCGCAACGCGTCCACGGCCTTATCCATGCGGCGCGCCCTCTCCCTGCGCTCGTCGCTGAAGAGCGAGAGCTGCAGGGCGTCCTCGCTCGTCAGGTGGGTCAGCGCGATCCCCAGGAGCCTCAGGGGCGTCCGTCCGTTCCACGCCTCCGCCAGGAGGCGGCGGGCGGTCTCGCAGACCTCGTCCGTCACGTCCGTGGGTTCGCTCAGGCGCGTCTGGTGCGAGCGGTCGCGGAAGTCGCTGGAACGCAACGTCACGGAGACGCCGCCCGCCCGCTTCGCGTCGGCCCTCATGCGGGCGGTGACGGAGTCGGCCAGGTCCAGGAGCACGAGACGCGCCGCGCTCATCTCCGTCAGGTCCTCCCGAAAGGTCGTGGAGATGCTGTATCCCTTCGCCTCCGCGGGGTCCGCCAGCACCGGCGAATCGTCCTCGCCGTTCGCATAGCGGTGGAGGCGGCGCCCCATGCCCGCGCCGACGACGGCCTGAAGGCGCTTCGGGTCCGCGCGGGCCAGATCGCCGATCGTGCGGATCCCCGCGCCCGTGAGGCGCGCGGCCGTGGCCTGTCCCACGGAGAAGAGCTCTCCCACGGAGAGGGGCCACAGCTGGTCCTCCAGGTCGCCGGGCCACAGCGCGTGGACGCGGTCCGGCTTCTCGAAGTCGCTGGCCGCCTTGGCGAGGAACTTGTTGGAGCTGACGCCGACGTTCACCGTGAAGCCCAGCTCGTCCCGTATCCGGTCCTTCAGGGCGTAGGCCGCGTCCAGCGGGTCCGGGTACAGAAGGCCCGTGCCCGTCATGTCGAGGAAGCACTCGTCGATGGAGAACCTCTCGACGGCGGGGGAGAACTGGTGACAGACGTCCATGAGGGCGCAGGAGCACCGGTCGTAAAGCCTGAAGTCCGGCGGGGCCAGGACGAGCCCTGGGCACTTGCGCAGCGCCATGGCGACGGGCTCCCCCGTCCGGACGCCGAACCTCTTCGCGGGGATGGACTTCGCCAGGACGACGCAGGTCCGGTCCTCCGGGGCTCCCCCCACGGCGGAGGGGACGAGGCGCAGGTCGGCTCCTCCCTCCCGGACGCGGCGGGCCGCCTCCCAGGACAGAAAGGCGCTGTTGACGTCCACGTGGAAGATCAGGCGCTCCCGCGACGCCCCCCTCGCATGGTTCATGGTTTCGGAAAGTCCCTTCACGGCCGGAGCCGATTTAGACTTTAGATCTGTATCAGCTCGTAGTTCATCGTGCCGATGCCGATCTTTTCGCCGTGCTCCAGGGCGGATATCCAGTGCGTGTCGGGCGACACGTCGGTGAAGTGGTCGTGGTGGGCGTGGCCGTTTTTGGCCAGCAGGCTCCCCTCGACGGCGGGCTGGCGGTTCACCGCGTCGGCGCAGGCGCGGTCCAGCGCCACGGGGTCGAGGGAGGCGAACAGGCCTACGTCCGGCACGATGGGGATGTCGTTCTCCGCGTGGCAGTCGCAGAAGGGGGACACGTCGACGACCAGGCTGATGTGGAAGTGGGGCCGTCCCTGGATGACGGCCTTGGTGTACTCCGCCATCTTGCAGTTGGTGATGTCGAAGGCCTCGTCGTAGTCCGGGGCGACGGCGTCCACGGGGCAGGCTCCGATGCAGCGGCCGCAGCCCACGCACCGGTCGTGGTCGATGGTGGCGCCCCTGCCCGGCGTCACGTGGGGCGCGTCGTGGGCGCAGATGCGCACGCACCGGCCGCAGCAGATGCACTTCTCCTGCTCCACGTGGGGCTTGCCCGCGCTGTGCATCTCCATCTTGCCGGCGCGGGAGCCGCAGCCCATGCCCAGGTTCTTCAGCGCTCCGCCGAAGCCCGTCAGCTCGTGCCCCTTGAAGTGGGAGAGGGAGATGATGACGTCCGCGTCCATGATGGCCGAGCCTATCTTGGCCTCCTTGACGTAGGTGCAGCCCTCGAGGGGGACCAGCCGCTCGTCCAGCCCCCGCAGGCCGTCCGCGATGATGGTGTGGACGCCTGTGGCGAAGGGGTTGTAGCCGTTGGCGTAGGCGCTGTCCAGGTGGTCCAGCGCGTTTCGGCGTCCTCCGACGTAGAGCGTGTTGCAGTCCGTCACGAAGGGCCGACCGCCCAGCTGAACGACGTAGTCGCAGACGACGCGGGCGTAGTTCGGCCGCAGAAAGGCCAGGTTCCCCGGCTCGCCGAAGTGCACCTTCACCGCGGCGAACCTGCCGCCCTTGAAGGGCAGGGCCTCGAACCCTGTGGCCCTCATCAGGCGCTTCAGCTTCTGAAGCAGGTTCTCGTCGGGCGTCGTGTGCATGTCCGTGAAGAATACCTTTGACGCGTTCATGATGTTTTCCCCCCAAAGAATCGGTCGCCCGATGCCGCGGCGGACCTTTCGGCGCGCTGACGCGCCGTGTTCTGAAAGAAGACGCCGACCCGCGCCGCAGGGCATGGTGTCCGGCGGACGCTCGTCGTCGCTTCCTGAAATATTGAGTGGAGTTCCGCCCGGCCTGAGCGTCGGCGCGCGGCCCGTTGAGCCTGCCACTCGCCTTCGCCGGGGACGAATCAACCGAAAGTCTCGTCTCTTGCTCTTGAGGTTGATTATATACCCGAACGCCGAAACCGGAAACGTCTCAAGGCGGAGGCGGCGATGTTTTTGGAAGATTCGTGCTTGAACGGGGAGGAATGTGATATGATAGATACACGAACACGGACGTGAACGTTCAAGGCGAGGACGCGCCCTCTGGCCGGGCGCTTCGCCATTTTTATTTGGGGAAGAGGCCGAACCCATGAGAGGAGGGGGGCATTTTTCGGCCTTCGATGTGGCTAAATATTCAAAAACAGCGGTCAATTTTGAAAAAGGAGATGGAATCATGAACCCGATTTCTGCCGACGTCACTGCTAGCATGTCTGTGATGGACGCCATCATGAAGGTGAACGACGTGGTCAACCGGTTCGTCTGGGGTGCCCCCGTGCTGATCCTCCTGGTGGGTACGGGCATCTACCTCACCGTCCTGCTGGGGCTTCCGCAGATCCGCTACTTCGTGGCGGCCATGAAGGAGGTGTTCACGTCCGCGCGGGGCGCCAACGAGGCCGACAAGTCGATCTCCTCCTTCGCCGCGATGGCGACGGCCATGGCCGCGACGGTGGGCACGGGCAACATCGCCGGCGTGTCGACGGCCCTGCACCTCGGTGGCCCCGGCGCGCTCGTCTGGATGCTGATCTCCGCCTTCTTCGGCATGTGCACCAAGTTCGCCGAGGTCACCCTGGCCGTCCACTTCCGGCAGAAGGACGCCCACGGCGACTGGCGCGGGGGCACCATGTACATCCTGGAGCACGGCGCGGGGCAGAAGTGGCTGGCGGTGATCTTCGCCATCTTCGCCTTCCTGGCCTCCTTCGGCATCGGCGCGGCCACGCAGTCCAACTCCGCGGCGGAGGGCCTGTCGATGGGCTTCGGCGTCAACCACCTGTACAGCGGCATCGCGATCGCCGCGCTGGTGGGGCTGGTCATCGTCGGTGGGCTGAAGAGCCTCTCCATGGTCACGACGTACCTGGTTCCCATCATGGCCGTCTTCTACATCATCACGTCGATCGTCGTCCTGGTGATGAACGCCGCCCACATCCCGGAGGCCATCGCCACCGTCTTCAAGCTGGCGTTCGAGAACCCCGGCGAGACGGTGCCCGGAGCGCTGGCCGGCTGGTGCGTCAAGGAGGCCGTCCAGAAGGGGATCGCGCGGGGCGTCTTCTCCAACGAGGCGGGCATGGGCTCCGCCCCCATGGTCCACGCCACGGCGAACGTGGAACACCCCGTTCAGCAGGGCTTCTACGGGATCTTCGAGGTCTTCGTGGACACGATCGTGATCTGCACCATGACCTCCCTGGTCATCATGACGACCGGTACGCTGACGGGGCATCCGGAGCTCACGGGCTCCCAGCTGACGCTGCAGGCCTTCGAGAACGCTCTGGGCATGGGGGTGGGCCGCTACGTCCTGTCGGTCGCCCTCCTGCTCTTCGCCTTCACCACGATCCTGGGCTGGTACTGGTACGCGGAGACGGCCGTCACCTACCTGTTTGGCGTCTGGTTCAAGCCCGTCATGAAGGTGCTGTGGATCGCCATGATCCTGCTGGGCGCGTCCGGCGCGCAGCTGTTCGGCTCCGCGGGCAACGTCTTCCTGAACCAGATCTGGGACATCTCGGACACCCTGAACGGGCTCATGGCGCTGCCCAACCTCGTGGGGCTGCTCATCCTCTCCCTCACGCTGCGCCGGGTCGTGAAGGACTACGACGCGAAGAAGAAACGGGGCGAAGTGAAGTAGAACGGCCCTCTGAGGCTTTTTATTAAGACATTGAGAATTACGCTATGATATCCTGAAACGGCATGAGCGAAGGACGCGGAGTCCGCGCCCTTCGCTCGGCTGTGGGCAGTTCGTGCCTGAACCTCACGGGATCGTGCAGCCCCTCAAGACGCCGCGAAGGAGTGTGCAGAATGCCTTTGTCGCTTGTTCCGTCTTTCCTTTTTTACTGTTTCATCACGGGCATCACGCCGGGGCCGGCCAACCTCTGTTCGCTGGCCGCCGCGCTGAAGTATGGACGGGAGTGCGCCCTGCGACAGTGGCGCGGGCTCCTCACGGGCTTCTTCCTGGACGCCATGGGGGCGGTGTTCGTGACGTTTTTCCTCGGTGAGGTCCTGCATCGATACGTCAAGGTCCTGTCCTACGTCGGCGCAGCGTACATCCTGTGGCTGGCGTTCCAGATGTTGAGGAACGACGACGACTCGCGTGGGGAGTTCAGGGAGTCCTGCACCTTCACGACGGGGCTTCTCATCCAGCTCACCAACGTGAAGGTCATCGTCTTCTGCGTCACCGCGCTCTCCGCTTACGTGCTGCCGCACACGCGCTCGTTCAAGGCGCTCCTCGCCGTTGGGCTCTTCCTTCCCTTCACCGGCCCGGTCTGCAATCTGGCGTGGATATTCGCCGGCGTCGCGCTGCGCCGCATCTTCGCCGACCACAGGCTCGCGGTCAACATCGCGATGGCCGGACTGCTGGCGCTCTGCGCGGTGGGCCTGGCGCTGTGAAGGGGGGGCGTTCACGGGTGACACGGCCCCCCTTGTCCTCGTTGTGCCGAGCCCCTGCGTTGTTTATGATTTTGTGCGTCGGGACGACGGCGCTCCCCTGGAGGGGGCGTTGGGGGACAGACGCCGGACGCCGGACGGAAAAATGGAGAGACGGGGGAAGGGTGACGGAAGCGATGAGGCTTTTCATCGTGCGGCATGGTGAGACGGCGTGGAACCGGGAGGGACGGTTTCAGGGGCAGCTCGACGTCCCCCTGAACGAGGCGGGGATGCTTCAGGCGGACCGGGTGGCGGAGCGCTTCCGGGGCTACCCCCTGGCCGCCGTCCTCGCCAGTCCGCTGTCCCGCGCCCGCGTGACGGGGGAGCGGATCTTCGACGCGGCGGACTGCGACGCCTTCGTCGTCGATGACGGCTTTCAGGAGATCAACCACGGCGCGTGGGAGGGCGTGACGACGGACGAGGTGGCTCGAAGGGACGGGGAGCTTTTGAGGCTCTGGCGCACCGATCCGCAGCGGGTCACGATGCCGGGGCCGGGAGGGGAGTCGCTGGCCGACGTCGGGCGCCGTGCCGTGGAGGCGCTGGAGCGCGTCGCGTTGGGGAAGTACGAGGGCGACGTGTTGCTGGCGACGCACGACGCCGTGGGGAAGGTGCTGATTTGCCACTATATCGGCCTGCCGCTCACGAGCTATTGGCGGATCCGAATCCCCAACTGCGGCGTGTCCTGTCTGGATTTTAACGGCGACGGCCCGCAGCTGAGCCTCCTGGGGGACGTCAGCCACCTGGGCTGCGGGTTCGAGAGCTTCCTGTCCAGGAGCCTCTAGGGGCGGGGGGACGGGGCTTCGCGGCCGGACGCCGCGGAGCCCCGCGCTCCTTCAGGGACTACTTCGCCCTCTTGACGGCTTCCTTGAGGATGACGTCGTGGGCGCCGCCCTCCACCAGCGTCACCGGCGACACCAGCGTCAGCTTCGCCTTGCGCCGCATCTCCGCCATGGAGAGGGCGCCGCAGTTGCAGAACGTGGAGCGGATCTTGCTGAGCGTCTCCGTCACGTTCTCGCGCAGCGTGCCCGCGTAGGGCACGTAGGAGTCCACGCCCTCCTCGAAGGACAGCTTTATGGACGCCGAGTCCCCGGAGTCGTAGCGCTGCCAGTTGCGCGCGCGGGACGAGCCCTCGCCCCAGTACTCCTTGACGTAGTTGCCGTTCACCATCACGCGGTTCGTGGGGCTCTCGTCGAAGCGGGCGAAGTAGCGCCCCAGCATACAGAAGTCCGCGCCCATGGCCAGCGCCAGCGTGATGTGGTAGTCCAGCACGATCCCGCCGTCGGAGCAGATGGGCACGTAGACCCCCGTCTCCTCGAAGTACCGGTCCCTGGCGCGGGCCACCTCGATGACGGCCGTGGCCTGACCGCGCCCGATGCCCTTGGCCTCCCGCGTGATGCAGATGGACCCGCCGCCGATGCCCACCTTCACGAAGTCCGCTCCGGCCTCGGCCAGGAAGCGAAAGCCCTCCTCGTCCACCACGTTGCCGCCGCCCACCTTGACGGCGTCCCCGTACCGGCCTCGAATCCAGGCCAGCGTCCGGCGCTGCCACTCCGTGAAGCCCTCGGAGGAGTCGATGCACAGCACATCCGCCCCGGCGTCCACCAGGGCCGGCACGCGATCCTCGTAGTCCCGCGTGTTGATGCCCGCCCCCACGGCGTAGCGCTTCTGGGCGTCCAGGAGCTCGAGAGGGTTCTCCTTGTGCATGTCGTAGTCCTTGCGGAACACGAAGGCCACCATGTTGCCCTCGTTGTCCACCACGGGCAGGGCGTTCAGCTTGTGTTCCCACAGGATGTCGTTCGCCTCGCTGAGCGTCAGGCCGTCCCGCGCAAAGACGATCTTGTCGATGGGCGTCATGAAGTCGCGCACGGGGGCGGAGGCGTCCATGCGGCTGACGCGGTAGTCGCGGCTGGTGACGATGCCCAGGAGCCTGCCCGTCAGGCTGCCGTCGTGGGTCACCGCCACGGTGGTGTGCCCCGTCCGGTCCTTCAGCGCCAGGATGTCGGCCAGCGTCTCGTCCGGCCCGATGGAGGAATCGTTCGCCACGAAGCCGGCCTTGTAGCGCTTGACACGCCGCACCATCTCCGCCTCGCTCTCGATGGGCTGTGAGCAGAAGATGAAGGACAGCCCCCCCTCCCGGGCCAGCGCGACGGCCATGCGGTCGTCGGAGACCGACTGCATCACCGCGGAGGTCAGGGGAACGTTCAGCGAAACGGGCGGTTCCTCCCCCCTGCGGAAGCGGCACAGGGGCGTCCTCAGGGACACGTTCGAGGGGATGCACTCCGCAGAGGAGTAGGAGGGGACCAGAAGGTACTCGGAAAAGGTGTGCGACGGCTCCTCATAAAAAAATGCCATTCTCAGCTCTCCTTATATATTCGGATTGTATATAAAAATATCGCCCCCAGGGGGGCGGCGTTCTCAGAGGTTCCCGGCGTCGTGTGGGGGGGCGGGAACGTATCTGCACATTCTAACATTCCGGCCGGAAATTTCAAAAGGCGCGGGCGCATGCGGATTAAAAAAACCATCCCAAAGACCGCCCCTTTGCGCCGGTCCGGACGCTTTCGCCCCGCATTTTTCTGTGCTATATTTCAAGGGGCTGTCCTGGAAGCCAAATAAACGGTTAAGGAGGACTTTGCGGCATGGCGTACACGGAGACGAAGAACACGAGCTGGGGCGAGCGCCTCGGCGGGGCGTTTAAGGGGGTTGTGGTGGGGCTTGTCCTGATCTTCTTGGGGTCGTGGCTGCTCTGGTGGAACGAGGGGCGCACCTACAAGCAGGCCGGGGCGATCGGCGAGGCCATGGTGCAGACGCAGGACGTGGCGGACATCGGCACGGCGGACCCGGCGCTGGAGGGCAGGGTTGTCCACGCCATGGGCAGGGCGGACACGACGGACGTGTTGACGGACCCGGCGTTTGGCGTGTCGACGACGGCCATCGCCCTCTCGCGCGAGGTGGAGTACTATCAGTGGGAGGAGCACTCGAAGAGTGAGACGCGCAAGAAGCTGGGGGGCGGCGAGGAGACCGTCACCACCTACACCTACAGCCGGGAGTGGGTCGCGAGCCCCATTGACTCCTCGGCCTTCCACGACCCTCTGTACAGCACGGAGCAGCCCCTCAGCAGGAACGACATGGGCCCCAACGACACGCTGGCCGACTTCGAGGACGAGGAAGTCTACGCGCAGAACGTCTCCTTCGGAGCCTACAAGCTGCCGCCCTTCCTCGTGCACAGGATCGGCGGGGCCGTGGCCATGACGCTCTCGCCGGAGAGCGTGGACCTGCAGGCCATCGCGGGAGCCATCCACGTATCGGACCTCTACGCGAGGCGTTATCTCGAAACTCCCGTCTCCGCGGACGCCCTGGTCCACGTGGCGGGCAGCACGGTCTACATCGGGCAGAACCCCGGCACGCCCAGGATCGGCGACGTGCGCGTCACGTTCCGGCGCACGCCCCCCGCGGACGTCTCCATCATCGCGAAGGTGATGTCCGACACCTTTGAGGAGTACGTCTCCTCGAACGGCTACACCTTCAGCCGTCTGGCCATGGGGAAGGTCAGCATGGAGAAGATGTTTGAGGACGCCAAGAGCGAGAACAACACCATGGCCTGGATCCTTCGCGTCCTTGGAATCTTCATCGTCATCGTGGGCCTGCGCACCGTGCTGAGCCCCCTGGCCGTCCTGGTGGGGGTCCTTCCCATCCTGGAGAGCCTCGTGGGCGCCGGGATCGGCCTGGTGTCCCTTCTGCTGGGGCTCGCCTGGTCCTTCGTCGTCATCGCCGTGGCGTGGGTGCGCTTCCGCCCGCTCCTGTCCGGCTCCCTCCTGGTGGCTGCCGCCGTCTTCCTCGTCCTGACCTTTGTCCGCGGGCGCAGGCGGGCCGCGTAGAGCGCAGATGAGCGGGGGCCGTCCGTGAGGACGGCCCCCTTTCTTTTGCCGGCCTGCCGCCTCTTACGGCAGTGTGACGGGAAAGCCCGCGACTAAAGTCGCGGGCCATGGGATTACGGGGCCAAAACGCCCGCCATGACGCAGGCCTTCTCCAAAACTGCAAAGCCCTCGTCCGTCCTCCCCCCGCGGAAAAGGATCCTGCCCGCGCGGGCCATCTCCCCCGGACTCATTTTCGCCTCGAGCGTCTTCAGCAGCTCCTGCGCCAGCAGCACGGCGTCTTCGTTCTTTTTCACCCTGAGGAAACATTCGGCCGCATCGAGGTAGGCCCCGACGTTGGCCCACTCCAGATAGTGTATTTTGTGAAAGACGCTCAGGGCCCCTTCGTAGTCTCCGGATTTCATCAGTTCCGACCCTCTCTGGTAGAGCCGCTCACAATAACTGACCGTGAGGCGCTTCTCCGGCAGCTCCTCCGTCAGGAGCCTGCCCGCCATCGGTTCCGCGACCCAGAGCAGCGTATACGCCGTCCTTCCGAACACCGCCGACCGGGATTGCACGCCACCCTTCAGGGCCTCTTGGTAGTAGCTTCCCAAAGCGTAGTCGGCGGCATCCTCGTCCTCGAATTTTTTCCGATCCAGCCGCCCCTCGGTCATGCGCCGGGCCAGAAGCGTCAGCGCCTTGAGGGCCGAGCGGTTCTGAGCCTCCGCATCGAGGGAAACCTGGAGCTCCGGATCGTCGTCCTGCGGAACGGGCACAAGGCCAAACACGTAAACGGCCTGAGGCCCGGAGACAACCCACCCCTGGGATTTCTCGGGGGACATCGTGGCCAGCCTGTCCCCCAACTCGTTCTTCACCGCGTCCGAGATCGTCAGGGAGCGGAGCCATGCCAAAGCCTCCCCTTCCCTGCCCACAGCGGCCTCGGCCCCCGAAGCGCCCCAAAGCGCCAGGATCAGGGCCCAAAGGAACAAAGCGCCGCGTGAACCCCTCATCATCTAAAGCTCCTGTTTCACCGTTCCGGAGACGCCCTGTTCCAACTTATCCGAGCTCTCGGGCTGGGGCGCCTGCTTCGGCTGGACGGGCTGGACGATCTGAGCGTTCTCCATGTCACGGGCACCCGCGGCAGCGGCATCGGTCAAAGACGGCGCGTAGACGGCAATGCCCCAGGCGAAAGCCTCGTCCTTGTCCGTCCAGGTGCGGCGCTGTACCCCCGGAGGCAGGAGGCCCTGTCGGGCGCTCTCGATCGTCTGCTGGAACGTCTGTCTGCTGCGGAATTCCTTTTTGCGTCCCTCCGCGTTGGCCACGTCCACCTGGGAGACGACGCCGGTTGTGGGGTCCCTCTGCGCGATCGTCTCGAAATCCCTGACCGCCGTCTGCGTGCTCTCGTCAAGAGCGCTCGCCGCGGAGACCTTCTCCCCCGTTATGATGCCGCAGAGCGCGTCGGAGGCCCGCAGCTCCGCCGTCCTCTCCGCCGAAAGGGTCAGGTCCTTCTGAAGGGCAGGGTCCTTGTCTTTACGAACGACGGCGCTGCCGAACCCCACAAAGGCAACCTCGCCCGTGGTGGGAACGTCGATGATACGGCCGCCGACAGGGGGCACCAGGTTGTTCTGGATCTCCGAGAGCATCGTGTTGAGCCCCTCGTTGAGGGTCGCCGCAATCAGGGTGTCGGAGTCGGGCCGCGCGTACTGCCCGCGCGTCCTCGGCGTGCTGACCAGCGTCACGTAGACGATCCCCTTGTCGATGTCATCGTGGACCTCGTAGGTCACGTAACCCTTCAGGACGCCGTACACGACGGCCTTCTGGTGTTCGTTCAGGTCCCTGGTCTGGTTGCGCAGGGCCTTGCTGTCCGTGTCCAGGGTCTCCGTCTTCCTGTCGAAGGTCGTGACCCCCTTGACCGCCATCTCCCCGAGCAGCGAGGCCATCTGGCTCTTGGCCTGCATATACGCCTCGACGTAGGCGTTGCGCTGGGCGATGCGTTCCGCCGTGATGTTATCCATATTCTTTCTGTAGGTGCCGATGCCCGTGGCGACGAATCCATAGCCGCCGGAGGGAACGGCGATCATGGTGCACCCCTGCTTGCGCTCGGCGACGACGGCGTTGATGGCGTCCTGCACCGTCGCCGCGGAGGTGACGGGTTGCTCCAGAACGGCGTCGGCCTCCGTTTTGACGGCATCCGGCTGCCGGACGGCGCTCAGCTCGCCGCGCTGTTCCTCCGGCGCCTGCACGATCGGCAGAAAATCGTCGGCGGACAGCGTCGCCGCAGCCTCCCCCGGCGACGGCAGCCCCGCCAGCCCCACGCAAAACAACCCCGCGGACAAAATCCACTTGCTTCCCTTCATCATCAACCACTCCTTTGTTCTGATTTGTTCTGATGCTCACAATAAACGGCGCTGGGACGGCCCCTGCCATCCACGCGAATACTTTACCCCGAAAACGCCTCCAGCACAAATGCGTTTGATGAGAATACGGATCAGACGCATTTGCCGGCGTTCCCGCCGTAAGATAGAATGCCCGCAGGACAGGGTAATTTGGACCCGAGAGCAACGGAAGGTACGTTATAATAAAGCCATCTGAAACCCACGGGGAGCGGAGACCATGAAGGACAATGCGTCGGCGAAAGAAAAACACGGCCTCAACAGGCTGAACGACAGGCTGTTCAAGTACATTTTCGCCTCGAGGCAGCACAAGGCGAACCTGATACGCTTCCTGAACGACGTCCTGGACGACTCCGACAGGGTTATCGCCGACATCGAGTACCTCGACAGGGAAGCGGACCCGCCCATCCTTCGGGGAAGGGGAACGCGCTTCGACGTAAGGGCGAAGACGTCCGACGGACGCCTTTTCCAGGTCGAGGTCCAGATTCGGGACGAAGACGATTTCCTCAAACGCTGCCTCTTCTACACCTGCGCGAATTACACCTCGCAGATCGTCGTCGGCGAGCCCTACGGGAAGCTGGGAGAGGTCGTATTCATCGCCGTGCTGGACTTCAATGCGTTTCCCGACAAGCCGGACGCCTACCACTCCGTTCAGCGTATGCTGGACGTGGAGAACCATAAGTGCTACTGCAACGGAGTTGAGATGCACTTTCTCGAGCTCCCGAAGATGAGGAAGTTTGGGAGGGGAAAATCCCCCGATAGGATGACAGGACTGGAGAGGATGTTGATGTACATGGGGACGGTGGGAGAGACCGAGGCTTTGAACGAGATCGCGGCGTACGACTCCGACATCAGGAGAATTCTGAAAATGGAGGAGGCGTTCGTAAAGACGCCCGAGCTGTGGGTAAATTATCTGATACGGGAGAGGGAGCAGTCCGATTGGGAGAACTATGTGAGAAGCCGGGAGGCCAGGGGTGAGGCCAAGGGTGAGGCCAGGGGTGAGGCCAGGGGCGAGGCGAAGGGCAGGGCCGAAACCGCCCAAAACCTGATTCGGATGGGGTTGGACCTCGATAAGATCGCCCAGGCGACCGGGCTGCCCGTGGACGAGGTCGAGGCGTTGAAAGCGGAAATCATCGAGGATTGAACGGTTCTGGGGCCTTAAGTACCCCGCCGTGCAAAACAGGGCACAATATCCTTAGGGAGGTTTGAGCAATGAAGGCGACGATGAAGATGGTGTGCAAGACGATTTGCCTGGCGATGGCAGCGCTGCTCCTGACCGCGACGGCGGCGATGGCGTCCCCTCTGGTCGGCGGCGGGGACAAGGGAGGGGACGAGGCCATGGAGCGCGAGCTGGATGGGGGTATCCATGTAACCTTTTTGGGCGCGTTCCGTAGAGATAACCGTATTTTCTTTGATTTCATCGTAGAGCCCCAGCAGGACTCAATTCTTGAGGTTTCTCAAGGTTTGATTTTTGACAATAAGGGCAACAAATTTAAAAGATCGTACGACGACTCTCCATACATAGGAAATGAGAACACCTACAAACGAGAGATCATCGGAGATGTCAAGACACGTGTTAGATTTCGGTATTCTGTGGACGCCAGCTACGGGAATCCCTTCCTCACCCGCATGACATTCGAATTCAACGGCAAGGAACTGGTGTTCCGCAACGTGCAGGTCCAGGACGAGCCGAAGAAAGAATAGAAAGCACCTTGCTTTTGACGCGGCAATCCGGTAAGGAACACAAACCTTTTTCACAAATCACAGGGAGGCTTTTGGAAATGAAAAGGACGATGAGGACGGCGTGCAAGACGATTTGCCTGGCGATGGCGGCGCTGCTCCTGACCGCGGCGGCCGCGATGGCATCCCCTCTGGTCGGCGGCGGGGACAAGGGCGGGGACGAGGCCATGGAGCGCGAGCTGGAGGGGGGTATCCATGTAACCTTTTTGGGCGCGTTCCGTGGTGCCAATGACGACAACAAAAATTATATTTTCTTCAGGTTCATCGTAGAACCTCAGCAGGACACGACGCTTAAGGTCGATGGAAATTCATTTTTTGACGATAACGGCAATGAGTTTAACTGGAACTACGATGCATACATAGGGAACGCGAGCACCAGAGAACGGGAGATTATCGGCGGAATCAAGACGCCTGTCGTATTCCTATATCATATGGACGCCAGCTACGGGAACCCCTTCCTCGCCCGCATGACCTTTTACTTCAACGGCAATGAACTGGTGTTCCGCAACGTGCAGGTCCAGGACAAGTCGAAGAAGGAGTAGCCTGTAGAGCGGGTCCGATGGAGGCTGGCCCTGAAAGGTGACGACTAATGAAGAAGACGATTTTTTCCTGTGCGCTCACACTGGCGCTGGCGTGGAGCGCCGCGGCGGCGGAAGGGCTCTTCGAGACGGTGGTGCGCGCCTCCGGCGCGACGAAGGAGGCGGCCGTGGCCAACGCCCTCGACGAGGCCATCCGCAAGAACCTGGGGACGCTTTTGTCCGGCGCCGAGGAGCTTGCGGGGGATCGCCTGAAGGAGCGGCTGGTGCAGTTCTCCCGAGGCACGGCGACGCGGTACGAGGTTCTGGAGTCCGGTCAGGACGAGAACGGCGTCGTCCTGATCGTAAAGGTGACGGTGGACCCGCAGGCGGTGCGCGAGGCCGCCCGCACGATCCGAAAGGGCGGAACCTCCGGGGGCCTCGCCCGCAGGAGCACGCCCCTGCTGGACGCAGGGCAGGACGGCCTGCACACCTTCTTCCAATCCCTGGATCTGGCGCGTTTTCTGGATGTCCGCATCGAGGATCGCACGCTCGACGTCCGCAAGGGTCTTCTGACGGCCGGCGTCGCCCTTTCCCTGAACGAGGCGCGCTTCGAGCGGGATTTCTCCGAGCCTCTGGCCCGCCTCATGGACAGAGTCGCGAACTCCGCCGGGTTGGCCTCGGAGCTCGCTGAGGAGTACAAGACCCCTTCGGAGCGAAGCGCCGCGGTGTTCTACCTGTTGGGGCCCAATCTATCGTTTCGCGCCTGGACGCTGCCCGCCGCTTTCCTGGACGCCGCGAGGCGGGGGGCACGGCTGAACGACTTCGGCAGGGCGACGCTGCGCACGCACCGTCGCGCGTGGCTGCACTTTTCCCTGCGCGACGCCTCGGGATCGGAACTGGAGCGGCTCCCCGTTCCCCTGAACCTCTCCAACGTGCTCCTCTTCTCCGACCGGCGGAGCGAGACGGGAAACCCGTGGTTCTTCGCCGGAATCGAGGAGCGGAAGGACAGGAATCAGCTCTCGCTGATCGCGGCCCCCCTTTTCGGGGCGGCCTCGGGCAGGGGATATGCCTTCTTCCGAGAACACCGCCAGCCCTTCGAGTTCCGGCTGCCTCAGTCCCAGCTGACGCGCGTCTCCGATATCACGGTCTCCCTGGAGCTGGAAAGGTAGGGCGGGAGTTATGACACGAAAAATCCTGTTGGCTTGGTTTTTCTCCGCACTCTGCGCGCTGGCGCTCTCCTGCGCCGCCGCCTTCGCCGCGCTCGCCGCGCGGGAGGCGGACGCGTTCATCGTCGCGGACGCGGAGGGGACGGGGACTTCGGAGGAGCAGGCCCTGGCCGACGCGCGCCGGCGCGCCGTCCAGCAGGCCATCGGCTTTCTCTCCCAGGGGCTGACCCGAACGCAGGACGGGCAAACGGAGGAGAACATCGTCCGTCTCAGCCGGGCGTTCATCGAAAAATACGAGGTCACGGCCAAAAGGGAGGAGAAGGGGCGCCATACCGTGTCCATCCGGGCCTGGATAAGAAAGGAAAACCTGCTCGCCGGACTGCTTCAGAAGGACCCCAGCCGCTCGGTGCTGGACGGCGTGAGCCTGGTGACGCGCGCCGCGACACGGGAGCAGCAGGTTCAGGAGGCCGGAGATATTCTGGTCGACGTGTTCCGCTCGATGCCGTTGTCGAATTTTATCCGCTGTTCCACGGAGGGGACCTCGTTCCAGTCCGGCTCCGAAAAGCTGAAGCTCGGCATCCACTTTACGTTCGACCGCGAACTGTTTTTTTCTCAAGCCGTGCCGCAGCTGGTCTCCGTTCTCGACTACGTCTCCGAGTCCAGCGCCAAAGACGTCCCCTTCCTGTTTCCCCTGTCGGGCGGGGACCCCGTCTCGATCACGCCCCCGGTCTCCGTGGACTCCCTCCCCCGCTATCGGGAGCTCATGGACCTGCGGGACGGAAACTTCTACATCGATCTTCCCGATGGCGGGGGATTCGCCAACATCTATGTGCTGACCCGAAACTATTATTTCAACGCCTACCGCGTCGCCCCGGAAGCGTTCTCCCGATTGGCGGAGAGCCTGTTCCGCCCCGACCGGCAGGGAATGCTGGACGGACGCTCCCTTGGCAGGACCGATTTGAAAATGGAGTTTAAAGGCGGCGGAGGAGCGGTTCTGTTCACCCACACGGAGCCCCTGCAGCTGCACAACGTCCTGTTTTTCATGGATATCGCCGCATTGAAAAAGACCCCCTGGTCAGTCAGAAAACACGGCCCAGTGGACGAACGGCGACATGCCCTGTTCGTTCTCCCCGCTTTCGGAACGCTCCAGGGCGGCGATTATCTCCTGATCCAGGCCGACGAGGCGGAGCTGGAGCTCCCCGTTCCGACCGACGTCCTGAAGGCCGTCCAGAAGGTGGATTCCTCGATCGTCTCCGGATCGCAGGCCCCCTGATGCGGAGCGGAACGGTCCCATTCGGATAGAGCCCGCACACATTTTCCGGCCCCGCGGGGAGTCCGCGGGGCCGTCGGTTTACGACAGTGCGGCGGGAAAGGCCATAGTACGCCCCGCCTTTTGGGCGCCTGGGCACGGAATTGTTCGTGGGAGTATGTCAATCGATTTTTTCCCTCGATTTCCCTCTGAATACGCTATAATCTTCTACAGTAGGAAGTTTTGGACGCCGCGAAGGGACCGACGCACCGGGAGGAAGGGGCGCCGTCCTTCGTGTTGGCGTCCGGAATCGTCCAAAAAATCAAGGTGGGAGGTTTTTCGCTGTGTGGCTGGTTCTTGTGTTTATCACTCTGGTCTTTGGTCTCCTTGGCGGCGCTTACGCCTGGACGGTCTTTCAAAAGCTCTCGGAGAGCTCCATCAAAAACGACAGGATTTCAGAGCTCTCGGGCATCATTCACGGGGGAGCGATGGCGTTCCTCAAGAAGGAGTACTCCTGGCTGGCTCCCTTCGTAGGGGTCGTCGCGGTGCTCCTGGGGATTCTCCTCGGTGTGGGGCAGGCCTTTGCCTTCGTCTTGGGGGCCCTCTGCAGCGCGGGGGCGGGCTACATCGGAATGCACGTGGCCACTCAGGCCAACGGGCGCACCGCCTATGCCGCGTCGGACAACTCGAAGGACAACGCGGCGGGCGGCGCCCTCGAGGTCGCCTTTTCGGGTGGCAGCATCGTGGGCATGGTGGTCGTGGGCCTGGGCCTGATCGGACTGGCCGCTGCCTACCTCTTCCTGAACGACGTGAACGTCCTGACGGCCTTCGGCATGGGGGCCAGCAGCATCGCCCTCTTCGCCCGCGTGGGCGGCGGCATCTACACCAAGGCGGCCGACGTGGGCGCCGACCTGGTGGGCAAGGTGGAGGCCGGCATCCCTGAGGACGACCCCCGCAACCCGGCCGTCATCGCGGACAACGTGGGCGACAACGTGGGCGACATCGCCGGCATGGGCGCGGACCTCTTCGAGTCCTACGTCAACGCCATCATCGCCGCCATGGCCATCGGCTTCGCGTTTTCCTTCACGAAGGACGGCGACACGCTGGGCCTGTGGGGCGTGGGCTTCCCGCTGATCCTTTCCTCCTGGGGCGTCCTGTCCTCCATCGTAGGCTGCATGATGATCTCACGCAAGGCGCCCTTCTCCGACATCGTCGTGAGCTTCATCCGGCTGCTCCCCGGCATGGAGCGGGTCATGGACCGGATCGATCAGGGCGATGCCGCCTTTGCCCTGCGCACCGGAACCTTCGCGGCGGGCATCCTGATGATCCTGGGGACGCTCATCTTCAGCCTCCTCTTCTTCTTCACGAACTCCATCAGCGTGTTCCTCTCCGTCACCTCCGGCATCCTGGCGGGCATCCTGATCGGCTACGTCACCGAGATCTACACCTCGGGGGACTACCGCTTCGTCCGCGGCGTCGCCGCCTCCTCCGAGACGGGGGCCGCCACGGTGATCCTCTCCGGCCTCTCCCTGGGCATGATCTCCACGGGCATCCCCGTCCTCCTGATCTGCGCCTCCACGCTGCTCAGCTACTGGCTGGCCGGCATGTTCGGCGTGGCCGTCGCGGCCGTGGGGATGCTCTCCATCACGGGGATCTCCCTCAGCGTGGACGCCTACGGCCCCATCTCCGACAACGCGGGCGGCATCGCCGAGATGAGCGACCTGCCCGAAGAGGTCCGCGAGATCACGGACCACCTGGACGCCATCGGCAACACCACCGCCGCCATGGGCAAGGGCCTCGCCATCGGCTCCGCGGCCCTCACCGCGCTGGCCCTGTTCGTTGCCTACTCCCAGGCCGCGGGCATCAGCAAGATCGACATCATGGACCCGAAGGTCATCGTGGGCATGTTCCTGGCGGTATGCTGCCCTTCATCTTCTGCGCCCTGTCCATCGAGGCCGTCAGCAAGGCGGCTCAGGCGATGATCGAGGAGGTGCGCCGTCAGTTCCGCGAGATCACCGGCATCATGGAGGGGACGGGCAAGCCGGAGTACGAAAACTGCGTGGCCATCTCCACCCACGCGGCCCTCACCCAGATGATCCTCCCCGGCTGCATCGCCATCGTCTCGCCCATCCTGGTGGGCTGGCTGCTGGGCAAGGAGGCGCTGGGCGGCCTGCTGGGCGGCGCCATCGTCACGGGCGTCATGATGGCCATCTTCATGTCCAACGCGGGCGGCGCCTGGGACAACGCCAAGAAGTACATCGAGGAGGGCAACTTCGGCGGCAAGGGCTCCAGGAACCACGCCGCGGCCGTCGTGGGCGACACGGTGGGCGACCCCTTCAAGGACACGGCCGGCCCCAGCCTGAACATCCTGATCAAGCTGATGACCGTGGTGTCCCTGGTGCTGGCCCCGCTGTTCTAAATTCCGCTTTCCGCTCACAAAAGCCGCCTCGTCCACGAACTTGATTTTGGAGATGGAATAAACCGGACGGCCGGCGGGATATCGACTGAAGTTCGGGGGGGCGTCCGCCCTCCCGAATTTTTCTGTCTCGAACGCCTCAACCCCCCGCTCTCGAGCCGCTCGCGAAAGGAGCCTTCCGCTATGGCAAACGACGACGTGCAGCTCGTCAAGGAAAAACTGGACATCGTGGACATCGTTGGGGACCGGGTGCGGCTGCGCCGCGCCGGGCGGGACTTCGTGGGCCTGTGCCCCTTCCACAACGAGAAGACGCCGTCCTTCCACGTGTCCCAGGAGCGGCAGAACTACCACTGCTTTGGCTGCGGTAAGGGGGGCGACGTCTTCACCTTCGTCATGGAGACGGAGGGGCTGGACTTCCCGCGCGTGCCTTGAGCTTCTGGCGGCGCG
>NC_021038.1:1694013-1697414 GCF_000210715.1 Fretibacterium fastidiosum
CTTCGGGGCCAGGGCGTCACGGAGCGTCAGGCCGTCGCCTGCGGGCTGGCGCTGGAGGGGCAGCGGGGCGGCGTCTACGACCGATTCCGAGGGCGGCTGATGTTCCCCATCCGGAACGTCGCGGGGCGCGTCATCGCCTTTGGAGGACGCCTCGTGGACGGCGAGGGCGCGAAGTACATCAACAGCCCGGAGGGGGAGATCTACAGCAAGCGCAGGAACCTCTACCTGCTGCACGAGGCCCGGAGCGCCATTCGGGAGCGAAAGCGCTCCATCCTGGTGGAGGGCTACATGGACGCCCTGCGGCTGCACTTGTGCGGCTTTCCGGAGGCCGTGGCCTCCCTGGGGACCTCCCTGACGGAGGACCAGGCGCGGCTGCTCAAGCGCTTCAGCGACACCTGCTACATCTGTTACGACAGCGATGCGGCGGGTCAGGAGGCGACGCTGCGCGGCATGTACGTCCTGCAGGAGCTGGGGCTCGACGTGCGCGTCGTCTCGCTGCCGTTGGGGAAGGACCCGGACGAGTTCCTGCTGGCGTCCGGAGGCCCCGATCGCTTCGAGGAGGCGATCGCGAACGCGCGGCCCCTGATCCTTCAGCACCTGGCGGCCGTCCGGGGGCCCTGGAGTCTCCGGACGGTCGCCGGGCCGGCGTGGAGTCCCTCATGAACGGCCTCCTGCAGCTGGACCCCTCCAGCATAGCCCCTCACGTCCCCACGCTGGCCGGGGCGCTGAACCTCTACCCCCACGAGTTCTGGAGGGAGCTCGAGGACTTTCGCCGCCGCGCTCCGCGCCCCTCGTCCCGCCGCGAGGAGCCCCCCGCCGCGCCGGAGGAACGGGAGCCTCAACGGAAGCTGGTGCTGGACCCGCTCGAGTCCGCGCTGTGCTCCCTCCTCTGGCGCGACGGGACCCGCCGCCGGACGCCTGCGGAGGAGGTGCTGGCGCTTCTCTCCGACGAGCGGGTGAAGGAGGTGGCCCTGGCCATCCTGATGGAGTCCCCCGCGGCGTTGGAGGCGCGCTGGCTGTCGTTGAACGACCGATACCCCCTGGCCCTGCTGGCGCGGGGCGACGCCTTCTGCGACGAGCTTGCCGCCTCCCCCGACGGCGCGGACCCCTGGGGCGTCGTCTGCGCGGCGCTGAGGCGGCGCAGGGGCGAGGCCCGCCTTGCCGCGCTGAACGCGAGGATGAAACAGGGCGCGGCCACCGCCGAGGAGCTGGCGGAGGCTCACGCCCTGGCCTCGGCGCTGAAGAGGCGGAATTGACGCTCTTCCGCCCCGTGCCCTTCGTTTTGATTTTGGTGGATTCGGGTCTGGCTTCCTAAAGCCTCTTTTCGCCTTTCTCGATGAAGACGCGGGGCACCCGCGGCATGATGCAGCTCAGGAGCTCGTGGATGATCGTGTGTCCCGCGAGGGCCGCCTTCAGCATCAGGCGCCCGTCGAGGAGCACGGCCTCGTCCCCCGCCCTGACCCCCGGAACGTCCGTGACGTCCGCCATGAACATGTCCATGCAAACGCGCCCCACCACCGGGCAGAGCCGGTCGTGGATGTAGACGCTCATCCGGTTGGAGAGGGCGCGCGGGTACCCGTCGGCGTATCCCGTGGGCAGGACGGCCAGGACGGAGTCGCGCTTCAGGACCGCCGTGCCGCCGTAGCCGATCTTCGCCCCCTTCGGCAGCTCTCGGACGGCAGCGATCCGGGCCTTGAGCGTCATGACGGGCTTCAGCTCCGCGGGGGACTCCACCTCCTCGTCCGAAGAGGCGTAGCCGTAGAGCACCAGCCCGAAACGGCCCATGTCCAAATGCGCCTCAGGGTACCTCAGCACGCCGAGGCTGGCCGCGATGTGCCCCAGCCGGAACGTGACGCCGCGATCCGCCAGCGCCTGACGGGCCGCGGCGAACTTCGCCATCTGCATGCGGGTGTATTCGGGGTCGCCGTCCGCGTTGGCGAAGTGACTGAACAGCCCCTCGGCCTCGAGCCCCGGCAGGCGGCACAGCGTCGCCATCTCGTCGGCCACGGCCTCCCAGCCGCTCTCCGGCCAGTAGAAGCCAATGCGCCCCATTCCGGTGTCCACCTTGACGTGGATCTTGATGGTCCGCCCCGCGGCGCTGGCCGCCCTGGAGAGCGCGAGGCCGTTTTCGAGGTCCCCCACCGCCTGGGTGACGTCGTACTCCCACATCAGGGGGGCCAGAGACGGTGCCGACTGTCCCAGACACAGGATGGGCAGCTTGATGCCGTTCTTCCGCAGCGTCACGGCCGCCATGACGTAGGCCACCGCCAGCATGTCGACCCCGCACGTTTCGAGCTTCCTCGCGACCTCCACGATGCCGTGGCCGTAGGCGTCCGCCTTGACCACGGCGAGGGACTTGACCCCCGGCTTCAGCAGCCCCTTCAACGACCTGACGTTGCCCTCCAGCGCGTCGAGGTCGATCTCCGCCCACGTTCGGGTCATCGCAATTTCCAGATTCGTCATCTCAGTCTCTCCTCCCGTTCGGGAAACGAATTTCGCAGGGCCGCCCTGCGAGGCGGCTCAAAGCCTTTGGCATGGATTCATTCGGACGGAAGTATTATAGAACAAAACCGCGGACGGGTTCAACGCGGCAATGCTATACTTAGGGAAGCGCTGATTAATATTCAAAAGTTGTTGAAAGCAATCAAGGAGCATCAAAACGAAGGATATCCTTCAGTGCTTCCCTAAAATTTTAAAATGGGGCTACGCCCCAAGCCCCACGCGCTTCGCGCGGCCTGGTGAAGTTTCAGGCACTGAAGGGAGTCTATGCGGTTGACAGTTCTCAACGACTTAATCAGTGTTTCCTTAGGGAAGCGCCAAAGCGAAGTGCGCTGCCGCGCGTTTTCCGACAGCGGTGCCATCGGGGTGTGCCTGCGGAGGGAGGAACCATGAAGGACGTTTTCAAAAAGGCGTTGCCGTATCTTGCACTGCTCCTGCTGCTGGCCTGTCTGGGCAGCGCCCTGCCCCTGAGCGTCGGGGAGAGCTCCGACTTCGGCAACTTCGCGGGGAACAGCGACTACGGCGGAAGTTGGGGCGGCGGATGGAGTGGCGGCAGCAGCTGGGGCGACGGGTGGAGCGGCGGCGGCTTCATAAACCTGGGCTGGGTCGGCGGTTCCATCGACGTCTTCACGATGCTGTTGTTCCTGTACTTCGTCGTCCGGTTCTTCGGGGACAGGGGGTTCTTCGTCGGAAAACGCCAAAGGGAGCGGATGGACATGCCCGAGGTCGTCGTTCTCTCCAGAGTCCTCCTGCCGATGAGCGATTACCTGAAGCTGGACCCGGACTTCAGCGCGACGGGGGTCCAGGAGCACATGGCCAACCTCTACGTGCAGATGCAGAACTGCTGGCACAACAAAAACATCGAGCCCGTGCGGCCGTGGCTGACGGATGCGTTCTACAAT
>NC_021038.1:1698270-1700815 GCF_000210715.1 Fretibacterium fastidiosum
CGACGTCGTGCATCAGCTGGTCCATCGCGCGCCGCAGGAACGTGGAGTAGATGAAGACCCACGGCCGCATCCCCCCCGCCGCCAGGCCCGCGGCCATGGTCAGCATGTGGCTCTCGGCGATGCCCACGTCGAAGAACCGCTCCGGGAAGCGCGTCCGAAAGCGCTCCAGCTTGACGCCGGTGGACATAGCGGCGGTGAAGCAGACGACGCGCGGATCCGTCTCCGCCATCGCCTCCGTCGCCTCGGACGCCGCCTCGCTCCAGCTGCGCCGCTTGGGTCCCCTGGCGCTAGAGCGGGGGGACATCTGGTGGTACTTCGTGGGGTCCGCCTCCGCCTCCGGCATCCCCCTGCCCTTCACGGTGTTGAAGTGCAGCAGCACGGGGCGGTCGTAGCGCTTCGCCAGCTCGAAGACCACCTGGCAGGCCTCGACGTCGTGGCCGTCGAAGGGCCCCCAGTAGTTGATGTCCAGGTCGTCAAACATGTTGTTCGGCTTCACGAGGCTCTTGATCTGGTCGTGGATGCCCTCCAGGCTCCGCTGCAGGACGCCGCCCGCGGGCAGCACGCGGCAGGCGTCCTTGATGGCGGCTTGATCTTGTTGTAGGACGTGCTGGCGGAGAGGTGCGCCAGCATCGTGGAGAACCCCCCCACGCAGTTGCTGATGGAGTGCTTGTTGTCGTTCAAAACGATGATGACCTTCGTCTTCGTCTCCTGAACGTAGTTCAGGGCTTCGAGCGCCAGCCCGTTGATGAGGGAGGCGTCCCCGATGAAGGCGACGACGTGCCGGTCCTCGCCCAGCAGGTCTCGGGCCTTGGCGTAGCCCAGCGCGGCGGAGATGGAGGTGCTGCTGTGCCCCGTGTTGAAGTGGTCGCAGGGGCTCTCGGATCGGCGGGGAAAGCCGGAGAGGCCGTCCTTCAGGCGCAGCGTGCTGAAGCGGCCCGCCCGGTCGGTGAGGAGCTTGTAGGGGTAGGACTGGTGCCCGACGTCGAAGATGATGCGGTCCTGGACGGGGTTGAAGCAGCGAAGCATGGCGATGGTCAGCTCCACCACCCCCAGGGAGGAGCCGATGTGTCCGCCGTTTTCGCTGACGGTCCTGATGATCTCCTGCCGCACCTCGCTGGCCAGGGCGGGAAGGTCCTTCGGCGCGATCTTCAAAAGGTCCTCGTGTTTGAACTCAGGCGATAAAAGGTCATGGGAGGCCTCCGGAATCTGTATTTTTTGCCCGCGGGGCCGCACGGCAGAGCGGGGCAAAAGACTTTTTCGACTTTTCATTATACAGGAGGCGGCGTGGATTGCTATCGTCCAAAACAGCCAACCGCACGGGGCGGCGTCGCGGCCTTTGCCTCCGCGTGACGCGGGGGGGCGCTTCAGCGGGGCGCTTCGGCCGTCAGGTCCTCCTCGCTCATCCCGCTGCGGATGCCGAAGCGCGTCAGGACGAAGTCGTAGCGCGTGGGGTCCCTGGGGCAGATCCGCCGAAAGGCGTCCGTGATCTCGATGGCGGAGCGCAGGTCCGCCTGCTTCCGTCCGGTCAGGCCAAGCCTTACGGCGATGGCGTGGACGTGGGTGTCCACCGGCATGATGAGGTCCTCCGGACCGAGGACCGTCCAGCCGCCGGGGTCCACGTCGTCGCACCGAACCATCCACTTCAAGAAGAGGAAGAGGCGCTTGCAGGCGCTGCCGTCCCTGGGGGCCGCGATCAGGGGAAAGCCCCTTCGATCCGCCGGCCACAGAGTGTCCGCAAAGCGGTCCAGAGCCGGCAGGAGGTCCCGCCCTCCGCCCTCCGCCAGGCAGGCGCGCAGGAGGCCCTCGAGGCTGCCGTGCTCCCGCAGAGCCAGCGCCGTGCGGGAGAGCAGCGTCACCACGTCCTCCGGCGTGGTGAACCGGTGCTTGAAGCCGGAGAGGGCCTCCGGAAGGCGCTCGGAACGTTCCAGGAGGAACTGGCGGGGTGGGGGCCCAGCGCGTTCAGGACGCGGCGGACGCTCCGCAGGATCTGCGCCACGCGGCCGTAGGCCAGCGACGACGCCACGAGGGCCACGACCTCCCGGTCGG
The DNA here is from genome assembly GCF_000210715.1 of Fretibacterium fastidiosum. Lineage (GTDB taxonomy): Bacteria > Synergistota > Synergistia > Synergistales > Aminobacteriaceae > Fretibacterium > Fretibacterium fastidiosum. The sequence continues at coordinate 1,700,317 of NC_021038.1, forward strand.
GCAGGTCGTAGGGCTTCAGGAACTCAAGGGGGTCCGGGCTGATGAGCTCGCGCCGGCTGTAGGCGAAGTAGAGCCCATCCAGGAACGCCCTGAGCCGCCGATCTCGCCCCTCCGTGTTGGACATCGTGATCGCCTCCCAAAATTGAAGGAAGGGGAACGGCGACGGCCGTCCCCCTTACGTAATTTGCTGTTTGAATGGGCCGTCTTGAAGCGCTTAGATCTGCGCCTTCCAGAGCCCGTGCTTGTTGCAGTACTCGCGTGCTGTGGCGCCCGGCTCCGCGCTGTCGAAGGCGGCTTCGGGCTTCTCGCCTGGCTTAAGGAAGCAGCGGCAGACGCGCTCACCGTTGATGACCTCGATCCACTCGATGTAGTGGTCCGCCTCCATGGGATGGACCGCGCTGCCCACCTTGATGTTCACGCCTTCCCGGACGGGCACGTGCTTCTCCTGGGCCGCGTCCGTGGAGTTCTCCGCCATGACCTTCATGGGCTTTCCGCAGCA
>NC_021038.1:1701922-1703108 GCF_000210715.1 Fretibacterium fastidiosum
AAGGGGAAAACGCTGATTGTGCGCCCTCAGGACGCCGGCCGTCGGACGGAATCGTCGCTGACGGGAAGGGGCGTGAGGTTCGGAGGGACGAGATCGGGGGGCGTGTGGAGTCTAAGGCGCCCCCTTCGAGCTGCCTCTGAGTGCAGGGGATGATCGAGGGATTGGTATTACCCCTCCTTCGACGTTTTGATTATCGCGCAGCCGCCCTCGTTCGGGCCGGGCCCCGCAAAGCGCCTCGGCGAGGTTGACACACAAAAGGAAACTTTGTATACTAACTTTGAATCGTTACAGCAAAGAAGGACCGGGTTGGGATTCGGCGCGCGAGTGCGCGCCGGGGTCAGAGTTGTGCCGCATCGATGTTATGGGAAGTCCGGTGAGATTCCGGGGCGGGCCCGCCACTGTAAGTCTGACGAAGCTGCCGTGCCACTGAGCGTTTCGGGAAGGGGCAGCCGAGGGTGAAGACGAGCCAGGAGACCGATCCATGCGGCATAGTGCAGCCTCCCGCGAGGAGTTCGGGGCGCTGCTGAGTGTCATGGCGTGCGTTTGTGCGCCGATGACTTCGGCAGTGCCCTTTTTTATATGTCGGGGCGTTGAGGAAGGAGAGGGGATAGCGATGCCGGATTCGCCGTTTCAGAGGGAGGACGCGGTGGAGGAACGCGGCTCCTCCGGAAACTTTCGCGGGACCCTGGAGTACGTTCCGGGCAAGCAGGTGACGCTGGCCCACGTGATCCGCAACCCCAGGAAGTCCCTGTGCTCCTCCGTCGGCGTGGACCATCCTGGGGCGCTGGGGCTCATGACCATCACGCCGGGCGAGGGGTCCATCATCGCGGCGGACATCGCGTCCAAGTCCGCGACGGTCAACATCGAGTTCGTGGACCGCTTCACGGGGTGCCTCCTGTTCACGGGGGAGGTGTCCGCGGTCGAGACGGCGCTGCGGGCCACCGTCCAGTCGCTGAAGGACATCCTCGGCTTCTTCCCGGCCCCCATCACCCACTCATGAGCCGCCCCCGCCGCATCATGGTCATCGGCCGCAGCGGCGCCGGCAAGACGACGCTCATGACGGCCATGGGGTACCTGAGCGGCCCCGTCACGAAGACGGAGGCGGTGTGCTTCACGCCGGAGTGCATCGACACGCCGGGGGAGTTCCTGGAGTCCCCGATCTTCAAGAACACGTTCATGTCGCTTT
>NC_021038.1:1704172-1705971 GCF_000210715.1 Fretibacterium fastidiosum
CCTCAGGGCCCACGCCATCGGCGTCGTGACGAAGGCGGACATCGCGGACCCCAAAAGCCTGGACCATGCCAGGCGGATGCTGATTCAGGCTGGCGCCAGGGAGGTATTTATGGTCTCCTCCGTGACGGGGGAGGGCGTGGAGGCTCTCAGGGATTGCATCAACAAATACTTTGAGGAGGTGCGGTAGTTTATGAACGGTGAAGCTCTTGGAATGATCGAAACCCGCGGTTTGGTTGGGGCCATCGAGGCCGCAGACGCCATGGTGAAGGCGGCGAACGTCCACCTGATCGGGTACGAGAAGATCGGCTCCGCCTACGTGACCGTCATGGTCCGCGGCGACGTGGGCGCGGTGAAGGCCGCCGTCGACGCCGGCGCGGCTGCGGCGAAGCGCGTTGGCGAGGTCGTGTCGGTCCACGTGATCCCAAGACCCCACTCCGACACGGAAAAGCTTCTTCCCAAGTCCGGGGAGTAGTCCCCTCTCGAGCGGGATAATGCACGGTTCTCGATTTTAAGGAGGGGTGAGTTATGGATAAGGACATGGTAAATCAGGTTATGGATGCAGTGATGAAGAGGCTGGGCGACACCCCCGCTCCCGCGGCCCCTGGAGCTGAGAAGGCGTCGGCCGGCGTGGAGCCCTGCTTCGCCAACATCGGGGTGACGGAGTTCGTCGGCACGGCCCAGGGCCACACCATGGGCGCGGTCATCGCCAACGTGGACCCCATCCTGCACCAGGTCATGGGGCTCGACCCGAAGTACCGCTCCATCGGCATCATCTCCGACCGCGTCGGCGCCGGCCCTCAGATCATGGCGACGGACGAGGCGGTCAAGGCCACGAATACCGAGGTGCTCTCCATCGAGCTGCCGCGTGACACCGAGGGCGGCGCGGGCCACGGCTGCCTCATCCTGCTGGGCGCAGAGGACGTTTCGGACGCCCGCAGGGCCGTCGAGGTGGCGCTCTCCAACGTCCAGAACTACTTCGGCGACGTGTGGGGCAACGAGGTGGGGTACCTCGAGCTGCAGTACACCGCGCGCGCCAGCTACGCCGTGAACAAGGGCCTGGGCGGCCCCCTCGGCAAGGCCTACGGGCTTGTGCTGGGCGCTCCGGCGGGCATCGGCGTCGTCATCTGCGATACGGCGGTGAAGGCGGCCGAGGTGGAGGTCCTCTCCTACGCCTCCCCGTCCAAGACGTCCTACACGAACGAGGCGTTCATCTCGATCACGGGCGACTCCGGCGCCGTGCGCCAGGCCATCCGCGCCGCGCGCGACGTGGGGCTGAAGCTCCTGGGCGCCATGGGGTCGGAGCCGAAGTCCGCTTCGGTCTCCTACATTTAGCGCGTCAGGGCGCGAGTACGTGGAGGTGAACTGTTTTGCCGAAGACAAAACGCAACAAGCGGTTTGAAGTCCTCGAAAACCGGCCGGTCCACAAGGATGGATTCATCGGCGAGTGGGTTGACGTCGGCCTCTACGCCATGGGCAGCCCCAACGACCCCAAGCCCTCCATCAAGATCGAGAACGGCAAGGTCGTGGAGATGGACGGGGTGCGCCGCGAGGACTTCAACATGAACGAGCAGTTCGTGGCGGACTACGCGATCGACCTCGCCATGGCCCCCAAGGCCATGGCCATGAGCGAGCAGGAGATCGCCCACATGCTGGTGGACATCAACGTCCCGCGCACGGAGTGCACGAAGGTCATGCAGGGCCTGACGCCTGCCAAGATCGCCGGCGTGATGGACAAGCTGGACATCGCGGAGATCATCCTGGCCATGCACAAGATGCGCACCCGCGGGAAGCCCGGAAAC
>NC_021038.1:1707772-1709474 GCF_000210715.1 Fretibacterium fastidiosum
ATAGCGGGTATCGATATCGGCAACTCGACGACCGAAGTCGCCCTTGGGCGCGTGGAGGACGGACGGGTGAGCTTCCTGTCCTCCTCCATCGCCTACACCTCCGGCATCAAGGGGACGACGCAGAACGTCCTGGGCGTCCGCAACGCCCTCTCCGAGGCCCTGGAGAGGGCGGGGTGGGGGCGCGACGACTTTTCCAGGGTGGACCTCATCCGCATCAACCGGGCGGCCCCCGTCATCGGGGAGGTCGCCATGGAGACCGTGACGGAGACGATCATCACGGAGTCCACCATGATCGGGCACAACCCCTCCACTCCGGGCGGCGTCGGCGTCGGCCAGGGGGAGACGGTGGCGTTCGACGGGCTCTCGAACTGCGCTCCGGGCAGGGCCTGCACCGTCGTGGTCCCCGGCTCCGTGGACTACGAGCGGGCGGCCGCGGGCATCGCCGCCGCCATGGAGCACGGCGTTGACGTTACCTGCGCCATCTGCCGGAACGACGACGGCGTCCTCATCGCAAACCGGCTTCCGCGCGCCATCCCCATCGTGGACGAGGTGCGGGCCATCGACCGCGTGCCGCTGGGGATGCAGGCCTGCGTGGAGGTGGCCCGCCGGGCAGGTGGTGGAGCTCCTGGCAACCCTACGACATCGCGACGATCTTCGGGCTCTCGCCGGACGAGACGCGCCAGGTGGTGCCGGTGGCGCGCGCCCTGGTCGGCAACCGGTCGGCCGTGGTGATCCGGACGCCCCTCGGCGAGGTGAAGGAGCGCCGCATCCCCGCGGGGGANCTGACCATCCGGGCCCCAACGGCAAGCGCGGCATCGCCGTGGACGAGGGGGCGGAGAAGATCATGAAACTCGTCTCCGCCTCGCAGCCCATCTCGGACGTCTTCGGCGAGCCGGGGACGAACGTCGGCGGCATGATGGAGCGCGTGCGCCGCACCATGTCCAACCTGACGGAGATCCCCCTGGCGGACGTACACATCCGCGACCTCCTGGCCGTGGACACCCAGGTGCCGCAGAAGGTGGTGGGGGGCCTGGCGGAGGAGTTCTCGCTGGAGAACGGCGTGGCCCTGGCGGTGATGGTGCAGACGGTGGACCTGCCCATGCAGCGCCTCGCGGCCGCCATCGAGGCGGACCTGCGCGTGAAGGTGGAGATCGGCGGCATCGAGGCGGAGATGGCGATCAAGGGCGCCCTCACCACGCCGGGGACCCGGCAGCCCATGGCCATCCTGGACATGGGGGCGGGCAGCACGGACGCCTCCTTCATGCGCGAGGACGGTTCGGAGAGCCTGATCCACCTGGCCGGAGCGGGCCAGATGGTGAACACGATCATCGCGAGCGAGTTGGGCATCGACAGCATGGACCTGGCGGAGTCCATCAAGCGGACGCCCCTCTGCAAGGCGGAGAGCGTCTACAACATCCGGCTCGAGGACGGGACGGTGCGCTTCTTTGACAAGCCGCTGCCCCCTCACGTCTTCGGCAGGGTCTGCCTCCTGCACAGCGAGACGGACCTGGAGCCCCTCCCTCTGAACAACGTCCCGATGGACCGCATCCGAAGCATCCGGCGCAGCGCAAAGCAGCAGGTCTTCGCGGCGAACGCGGTTCGCGCCCTGGAGCGCGTCGCGCCGGCGGGCAACGTCCGCCTGATCGACTTCGTCGTGCTGGTCGGGGGGTCCTCGATGGACTTTGAGATCTCCCCCATGGTG
>NC_021038.1:1710129-1711668 GCF_000210715.1 Fretibacterium fastidiosum
GCTCATCCACGCCGGACGCCAGCAGGCGGACGATGCACGGCCGCTCCGGCGGCACGTCGGCCAGGCGCTCGCACCAGCCCTTCATGCCCCGGCCTCGTCCAGGTAGGAGAGGGCCGTGGATGCGTTGGTCGCCAGGGTGACGCAGGAGGTCATGAGGCGCCTTCGGGAGCCTGGGGCGGCAACGGAAAACGCCAAGGCCGAATCGGATTCGGGAGGGGCACGAGAGGTGAACGATAGGGAGAGGGTCCGAGGCGCCGTCGGCCTCATCGAGACGGAGGGGCTTCCTGCGGCGATCGCCGCGGCGGACGCCGCGCTGAAGGCGGCCAACGTCGTCCTGGTCGGGCGCGAGAACTCCCGCGGCGGCGGCTTCATGACGGTGAAGATAGCCGGCGACGTCGCCGCGGTGCAGGCCGCGCTGGCGGCGGCCCGCGTCGCCGCGGAGGGCGTGCGGGGCGTTCACTCCGTGCTCGCCATCCCGCGCCCTGCGGAGGGGATTGGGGACTGCCTCGTCCGGAACGAGAACACGATGGGGGTGGAGCTCCTGAAGCCCGCGCCGCCTGCGCCGGCGCCCTGCGGGGCGAAAGAGGCGCCGGACGCCGCGGGCGAGGGACCGGAATCCGAGGCCGAGCGGGACGCTGAACTCCCGAAGGAGGATCGGGCGCCTCGGTCGGGCGAGGCCGGGCTTGCCGTGGCGGGTCCGAGGGCGCTGATGAAGGTCCAGCCCGCTGCGCCCGCTGAAGCGGAGGATTCAACGACCGTTGAAGTCGCCGGCGGAGCGGAGGCTGTCGAGGCCGCCCCGGAGCCTGCGGAGGATGAGGCGAAGAAGCCACGCAAGCGGCGTTCTACGACCCGGAGGAAGCCGAGGTGAGCGCGGCGGTGATCGCGCGGCCGGACGAGCAGACGGAGCGGCTGTTCCTGTGTCCGGAGGAGCCCGCCCCGGAGGACGGCGAACGAGGGATTCGGCGCAGGGACTTCCGCGTCGAGGAGGACTAGGCGGCGAGGGGGCTGGCTCTTGCGATGAGCGGCGGGAGGAACGCGAAGGAGAAGGAGCCCGGCGCGAGGGGCCAGGGCGCGGCGGGGCGTGGGGGGACGGCGGCGCCGTCCTTTGACCCGAAGGCCGTGGAGCTCCTCGGCGCCCTCGAGGGCGCTCTCGACCGGGATGAGCCGCTGAACGATTTCAAGGAGCTCTTTCTCGGTTTCGACCTGGGGACGACGAACCTGGTGCTGGTGGCGCTGAACGAGGAAGGGCGTCCCGTGTCCGCCGTGATGGAGAGCTCCCGATCCTCCGTCCGGGACGGCGTGATCGTCGATTACATGGCCTCGGTCGAGGGGATGCGGAAATGCCTTGAGCGCCTGAAGCGCCGTCTGGGGAGGGCAGACCTCAACGCCCTGGGGGCCGCGGCCTTCCCGCCCGGCGTCAGCGCGAAGACGGCGAAGGTGTGTGCCAACGTCGTGGAGGCCCTGGGCTTCGACTGCGCGGGGCTGTACGAGGAGCCGACGGCGGCCGCGGCCGCGCTTGGGCTGGAGGACGCGGCGATC
>NC_021038.1:1711975-1738072 GCF_000210715.1 Fretibacterium fastidiosum
GTGGACATTGGCGGCGGCACGACGGGCATCACGATCCTTCAGGGCGGAAAGTCCGTCTACACGGCGGACGAGCCCACGGGAGGCACGCACATGACCCTAGTGCTGGCGGGGAACATGGACGTCAGCTTTGAGGCCGCGGAGGACGTGAAGCGGGACCCAGCGCGCCAGAGGGAGCTACTCCCCGTCCTGAGGCCGGTGCTGGAGAAGATGGGCTCGATCGTGAGGCGCCACCTCGAGGCGAGCGGCTACTGGGGCCTGGTCCCGACGATCGTCTGCGGCGGCGGCGCGGACCTGCCCGGCGCAGCGGCCGTCCTGACGGCAGCCGTGGAGACGCCGGTGTCCATGGCCCCCCACCCTCTCTTGGTCACGCCGTCGGGGATCGCCCTGAGCCTTTGGCGCGACGTTCGCGAAGGAGGACGGAAGGCGGGAGAGCGAGGTGGGGACGTTGGGAAAGGATGACCTGGAGTTCCTGGTCGAGAGGGTGCTGGAGCGGCTCCGGCGACCGCGCGTCGGTCTGGTGGCCTGTGCGCCCCTTCCCCCGCTGCCCGAGACGGACCGCTTCGAGTGGATCGCCTACGCCCGCGGCGCAGACGGCGCCTTGGAGGGCGTTCGGCGCCCGGAGGCAGAGGGAGCGGGCCTTCGCCTGCTGGCCGTCCTGGAGCCGCCCCTTCCGCTGCTGAAGGAGCTCCTGGACGGCATCCCCTGCACGGCGGAGGGGGCCCTGATCTTCGGGTGCCTCGCGCGCGGCCTGCCGGTGCTGTTGGACGGAACCTGGATCGAGCGCTGGCGCGGGGGCGCGTCGCCCTGGAGCGCCTGGCTTGAAGGGCGTCTCGCCCGCCTCGGCGAATGGGGCGTCCAGGTCCTTGGACCCTCGGTTGTCGGAGCCGACGCCGCAGCTCCGGGGGGGACGCTGGTCCTGAAGGAGCCGGGGTGGACAACCTGGGGCGAGTTGACGGCGCGGCACGACCTGAGGGGCGTCGCCGCCGTGCGCCTGGAGGCCGGGGCGCGGCTGACGCCGGAGGCGCGGGACCGGCTGGCGCGGCTTCGGATCGCGCTGCGCGATTAACGAAAGCCGCCGCGGGGCTGAGGCCCTGAGGCGGGTCCAAAGGGTCGGGGGGAGAGGACGTGTCGATGAAGTATGAGCTGATTCGGGCCCCGTCGCGCGGGACGCAGGAGATGATCCGGCGTCGGGCGCGGGGGGACGCGAACCTGGGTTCGCCGAACTGGGGCGCGGTGCTGCTGGTGCAGGGCATGGTCATCGAGGTTCTGGCCGCGGCGGATATCGGCGCGAAGGCTGCGGACGTGGCTGTGACCGAGCTTCTGGGCAACTGCCCGCAGCACATCAACTCCGTCGCCTTCATCGGCACGCCCTCGCAGATCGATCAGGTGTTGAACGCCCTGCGAAACGGAGGAAAGATCTCATGATGCTGGGAAAGGTGGTCGGCTCCATCGTCGCCACCCGCAAGGACGAGCGCCTTGTGGGGCAGAAGCTGCTCCTGGTGGAGCCGCTGGTCCGCCGCGGCGACGGGGCCCTGGACGGGGACCGCGACCGAATGCTGGTGAGCGTGGACGTGGTGGGCGCGGGGCGCGGCGAGACGGTCCTCCTCGTCAGCGGGTCCACGGCGCGCGCGGCCGTGTCCCTTCCGGATTCCCCCATCGATGCCTGCATCATCGGCATCGTGGACGAGGTGGACCTGTCCTGAGGGGGGCTTGACGATGAGCGCACGAATCTACACGGGCGGGGGCGACCGCGGCGAGACCCGGCTGTGGGACGGACAGAGGGTGTCGAAGCGGGACCCGCGCATCGAGCTGAACGGGACGCTGGACGAGGCCGGCGCCCTCATCGGGCTGGCGCGGGGCCTGGGGCCCGCGGCGATGCAGGACGACCTGCTGAGGGTCCAGAGGCTGCTGCAGGACCTGATGGCGTACGTTGCGCGGGGGCGTCGGGAGGCAAAGGTCCCGGCGGCCTCCTCCCTTGAGGCGTGGATCGACGAGCTCCTGGAGGGCTACCCGATGCGGCCCGAGTTCGTCCTTCCGGGCGATTCGCCCGCGGGCGGCGCGCTGCACGCGGCGCGGGCCGTCGCGCGGAGGGCGGAGCGAGTGGCTCTGCCGCTGTGGGACGGCGGAGGGGTGATCGAGGAGGAGGCCTACCGCCTCATCAACCGACTGTCGGACCTCCTGTACGTCCTGGCGCACAAGGCGGACGTCGAGACGCAGGTGGCGCGCATCGTCCGGACCATCAGCGAAGGGGAGGCGGGGCCGTCCCGCGGACCGGAGGCCCCGGCGCAGGAGGTCACGCTGGACGAGGCGCTCGAGGTGATCGAGTGTGCCCGGACCGCGGCGGAGGCGATCGGGCTTCCCGTGGTCGTCGCCGTTTGCTCGCCGGACGCCGTGCCCGTCGCCTTTCAGCGGATGAAGGACTCCCTTCCGGTGAGCGTCCGCCTGGCCGCCAGCAAGGCGGCGACGGCGCTGAAGATGAAGATGGACACGGACCGACTGGCCCCCCTGGTCCAGCCGGGCGCGCCGCTCTACGGCCTGAACAACGACCCGGACATCGTGGCCTTCGGCGGCGGCCGGCTCCTGATGGACAAGGGCGTCATCGTGGGCGCGGTGGGGGTCAGCGGCGGGACGGTGGAGCAGGACACGGGCGTGGCGGACGCGGCGGTGCGCTGTTTCGAGGGGCTTCGGCGGGCGGGCGCGCAGGTGCCGTGAGGTTCGGTACTTTTAGGGCTTGAACGTCTGAATTTTTGAGGGCGGGGCGGAGGCCCCGGGAGGAGGCGCCAGGCAATGGACACCCGGCAGATGGAGAAGATCGTCCGCGATGTCATCCTCAGGATGCAGGAGGAGCGGGGCGAGGGGAACGGGAGCGAGGTCGCGGTCCTGACGGAGCGTGCGCGGGCCGCTCAGGCGATATGGCACGGCGATTTCAACATTGCGGCCAAGACGGCCGTCATCACCAGGCTGCGCCAGGACCTTCGCCCGCACGTCGAGGAGTTAGCGAAGATGGCCTGCGAGGAGACGGGGATGGGCCGCTTCGAGGACAAGGTCCTGAAGAAAAGGGTGGCGATCGAGAAGACGCCGGGGCCGGAGTTCTTCACGACGCACGCCGTGTCCGGGGACAACGGCCTGGTGCTGGAGGAGCTGGCGCCCTTTGGCGTCATCGCCTCGATCTGCCCCTCGACGAACCCCGTCGCATCCGTCATCAACAACACGATCTGCATGATCGCGGGCGGCAACGCGGTGGTGTTCGCTCCGCACCCCGGCGCGGCGAAGTGTACGCACCGGACGGTGGAGATCGTCATGAAGTCGCTCCGCGAGAGCGGTGCGCCGGACGGATTGATCTCCTCGCTCCAGCACGTCTCGCTGGACGCCATGAACGAGCTCATGACGAGCCCGAACGTGAACCTGATCTCCGCTACGGGAGGGCCGGGCGTGGTGCGGGCGGCGCTGCAGTCTGGAAAGCCCGCCATCGGAGCGGGCCCCGGCAACCCGCCGGTCGTCGTGGACGAGACGGCGGACGTTGAGCAGGCGGCCATCGACATCATCACGGGCGCGAGCTTTGACAACAACCTGCAGTGCATCGCGGAGAAGGAGATCATCGCCGTCAACTGCATCGCGGACGACCTGAGGGCCGCCATGCTGAGGAACGGCGCCTTCGAGCTGAAGGACCCGGCGAAGGTCGACGAGCTCCTGAAGATGACCCTTGAGAAGGGTAAGCCCAGCCGAAAGTGGGTGGGGCGTCCGGCCTCGCTGCTCCTGGAGCAGTTGGGGTACAAGGTGGAGCCCAAGACGCGCATCATCCTGGTGGAGACGGGGGAGGACCATCCCTTCGCGCAGGAGGAGATGCTGATGCCCATCCTGCCCCTCATCCGCGCAGCGGACTTCGAGGAGGCCCTGGCCATGGCGAAGCGCCTGGAACACGGCTTCCGTCACTCCGCCTGCATCCACAGCAGCAACGTCAACCACATGAGCCGCATGGCGCGCGAGATGCAGACCACGGTGTTCGTCAAGAACGCGCCGACCCTGGCCGCCATCGGAGTGGGCGGGGACTGCCCGACCGCCTTCACCATCGCGACGGCCACGGGCGAGGGGCCAACGACCCCGGCCTCGTTCTGCCGAACGCGGCGCTGCGTGCTGCACGGAGCCTTCCGAATCATTTGATTTCATCCGAAAAACCGTTGTCTATGGAGGGAAGTTTCATGAAGGTGTTCACCATCCCCACGGTCAACGTGGTGGGGCGCGGCAGCGTGAAGGAGATCGGCTCCATGGCCGCGCGCTTCGGCTCAAAGACGGCCTTGGTGGTGGCCTCGACGGGGGACGTGGGACTGGCTCAGGCGCAGCTCATTGCGGACGTCCTGAAGGGCTCCGGAATCGACGCGGAGCTCTTCTGCAAGGTGACGCCCAACCCCCTCGAGGAGACGGTGATGGAGGGCCTTGCCCTGTACGGGGAAAGGGGTTGTGGGTTTTTGGTGGCCGTGGGCGGCGGGAGTGCCATGGACGCGGCCAAGGGCATCGGCATCCTGGCGACGAACGGCGGCCGCATCGAGGACTACGCGGGGGTGGATAAGGTCAGGACCCCCATCCCGCCCCTGATCGCCGTGGCGACGACGGCCGGGACGGGCAGCGAGGTGACGCAGTTCGCGGTGATCTCCGACGCGAACCACAACAAGATGACCCTGAACGACCGGGACATGCTGCCGACCATCTCCGTCAACGACCCGGAGATGATGCTCTCCATGCCCCCCGCCCTCACGGCCGCCACGGGCATGGACGCGCTGACCCATGCCATTGAGGCCTACATCTCGACGGAGTCCTCGCCCCTGACGGACGGTCGGGCCTGGGCGGCGACGAACCTCATCGCTCAGAACCTCCCGCGGGCCGTTCAGGAGGGGACGAACGTAGAGGTGCGGGAGCGCATGTGCTACGGCAGCTTCCTGGCGGGCATCGCCTTCAACAACGCGGGATTGGGCCTGGTCCACGCCATGGCGCACCCGTTGGGAGGACATTACAACCTGCCCCACGGGCTGTGCAATGCGCTGCTCCTGCCCGCGGTGTGCCGCTTCAACCTGACCTTCGACACGGTCCCGCGCTTCGCAGCCCTCGCCAGGGCCTTCGGCGTCGCCCACGACTGGCGTCCGGATCGCGAGAACGCGGAGGCCTGCCTTGAGGCGATCGACGACGTGAAGCGCGAGGCGGGGCTGAAGGAGTCCCTGAGGGCCCACGGCGTGAAGCGCGAGGACTTCCCCCTGCTGGCGGACAGGGCGCTTCTGGAGACGGTGGGGGCGACGAACCCGCGGCCCTTCGACCGGGCCGACGTCATCGCGCTGTACGAGGAAGCGTTCTGACGCCGCCCGCGGGGCGTCCGCGGCGGAGGGAATCTGGGGGGATGTTTCATGGACTTTCTTGAGTGCGTAAAATCCGCCGGCGTCGTGGGGGCGGGGGGCGCGGGGTTCCCCACCCACGTGAAGCTCGACGCGAAGGCGGAGTACTTCATCGTCAACGCGGCGGAGTGCGAGCCCCTGATCGAGACGGACAAGTACCTGTGCCGCACCTTCCCGGACCGCATCGTTCGGGCCGTGTCCGCGACCGCCGCTCAGGTCGGCGCGAGCCGTGCCGTCATCGCCATCAAGGCGGAGTACGAAGCGGAGATCGCGGCCCTGAAGGAGGCCGTGCGGGCCCAGGGCGCCGGCGTGACCTTCTGCGAGATGCCCTCCTTCTACCCTGCGGGTGACGAGCAGGTCATGGTCCAGCTCGTGACGGGCCGCAGCATCCCTGAGCGCGGCCTGCCCCTGAACGTCGGGGCGGTGGTGGACAACGTGGGGACGATGCTCAACGTCGCGGATGCCCTGGAGGGGAAGCCCGTGACGGACAAGTTCCTGTCGGTGACGGGTGCGGTGGTGAAGCCCGTCGTTGGTAATTTGAAATCGAAATAAGAACCGTTTTCTCACATACTAAGAACCTATTTTGTGGATAACTCAATCCGGCAGGCGTTCGAGTGTTACTCGAGTGGTCCAGCCGGATTTTGATATCGTCTGCTGGACGTTCGTCCCCAGATAGGCCCCATTCAGCTCATCTGGCTTAAACCCTTCCAGCGTAATCTCCGCTCCCGCAACGATAGAGGCATCTCCCGGTACCGTAAGCGAGCCTTGAATCGTTCCCCGTCGGAGCAGCTCCGCCTTGTTCTCCGCCGCGACCTTCGCCTCGGAGGCGTTCCTGAAGCGCTTCTTAATGGTGTAGACCGCCTCTCCCTCATCGCGCTCGACCTCGATGCTCTTCTCTTCCGCCTCTGCGGCATCCCACCACTTCGCCTCGACACTGCCGTACTTCCCCCGATCCGCCAATGTGAAGGACCCTGTGCAGCTTTCGGTATAGACCAGCGTCGTCTTCGGCCGGCTGTTCAGGTTCGGGGGGAAGATCAGGATTGTGTTGTCCCGGATGGCGAAGCTGCCGTTCGCTTCCTCCGCCAGACGCTGTAGGAAGTGCAGGTCGGACTCCTGCGTCTGGGCAATGGCATCGTAACGGATATCCATCGACACCTTAGCTTTATAGCCGTGCCTGGCCGCGATCTTCTCGGCCAGCTCGGCCAGGGTGATGCCCTCCCACTCGATATCCTCCTTCTGCTTGTCTTTCCCCTTCGAGAACGAGGCCGAGCGCGCCCGTATCCGCATGACGGCGGGCTTCAGCTCTACCGAGGCTTCGTCCACCTCGAACGTTCCCATGAGCCTTTGGCTCTCCTCTTTATAGCCCATCCAGAGACGCACCTTCGCGCCCTTGGGGGGCATGGTGAAGGGCGGGTCGTTCGCGACCGATATCTCCAGGGAGTCCGCCTCACCCTGCTCCGCGTCGGAGTAGGTGAGAGATTCCAAGTGTTCCCAGATCGGGCGGGTTCTGTCCTCGCCATCTATCTCGATCCGGGCGGTTGGGGTATAGCGCTCTACCATAGCGACTGCTCCCTCGGCTTGGGGGCGATGGCAGGAAGTTGAATCTCCCGGCCGGCACTCAGAAGCTGATGCATGGCCAGGCCGGGGTTGGCGTTGAGGACGGTCTCCACGATGCGCCCATCCAGAGAGCCATAGTGCTTCCAGCAGATCAGGTCGAGACGGTCCCCGTCAACTGCCGTTCGTGTTTCCAAGTTCCTCCAGCCTCCTCTTCGCTATCTCACAATACACGTGTTCTTTCTCCATACCCAACCAGCGCCGTGAGAGCCTTTCGGCGGCGACTGCCGTGGTGCCGCTTCCCAGACAGTTGTCCAGGACGAGGTCTCCCTTGTTCGTGTAGGTGCGGGTAGCGCTGCCCGGTATTGCGGTGTTCCTGGATGCGGTATTTCCGACCGTAGACGCTGCCGTCTCCTCCGCCTTTTTTATAGTAGGACGTTCCCAGCGCCATTTGGGGATGGTAGATGGGGAGCTTTTTGTAGAAGATCAGGATGTTCTCATGCGCCCGAAGGGGCATCCGATTCGCGTTGAGGAAGCCGCAGGCCAGGGTCTTCTCCCAAATCAGCTCGTATCGAAACAGTTTGCGTCCCGCCACGATGAGATCGGTGGCAAACGGCTGCTGCGCCGTGAGGGCGATGGCCCCATGCTCCCGGATCAGCCTCGAATACTCCGTCCACAACCGACCGAAGGGCAGTTTCTTGTCCCATGTGAAGTTCGTCGTACCGTAAGGCAGGTCGCACAGGATCATGTCGACGCTGCCGTCCGGGATATCAGGGAATATGTCGAAACAGTCCTCCCTGTAGAGCATACCGTTCTTTGTCGTAAAAAATGGCACTTGTTGCAAATTGCGTATCCTCCTGTAAAATGAGGAGGCTGCGCGATTGCTTGTGAATCGTGTAGCGGGCGTCTGTTCAGGGTGCGATCCTGACAGGCGCAAGGGCTCCGCTTCGGCGGGGCCTTTGCGTTCTTCTCCTCTCTAAAGGTCGAAGCGTTCCATTTCCATCGTAAATTCCTGTTTCTGCGCCGCTCCGTCCTTGAAGAAGACGGAGTCGGTCTGCGAAATACTCTTCACGACCCAGCTGCCAAGGTAGCGTCCGTTTCCGGCCATGAGGGGCTGGGGCTTCATCTCGGCGGCGGCCTCCCGCAGGGCCTCTATCTGGGACAGCCCCGCTTCGCGATAGGAAGGATAGACCGTGCCCCGCAGGCTGACGCTCCGAACCTCCAGCCCCATCGCCTGATGCTGCGGGGTGTTTTGGAGGCGGTCGACCTTCGCCCAGGGGTACTCCGCCTTCAGAGACAGCTCGGCGTAGGCAGCTGCGTCGACGCCGAACTGAAAGTCACCCAAGGAAAGCATCATCACGGTATGAGCTCCTTTGTTTGGTTGCCTGCCCCCGCTGCCAGTCCTCGAGCTTGCGGATGATCAAATCTGCCACTCCCTGTTCATCCATGCCCGGCGCCGGGTTGATGGTGAAATTATTGGTCATTCCCCCAGCCCCCGCCAAGGCGGGCTGAGGAGCGGCCATCACGGCGGCGGAGAACTCCCGGAGGCGATCCGCCCAGCTTGCGGACGCGCCATCGCCCTTTTCAGAGAGTGACATACCCAGGGCAGACGCGGCCTTGCCGAGCCAGAAGAGCCCCTGCTGGCGGTGCTTGGAGCCGACAGGAACGACAACCTCCGGGCCGTCCTCGCCGACCCAGGAGACGACGGGACGGTTGATGAGGCCGCCGGAGGCGTGTCCCACGATATCGCCACCCTGCAGTCCTCCCAGCGAGATGCCGGGGGCGGCAGCCGAGCCCAGGTCGGTTGTGATGGAAATAGGGGTTGTATTGATCTCCTCCACCCCCATCCCAAAGAGGGACATAAAGCTGTTCCATGCTCCTTGGATTTTCCCGATAGTGGACTCTATCCAGCCAAACGCAACTTCAAAAGGGTACTTTATGGCGTCACCGAGGCCGGAGACCGAGGTTTTAATCCATTCCACGGACTTGCCCCAGTACCCCTTAATCCCTTCCCAAAACGCCCCCAACCACTCCTTGAGTGGTTCCCAATAGGTATAAACTGCGATAGCAACCGCTGCGACGGCCGTCCCGATAGCGATGAAGGGGTGAGCCGCGCACAGGCCCCATAGCCATTTGACCGCCCCGCCGAGGGCCTTGAGGTCTGCGGACGCCCCGGACACAAAGCTCCCGATGCCGCCCTTCAGGACGGTGAACATGCCCTTGAGCGCGGAGCCCTCGCCGCGCATTCTAGCCATTGCCAGGCTGTTGGCGATGACGGAGGGGCGGACGCGCTGGAGGATGTCGAGGGCGATGCTGCCGCCGTCACGGAGATGCGACCAGCCGATACGCGTGGCCAGCGTCGCCGCCTTAAGACCTAAAAACCCAGCTCCAAGGCCGACAACCCACTTGGTCAACACCGGGCACTTCTGCATGAATTGGGATACGCTGCTCACGATGGACGCCAGACCTTTCGCCGTCTCCGCAAGGGGCGGGAGCAGCACATTCCCCAAGTCGATCCCCACCGACTCCAGCGCCGAACCCAACTGCGTCAAAGAGCCCTTGGCCGTTGCGTTTATCTTGTCGGCCATTCGCCGGACGGCCCCATCCTGCTCGTTGATGTACTTCTGAGTCAGCTCCTCGAGCGACCCCGACAGGACGGCGTCCCAGATAGCATTTGCACCGGTCCCCGCTCGGGCTCCGAAGACGTCCTTGATGAAGCTGGCGCGCTTTGCACTACCCCAGCCCTTTGCGGACATCCTCTTGTCCATTTCCTTGATGATCGTGCCGAGGTCCCGGAGATTGCCCTTTTTGTCGACGACATCGACCTTAAGGGCCTTCAGCTTCTTAGCATTGCCCTTATCCGTCAGGCTGTCGATCATCCCGCGCAGAGTGGTCCCAGCCATCTGCCCCTGGATGCCGGCGTCGCTCAGCTTCGACACGATGGCAGCCGTCTGCTCGATGGAGAAGCCCAGGGCTTTCGCCTGCGGGGCCGCATACTTCATGGCGTAGCCCAACTGCTCGACGTCTGTGTTGGAGCTGGAGAAGGCCAGGGCCATGACGTTGGCGACCCGCGTCATATCCGAGGCCTCCATACCGAAACCCGTCAGGATGTTGCTGGCGATGTCCGCCGTTCGGCCCAGGTCCATACCGGACGCGGCCGCGAGGTCCAGCATCCCCGGCATGGAGCTGATGATCTGATTCGTCTTGAACCCAGCCATCGCGAGGAATTTTTGTCCCTGTGCTGCCTGAGTGGCGGAGAATTTCGTCGTCCGCCCCATCTCGCGGGCGTTCTCGGTGAGACGCGCCATATCCGCATCGTCAGCGCGGGTGATGGCCCCAACCTCGGCCATGCCCTGCTCGAAATCCATCGCGGCCTTCAGCGGATAAGCAAACATCGCGGTACCGACGGCCACCGTTCCCGCGAGCCGGCCGCGCAGTTCACCACGTTCCTGCTTGCGCGCATCCCGCGCTTCAGCGCGGCGCAGGAAGCCGTTCTGGACGGCGGAGAAGCGCTGCATCGTCCCGAGCTGTTTGTTCAACCCGCCCAGGGTGAAGCCGTACTTCTTCGCCTCCGCCTCGGCCTCCTTCGTCGCGGCCTTGAGCTGGTTAAAGCGAGCGATTCCGGCAGTGTCCAGTTTCCCGGCCTGAAGCGCAGAGGACAACTTCAGGGCCTCGCCGCGGAGGTCCTTCCACTTCTCCCCCGCGGCAATCCCCAGCTTGACGTCCTTGGCTTTTGCCTGGAGCTGTCCTATACTCTTGTCGAGGCTCTTGAACGTGCCCCCAACCGAGGAAGCGAGGGATGCCCCGATGACGAGACCGATGCCGAGATTCTTCATGCTCCGCTCCTGTTCCTGTATTGATGCGCTTGCGGCGTTTGTCGCCGTTCTTGCCGTGGCCCTGTTTGTCGCCGCCGCGTGGTGGTTCGTTGCCCTGGGCTTTGGTCTTCTGGCCGCCGTGCTGCTGGGGGCTCTGGCCTTCTGCGCGTTCGGCGTCCTAGTCGCCCTGACTGCGCCTCTGTGGGGCCTGGCGCTGGGGCTTCTCTATATCCTGGTCCTGTTCCTCCTGATGCCCTTCTACCACCTGGCGACGTGTTTCAAGACCCATAAGGCCTCCTGAAGCCAGTCGTAAAACTCCTCGAAATCCAACTCCAGAATTTCAGACAACGAGAAATGCAGGGCGTGGGCGATTAGAGCGCATGCCCTGCGCAGTTCCGCTAGGCCCGGCCATCCTCCTCGAAAAAACTGCGATAACCATCCTGCAGCTTCTTGTAGTCGGCCATATCCAGCTCTTCCACAACGTCGGGGGCGACTTCGCAGAGATTGGCCAAGACGCGGATTTCCTTCTCCTCGTCCGTCCCGCCGATCTTCGCGGCGAGGAGGACGTCCCGCACCTTGGGGCGGCGCAGGTTCAGAACCCGCAGCTCCGTCCCGTCCGACACGACCGGATGCGACAATTTAATCTGCATATCAAATCCTCCTAACTCACGCGCCGATGGCGGCGCGGGTCTCGGCCAGCATATCCACGCCGTTGATGATTCGGACCATGTTCTCGACGTCGATCTCGTGGATCATGTCGCCGCTCTCGCTGTAGCTGTAGTACTTGAGGGCGACGGTCACCTTTTGCTGGAGCTTTTCTCCAGGCTTCCACGTGCCGTGGTCGAGCTCACGGATCATGCCCTGGGCCTTGATGGCGATGGGCACGGTGCGTCCGTCGCCCAGGCCGAAGCTGCCCCGGAAGGTGAGCGACACCGGCTGGTTGTGCCCGATGCCGAACAGCCGCATGACGTCCGCCTGGAGGTCTGCCAGAGTGAAGGAGCACTCCAGCTTCTCCATGCCCATGTCCAGCTCGACGGGGACATCCATGCCACCGGCGCGGAACTCCTCCGTCTTGATGCTGAGCTTGGGAAGCTCCAGCTCCTCGACCTTGCCCGCATAGCCGCGGCCGTCGACGAAGACGTCGAAGCCCCTGAGAACCCTTGGCGTTTTTATGTCCATTCTATTTCCCTCCTATGCGGACAGCGGGAACAGGTCGGTCAGGTAGCGGTCCGTGATGTGGGCACGAAAGACCAAATGTTCGGCGGGGTAGACGGGCGTGAAGTCGTAGTCCCAGTAGACGATGCCCTGCGAAATCTGGTCGGGCGTGTTGATCTCCGGGTCCACCCAGCAGTCGCCGCCGATGAGTGCCCCGACCTTCTTGAGGTGCCGGATGTAGGCGCGCACCCCGTCGCGGACGTCCTCCAGATACGTCTTCGTGATGCCCCGGTCCACGGCCCAGAGGTGGGCGTAGAGGATGGACTCGGCGATCATGTCGGCGCTGCGGCGGACGCAGAGGAACGCCGTCTTTGGGTCCTTCGAGCAGGAGCGGTTGCCCCAGAGGCGATAGCCGCTCTCGTGGACGATGGTCGTGACCTCGTGCTCGTTGAGGTGATTGGCACGGCAGTTCACGTCGGATATCTCGAAGTCGATGCCACGCGCGGTTCCCACGATGCCGTCGATGACCTGGTTGGATGGTGACCACCACCAGCCCCTGGCGTTGTCCATCTTGGAGATGAGCCCGGCGACGCGGGCCGAGGCGGGCTGAACGACCTCCTTCTTCTGGGCCACGTCCCAGACCTTCACCCAGGGGTCGACCACATAGACGCGGTCGCTCCCGTAGTTCTCGCGTGCCGAGATGGCCGCTGCGTCCGTGGTGTTGGGGCCGTCGACGATGGCCACGGCCTTGAGGCGCTGGGCCAGGCTGTTCATCTCCGTACCCACAGCCAGCTCGTGGCTGAAGCCGGGTGCGGCGAGGATGCGCGGTGTGACCTTGATGGCGTTCCGCGCGTCCAGGAACGCCTGCAGGCCGGTGCGCTTCCCTGTGTCATTGTCCACCCCGCCGATGACCGCGCTCTTCGTCTCTTCGGCGCTTCCCTCTGCCACACGCACCATGGCGACCATCGCGCCGCATTGGTCGAAGATGCCGTCGATAGCCGTCGGGAGCGTTCCCGTCTTCCCCAGCCCCGCTGCCTCGGTGCGGCGTCCTGCGATGAGGATGGGCGTATCCAGTGGAAACTTCTTCGCGTCCGCCTCCGGGGCCGTGCCGATGAGCCCGATGACGGAACTCTTCACCGTCCGAATGGGGCGAGGGCCGTCGTCGAGCTCGACTACTTCAATTCCGTGCAAAAACTGCTCTGGCAATTCAATTCACCTCCGTGTTCCACGTAATCGCCTGCACGGCTTCGGGGGTCTTGGCGGCTGCAACCTTAGCGGCCAACGCTGCCTCCCGATCGAATCGCACCTGGTTCCAATCCGCGAGGGATTTCCCGATGTGGATTGCCACGTCGCCGGGCAGGTCCATCACGCCCCCGGCGGTCTTCCACTTCCGGACGATGCTCTGCGGCTGCTGCCCGGAAGCCATCGCCAAGGCTATCTCCTGGACGTAAAACCCCAGGTCCGCCGCAGCGTCCCGGGCCGTCCAGAAAAGCACTTTGCCGACCCGCGTCTCTATCTCCGCCCGGCCGGTCTCTATCTCCCGAATCCGGGCTTCCCTGAGCTCATCCAGTTTCAGCGTCTTCAGCGTATCGAGGTCGATCCCGGACATCGTCTTCGGGGCCGGGCATCTGCACATTCCCATATCCCTTCCTCCTCCCTACTCCGCGAACACAGCCACGAACTGCCGGACCTTCGGGGTCTCGGAGAGCCATTCGTAGTCTGCCGTCAGCGCCGCACCGGAGCTTGCGAACACACGGAGCGTCGTCCCGTCCAATGACAGGCTCCACGCCGTGTCGGGGAGCCGCACGCCATCCGAGTACACCACGGGGCTGCCCTGTTTCGCGACGTGTGCCAGGGGATAGGACCTCAGCGCCCCCGCGCCCTCTCCCAGGGCCTCGCCCCGTTCGGTCCCGCCCGTCGTCTCCAGGGCGATTTTCACCGCGCAGATGGATTTCGGCGTACTGCTAGGCGGCAGCGCGTAGACAAACTCCGTCGCGTCGAAATCCAATCCGGGCACAGTCCCGTTGTTCCGCATGACCTGCCACTCCTCCATGCCCCAGCCGTACTCGTAGTCCACGGTCACGACCGCTCCCACCGGCGCGGCGCAGGTCACGCGGCCCACCTCGGCGTTGAACTCGTATCCGGCGTACTGCCGCACACCGTCGAAATACACACGCAGCGAATCGTGATGCAGGCCCCCTACGTGCGCCAACTGGTGTGTCGCCGTTTCGCCGGTCCCGACGCCAACGTTCTCGCCGACGACGGTCTTCGGGAGGTCCCTGAACGCGACGTGGCAGGAGAGAACGGAGTCTTTCAGCCTGGCGTGCCGGACCCGCATCCGAAGCGATCGCAGCGGAATGTTCCAGTTGCGCGTCACGGAGACGATCTCGACGGTGCCCTTACCGGAGATGACGCCCACGCCGCGGGTGTACTCCGTCAGGACCGAGTTTAGGACAGCGACGGAGGTCCCGATCGTCTCCGCCTGGAGGGTGGCCTGGTACTGCACCTTTCGCGCCGCCCGGCCCTCGATCTCCGAAACGTTCAGCCAGTCGGTGACCGTCCCGTCCTGCAAGGTCAGCCGTGCCTTCACGGACACGGAACCACCGTTCGAGGACGCCTGATCGACCCGCGCGGAAGATATCTCGGAAGCGGTGCCGAAGTCCAGCTCCGGGGAGGTGAGCACCTTCACGAAGGTGTCATTTACGTTCCTGCATTTCAGCGCCAGGGACAGGGTCGGCATCTCGGACGCGTCGAGCTTGGCACACAGGGCAACGGCCAGGCCGACCTTCTTCCCCGCGAAGTCGGGGACGGACGAGAACGCCTGGAGCTCGTCCGCCGTATTCCCCTCGTCGATCACGGAGTTTGCCGAGATGCCCTGTTCCAGGAAGGGGACGAATAAAGCCGTTCCGGGCGTGCCGGACGGCTCCAGGACACCCCAGGCTCCACCGACACGGAACGCGACGCGGCGCTTCGTTCCATGAGGCTCGGAACCACCAACCTCAATACCCTCGACTGAGGTCGCGCCTGAACAGTCCAACTCGGAGCCATCTCGGGTGCGGATCATACCGCGACGGTCCAGAACTGCCTCGTCCAGACCGTACCGCAGGATGTTTGTCGTCACCATCACGCATCACCTCCCACGTGGAAATACATCAGCTGTCCGGAACCACCGCCGCAGAAGCCGGGGTAAAATCGTATTCCGTCTTTTTTGGTGCCCACCCCAATATCCGGCCTCCCACCGTGTCCGCCGCTACTCATCACCGCATGCAATTCGTCCGGGGAAGTCTCCGAAACGACGAGGATGCAGGCCCCGGATGCACCACTATAAGTAGTTGTGCCTTCCGCGTGGCCACTCCAAGTGCCTTGGGTGACTCCACCCCCTGTGTATCCGGGCATACTGTAGCGAAAGCCGCTATATTGTGACGTTTTTGGAGCCCCCCAGCCGTCAACGGCATCGTTTCCAGCGGGGCAAGGGGTCGTTCCCTTGACGACCGCCACACCAAACACATTGATCGACGCACCCTGGCCACTGTGGGCCCCCTGCCCGCCTCCGAAGCCGGAGCCCCCGGATTTTCCCCTTGCTTTGGACGGAGCATCCCAAACATCTTCATCCCGATACTTGCAATCGGAAAACAGGAACGGTTCTCCGCCCTTGCCACCCAACAGAAGGGGACTTTGCTCGCCTCCGACACGGCTTGCCCCGTCCGCCGCGATTTGCTTCGCCAACAGCAGGACCGCTCCGTTCTTCTCACCCAGCATCATGCGGGTTGCTCCGACCGCGTTAGTCTGATTGATGAAGCGTTTGTTATCATCATCGCCCCATCTCCTGCCGACGGGGAATTTCCCCGGCTCCGTCAAAACCTTCGCGTTCGTCAGACTCAGCAGGTTACTGCATGCCAGGGGCAGGATTGCCCCGCATTTCACAGAGTCGTTCCACGCGGGAACGTTCAGCGTGAAGTCCCGGAGTGTCAGGGTCTCGAACTGCGGGATGCCTATCAGCTGGCACCAGTAGTTGTCCGTGATGTTCTGCGGCACGGGCAGCGGTTCATCCAGCAAGAAGACGGCATTGCTGCCACTCGCCGTTCGGTGCACTATCCGGCGTATCGCATACCGGCCGTAATCCTGAATGTGCGCTGACTTCGTAGCTGAGACGTGGAACAGAGCCAGGGCGCCCTCCTCCAGCGGAGCGTAGAATGCATTCTGGAGGTACTGCGTCTCGGCGGTCTTCAGGTCCGCCCCGATGCGGCTGATGGGAGCGTAGCCGCACAGAACCTCCGTCGGGTTCGTCACGCTCTTGTGTCGGCCGTCCCCAAAGCTCCGGAACCCCAGTCTGCGCAGCGCATCCGGGTCGTGGATCAGGTCGTGCCCGTAGAGGAGCTCGCGTGACGGGATCTGCAGCGCCGGTTCCGACCGGGTGGCAATGCGGCAGCGTCCCCGGCCGACCCCGCCACTGATGCCACCCGTGGAAATGGCCTCCGCCCTGAAGTTAACGAGCTCGTCCGAGACGAACAGGATGGAAGCCCCGCCTTCTCCGGCGCCTTTATCGGGGTTCCCGAACTCCGACGCCCCGATCACGGCCACGGTGTCGAACGTGGTGCGCCTGGCGCAGACCATCACCACGCCATTGCCCCTGTTCATCACAGGCAGGGCGGAATGGATAAAAAGCCTGCCCTCCTCGGTAGCCTCTTCCGGAATGGCGGGACGCAGCGCAGCCGCCCCCGTAGGGATGCCCTTGTTCAATACGTCCATGCGTCCGCCGTTGAAAACCAGCTCTTTTGAGCACTTCAATGCCAGGATGCCGCCGCAGTGCGTGCTTGCGCTATAGGTGGCAGCTTGGAGCGCCCCCTTCAGCGTCAGGGTTTCAAAGTTAGGGACCGTCACCGCCTGAATCCAATAGTTCGGCAGGTCGGAATCCGAGACGGACCAGACCGGCATCCTGTCCAGCGTCAGGACCGAGCCCTCGATGCTCCGAATCCTGGCGAAGGCGTACTCTCCCAGCTTCGCCGTCTCGGAGCCCTTCGTCGCAGAGACGTGCAGCAGGACCTCGACGTCAGGCGCAAAGTCGTCGAGCGTCCCCACGTTCTTCAGGCCGATCGTCACGGTTCTGTCCGTCATGGCCGAGATCGGGGCGTAGCTGTTTATCTGTCCGGAGGAGAGGGTTGCCGTTCCGCGCGAGCCCATCCCGTAGCCCCCGAATTTTCTCATCCGAATGCTCATGCGACCTCCAAAGTTACGGTCGACCCCGACCAGGAGATATCTCCCTCTAGCTCGAACGCACCGGCCGACGCCAGGTTGGTCGGCGCGACAACGTCGAACACCGTGTTGCCAGTTACGCCCTTCCAGGTCTCCATCGGTCGCCAGGCAGCAATCATTGGGGCAGAAACGCCCTCCGCGCTATCTGGCATTATTATTGCCGAGGTGCGGTACAGGAGGGTCTTGCCGCCTCGGTAGGTGTTCTTGACCGGCTCGGACGTCACGATGCGGTTCAGACCGTTCTCGACATTTACGCTGCGGACCTGCACCAGCTCCCGGCTCGCCCCGTCCGTCAGCGTGTAGGTGCAGCCTGGGACGAGCCCCTGTATGCGCTCGCAGTCGATGGCGCTCGACCCCGCAACGACGTGAACCACCTTGCAGGAGAACATGTCCGCCTGGTCTGGCTTGCGGAAGTCCTCGATGATGAAGTGCGTGTAGTTGGGGTAGATGTTAGAAACCTCCAGTTCGAGGAGCGTTTGGGCGACGACGTCCTCGAGGACCCGTATGCGGCCGTCCAGGTTCTCGATGTCGTGCGTGCCGAGAATGGACAGCTTAACCTTGTCCAGCGATGCCGGACGCAGTTTCTTGTCGTCGCCCTGCGCGCGCGTCCAGAATTCGAAGATGGGCGCTGAGGCGGTGAACAGCTCGTCGATGCGGGCGTTCAGTTCCGGATGGGTCACGAAGACCAGGTCGCTCGATATCACGGCCGTGACGCTCTGCGCCTGGTCGATGACGGTCACGAGCGAGAACAGATACTGCACCGCGTCCGGCCCGTTCTGTCCGGGCATGTAGTCCGCCTCGTTGCCGGCGTTGCAGTACCCGTACAGCGTCTCGGCCCCGGAGTCCGGATCGGTTGCGAAAAGCCCTATCTCCCGTACGAAGAACCCCATGGCGAGCCCCTGATTCGTCATCACGGCCTGGATGGTGGCTGTGCCCACACCCGTGACTGTGCAGGATGCGATGGGGAGGTCTTGGACCGGATGCGCCATCGCCGTCATATCGTAGATGCTTTGTCCGCCCGGTAGGCGACCGTCTCCGGCCGCCACGCGGACGAATTTCAGGTCCTTGCCCGTCAATGCCTTGGCGAGCAGGTTCCGTCCTTCCTTGGTGAGGGTCATGCCCCCGAATTTCGCCATTGTCTATTCCTCCTGTCAGGCCCCGGCGGGGCCGATGGTAACGTAATGCACCTGGACCATCGCAATACCGGAGAACACCGCCGTCCGGGTCCCTTTCGGCCTGGAGAGCCCCACGCTCGCGTACCCGCCCTGAACCGTCGCGATACCGACCGTGAGGCGTGTTTCGTTCAGCTCCGGATACTCCGGACGTATTTCATGCAGGCCGCTCCGGAACGTCGCCGTGCCGTGGGAGAGGTCCAGCCTGAGGTTGCGATGAATCTCTATGCCGTCCAGCCAGTCGCGCAGGGCCTGAGCGAACCAGATGGCCTTGCGCAGCGATTCCCAGTCTTCTATCGTTCCCATACGCCCCTCGGTGGTGACCCTGAAGCCGTAGGGTTCGCCGCTGTATTCATACCAGGGCAGGACCCGCGTTTCGCCGAACACGGCCGTGCAGATGCGGCGGATGGCCCCAAATGTCCCCTCCAGGCGATGCCACTCAAACGCCCCAGCGATGAGATTGCGCTTCGCCTGGCTGGCCAACTCGTCGCGCCAGAAATCCACGTGTAGCCCCCAGGCCAGGAAGGGAAGGAAGGCAGCTGGGGCCTCTTGCGGCCGCCACAGCTTTTTGATGTCCTCAGGCAGGATGTCGTCGCTGAACCGTGCCGCGAGGGACAGGGCACGCTCGGACGGTAGGGCGTTCGAGGGGAGGAGGTCCAGGTTACGGCTCATCGGCGACCCGGCTCCCGACCTCAATCCTGGTACAGTGCGCGGCTTGATGACGTCCGATAGGGATATCCGCCTCGGGCTTGATCAGCTCGACCTTCTTGATCCCGGAGACGTGCGCTGCGGCGATCAGGGCGCTTCGCGGGACATCGCAGCCAAGTCGGTGCAGCTCCTCAACCTTGCGTTCCAGTCTTTTCTTCGCCTCATCAAGCGGCGGCGACCCTGCCACGCCGGGGTAGAGCTCCAGGACGGCCTGTATCTCGTAGGGAACGATCTCTGCACTGACGACCGCCACCAAGTCCGTGCCAGGACGGACGTCCTCGCCGGAGAGCCGCTCCTCCACGCGCCGGAGCATGATCGAGTCCGCGGAGCCGTCCCCTTCGGACGAGAGCACGGCGACGCTCACGTGCCCCCGTTCGGGGCTCCAGGCCTCCGTGTCGCGAATGCGCACGTCCGCCGACTGAGCGTGGTAGCGATACGCTCCGTAGGCCCCGGCGGTACTGTGCTGGTGGAGCGACTCGCGGGCACGGTTCCGGAACGCCTCGTCGCTTTCCGGGTCGCTGCCACCGCTGGAGACCTCCGTCTGCTCGACCAGCACGACGAACGGAAGCGGATTGATCGCCTCCCAGCTCCGGGCGTAATTCAGGCCGTTCGCGTCCAATCCGGCGGGGCGCACAACCTCGAAGTGGGCCGCACCGACCGTCTCCCCTTTGGGAATCGTTACGGCTCTCATCAATCGGGCCTCGACGGCTCCGTTCTTAGCAACGATGCGGTAATCCGCTGGGATCATCACATCCATGCCGAGGGGCGCCGCAAGGGTCAACTTGCCCGCAAAGGTAGCCAACGCCCCCTCCAGGCGCTTATCGGGGTAGAACGCCGCCAGATGGTCCAGATCGCTGCCTTGGGCGAAGGCAACCAGGACGCCGCGCGCAGCCTCGTTCACGCGCTGGCGCAGCAGCATCTCCCGATACGCCGCAACCTCCAAAACCTTGTTCGCCGGGTCGGATTCCAGTTCGTATCCCGTCCACTCCGGCAGGAGCTCGCGCAGCTTTTTTCTCATCTCGTTCAAAATCGCTTCATAATCCAGCTCCTCGATGAGCTGCGGGGCCGGGAGCTTCGAGAGGTCGATGAGGTGTCTCATTTTGGGCGTCCCACCTTTACGTTCGCTTCGTTTGTCGTGCCATCCTGGAGCCTGTAGAGGATGGCCAGTTCGACCACGCCGGGGCCGACGGCATCGATGCGCACGCGGTCCACCCGGACCCGCGGCTCCCAGCGGTGCAACGCCTCCGCAACCGCCGTGTAGACCGAGAGCTTCCAGCCCTTCGTCACGGGCTGGTCCACCAACCTCGGCACCCTGGAGCCGTATTCAGGACGCATCACGCGCGTGCCGACAGGAGTGGAAACAATGTCCAGAATGGACTGCCTGATGTGGTCCAGCGGCTCCAGGACGGTGAAACGCCCGTCCGACGGCGCACGGGACATCCCAGTCTGCATCACCATTCGATGCCGCGCTCTTCGCACATCTGCCGCAGCCGGGCGTCCACTTCTTCAGCGCTCATCTCGGAGACCGCCTTGGGTTCGGGGCTTCCCTCTTCCTTGCTTTCTGCCGGCTTTGCAGCAGCCTTGCGAGGGGTTGGTTTAGGTCTGGATGGTTTTCCCTGTGGCTTCGGCTCCTCGATCTCCGCTGCGACCTTCTCCTTCGCCGGCTTCACGACCTGCCCGCCCCAGTGGATCTCGGAGGAGTCCCACGCCTTCTTTCCGAAGAGCCCCAGGACGATGGTCCCCGCAAGCTGCGAGTACCACGCCGGGAGATCCAGCGTCGGAATTTGCACCCAGTGCGCCAGGAGCGGTGCAAGGATGTGATTGAAGAAGATGACGAGGCTCACCATCCAGAGCACCGTCGGGATGGCCCCGGCCACGAAGACGGACTGGTTCGAGAGCCATGCTTTTTGTACGCCCAGGCGAGCCTCGACCTCGCGCACGTCGATCTCCCGCAACCGGAGCTGCGCCTCACGCTTCTCCTCGGGGGTGGAGATCAGGTCGTCCAGAATTTTCCCTATCTCCGGGATGGCATCCAGAAGGTTCATGCTCTCACCCTGCGGCCGTCGTTAACGTATACATTTGGGCTGCCCGTAGCGACAGGGCCGCCGTGATCCCCCTGGTCTCCGATGCGCCCCAGGGGCAACCCGTTGACGCGCACGTTCGGGCTCCCCTCCGCCTGTGCCGCTCCACAGCTCCACGAGTCCGAAATCCTGTGCGCCGGTATGCCGTTGATCTTAACGTTGGGGCTGCCGGTTGCCAAAGAATTCGGACCATGTACGGCGCAAGCCCCAATATCCCCGATTCTCGCCGCTCTGGGCATATTCGCCTCCTAAGTCGCATCGTTCAAAAGAAGCTCTCGTGTCGCCTGGATGAGGATGTCGCCGTCCTCCATGCGGATATAACTCCCGTAACTGTCCTTGATCTCCACGACGTGCTCCTTCCGGTCCACCTCGATCCGCGTGCCATCCTCGTACTCGATAATATGCAGCCCCTCGCGGGCTCCATTGGGCAGCGGCATCTTGTTCGAGAAGATGCCCGGCAGGACAAACCCCTCGGACCCGTCGCCGTAGGGCGAGAAGTAGACCGCCTGTTCCCCGACGTCCGGATGCCAGAACTCCCTGTCCTTCCCGGCCCGTGGGGCGAACCAGGGCGACAGAGGGGACACTCGCTCGCCAAAACTCACCCGGCAGAGTCCCTTCTCCGGCTGCACCTCGGAGACCACCCCGACCCGCAGCACCTCGGAAATCCGCCGCTCTAACTCGCTACCGCCGGACAAATCGTCCGCCTCCTTCCGGCTCGTTCGTCGTGTCCGGTAGCGCTCTGGGGTAGATATCCTGCACGCCCACCGACACGTGCCCTATTGCCGGGGTCTGCCAGGCGTGGCCGGGTTCGACCTCGAACACCGGATACTCCGCCCGGAACAGCCAGGCGTCGTTGGAGAGGTATGGCCCCTCCGCGGCCTCACTCCCCTCAATCCGCACCTTCGCATATACCCCGCCCAGGTCGATCCAGGGATGACGGCAAAAGTCCGCCAGCAACGGGGAGTAGTCGCAGCGGGTCTTCTGACTGTAGAAGATCACGGAAACCTCGGCCGTCACCATGCAGAAGACCGTCAGGTCGTTTTCCTCCTGCACGTTCGGTACCACCGTCCGGCTTTCAATGGTGGTTATGAACGTCTCCGGCATGTTCCCATCGCCGGGAGCCGTCTCCGGCATGGCCGCCACGATACGGCGTTCCAGCTCGGCGATAAGGGCCTCTTCGACGCGGGGGATCATCGTTTCAACAGCCCCTCGATCGCCATCTTGATGAGCAGGGTCAGGACGCTTATTGCCAGCCCCACCAGAATCTTCTGCGTGTTGTTCAGCGTTTTCTCCAGATGATCCAGCCGCGTCTCCAGACGGGCCAGGCGGTCGACGAGGGAAACCCCGTCGCCCAACCCCAGCCCGTGGGCATTCAGCGCCCCGACGATGCCCCGCATCGTCTCAATGAGTCGCTCCATTTCCGTCTCTTGTGTCCTGGCTGCCATCCCCTATTCGATACCCCCGTTAGAATTGATTAAAAAAGCGTTTGAGGCGTGCTTTAAGAATTTTAAGGTAGGGCAGGTTGCCTCACGCCCCGAAATCCTGCTGGGGGCCTCTACGCCCCTTCTACGGGGTCTCGCGTTTCAGCCTCTTCGGAGGGCGCTGCTTCCTCGAGCTGGCCGCCCCGCTTCTTTTTGCGCTCAACCTTTGCGGCAGGCTGTGTTTCAAGGGTTTCAAATTTTGAAACGACCGCTTCAAAACGCTTCGCGGCCTCCATCACCCTGTCGACGTAGGTCTGGTTGACGAACTTCCCGTCGGGTCTGCGCCTCGGAGCGCCGCCGTTGTAGGCGGCTACGACGCCCTCGATGCCGTCCCGTTCAAGGTGCTGCGACATCTTCCGACCCAGAAACTCGATGCCGAGCCGGACGTTCGTCTCCGGAACGACCAGCTCCGACAGCCAGCCGTCAAAGCCCAGCTCACGGGCCGTCGCACCCATGACCTGCATCAAGCCCCAGGCCGTCTTCTGGAACAACCGCTCCACGTCCACGGAGCATCCGGCCGGACGCTTCGCCTGCATCATCATGTAGGGATACGTCGGGTTGATCTTCGCCGCATACCGGTCCCCGCCGCTCTCTATCTTGATGATCCCCAGCGCCACTTCGGGCGGCACCTGCGCGCCCCTGGCCGTCGAAACAATAAGGCTCAGAAGGGCCGCGTTCTCCAAAAGCCAGTTCATTCCTTACCTCCTCGTTCAGATCACGGACACGCCGACCGTTCCGCCGGTGCGTCCCACATCGCGCAACGCCTCGTAACCCCGGTTCTTCCAGTACGCCGCCAGCTTCAGGAGCTCGCCTGCGTCATGAAAGACGTAATCCGTCAGGGCCACCTGGCGCGGCACTTTCTCCGCCTGGGAGAGGTAGAACGTGTTCAGCACGGGAAGAGCGTTCGCCATCGCGAAGCACCCCATCGCCAGACGAACGCGTCCCTCTTCAACCGCGCCCTGGGGAACACGCGCTCCCAGAATCGCCAGGACCTCGGACACCGCGCTCTCGACGTGCGGCTCCAGCACCGAATTCCCCAGTTGGACGGGGCCGGGCAGGTTCCCCAGGCGGCGCAGATAGGCGACGTCGATCTCGATCTCCGGCATGGGCTACCGAATCCACGACGCCCGCACGCGCCTGGCGCTGCACTCCACGAAGTCCAGTCCGGACGCTGTGATGCGCGCCATGCCAAAGACCCCGCCCACCCCCTCCTTGAGGTCCTCTACGTCAATTAGCGCCTTCTCCTCCAGGTACGCCACGGTCCGGCGAAAGTCCGCCTCGTGGAGGGCCGTGTCCTTCCTCAGTTCTTCGAGAGACACGGAGGCGGGGTATTCGGCGCTCAGGCGGTTCAGGACGGTCAGCCGCTGCTTCTCCGCGCTCATTCACTCACCTCGCTTCTACTAGGGCTTGTCCCAGGCGATGACGGCCGCGTCGTCCACCGCAACCTGAAAGTCAAAGGAGCTGTCGAACGTGTACTTGATGCAGCGCTCCTCGCCGCTGTACTCGCGGTACCGCTCCATGCTCGTGTTCACGCCGTAGACCAGGTTCGGCAGGGGCGTGAAGATGACGTGTCCCCGCGGCATCTCGTTCAGGGACACGATCTCGTAGCCGAGGTAGGTCAGGTTCTGCTTGGCAAGCAGGTGCCCGAGACCGCCGACCATCTGGCCAATCTGGCGCTGGTACAGCTCCGCGTCGCCGCGGCTCATCAGGAAGACGGTCTTTTCGCCCTTGTAGACGTCCGGCAGCTGCTCCACCATCGCGCTGAAGAGCCCCTCCCAGTTCACGGCCGCAGGGGTGCCGCCCGTGTGGTCCGATACATCCACCTTGTGGCTGTCGGAAGCGTCCTTCAGGAGCTGCGGCCAGCCCTTGTTCAGCTTGTCGAAGGCCTTCCCGGCAAAGTCGTCCGCTGTGCCCGTGAAGGCCAGCAGCGTCACGTCGTTGCCGTAGGTCTCCGCCAGGCGGCTCCCGACCATGCTCTCGAGCCCCGGCCGGTGCTGGTTGTCGCGGAGATAGTCCATCGGGATATGGGCGAAGAGCTGCGCATCCTTCATCTCCAGCTTTTTGCCCACGTTCTTGAAGCTGGTGAACTTATCCGGCTTCGTGCCCTGCGGCACGCGCTGCAGCACGCCGCGCAGCAGTTCCCAGACGTTCACGTCCTTGGTCAGCTTTCGGGCGCGGTCCACCGTCACCCGCGACAGGATGGGATTGCCCTTGACCACCAGGTCAATAAACCTGTCAGTCTCTTCCGGGCGTACCACGCCGCCGATGTTCACCATCTCCGGCGTGAACTCCCCGGCCTTTCGGAACTCCTCCATCATTGCCTTGAAGCTTTTGTCAGGCATCGTCCCACCCCCTACAGAAACCCATAACTGCCGTCGTCCGCGCCGTTGCCGTCCACGCCCTTGGACATCTGCCCCGGCGTGGCGGTCTCCAGCGCCTTGATGCGCTCATCCAGCTTGGCGATGCTCTCGGTCAATGCGGGAATGCCCTCGAGCGCCTTTGCGATCTTCGCCACGGCTTCGGCCTCAGCCGCCGCTTCGCCAGCCGGCGCTCCCGCGCCAGGCTTTGTCTCAGCAGGCTGTCCAGGCTGGGCATTTTTTGCCTCCGCCCCTTCGACCGCCTTCAATAGGCTGGTAAAGAA
Source organism: Fretibacterium fastidiosum (assembly GCF_000210715.1). Classification (GTDB taxonomy): domain Bacteria; phylum Synergistota; class Synergistia; order Synergistales; family Aminobacteriaceae; genus Fretibacterium; species Fretibacterium fastidiosum. The sequence goes on from NC_021038.1 coordinate 1,737,217, forward strand.
CTGCTCCATCTTTGCCAATACCCCGTCCTCCCCCTTCCGCACCTTCGCGGCGTACCCGGCCATCGACAGGCCCGCCAGCTCGCCCTTCTTCACGCTCGCCCAGAGCGCCTCGTCCTCCACACGGATCCCCACCGCCCAACTGCCCTCCGGCTCGTCCGGGAAGAGGGGGTCCGCTCCCTTCGTGATCCAGCTCTCGGCTACAAACGCCGCCTTGGGGTCGAAGTCGTGCTGCGCGTCGACGTTCAACAGGCGCAGGCCCTTCATGAACCCATACGCCGCCTTCTCGATCTCGCCCTTCTCCGCGTACTCGCCCTGGCTGTCCACCTGGCCCGGCCCGTACACGATCCCGTAGACCACACGCTTCTCGTCGCTCTTCACGAGCTTGCGGAGCGGCGTCTCGAAGGCGTCGGCCCCTTCGGGCCTCTCATCCCCAGCCTTCCAGATGATCCGCTTGCCGTTCGCCCCCTTCGACACGAGCGATATAAAATCCACCTTCATATCCCGCAGTTCCACAGGCATCCTGCTCATCGCCTCCTGTCGCATGGCTCTTGCCCGGTGTGATATTATTAAAATTTTATTGTTAAAACAATATAAATCTATATATTTATATTGTTATGAGCCACCGTGACCCTTAAACTAACGGCAAAACGGAGAGGAGGCGAAAACGTGTCCGTACCTGTCTTTCAAACTGTTGCAGGAGAACGGCTGGAGCCCATACTGAAGGCGCGAATCTCCCGCCCCGCGGAGGGGATGGGATTCGCGGACGGCCTTGTCTATCCACCATTGCCCCTCTCACAGATCCTTTCCCTGACCTATTCCAATGCCTTCCATACCCAGTGCATCGCGCTCAAGGCCG
>NC_021038.1:1738324-1741325 GCF_000210715.1 Fretibacterium fastidiosum
ACATGGCCGTGGGCCTTGAGTACGAGGCCCCGAAGCCGGCGGAGGCGTTCCTGGAGTCCATCTCCGGACCTGAGCCCTTCCTGGAGCTCCTGCACCGCGTCGCCTTCGACTGGGAGTGTACCGGCAACGCCTATCTGGAGGTGGCGCGTTCCCGCAAAGGGCAGATTGGCGAGCTCTACCACGTCCACGCCCAGACCGTTTTCTCCAGGGTTCGCGAGAACCGGCTGGTCGGGTACGTCCAGGAAACGGACGGAACCGTGGAGTTCGCGGCCTTTGGCGCGCGGGACGGGAGAAACGAGCTCTTCGCCTTCCGGCGCTACACGCCCCTTTCCACCTGGTACGGCCTGCCCGAATGGGTGGCCGCCTTGGAGGCCCTGCGGCTCGACCAGGAGAAGAAGAGCTTCTATGCCGCCTTCTTCCGCAACTACGCCGTGCCGTCCCTGGCCGTGGTGCTCACGGGGGCCGAGTTCGACGAGGAAACGGAGAAGACCATACGCGAAGGCTTCAAGCAGGTTAAGGGCGTGGACAACGCACACAAGACCATGCTGCTCTCTGTTCCCTTCGAGAACAGCAAGATAGAGTTCCAGCGCCTGACGGCGGAACTGAAGGATATGCCCTTCGACAAGCTCAGCCAGGCTACGCGGGAGGAGATTCTGGCGGCGCACGGCGTACCTCCGCGACTCGTCGGCATCGTCACCGCCGGGCAGCTGGGCGGCGGTTCCGAGATGGAGGGGCAGATGCTCAGCTTCATCGAGATGAAGGTCCGGCCCCGAATGAAGTACCTGGAGAATCGAATCAACCTGCTGCTGCGGGATGCAGGCCTGCCGGAGGAGTTCCGCTTGAAGGGCATCACGCCGTCCATCCCGAAGGAGCAGGCCGACGCAAAAACAGGGGACACCGATAAGGCCGTGGTGGAGGCGGAAATCCTGAAGGGGCTCGATCTTTTGGGCGGGCTCTGATGGCCGGCGAGGTTGACCTCCAAAAGGTCGCTCTCCGTATAGCGCACCGGATACGGGCTATAGCTATAAGGGAAAAGCTGGTGCCGGTTGGAAAGCCCGACCCGGATAGCGGAAAGCGCACGGGCGGCGAGCTGCGCAAGTCCATCCACGTTTCCTCTGTCCCCGGCGGCGCCATGGTAGGGACCAACAAGGTCTACGCCCGCGCCGTCCACGAGGGACGCCAGGCCCTGATCATCCGGCCCAGGCGGAGGAAGGCCCTGCGCTGGAAGGGCGGGGAGGGGAAGTATCTCTTTGCGAAGAAGGTCTTTCAGCCGGCGCGGAAGGGCCGCCCGTTCTTCCGCAGCGCCGCGGACCTCTTCGAGCAGAACCTTGACAAGGAAATAGCCGGTATTGCCCTGGACGACGAGCTGGCCGAGCACCTGGCGGCCAACCTCCGAAAGCAGGGAATTGACGTAAAGGTACAGTAGGCGCTTCTATCGCCTTGTGAGAACGGGGGGATCATTTCGTTGACGTCAACGAAATGATCCGGTGCAGTCTATAGCTGAATTGGAGGGGATTTTTTCATGGGAGACCTGACGGAACATTTTTCGAGGCACGAGCTGGCGTGTCGCTGCGGGTGCGGACTGTTCAACGCCAGAGGGCGCCTCCTGGCCACGCTTGAGGCCATCCGCAAGGCCGTGGGGAAGTCGGTGCACATCGAGAGCGGCTGCCGCTGTGCGGAGAAGAACGCCGACATAGGCGGCAAACCCGACTCTGGGCACCTGACCGGAGAGGCCGCGGACATCTGGGTGGAGGGACTGAGCAACCGGGACCTGGGAGTGGTCATCAAGGACCTGCACCGGCGCAAGCTGCTGCCATACCTGCGGTATTGCTACCTCATCCGGGGACGCACCACCACCCGCGTCCACGTCGGCGTGGACGAGAAACCACGCCGGGGCGTGTTTGGGTTTTAGAAAATGAGGAAGGGGCCGAGCCGGCCCCTTCTTCACCTAATCTACCACCCTTTTGGGAACCCTCAAGGGCCATGCCTTCAGTCCTCGCGGAGGATATATCCGCACCCCGTTGCGAGTGATCCACGACCGGTAAATGATCTCATAATCATCATTTTCCGGCAAATTCCCCCTTGTCATGAACGAACATCCCTTCCAAGAGGCAGGGATTTTACCGATTACAAAACTATTTCAGTAGGTATAATTACTGATGCTTAGTAGCATTGCAACCGACGAAGCGCCTCTTAAGCTTCGACTGACGCATAACTTGAGGGCTAACTCAAGTTGTGCGTTTCGTATTTTCAGGCGTAAGCCTAAATCCTATGACGAAGCTGGCGGGTAGTATTTGGGTTTTAACCGCGTCCCTGCATAAACGCGCAAAAAGTGCAAAGTGTTGACATCTATCGCATGCCAACGTTTTGCACTTTCGCCGTTTTTATGCAAACGCCCTCCAAGGAGGAGAAAAAATGAAAATCTGTAAAACAAGCCTGTTGAGTGCAGCTAAATGGTTACTGATGGTGACCATGCTCATGCTCACGTATTTGCCCTCAACGAAAATAACGCTTGCACTGCTCCCCATATTGATCCTGTGCTCCCTTGTTATTGTCCCAGCAGAGTGCTTTCATTACGTCATCATAGGGTGTCTCAAACACCTGATCTGGTGGGCCAATCTCATGCTTGGAATATGGGTGGCGCTGGGGGGCCTTGCTTTTGCCGCCACACTGGGAGTAAGGATAGCGTGCAGGATCATATAAGAGGTAAAAGGCGCCAAGATGGATACCCATATCGATAAAAACTGCTGTTTATGCGCAATAGAAGCTCCCTACCGAAAAACCGTCCTTCATAAAGGAGAGTTTTTTCTAGTCTTTCAAGATGTTTACACTGGAGAATTCCTGTCCGTATGCCCACTTTGCATCGCAAGGGAAATATCCCTCATAAGGAGGCAAAAGCTTACTTTCGTCGGTGCCTTATCTCACAAAAGAACGCAGTAAATCGGCTATTTCCCTCGCTATCTCGGCTGGTGTATGCGTTGCTGTGCTACGCGCCACTTTG
>NC_021038.1:1742189-1765447 GCF_000210715.1 Fretibacterium fastidiosum
TCGGCTAAAGATGGACTGTAATCTATCACCTGTTGCTTGGTGACGTTATGCCAGATGGGCAATAGAATTTGCTCACCGGAAACGGAACGGGTTACAAGCCCATCCAACTCATAGTTCGTCCAGCCTTTTTTCATGAAGGCCGGAGACAAGATAACAATGCCGACACGGCTATTTGCCAAGCCTTGATCTATTTTTCGCCGAAGGCTATCTCCGATCTGAAGTGTGAACTCGTCATACCAAACCCTCAATCTCTCTTCTCGCAAAGCTTCCGCCAGTTCCCGAACAATGCCGTCTTTATCCTCGGAAGCATGAGAGATAAAAACATCGTAGGTATCTCGATTTGTGGTGTAAGGAGGAGACACATCTTGCCTGACCAACGAGGGGATTGAAGATAGAGAAATCCCTTTCGCTTCTGGCAGAGGGGCAGGCAATATCCGTACAGATGCACGCGTGCCATTAGCAAGGCCACGAGTATCAATAGCGACATGCCAACGACCTGGACTGGGGATACTAAGGTAAAATGGGGATTGTTTTGCTAAGCCGCCAATATAACGGTAGTCTCTCCCATTTCTATAATTTGCAAAGTTGGAACTGTCCATGAGTTGGACATTAGCAGCCATTGTCAGAGTGACTTCTACGATTTCCCCTTTGTTACGCTGACCGAGGTCGTTGTGAATGAACTCGAATTTCATAGGATACCCCCTCAAAATAAAAAGCGATTATCTCCTCCACCCCATCCTCCGGCGGGGCGATGACCGTCATCATCCTGAACCTCTACTCTGCTTTCCCCACCCTCAACGCCCGCACCTCGCGCTCACCAGTCTTCGCCATCGCCCGGATTGCACACCTCACATGGCTCGTACCCCATAGCCTTCGCCTTGGAGAGCGGGATAGAGCGTTTGCCTTTCTTCAGCGTGCGGCAGTCTTCCTCGTGATACTTCTTACCCTTGCCGGAGGTGGCGATCCAGACCATGTACTCCTCGCCTTCCGCGCTCACCTGAAAGACAAGCGTGGCCCCAAGAGACAACAGGAACGCCGCGAGAATGCCAAGCGAAAGAACACGTTTCATGGCTTGCCTTTAGGCTCGACAGCCTCCACTCCAAACCAAAGGCCGATCAGGTCAGACATCGAGAAAAAGAATTTTTTGTTCCCTATAACGTGTCTGCCTTCTTTGCCGTCCTCCAAATTTTCTGGCGTGAGCCCCATATCCTTCAACAGTTGACCGCGCCCTTTTGCGTCCAATTCTGGTGCTGTTGCCATGATCAACTGGCCGATCCCAAGCATGATGTTAGCCCCGCTGTGCATGGTGCCATCTCCTTGGGCAATCATGGTGACGGATTGAAGTTGTTGCGTCTTTTTATCAATGCTGCCAATCAAAGCAATATTCTCCGTCACCGAAGCAATAAACGAATCGTTGACGGCTCCTGTTTCAAGTTTCAGAGTCTCACAGCGCAGGTTTGACTTAAAGGTTTTTGCAGCTTGATTGAATTTTTTCTGGAATGTTTTAGAATCGCAGCCAAGCAAAGGGACCACAGATTCATCCTGCACCTCCTCCTGAGGTTCTTCAGGAAGATCGAGGATAGTAACGTCGGCTGGCTTTGTTTCTGAAGATACTTTCTGAGAATCGAGAACGGCATCTTTTGAGAGAGAAGGCCCCTGCTCTTTAAGCATTGCCACATTCGCGAGACTGCCGACATACACGAAAAAGACAAAAGGCCCAACGATGACAGCAATGAACCCGCTTAAAAATTTCCCGCGGCCCTTCAAACGCAGACGACGAAAGATAAAGCGTCCGACATATAAGGCAAGAAGTAACCCAGAAACCAAGATTAACAGTGGTAACATCACGACTCCTCCTTTACTTCTTCCTACACCCCATCCTCCGACAAGGTACTCCAGCCCAGCTTACTCCGCCCGCTCCAACTCCCGCACCCGACGCTCCAAGTCGCTCAGGTGTTTCGCTTTTGAAACATGGTCAAACACCTCCCGCCGCTCATCGTCGGACATCTCCGCGAGCATCAGCACGATCTTCTCCAGCATTCGGTCCTCGCTCAACGCCTCGATTGCCTCCGCGGCCACGCTCTCAGCTTCGCCCTTGCCCCGCATCATCTCTCCCTCGCCGGTTAGGAGCCAGTTAACATTGACGTCATTTTGGGCAATAAACTTAAGAAGGGACGAAGGTATATCCCTACTTCCTTCCCCTGATTCATAGCGACAATAAGTCCTAAGAGCTACGCCCGCGCCTTCAGACACCTGCTTCTGTGTCAAGCCTAAAGCCTTACGGATTTCAATGAGGCGAGTATAAATGTTGTCCAAAATGACATCTTCCCCTTGACTATATGCCCATTTTGTCTTATTATCCTACTCAATAAAGTTGCCTAAAACGACACTTTTTGAGGAGATGATACCCCATGTTGCAAACTACCGCAACAAAAAAATCTTTGAGGGGACTTTTGCTGTTGAAGGGACTGACTTTATCTGCTTGGGCAAGAGAAAACGGCTACACTGCCAATCTTGTGACTGGGCTTGTCAGTCGTTTTGCAGGGAAAGAAAAGCGCCCTAAGAGTGGTGTTTCCTTGAGGGTAATCGAAGCTCTTGAACGGGACACAGGCATCAAAATCTGCGGATGAGGAAGCGGTTCAGTGGTTCTTGAACGAGTTTGCCGAAAACCCCGACCTTGAGGTCAAGGGAACCTACGACCGGTTGAAGGACCTTGCGGAGGAGAACGGCTGGAAGATCGGCAGCGTCCATTCCCTTTACCGACTGTGCAGGGAGTTCAAGGAAATGGCCGTGACGCCCAGGAGCACGTGAGCATTGGCAGGCCGAAACGCCCGCAGGGGCATAGCCTCTGCACCCGGTCGAAAGGCCGGGGGCGTCCGTGGGTCAACCCCACGCTGATGAGGCCAGTTTCCATCAGAACACCATGAAAGGAAGCGCGCACATGTGGCTGACCGTCTCCCAACTTGCCGGACTCCTGAATATAACGCCTCAAGCCGTGCGCAAAGCACTGCAGGAAGGTCGTTACCAGCACATTCAGCAGATTGACGGGCATGGATGTGGTCAAGGCGGCAAGGTCTGGCAAGTCTCGGCCCTGGACCCGGCGGTGCCGGACGAAGTGCGGGAGGCGTTGGGGCTGAAGGGAGATCGCTGGGAGAGGGTGCGGGCAGCGAAGGAGGCGGAGAAAGTGGGCATAGCACCGGAACGACTGGACAAGAAGACCGCAAAGCGCCTGCGCGTCCTGAAGCGCGCGGCGGAGTGCCCCGCAGGCATCCCCGTCGGCGAGTGGTATGCCCGCATCGCGGCCGACGAGCACGTCTCCGTCCCCACCATCTACCGCTGGCTCACGGAGCGGAAGAGGGGCAAGGTCGTCTCGGACCGCGCGCCCCTTGCCGTGGCACTCTCCTTCTCGTCGGGGCCGCTTGAGGTGGCGGTGAAGAGCCGCACCTTTGCGCCCCAGGCACTGGAGTACGGCCTGTCCTTGCTAGCCAATAACCCCCGCATGGACGTCAAGCGCGCCTACCTTGAGACCGCGGAGGAAGCGGAGAAACAGGGCTGGGAGGTGGGGTCGCTGGCTTCCTTTTACAGGAAGTGGAACGAGATGCCGGACGCCGTTCGCGTTCTCACCCGGACCGGACACCGGGGCCTGGAGCTGATGGTCAAGCCGGCCGTGCTTCGCGACTTCAGCTGCTACAAGGTCTACGAGGTCCTGGTGGGCGACCAGCACATCTTTGACTACACCGTCTTTGACGACGACGGCACGCCAATTCGACCGCAGATGTTCGCCTGGGCGGATTTCCGAAGCCGTTACTTCTCCGGCATCTGGCCCGTGATGGGCAACTACGACAAATACGCCGTCGGGTTCGCGCTCCGCGAGGCCTGCCGGTGGGGCATTCCGGAGAACCTGTACACGGACTGGGGACGGCCGGAGCGCAGCGACTACGTGGCCTACCTCCGCAAGCAGCTCTCCGGCTATGCGGCTTTCAGGGCAATGGACGGCGACGAGGAACAGATCGGCCACAAGAAGGCGAAGCCGCGCAACGCGCAGGCCAAGCCCATCGAGAGCTGGTTCTTCCATGCCTTGGAAAACCCATTGATGCAGAAGAACCTTCCCGGCTACAGCCGCCAGGACAAGAAGGACGAGAAGCGGAACGAGTTCATCCAGGCGACGCTTCGCGAGGAGATCAAGGACGGGAAACTGCTCCACGCACGGGACTTCTTCGAGATCGTCCTCCAGACCATACAGGAGTGGCACCGGCACACGATGGTCGAGGAGAAGATCGAGCCAGGACGGTGCTTCCTGGAGGGCATCCAGCGCCCGCTGACCCGTATAGATGACCGGACGCTCGACTTCCTCTTTTGGCCCGCCGTCGTCCGGCAGGCCCGGAACAGCCAGGTCGAGATGACTCTGCCGGGGTTCGGGAAATGCCGTTGGTACGCGCCGGAGCTTTCCTCCTACTGCGGACGAGGCACGGGGAAGAAGGTGGAGGTTCGCTTCAACCCCTACGACCGGAGCGTCGTCCATTGTCTGGATTTGGAAAGCCACGGGCTCATCTGTACTGCCGAGGAATGGGGCAAGGAGGACCCGCACGACATGGACGCCGTGGTCGGCAAGATACGCCGCCAAAACGAGCTGATCAAACACTGGCTGGAGCTGACGAAGCAGCTTGTCAGGCCGGAGACGAAGGTCCATCGCCTCACGCCCTACGCGAAGGCTGCCGCGGAGGTGCAGGAGCTTGCGGCGGTGCGGGAGGAGTTGGTCGTGAACGACGCGGAGCTGGACCGGAAGATCATCGCTCTGGCCGAAAGCATGGGCGTCGGCCCGACGGCACAGGCTAAATAGCGGAGAAAGGAGGTGCCGGAAGATGAAAAGGGGGAAAGCTGTCGCAAGGATACACCTTTCTGCAAGAGGATTCAAGAAATACAGGAGATGGCTTGAGGCTTTAAACGCACTCATGGACTGTCAGCCTGAATTCACGATTGTCGCCACGGTAAAGAGGGGAAAGTCTAAAGCTTAGAGAACATGGACTCCAGAGCTTTCAAGGCTTTCCGGGCAGAGCTGGAATCGATTGTAACCGTTGCGCCACAACGATTACACCGCAAAGACTTCTTCTTTTGGATATCGCCGAAGGTAACGGCAATATCTCGCCCGCACTCAGGACATGGAAGATCAATTTTTTCTTTATCGAGTACCCCCACGGGAACCACCTCGTTTAGAAAACCGTGGCGACGCTCCAAGGGTACCACAAGGAGGGGAAGATATGCAAAGCAACGAGATAAACCAGCTTCAGGAAGTTATACAGGCCCTTGGGCTGAGCAACGCGGACGTCGCCCGAATCTCCGGGAAGTCCACCGGGACCGTTTCGCAGGCCCTTGGCGGCAAGTACAAAGGCCGTCCGGAGGTGATTGGGGAGATTGAGGCGTCGCTCGTCGCTTACCGCAAGGCCCAGAGGGAACGGCAGGAGGTTCGTGAGGCGTGGTTCACGGACGGGCAGAAGCTCATTCAGTCCATGCTGGGCCTCACCTACGCGACGCGGGGGTTCTCCGTCGTGGTCGGCCCGTCCGGAATAGGGAAGACCTACACGGCCCTGAACTTCAAAGAGGGATACTCCGACGTCCTGTACCTGCGCTGCGCCGACGGCATGTGTATGGGCGACGTCATCGACGCCCTGCTGGAACTGACCGGAACGCCCTGCTATGGTAGCAACAGCCAGAGGCTCCGAAGGGCCATCCGGGCGCTTCTTGAGGGCGGCGTGCGGATGCTGCTGGTGGACGAGGCCGACCTGCTGGTGACGGACGGCAGCCGGCCAAAGATACTCAAGAAGATATCCGTCTTTCGGGAGGTGAAGGAGGCCGGAATCGGCGTCTCCCTCATCGGGCTGGAGAGCTTCGACACCGCGCTCCGAACGGTAGGTGAGACCTACGTGACCAGCCGCATCGATATGTTCCGACGCGCGAGCGCCCCGTCGGCGCGGGAGTTGGGGCACTACATGGCAAACCTGGGCGTCGATCCGGAGACGGAGGGGGCGCGGCGGGCCCTGTCCCTGGCCCCGAAGAACGGCTCCATGCGCTTCGTGGAGAAGGCGGCGCACATCGCCCGGCAGCTGGGCGACAACATGGTGGAGGCCCTGCGGTTCCTCTTCGCCGCCAGCGGCCATGTAAAGGGAGCCTGACATGAAGAAATTCAGAATGAAAGTTGCCTGCGAGGCCACCTTCACAGTGCTTAGCCCCTTCGCGATCGAGATAGAAGCGGAGGATGAAAAGACGGCTGAAGAACAGGCAAAAAAGCTTATCCGAGACTTTATGGAGACGCGAGACGAAGACCCTTTATTGGATGTGGCCCGCCATGAGTGGGAAGCCCAGGCCATCTTGAACGGGCACATCGGCCAGAAAGCGTCCATCGAATTTGATGACTATCAGGATATGTATCTCACAAACATAAAGGAAATCGAGATTATGAAAGGAGTCGGATAAAAATGTTGGCCATTTCGTTGTGTACCGGATTTTCCGCGGTCGCGCTGCTCTGCGTTCTGGAGCTTCTTCTGGCGGCGACGGAGCAGGAGCCGCCCCGCTGGCTGGATTACGTCGATGGCCCCTACGTCAGAACAAAATACACCGCATTGAAAGGACGGGATTGGTAATGGCGCGAGAGAAACCGAAGCAGATCATCGCCCCCATTCGGGACCTGACCGAGGCCGACAACGCCCTGGCGGAGATCGCGGAGATCGACCGAGCGGTTGCGGCGGCGAACCAGCAGCTCAACGAGGACATCGACGCCCTCAAGAAGAACACTCAGGACGAGATCGCGCCGCTTTTGGAGCGCAAGAGCCGCGACCTGGGCTTCGGAACCATCGGGTTCCGCAAGAGCACGTCGCTGGCAACACTCAAGAAAATCTGCTCCACGTGGAAGGAGGTCCTGGGCAAGCTCAAGGAGTACGGCTTCAGGGACGCCATCCGCGTGAAGGAGGAGCCGGACAAGGAAGCGATGTCCGAGTGGCCAAAGGAGCGCCTGGAACTGGTGGGCGTCCAGCGTGTCGAGAAGGACGAGTTCTATTACGAGATATCCCAGGAGAAGCTGGCGGAGAATTAGGCCGTATCCTTCCCATTGCGAAACGCCCTCGACCAAGGCGGTTGAGGGCGTCATCCCGGAGCGGCGTCCGGGGTCTGATGAGCAGCCGAAGGAGGTGTGCATGGTGCAGGTCAAGACCATAACGGCAGCACAGAAGAAGATCATCTGGTCGATAGCCCGGAAACAGCTCGGCATCCAGAGGGACGAGCTGTACGCGGCCATCTTCGGGATGTTCGAGGCCGAGCGGATGTCCGCGCTCACCTATGCCCAGGCGGAGCTGTTCATCGGCGAGCTCCGCCGCCGAGCGGCCGGACTGGGGCCCGACAGGCTCACCGAGCCGCAGTACCGAAAGATCATGGCCATGACGCGCAGTTTCGGATGGAAGCCGGAGAACCTGAGTGCGTGGCTGCGCAGGGTGACGGGCGTCGACGAGGTCCGCTGGCTGACGGTGGAGCAGGCACGAAACGTCATCACCGGCCTGGAGCGCATCCTGAAGTACAACGAAGAACATGCGGAGGTGTAAATGGCCTACAGCGAAGCCATCAAGCGCGAGGCAAAACGCCTGTACTGCTCCGGCTGGAGCTGCAACGAGGTGGCGGAGAAGCTGAACCTCAACCCGGATACGGTGTTTCGCTGGCGCGCCCGGTACCAATGGGACGAGGAGACGGCGGACGAGAGCATCGAGGGCGTGAAGCGCCAGATTGCCGCCATCGGCGCATCCGACGAGCCCCTCTCTGAGGCTCAGGCCCGGAAGTTGGACAAGCTCACCAGGGCCGTCGAGCGGATGGAACGGTCGGCAGCCAGGGAGGCCAGGGAGAAAAAGGGACGGAAACGAAAAAAAGGGGACCCGCCGCCCGGTCTGGACGCCCAGGTCATCGGGGATATCAAGGAGAAAGCGCTGGATAAGCTCTATGCTTACCAGCGCTCGTTCCTACTGGACGACTCGCGTTTTCGCGTCTGCCTGAAGAGCCGCCAGATCGGCTTTTCCTTCCTGCTGGGGCTCGAGGTCCTGCTGGGCGCGATTGAACGAGGTGATAACCAGATTGTCATCTCGGCCTCTCAGGATCAGTCCGACATCGTGCGGAACTACGCCGTCAAGTGGTGCAAAGACTTGGACGTGGATTACCTGGAGGATGGAGGCAATATCATTTTCCCCGGTGGAGCCATTGCGTATTTCCTGCCCTGCAACCCGCGCACCGTGCAGGGCTACACCGGGGACGTCTACCTGGACGAGTTCGCGTGGCACATGCGCGGCCGCCTTATGTGGCAGGCTGCCGTGCCCGCTGCAACGACGAAAGGAAAGCGCCTCACCGTCACCAGCACGCCCTACACCGAGACGGACATGTTCGGGGAAATCGTCACGAACCCGGACAAATACCCGCGCTTCTCCCGCCACACAGTGACGATCTACGATGCAGTGAAGGACGGTCATCAGGTGGACATCGAGGAGTTGCGCGGTCTGTTCGACGCCATAACCTTCGCGCAAGCCTACGAGTGCCGGTTCTTCGCCGACGAACTCTGTCTGCTGCAGCCGGACGAGGTCCGCGCGGTGCTCGACGACGACTGCCTACGCCACGTCTCGGCCTGGGTGAACGGCGGCGTCGACATCGGCCGCACCAAGGACGTGACGGCCATCGTCCTGGCCGAACAGCTCCAGGTGGAGGCAGAGAAGCTGGTGTTCGTCCGGCACATGGAGACGCTGGCGCGCATGGCCTTTGACGGCCAGCGTTCCCACATGGCCGGCCTGGTCGAGGGCTGGAAGATACGGCGCCTGGCAATGGACGCTACCGGCATCGGGATGCAGCTCTCCGAGGACATGCAGCGCCTCTATCCCGGAAAGGTCGAGCGCGTCCACTTCACACGGGAGAAGAAGGAGGAGATGGCATTGTCGGTCAAAAAGCTGTTCGAGACGCAGCGCATCCGCATCCCGAACGACCGCGACCTGGTGATGCAGCTCCATGCCATCAAGCGCAAGCCCACGGAAAAGGGCTTCACCTACGACGCGGACAGGAACGAGCAGATCAAGCACGCGGATCTCTTCTGGGCGCTGGCCCTGGCCGTGAAGGAGTTCGGGGGACGGAGGCGCGTGTTGACGGCAAGAAACTTCAAGGTGGTGGGATAGATGCGATGCCCGAAGTGCGGCGCGGACAAGACCGGCGTGCGCGTGACGAACGACCTCGGCGACAGCGTCGAGCGGATTCGCCAGTGCAAGGCCTGCCGCGCCTGGTTCAGGACGTTGGAGGAGGAGGTAAGGCGCGTTGACGCCCCATACCGTTCGTAAGACGGCGCTGCCTCTGAACGCCATCATCCTGGCGCTCAAGACGGCGCTATCCAAGACCTGGACGGAACAGAGGCGGGCGCTCCTGTTCGACGTGCTGGAGGATGGGCGGACGCTGGGCCTCCAGGAGTCGCCCAGCAAGGCGGAACTGGGCCGGCTCGTCGGCAGGGCGGAGGGATACCTCGGCATGGGGCTGGCGGAGGCGGCCCGCCGCCCCGTCTGGCAGGCGGACGTGGCCGCGTACCGCGTAGGACTTCAGGCCGTCTCGGCCGATTTTTCCTTCACGCTACCGGACATGGAGGCGTTGGACGTCCTGCGGGGGCAGACGCTCTTCTGGGTGCAAAACTCTTACACCCGTTGGCTTCAGGACGAGATGGTGGAGGCGCTGAACGAGTACTTCACCGAGGGGAAGACCCGCATCGAGCTGGCCGCGAGGCTGGAGCGTTTCCTGACGTCGAAGGAACCCACCATGCAGGGGTACTTCGACCTGCTGGCCGACCACAACGCCACGCGGATTGCGGAGATAGGGCACGTCACGGGTTACGAGCGCGCCGGCGTGGAGTACGTAGAGATCGTCGCGGTGCTGGACGAGCGCACCAGCCCGATATGCCGCCACCTGCACGGCCGCATCATCCCGACGTCAGCCTTATCGAGCCAGAAGGAGCGCCTGCTGGAAGCGGCGAAAAAGCTGGACATGAAGGCCGCCAGGAAGGCGCAGCCGATGCTGTCCGGCGCCAGCGAGGCGGCGGTGCTGCTGGAGCCGAAGACCTCGAAGATCGTCGCTCAGGGCGTGGGGATGCCGCCGTATCACTTCCGGTGCCGCACCACGACGGTGGCACACTTCGAGCCCGCCGACACCTGGCAGAAGGCCAGTCACTGGGTCATTGACGGGGAGGCCCCCAAAAGGGAGATACCCAGGCTCCTCGACTATGCCCGCAACGCCCGGTGGGGTACGCATCCGAGAGTTTGGGAGCGCTCCCGCGGAGGCGATGGACGCCAGCATCCAACTGCTTTTGTCCACTTCAAAACTCATGGGGAAAGGGAGATGGGCTTTCGGACACTGGAGGAGTATAATCAAAGACTTGTTTCACTGGTGCGCCGAGCCGGTCGGGACGTGTATCTGGTGATCCGGAAGAAGGAGCATCCATATCCGGTCCTGATCTTCCGCGATGAACGCACTCAGGAAACGGCGGTCATCAACCTCAAGGGGCAGCAGTTCGCAACGTTCTTCAGGCCGAACAACAAGCGTTTTGAGACATTGCTGAGGGGCTACGACATCTCCCTGAAACTGGAAAACGCGAGGGGCGTGATGAAATGGATAAGGTTCATGCCTATATAGATGAAGAGCGTGAATCCTACAACAACATGAGCCGCCGCGAGCTCCTGGAGCACATCGCTGCCGTGTCGGGGACGTTCTGGATAGAAGATGGTTGGGAGCCGTGGGAGCGCATGAACGACTGGCCGGAGCTGGAGCTGCTGTCGGCGTTCGACTTCCTGCGCCCGGAACTGTCGGAGGAGGAGCGGGGCATCCTGGACGGCTGGATTGAGAAGTATGCGGGGTGGCGCGAGCAGGGCATCTTCTTCCAGCGCTACCGGGAAACCAAAGGAAGCCGTTTCACCTGGAAGAAGTATCGGGAACGAATGGAGGAGGAGTTTGGTCGCCTCATCCCCCGGTCTCACTGGTGGTTCTGGCCGGACGACAAGAGGGGCGAATCGTAACACTTTCGCCCCCAGTTATCCACAGAAAGACTAAGCAACCTGTGTTTTTAGTTGCTTACTCCAGGTTGCTTAGTCGAGCCTAAAATTTGACCAAAGGGCACAAAAAGAGCCCCGCCAACGGGGCAGGGCCATCCTCGTAAACCTCAGTTTTAAACCGGGTCTGAAACATTTGAAGGGCTTTTGAAGGCTCTAAAATGGTCAGGGTTTCAAAAAGCCGAAATCCGAGCGAAAATCGGAAAAACCGGCAAAATCTCCGCCACCGCCGTTTTCAAATTCTCATTTCCAATTCCCGCAAACCCGCCCCACCAGCCAACTTCCAGAATCGCCCTCAAAGGAACTTTCTCTCATCTTCTCCGAGAAAAGCCATCGTCCTTCGCGTGCCGCTGGGCACGAACGTCCGCGAGTGCATCGCCGCGGCGGACCTCGCCGTCGGAGGGGATTACGCCGTGCTGGTGGGCGGCCCCATGATGGGCAGGGTGCTGACGGACCCGAAGGCGATCGACGGGACCGTCGTCACCAAGACGACGGGGAACCTGGCGATCCTTCCGATGGACCACTACCTCGTCACGCGGTCGGTCCTGTCCATCGAGAACATGAAGCACCAGGCCCGCAGCGCCTGCGTGCAGTGCCGCATGTGTACGGACATGTGCCCGCGCCACCTCATCGGGCACGAGGTGGCGCCGCACCAGGTGATGCGAAACGTGTGGCGCGAGGAGACGCTTCCCGACGAAGAGTACGTCCGCTGCTTCGGCAGCGCCCTCAACTGCTGCGACTGCGGCCTGTGCGAGATGTTCTCGTGCCCCATGGGGCTCTCTCCGAGGCGAATCAACGGCTGGTTCAAACAGAGGTTTCGGGAGAAGGGGCTGAACAAGGAGCGCAACATGGAGCCGCTGGCGCAGCGTTTCCTCGACCTGCGGCGCGTGCCCACGTCCCGCCTCTACGCCCGCCTTGGCCTGGGAGACTGGCACGGAGTCCACGTCCGGGAGCCTCATCGCTCCCTTGCCCCTCAGTGCGTTTACGTCCCCTTCCGACAGCACATAGGCAAGCCCGCCGCCCCGATCGTCCACGTCGGGGACCGGGTGGAGCGCGGCGCGCTCATCGCCTCCGCTCAGGAGGGCGTGTCGGCAAACGTCCACACGGGCCTTGCCGGTCTGGTGCAGTCCATCGACGAGAGCGGCGCGCTCATCGTCGCCGGTTGACGGCCCCATCCCGCTGTGAGGATGGCTGCATCGGGGAAGGACAATCAAGAGGGGGGAGAGGACGTTGAACAACGCGATCGGCATGGTGGAGCTGAACAGCATTGCGATCGGCATAGAGACGTGTGATTTTATGGTGAAGGCCGCTCAGGTGGACCTCCTGAGGGCGTCCACCATCTGTCCGGGAAAGTACATCGTCATCGTCGGCGGAGAGGTCAGCGCCGTGCAGTCCTCCATGAAAACGGGCCGCGCCAATGCCGGACCGGCGCTTGTGGACTGTCTTCTGCTCCCGAACGTCCATCCGCAGGTGGCCCCGGCCATCGCGATGACCTCTCAGGTGCGGACGTTCGGAGCCGTCGGGGTGCTTGAGTTCTTCTCCATCGCGAGCGCCGTCAAGGCGGCCGACGTCGCGGCGAAGGCCGCGGACGTGTCGCTGATCGAGGTCCGCATGGGACTGGCCGTCGGCGGCAAGGGGTTCGTCACGCTGACGGGCCAGGTGTCGGCGGTCAGGACGGCCGTGGCCGCAGCCGCCGCGAAGGTGGAGCTCATGGTCGCCTCCACGGTGATCCCCCGTCCGTCCCCGGCGCTCGTGCAGTCGCTGTTGTAAGGGGGGCGGGCGAAGGGCCGGCCTTTGCGGACAAGGGCCGGCCCTGAGAGAGGATGGCGTTTCCGTCCCCTGAGGGGGCGGCGCTGGACGGGCTACTTTCGTCCCACCAGCAGCGTGGACCCTCCAAGGAAGAGGAATTTTGCTTCTCTGGGGCTCATGAACAGGCCCTGCGTCGTGTCGATGATCTGCACTTCCTGATACCCCATGCCCCGCAGCCTCTCGACGAACGCCTGCATGTCCCCGTACCTGGCGCGGGACATGAGGTCGTGCAGGGCGAAGGTCCCGCCCTTCTTCAGGACCCGCAGTGTCTCCAGGAGGACGTCCTGTCGATTTACCCCAACGATGTTGTGGTAGCAGTAGTTGCTGGTGACCGCGTCAAAGCTCTCGTCCGGGAAGTCGAGCTTCACCGCGTTGCCCTGAAGGAAGCGGACGTTGCCCACGCCCTCCGCCAGGGCGTTGTCCTCGCAGAGCTTCTTGTTGTACGAGGCGTAGGTGATCCCCCACAGGTCAATCCCCGTCATGCTTCCCTCAGGGTTCCTCTTCGCGCAGGCGATGGTCAGCGCACCGCTGCCGCAGCCCACGTCGAGCCCGCATCCGCCGTCGGGCAGACGGACGTACTGCGCGACCCCCTCGACGATGGCCCGCGCCAGCTGCCTTTTGCCGTTGTAGTCGAAGGCCCGGTACAGCGCGGTGCCGAGCGCCAGGAAGACGAGGCAGGCGGCGCTTGCGAGCCCCAGCACGACGGCCAGGACGCCCCGCGCCGTGTCGGAAACGCCGGTCCCCAGGACTCCCAGGGCAAGGAAGAACAGCAGGACGACGGCGGTCACGACGGCGAGGGCGACGAGCAGGCCCTTCGGCACCCAGTTCTTGTAGTTCGGTTTCATGAGAAATCCCTCCAGTCGATAAAAATTGAAAAACGCGGCTCCGCAGGCCCCATTCGATTACCCAAGGGCCACATCCAGGGCCATCATCAGGGTGAACCCGGCGGCGAACATCAGGCCGCCGACGTCGGAGTGCTTGCCCGACGAGAACTCCGGGATCAGCTCCTCCACCACGACGTAGAACATCGCCCCGGCCGCGAAGCTCAGAAAGTAGGGCATGAGGGGCGTGAAGACCTCCGCGGCCCAGAGCATCAGGACGGCGGCGATGGGTTCCACCGCGCCGGACAAGATGCCCTCGACGCAGGCGCGGCGCCGGCTCTCCCCCTCCGCGTGGAGCGGCATGGAGATGATGGCGCCCTCCGGGAAGTTCTGAATGGCGATGCCGAGCGCCAGGGCCATGGCGCCGCCCGCAGTGATCTCCTCCACGCCGGACAGGAGTCCCGCGTAGACGATCCCCACGGCCATACCCTCGGGGACGTTGTGCAGCGTGACGGCGAGGGAGAGCATCGTCGTTCGCGGGAGGCGGGTTTTGGGCCCCTCCGCCTCCTGAGCGTCCATGTGCAGGTGCGGGACGACCCGGTCCAGCAGGAGGAGGAACAAGGTCCCTGCCCAATAGCCGACCGCCGCAGGGAAAAAGGCGAAGGCCCCAAGGGGCTCGCTCTGCTCTATGGCGGGGATCAACAGGCTCCAGATCGACGCGGCGGTCATGACCCCCGCGGCAAAGCCGGTCAGCGCCCGCCGAATGGTGTCGTTGAGCTCCCCCTTCATGAAGAACACGCAGGCTGCGCCGAGGGACGTCCCCAAAAAGGGGATCAGGATTCCCTGAAACACTTGAAGATTCATGAACCTTACCTCGCCTTTCGTACCCCGTCGCGCCCTGTCGGGGGAATTTGCGTTCAAGCTCCCGTGCTCGCCCTGCCTGCCCTCTGTCCCTCCATGGCCCAGCCTACAGGGCGGGCCGGCGTCCTGCCCTGCCGGTCCCCTCGGGCGCTCGCGAGGGCTTTCGCCTGAGGCCTGAACCTCGTCGCGTCCGCCTGTGTTCCCGGTGGCAAATCACCTAAGGAAACACTGATTAAGTCGTTGAGAACTGTCAACCGCATAGACTCCCTTCAGTGCCTGAAACTTCACCAGGCCGCGCGAAGCGCGTGGGGCTTGGGGCGTAGCCCCATTTTAAAATTTTAGGGAAGCGCTGAAGGATACCCTTTATTGATGTTCCTTGATTGCTTTCAACAACTTTTGAAAATTAATCAGCGCTTCCCTAATTATAATCCATTATCCCCCCACCTCTTCCCCTGAAACGTCGAATTGTGTTGTCCCCTGGGCCGGATGGTCCTCAGGTGGGCGTCTCCGATTTTGCGATTCGTGCGCACTTTCCGGAAACAGGACGGAAGACAGGGCATCCGCGAGGCGTATAATGAGGACAGGGAGACGGAGGTGATGGACATCATGACGATGCTGTTTGACCAGGAGACGGCGACGAGGAATTACGTTGACAGGGTGCGCCGCGAGGCGGCGGAACAGAGCCTCGCTGAAGGTCTCGCCAAAGGCCTTGCCAGGGGCAACGTGCAGGGATTTGTGAACGCCTGCCGGAACTTTGGTATCCCCAGGAGCGAAGCTTTGACGCGGGTGGCCAGGAGGTTCAACCTCACCGACGAGGATGCCAGGTCCGAGGTGGAGCGCTGCTGGGGGGCGAAGGGAGCCGCGTCGGCAGAGTGAGGGAGGCGAGGGCATGGACAGGGCGGAGCGGGATGAGGCGGGGAGCATGAACCGCGAGGTCAAGGCCACGGTGTTCTCCGACCTCTTCAAGATCAAGAAGTACCTGTTTCAGCTCTACCGGACGCTGCACCCCGAGGATACGACGACCGTGGAGGACGACCTGACGGACGTCAGCATCAACAACGTGCTGGTTGACGACATCTATAACGACCTGGGTTTTATGGTGTCGGACCGTCTGGTGGTTCTCGTGGAGGCGCAGAGCACGTGGACGGAGAACGTTTTGATTCGCGGTGCGATGTACCTTGTGCAGACGTGGCGGAACCACTTTGCGAGGACGGGTGCGGACCTTTACCACGCCCCCAGGGCTGCGCTCCCCCGACCGGAGTTCTACGTTCTCTACACGGGCGAGAGGGTTGCGCGCCCTGAAGTTCTCTCCCTTTCGGAGGAGTTTTTCTGCGGGGAGCCGTTTGCGATCGAGGTGCGGGCCAGGATGCTCTACGGCGAGGGGACTGGGGACGTGATCAGCCAGTATGCGTCGTTCTGCAGGGTTCTCGGCGGTCAGGTGAAGCTTTACGGTCGGACGAGGCGGACGATCCGTGAGACGATACGCATCTGCAAGGAGCGCGACGTGCTGAAGGAATATCTGGAGGACAGGGAGGCGGAGGTGATGGACATCATGACGATGCTGTTTGACCAGGAGACGGCGACGCGGAATTACGTTGACAGGGTGCGCCGTGAGGCAGCGGAACGAAGCTTCGCTAGGGGCAACGCTGAGGGCCTCGCTGAAGGCCTTGCCAGGGGCAACGCTGAGGGCCTCGCTGAAGGCCTTGCCAGGGGCAACGCTGAGGGCCTCGCTGAAGGCCTTGCCAGGGGCAACGCTGAAGGCCTCGCCAAAGGCCTTGCTAAGGGCAACGTTCAGGGCTTTGTGAACGCCTGCCGGGACTTTGGCGTCTCCAGGAACGAGGCTTTGGCGCGGGTGGCCAGGAGGTTCAACCTCACCGCCGAGGATGCCAGGTCCGAGGTGGAGCGTTGCTGGGAGGCGAAGGGAGCCGCGCCGGCAGAGTGAGGAGACGTCAGGCGTTCATTGAAGCGAGTTGGTCGGGCGGCGCACCGGGGGATTCGGGTGCCGCCCTTTGTTTTGCCTGACGCGATGGTGGCAACAGGCTTGTAAAAAACAACGTAATGGTTTTGACAGACCGTGTTGAATTCAGCCTGCTCTCACTTTTAGAATACGGTCGTTGATGTTGAAGTGCTTATGGCTTTTTCTGAATTTTTAGCGCACTTACTCACCGAAATAGATTGCACTTTTGGATTTTATTTCGAGCTTAATCTATTGTGATGAATAGTTGACGTGATAAAATACTGATGATAGACTAAACACTAACGGAGGGGTTTTTCATGACGTTCCCCTAACGCTTTCTGAAAATTTAAAAAATCCAAGGAGTGATCAATCATGTTGAAACACGCGCGCGTTTCAGATCCCGAGGTTTATAAGTTGACTTTAGAGGAACTGACGCGCCAGGAGCACAACATTGAAATGATCGCCTCAGAGAGCACGGCTGCCCTTGAGGTGATGGAACTCACCGGATCGATTTGGACGAACAAGACGCTTGAGGGGTATCCAGGGGCCCGTTTCCAGGCGGGATCACACGTCGCCGATAAGCTTGAAACGTTAGCCAATCAGCGCGCTATGGACCTCTACGGTGCAGATCATGTCAACCTTCAGCCTTATTCGGGTTCTACGGCGAACTACGCTGTCTATTCCGCTGTGCTAAAGCCAGGCGACAGGGTGCTTGGTATGCGCTTGGACCAGGGAGGCCACCTGACGCACGGCTCACCTGCAAATTTCCTCTCAAAAGTTTACCAATTTGATTTCTATGGTGTAAATCAGGAGACAGAAACCATCGATTATGAGGCGTTGGAAAAGAAGGCTAAAGAATTCCAGCCGAAGCTCATTATTGAGGGTGGCAGCTCTTATCCGAGGCTGATCGACTACGAACGGATTGGGGCTATTGCCAAGTCCGTTGGCGCGTTTTCCATGGTTGACATGGCTCACGTGAGCGGATTGATTGCTGCGAAGGTGATCCCCAGCCCGGTTCCCCACACCGACTTCGTCTCGTCATCGACGACAAAAACGTTCTGCGGTCCGAGAAGCGGCATGGTCCTCTGCAAAAAAGAGTTTGCGAAACAGTTGGATCGCGGCGTTTTTCCGGGTGCACTCGGTTCGATGCACCTGCACACGATGGCGGCGAAAGCCTGGTGCTTTAAGCAAATGGCGGGCGCCGAGTATAAGGTGGCCATGACGCAGGTTGTGAAGAACGCAAAAAAGCTGGCCGAGGAGTTGGCGAAGTACGGATTCCGAATCGTCAGCGGTGGTACGGATAACCATTTAATCCTTGCCGACCTTCGCCCCAAGGGGATTACGGGCAAGGTGTTCCAGGATGCGCTGGATTCTGTGGGCATTACCGTCAACAAAAACCAGATACCCTTTGATCCTGAGAAGCCAACGATCGCGAGCGGCGTGCGCATTGGCCTGACCTCGGTCACGCAGCGCGGGCTGAAGGAGAAGGAAATCGAGGCGATCGCGAAGATCATGGACAAAGTTTCCAGTGCCCCGGAGGATGAAGCCAACCTCAAGGCTTGCAGGGAACAGGCGGAAAAACTGATTGCTAATTTTCCGCTCTATCCCGCCGGCAGCTTTGATGATTAACTGATCAACACTCATTCAATCACGCTTGGGAGGTGTCGTTTTTCATGGAAAGCTTCGGCAGCTACGTTAATGCGTTCAATGATCTGGTCTGGAGCGATGCGCTCGTCTATCTCTGTCTCATCACGGGGGTCTATTTTACGGTTCGGATGAAATTTCCTCAGATCAGGTTGATCAAGGATATGGTTCGCCTCCTGATCGGCAAGGGGTCGCAGTCCGGCATCAGTTCCTTTCAGGCGTTTGCAACGACGGTAGGTTCTCGTGTCGGCATGGGGAACATTGCGGGCGTGAGCACAGCCATCTACTTCGGCGGACCGGGGGCTATCTTCTGGATGTGGCTCATCTCCATTTTGGGCGCGGCCGCTGCTTTTGCAGAATCAGCCTTGGCTCAGGCTTATAAGGTCAAGGTCAACAACCAGTACGCAGGCGGCGCGGCTTACTTCTCGGAGCAGGGGCTTCACTTTAAGCCGCTGAGCATCCTCTTTGCGATTGCGACGATTCTGGGGCCGGGGATTCTGATGCCTGGCGTTCAGGTACAATCCATCGCCCTGAGCTTTGACATGGCGTTCCAGGTCAACGACATTGTCGTCGGCGTTCTGTGTACGGTTCTTGTCGCAATGGTCATCTGCGGTGGAATTAAAAGAATCAGCGTCGTGGCCGAACTCCTTGCACCCGTCATGTGCGTTGCGTATATCCTGATCACCCTTTACATTTTCGCCGTCAATATCGACAAGGTCCCTGGCGCTTTCGCGCTGATCTTCCGCTCCGCTTTCGGCATGGAGCAAGCGTTCGCAGGAATCGTCGGGGCGGCGATATCGTGGGGCGTCAAGCGGGGTGTCTACTCCAACGAGGCCGGGCAGGGGTCGGGTGCTATCGTTGCCGCTGCAGCCGAGTGCGATCACCCTGCGGAGCAGGGGCTTGTACAGGCCTTTTCGGTCTTCGTCGACACGCTCGTCATCTGTACGGCCTCCGCTCTCATCATCATCCTCACGAACAGCTACAACGTTGTGGACCTTCAGGAAAAGGCGATCGTGGAGCACATTCCAGGCGTCGCTTACGGCATCCTGTGGGCACAGACGGCGCTGGTGCGTGCCGTGGGATCCTGGTCCGGTCAGTTTTTGGCCATTATTATCGTGCTCTTTGTCTTCACCAGTTTGATGGGCTATTACTATCAGGCTGAAAGCAATGTGACCTATCTTTCCAGCGGCAACCCCAAGGCCATTTGGGCTTTTCGCATCGCTTTCCTCATCTCCTGCTTTGCGGGCGTGCTGATTGAGAACAAGGTGGTTTGGAGCATGGGCGATACGGGGTGTGGCTTGATGGCGTGGTTCAACATTATCGCTATCCTGCTCCTCTCCTCGAAGGCCTGCGCGATCCTGAAGGACTACGAGGAGCAGAAACGCAGTGGCGTCAAGCCATTGTTTGACCCGAAGAAGTTTAACGTGCCGGACGTTTCCGCGGTTTGGGCTGACGTGGCGCGCAAGCGTTCGTAGCGCAGCCAGTGTTTCGGCGGTGAAAGAAGAATTGTAGGGGGATGGCACAGTAAATTGTGCCATCCCCCTGTGATTTAAAATTACGGATAAGGTTCCTTTTAGTCGGCACTCTTCCAGAAGCCGCGCCGATCGTTTGACAAACGGGCGAAGTGCTCTAGAATGATGACATTCAACGCGGCGCCAGTTTAATGCGTTCGCCTGGTCGTTTGATCGGGTTCGCGCTGCGAGCACGCCGTAAAAAAATCGTGGGAGGCTGGTCATTGTGAAACTGAAGAACCTTGCTGTTGCGCTGGTCCTCTTGTCGTGTCTGACGGGGGTCGCTTTCGCTGCGCCGGTCGCTCTGACGCCCATGGGGCAGAGTCCGGACGGCATGATGGTTCGCGTGGTGCTGAAGTCCCTCGCGGTCGAGACGGACTATGACGCCTTGATGAAGCCGGAGGCGCTGTCCGACCAGAAGGTGCTCATCGCTGTCGTGGGAGCAAGCTCCAAGGGGATGGGGGCGGCGGGCATCAATCAGGACGACGAGCTGGCGCGTGCGAAGGCGCTCTGTGAGGCCGCCGCGGGCAGGGGGATGAAGGTCCTCGTGATGCACGTGGGCGGCGATGGGCGCCGGGGCGACCTCTCCAACAAATTCATCGAGACGGCGGGGGCCTACGCGGACGGCTTCATCGTCGTGGAGGGCGGGAACGACGACGGCATCTTCACGAAGTTGGCCGAGTCCCGCAAGGTGGAGCTCCTCTCCGCCCCCAACGTCAAGGGCACGAAGGAGCCGCTTTCGACCCTGTTGAAGGGCTGGGGCGTCCTGTAAGCCCGACGGGGGATGTCCTGGTTCTGGCCGGAGGGCTTCTACGCCCTCCTGATGGTCGCCGTCTTCTTCGCGGTGACGTTCTGGCTCGAACTTCCCATCGCGGTCGCCATGGTCTTCGCCTCCCTCGCCGGCGCGGCGGCAGCAGGCGAGGGGATTCCCCTGAGGCACCTCGTGGAGGGGGAATTCGGCTACCTCGACACGATCATGGTCATCGCCTCGGCCATGATCTTCATGAAGGCCGCGCAGAGGACGGGCTTCCTGGACGCTTTCGCGGTCTGGATCATCCGCAGGTTCCGCCGTATGCCGGCGTTCTTGAGCCTCGGCATCCTGCTGCTCATCATGGCGCCGGGGATGATCACGGGGTCGTCCATCGCCTCCGTCCTGACGACCGGAGCGCTTGTGGCGCCGGTGCTCGTCACGCTTGGCCTGGAGCCGGAGCGCGCGGGGGCCGTCATCTCCATGGGGGCGCTTCTGGGCATGGTCGCGCCGCCGGTCAGCATCCCCGCCATGATCATCTGCGCCGGCGTCGATATCCCCTACGTCGGCTTCACCGTCCCGCTCCTGATCTGCACCCTGCCGCTGGCGGCGCTCTTCGCCCTGGCGATGGTCTATCCCGCCATACGACGCTTCGAGGACGAGGGGGCGCTGGAGGCCCAACTCGAAAGGATGAACGCGCGGCCGCTGACGCTTCGGCTGTCGCTGCCCGTCCTGGTCCTCGCCGCACTGATCGCCGCCGAGCAGTTCCTGAGCGGGTCCCGATACTGGCACTTCCTGGGGATGCCCGCCATCTTCCTGATCGCCGCCGCATCGGCCCTCCTGACGGGGGTTCGGTGGAACCCCATGGAGGCCGCAGCCGAGGCCATCGATGACTCCCTCCCCATCATGAGCGTCCTGATGGGCGTGGGCATGTTCATTCAGGTCATGACCCTGGTCGGCGCGGAGGGCTTCGTCGTCGTCTCGGCGCTGTCGCTGCCGTCCTGGGGGCTCTTGGCAAGCGTTCTGATCGCCATGCCGCTCTTCGGCGCGATCTCCGCCTACGGATCGGCCTCCGTGCTGGGGGTGCCGTTCCTTTTGGCGCTTTCAGGGCACGACGTCGTGATCGTTGCCTCCGCGCTGGGGATGCTCGCGTCGCTGGGAGACCTCATGCCGCCCGGAACGCTGTCGCCGTTCTTCGCGGCCCGTGCGCTGGGCGTGGAGGACCGCTTCAGGATCGCGCGCCGCTGCCTGTGGCCGGGCGTGACCGTGGCGCTGTGGTGCCTCGCCGTCATCCTGATGAGCGACGCCATTGCGCGCCACATCCGGTAGAGGAGGGAATACGATGACGCTTTTCTACAGGGGAATCCTGGCCTTGATGACGATCCTCGTCCTTCGCTCCATGTTTCGGGAGCGTTCCTTCTGGCGGCAGTTCGCCGATGCGCTGGTCCTGATCCCCATGATCCTGCGCATCCTGATGATCAAGTGAGGGGGGAGGGCGTCCGGATGAAGGGGTTTTTCGCAAAGGAACGCGGCAGCGCGCTGACGGCGCTCCTCCTCTGCGTCGGGGTTGGCCTGACCTCCTGGGCCGCGGCACGATCGTTCATGTCGATGTGGGAGCTGGACGCTCTGGCCCCCGCGCCGGGGTTTGAGCGGCACAGGCTCTCGGAGTGGGAGCCGTCGCTTTCGGGGTCGCCGGGCGACACCCCCGTCTTCATCCAGCAGGGGAGAGAGCCGGGAGGGACGATCTTCATCATGGGCGGCATCCATGCCAACGAGCCGGCGGGGTACATGGCGGCCGTCGTGTGCCTTGAGCGAGCGCAGGTGGAGCGTGGGCGGCTGATCGTGATGCCCTTCTCCAACCTGTCCGCGTTGACGCACAACTCGCCCCAGGACGCCGCGCCGCAGCGCCTCCGCTTCACGCGGGACGATGGCACGGTGCGGAGCTTCCGGTGCGGTTCGCGGGCCACGAACCCCATCCACCAGTGGCCCAACCCGAACACCTACGTTCACTTTCCGTCGGGGCAGGAGCTGGACGGCACCTCGCGGGCAAACCAGAACCGCGCGTTTCCCGGCACGCTGAACGAGGGGCTGACGCAGCGGGTCGGGTACGCCATCACGGAGATGCTGCGGGCGGAGAGGGTGGACCTGGCCTTCGACCTGCACGAGGCCGCTCCGGAGTATCCCGTCGTCAACGCCATGGTGGCCCACGAGAACTCGATGGAGCTTGCGGCCGTGGCGGCGATGGAGCTTGAGATGATGGGCCTCCCCATGCGCCTTGAGCCGTCGCCGAAGAACCTGCACGGGCTCAGTCACCGCGAGTGGGGCGACAGCATCCCGACGCTGCTGCCCATCCTGATGGAGGCGGCGAACCCGGGGCAGGGACGTCTGAGGGGGCGTACGGACGAAGCCCTGTTCCTGACGGGCGCGGACAAGGCCTACGTGCGCGCCGCCGCCCTGGGCCGCCTCTTCGTCCCCTACGACGGCAGCCAGCCCATCCAGCTGCGCGTGGGCCGTCATCTGGCCGCTATCCAGGCCGTGTTGAGCGCGATGGAGGAGCTGTATCCGGACAGGGCGGTCGCCGTGTCCGGCATTCCGGGGTTTGAGGAGGTCGTGTCGCACGACGTCGGACATTGGCTGAACCCTCTACCCGGCCTGTGACAGGGGTTCCAGAGGTTGATTCCAATGCCGGTCAGCACGGCTCCCTCGTTGTTTTTGCCCACTTCGTCTATGAAGTGATTGCGTGGTAAGGAGGAGGTAT
Source organism: Fretibacterium fastidiosum (assembly GCF_000210715.1). Lineage (GTDB taxonomy): Bacteria > Synergistota > Synergistia > Synergistales > Aminobacteriaceae > Fretibacterium > Fretibacterium fastidiosum. Next base: position 1,765,395 of record NC_021038.1, read on the forward strand.
TCTCATGAACGGAAGGTTCAAAAGGCTGTTGGGGCTGAGCCTCGTCGTCGCCC
>NC_021038.1:1766340-1777070 GCF_000210715.1 Fretibacterium fastidiosum
ATTTTTTGTCTTGGGAGGTCTTTTCATGTCTTTCATGTCTTATGCGAAACTGCGGCGTGCAGCCGCTCTCGCTGCGCTCATGGCGCTGTGCCTCGTCCGTGCCCCCGCCGGTGCGGAGGCGGCCTTCTTTCGCCCCGACGTCCGACCCGGATACGGCGTGACGAAGATCGGCTGGCTCTCCGACTACTGTGCCCCTCTGAAGGGGACGAACCTGGACGCGCCCGTCTACTTCATGGAGGGGGCGAAGCCCGGCGCGACGATGCTGATCCTCGGCGGCACGCACCCCCGTGAGATCGCGGGGCACACGGCGGCCCTCGTCGCCGTCGAGAACGCGCGCGTCCTGGAGGGCCGCCTCATCGTCGTCCCAGCGCTCAACGCCAGCGGCTACGGCCTGCACGACAAGGCGACGAACCTCCCACGAAGCCACAGGATCGAGACGCGGAGCGGCGCGCGCCTGCTCCCGCTGGGGGATCGGCGCGTCGACGTGGTGGACCAGGGTCAGCCGGACCCGGACCAGTACCGCCATCAGTCCGGCGAGGTCATCCCCGGCTCGAAGGGCGGCGACGGGGCCGAGACGCGCAACATCAACCGCGCCTACCCCGGCCTTCCGGACGGGACGCCCACCCAGCAGGTGGCTTACGCCGTCGTGCAGCTGGTGCGAAGCGAGGACGTGGTCCTGGAGGTGGACATGCACGAGGCGGACACCCCCAGCTGGTGCCTGGACCCCAGGACGGGCGAGACGCGGCAGGGCGGGCGGCTGGCCTACATGCTGATCTGCAACCCCAGGCCGGAGGCCATGGAGATCGGCGCCGAGGTCGTGGTGAACGTCGGCGACGCCGTGGGCTTCCCCCTGAAGATCGAGCAGTCGAACCGGAAGTTCCGCGGCCTGAGCCACCTCGAGATCGGCGACGCGACGCCCTGCCTCTCCTTCCTCTTCGAGACGCCGAACCCGGGGCAGGACGACTGGCGCGAGGCGCCCGACATCATCCGCGACGTCCGCTTCCCGCTGAAGCACCGGGTGGGCCTTCAGCAGCAGGTGTTTCAGGAGCTCGTCAACGTCTACAACGCCGGCCACGACAGGCACCTCGTGATCGAGGGTCTGCCGGACTACAGGACGCTGATGGAACAGGACGTCGGCGCGTGGCTGAACTGACATGGCGACGGCGCTGAGGCGGGCGGCCTGTCTTCTGCTGGCGCTTGCCCTGTCCTGCGCGTCCTCCTCACAGGCCGCGTTCCGCCTGGACGTGCGGCCGGGCTACGGGCTTACGCGGATGCTGTGGCTCTCCGACTACAACGCGAACCTGCGGGGGAGCGACTACGACACGCCGGTCTACCTCCTGAGCGGGGACAGGCCGGGCGCCACGGCGCTGGTGATGGGCGGGGTCCATGCGAGGGAGATCGCGGGCGTCGCGGCGGCGACCCTGATGGTGGAGAACGCCCGCGTCCGGGAGGGGCGGCTCTTCGTCGTGCCGTGCGTCAACGCCGCGGGCATGTCCGTGCCGGACAGCCTGGGGAACCGCCCCCGCGTGCTCGAAGTGGCGGGCCGGAGCGGGGCGCGCTTCCTGCCATGGGGCGACCGGTACATTCCGCTGCGCCCCGGAGAGAAGGACCCTGAAGCGTTTCGTCACCCGTCGGGCTTCGTGCTGAAGAACGGCGCGGAGTGGCGCAACATCAACCGGAACTACCCCGGCAGGGCCGATGGCACGCCGGCGGAGCGGGTGACCTTCGCCGTCATGGAGCTGATCCGGCGGGAGGGCGTGGCCTTCAGCCTGGACATGCACGAGGCGCGGACCTTTGAGGACGCGATGAACCCCAAGACCGGCAAGGTGGGCAAGAACAGCCTGCTGGCGAACTCGCTCATCGCCCACCCCAGGGCGCTGGACCTTGCGGCGGAGGCGCTGTTCCTGCTGGAGGAGCGGGGGACGTCGATGAAGCTGGAACAGTCCGCGCCGGGCTACCGAGGCATCTGCCACTACGAGATCGGGGAGAACACGGACTGTCTGGCGTTCCTGTCGGAGACGCCCAACCCCGGCATGAACGAGTGGAGCGCCAGCCCTGATCCGCTGGGGCTGCGGGGGTACCCCATCGCGGAGCGCGTGGGGATCGCCGTCGAGGTATTCCGCGCGCTGTGCGCGGCGTACAACGACCGCTCCGAGCGAAAGATTGTGGTCGAGGGGCTGCCGACGCGGGGTGAGGTCCAGCGCGACGGCCTGAGGGGCTGGCTGAATTAGAGGCACCGCGGGCAGGGACCTCTCCCTTCGTCCGGCGTCCTCCGCGGCGGAGGCTGACCCCTGTAAGTTGTGAACGGACGTGCAGGGACGTTTCAAATGCACTATAATAGTTCAACATTGAGTACCGTGGTGTGGCATTTGAGACGATCCTGAGGGAGGTTCGGTTTTTTATGTTTTTTGGAGGGAGCAATGGGAAAAAGAAGGACGAGGGCGTCCGTATGACGCCGGACGAGCTGCGGGAGCTGGAGGCGTTCATCGCCGCGCTGCGTCGGGGGGACTTCGAGAGCGAGGCCCCGGAGTTCGAGGACCCGCGGCTGAGGAACCTCAGCGCCGCGCTGGGGGGCCTGCTCTGTGCCCACGCGGACGAGTACCTGAAGATGACGCAGGACATCAACGACGTGCTGTTGAGCGCGACGAAGGCCTCGGAGGTCCTGGCCGGCCTGGCGGAGAAGTACCAGAAGATATCGGCGGGCGTCCGGGAGGACCTGAGGACCGTGGACGAACTGACCTCCGACGTGAGCGGCATGTCGAGCATGATATCGAGGACCGCGGAGCAGACGACGCAGGGCGGCGCGACCATGGAGCAGGCCAAGACGGACATCCACGCCCTCGCCGCGGGCAACCAGGCGGCCGGCGAGAACCTTCAGGCCATGACGGAGAGCATGAGGCACCTGAGCGACTCCATGGCCGACATCGACAACCTGGTCAACATCATCAACGGCATCGCGGTGCAGACGAATCTGCTGTCCCTCAACGCATCCATCGAGGCCGCGCGGGCCGGCGACGCCGGCAGGGGGTTCGCCGTCGTGGCGGAAAACGTCCGCCAGCTGGCCGAGGAGTCCAAGCGCTCCGTCGCCCAGATCGGCGACCACCTCAACGGCATCCGCACGGACGTCATGACGTTGGGCGAGAAGTTTGCCCAGCTGTCCGACGGCTACGCGAAGAACACGGAGAGTATCGACAAGACGACGGAGGACGCGGACGGCCTCACCGGCGTGTTCGGGGATATCGGAGAGGCCATGAACGGCCTTGCCCCCGTCGCGGAGAAGCAGGCCGCCTCCTTTGAGGGGATCAGCGCCTCCCTGCACGATACAGTGGAGAACATCCAGGCCGTCAACGAGGACACCAGGGGATGCAACGACGCGATCTTCAACAGCCTGCGCAAGATCAACGACATGCGCGCCGGACTCCTGAAGTACGACCTGCCCCTTCAGTCCAACGACATCATCGACCTGGCCAAGACGGACCACATGCTGTGGCTGGCCCGCGTCAATCAGATGATGTGGGGCAACCTGGACCCGGACCCCGACGCAGCGGCGGACTACGCGAACTGCCGCCTCGGCAAGTGGTACGCCGGCGAGGGCAGGAAGAGGTACGGTAGCACTCAGCCCTATCGCGACCTGGGCGGCTGCCACGAGAGGTTCCACCGCGCCTGCGCCGACGCCATCCGCGCCTACAGCAGCGGCAAAAAGGAGAAGGCCAGCGCCATGGTCCCCGGCATCATCAGCCTTTCAAAGGAGGTCCTTCGGGCGCTGGACGCCATCAAGGCGCTGCGCGTGTAGTGGCCCGCTGAATCGGCTGCGGCCCTGCGGAACGGTCCTTTGCGGACCGCCCCGCAGGGCCGCAGTCCTTTGTTCCTTCGAGCCCTACGCCGCCGTTCTCGTCGCCCTTCGGTGCAGCGACAGCATCACGAGGAAGCCCGCCAGGGCGAAGGGCACCCCCATCAGAGCCGTGTAGGGATAGCTCAGGCCCAGCTCTCGCACGGGCAGAGCGCCGGCCCAGGCGCCGATGGCGTTGCCCAGGTTGAAGCCCACCTGCGCGCAGGCTGCCCCCAGCATCTCGCCGCCCGGCGAAAACCGGATGGCCAGGAGTTGCTGCGGCGCGGAGAGGGCGAAGAGCACCCCCGTCCCCAGGAACGTCAGCCCCAGGGCGGCCCAGCGGTTGGCGAAGAGGAAGAAGATTCCCGTCAGCAGGAACAGGATCGAGCCCTGGAGGGCGAAGATGACCTTGGTCGGGGCGAAGCGGTCCGACAGGCGGCCGCCCAGCAGGTTGCCCATCACCATGCCCAGCCCGGCCCAGGCCGCGATGAGCGTCATCGAGTGGGGGGAGAAGCCCGCCGTTTGGGTTATCAGGGGATTGATGTAGCTGTACCAGCAGAACACCCCGCCGTTGCTCAGCGCGATCCCAAGCAGCAGCAGCCAGGGCTTCGCGTCCTTCAGGAACCGGAACTGTCCCCTGAACCCCCGATCCGGGAGCGGCTCCTGATAGGGGATCCAGAAGCGGACGGCAAGGATCATGAGGGCGCCCAGGACGACGGTGGCGATGAAGGGCGCGCGCCAGGAGACGAAGTTTGCCGCCAGCGTGCACAGGGGGACCCCCGCCATGTTGGCCACGGTCATCCCCGCGACCATCGCGGACACCGCGGAGGCCTCGCGCCCCGCCCGGGCCGTGCGCTGGGCGATGATGGACCCCACGCCGAACCACGCCCCGTGGGGCAGCCCTGAGATGAATCGGGCGGCCAGCAGCACGTAAAAGGAGGGAGCCAGCGACGCCGTCAGGCCTCCCGCCGTGCAGAGGCACGCCAGGGCCAGCATGATGCGCTTCAGCGGCTGCCGCCGCGCTACGAGCACCACCAGGGGCGCGCCGGCGCACACGCCCAGGGCGTAGGCCGAGATCAGGATCCCGGCGGTGGGCACGCTGACTCCAAGCGCCGCCGCAGCGGGCTCCAGGATGCTCATCATCACGTACTCCGTTATGCCGAATTCGAAGGTCCCCAGCGCCAATGCCAGCAGGCTCTTGTTCATCAAGACCGTCCTTTCGCGACCGGGCGAAACGCCCTTCGGGGCGTCGCCACTAAAAGTATTCGACCACGACCCGGCTTTCGCTCACGCAGCGCCGCAGGTTCTCCGTGACCAGGACCTCCACGTCCCGGAGGGTCAGCCCCTCCTCCACCGCGAGGCCGCCCCTGCGCCGGACCAGCACGGCGCCCAGCTCCGGGTGCGCCCTCAGGAACTCCATGGAGCGGGCTGAGCCCATGATCATGAAGCTGGTGGCCAGGGCGTCCCCCAGGGCCCCGTCCGGGGTGACCAGGGTGGCCGAGAGCATGTCGTTCCGCACGGGATGGCCCGTGCGCGGGTCGAAGAAGTGGGAGTAGCGCACGCCGTCGATGACCTTGTAACGCTCGTAGGCGCCGGAGGTGATGACCGCCGTGTCCCTCACCGCCAGGGCCAAAAGCGGCCCGCCCCCGTCCGACAGGGGGTCGCGGATGCCGATGTTCCATGGGCTGCCGTTCCTGCCCCCCAGGAGCTGGACGTTGCCCCCCAGGTCGATCAGGGCCGCGGGGACGCCGCGCCGGCTCAGCCCCTCCGCGATCCGTGCCGAGGCGTAGCCCTTGGCGATGCCGCTGAGGTCCAGCACCGCGCCGGCCCGCTTCAAGCGGATGGCGGGCGGGGGGCCGGGGAGGAGCTCAAGCCCCTCCGGATCCGTGAGGGGCAGCAGGGCGTCCAGGCTTGCCTGCTGAGGCAGGACAAAGGCCTGGCTTCCGGGGTCTGCCTGACGCCGGTTGATCCGCCAGAGCTTCGTGACGGGGCCGATCAGCGGGTTGAAGACGCCCTCCGTCGTGCGGCAGGCCTCGGCGGCCCGCGAGACGGCGGCGAAGACGTCCGGAGGAACGGCCACGGGGCTTCCTCCGGCGCTGCGGTTGACCCGCGACAGGTCGGAGCCCTCGTCGTAGATCGAGAGCTCGTGGTCCAGGCTTGTCAGGAGGGCGAAGGCCCAGTCCAGCGCGGCCTCGGCCTCCGCCCTGGGAAGTCCTGCGACGCGGAGCCGGATCACCGTGTTCATGGCCAGGCCGTCGCGCCGTGCCCCCACAGGGCGCTCCTGAGGCCAAAGCGCGACAAGCCCCAGCAGGAGCGCCAGGGCAGCGGCCCACAGGACACCCTTTAAGCTTTCCTTTCGTATGACGGACACGTTCGACACCTCCCAACGCATTATAGCGTTTTTCGCCCTCGCGTGCAGCATCCGAGGGGTCTTGACGACAAAGGGCGGGCCCTCCCCAGGGGGAGAGCCCGCCCGACGTTCCGGCGTTCTGCCTACAGGTATCCGTTCTGCTTCAAGAGCTCTCTGGCCTTGTCCATGTGGCGGGCCGGCATCTTGATGACGGGGCCGGTGCAGCCCATGGCGGATTCGGCGTAGATGTTCGCCTTCCAGAGGACCTTGACGGCGTTGTCGATCTCCAGGACGTCGATGCCGTGCAGCTCGTCGTCCGTGGGCTCCGCGGCGGGGGCCTTCACGTCCTCCTCCGCTGCCGCGGCCCTGGGCGTCAGGGCCGCGATCTCATCGTCCAGCCCGGCCTTGCGGGCCGCGGCCAGTTCCTCCGCCACCAGGGCCGGAAGGCCTGCCGCCACGACGGCCGCCGTGAAGCCCATGGCGTTCGCGATGACCGGCGCGCCCGACGCGCGGGAGACGATGGAGACGACGTTCTTCCAGCCCTCGCCGCAGGAAGGACCGTAGCCCCAGCCCGTGGCCTCGAAGGAGCCGCCCGTGGTGAAGGAGCTGAACATCTTGCACAGCACGTTGCCGGTCAGGGTGTCCGTCACGCAGACGTCCACGGCACCGCTCAGGATGTCGTTGCCCCGAAGCACGCTGCCGCCGTCCGCCCGGGTGGACTGGCCGAAGGTGATGTCGTAGCCCTTTTCCTTCATGTGGGACAGGGAGCGGAAGACCGGCTGCGCCGTGTCCACGTTCAGGATGCCCACCGTCGGGTTCTTCAGGCCCAGTGCCTTCGCCGTGGCGATGCCGTAGATCGCGTTGCGCAGCATGGCCTCGCCGCGCACGGTGGAGGAGGTGCCGGTGGTGGAGGCCAGGATCATGGGGGTGCCCCTGCCGGGGGTCAGGACCCGGCCGATGGTGGTGACGCCCAGGGGGAAGGGGAAGTGCATCGCCACCGCGCCCTCCACGCGCCCCTCCTTCACGGCGGCCTCGAGCGTTTCGGGGACGTCCTCCGCCGCGCACTCGATGTACTCCAGGTCCTCGTAGCCGGGCAGGCGCGGCCCGATCATGACGGGCTTGACGTTGTGGTAGTTCTGCATGGCGAGGCGCGCGCCGCGCGCGATCTCCTCCGGCCCATGCTCGCTGCCGGCGGCCATCAGGCCGACGCGGACCTTGGGGCCTCCGCTCCTGGCGGATTCCACGAGCTCTGCCAGGGCCGTGCCGACTAATTTTTTGATCGCATCAGACATAGCCCGTGCCCCCCTAATTCAGCTTCTCCGCGACTTCGGAGAGCGCCTCCAGGATCAGGGCCTTCACGTCCTCCTTGCTGACGGCCGCTCCCGATGCCCCGCCGCCGGTGGGGGCCTCGATGAGGAAGGAGGCGCCGTCCGCCAGGTTGGTCAGGCGCGCCAGGAAGAGGCTGCCCTTGCCGATGATCATGACGCGCTTCATCTTGCCCGCCCGGATGCCCTCGCAGGCCGGGCCGATGAAGGGCGCTCCTGCGGGGATGTGCCCCTGCGTGGGGGCGTAGCCCACCGTCCCGTGCTCTTTGATGAAGGACTCCATGTCGGCCTTCTCGATGGCCTTCTTCATGACGGCGAGGGCCGCGATCATCTTGATGTTGGCCAGGGGCACGTCGCCCGCGCCGGCCGGCATCGTGATCTCGTGGTTCTGCAGTTCGGGGGCGAAGCGATCGACGTCCGCGAAGGTCAGTCCCGCGGCCTGGAGCGGCTCGAAGGTCAGGGCGGAGGTGACGGCCTGAGGGGCGCCCCCTGCGCCGACGGTGTGCTTGCCCAGGACGTCCAGTCGCATGACGGGGTTGGTGCCGTCGTCGGGGACCAGCAGCACGGCGAAGCTGCCCACGCAGTCCTCCAAGGCCTTGAGGCCCTTTTTGACGTGGTCGCGGCTGTTCATGTAGAGCTTGGGGATGGACCCGCCCGCGACCACCGCGATGTTCCTGCGCGCGCCTGCGGCCACCTGCGAGGCCGCTGCGATCATCGCGTTGACGGGGCCGGCGCAGAAGCCGCGCACGTCGCAGCCGGAGGCGTTGGTGCAGCCCGCGACCTCGGCGATGGCCTTGGCGAAGTTGCCGCCCGCCCTCTGCCCAACGTCCCCTGCGCCCTCCTCGGAGCACTCGATGACGAAGTCGAGGTCCGTCGGGGCCATGCCGCTGTTCTTCAGCAGGTGCAGCAGGGCGAGGACGCCCGACGCCTTGCCCGCCAGGTTCTCCATCAGGACGTGGGCGGTGAGGCAGGCGTCCGTGGGGTGCCCGCTGCGGACGCAGCCCACGACCTTATGGTCGAAGTAGAGGGGCAGCGCGGCGCGGTCCTTGACCTCCTCCTCGATGGCGGAGAGCTCCTGCATGTTCTTCGTGCGCAGCACGCGCTTCACGATGGCCTCCGTGATGATGGGGTCCTTGCCCAGCTTCTCGGCCGCCGCCGCCGCAAAGCCCTTCTCCAGCCACACCAGCTCAAACTCGTCGCAGGCGGAGATCAGCGCCAGGAACTCGTCCTCCGGCATGATCTCGCCGAACTTGCCGTAGCGCTTTGCGTCGCTCAGGCGGTTGTCGATCCAGGGCGCCTTGGCCGCCTCGAACTCCTCGTAGCTCAGGCCGCCGATGTAGGCCTGGTTGGGCGCATACTGCAGGGCTTCCTCGTAGGTCTGCAGGTGCTTGGGCAGGGCATCGACGTACTCCTTCTCCTTGCCGCTGTGACGGGCTTCGTAGGGGGTGCCGCCGTAGTAGCTCCCCGTCTCGGGCGCGTGGTTCAAACAATAAGCGTAACTTTTGATACCGACTGTGGACATCCAGAGTCCTCCTTAAAAAGAGCTTGCGGATCACCCCCATGGGGGTCCTTATATCATACCTCAAAATTCTTCCGGGCGAGGGGCGTAGCGTCGCTGCCGCAGTGGGTGGGTACAAAGCAGGGGCCCGGGAACAGCTCCTGGGCCCCTTGAGGATGGCGTTCTGCTATTCCGTGAACACCGTCTGCTCTGAGATATCCGTCTGAAGCGCCTTCAGGGCCCTCTCGACGAGGCGACGGCGCAGAGCCTTTTCCTCCTCCGGCGTCCTCGTGGGATCGCCAAGCGGGTGCGGGATCGCGATCGTGGGGACGATTCGGTTCGCACCGACCGTGAGGGAGATGGGGACGATCGTGCACATGTGAACGACCGGCAGCTTGCGCTCAATTTCCTTGACCATCGTTGCACCGCAACGAGTGCAGGTGCCTCAGGTGGAGGTCAGGATGACGGCGGTAACCCCGTCCGCCACCAGCTTGTTGGCGATCTCCGCGCCGAAGCGCTTGGCGTTGGCCACGGCGGTTCCGTTTCCAACGGTGGTGGAGAACTTGTTGTACAGCTTGCCGATGACGCCTTCCTTTTCCATATCGCGCAGCACGTCCACGGGCAGGACGCGGTCCGCGTCCTGGTCGGCGTAGGTGGCGTCGTAGCCGCCGTGGGCCGTGCGGTACTTGTCGGTGGTCAGGTCCATCACGCCCGTGATGTCGTAGGTGCCGTAATGGCTGGCGCTCGAGGCCTCGATGTGGTCCGGGTTCCCCTTCGGGACGATGCCGCCCGAGGTCACCAGGGCGATCGTGGCGTGCTTCATGTCCTTCACCGGGGGCTGAGGGGGAACGCGGTCGAAGACCGGCATCTTGTACTCGGTCTCGAAGGGAAGCCCCTTCATCTTGGCGACGAACATGTCGACGCAGCGCTCGGCGGCGAGTTTTTCGTAGAACTTGTTCTTGCGGATGCCGCGCTCGATGTAACCCTCCTCCGCCGGCTTGCCCAGGGGCTCCTTCTTCAGGAGCTTCATGAGCAGCTTCGCCATGGCGGGGACGGCCTTCTTCATGCCGACGGCGCTGTCCGGCGTCTCCACGATGTAGAGGGCCTTCTTGTACATCTCCACGCCGGGGTTCTCCGGGTACATGCCGCTGACCACGGGGATGCCCAGCTCCTTCGCGACGGCCGCGCACATTGCGCCGCAGGCCGTGCCGTAGCGGCCCGCGTTGAACGCAGGCCCGGCGATGAAGGCATCCGGCTTGTACTTCTTGATCATCTCGATGATGTCCGCGCTGGCCTTCTCCATGTTGGAGGCGAAGTAGGAGTCGCCGCAGATGACCGTGGCGACCACCTCGGCCTCGGAGCCCAGGGCGCCCTTCAGGGCCGTGCCCGGCCCCACGACGCCCTCGCGAATTTCGGGCTTGTAGTCGGCCTTTTCCTCTCCACCGATGCCAGCGTAGAACTGGTTGATGTAGTGAACGATGCGAAATGCCATGTCAATCCCACCTTTCCTGAGTTGCATCCAATCAGATGATATGCTGGTCTGCGTTGATCGCAGACGGGCAAGTTCAGTCACCGGGTCGATTAATCGATCGCACCCTCGCTGTACTGGTCGCGCATGCCCTTGACAGCGGCGGCCAATGCCTCCGGATCAAGCACCATCTCCATCATGCTGATCTGCTCCTCCCAGGCCTTGGGATCACACTCGGCACGAATGACGGGATCGAAAAT
>NC_021038.1:1777615-1788168 GCF_000210715.1 Fretibacterium fastidiosum
AAAGTTCCTTAACTTAGGATTTTCCTGAAAAATCGGGCCGGGTCCGGCTACAGCGTGTAGGCGCCCAGCTTCGTGTAGCCCAGCTCGCTCGTGGCGCCCGTGATGGCCTGGAGCTCGACGGTGATCGTGCCGTCCTCGGCCAGGGAGCCCTGCCAGCCACCCGCGATGACGTTGGCCTCCTCGGCGTAGCCGATGACCTTCTGCATCGGGGGCAGAACGATGACCTCGTTGGCGTTGCCGGCGGTGACGCAGGCGTCGCCCTCGGGGCAGGAGTCCGCCAGGGACTGGCTCGCGCCGTCCTGTCCGGCGTACTCGTCCGTCATGAGCGTGGTCTTGATGCCCAGGCGCTCCGCCTTCCAGCAGTTCATCACCAGGTCGGCGTCCGGGTTGCCGAAGCCTTCCTCGCTGATGACCACGCCATCCAGACCCAGCATGGCGGCCAGCTTCGTGGCGTAGGTGCTGCTGCGGCGCTTGTCGGCCAGGGTGACGTTCTCGTTCGTGACGATGCAGGTCACGAAGTTGAAATCCCGCCCGTGGCGCTTCAGCATGTCCGCGATGATGGGGTTGTTCTGGTGGGAGTAGGTGCTGTTCTTGTCACAGGCGGAGACGCAGTTTCCGGAGGCGATGGCGCCGTCCATGACCTCGAGCGGGGAGAGGACCGTCGGCAGGATCTTCTTCACGTCCACGCCGTAGAGGTAGGTGTCGTGGAGCAGACCCTGGGTCTGGAGCATGTAGAGGTAGCCCACCTTCGGCAGGCCGGGATGGGCCCACATGGCCTCCTTGATGTTAGCCTGGTTGTAGATCTCCACCTTCTCCGCCTTGACGTCGGCACAGGCCTTCGCCAGATAGGCAGCGGCCTTGATCCCAGCCACGCGGCAGGCCTTCTCGTAGTCGTGCTTGTCCATCTCCGGGTCCGACGGCTCCAGGACCAGGACGACGTTGCACGTCTCGGAATAGGGCGTGTACTCCGCGCCGGGGCCCGTCATGTCGATGATGCCCTCCTGGAAGCGCACCAGCTTGCCGGCGGTGACGACGGCCGCGCCGGAGAGAACGAGCGTCTTGCCCTCGCCGACGGTCTCGACGTCGCCCAGAATGCCGGGGAACACCTGCCCCTTGCCCTCGATCTTCCAGCGGGGCTCAACGACGTCCTTCACCGGCATGATGCGGACGCTCTCGCCCGGCATCGCCAGATCGACGTCGAGGTTCTTCCCAAGGAGCGGGTCCTCGGCGATGAGGTCCAGCAACTCCTTCTTGTTCACGGTCAGAGTGCCGCCGGAGAAGCCGGTCTTGTCGCCGAACTTAAGCTGCTTGACAAAAAGCTTGTGAAGTTCCAGTCTCATAAAAAGTACTCCTCCTTTCCAGCTCCTGTCGTTCTCAGGAAAGCCGAGAACGCCTTTCGGGCGACCCCGCGCTTCCTGAAAACCGATACCATGGGTGAGGGCCGCGCCAGCCACGGACTCCGCCGTGCCGGCCTGGACGCCTCACCCGAACGCACGCTCCGGTTTAGAGCATCTTGTCGACCTCGGCCGTGATGCCCTCGATCGACGTGCCGTCGCCGCTGAGGCGGGCCACCTCCGCACCGCCCTTCCAGAAGAGGAAGGTGGGCTGAGCCATGACCTTCAGGCCGATGGCCACGCGGCGATTCTTGGAGGTATCCACCGAGCAGAACTTGACCTTGCCCTCATACTTCGGGTTGTCGGCCAACTCGTGGTACTTCGGCATCAACGCCATGCAGGGACCGCACTTGGGCCCCCAGAAGTCCACCACCACAGGGATGGGGCTCTCCTTGATTTCGGCCTCGTAGTTCTCCTTCGTCAGTTCAACAATTGCGCTCATCTTGATTCACCTCCTTCCGCTGGGTTCCCCGTGAAGCAAAAGGGACGCGGGGTGCAGCGCCGCCTCCCGGCGGAGCTGCCCGTACCGCTCCAGACTTTCCTTCATCAACTCGGAGTCGATGAAGGCATAATCCGCACGTCTGCCCTCATCTAGGGCCGAGGGGACGATCATCCGCTCCCGGCACGCCTCGTAGACGCCCACGGCCTTTTCGATCATGGAGAGGGACTCCAGGTCCACGAGGGCCCCCGGACGTTCTTCGAGCAGGATGGAGCGAAAGGGCTGATGGTAGGGACGCAGGTTGCCGCAGAGCGGGTGGGTGAGGAGGATGGACCCCAGGTGGATGGAGTTGCGAACGGCAACGAGCACGTCCAAAGAGGACCCGTCGACGAAGCGTCCGCACCGCACGCTTGCGCACAGATCCCTGTTGTTGGTGATGAGCACGGTCTTGTTCATTGCCGCCCTCCGGACCTCCCGTGTTCTGTCACCTGAGCACATTCAAAAAGAACGATGAGTGTGTGAGCTATGCTCGGTTCCAGACTCCCGTCCGGATGCGATTCTCTTTGCCTGAGAGTTTCAGCGTCACGTGGGCGCGTTGCCCCTTCGGCGTCCCGCCACGGCGGGATCTCTCTCGCATCCTTCATTCGGGAAGCTGCCACAGCTGAACCATATCAACTCAGCTCTATACTGGATTATAGCGGACTCGACGGAAACGTCAATATGGAAAAAAACTTAAACGGACACCCTCGCGGGCGGGGCTTCCCCCTGCGGTGGCCCGCCCCCGACGGAAAACGCCCCGTCTCGTCACGGGGCAGCCGGAACGCCTCCTGCGAAATATATTCTGCGTTGTATCGTGAAGTGCGAATCGGCAACAAGCAACCGTCAATTCATCTGCGGGCTGCCGGTTTCGATCGCGCTTCCCCCAGGAGGGGCGCTTGCGGTTATAATATTCCCAAGTTTTTGGGTGCGGGCGTTCGCCCGGAGGTCGGGCGGCGCGTCCTGGGGACAGGGGAGGGGGAGCGCAAAAGTTGGAGAATGTGGTCATCATTGATTGCGGCTCACAGTTTACGCAGTTGATCGCGCGGCGCGTGCGTGAGATGAACATCCACAGCGTCGTCCTGTCGTGGGACGCGCGGCGGGAGCGCGTAGCGGAGTTCAACCCGAAGGGGATCATCATATCGGGCGGGCCGGACAGCGTCAACGATCCGGACGCTATCGCCGTGGACCGGCGCGTGCTGGACATGGGGGCGCCGGTGCTGGGCATCTGCTACGGGATGCAGCTTCTGGCGAAGACCCTGGGAGGGGCGGTGGCCTCCGGCGAGCGGTCGGAGTACGGCGTGACGCGGGTGCGGCGCAGCGGCGACTCCCGCCTCCTGGAGGGGCTGCCCGAGGAGCTCGAGGTGTTGATGAGCCACGGCGACCGGGTGACCTCCCTGCCCGAAGGCTTTCGGGCCACGGCCTCCACGGAGGGAGGCGTCACGGCCGCCACGGAGGACCGGGCGGGGCACTTCTTTGGGCTGCAGTTTCACCCGGAGGTCGTACACACGGAGCACGGGCGCGACGTCCTGCGCCGGTTTCTGTTCGACATCTGCGGCTGCGCGGGGGACTGGCGGCTCGAGGACTGGGTGGAGGGCGCCGTGGCGGATATACGGCGCCAGGTCGGGGAGGGCCGCGTCGTGTGCGGGCTATCGGGGGGCGTGGACTCGAGCGTCGCCGCCGCCCTGGTGAACCGGGCCATCGGGTCGAGGCTGACCTGCATCTTCGTGGACCACGGCCTGATGCGGTTGAACGAGGCAAAGCACGTCGTGGCCTCCTACAGCGGCATGGGGCTCTCCGTGCGCCACGTGGACGCCTCCGCCCTGTTTCTGGATCGGCTGGCCGGCGTGACGGACCCGGAGAGGAAGCGCCGCATCATCGGGGGGCTCTTCATCGACGTGTTCGACGCGGAGGCGGCGAAGATCGGGGCGGTGGACTGGCTCCTTCAGGGGACGATCTACCCGGACGTCATTGAGAGCGGCCGCCGGAAGGGTGCGGTGCTCATCAAGTCCCATCACAACGTGGGGGGGCTGCCGGAGCACATGAAGTTGCGCCTCCTGGAGCCCCTGCGGGACCTCTTCAAGGACGAGGTGCGGGCCATAGGGCGCCTCATCGGCGTGCCGGAGGACATTGTGGACCGGCAGCCCTTTCCGGGGCCGGGGCTCGCCGTGCGCTGTCTGGGGGAGATCACGCGGGAGCGGCTGGATGCGCTGCGGGAGGCGGACGCCATCTTCCGGGAGGAGCTCAGGCGCGCGAAGCTCTACGACGGGATATGGCAGTCCTTCTGCGTGCTGCTTCCGGTGCGCACCGTGGGCGTGATGGGGGACAGCCGCACCTACAGCGAGGTGGTGGCGCTGCGCGCCGTCAACTCGCAGGACGCCATGACGGCCGACTGGGTGCGCATCCCTCCGGAGGTCCTGGACGTGACGGCCAGGCGCATCTGCAACGAGGTGCGCGGCGTGAACCGCGTCGTGTTGGACGTGACCTCCAAGCCGCCGGCGACGATCGAGTGGGAGTGACCGCAGAGGTCGAAGAATCCTTTAAACGCGGGGCTCTTCGAGCATTGAGAGCATCGAGTTGTTGGCTTAAATTGCAGCCCCTCGTCGAAACGATTGGGAAACGTCGTTCTTAACGCTAGCGCAGAGCCGTCTGACTTCGTTTGAAGCCGGGCGGCTTTTTTTTACTTATCTCGCTTCAGGCAGTGGACCTTGTGCGGCCAGGGTTTCTTCGTGTTGCTCTTGGGCGGAACGACCGGCTTCAGCCCACATTCTTCCGCAAAACGACGTGTCGCCATGCCGCTGCGGAAAAAGGCGTAGGTACCGGGTACGATGCCACGGGACAGAGCGAGATAGAAGACGAATGACACAAGAAAAGAACTGGGGTGGCTGTTTACCTCAAGGACGAGGAGGGGCATGAGGCCCCAAAGGGCAAAATATTGCACAGGCAGGAGCGGGGGGAGGAAGCCGATCAGGAAAGCGGCGGAGGTTAAAATTTTGTCCCTTTGCGACGCCAGCAGCAAGGCGTCACCTTCCCAGATCCTGCTGCCTGGCCTTTGCCTGTGTCTTGTCTGGGATGGGCTCAACGAACTCGATCCTGGCGTTGCTGTATCGTATTGCAAGGACGTCACCAACAGAGGGTTTCCTGTCGCCTGGAAAATCTCTGAGATCATGAAGGTAAACGGCGTGGGCGGAGGACCTCTGGATGGCGTGCGTGTCTGTGACTTTCAGAACCTCTCCCCTGTAGCAGTGGTCGCCTTTCGGGTTGGGACGGAATATCTGCCCATCTTCTCCAACCAGCTTCCGGGCTTCCGCCTCGACTACGGGGATAGCGTCATCTTGAGCTTGAGTCGCTGCGAGCTCCTTTTCACAAAATGCCGCCAGTTTGGGTATGTCGATAATTTCGATCTCCCGAACTGTCTTCTCCGATAATTTTCCATAATCATGGGCGATGATGTTACGCATTCCTCTGATATCAGACCATGAAACTTCATTTTTTGTACGCAAGACAAACTCTGGGCTCAACCTTTTCGCCAATTCGCCGATCTGCTGTATATTCATCACCACAGCATTGAAATGCAGCATATCAAAGATGTCACCTGCATTGAATCCTGAATTGACAATTCTGCTCCGTTCACCAGGTGACTGGGCGTCTGCAAGCTCACTATATCTAATGATCCAGCGACATTGCTCCATGATATCCTCCAGGAGAGCTTGGTCAGTTTTCAGCATACAGCAACACCCTCTCACGCAGGACGTTCTTTTTGAAGTTTACGTGGGACCGACTGAGATTTTTTAATCTGTCCTCTAAAGCGGATTCCTCAATCATATCTACATCGATATTTGGAATAGCCTTATTCAAGTCGTTATAGATACCCCCAATAGCGAACCCATTAACTGTCTCACCATCTAAACGAATCAACAGGTCAACATCAGAATCAGGTCGATGATCACCACGGGCTCGTGAACCGAAAATCCATACCGCCTTAATCCCATACTTCTTGGCAACAGGCTGAATCAATGCAGCAATATGCTCTTTTGTGAGTTGCCCTTGTTCAGATTCCAATGTTATAGACGGCAACATAAATCCGCCTCCTTGTGAACAGAATCAAGGTTATTATGTTTCGAAGGACGCCTGGACTGGGCTGCACTGCCGTTCAAGCTTCAAGCCATTCTTTTCCATAAGCTTTCACCGCATCATCAAGATTAAACCCAGCATCTCTCAACTCAATGCCCCAATCCGCTTTCAAAACTCTAGCCATGGGCGGAGACAAAGGAACCTGTTTCGTCAGCCTGGTTGCCAATTCCTCGTCACCAGCCCGCATTGCGGCAATGACCTGTTTCGTGATCTCCTTCCGGCGCTCATCGGACATCGTATAGAGACGAAGGAGGACTTAAAGTTCGACATGGTTTGCGCCTCCTGTAAGTGAGTCTTTCGGTCATTCTAACACATCTTTAAGCCCCCCTTCTGGGGTCTGATCTATATTAACTCTAACTCTTCCCCTGGTCCTATAGATGGGGACCACTATAACTGGTCACTTTTTATCCTCTTTTCATTTTGCGCAACTTATTGTACCTTATTATCAGAGTTCATCGAGTGGAAGCGGGCCTTGAAACGAGCTTCGTCTAAAGTCAGGAGGATGGATGCTATGCGGTTTGCGTTTTTGATCATGGGCGATGATTTCAATGTGGAGGCGGACAGGGCGTCGATTCACGATGGCGACGCTCAGATCGTCGGCGTTGCGAACCTGAAGGAAGCGAAGGAAGAAGCGCGCCGGCTGCAGCGTGAAGGGGTTGACTGTATAGAGCTCTGCGGCGCTTTTAAAGAAGATGGGGCGAGGGAGGTCATTGAAGCGACGGGAAACGAGCTCCCGGTCGGGTATATCGTCCATTTCCCGGAACAGGACGAGGTGTATCGCGCCGCGTTTTCCAAGTAGCGGCGTGCAGTTTTGCGGCGTCAGGTCATCTTGACCTGGGAACGGGGGATTTTATGGCTCAGGTGCCGTGGAATCCCCCGTCCGCTTTGAGGCCATCAGGGAGGTGGAGCGGACCGGCGCAAGTGTATCGACTCGTCCGAGCGCAACCTGCACTCTTGCTTAGAGCTTTACAACGATCTTGCCATTTACGCTTCCCTCATCCTGTGCGGCAACAGCGTCCTGTATGTCGTCGAAGCTGAACGCTTTTCCGTAAACGGGGACGAGATTTTTATCCTCAATAAAGCGGAAGATGTCGTCAACGACTTGCTGTGTGGGCCAGTTGCTGTGGAACCCGGTAAGGTACACGCCGTTTGGAACGTCCTTGATGGGATCAAATCCGTTGAGCGCGTACACGCCGCCGAGAACGCCGGTATTGCAGACAATGCCGCCCCTTTCCACGGCGGTCAGCGTATCTTTTACAGTTTTTGCACCGACAAGTTCAAGAGCTTTGCTGACTCCCTGAACGACGCCCGTGAGCTTCCCCTGGTCCAGGATCTGCTCGTCCGCGTCGAGGATCAGCTTTAACTTGTTTTCTCTATGGGTGGTGGCGATCACACGGCATCCCATCGCCTTTGCCATCTGTATCGCCGCATAGCCCAGCGCGCAGGTCGCCCCACGGATCAGGAGCGTGTCGTCGGGTTGCAGCTTGAGACATTCAAGGAGGCTGCCCCATGCGGTAAAATAGGTTTCCGGCACGGCCGCGAGCGTCGTCCAGTCGAAATCGCTTTCGATGGCAAAGACGTGCTGAACGGGCAAAAGAGCGTATTCAGCGTAACTGCCGTTGAAGCTGCGGCCCATGCCGCCCATCATGGCAACGACCTTTTGGCCTGTTGCAAGTCCGCTGTCGGAGGGGGCGGCAACCTCTCCCACGCACTCGATGCCGGGAACGATCGGCTTTTGAATGTACTCCGCGCGTATCTCGCTCAGGCGAAGTATCTGTTCCGAATGGTTCATGCCGAAAGCCCGGACCTTTATCAGGACCCAGCCGGGCCTCACCTCTGGAATTGGAACCTCCGACAGGCCGATATCCCCTGACTCCGTAACGCCGTTCAAGAGGACTGCTTTCATGGTTTTCATCCGGATCGCTTCAATACCTTTCTATCGCTTTCACGGGACAGTTTTCAGCGCAGTTACCGCATTGCAGGCAATGGCTTTCATCGATCGCAAAAGGGGTTCCTGAGCTGATGGCGTCCTGTGGACATACCGCCTGACAGGTGCCGCACCCGATACAGTTTTCCATGATGTGGTATCCCTTTTTTAGCGATTCGGCGTTTCCTACCACAAAATACTCCCGTGTGATCGGGCGGGTGGAGAGGCAAAAGTACTCTATCGTGTAGTCCTTCAGCAGGAAGATCGTGTCAATGTTCTTCGTCTCCCCGGGGTAGACGTTTTCGAGGTAGGGCTGTTCTTGATAAAGAACGTTCCGCCACTTGACCTGAGCCTCCTCCGGGACTTCTTCGGCTCTGCCGGAAAGTCGGATCATCTCTTTGTACTTCGTGTAGCTGAGTATCTGAACTCTTCCGTCGTTTTTCAGCTGCGAGGCAAAGTATTTCCCCCTGGCCGTCAGAAAGTACAGGCTCGTTCCCTCATAGTGAATAGCGCTGACGTTTCGCACCTGTGGAGCGCCGCTTTCGTCAACGGTGGCAAAATCAAGTACACCGACGTAGCCTAATTTTTTGATACAGGTTTCGATATCCATGATTTAACCTCTTTCCCCCTTTGACATTTCAGGCGTCAGCAACCCGTTTTCCACGCTGGCCCAGCACTGCGGATCGTCTCCGTAGAAATCGCCGTTCGTGCCCCTGGCGACTGCGGGACAACCACGGCAGAATTGCTTTAATTTACAACGAGAACATTTTGAAAAATCGTCATAATTTCTGAAGGCCTCCATGCCCGTTACCCAGACGTCAGCAAGTCGGTCCTCAAACACGCTGCCCACCTTGCTGTCCGCCACCCTGCGACAGGCGTAAATCTCTCCGGTGGGCAAAATCGTCAGATGACAGTTTCCACAGTTGCATCCACCGTAGATCATTCCATCGCAGGCATAGGACGGAATCTTGAATTTTCCTGTTTCGTACTCGTAAAGCGTCCAGAGGTGGTCTTTCTTGTTGAAATAAGTCTCGCAACCCTCCGTTTCGTGTTCCGTGAACTTTCGGTCGCAGATGGCAAGCAGCCTTCGATATTCCTGTGCTGTAATGCCTGCGTCGAGCTCACCTCCGGAGGGGACGTAACGGGAAAAGGCAAACACACTTGCCCTGGCTTTTACAACGGCATCGATGATGTCGGGGACCTCCGTATGATTTGCCTTGGGAACGGTGGTCATAACGACGCTGCGAATGCCGGCCTGGTTGATACAGCCTATTTTCTCCAATGTGCAGTCAAAGGACCCCCGCTTGCGGAACCAGTCATGAGTTTCCCTCAGACCATCCAGCGAGAGCTGATACTTCTGACAGCCTAAGGACTTCAACTCCCTGCATACCCGATCGGTCAGATGAAAGGGGTTCCCCATGATCGTAAAGGGGATGGCGTGCTTGTGAAACAGCTTTAAAAGCCGCCAGAAATCGGGATGTAAAATGGGATCGCCACCCGTAAGGTAAAAATACGGGAGCCTGTCGTGGACATCGCAGAAGTCAAGACAGTTATAGAACGTTTCCTGCAACTGCTTCCACGTCATGGAGTCGAGTTTTCGACGGGGATCGCCCGAAAAGATATAGCAATGCCTGCATCGCTGATCGCACTCGTCAGTAATATGCCATTGGAAAGAAAAATATTCTTTCATGTTCGTCCTTTGAGAGCAGTGTTTTGTCTGTATGAAAACGCATAAATTGAGCAATGAAAGATGTTCCCGGCAAGATATTCCCCGCCGGGAACGGTTCGAACTGGAGCGGGATTACTTCTTGTCCGCTGCGCCGCAGGCGGAACCGCAGGCAGTCGGCTTTTCTTCCGGCTTGTCTGCTGCCCCGCAGGCAGTCGGCTTGTCTGCTGCCCCACAGGCAGAGCCGCAGGCAGCCGGCTTTTTCTCCGGTTTGTCTGCTGCTCCACAGGCAGACGTTGAAGCTTCCTTATCCGTCTTTCCCCATCCGGACAGATCGGAAAGTGCCATCAGTATCTCCTCCTTCAAAATAGTCGGGATAGCCGGGGCGCTTTCTGCGCCTCGTTTGCATTGTATGAAACGGCGGGAGCTTTTACAAGTACTCACTTTTTTGTAACTGGCGAACCGTAGCGTCCGAGTTTTGATTCAAGGCAGCTTGGAAAGCGTTTATTTTGACCCGCGAGGCCTACCGGTGAACTTGGCCCGTTCGTTGTGTGGCCCCTCCTGCTGGAACTTCCGTGCACAAAAGCGTCCTTATTGACCTTTGCTGCGTGTTGCATTATGATTGAATGTAACATGAAAAAATGAAGCAATGGAGGTGTCCCATGAAAACAAAGGATGAACTGCCGGATTGTCCGGTTGCCACAACGGTACGGTTGATTGGGAGCAAGTGGAAGCTTTTGATTTTAAGGAATCTGTTGATGCGTTCGTGGCGTTTCAACGAGTTGCGTAAGGACCTGGACGGGCTCAGCCAGAAGGTGCTGACCGACAGCCTCCGCCAGATGGAAGCAGACGGAATCCTCACCAGGACGGTTTATCCCGAGGTGCCGCCAAGGGTTGAGTATGCCTTGTCAGAGCTTGGTGAGAGTATGCGTCCCGTCCTTACGGCAATGCACGAAT
>NC_021038.1:1789155-1790277 GCF_000210715.1 Fretibacterium fastidiosum
AAAAAAATCCCTACATGAAGGAGATCTACCCCGGCCGCACGCGGGAGGCGCTTGCGGTGTTCCACCTCTGCAAGGCCGTGGGCGAGTACTTCGACATCAGCGTGCCGTCCCGCGTCCGACGGGATTCCTTCACGATCGGTGGGGCAGGGGCCGTCGAGACGGGGTACTTCGTGGGTTCTGGCTGCATCGGCTGCGGCCGGTGCCTGCGCGCCTGCCCTCAACGGTGCATCGACCTCTCAAGCGGGCGCGCCCTGATCGACCAGAAGCGCTGTCTGCACTGCGGCCGCTGTGCCGCGGCCTGCCCATCCCGCGTGATCGAGCGAAGGGGCATAGCGTGACAACGTGACCATCAGGAGGGGAGTGAGGGACGGCCTCTAAGGACCGTCACGACTTACGAGCACAGTAGCTTGCAGACTTTGAGCGAATGAAGTCAACCAGCAATCGAGGGGGCCTCCAGAAGCGCCTTCAAGTGCTTTATGTGCTTTATTATGATGGGCGCGGCGTTAGTTGACAAATTTTTGATGAAAAATAATAAAATACAATCACATAGACTTGTGGGAGGAAAATGAATGAATAAAATAACGTGTATTTGCTTAGGCGTTAAAAACATGGAAAGAGCGTTAAAATTCTACAGGGATGGGCTAGGGTTTGAAACAGATTGCAGAGAAGATAATCCATCCGTATGTTTTTTTAATACGCCGGGAACAAAGTTTGAACTTTTCCCTTTAGATTTACTGGCGAAGGATATTGATGAAGACAACCCGCCAACAGGAAATGGATTTTCAGGAATTACATTGGCATATAATGTGGAAAATAAAGAAGATGTGGATCGCACTATTGAGCTGGTAAGAAAAGCCGGTGGCACCGTTGTTAAAGAACCACAAGAAGTGTTTTGGGGTGGCTACCATGCGTATTTTTCGGATTTGGATGGATACTATTGGGAAGTAGCATGGGGGCCGAATTTTCAATATGATGAAAATGGCCTGTTAAAATTTTAGTGACATGGAAAGTCAAGAATAGCTCCAGGTAAGGGATATTTAAGCGTTTCCTGAGTCATTATCCAGGTTGGAGGGCACAGTGCAAGGCAAAATTCTTACACCAATTCGCGTTTAATACGGATTG
>NC_021038.1:1791631-1795066 GCF_000210715.1 Fretibacterium fastidiosum
AGGCGCTCCTGACGCCCACGCGCATCTACGTGAAGCCTGTAATGGCGCTTCTGGAGGCTGTGGACGTCCACTCCCTCGCCCACATCACGGGCGGCGGGTTTCACGAGAACATCCCGCGCAGCGTCCCGGAGGGGATGGGGGTGCGCATTCGGCGCGCAGAGCTTTGGGTTCCGCCCATCTTCGGGTTCTTGATGCGCGAGGGCGGCATTGACGAGGAGCAGATGTTCCACGTCTTCAACATGGGCGTGGGGATGACCGCGACGGTCGCGGAGGACGACGCCGAGGTGGCGCTTCGCGTTCTGCGCGAGAACGGCGTTGAGGCGCGGCCGATCGGCAGCGTCGTGGACGAGGAGGGGGTTGTGCTGTGCTGAACGCACGTATTTCCATATTGGTTTCTGGTGGTGGGACGAACCTTCAGGCCCTGCTGGACGCCCAGGTGAACGGGGTCCTTCGGAGCGGCAAGGTGGTCCAGGTGATCTCAAGCCGGGCGGGCGTCCGGGCGATCGAGCGGGCGCACGAGGCCGGCATCCGCACCGACGTGGCCGAGTATCGCGAGTTTCCCAACCGCGAGGCCTTTGAACGGCGCCTGATGGAGCTTCTGACCCAGTCGAAGCCGGACGTCATCGTCCTGGCCGGCTTCCTGCAGATCCTGAGCGCGGACTTCGTCTCGCGCTGGGAAGGGCGGATCGTGAACGTCCACCCGTCCCTGCTTCCGGCCTTCTGCGGGAAGGGCTTCTACGGCCTTCGGGTACACGAAGCCGTCCTGGAGGCGGGCCTGAAGGTGACGGGGGCCACGGTACACCTCGTGACCGCCGAGCCGGACAAGGGCACGATCCTGATGCAGCGCGCCGTCGACGTGCTGCCGGACGACTCCCCGGAGCTCCTGCAGCACCGCGTGATGGAGCAGGCGGAGTGGCGCATCCTGCCCCAGGCCGTGGAGGACCTCTGCCACAGCCTGGCGCCCTCGCCCTCCGACTTCTGCCTGCGGGGGAACCGCTATCCCGGCCGGGGCATCATTCTGGGCTGCGGGCCCAACGGCCGCGCCGTCCTGGCGTACTTCATCATGGGGCGAAGCGCGGGGAGCCGGGCCCGCGCCTTCAGACGGGAGAAGGACGACGTCGTCATCCGCCTGCTGGACCAGTCCGGGGTCAAGGACCCGTCATTGATCCTCTACGCGCCCCTGCGGATGTGCGGGCGGCACATCGTGGTGGCGAACGGGGACCAGACGGACACGATCTGCACTTCCCTGAAGGGGGGCAAGGGGTTTGAGGAGGCTCTGCGCACGATGGAGTACGAGCCGGACGCGCCCCACTTCACGCCCAGGATCAGCGGCATGATCTCCCTGCCGGAGTCGGGCTTCAGCTACCGGCTCAGCATCCTGAAGGCGTCCGGAGCCGGACGCCGCTGCCAGCGCCAGTTCTTCGAGTACGAGCCCATCCCCGGGATGGGGCACCTCATCCACACCTACGCAGGGGACGGAGCCGTGTTGCCGTCCTTCGCCGGCGAGCCCCTGACGGTGAACGTCCCTTCGAGCATCGACGCCTTCACCAACGGGCTCTGGGAGGCCCTGGACGAGGAGAACCGCGTGGCCCTCTACGTCCGCTACACCCCCCTCGACGGGAGCCGCTACGAGGACAGGGTCGTCAACCGCTACGGCGAGGAGGCAAAGTTGCGTTGAAGGAGCTGGGGCTGAAGTACGGCTGCAACCCCAATCAAAGGCCGGCGCGCCTCTTTGTGCCGGAGGGACGGCTGCCCGTTGAGGTGCTCAACGGGCAGCCGGGCTACATCAACTTTCTGGACGCGCTGAACGGCTGGCAGCTGGTCCGCGAGCTCAGGCCACGTGGTGTTCTTATCGCAGGCGGAGACGCAGTTGCCGGAAACCATCGCGCCGTCCAGCACCTCGTTGGGGTGCAGCAGCGTCGGAAGGGCGGGGCGGATGTCCGCACCGTAGACGTAGGTGTCGTGCAGAAGCCCCTGGGTGATGTTCATGCAGACGTAGATCACCTTCGGCAAGTTCGGGTGCTTCTCCTTCTCCTCCGGGACGGTGCCCTTCTCGAAGACATCAACGACGTCCGGCTTGGCGTCGCGGCACTTGTCCGCCAGGTACACGCCGAGCTTCAGTCCCGCCTCCCGCAGGACCTGCTCGTACTGATGCTGCTCCAGGTCCTTGATGGGCTCCACCACCAACACCACGTTCTGCGTGGCGGAGAAGGGCGTGTAGACCGCGCCCGGGCCGCTCATGTCGATGAAGCCCTCCTGGAAGGCCACGATGGGCCCGCAGGTCACCACGGCTGCGCCGTCCAACACGAGGGTCCTGCCCTCGCCGCAGCGGGCCATGGCGGTGTTGTTGAAGCCGGGGTAGTAGCCCTTGCGGTCCAGCTTCACGCGGGGCTCCACCACGTCCTTCACGGGGATGATGCGCGTGCTCTCGCCGGGGCGCGCCAGTTCGAGGTCCACCCTGGCGAAGCGGTCCTCCTCGGCGATCAGGGCCTTCGCCTCCTCCTTGTTCACGTAGAGGACGCCGTCCTTGACGCACGTCGCGCTGCCCCACTGGACGTCCTTCACCTTCACCTTGTGCAGTTCCAGTCTCATGCTGCAAGCTTCCTCCTTTTTCTGTTTTGCCGCCCCCCGCCCCGATGGCCGGCGCGATGCGCCGACGCCCGGCTTTCGTGAGGGGTGTGGGCGGGAGGGAACAGGAATCCCTGTGGCTCATGAAACCTATGATAAATTTAGAGGCATCGGGGGGCATTATTCGATGGAATATAAATGGGCGGGATATAGAAAATTTTTTTGTTCTGTTGCATAATATCGCTTGTATGAGACGCCGCTGTGGAGCGGCAGAGAATCGCACGGAGGAGGGGTTCGGGTGCGCAGAAAGACGGCGCAGGCCATCGCGGAGATGACGAGCGAGGTGCTGGGGTACGGCGTGCTGGTGACGGACGAGGATGGGGTCATCATCGGATGCAGCGAGGTCGCCCGTGTGGGGAAGCTCCACGCGCCCTCCCTGCCCGTGCTGGCCAGCGGGATGCCGAACCTGACGTCGAAGGAGGAGGCGCAGACGATGGGGGTGAAGCCGGGCTACACGGCGCCCATCATGCTGTCCGGCCGCGTGGCGGGGACGGTGTCCATCGCCGGGCTGCCCCGCGACGTGGAGCGCTACGGCCGCCTCGTCAAACGTCAGGCGGAGGTGCTCCTGATGGAGCAGGCGTTCCTGGAAAGGCGCCTCAGGCGGCAGTGGGCGGTGCAGGAGCTGGCGGAGAGCATCATGCTCTACCGGCCCGAGGACGGAGGGGGCGAGGCCCTGTTGCAGCGGGGGCAGGACCTGGGCTTTGACCTGGGGGGCTGCCGCATCGCCGTCGTGCTGAACGTCCGGAGTCCGGAGGATCGCCCTTCCGCCGGAGGGGAGAACGCCTTTCGGGAGATGGTCCTGAACCG
>NC_021038.1:1796374-1798997 GCF_000210715.1 Fretibacterium fastidiosum
GGGGAGTGGCTGGCTGCGGGCGGTGTCGACGGCGTCCTGGCCAGCGAGATCGCGGACGCGATGCGCCTCGTGCTGGGGGAGCTCCGGTCGTGAGCTACCGCCATCGCCGGCGCGTGGACTGGGCCGAGGAGATCCGCAAGACGGAGCGCATCCGGCGGCGGGGCCTCTTCACGAGCCTTTTGAGCTTTGCCGTGGCCGCGGCGGTCCTCATCGGGGTGAACCGCACGGGCGGCGTGGACATCAGCGTCCCCCGCCGGGTGATCTCCATCGCCTGCATCGTCGTGGCCTGCTTCGTGCTGCGCGTCACGATGCGCCACCGCGCCCGCGTGGTGCGCGAGCGGCAGGAGAGGGCGCTTCAGGAACGCATCGAGAAGGAGAGGGAGGAATGACGACTCTGGCCCTGAGGTCGTCCTCCGAGGGGGCGACCCGGAACCTGGGCCGGCTCCTGGGCCGCGCCCTGAGGCCGGGGGTCGCGGTGCTCCTTCGGGGGGACCTGGGCGCGGGCAAGACCGTGCTGGTCCGCGGCGTGGGCGACGAGCTGGGGGCGAAGGGCGTTCGCAGCCCCTCCTTCACGCTGGTCAACGAGTATCGGACGCCGGCCCTGCTCCTGGTCCACGCGGACCTCTACCGCCTGGACGCCGGGGGCGCGGACGCCCTGGGGCTGGAGGAGTACGCGGGGCTGCCGGACGCGGCGCTCCTGGTGGAGTGGCCGGACCGCTGGTCCTTCCCCCCGCGGGAGGACGTCCTGGACGTCCGCATCGAGGCGCTGGACGAGGGCACCCGGCGGCTGTCCCTCAGCGCGGCGGGCGCGGGCGCGGAGGGGGTGCTCCGGGCCCTCGCGGAGGCGGCGCGGACCGGGTGTCCGGGCGTCGAGGCCGCGGGTTGGGAGGGGAATCGATGAGGGGCCGCGTGTTGGCGCTGGACTGCAGCCTGAGGCTGACGGGGGTGGCGCTGGGCGAGGAGGGGCGGGAGGTCGCCTCGGAGGCGCTGGACTTGGGCCGGTGCCAGGCGGCGGAGCTGCCACTCATGGCGGCCCGCCTCCTGGAGGGGGCTGGCTGGGCGGTGCAGGACCTGGACCTCGTGGCCGTGACCAGTGGACCGGGCTACTTCACGGGCATCCGCGTGGGGGCGGCCTACGCGGCGGCGCTGGCCTTCGGCCTGGGCGTGGGGCTGGTGCCCGTTCCCTCATTGGAGATGCTGGCCTTGTCCTGCCCGGACCGCACGGCGGTGCTGGCCCTGGTCTACGCCGGACGCGGCTTCGTCTACGCGGCGTCCCACGGCGTGTCGGAGGGCTGTCCCGCGGGGGAGTACGGAGGGGAGTTCATCGCGGAGTGGATGGCCTGCCACCCCGGGGTCCAGGCCATATCGGACGATCCGCAGCGCGCGGCCCGTGCGGCGGACTTGACCTTCCCCATCCGGGCGGTGCGGCCCGACGTCCGGGTGCTGACCCAGGTGGCCTGGGCCCGCCGGGATCGGGCCATTGACCCGAAGGAGCTGAAGGTGGCCTACTGCCGCGCTCCCCAGGGGATGGAGTGAAGGTGGCTCGCCCCCAGCGGGGCCGACGGGCTTTGAATCGAGTTTTTGAAATTGAATCTTAAGGGAGGAAACGCGATCGTGGCGACGGTGGAGATCACGAAGGCGAATTTTGACGACGAGGTCATGAAGTCGGAGAAGCCGGTGCTCCTCGACTTCTGGGCGGAGTGGTGCGGCCCGTGCCGGGCGCTGGCCCCTGTGGTCGAGGAGGTCGCGGTGGAGGCGGAAGCGGTCAAGGTCGGGAAGGTCAACGTGGAGCGGGAGATGGAGCTGGCGCGGCGTTTTGGCGTGAGCAGCATCCCGACGCTCATCCTGTTCAAGGGCGGGGAGGCGGTGGAGCGCACCGTGGGCGTGCAGCCCAAGGCGGCCATCCTCAGGATGCTGGGCCTGTAGGCGAAGAACGACGATCGGGCGGGGCCGTCCCTCCGGGGGCGGCCCCGCTTCACCACGGCGTCCCGGCCCGCGCTCCAGTTCCCCTCTCATAACTCCAATGACCCCCATAACCCTCCATAACTTTCGATAACAAACCTCATCCCCTGCGGGCTGGTATAATAGTCGCGGTCATGGGCCCATAAGGCCCGTGCGAGGACCGAGTTGAGGTTTAGAGGGAGGTCGTCTTAATTATGAGACGTTCTTTGTGCGCGCTGGCCCTGGTGCTGGTCGTGGCGGTCGCGGCCTTCGCCGCGCGGCAGGACTTCCAGCGCTTTTCGGTGGACGTTCCCGATGGGTGGTCGGCGCGGGATATGGGCAACGGCACGGTGGCGATCCTGGCCGACGACCGGTCCGCTGCGGTCAGCGTGACGGTCAACAGCCTGGGGACCTCCACGCTGGAGGAGACGGCCCAGGCCATGGCGAAGGCCCTGGGCGGGACGGACCCGACGGTGGACGAGGACGGAGACTGCCGCTTCACCTTCTGGAACGGGGGCGTGGAGACGCAGGCGTACCTGACGGGCGGGGAGGACGAGTACATGATGCTGGCCGTCACGGGGCAGAGCGACGCCCTGGCGGGCATCCTGGGGACCATCGAGCTCCACTGAGCCGTTCGGGGCGCGTTGCCGGCCGGGGAGGCCTGCGGATTTGGGTTCCCCCC
>NC_021038.1:1799566-1803858 GCF_000210715.1 Fretibacterium fastidiosum
GGGTTCCCGTTCCTCTCTGACTTTTTCTTGATTTTGTGCGACGATTGTGCGTGCGTCTTTGCGTTTGTCTGTTGATCTGAAAAGTGACAGCTCGGAAGCGGATCAGTCGAACAAGTTTGAACAAAAAAGCCCCTCCCGCCCGGAGTGCAGAGCGCAGGGTGGGGAGGGGCTTTTTTTATGTTCCCGGCGCAGGAGGGGGATATTCCGGGCAAAAAGAGGCTGTTTCAGGAAGCTTTTAGGGGGTTGCGCGGCGCAAACGGAAAAAGGAGGGAACGCGATTGAGAAGGGTGAGTTGGCTTGTTGCGTTGTTTTGGGTGTTCAGTTGCGCGGGCGGGGCGTTTGCCTGGGGGCAAAGCGCGCCCCTCTCCCCGGAGTTCCTGCGCTGGCGGGAGGAAGCCGCGCGGGGAAGAGACCGTGCCTCCGGTCCCGCCGGCGAGAGGCCTACGGGTTACGTTCCGTCCCCCGTGGACCTCTCGCACCTGGATGGAGTGGACTACTCCCGCTTCCCGGGCCGGCGATCGAACCGCGGCGATGCGACGCTGCCCGCGTCCTGCGACCTCCGCGCGGAGGGGCGGGTGACGCCGGCGCGAGATCAAGGCTCCTTTGGAACCTGCTGGAGCTTCGCCGCCATCGGGGCGGCCGAGTCGTCGTATCTCACGCAGGGGCTCGGCAGAACCTCGGAGGACCTCGACCTCTCGGAGATGCACCTGGCCTGGTTCACCTACATGGAGCCAGGGAAGGGGTTTACGGGTAGGGCTGGAAATGTCCTTTCCTCTCCGACCTCCGCCGATGTCCTGGGACAGGAAGGAAATAATTTCAAGTCGACGGCGACCCTGGCACGCTGGACGGGGGCGGTCTCCGAGGACAGTCTGCCCTATGGGACGGAACCCGACCAGCCGGCCTCGGACTACCCCAACCGGCTGCACCTGCGGGATGTCTTCTATCTGGGACGTGACCGAAAAAAGCCGGATGACATGGTCTGGAAGACGCTGATCCGGAGGTACGGGGCCATCTCCATTGCCTATTGCAGTGACCCGCAGTATTACACGAGGGGCGGCGTCTCCTTCTACAACAGCAACAGCGACGACGGCGCGAACCATGAGGTGCTGGCCGTGGGCTGGGACGACAATTATCCCAAGGAGAACTTCCGATCCGACCAGCCCCGACCCGCGAGGGACGGCGCCTGGCTGGTCAAGAACAGCTGGGGGCCGGGATTTGGCGAGGACGGCTACTTCTGGATATCCTACGAGGACAAGACCCTGGAGGACGGCGCCGTCTACCGGGTGGTCCCGGCGGATCCCTCGATGCGCCAATACGGGTACGACGACCTGGGGTGGTGCAGATCCTGTTATTTGGGCATGTCCGGACAAGGCTGGATGGGTAACGTCTTCACGGCGGTGGAGGACGAGACGCTGAGGTCGGTCTCCTTCTACACCACGGCGGCGAACGCGCGCTACAGGCTGCGCGTCTATCGCCTGGGAACGGCGTCGGGAACGCCCGTCTCCGGGACGCTCGTCTACGCGGTCGACGGAGCGCTCCCGTTCGCGGGCTACCACACGGTGGACCTGACGGCTCCTGTGCCGTTGGAGGCGGGGGAGCGTTTCTCCGTGGTGCTCCGCATGGAGACCCCCGACTACAGATTTCCCCTGGCTGTGGAGGTAAAGATCAAGGGCTACTCGGACAACGCCGTCTGCAACCCGGAGGAGAGCTATTTTTCCGGGGACGGGGTGAACTGGGAGGACGGTTCTATAAAGGGTATCAACGCCTGCATCAAGGCCTTTACAAAAGTGGCAGCGCCCGCGCTGGAGGCGGAGATCGAGCCCCATACCTTTGATCCAGGCCTGCCTTATCAGGGGACGGTGCGCGTGAAGGGCGTCGCGTCCGTGGATCTGGTGAGCGCGGATGTCACCGCGAAAACGTCCGGCCACTGGTCGACAGGGCCTGCGGCTCGCATCAGCGGCGATGCGGTTGTCCTGTCCGGGACGGTCTCCAGGGATGTCCCGACGACCGGGGTGACCGTGAGCGTCACGCTTGGCGGAGGGGTGGTGCTCTCCGCGGACTATACGCTGATGAAAACGCTGGCGTTTGTCCTGCCCGAGACGATCGAGCCCCCGACCGAGATTGCAGGCGGTGCGCCCTACAGCGGGCTTTTGACGGTGCGGAACCTGGTCTCGTCGGATGTCGCCTCCGTCGATGTCGTCTCGTTCCAGGGGGTCTGGGAGGGCTTGACGGCCTCTTTGAGGGATTCCACGGCGTTCCGGGACACGGATGTGGCGGTGCGGGGGACGCCCAGGGCCGGGTTCCAGTCCTCCATCCTGACGGTGACGGTGACGCTGAAGGACGGGCGTTCTGCGCGAAAAGCCTACACGGTGACGGAGAAGGTCGTGCCTCCGACACCGACGCCAACCCCGACGCCAACTCCGAGGCCGACACCAACGCCGACGCCGAGGCCGACGCCTACACCCGGAACAACACCTGGACCAACGCCTGGACCAACTCCGACGCCCGAGCAAAAGCCTGTCGTGTCGGCCCGCCCCACGGACTGGGTGATCGTGACGGAGGCCGCGGACGCGGAGGGGCGTGTTCCTGTGACGCTTTCTACTGCGGTGACCCTGTACGCGGCCCCGAAGACCCTGTCCGTGGAGGTTGAGGGGTTCATCGAGGGTTCGCTGCGGTACGGCCTGTACGACGGCGGGACGCGGATTCTCTCCGCTGCCTCCCTGTCCGAAAGCGGCCGCACCCATGAACTGCGGATAACGGGTAAGGTCGGTCGGGATGCCCTGAGCAGCGCCGCGGTGACGAAGGTTGTGATCGACGGGAACGCCGCGTCCCTGCCGTCGGGAGGATTGAAACTCTCCGAGATGACCCCGAAGACGGAGCCAAATCCCGGTTCTACCGGGAAATCGAGCGGCGGTGGATGCGACGCCGGGGCAGGCGCTCTTGCGCTGCTCCTCGCGGCATCGCTGGGGCTGAAAAAGAAAGTGTAGGCTCGCAGAGCGAACCCGATCTCTTTTGGACACACCTCAGGGCGGTCCCCAACAGGGCCGCCCTGAGGTGCGTTTTATACCAATTCGCGTTTAATATGGATTGCCTCCCCTGATGAAGCCCCTAAGTTCGACGACGCAAATCAAAGATTTGCTGTCTCACTTATGAAAGGGGAGGTGGTTCGCGTCAGCGAACCGGAGTTCTGCATGCGGAGCCTGCCTACGGGCTGCCTGCTGCGCGGTCTCTGACGGAGCGGAGAAATTTGAAGGAGAAAGGGCTTTAGAGAGAAGGTTCGGGGACGAAGCGGGGCCGGAGTCCACGAAAGACTCCGGCCCCGCTGAGACTTCCCTGCTTTGTATCGCGGAAGATACTGGGGTGAAAGGGCATGAATGCCCTGATATTCCATTGTAAAGATGGCCTGGGGTGAAGCCTTTTCTCGTCATTCCATCGGCTGGCAGAAGATTCTCCGCATTGCGCTGCCCCTCCGGGGATCCATGAAGAAAAGCGCCTCGTTGGCGAGAGACCCGTCATTCCGATACCGCGCAGGGATGAACGAGCCGTCTGCGGTCAGCCACAACGGCTTCCCGTCCCTGCAGGTTTGGGGGCGCCGCCGCGTCCTTGACAGCCGCTTGGTTAAGGGGGTATACTGCCCTTAACATTCAAATAAATATTTGAATGATTAAACGAGCCGCAGGCTCCTGGGGGAGGCGTTGAGCGATGAGGAAGAGCTACAGGATCGAAGTGGACTGTCCGAACTGCGCGAACGAGATGGAGGAGGCGGCGCGGAGGACGCCGGGCGTGAAGGACGTCTCCGTGAACTTCATGGCGCTCAAGATGAGCGTGGACTTCGAGGAGGGGCGGGACCCTGCGGACGTGATGGAGGAGGTTCGGCGGAACTGCAAGAGGGTCGAGGACGACTGCGAGATCTTCGTTGATTAGCGGCGGCGCGGGCTGCCGGGGGGTGGGCTTATGAGTGGAAAACAGAGGAGAAACCTGATCCGCATCCTCGTCGCCTCGGCCATGATGGTCGCGCTCCACTTCGCGCCGGTGCAGGGCCTCCTGCGCTTTGCGCTGTACCTCGTGCCGTACCTCGTGGTGGGGTACGACATCCTCGTCAAGGCGGTGAAGGGCCTCGTCCGCCGCCGGCCCTTCGACGAGTGCCTGCTGATGGCCGTGGCCACGACGGGCGCCATGGCGCTTGCCGTGTACGAGGACGGGGACTACGCGGAGGGCATCGCGGTCATGCTGTTCTACCAGGTGGGCGAGTGGTTCCAGAGCTACGCTGTGGGCAAGAGCCGCCGCAGCGT
>NC_021038.1:1805033-1807912 GCF_000210715.1 Fretibacterium fastidiosum
AGCTGGGTCTACCGCGCCCTGACCTTCCTCGTCGTCAGCTGTCCCTGTGCTTTGGTCATCAGCATCCCGCTCTCCTTCTTCGCGGGCATCGGCGGCGCGGGGCGCGAGGGCGTGCTCGTCAAGGGCTCAAACCACCTTGAGGCGCTGTCCCGGACGCGGACCGTGGTGTTCGACAAGACGGGCACGCTGACGAAGGGCGTCTTTGAGGTGACGGCCGTCCATCCGGAGAGTCTGGACGAGAGGGGCCTGCTGCACCTGGCAGCCCACGTGGAGCGCTACTCCACGCACCCCGTCGGGAACTCCCTGCGTCGGGCGTACCCCGACGAGGCGGACGACTGCAGCGTGGAGGACGTGCAGGAGGTGCCGGGCCAGGGGGTCCGGGCGCGGGTGAACGGGCGGACGGTCTGCGTCGGGAACCCGGCGATGATGGAGTCCGTGGGCGCGGCGTGGCACCCCTGCAACAGGCACGGCACGATCATCCACGTGGCCATCGACGGGGAGTACGCCGGTCACGTCGTGATCGCGGACGTCGTGAAGCCCAGCGCGCGGGAGGCCGTCGCCGAGCTGCGCCGGGCCGGGGTGAGGCGCACGGTCATGCTGACCGGGGACGATCGGGGGACGGCGGACCTCGTGGCGCGGGAGCTGGGCCTGGACGAGGCTTGGGGCGGGCTCCTGCCCGCGGACAAGGTGGCGCGAGTCGAGGCCCTCATCGAGGAGGGGCGCGGCGGAAAGCTGGCCTTCGTGGGCGACGGCATCAACGACGCGCCGGTTCTGGCGCGGGCGGACGTCGGCATCGCCATGGGGGCCATGGGGTCGGATGCGGCCATCGAGGCAGCCGACGTCGTGTTGATGGACGACGACCCGCTGAAGATCGCAAAGGCCATTCGGATCTCGCGCCGGTGCCTCGGCATCGTCCGCCAGAACATCGCGTTCGCCATCGGCGTCAAGCTCCTGTGCCTGGCGCTGGGCGCGCTGGGGTACGCCAATATGTGGTTCGCCGTCTTTGCGGACGTGGGTGTCATGGTGCTGGCGGTGCTGAACGCCATGCGGGCGCTCTTCGTGAGGAACCTTTAGGCGCGCGGCGCGCTCGGCCCTTCGGGGACCTCTGTCGGGGGTCCCCTTTTTTCTTGAGAAATTCGGCGCAAAATAAGGTAGAATAATGAGACACGCGGATGGTTGGCGCGTCCTGCCGCCCGTGGGGAGCTTAAAATTTCTGGCGGCGGCGGCCGTCCGAGGCGGGGAGTGACCCTTGTCCCATGAGGATACGCAGTGTTTGGAGGGCCGGAGCGGTCCTTCTGGTCCTGTTGACGTTAGTTCTCTCCCCGGCCCGCCGCGGCGCGGCCGCGCCGGAGCCGCGCACCGTCAGCGTGGTGATCTTCCCCACGCTGAACACGACGGGCCTTGAGGTGTGGGAGAGCAAGTACTACCCCTACAACGTGCTGGAGCGGCGGATGTCGGAGTACCTGGAGACGCTCTACAAGCGTTCGCCCCTCATCGAGGCGAGGATCCTGGACGAGTCGGGGGTCAACCAGTGGCTGGCCGGGCCGCGGAGGGGCGACGACATGGCGGTGCAGATGGAGCTCTGCGAGGCGGTCCTGAAGGAGCGGCGCGCGGTGGGCAACGTCGAGACGGGGCGGGTGCAGCTGCGCCTGCGGGTCTACGACTCCGCCCACGTCAAGCAGGTTGCCGTGCGCAGCACGGAGGGCGCCGACCGGCGCTTCACGTTGGACTCGCCGGAGGGGGCTTTCTGGCTGGACGCGGCGGCGGTGTCCCTGTTCGTCCCCTTCAAGAACGGTCTGGACCTCTTCGGCCTCACCGGGGGACAGGACCGGGGGCAGCGGATGAGCCGCCCCACTTGGGATCAGTTCCGCTCCACCTCCCATTGGCAGGCCGTCAAGAACGCCATCGACGAGGCCTATCGCCAGTCCCTGGCTCAGATGATGAACGTCATTCACAGCAACGAGCCGCAGTCCGCCAGCATGGCGAACGACACCTTCTCCCCCGCCTTCTCTACCGTCGGCCGCATCCTGGCCCCCACGGCCCGCTCCACGCGCCGGCGGCGCGAGTACATCATCTCGCTGGGCGGCATGGCCCAGGGCTCGCAGGACTCCGTGAGGGTGGGGGAGGTTCTGGACGTGGTCCGCAGCGACACCTACGTCACCGTGGACCCGGAGCACCCCGTGGCGGTCCTGCCGGAGGTCATCGGAAAGGTGAAGGTGATCCGCGTGTACGATCTGAATGCGGTGGTCCGCGTCATCAAGGACAATAAAAAGGAACCCATCGCCCTCAAGGATATGGTGATCAAGAGGACCGGGGTTTCGGGGAGGCGCTGATGGCCGTGATGTGGAAACTGTTTTCGTTGAACGGCAGGCCGTTCCGCTGCGCGGCGGGAGCGGCGCTGCTTCTGGCGGGGGCGCTGTGCGTCGCGCCCGCCCCGGTTTGGGCCAACGGCAACGCGTCAGCGGACGCCCCGGCGCCGGTCGCCGAGCCCGCCCCGAAGGGGACGGAGGCGCCCGTCCGGAAGTCCGTGCGCAAGGCCCCTCTGAAGAAGGCGAAGCCTGCGCCCAGGGCGCGCAAGGCGGTGCGGAAGGCGACGGCCCTCAGGCCGGCGGTCAGCGCGCTGCAGCAGGGCATCGCCCTCATGGAGCAGGACCGCTGCTCCGCGGCCCTGCCGTGGCTGCGCCGGGCCCTTCAGGAGGACCGCCGGAGCGCTGCGGCGTGGGTACTGGTACGGCCTGTGTCACGAGCGGACGGGGCAGTTCTACGAGGCGCAGTACTTCTACACGAAGGCCCTGGAGTGCGACCCGGCCTTTGAACCCCTGTCGCGCGTCGTCGTCTACCCCGGCGACGGGTCGAGAACCCCCCTATGGGACCCCAAA
>NC_021038.1:1809037-1810863 GCF_000210715.1 Fretibacterium fastidiosum
CTTCTGGCCCTCTTCCTGACGGCCCTGCCCCCCGCGGAGGCGAAGGTGTACGTGACGGAGCCCCTGCTGGTGGCCCAGCCCTCCTACGCGGGGATGCAGTTCTACGTCTTCCGGCCCTACAACATGCCGAAGGACTGGTACGTGACCTTCGACGGCTTCCCCGTCCGGAAGAACCCGGACGGCGTTTGGGTCTATGGGACGTCCAACGGGCCGAACCTCACACCGACGAACTACATCGTGGGCTCCGTCGTGCCCTCCATGGCGGGCATCACCCCCTGGGTGCAGCCCGCGCAGATATCCGAGCTGCGCAAGCTCCCGACCCCCGAGATGATCGCCGTGCGGCAGTCCGCCCCGCCCGCCTCGAAGCTGGCCGCCGGGCAGGCCCACTCCACCTGGATACCGGACTGGACCTACAACTCGCGCTTCATGGCGGTGGGGAACTGGAAGGGCAGCGTGGACCGCATGGGAGTGCTGCACAACCCCGCCGTGCCCATCGCCTGGCGCGGGACGTACCCGAAGGTCATCTACGCCTGGACGGGGTGCAGCTGGTATCAGATCAAGCCGAAGGAGTATCAGAGTCCGCTGGGGGCGCTGAAGGCGGAGCTCTACAGTCTGGTGCGGATGGTGAAGCACAACCGGTTCACCTGGTACGAGGAGGACATGCCCGTCCTGGCCCAGCAGGCCACCGCGTGGGGGTACTACTGGATGGGGGAGGTCGTCCCGGAGCGATGAGGGCCAAAGGGATGAAGATTGCCCTCCTGTCGGCGGCTCTGGCGACGGCGTCGGTGCGGGCCCTCGTCCCCTACGCGCCCCCCGCGGTGATCAACGAGTCGGACTGCCCCAGCGCCTTTGCGATGGACGTGCGCCCCAGGCGCAACCCCGGCTCCGTGGGGTCCGTGACCGCGGACGGGTATCCCGTGCTGCTCCGCCCCTCCGGGGCGGCGTGGTACGTCATGCCGCACGGGATGCCCCTTCCGGACCCCGTCGTCCTGCGGGGGTACCCCGGCGCGGACTTCTCTCCGGGCCCCGGTCCCGCCGCGGCGCCCCTTCCGGCGCCGGCCTATTAGGGAAGCGCTGATTAATTTTCAAAAGTTGTTGAAAGCAATCAAGGATCATCAAACAAAGAGTATCCTTTAGCGCTTCCCTGAAATTTTAAAATGGGGCTACGCCCCAAGCCCCACGCGCTTCGCGCGGCCTGATGAAGTTTCAGGCACTGAAGGGAGCCCATACGGTTGACAGTTCTCAACGACTTAATTCAGTGTTTCCTTAGAATGGGCCGGAAGGTTGCGGACGCGATCTTTTCTCGTCATTAAGAAGCAATGAAAGGCGGTGATCTTTAATGCTGGGTGCGATCGTCGGCGACGTCGTGGGGAGCCCCTACGAGTTCGATCGCAACAACGTCAAAACGACGGACTTCCCCCTCTTCTCCCCCCGTTCGAGGTTCACGGACGACACGGTGATGACCCTTGCCGTGGCGCAGGCCCTGATGGACGCCATGCCGGGCAGGGGAAAAGAGACGGACGAGGCGGTGCTGGAGGCAGCTCTGGTGCGGCGGATGCGCGAGTTCGGCAACCGCTTCCCCCACGCGGGGTACGGCTCTCGCTTCGCGATGTGGCTCACCATGCCGGACCCGAAGCCCTACAACAGCTTCGGCAACGGTTCCGCCATGCGGGTTTCCCCCGTGGCGTGGGCGTTCGACGACCTGAGGGACGTGGAGCGCTATGCGGAGGTCACAGCGCGGGTGTCCCACAACCACCCCGAGGGCATCAAGGGCGCCAAGGCGACGGCCGCGGCCGTTCTGCTGGCGCGTTACGACTGTTCTCGCG
>NC_021038.1:1812708-1814122 GCF_000210715.1 Fretibacterium fastidiosum
GTGGGGGGGCTGTCCATCGGCGTCTTCATGCGGGACATGCCCGTCGAGCGCGCCGCCCAGGCCTACAGCCTCATGACGGTGGGGGACGGGCTGGTGGGGCAGATCCCGGCGCTGCTCTTCTCGACGGCCATGGGCGTCATCGTGACCCGGGCGGCCGCGGCCTCGGAGCTGGGGCCGGACATCGTCCAGGCCTTCACGCGCTACACCCGGCCCCTCTACCTGGGGTCTGCGATGCTCTTCGCCCTGGCCATGATCCCCGGCCTGCCGACGGCGCCCTTCCTGATGCTGGCCCTGCTGACGGGGATCACGGGCTACATGGTGGGGCGCGAGGAGACGGCCTCCGCCGTGGAGGCCTCCTCCCCCTCCGGTGAGCCGGGCGCGCCCGCTCCGGGCGCCGGCGCTCCGGCCGGAACGGGCACGGGGGCACCCGCCGCCGCGGCGGAACCCAAGGCCCCCCCCGCCTCCCCGGAGGAGGTCATGAAGCTCCTCACGGTGGAGCCCATGGAGGCGGAGATCGGCTACGCCATCATCCCCCTCATCGACCCCGCCCAGGGCGGCGACATGCTGGACCGGATCGGGACCATCCGTAAGCAGATGGCCGTGGAGATGGGCATCGTCGTCCCCCCGATCCGCATCCGGGA
This sequence comes from Fretibacterium fastidiosum, assembly GCF_000210715.1. Classification (GTDB taxonomy): domain Bacteria; phylum Synergistota; class Synergistia; order Synergistales; family Aminobacteriaceae; genus Fretibacterium; species Fretibacterium fastidiosum. Next base: position 1,813,350 of record NC_021038.1, read on the forward strand.
CAACATTCAGATCAAACCCACGGAGTACATCCTGCGCGTCAAGGGCGCGGAGGTGGGGCGCGGCGAGCTCCTGCCGGATCACTACCTGGCCATGAACACCGGAGGCGTCGAGGAGGACCTGATCGGCGTTCCGACGAAGGAGCCCGCCTTCGGCCTGCCGGCCCTCTGGATATCCCCGGACCTCCGCGACAAGGCCGAGGCCATGGGCTACACCGTCGTGGACGCCCCCTCCGTGCTGGCGACGCACCTCTCCGAGGTCATCCGCAAGAACGGGGCGGACCTGCTGACGCGGCAGGAGGTCAAGAAGCTGACGGACATGGTGAAGGAGTCGGCCCCCGCCGTCGTGGAGGAGCTCCTGGCCTCCCTGTCCCTCGGCGAGATTCAGAAGGTGCTTCAGAACCTCATCCGGGAGCAGGTCCCCATCCGGGACCTGGTGACGATCTTCGAGGCGCTGGCGGACTACGGCAAGGCGTCCCGTAGCGTGGACTTCCTGACGGAGCGGGCGCGCGAGGCTTTGTCGCGACTGATCTCCCTCAAGATACAGGGGCCGGACGGCGTCATCACCGCCGCGACGCTTTCCCCCAACTGGGAGCAGCGGATCATGGCGGGAGTGGACGGCGACCTGGCGCGGGGCTGGCAGCTCAACATGGACCCCCGCGACGTGCAGAAGATGATTGCCGCGATCTCCCGCGCGGCGGATGACATGGTGATCAAGAACCTGCCCCCGGTGCTTCTGGTCCACCCGGACGTGCGCCTCATCGTCCGCCGGCTGA
>NC_021038.1:1814919-1817982 GCF_000210715.1 Fretibacterium fastidiosum
AGCAGGGCGGAGGCGCTGGATGTGGCGGACCGTATCCGCAGGGCGGCTGCGCGGTTTCTGGGGCGCTCTCCCTCCTACCTGGGCTGTGTGCTGCGGGATGCGTGCGTCGAGCGGGCGGTGCGCGGTCGGGGGATATTTTACCGCGCCTCGCCCTCCTCGTCGGCGTCGCGCTGCGTCGGGGAGCTGGCGGATGCGCTGCTTCAATGGGGGGAGGAAGGGCCGGTGCCACGCGAGGCGAGGGGGCTGAGGTCCTTTTTTCTGAGGCTGGCACGGGGCTTTTTTATGGAGAAATGACGATGGCGACAGAACAGGATCACGACAAGAACCTAAAGTTGATCAACTCCCTCATCGGCGCCAAGGCGGAGTTGACCTTCTCGACCGGCCTCTACAAGGGGAAGTACGCCTCGAGGCTCGAGGACGTCAAGTCGGCGAAGGAGGACGAGGGGCCGCTCCTGGGGATGGCGCACCCCATGTTCAAGGGGGCGCTCCTCCCCGTGGCCCGCAGCCTCGAACTCTCGCTGCGCCTCGAGGGCAACGCCTGCTTCTACCAGAGCCCGGCGGAGATCGTGCGCACGGTCGTCAACGTTCCGATCCCCCTGGTGTGGCTTCGACTCGACGCGCCGCTCGAGAGGGTGCAGCGGCGCATGTTCGTCCGCGTGCCCTGCGGGATCAAGGCGCGAGCCTACCTCCTGGAAGTGAACTCGGAGTATGAGGCCGCCGAGGCCGAGAGGCGGGGGGCGCCACTGCCGACCCCGCCGCAGGCCTGGTTCCCGCTCCTCCTGAACGACATCAGCCTGGGGGGCGTGGGCGCTCTGATCCAGAAGGAGCAGGCGGACATGTGCCGCCTTAAGGCGCGCTACCTCCTGCAGATGGCCGTCTCCGGGACGGAGTTCTTCGTCATCTGCGACGTGGTGACGGCCCAGAAGGACGAGGCGGGGCGGCTCTCGGCGGGCCTGTCCTACGAGGGGCTTCCCGCCTTCACGGAGAAGCTGATGGGCGCTTTTATCCGGCAGCAGGAATTGAACGGGCGAGGTTCGTAAGATGACGTCTTCTATTGACAGGAACGGGAGTGGCCGAAGGATCAGGGTGCTGGTGGTGGACGACTCGGCCCTGATGCGGCAGATGTTGGGCGACATCCTGAAATCGGACCCCCGCATCGAGGTGGTCGGGACGGCGCGGGACGGCGTGGAAGCCCTGGCGAAGATCGGAGAGCTCAAGCCGGACATTGTGACGATGGACGTCGAGATGCCCAACATGGGTGGCCTGGAGGCCCTGGAGCGGATCATGAAGACGACGCCGCTTCCGGTCATCATGGTCAGCAGCCTGACCCAGGAGGGCGCGGAGACCACGATGAAGGCGCTGGCCCTCGGGTGCGTCGACTTCGTGGGCAAGCCGTCGGGCTCCATCTCGCTGAACATCCGCAGCGTCGGCTCGGAGCTGATCGAAAAGGTGGTGGCGGCCAGCACGGCCTCCGTCCGCTCGCTGGCGCGGGGAGCGGGCGGAGCGGGGGCGATGCGGCAGCAGCCCCGCCCTCTTTTGGAGTCGCTGGCTGCGGCGCCCCAAGTTCCACGTCCCTCTACCCGGCGGCGGGAGATCGTGGCGATCGCCTCCTCCACGGGAGGGCCCATGGCGCTGTCCGAGCTGATCCCGAAGCTGCCGGGGAACTTTCCCGTCCCCATCGTCGTCACGCAGCACATGCCGCCGGGCTTCACGGCCTCCTTCGCCAAGCGGCTGGACGGGACCTCGGCGCTGAAGGTGGCGGAGGGGGCGGATGGCCTGGCGCTCAAGCCGGGGCTGGTGGTCATCGCGCCGGGCGGGAGCCACCTCGTCTTCAGGCGCAGGAGCGGCGCGGTGGTGTGCGAGCTCATGGATGCGCCTCCGGTGTTGTCTGTCAAGCCTGCAGCGAATATAATGTTCATGAGCGTGGCGGACGAGTTCGGCGGAAACGCCGTCTGTGTCGTCCTGACGGGGATGGGGCGCGATGGGACGGATGGGGCAACGATCCTGCACCGCAAGGGCGCCTGGGTGATCGCGGAGTCGCAGAAGACCTGCGTGGTGTACGGGATGCCGAAGGCGGCGGCGGAGGCGGGCATCGTGGACGAGGTGCTCCCGTTGAACGAGATCCCCGACGCCCTGATCAGAGCGGTGAAATGACGGTCCAGGAGACGGACGTTGCGCTTAAAAACGTGTCGGCGTTCCGGCACAGGGTTTTTGGATATCACGAGTTTGGGGATGGTAGATCATGACGGATATGGACATGAGCCAGTACCTTGGCGCTTTCCTGGATGAGACGGACGACAACCTTCAGAAGCTGGACGACCTCCTGCTGGCCCTGGAGAAGAACATGGTCGATATGGACGTCATCAACGAGATTTTCCGTGCCGCCCACACGTTGAAGGGGATGGCGGGGACCATGGGCTTCAACCAGATGATGGGGCTGACCCATGCGATGGAGGATCGTCTGGATGCGGCGCGCAAGGGGACGAAGCCCCTCGCGGAGGCGGACATCAACCTTCTGTTCTCCGGCCTGGACACGCTGCAGAACATGGTGGACTCCATCCGGAACGGCGGAAACGACGCGCACATCGACGTCTCGCAGATGGTGGCGAAGCTCCGCGGCGAGGCCCCCATGCCGTCCGAGGAACCTGCCGCGCCCGCCGCAGCCGCCGAACCCGCAGCCGCTGCCGCCTCGGAGCTCTCCCAGCAGGAGGCGGAGTGGGTCATGGAGGCCAAAGACTTGAAGATGACGGCGTTCAGCGTTCACGTCACGCTGAAGGAGAACTGCCTCCTGAAGGCGGCCCGCGCCTACATGGCTGTCAACCGCCTCGAGGAGCTGGGCAACCTCTTCAAGACGGAGCCCTCCGTCGAGGGCCTCGAGAACGAGCAGTTCGACCTCGACTTCATGGTCTACCTCGCCTCCTCCGAGTCCGCGGAGGATATCAAGAAGGCGGTGGAGAAGATCAGCGACATCGCCTCCGCCGACGTGAAGGAGATCAAGGCGGCGCCGGCCCCTGCCGCACCGACTGAAGCCGCTGCTGCACCCGCCCCTGCTGCGGTAGCCCC
>NC_021038.1:1819547-1827044 GCF_000210715.1 Fretibacterium fastidiosum
CCCGGACCCGGAGGCCCTTGAGCTGCTTTTGAGAAAGCTGCAGGTGCTCTAATTATGGAGAACAGCTACCTGCTTGGAATGGCCGACCTGGTGGTCGCCAACGCGCCTGCAAAGCTGGTGACCCTTGGCCTCGGCTCCTGCATCGGCCTCGTGGTCTTCGACACCGTCGCCAAGGTCGCTGGGATGGCCCACATCATGCTCCCCAACAGCCGCGGGGCTCAGGGCCTCGAAAAAGGTTGGAAAGTTCGCGGACACGGCCGTGCCGGCGATCATCGACGAGATGATCCGGAAGGGCGCTTCGAAGTCCCGAATCAAGGCGAAGATCGCGGGCGGCGCTCAGATGTTTGCGCTCCCCGGCGCTCCGGCCGCCTTTCTGTCCGTCGGCGCCCAGAACGTCAAGGAGACGACCGCGGCGCTTTCGAAGATGGGCATCGTGCTGGTCGCCTCGGACACGGGGGGCAACAAGGGGCGGACGGTGGAGTTCTCGACGGAGAACTGGATGCTGAAGATCAAGACCCTGGGGAAGGGCGTCACGGATATCTGAGGAGCCGAGCTCTGATGCCAGCGCCCGGTTCCCGCGTTTTATGGTGGAGGTGACGCCTTGCGTCCGGAGGCCGCCGATGCGGCATTGTGGAAGGAGTACGCTGAGACCCGCTCCGAGGGGTGCCGGGAACGGATCGTGAAGCGCTATCTGCCCCTGATTCGGTACGTGGTGGGCCGGATGGTGGTGACGCCGCCGTCCGGCTTGGACTACGAGGATCTTTTGAGCTTCGGAATCTTTGGCCTCCTCGACGCGATCGAGCGCTTCGACCTGTCAAAGGGCTTCTCCTTCCAGACCTTTGCCGTGCCGCGCATTCGGGGTGCCGTGCTGGATGAGCTGCGCAAGTGCGACTGGTTTTCCCGAACGGGCCGGGAGAAGGTGCAGCGCCTCAACCGGGCGATGGAGAGGGTGCTGAGGGACCGTGGGCACCTGCGGGACGACTGGGTCATGCAGGAGATGGGCGTCGATGAGCGGACGTACCTCGAGGCCCAGGAGCTTGCCAGCCGGAGCTACATCGCCTCCCTCGACGAGGTCTCCATCCTCGAGGACGGAGAGGTCTCCATCGAGGCCACGCTGGCCGACGACCGGGAGGGGGCGCAGGAGCGCCTCGAGTCCGAGAGCGACCGGGAACAGCTCGTCGCTGCGATGAAGCGGCTCACGGAGAGGGAGCGGCAGGTCCTGTCCCTTTACTATTACGAAGGGCTTGCGCTGAAGGAAATCGGGCGCGTGCTGGGCGTGACGGAGTCGCGCGTCTCCCAGATCCATGGGCGCGCGTTGAGCGCGCTGCGGGCGGCGCTTCAGAGCGCGGAACCCAGGAGGGGCGTCCGGCGGCCTTGACCCGGCGCTGCCGGGGCCTCGAAGGCCGGCGTCCGGGGAGTGCGGCAAGGAGGGTGTGCAGTGGGAGATGCGAAAGCGAAGCTGAAGTTGGAGGCGAACGAGCAGGGGGTCTGGCTCTCCGCCTCCGGGGGGGACTTCACGCAGAACGACGTGGCCGGCCTCCTGAGGAACCAGGGGGTGCGCAAGTACGACCTGAAGGCCGTCGAGGCCTTTATCCGCACCAAGGGCGAGAAGCCCTGCAGGATCGCGCCGCGGGACCCCCTGGCGGAGCGGGACGCGGAGGTGATCGTGAAGCTCTCGCAGGACAACATGACCGCCTTCGTCCTGCTGGAGCCGCCCTTCTTCACGAAGCCCTGGCCCACGGCGGAGGGCGTTCGCCGTGCGCTGGAGGCCAGGAACGTGAGCTTCGGGATCGACGATGCCGCCATCCAGGACCTCGTGAGCCGGCGCTTTACGGACGACTACGTGGCGGTGGCCCGCGGCGTCCCTCCCGTGGAGGGCAAGAACGCCCGGATCGAATTGATCCTGGACCCGGACAGGCCGCCTGAGATCCGGGAGGGGGAGAAGATCGACTTCTGGAGCCGCAGCGCGCTGATCAACGTCCATCCGGGCGAGGTGGTGGCGGTGAAGCGCGCGGCGGTCCCCGGCCGGAACGGCTCCACGGTCGTCGGCATGACGCTTGCTGCCGCGGAGGTGAAGGACGCGGATTTTTCCTTCGGAGAGGGGCTGGCGCCGTCGGAGGACGACCCCCTGTCCCTCGTGGCGACGACGGAGGGGCAGCTGAAGAACCAGGGCGGCAAGCTGGTGGTGCTGCCGGAGCTTGAGGTTCGGGGCGACGTGGACTTCAGCGTGGGGAGCATCGACTTCACCGGCGCGGTCCGCATCAGCGGGTCGGTGCGGGAGGGCTTTCACGTCATCGCCAAGGGCAACATCGACGTGCGGGAGATGGTGGAGGGCGCGGAGGTGTACAGCGAGTCCTCCGTGACCATCAACGCGGGGGTCCGGGGCATGGGGAAGGCCACCATTCGGGCCGAGGGCGACGTGAATATCGGCTTTGCGGACCAGGCGACGATCCGCAGCGGCGGGACGATCACGGTGAAGAACGCCCTCCTGCACAGCCGCGTCTACGCGAAGCAGTCGGTCATCGTCCTCGGCGGCCAGAAGTCCCAGGTGGCCGGAGGCCGCATCGAGTGCGGCATGGAGTTCTCCTGTCAGGTGCTGGGCAGCGAGATGGGGACCAGGACGGAAGTCGTCGTGGGCTTTCCGCCGACCCTGATGGAGCGGAGGCGCGTCCTCCTGGCCGAGGTGGACCGCTGCAACGAGAACCTGGAGAAGATCGAGCCGAACCTGCTCTTCCTGAAGAAGCTGGAGGCGTCGGGCCAGATGGACAGCCAGAAGCGGGGTATGCTGATGAGCCTGATGAAGATGAAGTTTCAGCTTCAGGCTGCCGTGGAGAGCATGAGCGTGGAGATCAGGGACATCCAGCACGAGCTGGACGTCCTGAGCGAGAGCGGGATCGTCCGCGTCCGGGATATCTGCTATCCGGGGGTTCAGATCATCATTCGCGGCCTCACGTACCTGGTGCGGGAGAACTGCCGCTACACGGCCTTCGTCGCGGAGGAGGGCGCCGTGACGCTCAAGCCCTTCGACTACCGGCCCGCCGGGAAGGTCCAAAAGAGCTGACTGATATCGCTCTGTCCATACCTTTGAATGAATAGCGCGGGGCCGCCATCGGCGTCCTCCGGCGGAGGCCTCGCGCGCCCAAAGCCTTAGGGGGTGCTTGCATGGTCCAGCCGATCAGCCTTTTGATGTCGCAGTTTAACGTTGAGAACAGCGCACAGTTGACGCGGAGTGCCCTCGCGGCCGCCCAGGAGACAGGGCAGGGGCAGGAGGTGGTCCGCGACAGCCTGAGGCGCACCCAGATGGTGCAGGCCAACGAGGCCGCCGCCGGGGTTCGTAAGGTGCGCCGCCGTACCGACGAGGAGGAGCGCGAGGGCCGCAGGCGCGACGCTCGGGACTCCTTCGGGCGCTCCGAACCGAAGGGGGACGCGGAGGCCGGAGCGGTCCATGAGGCAGCCGCCGCGAAGGTCCAGGGCAAGGGCTTTGACTTCTATGCCTGAGGCGGCACAGCGGGGCACGGGGGCGAAGGAGCTGGAGGTGGGGTTTGCGTGACGGCATCGAATAACGGCCTTGGCTACATCGTGGTCGACGGCGAGGAGGGCCAGTTCCGTGGCGCGTCGTTGGTGGTGGACCTTCGGGGGATCCCCGTGGACTTTCGATACACGGACCCGATCCGCCCGACGAAGCTGGAGCGCATCCTCTACGGCAGCGCGCTGGACGTCTACCTCAGGGAGGAGCTGATCCTGCAGAGCCTGCTGGGGGCGGTGGAGACGAAGCCGCAGGTCTGGATCTGCGACGCGGAGGAGCTTCTGGCGCCGCTCAGGACGCTGGAGAAGGCGAAGTGCGTCATGCTCTCCGCCTCGACCCACTCGCCCCTCGAAAACGTCGGCAGCGTGGAGCCCATGGGGGACTCGAACGTCGTGCTGCTCCAGGCGGACGCGGTGAGCGCGCCCCTGCGCGCCGCGTTTTCCAGTGGCGTGCGGCAGGACGAGGTGCAGCAGACCGCCTCCCTATTGACGGATGCGGCGAAGACCATGGAGCTCCTGGAGCCATTCAGCCGGATCCGCAAGGCGCTGACCTCCCTGGGTGAGGAGTAGGGCGGTGGCGCTGGAGGAGATACGAAGCTATTTCGCCCGTCACGTCCTCGGCCGCCTGAGGGTGCGCTGCGGCACGCCGGCCATGGAGCCCCCCGCGGTGGGGACGCTGCGGCGCTCGGCGGAGGTCCATCCGATGCGCACCCGGATGCAGGTGAAGGCCCCTGCCCTCCTGTCCTTCCACGGCGGGATCGAGTGCTCGAGCCGGGGCTTTCGCTTCTCGCGGGAGCTGGTGCGTGTGCGTGGGGAGAAGGTGCGGCGGCGAGTCCCCACGGTGGCCGCGGTCCAGGCGTCCCTAGTCCGCGGCGCCCGGCCCAGGGACGGGCTGCGGCGGGCCCTGGCCCTCCCCCAGGAGCGGGTCAACCGCCTCACCGCGCGGACTCCCAGGCCCAACCTGCCGGGCGTGGCGGTGCTGGCGTGGTACGGTCCCCTGATCGAGGGAGCTGTGGTAAAATTGGCCCTGAACCGGCAGCGGGGAACGCTGTTTATCTGGTATAATCCTCGCAGCAGGCATTTCAAACCGGCGGGGCTGTTCCTCTGCAGACGCCTCGGCGCCGGGGCGAAGCCGGAGTGGCTCTGGGTGTGACGGGCGGGCCTGTCGCCCGATATTTTGAACTCACTAAATGGGGGTTTGTGTTGCAAATGAGCGAGGAGAAGAGGGAGGATACTTCTTCGGTCAGGGTGGGCGACCTGGTGGACTGCGTCGTGTCGCAGATCATGCCCTACGGGGCGTTCGTCAACCTGACAGAGTCCGGGAAGCGGGGGATGATCCACATCTCTGAACTGTCCTTTAACTTCGTCAAGAAGGTTGAGGACGTCCTCTCCCTGCAGCAGAACGTCAAGGCAAAAGTCATCAAGATCGACGACAAGGGACGCATCGACCTCTCCCTGAAAAAGGCGGAGGAACGTCCCATGGTGCAGGTGCCGCTCTCTCGCGACGAGAAGGACAGCTTCGAGAAGAAGATGGCCTCCTTCCTGAAGGTGAGCGAGGCCAAGATCGCGGACCTGAACAGCAAGTCGAGCAAGTCGGGCGCCCCTAGGTCCGGCCGCAGGAAGCCGGGCGGCGGGCGACCGCGCGGCTGAGGCGCGGTTTTTGCGGTGAAGGTCTATTTCGACCCTGTGGGGAGGCGGACGCCTCCCCTTTTTTACGCGCCTTTGACGGAGTCGGAACTGGAGCGGGTGTGCCGCCAGATGGCCGGGCATCGGTTTGATCCCTCGGTCGTTCTGGGGGGGGCCGCGCCCTGTCCGTTGGGCGGCTTCCGCGTGCTGGTCTGTGCGCCCCTCTCCAGGGCGGGCGGGGTGCTGAAGCCCTTCCCCACGACCTTCTGGCTGACCTGCCCGCACCTGAACCGCCGGGTGGGTACGGTGGAGTCCGCCGGAGGGGTGAGCGCGCTGGAGGCGTGGCTGACGGAGCGCGTGCCGGAGGCGTGGCTGCGTTACAGCCACCTCCACGCCCTGCTGCGACTGGGGTTGCTGGGAGTCAGGGGCCTGAAGGCCCTGCGGGCGTCGTGCCCCCCCATGCTGGAGGCCCTGGCCCGCGGGGGCGTCGGCGGGGTGCGGGGCGGTGGCTCGGTCCGCGTCAAGTGTCTGCACCTGCAGGTGGCCTCGTGGCTGGCGCTGGGGCACCATCCAGGCGCGGAGTGGCTTCAGGAACAGGGGCTGGGCAACCCCTGCGACGGCCGGATCGGGTGCGCGCTGCGGGCACCTCGCACAAAATACGGGATTTCCCCCCAAATCCACGGGCAAAGTTTTTAACGTGCGTCGGGGTCAAGTTTGCACATTTTTTACTGCACCTGATGGGTGCAAGGCTAGAGTCGGCTTAATCTGTACTACGACGAGCTTGATACCTGATAAGGTTGTCGCAACCTGCGGATTTGGGTTCCCCCCCAACCCACAGGCAAAGTTTTTAACGTGCGTCAGAAAGCGGTTTTATGCGTTTTTTGCTGCACCTGACGGGTGAGAGGTCAGAGTCAGGTTAACCTGTGCTATGACGGGCTTGATCCTTGATAAAACTGCTGCAACCTGTGGATTTGGGTTCCCCCATGCGCGGGTGGATGTTCAGGTAGTCCGAAACGTCCTTCTCCACGGTGAGGGTGACCGAGTCCGTGGCGGGGGAGCCGCTCATGGCGTTCGACTTCGTCGTGGCGCGGATGACCGTCGTGCCCAGGCTCAGGGCCACCAGGTTGCCGTTGTCGTCGATGTGCACCACGCCCGTGTTGCTGCTGCTCCAGGTGACCGGCACGGGGGCGGCGATCCTCTTGCCGCCCTGGTCGTAGGCTTCGGCGATCAGGCTGGCGGTCTGGCCGATGGACGTCAGCGTGTTGGGGATGCCACTGATGCGGATGGTGGCCAGGCCGCCCACGACGCCCGGGTTGTCCGGATCGCTGGGGGACCCACCCGTCCGCGCTCGTAGGCGCCGATGTCGTTGTCTCCCACCGAGGAAGTGTCACGGTCCTGACCGCGCTCATCCGTGTGCGTTTTACCCCCGTCGGCATTGGGGATTCCGGAGAAATAAATGACGAAGCGGCTGCTGGCGTAGCGGTTTGGAATACGATCCAGCAGCTTGTTGGGCGGGTTGGAGGGGACGAGCACCTTGAGGGGATGGGACGCCGCGCCGACCTTGACGTTACTTTCCGTCAGTTTGGGGTCCGCGCCGAAGAAGGCTGCCGGGGTGTTTTGGGCATCGATGCTGTCCTCATTGACGCTCTCGCTGGCCGGTCCGACGTAGTCCGTCCAGAGGCCGGAGACGTCGATGGGGCCGCTGCCGCCCTGCGTCCCGAAAACGTGCATGACGTTATAGCCCAGGGAGGTGATCTTTCGGCTTCCGGCGGAGAACACGTCGGCCCCGTGGGTGGCAGGGGCGTTGTTCCCCACGAGGACGTTGCCCATCATGCGGACCGCCACCCTGGTGTAGAGGCCGCCGCCGTTGCCGCCGGCCTTGTTGCCGACGAAGGTGTTGTAGAAGAGCGCCGTGCGCTCGTTATCGGTGCCATCGAGGGTGACTGCGCCGCCCTCGCCTGAGCTGCCGGCCTGGTTGTCGAAGAAGGTGCAGTTGGCGATTCGGGAAAGCGCAGCCGCGCTGAAGATCGCGCCCCCGTTACCCGTCGCGCACTCGTTGGCCTCAAACGTGGAGCGCACCACGGTGGCCTGGGCGCCGGCCAGGTTCAGGGCCCCACCCTGGCTCCCTCCCGCGGTGTTGTTGAGGAACGCCGAGTCCGATACCTCTATCGTGTTGGTGCCGGTGCCACCACAGGAGATGGCGCCGCCACCGGCAGGCGCTATGTTCTTGTCAAAGCAGACCTTTCTGAAGGAACTGGCGCCAGCGCCGCCGTCGAGGAAGACCGCGCCGCCGTTGGTGCCGGAAACGTTGTCCTTGAAGGTGCAGGACCGGACGTTCGTCCCGGC
>NC_021038.1:1829181-1831323 GCF_000210715.1 Fretibacterium fastidiosum
GCGAGCTCATGGCCTTCGCCACGTTTTCGAGGAAGGTGGTGCTGGCCGCGCGGGGGTTGAACGCCTGGACCCTGTAGGGCGCCGCCTGGGTGGTGCCGCCGCTGCCCGTGTCGGCCTCGACGCTGCCCAGGTCCACGCCGAAGATGATCTGGTGGTTCAGGGTCAGGCTGCGGAAGCCCGCCGCGGGGTCCACGGGGTAGAGGCGAAGCGGCGTCTTCTCGCCCTGGTTCACGTTGTAGCGCTGGCGATAGACCGCCGTGAGGCCCGGTGCGATGTGGCTCTTCTCGTCCAGCTGAAAGCGCGGGGGCACGTCGCGCTGGTTCGGCGTCCGGGGCAGGTCGAACTTCCAGAAGGCGGGGTTCTGGTGCGCCCAGGCGTGCTGGTCGTAGCGCTGGACGGCATACCGGACGGCCGTGTGGTTCGTCACCTCGGTGGTGAGGGTGTAGTGGATCCGCTCGTCGTTGACGGGCCACGATTCCACGGGCACAAACACCCACTGGTTGCCGCCCGTCGTCATGTCGTCCGTCACGTCCCACTTGAAGCGGTCGCAGGCCACGATGTTGCCCTGGACGGAGGTCGTGTTGTCGCGCAGCGCGGCGTTCACCTGGAGGGGTTCGTCCGCCGCCGTGCCGTTGTAGACGTTGGCGATGACGAAGGGGACCTGAAGCGTCTGGGAGGGCGTGGAGGGGTAGGCGGAGCCGGGGTTCTGATGGAACAGGAAATTGCCCCTCACGCTCTCGTATACGCCGGGGTTCTTCCTCTTGACGAACTGGAGCTGGTGCTGCTTCCAGGAGCGGTCGTAGTACGTTTTGCCCGTGGGCGTGCCGGCCGGCGTCTTTTGGACGGCGTAGACGGCGTTGTCCACCAGGGCGTCCGGCGTGACGGCATCGGGGGCAGACGAGGAGAGGTTCACCGTCAGGTTCCCCTGGGAGGCGGGCAGGACCAGAAACAGCGTGTGAATGTCCCGGTTCGAGTCGCGGTCGAAGGCGCTGGTGGAGCGTCCGTTCACCACCTCCATGGAGTTTCGGTTCGACACGATGTCGCCTGAGGCGTCGAGCCCCGTCCCGCCCCTCGCGGCGTCGGCGGTGTCCCCCAGGGTGTCGTAGCCTCCCGTGATCACCATCCACTGCGCTCCCACGCCGCTTGGCCCGTACAGGTCGTCAAACTGATACAGAGCCTCGGCAGGCAGTGCCAGCGCCGCGACGAGCGCCAGGGCCCCGGCCTGCCTCCAAAATTTTCCCATGCTGAAACCTCCTTGGCTGCTCCTGCGCTTTCGCGCCCGATCCATCTTTATTCTTCAGTGGAGCATCGATCGACCCGCAAGGGCTGTTGAAGGCGAGCCGTCGGCGCTTCCTGACGCTTGAACGATCGACGGGGCTGCGCCCCCGATCAAATCAGCGTTTACCTGTCCCTCGACCTCGCGCTCCGGTGGGCGCGGGACAGCCTTCTCTCGTGGCGTGCGGCCCGCTCGTGACGCGTCGCGCGGTCGGGCGCCGCCGGACCTCCTCCTCCGGCGCCGGCTCATCCCCTCCGTCCGGCGCGGCGGTGGCGGGTTCCTCCGGCTCCTCCGGAGGATTTTCCGGACTTCCTCGTCCTTCGGCTTCACCGGCCTCCAGAGGGCCGACGCGGCGATGAGGGACAGGTGGGACACGGGGTCCTGCGCCGCGGCGTGGGCGAAACTCGCGACGATCTCCTTGGACAGGTCCGCGTACCGTCTCTCCTCAAGCGCCGCGCCGAGGCGCGAGAGGGCCAGGGCCGCCAGCGCGTTGGCGGAGGGCAGGTCGCCGTCCTCCGCCGTCTTGTAGCGCATGAAGATGTTCGCATCGCTTCTGGGGGTGAGAAAGAGCCCGCCCTCATCCCGGTCGAGACAGTTCTCGATCATGGCCTCCGCCAGAAGGGCGCCGTAGTCCAGCCAGTCCTGTGCCTGCTTCTCTCCGGCTCCGGCCTTGACGGCGGCGCGGTGGAGCTCCGTCACGCCCCACAGCAGCGCCGCGTAGTCGCCGGCCAAGGCGGGGATATCCGAGCTGCCGCGCCAGCGGCGAAGCCAGCCGACCTTCCTGTCCAGGAGCGTCTTCTGGAGGAAGAACGCCGTGCGCTCCGCCAGCTCCCGCCAATCGGGGCGCTCGAAGGCGGAGGAAGCGC
>NC_021038.1:1831642-1833623 GCF_000210715.1 Fretibacterium fastidiosum
GTCCCGTCGTGCGCTTGGGCAGCCACGTGGTGGCGAAGAAGGGGCGTCCGTCCGGCGTCAGAAACAAGTTGAGGGGCCAGCCCCCTGAGCCGTTCTGCAGCCGGCAGACCTCCATGAACAGCGCGTCCAGGTCCGGACGTTCCTCCCGGTCCACGCACACCGGGATGCAGGCGTCGTTCATCAGCTCGGCCGTCTCCGGGTCCGAGAAGCACTCGCGCTCCATGACGTGACACCAGTGGCAGGACGAGAAGCCGATGGACAGGAACAGGGGCTTGTCCTCGCGGCGGGCGGCCTCGAACGCCGCGGGGCCCCAGGGATACCAGCCGATGGGGTCCCGCGCGTGCTGCTGCAGGAAGGGGCTCCGCTCGTCCCCCAGGCGGTTCTTCGGCAGCCAGGCCTCCTCTGCGGGGTCCGCGCCCGGTCGGTTGCGCTCCTCCGGCCCGGACATCAGGACGCCTCGCCGTTCTCGGCCCTGACGAGGTCCGGCAGCTCCATCAGGGAGTCGATGACGCGCCACGCGCCGAGGGTTTCAAACTGCTCCCGCGTGAAGTTGCCGCGCGTGATGCCCACCCCCCGCACGCCCGCCGCGAGGGCGGAGCGAATGTCGAGGTCGGAGTCCCCGACGTAGAGCGTCTCCGACGCCGTGGCGCTGAAGTCCCCCATCAGTTCGAGCAGCATGTCCGGAGCGGGCTTGAAGGGTCGCCGCCCGCCGTCCGGCCTCCTGGCGCCGATGAGCCGCTTGAAGTAGCGCGCCGTCCCGGACTGCTCCATGGTGGGGCGCGGGTCCTCCCGGTTCGAGGCCACGGCCAAGTGAAGTCCCATCGCCTGCAGGGCCGTCATGGCCGGCGCCAGGTCGGGAAGGGGCGGAGCAGGCTGCGCTCCAGGGAATGGGACTTCTCGACGTACATTCGGGTCCACTCGGGCCGGCACTCCCCCAGGAGCGCCGCGCAGAAGTCGGGAAGCGGCATGGCGATGCAGCGCATCACCTGCCCGTGGTCCACCCTGGGGCGTCCCACCGCGTCGGCCACGGCATTGAAGCCCGCCATGATGGCGTAGCTCGAGTCCACGATCGTCATGTCGTGGTCGAAAATCATCAGTTTGATCACGTTCTGCCTCCCAAATCTGCCGCCTCTGCCGGATGGCTAACGGTTCGAGGTCAGGTCGCGGGCCTCCTGCACCAGGCGCTTGATGGTCTCCTCGTCGATCAATCCGGAGTCGTTCAGCCTGTAGAGGATGCACCGATAGATCTTGTGGAGCTCCTGCTCGTGCAGGTTGAACTTCGGGCGGTCGTCCTGCCGGTCCTCGGACAACTTTTCTATGACGTCCCGCGCGGAGTTCGCGATGTGCGCCAACAGGAGGTCGCGGGTGTCTCCCTGGCCCGGGTCGAAGAGGGGCAGGGGCGACTGATTCTGAAGGATGCGCTGGGAAACGCTGTTGCGCAGGTCGCTGAAGTCCGTCGTGAGCTCCTGATCCGCGTAGAGGTTGATGTAGAGGTTTTGAAACTCGGACTCCACGTTGGGGTACAGCCGGGCCAGGCGCTCCTCGGCGGTGGGGGCGTCCGGCTCCTTCCATGAGGCCGATGGCCCTTCTTCCTCCTTCGCCTGAGGCTCCTCCTCCGCAGCATGCGGCACGTCGGCATCGGGCACCTCGGCCTGCCGCTCCGGAACGAAGGGCGTCGCGTCGGAGGCAATGGGCTCGCTGGAGTCGCTGTCCGCCTGAGGCGTGACGTGGTTTTGGGCAGCGTGGTCTGGATTGGCCGCGGGCTGCTGCGCAAAGGAGTTGAAGTCGAACACGGGGGTCCCCATCTTCGGGATCGCGTCCCCCTGGGCCGCTGCGGGCTGCTGTGCGCCCGCGTCGAACGCTGGGGTCTCCGCCTGGGGCACGGCATCGGTATCAGGCTGAGCGGGATCACTCTGCTCCGCCGCTGCGGGCTGCTGTGCGCCCGCGTCGAACGCTGGGGCCTCCGCCTGGGGCACGGCAT
>NC_021038.1:1834436-1839799 GCF_000210715.1 Fretibacterium fastidiosum
CTGAGATCCATAATCCAGCACGCGCCCGTGTACAACGCTCTTGAATTTCGGTGGGAGCGAGGTCGGCGTCGATGGCGCGGACGACCGGCTCATCCGCATTTCGGGGCCGACCCGGCGCGGGGGCCTGGCTCTCGTCAGCCGCAACGGGCCCTTCCTCAGCAGGCCAAAGAGCAAGATCACAGCCAGGATCAGGACGTAGATGAGCTGATCGTGAAAGGAGGCAAGCTGCGGGATGTACGCCTCGATCGTCAAGGTCAAGGGGTTTGTCAGGTCCAGGATCTTCTCGTGGATGGGTGCCAGCTTCTCAGCGATGCCGTTTAAAAATTCCATGGGAACTCCATCTCCTCAAACCGGGTTCTCCTGCGTATTCTCACATTATGTCCCGCCTTTTGCAAGGGGCGGGCCGCCGCTGGAGGTCGCACGACAACAAGTTGCCGCTAAACGTTGAATCGAATCTCGATCATGTCACCGTCCCGGACGGGGTACTCCTTCCCCTCGAGGCGGAGGACGCCCTTGTCCCGACAGGACGCCATGCTGTAGCCGTTGGCCGCGAAGTCGTCGAAGGAGACGACCTGAGCCCGGATGAAGCCGCGCGCCAGGTCGGAGTGGATGGCCCCCGCCGCGTCCAGGGCGGCGTCGCCGTTCCGGAGAGTCCAGGCACGCACCTCGTCCTCGCCGCTGGTGAAGAACGAGATGAGCCCCAGGAGGCGATAGGCCTCGTGGATCAGGCGATCGCGGCCCGGCTCCTCGACGGAGAGGTCCTTCATGAACTCCTTCTGCTCCTCCGGGGTCAGCTGCGCAAGCTCCATCTCGATGGAGCCGTACACGCGGATCGCCGTCAGGCCCTTCTCCGCCAGCGCGGACAGCAGGGGCACGGCTTCGGGGACGTCGCCCGTCTGGCCTTCGTCCAGGTTCAGGACCACGAGCTCAGGCTTCAGCGTCAGGAAGGCGAAGCCCGACAGGGTGCGCCGCTGTTCCTCCGTCAGGGGGAACTCACGCAGGGGACGCTCCTCCATCAGGTGGTCCTGAAGGGCGTGCAGAAGCTCCCCCTCCGCGTTCTCGGCGGGGGAGGCCTTGCGCTTCGCCGCCTTCTCGTCAAGGCGCGCGAGGCGGTTTCCGATGACGCCCAGATCGCGGTAGATGAGCTCCGTCTCCACGATCTTCCAGTCGCGCAGGGGGTCGATGGTCTCCTCCGGGTGGGGGACGGAGGGGTTGTCGAAGGCCCGCACGACGTGCAGCAGCGCCTCGGACTCCGCGACGAAGGAGAGAAAGGAGTTGCCCAGACCGGCGCCCTTGCTGGCGTCGCGGGACAGGCCCGCCAGGTCCACGAACTCGATGGCGGCGGGCGTCTCCTTTCGGGGCTTGAACACCTCGGTCAGCTTGTCGAAGCGCGCGTCCGGGACGCTGACCAGGGCTCGGTTCGGCTCGGTCCTGCCGCCCGCGTAGGGCTTGACCTCCGCTCCGGCGCGCGTGATGACGTTGAACACCGTGGATTTGCCCGAAAGAGGCAGGCCGACGATTCCGCATTTCAACAAAAATATCCCCTCCAAAAAAAGCACAAAGAAAAAAGCCGGTCAAAAAGCATTCAAAACCGTTTGACCGGGACCGCGCCCCGACGGCCCTTTGGAGGCCGTCTGCGACGCTTTGGCCCTGACTCTTATTTTACGACATGGCGGCGGGAAAGCCAACCTCTTTCAGGATGCGAACGCCGTTGAGGCGTTCTCTGTCCCCTGGTTGCCGGCGGTGCGCTGGGGGTGGTGAAAAATAATATATTCGGTTTGGCGGCCGGCCTTCCCTTCCCTGACGGCTCCGGCGTGCTAAAATAAAAAATCAAAAGCGTATCAAGGGCGCCGCCCTCGTCACTACAATAAAATCCAAAGGACGAATTTCGCGTTTTTAGTGCCCCGCCGCAGAGGGGACGTTGTGCCCGCGGGCGGAAGTCGGTGCGGCGGCGCGGATGGTAAAATATAAAAACAACCGGAGGGGCGTCCGCCCCCTGGGGGTTCCCCCCTGTCAGGAGGGGGATATCTTCCGTAAGGAGAGGATAGCATTGAAGAAGTTCGTCTCTGCAGTTCTGGCTTTTGCGCTGGCCCTGTCGCTCTGTGGCGCGGCCCTGGCGGCGAAGGATGAGCTGGTCGTCGCCGACCAGTACGACGCCACGACGCTGGACCCCATCAACCACAACGACTACCCAACCTCGCGCGCCTGCGCCCAGATCTACGACACGTTGGTCATCCTGAACGACGACGGCATGCCGCAACCCTGCCTGGCGGAGAAGTGGGAGTTTCTGACGGACAAGGACTACAAGATGACCCTGCGCAAGGGCGTCAAGTTCCACAACGGCGACGAGATGAAGGCCGAGGACGTCAAGTTCTCCCTCGAGCGCGCCAACACGCCCCGTGGGGCTCAGATCCACGAGTACTCCCAGGACCTCGATAACGTCGAGATCGTGGACGACTACACGGTGATCCTGCACCTCAAGACCGCCAACACGCCCTTTTTCGCCTCCCTGTCTCACAGCTGGGGCAGCATCGTCAACAAGAAGGTCGTTGAGGCCGCAGGCGACGACTACGGCATAGAGCCCGTGGGCACCGGCGCCTTCAAGTTCAAGGAGTGGGCCAAGGGCGACCACTACACCTTCGAGCGCTTCGACGACTACTGGGGGGAGAAGGCGAAGGTCAAGACGCTGACCGTGCGCGCTATCCCCGAACCGACGAACCGGACCATCGAGCTTGAGACGGGCGCCGTGGACATCTCCTACCCCATCAGCACGGTCGAGCTCTCCCGCGTCGAGGGGAATGACGAGCTGACCCTGCAGCGTATGCCCCTTTCCTCCACCACCTACATGGGCTTCAACACCACGAAGGCCCCCTTCAACGACGCCCGCTTCCGCCAGGCCGTCTTCGCCGCTCTCGACACGGTGGGCATCCAGAAGGCCGTGTTCCGCGGGGTTGGCAAGACCCCCCGCAGCCTGATCCCGTCCTCCACGAAGTACTCGATCAACGACGAGCTCCCGGTGCATGAGCGGGACGTCGAGAAGGCCAAGGCCCTCTTCAAGGAGGCGGGCATCGACCCCGCAACGCTCTCCTTCACCATCCTCACCAACGAGCGCAAGGAGCGCGTGGACATGGCGCAGATCATTCAGTCTCAGCTTGCCGAGCTTGGCATCAAGACGGACATCAAGCAGATGGAGTGGGGCTCCTACCTCGGCATCCTCCAGCAGAGGGCCCACGACGTGTTCCTGCTTGGCTGGGGCCTCTCCGTTCCCGATCCCAACTACGCCGTGGCGGGCCTTCTGGCTACCGGTGCCGGCACGAACTACACGGGCTTCAGCAACAAGGAGCTGGACGAGCTCCTCGCCAAGGGGCGCAGCCTTCAGGACGGCGACGAGCGCAAGCAGGTCTATAAGGACATGCAGCTCTTCATCAACGAGCAGTGCCCGATGGTCTACCTGCACAACGACGAGGCGGTTGTGGGCGTCCGCAAGGCCGTGAAGGGCTTCAAGATCAACCCCTTCGAGGTCCACCGGTTCGCTCCGGCCTACTTCGAGGATTAAGAGGGAAAGCGCCTGAAGGAGTCCCCGGCCGCTTTCGTTCGCGGCCGGAGGCCCGTTCCTGAGACAGGCCCCCTGGGGCTGAACTCCTGAGGTCAACGGACGGCGGGGAGGGGAACTTCTCTGCCGTCCGTTCTTTGACGCCCCGGCCCGGCCGGGGCAAAAATTTCACGTCTCCCTCTCTGCGCACTACCCCTGTAAACTCTAGGAAAGGAAGGATGATCCTTCGATGCTGCGATACATCATTCGCCGTGTCCTGTTCCTTATCCCTGTCCTCCTGGGGGTCGCGTTCTGCGTCTTCACCCTGCTCTACCTGACGCCGGGCGACCCCGCGCGCATGGTCCTTGGCGACATGGCGACGGACGAGGCCATCAAGGAATTCAGGGACAAGGAGGGGTTGAACGACCCCTACCTGGTGCAGTTCGGAAATTACGTCTGGAAGGCGATCAATGGGGATATCGGCCGCTCCTACAGCTCGAGGCGCCCCGTCATGAAGGAGCTCCTGACGGCCTTCCCCTACACCCTGAAGCTCTCCGCCTTCGCCATGATCATCGCCATCCTCATCGGCATCCCCTGCGGCATCATCTCGGCGATCAAACAGTACTCGTGGTTTGACACCATCACGATGATCTTCGCCATGGTGGGGCTCTCCATGCCGGTGTTCTGGCTGGGACTCCTGCTCATCCTGCTGTTCTCCGTCCACCTGCGCTGGCTGCCTTCGTCGGGCTTCTCCACCTTCAAGGCCATGATCCTGCCCTCCGTGGCGCTGGCCGCCCAGTCCATCTCCATGGTCACGCGCATGACGCGCTCCTCCATGCTGGAGGTCGTCCGGGCGGACTACATCCGGACGGCGCGGGCGAAGGGCCAGAAGGAGTCCATCGTCATTTGGGTGCACGCGTTGCGCAACGCGCTGATCCCTGTCGTGACGCTCTGCGGGCTTCAGTTCGGAAGCCTGCTGTCCGGCGCTATCCTGACGGAAACCGTCTTTGCCGTGCCGGGCGTGGGGCAGCTCATGATCCGCGCCATCATGGCGCGCGACTACCCCATGGTGCAGGGCGGCGTGCTGTTCGTGGCCATCGCCTTCAGCATCGTGAACCTGCTGGTGGACCTTCTGTATGCCTATATCGACCCGCGCATCAAGGCGGATCTCGTATAAGGGGGGCTTGAGATGAGCGATAAAAGCGAGACGAACGGCAGCGTCGTCCCCGAGCTGACGAAGCGCGTCCATCGCGGCCCCCTGGCGGAGGTCCTCTTTCGCCTGAGCAAGAGCCCCCTGGCCATGTTTGGGCTGGCCATCATCCTGCTCCTGGTCTTCTGCGCGATCTTCGCCGAAGTCATCTCCCCCTACAACCCCACGGCTCAGGACCTGTCACAGATGTTCAAGACGCCGAGCTCCGCGCACTGGCTGGGCACGGACGAGTTCGGCCGGGACATCCTGAGCCGCCTGATCTACGGCGCCCGCGTGTCCCTGCAGGTCGGATTCGTGGCCGTGGGCATCGCGCTGGTCCTGGGGGGCTTTTTGGGTGCCGTCTCCGGCTACTACGGCGGGAGGCTCGACAACGCCATCATGCGCGTCATGGACGTGCTGCTCTCCATCCCCCAGACGCTCCTGGCCATTGCCATCGTGGCGGCCCTGGGGCCGAGCCTGATGAACCTGATGATCGCCGTGGGCATCTCGGCGGTCCCCACCTACGCGCGCATCGTGCGCGGCTCCGTGCTCTCCATCCGCAACATGGAGTTCATCGAGGCCGCGCGGGCCGTGGGCAGCCCGGACCTGCGCATCATCCTGAAGCACATCATCCCCAACAGC
>NC_021038.1:1840080-1848747 GCF_000210715.1 Fretibacterium fastidiosum
CTCCTTCATCGGCCTCGGCATCCAGCCGCCGAACCCGGAGTGGGGCGCGATGCTGTCCGGCGGGCGCCAGTACATCCGCGACTTCCCCCACATGACGCTCTACCCCGGCCTGGCGATCATGTTCACAATCCTTGCGCTGAACTTCCTTGGTGACGGCCTGCGCGATGCGCTTGACCCGAAGCTGAAGCGCTGACGGGGCGGAGGTGCGACTATGACAACGACGAACGAGAAGAACGAACGGGACCTCATGCTGGACGTCCGCGACCTCACCATCCACTACGAGACGGACAGCGGCGTGGTCC
Source organism: Fretibacterium fastidiosum (assembly GCF_000210715.1). Classification (GTDB taxonomy): domain Bacteria; phylum Synergistota; class Synergistia; order Synergistales; family Aminobacteriaceae; genus Fretibacterium; species Fretibacterium fastidiosum. The sequence continues at coordinate 1,840,383 of NC_021038.1, forward strand.
ACGCGGTGGAGGGACTGAACCTGCAGCTGGGGCGCGGCGAGTCCCTCGGCTTCGTGGGCGAGACGGGCGCGGGCAAGACCACCACGGCGCTGGGCATCATGCGCCTGATCCCGAACCCGCCCGGAAGGATCAAGAGCGGCGAGATCCTGTTCGAGGGCGAGAACCTGCTGAGCAAGAGCGAGGCCGAGATGCGCCACATCCGCGGCGCGAAGATCGCCATGATCTTCCAGGACCCCATGACGAGCCTCAACCCCGTGATGACGGTGGACAAGCAGATCGCGGAGATGATCCGGCTGCACCGCCGGGTGAGCGAGGCTGAGGCCCTGTCCCAGGCCGGAGACATGCTGGAGCTGGTGGGGATCCGCCGGGAGCGCATGCACGACTACCCGCACCAGTTTTCGGGGGGCATGAAGCAGCGCGTGGTCATCGCCATCGCGCTGGCCTGCGACCCGACGCTCCTGATCGCGGACGAGCCGACGACGGCGCTGGACGTGACGATTCAGGCCCAGGTGCTGGAGCTGATGAAGCAGCTGAAGCAGAAGTTCGCCGCCTCCATGATCCTCATCACCCACGACCTCGGCATCGTGGCGGACATCTGCGACAAGGTGGCCATCATGTACGCGGGCCGGGTGGTGGAGTACGCGGACAAGCGCGCGCTCTACGCGACCCCGCTGCACCCCTACACCATCGGGCTCTTCAACTCCGTGCCGGACATCGACGAGGACATCGACGAGCTGCCCGTCATCCCCGGCCTGATGCCGGACCCCATGGCCCTGCCCACGGGCTGCACGTTCCACCCCCGCTGCTCCATGGCGGAGGAGAGCTGTTCCGCAGTCCGGCCGCAGATGCAGGAGCTGGAGCCGGGGCACTTCGTGGCCTGCCCCGTGCGGGCCCGCATGATGGGCTGCCAGGCGGCAGGGAGGTGAGAGCGATGACGGACAACAACAAGCCTTACATCAAGGTGGAACACCTGAAGAAGTACTTCAGCACCAAGCGGGGGATGCTGCACGCGGTGGACGACGTGAGCTTCGAGATCCAGCGCGGCGAGACCCTGGGGCTGGTGGGGGAGTCCGGCTGCGGCAAGTCCACGCTGGGCCGCTGCCTCATCCGCCTTTTGGACAGCACCTCCGGCAGCGTCATGCTTCAGAACCCGGAGGACGGGAGCTGCATCGACGTGACGAAGGTGGACGCGGCCACGATGAAGGACCTGCGCAAGCGCGTGCAGATCGTCTTTCAGGACCCCTACTCCTGCCTGAACCCGCGCCTCTCCGTCTGGGAGCTCATCGCGGAGCCGCTGATGGTGAACCGCGTCTACAGCGACAAGGCCGCCATGCGCAAGCGCATCCGCGAGCTGATGAGCACGGTGGGGCTGGCGGAGAGGCTGGAGAACAGCTACCCCCACGAGCTGGACGGCGGCCGCCGTCAACGGATCGGCATCGCCCGCTCCCTGGCCCTGAACCCGGAGTTCATCGTGCTGGACGAGCCGGTGTCGGCCCTGGACGTCTGCATTCAGGCCCAGGTGCTGAACCTGCTGAACGAGCTGCAGAAGGAGTTCAACTACACCTACGTCTTCATCTCGCACAACCTGAGCGTGGTGAAGCACGTGTCGGACCGCATCGCCGTGATGTACCTGGGACAGATCGCGGAGCTTTCGGAGTACCGCGAGCTCTTCAAGAACCCGATGCACCCCTACACGCAGGCGCTGCTCTCCGCGATCCCCCTGGCGAAGCTGGACGTGAACCGCGAGCGCATCATCCTGGAGGGGGACGTGCCCAGCCCCATCGAGCCGCCGGACTCCTGCCGCTTCATGGGGCGCTGCCGCTACCGCCAGGACGTGTGCGCCAAGGGGACCCCGCCCCTGACGGAGTACGCGCCGGGGCACTTCGTGGCCTGCCATTTCGCCGGGAAACTGGCCGAGGGCCGTTGAACGTTCCCGATGGACCGAAAGCGGGCCGCAGCGACGCGGCCCGCCGCCTGTATGAGGAGGTTTCTCTCTTGTATTCTACGCTTGAACACTTTTTGAAGTACGTGACCTACGACACGCAGTCGAAGGAGGACTCCGGGGTCGTGCCCAGCACGCCGGGGCAGATGGTCCTGGCAAAGGAGATGGAGCGGGAGCTGCGGGAGCGGGGGCTGAAGGACGTGACCCTGACGCCGAACGCCTACGTGACCGTCACGCTGCCGGGCAACGCGAAGGGGAAGGTGCCGGCCATCGGGTTCATCGCCCACATGGACACGGCGACGGAGGCGTCCGGAAAGGACGTCAAGGCCCGCGTCGTGAAGGGCTACGACGGCGGCGATGTCGTGCTGAACGAGGCCCTGAAGGTGGTCCTGTCGCCGCGGGACTTCCCCTTCATGAAGGACTACGTGGGGCAGGACCTGGTGGTGACGGATGGGACGACGCTCCTGGGGGCGGACAACAAGGCCGGCATGGCGGAGATCATGGGGGCCGTCGATTGGCTCCTGGAGCACCCGGAGTTCGAGCACGGGGACGTGAAGGTGGCCTTCACGCCGGACGAGGAAGTGGGGGAGCTGGCGAAGGGGCTGGACATCGAGAAGTTCGGCGCGGACTTCGCCTACACCCTGGACGGCGGCCCCATCGGCGAGCTGTGCTACGAGAACTTCAACGCGGCGGGAGCCGTGGTGACGATCGAGGGCCGGGCGGTGCACCCCGGCACGGCAAAGGGGCTGATGCTGAACGCCATCATGATGGGGCACGAGCTCCTCTCCCTCTTCCCCGCCAGCGAGACGCCGGCGACGACGTCGGGGTACGAGGGCTTCTTCCACTGCACAAGCTTTGAGGGCACGACGGAGAAGGCCGTCCTGCGCTTCATCATCCGGGACCACGACGCGAAGAAGTTCGAGGAGCGCAAGCGCTTCGTGGAGAGGGCCGTGAGCTGGCTGCGGGACAAGTACGGCGCGGAGAGGGTTCGGCTCGACCTGCACGACCAGTACCGCAACATGGCGGACAAACTCGCGACGCGCATGGAGGTCGTGGACCTGGCCCTCGACGCGATGAAGGAGCTGGACGTCAAGACCTTCATCATCCCCATGCGCGGCGGCACGGACGGCGCGGCGCTCTCCTGGCGCGGGCTTTTGACGCCGAACCTCTTCACCGGCGGCCACAACTACCACGGCCGCTTCGAGTTCATCCCCGTCCAGGTGATGGAGAAGGCCACGGCGATGGTGCTGAAGATCCTGGAGCTCAGCGTGAGGCGCGCGGGCTGACGCGCTTTCGGCGGACGTACTCAGGCCCTGCCCCGGCAGGGCCGTTTTTTGTGCCGCGGCGTCGACTCGTTGACGATTTGCGTTTAGCGCGGCGATGCGGGGCCGTCTAATACCAATTTGCGTCTAAAGGGCAAGAAAGGCCCCCCTGCAAGGGGGGCTGCCCCGAAGGGGAGGGGTGTTTTTCATAAGACGCGAGACGCGCCTGTCTGACATTCTCCGCCAACGCCTCCACAAGGCAATCCATTGCCTTGCTTCGGCACAGCCGACCGACCGCCGCAATCCTCCCGAAAGATCGGCTTGCGTGAGGCCGGTCGTCGTGTCGTCTGGCTGAACCCCTCCGCCGCCCTTGGCGACACCTCCCCTTTCAGGGGAGGCAATCCATATTAAACGCGAATTGGTATGAGGTCCTGCCGCAGGGAAAGGGTTAGGGTTTTCGCCCCTCACACAACAGGACCACGGAACCCCCGAAAGGAAGGGAGATATTGGGTATCCAGAACGATTCTGCCGAGAAGATGGTGTATAGCAATTCATTGAGTTTAAACGGAGGAACGCTCGTCTCGAGCTGGACGGTTCTTGCCCCGCCCATAAGACGTCCTGCAATGCGCGACACCGCCATGAAAGGGAACAATAAGGAGTTGATGTAGCCTGTGTATGAAACCGTATAACCCTGTTGCACGCAGAGGGCCCGAAGTTTGGGGCGCGTGTATCGGCGGTAGTGCCCCAGATCCCTGTCGTGGGGGCCGAACATCCATTGATAAGCGGGGACCGTCAGCAACAGCTTCCCATCAGGTCGTATGAGCTTTTTGAGGACGGACAGCGCTTCTCCGTCGTGCTCGATATGTTCTAGGACGTCAAAGAGGCAGACGAGGTCAAATTGCCTTCCCCGTACAGCCTCCAAACCATCGGGAAGCCAACCTTTTGCGATGGAAACGCCTGGAAGGGGAGGGATTACCTTGCGTGCGTAATCGTCAAGCTCGAGCCCCACGACGTTTCCAAAACGGGCAAGCATGGGCAAGTTACTTCCCGTCCCGCAACCTATCTCAAGAATATCGCAGGGCTCTCCGGTAAAAACCCTTTTCTCGATAATCTTGTTCAATATCCTCCTCTTGCCCTTAAACCACCAATGTGTGTCCTGAGTTTCCAGCATCTTTTCAAAGGCCCTGTGCTGCATCCCCTTATCCTCCTTTTCTGCAATAGACCTCGCGCACCACGTAGACGGGCCTTTTCTTGCTCTCCATGTAGGCCCTGCCGAGGTACTCGCCCAGGATACCGATGCCCAGCAGCTGAAGACCTCCGAAGAAGAGGATCAGACAGAGCAGCGAGGCGTAACCCGGCACCTCGATTCCCCAGATCAGGGTCCGCAGGACGATGTAGAGGCCGTAAGCAAAGGCGCCGAACGCCGTGAGGCTTCCGAGGTAGAACCACACGGTCAGGGGGAAGGTGCTGAAGGAGGTGATGCCCTCGACGGCAAGCTTCCAAAGCCGCCAGCCGTTGAACTTCGTCTTACCGGCAGCGCGGGGCTTCCGGACGTAATCGACGATGCAGGTCTTGAACCCGACCCAGGCAAAGAGCCCCTTCATGAAGCGGTGCGTCTCCCGGAGGCCCCCCAGGGCGTCCACCACCCTGCGGTCCATCAGCCGGAAGTCCCCCACGTTTTCGGGCAGCTCCGGTTGGGATATCCTGTTGTGAACCTTGTAGAACATTCGGGCGGTCACCCGCTTCAGCCATGAATCCGAGGAACGGTTGGAACGATGAGCCAGGACGACCTCGTACCCCTCGCGCCACTTTTCAAGCATGACGCCGATCAGCTCCGGCGGGTCCTGAAGGTCGGCGTCGATCGGCACCACCGCGTCGCCCGTAGAGTGATCCAGCGCCGCCGTCAGGGCGGCTTCCTTGCCGAAGTTTCGGGAGAGGTCAACCACCTTGACGCGCTCATCCGCCTCCGCCTGTTCCCTGAGGAGGTCGAGCGTCCCGTCGCGGCTGCCGTCGTTGACGCAGACGATCTCGAAGTCCTGCCCGATTCCTTCCATGACGGAGGTAATCCGTTCAAAGAACAGGGGAAGGACCGCCTCCTCGTTATAGCAGGGACAGAGGAGCGAGATCATTGCTTCCTCGTCCCTGCCGGGGGAAGCGAGGCGTACAGTTTTTTGGGTTTTCCGATAGTTTGCGGGGTATTCAGAACCTTAATAAAAAAGCGTTCTCCCTTGACCTTGTGCGTTTCCATCGTCGCGACACCCCTCAGTCCCTGCCCAGGCAGGGGCGCAGGGCTCTTTTAGTTGCCGGCTCATGACCATGAACTGGTGCGGAGGAGGGGACTTGAACCCCTACGCCCGAAGGCGCCAGATCCTAAGTCTGGTGCGTCTGCCGTTTCGCCACCTCCGCTACGGAACCTCCGTTGTCCCCCCTGGCGGGGGATAACGACACTGCCGCCCTGTCTGAAGCGGCAGGCCGGCTCAGAGTATTGTAGCACACGGACGACCGGTTCAGTAGGACGGCACGTAGGGCAGGGCGTCCGTCATCAGGGTGTCCTTCAGGATGAAGCGGCGGTCGCGTACCTCCGCGATGTAGACCTGGCGGCTGACGGGACGGTGCAGCGACGGGGTGACGTCGAGGGTCTGGGCGCCGAAGGGGATGCCGCGAACCCGGCCCAGCGCGGTGAGCAGCGCGTCCCGGTCCAGCCGGTCCACGGGCTGGGGCAGGGCCCTGATCCCCCTCGTCAGCCACTCCGCCAGCGCGTTGGCGCGGCCTGCGGGCACCAGGTCCTTGACCTGCATGGCGCGCGTGTCCCACAGCTGCCGCTTCAGGGTGCTGAAGCCGCCCCGCTCGGACAGGAACAGGTTCTGGTCCGCGAAGAGCATCCCCTTGCAGGAGAGGTAGAGCGGCTCCGGCGCGGCGCAGTTCCAGAGCTGCCATGGGGTCTCGGTGCGCATGAACCCCCGCCACATCTCCCGCGCTCCCATGCCTCCGATGAAGGCGATCAGCACGCCGTTGGAGACGCTCCGAATCTCCTGCGCCACCATGGAGAAGCTGTCGCTCACCGAGGCGTCCATCCAGAAGGGCATGGGCATGAAGCCCGCCAGGTCCAGAAGGGAATAGGCGATCTTCGCCTCGCGCTCCTGATCGACGGTAAACCGGCTGGCCGCCAGGGCCACGTGGGCTTTGCGGTGGAGCGTCTGCGCGGCGAAGTTGGCGAAGGCGGCGCAGCGGTAGTCCCGGAACATGTCGAGCGCGAAGACGTTCGGCAGGGGCCGGCCGTCCTTGTCGATGAGGAGCTCCTCGCCTCCCGCCAGGAGGAGCGGCACCTTCTGGCCCCCCAGGCGCTGGATCAGCCCGCGGTCCACCTCCGGGACGGCAAAGCTCATCACCGCCGCGGTCCGCTCGTCGAGGGGCAGCCGCACGTCCGAGGCCTCGCCCGCCTCGGCCACGGGGACGAAGTGGACGTCGTGTCCGCCGATGCCCCTGCCGCTGTCCGCGATGTTGGCCTCATGCCACGCCAGCACCGTCAGGATCGACCTTCCCGCCTCGGTCTCCCAGCCGCCCTGAGGCGGAACCACGAAGACGGTCCACATCCAGTTCGGGGACTCCGCCGCAGGTGCCCTCTCCGGAGCGACGGCGCCGAACAGCGCGAGCCATAGCGTCGCCATGAGGATCAAGGCCTTTTTGTCCCGCATCTTCAGCAGCTCTCCCTTCAAAAATTATGAAAAGTCATAAAGAGAAGCGCGTTGGAGCGAAGCGCGTGCTGCTCTCTCTGCGCCGTTTTTATTATAGTGTAAGACCGCCGTTTGAGCGAGTTCCCCGGCCGTCGGGGCGATTTGGCAATAAAAAAGCGGCGGGCCCTGAGGTTCAGGGCCCGCCGCTTTGTGCGTGAGGAGGTGTCCTTATTTCTTTGTGGCGGCAACCTTCGCCAGTTGCTGAATGACGTCCTGCGTGATGTCCGTGCCGCCGATGAGGACGATGGACTTGTTGAGGACGAGGGTCAGGTTCTGCTTTGCGGCAACGTCCCGTGCGGCCTGCTGGCACTCGCGATAGATGGGGTCCATGAGCGCCTGCTGCTCCTTGACGAGCTCCATGCGCTTCTGCTGGATGATCTGGGCCTTTTTGGCCTGATCGCTCTCCTTGTCCGCAGCCGCCTTGGCCTCGTTCTCCTTCTGGCGCGAGAGGTTGGCCGCCTGCTGCCTCGCGTTCGCCATGCCGGGGTGCTTGTTGACGACCTCGTCGATGTCGATGACGCCCACGCCCTCGACGGGCACGGTGGCAGCGGGCTTCTGAGCCGCGAAGGACACGGACCCGACGGCCAGCACGAAGAGGAGCATCGCCGCGCACAGGAACGAAGACTTTTTCAAGATCATAGAAAAATCCCTCCTAAAATCTAGAGAACACAGGCCTCCGCGAACGGACGTCCCGTTTGAGATGACGGGGCCATTCTAGCATCCGGCCTGCGGAAGGGCAAACGTCAGGATTACGCATATTCGGCTCGCGCTTCGGGCGCTCCCGCCTCACGCATCGTCGGGTCCAAGGTATTCGCCGTCCTGCACGACGATGAGTTCAAGGTCGATGCAGCCGCAGTTCTCGAGGCCGTGGGGGACGTTTCTGGGGATGAAGAGCTCCATGCCCTCGCAGAGAAAGCTCTCCGTACCATCGAGGGTAGCCCTGGCCGTCCCGCGGAGGACGATCCAACGCTCGGTGCTGTGGCGGTGGGTTTGGAGGGGGACGGACCTGCCGGGCATCACGACGCTGCGCTTGACCCGGTGCCGCTCGTCCTCGTGCAGCACGCGGTAGTTCCCCCAGGGGCGGCTGCTCTCCGAGATCTGGCTGACCTCGCGCCGTCCGCGGCCCTTCAGCTCCTTCACGACGGCGCGCACCTCCTGGGAGGCCCCCCGTCGAGTGACGAAGAGCGCGTCCGGCGAGTCCACCACCACCAGGTCCTCCACGCCGTTCAGCACCGTCAGCCGGCTGCGGGAGTCCACGAGGCAGTTTCGCGCGCCCCGCAGCGTCACGTCCCCCACGACGGCGTTGTCCTGATCGTCGCGCTCCAGCACGTCGTGCAGGGCGTCCCAGGACCCCACGTCGGACCACCCCGCGTCCAGGGGCGTCACCGCCACGCGCCCCGCCCGCTCCATGACGGCGCAGTCAAAGG
>NC_021038.1:1849440-1851483 GCF_000210715.1 Fretibacterium fastidiosum
TTCCAGAGGTAGTCCCCGCTCTTGACGTAGGTCTCCGCCGTGGGCAGGTCGGGCTTCTCCACGAAGGCCTCCGCCTCGAACCAGGCGCCGTGGGCCGCCCCCTTCCGGATGTAGCCGAACCCCGTCTCCGGGTGGCTGGGGACGACCCCCAGCGTCGCCATGAACCCCTCCCGTGCCGCCTGCACCGCCAGCTCGAGGGCGCGGGAGAAGGCGGCGGGCTCCTGCACGATGTGGTCGCTGGGCGCGACGATCACCACGTCCTCATCCCCGGCCCCCGCCTCCCGCAGCGCTTCGATCCCCAGGAGGACGGCCGGCGCCGTTCCGCGGGCCATGGGCTCCTGCACGATGAAGTCCGGCGTCAGGGGGACGACCTCGCGCGCCTGGTGCGCCACCAGGGCCTCCCACTGAGCGCCCGTCACGGCGCGCATCCGATTGATGGGGACGACGTTCAGCATCCGCCTCAGGGTGTCCTGCAGGAGCGTTCCGGGGCCGCAGAGGGCCAGAAACTGCTTCGGCAGGTCCTCGCGGGAGCGCGGCCAGAGGCGCGTGCCGCTCCCCCCCGTGAGGATGATTCCGTATGATTGGGACATTGTCTTCACCTGTCCTCGCCTTTCGTTGTCGTGCGGCGCCCTTCTCTTCCAAAAGGGTCCAAAGGGGCGGTCCACAGGAAACAGGATAGAGAAAAGGCGGAAAAAAGTAAAGCCGCGGCCGCCCGTTTTTCGATCTTTTCGGAAAACTCCCCGCCGGTCGCCCCTTGCGCGCCGCTTCAGAGGCCGCTATAAATATAATAAAGTAGATCATCGTTTCGAGGGGGCGGTTTCGAGTGTTTCGATTCGAGTGCGATTATCAGGAGGGATGCCATCCGCGCATCCTGGCGCGAATGACGGAGACGAACCTGGAGCAGACCTCGGGCTATGGCGCGGACCCTCATTGCCAGCGCGCAATGGCGCTGATTCAGAAGGCTGTGGGCGTCCCGGACGCGGAGGTCCATTTCCTCGTGGGCGGGACCCAGACGAACACGACGGTCATCAAGGCGCTCCTCAGACCGTGTCAGGGGGTCCTCTGCGTCGAGAGCGGGCACATCAACGTCCACGAGGCGGGCGCCATCGAGAGCACGGGGCACAAGGTGCTTTCGCTCCAGGGCAAGTGTGGCCTCCTGGACGCGGGGACCGTCCGGCAGTACCTGAAGGACTTCTACGACGACGAGACGCGTGAGCACAGGGTTCAGCCCGGCATGGTGTACGTCTCCCACCCGTCGGAGTACGGCACGCTCTACACCAGGGAGCAGCTCGAGGAATTGCGCGCGGTGTGTACGGACTACGGCCTGCCGCTCTTCCTGGACGGCGCCCGTCTGGGCTACGGCGTGACGGCCCAGGGGACGGACGTCACGATTCAGGACGTCGCACGCCTGTGCGACGTCTTCTACATCGGCGGGACGAAGGTGGGGGCGCTCTTCGGCGAGGCGGTGGTGCGGTCGCGTCCGGGCCGCCTGAAGGACTTCCGCACGCTCGTCAAGCAGCAGGGCGGCATGTTGGCCAAGGGCAGGCTCCTGGGCATCCAGTTCGAGACGCTCTTTGAGGACGGCCTCTACTTCGAGATCGCCCGGCACGCCAACGAGCAGGCCATGCGCATCCGTGCCGCCTTTTTGGAGAGGGGCTTCCCCCTGTTCATCGACTCCCCAACGAACCAGCAGTTCCCCATCCTGACGGAGCGTCAGATCGAGCGTTTGAAGGGGGAGTTCTCCTTCGAGCGGTGGCAGCGGATGGACGAGGACAGAAGTGCGGTGCGCTTCTGCACCAGCTGGGCCACGACGCCGGAGAGCGTGGATGCGTTGACGGCGAGGGTCAGGAGCCTTTAGGCGGATGCGCGAAGGGTTTTTAAGGGAAAACGCAAAATTCACAATAGGGGGCTTTACAAGAGGGATTTTTTGGTGTAATATATCCGAGCTCTGAGTGAGCGATCCGGTTTTGAAATGGGTTTTGCACCTTGACAACGGAATTACGGGTGAGATATTGAGGTGAAGCGAGGGCTGAGGGGTGACCT
>NC_021038.1:1854203-1861590 GCF_000210715.1 Fretibacterium fastidiosum
GACCGAGCCGAAGAGCTCCATCTTCTCCTTGACCGTCGCCCTGATGGCGTCCATGCCGGGGGCCAGGAGCTTTCGGGGATCGAAGCCCTTGCCCTGCTGGTCCTTGCCCGACTCGATGTACTTTCGGGTGGCTTCCGCAAAGGCGACCTGGCACTCCGTGTTGACGTTGATCTTGGAGACGCCCAGGGAGATGGCCTCCTGGATCATGGCCGCGGGGATGCCCGATCCGCCGTGCAGCACCAAGGGGAGGGCGCCGGTCCTCTTCTGTATGGCGTCGAGCGTCTCGAAGGAGAGCCCCTGCCAGTTGTCGGGGTACTTGCCGTGTATGTTCCCAATCCCTGCGGCCAGCATGTCGACCCCAAGTTCCGCGATGATGCGGCACTCCTCCGGGTCCGCGCATTCGCCCATCCCCAGGACGCCGTCCTCCTCGCCGCCGATGGTGCCCACCTCCGCCTCGATGGACAGTCCCAGGGCGTGAGCCGCGTGGACCAACTCGCGCGTCTTTTCCAGGTTCTCGGCGATGGGGTAGTGCGAGCCGTCGAACATGACGGAGGTGAAGCCAGCCTTGATGCACTTGTAGACCCCTTCATAGGTGCCGTGGTCCAGGTGCAGCGCGACGGGCACCGTGATCCCCAGGCCCTTGTCCATGGCCCTCACCATCGCGGACACCGTGTCGAAGCCCGTCATGTACTTTCCCGCGCCCTCGGAGACGCCCAGGATGACGGGGCTCCTCAACTCTTCCGCCGTCAGCAGGACGGCCTTCGCCCACTCCAGATTGTTGATGTTGAAGTGCCCGACCGCGTAACGTCCCTCCCTCGCTCTCTTGAGCATTTCCGTTGCCGTCGTCAGCATTCTGAAAACCCCTTTGAATGAATTTTGTTTTTGCACTTAAAGTCGGATCGAGAAAGCACCGGCTGATCGCTGCGCTTCTGTTCATTATAGCATTGCGGCATTGTGCGCGAGCTCTCGATGAGTTTGGAATGCGCGCCGCCTTGTCGCTCAAGGCGACGAGTTTTGCCCCTGTAAGGGGAGGTGCCGAACGGAGCGGGGCGGAGGGGTTGTTTCGTATCCTATTCGCTTGGAGTGAGTCGGGGCCCCGGGCGTGCAGGCTTTGGAAGGGGGCCGTGCTCGGCTTCGTAGGTTCGGATCTCGCTGCGCACAGCACGCACCAGCAGGCTGTTGAACGATTCGTCGTAGACGGCCGCCAGAATTTTTCCTTTCAGGAACGTATCTTCGTCGATGCGCACCTGAGTGAATACGGACTTCGATTTGTCTGGGGCGGACGGCCTTTCAACCTCGGACTATAACGATTGCCTTTATCTCCCATGACTCTATCAACTCTGATCGTTACTCTCTATCTTTCGCCCCTTTTCATAATATGACCTATATTAACTCTAACGCTCCCTCTGGCCCCCTATTTGGAGTCCACTATACTGGGTCGTGTACTTTTTCCTGAGCCTGATGCTCTGCCTCCGACAGAGGCTCAGGGACTCTGCAGCTTCCTGGTTGGTCATCTTCTCGTTGACCAGCAGCTCCATGATCTTGATGCGCTTGATCTCTTTTTGTGACAATGCTACTCGCTCCTGCTTCATACCCAAGTATTACCAAAAGACCTGCCTGCCGCGGCATGGGGTGACATTATCACTGATCAATGACACAAACATTGACAAAAGGTAGTTTTTATAGTAAAAACGGTTTGAGGAGGTGGCTTTTGATGAAAACAGATGAAGCATTAGAGATTTTGAAAGCTCAGGGATTGATGTTAGAAGAGCAAAAAAGGTTAACTAATGGGACCGGCGACCAGTTACGTTTTAAAACTGGTGAAATCGTTAATATTTTTAACAAGGGTACTTTTTCGGTACAGGGCAAAAACAAACCGCGAATCGAAAAGATTTTGTGGGACGCTACGGGAACTGCACAAACAACACCAATAGCACCGTCGCGCGAAGTATTTGTTGTATATGGCCATGACACAACTGCACGGACACAATTAGAAGCTATGTTGCGACGGTGGGACATTGAACCACTTATTCTCGACCAGCTTCCATCAGAGGGACAAACTATAATTGAAAAGCTGGAAAATTATACACAGCAAGCACATTATGCCATAGTTCTTACTACACCAGATGATGAGGGGCATCCTACCAATAAGCCTGGTGAAAAACGATATCGCGCTCGACAAAATGTTGTTTTGGAGTTAGGTATGCTTTTGGCTAAATTAGGTAGGAGTAAGGTTGCTATTCTGATAAAGGATCAAGAAAACATGGAAAAGCCATCCGATATTAACGGTCTTATGTATATTTCATTCAGAGATAACGTCGAAGATGGAAAATTAAATCTATTCAAAGAATTGTGTGCCGCTGGATTTAATATTGATAGCAAAAAACTATAAAGGCTTCCACCATTAACCTGCCTACCGTGGCGGGTTTTTCTTATACCTAAATATAGAAGGTGATGAATCTAACCGAGAGCTCTGTCAATCATATGTTTTCCTTTTAGTGCCTGAAACTTCATCAGGCCGTGCGAAGCACATGAGGATTGAGACTGACGGGTCTGTGAGCATTAGCGAACAGCATCTGGAAGGCTCCCCGAAAGGGGGCGTAGCCCCATGTTAGAATTTTATGGAAGCGCTGAAGGATACCCTTACGGATGCTCCTTGATTGCTTCCAACAACTTTTCAAGGTTAATCAGCGCTTCCATAAAAAATTAAGGAACTAAAAAATTAAGGAAAGCGAGGTTCAGAGCAATGCTGGTTCTCCTGGTGTTTGCGATCTTCTGGCTGATCCTGTCGCCGCTTCTGATCCTGGGAAAGGTGGGCGACGCCACGGAGCGTCTGAGCCGCCGCATCACGGCGCTGGAGAAGGCGATCGACGCGATGCGGCAGGGCCCGATTCCGCGAGAGGCGTCGAAGGAACAGCCCTCCGTCACGCCTCTATCCGAGGTGCAGCCCTCTGCCGACCTCCTGTCCGAGGAGCTGCCGCTGGCACCTCCTCTGCCGGAAGCGCCGCCCCCTGTCGAGCTTCCCGTGGGAGAAGCGCCCATTGACCTCGACCTGCCGAAGGTACCCGAAGTCTCCCTCGAGGCGCCGGAGCCTTCGGAATCCCTCCGGGAGACGCCTGAGGAGCCCACCGTCGAGGAACTTCCCGTTGCCGCCGCAGCAGCCTTCCACCCTGACAACCCCGACGGCCCCAACGACGATGTCTCGTTGTCCCGCCAACCCGGCTCCGTCGCCGCCGCATGGTCCCGCCTCATCACCTGGCTGATCGCCGAGGGGAACATCTGGGTCTGCACAGGCGTGCTCCTCTTCCTCGTGGGGTTCGGCCTGCTCTTCAGCTACGCGGTTCACCTCGGTCTGCTGACCCTGGAGATGCGCCTGGCGGGCGCCGCCGTCACGGGCCTCCTGATGGTGGCCTTCGGATTTCGTATGCGGCTGCGGCGTCGTGCCTACGCTCTGGTCCTCCAGGGAGGCGGCATGGGCGTGCTCTACCTCGTCGTGCTGGCTGCCGCGAAACTCCATTCGGCCTCCACCAATGTGCCCATCCTGCCGGAGGGACCGGCCGTTGGGGCGATGATCTTCCTCTCCGTCGTCACCGTCGTCCTGGCGCTGGTGCAGGACTACGAGCCCCTGGCGCTCTTTGCGGTCCTCGGCGGCTTCGCCGCCCCCCACCTGCTTCAGGTGGGAGCCCGCAGTCCCGTAACGCTCTTCTCCATCTGCACGCTGTTGAACTTCGAGATCCTGGCCATCGCGTTCCGACGCCGCTGGCGCCTCCTGAACCGGATGGGCTTCCTCCTCACCGCCGGCATCGCCCTGTTCTGGGGCCAGCGCAACTGGAGGCCCGATCTCTTCTCTGCAGTGGAGCCCTTCCTGTTGGCCTTCCTCGCAACCTACACGTTGATCACGCTTCGCTTCGCGATGCGCCGTGCCGGGGGAGAGTCCCCCGATGCCGCCGAAGCGTCGCGCTACGACGCCGATATGCCCCTGACCGTCCTCGTCCCCTTCGTCTTCTTCTTCCTGCAGTCCCACGCAGCGGGACACCTCGCCTACGGCACGGCCTCGACCTGCCTGGGGCTTGGGGTGTGGTACCTGATCTTAGGGGTCTGGCTGCGCCAAAGAGGGGAGCGGTATCAGCCCGTGGTCTGGCGCCTCTTTGCCGCGCTGAGCATCCTGTTCTCGAACCTCGTCCTCCCTTACGCCTTCGAGCGCGTGCTCTCGTCCGCCGTGTGGGCGGCCGAAGGGGCGTTCCTGGTCGTCGCAGCCTGTCGTTACGGAAGCCTGAAAGCCCTGCTGGGCGGAATTTTCCTGCAGGTCGGGGCCCTCTGCCTCTACGCCCCCGAACTGGCGCGGATTGACCTGACGGTCGATTCGGTGCTGAGTCCGATCCTCGCCAGCGGCGTCCTGTTCGCTGCCGCCCTCTGGTGCAGCGGCTTCTGGATCACGCGCTTCCGGCTGCGAGGGGAAGACCTCCCCCATGGAACCCGATGGGAACGCCAGGCGTCGGAATTTCTCCGCTCAAACGTGGACTCGGCCTGCGTCGTCTTATCCTGGGTGCTGACGGGCGCCGGGGCCCTGTGGTGGTGGGGGACCATGGGCGACCAGGTGCCTCGCATCGGGCTCCCCTGGCTCTCGGCCTTCCCGGTCGTCTGCCTGACCGCCCTGGCCGCCTGTTGGGCCTCCCTGCGCCTCGACTGGCGTGCGGCCCAACTCCTCCTGTTCGGCCCGCTGATCGCCGGCATCCTTTGGGTCTTCGAGACGCTGCCTTTCGTCCTGCGCCCCGTGACCCTGGACTTCTTCGGCATCGGGCGCAGCCTTACGGCGAGCGCCATCGTCTACGCGGCGACGATCGGGCCGTCGCTTCGCCTGTTGTATCAAACGAAGGCCGGCTTTCGAGGCATCGAAATCTTCCACTTCGCCGCAATCCTCGTGGGGCTGAGGCTGGCCGACATGGCCCTGGGGCGATGGGGGCTCCGCTGGGGAGGGGACTGGGCGCAGCTGCTCTCGCTCCTGCCCCTGGTGGCGCTGTTGCTCCACGTGTCGCGGGCGCGGGAGCGCTCGGCCTTCGCGGGGAGCCCCAAATCCCTGGCCTTTGCCACAGCGCTTCCCCTGCTGCTGCAACTGCCCGCTTTCGTCGACAGCTTCAAGTGGAAGGGGACCGCCGTCGGCGGGCTGTTCGTCCCCCTGTTGAACCCCCTCGAACTGTGGCAGGCGACCTTCATCCTGTCCTGCGTCCTCTGGTTCCGCTGTTCCTTCGTCAAGGACGCCCGTCCGTCCCATCCCCTGCGGCAGGGGTTCTTCGGGTTCCTGTTCGTCTGGGTCAACCAGGTCGCCGCGCGGGCGGCGTGGTGGTACTCGGACGAGGCCTTTTCCTCGATCTGGATGGCGCTGAGGACGTCGCACTGTCAGGGGATCATCGCTATCTTGTGGGGCGTCCTGGGCCTCGCGGGGATCCTTCAGGGGAAGCGATTGAGAAGCCGTTCGCTCTGGCGTGCGGGCGCGGGGCTGCTGGCCGCGGACATGGTCAAGCTGTTGATCGTCGATCTGAGCCGCAGCGCCACCCTGACCCGCATCTTTGCCTTTCTGGTGCTGGGAGGTCTGTTTCTGCTGATCGGCTGGGCTGCGCCGCTGCCCCCAAGGGAGACGGCTGCAGACCGGGGGAAGGAGTGAGGGCCGTGGTCAGGAGCAAGGGACCGGCGCCCTGGGCGGCGGCGTTCCTGCTGGTGCTGACCGTTCTGCTGCCCTGCGGGGCCTGGGGCGCGAGCCCGAAAAAGCCGGTTTCGCTGGAAGATTTCGTTCATGCGAACGCGTTGACGGGGCAGGAGCTTGACGGAGCGCTCTGCAGAGTCTCCATTCCCCAGGAGGTCTACCGCGGGCTGGTTCAGTCTCAGAACTGCGACCTTGCCGTCTTCGACTCGACCGGAGAGGTCGTCCCCTTCGTCGTGGTCTCGGAGGCCGCGGACTCCGGAGCGCCTCCGACGCGCGTCGAGGCGCCCGTGCCGTTCTTCGAGCTCCCTCGAGAGGACGGAGGGGGTGCGGAGAAGGCTTTGCCCGCGGACATCTCCGTCCGGGTCGATGCGGACGGCCGCATCGTCGAGCTTCGGGAACGGCGCCCGTACGATGGCGGGGCCGTCCGAAGCTACCTCCTGGACCTGGCCGCCATCGCACCGGGCGGGGCCCCGAACTCGTACCGGCTGAACCTCCAGACCTCCGGGGAGGCGGAACTGAACGTAAAGGCCGACGTCCTCCGGAGCGAAAACCTGCGGGACTGGAACGCGGTGTGTTCCGACATACCCCTGCTCCGACTCCGCAGGGGAGACGCGCGCCTCGACAGAAGCGAGATCGAGCTGCCCCGGCATCCGGGCCGCTACCTTCTGTTGAGGGTGCGCGGCGTGGACCCGACCTTCGCGCTCGCGGAGGTGCGCTGTTCCCGTTTGCTGCAGCGAAGGGCATCTGAGGACGGGAGCGCTGAGTTCGACGGCGTGGTAACCCCGGACCACCGGGCGGTGGAGTACGACCTCGGAGGGGCGTTCCCCGTCACGCAGCTCGACTTCGTTTTGCAAGAGCCGGGGTTGTATGGGGCGCGTTGCTCCTCCCGCCCCGACCCGGGGACGCCGTGGCGTGCCGCCGGATCGGCGGTGCTCTTCAGGGTGCGCGAGGCGGGGACCCTCCGGACGAACGCCGCCATGAGCGTTGGCCGGCGTGAAGACCGCTACTGGCGTCTGGACTTCGATCGGGACTTTTCCGCGGCGCCGCCCCGGCTGAAGGTGGGGTGGCATTCTGGCACCCTGTACTTTCTGGCCCAGGGCCGGGCTCCGTGGATACTGGCCTACGGCAGCGCCCGAAAAGACCTGGCGCTGCAGAGCCCGCACCTGCTTCAGGACGTGCGGCCGAGCGGCGCCGTGGAGGCGAAGGTCGGCGCGCCCGTGGACCCCAATCCGGCGGGAGGGGGCCTGCGGGCCGAACGCAACCGTCCGGACGGCGAATGGCAGCGTCGGCTGGTGTGGGGCCTCCTGCTCCTGGGGGCGGTGCTGCTCTCCACGATCGCATGGAAGCTGCTGCGCTCCGGATCGGGTGCGGGGAACCAGGACTAGACTGTCGATCTAAACGCAGCGGTGCCGGAAACTGAACCGACTTCAGAGGATGCCCCTCCGGTTTGCTGACGCGAACACCTCCCCTTGCAGGGGAGGCGAAAAGAAGAGGCGCGTTGTTGGTCCCCGGTTTATTAGGCTCCCCTGGAAGGGGAGCTGGCGAGCCCCGCAGGGGCGAGACTGAGGGGTTGTTGGCCCTTTGCATGATGGGTTGTCGTTGGGTATGAAGACGACCCCTCCGGTTCGCTGGTGCGAACCACCTCCCCTTTCAGGGGAGGCAAAAAGAAGAGGTGCCGTTTTTCAG
>NC_021038.1:1861884-1873843 GCF_000210715.1 Fretibacterium fastidiosum
GTGCCGTTTTTCAGGCTCCCCTGGAAGGGGAGCTGGCGAGCCCGCAAGGGCGAGACTGAGGGGTTGTTTTGGTCCCGCAGGGGCTGGGACTGACGGCTCGTGAGCGTCAGCGAACGGCTGCCGGAAGGCTTCCCGAAGGGGGTGTTGGGCGTGAAGGCCCCCCAATCCGGCAGGGGAGGGCCCTACGCCTCCGCCAGGGAGCTTCCCGTCTTCAGCTGCACCTCGAGGGGCAGGGAGAGGGTGGCGGCGTTCATCATGATCTCCCGGAGCGAATGCCCCACCTCCTCCGCCCTGGCGGCGGGGCACTCGCAGACCAGCGAGTCGTGGACCTGAAGGAAGAGGCGCACCTCCCCGTCGTGGCGGAACGCGCGGTCGAAGTCCACCATGGCCTTGCGGGCGATGTCCGCCGCCGTGCCCTGGATGGGGGTGTTCACCAGCACCCGGTCCAGCCCTCCCCGGCCCTGCGCGGTCACCTCGTCCACGGGCCGTATCCGCCCCGCCAGCGTGCGGGCGAAGCCGGCCGCGTGGGCCTCCTTCACGATGTCCTTCAGAAAGCTCTGCACGCCGGGCAGCGCCTCGAAGTAGCGCTTCACGATCATGGAGGCCTCTCCGCGGGGCATGTCCAGCCGTTCCGCCAGGCCGAAGGCGCTCATCCCGTAGAGCAGGCCGAAGTTGATCATCTTCGCCACGCGCCGCAGCTCCGGCGTCACGAACTCCGGGGCCATGGAGAAGACCCAGGAGGCCGTCTCCCGGTGGATGTCCCTCCCGTTCCGGAAGGCCTCGACGAGGCGGGGCTCTCTGGACATGTGCGCCAGGACGCGCAGCTCGATCTGGGAGTAGTCCGCGGCCACGAACACGTTTCCCTCCCGCACGGGGACGAGGCCCTGCTTGATGCGTTCCGCCCACTGGCCGAAGGCGGGGATGTTCTGCAGGTTGGGGTCCCGGCTGCTGAGGCGTCCCGTGCCCGTGAGGGCGGGCTCGAAGGTGGTGTGGATGACGCCCTCCCCCTCCTCCGCCGCCTTCTGAAGCGGCACCACGAAGCCGCTCTGCATCTTCGAGAGCTCCCGGTGCTCCAGCAGCAGGGCGGGCACCTCGCCTCCGGGCAGCCGGGCCAGGTGCTCCAACACGGCCGCGCCGGTGGAGAAGCCCGTCTTCCCCTTGGTCTTCCCCTCCGGCGCGAAGCCCAGCTGGACGAAGAGGAGGTCCGCCACCTGCTTCGGCGAGTTCAGGTTGACGGCCGTCCCCGCCATGTCCTCCACCTGGGCCTCGATGGCGCGGATCCGAGCCGCCAGCTCCTCCTGAAGCGCGGCGAAGCGGGAGGGGTCCAGGCGCACGCCCCAGCGCTCCATCCTGAGCAGGACCGGGATGAGGGGCAGGTCGATCCCCTCCATCACGTCGCGCAGCCCCTGGTGCCGGGTCATGGCCGCGTCCAGCCCCTGCCGCAGCCGGAAGAGCGCGGGGGCTGGCGCCTCCCCCTCCGCAATCAGCGACGGGAACGTCTTCTCGGCGACGTCCGGGTGCAGCAGGTAGTGCGCCGTCCGCAGGTCCCACGCTCCGGCCTCCGGGACCGTCAGGCCGCGCGCGGCCATCGCCTTGCCGTCGTACAGCAGGAGCTCCGCCGGCCGCACCCGCTCCAGGAGGGCCAGCGCCTCCTCCCCGGAGCCGTCCGCGGCCCTGCCGTCCTCCGCGGCGACCTGCACCCGCCCGTCCTGCAGGGGGGCCATGGCCAGGACGGACGGCCCCTGGGTACAACAGGCCTCCGCCAGCTCCGCCAGGGGCACGAACCGGACCTCCGGCCCCGTCGCAGGAACTGCCGGGCCCGGCCCCGCCATGATGTGGCGGGCCACCTTCCGCAGCGCCAGGCGCTCCGTGAGCGCCAGCGCGGCGGCGGGGTCCGCAGGGGCACTGAGGCACCGATCGAGGTCCAGGGGAACGTCGAGGCGCAGGCGGATGAGGTCGCGGGACCGCTGGGCTGCCTCTAGGCCGGAGGCCTCGAGCTTCTTTCGCACGGCGGGCCGGACCTCGCTCAGCCCGTCGAAGACCGCCTCCAGCGTTGTCCATCGGGAGATCAGCTCCCCGGCGGTCTTCTCGCCGATGCCGGCCACCCCCGGCACGTTGTCCGCCTTGTCGCCCAGCAGGGCCAGGTAGTCCGGCACGGAGGAGGGGGAGAATCCCTTCTCCGCCTCGAAGTCGGCGGCGCTGTATATCTCGGCCGACGAGACGCCGCTCTTGAGGGGCCGCATGATCAGGACTCCCGGCCCCAGAACCTGCATCAGGTCCTTGTCCGAGGAAAGGAGCACCGCCTGCCACCCCTTCTCCGTCGCCCTCAGGGCCAGGGAGGCCATGACGTCGTCCGCCTCCACGCCGCTTTGGATCAGCAGGGGGTACCCCATGAGGCGCAGCAGCTCCTGAAGCAGGGGCACCTGGGCCTTGAACTCCTCCGGGCTTGGCTTGCGCGTGGCCTTGTACTGGGGCAGCATCTCGTGGCGGAAGGTGGGGCCCGGCGCGTCGAAGGCCACGGCCACGGCGCGGGGCTTCACCCTCTCCTCGGCGAAGAACAGCATGTTCATGAAGCCCGTGAGCACGCCCGTCGGCGTTCCGTCCGGCGCACTGAGCTCCTGACGCTCCATGGCGTAAAAGGCCCGGTACGCCAGGCCGTGCCCATCCACGATCAGGAGCCTGTCCCGCCCCTTGTCGATCCTCTCGTCTATCCTGTCGCCTATGCTGTCGTGCATCGAACCCCAGAGCCCTCCGTCCAAAGCGCTTTCGGGGATCGGCCCTCTCCCGTCGGGGGCTTCACGGCCCTTCCCCACTTGCGCTATAATCTTTTGAGATACCATTATAGAGGATATCCGCCGCATCCGGCCACGAGCGCCGCCGGGTCGGCCGTGCCGAATCCACGCTGTGGACATTGGAGGAAGGATCATGACGGAGAACAAAAACGTGCGGGTGCGCTTTGCGCCCAGTCCAACGGGGGCCCTGCACATCGGGGGCGGACACACCGCCCTGTTCAACTGGCTGTGGGCCCGCCACACGGGGGGACGCTTCATCCTGCGCGTCGAGGACACGGACCGGGTCCGCTCGACCAAGGAGTACGAGGAGACCATCATGTCCGGCATGAGGTGGCTGGGGCTGGACTGGGACGAGGGCCCGGACAGGGGCGGCGACTACGGCCCTTACCGCCAGTCCGAGCGACTGGACCTGTACCGGCAGTACGCCCGGCAACTGCTGGACGAGGGCAGGGCCTACCGCGACGGGGAGGCCATCGTCTTCAAGGTGGAGCCGGGACAGGACCTGTCCTTCGACGACTGCGTCTACGGGCGCATCGAGAGCATGAGCGACGGACTGAAGGAGAAGGACAGCGAAAAGCTCAAGGACATCGTCCTCATCAAGAGCGACGGAATGCCCACCTACAATTACGCCGTCGTGGTGGACGACCACTTGATGGCCATCACCCACGTCATCCGGGGCGAGGACCACATCTCCAACACGCCGAAGCAAATCCTCATCTACCGCGCCCTGGGCTGGGAGACGCCGCGCTTCGCCCACCTGCCCATGATCCTGGGCAAGGACAAGAAGAAGCTGAGCAAACGGCTGGGAGCCACGAGCGTCTACGAGTATCGGGACCTGGGGTACATGCCGGACTCCGTGTTCAACTTCCTGGCGCTCCTGGGCTGGTTCGCCGGCGACGACCACGAGATCTTCACGCGCCAGGAGGCCGCGGACCTCTTCGAGCTGTCGCGCGTCACCCGCAAGCCCGCGGTGCTGGACGTGGACAAGCTGAACTTCATCAATCAGGAGCACCTGAAGCGGCTGGACCCCATGACGCGCCTCGCCATGGTGCGCCCCTTCTGGGAGGCCATGGGGCTGCCGGTGAAGGAGCACGGCGACGAGTGGCTGGCGGAGGCCCTCACCCTGATGGAGGGTCGTGGCCGCACGGCCAGGGAGATGGCGGAGTTCACGGACTACTTCCTGTCCTTCGAGCCGGTGAAGGCCCGCTGGGACGGCAGTGCCCTCACGGCGGACGAGCGGGGGCTGCTGAAGGAGTTCTTCGCCGCCATGACGAGCCTGTCCGACTGGACGCCCGCGGGCCTCGAGGCCTTTGCGCGGAGCTGGACCGCCGAGCGAAACGTGAAGATGAAGGACTACGCCATGCCCCTGCGCTGGGCGCTGACGGGCATGAAGGTCAGCCCCGGCATCTTCGACGTGGCCGTCCACCTGGGACGGGACGAGGTGAAGCGGCGCCTGTCCCACTATGGGTTGATTTAACGCAAGGCCGTTCCCAGCGGGATTTAAGAGAAGGTCTGTGGCACAGCTGTTCCTCCGCAGGCCGCTGTCAGCTGTCCGAAAACGAGGAAGGAGACGGCCATGAAACAGCAAAACGCAGTGCGTTACGGTGTTTCCCCCCTGACCGACTACGACATCTTCCTGTTCAAGCAGGGGACCCACTACAGCCTCTACAACAAGATGGGAGCCCAGAGGTTTGCGGACAAGGACGGGACGGAGGGCGTGGCGTTCTCCGTGTGGGCGCCCAACGCCCAGGAGGTCAGCGTGGTGGGCAGCTTCAACGGCTGGACCCCCGGCGCCCACCCGCTCTCCCCCCGCTGGGACGGGAGCGGCATCTGGGAGGGCTTCATCCCCGGCCTCAAGAGGTGGGACCTCTACAAGTTCCACCTCAGGAACAGCCGCGGCGAGGAGAAGGACAAGATGGACCCCTTCGCGCGCTCCTTCGAGGTGCCGCCCCGAACCTCCTCCGTCGTCCACTGGCCGGAGTACGAATGGGGCGACGGCGACTGGATGCGGGCCCGGCCGAAGAACCTCTCCCTCTCCGCCCCCTGGTCCGTCTACGAGGTCCACCTGGGCTCCTGGCGGCGCCACTGGGACAACGGACTCTCCCTCTCCTACCGCGAGATGGCGGAGGAGCTCCCCGCCTACTGCACGGACATGGGCTTCACGGCCGTGGAGTTCCTGCCCGTGATGGAACACCCCTTCTATGGCTCCTGGGGGTATCAGATGCTGGGCTTCTTCGCCCCGACGAGCCGCTACGGGACGCCGGAGGACTTCATGGCCTTGGTGGACGCCCTGCACCGCAGCGGCATTGCCGTGATCCTGGACTGGGTGCCCAGCCACTTCCCGA
This sequence comes from Fretibacterium fastidiosum, assembly GCF_000210715.1. Classification (GTDB taxonomy): domain Bacteria; phylum Synergistota; class Synergistia; order Synergistales; family Aminobacteriaceae; genus Fretibacterium; species Fretibacterium fastidiosum. Next base: position 1,867,022 of record NC_021038.1, read on the forward strand.
CCGACGACTTCGGCCTGGCCCGTTACGACGGCACGGCGCTCTACGAGCACGAGGACCCGCGCAAGGGCTACCACCCCGACTGGGGCAGCTACATCTTCAACTACGGCCGCAACGAGGTGCGCAGCTACCTCATCTCAAGCGCCGCCTTCTGGATCGACCAGTACCACGCGGACGCGCTGCGCATCGACGCCGTAGCCTCCATGCTGTACCTGGACTACTCCCGCAAGGAGGGGCAGTGGACGCCCAACGTCTACGGCGGGCGCGAGAACCTGGAGGCCATCTCCCTGCTCCAGGACCTGAACCGCGAGCTCTACGGGAGGTTCCACGACGTCCAGACCATCGCGGAGGAGTCCACGGACTGGCCCATGGTCACGCGGCCCGTGTTCCTGGGCGGGCTGGGGTTTGGCATGAAGTGGAACATGGGCTGGATGCACGACACCCTGGACTACATGAGCCTGGAGAGCGTCTACCGCGCCTGGCACCAAAACCAGCTGACCTTCAGCATCTGGTACGCCTTCTCCGAGAACTTCATGCTGCCCCTGTCCCACGACGAGGTGGTGCACGGCAAGCGCTCCCTCATGAACAAGATGTCGGGCGACTGGTGGCAGAAGCGGGCGAACCTGCGCCTGCTCTACGGCTACATGTGGACGCACCCCGGCAAGAAACTGCTCTTCATGGGCTGCGAGCTGGGGCAGGGGCTGGAGTGGAACAACGACGCGGCGCTTGAGTGGCACCTCCTGGACAAGCCGGAGTTTCGCGGCATCCAGCAGTGGGTGCGCGACCTGAACGGCGCGCTGAAGCAGTACCCCCCGCTCCATGAGCGGGACTTCAGCCCGGCGGGCTTCCGCTGGGTGGACTGCACCGACTGGCAGCAGAGCGTCATCGCCTGGCTGCGCATGGGCGAGCGCAGGGACGAATACGTTCTCTGCGCAGCGAACTTCACGCCGGTACCCCGCGAGGGCTACCGCGTGGGGGTCCCCTGCGGCGGCTTTTGGCGCGAGGTCCTGAACAGCGACGCGACCGTCTACGGCGGAAGCGGCATGGGCAACAAGGGGGGGATGGAGGCGGAGACGATCCCCTGCCACAACCTGCCCTGCTCGCTCCCCCTCACCCTTCCGCCCCTCGCGATCGTGGTCTTTCACTTCACGGGGGCCCCGTCCTCCGAAGGACCCCAGGGAAAGGCGTAGACGGGGCTCTGTCCGCCTCTCGGGCCGCGGCCGACCATCCGCGGGGACGAGGGAGCCTTGTACTTCTATTTCCGAAAGGAGCTGCAATCTGCCCATGCCTCGTTACGTTTGCATTCACGGCCACTTCTACCAGCCGCCGCGCGAGAACCCGTGGCTTGAGACGGTGGAGCTTCAGGAGTCGGCCGCGCCGTGGCACGACTGGAACGCCAGGATCGCCGCCGAGTGCTACAGCCGCAACGCCGCCTCCCGAATCCTGAACGGCAGCGGAAAGATCGTCAAGATCTGCAACAACTACTCACGCATGAGCTTCAACCTGGGCCCCACGCTGCTCTCGTGGCTTCAGGAGAACGACCCGCTGTGCTACGACGCCATCCTGGAGGCCGACGCCATCGGCGCGCGCCGCTTCTCAGGCCACGGCCCCGCCGTGGCCCAGGTCTACAACCACGTCATCATGCCCCTGGCGAATCGACGCGACAAGGAGACCCAGGTGCTCTGGGGCATAGCGGACTTCGAGAAGCGCTTCCGCCGCAGGCCGGAGGGCATGTGGCTGGCGGAGGCCGCCGTCGACACGGAGACCCTCGAGGTGCTGGCGGAGCACGGCATCCTCTTCACGGTGCTCTCCCCCTATCAGGCGGACTCCGTGCGCCCCTGCGGCGGGGGCGTGTGGCAGGACGCAAAGGGCGGCCGCATCGACACCACCCGCCCGTACCGCTGCAGCCTCCCATCGGGCCGCAGCATCGCGCTCTTCTTCTACGACGGCCTCCTGTCTCAGAAGATCGCCTTCGGAGGGATGCTGGACAACGGCGAACACTTCGCCCGGCAGCTCATCGACGCCCACCCGGACCGGGGCTTCCCCCTCCTGTCCCACGTGGCCACGGACGGCGAGTCCTACGGGCACCACCACGACCATGGGGACATGGCCCTGGCCTACTGCCTCGAGACGGTGGACCGCTCCAGGGACGCGACGCTCACCGTCTACGGCGAGTACCTGGCCTTCTACCCGCCGGACTGGGAGGTCCGCATCATTGAGAACTCCTCCTGGAGCTGCGCCCACGGCGTGGAGCGCTGGCGCAGCGACTGCGGGTGCAGCACGGGGACGCCCGGATTCCATCAGAGGTGGCGCGCCCCCCTGCGTCGCGCCATGGACATGCTTCGGGACGAGCTCATTGCGCCCTTCGAGCGGGAGGCGGGGAAGCTCCTCAAGGACCCGTGGGAGGCCCGCAATCGCTACATCGACCTGATCCTGGACCGCACGCCGGAGTGCGTGGAGGCCTGGCTGAAGCAGAACGCTTCCCGCTCCCTGACGGACGAGGAGCGCGTCCGCGCCATCTCCCTCCTGGAGATGCAGCGGGCCGCGCTCCTGATGTTCACCAGTTGCGGCTGGTTCTTCGACGAGGTGTCCCGCATCGAGCCGGTGCAGGTGATGCGCTACGCGGCGCACGCCATGGAGCTGGCGGACCGGTTCCTGGGCCGCGACCTGGAGCCGGCGTTTCTGGACATCCTGAGCGGGGCCCCCAGCAACGTCCCGGAGCTGAAGAACGGGGCCAAGGTCTACGAGCTCCTGGTGAAACAGGGGCGCGTCGACATGCCCCAGCTGGCCGCTTACTACGGCATCACCTCCCTCCTTCAGGGCTTCAGGCAGAGCTTCCGGGAGGGGTGCTGGAACCTGGCGGGGAGCACCCTCATCCTGCGGGACGGTTCGGAGGACGCCTCCGCCTTCTCCGCGGGGACGGTGCGCGTCACCTCCCGCATCACCGGGGAGAGTGGCGCCTTCCTGTTCGCCGCCAACCACCGGGGCGGAATCTCCCTCCTCTGCGGCGTGACGCCGGAGAAGGAGATGCGCCCCATCTCCACCCAGGAGGCGCAGGAGCTGAGGCGCCTCTTTGCTCCCGCCATGGAGAGGGCCATGGTCGATCGCTTCGGCTACACGCTGTACTCCCTGAGGCACATCCCTGCCGACGCCCAACGCCGCCTGCTGGACGAGCTCTTGAAGCAGGACGTCCAGCGCATTGAGGCCGTGGTGCGCAGCATCGTGCAGAACTATGACCAGCTTCTGGAGTACATGGCGACCCTGGAGGTGCGCCCGCCGGAGATCATCGCCTCCGCGGCGAAGATCGTGATGAGCGCCTCCCTCCTGGACCTCCTGAGACAGGACCTTCCGGACTTCGAGGCCCTGAACCGCATCCTGTCCCTGTCGGTCCAGCGCCAGATCGCGCTCCGGTCGGACCGGCTCTGCTTCGCCGTCTCGGAGTGGCTCAAAACGCGCATGATGCGCCTGTGCGGCAACCCCCTGGACCTCCAGCAGGTCCGGGCCGCGACGGACCTGGTGCGGACGTTTCAGGAGGGCTTTCAATGGCGCCTGAGCCTCTACGACGCGCAGAACCTCTACCACGAGATGCTTCGGCGCTGGCGCGGCGAGCTCTCCGCCGCCCCGGCGGACCTGAGGGAGGCCATCTTCGCGCTTGGCCGCCAGCTGCAATTCTCGGAGGAGTTTTTGAAGGGAAGCTGAACGGGAGGTCGAGGCATTTCCGAACGGCCGCCGGAAGGCCCCCCGAAGGGGGGCTTGGTCCCATGAATTTCAGGGAAGCGTTGAAGGATACCCCGAATTTGATGAGCCTTGATTGCTTTCAACAACGCAGTTTGCGGTGCGTCTCGAAGGGGAGCCTCGCCGTAAACTGCGCCGTCTCTTTTCCCTTCACGTTTATCATGCCCCTTTTGCTGTAAATTCCCCAAAAGGAAGAGGGGGTGGTTTTGTTTGATTCTGGAGATTGAGCCGTATGTAGAAATTCAATCACGAAGGACTGTCCACAGAATGATGGACTTGGAATATGCGGCAGGTCACAGTTGGAGGAAGATATTATGGCAGTGCTCAGCGTAGAACTTGAGGTGGCTGAAGACGTCTTAATGGAGTATCTTGGAATACTCTCTCGTGAGATATCCGAGGAGCGGAGGAAAAGTGTTGTCAATGAGAGAAAAATCTCCGTCCTACAAGAAGAGCACGAGAAGGTAAAGAACATGCGTCATTCACTTACGTTGGAAGATAGCGCTCTTATCGACCGCGTTTTGTATCTGTATGGCCTTGCCGTCAGGAGAAATCTTTCATGAAGAGGAAGATTTTATACTGGTCGCCTGGTGAACGTCAGCGGATACTTGAAAGATGGTGCACTTATCGATACAGAGCAGACGCCATTAAGATTGCTTAAAGAGAGCGGTGGTCTAAATGGAAGCGCAGGTACTGGAGCGAGATACGGAGCGTCTGCAGGAAGCACTCGATAGCCTTCCATTCCTGGAGCCGGTCGTCAAGGACACGCTGAAGGAGTTTGTGCTGAGGCTGAAGGAGGCCGAAGGAGAAAACCTGCTGAGGGTTGTCCTTTTCGGCTCGATGGCACGCGGCGATTTCGATGAGGAATCGGACACGGATGTGTTTGTGCTGCTTAAGGAAGGGACAGACATTCAACTTACGGAACGAGTGTGTAACATAGCTGACGATGCAGCTACAAGTATTAGTGATTGTTACGTTTATATTTCACCGTTTATAGAGACAGCTGATAGTATTGCTGAAGAGTACAAGGGGATATCGCGGTGGAGGTTTGAACCAGTATTTGATGCAATTCGTGAAGAGGGGGTTGTTTTGTTTGAGTCTGGAGGCCGATGATCGTAAGGTCATGATTGATCTATATCTTGAAAAATCGGACAGAAAGCTTAAAAAAGCCGAAGATCTGTAAGTTATAGCCCCAGAAGAATCCGTCAGGGCTTCCTATTACGCTGCTTTTCACGTGACTAAAGCGCTTTTTCTTCAATACGGGTTGGAGACGAGCAAAAAAAGAGGTCATAGAAGCGTCATTTCGTTGTTCAATGACAAATTTGTCCATGAGGGGATATTTCCAAATGAATTAAAAATGTTTTTGGGGCAGTTAGAGACAGATAGAAACAAAGGCGATTACTCTATCACCGAAAGATTACCAATGAACATGCAGCAGTTGCTTTAGGTAAGGCGAGGCGAATTAACTCAGAGCTAAAACATCACATTAAAGAACAGCAGCAACAAGAAAGCCGTCAGGCCACGGAACAGACGTAGGATACTCAAGAACAGGTTGCTCAGGTCAACCAAGCTGACCTCGATGTTGAGTCAACGACGGCCCTGCTGAAGAACCAGCTATAGTGTGGACCCCGGGTGAGATCATAACATTTGCCCGGGCCAGTTGAGGACGCCGACCAGATGATTACCGAGCCAGGAGACATGCTGATCTTTGCAGCGGGCTTTCCCGTGGTGTACGGCAAGCATACTCTCTCCCCATCGTGGTGCAATGCTTTGTTTTTTGTTATATAATCAACATGAAAAGTTAAACGAAACGATAGGGGGAGATTGAATGTTGCTCACAAGTCGTGTGCATAAAGTGGGAGGTTCGCTGATGATGCCCATCCCATCCAAGATAACGCGAGCACTGTCCTTGACGCCCGCAACGGAAATGCGATTGGAAGTCCAGAAGGGGCGGATTATCGTTACCCCCTGTGAAAGACCGCCGGAATACTCGCTCCAGCAGCTTGTTTCCATGACTGATTTCAGTGATCGTGACGCTGCCTGGCTGGATGGCGAGGCGGAGGGGGCCGAGTTGGTTTGAAACGCGGCGATATCTATCGGGTGTGCCTGAATCCCGTTTCGGGACATGAACAGCAGGGAACGGCAAGGCCGGTTTTGGTCGTTTCTTCTTCCGTCTTCAATAACGCCGCTAACGTTGCTGTTGTAGTACCCATCACTCAGGGGGCTGGCGGAAGCGCCTTCTCGCAGAACCTGGGCTTTGCTGTACCGCTTTCTTCTCAGGATGTGAGTGGAGCTGAAGCGATCTCCGGCATCATTCGGTGTGACCAGCCAAGGGTTTTGGATTTGAAATCTCGTGGAGGCAGAAAGGTCGCTGAGGTTTCCGTTCCAGTCATGGAAGAGGTTCTGGCTCGGATTGTGACGCTCTTCGACCCCTTCGACCCGGATTGAGTGGATTCCGAACCTCCAGGCGGACCTGTGAGTTTTCACGGTCTTCCATAATATTCATGGTATCATAGGCAACCATAAGCATCACATCCTGCAGGCGGCGGCCGGGCTGTCGCTTGACCTCTCCGCCCACTCCCTGCGCTCCGGGTTTCTCACGACGACGAGCCGGCAGGGGAAGACGGAACGGTCCATCCAGGCCCTGCGAGGGTACTTCCGTCGCGAGGACGCCATAGAAGACAATGCCGCCAGAGGTATAATGACCTGAACGCTTGATGGTATAATAATGAATGAAGTCCCGCCCAGGAGAGGTTGGACGGGGTTGTTTCTTGGGCTGCCGAAGTGAGGCCGATTTCCCCACCTCGGACTTACGCCCTAACGTGAGGGATTACGCTTTGAAGAGCCGAATCAGTTCGGCGAGGGCTCGTGCGAGTGCTGCTAACGCTCGCACGAGCTTTGTTATTCTCTCCACGCTATCACCCCCTTTCGGGGGGATGCCCCAAGCAGCTTCGCTCGATGTCCTGAGCGCCTCTCCTGCCTTCTATTCTAGCGCATCATGACGCAAAGTGCTGAAGGCTAACCAAGCCTGGATAAATATGAGAGTGGCTTATCTTATACCAAATCGCGTCTAATGTGGATTGCCTCCCCTAA
>NC_021038.1:1875193-1877744 GCF_000210715.1 Fretibacterium fastidiosum
AGCAGGGGGGGCCTTTCTTGCCCTTCTTTAAACGCGAATTGGTATTAATTGCCCCCGGTCGCCGTTTATGGCGTGTCGGGGCCGCCCACAGGGCGTGCTTTTAAGTACTGTTTAATAGGCAGGTCGGCCAGGTTCCAGCGCTTGTGCTTTTCACAGATGCGCGGGAGATGCAATATTCTTACCCTGTATTATCCCGCGTTCCACAAGAGTGTTCCACACGTCCCATGGATCTTCGTCCCCGGCGTCCCTCACGTTGCGCGAAGCGTCAAAGGGGGTCCATATCTTTCGCTCGGGCTCCAGGGCCATCGTTTTAAGCATCGCACGTCCCAGAGGCGTGATCGGCGTCCCAGAAGCCTCAGCAATGGAGATAACGGCCTCCATGTTCTTAACGGACTTCATGCGTATCACAGCCTTGTCCAACACATCAGACTGCATGTGTGCCATCAGCATTACGAACCTCTGGATTCCGTTCTCCTCCGGAAGTTGATCAAGTGCCCGATAGTACTGAGAGAGCCCCTGATAGATTACGGAGGACATGCTATAGGGCCTATAGGGGTCACCCATGCTAGGGGCCATCGCCTTATCCGCTAAAAGCCGTGCCATACGCCCATTACCATCCTCAAAGGGATGAATGACGACAAAAAAGGCATGACCAAGGGCAGCCCCGATCGATGCGGGGAGCGTGACGCGCTCATCGTTCCACCATCGGCAGAATTGATCCATCAGAGCTGGAACCTTCTCCGCGGGAGGTGCTTCATAGACGACATTCTGCTGCGCATCCCGTATGTATTCCGAAGTGCTTCTGAACTTTCCCCAGGTCCCACGCTTCTCCGTTTTCAGCATAGCGTGAGCCTCCTCCAGTTTTTCCCGGGACAACGTTTCTCTGTCATTCAGTAGAAATAACGCTGCTTGAACGGCTCTATCCTCTCGGTCCGTCCTTGACATGCTGGAGGGCTTCCAATCCGGGATGTCCATGTTCAGACGCTTCATGATCGACGAACGAAGGAGGTCCTCATCCAACTTCTCACCCTCGATGGCATAGCTGCAGTACAGATTGTCTGTCATAGACTGAACGATCGTCGTCTCATAGAGCTCAATTCCCATATCGTCCAACAGCTTCCTTTCACGTTCCGCAAGCTGATTGGCGAACGCATACGTCTCATCGCTGAATACAGGCGTTGAAAGCCAGTTGGGCTGCTGCCAAAACCAGCGTTGTCTCTCTGCCATGGTGAAAAGCCTCCTTCCGTTTAGATCGGTCACTTCTCTATCGGTACAGCGACCTGGACTGCTTCTGTACAATGGGGTCCAGCTTTGCCTTGGCGCCGTCTTTGGAGTAGGTGATCTTCAGGTCCTGCCCCTGTTCCGGCACTGTTTCCAGCTTCTCAAGCCTGTGAACGGTGAAGAGCTTGGAGGCGGTTTGCTGGATGCACCTGCCGTGTTCTGCGTCTATGCGGATGATCTTGCCGGTGAACCACTGGCCTTTGGTGTAGGGATGGAGGTGTATCGTTGGCTCCTGGACGCCGGTGTCCTCCGTGATCATACCGGCAAGCTCGCCGGACACGGCTTCTGGCATCAACGCCTCGCGTTGGCGTTCCCGGCAGATGAGGATGACGGCACGAAGGTTCTCCTGCCGCGCCGCAAAAAAGTCCTTCTCCTCCGGCTCGCTGAAGCCGTTTTTCGCACTGCCGAGGTACTTGATCTGCCGGTTGCAGTTCGTCTCAAAGGGCTCGCCTTTAGGCAGGTTGTCCGGGTTCACGCCGAGAACTTTAAGGCGCTCGAAGTGCGCCTGGTATCCCTTCACGTCCAAAATGTCGTCCAGAGAACCGCGAATGGCCATATTCTCGACGATCTGCTTGTCGTACCGTGCCTCATCGTCCGGCGTGTTTGCGTAGAGCGCCTTTTCGAGGTTGATGCAGAGCTGTTCGGTATCCAGCATATCGGAGACGTTGCCGGTTCCGGCAACGTCTCGCAATGTGGCGGTGGCGTCAACTAGCAACCGATCTCGATTTTTTTTAGTAGAGGCCTTTCTAAGTTTTTGTTCTGATTTCACAAATTTAATTGAGCTATTGAGAAGTTTTGTGATGTTAGCCATTCAACCACTCCTGCCCAAATAACTTAACGGCATCGTTGAGATTGTATCCTCCCTCTTTCAATATACCAATTCCTAAAGTGCGCTTTATCCCATCGGCAAAGATCGGATCAACAGGAAGGGTACGCCAGAGACGATCGGCCTCCTCCTTCTCTCCTCTGTCTTCAAGTGCGTAAGCCTCGTCCATAATCCTGTCCTGTTCCTCATCCGACATCGTGGACACAAAATCCTTCGGCAACAGCATGTGTCATTCCTCCGTTTCAAAGTACCACTCTTAACACTATTCTACCGCCACGCCGTCGGGAAAAGGATGTCCCTCTGAACGAAGATCATAATTATAGTGGTCCCCATTTGGAGGACCAGGGGAAGGGTTAGGGTTAATACCAATTCGCGTTTAAAGAAGGGCAAGAAAGGCCCTCCTGCAAGGGGGGGAGCTGCCCCGAAGTGGGGGACTGACGGCCC
>NC_021038.1:1878247-1890811 GCF_000210715.1 Fretibacterium fastidiosum
CCGACCCCCTCCGCCTCACTCCGTTCGGCACCTCCCCTTAGGGGAGGCAATCCATATTAGACGCGATTTGGTATTAGCATACGGTTTCATCGCGGTCTGATGCGGGGTACCGAGAAATTCAAAGGCGGGAGAAATAAGCGAGAACCCCCTCGGAGAGGGGGTTCCCTTATCGTTTGAATCCCTTTTGAAACTCAGGGATTTTCGCTTCTGGTGGAGCTAATGGGATTCGAACCCACGACCTCTTGAATGCCATTCAAGCGCTCTCCCAACTGAGCTATAGCCCCATGACAAACAGAAGTATTATACAGACACCTCCTGGTCTTGTCAAGGAAAATCCCCCGCGGACCGCGCGCTTCAAGTTTTGAAAGCGAATTTCGCGTTCAGCGCAGGAGGGGAGTTCGGCTCCGGAGGAATGGCTGACCGTTCGACAAGCCGGCGACCCCCTGACGATTTCGTCAAAGCGACGTGCCGACCACCTCGCCCGTGAGGCCCGGCACGGAGGCCGTCTCGCTCTCCGAAGCGTCCTTCTGCCAGAGGATGGCGACGCCCGCCCACGTCATGGCCAGGGCCATCAGAGGGTTCAGCCAGTTCATGAAGCAGTAGGGCAGGTAGTCCAGCGTCGCCACGCCCAACACGGAGCTGACGTAGACGCCGCAGGTGTTCCATGGCACCAGCACCGAGGTCATGGTCCCGCTGTCCTCCAGGGAGCGGGACAGCATGGTGGGGGCCAGCCTGCGGCCGTTCCACGTGCGCTCCTCAAAGGCGCGACGGAACATGCGGCCCGGCACGATGATGGACAGGTATTGTTCGCTGAGGAAGACGTTGGAGAGGAAGGCGGAAGCCAGCACCGAGGCCACCATGCCAAACACGGACCGTACGTGGCGCATCAGGGCCTCCAGGATCACGTCCAGAAACCCGCAGACCTCCATGATGCCCCCCAGCGAGAGGGCCACGACGATGAGGCAGATGGTCTCCAGCATGGAGGTCATGCCGCCGCGGGTGAAGAGTTGGGTCAGGAGGTGCCCCATCGAGGAGAACACCTCCGGGTCCACGGAGAGCGCCGGGGACCCGGAGAGGAAGATGGAGCTGAAGGCCTGCGTCATCGCCGCGATGGCCTCCGGCGTGTCGGCGGCGGCGAACCGGCCTAGGTGCGCCGGCTCATAGCCGGAGAAGAGGACCATCAGCGCGTCGTGGGCCGAGGACCCGTTGGCCAGCGACAGGACGATCCCCCCCAGGATGCCCGCCACGATGCCCGGAATGGCGGGGACCTTGAAAAAGGCCATGACCAGGATGATCAGGGGCGGGATGAAGGCCCAGAAGGAGATGGAGAACTCCGCGCGCATCATGTCCTGGATCAGGAGGATGCGGCCGCCGTCCGAGCCCTGCGCGGAACTCCCCATAAAGAGCGAGATCACGAGGGTGATGAGGAGCGTCGGCAGCGTGGTCCACATCATGGCTCCAACGTGGTCGAACAGGTTGCTGCCGGAGACCGCCGGGGCCAGGTTCGTCGTGTCCGAGAGGGGGGAGAGCTTGTCTCCGAAGTAGGCCCCCGATATGACGAAGCCGGCCGTGACGGGAAGCGGCAGGCCGAGGCCTGCGCTGATGCCGATGAGGGCCACGCCGACGGTGCTGCTGGTGGTCCAGCAGCAGCCCGTAGCCAGGGCCACCACCACGCTGATCAGGAGCGACGCGCAGTAGAAGAACCGCGGGCTCATCACCCCGAGGCCGTAATAGATCATCGTGGCGACGACGCCGCTCTGAATCCAGCAGCCCACGAGGCAGCCCACGAGGACGAGGATCAGGATGGCCTGAATGGAGACCTGAATGGCGTTGCAGATGCCGCGCTCCAGGTCCACCCACGAGCACCTGAGCCACGACAGGCCCACCGCCGCGGCAAAGACCGCCGCGAAGAGGAGGGGGACCTGTGCGGGAAGCCTCAGCCCCAGATGAGCGCCCGACTCGAGCTCCACGTCGACGACGCCCAGGGTGACGATCAGCGCGCAGCAAAGCAGCACGAAAAGAGATAGGACAAGACCCGGTTTACGAGACAATTGCATCCCGACATTCCCCCCACACCAAAGATCTGCTGTCGTTTTTTTACCGTGTGTTGAGGCTTCGACTATTCCCGGACAGGGTCCTTTAGCGCGAGAGGAATGATTTTGCGTATTGGTCTTCCCCGGCTTACTTCGAAGTCAGGTGCATTGTAAAACATTCTGGTGAAAATGCAAGAGGGAAAACGCAGCGCCGGCCCCTGCGGCCGAGGAGCGCAGGGGCTTCGCAGGTCGACAAAAAAGGCCCGCCCCGGTCAAGGGGCAGGGCCTCCTTTGTCCCTTTGCACAAAAATGCATGAAAGCCGCACGTTACGCCGACCGCAGGAGCTCCTCCGCCGGGGCCGCCCGCCCCAGGGCGAGCGAGCGCGGCACGTTCAGCACGCGCTGGTTGTCCGACCCGCGCCATGCCAGAGCCAGACTGCGCCGTGCCTGGATAAAGGGCCCGTCCACCAGCACGTCCAGGGCGCGCAGAAGCGCCTCCCAGTCCGGCCTCCCCGCCCTCAGGAGCGCCTCCAGGGTACAGCCCGTCCACGCCATGACGTGATACCCCCGCGCCCGCGCCGCGGCGGCGAGGGGAGCAAGGGCTGCCGCCTGACAGAAGGGCTCCCCGCCGCTCAGGCTCAGGCCGTCCAGCAGCGGGTTCGCCGTCAACCGCGCCAGGACCTCGCCGGACCGGATCGTCCGCCCCCCCTCGAAGGGCTGCGCCTCCGGGTTGTGGCACCCAGGGCAGCCGTGCGGGCACCCCTGCACGAAGACCGCGAGGCGCAGGCCCGGTCCATCCACGATGGAGTCCTCCACGATTCCCGCCAGCCGCAGTTCCGCCTCCAACCCCTCGGACGTCAGCGCGGGCATGGCTCCGGGCCCGCGTGCTTCACGCGGTCGTGTTCCTCCGCGCGCTTGGCGTCGTTGAAGCGCTCGAGCGTCCCCACGAGGTAGCCCGTGATGCGGCGGATGCGCTCGAAGGGCCGGCCTTCCTCCCGCCGGCCGCAGCCGGGGCAGACGTCGTCGATGACGCCCGTGTAGCCGCACACGGGGTCCCGGTCCAGCGGATGGTTGATGGCGCCGTAGCCGATGCCCGCCTCCTTCATGGCGCGCACCACCTTCTCGAACGCGGCCAGGTTCCGCGAGGGGTCGCCGTCCATCTCGATGTAGGTGATGTGCCCCGCGTTCGTCAGGGCGTGGTAGGGCGCCTCCAACCGTATCTTCTCGAAGGCGTTGAGCCGGTGGTACACGGGGACGTGAAAGCTGTTGGTGTAGTAGCCGCGGTCCGTGATGCCGGGGATGACCCCGAACCGTTCCCGGTCCAGGCGCAGGAAGCGCCCCGACAGTCCCTCGGCGGGCGTCGCCAGCAGCGTGAAGTTCAGCCCGTTTGCCTCCGAGGCCGCATCCATGCGCCGGCGCAGGCGCCGGACGATCTCAAGCCCAAGCTCCTGAGCCCTGGGGTCCTCGCCGTGGTGGGCGCCCGTCAGGCTCTTGAGGCACTCCGCCAGGCCGATGAAGCCCAGGGAGAGCGTCCCATGCCTCAGCACGGGGCGCACCTCGTCGTTCCAGCCCAGCGTCTCCGAGTCCAGCCACACGCCCTGTCCCATCAGGAAGGGGAAGTTCTTCACCCGCTTGCGCGACTGGATCTCCAACCGGTCCAGAAGCTGCTGGACCACGAGGTCTGCCATGGCGTCGAGCCGCCGGTAGAACTCATCGAGGTCCCCCTCGCTCAGGATCGCGAGCCGCGGCAGGTTGAGGCTGGTGAAGCTCAGGTTGCCCCGCCCCGTCACCGTCTCCCGGTCCCGGTCCGCCACGTTCCCGATGACGCGCGTGCGGCACCCCATGTAGGCGATCTCCGTGTCCGGGTTCCCCGGCCGGTAGTAGCTCAGGTTGAAGGGCGCGTCGATGAAGGCGAAGTTGGGGAACAGGCGTTTTGCGCTGACGCGGCAGGCCAGCTGAAACAGGTCGCCGTTCGGGTCCTCCGGGTTGAAGTTCACCCCCTCCTTCACCTTGAAGATGCTGACGGGAAAGATGGGCGTCTCGCCGTGCCCCAGGCCGGCCTCCGTCGCCAGGAGCAGGTTCCGCGTCACCATGCGGCCCTCCGGCGAGGTGTCCGTGCCGTAGTTCAGCGAGCTGAAGGGCACCTGCGCCCCCGCCCTGCTGTGCATGGTGTTCAGGTTGTGGACCAGCGCCTCCATGGCCTGATACGTCTCGCGCTCCACGTCCTGCCGCGCCTCTCGAAGCGCCGCCTCCTGGGCGCGCTCCACCGCCTCCTGCGGCACCCCAAGCTTCAGGAGCGCCTCCCGTTCCCGCGACTGACGCTCGTCGGTCGCCCCCATGCGGATGGGGCCGCCCTCCAGGCCGTCGAGGGCAGCGACCGCCCCGTCCTCTGCGGCTTCCCCGGCGAGAAGGCTCAGGGCGCGCAGGAGGTTCCGGCGGTAGGCCCTGGCGAAGGTGCGCGCCACGTAGGGTGCCATGTCGCAGTCGAAGGCGGGGATGCTCTGTCCGCCATGCTGGTCGTTCTGGTTCGCCTGAAGCGCGATGCAGGCCAACGCCGCGGCGCTTCGGATGCCGGAGGGCTCCCGCAGCGTGCCGTGCCCCGTGCCAAATCCTCCCTTGAAGAGCCGCTTCAGGCCGATCTGACAGCAGGTCGTCGTCAGGGTCAGGAAGTCCATGTCGTGGATGTGAACGTCCCCGCTGTGGTGCGCTTCGGCGTGCTCCGGCCTCAGGATGAAGATCTCGTTGAAGTGCTTCGCTCCCTCGGAGCCGTAGCGCAGCATCGTCCCCATGGCCGTGTCGCCGTCGATGTTGGCGTTCTCACGCTTCAGGTCGCTGTCCTGCGCGTCCCGGAACGTCAGCGCCTCGTAGACGTTCATCAGGTGGCTCTTCATCTCCCGCGCGCGGCTTCGGGACGCGCGATAGAGGATGTAGGCCTTGGCCGCTCTCGCGCGTCCGGACTCGATCAGCACCTCCTCCACGATGTCCTGAATCTCCTCCACCTGGGGCACGCCGCCCTGAAGCTTCTGCTCCATGTGGGCCACGACGCGCTCCGTCAGCGGCATGGCCTCCGTTCCAGGCTCCCCCACCGCCGCCAGGGCCCGTCCGATGGCCCCGGCTATCTTCTCAGCGTTGAAGGGCACCTCGCGCCCATCCCGCTTTCTGATCCTGGCGAACATCTTTCCCTGCCTCCTTAAAAAGAGCGCCCCCTCCGGGAGGTGGAGGGGGCAGGCGCTCGCGCCTGGACGCGAAAGGGCCGCGCGCCCCTCCCGTCGTCCGCAGGAGTTCGCGTTCATGGGCCCAGGCAGGTCTTCTGACTTGGGATCATCGGCGCCTCGTCCTTTCCGGATCGCTCCAGTGGACTTTCGAGGGGCCTCCCCGTTCACAGCGGCGGGACCGTTCAGGATTCGCACCTGCTTCCCTTTTGCCCGGCGCACACGCCGGAACCCGTGCCCATCTTCTTTTGAAAAATGCAGCCTCATTATACACCAGCCGAACGCCCTCCGAATTTGGAAGTGGATTCGCCGTCCACCGTCCCGGCTCGCGTGGCCGCCGCTGTGAGGCTCCAGTCGTCCCCAATGTGCACGCACCAGCCCCGTCGCTGATGGAACACCCCGTTGACGAAGGAAGGTGCGCTTTCCGTTGATCGAGTATACTTTACGAGGCGGCCGACGGCGCCTGGCCCGCAGGCTTGACCCTCCCCCGGCTGGAGGGCCTATGATGGGTCCTGTCGGAGGGTGAGGGGCGAAAACGCGAAGGGAGGAGGAATTTGATGAGCAACCTGCTGACGATCGGGGAGTTCTCCAGGGCGACGATGCTCTCGGTGAAGACGCTGCGCTTCTACGACGAAAGGGGCATCCTGAAGCCCGTCTGGGTGGACGAGACGACGGGGTATCGGCACTACTCCGCGGGGCAGTTCGTGGAGGCCCTGCGCATCCGACGACTGAGGGAGCTGGACGTGCCTCTGGAGGATATCCGCGCCTTCCTCGGCGCGCGGGACCCCGACGCGATCGCCGCCTTCCTGGCCCGACACCGTCAGGTGCTCCAGGAACGCCTGGAGAAGGGACATAGGGACCTGGAGCTCCTGGAAAAACTCACTTTGGAGAAGGAGGCGTTTTTCTTGTCCTACAAAGTTACGGTACGCGAGGTGGCGCCCGTGCGGGCGCTGACGCACCGCTGCATCGTCACGATGGAGAACCTGTCGGAGGAGAGTCATCGGGTCTTCACGGAGCTGTGGACCCACCTGGAGCGGCACGGCAGCGCCTACGGCGGGGAGTGCTTCGACATCTACTATGGGGAGGAGTTCGACCCGAACGACATCGACGTCGAGTACTGCCTGTCCTTCACGAACCCCGTCCCGGAAACGGACCGGCTGAAGGTCCGCACGGTGCCGGGCGGCCTGATGGCCTGCACCCTGCACAAGGGGCCCTACGATCAGTTGGAGGGCGCCTACACCGCGCTGCGGCACTGGATGGAGGAGAACGGCTACGAGCCCGTGGCCGGCTCCGACGGTGCGCGGAACGTCTACCTGAACAGCCCCCACGAGGTCCCGCCGGAGGAGCTGCGCACCGAGGTGCAGTGGCCGGTGCGAAAGGCCTAGCGCCCCGGATGCCTCGTCGGTCGGGCGGCGCGTCGCCGCGCGAGGCGCCGCCTCATGTCGTTGTCCAGGAGGGGCCTGAGCCTCTGATAGGGGGCCCTGGCAGGTCCCCCTACCTATTTGATGCTTCGCGTTCTCCCCGCACTGAGATCATGGGGCTCCATGCCATCGTCCTCCGTTTTTCGCGCCTGCGCCGGAGCGCCAGCGGCGCGAGGGCCGACAGTCCGAGAAGGCCGGAGACCCCGGCGTCGCATCCATTGCTTCCAAGGGCTCCGTCGTCGACGGAGAACTTCTCGATGTGCTCGTACTCGGTCCCGTCCATCCGCCACCGGAGCTTCATCCTGTGTCGCCCCCGCTCGGCGGTGAACTCGAACCGGACGCTCCAGCGGCCCCCGTACCGGCCGTCCTCGTACCCCTCGCGTTCGGGATAGAGGGTGCGGTCGTCGTAGAGCCCGGAGAACAGCCCGCGCCGCTCGATGATGAGCCGCACGGAATCGGGGTCGGGCTGCCGCTCGAACAGCGCGTTGGTCCGCATCTCGTCGCCGTCGTGCCGGGCGTCGCGCGTCACGCGCCAGCTGACCAGCCCGCCGCCGCCGAGGGGCGTCCCGTTTCCGCCCACCGACAGCGTCAGGACCGCGCGCTCGGGGTCGGCCTGATCGCTCCCGTTGGACGGGCGCCACGCCAGCCGCAGTTCTGCGTACCCCGGCTGTGCCGTGAACGACGCGCGGTACAGCCACTCGCCCGTTCCGCCCTCGACCGGCGTCAGGAACGCCGGGTTCAGCTCCCGCTCGCTCCACTCCCGGACGACCCCGCCGTCCCGGCCCAGAAGCGTCAGTGTCACGGACCCCTGACGGGGCCTCATGTCGGGCTTGAAGCGGGCCATCACCATCACATCCTGTCCTGCGCTGGGGCTCTGCGGACTCGCCGTGAACCCGATGAGAGCCGTCCTGTCCGGCTCCGCTGCTGCGTCCCGCGGGAATACGACCACCGAAGCCGAAGCGCAAACCGTCAGGATGAACGCCACAAACCACCTCATGATAAACCTCCTGTCCTTCTCCATCGTCGCCAACCGCTCCCCATACGGACTGCGGCGGTCGGCCCCCGTCGTCCATGCGAGTACTTTAACCCGAAAACGACTTCAGCACAAATGCGTTTGATGGGGACGGGAAGACGCGCCTGCCAAATCTCCGCGGAGGGCAAAAACGCCCCGCGCCCCTTCTCGAAAGACAACGGTGTTAAAATACCGGTGTCGCTTCAAGTTCATTTCTAAACGAGCCTGCCGCATGGGGGGCCATTCTTTAGTCTGCGAGGAGGCGGGCCATGCCGCACTTGATCGTCATCGAGGGCCACGAGGGGCAGCGGCGCCAGCTGGAGGAGACGCTGACGGCCCTGACGCGGGAGGACCGCCAGGTGTCGGGAAAGTTCGACGCCGACGGGACCTTCCCCGACTGGCGCGCCCTCCTGGAACGGGTGGGCAGCCGAGGGCTGTTCGCCGCGCGGGAGGCCGTCGTCGCGGAGGGGTGCGAGGCCCTGGGGGCCTTCCCCGACGGGCTGGCGGGTTCCCTGGAGGGGCCCGAAGCGGACGCCGTTATCGTCGCCACCTTCGGCGGGGAGGCCAGGAAGGTCTTTTCCAAAGAGGTGCTGGCCCTCAAGAAGGTCCGGTTTCTGAAGGCCGAGGCCTCCGTCCCCCCCTGGAAGCGGAAGGACTGGCTCCTGAAGCTGGCCCAGGAAAAGGGCTGGCGCCTGGCGCCGGACGCGGCTCTCCTCCTGGGGGAGTCCATCGAGTCCACGGAGGAGCTGCGGAGCGAGCTCGCCAAGCTGGCGCTCTACGCCGACGGGCGGGAGATCGCGCTGGCGGACGTCCGCGCCCTCTCCTTCGACGAGGGAGGGCGCGCGCTCCTGACGTTCCTGGACGGTGTGTGCGCGGGCAACGCCCAGGACGTGGCCCGCGCGCTGAGCCGCCTGTCGCGGGACCCTCTGCTGCCCGTCCTCACGGCGCTCTGCAACCGCCTGCGCCCGGCGCTCTACATCGCCTCCTTTCCGGGGAACGAGGCCCAGGCCGCGGCCGCCGCCGGCGCGAACCGGGAGTACGCGATGCGCATGGCGCGGGGGGGCCCTGCGCCTCTTCGGGGCGAAGGCCGTCAAGGACTTCATGCTGCGGGCCGTGCGGCTCTCCTTCGCGGAGAAGACCTCCGCCGCCCAGGGCTGGCCGGGCTTTGAGCTGATCGTCTGGGACCTGCTGGCGGGGAAAGCGGCAAGCCCCCAGGGGGCAGCCGCCCCCCGGCGCTGACGGCCCCCCGAGCGCAGTTCAAGCCTGCTCCGACGCGTGACGGCGCTTTTGCCCCGCTTTTATGCTACAATGTAACGAAGCGGGAGGCGGACGCCCCCCACGCGGTCAGCGAACCGCTCTCAACCTTACCGGTTTTCTGCGAAACGGAGGCGAAGTTCGATGGAAGTACGTTTTGTACAGCGTGGAACGGAGATCGACAGCAAGCTTCGGGACTACATGGACTCCAAGATGTCCAAGCTGGAGAAGTTCTTCGGCAAGATCCAGAACTGCCAGATCGTCGTCAGCCACCACAAGGGCAACTTCAACATTGAGACCACTGCGAACGCCAACGGGGTGATCCTCCGCGCCGAGGAGAACGCCACGGAGCCGCGCAGGGCCTTCGACCTGTCGCTGAAGAACCTGGAGCGCCGCATCAAGCGCTACAACTCCTACCTCAAGGACAAGGGGCAGTTCAAGGGCGGCGCCGACTTCTCCTTCAACCTGGAGGAGGGGCAGGAGCCTGTGGCCAGCGACGTGCCGGTGATCGAGAAGGTGAAGAAGGTCCCCGTCCAGCCCATGAGCCCTGAGGAAGCCGCCATGCAGATGGAGCTCGTCGGACACGCGTTCTTCATGTTCCAGAACGCGGAGACCGGCGACGTCAACGTCGTCTACAAGCGCCGGAGCAGCGACTACGGCCTGTTGGAGCCGGTGCGCTGAACCCGCCTTCACAATCTCACAATCGGAACAAAAGCGGGGCCGCGCGGCCCCGCTTTTTTCTGCACCTCTCGCTGAACGTCAACCCCCGCCGGCGTCCGCCCCGGACGGGTTAGAGCTCCAGCTCCGCGCCGACTCCGGCCCAGTCCACGTCCGGGTGCGCCCGCGCCAGGCGCGCGGCGGCCCGGAAGCCCGTGCAGTGGTTCAGGCGCCATCGCCTCACGCGCCACGACGCCATGAGCGCCACCCAATCCTCCACCTCGTCCGGCGCGAGGCTCATCATGTGCGCGCCGCCGGCCACCAGATCGAACTGCTCCACGCCGAAGAGGTCCCGGACGCGCGCGACGATGTTGGGCAGCGCCGCGTGGGCGCACCCCAAAAGCAGCGCCCACCCTCCGGATCCGCTGACGAGGAAGGACAGGTCGTCGGCGAAGGTGTCCGGTCGGACCGTCCCGTCCTCTCCGCGCTCGTACATGAGGCCGCGGGAGGCGTAGCGCGGGTCGCGGCCCTCAGGGGGGACGTCGAAGGCGAAGACGTCCGGCAGCAGCTCAACGGCCCCCTGAACCGGCCGCAGCGGCACCCCCCCGCAGCACAGCCCCGCCGGCGGGGCTCAGGTCCTGTCCCTCGAAGCGCTCCCTCACGGCCAGGGGCGAGGCAAAGACGCGGTCCCGAACCTGGGGTGCGGCCTCCAGAAGGGCGGGGAGGCCTCCCGCGTGGTCGTTGTGGCCGTGGCTCAGCGCCACGCAGTTCACCGACTCCGGCGAGAGTCCCAGGACCCGCATGTTGTTCAAGAGCGTGTGCCCCGTCTCCCCCGCGTCGATCAGGAGGCTGCCCGATGGCGTCTCCAGGAGGGCCGAATACCCCCACTCCCCCAGGAGCCCAATCTTGGGCGTCGTGACCCAGTTGTCCACAAGAACCGTCAGCTTCATCATGATGAAAAACCACCCTTGAAACAAATTTTTGCCTCCCCGAAGTGGGGGAGGGGTAGCGCTCCGGCAGCTGGTTGGGCGTCCTCAGGCCGGGTCACGGATGAGGTTCAGCAGCTCCTCCGCGGAGAGCTTCACGGCGCGGCCGCTGTCCTCCAGGAGCCCGTCGGCCAGGTCGCGCTTCCAGGCGTGCAGCGCCACGATCTTTTCTTCTATGGTGCCGCGGGCCACGATGCGGTACACCGTCACGGGTCGGGTCTGTCCGATGCGGTGGGCGCGGTCGGAGGCCTGTTCCTCCACGGCGGGGTTCCACCAGGGGTCCATGTGGATGACGCAGTCCGCCGCCGTCAGGTTCAGGCCCGTCCCGCCGGCCCTCAGGCTGATGAGGAAGCAGTCGCCCTCTCCCGCCTGGAAGGCCGCCACGCGCCGCCTCCGTTCCTCCGGGGGCGTCGAGCCGTCGAGGTACTGGAAGGGGATTCCCCGCTCCGTCAGCCAGTCCTTCAGGATGGCCAGGTGATCGACGAACTGGCTGAAGACCAGAGCCTTGTGCCCGCCGCCGCGCACCTCGCCCAGCAGGTCCGCGAAGGCCTCCAACTTCGCCGAGGGCATCTCCGCAGGGCTGCCCGCCAGGACCACGTTGCAGCAGGCGCGCCTGAGCTTCATCAGCGCCGCAAAGACGTGAATCTTCTCCGCAGGCCCCGGCCCCGCCGCGAAATCCTCGAGCGTCTTCCGCCTCAGCGCCTCGTAGAAGCTCCATTCCTTCTCGTTCAGGTCCACCGTCAGGGTGATCTCCGTCTTCTCTGGCAGCTCGCTCAGGACCTCGTCCTTGGTGCGCCGCAGGATGAAGGGGCGGATCATGCGCCGGAGCTGCTGCCGGGCCACCCGGTCCCCGTCCCGCTCGATGGGCACGGCGAAGCGGCGGCTGAAGCTCTCCGCCGACCCAAGGTAGCCCGGGTTCAGGAAGCGAAAGATGTTCCACAGCTCGCTCAGCTGGTTCTCGATGGGCGTCCCCGTCGTGGCCACGCGGAATCGGCCGTTGAGCTTCATCGCGGCCAGGGAGCGCTTGGCCCCCGTGTTCTTGATGGCCTGAGCCTCGTCCAGCACGACGACGTTCCACGGGACCTTCGACAGGCGGGCCCGCTCGCTCTGAAGGAGGCCGTAGCTCAGGACCAGGAGGTCCATGGGGACCAGGCCCGCCAGGACCTCGTCGCGGCCGGCCTGCTTCAGCTCCTTCACGTTCAGGGTCGGCGCGAAGCGCCGGGCCTCGTCCGCCCAGTTGGGGCAGACGGAGGTCGGGGCCACCACGAGGGAGGGGCCCTCCGGACCGCGCGCCACCAGCATGGCCAGCGTCTGGATCGTCTTGCCCAGGCCCATGTCGTCCGCCAGACAGGCCCCGGCGCCCCAGTGGGCCAGGCGCATAAGCCAGCGAAAGCCCTCCTGCTGATAGTCCCGAAGCTCGCCCCGCAGCGTGGCGGGCACCTTGGGCACGAGTTTCTGCGCCTCCTCGACGCGCCGACAGTCGGCCCGCCACTCCGGGTCCGCGTCCACCTGACCGGCCCCATCCAGGAGCTCCTCGGCAAGCCCCGCCGCCAGGGGCGGAAGCCGCACCTCCTCGCCCCGCATGTCGCCCAGCTTCACCAGGGCCTCCAGCCGACGCTTAAAGTCCTCCGCCAGGGGCAGGAACTCCCCGTTCCCCAGGTTCACGAAGCGGCCGTAGCCCTCCTGAAGCCCCTCGATGAGCCTCCCCATCTTCAAGACCATCCCCTCGTCAACCTGGACCTCGCCCGACAGGGCGAACCAGTCCTGAGAGCGCCGGAGGGAGGCCTTGAAGCTGCCGCCCTCCACGGAGCGTCCCACGAGCTTCATACTCTGCCCGTGCGGCCACTCCGTCGTGACGGCGTCGCCCAACTCGTCCACCTGGCTCAGGAACTCCAGCGCCAGGGCGGGGTCCATGAGGAGCCAGTGGGCCTCCCGCGTCTCCTCTCCCTGGGACAGGGCGGGGCAGGCCCTGAGGAAGGCGGCCAGTGC
>NC_021038.1:1891958-1893990 GCF_000210715.1 Fretibacterium fastidiosum
GACGGACGGGGGGAGGGCATCGAGAGCCCGCTCGTCCACGGGATTGGCAAAGGCCTCGATGACGGCGTAGTCCGGGTTCAGGGACCCCGGCCGGCTTTCCGAGTCCAGCATTTTGGACCAGACCTTGACCAGGGTCTCGTCGTTCCCCGGCATTGAGCTCCACCGCAGGGCCCTGACGCACTCCGCCTCGTCGTCGAACGTCCCCGGATGGAGGGCTGTGGTCTGCAGCTTCAGGACCTCCTCAACGGCCCGGTCAAGGGTTTCCCACTCCCCGTTCAGCGTCGCCTCGCGCCAGAGGGGGCCGATCAGCAGGTGGTCCAGCGCATAGCGCGCCCTGCCCCAGGCCGCCTTGAACCGCACCAGCCCCGATCGATTCAGCGCGTCCAGAACGGGGACGATGTCCTTCACCTTCCAGCGGCGGGTTCTTTCGGCCGGGTTGAAGTCCACCCTGTTCATCGTGTCCACGATCTCCCGCGCGGTGACGAACAGGGAGATCACGGCCAGGAGGCGGCACAGCCTCCGTCGGTCCTCGCTCTCCGCCTCGTACTTTTTCAGGAGCGACGTCCGCTTTTTCTCGTCA
This sequence comes from Fretibacterium fastidiosum, assembly GCF_000210715.1. Taxonomy (GTDB): domain Bacteria; phylum Synergistota; class Synergistia; order Synergistales; family Aminobacteriaceae; genus Fretibacterium; species Fretibacterium fastidiosum. The sequence goes on from NC_021038.1 coordinate 1,892,539, forward strand.
AAGAGCACGACCCTTCCCCCTTCTTCAACGGACGGCGCTCAGCGGGCGCTGAGCGATCCCGCCCCGAGAGGGGCGGAGCGGTTGCTCAGGACGACCATGCCGTCGTCCTCCATCAGGGCGTTGACCTCCCCGGGAAGCGGCGCCGAGAGTTGCTGGTTCCGGGGGATCATCAGGAACGCGCGGCCATAATCCTCCCACGGGAGGTGCAGCGCCGTGTCGGACAGGCTTGCTCCCCGCTGCCGCGTCAGGCCCGGCACGGGTGGAGCGTTCACCATGGCGTAGTTCCGCAGGGTGTAGAAGTACATGGAGGGACGATTCACCGCGTACTGCACGATGACGTCCCCGCGCTGCACGGAGCCCCGCAGGGCCAGCCCCACGTCCCGGATCGCGCCGTCCTCCGCCAGCAGGTCGAAGACCCCCGTCAGGGGCATGAGGCACAGCAGGGCGGCGGCGCTGACGTTGCGGGCGAACTTCAGGAGCTGCCGCGTCCTGGCGTAGTACCAGCCGGCGGCGACGCAAGCGCGACGAAGGAGAGCCACGGCACCAGCGAGAGCATGGCGCTGTCCAGGCCAGGTATGGCGCGGAGGGCCAGCGGCAGGCCCAGCACCGCCAGGGGCACGATGATGACGATGTTCAGGGCCACAGCGCGCTGCACCTCCCCCATGCGCCCCTCCGCGATCCACTCGTCGAGCGAGTCCCCCACCAGCGCGGCGAGGGGGGGCACGGCGGCGGCCATCGACAGGTAGTCCCCCATCATGACGGCGAAGAAGGCGAAGACAAAGGCCCAGAGCACCAGGAAGAAACGGGGGGTGGGCTCCTCCCCCTGCAGGGACTCCAGGCTGCGGGGCACGGCGCCCGTCACGGCGCGGACCACGAGGCCCGGCCAGGGGACCACGCTCACCAGGATGAAGAGCAGGCTCAGCATCCCCCCCGGCCGGAGCAGGGGAGGTGCCTCGTAGAGCATCAGGGTCAGGATCATGGGGTTTTGCGCCGCCAGCAGGGCGACGTAGCCCGAAACGCCCGCCAGCGAGATCAGGGCGGCGGGCCAGTGCCTCCAGCACAGGGCCAGGGGGCCGAAGCGGCTCGTCAGCATCGAGTGGAGGATCGGGACCACCCAGGGCAGGAGAAGGCCCTCCGGCCCCTGCACGACGAGAGCGGCCAGGGCGCCCGCGTGGGCCAAAAGCGCCCAGCGGCGCCCCTCTCCGCGCTGAAGGCGGACGAAGGCGGCCATGGACATGGCGGTGCAGCAGGCGTAGAGCGCGTGGGAGGAGGCCAGGTGGGACACGGTGAAGCCCATGACCATGCTGGCGGAGACCGCGGCGGCGATCCACGCCCCCCGGCCCCGCGACGCCAGGGCGGCGGCCAGCGCCATGCCCAGTCCCGCCGCGGCGGGCCAGAAGCGCACGGCGAACTCCTCCCATCCAAAGGCCTTCAGGGCCAGCGCGTAGAGCC
>NC_021038.1:1894637-1897132 GCF_000210715.1 Fretibacterium fastidiosum
CGTGGGTGGCCATGGTGAGCCCCACGGAGGCGTTCACGCCCTCCAGGGGGTCCAGCAGCCCGTGGTCCCCGATGCCGCGAAAGTACAGGTAAGCCAGGATCGTCAGGAAGATCAGGAGGTTCCTCCGGCGGCCGGGGCGTGCCTCGTCCGGGACGGGACGCCGGGGTTCCGGGGCGCCCTCTCCCGCGAGGGGCATCTCAGCGCGGGACATCGGCATCGTTGGAGGTCACCTGAAGCAGGTTGCAGCCAAAGAGCGTCAGGGCACTGGGCTCCAGCTCAAAGGGGTGTCGGCCCACGTAGACCCCGTCGATCTTCACATAGTCTCCCCCCCGGAGGCGGGTCAGCGGGTCCGTCACCAGGGGCGCGTAGAACACCGCCAGGAGGTTGTCCCTGGGCACCACGGAGAGGTTTGGGCCGGTGAGCTTCAGCACGTAGCCGTAGTCCCGCAGGCGCTTGATGGAGTTGACGTAGCCGCTGACGACGAGGCGCTTGTCCCGCCAGTGGAGGTCGAAGGAGACTTCGCCCTTCGCGATCTCCCCCGTCAGGAACTCCGCGTCCAGCACGCCGTCCTTCTGGTCCTCGATGCGGCGGGCCACCTGGTGGTAGAGCGTCACGAAAGGCGCGTAGTTGGAGCCCGCCAGGGGCTCCAGGAGCGCCAGGGCGTCCTCCAGGCGGCGGCCGCCGCCGTGTCCGTTGGCGTAGAAGTAGGCCAGCATGTAGTCCGCGTAGGGGTCCTTTCCCCGCACCTTCTCCAGCTCCGTGCGCCACTCCATGGGGCTCCGGGTCTCGCCGCCCAACCCGTACAGGGAGAAGTTCGCCAGCTGCGCCATGGCGCGGCAGTTGCCCTTCTCCGCCGCGCGTCGGTACCACTCCGCGGCCTGGTCCAGGTCCCGGCTGACGCCGTCGCCGCGCTCGAAGAGCCCCGCGACGGCGGCCATGCTGCGCGGGTCCCCGGACGTGAGCATCCACTGGGCGTAGGCCTCCTGAACGTCCCCGCTGGCCTGAAACGCAAGCCCCTCCTCGTAGCTGGCCGGGGCCGGAATGGCCGCCAGTGTCAGGGCCGCCAGGCAGAGCGCGGGGAGGCGACGCAGGGTCCTCATCGCACTGCGCCTCACTTGAGGATGGGGAGGAGCGCCTTGAAGTGCGGCGTTCCGGCCTCGCCCATCATCTGATAGATCACCGTCTCCGCCGGCACCACGAGGGCGCCGAAGCTCCTGACCGCGGCCAGCGCCAGCTCGTGGTTCGTCCCCTCGCGGCTCCCGCAGGCGTCCCGCGGCCAGGACGACCTTTCACCCCCCGGCCCACGAGGTCCATGGCCGTCGCGAGGACGCAGATGTGGGTCTCGATGCCGAAGATCACCGCCGTGTTTCGACCCAGCGCGGTCACCACGGCGTCGAACCCCGCCGCGCCGCAGCAGGAGAAGGAGGTCTTCGTCAGGTTGGGGGTCCCCGCGGGGATCAGCTCCGCGAGCTGCGGCACCGTGGGGCCGATGCCCCTGGGGTACTGCTCCGTCACCACGAGGGGGACCGAGAGCTCCCGTGCCGCGGTCAGGAGCTTTGCGGAGCTCCGGACGACGGCCTCTCCGTTCGAGATGGCCGGCAGAAGCCGCTCCTGAAGGTCCACCATCAGGAAGAACGACGATTGAGCGCTAACGAGCGTGTGCATGTAAGACCACTCCCTATCCTGCAAAGAGCTTCCGAACGAGAAAATTCGCCGTTCAGGACCTTTTTACTTTACTGATTTTCATTATACAATAAGCCCCATATGAAGGAGCAGGGGCCGACATACGCAAAACGCGGGGGCCCCGGCCCGAAAGGGGACAGAGGACGTGGATCGGGGAAGCCTGCGCGGCTCAAAGCGCATCGTCGTCAAGGTCGGGACCAGCTCCATCACGTACCCGACCGGACGCATCAACATCGGAAAAATGGAGCGGCTCGTGCGCGAGGTCTCGGACCTGCACAACTCCGGGCGCAGCGTCATCCTCACGACGTCGGGCGCCGTGGGCGCGGGGGTTGGGAAGCTGGGCCGGATGCCCGAAAGCCTGCCCCAGAAGCAGGCCATGGCCGCCGTGGGGCAGGGGATCCTCATGCAGATGTACGAGAAGTTCTTCAGCGAGTACTCCCAGAGCGTCGCCCAGCTCCTCCTGACGCGGGACTGCTTCTCGAACCCGGAGCGCTACCACAACTCCCGCAACGCGCTCTTCGCCCTGATGGAGTACGGCGTCATCCCCATCGTCAACGAGAACGACACCGTGGCCGTCGAGGAGCTCAAGTTCGGCGACAACGACCGCCTGTCGGCCATGGTGGCCTGCAACGCGGACGCGGACCTCCTGATCATCCTGTCGGACATCGCGGGGCTCTACGACGCCGACCCCCGGCGTAACCCGAACGCGCGCCTCATCCGCGAGGTCAGCGTCATCACGCCGGAGATCGAGGCCTACTCCACGACGCGGGGCAGCAGCATGTCGAGCGGCGGCATGGCCACGAAGCTGGGGG
>NC_021038.1:1898712-1902010 GCF_000210715.1 Fretibacterium fastidiosum
CCGAAAAACATGCTTTGCCTCCCCTTGCAGGGGAGCCTAAAAAGCGCGCCCTGTCTTTGCCTTGCCTCCCCTGAAAGGGGAGGTGGTCCGAAGGACCGGAGGGGTTATTTTTCGCTCCGCCCACGTTCCCCGCACGCTTCCGGAACGGATTTGCGGTTTTCTGCAAAAAAAGGTCCTTAGGTCTTGCATTTGCCGCGGTGTTGCGTGTATAATTCTATACCAAAGGCGCGGCCTCTCGATCGGCGTCGCTTTGTCTTCTGCCGAACCACAAAAACGTCCCCGGCGGCCGCGTCCGTGCGACGAACCAAACGCCGTGGGGGCGAAGTCTCTGCCAGAAAGGAGTGTTTGTCGGCGCTGGCGTTCTTTGGCTTTGCGGGCTGGAAACGGCCCTCTGCGCTTACGCTCCGTCGCCTGTAAGGAAGGCGGCGTGGGCGGTGCGGCCCTCGGGCCGCGGCATGTTATCGCAACTAGGGAAGGATAACAGGCAAGATCAGGATTTAAATTTGTCCGTTTGAAAAAAACGGACGCGCGCTTTGTGGTTTGGATCCTCGGGGCGTTGCACCTGCCCCTGGGATTCGGATTTTGAGAGGAGGAATTTCGGTTGAATAAGAAACTGAAACTGTTTGGTCTGCTGGCGCTGACTCTGGCGCTGGCGGCCGGAGTGGCCTGGGCAGTTTTGCCGGATCACGTGCTGTCGGGCAACGATGTGAACAACATCACGACGGCGGCTGCCGGTGCCAATGCGTACAACACCATCAGCGGCAACGGAACTCAGCTGGGCAGTGTGGGGACTAACGGAGCGGGTAGCCCTAACTTTTTACAGATCCTGCAGCTGAACGCGGATGAGGGAAATACGGTGACCCTCGCACCTCGCGCTACGGGCAATCAGACTTTTCAGGAGTCTGTTGCTGCTCGGAAGGTCCAGGTCCTTGTCAACAACGGCAACAGGGGCAAGGTCGTCATCAAGGCGTCGAACGGCGATAACCCTGCCGGGGCAAATCGGACCATCTACCACGGCGGTACGGTCCAGATGGGCGGTACCTTGGGCGTGACCAACAACAACGCCTTGGGCCAGCGCTGGGTCGGCGTGGTGGGCAGCCGCACCGAGGCACGGGCGCCCGTGTTCCAGGTGGAAGAAGTGGACAAACTGCAGCTGGGTGTGAACGATCCCGACAATAATCCTACGTTCCAGCCGTTCTTCCTGATGCTCAATACTGCCGACGGCGGCGCTGCCACTGACCTGCGCTACGTCAAGGTCAATGCCGATGCGGTGTCCTCGAAGCTGCAGGGGCTTTCGCTCCATCATGGTCTCGATCAGCGTAACTATAATGGTGGAGCTCCTATGCCGAATTCCGGCGCAGGTGCTGCTAACGACACCTTTATCACGGCCACGGACGCTGCTGCGACCGAGTTCGTCCGCCTGATCAAGCAGGGCAAGGGATCGTTGTTCATCAATGGTGACACCGCCAGCCTTGCCGCGGCGGGGGAGGGCTTAGTTGCCCTGCCGGGTGTGTGGGCGGGAATCACGGGTTACAGGGCGGTTGACGGAGCGCACCACCAGGGTGGAACGGTCGTCGAGGGCGGCGTGCTCCAGGTCGATGGCGGAAATGCCTCTGTCCGCAACGACCACTTCCGCGGCTCTCTGGGCAAGGTGTGGACGGCGTTCCAGGGCTCGGCTTCTGCGATGGCCAATCCCTACGACCCCGCGTCCTATCTTGGTCAGGCTGTTGCCGCTCTTTACAACCCGCTGTTCATCCAGAACGACGCCAAGGTCATGGTGAACCGCAGCCAGTTCTTCAGCGACTTCAACGTCGCCAAGGACGCCACCTTCCACGTGGACGAGTACACGCTGGCGAGCACCAACTACAACCCGCAGATCGCGGTGACGCTGGACCAGAAGGATTCCAAGGCGGACGGCCTGCTCGAGGGCAAGTTTGACCTGGTTCTGGATTCCGTCCTCGCTGCGGCCCGCCCGACCAACGATCCTACAAACCCGGGGATCGCAAACAACGGTCAGGCTATCTTCTTCATCAACAACGCCGAGAACAAGATCTTTGATGCGGGTACCACCCTGGTGGCTAACGGCGTGTTAGAGATCATGGGTGCCAAGTCCATCGGCGGCGGCCAGGTGACGATCGGCGCAACGGGCGGCAACGGCCTTCCCGATCGCGGATTTACGACGGCTAACTTGGGCACCTTTGCAGCGAACAAGACCTTCAAGCTGGAGAACGTGACCCTGGGTCAGGTGGGTGGCGCTGTGGCTGTGGAGCAGGGGGAGACCCTGTCCTTTAAGGACATCACCCTCAACAACATGGGCACGGGGGCGGCGAACACCTTCCGCATCAACCCTGTGGGCGTGACCCTGGCTGAGGGGTACCTCAACAACGCTGGAGGCGATCCCTTCCCGGCGACGACGCCTCTGACGACGCCTCTTCCCGGCAGCTGGACCGACACGGCGACGGTGGTGTTTGGCGATGCGAACTCGGCGGACGCCGTGTACCGCGTCGAGGGCGTGTTGCGCAACCCGACCCGCGTGGACGTGGAGCGCGGCGTGTGGCAGCTGAACAACTTCCCGACGCCGACCGCGACGCAGGTTGCGACGAACGTGAACCCCTTCATGAACGTCTACGTCTACCCGACGGCAGTCCTCTCCCTGGCCAAGGACGTCAATGACTTCAGCCCCTATATGGACCTGAAGGTTACCGACGACAGCCGCATCCGCCTGGTGCTGCGCGACAGCGATATCGCTGCGTCCCGTGCCGACGCGATGGGCAAGCCCGCGGTCTTCCATGCGCACCACATCGACTACTCCGCGCTTGGTGCTGGCGCTCAGAACAAGGATCGCCGCTTGAATATCCAGCTGGATCCCTCTCAGTTGACCGGCGGCACGATCAAGCAGGGCTGGGTCAAGCTGGTCTTCTCGACCGACGCGAGGAATTGGAATAACCTGCACTACCTGCGCGAGTACACGCCCGGCCTCACCTACGAGGACTACGCGAAGGTCCGCATCACCTGGACCACGACGTCCGACATCGTGAAGAACGCCGTGGCTCACGTGGACCAGAACAGCTACACGATCCTCGTTGAGGTTGGCGAGAACGTCACCGACCCGGTGAACCCTGGCACGCCGGCTCCGACGCCTGATAAGAAGCCGGATGGCCCGGAGATCAACGCCCCCGCCACGGTGGAGCCCGGCAAGACCGTGACCTTCACGCTCGGCGACTGGTACCTCAACGACAAGAAGCTGGCGGCTGGCGATGTCAAGGATATCGTTTGGATGCTGGATGGCAAGGACGTG
>NC_021038.1:1902160-1903592 GCF_000210715.1 Fretibacterium fastidiosum
ACCGCTCAGGTCAAGGGCAACAAGCTTGAGGTCAACGCCCCCGCGGCTGAAGGTACGATGACCCTTGAGATCAAGGGCAAGCTGGCGAGCGATCCCACTAAGGAGCTCTCCCAGAAGAAGTCCGTCATGGTCAAGAAGGCCGGAGCGACGCCTGAGCCTGAGAAGAAGAGCTCCGGCGGCGGCTGCGACGCGGGCTTCGGCGCTCTGGCACTGGTGGCTGGTGCGGCGTTCCTCCTTCGCAGGAAGAACTAGTCCGGTCGTTTAACAGCTCCATCGGTTAGGCGCCGGCAGACACAGGCAGAAGACGAACGAAAGCGGAAGGGCTCCGGCCCTTCCGCTTTTTTACGTTTACTGAAGGAAGCGCTCCACAGCCTGTGGTTTTGACGTGGCGGCCCTTTTGCTATAATGAGGCCGGGGAGTTGGATACGTTGAAGGAAGGGGAATGTGGATGGCGGAGCGGGACATGACGGAGAAGCACCTGGAGGGGTACAACGACGTCTTTGCGGACATCGTGAACGTGCTGCTCTTCAATGGGGAGCGGCGGGTGAGGCCGGAGGACCTTCAGGATGCGCGGTCCCGCACGCTCTACAAGGCGGACGGGAAGCTCCACGAACAGGAACGGGACGTTTCCAAGCTGTGGGTTTCCAAGGGCGCTGTGATCTCCCTGATCGGGTTCGAGAACCAGACCAAGGTGGACCGAGACATGGTGCTTCGGGTGCTGGGGTACGAGGGGGCGGACTACCGGGGCCAGTTGTCTGCAGGCAGAGGGCTGTACCCGGTGGTGACGCTGGTCCTCTACTTTGGAGAAGCGCCCTGGACAGGGCCGCGGACGCTGTTCGAGAGGGTCTCGGTGGCTGAGGGGCTGAGGCCGTTCGTGAACGACTACCGGGTCAACGTCTTTGAGGTTCCGCGCCTGACGGCGGAGCAGGTGGGGCAGTTTCGGAGCGACTTCAGGATCGTAGCAGACTACTTTGTGCAGATGGGGCGGGACGGGGACTACGTGCCCCCGCGTCAGACGATCGAGCACGTGGATGCGGTGCTGAAGCTCCTATCCGCGCTGACGCAGGACCATCGGTTTGAGGATACGCAGAACGAGTTCAGGAAGGGGGAGGACGTCACGATGTTGAGCGTTTTGGACAAGGTTGAGGCCAGAGGCGTTGCATTGGGTGAGGCCAGAGGCGTTGCATTGGGTGAGGCCAGAGGCGTTGCCTTGGGCGAGGCCAGAGGTATCGCCTCCACGGCTCGGCGGATGCTGATGCGGGGTGTCCCGCTGGATCAGGTGGCCGACTTCACCGGGCTGTCCCTCGGCGAGGTGGAGGCGCTGCGAAGAGAGATGGACAACTGATCGTTTGATCGTTGGCCCCCAGTTGTTTTAGCCCCCCTGAAGGGGGGGCGGTCCCGCAGGGGCTGGGACTGACGGCCCGTGAGCGGT
>NC_021038.1:1904485-1916164 GCF_000210715.1 Fretibacterium fastidiosum
GAAGAGGCGCGTTTTAGCCCCCAGTTTATTAGGCTCTCCTGGAAGGGGAACTGGTGAGCCCCGAAGGGGGGAACTGAGGGGTTGTTTTTGAGCGTGAAAAGCAAATCCCTCCGGTCCTTCGGACCACCTCCCCTTCCAGGGGAGGCGAAAAGAAGAGGCGCGTTTTAGGCCCCCGGTTGTTTTAGCCCCCCTGAAAGGGGGGCTGCCCCTCAGGGGCAGGGTTCGGGGCGGCGGGTTCCGCCGGCTTGCGGGGCGCAGCGGCCGCGATGAAGCGGCTCGCGGAGAACGCTCCAGCCGTCGCCCCGGCCCTCCACGCCGCCGCGCGCTCCTCGGCGGCCCTCCTCTGGTCGGCCAGCCGCTCGGCGATGCGGCGCTCGATGTCGTCTCGCGCCCCCTCTTCCGCAACCTGAGGCGTCCCCACTGCCTCATCCCTCTCGGCCTCGAGGGCGAGCTTCAGGCTCTCGTCGCGCTCCCTCTCCCGCCGCTCCATCGCCTTCTTGATGTTGTCGATTCCCCTCAGTCCGGGCATGCTATCGTCCCTTTCGGCTTGTGCTGCCTTCACCGACATTATACTCGACGGGAGGCGGATCGATGTTCCCCCAGAGGCGCGCCGCGTGCCGCAGGCTCCTTCTGCTATAATGAGGCTGCATTTCAAGCCGGAGGAGGGGAGCTCAATGGGCGGTTTCAGCTGACGCGTCGACGGAGGATGCACGGGCTGCATTTCGTCGGGCTCCCCTGTCCTTTAATCCCCCCTGATCACCCTGCCCGCAGTTCCAAGTTCCCAATCCATCGATCCTTCGTCGTTTTTGCCCGCCCTGCCCGACGTCTGGCTGTGCACGCCCTCGTTGCGGCTGGCTGCTCGTCGACGGATGGATGATGGGAAAGTGGAATAAGCCTCCGGCGCGTCCTCCCACGGGGACGCGCGGTGCGCTGCGGCTTGCCCGAATAGGAAGGCGGCTCGCCGTTTCGACGAGGCCAAAGCGAGAGAAACGTTGCGAAAGGTCACAAGAGAAATGACGAAGATACGGAAAGGAACGAAAACCATGCTCAAGACGTTTGGAAGAGTTTTTGCCCTGTGCGCTCTGCTCCTGGCCGCCGCCGTGGCGGAGGCCGAGCCCCTCGACGCCTTCAAGGACCTCGAGGGCACGCTGGACATCGCCGGAGGGACGGCCCACATCCCCGTGATGACTCAGGCGGCCCAGGACATCATGACTTTCAACCCGAAGATCCGCATCACCGTTGCTGGCGGCGGCAGCGGCGTCGGGGTCAAACAGGTTGGCGAGGGCCTGGCCGGCATCGGCAACACGGGCCGCCCCCTCAAGGAGAAGGAGGTCGAGCAGTACGGGCTCAAGAGCCACCCCTTCGCCATCGACGGGGTGGCTCTGGCGGTTCACCCGGACAATCCGGTCAAGAGCTTGACGGGGGAGCAGGTGGCAAAGATTTACACCGGCGAGATCAAGGACTGGAAGGACCTGGGCGGAGAGCCTGGAGCCATCGACGTCTACGGACGCGAGGACGGCAGCGGCACGAGGGAGACCTTCACCGATAAGCTGCTGGGCAAGGCGGAGCTGGCCCCCACGGTCAACGTCGTGAGCTCCAACGGCGCGATGAAGACCGCCATCGCCCAGGACCCGCGGGCCATCGGCTACGTGGGCATCGGACACCTGGATCAGACCATCGCCGGGGTTGCCATCGACGGGCACGTCCCCTCCCAGGAGAACGCGGCGTCCGGTGAGTACCCCGTCGTGCGCCAGCTCTTCATGAACACCAGGGGAGAGCCTTCGGGCCTCACGGCGGCCTTCATCGACTATATCTACAGCGACGCGGGGGCGAAGATCATCGAGAAGAGCGGCTACATCCCCATCCCCAGGTCGGGGAAGTAGCGCCGTGCGCTGTGGAGCCGTTCGGGACGGGGACCGGGAGGTCCCCGTCCTCCTGCGCGCCCTGGCGCTCTCCGTGTCGGGCCTCCTGGGGACCGTCATCGCCTTCATCCTGATCTCGGGCCTCGCCGCCCTGCTGGAGGGGCGGGGCCTGGCCCTCCTGGGGCGCCTCTGGAACCCGGCAGGAGGCCGCTTCGGCATCCTGCCCATGGTCCACGCCTCGGTCCTGCTGGCGCTCTCCTCGCTCCTCCTGGGCTGGCTCCTGTCGCTGGGCTGCTGCTGTATGCTGAACGGCATAGCGCCGCGTCCCCTCGCGGCCCTCCTGATGGGGTGTTTGAGGCTGATGACGGCGGTGCCCACCGTGGTCTACGGCTTCGCCGCCGTCTTCCTCCTCGTGCCGCTTATCCGTGGGGCTCTGGGAGGGACGGGCTTCTGCTGGCTGGCGGCGTGCCTCATCCTGACGCTCCAGGGCCTGCCCACCATGACCTTCGTCATGGACGGCGCGGTCCGGAGCTTGGTGGCGCAGACGTCGCTGACCGCGGCCGCCCTGGGCATGACGCCCCTGGAGTGCCTGAGCCGCGTCGCCCTGCCCCTGGCGAAGCGCTCCATGCTGTCCGCCGCCGTGCTGGGCCTGGGCCGTGCGCTGGGGGACGCGCTGATCCCCACGATGCTGGCCGGCAACGCCATCCAGTTCGCCCTCTCGCCCCTGAGCTCCATGCGAACGCTCACGGCCCACATCGCCCTGGTCCTGTCGAGCGACATCGGCGGCGGCGAGCACCTGTCGCTGCTCCTGGCGGGGGCGCTGCTCCTCCTGGCCTGCGCCGCGTTCAGCCTGGCGGCCCGGCGCCTGTCCCGGGAGGCGTCGGGGGACGTCAGGCCATGAGGGCGCGCTTTCTTCGGGAGAAGCTCCTGCTGGCCCTGGGGTGGACCGCGATGCTGGGGACGCTCCTCTCCCTGTCGGGGCTGGTCCTCTTCCTGCTGGTGCGGGGGCTCCCTGCGGTGAACCTGAGGCTGTTCTTCGGCAGCACGCCCCCCCTCGATGCGATCCTCGCGGTCCGGCCCGTGTGGGGCGGCATCTGGCCCGCGGCTGCGGGGACGCTGTTCCTGCTGGCCGTCACGATGTCCCTGGCGTTGGCGCCGGGCCTGGCCTGCGGCGTCTACCTGGCCTGCTTCGCGGGGCGCAGGGAGAGGGACTGGATCGGCGGGTGCGTGGACGTGCTGGCGGGGGTCCCCTCCATCGTGATGGGGCTCTTCGGCCTTCAACTGATCATCCTGCTGCGCCGGACGTTCCTGCCGCAGGGGACCACCTGCCTGCTGCTGGCGGCCTTCTGCCTCGCCGTTTTGGTCCTGCCCGTGCTGGTGACGTCGGTCCGGGCCGCCCTGGAGGCGCTGCCCCAGGGGCTGACGCTCACGGCCAGCGCCCTGGGCATGACACGGGGACAGGCCGTCCTTCGTCTGCTGCTGCCTGCGGCCGCTCCTGGGATCCTGGGCGGAGTCATCCTGGCGATGGGGCGCGCCATGGAGGACACGGCCGTCATCATGCTGACGGGGGCCGTGGCTAACGCGGGGCTGCCCGCAGGGCTGACCTCCAAGTTCGAGGCGCTCCCCTTTAAGGTCTACTACACCGCGGCGCAGTATTCGGGGCCGGAGGAGCTGTCTCAGGGGTTTGGCACGGCCTCCGTCCTGCTCCTGCTCTCTGCGGCGCTGATCCTGGGCGCGCGTGCGCTGCAGGGACGGCTGACGCAGCGCTGGCGGGGTGCGGCCGGGAGGGGAGGGATCGGAGCGTGAACGACCTCTCGTCCTGCGCGGAACTCCGCGGCCTCGCCGTGTCCTTCTTCGGGCGGCCGGTGCTGAAGGGCCTGGACGTCCGCTTCCCGGCGCGAAGGATCAGCGTCATCCTGGGACGGTCCGGGTCCGGGAAGTCCACGCTGCTGCGCTCCATCAATCGGCTGAACGAGTGTTTCGAAGGGTATGAGGAGGAGGGAGAGGTTCGCGTCCTGCTGGGCGGGGCGATGCGCCCCACGCGGGGGGACGGCGCGCCCTCCCCGCACGAGTTGAGGCGGCGGGTGGGCATGGTCTTTCAGTCCCCCAACCCCTTGCCGATGAGCATCCGGCGCAACCTGACCCTGCCTCTTGAGCTGGCGTCCTCCGCGCGACCCTCGAGGCAGGAGGTTCGAGAGAAGCTCCAGGGGGCCCTGGAGCAGACGGGCCTCTGGGACGAGGTGCGGGACCGGCTGGACGCCCCCGCAGCCTCCCTCTCCGGTGGGCAGCAGCAGCGCCTCTGTCTGGCGCGGGCGCTGACCCTGGGGCCGGAGCTCCTGCTGCTGGACGAGCCGACCTCCTCCCTGGATCGGGCCGCGGCGGCGCGGATCGAGGACATGCTCCTGTCCATGAGGGACCGCGTCTCCATCGTCCTGGTGTCCCACAGCCTGACCCAGGCGCGCCGCCTGGCGGACTTCGCCGTCGTGCTGGCCGAGGGGCGCCTGCTCCGCACCTTCGACGCTCCGTCCCTGGGGGCGGCCATCGACGACGGTTCCCTGGTGCGCGAGGTCTTCTAGGGAGCGCCCTGCGCGTAACGCGCAGGGCGCTTCTCCTCCGGCTTTTAGGCGTGCGCCCCCTTGCCCGACCGCTGGATCGCGTCCAGGATATCGTCGAGCCATGGACCCTCCAGGTCCTCGACCCGCCCTCGGTCGCAGAGCTCCGCAAAGTGCGGGTCCATGGGGATGTGGGCCACGGCACCAACGCCGAGGGCCCTGGCCTCCTCCCCCGCGTGGCCGCGGCCGAAGATGTGGTGCCGCTTTCCGCAGTCGGGGCACTCGAAGTACGCCATGTTCTCCACGATGCCCAGGACGGGGATCTTCATGAGGCGGGCCATGTGAAACGCCTTCTTCACGATGAGCCCCACGAGCTCCTGAGGCGAGGTCACGACGACGATGCCGCTCACGGGGAGGGACTGAAAGACCGTCAGGGGGACGTCGCCCGTTCCGGGCGGCATGTCCACGAACAGGCAGTCCAGCTCCCCCCAGTCCACGTCCTCCCAGAACTGGGTGACCGTCCCCGCGATGACGGGCCCCCGCCACACGACGGGGTCCTCCTCCCGTGGCAGGCAGAGATTCATGGAGATGACCTCCGTGCCGTCCCGCGTGACGGCGGGGAGGATGGCCTTGCCATCGGAGAAGACCTTCTCGTGGAGGCCGAACATCTTGGGGATGGAGGGGCCGGTGATGTCCGCGTCCAAAATCCCCGTCCGCATCCCCCGCCTCCTGCCCCCGGAGGCCAGGAGGGCGGTCACCAGGGATTTGCCGACGCCGCCCTTGCCGCTGACAACGCCCACCACGCGCGCCACCCTGTTCTCCTGTTTGGCTGCCGCCCTTGCCGCCGCCGCCGGCGCCGCGCAGCCCGCGGCGCAGTGATCGCAGTTGTGATCGCAGTGCTCGCTCATGTGACCTGCTCCTTTGCTGTTTCGCCCGCCGCTGCATCCTTAAATTCAAAATTCAAAGACCGGATTCAAAGACGAGGGCGGCTTCGTCAAAACGGACATCTCATATTATAATATAAGACGACCTGCGCCGCGCGGGCGGCGAGGTGCGGCCATCCTTTCACGTTTCAATTTTCTGGAGCTTGTGTCGTTTTGGAGAGGGAGGGAATTTGTTGTGAGAAAGTTCCTGTGTGCGCTGTTGGCGCTGGCGCTGGTGTCGGTCGGTGCGGCGGGGGCGTCGGCGGAGTGGAAGTTCGAGCGCAAGGTGGACCTGGTCTGCCCCTGGGGCGTCGGCGGGGGCGCGGACAGCACGCTCCGGCCCATGGCCGCCCTGCTGAAGGACATCCTGGGCGTTCAGGTGGAGGTCGTCAACGTCGAGGGCGGAAGCGGGGTCAACGGCGTGGAGTACACCTACAAGCAGCCGGCCGATGGCTACACCTTCATGCTGGGCACGCAGAGCCTGATCATGCAGGACCTGCAGGGTGCCACGTCCATGAACTTCAAAGACGAGTTCATCCCCATCGTGAAGCTGGTCCACTCCATCAACATCATCGCCGGCTCGAAGAAGGCCATGGAGGCGAAGGGCTATCATAACTTCTCCGAGCTGTACGAGTACGCCAAGGCGCACCCCTACGAGGTGAGCGTCGGCATGTTGACGGTGACGGGCGCGGACGGCGCCTCCCTGCGCCAGACGCTGGAGGGCCTCTCCGTCAACGAGGTCGCCTACGGCGGCGGCGCCGAGATGAACTCGGCCCTCGTCGGCGGGCACATCGACATGATGATCACCGGCACGGACGAGATCGCGGGTCTGATCAAGGCGGGGGACATCGTCCCGCTGTGCGCCATCAGCGAGAAGCGCATGAAGCTCTACCCGGACATGCAGTGCACGGGCGAGCTGGGCATCAACTCCTACATCGGCACCTGGCGCGGCATCTTCGCCAAGAAGGGGACGCCCCAGGAGGCCATCGACGCGCTGCTTGCGGCCGTCAAACAGGCCGTCGAAACGCAGACATGGCAGGACTTCCTGAAGGCCGGAGCCTACGACGAGCGCCCTGGCTTCGCCGGGCCTGAGGAGTTTGGCCAGCTCTTCGAGAGCGAGTACAAGGCCTTCACGGACTACCTGAAGTCCGAGGAAGTCCTGAAGAAGGACTACTACGCGAAGTAGTGGAGAACCTTTGACGAAGGGGGCCGGGGCTTTTCTGCCCCACCCCCTTTGCTGTATCCGGGAAGGGGTGCGGAACCGTTGTTTGAGCTGATTTGCAACGCGCTTTTGTGGCTGGCGCTCCTCTACGTGTACTTCTTCCACGTGACGGAGGCGCCGATCCCCGTCAAGGTTCAGAAAAACCCGTATGCGCTGAGCCCGGACGTCTGGCCCAAGGCCATCGTCATCCTGCTGCTCGTCTTCATCGCCGTCAACATCGTCCGAATCCTCCGCAGGAACCGGGACAATCCGGACTTCTCCCTGAGGGGCTTCGGGGTCCGCTCCGCCGAGTTCCTCAAGAGCCGCACGTTCCTGGGCATCCTCCTGGTGCTGGGGGCCAGCTTTGCCCTGGAGCCGCTGGGCTTCATGGGGACGTGCTTCCTGATGCTCCTCCTCTACGGGCTGCTCCTGGGCGACCGCCGCGTCCTGCGGCTCGTCGTCCTGTCGGCGGCGGTCACCGTGCTGCTCTACGCGGTGTTCGGCGTCCTCCTGTCCGTCAACCTTCCTCGCGGCACGCTCCCCCAGGCGCGGGATTTCGCCCTGTACGTCGAGTCGCTGATCGCGCGGGCGCAGGCCGCGATCTTCTAAATCCTTTCGGGAGGTGAGAGAAAATGTCCACATGGGAATTGCTTCAGAGCGGGTTCGGCGTCCTGATGGACCCCTATACGTTCATGATGATGGCCTTCGCCATCGTCGTGGGGACGCTCTTCGGCGCGCTGCCGGGCGTCAGCGCCACGATGGCCGTGGCCCTGGGCCTGCCCTTCACCTACAGCATGAAGCCCGTTCCGGCCATCGTCTTTCTGGTCGCCGTCTACTGTTCCTCCATCACGGGCGGCAGCATCACGGCGATCCTGTTCAAGATACCCGGCGTGCCGTCCAGCGCCCCCACGACGTTCGACGGCTACCCCATGGCCCAGCGCGGCGAGGCGGGAAAGGCGCTCGGCATCGCGCTCGGCAGCTCGGCCATCGGCGGTCTGGTGTCCGCGTTCTGTATGCTCCTGCTCTCCCCGCAGCTGACGCAGGCGGCGCTCTCCTTCAGTCCGGCGGATATCTTCGCCATCACGTTCATGGGGCTGTCCATCCTGACCTGCCTCGACTCCAGGAACATCCTCCGCACGGTGATCTCCGGCCTGCTGGGGCTGCTTCTGGCCTGTGTCGGGCAGGACACGATGTACGCCGTGCAGCGCATGACGTTCGGCTCGACGCAGCTGATCGCGGGGCTTGAGATGATCCCCGTCCTCATCGGCATCTTTGCCGTGACGGAGGTGCTGAAGCAGACGGGGACGGACAGGCGCCTGAAGGCGGAGCAGGGCGTGGGGGGCGGCAGCGTCAGCACGAAGATGCCCTCGGTGAGCGAGTGGTGGGGCATCAAGTGGCTCCTCGCGCGGTGTTCCGTCATCGGCACGATCATCGGTATCCTGCCCGGGGCGGGGGCGACCATCGCCTCCTTCCTGTGCTACTCGACGGAGACGAAGCTGTCGAAGTACCCGGAGAAGTTCGGCACGGGCATCATCGACGGCATCGCCGCCTCCGAGACGGCGAACAACGCCGCCACGGGCGGCTCCATGGTGCCCCTGCTCTCGCTCGGCATCCCCGGCGGCAACGCGGCGGCCGTCATGATGAGCGCGCTGGTCCTGAAGGGCGTCCAACTGGGGCCGCTCCTTCTGAAGAACCAGCCGGAGTACCTCAGCGCGACGTTCGCCTCCATGTTCGTCACGAACATCCTGATGGTCGTGGTGGCCATCTTCATCGCGCGGATCTTCGCCAAGGTCCTGGCGGTGCCGTACTCCTACCTGGGGCCCATCATCATCATGCTGGCCCTCATCGGCTCCTACGCCACGAACATGAGCATCGCGGACGTCAAGATCATGGCCGTGGCGGGCATCGCCGGCCTGGCGTTCTCCGCCTGCCGCTTCAACAGCGCCGCGCTGATCCTGGGCCTCGTGCTGGGCACGATATGCGAGGGCAACTTCAGCCGCGCCTTCACCCTCTCCCACGCGAACCTCGCCGCGATGTTCGCCCGCCCCGTGGCCGGCACGCTGATGGCCGTCAGCGTCGTGCTGCTGCTCTACCCGGTGGTTGCGCCCCTCTTCAAAAAGGGCTGCAAGGGCGAAGCGTGAGGGGCCGGCGCCGTTCTGACCTCGGAGGACGCTGCCGGAAGGGGGCGTTCGTCGAATTTGTCCATGGAGGTGTGCGATGGAACTGAAGACGACGGGGGTGGCGGGCACGCTGGAGTCCAGTGACGTCATGGTCACCCTTGAGCCGGCCGACTCCGGCGGGATCAAGCTCCTTTTGGAGAGCACGGTCCTGAAGCAGTACGGGCGGCAGATTCGGGAGACGACGCTCGCCACGCTGGAGCGCCTGGGCGTGAGGAACGCCGGCGTCACCGTGAACGACCACGGCGCGCTGGACTGCACCATCAAGGCGCGCATCGAGTGCGCCTACTACCGTGGCTGCGGGTGCGGCCCGGACGACAGGATTCCCTGGGGAGGTGATGTGCGATGATCCCGCGCCCCAAGCCGGAGCGGTTTCGCCTGCGCCGGACGATGCTGTTCATGAACGCACAGAGGCCCGGCCTGATCAAGGACGCCTACGTCTACGGCGCGGACTCCATCATGCTGGACCTGGAGGACGCCGTGGCGGAGAACCAGAAGGACTCCGCCCGCTTCTCGCTGTACCATGCGCTGAAGGAGGTCGATTACGGGGACACGGAGGTCATCGTCCGCATCAACGGGCTGGATACGCCCCACTGGCGCGAGGACGTCCGCGTCTGCGTGGCGGGGGGCGCCGACGGGCTCCGCATCGCCAAGACCGAGAGCGCTCAGGACGTCCGGGCCGTGGAGGAGGCGACGCTGGCCGCGGAGCGCGAGTTTGGCGTCGAGGAGGGGCGGACGCTGCTCATGGCGGCCATCGAGAGCCCCAAGGGCGTCCTGAACGCCTATGAGATCTGCACGGCGTCGCCGCGGCTCTTCGGCGTCGCGATATCGGGCGGCGACTACCGAAAGTGTATGCAGGTCAAGGTGGTGCCGGGCGGCATCGAGATGCTGGCGGCCCGGGGGCACCTGCTCATCGCCGCGCGGGCGGCGGGGGTGCAGTGCTTCGACACGGTGTTCACCAACCTGGACGACGACGAGGGCTTCCGCGCGGAGGTCCAGCAGAACAAGGACATGGGCTTTGACGGAAAGTCCCTGATCAACCCCCGCCAGATCTCGATCGTCCACGAGATGCTGGCCCCCACGCAGAGGGAGATCGCGGACGCGGAGAAGATCGTTCGAGCCTTCCGCGAGAACGCGGATAAGGGCGTCGGCGTCTTTACGATCAACGGCAAGATGGTCGACGTGGCCTTCGTCCCCGGAGCGGAGCGCGTGATCCGGCTTGCCAAGGCGAGCGGTGTGTACGAGGGGGACCTTTAGGATGAAGAACGCAGTCGGCAGAGAGATACCCGACGAGCTGCTGAAGGAGGGCTGGAAGGTCTACCAGGGTGCGGGGCACCGCGACGGCGAGCTCCTGAAGAAGCGGGGCCCGCGCACGCGCATCGGCGAGAAGCCCCAGGGAAGCAAGCTGGTGGGGAGCCTTCGGGAGGCCATTCAGCGGTGCGGGCTGAGGGACGGCATGACGATCTCCTTCCACCACCACTTCCGGGACGGCGACTACGTCGCCAACCTGGTGATGAAGGAGGTGGCGGAGCTGGGCATCCGGGACGTCACCATCGCGGCCTCCAGCCTGGGCGCCGCCCACGACCCGATCGCCCGTTACATCGAGGAGGGCATCGTGACGGGGCTGCAGACCAGCGGCATCCGGGGCCGGATGGGGGAGGTGGTCTCCCAGGGCAGGCTGAGGACGCCCGCCATCCTGCGCAGCCACGGCGGACGGGTCCGCGCCATCGAGGAGGGGGAGGTTCACATCGACGTGGCCTTCATCGGCGCGCCGACCTCCGACGAGTGCGGCAACGCGCGGGCCGTGGGCGGGCGCAGCGACTGCGGCGTGCTGTCCTACGCCATGGCGGACGCGGAGTACGCCGACAGGGTGGTCGTCGTCACGGACACGCTGGTCCCCTATCCCAACTTCCCCGCCAGCATTCACGGCATCGACGTGGATTACGTCGTCAAGGTGGACGAGATCGGGGACCCAAAGAAGATCGCCACGGCCGCAGCGCGCATGACCCAGAACCCCAGGGACCTGATGATGGCGGAGACGGCGGCGAAGGTCATGGCCGCCACGCCCTGGTTCAAGGACGGCTTCAGCTTTCAGACGGGGGCGGGCGGGCCCTCCCTGGCCGTGAACCGCTTCATCGAGCCCCTGATGCGCGAGCGCGGCATCCGGATGCGGTGGGCCATCGGCGGCATCACGGGCTCCATCTGCGAGCTGATGGACAAGGGGCTGGTGGACGCGATCCTCGACACTCAGGACTTCGACGTCGCCGCCATCGAGCACATCGGGAAGAGCCCCCACCACTTTGAGATCTCCGCCAGCGAGTACGCCAACCCGGCCAACAAGGGCGCGCTGATCAACAAGCTGGACTTCGTCGTCCTCGCGGCTCTGGAGGTGGACACGGACTTCAACGTCAACGTCATCACGGGATCGGACGGCGTTCTGCGGGGCGCGCCGGGCGGGCACCCGGACACGGCGGCCTCCGCCAGGTGCTGCATCATCGTGACGCCCCTGACGCGCGGGCGCATGCCCACGGTCTGCGAGAGCGTCGTGACCGTCACGACGCCGGGGGACTGCGTGGACGTTTTGGTGACGGACTACGGCACGGCGGTGAACCCTGCCCGGCAGGATATCGTCGAGTGTCTGGACAAGGCGGGCATCCGGCACGTGCCCATCAAGGCGCTTCAGGAGAAGGCCTATGCGCTGGTGGGCCGGCCGGACCCGCTGCGGTGGAAGGACCGGGTCGTCGCCATCCTGGAGGCGCGGGACGGCAGCATCCTGGACGTGGTGCGGGAGGTCATGCCCTACGAACCACTTTAATACCAAATCGCGTCTAATGTGGATTGCCTCCCCTGAAAGGGGAGGTGCCGCCAAGGGCGGCGGAGGGGTTCAGCCAGACGACACGACTTACGGACGCCGACAGGCGGTCGGCGTCGTGTCGGTCGGCTGTGCCTCCACAAGGCAATTGA
>NC_021038.1:1916464-1934036 GCF_000210715.1 Fretibacterium fastidiosum
CTTTAAACGCGAATTGGTATAAGGTGCGGCTCGCAGGGCCGCCGGCCGCACGCGGGGGACGCCGAAGGGCGTCCCCCGTTTTGTGTTGGCTTGCACCGGCTTGTATCGTCGCGTTGATTTTGTCCCCCGATTTTGTACAATAGGAGCGGCCTGATATTGCCCGATGGAGGGAGGAATTTCCGTGCACATCACCCTGTGGTTTGAAGCGCCCGATCGTGGGGCGGAGGACGCCTTTATCCGCGTCCCGCGCTCCAACCTGCACCTGTTTCAGTCCCTGATCTACTCCGTTCTGCCGCCGGATCGGGCGGCGTTCCTGCACGACGAGGGCTACCGCGTCTATGGACGGCGGATGAAGCTCTTTGCCATGAGCTGGCCCATCGCGGCCCGCATGCCGAGCTTCGAGGCGGAGGCGGTTCGCTTCCCCCTGCCCGTCCGGCTGGTGATCTCGACGCCCGTGACGGACACCATGGACGGCGTCGCTGGGGGCGCTCTGGCCGCGCGGGAGCTTCGCATCGGCAACAACGTCGTCCTCTGCAGCCGCGTCCTTGCGGAGCAGCAGTGGGCGAAAGGGGAGAGCCTGACGGTTCGGACGCTCTCGCCCATCTCCTGCTACTCCCAGACGGAGCGGGAGGGCAGGCCCTACACCGTCTACCTGGCGCCGGAGGACCCGGCCTTTGCCGTCTCGGTCCACAACAACCTGCTGCGCAAGTTCCGGGCCCTGTATCCGGACCGCGAGCCGCCCAGCGGGGACGTGAGCGTCAAGCCCCTGGGCAAGGTCCGCGAGCGCGCGGCGCTCTTCAGCCCCAAGACCCGCTTCCCCATCAAGGGATGGGACGGACGCTTCCGCCTCGAAGGGCCGCGGGAGCTTTTGCAGGTTGCCCTTGACTGCGGCCTGGGCGCGAAGAACAGCGCGGGATGGGGGTGCGTGACGAAGGAGTAGAGGACGAAAGCCTGCGTCCGCAGGACGTTTCCTGATGTAGGGCTGGAAACGTGGTTTGTTTCATCATGTTTCTTTAAAACTTCCTGATAAAAGGGATAAAACAAACCACTAAATATTGACATTTTCATGAGGGTGCATTAGACTTGTTTTGAAGGGAATGAGCTTCAGTTCAAGGAGGTGTTGTTTTGGGTTTCGTTGACGCGCTGCATGCGCTGGGGCGCAGGGAGTTGGAGCGGTCAGGGAGTGGCGAGTTCGCGGACGTCGACAGTTTTTGCCAGATGCCGATGGATTTGATCGAATCCGACGATGAATCGGCACGGCGACTGCCGGGAAAGGAACTCCAGATCTGGCTGGACGTGCCGGATAGCAAGGCGGAGTGCCTCGATGTGAGGGGAATCCGAAAGATCGAGATCGCGGACTTTTGGGGAGGAGGGGGCGATGATCGAGCGAAGAAGCGCCGCTATCTCTACCGGGATCCTGTAAGCCCGGCTGCGACGTGGCGGTATTCGCCGCTCTACAAGCTGGGCAAGGGGGTGGCGGACGGCCAAAAGGCCTTGATGGGAGATGGAAATTGGAAGGACGACAGGAGTTCACGATTCTTCAAACTCCACAAATCGACGCTGTTGGCCTTTGAGGAGCAGGGTGTCTTATCGCCGGGCAGCGTGGACCGCATCATGGACGCCCTTGTCGAAAGGGTAGAGCGGTTGGCTGAGCTTTGGTCGGACAAAAAAAGGTCCTATCTCCTGATTTTTGGCGCGTCCGACCCGGAGCGTTTTTTCTATCCTGTGGATACCCCTGCCTTTCTTGCCCATTTTCGTTCCCGGCTTGCCGGTATTTCCGGAGCGGAGTCAAGGCCTGCCCAAAACGGACAACAACGCAGTGTGCCCTGTGGGGTGTGTCACGAACCGACTTCCGCTCCGGTCAATATGGACAAGGTCTTTGCCTTTGCGACGTTTGACAAGAAAAGCTTCCTGCCGGGGCTTGAGGACGGCGATGCCTCGAAGGCCAAGGTCTTTCCTCTCTGCGGCAACTGCTACCGTCTCCTCTCCGAGGGGCGCAACGTCATCGA
This sequence comes from Fretibacterium fastidiosum, assembly GCF_000210715.1. GTDB lineage: Bacteria > Synergistota > Synergistia > Synergistales > Aminobacteriaceae > Fretibacterium > Fretibacterium fastidiosum. The sequence goes on from NC_021038.1 coordinate 1,918,474, forward strand.
CGCGAAGTTCCTGGACGCCAAGAGCGTCTATAACGTCAGGATCTATACGGTTCCCGAATTGTTGATGGGGAACGTCAATCAGAAGTATTTGGAGCAAAAAACGAAGGACTTCCTCCAGGCCGGCCTGCAGAACGAGCCCTTTCTGGCCGAGCGCGTGCTGGAGCAGGAGGACAGCCTGACCTACCATTTCGTGTTCTGGGAACAGAATCAGGCCCAGGAGAGGCTCCTGCTGATGGTGGAGGACGTACCGCCCTCTAGATTGCGCAGGCTGAACGATCTGTGGCGCCAAACGGTTTTCGCGACCGCTCTGTTCGCCCGGAAGGGACGTTTTGCCCCGGAGGCGGACGAGGCGGGGGCGGACCCGAACGCCGTTACTCTGTATCAGGGTATTCGGACCATTTTGGGAACGCTGACGGGGCTGGCCGGAAAAAATGACGGAGATGCCGCAGTTCTGCGCGATTGGCTTTTGGGCCTGATCGGCTGCCTTCTCAGCGGGGAGCGCGTCGAAATCGAGAGGGTGAAGGGTGCTGTCGTATCCCGCCTGCAGGGCCTGTGCGCGGATTCCGATTGGGTGGCGAGATACAGCGCTGCGACGGCGCGGCGATGGAATGCCATCGCGGATTTCCTGTACAGGGCCAACGAGAGCGTTCAGTCCGTTCCCGACGGTGGGGAGCGGCAGATCAGGAAAAAGGGGTGATCGTCTTGCGTCTGGATTTTTTTGAGGATTTTCAGGACCCTTATCTTCAAAAAATGGAAGGCAGGGGAATTTTTCTTGCCGGTCTGGTTTTGGGGATGATCTCGCGCGGGCAGGTGGGGAAAGGAGGCCCCATCGATGCCTCTCCCATGTACAAGCAGCTGCACTTTGGACGGATGCAGCGTCGGGACCTCCTGCGCCTGATGGCGCGTGTCCCGGAGTTGGGCAGGGTTTACAACATATCCTATGCCGGGATGATCGAATCCCTTTGCGCCGAGGCGGGAAAGCTGCTGATGGAGGGAGAACCGCAAGAGCTGGGAGTGGAGGGCAACTTCGCCTTTTCCATTGCCTTTCTGAACGCACCGGATTATTTCTTCGGCAGGATTTTCAGGAAACAGGCGGAAGAAGAGGGCATGAGCCAGGATTTGGAGTCGGGAGAGGAGGAAAATTAAAATGTCGTTTGAGCAGCGCCGGGAATTTCTGTTCGTCTACAGCGTGAAGGACGCCAATCCCAACGGGGACCCGCTCAATGCGAACCATCCCCGTTTCGACGATGACAGCGGCCAGATACTGGTCTCCGACGTCCGCGTCAAGAGGACGGTGCGCGACCAATGGCTGATAGAAGGGCGGGATGTCTTCGTCGATGGGGAGACCAAAACCCTCAAGAGCCGCGTGGCGGAGCTTAAGGAAAAGCTGGGGGTGACAACGGGGAAAGAAGCGTTGTCGCGTTGTATCGACACGAGGCTTTTTGGCGTGACCTTTGCTTTGGGCAGTGAATCTTTTGCCTGGACGGGGCCCGTGCAGTTCAAGTGGGGCCGTTCGCTTCACCGCGCTGCGGTCGAGACCGTTCAGGGGACGGCTGCCTTCGCCACCAAAGAAGGCAGTGAACAGCGTTCCTTCCGGAGCGAGTACATCGTCCCTTTCGTCCTCATTGCGGATTATGCGATCGCCAACCAGTATGCTTCCCTGACCACGGGAGCGACCGACGAGGATCTCGAGGCCCTCTTCTCGGCTCTCTGGAAGGGGACCGCCAACCTGATCACCCGCAGCAAGGTGGGGCATATGCCGCGCTTTCTGCTGGAGGTGCGCTACGCAAAGGGCTTTGACGGCATTATTGGGGCGATGGACGAGAAGGTCAGGCTCCTGGGGGCGGACGGGCACAGCCTGAGCGCCGACGAACAGCTTGCCCTTCGTTCCTGCGACGAGGCGCTCCTCGACATCACGGCTCTGTCCTCCGCCCTGAGCCGGGTCTCACAGGATGTGGAACGGGTAAGAATCCTGCATGAAATGGATCTGAAGGTCAAGGGGCTTGAGGAATTGAAGGCCCTTCTTGGAGGGAAGCTGGCACTGGAAGCGAGGTGAGCCCCAGATGGCCGTCATGTTCGATTGTTCGTCCGACATGGCCCTGTTCCGTAAACCCTACACGACGACCTCCTCGGTCTCCTTCGCGTTCCCACCGCCTTCGGCTATAGCGGGCCTTGTCTCCGCGATCGTCGGCCTGGACAACGGGGCTTCGGGAGACGCCTCCCATGCGTTTTACTGGAGGGAACTTGCAGGAACTCGCGTCGCCGTAGCCCTTCTCAGGCAGACGCGTTGGATGCGGGCAGCCGTAAACTTCTGGAACGTCAAGAATCCGCAAACTACGCCACATATTCAGGTCAAGCATCAGTTTGTGGCTTCGCCCCGTTACCGCGTCTACGTCGCAGGCGGGGTGGAGGCGCGTTTACGCGGGCATTTGGAGAGGGGGAGCTTCATTTACACCCCCTGTTTGGGCGTGGCCTACGCCCTTGCGCAGATAGATTATATCGGTGCCTGTGATCCCCAGCCCATGGGCGAGGGGGAAGTGCGGGTCGATACGGTGGTCCCCTGGGAGGGGGAGGGAATGGAGCTTAATTTGGCCGAGTCGGGGGGGATATTCAGCGAGCGGGTCCCCTTCAGGCTGACGACGGAGCGGGCACTGGCGGAGAGCATCAAGGTCGTCTATTCTTCGGATGTGAGCCGCCCGTTGTGCGTACGTAAAAGGGGGGGGCTGCATGTCACGCGATGTGCCGCGCGAGGCGTGGAGGACGTTGTTGCGTGGTTCCCTGAATGGTGACCTGAAGAGCCATCCTGAAAAACGACTGATCGACCATCTTCTGGGAACGGCGGAGCTGGCCCGGCAGATCGTCGAGTTCCATGGGTTGGAGGATATCGCTTTCGACGTCGAGGCCGCGGCCCTGACCCACGATCCGGGAAAGGCCGATCCCGAGTTCCAAAAGTACCTCTTGGGGAAGGGAAAGGGAGTGAACCACTCGCTCCCTTCCTCTTTCTTTACGTTTTCCCTGCAACAGGACAATGCGGATCCGTTCGACGCGTTCTTCAGCGTGGAGGCGGTGCGTCGACACCACTCGAAAATAGAGGATTGGAGGACGAGTTCCTCCTTTTGGGCAAACTATCGCGCATCTCAGAAAAAGATCGGGGAGGATATGAGAGCGTTGATCCCTCAGTGGCCCTGTCCTTTGAACGAGCTCTGCTGGAAGAAATTCATCTATGCCATCGACGACCGCTATCCCGAGGACTACCCTTTTCCGGATTATTGGCTGAGGCTGCGCAGCGTCCTCTCGGTTCTGGTTGCCGGGGATCGGTTGGATGCCATCAACGTGAAAACGATGAACCTTCAGCCCCTGCCCAATTTCAAACCCTACCCTTTTTCCAGCGTTGCTGGAGTGTCGGAGCGCAGACGGGCAACCGATGCCTGGCGCTCGGATGTCGCCGAATGCTGTCTGCGAAATGTCGCGGAGATTCGCTCTCCCGGCCTCTTCACCCTGACCCTGCCGACCGGGGCGGGCAAGACCAACATCGGGCTCAGGATAGCCCACACCCTGGCAAAGAATCTGGGGTACTCCACGATTGTCTACGCCCTGCCCTTTATCAGCATCGTGGAACAGAACGCGAAGTTCGCCAAGGATGTCTTTGGGGCCGAGTCCGTCCAGGAGGACCACAGCCTGATGCTCGCGGCTCTTGATGATGAAGACGAAAAAGGAGAATATGACAAGCCGGGTGAATGGAAACGCGCGCAACGGCTCTTTCGGTATTGGGGGTCCCCGGTGGTCGTCACGACGATGGTTCAGCTCTGGAACACGATCTTCAATTCCAAGGCCGGGGCGACGATCGACTTCCATCGTCTCCGCAACGCGGTCGTACTGATGGATGAGCCCCAGGGCATCGACTGCCACCTCTGGCCGGAGCTGGGGAAGGTCCTGACGTTCATTCATGAGCGCTGGGGGACCGTTTTTATCCTGATGACGGCCACCCAACCCAAGATATTCGAGGGGACGGAGTTGGCTCCGCGCGTTTGTTTCCCCTTCAACAGGCATCGCTATCATTTCCTGAAGGAAAAACACGGATTGAAGGACCTTCCAGGCCTGCTGAAGGAGCACGTACCTGCATTTGCTGAACGATCTGGAATGCTGGTCTTCAACACGCGTTCTTCGGCAAGAGCGGCTTACGATCTTCTAAGACCAATTTTGGGCGATGCGCCGGTCTTCATGCTCAGTCGTTGGATGACCCCCAAGCATCGCCGTGAAACCCTGGAGGAGATCAAGAGCCTGGAGGTGAGCGGGAAACGACATTACCTTATTGCGACCCAAGTGGTGGAGGCTGGGGTTGACTTGGACTTTGAGTGGGCCTTCCGCGACCTTGCGCCTTTGGACAGCCTCGTTCAGGTGGCGGGGCGGTGCAACCGCAGCGGAGAACGCAGTGATGGATTTGTCCTGATTACGAGCTTGCTGAGCGAAAAGGGACGTCCCTTTTCCGCGCGGGTGTATGACGATGTGCCAATGGATCTGACGCAGCTCTTGTTGGAGGAGTTTCCGGGATTTGACGAGCAGGATGTCCAGGACATCGTGGCCCGTTATTACGAAAAAATCTCAAATGCCATTGAACCGAAACCTTTATGGAGAGATATCGAGGAGGGAAACTGGGGCGATTACACCCCCCTGTTTAAGGAGATGGATTTTGACGTCCCCGTCTACGTCGATCACGATGGAGATTTGGACGACCTTCTGAATGAGCTGATGACCCTGGATAGGACGCTGGACAACAGGGAGCGGCTGAAAACCCTGAACAACCGTCTGCAGCAGTACGCGATCGGAGTCAGAAAGGACCTGCTGAAGGAATGGCTGGATCGAGTTGGAAATTTCGTCGGCGGCAGCTCTCAGAATCCCCTGGAACAGTATGGAGATTATTGTGTGATTCGATGCTCTGGCATTGGAGAGGGGCCTGACAGCCCGTATCATCCTGAGGTTGGTTTTTCGCCTTGCAGCCAGGGCGCTGGATTGGACGATTGATAGGGGACGGCTATGGTTTTCTCGGAAGAGGCGCGCATAGGGGGAACCCTGGTCTGGTACTGGAGCATCTGTGTCCGACAGGTCTGGCTCATGGCTCGAGGAATTGAACCGGAACCCAGGGATGACTTTCTCGCCCTGGGTCGCCTGATCGACCGGAACAGCTACGCCAGGGAGCGGCATCAGGTGGCGTTCGGGGACAACAGGTTCGACTTCGTTCAGGGCGCGGATGGCGATCTGGTGGTCTGCGAGGTCAAGAAGAGCAGCCGCGCGGAGCGGTCGGCGCGGCTGCAGCTTGCCCATTACCTCTACGACCTTCAAAAGGCCGGGATCGAGGCCAGAGGGGTTCTGATGTTCCCAACCGAGAAGAAGCGCGTCGAGGTGGTGTTGACGGACGAGCTCATGGCGGAGCTGGACGCCGCCTATGACGCGATCGGGACGCTTGTTCGGAGGGACGCCCCGCCTGCGGCGGAGTCCTGTAAATACTGTGGCAAATGTGCCTATGCCGAGTATTGCTGGGGATAGGCTGTTTTAAGAGGGGGGAGGGGCGAGATGGGTAAGACCCTGTATCTCTTGAGCTCAGGAGCGCTGCGGCGCAAGGACAACACGCTGTTTGTGGAGAGGGCGGGCGAGCCGGGGCAAAAACCGCGCTTCCTGCCCGTGGAGACGACGGACGAGATCATGGTGCTGGGTGACCTGGAGCTCAACAAGAGCCTTTTGGAGTTTTTGACCCAAAAGCAGATCATCCTCCATTTCTTCAACTATCATGGTTATTACGCCGGGACCTACTACCCGCGCGAGCACATGAACTCAGGAGCCGTCATCCTGGCTCAGGCAGCGCACTGCATGGATGGAGGCAAGCGTCACGCGCTGGCCTCGGCCCTCATCGTCGGCGCGATTCAGAACATGCGCAAGGTGGTGGGATACTACCAGCGTCGGGCCTCGCTGGACGTCCAGGACATTCTGGAGGACCTGGAGCGTTTCGAGGACCTGGCGCCGCGGAGCGAGGACGTCCCCGGCCTGATGGGAATCGAAGGCAACGCCCGAAATCGGTACTATCAATTCTTCGATCGGTTGGTTCAGGACGAGGCGTTCAAGATGCTGGAGCGGACCCGCCGCCCGCCGACCAACCGCATGAACGCGCTGATCAGCTTTCTGAACTCCATGTGCTACATTCTGGCGCTGTCGCAGATCTACAGGACGCACCTGGACCCTCGCATCGGCTTCCTGCACGAGACGAACTTTCGGCGGTTCAGCCTGAATTTGGATATTGCGGAGATATTCAAGCCGATCCTCGTCGACCGCCTGATCTTTTCTCTGGTCAACAAGCGTGAGATTCAGGAGAAGCACTTTGAAAAGGAAACGGGCGGCGGCATCTACCTGAACGACCGGGGGCGCGAGGTCGTCCTGCGCGCCTGGGAGGCGCGGGTCAATGAAACGATCGAGCATCCGCGTTTGAAGCGCAACGTCAGCTATCGGGGTCTGGTGCGCATGGAGGCCTATAAGATCCAGAAGCACATTCTGGGCGACGCACCCTACGAGCCCTTTGTGAGCAGGTGGTGAGGTGTTTGTCCTGATGTTCTATGACGTGGGGGAGAAGCGCGTCGGCAAGGTCCTGAAGACGGCGCGGCGCTACCTCACGTGGATTCAGAACTCGGTGTTGGAGGGGGAATTGACGCCCGCTTCCATGGCCGCACTGAAGATGGACGTACACAAGGTGCTGGACCTGCAATATGATAGCGTGCTATTCTACATGTGGCGCACGGAGCGCTATATGTCGCGCGAGGTCCTTGGCGTGGAGCGCGGAGAGACGGATTTTCTGGTGTAGTGGGCGGGAACGGGCTGGAGCGAGCTGAAACAATCCAGCCCTTTTGAGGTCCTGCGGCGCAAATTGACAACTTCACAGCAGGTTTCAATTTCTGCGTCGCCCCTGATGGATAAAAGGGCAGGGGCCGGCGCAGTTGACTGATTGGTCGAATTGAAAGAAACGGTTTCCGCCTTGATGCAACGGCTTTTAAAGCTTCCTTTAGCAGGGTTGGAAACTTGTCCCGGCATCCTACGGACGGGTTGGGACAATACACTTTTAAAGCTTCCTTTAGCAGGGTTGGAAACGGCTCTACGGGAATCGGGTCGATGGGGGCAAGATGCCTTTTAAAGCTTCCTTTAGCAGGGTTGGAAACCGGCAAGGACACCTCCTTCCGCGATATTCTGCCAGCTTTTTTAAAGAGGGTGGAACTTGATCTCCAACGATAGGGCCATCCGAGCGTATTTGGATGTACAATGGAATAGGATTGAAGGCGGCGCTGCCGGCGTGCGTGTTTCGGCACGGGGATGGCGTACCGTGCTGCTGTAGAAGCTCGGTCCTTGTGCCATTTTTTGATGGAGCAGCGCTTCGTTGAGCGCATCCTGAACGTGTTTGAAGCGCATGACGAGAGCGGTTTTTGCCCGTGTCCCGTGCCCTTTAGGGCTGAAAAGTTACATAATCAGCCTTAAGGCTTATTCTGCAAATTGACAACTTCACAGCAGGTTTCAATTTCTGCGTCGCCCCATGATAGTGTAAAAGGCCTGGAGGGGCGACGCAGGTTTAAAAACATCGTTGACCCTTGTTACAGCAGTGTTGATTTTTAATTTTGATCCAGCCGGATATCGGCATAGTGTGGTACAATCTCTTAAAGAAGCTTGTTCCTGTCTTGACGTAACGGCTTCCTAAACTTCCTTAGAGGGATGGAAACTTGTTGGGATGGTGGACAATATAATATCCACCAGTCTTCCTAAACTTCCTTAGAGGGATGGAAACGACAGCTCGCAGGTCCCCGCCAGGTATGCCGGGACCCTTCCTAAACTTCCTTAGAGGGATGGAAACTACATCGTCCTCGACCTCCTCGTCGTGTCGTGCCCAGCTTCCTAAACTTCCTTAGAGGGATGGAAACAAGGATGACCATACAAGCGACAGGAGGTGCTCCATGCTTCCTAAACTTCCTTAGAGGGATGGAAACTGGTGGCCCTGTCGAGGTGCGGGCAAACAGGCGGAACTTCCTAAACTTCCTTAGAGGGATGGAAACCGGATTCCTGAATGCGAATCGGATGCCGCTTCGTGCCTTCCTAAACTTCCTTAGAGGGATGGAAACAAGGGCTCCGAAGACCTTCTCCCTCAAAACCCCATCCCTTCCTAAACTTCCTTAGAGGGATGGAAACGGTAATCGGCCTCGACTTTCACCGACAAGGTTTTCTTCTTCCTAAACTTCCTTAGAGGGATGGAAACAGGTCAAGCTTACGCGAAAGATAAACGTCCAGATCGACTTCCTAAACTTCCTTAGAGGGATGGAAACTACCCACACTCCCTAAGCGCATAGGCGATATGGCGCCACTTCCTAAACTTCCTTAGAGGGATGGAAACGTCGAACGCGAACGAAGAACGCAAGACGCGCTGGAGCCTTCCTAAACTTCCTTAGAGGGATGGAAACTCCGCGCCTCTGGCGGAACTTCATCAAGGAGGCGGAGCTTCCTAAACTTCCTTAGAGGGATGGAAACAAGATACGAGTGTTCCACGTTCGCCTCAGGGGCGTTCTTCCTAAACTTCCTTAGAGGGATGGAAACCAGGGCTCGCCCTGCAGAGCCTCCTGGAGCACGGGGTTCTTCCTAAACTTCCTTAGAGGGATGGAAACAGTATTGTGAGATGGCGAAGAAGAGGCTTGAGGAGCTCTTCCTAAACTTCCTTAGAGGGATGGAAACATGACGATCCTCTCCGGGAACACATCGATTCGCTCCTTCCTAAACTTCCTTAGAGGGATGGAAACTAGCCCATATCCCTTGATACAATATCCGTATTCCCAACTTCCTAAACTTCCTTAGAGGGATGGAAACAGGAGAAAATTTCGGAACTTCGGGAGAACGCTGAGGCCTTCCTAAACTTCCTTAGAGGGATGGAAACTCCGTGGAGCTGCAGAGGCCCTCCAGAATCAGCCCCGCTTCCTAAACTTCCTTAGAGGGATGGAAACGTAAAAAAACTGCAAAAATGGGCTCTCAGAGCGTCACCCTTCCTAAACTTCCTTAGAGGGATGGAAACCCTTCTCTTTTGTAGTCATTTTTGTTCCTCCTATTTCTTCCTAAACTTCCTTAGAGGGATGGAAACTCTGCATGGGGACAGGGTGTATCTACCTTCCCTATATCTTCCTAAACTTCCTTAGAGGGATGGAAACAGTACTTGAAAACACTCGTCTTCTTTGACTTGGGGCTCTTCCTAAACTTCCTTAGAGGGATGGAAACTGAGGAAGCAGGGATCGGTGTAAACACAGACAGTGACCTTCCTAAACTTCCTTAGAGGGATGGAAACCTGAGTCTTCCCGTGGTAGGCGTCATAAACACTGATTCTTCCTAAACTTCCTTAGAGGGATGGAAACTTCATTCTGCAGCCTCCTCACTCGATTACAGTTCCCTTCCTAAACTTCCTTAGAGGGATGGAAACATGGGGGACAGGAAGATGCGGGCGAAGGCTTCGATGCTTCCTAAACTTCCTTAGAGGGATGGAAACTCGCAGACGATTGGGATATGAGGTCCCGGCCTGCAGCCTTCCTAAACTTCCTTAGAGGGATGGAAACGCATTTGCAACACTTTCCTCAAGTGCTAAGAGAAAACCTTCCTAAACTTCCTTAGAGGGATGGAAACGGGAACATGGGATAGATAGATCGGAAAAGTGCAGGCTACTTCCTAAACTTCCTTAGAGGGATGGAAACTAAGGTGAGTCATAGCAACGGTTTTGCGGACCCAATTCTTCCTAAACTTCCTTAGAGGGATGGAAACTTCAGGAAGGCGACGAAGGCCTCCCCGATTTCCATCTTCCTAAACTTCCTTAGAGGGATGGAAACTCCGTAGAGCTGTAGAGGCCCTCCAAGATCAATCCTGCTTCCTAAACTTCCTTAGAGGGATGGAAACATGCAGAAGTGGCCGCAGAGCTCGCGGCGATCGAGCTTCCTAAACTTCCTTAGAGGGATGGAAACTTTCCCGGAGACCGCCAAGCTGTCGAGACCGGCGTGCTTCCTAAACTTCCTTAGAGGGATGGAAACACAAACTCCATTGTGCACACATATCCGTACCACAGGCCCTTCCTAAACTTCCTTAGAGGGATGGAAACCAGAATGTGGGCGACTCCGAAGGCCGGGGACGCAACTTCCTAAACTTCCTTAGAGGGATGGAAACCCCGGTGTGGCCAGCGTGTACGGGAGCCTGGACCTTCTTCCTAAACTTCCTTAGAGGGATGGAAACTTTTCCTTCCCTTCATAAGCCCTCTTGGAGCTTGGATTCTTCCTAAACTTCCTTAGAGGGATGGAAACAAATGAGCTCTGAGGAAGTGGACGCCCGGCTGCGGCACTTCCTAAACTTCCTTAGAGGGATGGAAACTGATGTGGGCGCAGCCTTCGAGACTGGAATTGTACACCTTCCTAAACTTCCTTAGAGGGATGGAAACCAGTCTCGCCGGACGGTCGTACGCTGTCGGGGAAACTCTTCCTAAACTTCCTTAGAGGGATGGAAACATGCCATTCGTCTGTATCACAGGCTGCACGGCTTTAACCTTCCTAAACTTCCTTAGAGGGATGGAAACAGGTCCACGATGCGGGAAGCAAGCCGTACCATGGTCCTTCCTAAACTTCCTTAGAGGGATGGAAACTAAATATAGGTCCTGCAAGGGACCACACAAAATGAACTTCCTAAACTTCCTTAGAGGGATGGAAACATCCTGATATTTTCCCTCAGCGACAACACTTTACGCCTTCCTAAACTTCCTTAGAGGGATGGAAACTAGGTAGCTGTAAGACCGGTCGTACCAACGGTTTAGCTCTTCCTAAACTTCCTTAGAGGGATGGAAACTCGTAAGCGATAGCCCTTTCAAGCCAATCCCACTCCTTCCTAAACTTCCTTAGAGGGATGGAAACTCGCTACTGCCATGCGACGGAAGAGTCGAGGCGGGGCACTTCCTAAACTTCCTTAGAGGGATGGAAACGCGCAAAGGTTAACAGAGGAATATCCCCCTGGCTTACTTCCTAAACTTCCTTAGAGGGATGGAAACTCAAGGTCTTCGGCGAGGTGTTTGAGGCTATGGCTACTTCCTAAACTTCCTTAGAGGGATGGAAACCAAGCTCGCCTCCGCCCCAGGACAAAAGCGGACACCTTCCTAAACTTCCTTAGAGGGATGGAAACCCGGAGGTGAATGACACCAGCACGGCATCACCGGGCTTCCTAAACTTCCTTAGAGGGATGGAAACGATGGCGCTTTCGTCTTCCTTCGGGGCCTCCAGCCAGCTTCCTAAACTTCCTTAGAGGGATGGAAACCCATTGCCGGAAGGGGCGCCCAAACCGCTCGCCGACTTCCTAAACTTCCTTAGAGGGATGGAAACCAGAGTACCTCAATGCCCACTCTGGGATGGCCGGGCTTCCTAAACTTCCTTAGAGGGATGGAAACCAGAAAAGGCAGCGGCAATGAAGGGCTCCCAGGTTAACTTCCTAAACTTCCTTAGAGGGATGGAAACAAGATATGATTTTTTCAGCAAAAACAAGAGGTTTTTCCTTCCTAAACTTCCTTAGAGGGATGGAAACGGGTCTTGGTATTCGCTGCGCTTTGGGAGCATCTCTGCTTCCTAAACTTCCTTAGAGGGATGGAAACCTGTCCTCGTAGGTGGCGGAATACTCGTAAAGCTCGCCTTCCTAAACTTCCTTAGAGGGATGGAAACCCGCAGTCGGCGGGGTCGTGCAGGTCCCCGGAGACGCTTCCTAAACTTCCTTAGAGGGATGGAAACGTACTGGGTTGACTGGCTGGACCTGCCCCCCATCCACCCTTCCTAAACTTCCTTAGAGGGATGGAAACGCGTCGCCCCGGCCTTCATAATTTTGGATACGACATCCTTCCTAAACTTCCTTAGAGGGATGGAAACCAAAACAGCAAAGGAGACGCCCCACAAAGAAACCGCTTCCTAAACTTCCTTAGAGGGATGGAAACCGGATATCTTCAACAACGCCTCGAATCAATCCGCCTTCTTCCTAAACTTCCTTAGAGGGATGGAAACCGGATGAACTGCCGATTCGACGGCGGAAGCCGCCCTCTTCCTAAACTTCCTTAGAGGGATGGAAACTACGCCGCTGGAACGAACGGCACGCGGCATCGAGGACTTCCTAAACTTCCTTAGAGGGATGGAAACGCTGAACGCTTCGCGGCCCTCGTCCTCGCTAAGTGCTTCCTAAACTTCCTTAGAGGGATGGAAACGCTGAACGCTTCGCGGCCCTCGTCCTCGCTAAGTGCTCTTCCTAAACTTCCTTAGAGGGATGGAAACAACATGGCCTCATAGGTCCCGGTCATGTTCGGATGGGCTTCCTAAACTTCCTTAGAGGGATGGAAACTGGCTACGAGTTCAGGTCTGCCGGTATCTTTTCCTTCTTCCTAAACTTCCTTAGAGGGATGGAAACCAGATACTCGGCGGCGCCGCAACAAGCGTCATGAACGCTTCCTAAACTTCCTTAGAGGGATGGAAACCGCCGACGCCTCGGCGGACGAGGCATGGCACATCCCGCTTCCTAAACTTCCTTAGAGGGATGGAAACCGATACTCCGCAGCGTCGCCCTCCCAGAAGATACGAGGCTTCCTAAACTTCCTTAGAGGGATGGAAACGACAACCGAGTGTCCACGAAAAGCACCCAGTCGCCATCTTCCTAAACTTCCTTAGAGGGATGGAAACCGCATGAATTCACTCCCGGCTATGGCCGCGATGCGGCTTCCTAAACTTCCTTAGAGGGATGGAAACTGATGGGGAGGCGGAACCCGACGAGGAGGAACCTTCGCTTCCTAAACTTCCTTAGAGGGATGGAAACTTACATTCGCCACGGCTCGTCTAAACGCGCTCACGCTTCCTAAACTTCCTTAGAGGGATGGAAACTCGTAGGGGGTGATGCGAAGTCGGGAGACAATTCTCCTTCCTAAACTTCCTTAGAGGGATGGAAACCACCTGCGACCCTGATGTCTTCGCCCAACGTCGCAGGCTCTTCCTAAACTTCCTTAGAGGGATGGAAACTACAGGGCATCACTAACAGCATCGGGCCATTCATGTCCTTCCTAAACTTCCTTAGAGGGATGGAAACCGTCATGGGGAATCTGACGGGCAGTGGACCGAGGAACTTCCTAAACTTCCTTAGAGGGATGGAAACATGCGCCGGTCGTCGTGCGAGAACTCCCCGATCTTGCTTCCTAAACTTCCTTAGAGGGATGGAAACGAATGCTGGTGGCAGGAATCCTGTTTGATGCGGTACCTTCCTAAACTTCCTTAGAGGGATGGAAACCGAGGATATCACTGCTCTGGCTGAGCAATTCGGCATCCTTCCTAAACTTCCTTAGAGGGATGGAAACGGCTGAAACGGTCGGAGTCCGGAGGCGGGGTCGGCATCTTCCTAAACTTCCTTAGAGGGATGGAAACACGATTTTGTGCCTCGTTTTGTGCCTCATCAATGAACTTCCTAAACTTCCTTAGAGGGATGGAAACTAGCTCTATCACGGCAGAGCGCAGGCCAACGCGTGGCTTCCTAAACTTCCTTAGAGGGATGGAAACAGCGTCTTGGAGGCGATCTGCGTCTCTCCTATCCACGCTTCCTAAACTTCCTTAGAGGGATGGAAACGTCGGCCCCCCGCGATCAGCCCGCGACCTCGGCTTCCTTCCTAAACTTCCTTAGAGGGATGGAAACCGCTGAGGGGCATACGCTCCAGCAGGTCGGCGAAGTACTTCCTAAACTTCCTTAGAGGGATGGAAACCGTTGACCGGCATCCTGGGTGGAGATGTCGTATCCCTTCCTAAACTTCCTTAGAGGGATGGAAACAAGGTCGATGAGATTGGAATAGGGCGTGGAGTTGTCCTTCCTAAACTTCCTTAGAGGGATGGAAACCGACTACGCGCAGCATGTGGCCATTGGAGAAAGCCTCCTTCCTAAACTTCCTTAGAGGGATGGAAACCACGCTTCCTTCCCCCGCTACATCCAAGGGGCTGTCCTTCCTAAACTTCCTTAGAGGGATGGAAACTCGCTGCCGGGCTCGGTGTCCGAGGAAGCCATGAAGCTTCCTAAACTTCCTTAGAGGGATGGAAACTTTACCCAGCGTAACGGTTTAAGGAGGTGTCGTCGCTTCCTAAACTTCCTTAGAGGGATGGAAACTGCCAAGCAGGGACCTCCCGGCCCGCGGGGCCCTGTGCTTCCTAAACTTCCTTAGAGGGATGGAAACATGCATGATCAACGAAATTCTTAAGTGTTTGTTTGCGCTTCCTAAACTTCCTTAGAGGGATGGAAACGCAGGACACCATACTTCTTGCCTTGCCAGCTCTTCGGCTTCCTAAACTTCCTTAGAGGGATGGAAACATCTGATTCGGACGAAGGACAAGGACGGGCGCGGGCTTCCTAAACTTCCTTAGAGGGATGGAAACATACGTCGCCAGTGAACACCAGGTAATCCTGCTCGCCTTCCTAAACTTCCTTAGAGGGATGGAAACCAAGCCCCTTGAATGCCTGGGGGAATCGCTGAAACGCCTTCCTAAACTTCCTTAGAGGGATGGAAACTGCTGTGGGGGATAGTAAAGTGGCGACCTCCCTAGCTTCCTAAACTTCCTTAGAGGGATGGAAACAGCAGCGCCAGGGCGTCCTCGTCCGCCTCCAGCACGCTTCCTAAACTTCCTTAGAGGGATGGAAACCCAGGCGTTCCATCAGAACCGCGAGGCGTGGGACCTGCTTCCTAAACTTCCTTAGAGGGATGGAAACATCGTTTCCATGGTCTTCTCCTCCTGCGGCCCGTGGCCTTCCTAAACTTCCTTAGAGGGATGGAAACCCTGGGCGCGCAGAAGCTGGCGATCAAGCCGCCACTCCTTCCTAAACTTCCTTAGAGGGATGGAAACGTCGTCGGAGCTGAGGTTGTTCTGTGCTGTGGGGGCTTCCTAAACTTCCTTAGAGGGATGGAAACAGGCTGGGAAGCTGCCCAACCTGGCGTACTGCAAGCCTTCCTAAACTTCCTTAGAGGGATGGAAACATGTGGTGCTCTGCGCAGAACTGCGAGCTGCTCTTCCTTCCTAAACTTCCTTAGAGGGATGGAAACGATGACGCCTGAGCCGGGCGTCTGGGGCGATCTGGAGCTTCCTAAACTTCCTTAGAGGGATGGAAACTCCCAGACCTACGGGCTGGACCCGTTCGCCAAGGAAACTTCCTAAACTTCCTTAGAGGGATGGAAACAAAAAATCCGAAGGGGGTTGGGGTTATGAGCGAAGAACCTTCCTAAACTTCCTTAGAGGGATGGAAACCGAGCCCCTGCGGTTCCAGTTTACCGGTGAGGGCGAACTTCCTAAACTTCCTTAGAGGGATGGAAACAGCCCTTGTGCCAGATACCCACCAGGTCCTGAACGGACTTCCTAAACTTCCTTAGAGGGATGGAAACCCTAAAAATCAATGACCATTTGGGCGTTGTTTTTACCTTCCTAAACTTCCTTAGAGGGATGGAAACCACCGATCATTTCCATCCCCCCCTACGCCCA
>NC_021038.1:1935093-1938718 GCF_000210715.1 Fretibacterium fastidiosum
AAACTGCATGACGACGGGACGGTCTTCGTCAACGTCAGTGGCCTTCCTAAACTTCCTTAGAGGGATGGAAACTCTCGTGATACAATAAAGGTCCTCCTAGCTATTCGACTTCCTAAACTTCCTTAGAGGGATGGAAACCGAATGCCGCGGTCTTTGGGCCTGGTTCTCCCCAGGCTTCCTAAACTTCCTTAGAGGGATGGAAACCGCTAACTCGCCTCAGGCTGAGTCCCGCCAGTCGACTTCCTAAACTTCCTTAGAGGGATGGAAACTAGCTCCCCTCCTCCACCTCAAACACGCAGGTCTCGTCCTTCCTAAACTTCCTTAGAGGGATGGAAACCGGGCCAGGAGCCGGGAATCGATTCACGCTTTCGCCCTTCCTAAACTTCCTTAGAGGGATGGAAACTCTACCCTGATCGGGTAATAGATATCAAAGGCCCGACTTCCTAAACTTCCTTAGAGGGATGGAAACTCTTTCAGGAGCGCACAGCCAAGCGACATCCACGGCTTCCTAAACTTCCTTAGAGGGATGGAAACCGGGAACGTGGACCACCACGACTCTCCGCTTGGCGCCTTCCTAAACTTCCTTAGAGGGATGGAAACCCTGTCTCGACATGGCCATATAGGACAAGGTGCTTCCTCTTCCTAAACTTCCTTAGAGGGATGGAAACTAGCTCCGTATCTCCTCCACGGTGCGTTTTACGCCTCCTTCTTAAACTTCCTTAGAGGGATGGAAACCGGCCCCGGCCCCCTGCTGGGCCGTCTGCGCCGCCTCTTCCTAAACTTCCTTAGAGGGATGGAAACAGCCCTGTGACCTCAACTCCTCAATCATTGCGTTGACTTCCTAAACTTCCTTAGAGGGATGGAAACACAAGTAGTGGGCCTTTCGGTGAAGCCCGAAGGTCCCCTTCCTAAACTTCCTTAGAGGGATGGAAACACGTCGCGTCCTCCGAAGGCAGGATAAAGGTATCTCTCCTTCCTAAACTTCCTTAGAGGGATGGAAACCTTGTCTTCGGCGACCTTCACGAGGTTCGTCTCGTTCTTCCTAAACTTCCTTAGAGGGATGGAAACCACAGAGGCAAGGACGACCCCCTGCCGCCACCCATGGCTTCCTAAACTTCCTTAGAGGGATGGAAACTCGAGGTGCTGACGAGCAGGCGGAAGCGCCGCGAGGCCTTCCTAAACTTCCTTAGAGGGATGGAAACGCGCGGCGTCCTCTATTAAGCGGTTCCCTGCCTCGATCCTTCCTAAACTTCCTTAGAGGGATGGAAACAACGAGAGGGGGGCGGCGAAAGCCGCTCCTCTTCTTCTTCCTAAACTTCCTTAGAGGGATGGAAACCGGCGAGCGATATCAACAAGACCCGCATGGCCGCACACTTCCTAAACTTCCTTAGAGGGATGGAAACCACTGACGAAATACCAACCTGCCGCTGTAATTTCGTCCTTCATAAACTTCCTTAGAGGGATGGAAACATATCTGCGGCGATACTAAGCCTCAACAATAGATTCCCTTCCTAAACTTCCTTAGAGGGATGGAAACCGGGGGTCTCGTCGCCGGACCTGATGTCGATGGTCCTTCCTAAACTTCCTTAGAGGGATGGAAACGAGAGCGCGTGGAGTGTCCCATCTGCCATGAGGAGCTTCCTAAACTTCCTTAGAGGGATGGAAACGATATCCTCTTCGAGGTTTTCGATGCGTTCCAGACGCCTTCCTAAACTTCCTTAGAGGGATGGAAACAAGGCGTCAAGGATGCCGTTCATCAGGACGCCGACGCCTTCCTAAACTTCCTTAGAGGGATGGAAACGCCAATACGTCAAGGTGGAGTTGGTGGTGCTGGGGCCCTTCCTAAACTTCCTTAGAGGGATGGAAACTGCTGAATCTGTCGCCGCTATGTTGGATGATGGGCTCTTCCTAAACTTCCTTAGAGGGATGGAAACAAGGCGTCAAGGATGCCGTTCATCAGGACGCCGACGCCTTCCTAAACTTCCTTAGAGGGATGGAAACCCGGTGAGGGTGAAGGCGGAGAGGTTAAGCAGCTGACTTCCTAAACTTCCTTAGAGGGATGGAAACGGATATCAATGTTGCATCCGACAGCGGGACGCGAAGCCTTCCTAAACTTCCTTAGAGGGATGGAAACTCGAAGAAATAAGTTCTGAAACCAGGACGAGGGCTTCTTCCTAAACTTCCTTAGAGGGATGGAAACCGCGTAGAGCTCGCCGAAGATCGGCGTCACCTCGCCCTTCCTAAACTTCCTTAGAGGGATGGAAACCGGGCAGGCGGGGGCAGGCAAGACACACCTCATTCGCCTTCCTAAACTTCCTTAGAGGGATGGAAACCGTAAATTCTGCCCATTCTGCGGCCCTGTTCTCGCCCCTTCCTAAACTTCCTTAGAGGGATGGAAACCCTGTGCATATGGACCACCAGAATATATCCCTGTCCCTCTTCCTAAACTTCCTTAGAGGGATGGAAACTATACAGGAGGGACAGGGATATCCTGATCCATATGGACTTCCTAAACTTCCTTAGAGGGATGGAAACGGGATGCGGAGGCCCCTGAACGCGGTCGTAGTGCGCTTCCTAAACTTCCTTAGAGGGATGGAAACTCGGTGCCTGCCATATCCGGAAGTGGTGGAACATGCTTCCTAAACTTCCTTAGAGGGATGGAAACTAAGGTTGTACCACTCGCATTAAAGTGGTAAAGCCTCTTCCTAAACTTCCTTAGAGGGATGGAAACCGCTGATGAACCGGCACTCCACCCCGACCGGCCCCATCTTCCTAAACTTCCTTAGAGGGATGGAAACAAACTGTCCAACTTTAGGGGATATGTTGATTTGTCCTTCCTAAACTTCCTTAGAGGGATGGAAACCGGATAGCGACGAGCAGCGTGTGCGGCTGGCAGCGGCTTCCTAAACTTCCTTAGAGGGATGGAAACCTGAGTTTTACGCTAGGCAGGAATTTGTGATCTTCTCCTTCCTAAACTTCCTTAGAGGGATGGAAACGTCCTTTCGGTCCCCCTGATTCGGCTCGGCATCGTCCTTCCTAAACTTCCTTAGAGGGATGGAAACACGTCGCTCGACGCCAGCATGAGGAACAGGTCCGCGTCTTCCTAAACTTCCTTAGAGGGATGGAAACTCGTTGGGAGTGATACGAAGTCGAGACACTATGCGCTTCCTAAACTTCCTTAGAGGGATGGAAACTTCTTTCGGAGGAGACGGGGTATAATGACCCCGCCTCCCTTCCTAAACTTCCTTAGAGGGATGGAAACGCCCGCCCTGCATCCCGGCCGCCAGGGTTGTGAGGGCTTCCTAAACTTCCTTAGAGGGATGGAAACCCGGAGGAACACCACGCACCGGTCCCCGCCGAACGCCCTTCCTAAACTTCCTTAGAGGGATGGAAACTCAGGCGTTTCATCGGAACCGCGAGGCGTGGGACCTGCTTCCTA
This sequence comes from Fretibacterium fastidiosum, assembly GCF_000210715.1. GTDB lineage: Bacteria > Synergistota > Synergistia > Synergistales > Aminobacteriaceae > Fretibacterium > Fretibacterium fastidiosum. Next base: position 1,938,533 of record NC_021038.1, read on the forward strand.
AACTTCCTTAGAGGGATGGAAACTCGTCCGTCCAATCTCCGGCTGGATGCGCCGAGCGCACCTTCCTAAACTTCCTTAGAGGGATGGAAACTCCGCCCAGCAGGCCCCCGCTCTGCGGCGTTCCTCCGGCTTCCTAAACTTCCTTAGAGGGATGGAAACACAATGTAGAACGGAATAGGGTATTGG
>NC_021038.1:1940052-1945664 GCF_000210715.1 Fretibacterium fastidiosum
GGATTTGGGCTTCCTTAGAGGGATGGAAACACACAAGAAAAGAAGGTAGAATAGTGTCTTCGCTGCGCTTCCTAAACTTCCTTAGAGGGATGGAAACCCGTTATTTACGTTCCAATCAGCCGGCAGTTTCATCCTTCCTAAACTTCCTTAGAGGGATGGAAACGAGCGTAGCGTCGCCAGATACCCGCGCGCCACAAGCTCCTTCCTAAACTTCCTTAGAGGGATGGAAACAGGGCGGCATCCGGGGAATACGGAGTGTGGCGTAACACTTCCTAAACTTCCTTAGAGGGATGGAAACTTCAGCGAGGAGGCGTCCAGCCCCTGGTTGTACCGGGCTTCCTAAACTTCCTTAGAGGGATGGAAACACGATGTTGTAATTCGCAAACAGCTTACGTCCCTGCTTCCTAAACTTCCTTAGAGGGATGGAAACCTGAACCTTCTCAGTGGCCATGTCGAACAGCTCCACTTCCTAAACTTCCTTAGAGGGATGGAAACACACTGAGAAAATCTCTATATCCCTGAGAGGTCAACTTCCTAAACTTCCTTAGAGGGATGGAAACCCCGGAGCGCCGGGCACGAGCCGAACGCCTGATGGACTTCCTAAACTTCCTTAGAGGGATGGAAACCGGCAATGTCCCTGTTTTAAGGGGCGGGGGGAGGCCTTCCTAAACTTCCTTAGAGGGATGGAAACCTCTGTCAGGAAGCGGTCGGCCGCTTCGATCAGCTTCCTTCCTAAACTTCCTTAGAGGGATGGAAACGACCGATGGGCTGCACTTCCTTCCCTGGAAGACCTACTTCCTAAACTTCCTTAGAGGGATGGAAACATTTGAACATGCATAGCGCTAACGACCTCCCGCCGGACTTCCTAAACTTCCTTAGAGGGATGGAAACCGAGCACTCGTGCGGGCTGTAGGGGCTCTTGGTCATCTTCCTAAACTTCCTTAGAGGGATGGAAACCAGTAGTGTTCTGCCACTCCCGCCCCTGTTGGGTTTCTTCCTAAACTTCCTTAGAGGGATGGAAACTAGCGCCCCTTGCGCCCTTTTCAAGGGCCCGGTTCGCTTCCTAAACTTCCTTAGAGGGATGGAAACGCAACCCGCCATGGCGAGCTTCCCAATCCGCAACATGCTTCCTAAACTTCCTTAGAGGGATGGAAACCAGGCAAATCAAGAAGGAGGCGACGGCATGATGCGGGCTTCCTAAACTTCCTTAGAGGGATGGAAACTCCGTGGCGCCGACTCCAAGAAACAGGACTCTGGCGGCTTCCTAAACTTCCTTAGAGGGATGGAAACTCTCGTGCTAACTTAGCAGAAAAGCTGGAAGTGGGCCCTTCCTAAACTTCCTTAGAGGGATGGAAACCCTACCCAAGAAACACCCCGTCAAAGATGGGCGGAAACTTCCTAAACTTCCTTAGAGGGATGGAAACTAGATTGGCTGCCATATCCAATCGAGGCGCTCGGTGGCTTCCTAAACTTCCTTAGAGGGATGGAAACCTAAAAAGTCCCAATATGGGAAGATTAATACATGGGCTTCCTAAACTTCCTTAGAGGGATGGAAACCGTTCGCGTCGAAATACGGCAGTCCGAAGGGGATATCCTTCCTAAACTTCCTTAGAGGGATGGAAACGTCGATCGTCGGCGCAGGCGGCGGCGTCTCCACCTTCCTTCCTAAACTTCCTTAGAGGGATGGAAACTCCGATACCTGGGGTTCTGAAAACTGCGCGGACGATTCTTCCTAAACTTCCTTAGAGGGATGGAAACGTCGCCCCGCTGGTATGGAACCGGCGAACGGGAACGCTCTTCCTAAACTTCCTTAGAGGGATGGAAACGGGTTTGCGGAGTTTTTAAAAATGCTGCTGTGGCAGCCCTTCCTAAACTTCCTTAGAGGGATGGAAACCGTCAAGAAATTGCCCATCTTAAGGCGGCACTTGAGGCTTCCTAAACTTCCTTAGAGGGATGGAAACCGCGCCATGAAGCGTCAGGAAGACGCTATCGTGTATCCTTCCTAAACTTCCTTAGAGGGATGGAAACCGGGCACGGCGGACGACTTCGCAGGAGGGGCCTTCGCTTCCTAAACTTCCTTAGAGGGATGGAAACAGCAAGGCTCCCATCTTCTCATCCATAACGGCGTGCACTTCCTAAACTTCCTTAGAGGGATGGAAACAGGCGAACCTCGATACCCTGCGGATGCTCGACCCGTCCCTTCCTAAACTTCCTTAGAGGGATGGAAACTCCGAACTCGTGACCGCCGATCAGCTCGGAGACGGCCTTCCTAAACTTCCTTAGAGGGATGGAAACCGATGTAGAGCGTCGTCGGCCCAGCTCGTGGCGGGGCTTCCTAAACTTCCTTAGAGGGATGGAAACTCAGAAGATCTACTCTGCCAGGGCGTGTAAACACAGCTTCCTAAACTTCCTTAGAGGGATGGAAACCGGTAGGTGTAGCGGCCCTCGATGCCGCAGGGCTCGCTTCCTAAACTTCCTTAGAGGGATGGAAACCCGAGACACTCAAAAGGAGTACGGAGGAAATCCTGCTTCCTAAACTTCCTTAGAGGGATGGAAACATCCCGTACTGCTTCGCCAAGCGAATGCATGTTTCAACTTCCTAAACTTCCTTAGAGGGATGGAAACCAGCAGTGAAGTACAAACTGACGGGGCGCGGGCAGGCTTCCTAAACTTCCTTAGAGGGATGGAAACCGGCATAGGGGCCGTGATGCAGAGGTCCGGGATGGGGCCCTTCCTAAACTTCCTTAGAGGGATGGAAACTATGTGTGGATTGCTGGGCCACAGGGGAAGCGATAGCTTCCTAAACTTCCTTAGAGGGATGGAAACAGTGCCTTGAGATACGATTCGCTGACATTCCGCCACTTCCTAAACTTCCTTAGAGGGATGGAAACAGCCATTGTACTGGCCACTGCCGGCCATACTTCTCCTTCCTAAACTTCCTTAGAGGGATGGAAACTAAAAACCCAGAGCCGCCTTCATTTCCTCATCCTGCTTCCTAAACTTCCTTAGAGGGATGGAAACGCACTCAATACGCCCACGCCGAACATGACGGCAGCCCTTCCTAAACTTCCTTAGAGGGATGGAAACTATGCATTCCATCGTTCACTGTCGCCATTTATCTCCTTCCTAAACTTCCTTAGAGGGATGGAAACTTCCTCACCCAGAACCTGAAAGAACTCTCAGCGAACACTTCCTAAACTTCCTTAGAGGGATGGAAACAGAAGGAGTGTCATTTCAAGATGAAACTGTACTGTTCCTTCCTAAACTTCCTTAGAGGGATGGAAACCTCAGCTAGTCATCGTGCCCTGCTTCTTCCCTACGCCCTTCCTAAACTTCCTTAGAGGGATGGAAACTACGAAGGTCGCGTAATACTCGATGGGGAACGGGCCTTCCTAAACTTCCTTAGAGGGATGGAAACACCATGCAGACTTCCTCCTCAGCAGTGACAAAGCGGTCTTCCTAAACTTCCTTAGAGGGATGGAAACCGACCTGCGCGTCCTGAACAAGCTGTTCCACACGGACCTTCCTAAACTTCCTTAGAGGGATGGAAACCCATCCCTTCATTCATGGAAATGACGCCTTGGCAACTTCCTAAACTTCCTTAGAGGGATGGAAACATTCGGCTCAGGAGTGGATGAACGAGCGCATCCCGCTTCCTAAACTTCCTTAGAGGGATGGAAACTCATTCCGACCTGCGCCCTTCCCTTGAGTTCTTTCACTTCCTAAACTTCCTTAGAGGGATGGAAACAAAGAACTCTCAGCGAACATGACGCCGAGGACCAGCCTTCCTAAACTTCCTTAGAGGGATGGAAACGGTTTATGCAGGAAGTGGATATCGAATGGCGGAGGGCTTCCTAAACTTCCTTAGAGGGATGGAAACAGCGTGATCTTCCCGGTCGTAGCATCGACCGTATCCACTTCCTAAACTTCCTTAGAGGGATGGAAACCTTTCGCAGTTCCTCGTGTGTCATGCCATTTCCTCACCCTTCCTAAACTTCCTTAGAGGGATGGAAACCGATGATGACGGGCATTCACAGGACTTCTGGCTGTATGCTTCCTAAACTTCCTTAGAGGGATGGAAACTCCAGGTCCCACCTCCGCCGGTCGGCGGTCCGGAATACCTTCCTAAACTTCCTTAGAGGGATGGAAACACGAGGGGCAGCTCAATGTGCAGGGTCTGCATCTTGCTTCCTAAACTTCCTTAGAGGGATGGAAACTAGTCCAGCCCTTCCGGCCCCATGATGGACTCCACCCCTTCCTAAACTTCCTTAGAGGGATGGAAACCACCATCAGGGGAGGTCGCCGCCTTGTTGCCGCTTCTTCCTAAACTTCCTTAGAGGGATGGAAACTCTCCCACAGCGCAGAATACCCCCTGTTCCGGCGACCCTTCCTAAACTTCCTTAGAGGGATGGAAACCTGTAAACCTCAAGCCGCTCGATACGTTGCCCCCGGCTTCCTAAACTTCCTTAGAGGGATGGAAACGATAGGAGTGGCGAATCCGCCAAATCAAAATTCAGACTTCCTAAACTTCCTTAGAGGGATGGAAACGCTGTTCACGGGGGCATGTTTACAACGTTGAAAGCGGCTTCCTAAACTTCCTTAGAGGGATGGAAACTGCCATGCGGCGGCAACTCATCTATCGGGCCTTTGACTTCCTAAACTTCCTTAGAGGGATGGAAACTACTCCCCAAGCCTGTAACCCCAAGCCTCAAGGCTGTGCTTCCTAAACTTCCTTAGAGGGATGGAAACCCTCGTCCTTCCCAAAAGGAACGCGAAGTGTCCTCGCTTCCTAAACTTCCTTAGAGGGATGGAAACGAAATCGTCGTTTTCTTCATCCGTCGTTTGCTCCTTCCTTCCTAAACTTCCTTAGAGGGATGGAAACAATCGGCGGCCGAGGAGTACGTCGTTATCGACGACCCTTCCTAAACTTCCTTAGAGGGATGGAAACAGGTTTTAGGGCTTAAAGGTGCGTCCGAAGGGCTCGCTTCCTAAACTTCCTTAGAGGGATGGAAACACAACCAGGACGCCGGGATGTACAGGACCTTCATCAACTTCCTAAACTTCCTTAGAGGGATGGAAACGGGTTCGACCCGCTTCCGGAGGGCGAGTACACGGTGCTTCCTAAACTTCCTTAGAGGGATGGAAACGTCTCCATCGAGCAAATACAACGCAACACCGGCTGCCCTTCCTAAACTTCCTTAGAGGGATGGAAACTGTTGGGTTGATACCATTGTGGGGTAGAGCGGGCCCTTCCTAAACTTCCTTAGAGGGATGGAAACAAGTGGTGGATGACGACCCCAATAATCCCTTCCCCCTTCCTAAACTTCCTTAGAGGGATGGAAACCGTGCGACAGGACGATGATGCGGCGGTCTTCGTGCCCCTTCCTAAACTTCCTTAGAGGGATGGAAACACCAATCCCAGCACGTCACATACGTCTTTCGCCACCCCTTCCTAAACTTCCTTAGAGGGATGGAAACACGTCCAGCCGGACGTCCGTGAACTTGGAGCGCAGCGCTTCCTAAACTTCCTTAGAGGGATGGAAACCCGCTCCCGGTGGGCGCCACGATGCAGAGGTCCCCCCTTCCTAAACTTCCTTAGAGGGATGGAAACC
>NC_021038.1:1946288-1952617 GCF_000210715.1 Fretibacterium fastidiosum
AGAGGGGCAGGCCAACGCGCGCCTGATCGCCGCCGCTTCCTAAACTTCCTTAGAGGGATGGAAACTCGAAGAAATAAGTGCTGAAACTAGGACGAGGGCTCCTTCCTAAACTTCCTTAGAGGGATGGAAACGCAGGCGAAGGACCGAAGCGGGCGCCTGGACACGTGCTTCCTAAACTTCCTTAGAGGGATGGAAACCAGGACCAGCTCCGGCCTGACCGTCATCGTCTCCGAGCTTCCTAAACTTCCTTAGAGGGATGGAAACCCCGATAGCCTATTGGCGCAAGGAAGACGTCATGGACCTTCCTAAACTTCCTTAGAGGGATGGAAACAAGAAGAACTCAGCCTGTTCCTCCGGTTTGTAGTCCACTTCCTAAACTTCCTTAGAGGGATGGAAACAAGAAGAACTCAGCCTGTTCCTCCGGTTTGTAGTCCACTTCCTAAACTTCCTTAGAGGGATGGAAACCGGAGATAGAAAGGGAGGTGAACACATGAGCCATACGCCTTCCTAAACTTCCTTAGAGGGATGGAAACATGAGTGTTTCATCTACAACAGCCCGCCACTGGTTCGACTTCCTAAACTTCCTTAGAGGGATGGAAACGTAAACCACGGTGGCGTTATAGCATCTTGCAAACCATCTTCCTAAACTTCCTTAGAGGGATGGAAACAGTGAAGCGGGTGCGCACTGAAGGTGCTTAGTGTTCTTCCTAAACTTCCTTAGAGGGATGGAAACGCCGATGCTTCCAAGGTATTCGGAGAGCGCGCAGCCAACTTCCTAAACTTCCTTAGAGGGATGGAAACCGATATCAAGAGCAAGACGGTCTGGCGCGGGGACCACTTCCTAAACTTCCTTAGAGGGATGGAAACAGGTTTCCTCGTCATATCTTCTGGGCGAAACTGACCTTCCTAAACTTCCTTAGAGGGATGGAAACTTTCTTTGGAGGAGACGGGGTATAATGACCCCGCCTCCTTCCTAAACTTCCTTAGAGGGATGGAAACAAAAATCCGAAGGGGTTGGGGTTATGAGCGAAGCTTCCTAAACTTCCTTAGAGGGATGGAAACCTGGTCGAGATAGTCCCAGTCCTCGACAGGTTTCCCCTTCCTAAACTTCCTTAGAGGGATGGAAACGAGAGCTCCAGCACGTCGCACACGTCCTTCGCCACCCCTTCCTAAACTTCCTTAGAGGGATGGAAACCAAGTGCTGCTGAAGGTTCTGGATTCGAGATCGGCGACCTTCCTAAACTTCCTTAGAGGGATGGAAACAGCTGCCTCTTGTCAGCGAAGCCTGCATGTACGGCGGGCTTCCTAAACTTCCTTAGAGGGATGGAAACTGGTCTCCCGCGGGGATCAGTCTGGCTTGGCTCTCCCTTCCTAAACTTCCTTAGAGGGATGGAAACGACTGGCTTGACGAGGAATCCTACAGAAACGGGGGCCTTCCTAAACTTCCTTAGAGGGATGGAAACCGGTCCCGGACCTCCTCTCTCCGTCCGTCCAGCTCACCTTCCTAAACTTCCTTAGAGGGATGGAAACTGGTCTCCCGCGGGGATCAGTCTGGCTTGGCTCTCCCTTCCTAAACTTCCTTAGAGGGATGGAAACGACTGGCTTGACGAGGAATCCTACAGAAACGGGGGCCTTCCTAAACTTCCTTAGAGGGATGGAAACACAGAACACGAGGTACTTCCCGCTCCCTTCCGGTGACTTCCTAAACTTCCTTAGAGGGATGGAAACCGGTCCCGGACCTCCTCTCTCCGTCCGTCCAGCTCACCTTCCTAAACTTCCTTAGAGGGATGGAAACTGGAACGGCCTGCATGAGAGGATTGCCTATCACGGCACTTCCTAAACTTCCTTAGAGGGATGGAAACGTCTCATCAGGCACCGCCTCACGGTGCGACGCCCCCGCTTCCTAAACTTCCTTAGAGGGATGGAAACCTACGACGGCGGGACCGCATCTATCCGGCAGATCGGCTTCCTAAACTTCCTTAGAGGGATGGAAACTTCTTTCGGAGGAGACGGGGTATAATGACCCCGCCTCTTCCTAAACTTCCTTAGAGGGATGGAAACAGCTGACACAAGAGCATATTTCGGGCAAGGGGTTCTCCTTCCTAAACTTCCTTAGAGGGATGGAAACTCGGCTGGTCGAGGAAGCTCAGAATATTTTGTGCCGCCTTCCTAAACTTCCTTAGAGGGATGGAAACCCCATACTCCCCCTGTGGCCCCGTAACCACAGGAGGACTTCCTAAACTTCCTTAGAGGGATGGAAACCACCAACACGCCCTCCAGCACGATCTGACGCAGGGCTTCCTAAACTTCCTTAGAGGGATGGAAACGTACAAACCGCTTTTCCATCTCAATTCCCTCCTATGCTTCCTAAACTTCCTTAGAGGGATGGAAACAAACATCTGGTAGGCTCTATCTCTCTTGTCCCTTCACTTCCTAAACTTCCTTAGAGGGATGGAAAACGTGCAGCTCCTGCGGGAGGAGTTCGGGATTTCGGTCCTTCCTAAACTTCCTTAGAGGGATGGAAACGGTAAACAATTCAAAACAGCAACAACATGGGGATGGCTTCCTAAACTTCCTTAGAGGGATGGAAACAGCTTCGTCCACGAGCCATTCCACAAACTGCGCGAGCCTTCCTAAACTTCCTTAGAGGGATGGAAACTCTGATCCCCGCGTCCGTGGCTGGAGTAGCCTCTGGCTTCCTAAACTTCCTTAGAGGGATGGAAACACAAGTAGGGGCCCTTTCGGTGAAGATTCCGAAGGGCCTTCCTAAACTTCCTTAGAGGGATGGAAACCACGACTGGACGGAGCATAACGATTGGGCATCAAACTTCCTAAACTTCCTTAGAGGGATGGAAACTCAATATGACCATACTTGAGCATGCTCAAGCATGGTCTTCCTAAACTTCCTTAGAGGGATGGAAACACCCACAGTCTTCCCGGACGGCGGACGTTTCTCGACTTCCTAAACTTCCTTAGAGGGATGGAAACTCGGGCGCTGTTCCTGCCGTCCCTGTTGGGAAGCGGGGCTTCCTAAACTTCCTTAGAGGGATGGAAACTGGTGCGCATCACGCGCCCAGGGCTGGAGATCATCCTTCCTAAACTTCCTTAGAGGGATGGAAACTCGGCGTGCGCCACGCTCATGTGTAGCAGGGGGACGTCTTCCTAAACTTCCTTAGAGGGATGGAAACCTCGTACGTGAGGTCCGGCCGAACGACCGGCGCCGATCTTCCTAAACTTCCTTAGAGGGATGGAAACAATAAAAATAACAACCCAATTTCAACATTTAATTGCTTCCTAAACTTCCTTAGAGGGATGGAAACCATTGAAGCGTGAGGCGCTCCCTGTGAAGTGGTCCCACTTCCTAAACTTCCTTAGAGGGATGGAAACACTGAGGCTGCCGTCGTGTTCAGCATGAGCGTATTGGCTTCCTAAACTTCCTTAGAGGGATGGAAACGTGTTTCCGACGACGTATTTCCAGATGGAAATACCCTTCCTAAACTTCCTTAGAGGGATGGAAACCGTGAGCTCCCTGCCGCCTAAGACCCGGTATGAAGCCCTTCCTAAACTTCCTTAGAGGGATGGAAACCGTCCTCACCGGGGCTCCGGGGACCATGAAGACGAGCCTTCCTAAACTTCCTTAGAGGGATGGAAACGCTCTACTGATAGCTAAATCCTTGGTACTGCTGGACTCTTCCTAAACTTCCTTAGAGGGATGGAAACTATCCAGGGACACACGCCATCGTCCTGACAATCAGCCTTCCTAAACTTCCTTAGAGGGATGGAAACGGGCTCAACCCCACCCGGAAGTACGAGCAGGACGAGGCTTCCTAAACTTCCTTAGAGGGATGGAAACCGCATCGTCAACAGACGCGAAAATCTACGAACGAACGGCTTCCTAAACTTCCTTAGAGGGATGGAAACGTATAGCGCGTTTTCGTCGGCGATAAAGGAGGTCACCTTCCTAAACTTCCTTAGAGGGATGGAAACTGTGGGTTCTGGTGTTTCAGGAAATTGGGAATCCACTTCCTAAACTTCCTTAGAGGGATGGAAACCCGGTGAGGGCGAAAGACGGTCCTGCGTGGCCTGGACCTTCCTAAACTTCCTTAGAGGGATGGAAACTCCAAGTCCGGGCGTCCGGTGGGCCGGATGATTCCCTTCCTAAACTTCCTTAGAGGGATGGAAACCAGAAGCAAGGAACGCGTTGCCGGCGGGAGAGGAACTTCCTAAACTTCCTTAGAGGGATGGAAACTGATAATCTCCCCAAACAACACCCATTTTCTTACCACCTTCCTAAACTTCCTTAGAGGGATGGAAACCCGTGAGGTACTACGAGCGCAGGGGCTTTCGCCCCGCTTCCTAAACTTCCTTAGAGGGATGGAAACATGTTCAAGGCAGAGAAGTTGACCGAAGGCAAGCATACTTCCTAAACTTCCTTAGAGGGATGGAAACAATATTTCATTACTGCCACCCTTTGCGACGGGGATACTTCCTAAACTTCCTTAGAGGGATGGAAACACAGTTTCTTGAAAACCATTAACAGGAGTACCATATATCTTCCTAAACTTCCTTAGAGGGATGGAAACTCTGGTTCATCTTGTAATGGTAAATAGGAAATATTAGCTTCCTAAACTTCCTTAGAGGGATGGAAACTGAAAGGTGAGAATTGTGTGGGGAAAATTGTCACACTTCCTAAACTTCCTTAGAGGGATGGAAACAAAAGGAAAATTTAAAAAACAAATTGAAGATTGGGCACTTCCTAAACTTCCTTAGAGGGATGGAAACAATGGACTGGAAATTATCCTTGTCTTTGTTATGGTACTTCCTAAACTTCCTTAGAGGGATGGAAACCTCCTTTCATCAGGCCAGTGCCCATCTCCAAGTAACCCTTCCTAAACTTCCTTAGAGGGATGGAAACCGGGGACGCAGAGCGGGGCGAACCTGCAGCTGAGCGCGCTTCCTAAACTTCCTTAGAGGGATGGAAACGGTCGTAGACCTCATTGTGTCGGATGCCCGTCTCGCCCTTCCTAAACTTCCTTAGAGGGATGGAAACCCACAGGCCGGACGTACCGGTTCAATCCAAAAAATCACTTCCTAAACTTCCTTAGAGGGATGGAAACATGAGTGTTTCATCTACAACAGCCCGCCACTGATTCCTTCCTAAACTTCCTTAGGGGGATGGAAACCAGCTCCCGCAAGTACTCGCCCATGCTTTGCCCCGCTTCCTAAACTTCCTTAGAGGGATGGAAACAGCACGCCTTTTCGGAGAATAAAATCGAGGTGGGAAATGCTTCCTAAACTTCCTTAGAGGGATGGAAACTCGACGGGCTCGTGCACGACGTGAAGCCCGCGACCCTCTTCCTAAACTTCCTTAGAGGGATGGAAACTCGTCCGAGAGACGGAACGAAAGGTGGTGACGGTACGCTTCCTAAACTTCCTTAGAGGGATGGAAACTGTGGCCAGCGGCACGATGTGCGGGCGGCGCATCTTCTTCCTAAACTTCCTTAGAGGGATGGAAACCGGCTGTGATGAGGATTCAGTACAACGATGGTTCCAGCCTTCCTAAACTTCCTTAGAGGGATGGAAACGGCTCACGAGCCAACAGGGCCAGTATTCCATCATGCTTCCTAAACTTCCTTAGAGGGATGGAAACCGTCGCCCCCGAAAAATCCTTCCTCCAGCCGCGATTTCCTTCCTAAACTTCCTTAGAGGGATGGAAACCAGAAGTTGTCCATTCTTCTTTACCGCGCTGATAGTCTTCCTAAACTTCCTTAGAGGGATGGAAACATGCGGTTCTGCGCGCCGTACTGATCGTTCCCCTCCTTCCTAAACTTCCTTAGAGGGATGGAAACCTCAAGGTCCGTACTTTGTTGGCGGAACAGACGAAGCTTCCTAAACTTCCTTAGAGGGATGGAAACTAGAAGTACTCCGGAGCGCACAGGTCGTCCTCGATGCTTCCTAAACTTCCTTAGAGGGATGGAAACGTACGACTGAGTTTTTCCATGGTAGGCGTCATAAACCCTTCCTAAACTGGCTCCTCGCTAGAAGGAGTGGGTGGTTTATAAAAGGCTACCATTATGATATCCTTGGAACATTATGAAGGACATCGAACTGTTTCAAATAGCGCTTGGGATATCGTCGCCGTGGTTTGTCAAATCCCTGGAGTTGGACCCTGCAGCTAAGAGGCTTGATATCCACCTGGACTTTCAAAAGGGCTCTAAATTCACCTGTCCCGAATGCGGGGCAGAGGGTCGGAAAGTTCACGATACTGCGGAAAAGACCTGGAGACATCTCAATTTCTTTCAGTATGAGGCTTACCTTACGGCCAGGTG
>NC_021038.1:1954016-1956033 GCF_000210715.1 Fretibacterium fastidiosum
AGCCAGGGTCCCAAGGGTTCACTGCGACGCCTGTGGCGTCCACCTGGTTCCCGTCCCCTGGGCGCGTAAGGGCAGCGGGTTTACTTTGCTTTTCGAGGCGTTGGTCCTGTCCCTGGCTCCAGCTATGCCCATCAAGACCTTGGCGAAGGAGCTGAATATGCACGACACACGCCTCTGGCGCGTGGTCAGACATTACACGGAACAAGCCCTCGAACGGAGGGTTCTGTCGCAGGTCCGCAATGTCGGATTCGACGAAACCTCCAGCAAGCGAGGGCACGATTATGTATCAGTTTTCGTGGATCCGGATACGTCGAAGGTCATCTTCGCCACGGAGGGCAAGGACTCGAGCACTTTGGGTCGATTCAAGACATTCCTCGAGGAGCACGGCGGCCGAGGCGAAGCCATCGAGCGGATGTGCTGCGACATGTCGCAAGCCTTCATCAAAGGGGCGCGAGAACACTTCCCGGGTGCGAAGCTGACGTTCGACAAATTTCATGTCATGAAGGCGGTGAACGATGCGGTGGACAGCGTCCGTCGCGAGGAGCGCAAGGAGGACCCGAGCCTGGCGCACACCCGTTATCTTTGGCTGAAGAACCCTCACAACCTGACGGAGAGGCAAAAAGAGCGGCTAGGGGAGCTGAGTCTGAGGAAGCACAATCGAAAGACCGCGCGAGCCTATCAGATGAAGCTGAGTTTCCAGGAGATTTTCAAGAGATTTCGCCATCGTGAAGAAGGGGAGCTGTTACTGAAGAAATGGTATTTCTGGGCTACGCACAGTCGTCTGAGTGCGATGATTGGCGCGGCTCGCACGATCAGGCATCATTGGGATGGAGTTCTTCAGTGGTTTGAGTCGCATATCAACAACGGCATTCTCGAGGGGATCAACAGCTCGATCCAGGCCTGTAAGGCGAGGGCCAGGGGCTACAGGAGCAAGGAGAACCTCATCTCAATGATTTACCTCATCGCAGGAAAACTACAGATAGGGCTACCCACTTAAAAAAGCGAGGAGCCCCTAAACTTCCTTAGAGGGATGGAAACTCACGAGGAGGCGGGGCATTACACCGCCTCCTCCAAACTTCCTAAACTTCCTTAGAGGGATGGAAACGAGGAGAGGGATAAGGTAATCGGGCAGAAGGTAAAGACTTCCTAAACTTCCTTAGAGGGATGGAAACAATCGAGCCAATGAAAACATCACCGGAAAATCTTGCTTCCTAAACTTCCTTAGAGGGATGGAAACCCTCCTGTGCCGTTCGGTGTGTCATAGAACCCATCCACTTCCTAAACTTCCTTAGAGGGATGGAAACTAGCGCGGCAGATTATGCCGCTATGGGAACGCTGTGCCTTCCTAAACTTCCTTAGAGGGATGGAAACACGGGACGGTACCCAGCCCACGACCGCATCAGCTCCACTTCCTAAACTTCCTTAGAGGGATGGAAACTGTTTCGCGGCGGGGGGTGGCGCCCGGACCGTCGGGGTCCTTCCTAAACTTCCTTAGAGGGATGGAAACCGATATCAAGAGCAAGACGGTCTGGCGCGGGGACCAGCTTCCTAAACTTCCTTAGAGGGATGGAAACATGCGCTGCCAGTGGACACCGGGCAGCCCCACCCGCATTTCCTAAACTTCCTTAGAAGAGGGATGGAAACAGCAGAATCCGCCGCGCTGGCGTACAAGCCCTGGCGCTTCTGAAACTTCCTTAGCTTAACACTGTTTTTGCAAACAGTCCCTGCAAGGTGCTATTTTTTTGCCCGCGGTTTGGGGGAGGGCGGCCGGCGGCGCCCGTCCGGCAAAAGTTAAGGAAACAAAAGTCGGAGCGGGGGGAGACAAAAGGACGAAAAAAGAGATACAATAAAAAATGCTGCAAAAAATTCGGGAGGGCACGCCGCGCGCCGGAGGTGGACGATGAAGAACGAGCTGGACTACATTCAAATCGAGGACGGGCTTGGGGGGAATCAGGACTGGTTCCCGGAGTGGGACATGTACCACGGCGGGTGTGCGGCGGTGACGGCGTGCGACCTG
>NC_021038.1:1957012-1959310 GCF_000210715.1 Fretibacterium fastidiosum
TGCATCTACCTGGCGCTCCGCGAGGACGCCGAGAGCCTCTACCCCTACGACCTGCGCCACCTCAACCGGGAGGACTTCCTCCGCTTCGCCAGGGACATGAAGCCCTACCTGTCGCCGCGTTCCCACGGGATCGACTTCCTTGAGATCTACATCGAGGGGCTGTCGCAGTACTGGCGCGACGCCGGCGGCAGCGGCCGGCGCCTGGAGGGGCTGTCCGGCACGGTGCCCTTTGAGGAGGCGCGTGGGGTGGTTCGGGAGCAACTGAGTAGCGGCCTTCCCGTCCCCTACCTGATGCTGCGCCACCAGGACGACGCGCTGGAGGATTTTGAGTGGCACTGGTTCAACCTGGCCGGATACGAGGAGGCGGGGGACGACCTGATGGTGGAGGCCGTCACCTACGGCAAGCCGCACTGGCTGAGCCTGCGGCGGATGTGGAACTCGGGGGAGGACCGGCGCGGCGGCGTCATCCGCGTGTCCCGGTGAAGGGGCGCCCCTTGCCCGCGGATTGATGTGCCGGAGAGCGGCGGGCAGGCTCGGAACGGTGAGGCCCTTCTCCGCTCCGAACACGAGGAAGAGGTCCGTCATACGACGTAAATAAACAGGTGCCTGTTGATTTGATCTTGACAGCCTCGCAGGGAGGGGGATATCATGGGCTTATATAACAGGTGCCTGTGGTATTTGTGGGGAGGGATGGGAATGGACGACGTTTGCAGGGATATCTACGAAAAGCTGTCTTTCGTGCAATGGCTTTTGCGGCGGCTGCAGATGCTCCGCCATACGGAATACGGCCCTTTTTCGGATATCCATTACGGTCAGGGGCGTGTCCTCGCCTTTCTGAAGGTCCAGCCGAAGATCGCCACGAAGGACCTGGCGTACCTGTTGGGGCTCCGACAGCAATCGCTCAACGAGCTTCTCAACCGCCTGGAGCAGGGCGGCTACGTTGAGCGGAAGCCCTCGGAGGAGGATCGGCGGGTGATGATCGTCCACCTGACGGACAAGGGGAAGGAGCTGCGGCAGCCCGAAAGCGATTGGGCAAGCGTCTTTGGCTGCTTGTCGGGCGAGGAACTTTCCGCCCTGAGCCGTTACCTGGACCGAATCATCGATTCTCTGGAATCGCAGGTGGAGATCCCGTTTGAGGAGCACCTGTCCGCCTGGATGGAGCAGGCGCGCGAGCGCATGGGGGACGAGCGCTTTGAGGAAGCCGTTCGTCAGAGCGGATTCGGCGTGAGGGGAGGGGTTAAAATGTTTCGATGGAGCCGCAGGAGGGGCGAAGACCCGCGCCTCGGCTGCGACCTGCGTGGGCCGGCCCCGAAGGACCTGCCGGGCGCCGAACGGTTTTCCCCGGACTACGACGGCCCGGTGCCGGAGGGGAGGGGCCGGTGCCCCTGGCAGCGGCAGAAGGAAAGCGGCGACGCGGAGGAGTAGCGAAGGGCCTCAAAATTTCAGGCCCCGCTGGCTAAGTTGTCGGGAACGGTCAACCGTATTGTCTCTAGTGCCAGAAATTCATCAGGCCGCGCGAAGCGCACGGGAAAGTTTCAGGGAAGCGCTGAAGGACCCCTTTGGCTTGATGAGCCTTGATCGCTTTCGGCAACTTTTTAAGGTGATTTGGCGCTTCTTTGAAAGTCAAGGAGGGGGCTTCCGTGCAGACCATCTTATCGGTTCGAGGACTGTCCAAGAGCTACGAGGGCTTTTGCCTGCAGGACGTTGACCTGACGTTGGAGGGTGGGATGATCCTGGGCCTTATCGGGGAGAATGGGGCGGGAAAGACCACCACGATCCGGGCCGTCCTGAACCTCGTCGCCATTGATCGGGGCGAGGTCGAGGTCTTCGGCATGCGTTATCGTCATCAGGAGAAGGCCATCAAGGAGCGGCTTGGCGTCGTGCTGGACGACAGCTTTTTGTCGGGCGAGCTGACCGCGCGCGACGTCGGCCTGATTGTGAAGAGCGTTTATCGAAGCTGGGACGAACCCTGTTTTTTCCGAATGTTGCAGTCCCTGCAGCTGCCCCCGGACAAGAGGATCAAGCGGTACTCCAGCGGGATGAAGGCGAAGCTGAAGGTGGCGGCCGCTTTGCCCCACCGCCCCGACCTGCTGGTCCTGGACGAGCCCGCGGCCGGCCTGGACCCGGTGGCGCGAAGGGATATCCTGGACCTGTTGCAGACGTTCGCGGCGGACCCGTCACACGCCGTTCTGATTTCGAGCCATATCACCTCGGACCTGGAGCGCATCGCCGACCGGATCGCCTTCATCCGTCAGGGGCGGATCGTCCTTTCGGGCGCAACGTGCGACCTGATGCGGG
>NC_021038.1:1960758-1966750 GCF_000210715.1 Fretibacterium fastidiosum
GGATAAAAAATATGCCGAACATCGTAAAAAGCTCCCTGAAAACCATCAGCAGGGAGACCAACCGAACGGTTTTTCAGGGGACGCACCCGGCGACGTCGCCGAAAGAATGGCTTAGGGCTCCGGTTCCCTCTCGACTAGGGCTACGGCACGTATCGGAGACCCGCTGCCGGCACGGATCCTCAGGGGAAGCCCCATATAGATGAAACGCTTCCCGACCACCTTGTCCAGGTTGCACAGGTTCTCCGTATTCGTGATTCCGAACTCCCCGCAGACGAGATGACCGGAGAAATCCAGGTCGTCGGGGGTCTGGTCGATTGCCGGAGAATCGACGCCGATGTTCACCACGCCTTTTTCGGCCAGCCACTTTGCGGCCTCATAGGATACGCCGGAGTGCTTGGCCGTGATGCCACCATACCCCCTGTCGGGATACGTCCTCTCGTAGTGCCCCGTGTACATCAGGAAGATGTCCCCTTTTCGGATATCGAGGCCATGCTTCTCCAAGGCCTCCTCGATATCCTTCACCTCGATGTAGTCCGGATACCGGACGTGCCGGAGGTCGACGCAGATGGCATCCCCATAGAAGAGCTCCAGCGCCATTTTCTCGATGGTCGGCCCATCCGGCTTGAACTCCCAGACCGCGTCGGAATGCGTGGGGCCGTGCTCGCTGATCAACATGTTCCTGGCCGAGAACCCAAGGGTCTTGGAGCCCGTATCCTTCATGTTCTGTTCGTGGGTCTGGTTCACCATGAAAAAGGTCTTTTGATGCATGCCGAAAACAGGCATCCCCTCATAGATCTCCTGGCTCAAATCGATGATTTTCCACTTCTGGTTGAAGTTCATGAGTCCCCCTCCTCCTCGACTCCATTCACCGGACAACGACCCCTCAGCGCCACGCGATACGGAATACCACACTAAAAATCCGTTACGGACACCACCCCCTCCGCCATCACCTGCGGCTGTCCTTTCCATGCCCGACATGAGGCTATGCACGATTTTCCCGAAAACGGATAAAAATTTCAGCTATCGACTTTATCCTGCGAGATGGATCCGCTTCGAGTACACCATGGCGTCAGAACGAAACCATAAGTCATAAACGGATCAAAAGCGCACGAATACAGGCGGACAAGAAGGCCACCGGAAGGGAGACGAACCACTTCGGCTCACTCCCTCGAGTTTCGGGCGACCGCGAAGGAAATAAAACGTAGAACTGTGCAACTTAATGCCATTCTATGCCCCGAAAAGGCATAATGTCATCAGATAAAACCACAAAATAATAAAAATATTTTTGTTGTTTTTTGATAAAAAAAGGGTTTTTGTCGTTCGGAACTGAGGCTCCCTGTCCTGACGGTGCTCCTCTATGGGGTCTCTTTCTGGATAGCCTGACCGATTTACCGAAGGAAGGACATCGGATACCAAATCGCGTCTAATGTGGATTGCCTCCCCTTGCAGGGAGGCGAAACGCATCTTCCGACCCTTTAGGCCACCTCCCCTTTTTGGAAGGCGAGCCACGCTTTTAAGCGCGGTTTGGTTTGAGCTCTGCCGTCCTCTGCGGCTTGAGGGCGCGGAGGAACAGCACGTGGGGCGCGCCGCCCGGCGCGGTCGTGACCTCTGCCTCCACGCGGTACACGCGGCGGATCAGCTCCGGGGTCAGGACGTCCCGCGGCCTTCCGCCGGCGACGACGCGCCCGTCGTGCATGACGTACAGGCGGTCGCAGTGCTGCGCGGCCAGGTTCAGGTCGTGCATCACGACGAGGCAACTGACGCCGGCGCTGCGGATCAGGTCCAGGATCTCCAACTGATAGTAGACGTCCAGGTGATTCGTCGGCTCGTCCAGGAGCAGAAGGCCGGCGTCCTGGGCGATGGCCCGCGCGATGAGCGCGCGCTGCTTCTCACCGCCCGACAGCGATGCAAACGTCCGTTCGGCGCAGGGGGTCATCCCGACGTACTCGAGCGCCCGATCGACGAGCGCCTCGTCCCGCGCGTCCACGCCGCTGAAGGGCCCCTTGTGGGGATAGCGCCCCATGGCCACGATCTCGCGGACGGTGAACTCGAACTGCGTCGGCATCTCCTGCGGCACGGCGGCAGCGTGCCGCGCGGCCTCCTTCACCGGCATCCGCCACAGGTCGCGGCCGTCCAGGAGGACGGTGCCGCCCTGGGGCCGGCTGGCGCGGTAGATGCAGCGCAGCAGGCTGGACTTCCCGCTGCCGTTCGGGCCGATGACGCCCACGAACTCGCCCTCCTCCACCGTGAGTGAGACGCCCTGGACGATGGGGCGGCCCTCCGCGCCCCATCGGAGGGCCTCGACCTTCAGCGTTGCGCTCATGACCGCCCCTGCCTCCCGCTCCGCCTGAGGAGCCAGATGAAGAACGGCGCGCCGACGAAGCCCGTCACGACGCCGAGGGGGAGCTCACGGGGCGCCAGAACCGCGCGGGAGAAGGCGTCCGCGAGAATGAGGAAGATGGCGCCGACCAGCGCGCCCAGGGGCAGGATGCGCCGATGGTCCGCGCCGACGGTCATGCGCATGACGTGCGGCACCACGAGCCCAACGAAGCCGATGGAGCCGCTGACGGCCACCAGCGTTCCCGTCAGGAGCGACGTGAGCGCGAACAGGAAGCGTCTGAAGCGCCGGACGTCCACGCCCAGAGCCGCCGCGCTTTCGTCCCCCAGCATCAGCGCGTTGAGGGACCGCCCCTGAAGGACGAGGAGGACGAGGCAGGCCGCGGTGACCGCGAGGGGGATCGGAAGCCGGTCCCAACGCGCGCCGCCCAGACCGCCCAGCATCCAGAACATCGCGCTCTCGGCCCCGCTCCGCTGGTTGAGGTAGACCATGAAGTTCGTGAGGGCCGTGAACATGTAGCTGACGGCCAGCCCCGACAGGATCATGCGCATGGGCGTGAGCCCTTCCCCCTGCGCGGCGATGAGGAGGACGAGGCCGAAGGCCAGGAGGGAGCCGAGGAAGGCCATGAGGAAGACGGTGGACAGGCCGGTGTAGCTGCTGCCCAGGACCTTTCCCAGGAGCAGGAGGGCCGCCACTGCGCCCGCACAGCCGCCGGAGGAGATGCCGAGCAGGTAGGGGTCCGCCAGGGAGTTGCGCACCAGCGACTGGATGGCCGCGCCGGCCATCATCAGCCCGGCCCCGACGATGGCCCCCAGGAGCACGCGGGGAAGCCGGAGCTGCCAGACGATGCTGACCTCGTTCTGCGGCCAGTCCTGAGCCATGGCCTGCCAGTCGGGGAAGACCTGATGCAGGACGATGCCCCAGACCCTTCCGAAGGGGATGGGCACCGGACCGGTGGAGACGCCGAAGGTCATCGTCAGGAGCAGGAGGGCGAGGAGGACGAGCGCGGGAACGCCCGTCCTCCTGAAGGGGGAGAGAGGACTCATGAGAGGTCCGCCAGCAGGGTGGCGCGGCTAGAACCGGTCGGGGTAGAGCGCCCGGGCGATGGCCTCGAGGCCGATGACGGCCCGCGGGCCCGGATACGTCTCCTCAACCCTGATGACGATGACGCGGTCGTCCTGGATCGCCTTCACGCCCTGAAGGACGGGGTCCTCCATCAGGAGCTTCTTTCGCTCCGCGCCGTTGGCGTTTCCGCACTCCAGGATCAGGATGACGTCCGGGTTGCGCCCCACGACGTCCTCCCAGGTGGCCTTGACGTAGCTGTCGTCGATGTCGTCAAAGACGTTGCGGGCCTTCGCCATCTTCATCAGGGCGCTCGGCATGGCCTGGGCGCCCACCGTGCGCGGGGGCTGGTCCGGCGCGTTCCACGTCTGATAGATGAAGACGCCGATCGGCTTCGCCGCGTCCACGTCTGCCAGCTTCGCCTCCACGGCTGCGGCGCGCTCCTTCATGGAAGCGATGCACTGCTCCGCGCGGTCCTGCACGTCGAAGATGATGCCCAGGTTCCTCAGGTCCGTGTAGGTGTCCTCGAGGCTCACCGGCGGCTTCTTCATGACGCGGATCAGGGACTCCGTGATGTTGTAGCACTTGACGCCGTGCTTCTCCAGCTCGTCCGGCGTGATGGCTCCGGCCGACGTGTCGCCCGGAACGCTCGTCCCGTACTGGTAGCCGGACAGGAAGAGGTCCGGCTTCTGCCCCAGCAGCACCTCGAGCGTGATGTAGCCCGGTGCGGCGACGGGGATCTTCTTGAGCCTCTCCCGGTGGTCCGGCGCGACCTGGCCGCCGTACTCCGGGAAGCCCGCGTAGCCGGCGAGCCTGTCGTCCAGGTCGAGGGCGAACATCAGCTCGATGATGTTGCCGTCGCCGTTGGTCACGACCCGCTCCGGCGCCTTCTCGAACGTCACCTGCCGGTCCCCGTTGTCGATCGTGACGGGGTATGCCGTCCGCGCGGCCTCCGCCGGGGACAGGGCCAGCAGGAGCGCGGCCGCCGCGCAGAGCACAAAAGCAAAGAACCTGTTTCTCATCAAGACTTCCTCCTCGATTCGCTGATCATAAACGCAAACGGAAAAACGCAGACGCCGCGGTCCCTCCCTCCACCGTCACCCCCCTTCTTAAAAAATAAGCGCGAAGCGCACAACAAAAAGGCCCCGCCCTCCACGGACGGGGTCCCTCGGCGCGCGAACGCAAAGATCCTGGAAAAAAGCCGCCGCTCCCCTGTCCCGGGAGTTCTTGCTGCGGCGCGTGGGCAGGTCTCCTGGCTTGCGATTCCTCCTCGAGGACGCCTTCCCGCTCCGGCGTCCTGCCGGGACAGTGGCCTGATGTCCTCTCGTCGTCGCTTACAGTAGTGGAAGCTGCGGGGGACTTGCACCCCCTTCCCTCTTGGAGCGCTTGCGCGCTGCCGCACGGCCTTGACCTGTGCCGTCATCTTAGCACGAGGGGAGGAAAAATGAAAGGCGCGCGCAGGGCCAATGTCGCAGGCGTGGCGGCGCTGGCGGCGGCCTTCGCTCTGAGCCTTGCCGGGACCGCGTTGGCGAAGATTGATACGTGGAAGGGCGTTGGAGGCGACACAAAGTGGAGTACCCCTGACAACTGGCTTCCTTAAGATGGTCCGCCATCGGTCGGCGACAAGGCGTTTATCGAGGGTGCTTTGGTGACCGTTGATGTTGATGCGGGGGTAAATATTGTGTCGCGCCGCGGTTCTGCGTGGTTGACGATTGGGGCGGGGACCGCTTGACCCTCAGAGGGCCAGCGCTGGGATTCAAGCCTCAGGCCGCGTGGGGATGATCGTCGATTTGGCCTTGAATGGGCTGATTTTTTCAAGCGCACCCGTTATTGACGTTGACACCGACGGAGATGACGCCATCGGGGAACGATCGTCTGGTGAACGTCCGGGTCTCGAACGACGTGGCTGTGAAACCGGATTCGTGGTTCTGGTGGTTCTGTACGGTATGGAATGTCACGGGCACCATCAAACAGTATGGTTTGGTGTCCAGGTCCAACACCGGGAAGGCCACGTCCTTTTACGGAAAGAAGCCTGATGACGGCAAGAAACCTGGCGAGGGCAAGAAGGGCGGCTCGCTTGCACTGGACCTGGAGGGCCGGTGCAGGCGAACGATGCCGCAGCACCGCCTCCGGCGCTGCGTTTTGGGCTGACGGCCCGACTTTGCTATAATGAAGACAACATAGGCGACAGGAGGTCGGGGGATGCCTGAGAAGGACATCACGGAACGGCACCTTGAGTCCTACAATGACGTTTTTGCGGACATCGTGAACGTGCTGCTCTTCAACGGAGAGAGGCGGATTCTCCCCGACGACCTGCGTGATACGCAGGCGCGCACCCAGTACAAGGCGGACGGCAAACTCCGCGAGCAGGAACGGGACGTCTCCAAGCTGTGGGCTCCGGAAGGGATCGTCATCTCGCTGATCGGCTTTGAGAATCAAACCCGGATCGACAGGGACATGCCGCTTCGGGTGCTGGGATACGAGGGGGCGGATTACCGCAACCAGCTGTCTGAAAAAGGCGGCCTCTACCCCGTGGTGAC
The DNA here is from genome assembly GCF_000210715.1 of Fretibacterium fastidiosum. Taxonomy (GTDB): domain Bacteria; phylum Synergistota; class Synergistia; order Synergistales; family Aminobacteriaceae; genus Fretibacterium; species Fretibacterium fastidiosum. The sequence goes on from NC_021038.1 coordinate 1,966,699, forward strand.
GTTGGTCCTTTACTTTGGCGAAGAGCCCTGGACGGGGCCTCGGTCGCTCTAT
>NC_021038.1:1967281-1969143 GCF_000210715.1 Fretibacterium fastidiosum
TCTTGGCAGGACGGAGGGCATTCAGCTTGGAGAGGCGAGAGGCATAAAGCTTGGAGAGGCAAGGGGCATCGCCGCCACGGCGCGGCGGATGCTGGTGCGAGGCGTCCCGCTGGAGCAGGTCGTTGACTTCACCGGGCTATCCCTCGGCGAGGTGGAGGCACTGCGGCGGGGGATGGACAACTGATTGTTGGCCCCCTGCTTTGCCCGCGCTTCACGTTCCTGCGGGATTGGGCCCCGCGGGGATTTGACAGCGGTGGAGCAATGTGCTTAAATAGCCTTAAATAAGGCGTCGCAGGGCCAGGAAGCGGGTGCAAGACCCGCGCGGCCCCGCCACTGTGACCCGGACGAATCCGCAGGCAAGGCCCACTGAAGGGGAAACCCCTTCGGGAAGGGCGCGGACGAGGAGGAGGGGAAGTCAGGATATTGACCCTGCGCGAGGACCGATGGGCATTTGCGTGGGCAACCCTCCGGTGCTGCTGCAGGACGCAGACTGCGAACCGCATACGGCGAAGGAGGCCCGGCGCGATGCCGAGCCTCCTTTTTTCACGCCTTTTCACCAGGCTGTGCTCTACCCTGCGAGGGCAGGGGTATCCTTATCACGATGGAGGTATGTGTCATGAACAAGTTTGTCTGTGTAATGCTGGTCGCTGCGGCGCTGCTTTCTGCTTCCCCGGCATGGTCCGCCCACGGCGACGCGAAGCCCGACAAGATGGGGATCCTGGTGTCGTCCTTCGGCACGTCCATGCCGGAGGCCCGTCCCGCCATCGACAACCTGGTGGAGGCGGCGAAGAAGGCCTTCCCCGACGCGGAGGTCCGCCTCGCCTTCACGTCGAACATCATCCGCCGCAAGATCGCCCGCGAGCGCAACGAGGTCGTGCCGACGCCGGTTCAGGCGCTCGCCGCGATGAACGACGAGGGCTTCACCCACGTGTACGTCATGCCGACGCACATCATCCCCGGCGAGGAGTACGACGAGATGCAGAACGTCGTGGACGCCTTTGCGTCCCTGAAGGGCAAGTACGGCTTCAAGAAGATCGCCCTTGGAGCCCCCTGCCTGAACGGCGTGGAGGACTGCGACAAGATGGCCAAGCTCCTGATGACCCGCTTTGAGAAGCAGCTGAAGGACAAAGGGACGGCCATCGTCCTCATGGGGCACGGCACGCCGGAGCACATCGCCCACGCCATGTACAGCCAGCTGCAGTTCTCCCTCGACAAGGTCGCCTACGGTCGCTTCTTCCTCGGCACCGTGGAGGCCGAGCCCAAGGTGGAGGACGTCATCCGCGCGCTTAAGCGCCACAAGGACATCCGCAAGCTGGTGATCTCCCCGCTGATGATCGTGGCGGGCGACCACGCCAACAACGACCTGGCTGGCGCGGACGACGAGGAGTCCTGGCTGAACGTGCTGAAGAAGGCGGGCTACAAGGACGTCACACCCTACCTGGTTGGACTGGGTCAGGACGAGAACATCGCGAAGAGCTTCGTCGAGCGCATCCGCGAGATGATGTAGCGCGGGCGCGTTTCCTCGATGACTGAGATCGCGGCCTGCCGCAAGGCGCAGAGCCGCAGGGCCTGGGCCGTCGGCGGGGCGCTTCTCCTCGCTCTTGCCTGTGCGGTCGTGTGGCGCGTCACGCTGGGGGAGTGGGATATCCCGCTTCCCCGCGTGCTGTATCTGCTGTCCCCGCGCCTGCCGGAGGCGGAGGCCTCCCTGCCGGAGGCGCTCGTGATCCGCTCCGTGCGGCTGCCCCGCCTGTTTGCGGCGGTGGGGACGGGCGGATTGCTCAGCGTTTCCGGCGCGCTCCTGCAGGGCATCCTCGCGAACCCCCTGGCGGAGCCCTACACGCTGGGCATCGCCGCCGGGGCGG
>NC_021038.1:1969669-1971839 GCF_000210715.1 Fretibacterium fastidiosum
TCCCTGGGCGCTGCGGCCTCGGTGAGCTTCTTCGGCATCATCGGCTTCGTGGGCCTCGTGGTGCCGCACCTGCTGCGGCTGGCCGTCGGCCCGGCGCACCGGCCGCTGATCCTGCTCTCCTTCCTGGCCGGAGGCTGCCTGCTGGCGGCGGCGGACGGCGTGGCTCAGGCCCTTGGGGAGCTGCCCGTCGGCGTGCTCACCGCGCTGATTGGCGGGCCCTTCTTCTGCTGGCTCCTGATCCGGCGGGGGCGGCGGTCATGAGCGCCGCCTGCTTTCGCCTCGCGGACCTGACCGCCGGCTACGGGGACCGGAGGGTCCTGCGGGGCCTCACCGCGGACCTGCCTTCGGGGCGGTTCACCGCGCTGATCGGCCCCAACGGCAGCGGCAAGAGCACGCTCCTGCGCACGATGGCCGGCCTCCTGCCCTACGGCGGCGGGTTGACGCTCCTGGGGCGCGAGGTGCGGGGCGTCTCCCGGCGGCAGTTCGGGCGGCTGGTGGGCGTCGTGCCGCAGCACTTTCGCCCGCTCTACCCCTTCTCCGTCTGGGAGGTCATCGGGATGGGGCGACTGCCCCACCGCGGGTTCCCCGCCCGACCCCTGAACGCGGAGGACGAGGCGCTCATCGAGGCTGCGGCGGAGCGCGTGGGGGTGCGCTCCCTCCTGTCGCGCGACGTGACGTCGCTGTCGGGCGGCGAAGCGCAGCGGGTGGTCCTGGCCTGCGCGCTGGTCCAGGACCCCCCCGTGCTGCTGCTGGACGAACCCACCTCGGCCCTGGACCCCCATCAGGCGGCTCGCGTCCTGGGCCTGCTGCGCGAGCTGGCGCGGGAGGGGCGGACGGTGGCCGCCGCGGTACACGACGTCAATGCAGCGCTTCCCTTCATCGACGACTACCTGGCCCTGAAGGAAGGGCGGTTCTGCTCTCAGGGGCCCGTCGAGGCCCTGGACGGGCGCGTCCTGGAGTCCCTCTACGGCGCGCCGTTTCTATCTTACCGATCAGAAAGGGGGGACGTGATGTGGCGCGCTCTCTGCGAGTGATGACACGGTCCCTGCTGTTCTTTTTCCTGATGTTAACCCTTGTTCTTTCCCCCGGCCTCGCTGCGCCTGCGCTGGCCCTTCGCGTCGTTTCGCTCTATCCGGGGCACTCGGACAACGCGGTGGCCCTCGGCGGGCGGAGTCGCTGGTGGGGTTGTCGGAGAACGACGACGCGGACCTTCTCCCGAACCTCCCGCGCTTCTCCAAGCAGACGGGGGCTGAGGCCATCCTGGCGCTCTCGCCGGACGTCGTCCTGATGCGGGGCCTGACGCAGCGCGCGAACCCCGGCCTCGCGGACGTGCTGCAGCGGGCGGGCGTCCGGGTGGAGTCCATCGACCCACCCTCCTGGGACGGCTTTGCGGACTACCTGCGGACGTTGGCCGGCATCCTCGGCCTGGACCCCGAATCGGGCGTGGAGCGGCTTGAGGCGACCAGGGCGGCGATCCGGCAGGAGGCTGCTGCGAGGCGGGAGGCCGCCGGAGGGAGGGTGCCGCGCGTCTTCCTGGAGGCCACGGCGCGCGAGCTGCACACCTGCGCGCCGGGCTCCTGGCGGCGCACCTCATCGCTCCTTCATCCTGCCGGGCTTCTTCCTGTTCCGGATCGTCGACATCCTCAAACCCTTTCCCGTCTCGGCGGCGGAGCGCCTTCCGGGCGGCGTCGGGATCATGGCGGACGACCTCGTCGGCGGCGCCATGGTGAACCTGTTCCTTCAGGCGTTGAACAGCTGTTTTCTGCGGTCTGGATGGCTGTACGGCCTCGTGGTCGAGCTTGGGAGGTGAGGCGAATGAACTCCGCGGTGCTGGTGGCCGTCGGCGATGAGCTTCTCGGCGGGTTGAGGCGGGAGGAAAACTGCGCCTTTCTGGCCCGGCATCTGCACGATGCCGGCTGGACCGTGGAGCGGTTGGAGACGATCCCCGACGGGGATGAGGCGATCCTGGACGTCCTCGGCCGATGGGTGGGGAGGACGGACCTGCTGGTCCTGTCGGGAGGCCTCGGCCCCACCCACGACGACCGAACGCGCTCCGCCCTCGCGCGCTACCTGGGGTGTCCCCTCAGGTCCGATTCGCTGTACGATAAGGTGGTCGGCCGCTGTTTTGGGGAGAGGCGGCTGCTCTCTGAGAGGACCCGCGACACCCAGT
>NC_021038.1:1971956-1974658 GCF_000210715.1 Fretibacterium fastidiosum
GACGAGATGAAGGAGAGGCTCCTGGGGGTGCCGCGGGGGCTCCTGGAGGAGTTCGGCGCGGTGAGCCAGGACTGCGCCGAGGCCATGGCCCGCGGCGGGCTGTGGTTCTGTGGGGTGGACTTCTCCGTCGCCGTGACGGGCGTTGCCGGCCCCGGTGGCGGAACGCCCCTCAAGCCGGTGGGCGGCGTGTGGTTTGGGCTGGCGTCCCGCAGGAAGAACGGTAGGGCGGAGAGCAGAGCCTTCCACTGCCTCTTTCGCGGAGGGCGGGAGGAGGTGCGCCGCTCTGCCGTGAGCTGCGCCATGGCGGAGCTCTGGCGGATGGTCCGGGACGGACGGCCGTCGCTGATGCCGTGTTTCGAGCCCGGCGCCCTGGGGGATGCGACGGCGTAGGGGATAAGGCAAATTTCATGCGAAGGAAGTGAGTTTTTTGGCGAAGAAGAAGGCGCCCCAGACCCGTGAGGAGATACTGGATGAGGCGATCGGCGAGATACGATCGAAGTTCGGGGAAGGGGCCATCATGCGCCTTGGCGATGCCGCGCGAGCCAACGTCAGCGTGATCCCGTCGGGGGTGCTGCCCCTGGACGTCGCCCTCGGCATCGGAGGGTACCCGCGGGGGCGCATCATCGAGATATTCGGGCCGGAGGGCTCCGGAAAGACCACCGTGGCCCTCTACGGCATCGCGGAGGCGCAGAAGGCGGGGGGGATCGCCGCGTTCATCGACGCGGAGCACGCGCTGGACCCGCGCCTTGCCGCGACGCTTGGGGTGAAGGTGGAGGACCTCTACCTCTCTCAGCCGGACAGCGGAGAACAGGCGCTCTTCGTGCTGGACTCGCTGGTCCGAAGCGGCGCGGTAGACCTGGTGGTGGTGGACTCCGTGGCGGCCCTGACGCCTCAGGCGGAGATCGACGGCAAGATCGGCGAGAGCCAGCTGGGGCTTCAGGCGCGCCTGATGTCCTACGCGCTGCGGCGCCTCACCTCGGTGGTCGCGAAGACGAACTGCATCGTCATCTTCATCAACCAGCTGCGCGCCCTCATCTCCACCGGCTATGGGGCGGGCCCGACGGAGACGACGACGGGAGGGCGGGCCCTCAAGTTCTACTCCTCCGTCCGGCTCGAGGTCCGGCGCGGCAGGAAGATCGACAAGGGGGATGTGACCATCGGGCACGACCTCTTCCTGAAGGTGGTCAAGAACAAGCTGGCGCCCCCCTTCCGCACGGGGCACACGAGCCTCATCTACGGGCAGGGCATCCCCATGGGCGTCGCCGTGGTGGACATGGCGGTGGACTACGGCGTCATCCACAAGAAGGGCTCCTGGCTGGCCTACAAGGGCGAGACCCTGGGGCAGGGCAAGGACGCCGTGGCGAAGTTCCTGTCGACGAACCCGGCGCTGCAGGAGGAGATCGTGAAGGAGATCCTGGCCGAGGTGGGCAGGGGCATCGGCTTCAAGCCGGAGGGCGCGGAGGACGACGACGGCCTGCCCGCGGACGAGCCCGATGGCGTGCCCGGCCCCATGCCGGCACTGGAGGACGCAGAGGTGCCGGGCGAGGAAGCGGTGGAGGAGGGAATCCTGGACCTCTCCGACGACGAGAAGTGACGGGGCCGGCGCCGCGCCCCTTTCCCAAACGATCTGGAGATGCGTTATAATAAACGACGAGATTTCCCGCCGGGGCCGGCGCGGAAGAACGGATGCCCTGCGTGCGTCCGTAAGGAGGCGAATGGGTTTTGACTGAACAGCTTTTGACGGAAGGGACCTTGACCGGACAGGTCAGGGCCGGGAGCGTGGCGGAAGCGGCCAACGATCCCAGGCAGGATCCCAAGGACGTCGACGTTGAATCTCTGGGCGAGGAGCACATCAACCTCGTCTTTGCGTTGAGCAGCGAGGACTTTGGCGTGGACGTGAACCTCGTCCGTGAGATCGTCCGGGTCCCCTCGTTCATCACGCGGGTGCCGAACGCCCCCGCCTACATCCGCGGAGTCATCAACCTGAGGGGCACCATCGTGCCGGTCTTCGACATGCAGCTCAAGATCGGGATGCCCTCCACGCCCCTCACGGACGAGGCCCGCATCGTCGTGCTCTCCGTCAACGACGTCATGTTCGGAATCATCGTGAATTCGGTCCGGGAGGTGCGCACCATCTACGACACCCAGCTGGAACCGGCGACGAAGCTCTCCTCGGCCATGGACAAGCGTTATGTCCTCTGGGTGGCCAAGCCCACCGACGACCGCCTGATCCTCCTGCTGGACGTCTCCGCGCTCTTCGAGCTGGATCAGATCCTCCAGGAGGAGAACGAATAGCCCTTGATCCGCGTCAACCTCCACACGCACAGCACCTGTTCCGACGGCGCCTTCAGTCCGTCGGAACTGGTGCGTTTGTTGTCCCTCAATAAGGTCGCCGTCGCTGCCCTGACGGACCACGACACCGTCCTGGGGGTTCCGGCCTTCCTTGCCGGATGCCGCCGGCGGGGCATCCGCGCCGTGTCGGGAGTGGAGCTCTCGTCGCGTTTCGAGAACGGGGACGAGCTGCACATCCTTGGTTACCGCTTCAATTTGGAAGCCCCGGCCCTGACCCGTGCCCTTGACGGCTTCATCCGGACGCGGGAGGCGCGCAACGTGGCCATCTGTTCGCGGCTTCAAGGCCTGGGGGTTCCCGTGACGCTGGCGGACGCCGAGGCACGCGCGGGCGGGGCGCCGTCGGACGCCCC
>NC_021038.1:1975511-1978521 GCF_000210715.1 Fretibacterium fastidiosum
CTTCCGTCCCCCTACAGGAACGTGGAGGCGGAGCTGAAGAAGGGCGAGGGGGGCGCAGAGCTGACGTTCACCTCCGACAGCCTTCGGGTGGAGAAGATGGTGCTGGACGCCCCCCGCCGGATCGTCTTCGACCTCTTCTTTTCCCCTGAGACGCGCATTCAGGAGGTGCCGCGTCCGGCGCCCGCTCCTGCGGTGGAGGTCGAGACGACGATCACGGCGCCTCAGGAGAGGAAGCCGGTCCCCCAGGCCCCTCCGAAGGGCCCCGCACGAGGGCGGCAGGGGGGGCGGAAGCTGGCGGTGGTGGACCCCGGCCACGGCGGTAAGGACCCGGGTGCCAGCGCCAACGGCGTGAGGGAGAAGGACATCAACCTCGCGATCGGCCTGGCCCTCGAGAAGGCGTTGAACGCGCGCGGCATCGACGTCGTGATGACGCGCCGGACGGACGTCTACCTGACGCTGCAGGAGCGGACGGATATCGCCAACAAGGAGCAGGCGGACGTCTTCGTCAGCGTTCACGCCAACGCGCTGCCCTCGGTGAAGCGCACGTCGGGCTTTGAGATCTACCTCATGGCCCTGCCGACGGACAAGGACGCCCTGACCCTGGCCAGGATCGAGAATCGGGAGCTGGCGGAGGAGAGCCACGCCGGCCAGGCGTCGGACCGCCGGACGGAGGTCCTGCTTCAGATCCTGGGCGACATGCAGCAGAACAACAAGATCAGCGAGAGCACGGGGCTTGCCGAAGCACTGTTTGCGGCCGGAAAGGGAGACGGAATCCCCATGAAGCGGGTCGCCCAGGCGCCCTTCTTCGTGCTGAGGGGGGCCGGGATGCCGGCCGTCCTCCTGGAGACGGGCTTCGTGACGAACGCGACGGAGGCCAAGCTCCTGGCTCATCCGGGCTACCAGGCCCGCATCGCCGAAGCGATGGCTGCCGGGGTCGCAAAGTACCTGAATTAAGACTTGAAGGGGGACTGGGGCGGGCCGCCCCGACCGCGCCGGGACGTTTTCAACGAATCATGTGAGGGAGAGGATCGAGAGATGGTACGCCGAAGCCCCTATCGGGATGAGTACGAGGATGAGATCGGAAGGAGGCCGAAACGCCCCCGCAGGGACCAGCGCCCCACCCAGAGGCGGAAGGACGCCCCTCTCATGCTGCGGGTTCTCTCCTGGCTGGGCGTTATCCTCCTCTGTTTTGTGGCGGGTTACCTCGGCACGTCCTGGGTGATGGACGCCCTGAATGAGAAGCTCCTGCTGAAGCCTGAGAACCGCGTCGAGAACCAGAGCGATCTGGCGAAGCTGAACGCGGCCGTCGAGCGGGACAGGGAAGCCGCCGCCGCCCGGAGCGGAAACGTCCAGCAGGTATCGCTGAAGCTCTATTCCGTGAAGGACGGAAGGATCGCGGAGCCCGTGCGGAAGAGCTTCGTCTCCCGGCTCAAGGAGGACAACATGGCGGAGGCGGTGAAGTCGGTCCTCGCTCTGAGCGGGGTGCCGGGCGCGGACAAGGTTTCCGTCCTGCACGTCTTCCGCAGCGCGGAGACCGCCTACCTGGACCTCTCGTCCGCCTTCGTGTCGGCTCTCGCCTCCATGGGGCAGCGCGAGAGCCTCCTCTTGCTCACGGCCATCGTGCGCACCATGGAGGAGAACTTCGAGCCCGTCGTCCAGGTCCGTTTCCTCATCGACTCCAGGTCCCCAAATCCCGGAGGCCCCGTGGATTTGACGGTGGTCTGGAAGATGCCCTCCCGCTCCTGACGGTCATGTTCGTCGAACGCCTGGTCCTGGCCACGGGCAGCCGGGGAAAGTATCGCGAGTTCGCGGCCATGCTGCCCAGGGAGGTGGTGGGGGAGCTGATCTTTGCGCCGAAGATGGCGCAGATCGAGGTGGAGGAGACGGGGACCTGCTATGCCGAAAACGCGCGCCTGAAGGCCCAGGCCTGGGCCTGGGCCACCGGGCTGCCGAGCCTTGCGGACGACAGCGGGCTTGAGGTGGATATCCTGGGAGGGGCGCCGGGGGTGCTCTCCGCCCGAATCGTCCCCGGTCCGGACCAGGCGCGAAACGACTGGCTCCTGTCGCGCCTCGAGGGGCGTCTCGACCGGCGGGCCCGGTTCGTGGCGGCCCTCGCCCTGGCCATCCCCGATCGCTGGACGCTGATCTCCGAGGGCGAGTGCCTCGGGCGCATCGCGACGGCGCCGGAGGGGAAGGGGGGCTTCGGCTACGACCCCCTCTTTCTCCCCGACGGCATGAGCGCCTCCTTTGCCGCCATCCCCCCGAGGATGAAGAACGCCATCTCCCACCGTGCCGCCGCGCTGAGGAACCTCCTGGAGATCCTGATGCAGTGAGGCTCAGGCAAAATACGGGGCGTGCGCCCGCGGCGCCGTGGGCTTTGTGTGGTAGAATAAAAATGTGGATTTTCCCTGAAGCCATGGGCTGCGGGGAGGACGAATCAGAACGGCGAATATTGGGAGGAATTTCTTTGCGTACTTTGCTGTCAATCGTACACGTTGTTGTCGCGATCCTGATGATGATCGCGGTCCTGGCGCAGCAGCGCAAACAGGGCGGTTTCACCGGCGTGTTTGGCGGAGGCACTCAGGCGGATACGGGGCAGTGGCAGCGATTCACCGGCCTGACGAAGCTCACGATCGGCCTGGCGGGGGTCTTCATGCTCACCTCGCTCCTCCTGGCGGTCCTGTAGCGCGGGCCGCCGCCGGCGAAGGCTGGAATGGACGATTCAGAGAGGGGCGGTGCAGATGCTGGGGTCCCTGAAGGACGTGGCGGACTTCAAGGTTGAAAAGGGGCGGTTCCTGAGCGCGACCCACGAGGAGATCCGCTCTGGCGCGACAACGGACGTTTACTTCGTCAACACGCGGGATATCCTGGCGTCGCTGGGCTGTCTGGACACGCCTGTCGCGGCGGAGATCTTCACGCGCACCCACGGCCTCTTCGCCGGACTGGACGAGCTGATGGAGCTCCTGCGCGGCCTTCCCGTCGAGGTGGAGGCCCTCCCGGAGGGGGAGCG
>NC_021038.1:1978946-1984323 GCF_000210715.1 Fretibacterium fastidiosum
ATGCGCTGGGGGATCGGCTGGACGCCGTCCGCCTGGACACTCCGGGCAACGGGGGGGCGTGACGGTGGACCTGGTGCGCGAGACGCGCTGCCGCCTGGACCGTGCGGGCTTCAACGGGGTCCAGATCGTCGTCTCCGGCGGGCTGACGCCGGCCCGCATCGCGGAGCTGGCCGCCGTTGGGGCGGACGTGTTCGGCGTGGGGAGCTACATCGCCCACGCGGAGCCCATGGACATGACCATGGACCTGAAGGAGGTCAGCGGCGTGCCCGTGGCAAAGCGCGGAAGGCTGCCGGGGATACTTGCCAACGACCGCCTCGTTCGTATACAATAGAAAAGTTTTCGGGTCAAGCGCCAGGGACGGAACTTCGGACGCTGCGCCTTCGAGGGATGGCCCCCTGCCACAAATCCCTCCGGAAGGAGTGCGGCGCCGGCGTTATCGCGGTCCCGGGGCGCGCTGCCTGATTTCGGTTCCATAGATCGTTTTTTGCCTCAGGGCACTTCGCTATCCGCGTTTCACAGCATGACGTCCCTCTCCGGGGCGATTTTGAGGAGGAAGCAAGATGGCAGGCAGCAGTTCCTACCTGGTGAAGCCAGGTCAGGTGGAGAGAAAGTGGTACGTTATCGACGCGGCGGATCGGCCGGTTGGCCGTCTGGCGTCCGCGATCGCCCGCATTCTGACGGGCAAGAACAAGCCGACCTACACCCCCCACGTGGACACGGGGGATTACGTTGTGGTGATCAACGCCGAGAAGGTGAAGATGACCGGCAAGAAGGCCACGCAGTCCAAGTGGCACTATCACACGGGGCACCCCGGCGGCTACAGGGCCATCCCCTGGGCGCGGCTGGTGGTGGAGAAGCCTGAATTTCTGCTGGAGCACGTGGTGCGCGGGATGCTTCCCCGCAATCGTCTGAAGTATGCGAGCAAGCTCAAGGTCTATGCGGGCCCCAGCCACCCCCACGCCGCCCAGGCCCCCGAGACGCTTGACGTATAGTTTTTGGACAGGAGGATACTCAGATGAACAGCACTTTTAGTTGGGGGACCGGCCGCCGCAAGAACGCCCTGGCCCGCGTCAGGCTCTGCCCCGGCAGCGGCGAGTTGAAGATCAACGATCGGACGGTGGAGGACTACTTCCCGCGCCTCGTGTGGCAGTCGCTGGCGACGCAGTCGCTCAAGACGGCGGGCCTCGAGGGCAAGGTGGACGTCTTCGTCAACGCATCGGGTGGCGGCCTGTCCGGACAGGCCGGAGCGGTGAGGATGGGGATCGCCCGCGCCCTCATCCGGATGAACCCGGACCTGCGGCCCGTCCTGAAGAAGGAGGGGTTCTTGACGCGCGACCCCCGCATGGTGGAACGCAAGAAGTTCGGCCAGAAGGGCGCTCGCGGCAAGAGGCAGTTCTCGAAGCGTTAAGCGGTTTCGGGACGACCGTTTCAGGGACGAAAAACACGACAGGAGGAACGCCGCTTTTGGGCGTCCTCCTTTTTTTGTTTTTTGCCCTCATGGCGCCCGCCTTCGACAAAAAAGCGGCGGCCCGCAGGCCGCCGCCCGGATCGATCCCGTCGATCCCGCGTTTCAAATCCGGCTATTGACGTTTCTTCCCCGTGCCGTCCTTCAGCTGGCTGCGCCAGGTGAACTGCTGGCGCGAGGCCGCAGCGCCGCTGAGCGGCAGCTCGACCCACCCCCAGGGGGTCACCAGGATGAAGCGCAGCGTCACGCCCTGCTCGGTCAGCGCGTCCACGTGGGCCGCGTAGCGCACGACGTCGTCGAAGATGAAGGTGTCGCTCACGATCCAGACGCGCTTGCAGTTGGGGCGGTTGAAGAGCGCCGCGTAGTCGATGGCCGTGCGCAGGCCGCTCTCGTAGTCCGGGGGCGGCGTCAGGCTCACGACGATCACGTCCGCCCTGCCGTCGGGGCGGTGGGTGTTGGGGATCAGGTCGACGTACTCCTCCAGCTCCTCAAGGCTCTCGAAGAGCGTGTCCACGCCGGGGCCCTCGTCGTCCTCCTCCTCGCCCTCGAACAGGGCCGAGAAGGGGTCGATGCCACGGTTGGCCGGCGCGTTGATGGTGTCCCGCATCCAGCCCTGGATGCGGGAGAGCGCGTCCAGGATGTACTGCGGGTACTCCGTCATGGAGATCGCCGAGATGAGGTCGTTGACGGTCATATCCCTGCCGGAATCGTTCTTCTTTGGGTCCATGGTGTCCTCTCCTTCCCGGACGGGCCGCGTCCGGATACAGTATAGCACAGAGCCCTGGAATGGCGGCGAAGGGGAGCCCTAGGGCAGGAGCAGCTTCGCCGCGATGAGGAGCGTCCCGACGACGGTGCTCAGGACCGTGTGGACCTCGCTCCGGCGGAGGACCGCCCAGCTGAAGGGACCGCGAACCGTCCCCGGCCACGATCGGGGGAAGAAGGCCCCGACGCGCGTCCGATAGGTGCGATACTCCTCCCCGAACTTCTGAAGGAGAAAGGACTCCTCGTGGGGGATGATGACGAGACTGTAGAGGAGGACGAAGCCTGCGAGGAAGGTGCCCGCAGCCCAGGGGCCGGCCATCAGTCCCCAACCCAGCCCGATGAGGCCGTTGCCGAAGTAGAGGGGGTTGCGCATGAGGGCGTAGGGCCCCCAGGTGACCAGCCGCTCCGCGCCCACGGCCTCCCCCCGGTAGCGCCCGATGGAGCCCGCGGCCCAGAGGCGCCACAGCTGCCCCAGCGCCACGGGCACGAGCCCCAGCGCGACGGAGCGCGGCGTCGGGCGCGCGGCGGCCAGGATCAGGAGGAAGAGGGCCGTCCACAGCCCACCCCTCAGCTGGAAGGCCCGCTCGCGAAGCGTCACGGCCGCGGCCCCTTCGCCCTCTGGTCCTTCAGGACCTCCTCCTCCGGCGCGGCCCCCTGGTGCAGGTCCTCCGAGACGCCCCAGCCCAACATGCGCACCACCACCACCACGCCCATGAAGATCGAGAGATACTCCGTGAAGAAGCGCCAGATGATGGCCATGACGCCTGCCATGTTCCAGGGCATGAGCATCCCGAAGAGGAGGGCGCCGCCCCCCTCCGCGACGCCGCTGGCCCCCGGAGTGGGGACGAAGTAGAGGATGAACATGAACACGGCCTGGATGGCCACGGCCTCGCTGTAGCGAAAGGGGAGCCCTACCGCGTGCATCAGGATGGGCAGGACGGTGAAGAGCGCGAGCAGGTGCATGACGGAGAGGGCCGCCGCCAGGAGCAGGTAGAGCCGGCCCGACCGGGACTGGAAGAGCAGTTTGAAGTTCAGGAGGTAGTTGTCCATCTCACGGTCCAGCCACTGAAACGAGCGGATGATCGTCCGCTGGGAGTGCAGGAGCTTCAGACGCCGGCCCCAGAGAATGAGGGCCTTGGCCAGCCGCTTGAAGGCCTTCGGGCGCGCTATGGTGAAGGCGATGAAGACCCAGGTGGCGATGATGACGACGAAGACGTAGGAGACGATGCCCTTCAGGAAGGGGCTGCGTTGCAGGATCGCCGGGTCCATCGCCAGCACGGTGGGCACCACGACGCTCAGGATCAGGACGGTGAGCATCGTGCGCACCAGCGTGATGGCGATGCCCTTCCCGATGGCGACGCCCTTCTTGTACAGGACGTAGACCTGGAAGGGGCCGCCGCCGCTCTGCATGGGGGTGACGGCGCTGCCGAAGTAGTTGAGCCACGTCAGCACGAGCCCCATGGGAAGGCTGACGCGCTCCTGCGCCGCGCAGGACAGGGCGCAGAACCGTCCCGCGTCGCACAGCCAGGTGAAGAGCACGACGCCGAGCGCTCCCAGGAGCGCGAGCTTATCCGCGTGAAGGAGCGAGCGCAGGGTTTCCGCGTTGACGCTCTTTGCGATGATGACCGAGTTCGCGGCGAAAGCCAGCAGGACGAACACGATAAGGCCTTTTCGAAGGGACAAGCGACATTCCTCCAGCAACAAAATTATGACGGGTCGGAGGCGGGACGGGGACGTCAACCGCCGGGGACGTTCCCTCGGCAAAACCGTTCAGGGGGGTGCCGGGCGCTGCGGCCCCTCCGCCCCCGTTTGCGCTCCCCTCCCGACGCGGGGCGAGGTTATCCGAAAAACCTTCAGTATTCTAGCACAAGCGCGCCGCCCCCGCGACGGCCCTCAACTTTTCGCCCCCGCCGCCGATAACCTTAAAGGGATAGCGGGCGGCGCATGAGGTGTAAAATATCGAGAAGTGGCGGACGAGGATGGATCCGCGCCGCCGTCCGAATTTCACATTCAACAGGAGGTTGCTGTCATGGCTTCTACGACCGTGTCGGGCGTTGCGTCGGGGATCGACTGGGAGGGCATCATCAAGAAGATGACCGAGATGGCCTCCAGGCCCGCGCAGGTTCAGGTGAACAAGCGGAAGAACCTGAACAACAAGAAGACCCTCTTTGAGGAAATGAAGGTCGCGATGCAGAAGATGCACTCCTCGATCTCCTCGCTGAAGCTGCCCTCGACCTACCGGGCCAAGGAGGTGAAGGTGGAGCGCGTGGACTCGAACGGGTCCTACAAGGGCGTGCTGACGGCCTCCGTCACGAGCGACGCGGAGGTCAACGTCTACAACCTCGAGGTCCAGCAGCTGGCCAGAGCCCAGCTGCAGCGGTCGAACTCCTTCTCGGACTCTCTGTCCGAGGTCTTCAAAAAAGGCCCTCTGAATGGCCTGACCAGCACCCGCCTTTGGATCAGCTCCGGGGGGCGGAAGGCCCAGGTGGAGGTCCTCGCCTCGGACACCCTGGATTCGCTGGCCAAGCGCATCAACACGACGATCAAGACCATGAACCCGCCCATGGGGGTCACGGCCTCCGTCGTGGACGGGCGGCTGATCCTGAAGAGCGACAAGACGGGCCTGGGGGAGACGACCTCCAAGGAGGTCATCAAGCGCTCCGCCCTGTCTTGGGACGCCCTCTCCACCCTCCCCATCGACCCCTCCACTCTGTCGAACGGCGACGTCATCGTCACGGGGGACGGCAAGACCTGGACGAACGGCAAGGACTTCGACGTGGTGGGGAAGCAGATCCGCTGGCGCGAGTACGACGACCAGACGGCCAAGGCCGGCGACACCTACCACGTGACCTATAGGACGGGGGAGCGCGACCGCTACTCCAAGGAGGTCACCCGGTCCTCGGGGGACCTCCTGGACCGCACCGTGCTGGACTTCGTCCCCAACAGCGCGAACCTGGCCGCAGGCACGTCCAAAATCACGATCAAGGACGAGGACGGGGCCTCCTATGAGTACGGCACCGCCTTCACCCTGGCGGGCAAGTCCATCGTCTGGAAGGGCGACAACCGACCGGCGAACGGCAAGAAGTACACGGTGACCTACGACCCGGCGGAGAACGAGGAGATCACCCTCCAGGTGAAGCGGGAGGACAC
>NC_021038.1:1984576-1988650 GCF_000210715.1 Fretibacterium fastidiosum
AGGTGAAGCGGGAGGACACGGACAGCGTTAACGCGCCGTATGCGACCCTCGCCGGCGGCACGGCCGTCATCACTCAGGGGGATAAGACGTATCGGGGGGGCGAAGACTTCGACCTCATCGCGTCCACGGGAGGGACGACCCTCGTGCGGTGGCGCCGCGAGGCGGCCTGGAACGCGCCCAAACTCGGCGTTCCGTACACGCTCACCGTCTCCGGGCTGGAGGGAGGGGACAAGACCTTCAGTACGAGTCGCATCAACACGGATTCGCTCAACATGAAGGGCCACGGGTTCTCCACGGCGACCGGCACAGTGACGAGGGTGGAATACGGCTCCTTGTTCAGAAACCTGGACCCGGACACAGGCCATGCCCTCTCTGGCCCCACGGACGGGACCCTGGAGGTCGGTTACGACAATTTGACGGGTAAGTTCACCTGGACTCAGACCTCTGCGCCCACGCCGCGGACCGGGCTCCCCGAGCACGGCAAAGAGCTCACGGTCAACTACAAGCGTCGGGCGAACACCTTCGAGCTGTCCGACAACGGGTCGGGGCTCCTGAGCGCCCTGGGGCTGGACCTGAAGGACGCGGAGCACTTCACGGAGGCGCAGGACGCCGTCATGCTGCTGGACGGGAACAAGGTGACGCGCTCCTCCAACGACATCGGCGCGGACTATGGCAACGAGCTGATCAAGGGCATGACCCTCAGGCTGAAGGGCGTCGGCAAGGTGTCGATGGACGTGGAACAAGACGCGGAGAAGGCGGTCAAGGCCATCGAGAGCTTCGTGGCGAGCTACAACGACCTGATGGGCTGGATCAACACGCGCTCTTCCGAGAAGGAGCTGGACAAATCCGCCAAGGCCACGGTGAACGCCAACGACTTCCGCATGAGATGGGGCGCACTCTACGGCAACTCGCTCCTGCGCGACTGCAAGAGCCGCCTGCGCACCATCGTTTCCCAGGACTACACCTTCACCTTCAAGGAACGGAAGAGCGCGGACGCCCTCTATGGCACGATGGCCCGGAATGGGCTGGCCGGTGAGACGACCCTGCGCGTGAAGGTGGGGGACCGCTCTGCCGATATCCCCGTGAAGCCGGAGGACACCCTGGAGACCATCGCGGAGAGGATCAACGACACCTCGAAGGGAGGGGTGGCGGCGGCCCTGCACTACGACGACGATGGGAAGGCGAAGGACTACGTCAGGGCCTCGGTGGACGGCAATCGGCTTGTGGTCCGGGCGGCCGACAAGACGGAGGTTTCCCTCTCCGGCCAGGCCGCCATGAAGGCCCTCAAGCTGGACTACACCTACAGGGGCGCCTACCAGCTGGGGCTCAAGACGACGAAGGACGACTACGGCAAGAGCGGCAAGCTGGAGTTCGATTCCAAGGCCTTCATGAAGGCCATGACGAGGAACTCCGAGGAGGTCCAGCAGTTGATGGTGTCCTTTGCGGGCGAGATGGACACCTACTGCAAGTCGATGCTGAGGTCCTCCGCGGGAGGGACCTCCGGGACGCTGACCCGCGAGATCGGGGACCTCACCAAACAGATCAGTGACATCGACAAGGACCTGGAGAAGTTCCAGAAGCGCCTGGCGGAGAAGCAGGAGGCCCTGCGCAGGCGGTACGCCGGCGCAGAGAACCGGATCGCCAAGCTGTCGCAGCAGGCCAACACCCTCAACAACATCATTGGGATGATGCAGCAGAACAACAGGGGTTCGGGATCGCAGGCCTCGTAGTCCGGCCCGCCGCAGGGTCCGGATGGCGCAGAAGACGGCACCGCGGCATGGAGGCTCTCCATGCCGCGTTTTTTATGCCTCGGACGGCGGACCTCAAGCCCTCCGCGCTATGTTATCATTATGTGCGGACGGCGCGGAAGAACCGACGTCCTGCGGAGGTGCTTTTGTCTTGAAGGAGTTGGAGCGCGGGGGCGGGCACTATTTCGACGAGATCGTGGAGATCATCGAGCGGCTGCGCGCGCCGGGCGGCTGCCCCTGGGACCGGAAGCAGACCATGGAGAGCCTGCGGTCCTGCATCACGGAGGAGGCCTACGAGCTGGCGGACGCCATCACGCGGCGCGATATGGCGGGCGTGAAGGAGGAGGCGGGGGACCTGCTGCTCCAGGTGGTGTTCATCGCCTCTTTGGCGCGGGAGGCCGGAGCCTTCGACATGAGGGATGTGGTCCGGGGAATATGCGACAAGCTGATCCGCCGCCACCCCCACGTCTTCGGCACGGAGGAGGCCCGCGACAGCGACGCGGTGCTGCGCAACTGGGAGCGCATCAAGGCCGAGGAACGGCAGGAGAAGCACCAGGACCTCTCCATCCTGGCGGGAGTGCCGGAGGGCCTGCCGCCCCTGCTCAAGGCCAGCCGCCTACAGGGCAAGGCCGCCCACGTGGGCTTCGACTGGCCCGATGGCGACGCGGCCCCTCTCTTCGCCAAGCTGGACGAGGAGCTGGATGAGCTGTGGGAGGCCGCGAGCCGAGGGGACTCCCGGGACGTGGAGGAGGAGCTGGGGGACGTGCTGTTCATGACCGTCAACCTGGCGCGCCGACTGAAGGTGGACCCGGATGCGGCGCTGTCCCGCGTCTGCGCCAAGTTCAAGGACCGCTTTCAGCTGATGGAGCGCATGGCCGCCGGGGAGGGGCGGGCGATGTCCGACCGCTCGCTGGCGGAGCTGGACGCCCTGTGGGACCGCGCCAAGGAGCGCCTGCTCCACGAGGGAGAGCGGGGTCGCGGGTCGGCGTCCCCGCGGTGACGCCCCGCGGGTTTTTCTATCGGGTACGGAACGGCGGCGGATTGTCGAGGGCCGCTTTCTTAAAAGACTTAGTAATCGACATAATCGGCGTGGCGCGGGGCGCCGCGGACAGAGCACGGAGGTTTGCGATGGGTGAGGCAAGAAGGGTTCGCATCACGGAGACGGTGCTGAGGGACGCACATCAATCCCTCATCGCCACGAGGATGAGCACGAAGGACATGCTGCCCGTCCTGGAGAGGATGGACGAGGCGGGCTACTGGGCCCTTGAGATGTGGGGGGGCGCGACGTTCGACAGCTGCATGCGCTTCCTGGACGAGGACCCCTGGGACCGCCTGCGCCTGATCCGGTCCCGAATCAAGAGGACGAAGCTGCAGATGCTCCTGCGTGGCCAGAACCTGGTGGGCTACCGTCACTACGCGGACGACGTGGCGCGGGAGTTCGTCAAGCGCGCCGTGGGCAACGGCATCGACATCGTCCGCATCTTCGACGCGCTGAACGACCTGCGCAACGTGGAGACGACGGCGGACCAGGTGAAGAAGGAGGGGGCGCACCTCCAGCTCTGCATCTCCTACACCCTGTCCCCAGTCCACACCCTGGAGGCCTTCGCGGAGATGGCCCAGAGGATGGCGGAGATGGGGGCGGACTCCATCGCCATCAAGGACATGGCGGGCCTGTTGAGCCCCGTGGACTGCGCGAAGCTGGTCCGGGCCATCAAGGAGCGGGTGAGCCTGCCCATCGAGATCCACAGCCACTCCACGACGGGCCTCGCGTCCATGACGTACTACGCGGGGCTGGAGGCGGGCGCGGACATCGTGGATACGGCGATCTCGCCCTTCTCTCTGGGCACCAGCCAGCCCCCCACGGAGTCCATGGTGGCGGCGCTGGCGGGCGGGGAGCTGGATACGGGCATCGACCTCGAGAAGCTGCTCCCCGTGTGCGAGCACTTCAAGAAGGTCCGGGAGAAGTACAAGGCCCTCCTGCCGGCCGTGGCGGGCGTCAACATCAACATCCTGCGTTACCAGATTCCGGGCGGCATGTACTCCAACCTCGTGAACCAGCTGAAGGAGCAGAACGCGCTGGACAAGCTGGAGGACGTGCTGAAGGAGGTGCCGGTGGTGCGCAAGGCCATGGGCTACCCGCCCCTCGTGACGCCCAGCAGCCAGATGGTGGGCACCCAGGCGACGCTGAACGTCCTGACGGGTCAGCGCTGGAAGGTGATCCCCAAGGAGATCCGCCTGTACTTCCAGGGCTACTACGGCCAGCCGCCGGCGCCGGTGGACCCGGAGGTCCGGAAGATCGCCATCGGCGACGAGGAGCCCATCACCT
>NC_021038.1:1990554-1991694 GCF_000210715.1 Fretibacterium fastidiosum
GCCGTCTCCTCCTTCTGCAGGAGAACCGGCCGTTCCTGCGCTCCGTGCTTCAGTGGGTCATCGACGACGTGCAGCAGCCGCTTACGGTCTGCCTGATCTCCAACAACGTCGTGAACATCGCCGCCAGCACGCTGGCCTCCAGCATCGCGCTGCACGTGTTCGGGCCTCGCGCCCTGGTGTGGGTGGTGCCCATCATGACGCTGCTCATCGTCATCTTCGGCGAGATCCTGCCGAAGAGCGCCGCGATGGTCCACTCCGAGGGCATCCTGCTGTTCACGTCCCCGATCCTTCGCCTGCTCTCCTTCGTCCTGCTGCCCTTCGCGTGGCTGATGCGAAAGTGCGTGAACTGCATCGGTTTCCTGCTGCACCTGAACCTGGAGACGAAGAAGGTGTTCGTGACGCGGGACGAGATCGAGCAGGTGGTGAAGATCGGGGAGGAGAGCGGCGCCCTGGAGGCCTCGGAGCGCCGGATGATCGACGGGATCATCGACTTCGACGAGACCCGCGTCCACGAGATCATGGTGCCCCGGACAGACATGCTGACGCTGGAGGCGGAGGACACGCTGGAGGAGGCCGTGAACCTCTTCATCGAGCACGGGCACTCCCGCATCCCCGTCTACGAGGAGAACCTGGACAACGTCGTCGGCATCCTCTACGTGAAGGACACGCTGAAGTGCCTGCGGGACGNGGACCTGAACTGCGAGGTGCGGAGCCTGCTGCGCCGGCCCATCTTCGTCCCGGAGACGATCCGGACGGCGGAGCTGCTGGAGGCCATGCGGCGGGACCACATTCACATCGCCATCGTCGTGGACGAGTACGGCGGCGTGGCGGGCCTCGTGACCATGGAGGACATCCTGGGGGAGATCGTGGGGGAGATCCAGGACGAGTACGACCAGGAGGCCCCCGACGTCCAGAGGATGGAGGACGGCAGCTACCTCGTCCAGGGCAGCACCAGCCTCGAGGACCTGAGCGAGGCGCTGAGCTGCCCCTTCGAGTCCGAGGACGCGGAGAGCCTTGGGGGGCTGGTGCTCCTTCTGTCGGGGGGCTTCCCGCGGGAGGGCGACGAGTTCCTCTATCGGGATTGGCGGATCAAGGTCGTGGACCTCGGTGAGCACCGGATCAAGGTCCTGAGCATGAGAC
>NC_021038.1:1993579-1995642 GCF_000210715.1 Fretibacterium fastidiosum
ATGAAAGTCACGTCCTCCTGCGCGGGGCCCTGGACCGCGCGAAGCTCCATAAGGCGCCGATTCAGGCGGTCCTTCGCCGCCACGTCGCGCACGGTGACGCCCACCACGCTCTCGTTGGCCATCCTGCGCAGCGCTTCCGCGGCCGCGTGGTCGTCGTACCGGATCGGAGACACGACGCGGTAGGTCTCCGGCGCGGGGCGCCCCGTCTGGTAGCCGCGCTCCGAGTTCCTGAGGATTGCCCACTGAGTCAGCACGATGGAGACGCCCGCGATCAGCAGGACGAGGACGGGAACGAGGTAGTCCCGCAGGAGCGCCGCGCGCCGCGCCCGGTCCGCGGCGGCTCCGGAATCAAGCATTGTCCTTCTCATAGCGTTCGTAGGCCTGAACCACCTTTTGGACAATTTCGTGACGGACCACGTCCGCGTCCGTCAGGTCAAAGAAGCCGATGCCCTCGATGCCCTTCAGTATCTCCCGGACGCTCAGGAGGCCGGAAGGGCGGCCCTGGGGCAGGTCGATCTGCGTGACGTCTCCCGTCACCACGGCCCGCGACCCGAAGCCGAGGCGCGTCAGGAACATCTTCATCTGCGGGGGCGTCGTGTTCTGGGCCTCGTCCAGGATGATGAAGCTGTCGTTCAGGGTCCGCCCCCTCATGTAGGCCAGGGGGACGATCTCGATGACGCCCTTGTCCGCGCAGCGCGCGAAGCGCTCCGGGGACAGGAGGTCGTAGAATGCGTCGTAGAGCGGGCGGACGTAGGGCTCCACCTTCTCGCGCAGGTCCCCCGGAAGGTAGCCCAGGCTCTCCCCCGCCTCGACGGCGGGCCGCACCAGCACGATGCGGCTGATCCTGCCCTCCTTGAGCATGGAGACGGCCTCGCACACCGCCAGGTACGTCTTGCCCGTCCCGGCCGGCCCCACGGCCGAAAGAGGATGTCGTTCGCCCGGATAGCCCGGACGTAGGCCCGCTGCCCCGCGGTCTTGGGACGGATGGGCTTGCCCCGCGCCGTCGTGCAGATGACCTCGCTGTAGAGCGCCGAGCGCTTCACCAACCGGCCAATCTGCTTGCCCGACGGATAAAACACGTTGTTGATCTTTTCTGCGAAGCTTTTTCCGCTTTTGGCGATGTCGCAGGCGGCGTAGGCAGCCTTGAGGATATGGGTCTTTCCGGTCCCGTTTTCCCCGATAAAGACGTTGATCCCAGGAGAAAACGAAACCTCCAGTTTTTCAAACGCGGTAAACCTTTCAAACGTTATTTTGGTCGCGTTTCTGCTGGTCGTGTCCGTCGCCCTGAACGTCCTGCTCCTGACGCGCCGCCGCGGGCCGGAGAGGGCCCGCTCCGTGCGCACCGCCGTCATGGACGCCATCCGGAACGTCAGCGAGCTGGCCACGGTCCGCGCGCGCTTTTTGTCCCGCGTTGACTTTCGGGGGGCGCTGGACATCCCCATCCTGAGGCACCTCCCCGGAACGACGCGGAAGCTCCTCATGTGCTACAGCGGGGACATCGTCTGCGGCTGTGACCTGTCCGAGGTCCGGATATCGGAGCGGTTCGGCGTGAACCGCGTCCGCATCACGATCCCCCACAGCCGCATCACGCACATCGCCCCGGACGCCTCGAGCTACGAGGTCTACGACCAGACCAACGGCCTCTTCAACCCCATCCGGCTGGACGACCAGAACCGCGAGGTGGCGGCGGACCTGGAGACGGTGCGCCAGCACGTGATGCGGGACGGGGTCATCCTGAAGCGCGCCGACGAGAACGTCAAGCGCCTCCTGGGGGCCATCATGAAGTCCACGGGCGTGGACGCGGAGATCGTGTTCCACGACGAGCCGGAGGGGGTGGCGCTCATCGGGGAGAGAACCGAGGCCATCGAGGCCCCCGTCGAGATGCTGGACCTCACCGGGAAGCCGGAGCGGTCCGATCCCGCCGCGGCGGCCGAGCGCCCGGCGGGCGCCGAGACAAACCAGCGCCCATCGAGCTGCCCATGAGGCCGCTTGCTCCCGTGCGGCGGGGTGCAGAAAATCCGTGGCGCGGTGGGGGGAGCTGACATGCTGACCAAAATAACGTT
>NC_021038.1:1995924-1996736 GCF_000210715.1 Fretibacterium fastidiosum
TGCGGGAAGCAGCAAGGGGACCGTCGAGGTGAGCCGGCAGCTTGAACGAGGGTCGGTGAGCCTTGCGATGTCGCTTTCCAACCATACAGACCGACCCCAAAATGCCGCCGTATCGGGCCTTAAGGCGTGGACGGAAGCGCCCCTTGAAGCGGCTTATATCCCTGTAAAGGACATGATGGCCAACGCGCCGGGGTTCCGCTCCCTCTACGACGAGAGGGAGATTCACTTTGAAGAAATCTACGTGGACATTATCCGCAAGGCATTTCTTCCGTCGCTGAAAGGTCCTGTGGACAAACAACGAAGGGGGCTGCTCAACAAGCTGCAAAAAGCCATGGAGGGTAAGGTGACCGTCAAACAGGAAGAGTTTTTCCTGGAAAGCCAACAGGGCAAACTTGAGTTTACGCTGCTGGCGGAGGGCCTCAGAAAGTTGGGACTGCTGTGGACCTTGATTCAGAACGGCACGCTCCTGAACGGCTCCGCGTTGTTTTGGGACGAGCCGGAGGCCAACCTGAACCCAAAGCTGATGAGGCCAATCATCGATATTCTTCTGGAGCTTCAGCGCACGGGGGTGCAGATATTCCTGGCAACCCACGACTACGTGCTCCTCAAGGAGCTTGACCTCCAGGTGAAAAACGACGACAAGGTCCTCTTTCACAGTTTGTATCGGTCGAGGGACACCGGCGAGATCGAAGTGACTTCGACCGACGATTACGTGAAGCTCTCTCCAAGCGCCATCGACGACACCTTTGGCAGTCTGGTCACCCGTGAAATCCAGAAGGACATGAAGGATGGAAAGGCATGATCTTACAGGA
>NC_021038.1:1998157-1999412 GCF_000210715.1 Fretibacterium fastidiosum
GGCCCTCAGGCTCAACACCCCCCAGCCCCTGCGGGGCAGCCCCCCTTGCAGGAGGGCCTTTCTTTCCCTTTAGACGCAAATTGGTATCAGTCCACTCCCGGCTCTGCAAAAACAGCTTCTCCAGGTTCAGCGCCTCACCAATCATCGCATCCTTCACCATCGCCTCAGGCATCTTCTGCGTTTAAACGGACCATCCAGCCTGGCAGTGGCATCAGAGCCGCAAGCGTGTCAGCCGCTCCACGCGCTCCTGAATCTCTCCGCGCTTCCCGGCGGGGATGAGCAGGACGAGGTAGTCGCCGCCCATGAGCTTGACGCCGCCGTGGGGGACGATCTCCTCCGCGCCGCGCTTCACCGCGATGATCAGGGACTCGCCGGGCCACTCAAGGTCCGCGATGGTGCGTCCGTCGGCCTGGCTCAGGGGCTCCACGGCGAATTCCGTCAACATGCTGCGCCGGACGGTGTGATCGTCCTGGGGCGAGACGGGCAGCAGGCGCTGAAGGCTCTCGTAGACGGGGGTGGAGCGGCAGAGCTCCGCCACGGTGTAGGAGGTCATGGCCACGATGCCCAGGGGCAGCATGAAGGCGAAGGAGCCCGTCATTTCGCTGATCAGAAGGATGCCCGTCAGGGGGGAGCGGACGATGGAGGAGAAGTGTCCCGTCATGGCCATGAGCGTCAGGGTGAGGACGAACTCCGGCTCCAGGACGCCCGCCGCTACGGCCAACTGTCCCATGGCGTTGCCCACG
This sequence comes from Fretibacterium fastidiosum, assembly GCF_000210715.1. GTDB lineage: Bacteria > Synergistota > Synergistia > Synergistales > Aminobacteriaceae > Fretibacterium > Fretibacterium fastidiosum. The sequence continues at coordinate 1,998,901 of NC_021038.1, forward strand.
AGGGAGCCCAGGACCAGGAGGGGAAAGAAGATGCCGCCGGGCAGGCCGCTGCCGAAGGCCAGCACCAGCAGGAGGAGCTTCAGCCCGTAGAGCGCGATCAGGTGCTCCGGGGCGGGGTTGGCCTCCGTGGGGTAGAAGATCATGGGCTCACCGCTGCCGAAGAGCTCCGGCAGGGCAAGACAGAAACCCGCCGTGAGCGCGAAGGGCAGGATGCCCTTCGCGTACCAGGGCAGCCGCAGCCGACCGTAGAGGGCCTTGCCCCACAGGATGCACTTGTTGAAGAACACGCCGCTCAGGCCCGTGGCGGCCCCCAGGAGAAGGATGAGCCAGTAGTCCCTCAGAGGCAGGAGCTCGTGTCCCGCGACGTGCAGCACCGGCTGAAACCCCATGATGGACGCGCCGACGAAGGCCGACGCGAAGGACGCGGCCGTGGCCCCAACCAGCACGATGCCGGAGAAGCTCTTGTGCAGCTCCTCCATCGCGAAGACCACCCCGGCGATGGGGAAGGATGC
>NC_021038.1:2000732-2002181 GCF_000210715.1 Fretibacterium fastidiosum
GTCCGGAAGGGCTGCGACCTCTTCGAGGCCGCGGGCCATGCCCTCGATGCGGTCCCCGTCGAGGGCCAGCCGGTCCAACATCGCGCTGGAGAGCCCTCCGCTCCGCGCCTCCTCCAGGTCCTGGGCGTTCTCCTGAAGGATGTGGCCGCTGCGCTGCCGGAGCAGTGCGGCCATGTTCGTGAGGGCGCGGTTCTTCCGCTCCGCCCCGGCCCCGGCGAGCTCTCGCGCAGCCTCCTGCGCGAGGCGCCCCATCCCGTTCAGGACCTCGTCAATCCTCGCTGTGTCCATGATCTCACGTCCGATCCTTTCAACTTGATAACACTGGCACACTCACAAACCAACGTCCGGCACCGAAGGTCAAACGGCAACCCCCTTCCCCCTGCGCGTCCCGACTCGCTCAGTTGCCGATGTGCAGCAGGTTGTCCAGCAGCTGCTCCGTGAGCTGGTCCTTCGTGGACCGATCCTCCGGGCTCCCGCCGCCGGGGCCGGTGGGGAACTTCAGGTTCAGCCGGAACTGGGTGTCGTCCTTCTGCTTCCGCTGGTTCCCGTTGAGGGCGTCCAGCGGCAGGTAGTCCTGCAGGGGCTTGTCGATCTTCAGATTCAGCAGGCGCAGCTCCTGCCAGCTGTTGGACAGGGTGAAGGAGACGTCCTGGAAGTCCCGGCCCCTCAGCCCGATGGCGCGGCCCAGGGCGTCGCGCACCAGGCCCCCGGACAGCCCGCCCGTCATGTACTGGAACACGCCCTTCAGCGCGCCGAGGATCTGGTCCAGCAGCTTGAGGTCGAATCGCCCCTTGCAGACCAGCTTCAGCCCCTTGCCGGGGACGCCCAGGGAGCCGTTGACGGAGAAGTAGCGGTAGAGCGGCTCATCCGGCCCCGCCGTGGCCTGGGACCCCGGATTCAAAAAGAGGTCCGACCCATCCCAGAAGAAGGTCCCCCGGACGTGCTCGAAGCTGATGCGCTTCGTGGGGGAGATCGCGTCGATGAGGTCCATCCCCCTCAGGCAGCCGCTGGAGGTGATGAAGCGCCCCGCGGCGAAGCTCGTGGCCAGGAAGCCGAAGTTCCCCTTCAGGTCCGCCTCCAGGTCCGCGCTGCCCACCAGCTCGCCCTCCGTCAGGAACGGTGCGGCGAGACGGCCCAGGTCCACGTCCCGCGCGGTCAGCCGGCCCTTCCACCGGGAGCCCTTCAGGTCCGCCTCGACGCTCAGGCGGACGACGCCCCCCGCCAGGTCGGCGCTGCCCTCCTTCATCAGGACCTTTCCCCTCCCCGTCAGGACCGTTATCGGGAGGGAGACGTTCGCGACGTCCACCCCGCCCGCGGCCGTGAGCTTCCTCGACGCGACCGTCACCTCGATGGGACCATCCCCCCGGCGCCGTGCCCCTTGCGCTCACCGTCGCCGCGCCGGAGACCATGCCCACGGCCTGAGGGCCACCTCCGCCGCCAGGGCCTCCA
>NC_021038.1:2004244-2005746 GCF_000210715.1 Fretibacterium fastidiosum
CCAGGCCCCGCACCTCATAGCCCAGGCACAGGGAGCCCTCCACCCCCTCCAGCCTCAGGGCCGGCGTCATGGCGCTGCCGATCCACCGAGCCAGGGGCAGCACGAGCCAGGAGCCCGTGGGCAGCCAGAAGAGCGCCGCGGCCGTCGCCGCAGCCAGAAGGAACAGGGCCGACAGGCCCTTCAAGAACTTTATCAAGATAGAAAGACCTCGCTTCATCCCCCATGAATCCACAGCCGCACGACGGCGAACGGGCGCCGGGGACCGCCCCCCCGGCCACGAACGCGATTATAAAGGAAGCGGGAGGAAAAGTCCTGGAGGCTTTTCCCCATCTTCAAAGACCCATTCAGAAAAACGGGCAGGAAGCCTGGGCCCTTTGCCCTGCAGCCGATGAGCCGCAGGGCCTCTCTTTCAGACCCGGGGCAAAAGATGAGCCTTCGGTCCGTGTGGACGGAATTGTGGACAAGTGGACAACCCGGTGGATATTTTTCCGCGATGCGTTACGACATCGCCGTTCCGCCCCGTAATGTGGATAAGTGGACGGTGTGGAAGAAGCGACGCCGGGGAAAAAATCAAGTCTTGACTTTTTCCGATTTTGACCTCGGCGTCCGACCCTATAATCTCGCGAAAAGCACAAAAGGATTTCTACAAAATCGCAAAATATGGTATAAAGGAAGCGCTGTTTAATCTTCAAAAGTTGTTGAAAGCAATCAAGGAGCATCGAACGGAGGGTATCCTTCAGCACTTCCTTAAATTTTAAAATGGGGCTACGCCCCAATCCCCACGCGCTTCGCGCGGCCTGATGAAGTTTCAGGCACTGAAGGGAGCCTATACGGTTGACAGTTCTCAACGACTTAATCAGTGTTTTCTAAACAGCCCCGTGCGCGCCGGAGAGCGCAAGACCCCGGAGCGCGCACGACCGAACCCTTAAGGAGAAGTGCCCGTGAAAAAGACGCAGAAAAACCAGGCCCCATCAGACGTGCGGAGAATCCAGGGCGGCGCGGGGGCCCGCCGCATCTTCAGCGACGTGGAGCGTCGCTACATCGCGCCGGAGGCCCTGGCCCTGGCCTCGTCGCTCCTGGAGTCCTGGGCCGTCCCCATGGAGACGATGGAGAAGGCCCTCATACAGGCCCTCGTCCTGGGGATGGCCAGCAACTCCGCCACCGACGCCTCCACCCTTCAGAACCTGGTGGACGCCGTGTCGCTGGACCCCACCTTCAGCATCCCGCTCCTGCTGGCGCCCTCCCAGTCTCAGCCAAGCTGGGTGTGCTGATGAGCCCCGCCAGGAGGACGGCGTCCGAAAAGCGCACGGCCCAGGGGCCGGAGGCCGCCGTGGAGAAGACACCCGCGACGAAAAAGCCAGCCGCGAAGCGCACGGCCAGGAAGACGAAGGCCGCCGAAGAGACGACAGCCACGACGAAAGAGCCGACCGAAAAGCGTACGGTCAGGCGCACGAAGACGGCCACGGCGAAGGCGCCAGCCACGAAGCGCGCGGCCAGGAAGA
>NC_021038.1:2007088-2061480 GCF_000210715.1 Fretibacterium fastidiosum
GTACCTGGCCTTCCACGACGCGCTGGTCCACGCGGAGCGCGCGCTGCCCCACGACTTCGAGCGGGGGATGTACTTCGAGGGCTGCATCCCCGTCGAGGCGCTGGCGGAGCGGGGCACGGACACCCTGCGCTTCGGCCCCCTCGTCCGGTGGGCTGGGAGGACCCCCGCCCGGGGCGCGGCGGCCGGGCCTGGGCCGTCGTGCAGCTGCGGCAGGACGACGCCGCGGGGACGCTCTTCAACCTCGTGGGGTTCCAGACCGGGCTGAAGTGGGGGGAGCAGCGGCGCGTGTTCTCCATGATCCCCGGCCTCGAGCGCGCCGAGTTCGTGCGCTTTGGGGTGATGCACCGCAACACCTCCGTCTGCGCGCCCGCCGTGCTGGACCCGTGGCTGCGCCCCGCGCCCACGGGACGCCGTGACCTGTTCCTGGCGGGACAGATCACGGGGGTGGAGGGCTACATGGAGAGCACGGCCATGGGGCTCGCGGCCGGCCTCCACGCCGCCTGCCTGGCGACGGGGCGTCCCCTGCCCAGCTGGCCCGACGAGACGGTCGTCGGGTCCCTGATGCGCTACCTCCGAACCGCGGACCCGGAGCGCTTCCAGCCCATGAACGCCAACCTGGGCATCCTCCCGCCGCTGGAGGGCCGGATACGGGACAAAAAGCTTCGCGCCGCGGCCTGTCGCGACCGCGCCCTGGCCGCCGCCGAGGGCTTCTGGAGGGCCCAGGGCGTCCCCGCGCCTTGACGGCGGAGAGGCCCTGGGACCGGACTTTCAAGGCCTGACCCCGGACGGGGGGACGACGAAGGGCGCGGCGGTCCAAACCGGACCGCCGCGCCCTTTTCTGCGCCCTATCCCTAGCGGAACGACACGACGGTGACGCCGAAGCCGCCCTCCCCTTCGCCTCCGAGGCGAAAGTCTTTGACGTACTTCAGCCGGGAGCAGAGCGCGTGGACCTCCCGGCGCAGGATGCCCTCACCCCGCCCGTGGATGACCGTGACGCTCGTGTGGTTGGCGCGGTAGGCGCGGTCCAGGTAGCCTTCCACCAAGGGCATGGCCGTCCCCACGTCCATGCCCCGCACCATGATGGAGCTGGGGACCGTCTCCGCCCGGGACATGGCCTCGGCGTTGGGAGGCGGCACGGCGACCCTGGCCTTCTTCTCCGTCGGGGCCAGCTGCTCCAGGGGGACCTCCACGCGCATGGGACCCGCCATCAGCGCTGCGCGGCCGTTCTTCACGGACTCCACCACGCCCACGATGCCGCTGCCCGCCACCTGGACCGTGACGCCCGGCTCCACGGAAAAGGACGCGGGACGGCTCGCGATCTCCCGCTCCACGCGCCTGTCGCGGCGCCGGTCGATGCCGCTCCGTATCCTCCGTATCTCCTGCCGGCGCCCCTCCAGCCCCTGACTTGCCCTCATCTTCACCGTCTCCTCCAGGTCGCGGATCATGCCTTTCGACGCCGCCTCCGCTCGGCTAAGCAGCTGCTCCGCCCGGCGGTCCGCCGCCTCCATGATGCTGTCCCGCTGGCCGTCGATCTCCCGCACCCGGTCCTGATAGGCCTGCCGCAGGCGCTCCGTCTCCCGAACGGTCTCCTGGAAGCTCCGCTCCGCCTGGTCCAGCGCCGCCCGCCGCTCCACCAGCTCCCCCATCAACTCCTCCGCCGAGACCCCGCGGGCTGCCAGCTCTCCCTGAGCCCGATTCAGGACCTCCTCCGGCATCCCGTAGCGACGGGCGATGGCCAGGGCGTTGCTCTTGCCGGGAACGCCCATGAGGAGCCGGTAGGTCGGGGCCAGGCGCTCCGCGTCGAACTCCATGCTGGCCGTCTCCACTCCGGGCGTCGTCAGGGCATACTGCTTGATGGGGTTGTGGTGCGTGGTAGCCAGGGTCGTGCAGCCGCGGCCCCGCAGGGTCTCCAGGATGGCCGTCCCCAGGGCCGCCCCCTCCTGGGGGTCCGTCCCCGCCCCCAGCTCGTCCAGCAGCACGACGGACTGGCGCGTGGCGTCCCGCAGGATGCCCACGATCTTCCTCAGGTGGGCGCTGAAGGTGGAGAGGTTCTGCTCGATGCTCTGCTCGTCGCCGATGTCGGCGAAGACGGCGTCGAAGCTGCCGATCCGGGTGCCGTCCCGGGCGGGTACCGGCAGACCGCACCAGGCCATCAGCAGGAGCACCCCCACGGTCTTGAGGACCACCGTCTTGCCTCCCGTGTTGGGCCCGGTCACCACCAGGGTGGAGAACCCCTCGTCCTCCCCGCAGGACACGTCCACGGGCACGGCCGCGTCCTTCAGCATGGGGTGCCGCGCCCCCACCAGGCGAAGGCCGCGCTTCCGGCTCAGCGCCGGGACGATCCAGCCCCTACCGCGCACCAGCCCGTCGCAGGCCGTCATCAGGTCCAGCTCCCCCAGCACGCGCTCCGCCGCGTCCAGGGCCCCTGCGCGGGCCAGGACCTTCCGCGTCAGGTCCAGCAGGATCAGCTGTTCCTCGTCGCGCTCCTCGTGGGTCCGCATCAGGAGGCCGTTGTTGATGGAGGAGAGCATCCGGGGCTCCATGTAGACGGAGTTTCCGGAGCTGGAGCGCTCCACGGCAAGCCCGGGGAAGCGGTTGACGTACTCCTGCCGCACCAGGAGCAGGAAGCGCCCGTCCCGCCAGGCCAACGTCCGCTCCTGGAGCATGTTCAGGACGTTGGGGTCGTTCAGCAGCCGCTCCGCCGTGCGCCGCCCGGACCGCTTCAGGGATTCGAGCGCCTCCCGGATCTGAGCCAGCTTCGGGCTGGCCCGGTCCGCCAGGCGCCCCGTGTCCTCCACCACGGAGAGGGCCTCGATCTCCGGGGCGAAGTCCCTCAGCCTTCGGCGCAGCGCCTCGAGGGCGGGGTTCGGGGCGTCCGCCAGGCCGTCCCGCACGCGCTTCGCCGCGCCCATCAGAGCGCGCACCATCAGGAGCTCGCCGCCCGACAGGATGCCGCTGCGCCTGGCCCCTTCGAAGAGGGGGGTGACGGCGGGCAGGTCCGCACTCCACTGGGGGGCCCCCTGGGCGTCCAGCAGGTCCTGCCACTCCTTCAGCAGGTCCGCGCGGCGGCTGAGGTGGGCGAAGTCCTCCGCCGGGGCCAGCCGATCGAGGGCGAGGGCCCCCAGCTCTCCCCCCAGCCGTTCCCTCAGGGGCGACAGGGCCTTGCGGAACTCCAGGAGCTCCAGGACGGAGGGGTCCGCGCGCATCAGTGGCTCACATCCGGCGAGGCGGGAACGGCCAGCACGTCCTCCGACCGAACCACCCCCTCGCCCTGCGAGGCCGGGGGCAGCGCCAGGGCGGAGACCCCGGCGGAGAGGGCCCCGGACCGCAGATTCTCGAGGTCCAGCAGTCCCTGCCCCTCGAGGAAGCGCACCGCAGGCGGCCAGGCTGCGGCCGCTATGCGCATGGCGCGGCTCTCCGCCATCCAGCCGGTGGGGACGACGGCGGAGAACATCGTCAGCAGGCCGTAGACGAAGAGGAGGACGCAGAAGGTCTTGACCGCGCCCATGGCGAGCCCCAGCACGTGGTCCGGCAGCGACAGGTTGGCCGCCGCGATCAGCATGGAGAAGAGCTCCGCCAGGGCGGCGAAGAGGATGGAGATCGCGAAGAAGATGGCGACGGCGCAGCCCAGCCCCGTCAGCCGAAGGTCCCAGGAGGGGAAGTGCCTCAGCACAAACTCCGCGGCGGGGCCCGACAGGGTCCAGGCGGCCACCGCGCTGACGACGGACCCAACGAGGCTCAGGACTTCGCCCAGGAAGCCGCGCAGCGCCCCGCGCACCAAGAAGAAGGCCAGGAGGCACGCAGCCAGCACGTCGACGATCAAAGCAAGACTCATGAAAATTTCTCCTTAAATTTCTGTGGTTTTGTATACCCGATCGGGGGCCGTCAGGCCTTTCCCGGCGCGCTGGCGTGCTCCACCCGATTGCGCCCGTTCCTCTTGGCGGTATAGAGCGCGTTGTCCGCACGCTCCACCAGGGTCTCCGGCGTGTCCTCCCGGTTCAGCTCGGCCACCCCCAGGGAGATCGTCACCTGCTTCCCCTCCCCAAGGCTGCGGGATCGGAACTCGCAGGTACTGCGGATGCGCTCGGCGATGGCGACGGCGGTCATCATGGACGCGCCGTCCAGGACGGCGCAGAACTCTTCCCCGCCGTAGCGCGCGGCAATGTCGTACTCCCGGAGGGAGCCCTTCAGTATCTCCGCTATCAGGATCAGCGCGCCGTCCCCCTCCTGATGGCCCCAGGTGTCGTTGAAGGCCTTGAAGTGGTCGATGTCCATCATGATGAAGGACAGGGGGCGGTTCATGGAACGGGCGTTCGCGATGCGCTCGGCCAGCGAGTACTTCAGGAAGGCGTGGTTGTACAGGCCCGTCATGGCGTCCCTCTGGCTGAGCTCCCGATAGTAGCTGCTCTGGGCCTGAAGCCGGGTGTAGTCGTGGAAGCGCGTCCGCGTCTCGTAGAGCGGGATGCAGGTGACGCCCAGCAGCAGGATCAGGAAGAGGACCATGCTGACCATGCCCATGAAGAAGGCCCCGCCCAGGGACAGGAAGGTGTAGCAGAAGAGGCCCATGAAGGACAGGATGAAGGCGAGGTTGACGGTGATGAAGGTCAGCAGGTAGAAGTCCCGCCGCCCCATGCGGTACATGTGGAACGCCAGGTTCAGGAAGCCCGCGACGTTGACCAGGAAGGCCAGGAGGATCGCCGTCAGGAGCAGGTCCGGCCGGTCCGTCTGGCTCAGCAGCGTCACGAAGAGGCCCAGCAGGACCTGCGCTCCCGTCATAGGGCTGCCTCCCCGGTCGCGCCCTCCGAGGGAGTAGAACACCGCGTGGTTGAGCATGGACCAGACGACGTTCAGGACGCCGTAGAAAAGCCAGGTGAGGAAGTAGGTCAGGCTCATCGGCAGGTCGAAGTAGAGGCCGGGGTAGCGGTTGAAGAACAGGATGAAGAAGAAGAACGCGACCTGCCCGACGATGGCGCTGCGGTAGAACGGGCTGCCCGTGGAGAGGTAGAACAGGAGGTAGGCCAGGATGAAGCCCAAAAGAGAGCAGATGAAGAGGGTGTGGAACGAGAAGGCCTCCATCTGCCGCGCCATGAACTGGTCCTGGTCCAGGATGTGCAGGTAGGCGTTCAGCGGCAGGGTGTTCCGGATGCGCAGGTAGACGTAGCGGCCCGGCCGTGCGTCAAAGAAACAGGGCATGAGGAAGACCGGGTGCGTGCTGCGGACAGCGCCGATCCCCTCAAGGGGCCTGCCGCTCCAGGAGGCCCAGAGCATGAGGCGGTCCGACGCCACCGGGTCCGGAACGAAACACTCCACCCGCGTGACCTGGACGGTGGACAGCATGGCCACCTGGCTGCGGCGCAGAAACGGCCCTCCGCCGTTCTGGACGAACTGCGCGACGGGGATCCGAAACCACCGCTCGCCGTTGAACGACGCCATCCGCATCATGCCGTCCTGCATGGGGACGAAAGCCTTCGACATCAGGGCCGCGACCCGGCGCGCCCTCCCCTCCGCCATCTCCCCGTCAAGCGACGGCAGCTCGGCGGACGCGGGCAGCTCCTCGATCGCCGCAAGGCGATACTGCCCCCAGTCCTCGCCCGCCTGGTACGCCATGCGCATCACGAACAAAAGGAAGACGACGATCAGAAGGAACCCAAACCACCATCGCAGCCTCTTCAACTTATCCCTGTCCTTTCCGCAGGCCGTTATCTGCATCAATAAAAAAGGCACACCAGGCAAAACGGGCGGACCATGCAGGACAGCCGCAGGGGACCTCCGCCGCAGATGGACCGTGACTAATAATGATACTTCCCACCCACAGAAATTTAAAGGGCCCGCCGATGGGCCAGGGGCCGGGAAAAAAGGCACCCGAAAGGCCATGAATAATGTATTTACACTATTTAAGCTCATCTGAGGGGTGAAAAAATAAGGCCGTTCAACCCATAAAACAATATCCCTTACTCCCGCCGCTTCAGGGCCCTGGGACACCCAACCGATGCGCCCATCGGGCAACGTGCGCAGGTCCTGTGCCCCGTGCTTCAAGGACGCTCCCCTTTCCATCCGCTCCCCTTCCCCTCGCACGGCGGCCGGACGCGGGAGCGAATGCCGGCGTTTGCCCGAAGCACGGCACCCGTGCAAACCCCTCACGAAAATGCTAGAATGATACTCATCCGCCCCAACAAAGCCCGGCGGAGGCTCCATCGGGCAGGCGAACAAACTGTGGGCGGTCGTTCAAAAAAGCGCTGGGCAGTCGTTCAAAGGCGCCGGGCGCTGGACGTCCGCCCCGGAGGCATATGGGGCGGGAAGGGTAAGTTCAATCGTTTTTTTAATCAGGAGGCGTTTTGCAGTGAAGAAATTTGCATTGGCGTGTCTTTGTGCTCTGCTCTTTGGAAGCTGTGCCTTTGGCGACGACAAGCCCCTGGTCGTGGGCTTCGCCCAGATCGGGGCGGAGAGCGGCTGGCGCACGGCGGAGACCGACTCCGTGCTCTCCGCAGCCAGGGAGATGGGGATCGACCTCAAGTTCAGCGACGCCCAGCAGAAGCAGGAAAACCAGATCAAGGCCATCCGTTCCTTCATCGCTCAGGGCGTGGACGGAATCCTTCTCGCGCCCGTCGTCGAGACCGGCTGGGAGCCCGTCCTGGGCGAGGCGAAGAAGGCCGGCATCCCCGTGATCCTCCTGGATCGCGGCATCGTCACGGACGACGACTCCCTTTACGTCTGCAAGATCACGTCGGACTTCGTCTTCGAGGGACGGGAGGCCGCCAAGTGGGTCGCCAAAGAATTGAACGGAAAGGGCAACGTGGTCCAGCTTCAGGGGACCCCCGGCGCCTCCGCCGCCCTGGAGCGGCAGAAGGGGTTCGAGGAGGAGCTCGCCCAGCACCCCGACATCAAGATCCTGGAGTCCCAGACCGGCGACTTCACGATGGAGCTCGGCAAGCAGGTCATGGAGGCGTTCCTGAAGAAGCACGGGAAGGATATCCAGGTGGTCTACGCCCACAACGACGACATGGGGCTGGGGGCCGTTCAGGCCATACGCGAGGCGGGATTCAAGCCCGGAACGGACATCAAGGTCATCACGATCGACGCGACCAGACACGCCTTTCAGGCGATGGTCGACGGGGACATCAACGCGGTCGTGGAGTGCAACCCGCTGCTTGGCCCCCTGGCCTTCGAAACCCTGAAGAAGGCCATCGCCGGCATGACGCTGGAGAAGTGGATCGTCCAGAAGGACGAGCTGTTCGAGATGGCCCAGGCCGCGGAGCTGATCGGGCTTCGCAAGTACTAGGGGAACACTTGAGACAGCGCTTCCCCGGCCCGGAGGGCTTCCGGAGCCTCCGCCCTTCCGGGGACGTGTCGGAGAGGGGTATTTTTTGGGGCAGGTGATATGAAGTGGTATCAGAAGGAGCCGTCCTGCTGGAGGCATCGAACGTCTGTCTCTCCTTTCCTGGAGTGAAGGCCCTCGACCACGTTGACTTCACGCTCCGGCGCGGGGAGGTCCACGCCCTCATGGGGCAGAACGGGGCTGGAAAATCGACCCTGATCAAGGTCCTCTCCGGCGTCTCTCGTCGCGATGAGGGGTCCCTGCGCTTCAAGGGTCGGGAGGTCGCCTTCGGGACGCCCCTCGACGCGCAGAGGGCCGGCATCGCGACGGTGCATCAGGAGGTCAACCTGATCCCCACGCTCTCCGTGGCCGAGAACCTCTTTCTCGGCGCGTTCCCCAGGCGGGGGCTCCACCGGATCGACTGGGCCAGGATGTTTCGGGAGTCGGAGGAGCTCCTGGCCCGGCTGAACCTTCGGATCGACGTGAGCGAACGACTGGAGAGCTACTCCATAGCGGTCTGGCAGCTCGTGGCCATCGCGCGCGCCCTTCGGATGTCCTCGGACGTCCTGATCCTCGACGAGCCGACGTCGAGCCTCGACGCGGAGGAGACGGCCCTCCTCTTTGACGTGATGCGGGACCTGAAGCGAAAGGGGCTGGGCATCCTCTTCGTCACCCACTTCCTGGAGCAGATGTACGAGGTCGCCGACCGCGTCACGGTGCTGCGCAACGGGTGTCGGGTCGGGGAGTACGAGGTCGCCGACCTGCCCCGCATCGACCTGGTCACGGCCATGGTGGGGCGGCAGGTGGAGGAGGGGACCGGGGCGCGCCGGACCGAAAAGGGCCGGGGAGGGGCCACTCCCTTCCTCGACGTTCGGGGAGCGGGCCGCAGCGGGGCGATCGAGCCGCTGGACCTCTCCATCGGCCGGGGGGAGGTCGTCGGCCTCGCCGGCCTCCTGGGGTCGGGCAGGAGCGAGGCGGCGCGGATGATCTTCGGGGCCGACCCGGCGGACCGCGGAGAGTTCCTCGTGGAGGGACGGCGGGAGAGGATCGCCTCCCCCGCCGACGCGATCGCCCTGGGGTTCGGCTTCTGTCCGGAGGACCGGAAGGCGGACGGGATCGTCGGCAAGCTCTCGGTCCGGGAGAACATCATCCTGGTGCTGCAGACGAGCCGCGGCTGGATCAGGCTCCTGAGGCGCGCCGAGCAGGAGCGGATCGCGGACCGATTCATCCAGGCGCTGCAGATCAAGACCCCCGGCGCCGAACAGGCGGTCGAGAAGCTCTCCGGAGGGAACCAGCAGAAGGTCGTCATCGCCCGCTGGCTGGCCTCGAACCTGAGGCTCCTGATCCTCGACGAGCCGACCCGCGGCATCGACGTCGCGGCGAAGTTCGAGATCCAGAAGCTGATCCTGTCCCTGGCGGACGACGGCCTGGCCGTGCTCTTCATCTCCTCGGAGCTGGACGAGACGGTCCGCTGCTGCGAGCGCGTCGCCGTCCTTCGGGACCGGCGCAAGGTGGAGGAGCTGTCGAACGCCGACGTCAACCGGGAGAGGATCCTGCAGGCCATCGCCAACGCCTGAGGAAGCGCCCTGCCTTGCAGGCAGGCCATTGATTGATTGAAGCTTGAAGGGAGAGTCGTCGTGCTGAAGCCATTGGGGAACCGAACGTCGCGGCCCTACCTCTGGGCCCTGTCGTTCTGGCTCCTGCTCCTGATCTTCAACCTGTTCTTCACGGAGAACTTCTGGACCATCGAGGTCCGGGACGGGCACCTCTACGGCAGCCTCCTGGACGTCCTACGTCGAGCGGCGCCCACGGTCCTGCTCTCCATGGGGATGACCCTGGTCGTCGCCACGGGAGGCATCGACCTCTCCGTGGGGGCCGTCATCGCCATCGCGGGGTCGGCGGCCGCCCTTTTGGCCCGCGCCCACTGCCCCCTGCTCCTGGTCGTCGCCGCTCCGCTGGCCCTTGCGGCCGTCGCTGGGCTCTGGAACGGGCTCCTCGTGACGCGCCTCGGCATCCAGCCCTTCGTGGCGACGCTGATCCTCATGGTGTCGGGGCGCGGCATCGCCCAGCTGCTCTGCGGGGGGCAGATCGTCCGCTTCTCGTACCCCGCCTTCGAGTTCCTCTCGTCGGGGTTCCTCCTGGGCCTCCCGTTCTCCCTCTACGTGACCGCGCTCCTCTGCATCGGGTCGGGCCTCGCAGCGCGCAGGACGGCCCTCGGGCTCTTCGTCGAGGCGATCGGGGTCAACCCCTCCGCCAGCCGCTACGCGGGCGTCAACGCCTCGGCGGTCAAGGTTCTCGTCTACGTCCTCTCGGCCCTCTGCGCGGGCGTCGCCGGCCTGCTCCTGACGACGGAGATCCGGGCGGCGGACGCCAACAACGTCGGCCTGAACCTGGAGCTGGACGCGATCCTGGCCACGGTCATCGGGGGGACGCCGATGACCGGCGGACGATTCTGCCTCCTGGGCTCCATCATCGGAGCGCTCATCATCCAGACCCTGACCACGACGATCCTCGCCCAGGGCGTGCTCCGGCCGGCGACGCTGGTGGTCAAAGCGCTGGTCGTCATCCTGATCAGCCTCATGCAGTCACCTTCGGTGCGCGCCGGCATGGCGCGGATGAGGGCCGCGCTGTGAGGCCCCTTTGCGGACGGAGGCCGGGACGGCTGAGGGTCCGCCACATCCCGCTGCTGGCCACCCTGTCGGTCTTCCTGCTACTCTTTACGGCGGCCTCCCTGCGGTTTCCCGGCTTCTTCTCCCTGAGGGTGTTCGTGAACCTCCTCATCGACAACGCCTTCCTGGGCGTCATCGCGGTGGGCATGACGTTCGTCATCCTGTCGGGCGGCATCGACCTCTCCGTGGGGTCCGTCGTGGCCTGCACCGGGGTCCTGATGGCCAGGCTCGTGTCCGTCCACGGGCTGAACCCCTTCCTCGTGATGGGGCTCGTCCTCGTCCTCGGCACGGCCTTCGGGGCCCTGATGGGCGTCCTGATCGCCTGCTGCGACCTCCCGCCCTTCATCGTGACCCTGGGCGGCATGTTCTTCCTGCGCGGCGCCGCCCAGATGATCAGCCTGGAGTCCATCCCGCTGAAGTCCCCGCCCCTGGCGGCGATGGCCTCCTTCGGCATCCCCCTGACGGAGCGGGTTGACCTGCCCTTCGTGGCGCTCGTCTTCCTGGGGGTCGCCGCGGCCGCCACCTGGGTCGCCCAATCGACGGCCTTCGGCAGGAACGTCTACGCGATAGGGGGCGGCGAGACCTCGGCCGCCATGATGGGGCTACCCGTCCGCTCCTGCAAGGTTCAGGTGTACGCCCTGTCCGGCTTCTTCGCCTCGCTGGGAGGAATCCTGTACAGCCTCTACACGTTTTCGGGCTACGCCCTGGCCGGCATCGGGCTCGAGCTGGACGCCATCGCCTCGGTCGTGATCGGGGGCACGCTCCTGTCGGGCGGGGTCGGCTATCTCCCCGGCACCATCGTCGGGGTCCTGATCCAAGGGGTGATCCAGTCGTTCATCAGCTTCGAGGGAACCCTCAATTCCTGGTGGACGAAGATCGTGGTGGGGGCGCTCCTCTTCCTGTTCATCCTCCTCCAGACCTGGGTGGTGCGGTCGGCGCGCTTCGCCGTCCCCGCCACGAAGAGCCCTCCGGAGGCCGCCAGGTAGAGCGACCTCCGGAGGATCGGCCTCAACTTTTGGGGATCGGGACCGTCCAGCCGAAGGGGTCGGGCCGGCTGCCCCACTGGAGGCCCGTCAGCTCGTCGTAGAGCCTTCGGGAGGTGGGGCCGATCTCCGTGCCGTTGACGACGTAGCTCTTCCCCCCGTAGGACAGCTCTCCGATGGGGGAGATCACGGCCGCGGTGCCCGTGCCCCAGGCCTCCTCCAGCGTCCCGTCCTCCGCGGCCCGCGTCAGCTCGTCGACGCCGACCTTCCGCTCCTCCACCGCCATGCCCCAGCTCCGCATCATCTCGATGCAGGACTTTCGCGTGATACCCGGAAGGATGGACCCGTCGGCCAGGGAGGGGGTGACGACCCGTTCCCCGATCTTGAACATGACGTTCATCGCGCCGACCTCCTCCACGTACCTGCGCTCCACGCCGTCGAGCCACAACACCTGAGCGTAGCCCTTCTCCATGGCCCGATCCCCCGCCCGGTTGCTCGCCGCGTAGTTCCCTCCGCACTTCGTGTAGCCCGTGCCGCCCCGCACCGCCCGGACGTCCTCCGTCTCGATCATGATTCGGACGGGCTTCAGGCCGTCGGGGAAGTAGCTGCCCACCGGCGACAGGATGATGGCGAACGTCGCCCGGTGAATGCCGTGCAGCGCCAGCGCGGGGTCCGTCGCGAAGACGAAGGGGCGGATGTAGAGCGACGTGCCGGGGTCCGACGGCACCCAGGACTGATCCGTCCTGACGATCTCCCTGATGGCCTCCACCGTGTCCTCCGGGTTCAGCCGAGGCAGGCCGATGCGCTCGCAGGAGAGGTTGAGGCGCAAGGCGTTCTCCATGGGCCGAAACAGCTGCACGACGCCGTCAGCGCGGCGGTAGGCCTTCAGCCCTTCAAAGACCTCCGCGCCGTAGTGGAGGACGCTGGCCGCGGGCGACAGGACGATGGGGCCGAAGGGGACGATGCGCGGCCCGTGCCACCCCTCCGCGTCGCCGTAGTCCATCAAAAACATGTGGTCCGTAAAGACGGTCCCCCAGCCCAGCTCCTTCGTCGGGGGCAGCTTCCCCGGACGCTCGTTCCTCGTAAACGCAATCCTCATCGTCATGACCTCCAGACCAACGACGGCCCCCGGCCGCTAGCGGACCTCCAGCGCGTGCGCCATGTTCGCGCGCACGTCGTCGCAGCAACCCTTGAACTCCGCCAACTCCTCCGCCGACATGGGGACCTCCACCACCTGCTCCGCGCCGCCTGCACCCACCACGGCGGGCACGCCAATGAAGATCCCGCTCTCCCCGTACTCGCCCTCGAGGCGCGTCGTGACGGGCAGGATCTGCTTCTCGTCCAGCAGGACGACACTCGCCATGCGCGCCGCCGTGGAGCAGATGCCGTACTCGGTGCACTGCTTGCCGCTGAACACCACCCAGCCCGCGTCCCGTGCCTCCTTGCGGATGGCCTCGCGGTCGAAGCGGAAGCGCTCGTCCGTCCTCTCCCACTCCGCGAGGGGCCTGCCGCCGAAGGACACCGAGGACCAGGGCACCATCTGGGACGCGCCGTGCTCCCCCATGACGTAGGCGCAGATGGACTTGTGGTCCACCCCCGTCTGACGCGCCAGGGCGGACCGCAGGCGCGCGGTGTCGAGGCCCGTTCCCGTGCCGAACACGCGGCCCCGCGGCAGCCCCGACAGCTCCGCGAAGCGCCAGGCCACCACGTCGCAGGGGTTCGTGACGTTGATCACGACCCCGTCAAAACCGGACTCCATGACCCGATCCACGTAGCCGTTGACGGCCCGGATGGTGAAGTCCATCTCCTCGAGACGGCTCTTGTTGCCCGTGGCCAGCAGTTGGATGTGCCCCGCGCTGTTCACCAGCACGTCGCAGTCCTTCAGGTCCGGGAAGTCCCCGGAGCGCACCTCGACGCGGTGCGGCAGGTAACAGACGGAGTCCATAACGTCCTGGGCCTCGCAGTCCGCCTTCTTCCTCTCCCGGTCCACCAGGATGATCTCGTCCGCGATGCCCTGCACCGCAAGGCTGTAGGCGACGTGCGCCCCAACATGCCCAATGCCGATGATGCCGACCGTCCTCTTCTTCCCCTGCATACTCGATTCACTCCCCGTCCGTCCAAAAAGCCAACGCCGGTTGACTTAAGAAGCTGCCGCACGTCCCCGAACCCATCCGGGGGCGGCGGCACCGATAAGACCATGCCGCCGTCCCCGCGTGGGGAACCAGCCGGCGCGTTCAGCGCCTTTCTCTCTCGCTGCGCCCGAGGGTCAGGACCATTCGGAGCAACGCCCCTCCGTTCTTCGCCACGGCCGTCCAGACTGCTGCGACCAGGAACACGAACGCCCCCAGGCTCAGCAGGAGCCTCCCATACTTTCTCGGGTTGCTGTCGAAGTACTGCAGCATCCGGTCCGCGTACGCCGACCGAACCTCCTCCTCCGGGACGCCGCGCGCGGCGGCCTGCAGCGAAAAGTACGTCTCGACGCGCGTCCCCTCGTAGGGAGAGACCAAGACGAAGAACTCGGTGGCCGGTCCCTCCTTCCGCCTGTGGAGGCTCTTGACCAGGACCAGCTTGTCCTCCATCCGGATCGTGTAGAAGTACGACGCGCTGTTCTTCTTGTCCCTTGGGAAGTGCACGCCCGTATCCTCCAGCGCAGCGGTGACGCGCGCGTACTTCGCCTTCGTGGCGTTCAGGACCTTCAGGTCGACGATTTCGGGGATGCCGTGGGACGCCACATCCCAGCAGATGACCCCGCCTGCAAAGATCACAGCGAGCCCCACGATGAACGAAAAGGCCTGCAACGCCATCAAGAGTTTCCTGACCACTGAAAACACCCACCCATCTTCAAAATATAGATCGCAAAACCCTTTCGCGCCGAGACGCCCCCTCCCCGCGCGCTTTGACGACGCTCCCACCTCGTCTCAGGTGCCATCGGTCCATTATATAGTATTTTCGCCCCCGACCCGACGCCCCGCGCCCCGTGCCGGCGCCCTTTTGAATTCAACCGGCGCTTCCCGATGATATAATACGTGGAATTCCGGGCGGGACGCCCGGCGGATCTTCGACGGACGGGAGTTTTCGATCATGACCAACGAGGACAGAGGGGCCGCGCGACGCGCGCTCTCCGACACGCTGCCGGTCGTCGCCGGCTACATCGTCCTGGGGGCCGGGTTCGGCGTGCTGCTCAGCACGAGGGGGTACGGTGCGCTGTGGGCCCTGGCCATGGGGCTCGTCGTCTACTCCGGCTCCATGCAGTTCGTGGACCTCGAACTGATGGCGGGGGGCGCGTCCCTTCCGACGACGGCCCTCACCGCCCTCATGGTCAGCGCCCGCCACCTCTTCTACGGCATCTCCATGGTGGACCGCTACCGGGGCGCGGGCTGGAGGAAGCCCTACCTGATCTACGCCCTGACGGACGAGACGTGGTCCCTGGCGTGCAGCGCGGAAGACCAGCCCGGCTTTCGCCGCTACTGCTTCCTCGTGTCGCTGTTCAACCACGCGGCTTGGCTCACCGGCACGACGCTGGGCGCCCTCCTGGGGCCCTTCATCCCCTTCGACACGAAAGGGATCGACTTCGCCCTCACCGCGCTCTTCGTGACCCTCTGCGTCGAGCAGCAGCTGACCGCCCGCCGCCGTTCCCCCGCCCTCGTGGGCCTCGCGTCGTCCCTCGTCTGCCTGGCGGCCTTCGGCCCGGACCATTTTCTGATCCCGACGATGCTCTCCATCTCAGCGGCCCTGCTGCTCCTGCGCGGGAGGCTGGAGGAAGGCGATGACTGAGCTGTTTTGCGGCCCCCACGCGCACGACGCCCTCATCGTCCTCGTCAGCGGCGCCGTGACGCTGGCGCTGAGGTTCCTGCCCTTCCTCACCTTCGGGCGCAGGACGCCCGCCATCGTCGCGTACCTGGGACGGGTCCTGCCCGGAGCCATCATGCCCATGCTGGCGGTCTACTGCCTTCGGAACGTAAACCTGACCGCCGCGCCCTACGGCGCGCCGGAGTTCCTCGCCTGCGCCGTGGCCGCCCTCCTGCACGTCCGGCTGCGCAGCCTGCTCCTCAGCGTCCTCTGCGGCACGGCCTGCTACATGCTCCTGGTGCAGACGGCGTTCTAGCGGCGCCAGCCCGGCCGCCGACATCTAAAAGCGCAGCACGCGCCCGGCCCGCTCGCCCGTGAGGCGTCCCCGGTGCGCCGCCAGCCGTCCGGCAACCCACACGGACTCGATGCCGACCGGAGGGTCCGTGGGGTGCTCGTAGTCGTTGCCGTCCGCGATGGTTCCGGGGTCGAAGAGCACCATGTCCGCGTCCATGCCCGGCCGCAGGAGGCCCTTGCGCGTCAGCCCAAGCCGCGACGCGGGCAGGGACGTCATCCTGCGGACTCCCTCTTCCATGGAAAACAGCTTCAGGTCCCGCGCGTAGCGCCCCAGGACCCGGGGGAAGGTCCCGCAATAGCGCGGGTGGACGAACTCACCCCGAAGCGCGATGCCGCCATCGGACCCCACCATCACCAGCGGGTTCACCATGACGTTCCGAACGTCCTGCTCCGTCATCGTGAAGTAGACGCCCTGATCGCACCCCCGATTCTTCAAAATGACCTCCAGCAGCGCGTCCACTGCGTCGGTCCCCATGTCCTTCGCCACGGCCTCCAGGTTCATCCCCGTGTACTGCGGCGTCCCGGGCAGCTGTCCGAGGACGATCCCCCGCGGCCCGTCCCCGTGCTCCATGCACTTCTGCCAGCGCTCGGACGCGGCCATCTCGTCGTGCAGCGGCCTGCGGCGCACGGGGTCCGACAGGAGCTCCACGATGCCCGCCACGCCGCCCTCGTGCACCCACTTCGGCATGAGCGAGCGCATGGTGGAGCTGGCGGCCGTGTAAGGGTACTGGTCCACCGTGACGTCGATGCCCTCCGCTCTGGCCCTCTCGATGATGCCGAAGAGGTGTGCCGCCATGCCGGGCCGGTCCCCTTCCCGCGCCTTGAGGTGCACCACCTGGACGGGGATGCGGTTCACCCGCCCCACGTTGATGGTGGCCTCCACGCACTCCGGCGACCTGTCGGCCTGATTTCGCATGTGGGAGAGGTAGAGCCCCCGGCGCTTCGCGAGGCCGCCCGCCACGAACTCCAGCTCCGCGTCCGAGGAGTAGATCCCCGGCGGGTAGGCCAGGCCGCTGGTCAGCCCGAACGCCCCCTCCTCCATGCCCTGCTCCACCAGCTCCCGCATCCGGCACAGCTCGTCCTGCGACGGCTCGCGGCTCGCAAAGCCCATGACGCACAGGCGTACCGTCCCCTGACCGATGAAAGAGCCCACGTTGATCCCCAGAGGAAGCTCCTCCAGGCGCGACAGCCACTGGCCAAAGCTCTGCCAGTCCCACTTCAGCTTCCGGCCGGACCGCGTCACCCCCGCATACTCGTCAAGCTGGAGCACCCGCTCCGGGACGATGGGAGCCGGGCTGATGCCGCACTGCCCCATGACGATCGTCGTCACCCCCTGCAGCAGGAGGTTCTCTCCCTCCGGGTGCAGAGGCAGGACGAAATCCGCGTGACTGTGAATGTCGATGAAGCCAGGGGCCAGCATCCCGTCCCCTGCGTCCACCTCCGTCACACCGCCGCAGGGCGCCACGTTCCGCCCCACTTCCGCGATGACCCCGTCCCGGACGCGTACCCCGCCCCGATACCACGCGCTCCCACTCCCGTCGCAGATCCGGGCGTTCGTTACGACAAAGTCCGACATGCAATCCCATCCTTCAGTAAAACAACATAATTACAAAGACGACAAACTCCACCATCGCAAGGTTCATTATTTCACGAATAAAAAAATCGCTCAAGTCAAAACGCTCCCCTTATGGTAAGATAAGTGCGTTTTTCCTTGCAGGATGACACGTTTCAAGTTTTTTCTTTAAAGTAATGAAAGGATTTTGCACAAAGCTGCGCATTTACGAAAGGCCTGCAGGACGGTTTCGTCTGCCGCAACGCACGACGCTCAACGGATCCGGTTTTGAATCGAGGTCCGAGCCGATCTTTCTCAAGGAGGGTTCCTGGTGTTAAAGTACACGCTGCGCCGACTTCTGATGCTCATTCCCGTGCTTGCGGGAGTCGCGCTGATCGTCTTCACGCTCCTCTACATCACCCCCGGCGACCCCGCCCGAATGGCCCTGGGCGAGGACGCGCCCGCGGAGGCGGTGGAGCAGTTCCGCATCAACTACGGCTTGAACGACCCCTTTTTCGTCCAATTCGGCCGCTACTGTTACAAGGCCGCCCTTCAAGGCGACATCGGGCGCTCCTACGTGACGAAGGCCCCCGTCAGCGAGGAGCTGATGGCCCGGTTCCCCATCACGCTGAAGCTGGCCTTCTGGGCCGTGGTCCTGGGCGTGGCCCTGGGACTTCCCTTCGGAATCATCTGCGCCATCCGGCAGTACTCCTTCTTCGACTCCATCACGATGGTCCTCGCCCTGATCGGCGTCGCCATGCCGAACTTCTGGCTGGGCGTGCTCCTCATCCTGCTCTTCTCCGTCAAGCTGGAGTGGCTGCCGCCGTCCGGCTTCAACACCTTCGCCGAGATGATCATGCCGGTGTTCACGCTCTCCGGCGGCACGCTGGCCGTCATCACCCGCATGACGCGCTCCAGCATGCTGGAGGTCATCCGCTCCGACTACATCCGCACGGCCCGCGCCAAGGGACAGAAGGAGTCCGTCATCATCTGGCGGCACGCACTGCCCAACGCCCTGATCCCCATCCTGACCATCATCGGGATGCAGTTCGGCAGCCTCCTGGGCGGCGCCATCCTGACCGAGACGGTGTTCTCCATTCCCGGCATCGGCCGTTTGGTGGTGGAGTCCATCAAGATGCGCGACTTCCCGGTCGTCCAGGGAGGCGTGCTCTACATCGCCGTCGTGTACTGCATCATGAATCTCGTCGTAGACCTTCTCTACGCCTGGGTTGACCCCAGAATCAAGGCCAAATACCGCTAGGGGGAAAGTGAAGAGATGATCCTGAAGAAGAACAGTATGCTGCGGCTGACGCTGATCCGCCTGCGGCGCAACAAGCTGGCCATGATCGGCCTGGCGGTCCTGATCCTGCTGATCCTCGTCGCCGTCTTTGCAGACTACGTGGCGCCCTTCAAGTACTCGCGTCAGAACCTGCGCGAGGTGCTTCAGTACCCCAACGCCAAGCACCTCCTGGGGACCGACGAATTCGGGCGCGACGTCCTGAGCCGCCTGATCTACGGCGCGCGCGTGTCCCTGCAGGTGGGGCTGGTGTCCGTCTCCATCGCCCTGGTGCTGGGCGGCGCCCTGGGTGCCATCGCGGGCTACTACGGAGGCTGGCTGGACAACCTCCTGATGCGCCTGATGGACGTGCAGCTGGCCATCCCCTCCACGCTCCTGGCCATCGCCATCGCCGCGGCCCTGGGCCCCGGCCTCTTCAACCTGATGATCGCCGTGGGCATCTCGTCGGTGCCGCGTTTCTCGCGCCTCCTGCGGGCCTCCGTGCTCTCGGTGAAGGAGATGGAGTTCATCGAGGCCGCCAGAGCCATGGGCGCCAGCGACTTCCGCATCATCCTGCTGCACATCCTGCCCAACTGCTGCGCTCCGCTCATCGTCCAGGCGACGTTGAGCGTGGCCGGCGCCATCCTCTCCTCCGCCGCCCTGAGCTTCATCGGCCTGGGCATCCAGCCGCCGTTCCCGGAGTGGGGCGGCATGTTGTCCAGCGCTCGCGGCTACCTGCGCGGCAGCGCCTACCTCAGCATGTTTCCGGGCATCGCCATCGTCGTCACCATCATCGCCCTGAACTTCCTGGGCGACGGCCTGCGGGACGCCATGGACCCCAAGCTGAAGCGCTGACGGGAGGGGAACGACGATGAACGGCAACGATCTGCTCCTCGACGTCCGCGACCTGTCCGTCCAGTTCGACACGGACTCCGGCGTGGTGCACGCCGTCAACCACCTCAACCTCCAGCTCCGGGAGGGACACGCCTTGGGCTTCGTGGGCGAGACGGGGGCCGGCAAGACCACCACGGCCCTGGCCATCCTCCAGCTCATCCAGTCGCCCCCCGGCGAGGTCACGGGCGGCGAGATCCTGTTCAAGGGGCAGGACGTCCGAAAGATGACGGACGCGGAGCGGCGCCACATGCGCGGCAGCCAGATCGCCATGATCTTCCAGGACCCCATGACCTCCCTGAACCCCATCATGACCGTCGAGGAGCAGATCATGGAGATGATCTCCCTGCACACGGACCTGAAGGGGCGGGAGGTCCGGGACCGCGCCTACGAGATGCTGGGGCTCGTGGGGATCCGCACGGAGCGGGCCAAGGACTACCCCCACCAGTTCTCCGGCGGGATGCGCCAGCGCGTGGGCATCGCCATCGCCCTGGCCTGCCGGCCGAGTCTGCTCATCGCGGACGAGCCCACCACGGCCCTGGACGTCACCATTCAGGCGCAGGTGCTGGAGCTGATCAAGGACCTCCAGCAGAAGGTGAAGACCTCCATGCTGCTGATCACCCACGACCTCGGCATCGTGGCGGAGACCTGCGACAGCGTCGCCATCATGTACGCGGGGCGCCTCGTGGAGTACGCGGACCTGCGTCAGCTCTACGGGAACCCGCTGCACCCCTACACCCACGGGCTCTTTGACGCCGTGCCCGACCTGGACACCCCCCTCGGCCAGAAGCTAGCGGTGGTCCCAGGCCTCCCGCCCGACCCGACGAACCTGCCCGCGGGATGCAGCTTCTCTCCGCGCTGCTCCCAGGCCCAGCCCGTCTGCTTCGAGAGGGCCTGCGGCATGGTCGAGGTGGAAAAGGGGCATTTCGTCGATTGTCACTTTCCGAAGAAGATCGAGGGAGGAGCCAGGCTATGAGCGGCGCAAAGGCTGCCCCGGAGACGTTTCTCGATATCCGGGGACTCAAAAAATACTTCAGCGTACACGGAGGCCTGCTCCACGCCGTGGACGACGTTTCGCTTTCCATCGCCAGGGGCTGCACCCTGGGGCTGGTGGGCGAGTCCGGCTGCGGGAAGTCCACCCTGGGGCGCGTCGTCATCGGCCTGATCGAGGCCACGGACGGCGAGGTGCTCTTCGACGGCCAGGACTCCCTCAAGTTCACGGGGGCGAAGCGCAGCGAGTTTCGCCGCAGGGCCCAGATCGTCTTTCAGGACCCCTTCTCGTCCCTGAACCCGCGCATGTCGGTGTCGCAGCTCATCGCGGAGCCTCTCGTCATCAACCGGGCCTGCCCCCACCGGGAGCTGGACGCCCGCGTCAAAAAACTGATGGACACCGTGGGGCTGGCCTCACGCCTCATCACCTCCTTTCCCCACGAGCTGGACGGCGGACGGCGGCAGCGGATCGGCATCGCCAGAGCCCTGGCCCTGGACCCGGACTTCATCGTCCTGGACGAGCCCGTCTCGGCGCTGGACGTCTGCATTCAGGCCCAGGTGCTGAACCTTCTGGAGGAGCTGAAGAAGGAGAGGGGCTACACCTACCTCTTCATCTCCCACAACCTGAGCGTGGTGCGCTACGTCTCCGACGAGGTGGCCGTGATGTACCTGGGACAGGTCGTGGAGAAGGCGGACAACACCACCCTGTTCAAGAACCCCGTCCACCCCTACACGCAGGCGCTGCTCTCCGCCGTGCCGACGGCGCGCCTCAGCGGGCGCCGCCAGAGGATCATCCTGGAGGGCGACGTGCCGAGCCCCATCAACCCGCCGGCTCCTGCCGCTTCATGGGGCGCTGCGCCTACCGTCAGGACGAGTGCCTGGAGGGGACGCCGCCCCTGACGGAGTACGAGCCGGGGCACTTCGTGGCCTGCCGCTTCGCCGGGCGTCTGACCCGGAGCCGATCTTCATGAGCGGGGAACGGACCGAAGGCTCCCCTCCCTCACGGCTGCGCTGGTACGTCGGCGTGCCGCTGGGGACGAACCCCCTGATCCTGCTGGACCTCTCCATCCTGCTGACCGTCGGCTGGTCCGTGAGCTGGCTCTCCCTCCTGGCGCTTCAGGCGGGGTTCGGAGGCTACGTGGACGCCTCCCACGTCAAGGGGGCCGCCTTGGTGTCGGGCTACCTGGTCCTGGCTTTTCTGGGGCTGTTCGGGGTCGTCTGCTTCGTCGTCATGAGGAACCGCTACGCGGCGCTCTACCGCTTCGACGAGGAGGACGCCTTCTGCGACAACATGAGGTGCAGCCCCCGCGCCGCGGACGGGCGGCGCCTGCACTTCACGGGCTACCCCATCGATCCGGTCCTGGAGGTCATCCGCAGCACAGAGCGCCGCGCCCGATGGGAGGACGTGACGACGGTGCAGCCCATGGACGCGATGCGGGTCCTCCTCCTGAGGGGCCGTCGGGGCGTGCTGATGCGGGTCTACTGCCCGGACGACGCCACCTACGACCAGGCGCTGCTCTACGCGGAGACGCACCGGAAGAAGACCGATGCCAGTTCGCGTTAAAAAAACGCTCAGGGCTCCTGGCGCCCCTGTGAGGGCTGCCCCGAAGGGGCTGAGGGGTTATCGTTGAGTGTGAAAGGCGACCCCTCCGGCCCTTCGGGCCACCTCCCCTTGCAGGGGAGGCGAAAACGAAGCGGCGCGTTTTCAGGCCCCCCTGGAAGGGGGGCTGTCGAGCCCTGAAGGGGCGAGACTGAGGGGTTATTTTGGGGAGTGTGAGCCTGAGGACCAACCCCTCCGGTTCGCTGGCGCGAACCACCTCCCCTTGCAGGGGAGGCGAACCGCGTTGTCAGACGCGATTGGGCATGAATGACGCGGCGCCCTTTAACGATGGATCATAGGGCCTCTGTGAGGCCTTATACTACCCGGAAGGAGTGTTCTGTTTTGAAGAAGCGCGTTTTTCTGTTCCTGTTGGCTGCGGCGTTCGCAGCCCTGGCCTGCGGCGTCGCCGCAGCGGCGCCCAAGGACGAGATCGTCGTGGGCACGGCGTCGGACGCGAAGTCCCTGGACCCCCAGATGGCGAACGACACCTCGTCCAGTTGCGCCCTGATCCAGATGTACGAACCGCTGTTCGAGTTCTCGCCGGACAAGAAGCTCGTCGGATACCTGGCGGAGAGCTGGAAGCAACTGGACCCGACGACGTGGGAGATCACGCTGCGCAAGGGCATTAAGTTCCACAACGGCGACGAGTTGACCGCCGAGGACGCCGTGTTCACGCTCCACCGCATGACGACGCCGAAGGCTGCGGCCGTGAAGTCCTACGGCGCCAACATCGACCCCGAGGGGCTCAAGGTCATCGACCGGTACACGTTCCAGGTCAAGTCCTCCGCCCCCATGGCCGGCTTCCTGGCCTACCTGAACCACTCCTCCTCCTACATCATGAACAAGAAGGTCGTGGAGGCCGCAGGCGAGGACTACGGCAAGGAGCCCATCGGCACCGGCCCCTTCAAGTTCGTCTCCGCGCTGAAGGGCGACCACATCACCTTCGAGCGTTTCGAGGACTACTGGGGCGAGAAGCCGAAGTTCAAGACGCTCAAGATCCGCACCATTCCGGAGACCACGAGCCGCGTCATCGAGCTTGAGAC
This sequence comes from Fretibacterium fastidiosum, assembly GCF_000210715.1. Taxonomy (GTDB): domain Bacteria; phylum Synergistota; class Synergistia; order Synergistales; family Aminobacteriaceae; genus Fretibacterium; species Fretibacterium fastidiosum. The sequence continues at coordinate 2,029,551 of NC_021038.1, forward strand.
GGGGAACATCGACATCGCCTACGGCCTTCCCACCAGCGACTTCAAGCGCCTGCAGGAGGAGGGCAAGGTCAGCGTCTACAACAAGCCGGGCCTGTCCATCACCTACATGGGCTTCAACACCCAGACGCCGCCCTTCGACAAACCCGAGGTCCGCCGGGCCATCACGATCGCCATCGACCGCGAGGCCGCTCTGGACGTGGTCTATCAGGGGCTGGGCCGCGTGCCCACCAGCCCGCTCCTGCCCATCAACAACTACTTCCCCGAGCCCGTCCCCGTGGAGTACGACCCCGACAAGGCCAGGGAGATGCTGGACAAGGCCGGCGTCAAGGACCTTGCCTTCACCATCTACACCAACGAGAACAAGCAGCGCAAGGACTACGCCGAGGTCATCCAGAACATGCTCGCCGAGCTGGACATCAAGGTCGACATCCAGGTCCTGGAGTGGGGCACCTTCCTGGATCAGCTGAAGGCCGGCAAGCTGCCCGTCTTCATGATCGGCTGGTCCGCCTCCGACATCAACCCGGACCCGGACGCCTACATCAAGGCGGCCATGCACTCCAAGTTCGCAGGGCCCTCCAACCGCGTCTGGCTGAAGGACGCCGAGGTGGACGAGCTGCTGGACAAGGGGACCGTCACGGCGGACGGCCCGGAGCGCGCGGAGATCTACAAGCGCTTCTGCGACCGCGTGAACGAGCTGAACCCGTGGTGCTACCTCGCCATCGCCGACACCCTTTACGGCACCAACAAGGCCCTGAAGGGCGCGGACAACTTCTACCGCGGCATCATCAACCGTCTTGACGGCGTGTACTACGAGTAGCGCATCGGCACCTCAAAACGACGACGAGGGGGCCTGGGCATTTGCCCAGGCCCCTGCCGTTTCGTCGTCGGTCGCCGACGCTTCAGGACCGTTTTTTGACGATGCGGTCCCCCAGCCGGGCGCCCCACACCTCCCCGTCCTCGCCGAAGTGGAGCCGAAACTCCGTCTCGGACAGGCCGGATCGCAACACCGCCCGGAAGGGGTGCACCATGAGGACCTCCATAACTTTGCCGCTGTTTGTGACGGCGACGCCCTCTCCGTCGCGCTCCACCAGGACGTCTGCGCCCTCCCCCGACTCGTACCGTCCGCAGGCAGCTCGAAGGGTCGCGTCCGTCCAGGGACATCTGCGCCAGCGGCTCGCCGGTCGAGGGTCAAGTCCCATGGATAGCCGCAGCGCCGCGTCCGCCAGCAGGGACACGGGAACGTCCTCCGTGTTGCACAGCACGACGACGCCGCGCTCCAGCTCCGGAGACCAGGCCATGTGCGAGGACACGCCGGGCAGGCTGCCGCCGTGGCGGATCACCGTGACGTCCTCAAGGAAGCTGATGGAGAGCCCGTAGCCATAGAACTGCTGGCTGCGCGTTGGGATGCGCGGGCGGCACATGGCGCGGACGCCCCTGGCGGAAGCCAGACGACCGCCTCCATCAATGGCCCCTTCGTTCAGGTACATGCGGAGGTACTTCTTCATGTCGGCCAGCGTGGACTTCATGGCACCGCCGCCCATGAGGACGAAGGCGTTGCGGCAGAAGTTCAGGTCCCCCTCCGGCGCCGCCTCGGAGTAGAGCTTCGCGACGTTCGCGTCCTGCGCGGGGCGCAGAAACTCGCAGGAGCTGCGGGTCATCCCCAGGGGCTCCAGGACCTCCCGCCTCACGCAGGCGGCGTAGCTGCCCGCCCCACTTGCGCGGTGGATGACCTCCGCCAGGAGGCCGTATCCATCGTTGCAGTAGCTCATGTACTCCCCCGGCTCGCCGACGCGCTCCGACGCAGCGCTCATAGCCCCCGCCACCCTGTCGACGCCAGCGCGGGCCAGCTCGTCGCTGAAGGCCGGGTCCTCCGGACCGTCAAGCGGGAGCCCCAACTCCTTCGCCACGGGCTCCAGCGTCGTCCGCGGCAGGGGGAAGTACCCGCCGCTGTGGCTCAGGAGGTGGGCCAGCCTCACGGGGTTCGGGCCCGCGTCCCTGAAGGAGGGGCAATGGACCGACACCGGGTCCTGAAGGGAGAGAGAGCCCCGCTCGGCCAACTGCGTCACCAGCAGGGCGGTGAAGGATTTCGTGAGGGACGCCAGCCCGAAGATCGTGTCCTCGTCGATCGCCAGGCGGCGCTCCGCGTCGCGGTATCCGGCCAACTTCTGCCAAAGCGTGCGCCCCACCCGGTCGATCACGGCCACGGCGACGCCCCGGGCGCGGTGAACCTCCATCACCTCCGCCAGATACTCCTCGTACCGACGCTCAAGATCGCTGTTCAAGCTCATCAAGCTCCTCCTCCGCCGTCCATGACAGGAACCGGCCTTTCATAGTATCCCCATCATCCCGCGCCGTTGCCCGCAAGGGGCCCCTCGCAGGAATTCCCGCTGTCCACCGCAAGCCGGACCAGAGCGTCCGACACCGCCCCCGCGATGAAGGCCACGGCCTCCTCAGCGTCATGAGCGTCGTGGACCGATCCGGAGGGGGCGACGCAAACGCCCATCGCCGCCAGGAGCCTCAGCGCGGCGGACAGCGCCTCGTCGGGGTAGAGCAGCCCCCACTCCGCCTGATCCATCAGGTGTACAATCAGGGACACGGACGCCAGCAGGCCGTCTCGGGCATCCAGCCCCGCCAGGGCCGCGGCGAAGCGCGCACGGTCCAGCCTCCCGCCCCCGTGGCGATAGCGCTCCCACAACGACTCCTCCGTCACCCCGAAGCGCTCCGTGCGCCGCAGGATGCCGTGCTGGCTCTGGGGCGTCAGGCCGCTCTGCAGCCGCAGGGCCTCCTTCACCGCGGCCTTCACCACGCGCCCCACCGCCGAGCCCAGCTTGCTGTGGTTCCCCGTATCGGTGAGGCGCAGGGAACTCGCTGCGTTAGCCACCACGATGGCGCCGTCCGTCCCCGACCCCGTCGCGATGCCGTGGGAGTAGCGGCTGGGGACGGCCAGCTCCTGAAGGGCGGCGGCCTTCGCCTCCGTCAGGGTGATCAGGGCGCGGGTCAGAGCCCCCTCGCTGAGGTCGCAACTGAAGTGCAGGATGACGTTGACCGTCCCCGTCGGGGGCGCGGACCGGCGCTCCGCCTCCTCGTCCCAGTCCGCCGGGTCGCCGGAGCGCCCTGCGTTGACGTCGAGCCCCGCGGTCACCAGCGCGGCGACCTCAGCGGACCCCCAGCCGTCCTCCAGGATCGCCAGGTGCCCCATTTTGGCGGAGGTGGAGAGCCCGACGCTGACGGCGGGGTTCAGCCCGATCTCCCGCGCGATCAGGGCCAGGTGCTCCGCATAGGTCGGAGCCCGCATCGTGCAGTACTCGCCGCCCTTGATGCTGTAGCTGTAGTTGAAGGCCTGCCGCAGGTCCGTGCGCAGGCCGCCGTTGAAGGGCGACGTGCTCAGCACGCGGCGCGGCCCACCGAAGGCCAGCACCACAGCGCGGCCCGCCTCCCCCAGGCGCCTCGCCACGTCACCGCACGCCGAGCTCCAGACCTTCATTCAAAAAACGTCCTCAGGGGAATCGGGAACTCCGGCATCCCCGCGGGCCATAATGCCGTATCGACAGAGGTCATCCCGTTCACCTCCCGCTCCAAATTATACCCCAGCCAATCGCTCCATAATAATCCGCCCGCCACGGCCTCACCCGCCGTGGATTGACTCGCGGCATCGTGAAATACAAAGGCGGGACAAACAAGCAAAAACCCCCTCGGCGAGGGGGTTTCCCTATCGTCTGAATCCCTCTTGAAACTCAGGGATTTTCGCTTCTGGTGGACCACTTATCCATCGAACCCGTTTTGTGTCCTCCCATTCCGACAGGTCGCTCGTTCGGGTTATTTTTTGAACAGATCAGAATGCGTACCGGTACGCACCAAAACCAAGGTCAACGTATCCCGTTCAACCCGGTAAATCAGGAGCCAGTCGGATGTTATATGACATTCCCTGAAGCCGGACCAATCGCCCTTTAAAGGATGATCCCCCAAAGACTCGGGGAGAGCGGCGTTCTGTGCCAGCAACCTGACGACACGATCAAAGGCGGATAAGTCATAGTCTCGTTTTAACAGCAACTTTAGGTCTTTTTGTATTTTTGACGAAAATCGGAGCTTAAGCATTTGAGCCCAGCAGATCCTTCATCATTTCATCGACGTTGTCATAGGTTTTGCTGAGATTGCGTCCTGCAATAACGTCTCGCATCGCCGCAACGGTTTCTTCATTGGGCTCCTGGGCCTCTCCACTTTCGAGCTCATTCAGGTAATGGACAAGGGATTGCAGGTTTTCCTCCGAAAGTGCGTGGATACGGCGGTACAGGCTTTTTCGGGTCTTTACGTTTTCCATGTGGGCCACGTTCATCTTTCCCAGCTCCTCTCTCTCCGCTCTTCTGTTGCCAAAAGGGCCTTTCCTTCTGTCGGGAAAGGCCCTTTTTTTTAAAATCAACCCCGACGCGTTAACGATTGCGCCGAGGATTCAGTTGGTGGAGGCGGGGGGAATTGAACCCCCGTCCGACGTGGGCCAGCGTGACAGCGCTACAGGCTTAGTTTTCTTTTAATTGTCGTCAAAGGTGAGGCAGAAAACGGCCTTCCTTTTTCCAAGACCTCTTGTCTTTTTCACTCCAGCAAGATCCGACTGTGAGCGAAGCATCTGTCTAAAATGACGTCTCCGGCGAGCCAACAGACGAGCTCATCCTTCGACGTGGCAGGCCTAAGCCGCCAATGCGTAATCGTTATCGACGTTTATTCGTCTGCCCGAATGTTTAACGAGGATTACGGACGTAACTCGACCTGCTCTGTCAGGCACTCCACGCGCCGTCGAAACCTGTCGCCCCCAATAAAACCGGCTTTATCATCCAAAACTTCCCGATCACATGAACGATGATCCATCGGCATGACGGGAAGAGCCGTCCTCTCAGTCGTACCGTCCGTTGTGCCTCACGGCACGCGCCATATCTCGCTTCGCGTCCCGATCCGCAATGGCGTCCCGCTTGTCGTGTGCCGTCCTGCCTCGCGCCAGGGCCAGTTCCACCTTGGCTCGCCGCCCCTCCTTAATATAGACGGAGAGAGGGACCAGCGTCAAGCCCTTCTCGCGGACCCTGCCCTTCAACCGCAGCAGTTCATGACGGTGAAGGAGCAGCTTGCGCCGCCGCTCCGGCTCATGATTGTAATACGTCCCCTTCTCGTAGGGAGAGATGTGCATCCCCACCAGCCAGAGCTCCCCTTCATCCAGAGAGGCGTAGGAATCCTTGAGGTTCAGGTTTCCGGCACGCACGCTCTTGATCTCCGTTCCCGTCAGGACGATCCCGCACTCGAAAGCGTCAACGATAAAATAATCATGCCTTGCCTTACGGTTCTGGGCCACCGTCTTATTCGCCTTCTCCGGCATCTCATCCTCCTCCCCAATTTCATTTAGCTTTTTATTTTATCACACAATCTTGCATTGACAAGAGGCTTTTCTTCGTGGCCACGCCGCCCGCCACCGCTATGCGCAATCGCCTCCTGGAATTATTACTTCCTAAAATGCTCCTCCATTATAGCATTCAGCTGAGCTGCAATCTGTGAAAACTTTTGGTTCAAATCCAATGTTTTTACGCTTATTCGGTTCCCACTCATCTGATAAACGTTGTTCGGCTGGATGGCCTCATCGGTAGCTGCATACAGCAGCATACCGGAAACCTTATGCGGTTGGGCTCCGAAATTCGTGTCCGTGTTTTTTACGTAAGTGAAAATCTGATACAGATTGTTGGAATGAAGCGTGTGAACGTCATACTGCGTCTGCGTTGTGCGCCTATAATACTTGGCATCAATAATAAGGACTTCGCTGCCCCTGATCAGCATGATATCGCTCTGCATAATCGGCAGCATTGTTCCGTTGCCATCATCAAGCGCCCACGGAATTTGCGAGGCCGTTACCGTCACCTGCGGGCATTCCCTGACATAATATTCGAGGATAAACTTCTCGTAGAGACGATTCATACGCTGTTCATCAACAAAGGCTGCCAGCTTATACTCGCCGGAATCCGTGGTCAGCAGCATTCCATCAATAATGAGCTGGCACAGGCCGATGAGCATACGGTAGGTATTGTTGTTCCTCTGAAAACGGATAGCTGACCACCTAATCGTGGTGGGATCAATCGTACTTACCTTGGAAAAAAACAGCATCTCTTTTTTCAGATTGCTCTTGTACTCCTGGTCTACCTTCGTATGCCGGAGCAAGAGCATGACGGTCGTTTTCAGTATCTGATTCAAGAGATTGTTTTCTGACAGCTCATCATACTCACAGGTCAGCATGCACTTTCTGGCAAGGCGATTTTGAATGGTTCTCGGCATATCAATTTTGCCACGGACCACAGCCACATCCTCTTTGCGATTTAGATACTCTCGATACAGGCCCTGCTTCAGTTGGCGACCGATACCCTTGGCGAGGACCGCCGCAAAAAGGTTATGTATGTTCTCGAATTCTTCGGTAGCGACATCCTCATAACCACCTTGATTCAGCGCGGTGAAGGCATACGAAAGCATATAGTATATGTTTTTTATGAAGATGCTCCTATCCTTTATCATTGAAACACACCCAGTAAAATATTCTCCCAGTGTCGGAGCTTGTTGACATCGTCAAACCAATATTCACTCAACATCGGCAGAATATCGTAATCGACGATGGAATACAGCCAGTCCCTGGTGCAAACATCTCTGCCACAAAAATAGCTGTGGCCGACGCAGAATCCCTTGCCCAGCGACCTGTCGAGAGAAATCTCCCGATTCAATTCCTTAACCTTAGATACCAGCTCATTCAGTGTTTCGTTATTCAGGCTGTTTTGATACTGGATGAAGCCGTCAGAATCGAAGCCCGGTTCCATTTCAAAGAAGCTGAAGCGGCGACGAAGAGCGTAGTCAATCATGGCCAGGCTGCGGTCTGCTGTATTCATCATGCCGATGATGTACAGATTTTTAGGAACTGAGAAGGGAAGTCCATTATAGGCCAATGTTGCCTTGGTGCCTCTATAGTCTTTCTCAATGAGCAGAAGCAGCTCTCCGAAAATTTTACTCATGTTGCCACGATTGATCTCGTCAATGATAAAGAAGAAATCTTTATCCAATCGGTTCGCGGCCTTCTCACAAAAGCGATAAAAGATACCATACTTGAGCTCAAAACCGTCCTCTACGGGCTTGTAGCCCATCATGAAGTCCTCATAGGAATAGTTTTGATGAAATTGCACGAATTCAATCCTGCTATCATCTTCTTCTCCCATCATAGACCATGCCAGACGTCTGGCAGCAAAGGTCTTTCCCACGCCGGGAGCGCCCTGAAGGATGATATTCTTTTTATTTTGAAGAACGGATACAAGGTTTTCATAACGTTTTTCCGTCATGTAAACTTCATCAAGGAAATCACTCTTTGTGTATGCGTTAATGGGAGCCACCACTGTAACCGGATATTTTTCGCCCGATGCGGCAGTAACATACAGTTTAACGTTGCTCAAATCAGCCTTATCGAGTGCCGCAGAAAGCTCATCCCTCAATTTCCAAACGAAGCTGCCTTCTTCATTTTTATCAGCGTTACGGCCCACGTAAAGAACCGTCCACCACCGTGTGGAGCCATTGTCTCTGGTGTTTGGTGAAATGCCGGTGGCTTCACAAATGCGCTTTGCCAGTCCGAATGAACCGGCGTTGTAGAAATTTTTTGTCTCACCGTATTTCATGGCAAGCTGTGTGCAGGATGCCATGCCGCCGTAGTCTTTTATGCGCTTCATGATTTCCAGTGCACTGGTGGTAAAGACGGTTTCGTCCTCGAGGAGTTTGCTCCAGTCATCGACAGTAAGGCCGGAATCATAATCGGAACCATACCATTTAACAGGCTTTGCAGCAGCGGCATCCTTTTGCGAATAATATCTGCTGATGTAAAATCCAACGTCAATGGTCAGAGTTTTCAACTCAGGATCGGAATAGCACGTCTCGGTCAATTGCGATTCGAAGAGGTTCACCAGCTCGGTATCTTCTTTTAAAGCCAGGCTGATCTCATCGTAAAGTCGTAGGAAGTTTCGGATATTATCGGCATAAGCGCCTTTTTTGAAACGGTAATTCGAGTTAAGTTCGTTGGCAACTGCTTTTGCTTCACTGAACTTGTAGATGTAGTATTTGTCCGGATAACGGAGCCACAAGTAGGTGCTGATGGAATTTTCATACTGATAATGCTGTGCGTCCTCGCTCCCGTACTCCTTCAAGAGGATGGACGAGTGCGCACTAAAAGCATCCATCCGTTCAAACACATCCTTGCTCTCATCGAACAGAGCAATGAACATGGAACGAACCTCTTCATGAGCGGACCTGGCGAAATCGACGATCATGCCCTTCGGGAAGTAATTTGCGGAAGTCAGTAAATTGAGGGTTTTGTCCAAAGACCGACTCAGCATCTCCGGAAAATCAACTGCGTTCACATCCCAATTATCCTGAAACCATTTCACGGCTTCCCATTTGTATTTCTCATTTTCCCACTGTTTTGAAACGAAGTTCCGTTTGTACTCAACCAGTATATCCTTCAGTCGAAATGGATCAAACATGGCAAACACCTCTCAAATGCTTGTCGTGCTATAGCGAAAACCAGGTGCTTTTATTATAGCGCTCCATCATCAAGGCAGGAAATTGAACCTCAACGCCGCCCGCCACTGCTTCAGGCCAGACGCCATCCCCCAAAACGGGGTGACAGGACCGTTGAGCGACAGCAGACGATCGGCGGCCTTGTTGCTTTTTTGAGGGCGTTCCATTAGAATGACGTCTTGTACAAACAGGCTGTTTGTATATGGAAATGCGTCATCGTCCTCCCTGTCCGACGCGCGATACGGTGGGGACGGTGTAGATGGAATGGGGTGAGAGTCCCCGCGCGGCCGGCACTGTAAGCGTGAACCCATGCTGAAGCGTCTCTTCGGGACGCCATGACGAACGTCAGTCACTGCGGCATCAGGCCGTGGGAAGGCAGGCATCGGGCGCTGGGGGCTCTCCCCCTGAATCGCAAGTCAGGAGACTTACGCATTTTCTCTGGAGGACGTTGGCCCCCTGCCCAGGGCGGACGTCTTGGCGCGTGAAAACGGACGCGCCGACCTTCTCGCTTGCAGAAGCGCAGAGGGCCGGCGCGTTTTTATCTCTGCGACGCGCAAAAGGTGCGGGCTTGCCGCCCGCAGGAGTTTTGCACTATTTTTGGAATTTTAGGAGGCAAACATGAAGAAAACGGTTTTTGCGGCGCTTTCCCTCGCGATGGCGCTCCTCTGCGGCACGGCCCTGGCGAAGGATGAGATCGTCCTGTCGGGCGGCGATAACGCCATGGCGGGAAAGATCGACCCCGTCCGCGGGTATGGTGTCTGGGGACCCGACATCTTTCACTGCCACCTGCTGAAACCCGGCAAGGACAACCTGCTGGAAAAGGACCTGGCAACGGATGAGAAGGTCAGCGAAGACGGGCTGAGGTACACGTATGAAATTCGCGAGGACGCGAAGTTCGCCGACGGCCACCCCCTGACAGCGGAGGACATCGTCTTCACGTTTGAGAGCACGAAGGCCGCCGCATCGGTCGCAGACCTCTCGATGTTGGAGAGCGTTCGGGCGCTCGACGACCGAACGGTGGAGTTCACGCTCTCCCGTCCATGGTCGTTCTTTCCGCACCTCCTGAGTTACGTCGGCATCGTTCCGAAGCACGCTTATAAGGAGGGCTACGGTGACATGCCGCTGGGCTCAGGCGCCTGGCGTATCGTGGACTTCCAGATCGGACAGCAGATGATTTTGGAGCCCAATCCGCACTATTACGGCAGGAAGTCCCCCTTCAAACGGGTGACGATCCTCAAGGTCGACGACGACGCCACGCTCGCTGCAGCGAAGTCGGGACAGTTGGACTTCGTCTTCATTCCGGCGGAGTTCGCGGCCACAAAACAGGAGGTGCCGGGCATGAAGCTCCTGACGCTCGACACCTTCACCTCGCTGGCGATCAACCTGCCCGTCATCCCCGAAGGGGTTGCCTCAGGAGATGAGAAGGTGGGTAACAACGTGACCTGTGACCCGGCCATCCGCCGCGCGCTGAACGTCGGCATCAGCCGTCAGCTTCTGGTCGATCAGGCGTTGAGCGGAATGGGGAAGCCCTCCTTCACCATCGGCGGAGGCTGGCTGCCCTGGGCCTCGAAGCGGACGTTCGAGGACGGACGCCTGGAGGAGGCAAAGAAGATCCTCGAGGACGCCGGCTGGGTGGATTCGGACGGCGACGGCATCCGGGAGAAGGACGGCCTGAAGGCGGAGTTCACGATCAAGGGCCGCAGCAACGACATGCCTCGTTACAACGTGGTCGTGGCGGTCGCGGAGAGCGCCAAAGCGCTTGGAATCCATATTATCCCTCAATCCGCACCCTGGGTTGAAGCGCGCCACGCCCGCGCTACGCCGACGTGCTGGGCGTTCGGCTACCCCAGCCCTTCGGACTTCTATCTGTTTTACCATTCTTCGCAGATCAACAAAGGCGTGATCGGCAATCCGCCCTCGTACTCCAACCCGGAGGTCGACGCCCTGATCGACAGGGCGCTGCGCGCCACAAGCCAGGAGGAGAGCGACAGGCTGTGGCAGCAGGCTGAAGAGCTGGCGGACGCAGACGTGCCGTTCCTGTACGTTGCCTGTCCCCAGGACAACTACCTCGTCCGCGACGGACTGACGATACCGCCGCTAGGAAGGGTCAAATCCAGAAACCAGGGCGGAGCGGGGCTGGAGAACCTGAACGAGTGGAGCTGGAGCGAATGAGACAGCGGGGGATCGCTCCCCGGGGGAAGGAGAGGGGTTAGTGAGTAAGGGATTCGCACGGTACGTCGCGGGGTCTCTCGGGCGGTTGCTGCTCCTGCTCGTTTCCTGTTCCGCGCTCAGCTTTTTTCTGGTCACGGCGTCACCCTTGAAAGCGATTGATGCCTTCCTCGGTGAGGTCAACGTCTCAGAGGAACAGCGGGCCCACATCGAGGAGCAGTGGGACCTGAACCGGCCGCCCCTGGAACGCTACTTCAAGTGGGCAGCAGCGGCCCTGCGGGGCGACCTCGGACAGTCCATCATGCACCACAAGCCGGTGTCGCAAGTGCTGGCGGAGCGTTTCAAGGCCTCGCTGCTTCTGATGGGCACGGCCTGGGCGCTGTCCGGCGTCCTTGGCCTGATTTTAGGAATCGCCGCCGGCGCCTGGCGGGGCGGTTGGCCGGACAGGGTGATCAAGACCTTCAGCCTGCTTCTGGCCTCCACTCCGACGTTTTGGCTCGGACTTCTGCTCCTGATCGTGTTTGCCGTACAGCTACAGTGGTTCCCCCTGGGGCTCTCCATCCCCATCGGCCGCGTGGCCGCGGAGACGACGTGGGCCGAGCGGCTGCACCACCTCATCCTTCCTGCGTTGACGCTGTCCATCACCGGCGTGGCGAACATCGCGCTGCACACCCGACAGAAGCTGATCGACGTGCTGGAGAGCGAATACGTCCTCTTCGCCCGTGCCCGCGGCGAGTCGCTGGGGCAGATCATCCGGCGCCATGGCCTGCGCAACATCGCCCTGCCGGCGATCACGCTGCAGTTCGCCTCGGTGAACGAGATATTCGGCGGCTCCGTGTTGGCGGAGAAGGTGTTCTCCTACCCCGGCCTGGGCAGCACCGCCGTCGAGGCCGGCCTCCACGCGGACGCACCGCTCCTGATGGGCATCGCCCTCTTCAGCGTGCTCTTCGTCTTCGCGGGGAACCTGGCCGCGAACGTCCTCTACGGGTTGATCGACCCGCACATTCGGGAGGGAGAGAAAGCCCATGGCTGAAGCGCTCGTCAAGGCAGCGCGCGGCCCGTGGCTGAATCACCGCCGCAGGACGCTCTGTGCGATTGGGCTGGGGGCTATCCTCCTCGCGGGGATCTTCGTCTGGGGATCGCTCCTTGGCCCCGGCGACTATGGCCCCAACTACTCGGCTCGGTACATCGCCCCCTGCGCCGCTCATCCCTTCGGGACCGACAGCCTGGGGCGCGACATGTTCTTTCGCGTCGTTGCGGGCCTGTCGCTCAGCATCCGCATCGGTCTGACGGCTGCGGTCATCAGCTCGGTCATCGCGCTGATCCTGGGGAGCCTGTCCGCCATCTTCGGCGGGCGGACGGACTCCGCCGTCAGCTACTGCGTTGACCTGTGCATGGGCGTGCCACACCTGATCCTGCTCATCCTCATCTCCATCGCCGCCGGAGGAGGCGCCGCAGGCGTCATCACAGGGGTCGCCGTCACGCACTGGCCGAACCTGACGCGCCTCATCCGCGCGGAAATCCTCCAGATCCGCTCCGCGCAGTACGTGCAGGTCGCGCGGAAGATGGGAAAGGGCCCGCTCCACATCGCCCTGCGGCACATCGTCCCTCACGTGTTTCCACAGTACGCCGTCGGCCTGATCCTGCTGTTTCCGCACGCGATCCTTCATGAGGCCGGCATCACGTTTCTGGGCTACGGTCTGCCGCTCGACACGCCGGCCATGGGCGTCATCCTCGCCGAGTCCATGCGACACCTGGCGGCCGGCATGTGGTGGCTGGCGTTCTTCCCCGGCCTGGCGCTGCTCCTCGTCGTACAGCTTTTCGACGTCGTGGGCGACAGCCTGCGGGTGTTCGTCGACCCGCACGCTGCGAGGGAGTAGGGGGGACTGGAGATGGGCGAATTGAAAGACAGCCTCCTGAGAGTGTGCCACCTGTCCGTGAGCTTCGAGAGCTACGACACGCGCCTTGAGAGGGTGGACTACTGCGCCATCACCGACCTGAGCGTGTCGTTGGAGCGCGGAGAGATCCTGGCCGTCGTTGGATCGAGCGGCTCCGGCAAGAGCCTGCTGGCTCACGCGGTGCTGGGGATCCTGCCCGACAACGCGCGCGTTGGAGGCGAGATGTTCTACTGCGGCGCGGTCATGACGGACGGGATGAAGTCCCGCCTGCGCGGACGTGAGATCGCGTTCATTCCGCAGTCCGTGGCCTACCTCGATCCGCTGATGCGCGTGGGAGACCAGGTGTGCGGCACGGCGGGGGAAAGCGCTCGGGAGAGGCAACGGGCGGCCTTTCGTCACTTCAACCTGAAGCGCGAGACGGCGGATTCCTATCCCTTTCAGCTTTCGGGCGGAATGGCCCGGCGCGTCCTCCTGTCCACGGCGTTCGTCGCCGACCCGGAGCTTCTGATTGCGGACGAGCCGACACCTGGACTGGACCTGGAGCTGGCCATCGAGGCGCTGAAGGACTTTCGCGTCATGGCGGACCAGGGGAAGGGCATCCTCCTCATCACGCACGACATCGATTTGGCGCTTGGCGTGGCGGATAAGGTCGCGATTTTCCACGAGGGCCGCGTCGTGGAAACCGCCGCGGCGGCGGCCTTCAGCGGGGACGGCGCCGGCTTGAAGCACCCTTACAGCCGCGCCCTGTTTCGGGCTCTACCCCAGAACGGGTTCTCCCTGGAGCGCTGCCCCGCGTGCGGGGCAAGCGAAGCGACGTGGGACGTGGACGGAGAAACGATGAGGTGCAGGTGCAGCGATGCTTGAGGTAAACAACGTCGGCTTTCATTACGGCGGCGGACCATGGGTCCTGAAGGACGTGAGCCTTAAGGTCGCCGATGGGGAGCGCATCGCCATCCTTGGCCCCAGCGGCTACGGCAAGAGCACGTTGGCAAAGCTCATGGCCGGGTACGAACGCCCCGCGGAAGGCGCGGTGCTGTGGAACGGCGCCCCGCTGCCCGGCCGCGGCTACTGCCCCGTTCAGCTGATCTACCAGCACCCGGAGCGGGCGCTCAACCCGCGTTGGAAGATGCGGCAGTCCCTGTTCGAGGCCGGAGCGCTGGACGAAGACGTCCTGCGCGAGGTGGGCATTCGCCCCCTGTGGTACGATCGCTGGCCCATCGAGCTCTCGGGCGGCGAGCTGCAGCGCTTCTGCGTGGCGCGCGTCATGCGGAGCGAAACGCGCGTCCTGATCGCCGACGAGATGACGACGATGCTGGATGCCTTGAGCCAGGCGCACATTTGGAACTTCGTGCTGAACTATGCGGACCGGAACGGCATGGCCGTGGTGGCGATAACGCACAACCGCGCCCTGGCGGAGCGCGTCGCGGACCGCATCATCCACATTCCGGAGCTGAATCACGTGCAGGTGGACCGCAGCAGCCTGTGACGTTGAAACAAACCCACGGTGCGCGAGGCGCAGAACGGATCAGGGAGGTATATTTTATTTTTAAGGAGGGCAACAGGTTGAGGTTTTTCAAGAGAAGCTTTTTGGCGTTTTTGTGCTGTGTGCTGTGCGCACAAGGCGCGCTGGGCGCCGAATTCGTCAAGTTTGTGGACGACAGCGGGCAGGAGGTGACGGTGCCGCGCTCGCCGGAACGTGTTCTCATCACGTCCATCATGCCTTTGACGAGCGTATACTGCCTCTATCGCGGCGGCATTACAGGATTGATCGGCATCTCAGACGGCACGAAGGTGGCGGCACGGTACTCCTACCTTGCAAAGATGTTTCCGAAAATCCTCGATATTCCTTCCGACTTCATGAAGGGCGGCGAGGTGAACGTCGAGGAAGTCCTGAAGTTGAAGCCGGACGTCGTGTTCTACAACGCCTCGCGTCCGGAGGAGGGGGAAGCCTATCGCCGCATCGGGCTTCCTGCCGTGTGTTTCCGCACAGAAAAGTATCATGGCGACCCGCTGGGGACGATTGCCGACTGGCTGGGCTACCTTGAAAGAGTATTTGGCGCAGGCGAGGGGACGGCGGGCGTTTCGGACTATGGCGCGAAGACGCTTCAAATGGTGCGGGACCGTATCGCTGCGGCGGGCGACCTCAAGCGCCCCAAGGCGGTGATCTTTGCCGGGTACAGCGGAAACCAGCTCGTGGCGTCGGGCTCGAATCACTATTCCGAGTTCTATCTGCGCGAGTGCGGGGCGGTGAACGTAGCGGCGGAGATTGACGGCCAAAAGGGCGTCAACCTCGAGCAGATCTACGAGTGGGACCCGGAGGTCATCCTGATCAACAATTTCTGCCCCTATGTGCCTGAGGATTTCTACGAGAACAAGATCGCCGGCTACGACTGGGGTCTGGTAAGCGCTGTGAAAAACAAGCGCGTCTACAAGTTTCCTCTGGGCATCTATCGCTGGTATCCGCCGTCCGGCGACACCCCGCTCTGCATCCTGTGGGTTGCCCAGCAACTGCATCCGGAGCTGTTCAGCGACGTCGATATCGCGAAGGAGCTTAGGGATTACTATCAAAAATTCTACCACTACGAGCCAACGGACGAGGACATCGCCAAGATACTGCACCCCGGACGCGAGGCCGCCATCTTCAACTGATGGCTCTATCTTCAAGGAGGGCAGGCGCGCTTTTGCTGCTTGCCCTTCCCCTCTTGACGGCGCTCCTTTGCCTCGGCGTGGGGCGGTACTCCATCAGCCTGTGGGAAACGCTCCACGTCCTCTTCTCGCCGCTGACGGGAGAAAAAGTCGACGCCATGCAGTTTGCCGTAGTGTTCAAAATTCGCCTGCCCCGCATCCTGCAAGGCGCTTTATGCGGTGCGGCGCTGGCCGTGTCCGGCGCAGCCTTTCAGAGCTTGTTCAACAATCCGCTGGCGGTGCCGGACACGCTTGGCGTGGCCAGCGCCGCCTCCTGCGGGGCCGTGATCGCTCTGATGCTTCGCTGGAACCTGCTGGCCGTGCAGGCAACGGCTTTGGTCTTCGGCTTGATTGCCGTGCTCCTGACATGGTCGGCTGCAAGGATTCGGAAACAGAGTACGATCGTGATGATCGTGCTGGCCGGCATCGTCATCTCCGCGCTGTTCGACGGATTGCTCTCGCTCCTGAAATACGTCGCCGACCCCGAGGAAGCGCTGCCGACCATTACCTATTGGCTGATGGGCAGCCTGTCGGCCTCCAACTACTACACGCTGGCACTTGGAACGCCAATGATCGGCGCCGGGCTTTTGACTATATTTCTGCTGCGCTGGCGACTCAACATCCTCTCCCTCGGCGAGGACGAAGCGCGTTCCATGGGCATTCACCTCAGAGCCATGCGCTTCACGGTCATCTTTGCGGCAGCGGCGATGACGGCTTCCTGCGTTTCGATGTGCGGCAAGATTGGATGGATCGGCCTCCTGATCCCGCACCTTGCGCGCATGGTCGGCGGCGGCAGCAATCAACGCATCATCCCCCTCAGCTTGTCGTTCGGCGCGGCGTTTACGCTCTGTGTTGACACGGTGGCGCGGAGCGTTACCGCCGCGGAGATACCGGTTTCGATCCTTACGGCCATCGTGGGCGCCCCCGTGTTCATCATGCTGTTGCGCTCCACGCAGGAGGGGGGCATGAAATGATCTTTGCGGTCGAGAATGGCTGTTTCGGCTATCGTCGCGGCTCGATCCTTCTGCGCGACATCTCGTTCCGCATAGAGCCGGGAGAGGTGCTGGCGGTTCTGGGGGCAAACGGGGCAGGAAAAACGACGATGCTTCGTTGCATGATGGGTTTCCTGCCATGGCGTGACGGAGGGACCTTTATCGACGGGCGCGAACTCTCGTCGTTCAGCCCTCGACAGATATGGAGAAAGATGGCTTACGTACCGCAGGCGAGAACGGCCGGCTTCCCCTATACGGCGTATGAAATGACGCTCCTTGGGCGAAGTGCACACCTTGGAGCGTTCAAGCAGCCGGGGCCTGACGACGAGAGAATCGCCATGGAGTGCATGGAGGAAACGGGAATCCTGCACCTGAAGGATAAGCCCTGCAATCGCATGAGCGGCGGCGAACTGCAGATGGTCCTGATCGCTCGCGCGCTGACGACGCAGCCATCCCTGCTGGTGATGGACGAGCCGGAGTCCAACCTGGACTTTCACAACCAGCTGGTGATCCTGGAGGTCATTCGTCACCTGGCGCACGACCTTGGCAAATCCGTTGTGCTGAACACGCATTTTCCCGACCACGCCATGCGGCTGGCGGACAAGGCCCTGCTCTTGAATCGGGATGGGACAAACCTCTATGGCCCAGTGAATGAAGTCGTGACGGTGGAGAACATCCGCAGCGCCTTTGGAGTGCACGCCGCGATCCGCAAGATCGAAGACAGGGGGGAACTTTACGACATCGTGGTTCCGCTGTCGCTTGCATAACGCGCCGCGCACTTCACCCCCACGGACCGTTCCCCCTGAACTTGCTTAAGGAAGCGCTATTATACCAAATCGCGTTTTATATGGATTGCCTCCCCTGATGAAGCCCCTAAGTTCGACGACGCAAATCAAAGATTTGCTGTCTCACTTATGAAAGGGGAGGCGGTTTGCGTCAGCGAACCGGAGGGGTTCGGCCAGACGACACGACTTACGGACGCCGACAGGCGGTCGGCGTCGTGTCGGTCGGCTGAGGGCGAAGGAAGTCCGGGGGACTTCCGCAGCTCGGCCAGACGACCGGCCTCACGCAAGCCGATCTTTCGGGAGGATTGCGGCGTCGTGTCGGTCGGCTGTGCCGAAAGAGGACAATTTATTGTCGTCTTTCGGCGTTGGCGGGAGATGTTAGACAGGCGCGTCTTATGAAAAACACTCGCCGCCCCTACACCCCTCCCCTTCGGGGAGCCTTCCGGCTGCCGTTCGCTGACGCTCACGGGCCGTCAGTCCCCACAGCACTCGGCGGCCCGGCCCGTCAGGTCCTGAAACAGGGCGTTCATCACGGGAACGGACTTGATATCATAAGGGGGCCGATATCGGCCCCCTTTCTCAAGCTACGTTCGATCCGCTATCGATTATCGTTTTTTCATCCTCAAGGCCAGCGGAAGGAGCCCCAGCAGGGGCAGGAAGGCGTAGCCTGCGTTGCATCCGCCGCCACCGCCGCCACCACCACCAGAGGTTTTTCCGGACGTGATCGTGAAGTTGACGGCCTCGGAAAGGGTCCAGTTCTGGCCGTCCACGCCGGTAAACGTCACGTCCACCTTGGCCTTCACCGGAACGTCCTTGACGCTGTAGGCCGCGTCGAGCGCCTTGGCCTGGATATTGTTGGCGGCGCCGTCCCAGGTGAGGGAGAGCTTGCCCGCATCCAGTTTTGTGGGGTCGAAGTCGAACGTGACGCCGGCGACCTTGAGGTCCTTATCGACCGCTCCGACCGTGGGTTTGAGCGTCAGGGTCAGCGTATCCTCCGAACCCTTCGAGGTGTCGATGGCGAGCGCCGCCTTGCTCAGGTCCACGCTGACCGGATCCTTTGCGGTGACGTTGAAAGTGAACTTAGAGGATGTCCCCCCATGCTCCAGTTTCAGCACAAGCTTTCCCGTATCGCCCGGTTTCGTCCCAGCCGAGAACCTGAAGGACCCCTTGTCGTTGGGAACCCCCACCTGGTAGTCGAGGCCGGCAGAGGAATCCTTCTGTATTTCGTTAGGTTGGGCGATCAAGAAGCCAACCTCGCGCGTTCCCACCACATCGACCGACGCGCCGAGGAACATCTCGGAAAAGCCCTTTACCGTGAGGTCGGTCTCCCCTTCGACGCTTACATCCCCCGACTCCAAAGTCGAAGCCGCGTATTTGATGAAGAAGTCGGTCTTCAGAATAGGAGGGACAGCAGCCGAAGCCAGCTTACCCTCAAACGTGATGGCGGCCAGAGCCAACACGAACAGCACTGACGCAACCTTGAACTGTCTTAGACGCTTTGTCATGACGAACGACACTTCCTTCCTTTTCGGTCTTCCCCAGGCCCCTCAAGTCCGGCGCCGTGACAACACCTCCCTCCGCAGCGGCGCCCGTCCCTCGTTTGGCCATTCCTCCGCCCGTTCCCGGGAGGCGGACACGAGAACCTCCCCCTGCCTCTCCATAAAGAACGAGAGACTGCATGCCGTCAGGATATCACGTTGCCTTACAAAAGAATGTTCCGTTCTTGCCCTTTTCCTGTTCCGTTATTGACTTTTTAGGAGGGAAATTCGGAGGTCCAGAACGGACTCGATGTCATAAAGGGGGCCGGAGATCGGCCCCCGTTCTCAAGCTACAGTCGAATCCGTTATCGATTATCGTTTTTTCATCTTCAAGGCCAGCGGAAGGAGCCCCAGCAGAGGCAGGAAGGCGTAGCCCGTGCTACATCCACCACCGCCACCACCGCCACTGCTACCGCCACCACCGCCAGAGGTTTTTTCGAACGTGGCCTCGATGGTGCCGTCGGATGTGACGTTCTTCATCGTATGGGTGGCCACCGCGCCAATAGAGGCCCCATTCACCTTGACGTCCTTGATCTTATAGTTTATGTCGGGTGAAATCGTGAAGGCCTGGTCCGCTCCGTAGGCCACCGTGACGGCCCCCTTCGGCGCGATGGTACCGCCAGGCCCTGCCGTAGCCGTCACCGTGACGGTCGCGGGATGTCCCGGCCCGGACGTGATCGTGAAGTTGACGTCCTCTGAAAGGGCCCAGTTCTGGCCGTCCTCGCCGGTAAACGTCATGCCCACCTCAGCCTTCACCGGGACGCCCGCGACGCTGTATACCGCGTCGAGCGCCTTGGCCTGGATCTTCTTGCCGGCGCCGTCCCAGGTGAGGGAGAGCTTGGCCGCGTCCAGTTTTGCGGGGTCGAAGTCGAACGTGACGCCGGCGACCTTGAGGTCCTTGTCGACCGCTCCGGCCTTGCCTTTGAGCGTCAGGGTCAGCGCGTCCTCCGAAGCCTTCGAGGTGTCGATGGCGAGTGCCGCCTTGTCCAGGTCCATACTGACGGGGCTCTTCGCGGTGATCCCTTTCAGATCGAAAGAGGTCTTTTCTCCTGTCGTGGCCGAAGGGGACAGCAAAAGTCTGCCCGTTTCACCAGGTTTTACGGTTTTGAGGAAGTGTGCCTTCCCTGTCCCCATCCCCAAGTTGACATACTCGATCTTCTCCTCGAGAAGGGCGTCCATGTGCAAAACCTTATCCCAAACACCGCTGTAATCATCCGAGGTTGTGAAATCCAGTTCCTCACCCAAGAACATCTCCTTGAGTGCCGGTACTTCGGTGGTCGTATCCTTGACGCTAGTCACATACCCCTCCTGCCCTGCCGAAGATTTGTAGTGAAATCCGAACTCCGCTGCGTCCGCCGTCAGATCGGTCCCCAGGACGACCGCAGCCGCCAGAACGAGCAGAACCGACACGAATCCTCCTTGATTCACTCGCTTTGCCATGATGCACCACACTTCCTTTCCTCTTTGATCTTTCGTCGCGCCTCAACCGCGGCACGGATGGTGAAGATGTCCGAACCCCATCCGCCTACTTTCCGATTCCCTCTCCTCCCGAGGGGGGCGCGGAACTCTCCGAAACGTCCCCTCCAGTACAGACCCCTATGTTGCTGTCAGGATATCACGTTGCCTTGCAAAAGAATATTCCGTTCTTGCCCTTTTCCTATTCTGTTATTGACTTTTAGGGAGAATCCGGAGGTCCGGAACGGACTCGATGTCATAAGGGGGCCGGAGATCGGCCCCCGTTCCCAAGCTACGTTCGATCCGCTATCGATTATCGTTTTTTCATCCTCGAGGCCAGCGGAAGGAGCCCCAGCAGAGGCAGGAAGGCATAGCCTGCGTTGCATCCGCCACCGCCGCTACCGCCACCGCCGCCGCCGCTACCGCCACCGCCGCCGCCGCTACCGCCACCGCCGCCGCCGCTACCACCACCGCCGCCGCCGCTACCGCCACCGCCGCCGCCACCAGAGGTTTTTTCGAACGTGGCCTCAATGGTGCCGTCGGATGTGACGTTCTTCATCGTGTGGGTAGCCACCGCGCCGACGGAGGCGCCATTCACCTTGACGTCCTTGATCTTATAGTTCCTGTCGGGTGAAATCGTGAAGGCCTGATCCGCGCCGAAGGCTACCGTGACGGCACCCTTCGGCGCGATGGTGCCGCCGGCCCCTGCCGTGGCCGTCACCGTGACGGTCGCGGGGCGTCCCGGCCGGGACGTAATCGTGAAGTTGACGGCCTCGGAAAGGGTCCAGTTCTGGCCGTCCACGCCGGTAAACGTCACGTCCACCTTGGCCTTCACCGGAACGTCCTTGACGCTGTAGGCCGCATTGAGCGCCTTGGCCTGGATCTTGTTGGCGGCTCCATCCCAGGTGAGGGAGAGCTTGGCTGCGTCCAGTTTTGCGGGGTCGAAGTCGAACGCGACGCCGGCGACCTTGAGGTCCTTGAGAACCGCTCCGACCATAGGTTTGAGCGTCAGGGTCAGCGTGTCCTCTGAAGCCGTCGAGGTATCGATGGCGAGTGCCGCCTTGCTCTGATCTACGCTGACCGGATCCTTTGCGGTGATGTCGAAGGTGAACTTGGAGGATGTCCCCCCATTCTGCATTTTCAGCACAAGCTTTCCCGTATCGCCCGGTTTCGTCCCGGCCGAGAACCCGAATGACCCCTCGTGGTTGGGAACCCCCACCCGGTAGTCGAGACCGGCAGAGGAATCTTTCTGTATCTCGTTGGGCACCTTGAGGGGGAAGACGCCCTCCTGGCGCGTTCCCACCACATCGACCTTCGCACCGAGGAACATCTCGGAAAAGCCCTTTACCGTGAGGTCGGTCTCCCCTTCGACGCTTACATCCCCCGACTCCAAAGTCGAAGCCGCGTATTCGATGAAGAATTCGGTCTTCAGACCAGGAGGAGCAGCCGAAGCCGGCTTACCCTCAAACGTGATGGCGGCCAGAGCCAACACAAACAGTACTGACGCAGCCTTAAACTGCCTCAAACGCTTTGTCATGACGAACAACACTTCCTTCCTTTTCGGTCTTCCCCAGGCTCCTTGAGCCCGGCACCGTGACAACGCCTCGCGTCCGTCCCTCGTTTGATCATTCCTCTGCTCATTCCCGGGAGCGTACACGAACCTCCCCGTAGATGTAGATAATGAGAGCCTGCGTGCAATTAGGTTATCACGCTGCCTTGAAAAAGAATGTTCCGTTTTTGTCCTTTTCCTGTTTCGTTATTGACTTTTTAAGAGGAAAATCTGGAGGTCCGGGGCACTTCGTTGAGGGATTTTCGGCGGTATTCGGTGGGAGAGAGCCCGGTTTTCTGGCGGAACACGCGCGCGAAGTGGCTGGGGTTGGGGAATCCGCAGAGCTTCCCCACTTCGGCGATGGTGCACCGGGGGTCCTTCAGGATATCCATCGCGCGGTGGATGCGGATCAGCATCTGGAACTGGCGGGGCGTCATGCCCGTGTGAGCGCGGAACTTGCGCAGGGCAGTAAACTTGTTGACATGGACGATTTGGGAGACCTCCGAGAGAGGACAGGGGTCACTGCGTTCGCTCAGGTGCTCGACGGCCCGGTCCAGCTCCGCGTCGCTTGGGACGCGCTGTTCCGTGGCCGCCGCGGAGAAACGGAGCCTGCGAATGAGGCAGACGGCAAGCTGGATGACGATACAGTCGACCATCACTCCGGACCCGATGCCTGGGCTGCCCCTTCTGCCCCCCCCGTACTCGATGAAGAATGCGCGCATCAGGGCTTTGAGCTCGGGGTCGTAGGGGATCAGGTCGTTCTCGAAAACCGTGTCGGGACTGCCGCGCAGGGTACGGCACATCTTTTGGAAGAAGGCATAGCGGAAGTAGAGGCTGATGAAGGAGACGTTGGGGATCGGCTCGGTCACCGCGTGGGGCTGACTGCCGTTGACGGGGTAGATGGAGCCGGCTGGGACGAAGATGGGGTGTCCATCCCTCGTCCCGCCCCGAACCGGGGAGAGGGCGATGAAGAACTGCACGCTCTCGTGCCGGTAGCTGTTGGGCAGCATACAGACCGGCCTGCGGCTCACGATCACGGTCAGGTTGTTCGTCCTGAAGAACTCCAGGTAGGGGTTGTTTCCGATGAACTCGCGGAACGGCACCCAGGGGCGGGTGACCTTCTCGGAGAGGTTGTCCTTCATCCCGTTATCCCTCCTCGACACAAGCCCTCAAGGCCGGCGAGATCGTCAGTCCCCCCTCCGGGGAGCCTTCCGGCTGCCGTTCGCCCTTGCTCACGGGCTGTCAGTCACCACAACGGGCTGCGGCACGGGCTGTCAGGTCCTGAAACAGGGCGTTCATCACGGGAACGGACTCGATCAGGTCCTCCGGATGCCACTGGGTGGCGACGATCAGCCCGTCGGCGCTCTCAATGGCCTCCACGATTCCGTCCTCCGCCTGAGCGGAGACGGCCAGGCCCTTTCCCAACGCCTTGACGGACTGGTGGTGCAGGCTGTTCACCGGCACAGCCTCCCGCCCCAGAAGTCGGGCCAGCCGGGTGCCCGGCACAACGCACGCCGTCTGCGTGACGACGTGGCGCTTCTCCGTCTGAACGTGCGTCAGGTGGTCCTCCCCCCGCTCCCCGATGTCCTGGTACAGGCTGCCGCCGCAGGCGACGTTCAAAAGTTGGGCCCCCCGGCAGATGCCAAGCATGGGGACCTGCCGTTCCATGGCGTATCGCGCAGCGTGAAACCAACATTCGTCGAGGGCGCGATCGACCTCCCCCAGCTTCTCGTGCGGCGCCTCCCCGTAGTAGGCGGGGTCCACGTCGTCCCCGCCGGGGAACAGCAGCCCGTCGCACGCCTCAAGAAGGGGGTCCATCAGGCTCAGGTCGCTGACGAAGGGCAGGATGACGGGGACGCCGCCGTTGTTCGCCACGGAGCGGACGCAGGTGTCGTTCGTGAAGCTGCGGCGCATGACGCTCCCGGAGGTGGAAGACGTTGTCACCAGGATGTTGCCCAGAATTCCGATAATCGGCTTTGCCATGTTCAAGTCCTCCTCGCCCGCGATGGGCCCCGCACCTCAACTCGATGCCCGTTCCGATTCGTCCTGCGCGCGCCGGCCCTCCGGCCTGCCGCGCATCTCCGCGATGGCTCGCTCCAACTCGTCCGCGGCGCTGCCGAAGGAGGTCTGCCGCCGAAGCTCGGACGCCACCGGGGCCGCTTCCTCCGCCCGCCGCTCCGCTTCACCCCCCTGCCCCGTTGGGGCTTTCCCGGCAGGCTCCGTCGGGGCCTCCCCAGCGTGCTCCAGAGGGGCTTCCTCAGCAGGCTCCACTGGGTCGCTGACAAGAGCCCCTGAAGGGGGCGATTCCTCGTCAGACCTCGACGAAACGGCCTCATGGGCGGGCGTCGATGCCTCGGCCGTTGCCGTGGGGTCTGCCAGCAGGAACGGCGCCGGCTCGGCCTCCATGGGCGCCGGTTCCTGCGACGGCGCTTCCCGCTGCGATCTCCGGTCGTCGGGCCGGGGGGTGAGCGGCGCGGCCCCAGCCTGGCGCCGTGCCGTGGGGGGCGTTCCTTGAAGGGCGGCCAGGGGCTCCAGGTTCAGGACCGCCGCGGTGGTCAGCTCCAGCGCGTCCTGCTGCAGCGCGAAGTCGGGCTGATAGCGACGGATGAGGGACAATCCGCGCCCGTCGCCCCAGGCGGCCCCCAGCAGCTGAAAGACCTTCATCAATCGGAAGTTGCGGCAGGCGCTCTCGCCCCGGTGCTGCGTCCGCATCAGGCCGGGGTTCTTGAAGCGGGCGGAGGCCGGTCCACCCCTCAGCAGCACCGTCACGTCTCCGCCGTCGTAGTCCGCGTGCAGGAGCGCGTTGACGAAGCACTCGCGAAAGGCTGCGGCGCAGGCCGGGGAGAGGCTGCGGGTGAGGCGGGGCATCAGGTCGGAGTACGCCTTCCAGAGGTTGCGCACCTCCAGGGCCTCGCCGTCGGCGTTTCCCCTGCGGACCTCCGCCCGGACGCGGGTGGCCCTGCGGCCCAGCATGAGGTGTCCTGCCTGGGTGACGGCGCCGCCTGAGAGGACCTGCGCGCGGGCCAAAAACGCCTCGAGGGACAGCTCCGACCACTCCGGCCGGCGCCGGACCACCGCGGAGCGGAAGGAGGCGACGCTCTCCTCGTGAAGGTCGTCGAGGCTCATGCCGCGGATCGGACGATCGTCCTTCAGCCTCTCGAGGGCGTCCAGCCCCAAACGGAAGCGCGCTCCGACGCCCGACAGGAAGCCCACGCCCTCCGTTCGCCGCCAAGTTCCGCGGGCGTAGTCCTGCCCGATGCACACGGGGCGCTCGTGCCACTCCGCCGGCAGGACGCGGGCCAGCAGGATCGGCGCAGGGTCCCTCAATACGTGAAAGGTGACGGAGAGCGCCGTGCTGAAGGTCCGGCCATCCCCGCAGTCGACCGCGAGTTGATCGCGCAGCACGTCCGGGCTCCGGAGCCCCCGCGGCTCGGCGCGGCTTTCCTCTTCAAGCCACTCCGCCCCCAGGACGACCCAGCCTCCGGCGCCGTTGGCCATGCCGCAGGCCGTGGGGGCAAAGAGGGGAAGCTCCTCCACGGTCAAAAATTGGCGGTCCTCGTTCGCCGTCCGAGCCAAAAATTCGTCGAACGTCGAAAATCCGGCGGCCGCCCTGTCTCTCCTCATCTCCACGAAAAACTGCACGGACGATCTCCCATTCTCCAACGAAAAAAGTCCCTCCATCGGCGAAAGCGCGCCTTGGGCGTCGATGGAGGCCCGACGACACCTGCGTCTATTATCCATGAAAGCGCGGGGAAGGGCAAGGGCCCGCCACGGAGCGTCGTCAAAAAACTCCCCCTTGCGGGGGAGCGAAAAACGTCCGGGGCCGAGACGCCGCAGGCCGGCTCAGGAGAGGAGCTCCTTCAGGGCGAACAGGATGGCCAAAAAGGTCATGAGGCCGCTCACGTCGCGGAACTTGCCGGACAAGCTCTTGACGAGCACGTAGGAGACGACGCCGAACTCGATGCCCGTCGCGATGCTGTAGGTCAGGGGCATCATCGTGAAGCCCAGGATCGCGGGGAAGACGTCCGTCCACTCGTCGTAATCCAGGTCCCGAAGGCTCATCATCATGTAGACGCCCACCAGGATCAGGGCGGGGGCCGTGGCGCAGCTCGGGACGATGCCCACGACGGGCGTGAAGAAGATGGCGACGATGAAGAGGACGGCGGTCACGACAGAGCTGAGGCCCGTTCGTCCCCCCTGGGCCACGCCGCTGGAGCTCTCGACGTAGGAGGTGACCGTCGAGGTCCCCAGGATCGCGCCGGCGACGGTGCCGACGGCGTCGGCCATGAGGGCGCCCTTCGCCCTGGGCAGACGCCCCCGATCGTCCAGCAGCCCGCTGCGGCTGCAGACGCCCACCAGCGTCCCCACGGTGTCGAAGAAGTCCACGAAGAAGAAGGTGAACACCACGACCCAGAAGTCCGGCTCACGAACGAGGGAGAAGTCCATCTTCCAGAACAGCGGCTCGATGGAGGGCGGCATCGAGACGAGCGTATCGGGCAGCGTCGTGATCCCGCAGGCGGCCGCGAGGACGGTGACGGCCAGGATGCCGATCAGGAGGGCGCCGTGGACGCGGTGGGCGGTGAGCACGGCCATCAGGAGCAGCCCGACGATGGCGAGGAGCGCCGGGACGTTGTCGCCGATCTGTCCCAGGGCGATGAGGGTCGCGTCGTTGTGGACGACGATGCCGACGCTCTTCATCCCGATGAAGGCGATGAAGAAGCCGATGCCCGCCGAGATGCCGACCTTGAGCGCCTTCGGGATGGTGTTGACCACCATCTCGCGGATGCGGGTCAGCGTCAGCAGGATGAAGATCGCGCCCTCGATGAACACGGCGGCCAGGGCCATCTGCCAGGTGACGGGGGCCCCGTTGATCTGCATTCCCAGCACGACGGTGTAGGTGAAGAAGGCGTTGAGGCCCATGCCCGGCGCCAGCCCGATGGGGTAGTTGGCCAGCACGGCCATCAGGAACGTGGCGAGAGCCGAGCTGAGGCAGGTGACCACCACCAGCGCGTTGAAGTCCATGCCCGTCTTGCTCAGGATGGCCGGGTTGACGAAGACGATGTAGGACATGGTGACGAAGGTGGTCAGGCCGGCCAGGAACTCCGTGCGGACGGAGCTCCCCGCCTCCCTGACGTGGAACGTGCGATCCAGAAACGACATCATGACAAAGACACCCCTTCTAAGAGATTGAGTTGGGTACGGCGGTCGCGTCCCCCTGCTGCGGGGCCCGGCCGCCTTCGGGAAAGAGGGGCTGAACTCCGCCCCTCATGATATCGACGTACCCCTGATCCGTGATGCGGAGGTTGGGGACGACGGAGAGGCACAGGAAGGACAGGGCCATGAACGGGTGGGGCAGCTGCACGCCCAGCTGCTCCGCCCCCCGCTCCAGGTCCTCCAGAGCGCGGGCGACGCTCTCGGCGTCCAGGTGGGTCATCAGGCCGCCGATGGGCAGGGGAAGGCTGCCGCGCACGGACCCTCCCTCCGCGAGGACCAGGCCGCCGCCCGTCTCGCACAGGCACTTCAGCGCCGTGGCGATGGACCGGTCGTCCATGCCGACGGTCACGAAGTTGTGCGCGTCGTGAGCCACGGACGAGGCGATGGCGCCGCGCTGCATCCCAAAGCCCGTGACGAAGCCGACGGCAAAGCGTCCCGTGCCGTGGTGGCGCTCCAGCACGACAATCTTGGCGAGGTCGCGGGACGGGTCGGGGACGGCGTTCCCCTCCGACACGAGCGGGGGCATCCGCCGCGAGCCGGTGATGATCTCGCCCGGCTGCATCTCGATGACGTTCATCGTCTCGCCCCCGGCGGGGACGCGAAGCTGCTCCTCGGTGAGGGGCATCGTCTGCACAGCGTGGGGCAGGGGGATGGAACGCGCCTGCGCGCCCTTGACCGCGACGCCGTCCTGGACGACGGCGCGTCCGTCCTTCCAGACGTGCTTCACGTTGAAGCTCGCCAGGTCATCGACCAGCACGAGGTCCGCTCGGCGTCCGGGCGCGATGGCCCCCCGATCCCACAGGTGGAAGTAGTCCGCCGGCGAGAGCGTCGTCAGGCGAAGGGCCACGAGGGGGTCCACGCCCTCCTCGATCATGATGCGCAGCTTGGCGTCCATGTGCCCCGTGTCCCGGATGTAGCGCGCCGTGGCGTCGTCCGTCACGACCATGCAGCGCGCGGCCAGGAACGGGTTCTCCTTCACCAGAGGAAGGAGCGTCCGCAGGTTGGGGAAGGAGGCGCCCTCGCGCATCATCACCCACATGCCGCGCCGCAGCTTCTCCCGCGCCTCATCGAGGTCCACGCACTCGTGGTCCGACGAGACGCCCGAGGTGAGGTAGGCGTTCAGGTCCTTTCCCGAAACGCCCGGCGCGTGGCCCGTCAGGACGACGTCGCCCGCCGCCGCCACCCTGCCCCACACGTCCGGGTCCCCTTCGATGAGCGCGGGGTAGTTCATCAGCTCCCCCAGGTGGGTGCACCACCCCTCCCGAAGCATCTCCCGAACGGCCATCATGTCCAGCTCATCCCTCGGCGTTTCGAGGCGGGACGCGGGGACGCAGGAGGGCGCGCCCAGGAAGACGTCGACGGCCAGTCCGCGGCTCGCCAGGTACATGTAGCGGACGCCGGGGAGGCCCAGGGCGTTCGCTATCTCGTGGGGGTCCGCCATGACGGTGGTCGTCCCGTGGACCACCACGGCGTCCGCGAAGGCCGCCGGCGCCATCAGGCTGCTTTCGATGTGGACGTGCCCGTCGATCAGGCCGGGGACCAGGACGGCCCCCGCCGCATCCAGGACACGGTGCCCCTCGTAGCCCCTGCCGACGCCCGCGATCCGGTCCCCGCAGACGGCGACGTCGGCCTCCTCGTACTCCAGGGTAAAGACGTTCGCGACGCGGGCCCCCCGAATCACGAGGTCCGCAGGCCGGCTGCCCCTGGCAACTGCGGCCAGTGTGTTCATCGACTCTCCCTCCTATTCCGACAGACGTCGCTCATCGGGTTCAATTCCGACCAGTACAATGGGGACCGATGGATTAGAACGACCTTCGCGCACGATGTTGGTCAACTCATTTTCGTACCAGGCGAGGCCCGACGACATCTGCGACATGAGGCTGTGCATGGGAATGATCTCGATGCCCGCGTCAATGTCCCCTCTCTCATAAAAGAACGTGTGCTTGACGTGCAGGTCGTACTGCACCGAAAAATACTTGCCAAACTGGACCTCAACGGCAACGCGATCCTTCACGAAATCCACCTGATTATAAGTGCTGTACGCAGTAAAGCCCTTCTCCGTAATCGCCTGTCTTTGCCGGTCCTTGTCCCGAATGTGAACGGTGTCCCGCGTCGTCTCCAAATCCTCGTTGACGAAGTAGTCTATCCTTGTTTCACGCCAGCCTTTGCTCAAAAACTCGGCTTTGAAAAGACGGTTCAGCTCCTTTGGCGCAAACAGGGTCCTTCCCGTCATCGTTTTTTCCCTGCTCACTTTGTTGAAGGCGAGGGACGCATCCACATTTTGGACAGCGGCCTTCACCTCATCCCACAACGCAGGCCTGTGGACCAGGAGGAACTCCAGTCCATTCAAATGGCTGTACACCTGGGCGATTTTCATTGTGCCTGGGTCCATTCTTCGGGAACGCGGGCGATTTTATCCCCCGGCCTGGGCCTCCATATTTCCCGATGGATAGGGCGCGTTAAAAGGGTGCCCTCCCTCAACTTTCGCAGTCTGTCCAAGCCGGTATCGACAAACTTCCGCTCCCATTCCGATCCGTAGGCCCTGCGGCCGTTCTTGAGCGCCGCCACCAGGGAGGACCCCACCCCTGCGAAAGGATCGTAAACGATATCCCCTTCATTGGTGAGCGCCAGGATACAGCGCTCCGCCAGCTCAACCGGATACTGACACGGATGCTCAACCTTTTCAGGATGATTGTTCTTGACGTTGGGGATGTCCCACACCAGCGCGTCCCAATCGTCAATTAACCGGCTTACCGTCATCTCCCAAACGTCCTCAGGATTCTTGCCTTTTGGATTGCCGCTGAACTGCCCCTTCCTTTCCCCCTTGAAGTATCTTTTTCCGGGATACTTGGAAGGGATGCGCACGTCATCGAGGTTAAACGTGTACTCATCCGACTTCGTAAACCATAAAATCGTCTCGTAACGGCCACTGAACCTCTTGGAACAATGCAGGCCGTGACCGAAATGCCATATCACACGATTACGCAAATGCAGCCCCATTCTTTTAAAACAGGGGTAGAAGTAGATGTCAAGCGGGTAAATTTCGCCTTCTTCAACGCAATTGCCCGTCTGCCAGCACAGGCTGCCGTCGCGCGACAAAACGCGGACCAACTCGGCAAGGATCGGTTCCAGATTACGAACGTATTCCTCAATTCCCGTTCGTGTTTCGTACTCCTTCCCGATGTTGTAGGGAGGTGACGTGATGACCAGCTTCACCGTTTCATCGGGTATCTCCTTGCAGAAATCAAGCGCATCTCGACACTCGTAGCGGAAATCCGGCAATTTCATCTCGAACAAAACGCCCTGTTCACACGTCAAGGCAGCTGCCTCCAATGAACTCGCGGATGACGGAGTTGTTGGGGATGCCCTCGTTTTGGATGGCGGGGACGAAGCGCAGGATGTTCAGGAGGCGCAGCGCCTCGCTGAAGACGGGAGAGCGCTCGTCCACCGTGTGCAGCAGGGGCTCGACGTAGCTCTTCAAGACGCCCAGCTCGTAGGGCATCGCGGAGTTGAAGGTGGCGTTCGCCCGGCTCTGGTAGGGGAAGATGTAGCGCATGGAGCCGCGGATGACCTTGGGGTACACTTCGAGGGTCACCTGCGCGGACTTGCCCCGCGTGCGGTAGTCGCGGATGATGCGCCGCAGCAGGCGGTTGTCGCCGGTGCTGGCGCGGTTGTGGGGGTCGATGCAGATGCTCGTCAGGGGCGAGACGAAGATGCCGTAGCGGCTCTTCTCCGGAAGCATGGCCAGGATGCGGTCGTTCAGCCCGTGGATGCCCTCCATGATGAGCACGTCCGCCTCCCCCAGACGGATGACCTTTCCGGGCTCCTTGTGTCCGGTGATGAAGTTGTAGCGCGGCGTGACGACCTCCTCGCCCGCCAGGATGCGCGCCAGGTTGTCCTGGAGCATCTCCAGGTCCAGCGCCTCCAGCCTCTCGTAATCGTAATCCCCGTTCTCGTCGCGGGGGGAGTCCTCCCGCTCCTTGAAGAAGTTGTCCAGGGGCAGCGTCACGGGGTTCTTGCCGCAGACCATGAGCTGCACCTTCAGCCGCTCGGAGAACGTCGTCTTGCCGGATCCCGACGGCCCCGCGATGGTGATCGCCTTCACGGGCTTTGAGGCGATGTCCTTCGCGATGCTGCCCAGGCGTTGGGAGTGAAAGGCCTCCGCGATGAGGATCAGCTCCTGCACCTTCCCCTCCGCCACACAGCGGTGCAGGCTCGTGAGGTAGTTGAGGTTCATCACCTCAAGCCAGTGGGCGTAGTCGAAGAAGATGCTGGCCAGCGAGGCGTCCGCCTGGAAGGGGGGGACGCCCTCCGGTGTATCGACGGTGGGGAACTGAAGCACCAGCCCCCGGTCGAACAACAGGAGGTCGAAGGTGCGCAGGAGCCCCGTGGAGGGGGCCATGGCCCCGCAGAAGTAGCCGTAGCGCGAGCTGCAGCGGTAGACCTCCACCGGGTCCAGGTTGGCCCGCACGAAGAGGTCCGCGATCTCAGGCTCCCCCTGCTCCTGAAAGATGCGTTTGGCCTTGTCGATGGGCAGGATCTTGCGCGTGATGGGCAGGTCCTCGTGGACCATCTCGCTCATGGCGGCGTGCAGCTTGTAGACGTCGGACTGCGTCACGGGGCCGTCCTCCAGCTCCCAGTAGTGCCCCTCCCCGATGGAGTGGCGCAGGACCGCCTTGCGGTTCAGCGTCTTCTCGCAGGCGATGACCAACAGGAAGTCCAGGGAGCGCTGATAGATGCGCAGCCCGTCGGGCGACGTGGTCAGGACGAACTCCACCGCCGCGTCGTCGTCGATGACCCAGCCCAGCGGCCGGGTGTAGTTGTTCACGCGCCAGGCGATGACTCTCCCCTTCTCGGCGGAATCGAGATCCGCCAGCACGTTGTGCCCCGTCACCGGCGTCTCGCTGGTGATGTACTTGTCCTGGTTCAGCACGTGGATGGTAAAGGCCATAGCATTTCCTCCTCACGGTCGAGATACGCCCTGGCAGAGGGTGCGTCTGTGCGTACTTTTAGAGAATTATAGCTCATGGCCGGTTTTTTGGAAAACGGCGGGGCGGAAGGCTCCCCGAAGGGG
>NC_021038.1:2061771-2068451 GCF_000210715.1 Fretibacterium fastidiosum
TCCGTATTAAACGCAAATTGGTATAAATTGTCCTCTTTCGGCTCAGCCGACCGACCGGCTGCCGCGATCCTCCCGAAAGATCGGCTTGCGTGAAGCCGGTCGTCTGGCCGACCCCCTCAGCCCAACTGCGACATCGCTCAGTCCCCGGTGAGGCTCCAGCCCACGGACTCGTTTTGCAGCGTCCAGAGCCGCGCGTACAGCCCGCCGCGCTCCAGGAGCTCCGCATGGCGACCCTGGTCCACCACGCGCCCTGCCTCCATCACTACGATGTTGTCCGCGTTTTCGACCGTGCGCAGCTTGTGGGCGATCACCACCACGGTGCGCCCCTCCACCAGCGCGTTGACGGCCCGCTGCACCTCCACCTCGTTCTCCGGGTCCAGGCTCGCCGTCGCCTCGTCCAGCAGGACGACCGGCGCGTCCTTCAGGAGCGCCCTGGCGATGGAGATCCGCTGCTTCTCGCCGCCCGACAGGGTGGAGCCGCCCTCCCCCACCATCGTGTCGTACCCCTGGGGCAGGCGTAGGATGAAGTCGTGCGCGCAGGCCCGCTTCGCCGCCTCCTCCACCTCGGCCTCCGTCGCCCCCTCGCGCCCGAAGGCGATGTTGTTCCGCACCGTGTCCCGGAACAGGTACACGTCCTGGAACACGAAGGAAATCCGCCGCATCAGCTTCTCCGGGTCCAGCCCGTGCTCGTCCGCGCCGCCGAAGAGCACCGTCCCGGACTGGGGGTCGTAGAAGCGGGCCATAACCTTCATCAGGGTCGTCTTTCCGCAGCCCGACGGGCCCACCAGCGCGGTCAGCCTCCCCTGTGGGAACGTCAGGCTCACGTCCCGCAACACGGGCTCGTCGCCGTAGCCGAACGTGACGTTCTTCAGCTCGATGTCGTGGCGGTCGGGCGCGTCGCCCCCGCCGGTCATCTCAGGCTCCTCCATCAGGCTCAGGATGCGCCTGCCGGCCAGCGTGGAATAGCGGAACACGAAGAAGTTGAGCAGCGCCGCCGTCAGGGGGTCGTACACGCGCGTCCCCACGATGAGGAAACCGACGAAGGTCACGGGGTCCAGCGTCCCCCCGATCATCAGGTGAACGCCCAGCACGATCATCAGGGTGAGTCCCAGGCGGATCATGGAGATCGCCAGCATCGCGAAGGGCCCCATAGCCGCCTCGATGCGGATGCTCTCCTTCATGAAGCTCCGGAAGGCGCTCTCCAGGCGGGCGAAGCGGCCGCCCGTCAAGTTGTAGGCCTTGATGACGCGGATGCCGTTCATGTACTCCTGAATGCGGTTCCCCGCGTCGATCTTGGCCCTCATGTGCTTTTGGCTCAGCCGGTTCTGGAGCCTCGTCGAGAGCGCGAGCACCAGCGCCGCTGCGGGGAGCGAGACGAACATGGCGACGGCCATGAGCGGGTTCCAGAAGCACAGGCCCACGAAGGCGATGGCGGGCAGGACGAGCCCCCCGACCATCTGCGGCACCTGGTGGGAGATCGCAGTCTCCAGCAGCAGGAAGTCTCCCATGATCATGTTCACGAGGTCACCGGGGTCGCGCCGGGCGAAGTAGCCCAGCGGAAGCCTGCGCAGCTTCTCCGCCAGCTCGGCCCGCCCCTGGGCCGAGGCCTCGTAGGCGTCCCAGTAGCAGGCCCGATAGGCCGGGACCTCCGCCGCGAACATCACGAGCATCCAGACGAGCAGGAACGCGGAGAGCCCCCACAGCTTCGCCATGTCCGGAGCACCGCCGGCCGACCAGGCCGTGAACACGGTGCGGGCCACCTCGATGGAGATGCCGAACGGGACGACGTTCACCAGGTAGGACACGATCGTGTAGAAGACCGACTTGCGCAGCTTCTCGGGGTGCCCTATGGTGACGGTCCGAAACAGGCTGTCCTTCATGCCACTTCCCCCTTCCTGTTCCCGCCGAGCTTCCAACTCCCCGCTCCGACGTAGGCCCGCCACATGCGGGCGTAGAGGCCGTCCGCCATCAGCAGCTCTTCGTGACGGCCTCGTTCTGCGAGGCGCCCCTCGTTCAGCACCAGGATCTGATCGGCCTTTCGGATCGAGGAGAGCCGATGCGCGATCACCAGCACCGTCTTGCCCTTGATGAGCTCGGTCAGGGCCTTCTGAATCTCGAACTCGTTCTCCGGGTCGGCGAAGGCCGTCGCCTCGTCCAGCACCAGGATGGGCGCGTTCTTCAGGACGGCCCGGGCGATGCAGACGCGCTGTTCCTCCCCGCCGGACAGGTAGACGCCGCCCGAACCTATGAGGGTGTCGTACCCGTTCGGGAGACGCTCGATGAACTCGTGGCACTGCGCGGCCCGCGCCGCGGCGACCACCTCGTCGTCCGTCGCGTCCGGCCGCCCGATCCGGATGTTGTTCATCACGGAGTCGAAGAACAGGAAGTTGTCCTGAAACACGAACGACACCGTGTCCATCAGCGCCTCGTTCGGGATGTCCCGGACGTCCACGCCCCCGATGAGGATTTGTCCTTCCCCCTCCCGCACGTCCCAGAAGCGCGGGATCAGGCTGGCGACGGTGGATTTTCCGCCGCCCGAAGGCCCGACCAGAGCGGTCACGCGCCCCTCCTCCGCGTGAAAGGAGACGGAGGACAGGGCGCGGGCTCGCGTGGAGACGGCGTTTGCGTTTTCCGGCCCCTCCGCATCGTAGGAGAAGCTCACGTCCCGGAACTCGACGTCGAACCGGTCGGGCCGCCTGGGCTTTTGGGGTTCGGGCACGGGCTTCCGGTCCATCACGGCCTCGATGCGCTCCACGCCCTCGTCGATCTGCCGTCCCTGCATGGCCAGCATCGCCAGGCTCGTCATGGGGGCCGCCGCGCCGGGCGCCATCACCACGAAGAACAGGAACGTCAGCGCAAAGGCCTGGCCCGCCGGGTCGTCCCGAAGGAGCAGGAGGCCGACGGGCAGCAGGAGGGCGAGGAAGGAGTTGGCGACCACGCGAAACAGGATGTAGCCGTTCTGAAAGGCGTTGGTGAACTGGATGCACAGCTTCCCGTAGTCCTGAAGGTCGGCGTAGAAGCTCCGGAAGGACTGCACGGTGCGGCCGAACACCTTGACGATCTGCATCCCGCGGACGTACTGCACCGCCGAGGCGTTGACCCGCTCCAGCGCGTCGTAGTACGCCTTCAGGTTATCCCGTCCCTTCTTCCCGAACCAGAGGGACCCCTGAAAGGCCAGGGCTGCGACGAACGCCCCGACGCAGGTCAGCGCCAGGGGCACGCTGAGGAAGAAGAGCGCCCCCGCCAGGATGAGCACCGTGGTCGCCGCATCGACCACCTCCGGAATCCTGTGCGCGACGAAGAGCTCGATGTCCTCGACGTTCTGCTCCATCGTCTTCTTGACCGCGCCGATGGTGGTGCCCGACAGGAACCCCAGCGGTAGCCTGCCGATGTGGCGGGCCAGGCCCAATCGGATGCCGTACAGGATGCGGAACGCGGCGACATGCGAGGCCATCAGGGAGGCGTACCGCACGACGAACCCCAGCGCCATGGCCCCGAAGGCGACGGCCCCCTGACGGACGAAGAAGCCGGAGTTCGCGGGAGACAGCCCGTGCTGCAAGAGCTCTCCCAGGATGAAGTACACGTTCAGAAAGGGCACCAGCATCAGTGCCGCACTGACCGCCGAGAGCGCGCAGGAGAGCGTCACCAGCCCGCGCCGCTGCCCGGCGATCTCCAGAAGCCGGGCGATCCCGCTCCTTTTCTTTTTTTCCATGCAAACCGCTCCTTTCCTGAAGCCCGAACCCGAAAGACGAACGAAGGACGAACCTCCAAAGCCGTGAGAGTTATATAGACAAAACTCTCATTTGCCTTATTATACAACCAAAAACGCCTCGACGTTCTGGGGGCCTGGGCAAGGATGAAAGGGGGCGGACACATGGGTTATGGTATAATTCTAGTTCGTTGAATAAAATTTATATTAATGTTCTGTATCCTAAAAGGCAGCACCGACGGATTCAGGATTTATTTTAGTGAGGAGGAATCCTTTGAAATTGAGAAAATTTGATTGGCAACTGCTGTCTTGTTGTGTGTGCGTTTGCCTTATGACAGGGACGGCCCTGGCACAGCAGGCGGGTCTCGACCCGGATTTCGGAAAAAACGGTGTCGTCTCGTTCAAGTACGGGGCCAAGAATACGGAGGCCGGAGGTTTCTGCGTCCAGAAGGATGGAAAACTGCTGTTCGGAGGGACCGCGGACAACGACATGATCGTCATCCGGTGTCTGCCTACGGGCGAGCCCGATCCGTCCTTCGGGAACGGCGGCCTCGCCTCGTTCGACAGCGGCGGCACGGACACCCTCTCCGCCATGGGCCTCTGCGTTGACGGATCGATCGTCGTCGGAGGAACGTTGAGACCTGCGGGGCAAACAAGCGAGCGGATCGCGCTGGTCCGATTCGACAAAAACGGGACGATCGATGCGGGATACGGGGAGAACGGGGTGGTCTCCGCCGACTTAGGGCCCCGGTCAAAAATCGACTCCATCGTGCCCCTGAGCGACGGCTCCGTCCTGATATCGGGAAGGGCCGCGTCCCTTAAAAGGGCGATGATCGCCCGATACGACCGCAGAGGGATCCCGGACGCTTCCTTCGGGTCGAATGGAGCGGTCTACAGTGACGAAGAAAACTCGGAATACACGTCTTTGACGTTGCAGGCGGACGGGGCCATCATAGCCTGCGGTTATACCGCGGACGACCAGAGCAATTACAACGCACTGGCAGCCCGATACACGCCCGGCGGGGCCAGGGACGCCACGTTTGCGGATTCCGGGACGCTGGAAATCGACCTTGGAAGCAAGGGAGACAGGTTCAACAAGGCGATCGAGCTCAGGAACAGGTCGATCCTTTTCGTCGGGGAATCGATCAAGGCCGGGAATAAGAACAGGACCGTCACGCTGTTTCAGACCCTCGGAAACGGAGCTCCCGACGAAGAGTTCGGGGATAACGGGAAGAAGCTCCTCGACACCGGAGACCTGGGATCGATGGGCACGGACGCGATCGTGCTGGAGGACGGGAGCCTTCTGATCGCAGGGCAGTACGGCAACAACAAACGGCCCGAAAAACACGATATACTGCTTGCGCGCTTCCGCAGCGACGGGGCGATGCAGGAGAGCTTCGGGGTCAACGGCGTGCTCTCGACCGATCTCGGTGCGGACGAGAAGGTCTGTGCCGTATCCAGTTTAGGGGGCGGGAAGGTCCTCGTGGCCGGGAGCTCGGGAAAATACGGCTGGTCCAGCAATAACCTCAAGATGATCCTGGTCCGCTACGCCGAGGTCGTCCAGCCGGACGAGTTGCCCCAGCGAGACCGGGACCTTGATGGGACCTTCGGCCATCATGGTTTCGTCCGCACCGACTTTTCCGGGGACGACAAACCCAACGACATGGCAGTGTTCCCCGATGGAAGCTTCATCGTCCTGGGGTCCTCCGTCAACGAAAAGACAAACGCCAGCGGGGTCGTCATGGCCAAATATCTGCCTTCCGGGACGTTGGACACGTCTTTTGGAAGGCAGGGCCTCAGCCGGGTCGATCCGGGATATCAGGCCTACGGGTATAAGATCGCCCCTCTTGCGGACGGCAAATATTACGTAGGCGGGGCCGTCGACGACCGCCCGGCCCTGTTCCGCTTCGAGACGAACGGGACGCTGGACAAGTCATTCGGACAGTCGGGAGCCTCCATCGTTCAGACAAAACACAAGTGCTGGGGCAGGGCCATGGCCCTTCAGGAAGATGGAAAGATACTGCTGGGAGGGCGAATGGAGATCGGCCGTTTCGACCATCGAGTCGTCCTGTGCCGCTACCTGAGCTCGGGGGAGCTG
Organism: Fretibacterium fastidiosum; assembly: GCF_000210715.1. Taxonomy (GTDB): domain Bacteria; phylum Synergistota; class Synergistia; order Synergistales; family Aminobacteriaceae; genus Fretibacterium; species Fretibacterium fastidiosum. Next base: position 2,067,579 of record NC_021038.1, read on the forward strand.
GACCCATCCTTTGGCTCGGACGGGGTCGTCGTTACCAATCTGGACGGTCGAAAAACCGACGTCTACAGTCTGGCGGTCCGGGACGACGGGACCATCTTCGCGGCAGGACATGGCTCTACGAAGAACAACAAGGACATGGACATTTTCGTGGCTTGTTATACTCCTGACGGAGCCCTGGACGCAAACTTCGGGGACGGCGGAACGCTCTTGTTGGATCAGGGGGGACTCGAATATGTCAGGAGCGTAGCCCTGACGAACGACGGAGCCCTTCTACTTGGAGGTTCCGGGGGGCCGGAGGGGAAGATGATGTTGGTCTGCCTGGACGAGGGCGGAAAGCTACGCCCCTCCTACGGTAACGGCGGACGACAGTTTTTGAGCGTCAAAGGAGGATCGTCGGAGCGCTATTACGGCCGTTCTCTCTCCCTCTTCCCCGACGGTCGAGCTCTCCTGGTCGGAGACAACAACGGAAAGATCGCCGCGCTCTGCGTTCAACCCGACGGTTCGTTGGATACCACGTTCGGACGGGGAGGCAGCGTCTACACCGACCTGGGTTCCTGGTCGGGTGCCTTGTCAGGGGCCCTGGCACCTGACGGAAAGATATTCGTTTCGGGGTTCTCGCGCAAGGACTTCTTCACGGCGAGGTATACGGGTCCCGCCTCCTTCCGGACGCCGTCCGCAAAGGACGCCGCAGGAGGCCAGGTCGAGTTCGTGAGGCCGTTTGCAAAGCTGACGAACGAAGCCCTGACCCGTTCAATCATACAGAAAATAAAGGAAAGAAAACTCGTGCTCAAGGGAGAACCGGAGTGCGTCTCCGCGAGGATCAATCTGACCCCGACCGCCTCGTCGGATCGGATTACGCTGCCGCTCTTCCCA
>NC_021038.1:2069286-2075260 GCF_000210715.1 Fretibacterium fastidiosum
TTTGCCGACAGCCTTCTCCTTCGCTTTGTCGTTCCTGTCAAAAACTCCTCGTTCTCACTCCGGACATCCCGGGGCGAGTGAACCCAAAGACGACGAACATGCCTAGCATAACGATCCTGAAGCAGGTATCTACCAAATTGTACAGGGCCGTCACCAACATGCTGACGACCAACGACATTCTGAGCCGGAGCAGGGCCACGGTGACGTTCCCCTCCTCTATCTGACGAATTCTCTCTTTATTTGTCCATGCTGCGCATCCCCTCCTTCAACAATTTCCCGTGCTCCGGGATTTTTGTTTCGCTGGCGAAGCATCAATACTCTATTTCCGCAGATGGAAAAGGGCGGCAAGGCCGCCCCGCAAATGACTTGAAGTTGGAATGAGAACCTGCCGTGAGATCAGTCCTTCTGAACCCGCTCCAAAATATAGGCCTTTTTCGGTTTCATTTCGGTCCTCACGATCCTGGCCAGAACCTCGGTCCCCTTTTCGACCTTCAGAGCAGGATCGAACCGGGCCTCCATGCCCTCTATCGTAAAGGAGCTGTTTCCCTTCTTGTTGACGCTATCACACCGAACCGTCAACTCCTCGCCGATCGGATGCTTGAAACCAGCCTCGAGGTTGCGCTTCTCCGTTTCCGCCTTCTTAGCCTTCTCCGTTTCCGCCTGCTGTTCCTCTTTGGACTTGACCCACTTCATCCGTCCATAGCCCGACCGGGTCTTCCCACCCGCGCCACAGCGCTCAAAAGCCTCTCCCAGAATCCGAAGCGCCAGCTTCTCCCATTTCTTCCGGACCTCAGGGTCGGGGTCCTCGCACCCCACGCGCACCTCAAACGATCCCCTGACGGAGAGGAAGGTCACCGGGTTGGGGTCGTCAAAGTCCGTCGGGGCCCCCTCGCCCGTATAGTATCCGCTGTGGTGAGGCGTCATGACGTCAGGGCAGAGCGAATTTGGAAGGGAATCGGGAAGGAGCCATGCGTCGTAAAAACGAAGGTATCCCGCCTCGGCGTCCTCCTCCTTACCTGTCAGGGGGACCTTTCCAAAAAGCACCTCGTAGACGGCCCCCGCCTGACGGGTCGGGCGGGTCCTGGCATCGAGGGCAGGAGAACGAAAACGCTCGTCCCCCGCACCCCACGCCATGGAGCAGTAGTGCGCCGCCAGCCCCTTGAGTGAGCTTCCGGGGATCATCGGCACCCCGTAGAGCGGGTTCAGGGTCAGGCCGGTTTCAAGCACGTTGCTGCCCCCAAGCCCCGCGATGAGCCGTCCCTCCGTCTGGAAGGTGCGCGAGGAGGAGCAGGCGGACAGGGCATTTTTTCGCGCCTCGAACGCCCTGGCATAGAGGGCCTGGACCTCCTCGTCCTTCACCGCGGAGCGCGCGGCTTGAAAGAGGTCGTCCCGCCCCCTCTGTGCGGCCTCCTTGTCCTCATCCTCTCCCTGTTTCGTCTCCCTCAGATAACGGGCCAGGAGCAGCGAGGCGTTCTGCCCTTTGGAGAGGTCTTTCAGCGCATCTCTCAGCGCCTGCATCTCAGTTTCCTCCCTTCGCCTGACAGTAGCGCTTGATCCAGGACGAGGCCGCCAGGGCGCGGCGTGAGAGGCGCATATACTCCATCACCTCCGCCTCCCGACTCCGCGCACAGAGATCTCCCCCCTCGCCCAAAACGTTCTCCAAGTCCGAAAGGTAGTCCGCCCTGCCCTTGGCCTGAGCGAACGCCAGCGCCTGAGCCAATCCGCAGGAGTGCACCAGCGACGGGAACGCGAGGGCAAAACTGCTGTACTCCTCAAACCCGCTGTTCCTGCCCTGGACACGTTCAAATGCGGCCTGGGCCATCTGCTGTTCCTTCGTCCGAATACCCATGATCGGCCTCCTTACCGTGACTCGAAGAGGCAGCGCACCTGCCCCTTGCCGGTCGAGGCCTTGCCGCCGATCTGCAGTTCGAGGGGCCTGGAGCAGAAATTCTCCAGCAGCTTCTCCTTCGTCAGATCACCGTCCGCACCCTTTGCATCTTCTTTGTTGCGGTACACGCGGTCGCACCAGACCGTCCCCGCCAGCAGGGTCTCGACCGGCAGGGCCTCCTCGTACCAGAGTGCTTTTGGGGCAACGGTCCCCGACTCCTCGTCAATCCGAATGTGTGCGCTGACCTCCGTCCCGGCCTCGCACAGAAAGGTGAAGATATCGTCGCTCACGATCGCCAGCCTCTCGCGGAAGATGGCCTGCCAGTCGGAATTGTCCGCAAAGACGGCCTTGGCAATGAGCTCCGCGCAGGCATCGGCCTCCTGGCTTATCACGCAATCCAGGTCCAGGTCCTCGAGGTAGAGCTTCGTTCCATTCCTAACGAGCCTGGTTCTGCTGGTCACGATGGCGGATTCCACGACCAAAGACAGAATGGACAAGCTTGTATCTCGCTTGAGCCGTTCGAGACAGAAGGGCGAGGTGACCCAGGCGAACGTCCCGTAGAAGCTCCTGATGGGCAGGCAGACGATCCGCGCGTCCGTGAAGACCAAAGAACCCGCCGTGCTGTTCGCCTCGATGGCATTCGGTTCTTTCTTCCTCCCGAACGCGGCCCGGACAAGCCCGTCAACCGACCTTTTTTCCTCCGTGGCGCCGAAATGATCGGCCACCACGCCCTTCACGGCGGAGCCGGGGATGCAGGGCCAGTTCGTGACCTTCTCCCGCGCGATCGGCAGGTCGATGTACCCAACGCCCCGTCCCGTCCCCACGTGGAGCGGCGTCACCGTATGAATCCAGTATCTTCTCTCGAACTTCACGTTATCCATCACAGTTCTCTCCTTCCCGAAGCCCAAAAATCTCAGGCTGTTTCACGGCCACGCCAACAACCCCAGAGGGCCAGCCCAAATCCATCGCGCCCGTCCTGCTGGCAGTCGCAGACGGAATGGAGCCAGAGATCGGCAATACCCTCCCCGCCCTTCAACACCTCGAAGAAATACACGCTCCCTGCGGGGACCATCCGGCGCAGGGCCTTGGGGCCGTTCCTGCCTTTTTCATAGCTCCACCCGGACAAGGGCTTCCAGCGCCCCACGACGGCGGAGACGAGCCGGACCAAAACCCCACTCCCCGGAACCTCCCCCGTCAATTTCCCGTCCTCCTCCCGAAGCCAGCCCGGAAGCCAGCCCTTCTCAAAGATCGCCGGGGTCGCCAGCACCATGCGAAGCCCTTTTTTCCCCGTCCAGGACAGGTTCTTGGGTGCCTCCCAGAACCCCTCATCCGCTTCGGCCATCCGCACCTCCGCGAGGCGCCGCTCCCCGCCGAGGGGAACGAGCAAGCGCTCGGGCAAAGGGGCCTGGTCGCCGAAGTTCACCCGGACGCCGATCCGCATCTGGCCCAACTGCCCCTTCGACGCGCCCTCTTTGATCTTTGTTACGAAGTCCAGCCCCGTGGTCGTAAACAGCCTGGCATCCTCCGCCGCACCGCTCTCCGGCAGGATCGTCACGTTCGTGCGGTCCTCCTTCACGGGAGCGGGGAGCCCGTCGAGCTTCATCGAAGCCGGCTGATCGTCCTCACATCCCAGCCACTCCGCCATCGTCTCCAAAGGCCAGAAGGCGTCGCCCGACTCCGGCTTGAAGTCCTCCTCCGGCATCCCCACCGGCGCGGACGGGACGAGGCTTGCATGGGGCATCCGTACGCCCGCGTTCCCGTCCATCGGACGGACGCGAAGGACGTCCGTGGTGCCCGTTGCCTCATCTGTCTTACGAATCAGGGCATCCAGCGGCCTGGGAAGATAAATCCTCTCGTTCAGGACCGGAAATCCGCCGCACACCTCGATCGTCTTGAGCTGATCCGGCGTGAGCGTATCCTTTGCCTTCCAGACGGCGGTACGCACGGCCCCCGCGATGACCGACGGGGAAATCCAGTCCATCGAGCGCACCCGGTTCCCCTGCCCCGCACCAAAGGGCCTGGAGTCCCGCACAATCAGCGGGCTCAGCGGAGTCAGTCGAAGATACCTCGTACTCTCTCCCATGTTCACCGGTCCCCTCCCTTCGCCTGTCGAACCCCAAACCCGATCCACTGAGCGATCACCAGCTCGTCCGAGAGCCTGTCGATGTCCCGATGCCCGCACAGGCGCAAATCGATGTAGCCCTCCACCCGCTTTTTCTCCTCATCACTCAGCGTCACATCTTTGCGGCGGAATATTCGTTTTATGTCGTCCCGCACGGCGGCCTCCAGGACATCCCCAGGGTCCCATCCCCTGTAAAATTCCGCATTCTCGCGCAATTCGTAGGGGAACTTGTTGGGTATGGCCCCATCGGAGAACAGACGCGCCCAATAGTGCAGGCGCTCGTCCAGGGAGACCTTGGCCAAAGCCCGAGTATCCTCCAGCCCTTCCGTATTTTTGCGTCCCCACTGTTCGCGCACGATGACGGAATCGGAACCTCGGGACCGCACAACAACGGCAAGCCCGTTGCGGTCGACTCCCTGACGGGAGGCCTCGTCTCCGATGCCCTTCTTCGCTATCCTCTCGGCGCCGCGGCCGAACTCCAGCAGGTCCTCCAGGTCCTCCATCGCGTGCCCGATCGAGATACCAACGGACAGGGTCGGAGACCTTTGATCTTTGATGGACTTGTAATCTTTCAGGAGCTCTCCAAACGCCTCGTGCAGCCCCCGGGCACAACTCAGGCAGGTATCGAGCGGCAGGAAGGCCAGCACGTCGTCCCCTCCCGTGTAGACGCAGACCCCGTGGAAATTCCTGACAATATCCCGAGCCTCCCCCGCAAACTTCGAGAGGGTCGAGGAAAACTCCTGGTGTCCCTTCATGTCCCCGATCTCCGAGATCGCCGCTCCCATGCGGTCGCCGTCGGCGACCAGCAAGGCGAAGTAGGGCTCCTGCGGCCTGTCGTGCTCCTTCAAGCCGGACAGGATGGTGGCGATCCCCCTGCAGGCTGCCCTGACCTTTTCCCTGACCGCTTCCCTCTCCTCGGGCTCGTACTTGAGCTCGCACTCCGCCAGCATCGAGGCGTGGCGGGAGAGCAGCACAGCCGTCCCCTCGTAGGGGAAGGCCTCGTACCCTATCACATCACTGATGGCCCCCGTTTCGACCAGCGCCCCACAATACGGCTCCAGCGCCCGGAGCGTTTCCTCCTTCACGCCACGCACCCACGGGTCCACCGCGACGCGCGACACGGACGGGAAACGCTTACGCTTATCCCCGGAAATACGCTTGATGAGCCCCACGGAGTCGAGCACCTCTCCCTCCTTCAGACACAATCCCGCAATCTTCGGGCCCTTTCCATCCTTGAACACGCTCTCCCGCAGTCCGTCCAGCGAGGACTTCTGAACCCTGAACTCCCCCTCATGCGGCAGGAAATCGCGCAGGTTCTTCCGGGCCGCCAGCAGGCGGGCCACCTTTTGGCGGGCCGCCTTATAGGCCCCCTCCCCCGTCCCGATCTCTGCCCAGGCGGCATAGAACTCGATGACGTCTTCGATCTGTTTGTCCCAACGTTCCTTTACAATATAACGCTTCGCCTTCTCAAAGGCCTCGGCGGCAAACACCTTAAAACGCGCGACGGCGGCCTCCCTTGCCTTCTCCGCCAGGGCGTTCATCGCCTGGTCATCGCCGCTCGCCCGGGCCAGGATCACGTTGGCGACGTTCAGGTCGGAGTCGGGCTTCAGGTCCCCATTCGGTTCAGGAAAAATCAGCTCGGCCCTGGCATCCTTCACGGCTTTCGCCGCGGCCTTGGATATCTCCGAGAGCATGAACGAACCGAACCACAGGTCGCGCGTGCGCCGCGCCGCGGCGATGAACTCCTGCACCGGCCCGACGCTTATCTGCAACAGCCAGCTGGTCCCCTGGCTCATAGGATCACCTCCTTGTAATTTTTTTCCTTCAGCAGATAGGTCTTGAACGCCTCGAGCGCGTCGCCGCTCTCCGAGCGCCCTTTCATCGGCGAACTGCTGTACGCTGCGAGTTTGGGGTTGACGATCTGATCATCAGAAATTGAATATGTGGCTTTTGTGTCGCTGCGC
>NC_021038.1:2075826-2079139 GCF_000210715.1 Fretibacterium fastidiosum
GCGCACTCTTTAGAGTAAAGTGCTCCGCACCCACGCCGCGTCCGGGCCCCCAGCCCTCCGAAATTAATCCAGCCATGAAGGGAATTCAAAACCTGTTCCCTCTGAGCATCTGGAAGTTTCGGAGAAAAGGACAGGGAAAGTTTGAATCCTGCCTTTACGATAGCCAAAAATGGAGCGACATCCGGTTCTCCTCTTTTTCCGATTTTTCCCTGAAAAGGAAAAATCGCGTACTGTAGCTTTTCTTTTCCCTCTTCAAAAACAATCTTTTTCTTTTCGCCTTCTTCTGAAATAGAAGCCATAGCTTTTAAGCTCAAGCGGGTATCATGTAGCCTGACCCTGAGTGCTATCTTGCTGGCTGATCGAGTGCTTCCGAAAATTGCGGCTTCTTCCTCTCTCATATCGTTTAAAGACAGCTTCAGTCCATAGAGCAAACGCCACCAAAATCGCAGATGTCCGTGAATAGAGGTCGCCCTCACCGGCATCTCCTCATCGACAACCCCCGCCACAACCCCGCCGCCGTACATCGGGGTGATCAGCTCGATTTCATAGACCCGTTCTTCGGGGGAGCCGCCTGGCCCGATACTTTCAATCCCGTCAATGCACACCGACTTCGGAATGCTTCGCCCCATACCGCACCATCCTCTCCATAAAAAATACCGATCGCCTCAAAACTCCGCCAACACCTGTCCCATCCCCTGGGTCGTCTTGTAGCCGACGCCGCAGAAAAAAGCGAAGGCGGTCAGACAGGCAAGCGCCTTTCTAACCGCCGTACTTTCGTTTTTCCAGACATAACGGACCCGTCCCACACAGCCGCGGAAGACGAGATTTTCCTTCAGCACCACTGCCGCGCTTCGCAGGGAATAATCTGCGACAAACGTGTTTTTAATCGAATTTTCCTGTCCCAGATTTTCCAGCGGATTTTCCCCATAGGCCGTTTTCCATCGGGCAGCCAGACTACGGAACCAGAGTTCGGGAGAGGGGAGGATGTTCTGAACCGCCCCGCTCTTGAACCCGGTAGGAGAGAGAAACGTCACGTCAGCCCCGCCGCAGGGAGGGCTTTCCCTGAGTGCCCCTTCGTCCGTCTGGCGGCTCATCGCGTTTTCCCCGGGACGCGAGACCCTTTTGACGCCGACAGGCGCCCCGCCCAGGGTGAGGGAAGAGCCCGTCACGGCCTCCGCAAAGGGCTCCAAAAGCGCGTCGTCCAGGAAGGAAACGCGAAAGGCCAGCCTGTCGCCCTTTTGAAGTTGAAGGACCCCTTTCCCCCAGGAATAATGCAGCGTGCGCCAGAAGGATTCCGGAGTGAGCGCGCTCAAGGCCACCCCCTTGAACCCGGGCGCTCCATGCAGGGGCTCCGGCCCCCCAAACCCCGAGAGCCGACGAGCCAAAGCGGAAAAAAGCAGGTACCCGTTGGAAACGGGAACGTGTCCATCCGACAGAGCCTCACACAGAACAAGAGAAGAGATCAAGACTCCTCCATCCTCTCAGCAAGTCGTATTTTCCACGACAAGCTTCAAATAAGAACCTCCAGGGGTTCGGCCTGCCATGCACTCTCATCTCCGGCAATCAGCCGCAGCCGCCAATACAGGCCGGTGAGGAAATCGTCCGGAACGGATTGCCCCGCCTGCCGGGCCAGCCTTCGGGCCTCAGGGAGCGGGACCAGAATCCGCCGGTGTTCCGGCGCCGGGAAGACCAGATGTCCTTCCTCCACGCCTCCTCCCTGGTCTATATCCATAGCCAGGGCATGGACCTCAATGCCCGGAGCCAGGCGGTACAATCCCTTTCTTACCAGGTCCCAGGCCGGTTTGGCATTGACGACAACGTTTCCGATCCGAGGCCCATTGGGGTATATGCTCTCAATTTTAACAGCAATACAGCGTTTTGCGGCATCTTTTTTCTCGTCGTAGAAATAAAAACTTTTGCTGCGCGGTAAAAAGACAGGGAGCCCATCCAGACTCAGGACATACCCGGAGAACTCGTTCTGACGGCTTGTCTTTCGGAATGCAACGCGCGCACGGAGAAACTCGCCTTTTTCATAGGCGTCCAGAACGCGCGTCCAGACCGGACCGTAAAACGGACCCTCCGCTCCCGTATCCACCATGAAGAGCTCCCCCTCCGGATTGAGGACGTGAAAGGGACGCAGGCGGTGATCCTTCTCCTCGGGCGCTTCCATTTCCCGCACGACTTTTGACGAAAAGGACATCCCGAACGGCTGAGAGGAAGCGACAGGACTATGCCGCGCCGGGCAGCGTTCCGGCACCTCCTCTCGCGTCGTCTCGTCAGGCTGCCTGTTCTCCGCCGAAACCGAACTGCCGTCTCCTCGAAGACACAGCAGGACAACCGCCGCCGCAGCCGTCAATAAGAACTCCAGAGCCGTCATCTTCGTCATTCCCCCCCACATACCGGACAGCCGGAGACCTTCTCAAGTTCCAGCCGGCATATCCTGAGCTGCAATTCCCTGCCCCGCGCCTCCCCGCTCTCCACCTCAGGGGCCTCCCCTCCTCTGTCGACGTAAACGAGGGTCAGGTTCTCATGTGAATCCCTGTCCATGAGCGCCTCTATGGCCCTCAAGGCACCAACCTCCGCCACCAGGTTAATTTGAGCCGAAAGTCCGGGCTGAACGTAAAGGTCCCTAGGGTCCTCCGCCTCGCTGTAGGAGACTTTTTCCGAACGCAGCGCACTCTCGCTCAGAATACGCCGCCGATGGCACGAAAAGCACGCTTCTCCGGGACGAACCAGCTGAACGATCCCCGATGCCGCCCTCTCGTGGAGCCCCACCTGAAGGCTCTTGATCCCGTGCTCTACGGATATGGAGTTTACGAGCACGCGAGAATCGTCCGTATCGGTGGTGCAGATCAGCAGATGGCTCTGCTTCGCCGCCTCCTCCAGGGCGGCCATCCCACCGGGATCGTCCACCACGTTCCTCGTGCAGCAGCTTACCTGAATGTTGGGATTGACGGATCGGATCCTCCGCTCCACGACATACGCCTTATTGCGTCCAAGCTCGTCAACGCCGGCGACATGTCTGGAAAGGTTCGCCGGCTCAAGCGTATCCATATCGAACAGAAAGAACCTCCCCACCCCGGCCCTGGCCAGTTCCAGGGCTATCGTCCCCCCAAGGCTGCCACACCCGACGAGGCACACGCACTTGCCGGCCAGCTCCATCGTCTCCAGCAGGCCGGCGTTTCTCTCGTAAACCGCCGCTCCCATGTCGATGACCTCGGGGACGACCGACACCATCTCCCCCTCGCAAAACATCCAGAACCGCTCACTATCCTCGCCAACCACTCCCAAAACCCCACCAGGCAAAAGATTG
>NC_021038.1:2079945-2089048 GCF_000210715.1 Fretibacterium fastidiosum
AAAAGCCATGCCCATGGCCCTCAATTCCGCCTCACCGGAGGTGCCGCAGCGACATCCCGCATGGAAGACGACGAGCCCCCACATGCGCCTCTCCACAACATTCCAGCAGAGGCGCCAGCGCCGTAAGCCGTCAAGCTCCAAAGGGTCACGGGCCCCGGCGACGACGGCCATTCCACCGACCCCCATTCGGAAGGAGGCGTCGCAGTAGATTTGAATCACCCCGCTCCCCTACCTCCCGGGCCAGTTTCCGCTGCGCTGATAGACTTCCCAGGCGTTCAGCCAGGCAGCCGCCCAGCCCAACAGAGCCGCTGCCGTGGTCTCCGTTCCAATCCCCTCCCCCCCGCCGCCGTGATCGTTGGAGTAGAGGCAAAGGTGTCCATCAACATATTTGTGGGGTGTCCTGACCCCCATCAATTCACGGACGAACACCTTGGTCTGCCCGTGCGGGTAACTGGCAGGGTAGACGACGGCCACGCTGAAGGAAGAACCGAAGTTCGTGGTCAGGGTTCCTCCCCAGAACAACTCCCCATTCGAGGCGAAGGGGAGGGAAGGGTCCCCCTGAAACAAGGCGAACTGAGGAAACTTACGCTTCATGATCGGCGCCTCGTGAGCCTGAATGCGCTCGGAAAGGGTCTTAGTGACGTTGATGGCCATATCGGCTGCCTCCTTTCATTTCTTTTCTTATTTCCTTGCTACCGCCTTCCATTGCCGCCTGCGGTCTTGTTGCCCGACGGCCTGTGGCGTGCGATATGGAGCTTCTCGGTATCGCAGAGCTCCTGAGCCGACGCCCCATCGCGGGCAATGCCGTAGGACGCCTTCTGAGTCTCGGGATCGAAACGCCCCGATCGCTCGTGCTGCTGAAGCCTCGTTCGGACATCCCCGGTTTGGCCAATATAAACGATCTCGCCGGTAGCCTTATCCCGAATCCGGTAAACTCCGGGGGCGTTCGGAGTGTCGCAGTCTGCGCCCCTCACCCTGTCCGTTTCCCTCATACGCCCCGGACCGATCACGCTGTTTCCCATATCTAACGCGCCTCCTTGTCAAATTCCTCGACCACAGCCCACCCAATGGCCTCTGTGATGCCAGCGGCGGTAGTTGCGTTGACCGCATTTCCAACCCCCGGTATCCACCCCACCAGCACCTGCGTAGCGACCCGTGCAGCATACTTTCCAATCATGCTGCTCAACACGGTGGCACAGATCGCCCTGGCGGCCACCTCGCTCAGCCTCATGTCGAAGACCTTCCCAAGCCCAACGATCATCGTTGCCTGAAGCGCGACCAGAGGAGGGTTATCCGACCCCGGCAGCTGCGCCAGGCTGCCCCCGACCGCAGCCGCGGAAGTCGCGGCCGCATGAATGATGCCGTGGCACATTGCGTTCTGGCTGTCCGTCATCTCTGCATCTCCTCCCTCATCTCGTCCTTCACCGATTTCGCTCTCCGAGCCCTTCAGAGGATTCTTCATTGCCTTCTCAAAATATATAGAAATTCTTTCGGTGATATTTTCGCCTCGGGAGCTAGAAATAGGTTCAGAGCTTAAGGACGAACGGCAGGTAGCTGTCTCCATCACGAATACTTCGGGCCAGACTTTGAGCCTGGGCAAAAATGTGGTTCTCATAGCTGCTGCTGTGGTTGTTGCTGGAGTTTACCACTTCCGTCCGCAGCCGTTCCTTGAACAGGCGCATCAGTTTTTCTCTCGCGCTCTGCGCCATCCTCACCCCGCCCCCTTCTCCGGCGGAGAAGTGGTTCTCGGACAGAAAACCCTGATTGAGGATGGAGATCACCAGCCTGTCGACAACCGCAGAACGGAACTCCTCCATCAGGTCCAGGGATGCCGAGGGACGTCCCCGGTATGCAGGGTGCAGCCATCCAACGCAGGGGTCCAGTCCAACCGTCACGACGGCCGTCGTCACCCGGCCCAGCAGGAGGGTGTAGGCGAACGAGAGCAGGGCGTTGACGGGGTCGCGCGGAGGGCGGCGCGTCCTTCCATCGAAGCGCCAGGGAGCGATCAGGGCGTTGCCGAGAACAGAAAAATAGATTCTTGCGGCATTTCCCTCAGTCCCTCGAAGGGCTTCCAGGCAGCTGCTCCCCGACGCCTCGCGGGCCAGGATGGCGAGCTCCCTGGCCGCATCTTCAAAAACCTCTCCCCCTCCGGGCCGGCGGTACATGAATCGAGTCAACGTCTGCCTTTGATTGAGTACCTTTCCCACAACAAAGGACCGGGCAAAATCCAGGCTCCGGTCTTCCGACAGCGCGGAATCGTACTGCGCACGCCGGAGCTCGTACCCGTGCCCCATGCCGGACGTCAGGCTTCCCTTGTAACGTCCTCCTGAACTGACGAAATGAACCGGGATGTTCCTGTCCATGAGAAGGTGCAGGGCGGGGGTCGTGATGCTCCCGTTCCCCACCACGACCACATCGCCCAGGTTGGTATTGGGTATCTTTTCCGGCGGCTCCTTCCTGCTCCTCCTCCAGGAAAACCCCTCGCCATTTCTGCCCAATACTCCGTTATCCTGCGTCAGGTAAATCGTCCGTGTCATCGTTCGCCCTCTTCCATAGACTCATCTTCCATGGGGATGGCGCCACTTTTCCTGTACATGGAACGGATATGCGACAGCGCCGATCGAGCCTGAATCCGCTCCGAAGGAGTTTTTGCCCCCTGGAGCTGCCTCAGGGCGTTCAGGAATCGCTTCCAGCCGCTTGAATCGGCATCGATCCTTTCTGCGCCGATGCGATGTCCCAAAAACGCTACGGACTCGCAGCGCAGGTTGCCAATGCCGCTTTTCTCCTCGTTGATCGCGATATTCAGCACGGAGAGAATCCCCTGCGCGGTCTGGAGTGCCGCCTGAGCCTCCGGCTCGCTCCCCACCAGAAGAAGCCAGTCGTCAGCGTACCGGATGACCGGAAATCCCTGTTGGAGCATCTGAAGATCGAACGAGTGAAGGTACAGGTTTGCCAGCAGAGGGGAGAGGGGGGAACCCTGCGGTATCCCGCGAAGACGTGGGCGAATCTGCCCTCCTTCCACCACAGGAACCCGAATGGCTTGATTGACCAGGCGCCTCAGGGACTCGTCGGGCAGCCAGTCATGAAGACACGCCGAGAGCACATCCCAGCTGAGCTCGTCAAAACACCCCTTGATGTCGCCTTTTACAAACCACACCCTGCCCTTACGGATGCGTTCGATGACGGCGTCGATGGCGTCGGCGATGCTGCGCCCGGACCGGTAGGCAAAGCTGAGCGGCGCAAAAAGTGGGTCCCATACATCCGCAAGCAGACGATTCGCCCCCTGGAAAACGATCCTGTCCTTGACGGTGGGGACACCGAGTCTGCGAAACCCGCCCCCATTCTTGGAGATTTTCACACCCCGGAGGGGGGATGGAGCATAAGTCCCGTTTTTCAGCGAATCCGAAATCCTCGTGACGTTCCGGTCCCGGTCTCGGCGGAATGCATCAATGGTCTGTCCATCCGTACCGGCCATACCCTTCCTGCATTCCACCCTCTTCCACGCCTGCAAAAGAAATTCCGGACAGCACAATTGGGCGTAAAGGCTCATCTTGTCCCTCTCCTTTTCGATTCCCCTATCAATGCAGGATCAAAGCCGATTCCCAGTCGATCCGCTCTCCTCCGACCGTTTGGAAGTGGCGCATACAGTCCGCACAGACGCGATATGCGCGCAGGGAATCCCCTTCCGAAGGGTTCAGGAACGGCAGACTGTCCCGAATCAGTTCCATAACCTGTTTTTTGGTCTGACAGGTCTCGAAAACGCTTTCCTGAACACGGGTCGCTCTCCCCTCCATCAGCTTGGCCATACGCCTACGCCTGCGATCATCGTGAATGTCGTAGGCCAGGACATGGACGATTCCAGGCATGTTTTTCCCTCCTTTACGTCCGGTTCGACAGGTCCACCCGATTTATCCTTCTACACGCAATTTGAGCAAGTGCTCCTTCTGTCCGGCATCCAGATCGGAACCGCGGAGCATGGCCTCCGCAATCTTCACCCAACGCGCAACATCCCTTCCGCCAACGCGGAATTTGCGCTTTCCCAGGCTATTGAGCAGGGGGGTGATAAAACTGGACCAATGCTCGCTTATCCGGTCGGAAGAACCCAGACCGCGCCTGTCACAAATCTCCCCAATAGCGTAAACGCCGTTACGTGCCACGTCCCCATGAGGCTCGACATGCAGATGCCGGAACATCTTTGGCAGAACATCCTCGAAGCACGAGATGGGAAGTGGATTTTTCTTCTCGCGGCTGCCGATATGGCCAAGGGCCCAGTAGGCGGCGATCCTCTCACCGTCACTTCCTCCCATAAAATCGGCAACGGCCCTGACGGCCTCCTCCGAGTTTCCGGTGCGCCCCAGAGAACAACACAAGGCCGGTACGTAATACCCCGGGATCAAGTGTCTATGGTGCATCATATCCAGGAAAAGCTTTTCATGAGAAGGCAAAGACAATTTTCCCAGGGCCACGATGGCGGCATGCACGATGTCTTGGGCTCTTCCGATGTTCCACGAACAGCCGTACAGCGTTTTGAGCATGCCTACGGAACATATCTTCTCAAGCGCCTGAAGACCGACGGCGGCCTCCTCCCTGGAACAGTGCCCGACAATGCGCCCCATCAGGCGAACGGCGCGTACAGAAAGGCGCGAGTTCCATTTGACAATTCTAATCAGAGGTAAAAGAGCCTGGTCGCAATTCGCAGCCTCGGCAATCGAGCGCTCAATCTCCTTCAATTTTTTCGTGGTACAGGCGTCGATACAGCTGTTGCGCGCTCCCACCTTCTCATAGCGTTTGATGAGAGCGTGCATATCCACGATCTTATCGGTGCGAACACCCAATTTGGGGCGCCTTCGCCAGGACTTCGGAAGGCTGACGGAGGGATTGGTCTGGATGCGGAAAACGGGTTCGCGTTCGATCTCCCCCGAAACGGCAAGCACAGAAAACCGCACGTCAGGCGCATCGCGTCCCCAACCTTCGAGGCTCACGATACCGGCCTCGTCTACCGTCGCCCGGATTTGAACGGGAGTATCCCTGGGCAGCGGTCTGTCGAACCGGACGCGCCGCGTAGCCATGCGGCGGTTGGGCGGCTGAATGTCGTCTCTCGAGCCAACGTAAAACGGCAGGTCGAGCGTCATCGCCTGCTCTTCCGTCGTAGCCATATCGATGACTCCGGTGCTGTACGGCAGAGGAGCGCCGGCCCGGACAAGGTTGAGAAGATGTCCTCCCTTGAGGGCTATGCCTAAATTTTCGTTCTGAATACGCACGGGGCGTGCTCCCTTATGCAGGGCATGGTGATGAACAACGGCACCGCGTGCGACGGATTTGTCGGGGTCTCCAACTTCGAGGGGAGCGAAACCAAAGAATTCCTCCAAGCGCTCACGGACGGCAAAAAGCTTCGACATGCCACCGTTGAGCAGAACCGCATCGACATGAGGCAGATGCCCCAGCTTCATGCGGGCCTTGTTGAGGACGTCGAGGATAGGGTAGATGATGTTGTACGATTGAGTTCCCAGGCAGTCAAACCGTTCGAGAGACTCCATCGACAGCTCAGGGGCCAGGAGGGGCCTGATGACGCTGCGGTACTCTTCAATCGACAAATCATACTCGAAGAGATGGCTTTCAAAGATGTTTGGACGGAGAATTTCATGAACAAGACCGCTGGTGCCACTTTGTCCCTGAAGACGCCGATTCTCCACCATCGCGTTGAGCTCAATTTTCGCCCTTTCGGCCTCATCAAGAAAATTATTGCGAACCAGGCAAGACGTGAATTCGTCCAAACAGCTGATATCCAGCTTGTCCGAAAACTTTTCGATAAAGAACTCCTGAAGCAGCTGATCGAAATTATCTCCTCCAAGCTGCGTATAACGTGAAATGGCATAGTCCTTTACCTCAACGTTTCCGTTTCCTCCATCGGAACGTCTAACTTGGTGGAAGGACACGTCAAGCGTACCGCCTCCAAGGTCAAAGACAAGCACATTCTGTGGCGAGGAAAAGTCTATCAGCGTTTCGGGAATCTCGCCACGTTCCTGACGATTGATAAAATCGCAGAGCGCGGCCCTTGGTTCATCCATGAGAATGTTTCGAGGCGATCCATCCTCGTTTGTCACCTTGAACCCGGCAAGACGCGCGGCCTCAATCGTATCGGAACGTTGATCGCTGTCAAAAGAGGCAGGAACCGTGATGACAACATCGTCCGGGATAAAGCCAAACAACTCCTGTGAAGCAGATGCAATCTGCCTGAGGATTGCAGCCGATATACATGAAGGGCTCAGTTCCTGTTCGTCGATCACGTATTTTTTCCGGACCCCATTGCGCTCTTTACGGACTTTATCACCCGGCTGCTCTGGCGTCCGATCATCGTTCGCGCATAGCCGCCGACAATGGGCTGTTCACTCCCTCTCTTATAGTACACGCAGGAAGGCAAAAGCGCCTGCTTTACCATCCCCTGTCCGGCGGACATCGATCGAAGCTCGGCAACCATGGGAATGACCCGTCCGCTTCGGGCGTCCACACGTCCCCATGCAAGCACGGAATTCGTCGTGCCAAGGTCGATGCCGAGATAAAAATTGTTCGTCTGTACCGTCATGTTTTTCTCCTCCCTGCTTGATACGCACAAGATATGGGATACAACAGGCAACAAACGCTGCAGAAATGCTTTTGCCGGTCAGTTTTGGGAAGAGGCAAGCTGCTCCACCACACGAGGGAGAGAAATGATTCTATCTCCGTAAATCCAGCCTGGTGTCACAACCTGTACGACCTTTCGCTCTGCGCTGTCCACAAAATCGGAACCACTGTACTCGTAAGACTCGGACTCAGTTAGGGTGATGTTCAGTATCGCGCCAGGTTTCTTAATCGGTACAACGCCCAAGGCCTCAATCGCACGTATAAACATGCGTATACAGGCCGGAATTGATTCGATCTCCCTCGGTATCTCGACACCCTTACTCCGAAGTTTACGGAGGTTTTCCTCCGACGCGGCAAACTGGTCAAGGAGCATGCCCATGGCGGGGGAATTCATCTGAGACAAGGCATCGAACCAAACGTTATCGGCAAGCTTCTTTTGGAGGCTATCCATCCTCTTTTCATAGGAACAGATTTGAATCTGCGCGCATTCCAGGGCACTTTTCAGGTCTTTGATTTGCCCTGTAAGGATCTCGATCTTGTCGCCGTGCTCCTGCAATTCCGCCATATCCTCAGCACCACTTTGGTCCTCTTCGTGAACCACGAGGGCCTGAGGCGTTGTCAGTAAGGACTGAACAAGCTCCTTCAGGTTTCCAGGAGAGGCAATGCGGAGCAGTTCGTACATGAGCGTACGGCAGGGGAAGTCCTGACAAACCTCAAGGAACGCCACCAGCACGGCGATCTGCTCAAAACTGTTCGCATCGGCCAATGCGGTAAGCCGAGCCAATCTCCCAGGGTCGATATGACGATCGCGGACCCAGAACGCCAGATTTCGTGCACACCAACGAGTTCGCGAAGCCCAGTGCCTCAACGCATCAAAATTTTGCAAACGAAGTCTCCTTGTAACAATCCGAACAGAGTTCAGAGATTTTCTCTCTTTGGGACAGAGCACTCGTTTGAACTCCTCCTCCGTTTTACCGGAACAGGCCAGCAGGCGTTCGACAGTGTCAAGGTCATCCTGGCTCCTCTGTAGCAGGAAAGCTTTTGTCATGCGCTTTCGCGAGGCAATGGTTCTCTCGATAACATAGGCGAGACGTTCCATTGGCGCACTCTTCATTTCGTTCTTTTCCATAATCGTTTCAACCCTCCGCACTCAGACAAACATCTCCTGACCATTTTTGCTGTGAGCCACCTCGACACACGTTCCAAAACGTTCCCGCGCCTCCTCGACAATATTGCGCACGCCTCCTGTCAAGGGGCTGCCGTGGACGAGGATAACCTTCGTTGGCCTGACGTGTGCGATCAAATTGAGGATGCCGGAACAACCTGCATGGTTGAAAAGACCCAATTCTCTGTCCTCCACTCTTCTTCCCCCACAGGAAGCCGGACTAGCGTGAATGCGGACCCCACGCATCCCCCTGACGGGCATACGATCCGAGAGTTTGACGCGGCCCTTAAACACAGGGTTTCCCCAGCGTTCGCAGACACGGCACTCAGCTTCGCAATCCGGATCAACCCAGATATCCACATCCGGCATCTCTCCACGGTTGGCGCACTCTCGAAGGACACCGGCCAGCTCTGCTGCTCGTCCAATGCTTCTGACGCGGCATTCAACAAGTGATCCCTCATCAAGGAGCGCATTCAGACGCTGCATGAGGCCAACGTTGTTCCTGCCCTCGGAGCTTCGATTGCGGTATCCACAGGTACACTCACAGATCAAAGTATCCACTTTCGTCTGCGGAAACTCCGCGGCTCCTACTGTATGTTGGGCAAAATCACAAAAGTCCCCCGTGTAAAGGACACGCCGCTCGCCGTCCTCCAGCAGGGTCATGGCGGCTCCAGGGATATGCCCAGCCGGAAATAAAGTGATGTTAAGCTCCTTCGTTTGAATGGTAGTTCCATAAGGTTTGGGAATCAGGCGGTCTGTAGCCGCCAGGCGGACAGCGATGTTTCGCCCCGAAGAGGCCGGGGAACGCTGCTCAAAATTTTCATAGTATGTCCGCATCAAATCCAGGGTCGCTGGCGATGAATAGACCGGCACCGTTCCCAGTTCATCAAGAAGGGTCGGCAACGCTCCCATGTGATCTAAATGGGCATGGCTGATGATTACGGCTGAGAGCTCCCAGAGTCCGTCCATATCCCATTTTTTCAGGAACGCCAGCAGACTGGGGAAGGAACCGAAAGGAGCTCCAAAACGGATGCCGGCGTCTAAAAGAACCCGCTCCCCACCCATCTGAACGGCATAGCAACTGGCTCCAATCTCATCCCCCCCACCAATCGGGAACATCTTATATTTTTCATTTTTCTTTTTCATGGCGACCTCCCCACAGACAGATAGAGTGAGCTCTTCCGGCGCTGGCCGAAAATCTCGTTTTCACTGCTCTTCATACTTAATAGATTTTCTTTTAGTGAATGGAGAATGTAAGCATTGAATTTTTCCGCTGCTTTGCCTCCCCTGAAAGGAGGGGTAGTCCGCAGGGGCGGA
>NC_021038.1:2089788-2112555 GCF_000210715.1 Fretibacterium fastidiosum
GCGGCGACCGGTCGGTCGGCTGTGCCGAAAGAGGACAATTTATTGTCGTCTTTCGGCGTTGGCGGGAGATGTCAGACCAATGTTTTCAGTGAAACCTACTGCGTAAGTTTGCCTCCCCGACACCCCCCAGTCCCTGCGGGACAGCCCCCTTGCAGGGGGCCAAAAGCCTCTCCTGAAAGGGGAGGTGGTCCGAAGGACCGGAGGGGTTGTCCTCTGAAGTCGGTGCTTCAGTTTCCGGACTCGCCTCTCAGCGCCTCAACCTCGCCGAGGGACAGCCCGGTGAAGTCAACGACCTGCTCCAGCGGGACACCCCGCATCAACATCCGCCGCGCCGTCGAGGCGATACCCTTCGCTTCGCCCCTGGCCAGCCCTCTGGCCTCGCCCAGAGCGATGCCCTCCCTCAGGATCGTCTTCGCCTCGTACTCCAACACCCTGCCTCCCATGATGGACTTCACTCCTTCCCTCACCTTTTCGTGTCCGCGGGCTATGTGCTCCAACACCTTGCCCGACATCTCCTCAAGCGTCCGCTTCACGTACTCCGTCAACTGCCCACTCTCCGCCAGCCCTTCAAGCCGATCCCGTATCCCCGCGTACTCCGACAGAAAGTCCCGCAACAGCCCCTCGTCCCTCTCGTACCTCCCAAATCGCCCCTCATGCGCAAAAATGCGGAAGGGGATGAGAAACAACAGCCCCTTGGAGAATATCTCCTCCGGTGTGTACCGCTGGGCCTTCATCGCCGGGATATCGTAGGCCGCAGACCTTCCGCCGGGCAGCTCGATGCGGACCGTCAGCACGTCCGGCGTGGTCGCGCGGCACCGAAGGTACAGGATCGCAGACGCGGGGAAACGCACCGTCAACACACCATCGTTGACCTCGCCCGCATCCAGCGCGATCTGCGCGTCGTACTCGAACATCCGGACCAACATCGTGTCGTCCGACGTGCTCTGGCACTCGATGTGGTACTTCTTCAGCGACCTGCCCCGTATCCCGAAGCACGAGTCCGTGATGCGCTCACGCTCTTTGCCATCCTGACCGTTGATAAAGTGCTCGTTCGAGTAGAACTCCACCGCCTCGTCCCCGGAGTACGACTCGTGAAAGATTTCGTTTACTATAGGAATAATGAGGCTCGAACAATCGTTCAGAAGCGTTCGGAACACGTCGTCGTAGGGCGTGTTGACCAGCATCCGCACCATCCCCCCATCCCTTCAGCTCCTGGTCTCATTATAGCAAACCAGCCCTCTCGCACCCAGGGCGCGTCACTGGACGCACTGACACTGAGAACACGGACAAAAAGGGTTGCGGCACTAGTTGCGTTTCAATCCCCTTCCGAGGTTTCCGACGTGCTGAGCTCTAAATGAAATAAGATTTACTCCTCTATCGACGTTTCAATCCCCTTCCGAGGTTTCCGACGTACTGAGATCTTCCTACAAAACATCGTAGGAAGCGCCCAGATGTTTCAATCCCCTTCCGAGGTTTCCGACGTACTGAGACATTACCAGCGCGAAGGCGACCGACCAGACCGTGTTTCAATCCCCTTCCGAGGTTTCCGACGTACTGAGGCAATAAGTACGGTATTGCTGCGGTGATGTTCCCTGTTTCAATCCCCTTCCGAGGTTTCCGACGTACTGAGGCAATAAGTACGGTATTGCTGCGGTGATGTTCCCTGTTTCAATCCCCTTCCGAGGTTTCCGACGTACTGAGAGAATCAGGAAATGATTACGTGGAAAGAGCTTGGGTTTCAATCCCCTTCCGAGGTTTCCGACGTGCTGAGGGAGGAAGATCGTAATGACCCAGCAGTCGGGGTGTTTCAATCCCCTTCCGAGGTTTCCGACGTGCTGAGAAAGGTACAACAGGAAGAGAGAAGTATACCTTCGTTTCAATCCCCTTCCGAGGTTTCCGACGTGCTGAGCGAGAAGATCTTTTGGGGTAGACTTTCTCCTGAGTTTCAATCCCCTTCCGAGGTTTCCGACGTGCTGAGGTGAAGAGGATGATGAAGTTTAGTTTTCAACAGGTTTCAATCCCCTTCCGAGGTTTCCGACGTGCTGAGCCATCATCGGGTGCCGCTCTCTTGGCGAATAGCGTTTCAATCCCCTTCCGAGGTTTCCGACGTGCTGAGATTTTATGACTATCCTAAGAAAAAGGGAGAGCGGGGTTTCAATCCCCTTCCGAGGTTTCCGACGTGCTGAGCGATTGATGGAGATGTGCAAGAAGATATAGTTTGTTTCAATCCCCTTCCGAGGTTTCCGACGTGCTGAGAAGTTGAACGAGGTACGTGACGATTCTGAAAAGGGTTTCAATCCCCTTCCGAGGTTTCCGACGTGCTGAGACGCCTACTGGAGATAGGCCGAAACAACTATCTGTTTCAATCCCCTTCCGAGGTTTCCGACGTGCTGAGAACGGAGGAAACCTCCCCCTCGGATTCCGAGGGGGTTTCAATCCCCTTCCGAGGTTTCCGACGTGCTGAGGCAAAATTCTCTACTGCCAGTCCCTGGGGCAGTGTTTCAATCCCCTTCCGAGGTTTCCGACGTGCTGAGAGTATGGGGCCGATCTCCTTGTCCCGGCGGAGGTGTTTCAATCCCCTTCCGAGGTTTCCGACGTGCTGAGGCGGCTGCCCGGGTTATGAATAATAACCCGGGAGTTTCAATCCCCTTCCGAGGTTTCCGACGTGCTGAGAAGGACCACGGTGCCGGCGACACCGGCACCAAGGTTTCAATCCCCTTCCGAGGTTTCCGACGTGCTGAGGGGCGTGGCAATGAAGTCACGCTCAAGCCCGTGTTTCAATCCCCTTCCGAGGTTTCCGACGTGCTGAGGTGGGCGCGCTTCTTGTGAAGAAGTTGATGGGTTTCAATCCCCTTCCGAGGTTTCCGACGTGCTGAGGGCCTCGTCAATTACAAGTTGAATGAGGTACGTGACGTTTCAATCCCCTTCCGAGGTTTCCGACGTGCTGAGATGTTAACGGAAGAGCTCTTACTTCCATAAACAGTTTCAATCCCCTTCCGAGGTTTCCGACGTGCTGAGGCCATGCAGGAAGTACGAAGCTTTTGGCCTCCTGGTTTCAATCCCCTTCCGAGGTTTCCGACGTGCTGAGAGCAATGAGCGTCATTAACATGACGCCCCATCCGAGTTTCAATCCCCTTCCGAGGTTTCCGACGTGCTGAGTCAGCTCGTGAAGAGCGCCTGCCCGAATAGGGAGTTTCAATCCCCTTCCGAGGTTTCCGACGTGCTGAGTGGGAGTATTACTGGACTAATCTCGGACCTAGCCGTTTCAATCCCCTTCCGAGGTTTCCGACGTGCTGAGATGAACCGGCGTGGCGCCTTTATCCGCGTCACAGGTTTCAATCCCCTTCCGAGGTTTCCGACGTGCTGAGGGGTATCGTCTGGGAATTTGCTGGCGATACCCTACTGTTTCAATCCCCTTCCGAGGTTTCCGACGTGCTGAGTTTTCGATCGGCTCTCCCTCAGAATCCACGAAGAGTTTCAATCCCCTTCCGAGGTTTCCGACGTGCTGAGTTTTTGAAGAAGATCGTCCCTATCAGGACAGGCAGGTTTCAATCCCCTTCCGAGGTTTCCGACGTGCTGAGATTTTACTCAAGAGGCATCAGCGTCTTCATCTTGTTTCAATCCCCTTCCGAGGTTTCCGACGTGCTGAGTTTACTTTATTGAAAACGAAACTTCACCGTGCTAGTTTCAATCCCCTTCCGAGGTTTCCGACGTGCTGAGTTTTGATCATACGAGTGCTACTGGACGGGTTGAGTTTCAATCCCCTTCCGAGGTTTCCGACGTGCTGAGGGCTCTTAGGATCTACTATGAGCCACAGTCAAAGGTTTCAATCCCCTTCCGAGGTTTCCGACGTGCTGAGCTCATCAAACTCATCGAGTGGTTCAGTGGATCGTTTCAATCCCCTTCCGAGGTTTCCGACGTGCTGAGGGGCCTAATCCCGAAAGATCAGGTCGAGGAATTGTTTCAATCCCCTTCCGAGGTTTCCGACGTGCTGAGGTAACAGTTGGAGGCAGTAACTGAATCTAGCGATGTTTCAATCCCCTTCCGAGGTTTCCGACGTGCTGAGCTCTCGAGCAGGCCCAAGAGGCCTTTCACTACTGTTTCAATCCCCTTCCGAGGTTTCCGACGTGCTGAGAACGGGGGAAGGATCATATAGCTGGTTGATTGTGTTTCAATCCCCTTCCGAGGTTTCCGACGTGCTGAGAAGTTGCCTGCAGGCGATTAATTACTATGGAATTCGTTTCAATCCCCTTCCGAGGTTTCCGACGTGCTGAGTACTATTAAGATGATACTCCATAGCCATTTTAGCGTTTCAATCCCCTTCCGAGGTTTCCGACGTGCTGAGATACCCAGTTCTTCCAACCGGAAAGCTGGGTAAGTTTCAATCCCCTTCCGAGGTTTCCGACGTGCTGAGCATTTCGCGAATGGACGAGGAGGCCGGTCAGTATGGTTTCAATCCCCTTCCGAGGTTTCCGACGTGCTGAGCTGCCAGTGGGATGGTGTGCCGTTTGACCACCCGGGTTTCAATCCCCTTCCGAGGTTTCCGACGTGCTGAGTGTATCACGAAAAAATACGTTGAGCAAGCTTCTTTAAGCCCTCTTTTTTTCACCCCCTCCCCGGCCTCTCAAAAAATCGTTTTTTCGATGCTTTTTCATGCCACTCAGAAGCCATGCCGCATTGTCCCTGCCGTTTTTTCACCCCATCCCCTCTGCGGGGTGCAGCACAAAGCCCTGCACCCCATGTATCGAACACACCAAGGATGGCAGAACAAACGCCAAAGAAGGGACCGGTGAAAAACACCGTTTCCAAAGCCAAAGACGTTCATCTCCTCCGGCATACTTTGCGCCATCACACCACACGAGTCATGAGTCTTATCGGGGGCCAGGTGCACAGCGGAGTGTTATACGATAAAATAAGGAACGTGATGATGAAAGAGATCTCTCGAGAACAAGAACACGGCGGAGCGTTCGGAGGAACTGTTACGCTCCATCGACATTGAGCGGGAACGGAGGCAAATCCACATGGACGAGGTCAAAAAAACGGACGAGAGACAGCACCCGATTGAACACAGGGAGAACTTCATCGCAGCCCTGACCGAGACGGGTAAAGCCATTCGCGCACACATCGGGGAGATCAACACCGTGATGCTGAGAGCCGTCGCACAAAACCAGGCCCTCGAACGCTGTCATCAAAAAACCTGGGGTGCCCGGATCGAGAGGATGAACAGGGAGTTGTCCGATTTTGAGCGCTGCGTGCTTCTTCGCCCCAGCCTCTGCGTCATGGGAAGACGGGGAGCCGGCAAGACAACCCTTCTTAATTCCTGGCTCGGTAAAACCAAAAACAAAAAGGGGTCCCTCTCAAGGCCCTTCCCTACGGCACCGAGGACACGACCGCCTGCCTGGTGAGGATCACCTCCAAACGGGATGACGACACCTCAAACTCCATCGAGGTCTCCCTCCTCGACAAAAATTGCATGAGCGGCGACCTGCAAGAGGACTCCCCAAGGCCACCGCGTCCCGACAGAGATTTTTTCAAGGTCAGGCGGGACGATCAGGACCGCGTCTTTTGCCTGGCCCGCTTCCCCGTCTACGGCAATAGAAAAGACAAAGCAGAGGACAAAGGAGGAGACGAAACGCGCTCTCTTCAGGAGGTGGACGGTATCTTCGTCCTGGACGAGACGGGGAGGGGCGCCGTTCGTTTTGAGGACATTCAGTGGCATGCGAGAGAGATCTGCATTCCGATGGACGTCCGTTCCGAGGATTGCGGCAGGGCTGGATCGGTGCTCGCCGAGGTGGATATCGTCGACTCCCCCGGCGCGGACTCCACCAAGCAAGGCGACTTTGGCGACTGGAAGAAGGTCAAGAACACCAAGGTCTTTCAGGTCGCCGTCAACGAGCTGGACATGCTGCTGCTCACCGCCTCCTCGCAGCCCAGCTCCATCAACATCGGCGGTCAGTTTCAGGAGGACGTCATGTACCCTTGGGCCCGGCGATGCCGGTCGGAATCGGAAGGCCGGCTCTTCGTGCTCCTGACCCATGCGACGGAGCTCTTTAAAAATGCCATGAGAGCGCTTGACGAGGAAGAGGACGAGGAGGACATCGCGGCACAGAACAACAGCTTTGGACGGATGCTGTACAAGAACATCCTGATGCCCCTCTTCGCCACGGCACCCGACGGGACGCCCCCCATTGTGCAGAAGGACGACATCACCACCTGGCCCCCCATCTTTTTTTACGACAGGGATTACGATTTCCTGAACAGGCTCACGCAAAGCGTCCCCAGCGGGTCCGGAGCCGAGATGTCCGAACGCCTGTGCGGGGTTCTCGACGGCGCCCCACAAAACGACCTTTCGGACGCCGAAAGGTGCGTCCTGTCTCTGGTCCGGGAGTGCGACGACATCGCGTACGAAAACAGACAGGTCGATCTCTCCCCCTTCAAAAGGTGGCTCGTCCGTTCCCTGTGTGCTTTTCTCGATCCTTCCGACAAAGGCCTGGAGCTGTTGACCGAAAGCATCGTCAACTATGCCTCACGCGGCCCCGTCGCCATCGCCCATGCCAGGGAACGGGAAAAACTTCTGGAGGACATCCTGGCCTCTTACAAAAACTTCCTCGCCGGATTCTCCCTCTCGCGCGCCAATTTTCAAGCCGAAGAGGAGATCGCGCGGGCATCCGAACTGGTCCGCAAGATCCTTGGAACAGGACGCTACGACCAGAAAATGCATTTCGGGCAGAACTGCCGGCGTCTTCTGGAGCAGGCAAGCCAAAACAATCAGGTTGAGCTTCGGGGACGTTCAAGGCCGGCATGCAGCGAGCAGGACGTCCTCAACGCCGTCGTATCGGACACGCTGCAGAATGAATTATGGACTCGAAACATCAATGAGGAAGACAGACAGGCCTTGTCCGCCACGCTCAGACAATGCCTGCTGCACACCCCTGCCATCGCCGGGCTGTTCAACGCCAAAAAAGGGGCCTTTGAGGAAAACAGGGGCGAAATGACCATACTCATGGCGGCAGCCCTGGAAAGGCTCCCTGGGATCGTCGAGTTTTTGAGGGACATCGACAATGCGACCCGGTCGCATCTGGCCCAGAATTATTTTGAGGCCGATCCCGACGAGATGGAGCTGCTCAGGGAGATTTACGAAAGCCACCTGGCGGAGGAGAGGCCGGAGGTTTCAAGCCTGTTCGAGCAAGCCCGTTCGGAATGCGCCGCCTGCCTCAAAAGCCTGCAAGACGATCCTGTGGTCACGTTATTCGAGAACACGACTTCGTTTGTCAAGGAGGATGTTCAATCATGAGCCTGCCTTTTGTTTCCGTCCAGGGACGCTCCCCAAAACGGTTTGCCCTTCGCTGCGAGTGCTGCACGTCCTCCGAAAGAAAGTCCAAGACGGCCCAGGGTTTTTTTGAGACGTCTCAAAGGTCAAAAAACGTCTTTGCGTACGTCCTGAATGGGGCCCCCGGCCCGGATTGCTGGCGGCGCTCCGGGACGCCGTTGCCCCTCGCCTCCATCTTGCCGAAGGAACTGTGGGAAAAATGCCTTTACGAACTTTCGATCGACAGGGAAGGGCAATGTCTTGAGTATTCTCAGGTTCCGGCTGACGATCTTCCCCTCAGGCTGGGCTATGCCCTTTCGGACGCGAAAGAGTGCACCCTCTTTCTGGAGTGGAGGCCCGAAACCAACGACTGCCCCCTCCTGCTCTCTCCGCAGTCCGTGTCTTCCGAAAACACGGCTTTCATCAAAGAAATAGGGCAATTCTACAAAGGGCAAAAAGTCCTTCTGCTCTCCCTGCCCCGCCTGGCATTCCTGCCCCACCATCCCGGTTGGGAACCCTCCGCCAAACCGGTGGACTCGTTTTCCAACCTGGGGGGGCTTCTCAGGTCCAGGGAGTGGCACTTCAGACCACCACAGATTGCCTTCCACATCTCCGAAACGGACGTCCGCCAGGAGGACGGGTTTTTGATGGCTCTCGACTTCGGGACCTCTGCTAGCATCCTGTCCATCGTCAACTACGACGGCAATCCCGACGAGTCGCAGGACCTTTTTCTGAGGGATCTGTGCCCCTGGGAGCATGAAACGCTCGTTCCGGACCTCTCGAACATGAAGAGCGAACGGGAAGCCTCCTGGGAAGTGATCCGTTGGGAGGAGGGGAACGACAGCACGGAGAAGAGGTCCCTGAATCTTCCGCCCGACATGCTGCGCAACCGCTTCCCTCTGCCTCGCAGGGGAACCCCCTGGATTCCCTCTCTCTTCTGCAAGGTCAGGGGCTATGAGGGGCAAGACAAAATCGTGATTGGCGACGAGGCACTCTTGATCCTGGAGGCCAGCCGGCACACGGCTTCCGAAAGGGTGCTGCACACCTTTGTCTTTTCGCCGAAGAAGTCGCTGGGACTCAACGACGATCCGCAGTCGGACGAGGACATCGAGAACTACCTCTTTGCTCTTTTTGAGATGACGGCCCACCGCCTTTCCATCCTGGATGGGTGTGGAAAGGGCTTCAGGGGGCCCCTAAAAAGCCTCAGCTGGTCTTATCCCGTGGTCTGGCTGAAGCATCAGGTCAAAAAATATGAAGAGTGTCTTAAGAAGGCCCTGGCTCGCAGCGCCCTGAGAAACTACGTCGCCAACTGGAGGCCGGAGGCCATCCTGCAAAGCCGGTACGCGCTGGATGAGGCCTCCGCCGCGTTCGTGGGATTTTTGGCAAGACGTTTCAACAAAATGCCGCCTGTAGATATCCTGAGCCTGATGGGACCCTACCGCACCGAAAACGACGAGGGCGACAGGATGGAGCGCAACGTGCTGGCTCTCGACTTCGGAGCGGGCACAACGGACATCGTCTGGCTGACGCTGAAACACGAGACGAAGATGGGCCCCATCGTGGAGTCCGACATCCAGCTGTACTTTGCCCTCGATCAGGGCGGACTCGAGATCACACGGCGCATCGCAGAGATACTGAAGGACCGCATCCGCGAGCATAACGTCAACAGCGGCATGTCGCAGGAGCAGGCCAGCCACTGGCTGAGGACGAACCTCAACGATCCCCGAATCGACGAGACCTTCCTGGATGGGGATCAAAAACAGATCCTATCCCGTTACAGGCGTTCCAAGATATCGGAGTTCTTCGACATCGCGGAAGCGGCAAAAAGGCATCTGGGGGAAAACCCCAGCTTTTCCATAGACTGGACTCCTTTACTGTCAGGAACTCCGCTGAAGGCCCCAGGCGACAGCGAGTCCCTCCTGACCCAGGATCAGCTGAAGGACATCGTCAAAAAAGTTTTCCGCCCCGTGTTCGAGCGAATCGCCGCCTGGAGCCGGGCCAAGCCCGAACTCGACCTCATTTTGGTCTCCGGAAGGTCCAGCGCCCTTCTGGGCCTGAGGGAGCTCCTGGAGGAGAGCATCCCCAGGGAAAAAGCTCCCGTTAAAAACGACTTCATCTGGCCTCTGGAATACTCCTTTGACGACCGCCCTGAGGACTCCGCCAAAGGCTATTTGGAGACCCCGGCCGGGGAGCAGGACCTTCAAAAGAACATGCGGATGGAGATGGAGGCAAAAACGGTTGTCGCAGAGGGCCTTTTGGAGAACGCCCGAAAGTCCATCACCTTCCAGGGCAACTACATCCGCTGCAATCCTCTGGACACCATGCGGCGCAGCCGCTGCATCGGCATCCTGGCGACGGACGACGGCGACCGCTGGCTCCCGCGCTTCCGCAACGATTTCAACCTTTTGGTCGAGGCGGATTACGGAAACATCAACCCCGAAGAGGAGCTGCCCACCTATGTCGAGGAGACCAATTTTACCTCCGAGGGCAAGGGCCTTTACCTGGGCATCAACTTCGCGGGCAAGGGGAACGCCGACATCATCGACAGGCCCCAGGTCTTTGCACGCATCCTCCTGAAAAATGCCGAAGGGACCCCCTACCGGTCGCTGAAGATGTTCTTCCGGCAGAAGTCCGCCACGGAGCTCTGCTTCAACCGGGCGCTGCTGACCAAGGAGAACGGGGATACCGTCGAGAGCGTCTCAACGCACCAGGAAGGGAACAGGCTGACCGTTGAAAACGTTACGGCAGAAATCAGGTTTTTCTCCGACGAGAAGGATTTCCGGAACTCAGGGAAAATCCACATCGACGGAAGTCATCCCATAGACCGCGACCCCGGCTTCCTCCTCTGAGGACACAGGAGAGGGCGTTAAAGGGGAAGCGCCGCACACTTCAAAATCAAAGTATTCAAAGGGGATCGTGCTTCTGGCGATCCCCTTACAATACCCGACGAAGGAAGCCCGCCCCCTCCCCTGTGTACCCTCGACCGCTCATTCAGGAGCGGGATCGGAGACTTCAGCTGTCTGAGTCCTCATTTCTCGCTTTTCCGAGCTCCAAGAGGGCCAGAGGAATGGCAACAACAATGGCAATGAATACCGCCGCTGCCCCCACCCAGCCCTGCACCTGGCCGGAAGCACGATAGTTATACCGGCAGAAAACGGCAAAGTGCTCGCAATTGTTCCACACCAGGTTGTATTTATTCTCTCCCAGGAGACTCTTCGCGTTTTGCACTGCCTGGCCCCCCGGAGAGTTCTGAGCCATTTCACAGAAGGGCGGCCTGTTTTTCTTTACTTCGTCGCGCCTTACCTCGAAGGTTTCCCGTGCCCACCACAGAGGGCGCCACGACCCCTCTTCGGGGTAGCGGCAGACCTCAAAACTTTCGGCGCCGTCCAGGAATTCATCCAGGCTGGTTTCGCGGACTATCCCGCAACTATCCCCGCAAATACCGGAATCATTACCGTCCCCTTCCTTTTTGGGGGTCGTGTAGTGAATGACGCTGTTGTCCATCGCCACGTAGATTCCATAGTGATCGTAGTGAAAGGACTTCCTGTACACTCTGATGACGTCGCCGTTTTCAAGCCTCCTGAGGTTTTCCTGATTTCTCATAACCATGAGAGCTTTTCCCTCCTCGTTCCATTCCTGGAATACAAGCCATCCTTCCCTGCCGCCCCCGACGAAGCACGGCACGCGTCGAAATTAAAAGCGCCAAAGGGGGGACCGTGCTCCGGGCGATCCCCCTTCCTGACCGCCATACCTTAATGCCCGATCCCTGCGTCGATGGAGTCCACCACGATGACCTTTTTGCCCTCCTCGCAGGCGTAGTGGCAGAAGCCCCGCCAGGCATTCTGCGTTGACCAGAGGTTGAACTCGTGCGTGGAGTCCTCCTTTGGATCTCCTTTCAGCGCTCTGAAGTCGAAGCTGCTCAGGTTGGTCCCGTTCTCAAGGAAACGGGACAGGTTGTCGATAGCCCGGTTCAAGAGGACCTTTTTGTCGGGGTCCAGCTTGCCGGCCTCGCTCTCCGTTGCGCTGCTGAAACGGATTCGGTCCGACAGCGGAGGAAGCAGCCTCTCGCCGTACAGTTTCGCCGAAACCTGATCGAACATCAATTTCCCCCAGGCGGAGAAGGTGCACTCGCCGTCAACGATATCCAGCATCGTCTCGGGCAGCCCGGAGCACTGTTCCATGGGAAGGGACTGCCACGTCAGGCGCCGGGCGACGGAGAAGTTGTCCACAACCGACCGCCTGGCGCTCTCGTCAAAGTTTACAGGCAGCCTTGGGATGCTCAGAAGCTCCCCCCCGGCCTCGAAAATATAGAGGGTCTCGTCCGCGTAGAACATCCCCAGGGCCTGCATGTAGCCCTGAAGCGACTTGAAGCCCCCAACGAGGTTGAACAGAATACGCCACGACGCTTGGCGGTATCCTGGCAGCACCGCGCTGCACCACTCCACCAGATTGTTGATCCCAAGCCTGAAAGCGCTCATGTCGCGGGTGTTCAGGTCCTCGATCGGCTGGACGGTCATCTTGATGCCCCGTTTTTCCCCCCAGTCGCTCAACAAACCTGCGGTGAGGCGCCCCTGGAAGGTATCGGTGCAGATCAGGAAATGCATATCGCCGGCCGCGTCCGCCAAACCTCCGGCCCTGCGATAGCACCCGATAAAGCCGTTCAATTCCGCCGAGAGCCTGCGGATCTCCGCCTCATCCCTCGCGGACAAAAGGTGCCCTCGCCTTTCCTCCACCAACGCCAGCAGTCTGCCCCTGTCCTCCGCGCTGTACTCCTCCTCCCGCTTGTTGGCGTTGCTCCGAAGGAAAGGAATATCCTCCCGGTCCGCTCCATTCGTCAGGAGACTGGTTCCGCAGGTGGTCACCGTCAACGCCCTCATCGACCCGTCCCCCTTAAGGCCCGCTGGTTCTGTCTTCATCCAACTCACACCATCCTTCCTTAAAATCCGTCCTCATGGACCCCATTCGCTAAAGCCTATTCATATAGACGATATATCAGTGAAAAATCAGGAATACCCTGCCGTGTACACCCAAGTATAGTACAATAACGAGAAGATGATATGCCAGCTTGGATACGAATCGAACATGGGGGCGAGGACCGTGGACAAAAAGCACGTGCGGATGATCTGTACCGTCGGAACCTCATTCAACTATCGCTGTAACGACGGCAAAAACCTGTTGTGGGATAATAAGAACAATGAAAAACTGCTGCAGGAATCGGAAGGGGGCCTGGATTCTCCACTGTGCGAGCTAATGCGGACGGGGGCTATGGGAAATCCCCGCCGGCTCAAGGCCATCGAACTTCTGGACTCCCAGGCCCTGCCTCAGACTTTCGACGAATTCACATTCCCCACGGCCGAGATCCAGACGCTCGTCCACTGGCTCAAGGACAACCGGGAACAGATTGAGACCCTGCACGTCGTGCTGCTCCCCTCGGAGGACGTCCCGTCCAGGCTGACGGCCCACGCCGCCCGCATCTACCTCAACGCGGCCCAACATCTCTTCCCCACAAGGATACAATGCGGCCTGGAGGACATCCTCCCCACCAAGATCGAGGTCGCAGACCGCGAAAAATTTCTCCGCTCCGTCGCCGTGCTCTTTGAGGAATTCGACCGCCAAGTGGACCAGAAGGGACCGGAACAGCCGGTCTTCTGCACCTCCGGGGGCTACAAGTCCATCGTCGCCTTCGCGGTGATGTACGCGCAACTTCACTCCATACCCTGCCTGTACACTTTTGAGAATGGCCCTCAGGCGTTCGAACTCATGCACATCCCCCTGGGCTATGCGATCGGGACGCTGGATGAGGAAATCAGCCTGCTCAAGGCCATCGGTTCACGAAAGGGCCAGACCGGGGAAGACTTGGAATCGAACCTGGGGGTCCCCCAGTGGGTCTCCGACACGCGCCCCCTCGCCCCCATGCTCATCAAGAGCTACGAAAGGGGGCGCCGTCAGCCCTGCGGCACGGGGGCGGCCCTGTTCGACCGCCTGCGGAACGCTGGAGACAGGGGGCGCCGTCTGGCTCAGCACCTGGAAAGGCTCCTTGCCGAGAACTGGGCCGAGCTGTGGATGGGGGATCAGATCCCCGAGACGGTGGAGCACAGCCGCCGCCACTCCAAGCGCCTGATGGAGTTCGCCTCGAACCTCTTCCGCTGCGCCGGGCCCCAGATGGAAGCGCTGCTGAGCCTGGGGGAGGACCCCGAAAAACCGGAGCTGCTGGCCCTGCTGATCGCCAGCATCTACCTCCACGATATCGGGCACACCGCGCTCTCCTTCCCCGTCAGACCCACGCCGGGGCGGTGCACCCCGTTTCCCCTGGGGCTCTTTCCCTCCGCGGTGCGCGAGGTCCATCACCTCCTGACGGGTGAGCTTCTCCGCCAGTATCCCGAAAGATTTTTCGGGGAGGAACACGACTGCGACCCCTTCCGCTTTCTCAAACTCTGCGTGCCCTTTCTATCGGAGCACCACAGGGGCTACACGGCGCTCATGGACGGCGACGGGAAGCCCTCCGAACTCATCGGTTCCGTCGGGAAACTCCTCTACGGCGAGGAAAAATTCAAGGAAACCCTCCGCCCTCTCAAGGTCCGTTTCGAGGAGGCCCTCGGAAACGTGGACCTTCCCTTCACGGCGGACGGCATCCTGAAGGCGACCGCGCTGCTGCGAGTCATCGACGGCTGCGACGTCCAGTCCGACCGCGTCATCAGCAGGGAGTACCTGAGGGCGCGGCTCGACCGGACGCAGGACGAGGCAAAGTTTCTCAGCGCCCAGCTCGAGGCCTTCGCCCTACCGCAGCAGATCGCACAGCCTTTTTCAGACCTGAAACAGGCCACGAGCAGGCTGGACGTGAAACAGGTGCTCGAGGGGACCTTCGTTGACGAGGACGAGGTTATCAAAACGTCCTGCAGGGCCATCTACCTTGGGGTGTTCCAAGCCCTCGATGCCCTCCGTCAGAAGCACCCGTCTGCGGAGGATCGGGCCAAAGGGGACTGGGGGAAAATTCAGACCGAGGAGGCATTGTCCTTCGCCGGGCTGTCCCTGGCCAACCGCGTCGCCTTCAAGTGGGAGCAGTTCCTGCACTTCTACAAGCACCAGAGCGTCGGCTTCGTCCTTCCGGTCCGGGATTCGGATAAAGAGGTGAGCGTTCGGCTGTATCCTGTCGATGCCACAATGTGCAACGAAAACACTGCAAAAATCATGGAGTCGATCGAACAAGACATCGAGGGCGAATATAAAAAGGCGAAATCCGTCCTGGAGGAGCACCTGATCCTCAAGGCCAGGACCTCAACGGAGGGATCCCATGACTGAGGGGCGGAGACTGAAGGTCCCGGAATGGGCTTCCCTGAGCCGCTCCCTCGAACGGTCTCTCGGGGATTTTCTGCCCTGCGGCATCTCCGTTGCCGTTGAGGAAAGGGCGTTGGAGCGGCCTCAGGAATTCCGGATGCTGTGCCTGACCTTAAAGGGCCAGAGGCTCCGGAAACTGGCCGCCGAGTTCGGCGAGGACGGCTCTCTGACCCTGCACTGGCTGCTTCCCTCCGAACCCCACGTGTTTGTTGACCTCACAGACGGCGCAACGGACACGAAATGGGCTTCGGCCCATATCTTCACGCTGAAAGGCTTTTCCAGGACGGAGGGCGGGGAGGGCGAGGAAAATTCTCCCAGCGCTTACCAAACGGATCGCTCACGGCTAAAACTTGCTCCAGATCTGGATGAAGGGAGGGTTTCCCAGCTCTGGTGGCATGACGCAGAACGGCTTTGGGGGCAGTTTGCCCACTCCGTGGAGGCTGATAAGGTCAACCTGAAGGCATTCGTCCGCCTGGAGGCCGGACTCAACGCGCTTTGGGTCAGCTCCCGGAAACGCCATCGCCTGCTGACGAAAATCGGGTCCCCCCATCGGGAAAACCCGTTGCTGAGGCTCGAAGGGCAGCGCCAGGTCTGCATCGGGCTCTGGGGCGTCGAAAGCCACGGAAGGCTGCGCCTGCCGCACGAGAGCCACCGAGGACGGCTCTGTCCCTTCCAGACCCCTGAGTCCAAGCGCACGGGACTGGACCTTCAACTGGCCGCAGGGGCCGAGGTGAAAAACGACGGTTCGATCAAGCCAAATGACGATTACCTCTTTTCCATCGCCGTTGGAATGATCCCCTACCCCCTTCACACGGACGGTCCCCGTCTGATGATGGGCGGCAAGAACATGAAACAGGCCGAGATCGAAATCGAGGGTGCGGAGCCTCCCATCGTCCCCGGATACCTGGAGGGACAGCGCGCGCGTTTCATTCCCGCCCTCAAAGGCTCTCTGGACTCGAACGGGCGTCTCAGCCCCCCCATTGGACTGAACGCTCTGACCCTGGTCATGCCGTTCGAGGGCTACACCTACGAGGACGGGCTCGTGGTATCGGAATCCCTGGCCCGGCACTTCTTTATCCGGAACGGGACGCACACGATCCGAAAAACCTGCGAACGGTGGATTCGGGAGGCCGATTTCAACGTCCCCGATATCGCTTCGGCCATCCGTGACAGCACCCCGGTCCCGGAGCCTCGCTACCTTTACGGCGCCCCGCTGCCGATTCCTGCCTTTAACTTTCAAGAGCGGGATCGGCACGGCTCACTCAAGCCCTGCCCCCTGCCCCGGGTCCTTTACGACCACCACGCGCCGGGGACGCTGGATAAGGGCGGCTTTCACGTTGACGTGAGGCTGTCCCGTCCATCGGGAACGGAAAATTCCAGAGGGATACGCGTGACGCTGGATCTGACATGGACCTTTCGCGTGGAGCGCCCTCTCGGACTCGGCGACAAACTCACGGGCCGGAACGGCAACAAAGGGGTCGTCACCCGCATCCTTGCCGATGAGGCCATGCCGAAGGTGCGCATAGGGGGCAGGGAGTATCGAGCCGAATTGATCATCTCTCCCAGCTCGATCATGGGGCGCAAAAACCTGGGGCAACTTTGGGAGATGACGCATTCCGTTCTTCTGAAATCCGCTCCGAAGGGAATACCGGACGACGACGAACTGGAGGGGAAGCAGAAGGAGAACCTGTCCGAACTCATGCGCCGCGCCGGCGCGGACGAATGGGGGGCCTTCCCCGTGTCGATCCCGACGGAAAACGGCCATCGGGAATTTCGCGCGTTTGCGGGCTGGCAGTATTTCTGCCGCCTGCACCACCACGCCCTGAAAAAGCTTCAGGCTCGTGGAGCCGAAGGGCCGATCCAGGAGGCATCGGGACAGCCGGCGGTGTGCGGTTCCAGAACCGGCCAGCGGCTTGGCGAGATGGAAAACTGGTCGTTTCTGAGCCACGGGGCGGACGACGTCCTTTTCAAAATGCGCGCACACTTCACCGGGGATTTCGCCAGGACAAGGGACCTGATGCAGCGGATCTACCGGTCGCTCGGCCTGACGCTTGACGCCGGCCGGGACGTCCTCCGGGTCAGCAGGGCGCCGGAAGCAGCCTCCGCCAAGCAGGACAAGACGGAACCGGAATCCCTGAGAGCGTTCCTGAATCGCACCCGGGACGACGGCAACGCGGACGACGCAGGGAAGCTTGTCTGCTATAAGGACCCGGACTCCAAAGGGTCCCCCCATTCCATGGAAGCGTTCCTGGACCAACAAATCGAGCAATTGAAAAATGCCCAACTCAAAAACACAGAAGACCCCAAGGCCAGAAAAAGGCTGAAAAGCCTCCTTGATAAAGCCAAAAAACTGAAATCTCTCCTGGGCTCTCAGGGGAACCTGTACGTTGACCCGAAGCTCCTGCGGCTCTTCCCCGGCCTGAGGACCGCTCTCAGCGAAATTCTGCACGCCACGGGCAAAGAGAAGCAGCTTATGGCGTTCCTTCGTTACCGCGAACAGCTCGTCGCTCTGTTGTCCGGCAAGGAGGGCGTGCCGCGGCGCCACCTCCTGGGACGCCGCTACAACCATTCCGCCCGCGCCGTCATCGTGCCCTGCCCGGACCTGGCCCTGCACGAGGTCCGTCTGCCCCTGATGATGCTGACCGAACTGTTGGACGGGTACGAGGACGAACGCGCAGGGAGCCTGTTCTCGGAACCTCCGTTCAAGGTCCGTTCCTACGTCAACGACCCCCTCTGCAGGGAATGGTCCGACGAGGAGGCGAAGCGCTGCGACCAGAAATTATGCACAGAATACGAGCTCTGGGCCTTTCTGGTGCGCCAGCCGAGCCTGCACCGGCACAGCCTCCAGGCGTTTCGGGTCCGCTGCTGGAACGAGCCCGTCATCGGACTTCCTCCGTTCGTCACCGCGGGGTTCAACGCCGATTTCGATGGGGACACCATGGCAGTGTTTCTCCCCCATCCCAGCTCAGGGAGCCTCGAAAAATTTTCCCTTCCCAACGATCCCGGCCTCGTCGGGACCGGGGCTCCCGCCCTGGCCTCGGGGCTGGACCTGGCCCTGGGCTGGTGGAACCTGGACAAGGCGGACAGGGACAAATGGCTCGCTCAGGCCGGTCTCGACGACCCCACAGGCCAACGCCCCCAAAAACTGGAGGACTTCCTGCCCGTCCTTCTGCGGCACACAGCCTCCCGCTCCTGGGCGGAGCGCAGCGCCCTGCTGGGGAGGCTGCAACAC
Source organism: Fretibacterium fastidiosum (assembly GCF_000210715.1). Classification (GTDB taxonomy): domain Bacteria; phylum Synergistota; class Synergistia; order Synergistales; family Aminobacteriaceae; genus Fretibacterium; species Fretibacterium fastidiosum. The sequence goes on from NC_021038.1 coordinate 2,107,665, forward strand.
GCCGTATGCAGCGCATCGACCGGGGCGGCGACCCTGACCCCTCTGGAGTTCGAGCGCCTGGCCGCCTGTCTCGATCAACTTTTGCCCTGTAAGGAGGGGAAAAAGGAAGAGGACGCCGAGGCGGCCATAGCGGCTTTCTTCAGGGAGCGCCCCGACCTTGGACTTGCCCGGATGGTGGCGTCCGGGGCCAAGGGAAAGGTTCGCGACGTGCGCCACATGACGTGGGCCATCGGAGAGATCACCAAAATCAAGGGCACTCCGGACAAACCCTACATCCGGGGAAACTTCTGGAGGGGCCTGACGGAGGACGAGATGTTTCTCTACAGCTACCCCTCGCGGGACTCCATGGCGCAGAAAAAACTGGCCGTCGCCGAGGCCGGGTATTTGTCACGTCAGTTCGCCGAGGGGCTGTTTGAGCTTCGGGTCCAGCGCGAGGACTGCGGAACGGCAAAGGGTCTTGAGGTGGGGTACTCCAGAATGGAGCAAAAAGAGTGCCTGACCCTGTCACTGGACGGGGAAACCTTTACCCTGCCCACCCTGGGGAAGCTCGAACGGGACTTGGAGAGAGTGGCCTGGGGGCGCACGCTTGCAGGGCAAACAGCGCGTTCTCTCAGCAAAGACGACCTGAAGGCCGTCCTCGCCTTCTGGAAGGAGGGTCTCGACATCTCGGACGATGAGCTCAAAGAGCATCTCCTGGCAAACAAGAACCGCCTGGTTCTGCGCTCCCCCCTTTTCTGTGCGTGTCCCCCGGACGAGGGGGTCTGTGCGCTCTGCTGCGGCGCAGACCTGTCTCAAAAACCTCTGGATATCCCCCACCCCGTCGAGATCGGCGCATTCGTCGGCCTCACGGCCGCTCAGGCAATAGGGGAACGGGGGACACAGCTGGCGATGAAACGCTTTCACGACGTCAGCGGGGGCCCCCAGGGGAACAAAATCGCCGCCCCGCAAAAGGACAACAAAAGCGCTGACAGGAAAAAGGATAACGATAACAAAATCGCCGGCCTGAGAGAGAACTTCATCAAGGGACCCGAAACGCACGACATAAAAAAACGCCTTGGTAAAATGTTGGACGTCCTTGCGAAGGGCGACAGCGATGCCTTTGAAGAGCTTCCGCAGGCGTTGATCCATTATGAACTGGCTCTGAGACAGAGCCTGGCGCGGGGGCTCGACGCGGAGGCCTCAGACAGCGAAGGACGCTATCTGTCCGCCCTGGCCCATGAACGTATCGAACCCCTTTTGGGGGGTGCGTCCTTTACCGACGATTTCAAGACCATCAAGAGCAGACTGCTTTGGGGAGGATCGGATCGATGACTCGACAGATCGTGGGGACCACGCCCCGGCAGGTCGCCGGGAATCGGGCTGTCCAGCAAAACGTCGCCTTTCGTACCGGGAGGGGATTTATCCATGACGACACGGAGCCGGACGAGGAACGCTTCGAGGAGGAGCTGGACGTGGAGGTCAACGACGCTTCCGATGACGAGGAGGACGAGGCGCCAGACGACGACCTGGACAGCGACTCGTCGTACCATGAGGGAGAGGCCCGTCCTTCCACCCTGGTCCGACCCATCTGGCTGTGGTGCGGTGGACGCATCGTCTGGGCCGCAGACCGGTTTGGCTATCACCTTTCGCAGCGGGAGCAATTCAGGCGAAAATTTCAGAACCTGCTCGACTACCTCCGCTCACAGATGGGGACGGATTTCCCGGAGACAACGGCCCCATGGCTCCTTCGGGAGTTTTTCACAAAGCAAAGCATGAATGCGGACGAACCCTCCCCGGTATCCTCCGGCTCCTGCACGCCCTCGGATTCCTGCAGGGGAAACGAGGAAAACGGGAAGGGCGTCTCCTGGATAGATCAGCTTGGCCGGGTGGGGCTGATTGTGGAGCGGACGCTGACCCCTCTGGATCTTTTTATCATGGGACAGGGGAAAAAGAATCCGGAAGTTCTGGAACGGGAATGGCTCAAGATGCAATTGAAGAGGCGGGGCATCGGCAGGCCGGAATGGAAGCTGCTCAAGGATTGGCTTCCCGATGAGATCAACGCCTTTTTTAAGGACTTGAACGCTTCAGCGGGAACCGATTTTCACTACGCGCCTTCGACGCTCCAACGTAAAAAGCTGGCCGAATGGTCAAAATGGGATATCTGGAGCGGAGGGGAATCCGTCGAATGACGAATAAAAAATTGACAGAGCGAAGCATTGGCATCTACCTGCATTTCGACAGAAAAAAGACAGAATATAAGGAATGCATGGAGATTCTGAAGAAGGCCTTCGAGAGCCTGAGCACCTCAGGCAAGGAAGAACTCAGGGAACCAGGCTACGACTTTGTTCCCAACATTGAATCCGCGTTCTTCGTCATCGCGTCCCCGAAAACGCTGAAAAACTGCAAGCCTCTGGATAAAGGTCCCATGCCGACAATCCTGCTGCTGCAGGACGACGAATGGAATGACGACACGGCGGATGTCCTCGCAGATCCCCAATGGGATGTGCGAGGGCTCTTCCGTCTGTCAAGGCTCGGAGAAAAGTGGGATTATGAGGAATTCGGCGATCTCGCTTCCGCCGTCAAGGAACTCGCCCGCGAATCCATGCGGCAGGGGGGAGGTGCGGAGGAAAGCTTCCGCAAGCCTGTAGACTGGAAGGCAAAGCTCACGGCCCAACATCGGGTCGGGTTCGTCAGCCTTTTCTCGGACCCCTCGACGCGGACGATGGCCCGTCAATTTAAGAACGCCCTCGGTGACATCGGAAAACGACTGCCTCTGACGCCGAATACGCGTCCCCCATCTCTGCTGCTTCTTGGAGAGACGGGCTGCGGCAAGTCTCTTTTGGCGCGCGCTGCGGCAGACGTCCTGTTCCCCGGTGCGGAGAATCGCTTTAAGCGTTTGAACATCTCGGCCTATACGAACGACCTGATCGACATCGAGCTCTTCGGCTCCAAAAAGGGGGCCTATACGGGATGCGACGAGGACCGTCCTGGGGTCTTCGTCGCAGCTCAAGGCGGGGTGGTCTTTCTGGACGAGATCGGGGACATGGAACCCCGCAACCAAACACGGCTCCTGACCTACATGGATGACGGCAACGTGCTCCCGCGCGGGACCACAGAGAAGGTAAGCGCTCCCTGCGTCGTCATTGCAGCGACCAACAGGAGGATCGACAGGGGAGAGGGGGATTTTCGCGAGGACCTGTTCTGCCGATTCGATCACGTCATCACGATCCCTCCCCTTCGGGAGCGAAAAAGGGACTTGCGGCTGCTTGTCAGTCTGACGTTGCAGGACGAGGAGGTCAACCCCGACAGGAAGGTCCGTTTTATCAGCCTCGACGCCATTGAATATATCGAGCGCCGCAATTTTCCGGGAAACTTCCGGGAGCTTCGCTTCCTGCTCCGGCAGTCGGTCCGGCGCGCCGTCGCCTCCGCGTCGGAATGCCTGTGCCTCAGGCACTTCGCGGACTGACACAGCCTGCACGGGCGTTCCTCCTTGCCGTCGACACCTCGGCCCGAAGTCACAGTTGAAGAAGGCGAAGACCGCCCCAAACTTTTTCCCGGAGACGGTCTTCCTCGGTAATCGAGTGCCGGGGATCGAAGCTCCTCAAACGGACCAAAAAATACGCTGTACCCGTTTTCCTGGCGCTGCCGGAACCCATGCGCCTGTGTGCGCTCCGCCGCTCTTCAGGAAGCGCCGGAACCTCCGGGCTCCGACGGCTCAGCGGAGGGCAGGCCCCTGCGGATCAGGGCCAGGGTCGCCAGGGTGGTCAGGAGGTCGGCGCCCGCCTGGGCGTAGAGCACTCCGTCCAGGCCAAACAGGCGCGGGAGGACCAGGAGCAGCGGGATCATGAAGATTCCCTGGCGCCCCGCGCTCAGAAAACCGCCCTCCAGGGCCTTGCCGCAGGCCAGGTACAGGGTCGAGCAGGTGAACTGGAAACCCAGCGAGAAGAACAGGACGGTGTTGGCGAGGAGGGCCCGCCCGGCGACGGCGAGGACGCGTGCGTCGCGGCTGAAGAGGGAGAGGATCGGCCCGGAGAGGCACAGGATCGCAGCCGTCCAGGCCAGGCAGAAGAGCGTGGTCAGGAGGAGGCAGGTCCTGACGGTCTCGTTCAGACGCGCGAGGTTCCCGGCCCCGTAGTTGAAGCCCGCCATCGGCTGGAACCCCTTGATGAACCCAAAGACGACGAACATGCCGAGCGTGACGATCCTCAGGACGATCCCCACCGCGGCGACCGCCTCGTCGCCGTAAGCGCTCGCTGCCCTCACGAGCAGGCTCATGGAGAGCGCGGAGAAAAGCTGCAGCAGCAGGACGGAGCTCCCGACGCTCAGGACATCGGCATAGATTCTCCGAGTCGGGGAGAAGTTTTTGAGGGAGAGCCGCAGGTAACTTCCGGCCCCGGCGAAGAAGCGGAGGTAGAGGAGAGCGGTGACCGCCTGAGAGATCAGAGTGGCCGCCGCCGCCCCGCGGACCCCCATGTCCAGGGAATAAATCATGATGGGGTCCAGAATCATGTTCAGGACGGCGCCGACCGTCATCGCCGCCAGCGAGGTTCCGGCCGCCCCCTGCGCTACGGCCAGGTTCCCGGCCGCGACGTTGCCCACGCCGAGGATCGCGCTGAGTATGAACGGCACCGCGTAGACGCGCGCGTGGGGCAAAACGGTCTCCGTTGCCCCCATGAGGCGCAGAACCGGGACGACGGCAAGCAGGCACAGAGCCCCGGCGACAACCCCGGCCCCGATCGCCGTGAACAGCGCCGTCGAGGCCACGGCCTCCGCCCGCCGTCTCTCCCCCGCACCAAGCAGCCGGGAGATGAGCGACGCGCCCCCTGCGCCGAAGGTCAGCCCCAACCCCACGAAGAACAGGGAAAACGGAAACGCCACGGAGACCGCGGCGACGGAGACGGTGCCCAGCCCC
>NC_021038.1:2112934-2114527 GCF_000210715.1 Fretibacterium fastidiosum
GATACGAAGTAGGTATCCACCAGGTTGTACAGGGCCGTCACCAGCATGCTGACGACCATCGGCATTCCGAGCCGAAGCAGGGCCACGGTGACGTTTCCCTCCCCCATCAGACGAATTCTCTCTTTTTTGTCCATGCTGCGCATCCCCTTCTTAACAATTTCCCGTGCTCCGGGATTTTTGTTTCGCCGGCAAAGCGTCAACACTCTATTCCCTCGAACGGAAAAAGACAAGGTACCCCGCCTACGAACGCCGCACATACGTCGAGTGCCTTAAAACGCCTGTGCAAGGGGGATTCGTCGTTTTCAAACTCGTTTACGTTAAAATGTCGTGATGTTTATTGGGTATGCTATTATCTTGTCGAGGCTCGGGCGAAAGGGTGAAGACGATGCAGAGGAATCCGGGTTCCGACTCCCGGTCGCAGGAAGATTTTTTATGGCTGCCGGTGGCCCCACAGTTCATACCGGACACGGAGCGTTCGTCGCCGCACGATCGCCTTTACCGCATGGCGCCCGAGTATGGCGATGGGACCCTGCGGGTCCTCGACTTCAACAAACTGTTCGTCGTCCTCATCGCGAACTTCGTCCCCCACACGACCTTCGAGCATACATGGCGGATTGCGCGGAAGTACCTGGAGATCGGCTGCTTCGACACGGACTCCAGCTCCTACCGCGTGGGCCGGCGCAGGTTCAAGCGGGTGGAGCGGGGGATCGTCTGTCACATCAACGACAGCCGCACCGTGTTCGTGCGCTGCGAGGCCGGCGTGCCTGCGTGCTTCACCAAGATTCGGGTCTCCGGGGAATACTTCGACGGATTCCTGAGGGAACGTTATGGGGAGGACTACGAAGCCTCCCGGGACGCGGTGGCTTTCCTGTCCCGCAGCCCCAACCCGCCGGAGCTGCGCTTTCTCTTCCGTCAGATTCGGGACTGCCGGGCCGAGGGAGCCGCCAAGCTCCTCTACATGGAGGGCAAGATTCTGGAGGCGCTGTCGCTGATCGCGCTGAACTTCGAGTGCCGGACCGAGACGCCGCACCTGGCCGTAACCTTGGACTCGGAGGACCACAGGGGGCTGCGACGGGTCGTCGCTGCGATGGCAAAGGACCCGGCCGCATATCCCAGCATACGGGAACTGGCCCGGCTCGCCTGCATGAGCACCTCGCGTTTCCAGCTGGCCTTCCGCAAGGAGTACGGGACGACGCCCTACGGGTACCTCAAGAACCTGCGCATGAACCGGGCGCTTACGCTGCTGCAGGAGTCCGACCTGTCGATCGGAGAGGTCGCGGCCCGGGTGGGATACGGCAATTCCGGGCACTTCGCGGGACTTTTCAAGAGGGCCTACGGCATAGGGCCGAAGGGCTATCGGACCCTGTACCGGGGGTAACCGGCCGCCTCAGGCCCCTTGGCCGCAGCTGCCCCATAACACCCTGGTAACCCTGACAAAATTTCTATGCTCCTGGGAGGTCAAAGTGCCGCAGCGCTTCTGCTTTCACGGTGCCGGGAGGGAGACTCGAACTTCCACAGTGTCGCCATGGGGTTTGCGACCCGTTGTTGCTATAATAAAGCCAACGAATACGTTGCCTTCAGGGGTGATGAACG
>NC_021038.1:2115278-2122739 GCF_000210715.1 Fretibacterium fastidiosum
GAGGCCGGTCGTCTGGCTGAACCCCTCCGCCGCCCTTGGCGGCACCTCCCCTTTCAGGGGAGGCAATCCATATTAAACGCGATTTGATATGAGAGGTCGGCCAGTCGACGGATTCCCGCGGTCATTTGCTATGGTGGAGCGCGTTGCGCACGGGGTTGCGGAGAACGTGTCCACGGCAAAATACCTTTTCACGGGGCGAGGTTGGGGCGGAATTACCGTCCTGAATCCGGCTCCGGCAGGGATTCATGATCAGCTTCAGGGCAGAGTGTGGCCTGCGGCAGGAGTCTCTTGAAGTCCAGGTTATAAACGCAAGCCCCCCGTCCGACGACGGGGGGCTTGCGTGCGCCGCGCAGGGCGCGTCGTTCCGTTGACGCCGCAGGACCCTACTTCTTCGGCTCCGCGTCCTGGTCGCCGAAGCCCACGGCCTTAAGCCAGTCTGTCGGGTAGCCCAGGGGCTCCATCGTGTCGGCGGTGATCCTGTAGCCGTCGTTGTACTTGCCCACAAGCGTCCAGGCCAGCGCCCACCAGTCCCGGTCCACCAGCTTCATGTTGTCGTCCACGTGCTTCGTGATCATCTCGGAGGCCTTCTTGGGGTCCTTCTTGTAGAGCTCGGCGGCCTTCTTCTCGAAGTCGGCCTGTTCCGCGAAGAACTTGCCCTCGAGGCGCTTCTGCTCGGCGCGGACGTCGCCGATCATCGCGGCGAAGTTGAGGTCCGCCCAGTTGCCCACGAAGTTGAACGCCCACCAGGTGGACTTGGGGTCGAACTTGACGCGTTCGCCGGTGTTGTAGGACTCGGGAACCTCCTTCGTCCCGGCGTAGATGGGCATGTAACAGGTCGTGATCGGCTGGTCCTCGCCGAACCAGGCCACGGCCGCCAGGGGCTCCGGCAGGTTGTCGCGCACCTGGCCGACGAAGCTGTAGCTGCAGCGGAACAGGCTGATGCTGCGGTTCCAGTCGTTGCCCTTGCGGTCCTCAGGCTTCATGTCCTTCGTCACCGCGTAGCGCGTCGGGGTGCCGAACGGGCCGGCGGCAAGCCCCTTGGTCATGTCAAAGCGCGTGCCCTCGAGGACGTCACGGCAGAGCGCCATCAGGTCCTGGGGCGTCACGGGCTTGTCGGGCTTCTGGAACAGCGGGTACTGCTCCGCCGCGTCCTCAGCCAGCTTCACGCTGGGGGTGAGCAGGTTGTAGGCCCGCCACTCGCGGCGCTGCTGGTAGTAGGGGGAGCCGTAGGGCTCCGGGTTGTAGAGCTTGTGGAATACGAAGGGCTCGCCCTCCTTCCACCACCCCATGTCCTGAGCCACGGTCTTGACGTTCGAGGAGTACATGAAGTTGTCCTTGTCGTCGAAGTCGATCTCCGCGATGCGGGAGCGGTTGGAGCCCATGGCGTAGCTGTCGTCCGGGCACCGCACTGCCGCCCAGACCGCGCCGGGCTTGCCGCTCTCCGGCGTCCACAGGGGGCCGGGGCCGGTGATCTCAAACAGCCAGATCTCGTTCTTGTCACCAACGGTCAGGGCCTCGCCGCCGTCGGCATAGCCGTACTTCTCCGCCAGCTCGCCCATGACCTCAATGACCTCGCGGGCCGTCGCCCCGCGCTGGAGGCCAAGGACCTGCAGCTGCTCGATCATGAAGATGGCGTTCTGGCACTCGCTCTCCTCGCGCCCGCCCCAGGTGTACTCGCCCATCACGACGGACTTCTCGTTCATGATGGGGTAGCCCACGTGGAAGTAGGTGTAGGTCGTCTCCGCCTGCGGGATCTCCCCGACCTTCTTCAGCTCCTTGCCCGGCCGCGTCTGGTAGCAGATGTTGTGGTAGACGGGGACCATTTCGCCCTTCTTGTGTTTGCCGCCGGGTACGACCTTCAAGCGATGGTCATACCAGCCGTCGCAGGTGTAGGAGACGAGGACGGACCCGTCCGCCGTCGCCTTCTTGCCCACCATCACGGACGTGCACGCAAGCGCAGCAGCGGCCATCGTCAGGCACAGCACCACGCCCAGAACAAGAACCTTGATCAATCGCATGAACAACAACCTCCTGAAAAAAGTTGAGATACCAGGGCGCCGCACTGCCGCACCCTGTCGCCGCAGGAGACGAGCTCCTGCGATGAACGCAAGATAAACGCGCCAGCCGTCTGGAAACCTGCGGCCGTATCGCCGCTTCGGAGCGCCTCGCGCTAAAAGACCGGCGAGGCCGGACGGCCCTCCTGAATCAAGCCGTCGGGAGCGGCAGGCTCCCGTTCAGCCCTTTAAAGCCTTTTCTAATCGTAAGCGACGCCGCCCAGCGGGGCCTTCGTTGGGTCGTGAAAGAAGGATCCGACCCCTTTTTCCTTCACCTCCGCGTAGCGCGGAACGCCGGTCAGCACGATCTCCCGACCTGGCGTCATGGAGGAGAAGATATCCAGGCACTGAAGGAACGTCGAGAGGTGGCGCCCCACCCGCACGTCGATGTGCCAGCCGTTTTCGTCGATGGGGGCGTAGAGCAGCTTGTGCTTGCCCGCCTCCACCACGAACTCGTCTTTGCCCTCCAAAACCAGTTTTTGATCGGTGACGCCCCGGATGCGGTCCAGCAGGGGCTCCGCCACCTCATAGAGCATGGACATGGCCTGGGTGTGATCCCCCACCTCGCGGTGCGACAGGCCGTGCAGCGTCTTGGGGGAGAACTCCATCCCGATGGGCACCTCGAACTCCGTGCCCGTCAGGAGCATGGAGGCCATGGCCGCGATCTCCTGGGCCTTCTCATGAGCGACGATGGTGTTCTCCACGCTGTACTCCAGCTCCGCCTCGTGGAGGTCCACCACGACGTCCACGCTCTCCGCGCGGATCATCTGCGCCAGGCCGTAGGTGGTCCGCTCCACCAGCAGGCCGTTGGGCCGGCCCGGCCAGCAGCGGTTCAGGTTGCGGATGTCCATGTAGGCCAGCATCTGGCGGCTGGGGTAGTGCACGTAGACCTCCGGGTCCGGCCAGGAGTCCAGAGGGCTTCCGGAGCGGTCGCCAAGGCGCCAGGTCTTCTTTCCCCAAGGCGTCTCGATGTCGTAGAAGCTGGGGTAGGCCTCGCCGTTGCGCGAATAGAGGGAGCCGCTGGTGTTGGCCCGCGTCACGACGATCAGGCGGCCGGCTTCGGGCCTCGCGTTCTCCACCACGACCTGCGCGGCCAGGTTCGCCGCGGGCTCCTCCGGGTGGGTGCCGCCAAGCAGCAGGACGGTGCCACCGGGCTTGCCGCTGTCAAGGAAATAGAGGTTGCAGTCGTTGGCCGTGCCCTGCAGGGAAGGCTCGTACAGGCTCAGCTTCTGCACCTGCGTCACCCCGGGCCCCAGCGCGACCGGCTCCTTGTAGTGCCGCATCGCGTAGAACTCGGCCCCGCTCCAGGCCGCCGCCGCCGTGCAGAGGACGGCAGCCATCGCTTTAATCCACTTCAGTCTCTCCATCGTCGTCGCCCCCTACTTGATGTGCAGAAAGCGCAGGACGAAGGGGATGAGGATCACGGCGTAGAGGACGGCTTCCTGCGGATCGCGGGTCCTCTTGAAGTTCCACGCCAGAGCGCAGGCGAAGAGAAGCGTCATGGCGTAGTAGCCGTAGGTGATCACCTGATTGATCAGGATCATCAAAGCATCGTTCATCATTATACCTCCAGACGGGTTGTCCCACGGGTTATATGGCCAGCAGGGAGAGCTCTTTGCTGTAGATGAGGAAGAGCGTGCAGCAGATGGCCACGAATGCCATGGGGACGAGGCACGCCGCGACGAAGTCGGAGTAGTAGCGTCCCTTGTAGTTCAGCTCCATCACCGAGGCTCTGCCGATGACGGCCGTCGGCGGCAGGCAGTCTCCCAGCGGCCACAGCACGGCCATGGCGGACATGGCCACGATGGGGTTCATGTTCTTCATGTTGAAGAGCATGATCAGCGGGACGCCCAGGAGCGGGGCCACGGCGTACTGAAGGATGCCCTCGGAGATGGGAAGGATGATGAAGAGCGTTGCAAAGAGCGTCGAGAGCGGTAAGATCACGACGTGCAGCGAGATGACGCCCCGCGCGCCGGAGAGGGCCAGCACCTGGATCAGCGCGCCCACCACCACCATGATCCCCACGAGGGGCAGGAGCTTGTGGATCGTCTCGCACAGGATCTCCCACACGTCGAGCTTCACCGGCGAGAGGACCCAGACGGAGAACGCGGAGATCATGAAGATCATGGGCAGGCCCACGATCGGGAAGTCGAAGGGCCAGATGCGGCCCGCGGCCAGCAGGCCGCCGAAGACCACGAAGGGGATCAGGACCCGCAGCCAGTTCATGCCGGCCGGAGCCTCCGGCAGCCTCTCCAGGGCCTCCTCCCCCGCTGCGGCACTGCCGCGCCCGGCGAGCCAGAACATGGAGAACAGGGCTCCGGAGATCGAGAGCACCGCCAGGGGCCCGTTGAAGCCGACGTAGGGCATGTTCGCCCCCGCAGCGGCCATCATGGCCCACAGGTTGATGGGGGGCGCGGCGGCGCTCATGGCCGCCGTCATGAAGATGGCCGCCGTCTTTCGGGTGTCGTCCACCCCCATGGCGGAGAGCACGGAGCCGACCAGGGCCCCAACCGTCAGGACGCTCGTCGCCCCCGACCCCGTCAGAGCGCCAGGGATCAGCATCACGAACGTCAAGAGCAGCAGGCAGATCACGCGGCGGGCGTGAAAGGCCCTCACGATGCGGCGCACGATGAAGGCCACGCCGCCCGACTCCTTGATCAGGGCCATGAAGAACGTGGCGCTGATGAAGATCAGGCAGACGTCAAAATAGGTGAAGGTCCCCTCCACGATGTGGCGCAGGGGGAACTCTCCGAAAGCCGCTCCCCCCGCCGGCCAGGCCGCGCAGTGGTAAGCGGCGGCGCAGCAGGCGGAGAGCAGCATGGAAAGCTCCGTGGAGAGCCGAAGCGCCTTCGCAACGAGGAAGACCGCGACGACGATCCCCAGGATGGTGTAGGCATGAGAAAACATCAATGTTCTGGACGCCTCCTTTTTCGAGACTAAAAATTGGGGAGGGCGCAGAGCGCCCGCCCCAATCGGTATCCTACTTCAGCTCCGCCAGTTTGGCACCGATGCCCAGAGCATCCTTGACGACGATCAGCTCCTTGCCCAGCTCCTTGGCGTAGTTCGTGAAGAACCCGTCGCTGTCGCTGTCCTGAATCACCAGGATGACGTCCGCCAGAGGAATGATCGCCTTGATCGTGGCCTCGTCCGAGGCGTCCGTTCGGCGGGCCATGCCCTCGATGTGGGCCCCGATGACGAGGATGCCCTTCTCCTTGGCCGCCTTGATCAGCGCCGTGCAGCGGGCGATCTCCTTGTCCACGTCCGTGCCGGCCGCGCCCATGCCCTTCATGCTGGTGCCCGTCGTCACGACGAGTGTCTTACAGTCCATCCCCGCGATCTCCTCCGCGGTGAGCGTCTTGCTGGCCTCGACCGGGGTGACCTTCGCCTGCATGGCCGACATCTTGACCATCATGGCTCCGGGGCTCTGCCCGCAGGTCGTCGCGACGATGGGAGTCTCCACCTTCGGCAGCTCCGCGGCAAAGGCGGAGGCGGCCGTCAGGCAGAGGGCCAGAACCAACAGAAACAAACCCTTACGATTCATTCACACGATCTCCTTTCAAAATGTGGAACCGACTGTTAAAACGCCCAAACCCAAACGCCCGAAGGGGCGCTAGCGGTTGTTCGTGTACTTCGCGATGCTGGAGAAGTCGAGGTCCCAGTAGGCCTTCTCGGCACGGTCCATGCACTCGATGGTGTACTTCGTCAGGAACTCCGACGCCTTCTCCGGAGACTCCTTATAGAGGTCGGCCGCCCGCTTCTCCACCTCGGCCTGCTTCTTGAAGAAGTCGTCCTCGATGGGGTTCCGCACGGCCTCGAGGTCCTTGATGGCCTCCTGGTAGCGCCAGTTCACCACGTCGTCCTGGAGCATGAAGGCCCACTGAGCGCAGTCCAGACTCAGCTTGTCGCGGTCGAAGTGGGACTTCCAGCTCTCCTTCGTGTCGCGGGTTCCGGTGTAGACAGGCACGTAGAGGGTATGGGCCGGGTTGTCGTACCCGAACCACATCACGCCGCCCACCGGCTCCGGCAGGTCCTTCCGCATCTGGGAAACCCAGCTGTAGGCGCAGGCGTTGGTCGCGATGCTTCGGGAGTAGGGGATCTTCAGCAGGTTGCGCTGCAGGCGGGTGGGGAAGGGGGTCGTCAGCGGGCTGAGCTCCGCAACACCGTCCTTGCCCTCCACGATCCAGGCGGGGTCCATCGTCATGTCGAAGGGGCTGCCCTTGTGGTAGCCGCGGATGAAGCCCATGATGTCGCGGACGGAGAGCTTCTTCTCCGGCTTGATGGAGAAGGGGTAGGCGTTGACGGGTGCGTAGGGGTCCCACTCGCGGCTCGGTGCGAGGGCCTTGTGGATCGTGTAGAGGCGATTGCGAATCCAAAGGGAGCTCAGGGCCCAGTCGTCGTTGCCCGTGGCGGGGGAGTAGGCGGCCTGGAAGTCGAAGGGCTGGCCGCTGTCGGGGTCGTAGAGCTTGTTGTCGATGGCGTGCTGCATGTAGTTGTCCGAAACGATGAAGTTCTTCGTGTCCTTGGGGTCGATGAAGCGGATGCGCGCGATGTTGGGGACGACCACGACCTCGTCGTCCGGCACGCGCTGGGCCGCCCACACGGAGCCCGGCTTGCCGCTCTCCTGCGTCCAGCCGAAGCCCGTGCTGAACACGTGGAATATCCAGGCCTCGTCCGGGTCGGTGATGGTGAGGCACTCGCCCTCCGTGCCGCAGGAAGGCATGAAGCCGTACTTCTGCGAGAGCTCTCCGATGACCTGAATGGCCTCCCGCGCCGTCTTGGCGCGCTGCAACGCGAGGACTTCCAGCTGCTCGATGGCCAAGAGTGCCCTGCCACCGGGCATGGTCTTCAGGATCTCCTTCTGGCCGATCGTGGTCTCCCCGATGGCAACGCGGTGCTCGTTCATCGCGGGATATCCGACGTGGAAGTAGCCGTAGGTTTCGGCGACCTGGGGAATCTCCCCAACCTTGACCCAGCCGCCCGGCTCCTCGCCGACGATGTTGCGATAGACGTCCATGTTGGTCCCCGAGGGGTACTTCTGGCCGGGGATGAAGCGGATCTGGGCGTCGTAGTAGGCCCCGTCCGCCGTGTGACAGGTCATGACGGACCCGTCGACGGACGCATCCTTGCCGACCACCACGTCGGTGCAGGCCAGCGCAGGGACAAACGACAGCAAACACAACGCCGAACACAGAAACGTGCGGAACAAACTGCGTCTGGAACGAAACATGCCAAAGATCTCCTTTCTTGAGTTATACGGTTGAAAAGAAAATGCACGCCGCCGGGAGCCGGTCGTCCTCCGTCCGAGTCTCCCGATCTCCATACATTATATCAGCATTTTTCCTGAATTTCATATCCCTGAATTCCGAATTTAACGATGATATTAAAACAATTTAAAAAAATCATTTTT
>NC_021038.1:2124317-2138607 GCF_000210715.1 Fretibacterium fastidiosum
CGTCCCTGGGGACCTGCGAGAGCCACCAGCGCATCTCCCGAAAGCTCACGGGCGAGGTCCGCCGGATCACGCGCTGACCGGCAGGCGACAGCTCCCGCGGCAGCACCCCGGTGACGCGGGAGTGGGTCCTGAGCCCGACGGCCGACAGCCCCGCGTGCAGAAGGCGGACCAGACTGCTCTTGCCGCGCGTCCCCGTCACGAGGATCCTGATGCCCACACGTCTCAAATCCATGCAGCGTTCCTCCAGCCCCTATGCGGACACAAAAACTCGAAAGGCCCTCCGCTTCGCGCTCATAGTATAGCGCATAAGCGTTGATCGGTCTTTCTTTGCCCTGACGGGTGCCGACTCAACTTTGGACAGGCTGTCCGTTTGTGAGCAAACGGTTTGCTCGTTTTTCCCGTCACGTTTTGTCATGTCCGGGAGATGGGGGTGTTGAGCCCCTATATTTGTTCTGGACAGTAGGGATTAAACCCTATTAAGACAAGAAAAGGGCGGCCCAAACCGCCCCATAACACCCTGGTAACCCTGACAGAGTTTCTATGCTCCTGCGAGGTCAAAGCGCCGCAGCGCTTCCGCTTTCATGGTGCCGGGAGGGAGACTCGAACTCCCACAGTGTCGCCACCGGTGGATTTTGAGTCCACTGCGTCTACCGATTCCGCCATCCCGGCCAACGGTGAGTATTGTAATCGGAAGCGCCGGAGGTTGTCAAGCGGAACGGACGAGGTCGGGGGGCCATGCCCCCGCGCGCGTTCGGTCGATGAAGTGCGCCCGCGTTATGGCCTCGTACCGCGGATAGGGAACGCCGGCCCTTCGGCCCGCCCGAGGCCCCTCAGGCCATCGCCTCCGGGCGGAAGACCTCGTCGAAGCGCTGAGGCGTCAGAAAGCCCAGCTTCACGCAGGCCTCCTTCAAGGACAGCCCCTCCCTGAAGGCCAGCTGCGCCGTCCTGGCCGCGTTCTCGTAGCCGATGAAGGGGTTCAGGGCCGTCACCAGCATCAGGGAGCCGTGCAGGTTGGCCCGCATCCGTTCGCGGTTCGCCGTGATCCCCGCGGCACACCGTTCGTCGAAGGAGGCGATGGAGTCCCCCAGGAGGCGCGCGGACTGGAGAAAGTTGTAGATGCAGACGGGCATGAAGACGTTCAGCTCAAAGTTGCCCTGAGAGGCCGCCACGCCGACGGCCGCGTCGTTGCCCATCACCTGCACGGCCACCATCGTCACCTGCTCGCACTGCGTGGGGTTCACCTTCCCCGGCATGATGGAGGAGCCGGGCTCGTTCTCCGGGATTCGTATCTCGCCCAGCCCAAGCCGTGGCCCCGACGCCAGCCAGCGCACGTCGTTGGCGACCTTCATCATGTCGCAGGCCAGGGCCTTCATGGCACCGTGGGCGAAGACCAGCTCGTCCCTGGAGGTGAGGGCGTGGAACTTGTTGGGCGCGGGACGAAACTCCCTGCCCGTCAGGCCGGAGATCGCGCGGGCAACCTCGACGTCAAAGCCCGCGGGAGCGTTCAGCCCCGTTCCCACGGCCGTGCCCCCCAGGGCCAGCTCGTGCAGCGGGGCCGACGCGGCGCGCAGCATTTCGGCGTCGCGCTCCAGGCTGCTGCACCAGCCGGAGATCTCCTGGGAGAAGCGGATGGGGGTCGCGGTCCTGAAGGTGCGTGCGACCGCACTTCACCACGCCCTCGTTCTCCGCTTCCAGCCGCCGGAAGGTCGCGATCAGGCCCTCGACAGCCGGCAGCAGGCGGTCCTCCAGCGCGAGGACCGCGGCGATGTGCATTGCGGTGGGGAAGGCGTCGTTGGAGGACTGGGACATGTTGACGTCGTCGTTGGGGTGCAGCAGGAGGCGTCCGGCCAGCTGGTTGCCCCGGTTGGCGATGACCTCGTTGGCGTTCATGTTGGACTGCGTGCCGGAGCCGGTCTGCCACACCACGAGGGGAAAGTGATCGTCCAGCTTCCCCTCGGCCACCTCCGCCGCCGCCTGGGTGATGGCGCGGCACTTCTCCTCCGTCATCCTCTCCGGGCGCAGGGCGCGGTTCGCCGTGGCGGCTCCACGCTTCAGGATGCCGAAGGCGTGGATGACCTCCCGCGGCATCGTCTCCAGCCCCACGCCGATCGGAAAGTTTTGCCGGCTGCGCTCCGTCTGCGCGCCCCAGTATCGGTCCGCGGGCACGTTCACCGTGCCCATGGAGTCGTGTTCGACGCGGTATTCCATGACGTCTTCTCCGGTCCGTCGCAGGGCTACAGGCGCGCGGCTCCGCTCTTCCGGGCGGCCTCCGCCACGGCGCGGGACACGGCATGGACGACGCGGGAGTCCATGGCGTTGGGGATGATGAAGTCCGGCCTGAGGGACGCCTCGTCCACCAGGTCCGCCAGGGCGTTGGCGGCGGCCATCTTCATCTCCTCGTTGATGTCCCGCGCGCGGACGTCGAAGGCGCCCCGGAAGATGCCTGGAAAGGCCAGCACGTTGTTGATCTGATTGGGTAAGTCGCTGCGGCCGGTGGCCACGACCTTCGCTCCGGCGCTCAGGGCCTCGTCCGGAAAGATCTCCGGCGTGGGGTTGGCGCAGGCGAAGAGGATGGGGTCCTTCGCCATGCTGCGGACCATGTCCTGCGTCACCGCCCCCGGAGCGGAGACGCCAATGAAGACGTCCGCCCCCCTCATGGCATCGGCCAGGGTCCCCCGGATGCCGGCCGGGTTCGTGACCTCCGCCATCTCCGCCTTGATCCAGTTCATGCCCTGCTCCCGGCCCCTGTGGAGGACTCCCGTCCGGTCGCAGAGGGTCACGTCCCGCGCCCCCGCGCCGATCAGGAGCTTTGCGATGGCGATTGCGGCGGCTCCGGCACCGTTGATGACGACGCGGGCCTCCGGCAGGGTCCGGCCCGTCAACTTCAGGGCGTTCGTGAGGCCCGCCAGCGTGATGACGGCCGTGCCGTGCTGGTCGTCGTGGAAGATGGGGACGTCGCAGCGCTCCTTCAGCTTGCGCTCGATCTCGAAGCAGCGCGGCGCGGAGATGTCCTCCAGATTCACGCCACCGAAGGAGCCTGAGATCCGGTAGATCGTCTCCACGATCTCGTCCGCGTCGTGAGACCGGATGCAGAGGGGAAAGGCGTCCACGCCGCCGAAGGCCTTGAACAGCGCGCACTTGCCCTCCATCACGGGCATCCCGGCCTCCGGCCCGATGTCCCCCAGCCCCAGCACGGCGCTTCCGTCCGTGGCCACGAGGCAGAGGTTCCAGCGGCGCGTCAGGTCGTAGCTCCTGTCCACGTCCTTCTGAATCTCAAGGCAGGGCTGGGCCACGCCGGGCGTGTAGGCCAGGGCCAGTTCCTCCTTCGTCTGCACGGGGACGCGGACGGCGATTTCGATCTTGCCCCTCCACTCCCCGTGAAGCCGAAGCGATTCCTTAGCGTAATCCATAACTCAAGACTTCCTTTCCGTTGCGTGATTGCCGGCCTGGCGCTGCGGCCCCCGTTATTATAGCGCCAGCGCGGATGGTGCAGTCACGCTATAATAGCGGGTAAGAGGGTTCGTGTTCCCTGCGCGCCGGCCTGCCGCCGGCACCTTTAATTTTTTTGGAGGGGAAGATCGGGATCATGGCGGAACGCGCCGGAAAGAGCAAAAAGAGCAATCAGATCGACATGCTGCACGGGTCCCTGTGGGACAAGATCGTCCTGTTCGCGTTGCCGCTTGCGGCCAGCACCATCCTTCAGCAGATGTTCAACTCGGCGGACGTGGCCGTGGTGGGACGGTTCGACAGCAGCCAGGCCATGGCGGCGGTGGGCAGCAACGGAGCGGTCATCAACGTGCTGGTCAACCTCTTCGTGGGGGTCTCCGTGGGCGCCAACATGCTGATCGCGAACTACATCGGACAGGGGGAGCGGGAGAAGGTGCGCCAGGCCGTACACACCAGCGTCCTCATCGCCCTCATCAGCGGCCTTTTTCTGGCGGTCGCCGGGCTCGTGCTCTCGCGCCCCGTGCTGAGGATGCTCTCGACGCCCCCCGACGTGCTGGAGCTGGCCGTGACGTACCTCGAAATCTACTTTATGGGAATGCCCTTCATCATGCTCTACAACTTCGGCTCCGCCGTGCTCCGCAGCAAGGGGGACAGCCGGCGGCCCTTCTGGTTCCTGGTGGTGGGCGGCGTCGTCAACGTCATCCTGAACCTGGTGCTGGTGATCGCCTTTCGCATGGGCGTGACCGGCGTGGCCATCGCGACGGTGATCTCGAACGTCATCAGCGCCTGGATGGTGCTGAGCTGCCTGATGCGCGAGCCGGACCCCTTCGCCTTCAGCTGGAGGGAGATGTCCCTGAAGGGCGGCCACACCCGCCGCATCCTGAAGATCGGTGTCCCCGTGGGCCTGCAGGGGGTCGTCTTCTCCCTGTCCAACGTCTTCATCCAGGCGGGCATCAACAGCTTCGGGGCCAGCGCCTCCGCGGGGTCCGCAGCCGCGCTGAACTTCGAGTACTTCGCCTACTTCATCATCAGCGCCTTCGCACAGGCGTCCATGACCTTCACCAGCCAGAACTACGGGGCGGGGGACGAGGGACGCTGCCGCCGCATCTACACCATCAGCATGTCCTGGGGCATCGGCCTGACGGCGCTCACCTGCGCCGCCTTCTCCTTCTGGAGCGAACCGCTGATGCGCTTTTACACCGTGGACGCCGCCGTCATGACCTTCGCCATGGCGCGCCTGTTTCGCGCGGCGGTCCTGGAGTTCCTGGTGGGGTTCTACGAGATTCCCGGAGCGGCGCTGCGGGGGCTGGGCTACTCCATGACCCCGACGGTCATCACCCTGATGGGCTCCTGCGTCTTCCGCATCTTCTGGCTCCTCACGGTCTTTCAGTGGAACCGGAGCTTCGAGATGCTCATGAACGTCTACGCCGTCTCCTGGGTGCTGATGAGCGTCGCCACGATCGTCGCCTACTACAGGCTGCGCCCGCGGGCCTTCAGCCGTCGCGCCCTCGGCAGCTTCTGAACGGCGCTGCGGCGTGCCGAAAGGTCCGTCCCTTCGACAGGGAAAAGTGTAAAAGACACGCTGCGCACTCAGTATTTTTGCTGAAAATGCTCGCGCCGGCTAAAAGCCCTGAAGATTTCGCTTGAGAATTAGGTTAAACAATGTTAATCTTAGTTAAAAATTAGGGGGTATCTGGCATGGATACTACGGCGGCAGAGGTTGGCAAGACGGAGGAGAACTACCTTGAGGCGATCCTGATGATCAAGGAGCGGCAGGGCTACGTGCGGTCCGTCGACGTGGCGGCGCACCTCGGCGTGGCGAAGCCCAGCGTGACCTACGCCACGAAGCGCCTGAAGGAGCGCGGCTTCGTCACCACGGACCACGCGGGGATGCTGGTGCTGACGGATTCGGGCATGGAGATCGCCGACAGCACGTACACGAAGCACAAGATGCTGACGAAGTTCTTCATCTACCTCGGCGTCAGTCCGGAGCAGGCCATGACCGACGCATGCAAGATCGAGCACGACATCAGCGAGGAGACCTTCGCCGCCCTGTGCCGTTATGCCGAGAAGATCAAGTCGGAGGCGTGACCCCCGAAACCCGATATCGACCCCTCTCCCGCGGCCCTCGTGGCCGCGGTTTTTTTGTCCCTCCTCAATCCACGGTTAAAAGAAGAGCCCCTTGCAGGGACTGGTACCCGGCATCGTGCTTTGACTTTTGACAGGCTTTTCGGTAAGATGTAATTGTGTCATAAATGATTGAAATGACTATGTTACACTCTAAAAAGAGGCATATCGATGAGAGCACTGAATTACAAAACCGAATACCAGAAGCTGCTGACCCCGGAGATCGTGTCGTACCTGGCGCAGATCCATGAGATGAAAGGTCGGCAGAACCTGTTTGTCGAAGCGCGCAAGGATGCCCTCGCCAAGTTGTTGGAGATTGCAAAAATCCAGAGCACGGAAGCATCCAACCGCATTGAAGGGATCGTCACCACCGACGACCGGCTGAAGAAGATCGTGATGAACAAGACGACGCCCAGGGGGCGGAGCGAACGCGAGATCGCCGGTTATCGTGATGTGCTGAATACCGTTCATGAAAACTACGATTACATTCCCATCAGGCCGGGTATGATCCTGCAGTTGCATCGCGATCTTTATAAATTCAGCAACACATCCATCGGAGGCAGCTTCAAGAGCTCCGACAACGGGATCGCAGAGGAGCTGCCGGATGGGACGAAACGAGTTCGTTTCCAGCTGGTTCCGGCATGGGAAACGCCGGAAGCCATGGATGCTCTCTGCAATGCTCTTCGGGAGGCCCTAGCCGATCCGGAGTTGGACCCACTTCTTCTGATTCCCATGTTTGTCCTGGACTTCCTGTGCATCCACCCCTTCAATGACGGGAATGGCCGCATGAGCCGTCTGCTTACGCTGCTGCTTCTGTACCGCTCCGGGTATTTCGTCGGGAAGTACATCAGCATTGAAAGGCTGATCGCGGACAGTAAGGGAACCTACTACGAGGCCCTGCAGGAGAGCTCGGCCGGATGGCATGAGGGCCATAACGATTATCTTCCCTTCGTACGCTATATGCTGGGCATCGTGGTTGCTGCCTGTCGGGAATTTGCTGCCAGGGTGGATACCCTGGTTACGAAAGGCTTATCGAAGCCCGACAGAGTGCGGGGAATCGTCCGGAACACCATCGGACGGCTCACGAAGACGCAGATCATGAACCAATGCCCGGATATCAGCCAGAAGACCGTGGAACGGGCGTTGGCCGATATGCTCAAGAACGGTGAGATCCTTAAGATCGGCGGAGGACGCTATACGTCTTACGCATGGAACTGGGAGAAGGAGTAGGGACATGGTGACTGGGGAACTGAAGGGCAGGATCGAAGGCCTTTGGGAGATTTTCTGGACCGGCGGCTTGACGAATCCGCTGGACGTCATCGAGCAGATGACCTATCTGATGTTTATCCACGATCTGGATAACTTCGACAACCGCCGCGCCAGGGAGGCGGCCATGCTGGGCCTGCCCTATGAGAGCGTCTTCGCCCAGGACGTGCGGATCGGCGATCGCACCGTGGACGGCAGCCAGCTCAAGTGGAGCGTGTTCCACGACTTCCCAGCCGGGAAGATGTACAGCACCGTGCAGGAGTGGGTCTTCCCCTTCATCAAGAACCTGCACGGCGACAAGGAGAGCGCTTATTCCAAATACATGGGCGACGCCATCTTCAAGGTGCCGACGCCGCTGATGCTGGACAAGATCGTCACGGCCATGGACGGAATCTATGAGCAGATGGCGCAGCTCAATGCGGCAGATACCCGGGGCGACGTGTACGAGTACCTGCTCTCCAAGATCGCGACCGCGGGAGTCAACGGCCAGTTCCGCACGCCTCGTCACATCATCCGCATGATGGTGGATATGATGGAGCCCAAAGCGGACGAGATCGTCTGTGACCCGGCCTGCGGCACCTCGGGCTTCCTCGTGGCCGTCAGCGATTACCTGAAGGAAAACCGTAAACAGGAGGTCTTCTTCAACAGCCAGAACAAAGACCACTACATGAACCACATGTTCCACGGCTATGATATGGACCGCACCATGCTGCGCATCGGCGCCATGAACATGATGGCCCACGGGGTGGACAACCCCTTCATCGAATACCGGGACAGCCTCTCCGACCAGAATCCGGACCGGGAGAAGTATACCCTCATCCTGGCCAACCCGCCCTTCAAGGGCAGCCTGGACGCGGATATCGTCTCTACCGATTTGCTGAAGGTCTGCAAGACCAGGAAGACCGAGCTGCTGTTCCTGGCGCTGTTCCTCCGGATGCTGAAGGTTGGTGGGCGCTGCGCCTGCATCGTGCCGGACGGCGTGCTCTTTGGCTCCTCCACAGCGCATAAGGCCGTTCGGAAGGAGCTGATCGAGGGCAACCGCCTGGAGGCCGTGATCTCCATGCCCTCCGGCGTGTTCAGGCCCTATGCCGGCGTATCCACCGCCATCCTGATCTTCACCAGGACCGGTCACGGCGGCACCGACAAGGTCTGGTTCTACGATATGAAGGCGGACGGCTACAGCCTGGACGACAAGCGCAGCGAGACGAAGGAAAATGACGTTCCAGACATCGTTGCCCGATTTCATGCCCTGGATACGGAGCAGGATCGGAAGCGGACAGAACAGAGCTTCTTCGTGCCGAAGGAGGAGATCGTCGGCAACGACTACGATCTCTCCCTCAACAAGTACAGGCAGACGGAGTACAAGGCGGTGGAGTATCCGCCGACGAGCGAGATCATGGCAAAGCTGGACGAGCTTGAGAGGGAGATCGGAGCAGATATGGATGCGCTTCGGGAGCTCCTGGAGCTGTAAATTGAGGTTGGTAGGGATGAAAATAAGACTTGATGCGGTAATAAAAAGCTTATCTGTGGCAAATGCCGCAATAAAGAATACAGCATCTCCAATTGCAAAAGATGGGTGGTATCCCGCATTCAGTGCATCTGGACAAGATGTCTGGTTGCCAGATTACCGATTTGATCATAGAGGTATTGTTGTAAGTGCAGTCGGAGCAAGGTGCGGAAAAGCGTTTAAGGCAGATGGAAAATGGAATATCTGTGCGAATACACATGCCCTTTCTGTTGATGAGAGCATTGCTGATAGAGACTATTGTTGGTACATGCTGAATAATGAGGCATGGTGGATAAAAGGCGGAACAGTACAGCCATTTGTAAAGGTCAAAGACTCACTAAAGCGGGAACATCTATTCCCATCATTGGATGAGCAAAGCAGAATAGTTCAAGTTCTTGACCAGGTGTCCCATATTCTTGATATGAGACAAAAAGAGCTATTATTTCTGGATAATATGATCAAAGCCCGATTTGTCGAGATGTTTGGAACTTATCCAGCAAATGAAAAAGGTTGGGGAACTGGCACCATCCGTGACCTCATTTCAGAAGTCCGTTATGGTTCCAGCAGGAAAGCCGCCGATGGCGATAGTGGACAATATCCGTATCTTCGGATGAATAACATTACTTATAGCGGCGAGCTTGACCTTTCGGACACTAAAACGATTGATATTCCTGATGAAGAATTACCGAAATATACTGTGCGCAGAGGCGATGTATTATTCAATCGAACCAATAGCAAGAAACTTGTTGGAAAAACCTGTGTTTATAATCGTGATGAAATGATGGTCTTAGCCGGATTTATTGTCCGAGTACGCGTTAATGACCGTATCCTTCCAGAAATACTGTCAGCCTTCTTGAACACAGACTTTTCAAAACAAATGCTATTAGCAATGTGCAAAGCTGCAATCGGTCAGGCGAATATTAATGCACAGGAATTACAAAGCATAGGGATTTATATCCCGCCTATCGAACTGCAAAAAGAATTTGTTGCTTTCAAAGAACAGCTCGACAAATCAAAAATTGCCGTTCAGAAGGCGCTCGATGAGGCACAATTGCTGTTCGACAGCTTGATGCAGACGTATTTCAGATAGATAATTAAGGAGGGGAAGAACATGAGCGATGTTTTCGGTGAGGCCATTAAAGGCGAAGCGTAAACCGTTCGGAGGTGAATCACATGACCAACTTTGACCTCTTTGCAAGAGTACAGGATTTCGCCTCCTTTACGGAGCCTGCCGTATCGGCGGAGCGCATCTATCGGATCGATACGGCAGCCTGCGTGTTGAATTGCCGCAGGGCGATGGAGGCTGCCGTCAAATGGATGTATTCCGTGGACCGTGCGCTGGCAATGCCGTACCAGGACAATCTCGTCAGCCTCATCAGCACGGATGAGTTCCGGGATATCGTGGACGACAGCCTGCTGCGCCGGATGGACTTCATCCGTAAGACCGGAAACGCCGCAGCCCATGCCGGACGAAAGATCACAAGGGAACAGGCTGCGCTATGTCTGGAAAACCTGTTCATCTTTCTGGATTTCGTGGCTTACTGCTATGCGGAGGATTATCGGGAAGGAACCTTCGATCCTTCCCTGTTGGAGCAGGAAGCCCCTGCCGCCGCGCCGGTCATCGATACGGAAACGGAACGGAAGCTGGAAGAGCTCATTCAGGAGAATGCGGCGCTGCGGGAGGAACTGACCGCCCGCCGCGCCGAGCAGCAGCAAACCTACGTGCCCAAGCCATTGGACATTTCTGAGTATAAGACCCGAAAGCTCTATATCGATGCCATGCTGGAGGACGCCGGTTGGACCAAAGGCAGGAACTGGTTCGACGAATATGAAATCTCCGGCGTACCCAACAAGTCCGAGACAGGCTATGCCGATTATGTGCTGACGGGCGATGACGGGGGGATCCTTGCGGTGATCGAGGCAAAGCGCACCTGCGTCGATGTGGCAAAAGGCCGTCAACAGGCAAAGCTGTATGCGGACCTGATCGAGCAGAAGCAGGGCCGCCGGCCGGTGGTGTTCCTGACCAACGGTTTCGACACCCGGATCGTGGATAATCAGTATCCGGAGCGACAGGTCGCGGCCTTCCATTCCAAACGGGACCTGGAGAAGCTGTTCAACCTCCAGCGCATGCGCTCCGGCCTGAAGAACATCGTCGTGGACAAGGCCATCGCGGACCGCTATTATCAGGAAGCTGCCATCAAGGCGGTGTGTGACAGCTTCGGGCAGAAGAACCGCCGCAAGGCGCTGTTGGTCATGGCCACGGGCTCAGGCAAGACGCGGACCGTCATTGCGCTGGTCAAGGTGCTGCTGGAACAGGGCTGGATCAAGAACGTCCTGTTCCTGGCAGACCGCAATTCCCTGGTCACCCAGGCCAGGCGGAGCTTCGTGAACCTCCTGCCGGATCTGTCCGTTACGAACCTCTGCGAGGAGAAGGACAACTATGCCGCGCACGGTGTGTTCTCCACCTATCAGACGATGATGAACTGCATCGATTCCGTGCGGGACGAGGAGGGCAAGCTGTTCTCCTGCGGGCATTTCGATCTGGTGATCTGCGACGAGGCACACCGGTCGATTTATAACAAGTATAAAGACATCTTCAACTATTTCGATGCTCCACTGGTGGGCCTGACCGCCACGCCGAAGGACGAGATCGACAAAAACACCTATGCCGTTTTCGAGCTGGAAAGTGGCGTACCGACCTATGGCTATGAGCTGGCACAGGCAGTGCAGGACGGATATCTGGTGGATTTCCTGTCCGTGGAAACGAAACTGAAATTCATCCAGGAGGGCATCGTCTACGACGATCTGTCCGATGAAGATAAGGAAACCTATGAGAATACCTTTGAGGATGAAAACGGCGAGTTGCCTGAAAGCATCGCGTCGTCTGCATTGAACGAATGGATATTCAACGAGGATACGATTCGCGAGGCCCTGTATATCCTCATGACTCACGGCCTGAAAATCGACTATGGCAACAAAATGGGCAAGACCATCCTTTTTGCCAAGAATCATACCCATGCGGAAAATATCCTGGAGGGGTTTGAGAAGGAGTATCCGCACCTGAACGGTTGTGCCAGGGTCATCGACAATTATATGACCTACGCCCAGAGCGCCATCGACGAATTCTCCGACCCGAAGAAGCTGCCGCAGATCGCCATTTCCGTGGACATGTTGGACACCGGCATCGACGTGCCGGAGGTGTTGAACCTGGTCTTCTTCAAGAAGGTCATGAGCAAGGCCAAGTTCTGGCAGATGATCGGACGCGGCACACGCCGTTGCCCCGGACTGATCGATGGCGTCGATAAAGGCAAGTTCTACATCTTTGATTTCTGCGGCAACTTTGAGTTCTTCCGCATGAGCAAAGGGAAGCCTACGGCGAACAGGATCGCCCTCCAGGGTGCGATTTTCGGGCTTCAGTTTGAGATTGCCTATAAGCTTCAGGACCTGCAATATCAGACGGAACGGCTGATCGCCTATCGTAGTGCGTTGGTGGAGCATATGACCGGAAAAGTCCGGGAACTGAACCGGGAAAACTTTGCGGTCCGGCAGCATCTAAGGTACGTGGATCGATACGCCGTCTCGGAGAATTATCAAGCGCTGACCTACGAGGATACGCTTGTGGTGCGGGAAGAGCTGGCTCCGCTGATCGAGCCGGAAGACGACGACCCGAAGGCGCTCCGCTTCGATGCCCTGATGTACGGGATTGAGCTGGCCTATCTGGCGGGAAAGAAATACAACCGCGCCAGACACGATCTGCTGCAGAAGGTTGCGGCCGTGGCCAGCGTGGCCAATATTCCGGAAATCATGATGCAGGCGGAGCTGATCGACAAGGTCCTTCACACGGATTATCTGGACCATGCCGGTATCGACGAATTTGAACATATCCGAAAGGGCCTGCGCGACCTGATGAAGTATATTCCTGTCGGCAAAATCATTTACGACACGGATTTCGATGACGAGATTCTTTCGGTTGACTGGAAAGAATCCGAACTGGAAAATGATGACCTGAAGAACTACAAAGCCAAGGCCGAGTATTTTGTCCGTCAGCATCAGGATCATGAAGTGATCGCCAAGCTGAAGAGCAATGTACCGCTGACCGGAGCGGACGTGAAGGTGCTGGAGGAAATTCTCTGGAGCGAGGTCGGTACGAAGCAGGAGTATGAGGCGGAGTATGGAACCAAGCCTTTGGGCGAGTTCGTGCGGGAAATTGTCGGCCTCGACATGAACGCAGCCAAGGCTGCCTTTGCCGAGTTTTTGAACGACACGAACCTTGATGGCCGACAAATCTATTTCGTCAATCAGATCGTAGAATACATCGTCCACAATGGGATGATGAAGGATTTATCGGTGTTGCAGGATACTCCGTTTACCGATCAGGGCAGCATCGTAGAAGTCTTCACGGACCTGACGGTCTGGAAGGGCATCCGGAGGGTCATCGAGCAGGTCAACGCAAATGCGTTGGCAGCCTG
This sequence comes from Fretibacterium fastidiosum, assembly GCF_000210715.1. Lineage (GTDB taxonomy): Bacteria > Synergistota > Synergistia > Synergistales > Aminobacteriaceae > Fretibacterium > Fretibacterium fastidiosum. The sequence goes on from NC_021038.1 coordinate 2,137,134, forward strand.
ATAAGAAAGGGTTTACATTGGACCGGTCCACAAACCTTGCCATGACAAACCTTGCCATAACAACGAACAAGCGCTATGCTTTAGGGCATGAATCACTTAAAAAGGTGCGAGCATGAGCGTATTATTATTTATAAGGAAGAGGCGTATCAGGAATATTTGGAGTATCGCAGTCCCCAACCAGGGGACCAGGGGAAGAGTTAGAGTTAATACAAGTCAGGCTACAGATGCCTACCCCTTACTTTGCCCGAACTTTTCGTCCCTGCAGATTGGGGTCCCTCAAGCCGCCTTGCAATCTCAGCGCAAACCGTGTAGTATAAAATGCAATGGATTACAAAATCGCATAACGGCTCTTGAAGCTGTGAACCTTATGCATGAAATCGGGTGAGCACCCATGGACATGAACCTGCAGAAGTACCTCGCCTTTGTCAAGACGGTTGAGTATGGGAGCTTCACAAAGGCGGCGGAGGCGCTGTCCTACTCTCAGTCCGGCGTCAGCCGGATGATCAGCGACCTGGAACAGGAGTGGAAGGTGTCGCTTCTGGAGAGGAGCAAGGGGGGCGTCCGGCTGACGTCCGACGGCATGAGGCTTTTGCCCTGCGCGGAGGAGCTGTGCCGCGCGTTTCAGAAGCTGGAGACGCAGGTGGACAGCCTGAACGGCCTGCAGACGGGGCTGATCCGCATCGGGACCTTTTCCAGCGTGGCGACCCACTGGCTGCCGCCCATCATCAAGGAGTTTCAGAAGGACTGCCCCAACATCGACTACGAGCTCCTGCTGGGCGACTACGCGGAGATCGAGGAGTGGGTGCTGCGGGGCCGCGTGGACTGCGGCTTCTTGAGGCTGCCCGCCCACCCGAAGCTTGAGACGATCTTCCTGAAGCAGGACCAGTTCATGGCGGTCATCCCCACGGATCACCCCATGGCGGACTGCGAGGTCTTTCCCGTGCAGGCCCTCTGCGACCTCCCCTTCATGCTGCTGGAGAAGGGCGCGCGGGCGGAGATATCGGGCATCTTCGAGCGCTTCGGCCTGAAGCCCAACGTACACTTCACCACATGGGACGACTACGCCATTATGTCCATGGTGGAGAGCGGCCTCGGCATCAGCGTCCTCCCCTCCCTCATCCTGAAGCGCATCCCCTATAAGATACTCATCAAGCCTTTGGACGTCGAGGTCTATCGCAATATCGGCGTCGCCCTGCGGAGCCGTCAGACCGCCTCCCCGGCGGTGAAGCGCTTCCTGGAGTACCTGAACTTCCGGCACCAGGCGGAGCAGGGCTGACGTCCGGGTGCTGCGGGCCCCTCACGGGGCAGCGAAGCGAACGGGAAAGGCCTCGATGTTCTTCCCGTCTGCATCAGGCCCCTGGCGGCCTGACGCCGGAGCCGGTGTATAATGAGGACGCCGCTTGAGTCCTATCCTGAGATTGAACCCACGGACAGAAAGGAGCTGTTCAGCGCTTTTCCTCTTTTGTGTCTTGAC
>NC_021038.1:2139406-2159322 GCF_000210715.1 Fretibacterium fastidiosum
CGGGCTCCAGCCTCGGAATCTTCCAGTGGGCCTGATACTCCGGCGTGGTGACCATGGAGAGCACCGCCGAGATCCCCGGCAGGGTCCCCGCCCCCCGTACGCGGTCGTTAAGCGAGCTGGTCATGAAGGTCACGCCGCCGGCGTCTTCGCTGACGAGCTGCGCCAGCTCCGCCGTCAGCTCCGTCTTCTCCCGGGCGGAGTCCGCGGTCCGCAGCTTCTCCGCGGTGGCCATGATGCGGTCCGCGAAGTTTGCCGTGGCCTGAGCCAGGGCGCCCTTCGGCATGGGCATCATGTTCTTCTCATAGCGGATGGGCAGCCCCAGAGCCCGCCCGGCGTCAAAGAGCGCGGAGCCAAGTTCCATGCAGTCCACGCCCTCCTGGGCCCGGACCATGTACTGGTTTTCCTTCACCCCGTCAGCCATGGCGGGGATGAAGGCCTTGGACTCCACCACCACTGTCGGGACCTCGCGCAGCCCCAGTTCGTACATCAGCTCCCCCTTCTCCGTCCAATCCGTGTTGCCCTCGTAGTCCTCGTCGGGGCCGATGCCGCCCTTCGTGCCGTTGATGACCAGCATCAGGGACACGGGCACGCCCTCCACATCCAACACCGTCCCGGCCGTAACGTCGTACTTGTTCTCGAAAGTCTCCGAAGTGACCCTGAGCCCAGGGCCCATGGCGCGCCGGAAGGAGTCCAGAACCGCCAGAGCACAGGCCCCCTGGAGCGTCACGGGGACCTCCCCGACCCCTTGGCCGTACAGGCGGCCGAAGGTGTCCAGGGCCACGTTCTGGGAGTAGAGGGCATCGCGTCCCGCGGCACGCTCCAGGAGCTCTGCCTCCGCTGGCGTGACGCCCCGCCGGGGGCTCAGGGTCGCCGTACCGCCCCCCCGCGTTGTCACCGTGATGGTGTTGGCATCCACGTCGGCTTCCGCACAGGCAATGGTGGTATCCACGGGCATGGCCCTCTTCAGCAGCCCCGCGGCCACGGCAAAGCCGGCGGAGTCGTCCTGGACGAAGCCGCTGTGGCTGTGTACGTGGCCAACCCCCACGTGGCCGACCACGCCGAACCTCCCCCGGCCTTCCCGAAGTCGAATTGCAATCATGATGGGTCCTCCGTATTACTTTTTTAAAAAATAACGGCGGCAGGGCCTATCCCTGCCGCTGCATGCACCGTGACCTCACTCGGCAAACGTTTTCTTCTCGTTGAACTTGTCCCGGTTCAGGGTCCCCAGCAGGGAGGTGGTGGTGACCATGCCCACGGTATCCCCCGTGACGTTCAGCATGGTGTTGGGCATGTCGATGAGGCGGTAGATGCCCGCAACCCAGGGAACGATCGTGAGGGGCAGGCCCATGCTCTGCATCATGATGGCAGACATCATGATGCCGCCGCCGGGCACCCCAGCCACCCCTGCAGCCATGATGACGCCCAGCAGGCAGATCACCGCCAGCTGCCCGAAGCCGAACTCAAGGCCGAACATCTGGGCGGCGAAGATGGCGTAGATGGGCATCTCGGCGCAGCAGGCCTGCATGTTGATGGTGGCCGCCGGAGGGGCGATGAGCTCGACGGCCTCCGCCGGCACGCCCGCGCGCTCCTTGGCGCATTTCATGGTCAGGGGCAGCGTGGCGCTGGAGCTGCAGGTGGAGAAGGCCAGGAGCATGGCCGGATACATGTTGATGTAATGCTGAAGGGGGTTGACCTTCGCCACGAACTTCAGAATCAGCGGCAGGATCACCACGATAATGGTGGCATAGGCGATGTACTGCGTGGCCAGCATCTTGCCCAGGCCCGTCAGGACCTCGTTGCCCAGGGTGCCCGTGACGTCCGCCATGAGGCACAACACACCGACGGGGGCAAAGCCCATGACGACCTCAACGACCTTGGTGATGGCGGTGTTGCCATAATCGAAGAACTTCTGAAGGCCATCCTTCGCCGGAAGGTCGTTGGGCAGCACCGCGATGGCGATGCCCAGGAACAGGGAGAAGATGATGACCTGGATGATGTTGAAATTGCCGAAGGCCGCCGCCGCGTTGTCGGGGATCCAGTTCACCAGGGTCTGGACCAGGTCCACGCTGTCCGTGGAGAACACCTCCGCCTTCTCCGCCAGGTTGATGCCCACGCCAGGCTGGATGATGTAGGCCCATACCACGCCGCACACGGCGGACAAGGCCGAGGCAAGGAGCCAGTACACCAGGAACGTTCCCCCCACCTTCTTGAGGCGGCCCAGGTCCGCTACGCCGGCCACGCCCGTCACGATGGAGAAGAAGATGAGGGGCAGGATCGTCATCCTCAGGAGCCGGATGAAGATGGTGCCCAGGGGCCCCGTCACGACACTCCACGTCTCGTAGCTGCCCTTGAAGGCCCACCCAAGGATGGAGCCCAGCACCATGGCGATCAGGATTTTGCTGGCAAGGCCCACCCTCTTCCTCTCCTTCTGAACGGGCTGCTGCTCAACCTGCTGCACTTCCTGCCTCTCTTCACTCATTACCGACACTTCCCCTCTCAATAGAATAAATAATTTGCAATATTTAAACATGCCAGCAGAAGGTGAGAGAAGATAAAAAAGACCCCTATAAGCAGACGACCAACGAACAAAGCGAGCTGTGTCCAGAAAGCGGGGCATCCCATGTCGGTCGCCTGGAAGTTTCGTCCGATGGCAGTCATTCGCGGTAAATGAGTTTTACGAGCACGAACAGCAAAGGAGACTGTCACCCGGAGGCCGCCCCTTCCTCTAGAATTCTGATGGGAAGGGCATAGGTTGTTTTCATTTTATAGCAATAGAGCGAGAAAGTATACCGGGTCTTCGTAGACGGGGATGCAGAAGGCCGCAAGATTTTCGGTGCCCTGAACCGACCGTCCCTCAACGATCGGCAGGGAACTCCGGCATACCTCGTCAAAGGCGCTTACAGTGCCGACGAGACAGGCAAGCTCTATCGCCTGCGCCACAAACGCTGCCGGTCGGCTTTCAAGCCGGAAAACGAAGAACTGTAATCCCTTCTCCGGAGTCGGCTTGCCTGTTGCACCTGGTTTGACAATCCAGCTTGCTTTTTATTTTATCGAATAACTGAGCATGTAGGCCAGGCGTTGGGTCTGATTGAGCAACGCACTCGTGACGCGCTGAAGTGCCGCCTCGTCCAAACGGCTGAAGGAGAGGCTGATGGCGCCAATGGCCTTATGCCTGGCGTTGACGAGCGGGGTCCCCACGCAGAAGAGCCCAGCCTCCGTCTCCTCCTGGTCCAGGGCATAGCCACGCTGCCGCGTCTTGTGGATATCCATCAGGAAGTCATCAAGGTTCGTGATCGTCTTGGGCGTGAAGCTCCGGATGTCCATCCTGTTCCAGAAAGAGCGGATATCCTCATCCGGGGATACGCTCAGGATGGCCTTACCCGCGGAGGTGGCGTAAAGCTGGGACCGCTGTCCCACCCGGGTGTAGACGGAGAAGTTTGAGTGTGCAAGGTCGAAACTCTCCAAGCACAGAAGCTCGTCCTGCTCCCGGACGGAAAACTGCGCGATGACGTCGAGCGCGCCCGAAAGGTGGTCCAGCGTCTCACGGATGAAGGGGATGTACTCCACCCGGCGCACGGCGCAGATGCCAATCTCGTAGGACTTGAAGCTCAGGGAGTAGCTTCCCTTCTCGTCGCGTTCAAAATAGCCGTTGCTCACAAGGGCATTCGCGATGCGCAGGGCAGTGGCCTTACTCAACTCCAGGCCGGAGTAGATATCCTTCAGGCTCATGACGCCCCTCCGGGCCACGAGCTCCATCACGGCAAAGGTGCGGTCGATGACCTGTACGGACTGCGGTTCAATCTGGCCGGGCATGATGGGCTTCTCGATTTCCTCCTTGATGTTCGATCGTCTATGGACCGCATAATATCATATTTGCCCAGCTTGTCAATAAAAGTGAAACGCATCAAAGAAAACTTTTAATAGAAATTAAAAAATTAACATTTTATGGACGATAACTCAAAAAACAAAAACACTGGTTTCATAATTTACACAATACGTTTCAAAAATTAAATAATATTTTGATGGTAAATCATTTAAGCGAAACTAATTCGGTTTATATATAAAATTATCAAAACAAAAGTCTTTACACGTTTCAATTTTTATGTTAGTATCGGGTTGCGTTCCAAAATAAATGAAACCACAATCAAAAATCTGCAATCTGGGGGGACCGCAATGGCGAAAGCGAGCGCGAATGTGGAACTGTGCAAGGGGTGCCAGCTCTGTGTGGGCAACTGTCCGCGAAAGGCAATCATTCCGCTGGAGACGGTCAACAAGAAGGGCTATGAGATCATCAAGGTCGATCAGGACCTGTGTATCGGCTGCGGCATCTGCTACAAGGTGTGCCCCGACTACGTGTTCACGATCGAGTGAGGAGGGGAAAAAGCATGGAATACGCTCTCATGAAGGGCAATGAAGCGATTGCCGAGGCCGCTCTGCGGGCGGGCTGCCGGTTCTACGCGGGCTACCCCATCACGCCGCAGAGCGAGATACTGGAGTACATGTCCGATCACATGGAGAAGCGGGGCGGCGTGTTCATTCAGGGGGAGAACGAGGTGGCGAGCATGAGCATGCTCTACGGTGCAGCCGCCTGCGGCGCCAGGTGCATGTCCAGCTCCTCCGGCCCGGGCTTCGACCTGAAGCAGGAGGAAATCTCCTATCTGTCGGCCGCCGGTATCCCCGCCGTCCTCGTCAACTCGATGCGTTTTGGACTGGGGGACGGCGAGATCACCGCAGGACAGGATTCCTATTGGGTGTCCACCAGGGGCGGCGGCCACGGCGACAAGCGTCTTTTGGTTCTGGCACCGGCCTCCGTGCAGGAGTGCGCGGACCTGACATACCTGGCTTTCGACCTGGCGGAGAAGTATCGCAATGTAGTGGAGATATTGAGCGACGGCGCCATCTGCCAGATGATCGAGAAGGTCTACCTGCCTGCGGAAAAGGAACACGATATCGACAAGTTCGACTGGACCCTCACGGGCAAGCCGAGGGAGCAGAAGAAGAACAAGGCATACAACCTGAGCTACTACATGGGCTACGAGGCCTACAACAAGATGATGCGCGACAAGATTGAAGCCATGCACCGCGATGAACAGCGCTGGGATTCCTTCCAGATGGAGGATGCGGAACTTCTGCTGATCGCCTATGGCATCTCGTCCCGCGTGTGCCGCTCTGCCGTGCGCCTGGCCCGAAAGGAGGGTATAAAGCTGGGGCTGCTCCGGCCCATCAGCGTGTGGCCCTACCCCGCCGACGCTTTCAAGAAGATCCCGACCAGCGTCAGGGGGTACGTGACCGTGGAGATGAGCATCACGTCTCAGATGGGTGAGGATATCCTGCTGGCCAGCCGCGGCGACCGACCGCTCTACGGGTACCTCACGTCAAAGGACCTGCCCACGGCGGAGGGGATCGTCGCCCACTGCCGCGAGATACAGGAGGGCAAAATTCAGCCCATGGAGGTGTTGTAAGATGCCCGTTTTCAAGAAACCGGAATCCATCATCAAGGCTGCAGGGTACTGCGGAGGGTGCGGCCATGGCATCATTCAGCGCACGATCGCCGAGAGCATCGAGGAGCTGGGGCTTCAGGACAAGGTCATCGCCTCCGTGGACATCGCCTGCGCCTTCTGGGCCCAGGACGCATTGAACTACGAGTTCATCGCCGGCCCCCACGGGCGCTGCGCCGCCGTGGCCACCGGCATCAAAAAGGTCCGTCCCGACGCCACGGTCTATGTCCATGCCGGCGACGGATGCTCCTACGTCATCGGACTGTCCGAGACCTGCTTCGCCGCCATTCGCGACGTGCCCATCACCATGATCGTGGTCAACAACGGCACCTTTGGCATGACCGGCGGGCAGATGAACCTGGCCACCACCCTCCTGGGCGACAGGACCGTCAGCAGCAAGGCCGGCCGCAGGCAGGACACCATGGGGCACCCCGTGGATATGCTCAAAGCCATCGCCGGCTTCGATGTGGAGTTCCTGGCACGGGGCGCGCTCTACGACCCCAGGCACATCGACCAGACGAAGCAGTTCATAAGGAAGGGCTTCGAGAACCAGCGGGACAATAAGGGCTTCTCCCTCATCGAAGTTCTCTCCCCCTGCCCCACCAATTGGAAGCTGACGCCGGTGCAGTCCATGAAGAAAATCAAGGACGAGATCGAGAAGGTGTTCCCGGTAGGCGTATACGTCGACAGAAGCGCCGCCCGAGAGAAAGAGAAGGGAGCGTAGACCATGGCGGATATCATCATGGCGGGCTTTGGCGGACAGGGCGTTTTGACCGCCGGCAAGATATTGATCGACGTGGCTGCCCACGAGGGAAAGAACGTCAGCTGGACCTCCTCCTACGGCGCGGAGATGCGGGGCGGCACGGCCAGCTGCAGCGTGGTCATCTCCGATGAAGAGATAGGCAGCCCCTACCCGACGAAGCTGGATATCCTTCTGGCGCTGAACGAGCCGTCCTACGACAAGTTCATTGGACAAATGCGCGACGGCGGAACTGTCATCGTCAACAGCTCCCTCATGAGCGAGCGGGAGTATCCAAAAAATGTGAACGTTTACCTGATCCCCGCCACGGATCGGGCCAACGCCATCGGCAACGGCAGGGCGGCCAATATCGTGATTCTGGGGGCCATGATCAAGGCCACGGGCCTTATCGACCACAATGCTTTTGAAGAGGGCCTGGACCGCTATTTCAGCCGGAAAGGCCACAGCAACCCCAAGAACCTGGAGGCCTATCGCATAGGCCGCGACGAAGCCGTGAAGGCTTAAAAGGAGGAGGGCGGTAACAAGGCTGACGATACCGAAAAAGCCATGCTGAATGGAGAATGGGGGTGAAATCCGGCAGCAGGCCATCCAGGCGCTTTACGATTTGGCAATCCTTCATGGAGATATAGAGGAGCTCCTAAAAGATCGTTGGTTGTCATGACGATAGTACCGTATATGCGGGGGAAGCCCGGGGGGCTTTTGCCGAAATGGTGGCAGAAAAGGGGCAAAATTCGCCGTCTCCCCAATTCCCCTGTTGCGCAGCGCGCTTCTTTTGTGACAAATCCGAATGCGCTTCCGGCAGAAAAAGGAATCGTATGCGTATACCCTGCCGCTGTTTAAATTCCCGATTCAAAAATGAAACTAGAGGTGAAAATTGATGGGTACACAGTTGGAAGATAAACGGATGAATAAGGCGGCGTTCTGGCCGGCTATCATTATCCTGGCTCTGTTCATCACCTCCGGCGTTATCTGGCGCGAGCCCGTAGGCAACTTTATGACCACGCTGCTCTACGGTATGGCAGACTATCTGGGTTGGTACATCAACCTGCTGTCCCTGGCATTTATCATCCTCGGTGTGGTGTTCGTGGCCGTTCGCTACGGCGACGTAGTTATCGGCGGCAAGGATGCGAAGCCGGCTTACAGCATGCCCATCTGGTGTGCCATGTCCATCTGTTCCGGCATCGGCACAGGCCTCCTGTTCTGGGCTATGGGAGAGCCCATGTACCACTTCATGACCACGCCTACAGCCGTAGGGACGGCGGGCTCACGGGATGCGGCTATCTTTGCCGTGGCCCAGGCCATGTGGGATTGGAGCTTTGTCCAATATTGCATGTATGCCATCTGCGGTGCAGCCTTCGCAGTGATCTGCTTCAACCGCAAGAAATCCCTTTCCTTCAATTCCATCATAGAATGTGCTATCGGCAAAAAAATCCCCTGGCTCAACACGCTGCTTACCGCTGTCGTCATCTTCTGCATCATGGGCGCTACATCAAACTCCATGGGCGTAGGTTTGATGCAGATCGGCGCGGGCTTGGAGGCGGCTTTTGGCGTTCCGCAGTCCCGCTTGATCTGGCTGCTGGCCGCTATTTTCATTGGCTGCGTGTTTATTACCTCCTGCGTCACGGGTATCAGCAAAGGCTTGAAATACGTCTCCACCTGCTGTATGTATTTCTTCTTCTTCCTCATGGGTTGGGTCCTGATTTTCGGAAATACCCAGTTCATCAGCAAGATAGGCTCTGAATCCATTGGCTACATCATCGACAATTTCGGAAAGATGACCGTCATGACCAACGTGCTCACTACAAACGACAGCTGGTTCGCGGACTGGATCGTTCAGTACTGGGCCTCTTTCATCGTCTACGCCCCGGTCATTGGCATGTTCCTTGCCCGCATGGGCCGCGGCCGCACGGTTCGTACCTTTATGCTGGTGCAGATCCTGGTCCCCTCCTTCTTCTGTATCGTCTGGATCGCCATCTTCGGCGGCCAAGTCATTCACCTTCAAACCTCGGAGGCCTTCGACGTATGGAACGCCGTCAATACCTCCGGTATGCAGGCCACAGTGTTTCAAATCATCGGGACATTGCCTATGAGCAACTTCGTCACCATCATGTTCCTGTTGTGCATTGTCATGAGTTTTTCCACTCTTGCCGATCCCATGGCTTCCTGTGTCGCCACCCTCGCCTGCCGCAAACTCGAGGCCGATGCCGAGCCCCCCATGTTCCAGAAAATCCTGGCGGGCTGCATCCTCTGTGGCACGGCCTACACGCTGGTGGCCACGGGAGGAATCAATTCCGTCAAGGGCATGTTCACGCTGGTGGGACTACTCCAGAGCATCATTCTGATCATGTGCGCTATCGTCCTCTTCAAGTATTGCAAGAAATGCTACGACGCCTATTTTGAAGGCCGCGAAGAGAACGGTGAATGGGGCGTCGTGGAAAACCCCATCGACGTCGAGGAATAAACAGCAAAGCCACCAACCAACAGCACCGCAATCATTAAAATTAATTTCAGGAGGCAGAATCATGAGCTTTAAGAGAGTGCTGAATGTTGTCGAAACCCACGATGGCGAGCCCATGCGCGTTGTTACCGGCGGCGTGGGACACATTCCCGGAAACAGCGTCTACGAAATGGAGGAGTACCTGCGTCTTCACGATGACGGCCTGCGCAAGCTGCTGCTCCGTGAGCCCAGGGGATATCCCCCTCTCTGCTGCAACATCATCGTTCCTCCCAAGCATCCCGATGCAGCCGCAGGGTTCATCATCATGGAGCAGACCGAGTATCCCATGATGTCCGGCGGCAACGTCATCTCCGTGGCCACCGCTCTGTTGGAGACAGGCATCATCCCTATGAAAGAGGGGATGAACGAGTTCAACCTCGAAGCACCGGCAGGGCTTATCGGTATCAAGGCCCGGTGCGAGAACGGAAAGGCCGTGGCTGTGACCTTCAAAAACGTTCCGGCCTTTGCCGTGCACACGGACAAGGAGATCGCCGTTCCTCACATCGGCCACGGCGTGGAGAAGGTGAAAGTGGATGTAGCGTGGGGCGGCATGTTCTACGCTATGGCTGACGCCCGACAGTTCCCCTGGATCAAGCTGGTCCCGGAGATGGGCCGGGAGATCACCCGGGTTTCCTCCCTGATCCTCAAGGCCGTCCAGGACCAGCTCCCCGTGGAGCACCCCAACTACCCTGGCGTGGGCGTCACCATCTCCCAGCTCTATGACCCCGAAAACTACAAGAGCGACACGGTGGACGTAAAGAACGCCGTCACGGTGGCCAGTGGCGCTGTGGACTTCGACGATCCCTCCACCTGGATCGGCGCCCTGGACCGCTGCCCCTGTGGTACCGGAACCTGTGCCCGTATGGCAGCTATGTACGCCAAAGGGGAGCTGAAGCTGAACGAGAAGTTCCGTCATCAGGGGCTCCTGGGTGTGGTCTACACCGGCGAGTTGGTGGAAAAGGCAAAGATAGGCAAATACGACGCCGTGGTCCCCACCATCACTGGAGAGTCTTGGATCTACGGCTATGGAAACCTGGTACTGGACCCCACAGACCCCTTTCCGGAAGGATTCACCATTGGCGACATCTGGGCCTGACAAAGGACAACTTTTGCGGGGCGCGGTTCTTCGCGCCCCCTACCTTTCATTGAACACTCAACACGGAGGACGTTATGGACGACAATCGCAGCATGCATGAACTTCTCTCAAAACGCCCCCTGGAAGGCGTGCGCATCATGGACATGACTCACGCCTACAGCGGCCCCTTCTGCACCATGCACTTGGCCGATCACGGCGCCGAGGTCATCAAGCTGGAGGTCCCGGGCAAGGGCGACCAGAGTCGGACCTGGGAACCCATCAAGGATGGCGCCAGCGGGTACTTTTCATGCTACAACCGGAACAAGTACGGGTTGGCCCTGGACCTCAAGAGCGACGAGGGAAAGCGTATCTATAAGGAACTGATCGCCAAGGTGGACGTGGTTGTGGAGAACTTCCGCGTGGGGACCATGGAGAAGCTGGGGCTGGGGTATGATGTGCTGAAGGAAATCAACCCCAGGCTGATCTACGCCTCCATCTCCGGCTTCGGCATTGAAGGGCCGGACGCGCCCCGCCCCTGCTACGACATCGTAGCCCAGGCGTTGGGCGGCATTATCGGCGTCACCGGCTTCGGCGACGATATCGTGAAGGTGGGACCCGCCATCGCAGACAACTACTCCGGGACGTATCTGGCTTTGGGCATCGTCATAGCCCTCTTCCAGAGAGAGCGCACAGGGTTGGGGCGGCGGCTCGACGTCTCCATGGTGGACTCCATCTTCTCCATCCTGGAGGTCGGCCCCCTGGCTTACACCATCAAGGGCGAGATTTCCAGGGCTATCGGGAATCGCGATCCGGGCATCACGCCCTTCGATGCGTTTCGGGCGTCGGATGGCATGTTCGTCATCGCCTGCGGCACGGATCGCTTCTTCGCCGCCCTCTGCAGCGTGATGAACATGCCGGACCTGCCCAGGGACCCCCGTTTCGCGACAAACTCCCTCCGCTGCACGCATGAGGCAGAGTTGAAGGAGATCATTGAGAGCTGGAGCCTCAAACACAATGTGGCCGACATCGAGCGGCAGATCCTGGCCGCGGGCATTCCCTTCGGGAACATTCTGACGCCGGCTCAGGCCTGCGAAAGCGATATCATACGTCGTCGCAACATGCTATGGAAGGTCTACGATCCGGCTTTCGGGAAGGAAATTGAGATCATCGGCTCCCCCATCAAGATGCACGGCTGCGCGGACGCGCCCCGCAAGGCCGCTCCTGGGATTGGCGAGGACACGGACAGCATCCTCAAGGAGCTCATCAATATGAGCGATGGGGAAATTGCGAAACTGCATGAGAACGGCGTGATCTGATGGCATCCCGGATAAGTATGCAGGACGTTCAGACGCGAAACGCGGCACTGTCCAGGAAGCGATGGAGCATCCTGGCGGCCAGCTGCCTCGCCAACCTCTGCGTGGGTTCCGTCTACTCCTGGAGTGTCTTCGCCGGGCCCATGGCCCGGCATCTGAACGCCTTGAACGGCACCTCCCTGACAGCAGCGGACCTGGCCATCGTGTTCTCCCTCGCCAACGGCGATGCCTTCATCACCATGATCCTTGGAGGCATCCTGGACAGGACCCTGGGGGCCCGGTTGATGATCCTTATCGGCGTCACAGTCTTCGGGCTGGGGTTCATCGTCAGCAGCATGGCGACCAATACCCTCACTCTGGCGCTGGGATACGGCATTCTCTGCGGGCTGGCAGAGGGCTTCACCTACGTCTGCACCATCAGCAACACCGTGAAGTTCTTCCCGGATAAGAAAGGCCTGGCCGGGGGGATCAGCACCGCCTCCTATGGCCTCAGTTCCATCCTGATCCCACCCGTCGCCGACGCCCTGACCCATGCCGTTGGGGTGAACCGTGCCTTCCTCATCTTTGGCGCCGTGATCATTGGCCTGGCCTTTGTCAGTTCGCTGTCGATCGTTAACTGCCCGGACGATTTCGTCCCGGACGGGTGGACGCCGCAGGCTGGGATGGGGGCCGCGGGAGCCGGGGACAAAAGCACGTTGCAGATGCTCTCCTCTTCCGTCTTCTACGTGATGCTGGCCATGCTCTTCGTCGGCTCCACGCTGGGCCTGATGGCCATCTCTGAAGCCGCCAGCATCGCCCAAACGATGATCGGCATGACCAGTGCCGCAGCGGCGCTTGTCGTCTCCGTCCTGGCGCTGTTCAACACGGCGGGGCGCATCGCGGCCGGCTGGATATCGGACAGGATAGGGCGTGTCAAAACCTTGATGGCCGTGTACATCCTGGCAGCCGCTGCCTCACTCACAACCTACGTCAGCGGCGGGAATAAAAGCGTGGCGCTCTTCTGTGGCGGCATCTGTTTGGTTGGCCTCTGTTATGGCGCGTTCATGGGGGTGTACCCCGGCTTCACCAGCGACCAGTTTGGCGTGAAGCACAGCTCGCTGAACTACGGCGTCATGTTCGTTGGCTTTTCCTCTGCAGGCTTCGCGGGTCCCATGACGATGCGGGCCGTCTTTAACGGACAGGGCAGCTACAGGCCGGCATTTCTGATGGCTGCAGGCCTCGCCGTATCCGGCCTCGCAATATCCTTTCTCTACAGGGCCATCGCCAAAAAGGACGAACTGTCGGGCTGAGTGCAGCGCCCCCTCTCCGAAGAAGACCTCATGGTGCATTGAAAGGTCAAGACACTCGCCGGGTGGTTGTTCAACTGCCCGGCACAATCCTCCTTGCTTCTCTCAAAAACCAAAAAAAATCTCAACATGCGGCGAAGACAGGCTTCTCGCGTTTCCCACCGCACCGGACGGGTGCAGGGCCAGAGTCGGCTTACCTCCACAACGGCGGGCTTGCCCCCCGATAAAACCGTCGCAACCTGCAAATTTGATCGCGATTTTTCCCGATAACCTTGACAAATTTTTGCGGCTGAGGTATTTTTCTTCAAGTTGATTGTGCGTCTCAGTTTCAGTTTGTGCCGAAGGAGGGGGAGAGCGTGAAGGGTCTGGAGGAGAATGCGCCCCGCGACCTGCGAAGGAGCACGAGGCAGAAGAACCTGATCCTGCGGTGCCTGAACGCCGCGAAGGGTGACCACCTGACGGCGGAGGCCCTTGTGGATCGCCTCAAGGCGTCGGGGACCCCAGTCAGCAAGGCGACGGTCTATCGCTTCCTGGCCGAGCTGGAGGAGGCGGGGCGCGTGCGGCGCTACCGCAGCCCCGACGGCGGCCCCGCCCTGATCGAGTACTCAGGCGACGCGACTGAGGACGAGGAGGACTACCACCTCCTCTGCGAGACGTGCGGGACGATGCTCCACATCAACAGCGAGCCCCTCCGCGAGGCCTTCCACCGCTTTGCCGATGAGAACGACCTCGCGATCGACGAGAGCCGGCTCGTCCTCTACGGGCGGTGCCCCGGCTGCGTCAAACGGGGGCGCCGTTGAATTGCGTTCCCGACGCAGCGGCTCCCTCAGGGGCCCGTGCGCGGGGCGCCGTTGGTTCCAATTTATTCTTTATTTTTTCTGGGAGGTTACCGAGTTTGAGGATTTCAAGAACGTTTGCGGCGGGCCTTTGCGCCCTGGTTTTGGCATTGGCGGCGGGAGGCGCCGGGGCTGAGGAGAAGAAGCTTTTGGTCGTGTGCAGCCTCTTCCCGCAGTACGACTTCGTCCGACAGGTGGCCGGAGATCGGGCGGAGGTGCAGATGCTCCTGCCCCCAGGGGTGGAGAGCCACACCTTCGAACCCCGCCCGTCCGACGTCAAAACGCTGAACGAGGCGGACGTCTTCGTGTTCACGGGAAAGTACATGGAGCCTTGGGCCGATCGCATCGTCCAGAGCCTGGACAACGAGAAGCTGGTCGTGGTGGACGCCTCGCAGGGAGTCGCCCTTCAAAAGGAACCGGACCACGAAGACCGCGACGAGCACGGGAATACGCACCACCACCATCACGAGTACGACCCGCACATCTGGCTGGACCTGTCCCTGGCCCAGAAGATGGTGGATAACATCGTGGCGGGGCTGACGGCAGCCGATCCGGAGCACGCAGACCTCTACGCGAAGAACGCCGCGGCCTACAAGGCCCAGATGGCGGAGCTGGACGCGGAGTTCGCCTCCCTTGTGAAGAAGGGCAGGCACCGGACCCTGGTGTTCGGCGGACGTTTTGCGTACCTCTACTTCCTGAAGCACTACGGTCTGAACTACGTGACGGCCTACGACAGTTGTTCCTCCGAGGGCGAACCGGGCCTGCAGCGCATCGCCCAGGTGATCCAGTACATGAAGAAGAAGGACATCCGCTGCCTCTTTCACGAGGAGTTCGTCGTCCCGAAGGTCGCGCAGTCCATCGCCGAGCAGACGGGAGCGAAGTTGCTGACGTTCAGCACGGCCCACAACCTGACGAAGGACGAGTTCGAGAAGGGCGTGACCTTCCTGGACATCATGCGGGCCAACCAGAATGCCGTCGAGCAGGCCCTTACCCTGTAGGAGGACGGTCGTTGAATCGGCCTGACGACAAGGTGCTCCTGTCGCTCTCTCACGTCTCCATCGCCTACGGCGCCATTCCCGCGGTGGAGGACGTGTCCTTCAGCGTCGAGGAGGGGGAGTTCTTCTGCATCGTGGGAGCCAACGGATCGGGAAAGAGCACCCTGATCCGCGGCATCCTAGGCCTGACGCCCCTGACGAAGGG
The DNA here is from genome assembly GCF_000210715.1 of Fretibacterium fastidiosum. Taxonomy (GTDB): domain Bacteria; phylum Synergistota; class Synergistia; order Synergistales; family Aminobacteriaceae; genus Fretibacterium; species Fretibacterium fastidiosum. Next base: position 2,153,872 of record NC_021038.1, read on the forward strand.
CCGCGTCGATCTGAGGACGGGGCTTGAGGGGACGGCCTACGTCCCCCAGGTCGAGGGGGCCGATCGGGACTTCCCCGCGACGGTGTGGGAGATCGTCCTTTCCGGGACCCAGAGACGGGGCTGGCGCGTCCCGTTCTACACCGGCGCGGACAAGGCGGCGGCGGCGGCGGCGCTGTCCACCTTCGAGATCGCGAACCTTGCAGGCCGGCGAATCGGGAAGCTGTCGGGCGGACAGATGCAGCGCGTCCTGCTGGCGCGGGCGATGTGCCGCGGACCGAAGCTGCTGCTGCTGGACGAGCCCTGTTCGGGGCTGGACGAGGAGAGCCGCCGCGCGTTCTACGTCCTCCTCACCCGGCTTCACAGGGAACGGAGGACGACGATCGTGATGGTCTCGCACGACCTGGACGAGGTGGCCGAGCGCGCGTCGCGGGTGGCGGTGATGGCGCGGCGCCTGCTCTTCGTGGGGACGCCCGATGCCTGGCGCAGCGGGGTCTGGAAAGCGCCCTCCCTCGACTCCGAGGGCGTCCCGGCCTTCGTGGAGGTACCGGCATGACGTTTCAGGAGGTCTGGGAGGTCCTCTCCTACCCGTTCGTCACGCGGGCGCTGATCGTCGGGGTGATGGTCTCACTGTGCGCCTCCATCCTCGGCGTGATCCTCGTCCTGAAGCGCTATTCCCTGATCGGCCATGGGCTCTCCGAGGTGGGGTTTGCAGCGCTCTCCGTGGCCCTGGCCTTCAACCTGCCGCCACTCTACGTTTCGACGCCGCTGGTCGTCGCCGCCTCCTTCCTCATCATGTTCGTCAGTCAGCGCAAGAGGGTGGGGGGCGACGTGGCCATCGGCATCGCGGCTTCGGGGGCCCTGGCCTTCGGCGTGCTGGTCACCGCCCTGACGCGGGGGATGAACCTCGACGTGTGCAGCTACATGTTCGGCAGCATCCTGGCGATGACGAACGAGGACGTGATCCTCTCCGTCGCCCTCTCGCTCTTCGTCACGGGGCTGTTCGTCCTCTTCTACAACCGGCTCTTTTTGATCACGTACAACGAGGACTACGCGCGGTCGCTGGGGATCAACGTCACGCTCTATCAGTTCCTGATCTCCTTCCTCACCGCCCTCACGGTGGTGTTGGGCATGAGGATGATGGGGACGCTCCTGATCTCAAGCCTGATCATCCTTCCGGCGGTCACGGCGCGCCGGCTGGTGCGCAGCTTCCGCGCCCTCGTCGTCCTGGCGGCCTGCATCTCCCTGGCCTGCTTCGCGGTGGGGCTGTTCCTCTCCTTCGTCTGGAACCTCCCCACGGGGGCCGGCATCGTGTCCGTCAACGTGGCGGCTCTGATGGGGGCAGTGCTCCTGGCGCGCCTCATGGGGCGCACGGCCTGAGCTTGAGGAGGCCCTTGCGATGAGAAAAAAGATGAGGACACCCCGCGCATTCCTCGTCCTGTGCCTTTTGCTGGCCGTCGCACCCGCGGCGGCTGCGAAGCCGGACTACGTGATACGCGAAAACTTCTTCGTGCAGATGATCACGGACATCTTCATGAACCTTGGGGACTACCTGGGCAAGACCATCCAGTACGAGGGGTTCGTCCTCCCCATCACGGAGGAGGACTTCAGCGATGGACCGGAGAAGTTCGCCGTTGTCCGCATCGCGATCTGCTGCGGTCCGGACAACGCGCCCATCGGCTTCGCCTGCATCGGGAAGGACGCCCCGCCTGAGAACGCCTGGGTGCGGGTCGTCGGCGTGCTGCGGGAGCGGAAGCTGGAGGGGGAGGAGGAGCCCTACCCCTACCTTGAGCTTCAGGAGCTGGAGGTCCTGCAGAAGCGCGGCAAGGAAAAGGTCTCCATGTGACCCGGTGACGGAAAAGCGCGCGCCGGAGCCCTGCGCGGCGGCGAACTTATCTTCCGGCGCAGGACCCATCCGGCTTCTCTATAAAGGCCTTCGGCGGTCGCGGCGCGCTGTCGAAGAGGATGGATGACCCGGCACAGGCTGCTGGATGGTCGTGGCGAAGCCCGCTGAGAGGAAGGTGCGGCACGATGAAGGAGACGCGCGGCGTGGACTTGACCGAGGGGTCCGTCGGGAAAAGGCTTCTGCTCTATTTCCTGCCCATCCTCGCAAGCAGCCTGTTCCAACAACTCTACACCACGGTGGACGCGGTCATCCTGGGACAGTTTGCGGGAAAGACCGGGTTGGCTGCCATCGATGCCGTCTACAGCTTCCTGAAGCTGCCCGTCAATTTTTTTGTGGGGCTGTCCGCGGGGACGACCATCCTGATCTCGCAGTTCTTCGGGGCCAGGGACCACTCGTCCTTATCCAGGGCCGTCCACACCGGAATCGGTTTCGCTCTGGCCGGCGGCCTGGTGCTGTCCGTCCTGGGGTTTCTCGCGGCTCCCCTTTGCCTGAAGGCGATGGAGGTGCCGCGAGAGCTCTTTGACGGGTCGCTCTCCTACGTCCGCATCCTTTTCGGTGGGTTCGCCCTCTCCATGCTCTACAACGTGGGCGCAGGAATCCTTCGCGCGGTGGGCGACTCCAGGACGCCGTTTTATGTGCTGATCGCCGCAGGAGGCGCCAACGTCGTCCTGGACCTCGTCCTGGTGGCGATATTCAAGATGAACGCCCCCGGCGCGGCGCTCGCCACGGTATGCGCCCAGGGGCTCAGCGCCGCGCTCGTGCTGCGGGTCCTCCTGAGGACGAGAGCGCCTTATAGGGTGAGCGGCGCGGAACTCAGGGTCGACAAAGCCATGCTGCATTCCATTTGCAGGATCGGCCTTCCGGTTGGCCTTCAGTCCGCCCTCTATCCCGTCGCCAACATGATGGTTCAATCCGGCATCAACCGCACGGGCACGGACAACATCGCAGCGTGGGCGCTGTGCGGAAAGCTGGATTTTCTGATCTGGCTGATCGCGGACTCCCTGTCCGAAGCGGTCGCCACCTTCGTGGCGCAAAACCATGGGGCGGGGAAGTACGCCCGCACCAGGTTCGGCGTCAGGGTCGGCCTTTTCATGACCGTTGGCTTTATCGCCCTGGTCAGCGCTGCCCTGTTCTTCGGAAGCGTTTCGCTGGGGCGCCTGCTCATCAATCCCGCGGACCTCGACATCGCCTTTGAAGCCGGCAAAATCATGCACTTCCTTGCGCCGCTGTATTGCCTCTATGCGATTGGAGAGGTGTACGCAGGGGCGATCCGGGGGACGGGAGAGACCTTCAAGCCAATGCTCATCACCCTGCTGGGAACCTGCGCGACGCGAATCCTCTGGATCCTTTTCGTCGTCCCGCGGCACCCTGGATTTTACACGATCCTCGGCTGTTATCCCGTGTCCTGGGCCGTGACCGCCGTCGCATTTCTCCTTTATTATCAAGCGCATAAGAGACGCGCGCCGGCGCTGTGCTCGTGAGGCGTCGTCCCTGAGCGGGCCCTTGACCGCGGTATGCCCGACGGAGAATCAGAGAACGGCACCAATGCAAATGAAGAAAGGGAGGGGAAAGGGATTGATGGAATACACAAAACGAAAACGATTTTTTGTGCTGTGCGTCGTCCTCTGCGCTGCGCTCTGCCCTTCAGCTTCCGTTGCCGGCCCTGCGGCGGCGCATTCACGGGAATACGGGGTGTTCCTCGGCATCGGTGCCGAAGAAATAAACAGGCTGGAGGACTGCCGCCTCATCGTGATCGAACCGTCGGAATTTCAGGCGGATCAGGTTGCGAAACTGCACGACGCCGGAAAGACGGTGTACGGATACATCAATATCGGGGCGGTTGAGGAATATCGCCCTTACTATGGGCGCTTTAAAGGGGCAACGCTTGCCGTCTATGAGAGCTGGCCGGACGAACGGTGGGTTGACGTCTCCTCTCCTGCATGGCAGGACTTCATCGTCCACGAACTGGGAAAACGGTATGCCCGCATGGGCTTTGACGGTTTCTTTCTGGACAACGCGGACGTCTATGACCATTACCAGACGGACGACGTGTTTCACGGGCTTTGCACGATCGTTAAAGGGCTGAAAGGCTACGGCCTCCCGCTTGTGATCAATGGCGGAGATCGCTTCGTTTCAAGGTGCATGGAGGAAGGCACTGCGCTGTCCTTGTTCGACGGGGTCAATCAGGAGACGGTCTTCACCAGCATCAATTTTGAAAACGGCACTTACGGCGTGCAGCAGGAAGCGGAAACCGCTTATTACCAGGAATACCTTGAAAAAGCGAAGGGCTGCGGCTTATCCGTTTATCTCCTGGAATACGGAGCGGATCGGGCGCTTTCAAAACGGATAGACGCCTATTGCAGAGGGCACGGTTTTCTCTGGTACAACGCCGACGGGGCGGAGCTTCGATAAGATCATCGCATCTGACGAAAGCGCCCGAAGAGATTTTCCGACGTGCGGGAAGGCAAGCCGCGGCCCATTCGCGTCTGATTTTCTGTCCGTTTCTGCCTCCCCTCTCAGGGCGCCTTCCCGCGCTTTCAAGCCCTTTTCACGCTTCTGGTCGCGATGTACGACGTGATGTTGTGGTCACACAGGTTCCCTGAGCCGTTCGTATCATCGTAGAGATGGGTCAAAATAAATCCGGCTTCCAACTGTCCGTTGATCTGCTCCTCCAGAGTGTGTGAAAACTGTATGCCGCCGTTGCTTTTCTGCATTTGTTTCAAGTGGCTGGGATGTTTTATCGGGTTAAACGGCAATACGTTGACGAGCGTTGTCTCGTCCTCGTTAAATGCATAATTGATGCCGATATCCAACCCCGACATCAGCACGCCGCCAGCCTTCAGCACCCGATAACATTCCCTCCAAATGGGCTTTACGTCCTCGACGTAACAATTCGAGACCGGATAAAAGATCAGATCGAAAAAATCGTCCTCGAACGGTAATTTCTTCGTCATATCGGCATGGACGAGGGCGATGGCATAGCCTTCCCGCTCGGCCACGATCCTCTCGTTCTCCAACTGCTTCTCCGAATAGTCCAGGACCGAACACTCTGCGCCTAAGGCCGTAAAAATCGGCATTTGTTGGCCTCCACCGCTGGCCAGTCCCAGAACCTTTTTCTTGTTGAGGTCCCCAAACCATTCGCGTGGAACGGTTTTTACGGGCGTAAGTTTTACACTCCAACGGCCGTGGATCGCTTCAGAATATTCATCGTGACTGACGTATTGCCCCCATTCCCAGCCATTGCTCACCCACTGGTCTATGGTTTTCGCGTTGATTTCCGTGTAACCCATAATCATCATCCCTGCATAAGAAGTATCGTCGGCGAATTGGGACTGCGGCAGCAAAGCGAGGGGAGCGGCATTCTTTGCACACCGCACAGGACGTGGACGCCACGGGGACACATTCTACGCCAAACGCCGGAACTCGTAAAGTAAAGATGCCTCTCCCCAAATCCACTTTTGGGGTTGTAATCCGTTCTTGTTATAATAACGCCAATGAATACGTCATCTGCGGGAGGTGAGGACCATGGATAAGGATACGGAAGCCGA
>NC_021038.1:2160081-2161997 GCF_000210715.1 Fretibacterium fastidiosum
CATAGCCGAGGGCGTAGCTAAAGGCGAGGCTAAAGGCTGGGCTAAAGGTAAGGCCGAGGGCAAGGCTGAAGGCGAGGCAAAGGGCTGGACTAAAGGCAAGGCCGAGGGCATAGCCGAGGGCGAGGCTAAAGGCAAGCTGTTGGGCAGGCAGGAGACGGCGCGTACCATGCTGCGGGAAGGGATGTCCCCGGCTTCCGTCGCGCGCTTCACCCGCCTTTCCCTCGACGAGGTCGAGGCCCTGAAGGGGAGTTGAGAGGTCGGCCAGTCGACGGATTCTCGCGGTCATTTGCCGTGATGGAGCGCATTGCGCACAGGATTGCGGAGAACGTGCCCACGGCAAAATACCTTTTCACGGGGCGAGGTTGGGGCGGAATTACCGTCCTGCATCCGGCTCCGGCAGGGATTCATGATCGACTTCAGGGTAGAGTACGGCCTGCGGCAGGAGTTTTCTTGAAGTCCAGGTTGTAAATGCAAGCCCCCGTCCGACGACGGGGGGCTTGCGTCGCCACGCAGGGCGCGTCGTTCCGTTGACGCCGCGAGCCTTACTTCTTCGGCTCCACGTCCTGGTCGCCGAAGCCTACGGCCTTGAGCCAATCCGTCGGGTAGCCCAGGGGCTCCATCGTGTCGGCGGTGATCCTGTAGCCGTCGTTGTACAGATTAAGCCGATTCCGATCTTATCCCCGTCAGGTACGGCCGAAGAGGCGCAAAACCTGCCCCCGCCGCACGTTAAAAACTTTGCCGTGGATTTGGAAAAGGGTTCTTTGCTGTTCCTGCGCCGTTTTTTATGCTATGCTCTTTAAACCGACTGCGTCGGCGGACGGCAACGACCGTCCGAAATTCAAACAGGGAGTGATCGTTATGGTTCTTGACTCCAGTGACCTTGCCTTCATCTTCTCCAACCTTGGAGGCCTCTTTATGGCCGTCCTCCTCCTCCTCTTTATCCTGTCCTTCTCCGTGCGGATCGTCCCGGAGTACCGGCGCCTCGTCCTGTTCCGGCTGGGGCGGCTGGTGGGCAGCCGGGGCCCCGGCATCGTCCTGCTCATCCCGCTGCTGGACCGGGCGGTGACGGTGGACCTGCGCATTCTGACGTTGGACGTCCCCGTGCAGGAGGTCATCACGAAGGACAACGTCGCCATCAAGGTGAACGCCGTCGTCTACTTCCGGGTTCTGGACCCGTCGAAGTCCGTGGTGGAGGTGGAGAACTACATCGTCGCCACCAGCCAGCTGGCCCAGACCACCCTCCGTTCCGTCGTGGGATCCGTCGAGATGGATGAGGTGCTCTCCTCCCGCGAGAAGATCAACCAGGAGCTGCAGGAGATCATCGACGAACGCACCGACCCCTGGGGCATCAAGGTCAGTGCGGTGGAGGTGAAGGAACTGGAGCTGCCAGAGGGCATGAAACGGGCCATGGCCCGTCAGGCCGAGGCGGAACGGGAACGCCGCGCCAAGATCATCGCGGCGGAGGGCGAGCTCCAGGCGGCCACCAAGCTCTCCGAAGCTGCGCGGCAGATGGAGGTCTCCCCCGTAACCCTGCAGCTGCGCTACCTGCAGACCATCCGCGAGATCGCGGGGGAGCGCAACTCCACCACCTTCTTCCCCATCCCCATCGACCTGCTGCGTCCCTTCATCAACCAGGCTTTCGGCGGGCGGACCCAGGAAGGCCCGGACAAAGCCTGACGTCAGCCCCCATAGGGTGGAAAACCAGTTTAAGCGCCCCCTGCGGGCGCTTTTTTCGTGTCCACGGGCTGTGGCTTTAAGCCTGAACGGACCTGAAGGGCGTACGCCTGCTCTAAAAGTCAATTAAAGTTAGTTCTTTTATACTCTTTATTTTATGCTGATCGGCCTTTTTTAACTGTGAGAAGGGGTTGTCAGTTCCCCCGCAGGGAGGACCGATACCAATTCACGTTTAATATGGA
>NC_021038.1:2162732-2163947 GCF_000210715.1 Fretibacterium fastidiosum
TTGACGGGGAATCTCAGACAGGCACGTCTTATGAAAAACACCCCTCCCCTTCGGGGAGCCTTCCTGCTGTCGTTCGGGACACTCACGGGCTGTCATACCAATTTGCGTCTAAAGGGAAAGAAAGGCCTCCCTGCAGGGGGGGTTGCCCCGAAGGGGCTGGGACTGATGGCCCGTGAGCGGTAGCGAACGGCAGCAGGAAGGCTCTCGATGGAGGCATATATATTAAAATTTATGAAAAATTCTGAAAGATATCCTTATGGTTGATTCTCCCCCAATCCTCAGGTAAAGTTTTAACGTGCAGCGGACACCGGTTTTGCACGTTTTTGCCGCATCCGACGGCTGAAAGGTCAAAGTCGACTTAACCTGTACAACGACTGGCGTGCTCCACGATAAAGCCATCGCAACCCGTAGATTGGGCTGCTCCCTGACGGTTGCGGCATGTTAAGGAAGCGCTGATTAATCTTCAAAAGTTGTTGAGAGTAATCAAGGAGCATCAAACAAGGGGTATCTTTCAGCGCTTCCCTGAAATTTTAAAATGGGGCTACACCCCCACTTCGGGGAGCTTTCCGGCTGCCATTCGCCCTTGCTCACGGGCCGTCAGTCCCCCACTTCGGGGAGCCTTCCGGCTGCCGTTCGCTGGCGCTCACGGGCCGTCAGTCCCAATCCCTACGTGCTTTCTGAAATTTCGGCAAAACTGCGCCCCGCTCCTCCCACTTGGAAGTACGAGAAGTCATTTTCTCTAAGAGAGGCAACTTATTTTGATTAACCTTTAGAAAGACATCTTTGAGCTATAGACCATTCACCATCTAACTTGTTTCTCTTTTTCACAGCTCCTGAATGTTTCACGTGAAACATGGCAGAATCAGATAATTTCACTCAAACAAACCCTTACTCTCTGCACACTCCATCGGGTGCTGCGGTTGATATCAACGAATTGCTTTCAGTAGGAGCTCGTTTTTCTCCTTGCATATTCTACTTGTTGAAAAGCTCAAGACAAATCAACGTTTTCCAATCCGAAGAATTCGACGGCCTTGTTGAGGATCAATCCCGTCCACTATACAGGTCAACCCAACTCCGATCTTGCATCCGTTCGATGTGGCGAGTATCCTTCGTTATTTTATTCGCCCTGTTTGACGTACTGTTATGTATTTCTTTGTTGTGATTTCAAAGGTCGTTTCATCCAAAAATGCTCTGAAAGCGAAATCACACTAAAAT
>NC_021038.1:2164883-2173235 GCF_000210715.1 Fretibacterium fastidiosum
CCCACAGGCAACCCTTTAGAACCCCTATAGTGAAGGGACTGTAGTCAAGCCTCATACCATCCAGAAAATAACGACAACTTCACCTTAAAAAAATTATTATTCATTAATACTATAACAATAAATATATTATTTTAGATCCATTTAAGCGTACAAAGAGATTAACCTTTACTGCCCTTTTATCAATACCTCTTGAACTAAAGCGGCTGAGAGGGGAGGAGGACGACAAAACTAAGTATTTATACTTAAATCAATTTTAAAACCCCTAAAGTCTTGCGACATGGTCCTTTAAATTCAAAAAAGGCCTTGCATATTTCGTAAAGGCTGATAAAATGCAGGAAAATCTTTGTTTGGAGGCGTAAGCAATGACCAAAGCGGAACTTATTGATGCGATTGCGGAGAAGCTTCTTCTGAAGAAGAAGGACGTCGTCCCCGTCGTGGAGGAAGTGTTTGCTTCCATCGAAGGCGCTCTTTCCAGAGGTGAGAAGTGCACCTTCGTGGGGTTTGGCGTCTTCGAGGTGAAGGAGCGCGCGGCGCGCGAGGGCCGCAACCCTCAGGATCCCACCAAGGTCGTCAAGATCCCCGCCAAGAAGGTGCCCGTCTTCCGCCCCGGCAAGGATCTCAAGGAGAAAGTTCTTGCAATCAAGGGCAAGAAAAAGGCGAAGTAGTCCCTGCAACCTGCAGCACGAGAAAAAGGCGGCCGTCCGAGCCGCTTTTTTCTTGCTCTTCTCGGACGCTCAACCGCCCGCACAGTCAGGGCACGTCGTGCCCGCCGTAAGGAAGGTAGAGAAACAATGCTCCAATTCAAGCCCATCGCCTGGGAGGACAAGGAGAGCTACACCTCCTGTTTTGAACGATGCCCCGTCCACTACGCGGAGTATTCATTTTTCGGCCTGTGGGGGTGGCTGGAAAGCGTCCCCATCGACCTGGCCTTCGATGGAACCCTCTACTGGCTGCGCTCCAGAGGGCCGAAGCCGGGGATCTGCGGGCCCGTCGGGGACTGGACCCGGTTCGACTGGCACCGCACCCTGGAGCACTTCGCCTTGGAGGAAGCCCTCTTCGACGTTCCGGAGGGGGTCGTGCAGCTCATCCCGGAGGACCTCGAGGAAGTTCTGGAGGTGGAGGAGGACCGGGACCAGTGGGAATACGTCTACTCCGTGCCGGAGCTCATCGAGCTCAAGGGCAAGAAGTACGCCCACAAGCGCAACCGCGTCCGGGCCTTTTCATCGAGTTACGAGTGGGAATACGTCCCCATGCTCCCGGAGGACTTTCCTGCCGTCATGGAGTTTCAGGAGCGGTGGCGCGCGCATCGCGACAGCACCATGACGGAGGACGAGACGGTTTCACTCTACGACGAGGACCTGGCCATCCGCGCCGCCCTGGAGCGCTGGGACGACTTTCCCTTCCTGGGAGGCATCCTGAAGGTGGAGGATGAGATCGTCGCCTACACCATCGCGGAGGAGCTGGACAGCCGGACCCTCGACATCCGCTTCGAGAAGGCCTTCGGCGAGTACGCCGGGAGCTACCAGGCCATCAACCAGCTCTTCCTCAAAAACCAGGGCGCCGGGTACGACTGGGTCAACCGGGAGGAGGACATGGGCGAGGAGGGGCTCCGCGCCTCCAAGCTGTCCTACGGCCCGACGGACATGCTGAAGAAGTACGGCGTGCACCTCAAGGGACGCCCGGCCGAAACCCGCTAGAGCTTCTCCAGGTCGTGAACGGCGGCCACGTCGATCCTGTGGTCCGCAGCAAGCGACTCCACCGTCTCCAACGCCTCGCAGGGAAACTCGCAGGCCAGCCCGCAGCTGGAGGACAGCTTGCGCGGCACCGGGGCGATGCGGGCCGAGATCCCCGCGCCGCGGCAGGTCCGCTCGAACATCAGCGCCATGCTGGTCGTCTTGAAGGTTGCGATGCAGCTCAATCCTAAACCACTCCTTTATCAAGTGTCCTTGCTGCCACGACCCTCATTATAAAACGAAAAGGACCCGTCCGCTCCGACGAAGTTCCGAAAAGACGCGGCCTCTTTGGGCGCGGCGGGTATAATAAAGGATACGTCTATCGTGACGAAGCGACGAAGGGGAGGGAGCGAAGTTGTTCTACCTGGTGCTGGGGATCTTTGTGGCCGTTGCGTTCGGCGCGCTGCTCAAGAAGCAGCAGGCGCGCCAGCACCCGCAGCCCCAACAGGAGGCAGTCCCACAGGAGCCGCTCCAGGCCGCGCCCCCCGAAGCGCTCGAGGAGGATCGGCTCGAGATCGGTCCGCCCGACGTCAAGGCCCCTGAAGCTCCGGCGGAGGAGGCTGCGCCCCAACCCAAGGCTCCGGAGCCGCAGGAGAAATCCGGCATCGCCGTCCTCCAGGAGGAGGTCGTCCCCTGTGACACGGTCCTGGCCGCAAAGCCCATCAGCTCCCCCAACGCGGTGGGGAGCGCCACCTATTCGGCCGCCGCGCCCGCGACCCTCGGCGAGGACTCCCCCTACGCCTATGGCTCCTCGGCCGAACCTCCGAAGAAGGCGAAGCCCTCCGCCGCCCTCCTGCGCTGGTGCGGCCGTACGGGCTCGCTGCAGGTGGGGGACCTCGTCATCCTCGGGCCGGTGACCTACTGGTCCGACGGCCCCAGCTCCGTCAAGGACCCCTGCTGCATCGACGTCGTCCTGCCGGTGGAGTACCCGCAGGAGGGCGCTCCCCTCCCCGCCGACGGCGCCGTCTCCTACGCCGAGATGACGCCCCTTCAGCGGGGCGTCTACCTGACGTGGCTCGCGGGCGGACGCATTCAGCCCCCCCTCCACCTCTGCTACCCCTCCCTGTGGCTGTACGGCCTGGAGCGGCGCGTCATCGCGGACCGGCTGGACATGGGCCTGTGCCTTGCGGAGGCCTTTCGCCTGCTGCCCCTGATCCGCTGGGACGCCGTTCTGACGAACCTCATCCACTTCATCACGTGGCTGGCCGTCAAGATCTGGCTGTCGGAGGACGAGCTCCTGAGCTTCTGCAAGAAGCTCCTCGTCGTGCCCGACGAGCTCTTGACCCTGCTCCTGGGGGCCTACGCCAACTCGAAGCTCCCCCTGCCCTCCGCAGTGGCCTTCACCCTGATGCGCACGTCGGAGAGGCTTCAGATCGCCGCCCTGGGCGAAAGGCCGCCGAAGGTCGCCCACTCCGACGAGCTCCTTCAAAAGTTCACGCCGCTCTACAAGGAAGCCACGAACGGCGGGTTGATCCTCCAAAAGCCCAGGACCACCTTCACCTTCGCCTACGTCCCCACGAACCCTTCCCTGGACGCGAAGAAGGAGGCCGCAAGCGGCGTGGTGGAGCTGCCCAATTTCTTCGAGGACCTCGGCGTCTTCGACCCCCTCGTCGCCGTGTGGCGGGACTTCGTCGCCGACCTGACACCCCGCCAGCCAAAGACCGCGGCGGAGAGCCTGGAGGGACGGCCCGACTTCGAGGGCTTCGTCGAGGCCCTGAGGCAGGACCGCGGCGACGGTCCCCTGACCTCCACCCTGGGCGCGCTGGGTGCGCTGATGGGCCTCGACCTTTCGACGGAGAAGGTTCACGGGGGGGACCGAAAGAGCATGGTGGAGACGGCCCAGGTGGAGGGCTACCAGATCCTGCCCAACCTGGGGCTGTCCGGCTGGGACTACCGATGGGAGGATCCGATCCTCCTCCTGCCCCTGGAGCTTGGGGCCAGGCCCTCGCAGGATTACCTCGCGGCCTCCTTCCTGCTGGACCTCCTCTGTGCCCTGATGGAGGTCCGGAGCCGGAAGCTCTTCGAGCCGCTGCGGCAGCGCCTGAACCACTACTTCTCCCTCTCCACGGAGGACAACGTCCGACTGGAGGCCCAGGGGCTCCTGGACGTCCCCGCCCCCGCCCCGCCGAGCACTACGGAGAGCTCATCCGATTCTGGCTTCAGGGAGAGGAGCTGGCCAACCTGCGCAACTTCCTGTTCGACTTCCTGAGCTTCCTTCCCCAAACCCAGGCGGAGGAGCAGGCCCTGCGGGAGAGGGTGTGCGGCGTCCTGAACGTCTCCCCCGCCGCCCCGCCACCCTACGAGGAGCGCGCGCCGCTGGAGCGGGGCGAGGCCCTCCTCAAGACCCTGTCGCCGCTCTTCAGAAACTCATAAGGAAACACTGATTAAGTTGTTGAGAACTGTCAACCGTATGGGCTCCCTTCAGTGTCTGAAACTTCATCAGGCCGCGCGAAGCGCGTGGGGATTGGGACTGACGGCCCGTGAGCGTTAGCGAACGGCAGCCGGAAGGCTCCCCGAAGTGGGGGGCGTAGCCCCATTTTAAAAATTTAGGGAAGCGCTGAAGGATATCCTTTGTTCGATGCTCCTTGATTGCTTTCAACAACTTTTGAAGATTAATCAGCGCTTCCATAATTATCTTTACGGCATCGAACCCGCCGCCCTGCGGGCGGCTGCCGAGCCATTCAGGAGGGATCCTTGTGTTCGACTATGTGATCATTGCAGACGACTACACCGGCGCCGTAGAGATCGCGGCGAAGTTCATGAACGGCGGGTACAACGCCGCGGTGACGCTGGACCCCGGCTCCATGGGCGCCCTGCGCAAGTACTCCGCCGTGGCCCTGGACATGGAAACGTTCTTCCTGTCCCCGGAACGCGCCGCCCAGAGAGTTGAGAACGTAGCCCGCGACCTTTTGCCCTGGAAGGAGAGCGCGGCCTTCTTCAAGCGCATCGAGCCGGGCCTTCGGGGCAACGTGGGCCCTGAGCTCCGCGCCGCTGCCGCCACGCTGAAGTTCGACTGCATCGTCGTGGCCTCCGCCTTCTCCAGGAGCCGCAAGGCCGTGGAGGAGGGGACCCTGCACCTGGACCGGCAGGAGCCCATGTCCCCCCAGACGGCCACCACCGCCCACCCGGCGAGCTCCGCCGCCGTGGCGAAACTCCTCCGGGAGTCCGGGATGGACCCCAGGGAGGTCTCGCGGGAGGATATCCGCACCCAGAGGACGGCGGAGGTCGTGGCCCAGGACGGCTGCTATTGCTTCGACGCCGAGAACGACGAGGACCTGCGCCTCATCGTCAGCGGCGTCCTGAAGGCCCGCTCCGTCAAGGACGTCCTGTGGGTCGGGTCCGTCGGCCTGGCCAACGCCCTGGCCACCGCTCCGAAGTCCTTCGTCTTCGTCGTGGGGACGGCCCACCCCAGAAGCCTTCGCCAGGCGCGCCAGCTGGTCGATCAGGGGTACGTCAAGACCATCCCCGTCAGCATCGCGGGCCTGAACGGCGACCGGGCGGAGGCGGTGCTCCCCCTCACCGCGGAGCTGGCGGACCCGCTTTTGCGCTGCGGGCAGTCCATCCTGCTGGTGGCGAAGGACGAGGAGGGACGCTTCATCCGCGGTCGCTACCCCAACGAGGACGTGGAGGGATTCTTGGACCTGATGGCGAACACCACCCGCGAGATCATGGGCCACGCGAGGATCGGCGGACTCTGCGTGGCGGGAGGGGACTGCGCCGCCCGCATCGCCCAGCGAGCCCGCGCCGAGAACGTGGCCCTGGAGCGGGAGATCCAGGAGGGGATCACCCTCACGACGCTGGTGGGCGGCCCCTTCGACGGCCTCCCCCTCATCACCAAGAGCGGCTCCCTGGGCGGCGAGAGCGCCCTGGTCCACTGCATGGAGTTCTTCATTCACCGCAGCGAGGGCCGCAGCGGGCTCCCCTGGATGTAACGATTGCCCGAACGCCTCAGGAGCGGGGGAAGCGCCGGGTGAAGAAGGCCCTGAGGTGAGCCAGGGCCTGCGCGGCCTCCGGCGTCAGGGACGGAGGGCACTGGCTGCGGAAGCGCCGGACCTCCGCCTCCGGGGGCTCGATGACCGGAGCGCGCCTTCCGGGCCTCTGGCCCGATACGGCGGGCCTTGAGGGTGGCGCTCCCAGCGTGACCCTCACCTCGTGGACGTCCAGGTCCCAGCGCTCCTTGAGGGCGCGCCGGACGTTTCCCTTCATCTGGTTCAGCTGTTGCGCCACGTGGGGCGTCTTTGCCGCCACGAAGAGCACCCCCGCCACCAAATCGCAGGGCGCGGAGTTCCGCGCCCTCGCGGCCCCCACCACCAGGGGCCAAGAGCGCACCATCTCCCTCAGCCGCTCGGCGCGGACGTTCTGCGGGACGATCCGCCCCAACAAATCCTTCACGGACACCATGCGGTCCAGCCTGGACCGCCCCGCCGTCACCCGCTCCTCCGGCGCAGTCGTCCCGCTCCCGGCGACTGCGGCCTTCATCCTCCGGCCCTCCGACCCCGCTGCCGCAGGACCACCGAGAGCAGCTGTACGTCCGCTGGGGTAACGCCCGACAGGCGAAGGGCCTGGCCCAAAGACTGGGGCCGCCAGCGAGAGAGCTTCTGACGGCCCTCGGCGCTCAGCCCCGTCACCACGCTGTAATCCAGGTCCTGAGGGATCGGGACGCCGTCCATGGCAGCCGTGCGCTGGGCCGCTCGGGCCTCCTTTTCAAGGTAGCCGGCATAGCGCAGAGCCGTTTCGACGCAGTGCGCCTCCTCCTCGTCGAGGGGACGCTCGGGGGGCGACAGCCGCGAGGCCAAATCGTAGGTCACCCCCGGACGCCGCAGGAGGTCCGCCCCGGACAGGGGCTCTGACGGGGGTTCCACCCCCGCCTCGCCAAAGAGCGCTGCCCACTCCTCCGAAGGGGTCAGGCGCGTCGTCTTCAGCCGTTCCGCCTCGCCGTCTTCCCGCGCCCACCGCCTTGTGAGCGCATCCCACCGCACGTCATCGATCAGACCCACCTGCCGTCCGAAACGGCTCAGGCGGCGCCCCGCATTGTCCCACCGCATCAGGAGCCGGTACTCACAGCGGCTGGTCAACATCCTGTAGGGCTCCTCCGTGCTCTTCGTCGTGAGGTCGTCCACCAGCACGCCGAGGTAGCCGTCGGACCGCCCCAGGACCAGCGGCGCCTCTCCCTTCACCTGAAGGGCGGCGTTGACGCCCGCCAGAACCCCCTGAGCCGCCGCCTCCTCGTAGCCCGAAGTGCCGTTCACCTGCCCCGCGGTGAAGAGGCCCGAAACCTCCCGATTCTCCATCGAAGGTGACATTTGATCAGGGCTTAGATACGCATATTCGATGGCGTATCCGGGCCGCAGTATCTTTGCGTCGGCGCAGCCGGGCAGGGAGTGGACCAGCTCCACCTGCACGTCGTAGGGCAGGCTGGTGGAGAAGTTCTGGACGTAGACCTCTCCCGTATCGAGGGAGACGGGCTCAAAGACGATGGGGTGCGTCCTGCGGTCCGGAAAGCGCAGAAATTTGTCCTCGATCGAAGGACAGTACCGGGGCCCATTGGACCTCAGCCCTCCGGCGACGAGGGGGGAACGCCCGATGTTCGCCCTCAGGACCTCGTAGGTCCGCTCCGTGGTCCGGGAGAGCCAGCAGGCGTAGTCCGACCGATGGAGGCGCTTTTCTCCCCACAGGTCGAAGCAGAGGGGTTCTTCGGCCGACCTCTGGGGGACGGCGGCGCCGAGGTCGATCGTGGCCAGGTTCAGGCGCGGCGTGGTGTCCGTCCTCATGCGTCCCGTCTTGAGCCCCAGGGACGCGAGCGACTTCAGCAGGCCCTCCGCAGGCATCTGGCCCATGGGGCCGGAGGGAAAGGAGCGCTCCCCCACGAAGACGCGCCCTCCCAGGTAGACGCCGCCGCAGAGGACCACCGTCCGCGCGCCGTATCGCGCGCCGTATCGCGTCAGGACGCCCGCCGTGCGCCTCCCCTTCCCGTCCGTCCGGGTCAGAAGCTCCACGGCCTCGTCCTGAACCACGTCCAGATTGGGCTGGGACAGGAGCTGCCTGCGGTAGTACAGACCGTAGAGCGCCGGGTCGCACTGGGCCCTCAGGGCCCGGACGGCCGGGCCCTTGGAGGTGTTCAGCCAGCGGACCATTAGCGTCGAGGCGTCCGCAGCCCTGGCCTGCTCCCCGCCCAGGGCGCTGACCTCCCGCGTCAGATGCCCCTTTGCCGGACCTCCGATCGAGGGGTTGCAGGGCATCATCGCCGTGTTGTCGAGGTTCAGGTTCAGCATCAGCGTGCGGCAGCCCATGCGAGCGGCGGCCAGCGCTGCCTCGCAGCCGGCGTGTCCTCCGCCGACGACCGCCACGTCGTATCGTTCCTGAAACAAGGGATCGACCTCCAGGGAAAACCCGTCTCGCCGCCTAACGAAACAGGGCGCAGACGTTCTTGTCCAGATCGGGAAAGGGGTCCTCCACGCCGGTGAGGAAGACCTGCCAGCCGGTCCCGGCCAGGGCGGTTCCCGCCGCCGCCCGCCCCTCCGCGTCCAGCTCCGCCGCCAGGTCGTCGAAGAGCAGCACCGGCCTGCGGCCGATCCTGGCCTCCACGAGCCGCCCGGCGGCCAGGATCAGGGCGAGGACC
>NC_021038.1:2173899-2177377 GCF_000210715.1 Fretibacterium fastidiosum
ATGGAATGGGGAGCATCATCTCCCGCTCGGCTTTGGCTTCGCAGGGGCATTTCGAGATGGAGAGCCGCTTGCTGTCCGTGGAGACGACGCTCATCAGGTCCCCCTGGACCTTCACGAGGCAGGTCCCAAGGTACTTCGGGAAGTCCACCGGCGTGGAGCTGGCGACGGAGCCCTCGTTGATGGCCCGCATCAGGTCCGCGGCCAGGGCGTCGGCAAGCTCCGAGGCGCTGTCGCTGCGTGGGATGCTTGGAAACTCCGAGACGGGAAAGGTGGAGAAGCGCATCTTGTTCCGTCCGGCCGTGAGCGTTCCGCGCTCCTGGACGACCTCCAGGGCGGCGGTGTCCGACTGGATCTTCTTCAGAAAGTCCCCCAGGAGGCGAACCGGAAGGACGGCGGAACCGGGCTCGACGGTCCGAACCCCTGAGGCGGTGCACCGGATGGCGGTCTTGAAATCGGTCGCCTCGAGGGTGACGGCGTCTCCTGCGTTGACCAGGATGCCGCTGACGGCGTTCATGGCACTTTTAACGTTGCTGGAGTGTTCGGCCATCTGCCAGGCCTTGAGGAATTCCGTGCGGTTGATTTCCAGTTTCATTCCAGGTCCTCCTTTTTGGGGTCTTTCCTGTGTGAGGCGTCCGTCCGTTGTGTGTCGGTCTGAGACTTCTTTTATCTTTTTGTCTTTTAGTAACAGTAATAATAATAATCTCGAACAAGTCTGTGGATAAGTTGACGCGGCGCCGTCGGCTTCGGGTTTTTCGTCGTGTGGATTTTTCGTGGGAACCCTGTGGATAACCTGTGGGCGGCGTGAGCGGATTTCGCAGCTTCCGGTTCACTCTGTGGATAACCCCTGGATATCCACGGTTCGTTCACAGCCTGTTCTTGAGGTTATCCACAGCTCGACGCACCTCCTGGTCCGTCTTGACGAGTTCGCTGATCTTCTTCCGCGCATGGATGACGGTGGTGTGGTCCTTCTTGCGGAAGGCGTGAGCGATCCGAAGGAGGCTCGTCTCCGTCATCTCGCAGCAGAGGAACATGGCGATCTGCCGGGCCATGGCCAGCTCCGCCGTCCGCTTGGAGCTGGTCAGCTCCTCGGGGCTCATGCTGAAGTACTCCGCCACGACGCTCTGGATGTCCTCCACCGTCACCGGCGCCTTGACGTCCATGCGCAGGACGTCCTTCAGCCACTCGGAGCTCCGCTCGATGGTGACGGGCTCCCCGTAGAGCTCCGAGGACATGATGACGCGGTTCAGCGCGCCCTCCAGGTCCCGGATGTTGCTGGGGATGTGCTGGGCCAGGAAGTGGACGACCTCGTCCGGCAGGTCGCAGCCCCGCAGCATGGCCTTCTTTTGAAGGATCGCGATGCGCGTCTCCAGGGTCCGGGGGCTGGATGTCCGCCACCATCCCCCAGTTGAAGCGGCTGATCAGCCGGTCCTCGATGTTCTGCAGCTCCGAGGGCTGCCGGTCCGAACAGATGACGACCTGGCTGTTGCCCTCGTAGAGCGTGTTGAAGGTGTGGAAGAACTCCTCCTGACTCCGCTCCCGGTTGCCTAGGAACTGAATGTCGTCGATCAGCAGAATGTCCACGTTGCGGTAACGGTCCTTGAACTGGTCCGTCTTCGAGTCTCGAATGGACTGGATGAACTCGTTCAGGAACTTCTCCGCGCTGATGTAGAGGGCCCGAAGGTCCGGCGACCGCTTCAGGGCGTAGTGGCAGATGGCGTGCATCAGGTGCGTCTTGCCGAGCCCCACCCCGCCCCAGATGAACAGGGGGTTGAAGCGTTCCTTCACGGGGGCCTCCGTGGAGACCAAGCTCTCCGCTACGGCCAGGCTGGAGGCCTGCGCCAGGCGGTTCGATTTGCCCACCACGAAGCTCTCGAAGGTGTAGTTTGGGTTCAGGCTGATCCGGGCCGCGGGAGCGCTGCGCCCCGGCCCTTCCTGCCGCTCCTGTCGCGCCGGTTCCGCCCTGGCCTCCTCCGGCTGCACGCTGGCCTGGAGCCGGAGGCCCCTCACCCCCATCCCCTCCGCCGCCTCGTTGAGCCGGGCCAGAAACTTCTTCGCGATCTGCTCCTTGATGAAGGGGTTTGCCGTGTCCACCACCAGCTCTCCCTCTTCGATGGAGACGGGAGCACAGGTGCTGAACCACAGCGGGACGGTCCCCTCCGGGAGGTCCGCCCGCTTCAGGATCCCCTGCCACAGGTCCGTCAAGTTTCGTTCGTCCTTCTGCTGCAATCCCTTTCACCCCTGTGTCTTGAAGCCTGTCCCTGCCGCCCGTCCGCGGGCTGTGGGTCCCGCCGCGATGGGGATGCGGACAGGCGCCGGCCCCGGTTCCCGGACCTCCCGAAGGTCGCAGGGTTGTCCACATCGACGGCTCTTATGTAAGGCATTTCTCAGGCCAATTTGAGCTAATTATACACTTATCCACAGGAAAGTTATGCAAAACCTGTGGATAACTCGCCGTCTCGCCCCGCTTTCGAGGGGCAGCGCGAACGGACGAGGGTGGAGTAGATAAGTTCCCCCGTCGCGGATGCTCTGCGGCGAAGTTTAATGATATCATGAACGATGTGGATGGACGGTGGACGAAGAACGCCGTCTGTGGAGAGGTCCTGTCCGGGACCTCCCGCCGGGGCGCCATCCGCCCTTTCGTTGCAGGTGGCTCGAGGGAGAGGGCGGTGGGAAGCCTGTGGGAGTGAAGGAGGTCTTTTCGATGTCGATCTATCTGAACAACGCCGCCACCACCTGGCCGAAGCCCGCCCCCGTCGGCGAGGCCATGGCCGCCTTTCTGGCCCGCGGCGGGGCGAACCTGGCCCGGGGCACCTCCTCCGCCCGGGACATGGAGACGCTGAACTCCGTTCTGGACTGCCGCATCCGGGTCGCGTCCCTGCTCGGCGGCTGGGAGGACGCCGACCCCCGGTACGTCACCTTCTGCGTCAACGTGACCGAAGCGCTGAACTTCGTCCTGCGGGGCTTCCTGCGGCCGGGGATGAAGGTCGTCACCTCCTCCATGGAGCACAACGCCGTCATGCGGCCCCTGAGGGCTCTCGAGGAGCGGGGTGTCCTGCTGACGCTCCTGCCCTCGGACCGCGAGGGGCTGCTGGACCCGGAGGACCTGCGGCGGCTCCTGAGGACGGAGCGGTTCGACCTGATGGTGATGGCCCACGCCAGCAACGTTTGCGGGACGATTCAGCCCCTGGATGAGGTGGCGGCGATCTGCCGTGAGGTGGAGCTGCCATTGGTGGTGGACACGGCTCAGACGGCGGGGGTGCTGCCCCTGAATGCGGCGAAGCTGGGGCTCGCTGCGCTGTGCTTCACGGGGCATAAGGGGCTGATGGGCCCCCAGGGCATCGGCGGCGTGGTGTGGAGGCCGGACTTCGCCCGGAGGGTGGAGCCCATCGTCACGGGGGGCACGGGGAGCTACTCGCACCTGGAGACTCAGCCGGAGGAGCTGCCGGACCGCTTCGAGTCCGGGACCCCCAACCTGCCC
>NC_021038.1:2177559-2181735 GCF_000210715.1 Fretibacterium fastidiosum
CGGACGAGCTGTCCCGCAGGGGGTTCGAGACCCGTCCGGGGCTGCACTGCGCGCCGGAGGCCCACCGGTCCCTCGACACGTTTCCCCAGGGGAGCCTGAGGGTCTCGCCGGGGTACTTCAACGCGCCTCAGGACGTTGACGACTTCTTCGGCGCGCTGTCGGAAGCGGTGAAGGCGCTTGGGGGGATCAGGGCGCATGTACCTGCGTGAGCTGACGGTCCTGCCGTCCGACGCCTCCTGCCGCGGGCGGCTGAAGCTCCACAGCCTGCTGGACTACCTTCAGGACACGGCGAGCCTGGCGGTGAGGGAGCTGGAGGGGACCTCCTCGGAGCTCCTCGCACGGGGCTACGCCTGGGTGCTGCTGCGCTACCAGGTGGAGGTCCTGGCGCCGCTCCCGGCCCTGGACGAGCGCTTCGTGGTGGGGACCTTCCACGACGTGGAGCACGGCTACAACACCCTCCGGGTCTTCAACGTGGACCGGCCGGACGGGACGCCTCTGGCCTGGGCCAAGACCTCCTGGCTCCTGCTGGACCTGGCGTCGGGACGGCCCGTGCGCCCGAAGGCCCACCTGCCCAGGATCGACGAGCGCTACACGGGCCCCATCGACCCGGACTTTCCCGACGTCCCGCCCCCGAACCGGACGCGCCTTGCACCGAAGTCCCCTGGCCCATCCGCTTTCACGACCTGGACGTCAACGCCCACGTGAACAACGCGGCCTACTTCGAGTGGATCTTCGAGGCCACGCCCATCGACCCGATGGAGTTCGAGCCCAGGGGGATTTCGGCGTCCTTCCGGTCCGGGATCCGCTGGGGCGGCCGGCCCCGCATCCACATCGCGTCCCTGCCGGAGCGGGGAAGGGCGCGGTCCTTCGCCTACCGCATCACGGACGACGGGCGTCCCGGCGAGAAGCCCATGACCCTGTTCTCCTGCAGCTGGGAGCCCTGTCGATCATGAACATCGTCATCGTCGGGGCGGGCGAGGTGGGGCGCAGCATCGCGGCCACCCTGTCCGGGGACGGACACAACGTCAACCTGGTGGAGCAGGACGCGGAGAGGGCCAAGCGCGCGGAGGACGAGCTGGACGTGCGCGTGATCCGGGGCAACGGGGCCAGGCCCCAGGTGCTGTGGGACGCGGGCGTTCGGGAGGAGGACTGCGCCGCGGACATCCTGGTGGCCTGCACGGACCGGGACGAGGTGAACATGCTATCCTGCTGGATCGCCCACAGCGCCGGGGTGCGGCACGTCATCGCCAGGGCGCGGGGGCTCGAGTTCACGGACTCCCCCACCTGGGGGCAGAAGCTCGGCATCGACATGATGATCTCGCCCGAACGGTCCGTGGCGCGGGAGATCCTGGAGCTCCTGACGGTGAGCTCTGCCACCCGCACGGCGGAGCTCCTGAACGGACAGGCGGCCATCTACGCCTTTCGCGTCGCGGAGGACTCCCCGCTGGTGGGGAAGTCCCTGAAGGACATCCGCATCGACTACAAGGACCTCGTCGCCATCGTGGTGTGCGTGGAGCGCCCCGACGGGGAGAGCTTCGTCCCCGACGGCGACACGGTGCTGGCCGCTCAGGACCTGTGCTACGTGGTCTCCTACAAGGAGACGGTCTACATGCTGGAGGAGCTCTTTCAGCGAAAGAACTCCCGGCCCCTGCGCCGGGTCTTCATCGTCGGGGGCGGAAAGATCGGGTGCCAGCTGATCCAGAGGATCCAGGAGGCCTACCGGCACGCGGAGATCCGCCTCCTGGACGTCAACGAGGAGCGCTGCAGGAGGCTGTCCAACGAGCTGGGGGACAGGAACACCCTGTTCCTCCACGAGGACGGCATCCAGAGGGAAGTCCTGCAGGAGGAGGGCATCGAGGAGGCGGACGGGTACGTCTGCGTCACGGACTCCGACGAGGTGAACCTGGTCTACGCCGCCATGGCGAAGGCCATGGGCGTCCGCAAGAGCATCGCGGTGGTGCGCCGCCGCCTCTACCGCGACATGCCGAAGTACATGCCCGTCGACGCCGTGGTGGACCTGAACGAGGCGCTGTCCTCCACGATCCTCCGTACGATCCGCTACCCCGGCCACGCCAGGGCCCTCTCCATCATCGAGAAGATCGACGCGGAGATGCTGGAGGTGGTGCTGCCGGCGAAGCACAGCCGGGCGGGGATCCCCCTGTCGGACCTGGGGCTGCCCAAGGGCGTCCTGGTGGCGCTCCTCGGCAGGGGAAACCGGGTCTTCGTCCCCATGGGGTCGACGAAGCTGGAACCCGGCGACCACCTCATCCTCTTCGCCTCGACGGCCCTGATGCGCGAGGCCGTGGAGCTCTTCAGCGAGGCGCAGCCGTGACGCGCGCGCCGGCGGGAGGGCTTCACCGATGAAGGTGGGGATCGTCCTCCGCGTTCTCTCCTTCATCTGCGCGATCGTCTCCCTGTTCATGCTCCCCCCGTTCCTCCTGGCCCTCCTGGACGGCACGGGGGATGCGGCCGCCTTCGCCGTCTCCCTCGGCACCGGAATCCTGTTGAGCCTGGGCCTCTTCCTGGCCGGCCGGCGCTGGCGGTCCCGGTCCGCTTGGGGACAGCCTGGGCATCCGCGAGGCCGTGGGCGTCGTGGGCTTCGCCTGGGTGATCGCCTCGGCGGTCGGGGCGCTGCCCTACTGGCAGTTCGGCGCGGCGCCCCGCTACGTCGACGCCTTCTTCGAGACCATGTCGGGCTTCACCACCACGGGGGCTACGGTGCTGGCCGACGTTGAGGCCCTCCCCAGGGGCATCCTGCTCTGGCGGGGGCTGACCCACTGGCTTGGGGGCATGGGGATCATCGTCCTGAGCCTCGCGATCCTGCCCTTTCTGGGCGTGGGGGGCATGGAGCTCTACAAGGCGGAGGTGCCCGGCCCCACGCCGGAGAAGCTGACCCCGCGCCTCCACGAGACGGCCCTGCGCCTGTGGGAGGTCTACCTCGCGCTGACGGTCGCCGAAACCCTCCTGCTGACGCTGGGGGGCATGAGCCTCTTCGAGGCGGTGGTCCACTCCTTCGCCACCATCGCCACGGGAGGCTTCTCCACGCGGAACGCCTCGATCGCCGCCTTCCACAGCCCCTATATCGAGTGGGTGATCACCGCCTTCATGTTCGCCTCGGGCGTCAACTTCTCGCTCTACTTCCTGCTCTTCGCGAGGCGCGTGCGGGCGGTCCTGGGCGACGAGGAGCTGCGCTGGTACGCCGCCATCGTCGCGGCCTCCGCCTTGGCCATCGCCCTCTGCCTCCTCCGCCGCGGCTTCTCCGGGGTCGAGCCCGCGCTGCGCGCCTCCTTCTTCCACGTGGTGAGCCTGATCACCACCACGGGGTTCGTCACCGAGAACTACGACCTGTGGCCCGAGTTCGCCCGGTTCCTGTTCCTGATCCTGATGGTGGTGGGGGCCTGCGCCGGGTCCACGGGGGGCGGGTGCAAGGTCGTGCGCTTTCTGGTCCTGCGCCGCCAGGTCCAGGCGGAGACCCTGCGCCTGCTGCACCCCAGGGCGACGGTCACGGCGCGGATGAACGGGCGGGCCATCGGCCGCGACGTCATGGATTCCGCCTCGGCCTTCCTGGTCCTCTACCTCCTCATCATGACCTCGGCCACGCTGGCGATCGCCGCCTTCGACCACCCGAAGCTCGACATGGTGTCGGCCTTCTCCGGGGTGGTGGCCTGCCTCAGCAACGTGGGGCCGGGGCTGGGCGCCCTGGGGCCCGTGGAGAACTTCGCCTGGCTGCCCGCCG
This sequence comes from Fretibacterium fastidiosum, assembly GCF_000210715.1. Classification (GTDB taxonomy): domain Bacteria; phylum Synergistota; class Synergistia; order Synergistales; family Aminobacteriaceae; genus Fretibacterium; species Fretibacterium fastidiosum. The sequence goes on from NC_021038.1 coordinate 2,181,296, forward strand.
GCGTCAAGTGGATCCTCTCCTTCTGCATGTTGGCAGGGCGGCTTGAGCTCTTCGCCGTGTTCCTCCTCTTCCTGCCGGGGGCGTGGAGGCGTTGAGGCGCCGGACGGGTGGTGGCCGGGACAGCGAAAATCAGTCAGCGCGCCCTAAGCATTCGGCACGTTTCGGCCCCGCCTGAGGTCTGGTAAAATACCACACTGAGTGTATTCCGACGGAGGGCGCTTTTCCGAACCCCTCCGTTCTGGGCCTGTCGGCCCCTGGCTCCTGTGGAGGGTGAACGTCAGGTGAAGACAACGATGACGCCTTCAAGGGCGTTAAAAGGACTGAAAACTCATGGAGTATGATCCCCATCTGCCGGAAGCGGAGGCCCCGTTCCATACCGGGGAGGCCGCTCCTGAAGGCTCGAAACAGAAAAAGCTGAAGCTGTCGAAGGTCCCCCCTCA
>NC_021038.1:2181947-2183642 GCF_000210715.1 Fretibacterium fastidiosum
CCTGGTGGCGCCGTTCCTCGGCACGTCACTGGTCGTCTGGACGGCGCTGATCGGCGTGATGATGACGAGCCTCTGCGCCGGAAACTGGCTGGGCGGCTGCCTGGCGGACCGGCGTCCGGAGGCCCGCCTCCTGGGCCGCATCCTCCTCCTGGCCGCCGCGATCCTGGGGGCGACGGCCTTCGCCAGCAACGCGATCCTCACCGCCCTCCTCCGGCGCTCCTTCAACCTCTACCTGACGTCCGTCGCGGCCGCCCTCGCGATCTTCACCCCGACGACCCTGCTCCTGGGCATGACGTCGCCCTTCATCGCGCGCCTGGCCCTGCGCGACGTGGCCTCGTCGGGCGGCACGGTGGGGCGCCTCTCGGCCCTGAACGCGGCGGGGAGCATCCTGGGGACCTTCCTGGGCGGCTTCGTCCTGATCTCCCTCCTTCCCTCCGGGGTCATCCTGATGGGGCTCGCCAGCGCCCTTGCAGCGCTCTCCATGCTGCTCTACGCCGCCTCCTGGCGGGGTGTCCTCCTGACGGCGGCCTGTCTCAGCTGCGGCGCCTGGGCCTCCAGGGTGTACGGGCTGCCCATGACGCCCGTGGGCGTCCAGATCGACACGGCCTACAACCACATCTCCATCGTGGAGAGCCTCATGCTGCGCAACAACAACCGGCGCGTCCGCATCATGATGACGGACCCGGACGGGGCGCAGTCCCTGATGTACCCGGACAGCCCCGCGGAGCTGGTGAGCGACTACACGAAGTTCTACGACCTGGCCTTCCACTACAAGCCGGACGCGAAGCGGATTTTGATGCTGGGCGGGGGCGGCTACTGCGTGCCGCGCCACGTCCTGGCGGAGCGAAACGTCTCCATCGACGTGGTGGAGCTGGACCCCGGCGTGACGGAGGCGGCACGGCGCTACTTCGACCTGCAGGACAGCCCGAACCTCAGGATATTCCACGAGGACGCCCGCGCCTTCCTGAACCGCATGGCGCAGGACCTGGAGCGGCACGGGACCTACGACGCGGTCTTTATGGACGTCTTCGGCTCCTGGTACTCCATCCCCTTCCACATGACCACCGTGGAGGCTGCGGAGCGGATCCGCGCCCTGATGGCGCCGGACGGCGTCCTCATCACCAACGTCATCGCCGCGCTGTCGGGCCGGCGCAGCGGCGTGTTCCAGGGGATCTACGCCGCCTTCTCCCAGGCCTTCCCCCGGATGTTGATCTTCCCGGCCTCCGCTCCGGAGCCGGAGAGCGCGGAGGCGCTGCAGAACCTCATGCTGATGGGCCTCTGTTCGAACGACCCCCGGTCCCTCCGGTCCCCGATGCGCGCGTCCTGCCCCTTTTGGCCCACCAGTGGCTGGACCCCTTCGTCCCGGAGATCCCCGCCTTCACCGACGCCTTCGCCCCGGTGGAGCGCTACGCGCTGGCGCAGTAGGCGTGCGGACCGGCGGTCCTGCCCGCAGCGGGATCGCTCCCCTTACGCGCCTTGATCGCTCTGGATTTGAATTTCGTTTGGAAGGAAGGTCGTGTTCTCCCTTGACGAATTCTCCGATGAAGTCCTCCCGCAGGACGAGCCAGGCGAAGACCGGCCCGGTCGCGGCCAGGAGGCCGATGCCCCTCGTCCCCTCGCCGATCCTGGTTCCGCTCTGGATCGTGGCCCTGGTCCTGCCCAACCTGGTCTACTCCGGCGACCACCATCCCCACT
>NC_021038.1:2184054-2184609 GCF_000210715.1 Fretibacterium fastidiosum
CTGCACATCATGAAGTGGTCCGTGGCAGGGTTCCCTGTCGCTCTTGCCCTCCTGACGGCGGGCTGGCGCCTCGTCCGAAACGGCGGGGACCGCCTGACGCTGAGGGTGGACCTCTTCGGGTCGATCTGGGCCCTGATGCTGGTTTACTGCGCCCTCATGCCGCTCTGGACCCCCATCTCCTCCGCGACGGGGATGCTGCACGAGCTCATCTGCCTGGCGGCGGTGTGGGCCTTCTACGTGCTGAGCGTCGATTCCTTCCCCAACGGGAGCCTCCGGCCGATCCTGTGGCTGGCCAACGTCAACGGGGCGATCAACGTCCTGTTCGCGGAGCTGCAGATCCGGGGGTTGAACGGGCTGGAATTCCTTGAGGGGACACCCCTGTCGGGCCTGCAGTCCCTGAGCTCCGTCATCCTGCCGACGCCGGGCAACTACATCGGGAACACCGCCCAGCAGAACATGTTCGGCCTCTGGATGGCCGTCTGCGTCATGAGTTCCGTCTACCTGTTCATCGCCTACGCCGTGGACGAGGAGGGCCGGAGAAGGCCCCTGTGGCTG
>NC_021038.1:2186219-2187388 GCF_000210715.1 Fretibacterium fastidiosum
CCAGGGCTCACGGCCCGGACGGCCACGCGGCTGACGAACCTCGCCGCCTTCAAGAGCCGCTACTTCGCCCTGCGCGTCGAGTTCATCGACGAGTCGCCGGGAGGGACCTCGTTCAACATCATCTTTGACCGGACGGAGAAGAAGGTCGTCCGCTGGGAGGAGTCATGAGAGTGCGTTCGCTTTTCAAGAGAGGGGCCGTTTCCGAGTCCGTCACGTTCCGGCGTCTGGCTGGCGGGGAGCTGCTGCCGCTGTCCTCCGCGTCGGGGGCGCGTCGGGGCGCCCTGGAGGTGACGCTGGTCCCCATGCGATCCCTGGCCCTGGCCCCCTTCTCCTTCCCCTTCGCCAACCTCGCCAAGGTACGGGAGGCGCTTCGGCTTCAGGTCGCGCCCTATGCCGCGGCCGGGGAGATCGAGTTGTTCCCCGTCGTCATGGAGCGGGCCGGCCGGGGGGGTGTCGGGGTCGGTGTGGTACCTCTCGCCCTCGGAGCTGAACCTCCCCCTTGACGGGGGCCGGTCGCTGGTCTGGCCCGCGCCGCTGCCCCTGGCCGCGCGGGTGCAGGGGACCGGGGTCGCCCTGTGGGCGGACGAGGAGAACCTCTGCTCGATCCTGTGGCAGGACTGGAGGCCGGCCCTCACCCGCTGGACGTCACGGGACCGGTCCTCCCCGGAGGCGGAGCTGGCCTGGTTCGACCGCTGCTGCGCCGCCCGAAAGCTGGAGAGGGGCGCGTCCTTCGTCCTCGACGCGCGGGACCCCGGAGCCGCCGCGGCGCTGGAGGAGTCCGCGCGGGAGAGCCTGCTCCACTGTCCCTGGCTCCGGACGCTCAACCTCTCCCGCAGGGCGCTGGAGGGGGCCATGGGCCTCGAACGGGACGTCCGGCTCATGAGCCGGGCCGCCTGCTGGGTCCTCCTGATGGGGGTCCTGGTGCTGGCGGGGAGCGTCCTGCGCTGGCGGCAGGCCCTGTCCCAGGTCGAGGGGGCCCGCCGGAGGGGCGAGGACCTGTACCGACAGACCTTCGACCCGACGCACACGGGGCGCATCTCGAACCCCGTCGCCCTGGCGCGGGACCGGATCGCGGAGCTTCAGGGCGGAACGGAGGGGCGCGAGCTGGGGAGCGTGCTGGCGGACCTGGGCGCCGTCTTCGCGGAGAACCCCAGCATGGACGTCAAGGT
>NC_021038.1:2188671-2195429 GCF_000210715.1 Fretibacterium fastidiosum
GGAGGAGTTCCTGACGGCCAACCCCTTCCGCGTCTCGCCGATGGAGGTGAGCCTCCCGACGGCCCGGAGCGCGGACGTCGAGGTCACCGGCTCCCTGGCGACGGCCGTGCTGCGGGGGACCCTGCCGGATGTGGGGGCCTGGATCGAGGACAAGGGGAAGGTGCGCCTGGTGCTGATGGGGACGAGCTTTGACGTCTACACGCTGGCGAAGGTCACCTACCGGGAGGCCGTCTTCGTCAAGGAGGACGAGGTGGTAGTGCGGGAGCTCCGCTACAGCGAGCCCGGTTCGGAACGGGGCGCGTTCTCGGCTCCCATGGCGGAGGCCCGGCCCGTGGGCGTCCCGGAGGGTAGCGTGACGCCCGCCAGGCCGGGGGAGCAGGACGGCGAGGTTCCAAGCGAACTCGTGACCAGCCTGGTGCAGAACCCCTTCGACGAATTGAAGAAGATCCGCCTGCGCCCCAACGACGGAGGGAACGGCCTCGAAATCCAGTGGATCCAGGACGACAGCATCCTGAAGCAGCTGGGCGTGCAGAAGGGCGACGTCATCAAGTCCGTCAACGGGATCCCCTTCACGAACATGGCGGATATCGCGAACTCCATCAACTCCCTGATGAACAGCGAGCGCTTCGACGTGGAGGTGGACCGGGAGGGCAAGCCCACCGCACTGCGGTACGTGGTGCATTGAGCGTGAGCGGCATGTCCGGCGCCCGGCGCGGCTTCACCCTGATGGAGGTCCTGGTGGCGGTGGCCATCGTGGGGATGGTGGTCGCCGGCGGGTTTCGCCTCATCACCATGTCGCTGCGGTCGCTCTCCGAGATCGCGGCGGAGCGGGCGCTGACTGCGGCGGCGCAGAGGATATGGCTGCGCTTCCGCACGGAGAGGGACATGCCCGACAGCGGCAGGGAGGAGGACGTGGAGTGGCGCACGGAGATCGACTCCGTGCCCATCGAGGACCTGGAGCTGCCCTTCAGGCGGGTGACGGTGAGCATGGGGAAGCGCTCGATGGTCATCTACCTGCCTGAGGCCTCCCGGTAGGGGCCCGTCGTGGATAGAGCTCCCGGTACGAACCGGGTTTTGCCTGGAGTCAGCAGTGTGTAAGGGGGAAGTGCCTTGAAGAGAGTTTACGGGGTGTTTTTGTGGGGCGTGCTTGCGCTGTCCCTCGGCGTCCTTGTCGCGGGGGGAGCCCTTGCGGCGGAGGCGCCGGCCGAAGCGCCGGCGGGGCAGACCCTGCCCGCCGACGAGGAGAGGGAGGTGGTGGCGGCCGCCCAGGCCATGCGCCGCTCCGGGCTGGTGCAGTTCAACTTCAAGGACATGGACCTCGTGAAGTTCATCCGGTTCATGTCCGAGCTCCTGCAGGACAACATCATCGTTCCCCCGAACGTCAACGCGAAGATCACCATCATCTCGCCCAAGCCCTCCTCCCTCGCGGAGGCGCGGCAGATCATGATCGCCACGCTCCAGATCTACAACTTCTCCCTGCGGGACATGGGGAACTTCTCCATCGTGCAGCAGGGCGGCGTCAGCTCCTCGCCGACCGTGGACCGCGGGCGCAGGGGCCCCGACTATGGCAGCGAGACCATGACCTACATCTTCCCGCTGGACTACGTGACGGTGGACTCCGTGGTCCCGGCGCTCCAGCAGGCCTTCGGACAGACCCTCATCGCGCTGCCCGTGGGCAACGGGCGCGACGTGCTGCTCCAGGGGCAGGCGACGGACGTCAACAAGGGCGCGGACCTCCTGCGGAAGCTGGATACGCCCCAGAGCGCGCGGGTGACGCGGGCTTTCCTCCTGAAGCACGCGGACGCGACGACGGTGGCGGCGCAGCTGAACGCCATCGCCCAGACGGGGGGCCCGATGCAGGGGCTCAGCGCCGTCGCGGACCCCGCGAGCCGCAAGGTGGTGGTGGTGGGAGACCGGGGGAACATCGACCAGGCCGCCAGGATCGTGAAGGAGCTGGACGTGGACTCCAAGGTGGGGGACTTCCACGTCTACAAGCTGAAGAACATCGACGCCACGGCGGCGTCCGAGCAGCTGAGCAAGGTGCTGGCGGCGTCCTCCCTGCTGCAGCCGAACCAGGAGGGCAAGTACCCCGCCACGGTGGTGCCGGACCTCACCACCAACAGCCTGATCTTCGCGGCCACCCAGAAGCAGTACGAGGCCCTGACGGGGGTGCTGGACGCCATCGACGTCCAGGCCAAGCAGGTGCTGCTGCGCGGCTTCATCGCGGAGATCAACGTCACGAACCTGGACCGGGCCGGCGTGGACTGGAACATCCTGGGCGGCCAGATCTGGGACAACATCATGCTGGGCGGCATGGGCCAGCTGGGCGAGGGGTCCGTCCCCTCCCAATTCGCGCAGTGGTTCAGCGAGCTCTCGAAGAAGGAGGAGCTGGTGGAGCGCAACGGCTCCACCTACTCCGTGAAGAACTACAAGCCCCTCGCGCTGATCTACGCTTCCATCGAGATGTTGAAGAAGTACGACGCCGTCAACGTCCTCTCCGTGCCGCGCCTGATGTGTACGGACAACAAGGAGAGCTCCTTCCAGGTGGGGCAGGTGATCCCCGTCCTGAAGGCCAGCACCTCGGAGCTGTCGAACCCCAACGCCACCCAGCAGAGCTACGACTACAAGGACACGGGCCTGACGCTCACCGTGACGCCCCACATCCGAAGCGGCAACGTGGTGGCGCTCGACATCAAGCAGACGACGGAGGACGTGCTGACGGCCACGGGGTCCGTGACGCCCGTGACGGCCAAGCGGGAGGTGCACACCTCGGTGGTGGTGGCGAACGGGGAGACCGTGATCCTGGGGGGCATGATCAAGGAGACGGAGCGGGCCCTCAGACGGCGCGTGCCGGGCCTGTCCTACATCCCCCTGATCGGCAGCCTGTTCCAGAAGGTCTCGAAGGAGAAGGAGAAGGTGGACTTCGTCATCTTCCTGACGCCCCAGATCATCTCGAACCCAGAGGAGATGCGGGGCGCGACGCTCCGGGCCTCCGGCCTCACGGGTGCCTTTGCCTCCGCCGACGTCATCGGCGGGAACGCGGATATCTTCCCGTCCGGCGCGCGGCCTTCGCTGACGAGCATGGACATGAACCCCATCGAGCGCGAGGTCGATCGCCGCTTCCAGGAGCTCTATCACGAGAGCGTCCGAAAGAGCAGGAGGCAGTAGCGATGTCCGAACGCCTGAGGAGCGTGGACGTCCGGGCCCTGGGAGAGGACCCGGAGGCGGCCGCCCTCCCCGCCGACGGAAGCGCGCCCCTGCCGCCCCTGCCGGACGCAAAGGAGGTTTCCGAGCTCCTGCCGGAGGGGATGGGCCTCGACGTGCTGCGCCAGGGCGGTGTGGTCCCCCTGCGCATCGACAGTGGCGTGCTGATCGTGGGGGCGTCGTCCCTGGACGCCTGGCCCAGGGCCCAGGTGCTGGGCACGGCCCTGGGGTGTCCCGTGGAGGTCGAGCTGCGCACGGAGTCGGAGGTGAGCGAGCTCCTGCGCAAGCTCTACGACCTTCGCAGCGTGGCCGCGGACGAGGCGGCGCGGAAGATGGAGGGCATCGACGACATCGAGGACCTGAGCCGGGAGGACGTGCTGAGCGACTCGGTGGACGTGCCGGTCATCCGCCTGGTGAACGGCCTCTTCGTGGACGCGCTGCGCCAGCGCGCCACGGACATCCACGTGGAGCCCTACGAGGACGACGTCCTGATCCGCTTTCGCATCGACGGCGTGCTGCAGGACCGCCTGCGCCTGCCGCGCACGCACCAGGCCCCGCTGACGAGCCGCATCAAGGTCATGGCCAAGATGGACATCGCGGAGCACATGACGCCCCAGGACGGCCGGATCGGCATCACCCTGGGGGACAGGGCGGTGGACGTCCGGGTGGGGCTCGTGCCGACGCAGTACGGCGAGCGGCTGGCCATGCGCCTTCTGGACAAGGGACACGGGCTCCTGACGCTGGAGGACCTGGGCATGGAGAGGGATGAGCGCGAGACGATGGAGGCCTTGATCCACCGCCCCCACGGCATGATCCTCTTCACCGGTCCCACGGGGTCGGGGAAGTCCACGAGCCTCTACGCGATCCTCCAGGCGCTGGCCCGGCCCGAGGTGAACATCATCACGGTGGAGGACCCCGTGGAGTACGCTCTGCCGGGAGTGGCGCAGATTCAGGTGAACGAGAAGGCCGGCGTGACCTTCGCCTCCGCCCTGCGCTCCATCCTGCGGCAGGACCCGGACATCGTGATGATCGGGGAGATGCGCGACTTCGAGACGGCCCACATCGGCGTCCAGGCCTCCCTGACGGGGCACCTGGTGCTCTCGACCCTCCACACGAACGACTCCATCGGCGCCGTCATTCGTCTGGTGGACATGGGCATCGAGCCCTACCTGGCGGCCAACTGCATGATCGGGGCGGTGGCCCAGCGCCTGGCGCGCCGCCTCTGTCCGCACTGCATGAGGGAGGTGGCCCCGCCGGCGGCCATGGCCCGTCAAGGGCTGAAGCGGGCGTTTGAGCCCGTGGGCTGCTCCGAGTGCCACAACACGGGCTACAGGGGACGCATCGGCCTCTACGAGCAGTTCGTGGTGGACGAGGCGGTGCAGGAGGCCTTCGTGGCCGGTGCGACGGCCTCCAGGCTGCGGGAGATCGCCAGGGACGGTGGCTTCCGCACGCTGTGGGAGATCGGGCTCTCCGCCGTCGAGGCGGGACGGACCTCGCCGGACGAGCTGATTCGCGTGGCGGGGGAGGAGTGACATGCCCTACTTCACCTATTCGGGTTACGACGCGCGGGGGAAGCAGACCAGGGGGACGGTGGAGGCCTCCTCCTCCATGCAGGCGGTGGAGCGCCTGACGGAGCGCGGCATCGTGGTGGTGGACGTCGCGGCGGCGGAGCGGAAGCGCAGCGGACGCCCGAAGCTCCTGTCCCTCGACGCGCACATCTTCTTCTGTCGCAGCCTGGCGTCCTACCTCAAGTCCGGCCTGCCCCTGGCGGACTCCCTGAGGATCATGGCGAAGCAGGCGCGGGACAGGCACATGGGGCCGGCGCTGGAGAAGCTCCTGGCGGAGGTGGAGGGCGGGCGGAAGTTCCACACGGCCCTGGCCGAGAGCGGCGCCTTCCGCGAGAGCCTGTGGCGCGTGGCGGAGTCCGGCGAGCAGAGCGGCTCCCTCATCTCCGTGCTGGCGGAGGCGGCGGAGCAGTTCAAGCTGGAGGACGGCCTGGTGCGCAAGATCCGCGGGGCGATGACGTACCCCATCGTCATGGCGGTGGTGGGGGTCGGCGTCGTCACCTTCATGCTGACCTATGTGGTGCCGAAGATCTCGTCCCTGTTCGAGGACATGCACCAGACGCTGCCCCTGCCGACCCGCATCCTGATCGGCCTGTCCTCCTTCATCATCGACTGGGGCGTCTGGGTCCTGGCGGGGCTCCTGCTGCTGTTCCTGTGGATGAAGCGGCGCGGGAAGAAGATCGCGATCCCTTTCATGCGGGGCATCAACGAACAGCTGACGCTGGCGCTCGTGACGTCGCACCTCAGCACGCTCCTGCGCTCTGGAATTCCCCTGGTTCAGGCGCTGCGGATGGCCTCCTCGATGGACCCCAGGGCCAGGCGCTGGCTGGACTGTGCGGAGATGGTCAAGGCGGGGCACCGGTTCGACAGGGCCCTGGAGAGGACGGGCTTCCCGGAGGAGATCGTGGCGGTGGTGCGGGTGGGAGAGATGGGCGGCGAGCTGTCCCAGGCGCTCTCGAACGTCTCCGGCCAGTGCCGGGAGATCGCCCAGAGCCGGATGGAGCGCCTCTCGACGCTCATGGAGCCCATGATGGTGCTGCTTTTGGGCGTCTCCGTCGGGTTCATCGTCCTGGCCATACTGACGCCGGTGTTCGACCTGGCGGGCATCGTAAAGTAACTGAAATTGACGTTCCCGTATGCCAATTCGGCGCGGGCGCGCTTTGGGAGGAACGTGAGATGAGCAAGACGAAGTACGGTTTACACATGACCCGTCGGCGCGGCTTCACGCTGATCGAGATCATGGTGGTGGTGGTGATCCTCGGCCTTCTGGCGGCTCTGGTGGTGCCGCGCATCGGCCCCCAGGTGGCGGAGGCCCAGCGCACGATGGCCCGGTCGCAGATCAAGAGCTTCGAGGAGGCCCTTGAGATGTACCGAATGCACAACGGCTTCTACCCCTCCACGCAGCAGGGACTGGACGCGCTGGTGAAGGCGCCCACCATCTCCCCCGTGCCGAAGCACTACGTCGAGGGAGGGTACTTGAAAAAGGTCCCGGACGATCCCTGGGGCAACCCCTACATCTATCGCAACCGAAACGGGCGCATCCAGATCGTCAGCACCGGTCCGGACGGCGAGGAGGGCGGTGAGGGCGAGGGCGCGGACGTCACGAACGATGACTGATTCCCCGCTCTTCGGGGAGGTGCGGCGGCGCGGCTTCACGCTGATCGAGATCATGATCGTGCTCACGATCGTGGGGCTCATGGCCGCCGTCCTGGCGCCGCGCATCTCGTTTTACTACGAGCCCCCCGCGGCGCTGCTGCAGCGCAGCGTGGAGGAGGCGGGGGACCTGGCCCTGTCCGGGGTGTCCATCCGCTTCGTGCTGAGGCCGGAGGAACGCTCCCGGCGCGGCCGAATCGACGTGGAGGCGCTGGTTCGGCGGGCCCCGGACAGCCGGGACCTCGGCGTCTTTCTGGGCACGGCCCGGGCGCGGGAGGGCGTGTTGGCCTGGAGCCCCGTGAAGCTGGCCTACCCGCCGGCGGGCGCCGGTTGGAG
>NC_021038.1:2196142-2197578 GCF_000210715.1 Fretibacterium fastidiosum
CATGGAGCCGGAGGTCGTCTACTTCTACACGGACGGCTCCTGCACGCCGGCCCGAATCTCCTGGGCGGATCCGGGGACGGCGGAGGGCGCAGCGGATCGCTTTCTCCTGACGGTGACGGGCTACTGCGCTCCGGTGCCCCGGCGGGGCCGCTGACGGCCCGGAGCCCGTCGTCAGGCCATTTCCGGGGAGGGCGCCCTTCAAGCCCGACGGCTGCCCTCCCTGCCCTGGGGCTTCACCTCGCGCGCCGGTTGTAATCGCACTTCTGGCACTGCTTGAACAGGGTGTCCGGGTTTTCCGCCCCCTCCCTGGTCAAGACCCCGCTCCACCTGCAGATGCTCTGCAGGATGGGGACGACCGACAGCCCCTTCTCCGTGAGGGAGTACTCCACCCTCGGCGGGATCTCGTCGTAGGACTTGCGCCGGATGATGTCGTCGGCGATCAGCTCCTTCAGGGTCCCGGCCAGCACGGCGTCCTTAATGTTCGCCATCTCGGAGCGAATCTGGCTGTACCGCAGCACCTTCTTCTCGTTCAACACACAGATCACCCTGGACTTCCACTTCCCCCCGAACACCTCGAGCCCGTATTCCAGGGGGCAACGGACGTCCGGGTCCAGCTTCTTCTGGTACATGACGGCCTCTTTTCGTGTGCAAACGGCGGCTTCGTTGAAGAACTTCAGTATATCACGCTCGCTTCGTTATTTGTAGCGGCTATTAAATTTATGAGTCGCTAATAAATTTGCTTATATCTTTGAAGGAAGGAGTGGCGATGCTAAAATAAAGCCGCGATGAGGAACGAGGCAACGGAGCGCAGCGCTGTGCAAGACACGACCCAGTGGAGGCGATACGGATGTTGAACGAAGAGGTAAAGAAGCTGCTGAAGAGCGCCATGTGGGACCTGGCCACCTGCTCTGCCGATGGGCCGAACGTCGTTCCGGTGGCGTTCAAGGACGTGAGCGAAGACGGGAAGCTGGTCGTTGGCGACGTGTTCCTCGACACCACCCTCAAGAACGTCCGGGAGAACGGCAGGATCGCCGTATCGGTTTACGATCCGCAGAGCCTGCAGGGCTACCAGGTCAAGGGAACTGCGGAGTACGTCACGGAGGGGGCCGTCGTGGACACCTTCAAGGCCATGGTCGAAAAGATGTTCAACGGGGCGGCCACCGCCAAGGGCGCTCTCGTCATCACGCCCGCGAAGGTCATCGTGACGACGCCGGGCGCCGAGAACAAGAAGGAGCTCTAACGGACGGTCTCGTCCGGGGGACGAGACGTCGCCCGGACGGGCCGGATTGAAGGAAGGCCGGTACGAGAGGGCCGATGGGGCGCGTCGCCCCATCGGCCCTCTCCCTTTGTTTGTGCTTTGGGGCGCGGGGACCGATCAGGTCAGGGCGCCCGTGTGCTTCGGCTGGAAGATCATACCAATTCGCGTTTAATATGGA
>NC_021038.1:2199259-2203858 GCF_000210715.1 Fretibacterium fastidiosum
CACCTTTCTTTAAACGCGAATTGGTATCAGGTAACGGTCTCTTTTGATTTCCATGCAGCACACCTTCTGTTGAAGATTTTTGCAGTTTACTGCAAAAATCTTCAACAGGCAAGGGGCGATGTTCCGAGAATGGGTGCGTTGGCCTCTGTTTCCTCCCCGCGCTCCGCCAGGATCAGGCCCTGGCCCGTACTTCCCTGGATGGCTGGAAGATCAGCCCCGCGAGGCAGCAGGCGATGGAGACTGCCGTGCCGCTCAGGATCGGGTCCACGGGCAGGCTCAGGAGGGGGACGGCCGCCACCGCCGACGGGCCGAGCACGATCGCGGCCATGATGAAGGGTGGACGAATGCGCCCCTTCATCATCAGTGCGCAGGTCATGGGGGCGAACACCACCGCCCCCGCAGGCCCATGGAGAGGAAGCCCAGGTCGTTCAGCTTGCTGTCGTGGGCGAGGACGGCCAGCGCCGCCCCGACGGCGAGGATCCCCACGATGGTGAGGCGCGTCGCCAGGAGCTCCTTCGAGGCGGTGTCGATGCGCTTCGTGGCGCGCCGGTACAGGTCCTCCACCAGGATGGTGGCCATGCCCAGCGACAGCCCCGCCCCGCCGCCGATCACCGTGATCAGGAGCGTCCCCAGCACGGCGCCGGCCATCAGCGGCGGCATGTGGTCCATGGCGAAGGCCGGCAGCACGTGCAGCGTGCTGGCCAGGACCGGAAGGTCAGGGATGGCCTGTCCCGCGGCGGCGAGCGCCTCCGCCTCCGCCTGAGTGATGTAGTGGGCGCGCACCGAGAGCCCCATGAGGATGCCCGCGGCTCCGAGGATGGGGATCAGGAGGGCGCTGATCAGCACGCCCCTGCGCGCCGCCGCGTCCGTTTTGGCGCTCCAGACGGCCTGTGCGTAGGTCTGGGTGGAGAGGACCCCCACGATGAGGGACAGGCAGGAGCCCATGTCCGTGGGGAGCCCCCGGGCGGTGAGGCTGGCGAAGCGTTGTGCCAGGTCCCCTCCGTCCGCTACGTTGGGCACGTTGGCGGCGGCGCGCTGGACCATCCCCAGGGGGGTGCCCGCCAGGAGGTTCGAGAGCGTCTCCGCCAGCCCCGGAAGCCCGCCCTCGCAGCGCAGCACCAGCACGATGCCGGCCATAAAGGCCAGGTAGAGCAGGGCCACCTTCACCACGCCGCCCATGCCCGCCCCCCAGGCGCCGCCGAACACGACATAACAGCCCATCACGGCCACGGTCAGGACTGCGGCCCACGCTATGGAGAGGTTGGGGAACAGGATCGTGAAGAGCCCGATGCAGGCGATGATCTGAGACAGCACGGTGATGAAGATGCCCAGGGCGCTCAGCACGGCTCCGACGCTCTCCGCCGCTCCGCCGTACTCCTTCGAGATGACCTGCAGCTCCGTCACGCAGCCGCTGGCCCGGAGGGCGCGGACGTAGCCCAGGGCCATGAGGAGACAGCCCAGCCCCGAACCCAGGGTGAACCACCAGGCCGTCAGGCCGTAGTAAAAGGCCATCTGCGCGGAGCCGATCGTGGACTGGGCGCTGACGAGGCTCCCCATCAGCGCGCCACAGACCAGAGCGGGCCCCGCCTGGCCACCGCCGGTCAGGAAGTCCGCCTTGCTCTTCACCCTCCTGCCCGACCAGAGCCCCACGCCGACGATCAACGCCAGCACCAATACGATCCCCAGCCCCATCTGAAATTCCATGAAATCAATCCCCTCTGCCGCACCGGCGGCCCTGAAATGACGCGCTGCCCTGCAGCCCGCGCTCCCCCGCCGGACCGTCGCCCTTCGCGGTCATCGCGGCGCAGGAAATCCGCTCTTGCGGTCCTCTTCGCTGGCTTCCTCCCCTTCGTCCGTGGCCCTCCCGGAGGCCCCGGAGACGGAGGGCGCCTTCCGGAGGCCCTCCGCATCGGAGAGGCGGTCCGCCAGCACCTCCAGGCGCTCCGTCAGCGTGTCCAGGGAGTAGGCGAGCTTCAGGCAGGCCAGGAGCATCAGTTCCTCCTGACCCGTCCCGCGGGCTGGGTCTCCGCAGGCGTCGCGGAGCAGGGCCTGCACGCGGGAGAGCGCCGCGTCGTCCAGCGGGGTCTTGATGGTATAGGTCCTCTTTCCGACGGTCAGGGGCACGTTCCTTGGCGCCTTCACGACCGTCAGCCCCGCTGCTGTTCCATCACGAGTTCGATGAGGCGGTCGTTCAGGGTCTGGAGCTTCGCCTCGATCTCCGTGCCGCTGCGCTCCACGTGCGCGGACTCGTCCGCCGCCTCCTCGATGGTCCGCGCCATCTCCTGGCGGACGCGGACGCACTCCTCGTCGCGCTCGGCGACGCAGGCATTGAGGCGGTCCACCTCGCGCCGCAGGTCGTCCCGCTCCTCGATCAGCGTTTCGATCCGCTCCGCGAGGCGATCCACAAGGTTCTCGATGCTCTTCAGTTCCATCCGTTATCACAACTCCTCTGCCGCACGGGACGGCCCTGCCGGGCCGGAGGCCCGACAGGGCCGGGATGACTTACCGTATATTGTACCCTTTCCGTGTCAGGGCGTCCCGCACCTTTCGGTGGATGGACTCCACTTCCTCGTCCTTCAGGGTACGGTCGGGGGCGCGGTAGTTCAGCGAGTAGGCCATGCTGACGAAGCCGTCGGGCACGCCCTTCCCCGCGTAGACGTCGAAGAGGCGAAGCGTCTCCAGGATGTTGCCCCCCGCCTCGTGGGCAGCCCCGCGGACGTCCGCAGCCACCTCGTCCTGGTCGCGGCCCGCCGGCACGAACATGGAGATGTCGCGCAGGGAGGCGGGGAAGGGGCTACCGGGCCTGTAGCTCGGCTTGCGCAGCTCCTCGAGGGGTGCAAGGTCCAGCTCGAAGAGACAGACCGGCCCCGTCACGTCCAGCTCCTGTTCCAGGGCCGGTTTCAGGCGGGCCAGCCAGCCGATCCGCTTCTCCCCCTCCGGCGTGACGGCCCGCACCTCGGCCGTCTGCCCGGAGTGGGCGAAGGGCTCTTTGCCCGGCACGAAGCGCGGCGTGAGCCCCCGCCCCAGGAGCAGCGCCTCGACGTCCGCACGGACGCTGTAGAAGTCCTCCTCCTGCCCCTTCCAGGGCGTGCGGGGGTCCGTGCCGTTGAAGGCCAGGCCCGCCACGCGGTCGATCTCCACGTGTTCCGCCGCGTCGGGCGCGGTCCTCAGGAAGGCGCGCCCCTGCTCGAACGTCCGCACCGCGCCGCGCCAGCCGGAGGCCAGGGTCGTCCGAAGCCCCATGAGCAGCCCCGGCACGAGGGTAGTGCGCATGGCGATCTGGTCGCGGCTGATCGGGTTGGCCAGCGTCAATGGGTGCGCCCGCAGGTCCTCGTCCGGCAGGTGCAGCCGGGCCGGAAAGTCATCGGGCAGGAAGCTGTAGGTCATGACCTCGGTGTAGCCGCGCGCCACGAGGGCGCTGCGCAGGGCGGCGGCCAGGCTGGTGGGAGAGCCCACCTCCGCGCGGACGGGCATCTCGCCCGGCAGGCGGCCCGGCTCGTCGTTGTAGCCCCGGAATCGGCCGACCTCCTCGATGAGGTCCTCCTCGATGGCGACGTCCGGCCTCCAGCTTGGGGGCAGGAAGGTCCGGGCGTCCTCCGTCCCGCCGTGGCGCGCGATGCCGAAGCCCTCGAGGATCCTCTGAGCCCCGTCCATGTCGTCGAAGGACAGGTAGACGGAGAGCTTGCGCCGCGTCAGGGTCACGGGCTTCGGGGTCGGGAGGGCGTTTTCGGCGGACAGCGGACGGCAGCTCACGTCCGCTCCGCACCAGTCGCGCAGGAGGGAAAGCGCCGCGGATAGAGCCGTTCCGGAGAGGGTGGGGTCCACCGTTCGGGAGAAGCGGAAGGCAGCCTCCGAGGTGATGCCGAGGCGACGGGCCGTGTGTCCCACCCGCACGGGGGAGAAGCAGGCGCTCTCCACCACGATCGTTCGGGTGTCCTCAGCGATGCCGGTCTGCTTTCCTCCCATCACGCCGGCCAGCGCGATGGGGGTCCCGCCGCTCGTGATGAGCATGTCGCGCTCCGTCAGGAGGCGCTCCTTGTCGTCCAGGGTCGTCATGCGCTCACCCTCGCGGGCGGCGCGCACCGTGATCTCCCGCTCCGGCAGCGTGTTGAGGTCGAAGGCGTGGAGGGGCTGTCCCAGCGCCAGCATGACGTAGTTCGTGGCGTCCACAGCGTTGGTGAGCGGCCTCATGCCCATGTGGCTCAGGTCGATCCGCGCCGTCAGGGGCGACGGCCCGATCTTGGCGCCCGTGGCCAGCCCCAGGCGGTAGCACAGGCAACCCCGGTCCGGCAGGGAGATAGCGCCGAACCGCTCCGTCCAGTCCTCCTCCTGCTTCAGGGGCGCCATCCAGGCGGGCGTCCTGAGCGTCGCGTCGGGGAAGAGCCCCTTCAGCTCCCTGGCCAGACCGAGGAGGCTCAGGAGGTCGCCGCGGTTCGGGGTGACGGAGACGTCGAGCACCGTATCCCCCAGGTGGTAGAGGGCCTCCGCCGGGACGCCTGCTGGGGTGTCCGGGGGCAGGATCAGGAGCCCGTCGGGGGAGTCCACGTCCGGCAGGCCCAGCTCCTCGGCGGAGAGCATCATCCCCGCGCTGTCCACGCC
>NC_021038.1:2204018-2208831 GCF_000210715.1 Fretibacterium fastidiosum
CCAGCTCCTCGGCGGAGAGCATCATCCCCGCGCTGTCCACGCCGAAGAAGTCGCGCATGCCGAGCTCCGTGCCGTCGGGCAGGACGGAGCCGGGGGGCGCGTAGAACACCAGGTCCCCCTGCTTCATGTTCACTGCGCTTGTGATGCAGAGGGGGTTCCGTCTATCGCCGGCGTCCAGACGGGCGACCGCGAGGCGGTCCTGAGTCGGGTGCTTCGCGAGGGAGGCGATTCGCGCCGTCACGACACCCCTCATGGCCCCCGCCGTGCGCCGCAGGCCCTCGACCTCCGCGCCGGAGAGCGTCAGGCGCTCCGCGGCCTCCTCCGGCGAGACGCCGACGTCGATAAAGTCCTTCAACAGTTCCCAGGATATGAGCATCAGGCATCCCTCCCCGACAGGAAATACGAGACGTTGCCGTCAAAGAGCAGGCGCAGGTCGCCGATGCCGTACTTCAGCATGGCCATGCGGTCCAGCCCCAGGCCGAAGGCGAAGCCGTTGTAGCGGTCCGGGTCGATGCCTCCGGCCCGCACCACCTCCGGGTGGACCATGCCCATGCCGCCGGCCTCGAGCCAGCCCGTGCCCTTGCACACGCGGCAGCGGGGGTCGCGGCCGCCGCACACCACGCACTCGATGTCGAGCTCCATCGAGGGCTCGGTGAAGGGGAAGTAGCTGGCGCGGAAGCGGTTCTTCAGCGTGCGGCCGAAGAAGGCGTTCACCGCCGCTCCGATCGTCCCCTTCAGGACGGCGAAGGAGACATCCCGGTCGATCAGGAGGCCCTCCATCTGGTTGAACATGGGGGAGTGGGTCGGGTCGTTGTCCCGACGGTAGACCTTGCCGGGGCAGACGATGCGAAGGGGGGCGCCGTACTTCAGCATGGACCGCACCTGGACGGGCGAGGTGTGGGTGCGCAGCAGCGTGCCGTCCGGGAAGTAGAACGTGTCCTGCATGTCACGGGCCGGGTGCCAGGAGGGCATGTTCAGACAGTCGAAGTTGTAGTGCTCCTCCTCCTTTTCCGGCCCCAGGGCCACGGAGTAGCCCAGGCCCACCATGATCTCCGCCAGCTCGTGCAGGGTCTGGAGCACGGGGTGGAACGCCCCCGCCGGGCGGCCGCGGGAGGGCAGCGTCACGTCGATGCGTTCTCCCGCCTCCCGCGCCTCGTTCTCCGCGTCGCGCAGCTGGCGCCTGCGGGAGGAGAGCTTCTCCTCCATCTCGTCGCGCAGGGCGTTCAGGTCCTGTCCCGCCGCGGGCCTCTCCTCCGCGGAAAGCCTGCCCAGGGAGCGCAGGAGCGCCGTCAGGGCGCCCTTCTTGCCCATGCAGCGCACGCGGACCTCCTCGAGCGCCTCCGTCGTGGCGGCGTCGGCCAGCGCCCGTTCAAAGGAGGCGCGCACCTCCTGCATACCCTTCATCAATTCGTCGTTCACAATGTCTCAGCCTCTTCCGGAACGCCGGCCGCGTGGGACGGCACAAAACGAAAAGGGCCCCCGTCGTGCCTGCGACGGGGAACCCCAGGGACAGCCTTCAAAAAAAGTCGGGGCCGCGATCGCCCCAGGCCGTGGCGACGGCCTACCTGAGGGCGGACTTTGCCTGCCCCACGAGGGAGCGGAAGGCCTCCATGTCGTGAATGGCCAGCTCGGACAGCATCTTGCGGTTCATGGCGACCCCGGCCCGCTTCAGGCCGTTCATGAAGACGCTGTAGCTCATGCCCTCGGAGCGGACGGCGGCGCTGATGCGGGTGATCCACAGGCGGCGGTAGTCGCGCTTCTTGCGCTTGCGGTCGTTGTAGGCGCGGGACAGGGCGGCAAGGTAGGCCTCCCGCGCGCGGCGGTAGGCGTGCTTGTGCTGGCCCCAATACCCCTTCGTGACGGTAAAAAGCTTCTTCCTCTTCTTGTTGCTGATCGACGCACCCTTAACGCGCATTTGTCATCAATCCTTTCAAACGGACCAGAACGGCGGGACATCCCTAGTAGGGGAGCAGGTGGTTCATCTGCTCCATCAGCGTTTCCGTGACGTAGCCCGTCTTGCGCAGGGTGCGCATACGCTTGGCTCCCTTGTGGACCATGATGTGGGAGCGGCCGCACTTACGATAGGCCAGCTTGCCGCTCGCCGTGCGGAAAAAGCGCTTCTTCGCACCGGAGTGCGACTTCAGTTTCATCTTAGGCATCAGAACATTCTCCTCACTCGTATGACTGTCTTAAGGCCGTGGCGCGCGCCTTTCGGCGGCCGGCGCTCAGGCCTCGGCGGCTTCGGCCGGCTCAGGAGAGGGCTTCTTTGCCTCCGCGGCATCCCTGGCGCTCGCCCTGGCCGAAGCCTGGGGCGTGGGCGTCACCAGGATGCGCATGTAGCGCCCCTCCATCTTGGGGGAGTCCTCACACTTGCCCAGTTCACCGCACTCCGCAATGACCCGGTTCAAGACGTCCTCACCGCGGTTGAGAAAGGCCATCTCGCGCCCTCGGAAGAACACGGAGACCTTGACACGATGGCCCCCCGCAAGGAAGTTCTGGATGGCCTTCATCTTGAAGTCGAAGTCGTGCTCGTCGATCTTGGGGCGCATCTTGATCTCCTTCAGAGCCTGGACCTTCTGCTTCTTCCTCGCGTCCTTCTCCTTCTTCTGCAGCTGGTAGCGATACTTGCCGTAGTCCATGATACGGCACACGGGCGGCTTCGCCTGCGGGGCCACCTCCACCAGGTCCAGCATCTTCTCCTCGGCCATACGCATGGCCTCACGAGTGTCCGTCTGGCCAACCTTGACCCCGTTCTCGTCTATCAGCAGCACGTTCGGCGCTGTGATCTCCTCGTTGACACGCGGCGCGTCCTCATCCGTTCTGGGCAATATAAGCCTCACCTCCATTGTGATCGTTCCGTCCGCCGCAGCCCGTAAAAAAACGGGGGACAAGCGTCAGCCCATCCCCCGTTGAAACTCGCCTCCGGCCCGCGCCGGTTGAAAAGCGTTCATCGTAGCCCGACAGCGGTCCGCCGGGCGGACGCCGAACAGGCGAGAGGGGCCAACCTCTGCTTCGCACGAAATTTATTCTGAAACTATAGCACAGTCCGCGCCAAAGGACAAGGGGGAGCGGCCCACCCCAAACCACAGGCAAAGTTTTTAACGTGCGTCGGAAACCGGTTTTGCACATTTTCTGCTGCACCTGACGGGTGAAAGGTCAGTATCGGCTTAACCTGTACAACGACGGGCTTGAGCGCCGATAAAGCCATCGCAACCTGTGGATTTGGGGCCCACCCAAATCCACGGGAACGCAAAGCGCGGGCAAAGTAAAGGGCCAGGCAGAGGAAAAGTTTAAGGAAGAGCTGATTAATCTTCAAAAGTTGTTGAAAGCGATCAAGGAGCATCAAACGAAGGGTATCCTTCAGCGCTTCTTAAAATTTGAAAATGGGGCTACGCCCTCCCTTCGGGGAGCCTTCCGGCTGCCGTTCGCCCTTGCTCACGGGCCGTCAGTCCCAATCCCCACGCGCTTCGCGCGGCCTGATGAAGTTTCTGGCACTGAAGGGAGCCAATACGGGTGACAGTTCCTAGCGACTTAATCAGTGTTTCCTTAAAGACGGGCTGCCTTCCTCGTCCGAAACCCCTTAAATATCAAACGCCAGCGCCTCCCAAGCCTGCAGGAGGCGCCGTGTGCATCGAGCTCCTCACACGCCCTTTCCACTTCTGCTAGAATAGAGTCATAAAAAGACCAATCGAAGCGAGGTGACGGGATTATGAGCGAAAAACTTCAGACTCTGCCCATAGGCATCCAGAGCTTCGAGATGCTGCGCCAGGAGGGGCTTCTCTATGTGGACAAGACCCATCGGCTGCAGAAAGTCATCTCAAGCGGAAGACGGTACTTCCTGTCCCGCCCCCGGCGGTTCGGCAAGTCGCTGACCCTCTCGACGCTCGACGCGATGTTCCGGGGGAAGGTCGATCTGTTCCGTGGCCTGGCCGCCGAGGCGTGGGCCGCAGAGCAGGCGAAACACCCCGCGCCCGTGCTGCGGCTCGACATGAGCATGATGAACGTCAGGGACGTCGCTCAGTTTGAAGAGTCCCTTAACAGCACGTTGACCTGGAGGGCCGAAGATGCAGGCGTGACGCTCTCCAGTCAGCAGCCCAGCGATAAGTTTCAAGAGCTTATCCGCGCCCTCTACAAGCAGGGCGGCCCTGTCGTCGTGCTGATCGACGAGTACGACAAGCCCATCCTGGACAAGATCGGGAACCTGGAGGCGGCGGAGGCCATGCGCGAGGCGCTCCGTGGTTTCTACACCGTGCTCAAGGGCTGCGACGAGTACCTCCGCTTCGTCATGCTGACCGGCATCTCCAAGTTCACCAAGACCGGCGTCTTCTCCGCCATGAACAACCTGCGGGACATCTCCATGGTGGAGGAGTTTGGCGACGTCGTTGGCTACACGCAGGAGGAGCTTGAGTGGGACTTCGCGGACTGGATTGACCACGCGGCCGGCAAGATGAGCCTCTCCCGCCAGGAGCTCCTGACGCGGATGAAGGACTACTACGACGGCTTCTGCTTCGACGGCGCGACCCGCCTCTACAACCCCTTCTCCATCCTCAACTTCCTGGCCGACAGGGAGTTCAAAAACTACTGGTATCACTCGGGCTCCCCTACGTTCATCCTCTCTTATCTGCGCAGCCACGGGATCGATGACCCGGAGGTCTATCGGCACAAAAGCGTTTCCGCCGACTTCGCGGACAGCCAGGAGATCGAGCGGGCCAGGCCGGAGAGCTTCCTCTACCAGGCGGGCTACCTGACCATCGAATCCGCAGAGGAGCAGGAGCTGACGCTGGACTATCCCAACCGCGAGGTACTGAACTCG
>NC_021038.1:2209424-2210512 GCF_000210715.1 Fretibacterium fastidiosum
GTGACGACCGCGGTCATCGTCGTCGACGCAAAAAAACACACGGCGCTCGTCTGCTTGTAGGAGGGGCAGACGAAAGGGGAAAAATCTCTCGAGAGGCCGGCTCATTCCGCATCCGAAGGCTCAAACACCTGCTTCTGCGCGAATGGGAAGAGCTGGGTTTGGAAACCGACATGATCCTGAACCGCTGCGAGCATTCGAGCCGCTGACCGTTGCCTTTGGATTGCAAATCCAAACCTGCAAAAATCACTTCATCCCCAGCAGCTTTTGTATCACGGCGGGCGTGTCCCCGAAGGTCTGCCGGAAAACCGCATAGAAATTGCTGATGCCGTTATAGCCAACCTCCTTCGCCACCTCCTGGATGGAGAGGGTATCGTCCCCCAGCAGATCAAGGGCGCGTTTCATGCGCAGGGTGCGGACGTATTCCGCAACGCTTTTCCCCTCGGTCAGCCGGAAGCCCTTTTGCAGCTTGTTCTTGTTGACGCCAACCTTCCTGCAAAGGTCAATAACGGCAGGTGGGTGCTCCAGGCTGGCTTGCAGGATAGCCTTTGCCTTTTCCACCGCGTGGATCTCATTCTCGTCGAGATAGACCGGCGTCTGCGAGGATAGCTGCTGCACAAGTTCGATCAGATAGCCCGCAGCCTCCAGTCCCAATCCTCTCAGCCATGTATCAAAAGCAAGTCCTGTCAAGCAGCATTGCTCGATGCGGCGATAGATGGACACCAGCTCCGGCGCATGAAGGTCTGCACCATGAATCGTGTTTTTTGCATCCCGCCAGAAGCTGTCATAGAGCGGAACGCTGTTCTCCGTGAAAAACGCTTCCTGAAAATACAGCCCTTGAAACCGCAGCCGTTGCCCTCCGGGAACTTTCATAAAAAATGGGACGGGCGAATCAAAGACAAAGCAGTTGATACCCGCACCGAAGTGAATCGTCTGATCCCTCTGCGTGTAGGCTTCCACCGAGCCCTGCTTACTCAGACCGATCCCCACATACCGCTGACGGAACTGGCTGCGGATGATCGTATCCTGCGGATAGGTAAAGTCTGCGTCCGCTGCGGAAAAGCCGTGCAGATCGCCCCAGAAGCCAATTG
>NC_021038.1:2211826-2217435 GCF_000210715.1 Fretibacterium fastidiosum
ACCAATCTTGGAGTGCTGCCTCGGAAACACATAGCGAAAGCCGTTCGCCGCGTCCTCCCGCAAGCCGCCAAGCGATATATAGAAGTTCAGCATTTCTTCGATGCTGTGTATTGTAACCATCTCGTCGCCCCCTCCCTTTCCGTTTTGGCATATCGTTTTCTGTTTTGGCACGAATTTGGGTTAACTGTAGGCAACTTTTGAATGAAATTCTACCACAAAATAGCCTGTATCCCAACGATTTACGGAGCTTTTATGAAATACAGGCTTGGCCTTGAGGCACTTTTTGCCGCTTTGACAACCCGGCTTCCATGCATATAATTGTTATCAGTTAAGGGCGTATAACCAATAAAGATTTTGCGGTATTCGTGTCAAGACAAAAGCCGCAGAGAAAGGATTTCTATGCAAGAAGCAAAGAAAAACGTCATTCTTCGCGTATTCCGAACCGCACATTGCAGTCCGGGAAAATACATCCTTGGAGTGACCTGCTCTGCACTCAGCGTTTTGTTGTCCGGCGTACCGTTTTACACGGTCTACCGAATCGTTCGACTTTTCCTGCTGGCATCGCTTGATGGTACGGCTGTCCCGACCGGCGAGATGTGGCTGTGGGCAGCGGTTACGATAGGAAGTATCGCGTTGGGCATTGTATTGTCCGTGATCGGCAGCTTTTCCTGTCATGCCTGCGCGTTCAACGCCCTGTATGATTTACGTATGCGCATCCTCGACCACATGGGGCGGCTGGACCTCGGTTTTTATACAGGCGGGCAATCCGGAGCTACACAGAAGATGATGAACGAGAACATCGAAAAGATGGAAAACATCATTGCTCACGATGTTTCCAATATCTTCGGTGCGGGGTTGCTGCTGGCAGCTTTTGCCGTGCTGATGTTCTCTCTCAACATACCGCTGGCGCTGACGATCTTTATCGCCTTAGCGCTTGCCTTTCTTATCCAGTTTTCCGCGTTCGGCGGAAAGCGGGGGCAAAAGATCTGGAACGATCTGAACCGTTCCTCAACCGAGCTGGACGCCGCGTTTTCTGAATATGTGGCGGGCATGGAGGAAGAAAAAATCTTTGGCAGGCCGGAGGCGGCAGCACGTCGTCTGACTGGACTGATAGAGAAGAACAGGGAAAATTGGAAGGCCTATCTGAAACGTGTCACGCCGATTTTCGGCGCGTATAAGACCATCACGATTTCGGTGCTGGCTTTTCTGCTCGCCTCCGGCTGCGTATTGCTGCACCTGCATCCCGGCGACCACGAGCTTATGATGGAGCTGCTGATGTTCCTGATCGTCGGCCCTGCCTGCATCAGTCCCTTGATGGAACTTGTGGAGTTCGGTGCCGATTTGCTTAACCTGTCGGTACGCATGGATCAGATCGACGAGGTGCTGAATATGCAGCCCATGTCCGAGGGGACGGAGGCCGCGCCAAGGGGAGGAGCCGAAATCGCATTTCAGGATGTGAGTTTTTCTTATCAGAGCGCTGCCACTCCCCTGCGCCGCATGGCGCTGGATCACCTGACAATGGAGATCCCGGCCGGGAGCTTTGCCGCGCTGGTAGGGCCGTCCGGTGGGGGCAAATCCACGGCAGGGCAGCTCATCGCCCGGTTTTGGGATGTGGAAAGCGGCTCTATCAGCATTGCGGGGCGGGACATCCGGGAGTATTCCACGGAAGCCCTGATGAACACTGTCGCCTTTGTTTTTCAGGACACGCATATCTTTGCGGAAAGCGTCTACGACAATATCGCCATGCACCGTAAGGTTCACCGCGAGGACGTGGAACGGGCGGCAAAGGCGGCAAGGTGCCACGATTTCATCCTCTCCCTCCCGAAAGGCTATGATACGAGGCTGGGCGACGGCGGGCACAGGCTGTCGGGCGGCGAGGCGCAGCGCATCGCCATTGCAAGGGCGATATTGAAGGACGCGCCCATTGTCGTACTGGACGAAGCGATGGCTTTTACTGACGCGGAAAACGAGCTTGCTCTGCGGAAAGGCATGACGGAGCTTTTGAAAGACAAGACTGTCCTGATGATAGCCCACCGGCTTTACTCTATCCAGGACGCAGACTACATTTTCGTATTGGAGAACGGGCAGCTCAAGGAACGCGGCTCACACAGCGATTTGCTGCAAGCAAACGGACTGTACGCACACCTGTGGGCAATCCAGAACGAAACGGAAAGCTGGCAGATGAAGGGAGGGCTTGCCCATGTTTAAGATGATCCGGCAATTTACCTTCCACCACCCGAAGCAGATCCTTGCGCCGACGCTGTGGCTGTTTCTCTCTCAGTCGTCCAGCATACTTCCCGCCATCCTCGCATATAGGGCGATTTATCTCTTGGGGCAGGCGTTTTATCTGCCCTATACGCTGGACATTTCACTATTGACAAAAATAGCTATCATTGGGCTTGGCTATGTCCTCCTGCAATACGCAGTGGAGCTGATTTCCTACTACAACACCTACGGGCGGGCTTATCACGACACCGCAGATAAGCGTATCGCTTATATTCAAAAGCTGCGCCGTCAAAGCCTCGGCTTCTTTTCCTCAAAGGAATCCGGCGAGCTGATCAGCTCCTTTGCAGGCGATTTTGCCAATGTGGAATATACCATGTGCTTCTGGCTGCCCTATCCCATCGGCGTAGGCTTCCTGCTGCTGCTTTCCTTTGTTTGTATGCTGTTCTTCGACTGGCACATGGCGGTGGCGATTTTTGCCATGCTGCCTGTCTGCGCAATCCTGATGCTGCAAATTACAAAGGTTAAGGAAAAGCACAGCCGCTCCGTTATGGAGGCCAAGACAAGAGCTGCAACGCAGCTCAATGAATACCTGCACGGTATGAAAGACCTCAAAGCCTACCACCGTACCGGCAACGGATTCGATGCTCTGGAAAAAGCGTTTTCAGACCTGCGCAGGGAATCTCTGCAGGACGAGGCCGTTGCAGGCAGCCTTTCTACCCTGTGTGCCTCGCTGGTCAAATTCGTTGTTCCCGTGACAGCGGCAGTGGGATTGTATCTGCTGCTGGGCGGCAGTCTTACCATATTGGACTTCGCGGGCTTTCTTGTGATTGCCACAAAGCTGACCGAACCGGCGCTTACCCTTGTGAGCAGCCTTTCCGCTCTGCGGGGCATGGCGCTCTCCGGTGAACGTCTGGACAGGGTGATGACAACGCCTGCCCCTTCCGGTACGGACGAAATCGACCACGGCGACAGCTATGCGTTTGACCGCGTTTCCTTCTGCTACACGGAGGGCAACGATGTGATCCATGACGTGAGCTTTGAAACGCCGGCAGGGGCGCTTACTGCGCTGACAGGGCCCTCCGGCAGCGGCAAATCTACGCTTCTGCGGCTGATGGCGCGATTCTGGGACTATCAGCAGGGACAGGTACGTTTTGCCGGGAAAGAGCTTCGCAGCATTGTGCCGGAAAGCCTGCTTTCGCAGGTATCTATGGTGATGCAAAACGCCTATCTGTTCCGGGGGACAATACGGGAAAATCTGTGCTTTGGGGATGAGAACATCACCGAACAAAAAATAATCGACGCCTGCCGGAAAGCGCGCTGCCACGACTTCATTTCAGCGTTACCGGAGGGCTACGATACGGTGGTGGGCGAAGGCGGCGCAACCCTGTCCGGGGGTGAACGGCAGCGCATCTCGCTGGCGAGAGCATTTTTGAAGGATGTTTCGATCTTGCTTCTGGACGAGCCTACCGCCTCCCTAGACGCAGACAACGAGGCAATGGTGCAAAAGGCACTGGATGAAATATCCAAAGAGCGCACCGTAATTATGATCGCACACCGGCTGAAAACCGTGCGCGGCGCACAGCTGATCCTTGTCCTTGAAAACGGCAGGATCACGCAGCATGGGACCCACGACCAGCTTGTTGGGACGGACGGACTCTACTCCCGGCTGTGGAAATTGCAAAATCAGGCTGGAAATTATACTTTCAAATCATCTTAGGAGGAGAAACATGAAATCAAAAATCCTGAACTTCAAGGTGTTCGTCCTTGTTATCGTACTGTCCTTCTGATGATCGGCATCGGCTATCTCATTATGCTGTCCTTTGCGGCAATATGCAAGTTCTCTCAATCTCCTTGAACCGGGGCTGATTATAGTGCGCCCCGTAAAACATTCCGACTTCTCTTGACGTAACGGCGGCTCTCTGCGTTGGCGGTTAGCTGCTGGGCGTAAAAATGCTGGGCAAGCACTTTAATCCTGCCGGTGTGCGCATGAGCGTGGAAAGAACAAAAAGCGGCACAACGCCGAAATTTTTTCAGGCGCTGGATTGTCAAGCCAAATGTAACAGGTAAATGCCGGGCTGTCAGGCCAAGTACAACAGGCAAATTCTCGAAGTTCCTCAAAAGCTGTTCTCCTCTCCGAAATTCCTGAAGTCTCAAATGCCGGCACCTCCTGAAAGCACAGGAGGCGCCGAGTGAATGAGGGTCTTCACAATCCCCCCTCCATCTCTGCTAGAATAAGGTCATAAAACACTCAATCGAAGCGAGGTGACGGGATTATGAGCGAAAAACTTCAAACTCTGCCTATAGGCATCCAGAGCTTCGAGAGGCTGCGGAAGCGGGGGCATCTTTATGTGGACAAGACGGCGCGGCTGATGGAACTTGTCAGCTCTGACCGTTGTTTCCTGTCCCGCCCCCGGCGGTTCGGCAAGTCGTTGACGCTCTCGACGCTCGACGCGATGTTCCGTGGGAAGGCCGAACTCTTCAAGGGCTTGGCCGCCGAGGCGTGGGTGGCGGAGCAGGCGAAACACCCCGCGCCGGTGCTGCGGCTCGACATGAGCATGATGGACGTGCGGGACGTCGCGTGCTTCGAGAAGAACCTCGTGGCGGAGCTTACCGATCGGAGCCACAGGCACGGGATAACGTTGACCCGAAGCGATGCAGACGAGCCTGGAGGCGCCTTCAAGGGGATGATCTCCGGGCTTTATGACCAGGGCGGGCCGGTCGTCGTGCTGATCGACGAGTACGACAAGCCCATCCTGGACAAGATCGGAAACCTGGAGGCGGCGGAGGCCATGCGCGAAGCGCTCCGTAGCTTCTACACCGTCCTGAAGGGCTGCGACGAGTACCTCCGCTTTGTCATGCTGACCGGCATCTCCAAGTTCACGAAGACGGGTGTCTTCTCCGCCATGAACAACCTGCGGGACATCTCCATGGTGGAGGAGTTTGGCGACGTCGTGGGCTACACACAGGAGGAGCTCGAGGCCGACTTCGCGGACTGGATCGACGACGCAGCCGGCAAGATGAGCCTCTCCCGCCAGGAGCTCTTGATGCGGATGAAGGACTACTACGACGGCTTCTGCTTCGACGGCAAAACGCGGCTCTACAATCCCTTCTCGATCCTTAACTTCCTGGCCGACAGGGAGTTCAAAAACTACTGGTATCACTCGGGCTCCCCCACGTTCATCCTCTCCTATCTGCGCAGCCACGGGATCGACGACCCGGAGGTCTATCGGCACAAAAGCGTCCCCGCCGACTTCGCGGACAGCCAGGAGATCGAGCGGGCTAGGCCGGAGAGCTTCCTCTTCCAGAGCGGCTATCTGACCATCGAATCCGCGGAGGAGCAGGAGCTGACTCTGGACTATCCCAACCGCGAGGTCCTGAACTCC
>NC_021038.1:2217790-2222636 GCF_000210715.1 Fretibacterium fastidiosum
ATGACGTCCGCGGTCATCGTCGTCGACGCGAAAAAGCACACGGCGCTCGTCTGCTTGTAGCTTGTAGAAGGATGCCCTGGTGCTCTCCGCGCGCGTCCCCGACCTCGGAGAGATGGCCCGCTGGATACGTGTCTGCCGCGCCCTGCATTTCCGTCCCGGAACCCATTGAGCCCACGTGCCCTCGTTCATGATCTGACAGCCCGAATGACGGAGAAAAATACCTGATACCAATTCGCGTTTAATATGGATTGCCTCCCCTGCAAGGGGGGCTGCCCCTGCGGTTGGGGCTTCCCCTTCTTCATGCTACAATAGCGGCGGAAGCCGGGCCCTGGCCCGGAACACGATCTATGAAAGGAGAGGAAACAATGAAACTGTCGCTGTTTGGCGTCCTGGCGCTGGCCCTCCTGACGACGTTCGGCTGGGCGTGTGCGGCGCAGGCGGCGGACTTCACCGTCCGCTCGCTGGACCTCTACCCGTCCGGAGCGAAGTTCGTCCTGGAGGTCGCGTCGCAGGGGGACTTTGAGATCGAGTTGCCCGGCGCGTTTCGGGAGGACTCCGTGCGCCTCTTGAACCCCCTCGACGCCGAGGACTTCAAGGTGGTGAGCCGCCGACGGGCCGACTGGACGCCTCCCGCCCTGGCGGGACTGAAGGCGGAGGTGGAGGCTCAGGCGGCGGCCGTGGCGCGCCTCAACGCCCGAAAGAGCGCGTTCCAGCAGACGCTCCGTCTGCTGGAGGCCATCGACCCCGCCCCCGAGGACGGGACCCAGGCGCGGGACCTCATCGCCTACGTCCGGGAGGCCCAGACCCTGAAGCTCGATGCGGAGAAGGAGCTGGCGGAGCTGACCACGGCGCTCGCCCTGGAGACGGAGAAGCTCGAGGTCCTGAGGGAGGAGCTGGAGGCTCGGACCCCCGACGGCGCGGGTTCGTTCCTTTTGGTGTCCGGGCACGGGCACGGCGACGCGGTCCTCCTGCTGGAGGCCTTTGCAGAGGCTGCCGAGTGGTCCCCCCGGTACACCATGAACCTGACCACCGCAACGGGAGCCATCGAGACGGACCTCTTCGCCCTGGCCGAGCAGCGCACGGGGCTGGACTACAGCGGTGTCGTCACGTTCCACACGAAGGCACAGGACGAGGGCGTCCGGGCGCCGGAGCTGGCGCCGCTGCGCGTGGCGCTGAAGCCCAAAGAGCAGGACGGTGACGTCCGCAAGTTCCGGAGGTCGATGAGTGATGCGGGGGCCATAGCGCCTTATGCTGTAGCCGCCCCCTCCGCAGAGGCCGCCCGACCGGCCCCCAGGCGTCTGACGATGACGACGACCCTCTCCGACCGCACGGTGACGGGACAGGGCACGCTCTCCGGCGCGGGACTGCCCTCCACCTTCACGCTGGGGCGCATCGACCTCACGGGAAAGCCCCTGCTGGTCCTCATCCCGGAGCAGCGCGGGAGCGCCTGGCTTGTCGCCAGCATGGACAACGCCGAGACCTCTCTGATCCCAGGGCGCGCGGACCTCATGGTGGACGGCGCGCCGGCGGGCGTCACCTCCCTTCCGGAGTACGGCGTGGGGCAGATGCGGCTCCCCTTCGGCTACGCGCCCCTCATCACCGCCAGCAAGGAGCCGCTCGTGGCCAAGACCGGCTCCTCCTGGTTCAGCGGCGTGTCCACCAACGGCTACAGGATCAAGGTGACGAACGGCATGGCCGAGGACCGCACGGTCACGGTGCGGGACCGCCTGCCCATCCCCACGGACGACAAGGTGAAGCTGGAGGTGAAGCGCATCGAGCCGGCTCCTGCGGAGCGCGATCCGGAGAACCGCCTGACGTGGGAGCTGTCCGTCAAGGCTGGCGAGACCGTGGAGATCGTGGTGGACTACGCCCTGAGCTACCCGTCGGGGGAGGAACTGCTGTACCGCTGAGGAGGGAGCGCTCCAAAAGGGCTCCGTTGGGCTATAATAAACTTGACGTTATTTTGAGTGACGAAAACCGGTCCGCGAGGCGCCGATCGCCTTGCGGGCCCTCGTTGAATCTAAAGAAATTGCTGACGGACGCCTCCGTCGGACCGCGAAAGGGGCGTCCAAAAGCTTTTGCGGAGCGAGGCAGCGCTTTTTTCGATAAGGAGGTCGTGCAACCTTGAAGGCCATAACGCCGTTCCAGCTGTCCGGGCTGCCGATGGGCCGCGTCCTCGGGCTGTATTCGTCCCTTCCGCGCCGCTGAGCCATGGACCGAAACGGCTCGCTCTTTCAATGGCTCACGCTGCCCCCGGCAGTCGCCGTCGCCACCGTCTTCGTGGCGGGCGCCATGGGCTCGCCGTTGAGCGCGGAGCCCGTGAACCCGTCGTTTTGGGGGATGACGGGCCTCCTGTTCGTCGTCCTCTCGGCGCTCTACGGGCTCTTCATCGTCCATGGCTTCGGTGTCGGGCTCCTGCCGCTGCAGCTCGTCGCTCAGGGGATCCTGCTCTGTCCCCTGGCCCTGAGCCGCGGCGCGCGCATGTTCCAGTGGGTGGGCGTCATCATGGCCGTGTGCGGGGCCGTCGCGCTGGTGAACCTCTACCACTATCGTCGGAGGCGGCCCGGCCCTGCCGCGCCGAAGGGGACGGACGAGACGGAGGTCCGCCTGCCCGTGCCCTTCGTCGTCACGGACGGAGAGGGCGTCGTCGAGAGCGTCAGCAGCGGCATGCTGGAGGCCGCGCAGCTGCCCCTGGAGGCGGTGAAGGGCCAGAGCGTCGCCGTGCTGCTGACGCCGGGGGACGCCACCGCCACGCTGGGTGGAAGGACGTGGGACGTGATCCAGCGCCCCATGGAGGACGACCGCTACTATTTTCAGCTCAACGAACGTGTGGCAGCTCCCGCCCCCGAAGCGGGCGCAACGGCCCTGACGGACCCCGTCACGGGCCTGCAGACCTTCCGCTACGCCATGATGCGCCTGGACGAGGAGCTCTATCGGACGCGGCGCTACGGACACCCGCTGACCGTGCTGCTGATCCGCCTCGTGTTCTCCGCCGCCGCGGAGCGGGACCCCGACTCCAGGGAGGCCTTCGTCGCCTACGGCGCCCTCATCCGAAAGAGCCTCCGCACCTCGGATGTCGCCGCCCCGTCGGGGGATCGGGAACTGATGTTGATGCTTCCCGAATGCCCCGCCGCTTCGGCGGAGGCCGTCGTCAAGAAAATGCTGGGGCTCCTGGGGACGCTGAACCAGGACCATCGCTCCCTTTCCGAGGTCACAGCGCTTCACGTCGCTGCCTCCTTTGAGAGCACGGACGACGTGCCGAACGCGAGGTCGCTGGTGGACGGCCTCATCGCGTCCATGGCCAGAAAGTACACGCTGAACGCACAATGAACCCCTTCAGGCCGCGGCTTTTGGACCGCCTCATCCTGGGGGCCGTCGCCGGCCCGTTCCTGTTTGGCATCCTGATCTTCACGCTGATCTTCGTGGCGGGGGACCTGCTCTTTCAGGCCGCGAGGCTCATCATCGAGCAGGGCGTCTCCCTGGGGGTGGTGACGCGACTCTTCTTCTATCGCCTGCCCGAGGTGGTGGCCATGACGCTGCCCATGTCGTCGCTTCTGGCCACCCTTTTGGGCATGTCCTCCCTGGGGAGTGGCAGCGAGCTCATCGCGCTCAAGTCCCTTGGAATCCCCTTCTCCCGCGTGTTGCGGCCCGTCGTCGAGGCGTCCCTTCTCGTCTCCCTCCTGGCGCTGGCCTTCAACGAGACCGTGGTCCCCTTCACCACCGAGGCGGCGGACCGTCTGATGAAGTACGAGATCCTGAAGAATCAGGCCTCCGCCGTGCAGGAAAAGGTCTTCCTGCGGGAGGAGGAGGACGGCGTGCTGCGCCGCGTGCTGTACGTGGACCAGCTGGACGCGAAGCAGGGCGTGATGCGCGGCGTCATGGTGCATGAGTTCGACCGGGACCGCCTGGCGCGTACGCTGACCGCCGAGCGGGGCCTGTGGCAGGAGGGGCAGTGGTGGATCGAGGACGGGCGCGTCTACGAGGTGGACCGGGACGGGGAGGTCACCCTCCTCCTGCGCTTCGAGCGCCAGAGGCTTGCCCTGAACCTGTCGCCCGAACAGCTGCAGATGAGCACGAAGCGGCCGGTGGACATGAGCGCCCACGAGCTGTGGCGCTACATACAGCAGTCCAGCTCCGTGGGGGCGGACCTCTCCCGCCTGTGGGTGATGTTCCACCTCAAGCTGGGGGTGCCCTGGGCCTGCGTCATCATGGCGGTGTTGGGGCGGGGTTCGGCGCGTCGCGCCAGGGCCGGCGGGGGTCGGGAGTCGGCTTCGGCATCAGCGTCGTCATCGTGTTCGCCTACTACGTCGTCATGTCCATGTGCCGTGCCCTGGGAGAGGCCGGGGCCATCTGGCCCTCGCTGGCGGGCTGGGGACCGAACCTGCTCTTCCTGGCCGTTGCGCTGTTCTTCGCCTGGAGGGTTGACCGGCGATGACGGACCCCATCGCGGGCGCGCCCATTGCCCTGATCGCCGGGGAGGGAGCCCTGCCGGAGGCCATCGCGCGGAAGCTGGCGGAGGCAGGGGAGGCCCCACTGGTGCTGGCGGTGCGGGACGACCTGGAGGCCCTGGCCCCCTTCGCCCGGAGGCTGGTGCGCCTCCGCTGGCCCAGCCTGGGGCGCGGCGTCCGGGAGATGCGGCGCTTCGGGGCGGGGCGGGTCATCATGGCCGGCTGGATCCCCAAGCGCGTCATCTACTTTCTGCCGCTGCTGTTCGACCGGCTGAGCCGGTCCGTGCTGGCCGGCAGCCTGATGGACGACCACTCGCTCCTGGGGGCCGTCGTCCGCGCGCTGGAGCGCGAGGGCTTCT
Source organism: Fretibacterium fastidiosum (assembly GCF_000210715.1). Taxonomy (GTDB): domain Bacteria; phylum Synergistota; class Synergistia; order Synergistales; family Aminobacteriaceae; genus Fretibacterium; species Fretibacterium fastidiosum. The sequence continues at coordinate 2,222,598 of NC_021038.1, forward strand.
CCGTGATCCCCTACTAGCAGATCCTGCCGGAGTACCTGG
>NC_021038.1:2223608-2224746 GCF_000210715.1 Fretibacterium fastidiosum
CCCGTCTTCTCCATCGCCCCGGGGCTTGCGGCGCCCCTGGCCGACGAGCTGCGGGAGCGGACGAGGGGCTTTGAGACGTGGGGATGGAGAGGGGCGGGGGCTGCTGGTCGCCTGCCGCGCCTCGGTGGGGGTCAGCGGCACCGTGGCGGTGGAGGCGATGGCACTGCGGCGTTTCATGGTCGTCATCTACAACGTGCGCCCCCTCACCCGCCTCCTCCTGAAGGCGCTGGTGCGCACGCCCTACATCTCGATCCCCAACTGCCTGACGGAGGCGCCGGTCTACCCGGAGCTCCTGTGTGGCAACGCCGTGCCGGAGCGCATCGTGAAGGAGCTGCGCCGCTACCTGGAGGACCCCGTCCTGCGGGCGGAGGTCGATGGGCGGTTGGACCGCGGGCGGGAGGCCATGGGGACGGAGGATGCGGCAGACTTTTGGGCGGAGTGCGTGATCGGCCTGTGCGCGGGCCGGAGCGGAGGACTTGACGGTTGAGGGAGGGGCTTTTCGTATGCGAGTTTCCCTGTTGACGAACGGCCCCGGCGAGCTCTGGGGCTGGGTCCGGCCCGTGGCGATGGAACTTCGCCGGCGGGGACATTCCGTGTCCCTGTGGCTTCTGCCCTGTCCCTTCGCGTCGGGGCACGAGCGGGAGGCGGCGTCCCTGTTGGGCGTCGATAAGCTGGAGGGGCCGAGCGGCGGTCCGGGCCTCTGGCGGGCCATGGCCGACGAGCGCACGGACTGCGTCATCCAGCTGGGCGGGGACATGCTGTTCGGCGCGCGCATCGCGCGCTCAGCCCGTGCTCCGCTCCTCTGCTACACCTACGGTCCCAAGAAGGGGCTGAAGGGCGCGCGGGTCTTTACGGCCTTTCCCTCCCAGGCCCGCGCCATCCCCGGAGCCCGCGCCATCGGGGACCTCGTGAAGGACGCGCTTCTCCTGGACGCCACCCAGAGTCCGGAGCGGGGCTGCCCGACGCTGCCCCACGGGACCGCGGGCAGGGACTGGAGCCGTCCCAGGGGAGGGGGGCGTGTGCTCTTCCTTCCCGGAAGCCGTCCCCCCATCCGCCGCGCCGCCCTGCCCTGGCTTGCCGCCGCCCGGGCCGCCCTGCGCGCCCGGCTTCCGGAGGCCGAGGTGCGCACCCTCTTTCC
>NC_021038.1:2225751-2226978 GCF_000210715.1 Fretibacterium fastidiosum
GGCCGCACGGCGGCTCATCGCCTGCGCCGCGCCCTACCGCCTGCGCCTTGTGGCGGGGGTGGCCTTCATGCTGGCCTCCTCCGGGCTGAACGTCCTGCCGCCCTGGCTCTTCAAGAGCGTGGTGGACGACGTCCTGATCTCCCGAAGCGTCCTGAGCCTCAACCTCATCTGTCTGGCCGTCGTTGCCATCTTCGCCCTCAAGGCCGTGACGTCCTACTGGCAGCAGTACCTGATGAACGAGGTGGGGCAGAGCGTCGTGATGGACGTCCGGGTGGCGCTCTACGACCACATGCAGCACATGGCGCTTCAGCGGATCGACGCCTCGCGGGTCGGAGAGCTGATGAGCCGCATCACGGGCGACGTGGCCACGCTGCAGAGCCTCGTCACCAACACCTTCGTGGACCTGGCCTTCAACGCCGTGACCTTCGCGGGGATGTTCGCCTTCATCCTCTACATCAACTGGCGCCTGACGCTCCTGATCGTGCTGGTGCTGCCCGTCGTGGCCTGGCTCCTGTCCTTCGCGGCCCGGAGACTGCGCCGCGCGGGGCACCGGGTTCAGGAACGGCTGGCGGACATCACCGCCATCGCCCAGGAGGCCTTTTCCGCCATCCGGTGGTGCGCGCCTTCGCCACGGAGGAACAGGAGCTGAAGCGCTTTCGGGAGGGGAACCTCCAGAACTTTCAGGCGCTGCTCCACGCCGTGTCCATCCAGGCCCTCCTGGCCGGGGTCGTGGAGGTGTTCCTGATCTGCGCGTTGGCCGTGGTGTTCTGGTTCGGGGGACGAAGCGTCATCCAGGGGTCCCTCACCCCCGGCGAACTCATCTCCTTCATCGGGTACATCGCCTTCATGGTCCAGCCGATCCGCACCGTCATGAGCCGCATGGGCGCCCTGCAGACCGGCCTTGCCGCCGCGGACCGCATCTTCGACATGCTCCGGGCCCCCACGGAGGACACGTCCCGCTCTTTGGAGCTGCCGGGCCGGCTTCGCGGCGAGGTGACCTTTGAGGACGTCCACTTCGCCTACGCGGCGGGGCAGGAGGTGCTGCGGGGCATCCGCCTCACCGTCCGTCCGGGGGANAAGGCGGCCCTCGTGGGGCCCACCGGCTCCGGGAAGTCCACGCTGGCGGACCTGATCCCCCGNTTCTACGATCCCACGTCGGGCCGCGTCCTGATCGACGGCCGGGACGTCCGCTCGCTTCGCCTGCCGGAGCTGCGGCGCCAGATCGGC
>NC_021038.1:2228592-2230917 GCF_000210715.1 Fretibacterium fastidiosum
TGAGGGCTTCCGTCCTCGGCCAGCCTCTCCAGGGCCATCGGGTCCCCCCGCAGGAAGCCCCTCAGCGCCCGCTCGTCCTCGCAGATCGCCTGCGGCAGGGCCGCAACGCCCGTAACCCCGTTCCACGCGGCGTAGGATTGATTTTTCCAGTCCGACGACCAGGGCCTCAGGTCCGAGAAGAACAAGAGCCGCGGCCTGAGCGCCAGAAGCGGGACGACGACGTCCCCGCTTTCCGTCTCCCTGCGGCTCCGCACCAGCTCGTCGCGGGCCATCAACTCGGCCCTGTAGGCGGAAGCGACCCCAAGGTCCCCGATCAGGGCGACGAAATTGGAGCTCAGGAGGAGGCACAGGCCCAGGAGTCCCCAACGCCAACGGAAGAGGCGGGAGGAGCGCAGCCGTTCGAGCGTCCCCTCCTGCCGATAGCCGAAGGCCCACAGAAGCCCCCACGCGGCCCCCATCAGCCAGAGCGTCAGGCTCACTGCGCGTTCGGGTAGCCCAACCCCCGTTCCCCATCCGGCGACGGCCTGCATCAGCGGCGCGATCAGGGCCGTGAGCAGGACGACGTGCCATGCTTTGAGGCGGGAGGTCACGCGGCCGTCGAGGGGCGGGACGGCCTGAGCGATGGTGGGCAGGAAGAGCGGGAAGGTCCAGACGATGGGGGCCGTGAAGAACCTGAGGGCCGTCATGAGGCCGAAGAGCCCGGCGACGCCCAGAGTTCTGATCAGCCTTGGGAAAAAAGCGACCGTCGCCGTGCCTCCCATGCGGATCGTCGTCCCCGGCGCCAGGAGCATCACGAGGAAAGCCAGCAGGGCGGCGAGCAGGAAGACGGCGGCCCGCTTTGCCTTCGCCGCTGCACCGATGGACAGAAAGTAAAGCGCCGCAAGAAAGGCCAGGACGACCTGCATCACGCTGACGGGCTCGAGGAGGGTCCCGTTCAGGAGCAACAGGAATGTGCAGCTCCAGGAGTTTACCCCCATGCCGTTCTCCCGGAATGCCCGGCCCGCCAGGGCCAGCGCAAGGAGCGAGAGGGCGGTCGCCCAGGTGTAGGGCATCCCGCTCAGCCAGTAAAGGGTCTCGTTCAAGGCGGGCAGGGCGGATAGGGACGCGGCGCACAGCAAAAGAGAACAGGCCGTCTTATCCCTGGCGGAGAGCCCCGGCACGAGGCTGTGTGCGCAGAAGTAGAGGGACCCCAGGGACAGCAGCACCGTCGTGAGGGGCAGGAGGCCGTAGAGGGGTCCCGTGCTCCAGGGGGCGGCCAGGGCGAGCAAAAACGTGTTGAAGGCCCTCCCGGTCCACTGGAGGTAAAACTGCCTCTGCATGTTGAAGAAGCCCTGCTCCAGAAAGGCGTTAGCGAAGTTGTAGTCGTCGGCGGAGGGGCGGGCGTAGAGGCCGAGCCAGCAAAAGAGGGCGATGTAGAGCGCGCAGAGGAGGGCGAGGGCCGTCCTCTGCGCGTCGTGCGGCTGCCGTGGGGTGTTCATGGCTTTCGCCTCCCGCACAGCGGGACCGCGGAACCCCCGAAAGGGGGGATCGCCCTCTCTCCGCTTCTTCGAGTGAGCGTCTTGAGTTCCCAGCATCTTTTCGGAGCCCCTGTGCTGCGGGAAATTTCCCCCGCCTCAGCGCCTCAGGGCGAGGCCCCTGCCGACCGGCTCCGTCTTGAAGCGGCCGATGAGCTCGCTCAGCTGCTCTGCTGTCTCCGCCATGCTGCGGGAGGCCTGTTCGATGCTCTTTGCGGCGTCCGCCGTCCCGGAGGCCGCCTGACCGATCTCCTTCTGGACGCCCACGATCTCCCCGATGGAGTTCGTCACGCCCTGGACGGAGGCGGTCATCTCCTCCGCGGACGCAGCCTGTTCCTCGGAGACCGCCGCGACGTTCTGGATCGAGTCGTTCAAGTGGTTCGTGGCGTTCAGAACCCCCTGCAGCTCCTTGTCGACCGCCTCGGCGCTGCCGAGGAGCTCGGAGAGGTTCTGGGCCATCTCCTTCGTCGCGGAGAGCGATCCGCCTGAACGCTCCTGAAGGTCCTGGATCAGTTTGCTGACCTCGTTGGCGGCGTTCCCGGACTCCTCGGCCAGCTTGCGGACCTCCTCCGCCACGACGGCGAAGCCGCGCCCCGCCTCGCCCGCCCGTGCCGCTTCGATCGCGGCGTTGAGGGCCAGGAGGTTCGTCTGGTCCGCGATCGACGTGATGGAGCTCACGAAGCCGGAGATGGCCTCCACCGACTGCGCCAGGTGGCCGATCTGCTCCATCGTCTCCTCGGACTTCTCCTCCGCCAGCTTCATGCCCTCGACGATCCGGCCCACGCTGTGGACTCCCTCCGTCGTCCCGGTG
>NC_021038.1:2232179-2234043 GCF_000210715.1 Fretibacterium fastidiosum
CGAATATCTTGAGGGCCGCCGTCTGCGAACTGATCTGATCCACGTCCAGGTCCGCGCCGACGACTCCAAGGAGTTTCCCCGCGTCGTCCCGGACGGCGACCGCCATGGTGATCCCAAGGCTGTTGGTCGCTGCGATGATGTAGGGCTCTGAGCAGATGACCTCCCCGTCCCTGGCCGCGACGGCCAGCTTGTACCAAGGGCGCGTCCGGGAGTCGAAGTCGTCGGGGGCTTTCCAGCCGCCTCCGTCCGCAAAGCGCCCATCCGACTCGTAGCCCCAGAACAGCTCCTTGATGCCGTTCGGCCTGTTCTTGGCCAGAAGGGCGGCGGCGGCGCGGGCCACCTCGTCCTGAGAGACCGCCCCGAAGTTCAGATAAGCGTACCGCAGCGATTCGGCGGAGGCCGAGAGGACCGCGGAGGATCGGGTCAGGACGCCTCGAAAGACCTGGGCCGACTGGGACACGCTCTCCACCCCGGCTCCCCTCAGAACGGAGGACAGCGTCGAGCCGCCCCAGAGGTAAACGACCCCGACCATCAAGAACAACACCAGGAAAACCGCTGCAACCGTCCCCAACATCTTGCTCCGAATCGTCATCTTTCCGTCTCCCTTGCCGCATCAAAAGCCGAAAAAACATCCCGTAGCGCCGTCGCGCAAACGCGCGAAACCCGGAGGGCCGCTCCTGCCGCACAAAGCTTTTTCAGCTCGTCAAAACGCCGGGGAAGGCCATTCACCGGGATAAAAACAACTTCGCCGCTATTATATACACAACCCCGAAGGGCGGCAATACAATGCGCTCGAAAACTCTTGACATCCTAACGCAGTGGTGATAATTTAATGCTGAATTTACCCTTATTGGTATAGGGGAGGACGAGAGCGATGAGGCGCAGAGACGGAGAGGCCGCAGTGCAGGTTCGGAACAACGGGATGTGGTGGTGGCAGCCTTAAGCTGCCCTCTGTCCGCGCGCGTTGAAGAAGAAAGCGCTTTAAGGGCCGGAGGGAATCAACCCTCCGGCCCTTTTGTTTTGTATCGAGAGCGTCAGAGCTCGGGGCCGACCCTTTGGCCCCGGGCTTTTTTGTATCCCAAACTTTTACTTCATTTTTGCTTTATTCAGGAGGAGATTACGATGGCGAACGACGTCGAGAGGAAAGCGATGGTCACGGGGTTCTTTGGGGAGTACGGCGGGCAGTTCATCCCCGAACCGCTGAAGGCGCGCCTGGACGAATTAGACGAGGCCTTCCGGGACGCGATGGCGGACACGGCGTTTCAGGAGGAGTACCTGACGCTCCTCAGGGACTACGTGGGGCGTCCCTCGGCGCTGACGGAGTGCCGCAACGTCTCGGAGGACCTGGGCGGGGGGCGGCTCTTCCTGAAGCGGGAGGACCTGAACCACGGCGGCGCGCACAAGATCAACAACTGCATCGGGCAGATCCTCCTGGCCAGGCGCATGGGGGCGAAGCGCATCATCGCGGAGACGGGCGCGGGGATGCACGGCACGGCCTCGGCCATGGCCGCCGCGCTCTTCGGCATGGAGTGCACGGTGTACATGGGAGCCCTGGACATGGAGCGCCAGAGGCCCAACGTGGAGCGGATGCGGGCCATGGGGACCCGCGTCGTGGCGGTGACGGAGGGGCAGCAGACCCTCAGGGAGGCGGTGGACAGGGCCCTGTCCGTCTATGTGGAGGAGCCGGACACCTTTTACCTCCTGGGCTCGGCCGTCGGGCCGCACCCGTACCCCTCCATCGTGCGGGAGTTCCAGAGCGTCATCGGGCGCGAGGCGCGGGAGCAGTTTCTGAAGCGCGAGGGGCGACTGCCGGACTACGCCGTCGCCTGCGTCGGAGGGGGCAGCAACGCCATCGGGCTCTTCT
>NC_021038.1:2235274-2242010 GCF_000210715.1 Fretibacterium fastidiosum
GGAGGGGCGACGTCGCGGTGGAGCCCGTGAGGCCCCACCGCTGGACGGAGCAGTTCGAGGAGCTGAGGGCCAGGACGGAGGCCTACAGGGCGCGGACGGGTGATAACTTCCGCGTCTTTCTGGCCAACATGGGGCCCATCCCCCAGCACAAGGCACGGGCGGACTTCATCTCGAGCTTCATGGAGGTGGCCGCCTTCGAGATGCTCCGCAACGACGGCTTCGAGACGCCGGAGGCGTGCGCGGAGGCCGCCGCCGCGAGCGGTGCGGAGATCGCGGTGATCTGCTCCACGGACGCCACGTACCCTGAGGTGGTGCCGCCGCTGGCGCGGGCGATCAAGGAGCGGGCGCCGAAGATGGGCGTCTACCTGGCCGGGGAGCCAGCTCCGGAGTTCAAGGACGCCTACGTCGAGGCCGGCGTGGAGGGCTTCATCAGCGTCCGCTCGAACTGTCTTGAGACTTTGTCCGGATTTCAGAAGATGAAGGGGATGTTCTAAAGATGTCCGTATCGTATAAAAACCCGGATTTTACGCAAATTTCGCTGAACTGCCCCACTTCCGGCCCGGACTTTGACGAGGCGGTCTGGAGCCGCAACTTCGAGGCGGAGACGGGGTCTGCGCCCGAGGCGATGACGACCCGAACGATGGAGCAGATCGACGTCCCACCCCTCTACACGGAGGCGAAGGGCGGGCACCTCGCCCATTTGGCCTTCGACAAGCCGGGGCTGCCTCCCTTCCTGCGGGGGCCCTACCCCACGATGTACGTCACGCGCCCCTGGACGGTGCGCCAGTACGCCGGCTTCTCCACGGCCGAGGAGAGCAACGCCTTCTACCGGCGCAACCTGGCCGCGGGCCAGAAGGGCCTCTCCATCGCCTTCGACCTGGCGACGCACCGCGGCTACGACTCCGACCACCCGCGCGTCGTGGGCGACGTGGGCAAGGCGGGGGTGGCCGTGGACTCCATCCTGGACATGGAAATCCTGTTCTCCGGCATTCCGCTGGACCAGATGTCCGTCTCCATGACGATGAACGGCGCCGTGCTGCCCGTCCTGGCCTTCTACATCCTGGCCGCGGAGGAGCAGGGCGTGGACAAGTCCGTCCTGTCCGGCACGATCCAGAACGACATCCTGAAGGAGTTCATGGTGCGCAACACCTACATCTACCCGCCCAGGACCTCGATGCGCATCATCGGGGACATCTTCGCCTACACCTCGCAGTACATGCCGAAGTTCAACAGCATCAGCATATCGGGCTACCACATCCAGGAGGCGGGGGGCACGGCGGACATCGAGCTGGGCTACACGCTGGCGGACGGCCTGGAGTACCTGCGCACGGGCATCAAGGCGGGGCTCACCATCGACGCCTTCGCCCCGCGCCTCTCCTTCTTCTGGGGCATCGGCAAGAACTACTTCATGGAGGTCGCCAAGATGCGCGCCGCCCGCATGTTGTGGGCCAAGATCGTCAAGGGCTTCGACCCGAAGAACCCCAAGTCCATGGCGCTGCGCACCCACAGTCAGACCTCCGGCTGGAGCCTGACGGAGCAGGACCCCTACAACAACGTGGAGCGCACCTGCATCGAGGCCATGGCGGCGGCGCTGGGCCACACGCAGTCGCTGCACACGAACGCCCTGGACGAGGCCATCGCGCTGCCCACGGACTTCTCCGCGCGGATCGCGCGCAACACGCAGCTCTACATCCAGGACGAGACGAAGGTCTGCAAGGTCATCGACCCCTGGGGCGGCTCCTGGTACGTGGAGTCCCTGACCAGCGAGCTCCTGCGGCGCAGCTGGGCCCACATCCAGGAGGTCGAGGAGCTGGGGGGCATGGCTGCGGCCATCGACACGGGGCTTCCGAAGATGCGCATCGAGGAGGCGGCGGCCCGGCGTCAGGCCCACATCGATTCGGGCGCGGAGGAGATCGTGGGCGTCAACAGCTTCCGCCTCGACAAGGAGGACCCGCTTGAGATCCTGGAGGTGGACAACACGGCCGTGCGCGAGGCGCAGATTGCGAGATTGAAGAAGTTGAGGGAGAACCGGGATCAGGAGAAGGTGAAGGAGTGCCTCGACGCCATCACGAAGGCCACGGAGACGGGCGAGGGCAACCTGCTGGCGCTGTCCGTGGACGCGGCACGGGCCAGGGCGTCGCTCGGCGAGATATCGGCTGCCGTGGAGAAGGTCTGCGGGCGCCATCAGGCGGTGATCCGCTCCATCTCCGGCGTCTACAGCAGCGAGTTCAAGGACGCGGACGTCATCGACGAGGTGCGGAGGATGACGGACGACTTCGAGAGGAAGCACGGCCGCCGCCCGCGCATCATGGTCGCCAAGATGGGGCAGGACGGCCATGACCGGGGCGCGAAGGTCATCGCCACGGCCTTCGCCGACATGGGCTACGACGTGGATATCGGCCCGCTGTTCCAGACCCCGGCGGAGACGGCCCAGGAGGCGGTGGACAACGACGTCCACGTCGTCGGCATGAGCTCTCTGGCCGCGGGGCACAAGACGCTTCTGCCGCAGCTGGTGGACGAGCTGAAGAAGCGCGGACGCGAGGACATCATGGTGGTCGTGGGCGGCGTCATCCCGGCGCAGGACTACGCCTTCCTGCGCGAGCACGGCGCCGCCGCCATCTTCGGCCCCGGGACGGTCATCCCCGTCTCCGCCAAAAAGGTCATGGAGGAGCTCAACCGCCGTGTCGACGACGACTAGGCCCGAATGGACGCCGGAAGGGGCTGGAGCCGAGTTCGCCTGCCGCGTCATGGGCGGCGTGACCGACGCCCACGACGGCATGGCGTTTGCGCCGGAGCCGTCCCCTGCTCCCGTCCCGAAACGCCGGAAGCTGGCGCTTCGGGACTACGTGGAGGGCGTGCTGGAGGGCGACCGCGCGGTCCTCTCCCGCGCCATCACGCTGGTGGAGAGCAACGCGCCGGCCCACTTCGACCTGGCCCGGCAGGTCATCTCCGCCGTGCTGCCGCGGACCGGGCGCGCCGTGCGCGTGGGCATCACGGGCGTGCCGGGTGCGGGCAAGAGCACGTTCATTGAGGCGCTGGGCACGTGGCTCTGCGACCGGGGGCACAGGGTGGCGGTGCTGGCGGTGGACCCCAGCAGCACGGTGACGAGGGGCAGCATCCTGGGGGACAAGACGCGCATGGAGGAGCTGTCCCGGAACGAGAACGCCTTCATCCGCCCCTCCCCCTCCGGGGGGACGCTGGGGGGGCTCACGCGCAAGAGCCGCGAGACGATGCTGCTCTGCGAGGCGGCGGGGTACGACGTCGTCCTGGTGGAGACGGTGGGCGTCGGCCAGAGCGAGGTGACGGTGCGGGACATGGTGGACTTCTTCATGCTCCTGGTCATCACGGGCGCGGGAGACGACCTCCAGGGGATGAAGAAGGGGGTGATGGAGCTGGCGGACGCCATCGTGGTGAACAAGGCCGACGGGGCCAACCGGATGAGGGCCCAGACCACCCGGGCGGACTACGAGCAGTTCCTGCACTACCTGCGGCCCTCCACGGACGGCTGGACGAGCCGTGCCTACACCTGCTCCGCCCTGACGCGCGAGGGCATCCCGGAGGTGTGGGGCATGGTGGAGGACTTCATGGAAAACGTCCGGAGCTCGGGCGTTTTCGCGGAACGCCGCCGGCGCCAGGCGCTGTCCTGGGTCCACTCGATGGTAGAGGACCACCTGCTGCGCCGCTTCTACGAGGACCCCGGCGTCGCGGCGGAGATGCCGGAGATCGAGGAGCGGGTGGAGCGGGGCGAGCTGGCCGCCACCCAGGCGGCCCTGGAGCTGCTGGCGCTCTATGAGAGGGGTCGGGACCGACAGGAGTGATGGGGTTGCCCACCTGGTTCGTTGAAGGCCGGAACGTTTCGCCGGGGGCTTGACAGCCTGTACCGCGACCGGCCCCACTTAAGGAAACACTGATTCAGTCGTTGAGAACTGTCAACCGTATGGGCTCCCTTCAGTGCCTGAAACTTCATCAGGCCGCGCGAAGCGCGTGGGGATTGGGACTGACGGCCCGTGAGCGCCAGCGAACGGCAGCCGGAAGGCTCCCCGAAGTGGGGGGCGTAGCCCCATTTTAAAATTTTAGGGAAGCGCTGAAGGATACCCTTTGTTTGATGATCCTTAATTGCTTTCAACAACTTTTGAAGATTAATCAGCGCTTCCTTAATTCAAAGGAGGTGAAGTTCATGAAAAAGCTGTCGTGTGCGTTCCTGGTGGCCCTGGCGCTCTGCGGCGCGGCGGCGGCGAACGTCGCCTACACGACGGTGGACGCGGGCTACACGGGCGCCATCGGGGTCATCGACGAGGCCCTGCAGGCCGGGAGGGCGGTCGGCAGCCTTCGGGGCGACGCCCTGGGCGCGTCGTTCCCGCAGGGCGGCAGGCGGCTCTACGTCTTTTTGGAGCACGACCACACCACGGGGGACAAGGCGGCCGTTTACAATCCCGCCAGCTGGGACGTGCCCGTCGCCAACAGGACCTGGACGAACGCCATGAACGTTCACGGCCTGGCCGCCTACGGCGGGAACCTGTACGCCGCCGCCCACGAAGGGGGCGCCGTCATTCAGGTGAACACCTCGAGCTACACCGCCACGGGCCGTTATTACATCTGCACCGCCGCCCCGGCGGGGTACGTCCCCCACGCGGAACGGGTCCTCGCCGCCGGGAACGTGATCTATGCCCTGTTCACGGCGACGCGGGGCAGCTATCCCGGCTACACCTACGCGAGCAGCGTCCTGGTGGGGCTGGACAGCGCACTGAACAAGGAGCTCGTGCGGTACGAGGGGCTGGGCAGGAACGCCGTGGACATGGCGAAGATCGACGCCGGCCGGATCGCCGTCGCCTGTCGCGGCACGGGCGGCGTGCAGGTGGTGAACCTGAACGCCGCGGACGGCGCGGACTGGCTGGCTTTGGAGGTCGTCAGCGCGGACGACGGCACCGCCCTGGGCAGCGTGACGGCGGTCTGCGAGGACGGCGGGGGCGGTTTCTATTTCATCGCTGAGCGGCGGGACGGGGCGGCGGCGAGGCCCACCCTGACCCTCTATCGCTGGACCGGCTCCGCGCGGTACCCCGTGAAGGTGTACGAGGCAAAGGGCGTCGCCGGCTACGCCTGCCAGCTGGTGCGCGACACGGCGTACCGAAATCGGGTCTTCGCCGTGATGGGCGACAGGGTGGCCGTCCTCGAGGCGGACGGGCGCCACGTCAAAACGATCGGCAGCGCGGAGCTGGGCGGCAACCCCACCAGCATCGCGGTGATCGACCGCCCGGCGGGCGATGGAGGGAAGGACAAGAGCAGTTCGGGCGGCGGGTGCGGTGCGCTCGACCTGGGGGGCCTGGCGCTGGTCCTCCCGCTCCTGGCCCTGCGCCGGCGGTCCACCCCGCAGCGACGCGGATGAAGGACGGCCTCCCATAGTCTATAATTGGGGAGAAAGGCGCCCGAAGAGCCCCTGCGGGCCGCGCCGCACACTTTGCACATCAGGGAGGTCAAGGAACTTGAGGTTGAAGAGCTTTGGATCGAGGAACTTGCGGTTCGCGAAAGAACTTCTCCCCGCGCTGCTGCTCCTGTTCTCCGCCGGGGCGGCGGGAGCCAACGTGGTCTACACGGCTGTGGGGGCGGGGAGCTCCACGGCGTCGGTGGGCGTCATCGGGATCTCAAGCGCCGCGAGCGTCGACGTGCGCCCCTCCGTCCTGACGGGGCGGCCTGCGGACGCGGCGGTCTACGCCTTTCAGCGCGACGGCGGCCAGTACGTCCTGGTCAGCCATTCCAACTCCACCACCGGGGATGCGGTCTACGTCTACAGCGCCGCCAGGGGCTGGAACGCGCCCATAGCCAGCGCGGACTGGCCCGGGGTGCGCGGCGTCCGGGACATGGACGTTTCCGACAACGGGCGCAGCCTGTTCGCCGCGGCCTACGACAGCGGCAGCCTCGTCGAGATCAGGACGGAAACCCTGCTGCCCACAGGCAACGTCCTGGCGCTCAGCGCGGACGGAGGGAACGTCCACGGGCAGCGCGTCCGCGTCCGCGGCAAGGAGATATACGCCCTTCTCACGGCTGGGAACGCGAACGGGGACAACGTGTCGGGGTGGCTGTTCCGCCTGGACGGCCGCCTCGTGCCCTACGCGAGCTTCGACCTCGGCGCTGGAGCGACCGACATGGCCCTCTACGACGACGAGAAGGTGCTTGCCCTCGTCTACGGGAATGGGGACGGAATCAAGGTCTACCAGCCGGGCAGGGGGAAGTTCAAGGACCTCGTCAACGGCTCGGGTGGCTATGGCGATATCGTTTCGGTCTGCGAGGACGGCGGAAGCAGCATCTACTTCATCGCGCAGACGGCTTCCGGTGCGGACGCGCTCTACCATTGGAAGGACAGCGCTGCTGCCGAGGTGTGGCGCTCTGCGGACGCGCCAAAGGACGGACTTCGGAGGCTGGTCTGGGACACGAGCGCCAAGGCGCTGGCGGCGACGACGGGCGACCGGGTCCTGATCTTCAAGGATGACGCGTTGGTCCGAACCCTCACGAGCGGCGACCTGGGCGGGACGGTCACGTCCCTTGCGACCTTCAACGAGGTAGCAGACGAGAATGACGGGGACAGTGGCTTCTGCAGCGCGCTGGGCCTGGGGGCCGCGGCGCTGTTCCTTCCGCTGGCGCTCCTGAGACGGCGAACGTAGAGGAAGCGGGAGAGTAGGGGGCCGCGCGGCGAACGCCGCGCGGCCCCTTTTTGTGTATTCATATCAATTCGCGTTTAAAG
>NC_021038.1:2242374-2247930 GCF_000210715.1 Fretibacterium fastidiosum
ACCCCTCCGGTTCGCTGACGCGAACCACCTCCCCTTTCAGGGGAGGCAATCTACATTAAACGCAAATTGGTATAAAATCAAAGGACAAAAAGAGAACAAAACGCTTGACCTTCGCTGATGAATGGACGCCCTGCTGGTCATCGGACGATGGAGGGCGCTCACTCGCATCAGCGTGATAAGATATATCGAGATCATTAGGGAATCGGGCCTTACGGGGGGCGAGGACCGTCGTGAAGGTGGAGGAGAGGACGTCATATGGAAGAGCATGAGAGGATCGAACGAGAGGTGCGCCGGCACCTCGATCGGGTCGTGGAGTGGCGCCGGGCGATCCATCGCCATCCGGAGCTGAGCCGGTGCGAGGAGCGGACGGCGGAGCTCGTTGCGGGGGTGCTGGAGGGGCTGGGGCTTGAGGTCCGGCGCGGCGTGGGGGGCCACGGCGTCCTGGGGCTGCTGCGGGGCACGGGCGGCGGGGCGGACATGGGGCCGACGGTGGGCCTGCGCGCCGACATGGACGCCCTCCCCATGCAGGAGGAGACGGGGCTGCCCTGCGCCTCGGAGGTTCCGGGCGTCATGCACGCCTGCGGGCACGACACCCATACGGCCATGCTTCTGGGGACCGCCTGCGTTCTCGCGGGGATGCGCGACGCGCTGCCGGGCAACGTGAAGTTCATCTTTCAGCCCGCCGAGGAGCTGAACCCCGTTGGGGGAGCGCCGGGCATGATCGCGGACGGGGCTCTGGAGGACCCCCGCGTGGACGGCCTGTTCGGCCTTCACGTCTGGCCCGCCTACGAGACGGGGAGGGTCGTGTTGCGGTCCGGGCCTCAGATGGGGGCCTCCGACCGGGTGTACCTCACCGTGAAGGGCAGGGCAGCCCATGGGTCTGCGCCGGATCAGGGCGTGGACGCCATCATGATCGCGGGGCAGGTGCTCTGCGGGCTCCAGAGCGTCGTCTCGCGCAGCGTCTCGCCCCTGGATGCGGCCGTGGTCACCATCGGGACCATCAAGGGCGGATGGCGGTACAACGTCATCCCGGACCGGGTGGAGATGGAGGGGACGGTGCGCACCCTGAGGGAGGAGGTTCAGGCGGCCATGCCGGACCTCATCGAGCGCGCGGCGGAGGGCATCGCCCGGTCCCTGAGGGGCAGCTGCGAGGTGCGCTACGTCAAGGGCTACCCCCCTCTGGTGAACGACCCCGAAATGTTCGATCTGGCCGCGGAGGCGGTGAGGGAGGCCATGGGGGCGGAACACCTCGTCGTGGCGGAGCGGCCGGAGCTGGGCGCGGAGGACTTCGCCTTCTTCGCCCGCGAGCGTCCCTCGGCCTTCGCCTGGCTGGGCTGCCGTCCCGCCGGTGTGGGGCCGGAGGAGACGGGAGTGCTGCACAGCACGCGCTTCCGTCCGGACGAAGGGTGCTTCCCCTTCGGGATGCGCTTCCTCGCGTCCTGCGCCGTCGCCTTTCTGGGCCGTCGATAGGCGTATCAGAGAGCCAGAGAGGGGGGGGATGCCGCCGGAGGAGCCGCGGAGGGGCTGAAGGGTGTTCCTTGATTGGTTGAGAACGGAGGTACGAGAGAATGTCGGAAAATCCGGAGAGAAACGTGGACGAGACGATCGTCGCGCCGAAGCGCAGCTTTTTTGAAAGGTTCATCCGGGGCATCGAGGTGATCGGGAACAAGTTTCCGCACCCGTTTTGGCTGTTCGTCGTGCTGTCGCTGGTCCTGATGGGCCTGTCCTGGTGGCTGGGCAGGGAGGGCCTGTCCGTGACGTACATGGCCGGCAAGGCGGGGGAGGCCCCCAGGGAGACCACCGTCTCCGTGGTGAACCTGCTGTCATACCCCGCCATGCGCGAGTTCCTGGCGGGCTTTGTCAAGACCTACGTCAACTTTGCCCCCCTGGGCCTCATCATGACGATGATGCTGGGCATCAGCCTGCTGGAGCACACGGGCATGATCTCCGCCCTGATGCGCAAGACGATTTTAGGCGCCCCGCGGGCGCTGGTGGTGGCGGTGGTGGCCGTCGTCGGCATCAACGCCAACCTGGCCTCCGACGCGGGGATCATCTTCACGCCCGTCATCGCCGGCGCCGTGTTCAAGGCGCTGGGCCGCAACCCCTGGGTGGGGGTGGCGGCGGGATACGCGGCGGGGGCAGGGGGCTTCACGGCCAACTTCTTCGTGGCGGGGACGGACGCCCTGCTGTCGGGCATCACGGCCACGGCCGTCGAGGGCGTGCCCACAATTCCGCCGGGCACGCCGGTCCACCCGCTCATGAACTGGTACTTTATGCTCGCCGCCACGCTGGTCCTGACAGGGCTCACGGTGTACGTCACGGAGCACTACATCGTGAAGATGGTCGGGGACGCGGAGACGGTCCGCGATGCGGACGCGCTGAAGGAGCACGCCGTCACGCCGGCGGAGAACCGGGGGCTGTTCTGCAGCCTTCTGGCCCTCGTCGCCTACGTGGCCCTCATCGTGTGGCTGACGTACCCGGAGGGCTCCCTGTTCCGCAACCCGGAGACGGGCGCCATCGTCCCGCGCTCGCCGCTCCTCAGCAGCATCATGCCCCTGCTCTTCGGTCTGTTCTTCGTCGTGGGGACGGCCTACGGCATCGGCGCCGGGGTGATCCGCCGGGCGGAGGACGTGCCGAAACTCATGCAGAAGGGGCTCATCGGCAGCACGAGTTTCATGGTGGTGGTGTTGCCGGCCTCGCTCTTTGTGGCGCTCTTCCGCATGAGCCACTTCGACACGGTGCTTTCCGTGACGGGAGCGGAGTTCCTGAAGGCCATGAACCTGGGCGGCATCCCGCTGCTGGTGATCTTCGTCGTTTTGGTGTCCTTCCTGAACCTCTTCATGATCAGCGGCTCCGCGAAGTGGCTGATCCTGGCCCCCATCTTCGTTCCCATGTTCGCGGGGGTCGGCTTCTCCCCGGCCCTGACGCAGGTGGCCTACCGCATCGGGGACTCCTCCACCAACATCATCTCCCCCCTCTCCTACTACCTGCCGGTGATGTTGGGGCTCCTCGAGCAGTACAAGCCGAAGGAGGATACGAAGGTGGGCATTGGGACGGTCATCTCGCTGGCCATGCCCTATTCGCTGTTCTACCTGGCAGGCTTCACGCTCCTGCTGGTGGTCTGGTACCTCCTGGGGCTGCCCCTGGGGCCCGCCACGCCGGCCACGTTGGCGATGTAATGATGTGAGTGCTGTGAATACCAGGAGCGCTCCCCCGTGTCTCAGGGGGGCGCTCGTTTTTTGCAGGGCCGTGTGGCATAATGGAACCCCGCACCTTGCGGATGACGGAGTTTGTTTTGTGCTGTGGTTGGAGGATCGAGAGGCGGCGATCCAAAATGAATGTCCAATGTGGGGAGGATGCGACCGTGACCGTTCAAGAGGAAAAGAAGGTCCTGAGGAAGGAGCTTCGGGAGGTTGAAAAGGCCTTGCCCGACGCCTACCGGGCGGAGGCCGGCTCGGTGATCTGTGCCCGGCTGCTGGCCCTGCCGGAGTACCGGTCCGCCGGGACGGTCTTCTGTTTCGTTGGGGCCGGGCGGGAGATCGACACCCGCCCGTTTCTGGAGGGCGCGCTGTGCGACGCAAAGCGGCTCTGCGTGCCCCTGTGCGTCAGCATGGGGGTGATGGAACTGTGGCAGATCGACGCCATGGATCGGTTGGTGCCTGGGGCCTACGGCATCCCGGAGCCCGTGAAGGGGTCGCCCCTGGTGGGGGCGGACGAGGTGGACTTCGCCGTCATCCCATGCCTGAGCTGCAGCCGGGCCGGGCTGAGGCTGGGGAAGGGGGGCGGCTTCTACGACCGATTCCTCTCCGCCTATCGCGGCTTTGCGGTGCTGGTCTGTCCTGAGCGCCTCGTCCGGGAGGACATCCCGATGGAGCCCCACGACCGGCCCGTCCCCCGCGTCCTGACGGAGGCGGGGCTCTACGAAAGGGGTCAGCGGACGGACGTCTAACGTGCCTTCCGCCCCTTACTTAGAGGAACGGACGCATAGATGATGGCGGGAATTGCCCTCGAAACGGCGCTCCGTGCGTTCGCCTCGAGGGACGGTCACGAAACTGAGGGAGGGATTGTCATGAGGAAGGTTTTTGCGGCGGCCTGCGTCCTGGCGGTTTTGCTGGCCGTCCCTGCGGCGGCGGACCCGTGGACGAAGTACGAGAACGATCGCTTTGGCTACTCCGTGGAGTACCCGGACATCTTCAGCGAGATGAAGGAGCCGGAGAACGGCGACGGCGTCTGGCTCTCGTCGAAGGATGGCCGGTACGCCCTCACGCTGTCGGGCGGGTACAACGTGCTGGAGGAGGACGGAGAGGCCATGCTGGCGTCTAGGCTGGAGGACGTCTCGCACGTCCTGTCGAAGGAAGCGGCCCCGGACGGCTACCGACTCGTCTACGGCGACGGGAAGGAGCGCCTCTTTTTCGAGTGCGCCGTCGTCAACGAGGAGGCCTGGACGTCGTTTGTCCTGAGCTGCCCGAAGGAGGAACAGGAGCGCTTCGCGTCCGTCGCCGAGCGCATGGAGAAGAGCCTGGGCTTTTAGTTCGACGACGGGACGGCCCGGTGAGGGGCGGGCGCGGTTTCGAGCGGCATCCTGCCTTCAGGCCGCCGCAACGGCCTCTAAAAGGGAGGCGGGGTGCCTTATCTGGTACGGTGACTTGTGCTATGATTAACGCCATTGAACGAAAGGGGTTGGGGCAGGACTGTGGCGGAGAATTGCGGTCGTCGCAGCCGGAGAACCCCGACTCGGCGTTGCGAAACGAAATTTTTCATGGAGGGATCGAGCATGGAGCATATGAAACAACGGTTGAAGGCCTCTGCGGCCCTTGCCGTGCTGCTGGTTCTGGCGTTGGCCTTCGGGGCGTCGGCGGCCTCGTTCGGGAAGGATGAGATGCGGAGGATGGGCGTCTTCATCAGCAACTTCACGGAGGTGGGGCTCTACAACTTCGACTTGGACCTCGACGCCGCGGAGCTGATCCGCTTCGGCATCCAGCACAACTACCTCAACAACTACAAGAGCCGTATCAAGCTCTGCAAGGACAGGAAGTGTCCCCACGGGGACCTGACGATCGAGGGGAAGTTCGTCGTCGAGTCCGTGAAGAAGTACTTTGACCTGGACCTGGAGAACCAGAGCGTGACGGACTCCGACCCACGCTGCCACTTTGACGGAAAGCTCTACCACTTCGAGAAGGCGGAGGGCGAAACGGTGTACTACGCCGACGTGCAGCAGGCCTCCCGCGAGGGGAAGGTCGTCAACATGAGCGGCGAGCTCTACAACGTGGAGAACAAAAAGGAGCGTCCCGCGAAGTTCCAGGCCGTGGCCAAGCCGTACAACTGGAAAGGGAAGGACACCTGGGCCATCCTCTCCCTGAGGACCGACTGGAACGACTGACGGGGCCGATGAGGAAGGGGCAGGGCGTTGACGTCCCCAACGACAACTCCCCACCCCTCCCCTCCTTGCAGGGTAGCCAGAAAAACGCGCCTCTTCTTTTTGCCTCCCCTGCAAGGGGAGGCGGTTCGCGCTAGCGAACCGGAGGGGTTGTCTTTCACGCCCCAAAACAACCCCTC
>NC_021038.1:2248536-2252478 GCF_000210715.1 Fretibacterium fastidiosum
AAGGGGAGGTGGTTCGCGCTAGCGAACCGGAGGGGTTGCTTTTCACGCCCCAAAACAACCCCTCAGTCTCGCCCCTCCGGGGCTCGCCAGCCCCCCTTGCAGGGGGCCTTTCTTGCCCTTTAGACGCAAATTGGTATAACTTCTGCGACGATGGGCTTGAGCTTAATAAAACTGTCGCAGCTGCGGCTTCGGGCAGCGGCGCCCCCGTTGCGTACCGTGAGCAGATGGGGTAGAATAACATTTTAAATAGTCTATTAAGCGGAAATTTTTTGCCCCGGGGCGGCTGCCATGGGGAAAATCGGGGAAGGAGTGATGTGCGATGCGTAAGGTTTTCACGGCTCTGCTGCTGGCGTTGGCCCTGGCGCTGACGATCGCCGGCGCGTCCATGGGAGCGGACGACGTCATCCGGATCGGGGTCTTCAACTGTCTGACGGGGCAGAACGCCTTCGGCGGGCAGCTGGAGCTCGAGGGCACGCAGCTGGCCCACAAGCTGAACCCTGAGATCCTCGGCAGGAAGGTGGAGCTCGTCGTGGTGGACAACAAGTCCGACAAGGTGGAGGCGGCCAACGCCGTCACGCGCCTCATCGAGAACGACAAGGTCAACGCCATCATCGGCACCTACGGGTCCTCGCTGGCCATGGCGGGCGGCGAGGTGGCGGAGAAGGCGGGGGTCCCCGTGATCGGTACCTCCTGCACCAACCCGCTGGTGACGCAGGGCAAGCGGTACTACTTCCGTGCCTGCTTCATCGACCCGTTCCAGGGCGCCGGCGCAGCGACCTACGCCTTCAAGAACCTCGACTTCAAGAGGGCGGCGACGCTGGTGGACGTCACCAACGACTACAGCGTCGGCCTCGGCGCCTTCTTCAAACAGGCCTACGAGAAGATGGGCGGCGAGATCGTGGCGGAGCTGAAGTATCAGTCCGGCGACCAGGACTTCACGGCGCAGCTGACGGAGCTGATCAGCAAGAAGCCGGACATCGTCTTCCTCCCCGCCTATTTCGCGGAGGGAGCCATCGTCCTGAAGCAGGCGCGGGAGCTGGGGGCGGAGTTCCGCTTCATCGGCGCGGACGCCATGGACAACCCGGAGATCGTCACGCTGGGCGGCGACGCGGTGGAAGGCTTCCTGCACACCACCTTTGCCTACGACCCCTCGATGGAGAACATGAACCCCGTGGCGGCTCAGTTCACCGCGGAGTGGAACAAGGAGCACCCGGACAAGGCCCCGAACGTGAACTGCGCCCTGGGCTACGACTGCTACGTCATGCTGGCGGACGCCATCGCGCGCGCGGGGAGCGCCGAGCCGGAGAAGATTCGCGACGCCCTGGAGGGGACGAAGGACCTGCCGACCGTCACGGGGATGACCACGATCAACGCCACCCACGACGCGGAGAAGGAGATGGGGATCGTCGAGATTCGGAACGGAAAGAAGACCTTCCTCGGCCTGGTGAAGCCGGAGATTTAACGCTCCGGAGCGCTTTGGCACGCCCTCCGCTTGGGAGCGACAGGACGGGGGAGGGGCCTGCGCAGGCCCTTCCCCCTTTTTTGAATTTTTCGGAATGCAGGGAGGTAATGGCTTGACTCTCAACATCTTCGTCCAGCATTTCGTCAACGCCCTGAGCCTTGGTTCGCTCTATGGGCTGATCGCGGTGGGCTACACGATGGTCTACGGCATCCTGCGCCTCATCAACTTCGCCCACGGCGACATCTTCATGCTGGGGGCCTATTTCGTGTACTTTGCGACCATCGTCTACAGGCTCCCGTGGGTCCTGGGCGTCGCCCTCGCCGTCGCCGGCACGACGGCCTGCGGGCTTCTGGTGGACCGCATCGCCTACCGCCCGCTGCGCCGCGCGCCGCGCATCTCCGCGCTCATCAGCGCCATCGGCGTCTCCTTCTTCATCGAGAACTTCGCCGTCGTCGTCTTCACCGGAATGCCGCGCCCCGTGGTGCAGCCCCCGCTCCTGATGAAGCCCATCCTGGTGGGCGGCGGCGTGCGCCTCATCCCGCTGGGGCTGGTCGTCCCCGCCATCTCCTTCCTGCTGGTCGCCCTTCTCGTTTGGGTTATTTACCGGACGAAGCCGGGCCTCGCCATGCGCGCCATCTCCTTCGACATCGAGGCGACGCGCATGATGGGCGTCTCGGTGAATCGCATCATCGCCCTGGCCTTCGGCATCGGCTCCGCCCTCGCGGCCGTGGCGGGCATCCTGTGGGCGTTGCGCTATCCGCGGGTGGAGCCCTTCATGGGCATGACGCCGGGCATCAAGGCCTTCATCGCTGCGGTGCTGGGCGGCATCGGCTCCGTGCCGGGCGCCATGATCGGCGGCCTCCTCCTGGGGTTCGTGGAGATCATGTTCGTGGCCTTCTTTCCGGTGGTTTCGGGCTACAAGGACGCCTTCGCCTTCCTGATCCTGATCCTCATCCTGCTGTTCTGCCCCACGGGGCTTCTGGGCGAGAAAATGGAGGACAAGATATGACACGAGGGGACATCAACCGGAATATTTGCAGCCGGTGCCTCACCATCGCCGCCGTCTGTCTGTTCGCCTGGTTCCTGAACGAGGCCCCTTCCTTCCTGAACGGCTACTGGGTCCGTATCCTGAACCTCGTCGCCGTCAACGGCATCCTGGGCCTGAGCCTGAACCTCGTCTACGGCGTCACGGGCATGTTCTCCCTGGGACATGCGGGCTTCATGGCCATCGGCGCCTACGTCTCCGCCATCCTGATCCTGCCCGCGGCCCAGAAGCAGGCCATGTGGATATTGGACCCCATCCTCCCGTGGCTCCTGAACGTGAACGCCCCCTTCCTGCTCTCCATCCTCGCCGCAGGGCTGGCGGCGGCCTTCTTCGGCTGGCTGGTGGCCCTGCCGGTCCTGTCCCTCGGCGGAGACTACCTCGGCATCGCCACGCTGGGCTTTGCCGAGATCATCCGCATCCTCATCACGAACCTCACGCCGCTGACGAACGGCTCCCTGGGCCTGAAGGGCATCCCGCCCCACACGACGCTCTGGATGAGCTGGGGCTGCCTGGCGGCGGTGCTGGTCTGCACCGTTTCCATGCTGAACAGCGGCACGGGAGGCGCCATGCGGGCCGTGCGCGACGACGAGGCGGCCGCGCGCATGATGGGCATCAACACGTTCCGGATGCGGGTGCTGGCCTTCACGCTGGGCTGCTTTGGCGCCGGCCTGGGCGGCGCGCTGATGGGGAACCTCATCACGACCATCGACCCGCGCATGTTCATGATCACGCAGACCTACAACGTCCTGATGATCGTCGTCATCGGCGGGCTGGGGTCCGTCACGGGCTCCATCGTGGGCGCGGCGCTTGTCACCGTGATGCTGGAGTGGCTTCGCTTCGTCGAGAACCCCATCGTCGTCGGCTCGCTGCACATCCCCGGCATCCCCGGAATGCGCATGGTGATCTTCTCGATCCTCCTCATTGCGGTCATTATCTTCCGCCGCGAGGGGATCATGGGGATGCGCGAGTTCAGCTGGAGCTGGTTCTTCCCCCGGAGGCGCCGGAAGGAAGCGGAGGGGGCCGGCGGGAGCTTCGCCCTGACCTACCGGGCCCCCGCGCCCCTGCCGAAGGGCGGCCCCCTGCTGGAGGTGCGGGACCTCACCCTGCGCTTCGGGGGGCTGACGGCGGTGGACGGCCTCTCCCTGGACGTGGAGGAGGGAGCCATCGCGGGGCTCATCGGGCCGAACGGCGCGGGCAAGACCTCCGCCTTCAACGCCATCAGCGGCTTCTACAGGCCGGCGTCCGGATCGGTCCGCTTCATGGGGCGGGACATCACGGGCCGGCCCCCTCACAAGGTCTGCCGCGAGGGCATCTCCCGGACGTTCCAGAACATCCGCCTCTTTGCGAACGAGACGGCGCTGCAGAACGTCATGGTGGGGGCCTGGGTGCGGCGAAGGACCTACTGGTGGATGTCGCTCCTGCCCTTCGTCTTCAC
>NC_021038.1:2252873-2265498 GCF_000210715.1 Fretibacterium fastidiosum
GGCCTGGCGTCCTACGCGAACGAGCGGGCGTCCGCCCTGCCCTACGGCGCACAGCGGCGGCTCGAGATCGCCCGCGCCCTGGGGGCGGCCCCCCGCCTCCTGCTGCTGGACGAGCCGGCGGCGGGGATGAACCCCCAGGAGTCCTCGGAGCTGATGCAGTTCATCCGCCGCCTGCGGGACGAGTTCCACCTCACGATCCTGCTCATCGAGCACGACATGAAGGTGGTCATGAACGTGTGCGACACGATCCACGTGCTGGACCAGGGCAGGCTCATCGCCCGCGGCACGCCGGAGGAAATCCGGCGCGA
Source organism: Fretibacterium fastidiosum (assembly GCF_000210715.1). Lineage (GTDB taxonomy): Bacteria > Synergistota > Synergistia > Synergistales > Aminobacteriaceae > Fretibacterium > Fretibacterium fastidiosum. Next base: position 2,253,182 of record NC_021038.1, read on the forward strand.
CCCCGGAGTCATCGAGGCCTACCTCGGCGCGGGCGCGGCGCAGAAGGAGGGGGCCTGAGATGAGCCTGCTCGAGGTCGAAAAGCTGAACGTGTACTACGGCGCAATCCACGCGGTGCGCGACGTGTCCCTCTCCATCGAAGAGGGCCAGGTCGTGACGCTCATCGGCGCGAACGGCGCGGGCAAGAGCAGCGTCATCCGCTCCATCATGGGGCTGACGCCGTCCCGCGCGGCGCGCATGGACCTCCGGGCCCCCGATGGGGAGGCGGTTCCCCTTCAGGGCAGGTCCACGGAGGACCGGGTTAAGATGGGCATCGCCCTGAGCCCGGAGGGCCGCCGCATCCTGCCCCACCTGACGGCGGAGGAGAACCTGCGGCTTGGGGCTTGGACGCGGAACGACGCCGCAGGCGTTGAGGAGGACCTGGAGCACGTCTTCACGCTCTTTCCGCGCCTCAGGGAGCGGCGGAGGCAGAAGGGCGGAACGCTCTCTGGCGGCGAGCAGCAGATGCTTTCCGTGGGCCGCGCCCTGATGAGCCGACCGAACCTCCTGATGCTGGACGAGCCGTCGCTGGGCCTGGCCCCCATCTTGGTGGAGGAGGTGTTCGACATCATCCGCGCCATCAACGCGCAGGGCCGGACCATCCTGCTGGTGGAGCAGAACGCCTGGGCCGCGCTGAAGATCGCGCACAGGGCCTACGTCCTGGAGGTGGGGGCCGTGGCCCTCTCCGGCACGGGGGAGGAGCTCTTGAACGACGCGCGCGTCCGGAGCGCCTACCTCGGCGGATAGCGTTTTTTTAAGCTTCTATTGAGGCGGCGGAAATGGGCACCGCGACGGAAATGGAACGGAGGTACGGAACATGAGGCGCATGGTTGAGAGGTTTGCGGGGGGGGTCGTCCTTGTGCTGGCGGCTCTGGCGGTCCTGACGCTGGCGGTGCCGGCGGGTGCCGCGCCGGAGGTGCGGGCGGAGTGGGCGGAGGACGCGCTGGCCGGCGTCACTGAATACGACGAGTGCACCGCCTTTGAGGGGGAACCTCAGGCGAAGGTTCTCCTGTCGGCGGAGAGGGCGGTGCGGGACCTCAAGGTGCTGGGGCTCACCTTCACGGAGATAAGCGAGGAGGGGAAGGCGAGCTTCGACGTCGAGGAGCGGTACGGGCAGAAGGAGTTGCTGCCGGGGCGCCCGCTCCTGGTCCGCATGATGTTTTTCGGCTCCATACCCAACAACGGGATCTCCTACGTTGACGGGACGGGCGCGACGCGGCGCTTCATCCTGGACCAAAGCGGTGAGGACGGCTCCCTGTTGCTGACGGAGTTTTAGCCCGCAGGCATCCGGCGGGGGGACTGCCCCCCGGACGATTTGGCTTATACCAATTTGCGTCTAAAGGGCCCGAGCGCTTCGACTGGCGGGCCGCCCTGCCGCTTTCCGGGGTGCGCGCCGCCGTGACGCGGCCGCGGGAGCGCGCGGGGCGCCTGTCGCGGATGCTCCGGGATGCGGGGGCGGAGGTCCTGGAGGTCCCCTGCATCGCCACGGAGCCGCTGGAGGACCCCCTTCCGCCCATCGGTGGCGCGGACTGGGCCGTCTTCACCAGTGCGGCGGGGATCGAGGCCCTGACGGCGCGCCTGGCCCGCGAGGGGCGGGACGTTCGGGAGCTGGGAGGCGCGCGCCTCGCGGCCATCGGGCCGGCGACGGCGGAGGCCCTGAGGGCCTGTGGCCTGCGGGTTGACCTGATGCCCGACGTCTACGACGGCGAGCACCTGGCCGTTGCCCTGGCGGGGCGCATGAGGACGGGGGAGAAGGCCCTGCTGCTGCGGGCGGAGGAACACGGGCCGGAGCTGACGGAGGGGCTTCGGGCCGCCGGCGTCCCCTTCCGGGAGGTGCCGCTCTACCGCACCTGCCGCCTTCGCCCGGAGTTGCCGGAGGACCTGGACATGGCGTTCTTCACCAGCGCCTCGACCGTCGGGGCCTTCGCCGCCTGCGCGCCGACGGGCTGGAGGGGCTGGAGCGAGGTGGGGGCGCTCTGCATCGGGCGCCAGACGGCGCGCGCTGCGCGGGAGGCCGGCTTCGCGCGGGTCTTCACGGCGGACTCCGCGACGCTCGAGGCACTTCTCGCCGCGGCCGTGGCCGCGCGGGGTCAAATCACAGCCGCCCGGTGAGGGGCGGCGCAGGGGAGGGATCATCGTGATCGTTCGTCCAAGGCGGCTGCGCCGAACGGCAGCCATTCGCGATATGGTGAGGGAGACGAGGCTTGCGGCCTCGATGTTGGTGTACCCGATCTTCGTCCGGGAGGGCAGGGGCGTCGTGGAGGAGCTCTCGGCCATGCCGGGCCAGATGCGCTGGAGCCCGGACACGCTGCCCCGCATCCTGGAGCGGGCCGCGGGGGCCGGCATCGGCGGCGTGCTGCTCTTTGGCATTCCGGACCACAAGGACGAGACGGGGAGCCAGGCCTGGGCGGAGGACGGCGTCGTCCAGCGGGCGATGCGCACGGCGAAGCGGGAGTTTCCCGACCTGACGGTCATCGGGGACGTGTGCCTCTGCGAGTACACGTCCCACGGCCACTGTGGAGTGCTGAAGGGAACGACGGTCGACAACGACCCGACGGTCGAGCTCCTGGCCCGAACGGCCGTGTCTCAGGCCCAGGCCGGCGCGGACATCGTGGCACCCTCCGACATGATGGATGGGCGCGTGGGCGCCATCCGATCGGCACTGGACGACGCGGGTCTGACGGAGACGGCGATCCTCTCCTACGCGGTGAAGTACGCCTCCGCGTTCTACGGGCCGTTCCGCGAGGCGGCGCAGTCCGCCCCCTCCTTCGGGGACCGGCGGGGCTACCAGATGGACCCCTGCAACGTGCGCGAGGGGATACGGGAGGCGCTGCTGGACGTCGAGGAGGGCGCCGACATGATCCTGGTCAAGCCGGGCCTGCCCTACCTGGACGTGCTGCGCGCGGTGAAGGAACGGGTGAGCGTGCCCGTGGGGAGCTATTCCGTTAGCGGCGAGTACTCCATGATCAAGGCGGCGGCGGCCAACGGCTGGCTGGACGAGCGGCGCGTCGTGTGCGAGTCGGCCGTCTGTCTGGCGCGGGCCGGCGCGGACATCGTCGTCACCTACTTCGCCCTGTCCCTGGCGGACTGGATTCGGGAGGGTTTGGCCTAGGTCACCGTCCGCCCGCCGACGCGCTGCGGAAGGCTCGGCAGCGGGCGAGGAACGAATCCGCCGCGTCCGGCAGGCCCGCCAGGTTGAGGTGGAGGTACGAGGCCAGGACGTTCCCGCGGGCGTACCCACCGCTGTGGGCCGCGCCCGTGCGCTTCCTCTCGACGCGGAAGGCCCAGGGGAAGTCCTCCGCCTCCGGCGTCATGGCGGAGAAGTGGAACTCGTGCCCCCGCAGGAGCGTCCCCGCCGGGCCGAGGACGGTGTCGCGGAGGGCGCGGGCCTCCACGTAGCCCACGGCCTCGAGGCGGTGCTGCATCCGACAGGACGCGGGCAGGACGCCCGCCATCTCGAAGGCGGCGCCCTCCATGTCGGTGATGGAGCGGCACAGGTACATCATCCCGCCGCACTCCGCCAGGATGGGGACGCCGCGTTCCGCGGCGCGGGCCACGCTCCGCCGCATGGAGGCGTTGGCCGCGAGCTCCCCCGCAAACCGCTCCGGAAACCCTCCGCCCAGGATCACGCCGTCCGCTTCCGGCAGCGCCTCGTCCTGCATGGGGCTGAAGGGGATCAGCTCCGCCCCCCGGTCCTCCAGGGCCGACAGGCTGTCCGGGTAGTAGAAGGAGAAGGCCAGGTCTTGCGCCACGGCGATCCGCACGTCCTTTGCGGCGCGGGACCTCGTCCCCTCCGGCGGCAGGGGAAGGGGTGGTGCGGACCGTGCGATGGCGAGGAGCGCGTCGACGTCCACGCCGCGCTCCACCGCTTCGCGGATGCGGTCCAGCTGCGCGGCGTCGTGCGTTTCCGCCTCCGGCACGAGGCCCAGGTGACGCTCCGGCAGGGCGAGGGCCTCGTCTCGCATCACGGCCCCCAGCAGGGGGATGCCGACGCGCTCCAGCGCCTCCGCGATCGTGTCCCGGTGCGAGGCCGACCCCAGGCGGTTCAGGATGACGCCGTGGAGGTCCACCGACCTGTCGTACTCCCGAAACCCCAACGCCACGGCCGCGGCGCTCTGGCCCATGGAGCGCGCGTCAACGACCAGCACGACGGGCAGGCCCAGGAGCTTCGCGATCTCCGCGCTGCTGCTGACGCCGCCGCGGCCGCCGTCGTAGAGGCCCATCACGCCCTCCGCCACGGCCACGTCCGCCCCAAGGGAGGTGCGGGCAAAGAGGCCCTTCATGACCGCGGGAGGCGTCAGCCACGTGTCGAGGCTCAGGACCTCGCAGTGCCCCGCCGCGCGATGGAATCCGGGGTCGATGTAGTCCGGCCCGACCTTGTACCCCACGACGCGCAGGCCCCGGCGGTACAGCGCCGCCAGGAGGCCGCAGACGATCGTCGTCTTGCCGGACCCGCTCGCCGCCGCGGCCACCAGCAGGCGGGGCTGAGCCGTCGTCATGCCTGACCCCAGCGCTTCAGCGCGGAGCGGACGAGGTGCGCGACGAACTCCGGAAACCCCAGTCCGGCGGCCCGCGCCGCCTTGGGCACGAGGCTCGTCGCCGTCATGCCGGGGGCGGTGTTGACCTCCAGGATCCAGGGGGTGCCGTCCTCCGACAGGCGGAAGTCCGCCCGGCTGTAGTCGCGGCAGCCCAGGGCCCGATGGGCCGCCACGGCCGAGCCGACGACGCGCTCCGCGACGGCCGGCGCGAGGGGCGCCGGCACGAGGTACTCCGTGGCCCCCGCCGTGTACTTGTTCCGGTAGTCGTAGAACCCGGCGTGGGGGACGATCTCGATGACGGGAAGGGCTTCGGGCGCCCCGTCCCGCTCCCACACGGCTGCGGTGAGCTCGCGCCCGCCGATGTACTCCTCGATGAGGACCGCGGGGCCGTACTCCTGTCGCGCCAGGGCTACGGCCGCCCTCAGGGCGTCCTCCGTGACGTGTCGCAGGATCGTGATCCCCACGGTGCTGCCGCCGGAACAGGGCTTGACGACGACGGCGTCACCCAGCTCAGCCCGCACGGCCTCGAGGTCCGGCGCGCCCTTCGGCAGCAGGATTCCCTTCGGCACGGTCAGGCCCGCCGCGCGAAGAATGGCGCACGACCGTCCCTTGTCCATGGCCAGATCGCAGACGATGGGGTCGGACCCCGTGTAGGGCAGGCCCATCGCCTCGAGCTGTGCCTCGAGCCGCCCGTCCTCGCCCCAACTGCCGTGCATGGCCACGAAGGCCGCGTCGAACCCCCTGAGGGAGTGGCGCGCCTCCTCGAGGGTTCGCAGGTCCACGGCCTTCGCCCGATACCCCGCCTCGACCAGCGCCGCGGTCACCGCGGCCCCGCTCCTCAGCGATACCTCGCGCTCTGCACCGTCCCCGCCGCAGAGCACCGCAATCCGTTCGTTCACGCTGTCTCCCCCTTCATCCTCGGCTCCCAGGCTGTTTTTTGTCCGGGCCTATTATACCCCGACGCAGGGGCCCTAACGCCGGATGCGGCTCGTCAGGACGGCGGCGATCAGGATGCAGGCGATGCCCGCAGCGGACCTTGAGGTCAAGGTCTCCCCCAGGAGCAGGATGCCGATGGCGACGCCGGTCATGGGCTCAAAGTTGCTGAGGAGCGAGGCCTTCACCTCCCCGCACAGGAAGACGCCCTTTTGAAAGAGGGAGATGGCGAGGACGGTGGCGAAGAGGCCCAACGTCCAGTAGGCCGCCCAGGCCTGCCACGGAGCAAAGAGGCGCAGGTCCTCCGTCAAGAGACCGAAGACCCCGGCCTCCGCTGCGGCGAAGGCCGAGAGCCAGAAGGTGACTGCCATCGCGGGAAGGGAGCCCAGGGAGCTGTGACCCAGGAGAACGATGTAGAGCGCGAAGGTGAGGCCGGAGGCGACGGCGAGCGCCATCCCCATGCCCTCGGATTCCACGCCTTCTGCGGGGCTGTAGAGGAGGAGCACACCGGCGGTGCAGAGCGCGGCACAGAGCAGCTTCGGCCCTGTGAGGGGCGAGCGGAAGAACAGCGCCATCAGCGCGATGACCATGATGGGGTAGGTGAAGTGGAGCGTGGTGGCCAGCCCCGAACCGATGTGGTTGTAGGACAGGTAGAGCAGGATGGGCGTCAAGGCGTAGAAGATCGAGAGCTTCAGGACGTCGAGCATCTGACGGCGCGTGATCCGCAGGGAGAAGCCCGGAATGAGGAACGGCAGGAGGAGGGAGATCAGGGCTCCCGTTCCGAAGCGGCCGAAGACGGTCGTGCAGGCGTTGCCGCCGTGCTGATAGGCGAACTTCGCGATGAGCGGCATCGTGCCGAACAGCACCGCGGACAGGATGGTGCAGAGCGCGCCCAACCCCTCGCCGCCCCTCTGTGGCGCCGCATTCCCTTCCGATGCGATTCGGTTCATGAGGGCTGTGTTCCCTTCCTGCCGGACTACTGCTTCCGGCCCTTGCCTGAGAGGGACGCGACGTCCAGGCGCAGGACGCGCACCGCCTTGAATGCGGCCTCGATGTACTTCAGGCCGCTCTCGATGAATTCCGGCGAGTACTTGCGAAGGAGCGCTTCAAGGCCCCGCCGCTTCTCCGCGTCGTCCTCCACGGTGGAGACCCGTCCGCAGACGATGGCGGACCGGTAGAGCGTGCTGAACTCCTTCGGCAGAAGTTTGGTGCTGCTGACGACGGTGAAGCAGGCGTCCGGGCAGTGCCGGAGGTTCACGATCTTCTGCCCCTCCGCGTTGGCGCCGTGCAGGTAGATGCGCCCATCCTCCAGCGCGAAGTTGAGTGGAACGCCGTAGGGCGTCCCGTCCGGGCAGACGGTCGAGAGAACGCCGTACTCCCCATGCTGCAGGACCTCGAGGGTCTCCTCCTCGCTCAACTGCCGATCCCTGCGCCGCATATCCATCTTCTTGTCCATATCGCGAAGCCTCCTGTCGTGTGCCGTCATGAGCGCCGGCGGCCGTGTCGTCGCTCTGCTGAGAATCATAGACGACGCTGCAGCTTTTGGCAATCGGCCCCCGTTGCGGGTGTAGTAGGCCAGGGGCACTCCCGTGCCGTCCGTCTCCGCCACCACGTGGGATATCCAGTGGTTCGCGTCCACCAGATACCGGACCGTGACGCCCTTCCGCGATTTGTCGTCATTCATAGAGAGACAGGACTGTAACCTTCCCTATTAGGAACCATATAAATGGTGTCCAAATCATTCTTATCATCATAGTGCCTGTAGAACATAAAATCTCCTAGTCCTGCCACCTTGCTTACGTGCTTATAAAATTTTTCGCATCGTTTGTAATCAAACAACATTTCCTGCGATACGAAAGTATATTTATCCGCCTCACGACTGACCAATATCCTGGGATTAAAATGTCCGTAGTCCCCATAATCTTCTTCGAGGTGATCAAAATCCACAACAAATATCGCTATAAAGAAATTAGCGAATTGTTTTTCTGTCAATTTGTTATATGCATAAAGCAGAATAACATTGACAAAAAACAGGGCAATATCCAGCAATAACGCTGAAATCTCCTCTTTCTTTATCACTCTTTTTAAAAATTTTGCCTGAGGAAAATAGTCGAGGATCGGCATCTCCTCATAGCCGCCTTCATGCTCTTCAATAAAATAGTCGAGATTGTATAATCCTGTTTCTCGGATAATTTTGTTGTAGATATTCGCGATCAACGTATTTTTCATCTTCGTTTTTTTCATCTTCATAACTCCGCCTCTTCGGCATCGTCCACCCGTATTCTTTCGACCATTTCAACACTTTTCTTGAAAAGTGCGGATCACCCTCATGGAAATTGCCATCTAATACCAATTCGCGTTTAATATGGATTGCCTCCCCTAAAAGGAGGTGGTTCGCGTCAGCGAACCGGAGGGGTTGTTTCTCAGAACGGATGGCTGGTCGTCGCGTCGATGTCATCGCTGCCAAGTTCGACGTGCAGCAGCTCGTCGTTCTCCAGGACAAATACTTCCTTGACGACCTTCAGCGCCAGCTCGCCGGTCTCGATTTATACATTTCTGTTTAATATTTCCTTAAAATACTGTTCAATCGTTGAGATGCCAGGAAAATATTCATTTAAGTGCTGACATACACTTCTCGTGGCTTCTCTGTAGACCTCTTTCGTAGCCGTGCTCATTTCATTTCTGGGAAATGAACCTAAATATAGAACTGTTGAAATATCACATGGTTTTTGTTTCACTGCCTGGCCCAACATTTCCATGCCTTTGGATTCCCATTTCAGATACAGAGCCCCGGACTTATCTTCGTCACGTTCGTCACGATAAAACAGGTAGGGAAACATCGAGATCATATATCCGCCTATCCATAAAAAGCGGATATCCTGATTGAAATGTTCCAATCCATACGTCGTGCATTCGATAAGCGTATTCTGAAAGGCATCCCACGACAGGCCTTTTGTCCCTTCTTCAACTTCCCATTCACAAAGCAAATACCAACATTCCGAAAATAACCTGAGAAACAGTTCGATGTTTTCTCGATCTTGCTCCCACAGGTTATATAACATGGCCCGGGCTTTTTCCCATTTTAGATCATTTTCAAGTTCCGATAAACCATCAATCACAGCAAAGACTGGACGTTTCATCTCACCTACGCTCCCATGCATCAGAGATTCTTAAAATTCCATCCACGACTTTATATGCAACCTTTGTCTTTTTATTTACGGATTTATGCGGTCCGTCACCTCACCCGACTCGTTCGCGTCCTCTTAACAACGTGGCACAATACCTTTTATTCGATTGTCAAGGTGCCAGGAGCCTCCCCAATTATAAACGTTCTGCCGTTCAGGACCGATGTCGGTACGCCAAGCCCTCCGATTTGTTCAGCGCTTCCTTAAGAGCATAGCATTATCCTTGCGCAGCACACAACCTTCTCCGGCCAGAAATCTTCCAGTCTGCAGCCTTTTCCCTCGTCAGTCTCGAAATCAAACGCACCGCTCTCTATCGCCGCCCTGCGAAGTTTCGCGTAATATCGTGCACCTATCACATTCAAGAACAGCCCATACTTATTAAAATGCATTTTCTTGGCAATGTGTATCCCATGTGCTTTCAGTTCAAGTTCAATTTGTTTGAACCTTACCTGCTCTTCCTCTAGAATAGAATATGCATTATCGTCATAAAGGTAGGACTGCCCCACCACACCGATGCAGTCAAAACCCATAGGTACGACTTGGTAGGGCCCAATATCGAACCCCTTTAAATCGGTGTAAAATTTTTTTAGATCGTCCCCTAAAAAGTAGACCTCCGTATCCATCCCCAAGTCCTGGCAATGTTGGAGATACCTGAGAATAAAGGGCCAATCCGGTACGACCTCAAGAGCACTACATTTCACAACACATTTAGCCCACCTTTCCTGCGCCTCTTGGCAAAGTGACCGAGACAAAGCGTCTTCTTCCGTATCCAAAGGCCAGCTTAATGTGTCTCGAGCCATTCCTTGATATGGCGGATCATAGTCTTGAACAGGGGCTGTCCTTTCAAAAACCACAAACCCATTCCTTCTTATGACAGGACGGTGATCATAAATGATTATCGCCACCTTATTACTTAAATGATTATGTGAATTTTACTTGACGACTGGAATAGGGTCAACAGGTCTGATGTGAATATGGGGATGGGGGAGTCCAGCTTCTCCAGCCTCAGTCCCGTTACAACCCCACATCCCCGGAGAGCGCCTGGATGCTGTCTCCCACGGCCAGGTCCTCCGCAGCATCGTAGGCATAGGTCTTGACGCTGGTCGTCCCGTTCTCCGTCACCGTCTCACCCGTCAGGCGATACAGGCCGTCGTAGGCGTAGGTCGCCTTCCGTCCTCCCCGCCTAGGCGTTCGCCTGCATTCCCAATCGTGTATACGTACTCTCCAACGAGAGACCGTGATCCGCTCCTGCGTCATTGTGTTGTACTCCCAGGCCGTCGTCAGCCCGTTGGAGTACGTCGCCTTCGTCAGGTTCCCGTTCGCGTCGTACTCCCTATTTCATTGCCAAGTTGCCAAAGCTTTTTTACGGCGTTCACCTTACCGGCTCCCGTTCTCCAGACGTTTGAGGGCTTCTGAATCAGTCAATTTTCTGTTCTTTCGCGCATAGTTGACGGCCCTTTTGCCCTGTTTGTTCCGTATGCCGGTATTGGCACCGACGTCTAGTAATGCACCGACAATCGTTGGAACATTATCGCTTGCTGCATACATTAACGCTGTTTTTCCTTCTTTATCCTGCGCGTTGACATCCGCATCGGCTCGGCTCAACGTATAGATGACCTCAGACATTTGGCCATCGCCCGCAGCATACATTAACGCCGTTTTACGACTCTCATCTTTTTCGTTGACGTTTGAACCGAACCTGAGCAGTGCGTCTATGATCCTGGGATCGGGGCTATCTTGCCATGTGGCATACATCAGAGCAGTCATGCCGTCTCCATCCCGTTCGTTGACATCCGCACCGGCTTCAAGCAGTGTGTCGATGGAATCGGGATTGGAACCGTTGCTTACCGCGTGCATCAGCACCGTCATACCTTCCTCGTCCTTCGCGTTTACGTCCGCGCCAGCCTCAAGCAACGCATCAATGAGCTCTGGGTCAAAACCACCTTGCCAAAAATTTCGTTGCCTCACAGCATACATCAAAACCGTTATTCCATCTTTATCCTTCGCCTTAACATTCGCTCCGAAGTGGAGCAGCATCTTAACGATTCCGGTCTTATTGCATTCCGCAGCCAGCATCAGAGCAGTCTTATTGTCCTCGTCCCTGGCATCGATATCCGCCTCCGCTTCGACTAACATCTCGACCACCGCGGGATTATCCTTTTGCGCATAGGCTGTGTGCATCAATGCTGTCCTGCCATTTTCATCCTTCGCGTTGACGTCCGCGCCAGCTTCGAGAAGTACCTTCATGAAGTCGGGATTATACACCACATGCATCAGGGGCGTTTTGCCCCGATTATCTCTAGCGTTAACATCCACGCCAGACTTGAGGGCATTTCGGATCTGTGACACTGAAGTCGCTCTGCAAATCCTTGAAAAATCAGGATTGGCATCTAAAAAACTATGGTCTCCGTTAAATCCTATCTCCCTGTCCAATTTTTCCAGATCAATCTCATTCAGTGCGTGATGCAGGGCGATATCACGATTGAGCTCAAGCTTAGGCTCATCGAGTGTTTCAGCTGGCTCGTTGGCCCAGATACCGATAAATCTCAAATCTATGCCTGCAGTTCCAAGAATCAGCCCCCTCGCTTCTCCTTTAAATGACGAGGCCATATAATGCTCTGTCAAAATTTCAAGCATGTCCTCTTCATTGAGTTTTCTTAAGACATGGTTTACATTCAATTCTTTCAAGGGATTTATCGGATTCATTTTTCCCACCCAGAACTTGTTAACTTTTGTGCTTTTTTAAGTGCATCCTCTATTAACTGTTAAGAATATATCTCTCTAAAGTACTCCTCAATAATAGTATCGCCAGGAAAATACTTACCAAGAAATGGGGCTAACCGTTTCTTGGTTTCCAGATACTCATCATTGCCACTTGCAGTTACAAACTGATATGACCCCACAAAGTTAAGTTTTGCCAACAAATTATTTGGTTCTTGTCTGGCTGCCTTCTCCGACATTTCATTGCTTTTAGATTCCCATTTCAGATACAGAGCCTCCCAATCCTGCTGTTCGAGGCCTTCGGAATGATAAAACAGGTAAGGAAACAACCCAATCATATATCCCCCCATCCACAAAAAGCGAGTGTCCCCGCCGAAATGGTCCAGCCCGTACATCGTGCACTCAACAAGCGTGTCCTGAAAGGTCTCCCAGGACATGCCTTCAGCGTCTACGACTGCATTCCACTCGCACAACACATACCAGCACTCCGAAAACAGTCTGAGAAACAAATCAATGTTCTCTCGATCCGCATTCCACAGTTCGTACAACATGGCCCGGGCCTCTTCCCATTTTTCGGCACGCTCCAGCTCCAACAAGCCCTTCACCTCAATAAAGATTGCCACATCTTATCACCCCGCTTTAACTCATTCCGTACAGTGCGCCCCTTTGTCAAGACACGAAAAAGGAAAATATCCGAATAGCTCCTTTCTCCTTTCTGCCCGTAGGTTCGATCTCAGATTAGGACTCAAGCGGCATCCTCATTATACACCTGCTCCGGCGTCAGACCGCCAAGGGCCTGATGCGGTTGCCGCGCCAGTCGTAACCGTACTCCTCCACCGCCACGTTCGCGCCCTCCTGCACCGTGGCACAATACCTTTTATTCGATTGTCAAGGTGCCAGGC
>NC_021038.1:2266532-2270782 GCF_000210715.1 Fretibacterium fastidiosum
TAGATCGAGTATTCGTTTAATGACAGCAAAGAAAACAGCTGACTGTTATGTTACGTCCTAATATCGCCTGGGGCATGAACTTCTCCTCTATTCCAGCATTGGTTCTGGTATATTTTCCTTGGAAGCCAAATCTTTTATCACACTCTTCAATAGGTTTTTCCCCTCATTAGTAGTGCTCTCAAAGTATGTGTCCCAAAATTTATCTGGGTTTGCTTCAAAAATCAATTTATGAGTTATTATCATATGATCCTCTCTATCTTCCACAACATAATATCCGTTCAAGTTCCCTGAAACGATTTCAAAACCGTTAGCTTCGTAAATTGCCGGTGTCCCCCCCTCGTCAATAATTCTATAAGATATTCTCCGGACAGCAGATGGCTTATTTAAGCTAAAATTAAAATATGCTTCAATTACCAAATAAACTTTCTCCTTAACCAATTGCTCAGAGAAAGACTTTGACAATGAGATCACGTTAAACGGATACGACTTAAATGGTCTTGAGTATTTAACCAGCATTTCCTCTGCCTCCCATCCTCAAAACTAATCTTCACAGACCATAAATTTGCTGGTGGTTCTCTATTCGAGGACCACCAGTAATGAGGACCTCCTTGACCGCCTTCAGCGCACTCTCACCGGTGTTGCGTAAATTTTTATTGTCAAGTTGCAGGGCCTATATCAATATTTATTTGCCTTTTTTGTTTTATTTATCAATTCCAGTTTGGACTGCGCATCAATATCTCCCGCCTCTGCAGCCTTACGATACCACTTTATAGCTTCCTCATGATCCTGCTCTACACCCTCTCCTTCTTCGTACAGCAGGCCCAGGTTAAATTGCGCCGCAGTATATCCTTGCTCCGCAGCTCTAAGGAACCATTCTGCGGCTTTCGCGTAATTCCGCTCTAATCCCTGATTTTCGCTGTACATGACACCCAGATTGAATTGTGCTGCTGCCACCCCTTGCTCTGCTGCCCTGCGATACCACATCGCGGCTTTCGCGTAGTCTTGCTCTATACCCTGCCCACCATAATACATAACGCCCAAATTAAACTGTGCTTCAGCGTCTCCCTGCCCGGCAGCTTTTCGGTACCACATCACAGCCTTCGAATAGTCCTGTTCTACGCCTTGCCCGTCGTAATACATAGTACCCAGATTAAATTGTGCGTCCGCAAGGCCCTGTTCTGCAGCTCTTTGATACCATTCGGCAGCCCTGACGTTATTTCGTTCAATGCCACGTCCTTCCTCATACCTCAAACCAAGATTGAACTGTGCCGCAGGGATACCCTGGCTTGCAGCTTTGCGATACCATTCCGTGGCCTCTATGTCGTTCTGCTCAACGCCTCGGCCCTCTTCATACATAATGCCTAAATTGAACTGCGCTTCTGGGACATTTTGGTCTGCCGACTTACGGTACCATGTTGCGGCCTCTGCGTCGTTCTGTTCAACGCCCTGGCCTTCTTCACACATAATGCCTAGTTTACACTGTGCCGTTGCATTTCCTTGTTCCGCAGCCTTACGGTACCACTCCGCAGCCTCCGTATAATTCTGCTCCACCCCCTCTCCTTTCTCGTACATGGCTCCCACAATAAACTGTACTCCAGAAACGCCTTGTTCTGCAACTTTACGATACCACTTCGCAGCCTTCTTATAGTCTTTTTCGATCCCCCAGCCTTTGGTGTACATAACGCCGAGACGGAACTGTCCCTCAACGTTGCCTTGTATTGCGGCTTTTCGGTACCACATCACAGCCTTTGCGTTATCCTGTTCGACTCCCCGGCCTTCTTCATACATAATGCCTAATTTACATTGCGCTGTTGCCTCTCCCTGTTCCGCAGCTCTGAGATACCATTCGGCAGCCTTTGCATCACCCTGTTCGACTCCCCGGCCTTCTTCATACATAATGCCTAATTTACATTGCGCTGTTGCCTCTCCCTGCTCCGCAGCTCTGAGATACCACTCGGCAGCCTTATGGTCATTCTGCTCCACGCCAATGGCGTCCTCATACATAATACCAAGAATAGACTGTGCATCAGCCTCTCCCCGTTTCGCGCACTCAAGGAAGTATGCAAAAGCTCTTGAATAATTCTCTTCGCTCAGAGCTTGTCCACCTAGATTGTACAACTCTCGGGTTGTTAATTCCTCCATTGTAGGTCCCCCTTAATGCCATAACCTTATAAACTTCAATTAATAGTTATGGTCTTTTAATTAAAAGCTTGACAAACTTAGTGAGTTTGTCAACCGTTTTATAAATTTATCCCGTATGCTGGTTAATAACTTCCACCAGTCGTAGCCTAAGCAGGCGGCCAGCTCTTCGGGGCTGACAAGCCCCGAATGCTGTGCCGTTCGCTTACCTCGACACGCGGCACCGTTGCCGCGCTGTCGAGGCAAGTAAACCGTACCCCGTATAGACGTCCCAAAACAGATTGGGATTGCGTATGCCGCCGTTCGTTGCCCTGGAGTTGCAACTCTATTCCATTGTCAAGTTGCTGGAACTCAAAGTCTGCTACTAAACTTATCGACACACTTCACACAGCCGTCTGAGCGTATCTGAGCCCTTCAGATATTTATTTCCCCACGCGTAGTCAGCAGCCCGCTTCCCTTCGTTGTCTTTGACAGCAATGTCTGCCCCGACACTAAGCAATATATTGATAATCCTAGAGGTACTCCACTCCGCAGCCAACATCAGCGCCGTCCGGCCACCATTATCACGTGCGTTAATATCCAATCCGGAATCGAGCAACAGCTTTATAACCCCAGGGTTATCATTGTTCAACGCTGCCATCATCAACGCTGTTGTCCCAGCATTGAACGGAATGTCGATCACTTCGCTGTTTCGTACATCCAGCAGCTGTACCGTCGTATTGGATTCAAGCTTTGCGTTGATATCTGCCCCAGACGCAATCAGTGCGTTTACAACATTGGGAGCACCGACCTTTGCAGCCCACATTAACGCTGTCATACCGTACTTGTCCCGCGCATCGATCTCAGACCCGGCCTCGGCCAATACATTGATGGTCCAAGGCATGGCACAGAGATTTTTAGACCCCCTTGCGGCATACATCAGGGCTGTCATGCCATTCCTGTCCCGCGCATTGACATCCGCTCCGGCCTCGAGCAATAACTTGATGTCATCGGACCACAAACCATTCGACGCACTTAGCATCAGCACCGTTGCACCGGACTCATGTCTTGCGTCAACGTCCGATCCAGCACCAATCAAAGCTCTGATAACTGCAGTGGTCCTCGCATACATCAGCGCAGTCGTACCGTACTTATCCCTTGCATTGGCCTCCGCACCTCCTCGGAGCAATGCGGTAACAACTTCGGCATCGCAACTCGATGCTGCCACCATCAACGCCGTTGTGCCGTATTTATCTCTTGCGTTCACTTCTGCGCCGGCATCGAGCAACACATTAACAATTTCAAAGGTTGGAATGCTTCTGCAACTCCATTTCACAGCATACATCAATACCGTCATGCCGTTTTTTTCTTTTGCATTGACCTCTGCTCCAGCTTGCAGCAATGTGTTGATGA
Source organism: Fretibacterium fastidiosum (assembly GCF_000210715.1). Lineage (GTDB taxonomy): Bacteria > Synergistota > Synergistia > Synergistales > Aminobacteriaceae > Fretibacterium > Fretibacterium fastidiosum. Next base: position 2,270,064 of record NC_021038.1, read on the forward strand.
CCTTGATGGTGTTATGCCCTGCAGCGTACATCAACGCTGTAAAGTCGAACATTTCCCGTGCATTCACGTCGCCTCCGGCACCAAGCAGCACGCTGGCCACTTCGGAGTCCCTGTTCCATCTTGCGGCCACCATCAGCGCCGTTCTGTTTTGTTCATCCTTTGTATTGATTTTTGCGCCCGAACGGATAGCGTTTTTGACCTGCCAAGCTGTGCCGGATTTACAGAGCTCGAAAAACTCTTTTGAGTTCACCTGAAAAACTCCTTTCAAGACGGCTGGCTAGTGGCTCCCTTCATCAACTACAAAGGCAGGATATAACAACACTTGACTAACGCAGGCAATTTGAGTCCGATTGAGTTCCGTCCGCGTTGTTTAAAATATGGCTGTGCATTGTCGGATGCATGATTCCGTTTTCTTCCACGAACCTCAGCGTCTCGCAAATGCAGCGGTCGATCGCTAGCTGGACAATAATTTCGTGATAGGATTCTAAGGGGGTGCTATCCCTTCTTTCAATCAACATATTTTCCCCATTATTCCAGTAAGTGTGGTAAAAGCTTATCTCAGCCTGTTTCTCAAAGTCCTTCAAAAAAACGTTAACATTCGTTATGTCGCTATCTTGTAAGCTCTCATCTCGTTCTTCCAAGTAATCTCTGACGTCAGAAAATTTGGGAACGGATTCTATATCGTATTCACCTTTTTCTTCCTCCTCCGGATCAGGGTC
>NC_021038.1:2271498-2280546 GCF_000210715.1 Fretibacterium fastidiosum
GTGGCGCCTCCCCTGGTGCGGGTCCAGGCTCAGGAACGTCCCCGTCTTCGGGTCCATGTACCGCGCCTGCAGCTGGTACAGCTCCGTCGTCCGGTCAAAGCGCTCTCCCGCGTACTGGTAGTCGTTCTCCGTCACGCCCGTGCGCGACGTCGTCTCCCCCCAGGCGTCGTACGTCCAGCGGTCCGTCACCTGTCCCGACTCGTTCGCCAGCATCCGTACCGAGCCGTGGCCGTCGTCTGTGGTTACATACGCTACCGTTTGTCTCCCTGGAGTTGCGAACTCTATCTATTGTCAAGTTACCGTAATTTAAGATTGAGCATAGATATAAGCAATTGGCTGCTGTATTATACCCTGATGCTGAGCAGTTTCATGAGTACTCCCTGCGTTCCAACGTTGGCGTTGGTATTCCTTCTCTGAAAGATAAATCTTTTACTACGTTGCCTAATAGGGTCCTTTCCTCATCAGTGGGATCATCAAAATATACTTCCCAAAATGTATTTTTTCCAGCCTCGAAAATCAATTTATGTGTTATTGTTATATAGTTATCCCTGTCTTGCACCCAATAATATCCATCCAAGTTTCCTGAAACGATTTCAAAGCCATCAGCGTCATAAATTGTCGGGGCCCCTTCATTATTTAAAACTCTATAAGACGTCTTACTACTTTCAAAATCAAGGTATAATTCAATGACCAGATAAATTTTCCCCTTGGTTAATTGTTTTGAAGATGACGTCGGGCCAAATATTGAGCTAAAGGGATAGCATTTAAATGTTCTAGAATACTTTACCAGCACAGTATCCCCTCCTGATAACAGACTGAAGCAAGAATTTAATGGTTACTGCGTCACTCTGAGTCCAGAAAATCGAATAACCTAAATATGTTCTGGCGCTCCTTTCTTCGCCCCTGCCCCGCGCGGCCCCCGATCTCACGCCTACCGCCTACATAGGGGAGGACCGTTGCGCCGAGAAAACAAAAAACGTGAAACAAACCCATTGGAGGGCCGCTTCGCGCCTGTGTTCGGAGGATATTCGTTCAGAGGGTCTGCATTGGGCGCGTCGCCGCCAAATGTTAAACGAGTCCAACCTTATGCCTCAAAACACACTTCTTTTTAAACTGTTTCAGTAAAATATGAACAAGTGTTTTATGACAATAGGTAGTTCTGCTGGAATTCTATAAAAGAAAAGAGGAGCGAGGAAAACAATATGGAAAAATTTGTCTTCTTCCCTTATAATCATCTAATCATCAGGTAATGACGCACGAGATTGCAAGAGCGAAAAAATCGGGCGATTGAAAAGAGGCGTTTTATTTTGAGTCCAGAGATATCAACAGGTTGGTGTGCCCTGTCTTCAACGGCTCCGGTACGCGTAAACTGGAGAGGCTGTGCCGCATTTGAAGATCATGTAGACAACCTATGACCAAAAGAACTTTTTCGCAGGCGTTGCGCCGCGGTTTGGGCAGCGCAATTGTCACATTGAAAAATGTCGAGAATAAAGCAGCGTATAGAGACATACTCCTGCGCTGTTGTTTGCGTGACATTTCATACGACTGGCAATCGGAAGGAACGAGAGGGTATTATCTATACGAGGCCCTCTTGACGTCCAGGGAACCGGAATATTACGAGGAGGCAATCATAGAAAAATTTTTTTCGCGCTGCTCCGACGGTTTGTTTTATCAACTGTCGGCGATTCTATATCGTTTTGCGTATGACGGAAGTGAGGATGCCACGAAGGCCTTACGTTCCAAATACGACTATTTCGCGTCGAAACAGGGGCGGCTCAGAGATATCCCGTACATGCATGAGGGCGAACAATGGGATGATGTTGTTTGTCAGCTCATGTACTTAGATGGTTTTTCTGCGTTCAAACGCTACGCGGAAGACGTCGGCAGGATCCTTCTGCGCGATCCCGGTAACGAGGTCATATATGGCGGATGGTTTGAAATTAGGGCCAGAGACACTTTCGGAGAAAAGAGGATCACCGCATTCTTCGAGAGAAATTACGAACGCTCGGCAGCCGTCAGGGCGCTTGCGGATACATTGAAGGCCAGGATCGAGTCAGAAGAGTCTGCCAATGCTCGGGACAGACAAGAGAATTTGACTGTTGGCGATCTACGGCAAATTGCGGCGCAATCTGTAGCCAGTGGATGTCCGCGGCCTCGTGAAATACTTAGACACAGGCGTGCGTTTTTTTTAAACGCATCCGACTCCAAAGTCTTGGATCTGGCAGATGCGATTTCCCATGAAGAGGAGGAATCGATAAAAGGTCTGTTGTTGGCAATGTTTTGGGACAGATCATTTCCGCTGGATATCTCTTTGCTCATGGACTACGCTCAGTCTGAAAACGAACTGCTGGCAAGTAGCGCAATAGATTGCCTGAAAAGGATCAGGAATCGAAAATTGCATGATCTGGCATTTCAGCTGTTAAAGAGGAAGGGCTTGAGCTCCTTTGCGCTTGCTCTGTTGAAAAAGAACTATAACAAAGCTGACGATACCCTCATTGCCGAACTGATCGGAAAACTGACCGTCATCCCGCATCACGTCCAAATGGATATTGGGGCTATATACACCTGTCACCGTTCTGCGGACGCGCTTCCCATTCTCCTTCGAGTGTATCAAAAAGGCGACTGTGCATTTTGCAGACACTATATTGTAAAAGCCATGCACCATTGCGGGGTTTTGCCGGATACAATCCTTGAGGAGTGCCTGTATGATTCTTATGATGAAACAAGGGATTTTGTAAAACGGTTAATAAAACGCCACTCGAGCCATTCGGGGGCAACAACATGATAAATTTTTAGGTCAGATAACTATTTTGACCAAAGAAAAACTTTGCTGTTTCAAGTGCTTCCTGAAAACTGTATCCCTGTCCAGAGATAAGATCATGTAACTCTCGCTTCTTAGCTGGATCGTTAAGTTGGAGCCGTTTTGCAATATCTCTTGCTTGTTTGTTTTGGACTTTATTATTACCAGGAGTACTTTTTCCACACCCATTATGCACCAGCACGCCGCCGGCGACGAAGTAGGAGTGGAAGCCCTCGACGTCGAGGTTGTAGACGGGGATGGTAGACGGGGATGGAGGAGTCCAGCTTCTTCAGCTTCAGGCCCGTTACAACCCCCGCATCCCCGGAGAGTGCCCGGATCGCGTCCCCAACCGCCAGGTCGCCCGCAGCAACCCAGCCCCTGCGTGCAGCAGCTCGCCGTTCTCCAGGACAAATACTTCCTTGACGACCTTCAGCGCCAGCTCGCCGGTCTCGACGTTGTACGACCACACCCGATCCCCGGACCGGGCCTCGTCGATGCGCTTGAACCCCGCCTCCGTCGCGAGTCTGTCACAGACATTCTATTCCATTGTCAAGTTACCGAAGCTGCTTAAAGCGCTCGCTTTACCTGCTCACGTTCTCCAGGCGTTTGAGCGTATCCGTTCCCTTTATCCTCTCGTTCACCTGCGCATAATCAATGGCCCGCTTGCCCTCATGATCCTTCAGGTCAACATTTGCGCCAGCATCGATCAGCGTTTCGACGATACCAGGAGAGTTCCACCTTGCAGCAAGCATCAACGCCGTCATACCATCTTCGCCCTTTGCGTTCATGTCGGATCCGGCATCTAACAATATGTTAATAGTCTCAGAAGCCATACTCTTTATTGCAGCATACATCAGTACGGTCAGACCGTTATGATCCCTCGCGTCAATATCTGCACCAGCTTTTATCAAAGTAGAGAGAATTGCAGTCTTTCTATTACATAACACAGCATACATCAGCATTGTTCGGCCGTGTTCATTCCTTGCATTAACATTCGCTCCAGTTTTGACCAACAGTGCAATGATCTCATAGCTCGCATTCCATCCTATGGCATACTCCAGCACCGTCATATCGCATGCGTCCTTTGCGTTAACGTCTGCTCCAGCCTGAAGCAGGGCATCGATGACATCGAGATCTCTGCACCACTGTACTGCCATCATTAGTACCGTCGTACCATCCTGGTCTTTTGCATTGACATCGGCCCCCCTATTGATGTCATCGCGAACCTGTTGAACAGACCCGAAGCAACGAATTTCTCCTGAACTCATCATTCCACTCGGCATTCAATACCCTTTATATCGTTTCAGAAAATTCACTACCGTCATTTTATTTATGTTCTCGAGTATTTCATTGTCAGTTTCCCACCATGTATCGCCAAGAAAACAACAACTGTCAACATAATGCCACGGAACAATGGAAGCCAAGATTCCCCACTCATCATCCGAAAGAGCCAGATGGTGTAGATCTATATGGTGCGTTAAGCGTATTGCAAATTCATCATTGAATCTATACATCACATGGAATTCTTCATTTTCCATAAAACTTGACTTGGTCGATAAAAATTTCTGATAAAGCATAGAGCTGGGGATATCACAGGTTTCAATTTCGTCCTCAAACAACTCTCTCAATATTGTTTGTGCAGACATCCCTTCAATAGAGGCTGGGAGCAGCTCTTCCACTGATTCATGAAACAAGCTTATAGCATTCGAGCGAACACTCCCTGGAAATAAAAGTTTATTTCTGACGATAATCCTTGTATACAAATTTCGTTCCCCTCTTAAAGCTGACATGACCTCTAATGCTAAGTTCAGAGATCATGTCAGTTATTAGATTTTGTTTGTCTTCAAACTTAGATCTCGTTCGTAGCTATTAAAATCCTTACCCGATGGATACTTTTTATTATGCACCAGCACGCTGCCGGCGACGAAGTAGGAGTTGAAGTCCTCGACGTCGAGGTTGTAGACGGGGATGGGGGAGTCCAACTTCTCAAGCCTCAGTCCCGTTACAACCCCCGCATCCCCGGAGAGTGCCCGGATCGCGTCCCCAACCGCCAGGTCGCCTGCAGCAACCCAGCCCCTGCGTGCAGCAGCTCGCCGTTCTCCAGGACAAATACTTCCTTGACGACCTTCAGCGCCAGCTCGCCGGCGTTGCGTAAAATTTTATTGTCAAGTTGCAGGGCTTATATCAATTTTATTTGCCTTTTTTTGTTTTATTTATCAATTCCAGCCTGGCCTGTGCGTCAGGGTTCCCCAACCTCGCGGCCTTACGGTACCACTTTATGGCTTCCTCATGATTCTGCTCTACACCCTTTCCCTTCTCATACATCAGGCCGAGATTGCATTGCGCTGTAGCGTCTCCCTGTTCTGCAGCCTTATGATACCATTTTTCCGCTTCTATGTTGTTTTGCTTGACCCCCCAACCTTTACTGTAAAAGAAACCAAGATTGCATTGTGCTGCGGCGTCTCCCTGCTCCGCCGCTCTTCGGTACAGTTCCGCGGCCTTCGCATAGTCCCGAGCCACTCCGCAACCCTGTTCGTACATCAAGCCAAGGTTGAACTCTGCCGAGGCAAGACCTTGTTCGACCGCCTTGCAATACCACTCCACGGCCTTCCCGTAGTCCTGCTTTACCCCCTCGCCTCCGTAATACAATACTCCGAGGTTGTACTGCCCCCAGGCATCTCCCCGCTCCCCTGCTATGCGAAAGCACTCCGCTGCTTTTGCATAATCCTTACCTACTCCATTACCATTCGCATACATAAGACCCAAGTAGCGCGGCGCAGATGCGTCGCCTCCTTCCATTGCCCTGCGAAACCACTCTGCAGCCTGTTTGTAGTTTCGCCTCACTCCATCTCCCTCGTGATACAGCAGCCCAAGCTTGCGCGCAGCCTCCGCATCTCCCTCGTTCGCAGCTTTTCGGTACGATTCAGTGGCGCTTCTGTCCGAACCTTCCTTTCTCAGCATCTTCTTAATGAACTGCATCATTGGAGCCACATCCTTCCCAGAACCCTCGTCAGACTGTCGTATTCCTCCCGCCTCAGCTCCCAGACGGGTTTGAACATACCGGCTCTTTAAATTTTTGTTCTCCTGCGCATAGTCTGCAGCACGTCTGCCATCCGTGTCCCTTATGTCGATATCCGCCCCCGCATCGAGCAGCGTGTCGACAATCCTGGATGTGTTCCACCTCGCGGCCAGCATCAATGCCGTGTGACCCTCTTCATCCCGTGCGTTGACGTCCAGACCGGCATCGAGCAGCGCCTTCACAACATCCGGTTTCCGGCTATTCAACGCAGCCAACATCAATACGGTCGTCCCTGCACTTACGGGGACATCCGTCGTCTTGTTATTGATGATAGCGGCAAAGATATCACCATCTGCCGTGTCCGTTGTCATTGCTGTCGTACTGGCTTCAAGCTTCGCGTTCGCGTTGGCCCCCACCTCAAGCAGGGTTTTCACGATACGAAGGGAGTTCCATCTCGCCGCCATCATCAGCGCCGTCATGCCATCGTTGTTCCTCGCCTCGACATCCATGCCGATATCGACCAATGCTTTGATAATTTTGGGGTTGGGGGCACTATCTGCAGCAACCGTCAGCAGCGTGTCTCCATACGAATCCCTCACGTCGGGATTTGCTCCGGCGTCAAGCAACGTCTTCATGAGGCCGAGCCTGCCCTCTCGTGCCGCAAACACCAGTGCCGTAGAACCGGATCCGTCCCTGGCCTCAATATCCGCACCAGCTTTGAGCAGCACCTCGACGGCTCTGGAGGATCGTGCGTATAGCAGCGGGGTCATGCCAATATTAAAACTCTTCTCTACCTTAGCATTGACGTCAGCTCCCGCTTCAAGCAACGCCTTGATAACACCAGGAGTGCCATTGAATGCAGCAGAGTGCAACGCCATCGCGCCGTCTTTATCCCTCGCATTGACGTCCGCTCCCGCTTCAAGCAGGAGATTGACGACTTCAAGCTCTTTGGAGTTCGCGGCCATCTTCAGCGCTGTATTACCATCCTTATCCCGGGCGTTGACATCCGAACCGGACTGGATCAGGAGGTTGACGATCTCGGCAATTTCCGGCCTTTTGTCTATAAAAAGCCACTGTACTGCCGCCATCAGTACAGTGCTGTCGTTTTCGTCTCTTGCGTGAACGTCTGCGCCCGCTTCAAGTAATACCTTGAGCGCACCAAGGGTGCCGTCTCTTGCAGCATACATCAACGCTGTCTTACCGTATTGATCTCTTGCTTCAATATCCGCACCGGAAAAAAGCAAAATTTTGATAATCTCAGGGGTGCTGTTCATTGCAGCATGCATCAAAGCTGTTTTGTCACGTTTGTCCTTCGCATTGACGTCCGCTCCTGCATGAAGAAGAACTTTGACAATTTCTGGATTTATATTTTTCATCGCGGCCATAATCAAAGCCGTACCACCGTAATTATCCTTCGTCTCAGTATCTGCACTAGCTTGGATTAGCGTGTCGACAACCTTGGGATTTGAATTCCTTGTTGCCGCCAGAATCAGCGAGGTATTGCCATCCTCATCCTTTGCGTTGACATCCGCACCAGCCTGAAGCAGCATGTTAATGATTTCAGGGTCCAAATTTTCTTCTGCGGCTGCCATTAGAGCCGTCCGGTTGTTCTGGTTTTTGGCATCGATACAGATACCTGTCTGAATTGCTTCCCGAACCTGTTGCACAGAACCGTATTTGCAAAGCTCCACAAATTTTTCCGGACTTGTCATGAACAAAATCTCCTCCAAATACCTGCCTGAGCAACTCCATACCCTGACTTCTCAATATAAAAAATAAAGACAGGGTATGAGGTTGAATGACGTTGTTTCTTCAGTCTTGATAAAACTATGCATCTAAAATTAAACTGATCTGGACCACAGGATTCGAAGGAGAATGTTTGCGACTAGAGTTTTCTCTCGAATATCCCTTAAATAACTATTGAGATATTTTTCGGCATTCTTCAGAAAATCCTCCATCAGTCCAGAATGACTCTCATATTTTTTATAAATTTCTGTTAAAGCATTGATGACTTGGTTCTTAAAAGTGGGATCCGTTTTGAGAAGGTTTGTGAAGTGCCCTCCACCAAGCCATCTTGAAAATTTTCCATTTTCAAAACTATCTATAGCGGCATGGATACTACGATGAACCTCTGTTGGAAGTTCTGTTAACGTTTGTTTAGGATCTCCACCCAAGTATTTAGGGATCGAATGATGCTTTGCGTACCCACACCTATTATGCACCAGCACGCCGCCGGCGACGAAGTAGGAGTTGAAGTCCTCGACGTCGAGGTTGTAGACAGAGATCGGTTTGTTCAGCTTCTCAAACTTCAGTCCCGTTACAACCCCCGCATCCCCGGAGAGTGCCTGGATCGCGTCCCCAACCGCCAGGTCTCCTGCCGCTACCCAGCCCCTGCTCACGACGTAGAACGGGTGGCTGGTCGTCGCGTCGACGTCATCGCTGCCAAGCTCGATGTGCAACAGCTCGTCGTTCTCCCGGACGAGGACCTCCTTGACCGCCTTCAGCGCCCTCTCGCCGGTCTATTACGTTATGTCTTTTATCGTGATTCCCGGCAGAGCCGGGAATCACTCAATCAGTTTTAGTCAGAACATTCTTCAATAAGTTTGTCAATTTCTTCACATTGATTAAGATCTGTACACGTAAAGGTCTCTCCATCGCCTTTAAATTTTTCGATATCTATAGAACCATCATCTTGAAACTCGACTTCCCAGCGTTCTCCAGGAATTGCTATTTCTACCATTACACCTACTGGTCGAACTTTGTTGAGCCGATAGTAAATGCTTTTCTCTTCAAGCATGTTAAGAAATCTTATAAACTGCTCCATGATTGCCTCCTTATTTTTTGAAGCGCCCGTCAATCAACAACTTCCAAATGTTCCGCCAGGCTCTCGCTCCAGACTGTGCTTTTTTAAGCACCTCCCTTATCGTCATATCAAGTAGAACTGGATCATCCCAACTTGGACCGCCCGGGGGTCGAAAAGCGTGTCTAATTCTTCCCAGCCTTTCTTTTAAAACCTCCCTTACAGTTTTGTCTAAAAATGCTTTTACTAATGTCAGGTCAATCTCCCTGAGGAGATCGGACATTAAGATATGACCATTAAGGATCGTTTCCAGTGTAATGTAATTGATGACAGACAGAATTACAATTGCTCCCGCACGAGGCACCAGCACCCCCAACGCTGCGTAGAAATTCAATCCCCCCGCGGTGGAGAGGATGCCATGTCCGGCCA
>NC_021038.1:2281734-2283201 GCF_000210715.1 Fretibacterium fastidiosum
ACGGTTGCCGCGCCAGTCGTAGCCGTACTCCTCTACCGCCACGTTCGCGCCCTCCTGCACCGCAAAACAATAACTCTTATTCGATTGTCAAGAATTCGGAGACTCTGTAGTTTTGTTCAATTTCCTTTTCCATCGTCGTTCATAACGTCATCGACGTCATCGCAGGAAAGCTTAAAAAGGCGAGGAGCCAAAAAATCCCCTTCGCTTAAAAATCAAGGTTTGTAGAGAGTAATTCCAAATTCAGCATTCAGCGAAGCCAAAAGGGCTATTGTTTCTTTTGAAAAGCATAACTCCGGCGCGTCGCCGTCCTCCATCACTACAATGCCATCAAAAACTACATCAATTTCATAATCTTTGACTAGTTGCTGAAGCACCTCCACCTTAGAGCCAAGCATGGAGATCATTTCATCAAATTTTTCCTCCAAACACCTGCAAAACGATTTATCGGTTTCTATATACCAGTAGTAAAACGGCTCTGGTATTGCTACAGTTTGCTTACCTTTTTTAGGTGCTATCCCTAATAAGTCAGTAATGACATCCATGGGAAACGCGCAAACGATGCTAAAAATAACCTTGATTGTAGGATACATATAGTTCACCCCGTGCTGTTAAATTAAGGTAGGCAAAAGCTCAATACCTGCCTTATCGCTTCAGTTAACGCCCAATGGCCTAAGGTTATGTGATTCAAATCAAGCTTATGTCATTTCCAGAATTAAGTCATTTATTTGGATAGTATAACCCCGTATGTACTGGTATTGCGTTTTTACCCTTACTTCCCTTGATAACCCTCACCAGTAGAATTTCTCGTGTATGTTCGTCAATTGCCATATTATATTGACTTGATGCTTTTTTAACATAGTCTTTTTTTAGCAATTCAGCACTATCATAATTAACAGTCTGCGCAACCTTATTAGCTCTGTCATCATTACGTATTTCTTTACACCCATTATGCACCAACACGCCGCTTCCGACGAAGTAGGTATCGAAGTCCTCGACGTCGAGGTTGTAGACGGGGATGGGGGACTCCAGCTTTTCAAGCCTCAGTGCCGTCACCGTCCGAACGTCGCCGGAGAGCGCCCGGATGCTGTCCCCAACCACCAGGTCTCCCGCGGCAACCCAGCCCCTGCCCACAACGTAGAACGGATGACTGGTGGTCGCGTCGACGTCCCCGCTGCCCGTTTCGATGCGTAGCAGCTCGTCGTTCTCCCGGACGAGGACCTCCTTGACCGCCTTCAGCGCCAGCTCGCCGGTCTCGACGTTGTACGACCACACCCGATCCCCAGCCTGAACCTCGGCGATGCGCTTGAACCCCGCCTCCGTCGCCACCAGCGTGTCACCGTCAAAGCAGCTCGGCCAGAAAATCATGGCCAGGTCCATCGCGATATTCAGACCCGCAACCAGCATCCCCGCAACGTCGTTATTCGCCCTCGCCTCAAGGTATGCCTCGAAGTTTTTCTTGACGCTGTA
>NC_021038.1:2285124-2287142 GCF_000210715.1 Fretibacterium fastidiosum
ATCTTGCCGGTTCCCCTGGTGCGGGTCCAGGCTCAGGAACGTCCCCGTCTTCGGGTCCATGTACCGCGCCCGCAGCTGATACAGCTCCGTCGTCCGGTCAAAGCGCTCGCCCGCGACTTCCGGATGCGGTTACCGCGCCAGTCGTAGCCGTACTCCTCCACCGCCACGTTCGCGCCCTGCTGCATCGCGGCACAATACCTTTTATTGATTATCAAGGTGCCAGGCTATTAGATCGAGTATTTGTTTAATGACAGCAAAGAAAAACAGCTGACTGTTATGTTACGTCCTAATATCGCCTGGGGCATGAACTTCTCCTCTATTCCAGTATTGGTTCTGGTATATTTTCCTTGGAAGCCAAATCTTTTATCACACTCTTCAATAGGTTTTTCCCCTCATTAGTAGTGCTCTCAAAGTATGTGTCCCAAAATTTATCTGGGTTTGCTTCAAAAATCAATTTATGAGTCATTATTATATAATCATTTCTGTTTTGCGCCAAATAGTATCCATCAAGGTTCCCTGAAACGATTTCAAAACCATCAGCATTATAAATTGCCGGTGTCCCCCCCTCATCAATAATTCTGTAAAAGGCCCCCAGTACTTCAGAGTACTTGTTTATCCTGAAGTCAAAACTCGCTTCAATTACCAAATAAACTTTCTCCTTAACCAATTGCTCAGAGAAAGACTTTGACAATGAGATCACGTTAAACGGATACGACTTAAATGGTCTTGAGTATTTAACCAGCATTTCCTCTGCCTCCCATCCTCAAAACTAATCTTCACAGACCATAAAATTACTGGTGGGTCTCTATTCGAGGACCACCAGTAAATTGGGAAACAAGCTATAAGTAATGGTCTTCTTAATTGCCTCTGTTATCTAGTTTTGCTCTAAACAAATACATCATTCATGGAACCTTTTCTTGTCATCCCTCATCTTTTTAAGGTGGAATTAATTCTTAAACTTGAAGTCATCAAATAATTGCTTCATGGGTTCATAAACAAAATGTATATTAACTATTTTGCCATTATTGCTCTTAAAGACAGCTTGCCATTTTTGCCAACCTTTCCACCTCGGGTCTTCAAGATCGCCCTTCACAAATTTAAGGGACCTTCCGTTGTGTTCGGCAAATGGATACTCTTTTGCTGCCTCATAAGCCATTTCCTCCATCAAGTTCCTCGGCTCAGTACGGCCGGTCGAACCTCTTCCTTCTACGCATACATTATGCACCAGCACGCCGCCGGCGACGAAGTAGGAGTGGAAGTCCTCGACATCGAGGTTGTAGACAGAGATCGGCTTGTCCAGCTTCTCCAGCTCCAGCCCCGTCACAACCCCCGCGTCACCGGAGATAGCATGGATGCAGTCTCCCACCGCCAGGTCGCCCGCCGCTACCCAGCCCTTGCCCACGACGTAGAACGGGTGGTTGGTCGTCGCATCGATGGCGCCCCGGCTCGTCTCGATGTGCAGAAGCTCGTCGTTCTCCCGGACAAATACTTCCTTGACGACCTTCAACGCCCTCTCGCCGGTCTCGGCGTTGTACGACCACACCCGGTCCCCGGCCTGAACCTCGTCGATGCGCTTGAACCCCGCCTCCGTCGCCACCAGCGTGTCGCCGTCAAAGCAGCTTTCATGCAGCACGGCAAGGTCCAACGAAAACTGCAGACCGTATAACAGCATTTTGGGAACGTCGTCGTCCCGAACAGCTTTCAGAAAAGCCTCCAAGCTCTCGTTTGCTCCATACGCTGCAAGAGCTTTCGTAAGTATCTGCATTGCAAGATGCGATTCACAGATACTGGAAAAGCTTGCAATTGATACAAGCCCATTCGCTATTGCAGGCAGGACCCCTTCGGTTTTTCCCGTCAGAGCAGCCGTGACCAGTGCCGTTATTGAATACGAGACGTTGGCAGCGTGGGCTGCGTTCATCAACATCTGGAATGCCAGTGCGTAGTTCAGCGTAACCGTGCCATTCAAAATGTCCAGAACAAACAGCGAACTCGTCGTTTCTCCCAGCGAGAACAGCCCC
>NC_021038.1:2287644-2292481 GCF_000210715.1 Fretibacterium fastidiosum
GCGGTTGCCGCGCCAGTCGTAACCGTACTCCTCCACCGCCACGTTCGCGCCCTCCTGCACCGTGGCGCGCGTCAGGCGGTTGAACTCGTCGTACGCGAAGGTCGTCGTCCGATTCCCCGAAACCTTCTTCGTCCGGTTCCCCGCCGCGTCGTAGGTGTAGGTCACGTCGCCGGACGCGGACGTCTCGCCCGTCAGTTGGTTCAGGCGGTTGTAGGTATAGCTTGTCGTCGCGCCGCCCACGCTCTTCGTGACACGGTTCCCCGCCGCATCGTAGGCATAGCTCTTGACGCTGGTCGTCCCGTTCTCTGTCACCGTCTCACCCGTCAGGCGGTACAGCGCGTCGTACGCGTACGTCACCGTGCGGTTGCCGCTCCGGCCGATCTCCTGAACCCCCAGGCGCTCGCCCGCGCTGCCCACCGTGTAGACGTACTCCCCAACGAGAGAACCGCCCCGGTCCGTGATCCGCTCCCGCGTCAGCGCGTTCACCACGTTGTACTCCCAGGCCGTCGTCAGCCCGTTGGAGTACGTCGCTTTCGTCCGGTTCCCGTTCGCGTCGTACTCGTAGCTCGTGATGGCACCGGCCCGGTCCGTCACCGTTACCAGACGACCCAGCGCATCGTAGGTGCTGACCGTGCTGCCCCAGGGCGTCGTGAGCCTGCGTACCCGGCCCGCCCCGTCGTACTCGTACGACAGGATCGACCCATCCGGCTTCTGCTCCGAGGACAGGCGCCCCACTGCGTCGTAGCGATAGCGCGTCACGCCGTTCTCGTCCGAGACCCCCTCGAGCCGCCCCGACCCGTCGTAGGTGAACGTCACCGTCCGGCTCCCCGCCGTGATCTGGCGCAGACGGTCGCCGCCGTCGTAGCCGTACTGCCTCCGTACCCCGGAGAAGTCCGTCTCCGACTCCAGGTTCCCGCGGCTGTCGTAGGCGTTCCGCTTCTCCTGCCCCGCCGCATTCACCGTCTTCACCAGACGCCCCAGGTCGTCGTACTCGTACGCCATCCGGTTCCCCGCAGGGTCCGTCACCGACGTCAGCTCGCCCACCGTGTTGTAGCGGTAGACCCACTCCTGCCCCAGCGCGTCGACAACCCCGGTCAGGCGGTCCTGGCCGTCGTATCGGTACGTCGTCACGTGCCCGTTCTGATCCGTCTGCCTGACGATGCGACCCCGCGCGTCGTACGCGCTCGTCATCGTGCTCCCGTTCGCCAGCGTCGCCTTCGTCCGATTCCCGTTGGCGTCGTACTCGTACCGGGTCACGTTCCCCAGCGGGTCCTTCACCTGCGACACCTGAGAGCGCTCGTCGTACACAAACTCCGTCCGCTGCCCCAGCGCGTCCGTGATGGCCGTGTTCCGGTCGATCGCGTCGTAGGTGTACGTCGTGACCCCGCCACCCCGGTCCGTCTTCGTCGTCAGACGGTCCTTCGCGTCGTAGACAAAGCGCTCCGTCGTCCCATCCGCGTACGTCTTGCTCACAAGGTTCCCCACGTGGTCGTACGCCATCGCCACGCTCTGACCGTAACGGTCCGTCGCTCGCACGTTTCGGTGCTCCGCGTCGTACTCGAACCGCTCCGTCGTCCCGTCGTAGTAGTTGACCTTCTTCAGGTTCCGGAAGAGGTCGTACTCAAAGGTCGTCCGACGGCCGGACGAATCGGTCACCGCCGTTCGGTTCCCCACGCTGTCGTACTCCGCCCCGGTAAACGTCCCGTCCGCGTAGACCGTCTTCGTCACGTTCCCGTATACGTCGTACTGGTACGTCTCCGTCAGGACCTTGTTCGCCCCGTTCTCCCCGCGGCGCGTCAGCGTCTTCGAGAGCGCGTTGCCGTCCGCGTCGTACGTGAACGTCGCCGTCTCTCCCGCTCCATTCGTCGTGGACAGCACGTTACCCTGCCCGTCGTACGTGAACTGCATGACGGCCCCGATCCCGTCCGTGATGCTCCTCAGGCGCCCGCTGCCGTAGTAGTCGTACTGACGGACGTTCCCCACCGCGTCCGTCGCCCGCGTCATCTGGCCGGCGGCGTCGTAGGAGAAGTCCGCCTGCTTCACCCCGAAGGCGTGGACCGTCATCAGCTCGTTCTTGCTCGTGTAGGCGTTCTCCACCTTCAAGCCTAACGCGTTCGTCATCGAAAGAAGGCGGCCGTCCGCCGAGTAACGGTACTGCGTCGTGTTCCCCAGCGCGTCCGTCGTCGTCGCCAGGCGCCCGTTCTCGTCGTAGGTGTGCGTCGTCACGTGCCCGTTCCCGTCCGTCACGGACACCTCGTTGCCCCGCTCGTCGTAGACGTGAAGCGTCGTGTTGCCCAGACGGTCCGTCACCACCGTACGCCGCGCGTCCAGGTCGTGCGCGTACGAGATGCGCCGACCGCTCGCGTCCACCACCGCAATGAGGCGCCCCGCTTCGTCGTACTCATTCCGTGCAACCTGCACGCCACGAGGGTCCGTGAGGCTCGTCAGGTAATGTGTGCCGTCGTACCCGAACGTCGTCTCCTGACCGCCGATATCCGTCACGGAGGCCAGGTCGCCCTCGGCGTCGTAGCGGTACGTGACGGCGTGTCCCGTCGGACCGCTGATCTTCGTTATCCGCTTCAGCCCGTCCCGCTCGAAGACGATGGACTTGCCGTCCGAGTGCGTCACCCCGTCGTCCGTGATCGTGACAACCTCGCCGTTCGTCCCCGTGACGCTCTCCAGACCCGTGAGGTCGTTGAAGACGTAAACGGTCCCATCCACTGCCGTCAGCTCGTACCGCTGTGGGTTATAGGGCTCCAGGTCGTAGTCGCAGACCCCACCCTTGCTCTGTTGGTACAACAGGTCCGTCGACTGCCCCAGCGGCGCCAGCGTCGACTTGCCGCCGCTCGTGTTCCGGTAGGTCGCGCTGACCCAGCGGATCGGCTGCATGGACTGCGCTGGCAGGAGCTCCAGCGCAAACTTCTCCGTCCTGCCGTTGCCCCAGTGGACGACCACCTCGTGAGGCTTCTCCTCCACCAGCCTGTAGCTCTTCAGCCACCCGCCGCCGGACTGGACCATCTTCCAGTTCTTCCCCGGCGTGCCGTTCTCCGACAGCATCGCCCTGGACAGCTTCATGTCCCACCCATAGCCGAACCGGCCGATGGCGTCCTTTTCCCTGCTGTCGTAGGTCCGGATGACCGAGAGCGGGAGCCCGTGGATGGGGAGGTCCATGTCGACAAAGCTCATCGAGAAGCTGCCCGCCTTCAGCTCCCCCTCCACGGAGACCGTTATCTCCTTTGTGGTGGTAGCGCCTCCGGCCTCCACCGAAAGCCGCAGGACGTAGTGGCCGTTGACCAGCAGAGTGGGGTCGAACACGCCCAGCACGCCGCCGTCCACGGGCTGCGTGCCCTCCGCAAACACGGTGTAGGAGGCCGGGGCATATTCCGGGTCGCTGTCGTTTCTCTTCTGCACCGGCGCACAGGCCAGCCTGTACCTCGTCAGGCCTTCGGCCATGGCGGTGCCGACGACCTCCGTGGGCTTCGTGACGACGGCCATGTCGGCCGGCGCGGTGATGGCAACCGTGTTCGCGGAGGCTGCCGAAGCACGGAGGAAGCCGCTTTCGCTCTGGGGTGCAGAGGCGTCGGCACGCTGCGCCCGCGAGGGAAGTCCCCTGCTTCCACTCGCAAAAGCGGGGATCGGCAGCAACTGAAAGACCAGGGTAAACACCAGCAGCAGGGCCGTGAGCCTTCGGGTGCGGTAGCGCATGAGGGACCTCCTTCACATTAAAAACGTTCTGCCGTTCAGGATCGATGTCGGTACGCCAGGCTCTGGATTTGTTCGGAGGGCATTGCCCATCCGCCCCCGGAGCCGCGAGGGGTACTGTAGAAGGCGAAAAACTTCAATGTATTGAGTAAATTACGAAGCCTGTGATTTTACAATAGGTTGTTCTACTTAAAACTCGTTAAAACTCGCAATGTGCAAAAAAACTCATCAGTCGGTGGCTGCGGAGAACTTCCGGCGAAGAGGCGAAGGCCTGAGCGTTTCAGGCCCTTCATGCCGATCTCCACGTTGGTGTGCATGGTGTCGCAGGAGGTCTCCGCCAGGTTATCCAGCTTTAAGTGCGGGCGGTGCCTCGGCATTTGGGCCGCTCGGGCCGGGACGGCGCAAAATGCAAAAAATATTGAGGGGAGGACGCGGGATTTGATCCGCAGGTTTCAGCCGTTTTTGCTATAATAGAAAATCATGTGTCATCGATGACCTTTTGGGAGGCAGAGAGTATGGCTGGAAACGAGAAGATTTACAGGCCCGCGTGGAAGAGTTTCTACAGGAGCATCTCGCTGATCGTCCTGCTGGCTGTGGTCGTGATCGCCCTGACGATCCTGGCGCCCTTCGAGGCGAAGATCAAGGGGGTCCTGTGGGCGGCGTGGGCCGTGGTCGCCATCGCCATCTTCCTGTACATGGTGGTGCGGCGTGCGAGCATCTCCCTCACCGTGCGGCCCGACGAGGTGGCGCTGGACCAGGGCATCCTGAACCGCAAGTCCATCGAGATCAGCTACAGCAGCATCCGCACCGTCGAGGTGACGCAGACGCTTACGCAGAGGGTCCTGAACCTCGGCGACCTCTTCATCGCCTCCTCCGGCACCGGCGAGTACGAGATGCAGATCAAGGAAATGCCGGACCCCCACGCCATCCGCGACGAGATTCAGGCCAACGAGCGCAGCGTCAAGGGGGCGAACGCAAAGGCCGGCGCGGCACAGCAGGAGGACGCCGAGGACGCCTGAGTCCGCACGGAACGGAAGAAGCGGGGACCGCCGTCAGGCGGTCCTTTTTTTGTCGGCTGGTTTTATACCAATTCGCGTTTAATACGGATTGCCTCCCCTGACAGGGGAGGTGGTTC
>NC_021038.1:2292873-2313671 GCF_000210715.1 Fretibacterium fastidiosum
AATTGGTATCAGAAGTGGTTACGACAACACAAAGAACGTTGGACGTGGGGTACACTGTCCCCGTCGTGAAAAATTTGTCGGCTCCCCGCGGGGCCGGACGGGAGGACCTAAAAATGAGCTTTGCGGACTGGAAGGACAAGAGGACGGGCTTCAGGCGGATCGACGTGAGGGGAGTGGCCGGAAACTTCTTCCCCGGCCTGAAGAAGCAGGCGATGGAGCTTCCGGTGGGGGCGGGGCTGGAGGTCGTCCAGACCTTCGAGCCCATCCCGCTCTACGCGGTGATGGAACAGCTGGGGTTTGAGCACCACACGGAGCGGGCGACGGAGAACGAGTTTCACGCCTGGTTCTATCGCGTCGAGGTGCGCGGGGAGGATGGGACGATCCCCATGCGCCCCGCGGCGCTGACGAACTTTCCGCTGATCGACGAGGAGCTGGGCCGGGTTGCGGTGAACTTTTGGGACCTGACGTGGAACGACGCGAAGCGAACGCTTCCCTACGAGACGCGGCTCCTCCTGTCGCTGGCGAACGCGGTCGGCGCCGGGAGGATGCGTCAGGCGTGCCGGGAGCTGGTCAAGGCCTACGCGCAGGGGGTCGATTCCGCGGCGTTGGGCGACGTGTTTGAGCTGTTGGCGTGGAATCAGGGGATTGGGTTCTTCAGCTCGGAGATCGGGCCGTCCACGCTGTTTCAGGCGTACAAGACGATCCGGCAGCAGGAGAAGCTCGGCAAGAGCCGCGAGGAGATCGGCGCGCTTTTGCTGGAGCGCTTCGGCGAGAAGAATCCGGAGGTCGCGGTGCAGTAGCGGCGGGTCGGCCCCTTTTGGCGCCGGGCACAGGGCCTGCGTCTGGCGCCGTTTTGCCTCAAGGCCGGTTCGGTCCGGCGTCCCCGGACAGGAGGACGAAGTGGTTCCTGTGGAACGCG
Source organism: Fretibacterium fastidiosum (assembly GCF_000210715.1). Taxonomy (GTDB): domain Bacteria; phylum Synergistota; class Synergistia; order Synergistales; family Aminobacteriaceae; genus Fretibacterium; species Fretibacterium fastidiosum. Next base: position 2,293,793 of record NC_021038.1, read on the forward strand.
ATCAACCCCGCGTCGCGCATCTTCCCCAGCTCCTTGGAGAGCGCCGTCCGTTCGACGCTCAGGTAATCGGCCAGCTGCTGGCGGTCGAAGGGGAGGTCGAACTCCCCGCTGCGCCGTTGGATGGAGACGGAGTGCAGGTAGGCGAGGACCTTGCCGCGGATGGTCTTGGGCGACGTGTGGAAGCTCCTGCCCGACAGGGCGAGGTTCTTGCGCGAGGAGATCGTGAGGAGGTTGCTCAACAGCCGGAGCTGCCATGGGGCGGCATGTCCCGACGGGGCCTGGAGCCCGTCAAGCCGAAAGAACAGGACGCGGCAGTCCTCATTGGCGCAGACGTCCACCAGGAGCACGGACCCCTTCAGGAACGCATAGGTCTCGGCGAAGAATTGTCCCGGCCCGACGTGGCTGAGGATCGTCCGGTTCCCCCAGACGTCGTCGCTCTTGATCGTGACGCTGCCCTCCAGCACCAGCCCCATGCTGTCCGTCGTCTCTCCGGCGCGCAGCAGGGTTTCTCCCCTGGCGTAGCGGCGCTCGTGCGCGCAGAGGGCCTCCAGGGCCGTTTGGACCTCCGCCGCGTCCATGCCCCGGAACAGCTCCGTCTCGTTGAGCGGCGTCCCGTCCCTGTCCAGAAGCGATCACCCTTTCCATAAGCTCCATGAGCGCAAAAGCGGCAAAAAAGCGGGGAGCCGACGACCGGCTCCCCGACGACTACGCCTTCGGTTGACCGGCGGAGCCCTCCTCCGCGGCCTTCCTGCCGTTGAGGTCCTCCTCCCAGGTGATGAAGGAGTGGTAGTAGATTCGGTCGTCGTCGTCCAGCCCGCGGGTGATCTCCGTGATGTGCGTGTGCCGCGCGTGTACCTGAGCCAGCACGAACTCCACGGCCACCATGGGCTCCGTCCTGGCGCCGCAGGTGTAGATGTCGAGCGCCATGTAGTTGGCCTCCGGCCACGTGTGTACGGAGAGGTGCGATTCGCTGATGACCACGACGCCGCTCACCCCGTTCGGGGGAAAGCGGTTGAACGATACGGACCAGACCTGAGCGTGAGCCCGTCTGGCGGCCTCCACCAGGATGTCCTGAAGACGGACGACGTTCGTGATGGTCTCGTCACATCCGGAAGCCTCCACGATGAAATGAACCCCTTTTGGCGACAACGAGCCGCGCCCCCTCCCAAATCAAGATAATGCGGCGCGGCCCTCCCTGCGCAGGGAGCCGCCGCAATTCCAGCCTTGAGCGAAAGCCGCGGCAAAATTGTACCGATAAAGGCTGTCGTTGTCAAACAACGTCCCCGCAGCGCCTGATGTGTCCGCGAACGGCCTCCCGCTCCGCTTCTTCCGCTTCGGGGTGCAGGAAGGCTGAAAACTGCGTCCTTTTCGGGTAAAATAACGGTGTCGTCTTGGACCTTCAGGGAAGCGGCAGGCGGGGCCGTTCGCCTGCTTCGTTCGATACCAGGAAAGGGGCCTGTTCCATGAGCCGTTTTTTCAGCGCGAAGTATAAGAGCCTCATGCCCTACGTTCCGGGCGAACAGCCGCGGGATCGAAAATACCTTAAGCTCAATGCGAACGAGTCGCCTTTCCCCCCATCCCCCAGGGCCGTGGAGTACGCCTCCGAGGCCTCGAACCTGCTGAACCTCTACCCGGACCCGGACTGTACGGGGCTGACGACCCGCATCGCGGAGCTGTGTGACGTGGCGCCGGAGGAGGTGCTGGTGGCGGGCGGGTCCGCCGCGATCCTGAACCTCGCCTTCATGGCCTTCTGCGACCGCTACCACCCCGCCGCCTTCCCCGAGGTCACCTGCGGGCTCTACAGGGTGCTGGCCGAGCTGAACGGCGTCCCCTTCAAGGAGATTCCGCTGGAGGAGGACTTCACCATCCGCGCGGAGGAGTACATGGCCCTGGGCCGCACCCTCTTCATCGCGAACCCCAACGACCCCACCGGCCTGGCCATGCCCATCCCGGACCTGGAGGGCATCGTGCGGCGCACCCCGGACAACGTCGTCGTCATCGACGAGGCCTACGTGGGCTTCGGCGCCACCAGCTGCCTGCCGCTGATCCATCGGTACGGGAACCTGCTGGTGACCCGAACCTTCTCCAAGTCCTGGTCCCTGGCGGGGGCGCGGCTGGGCTTCTGCGTCGGCAACCCGGACCTGATCGAGGACCTCCGCAGGGTGAAGGACTCCATCAACCTCTGCAGCATCGACCGTGTGACCATGGCCGCGGGGCTGGGAGCCCTGTCGGACGTGGAGTACACGACGAACAACTGCCGCCTCATCCGCGAGAGCCGCCGCTTCGCCGCGGACGGGCTCGCCCTCCTGGGCTTCGACCTCACGGACTCCGTCGCGAACTTCCTGCTGGCCCGGCATCCGCGGGTGGACGGCAGGGCGCTCTACCTGAAGCTGCGCGAGAAGGGCGTCCTGGTGCGCCACTTCGATCACCCCGCCCTCGCGCAGTACAACCGCATCACGGTGGGCTCGCTGGAGGACATGCAGCAGCTCCTCAAGGTGCTGAAGGAGATCCTTGGGGAGGACGAGTGAGGCGCAGGGGAGGGCTGATACCAAATCGCGCTAAAAGAAATGCTTAGTGCTCTTGGCCCCCCCTGATGAAGCAACCCCTCCGGTCCTTCGGACCACCTCCCCTTTCAGAGGAGGCAAGGCAGGCTTTTGGCCCTCCTGTAAGGGGGGCTGGCGAGCCCCAACGGGGCGAGACTGAGGGGTTGGCCCCCCTGCAAGGGGGGCTGCCCTACAGGGGCTGGGGGGTGTTGTCGAGCGTGAAAAACAACCCCTCTGGCCCTTCGGGCCACCTCCCCTTTCAGGGGAGGCAATCTATTAAACGCGAATTGGTATGAGGCGACAGGGCCTGGAGTTCGCTCTGCGGCTTCGGCGGTTCGCCGCGGCGGGTATCATAATAATAATGAAGGAAACGGCTGTCGGAGGGATTTGCGATGAGGGACGGAGCAGGGCGGTGAGCGGCGTCCGGGGAGCGGCGCAGCGCGGGGGCGGCGCGGACATGACGCGGGGGGACGTGTTCCGGCACATCTTCTATTTTTCGCTGCCCTTTTTGGCGGGGAACGTCTTTCAGCAGCTCTACAACATGGCGGACACGTGGGTGGTGGGGAACTACGTGGGCGACGAGGCCTTCTCCGCCGTGGGGACCGTGACGCCCGTCATCAACATGCTTATCGGCACCTTCATGGGTTTCTCCAGCGGCGCGGGCGTCGTCATCTCGCAGTACTACGGCGCGGGAAACCGCCAGCGGGTCCACGACGCCGTCCAGACCGCCGTGGTGATGACCGCCGTCCTCAGCGTCGTCTTCACGATCGTGGGCAAGGCCATGACGCCCCTCATGCTGCGCTTTATGAGGACGCCCGAGGACGTCCTTCCGGAGTCCATGGCCTACCTGGACGTCTACTTCTCCTACATCGCGGGGCTCCTGTTCTACAACATGGGGGCGGGGATCCTGCGCGCGGTGGGGGACTCCAGGCGCCCCTTCTACTACCTCGTCGCGGCGGCCTTCGTCAACGTCGTGCTGGACCTGGTCCTCGTCATCGTCTTCGGCCTGGGCGTGCGGGGCGTGGCCTACGCCACCGTCGTCTCCCAGGGGATATCGGCCCTGCTGGCCTTCTCCCTCCTCCTGCGCACGGACATGAGCGTGAAGCTCACGCTGCGGGACCTCAGGGTCGATCTGAAGCTCCTGTGGAAGATCGTCCGGGTGGGGGTGCCCGCGGCGGTGCAGATCGGCATCGTTTCCTTCTCCAACGTCTTCGTCCAGTCCTACATCAACCAGTTCGGCAAGTACTGCATGGGGGGCTGGACGGCCTACCACAAGATCGACCAGCTGATCTTCCTGCCCATGCAGTCGCTGGGGCTGGCCGCCACCACCTTCGTGGGGCAGAACCTGGGGCGCGGTCTGGCGGACCGGGCCCGCCGGGGGGTGCGCACGGCGCTCCTCTGCGCCGTCGCCGTGACGCTGGCGGCCTCCACCCTGGTCGTGGCCCTGGCGCCTCAGCTGGTGGCCGTCTTCAACCCGGAGCCGCGGGTGGTGGAGTTCGGCGCGATGTTCCTGCACTTCCTGACGCCCTTCTACGTGCTCTGCTGCGTCAGTCAGGTGTACACGGGAGCGCTGCGGGGGGCCGGCAACAGCAAGGTCCCCATGGTGATGATGATCTTCTCCTTCGTCGTGTTCCGCCAGTGCTACCTCTTCGTCGTGTCCCGGTACGTCAGCAACACGCCCCTGAGCATGGGGATGAGTTACCCCGCCGGCTGGATGGTGAGCAGCATCCTGGCCGCGCTCTACTACGGCCACGCGCGCCTGGAGGCCACCCGGCTGGTGGAGCGGGGCGAGGTGCTGAGTGCGGAGGAGGCGTAGGGCCCCTCAGGGCGCGTCCCGCCCCGTCTCGTTGTAGATGAGGGCCATGAACTCCAGGTCCGAGTCGGAGTTGTTCTCGATGCTGTGCCAGTGGCCGGCCTGGATGAGGCAGACGTCTCCGGCGCGCACCCTCGTGACGCTCCGGTCGTTGTCGATGAAGTCGCCCTCTCCTTTCAGGATGTAGAAGGGCTCCGTCTCGCCCACGTGCTGATGCCAGCCGATGCTTGACTTCGGCGGTAGGACGATGCGCGCGTAGAGCCGTCCGTGCCCCATCAGCTCGTCCTTCGACAGGACGTGGTGCACCCAGGCGGGACCCTGTCCTCCTCCAAGCCCGCTAGCCTCCATGGTCCTTTCTCTTCTCACCATGACCCTTCCTCCGTTCCGGCCCCGCACTGCGGCAGGCCTCCGTCTTGGTCTATGCCACGCCCGGACGCGCACATGGCGCTGAAGCACAAGGTGGCCTCCGGATCGCCCTGCTCCGAGGCCAGGCGCCACCACCGCACCGCCTCGCGGTCGTCCTGCGGCGCCCCACGCCCGTGGGCGGACATCCAGCCGAGGCGGCACTGGGCCGCCATGAAGCCCCCCTCCGCAGAGGCCCGGTACCACCGCGCCGCCTGCTCCTCGTCTGGCGCGACGCCGCAGCCGTAGACGTACATGTCCGCGAGGTAGAACTGGGCCCTTGCGCTGCCCCCTTCCGCCGCCGCGCGATACCAGCGCGCGGCCTCCGCCACGTCCCGCCCTACGCCCTGGCCGTTCTCGTACAGGACGCCGAGGCAGAGCTGAGCGTTCGGCTCGCCCTGTTCTGCCGCCGCGCGATACCAGCGCGCGGCCTCCGCCGCGTCCTGCGCCACGCCCCGGCCGTTCGAGAACATCCTGCCGAGGCGGTACTGGGCGCCCGCGTCCCCGCCTCCGGCGGCCGCAAGGAGGGCCTCCAGGTCCGGCGCCTCGTTTCCACCGTCCCCGGACGGCTCCGCAAAGAGATCATCTTCCATAGGGTCCTTTTCCATTTGAACGTTTGAACCTCCCCGCACCGATCGCCGCGCCCTCCGGCCGCGTTGGGTCCTGGGCGCGCTGCTCCACCTGTTCATTATATCCCAACCGTCGCCTGCCTCAGAACCTGCGGTCGGAGGCGCAATGGTAAAATAGCGGAAGGAGACGCGCCCTGCGGAGGGCGCTCCGTCGGGCGATCTTATTTTGGAGAGGGGCATGTTTGCTTTGGGTGCGAGGGACGACGTTTACGCGGCGCTGAGGGAACTGGGCCTGTCCTTTGAGGTGGACGAGCACGAGCCGGTCTTCACCATCGAGGAGATGGAGGCCCTGGGGCTGACCGGGAAGGGGATGGTGGTGAAGAACCTGTTCCTGCGGGACCAGAAGGGGAAGAAGCACTTTCTGGTGCTGCTGCCGTCGGACCGGCACGCGGACCTCAAGTCCATCGGAGAGCAGTTGGACGCGGGGAAGCTCAGCTTTGCCTCCGAGGAGCGGCTGGCGAAGTACCTGGGGCTCTCCAAGGGGTCCGTCACGCCCCTTGGGATGATGAACGACCAGGAGCACGCCGTGGAGGTGGCCGTGGAGCGCAGCTTGACGACGGAGCCGCGGCTGGGCGTCCACCCCAACGAGAACACGGCGACGGTGTGGCTGTCGTGGCAGGACCTGAAGAAGTACCTCGAACACTTCGGCGCGAGGATGCGGACGATCAAGCTGTAGAAAAGACGGGCCCACGGCTGTTGCCGCGGGCCCGTCGCGCGTCAGGCGTGCTCCCCTTCGGGGACTTTGTGGTGTACGTGCAGCATCTCGTGCGAGCGGCCCTTGACGACGTTCTCGTAGAGGTAGGTGATGATGGGGTTCTCGTCGCTGCTCCGGATGCCGGACATCTTGTCCGCGCTGTAGAGTCCCGAGGCGCGCTCCCGCTTCACGGGGGTCAGGCCGTAGGGCTGGCCCGCGCCGCCGACGCAGCCGCCCTTGCAGGACATGACCTCCACCAGGTGGTAGCTTCGGCTGCCGTCGAAGATCTCCGCGATGAGCTGCTGGGCGTCCTTCATGCCGTGCACCACGGCGATGCGAATCTCCTGGCCCGCGAGCGTCAAGGTGGCCTCCTTCACGTTGTCGAAGCCGCGGATGGAGGTCATCTCGATCTTCTCCGAGGACAGGTACTGCTTGTTGCTGTTCAGACAGCGGCGGACCACCGCCTCCGCCACGCCGCCCGATGTGCCGAAGATCACGCCTGCGCCGGAGCCCAGGCCGAGGGGCATGTCCGGGGCCAGATCCACCAGCGCGTCGAAGTCGATGCCGGCCTCCTCGATCATCTCGATGAGCTCCTGAGTGGTCAGGACGTAGTCCGTGTCCGGAACGCCGTTCGTCCGAAACTCCTCCCGCGCGGCCTCCATCTTCTTGGCCGCGCAGGGCATGATCGCCACGCTGCAGGTCTCCCGCCCGTCCGCCTCCGCCTGGGCGTAGTACGCCTTGATCACCGGGGAGAACATCTGCATGGGGGAGCGACAGGTGGAGAGGTGCTTCAGGAGGTCCGGAGCGCAGTTCTCGCAGTATTTCACCCATGCGGGGCAGCAGGAGGTGAACATGGGGAAGGGCCCGCCGTCCTCGAGCCGCTGCATCAGCTCCGCCGCCTCCTCCATGACGGTGAAGTCCGCGCCGAGGGTCGTGTCCGTCACGTGGTCGAAGCCGAGGGTTCGCAGGGCGGCCACGACCTTGCCGATGCTGTTGACGCCGGGTTCGAGGCCGAAGCGCTCCCCAAGCGCCACGCGGACGGCGGGCGCGATCTGGGCGACGACGCGCTTTTTGGGGTCGAAGATGGCCTTCCACACGTCGTCGATGTGCCGCCTGACGCGGATGGCGTTGGTGGGGCACACCGCCGCGCACTGGCCGCAGCTGATGCACCGGGTGTGGATCATGGGCTCGTTGAAGGCCGGACGGACCCGCGCCTCGGAGCCTCGGTTGACGAAGTCCAGTATCCCCATGCCCTGGATCTCGCGACACACGCGCACGCAGTCGCCGCACAGGATGCACTTGTTGGGATTGCGGACGATCGCGTAGGAGGACTCGTCCTGGGGCAGGCGCTCCCGCGTGTCCTCGAAGCGAACGCGCTTCACGCCGTAGCGGTGGGCCAGCATCTGGAGGCGGCAGGAACCGCTCTTGGAACAGACCGTGCAGTCGCACTCGTGGGCCGCCAGCAGGAGCTCGAGGATCATCCTGCGGTAGCGCAGCAGGCGGGCGGTGTTGGTGCGGATCTCAAGCCCGTCCCTCGGCTCCATGGAGCAGGAGGAGTCGATCTTCCCCCGCGCGTCCTCCACCACGCACATCCTGCAGGCGCCGTAGGTGGACAGCTCGCTGTAGTAGCAGAGCGTCGGCATGTCGATGCCGGCCTTGTGGATGACGGCCAGGACGTTCTTCTCGTCGGTGAACTCCACCGGCCGTCCGTTGATGATCATCGTCCCCATTTACCACGCCTCCCGAATCGCCCCGAAGGGACAGTTTTCCATGCAGGCGCCGCATCGGATGCACTTGCCGTCATCGATGAGGTGCGGGGCCTTCACCACGCCGCTGATGGCGCCGACCGGACAGCTCCGGGCGCATTTCGTGCAGCCCCTGCACTGCGCCGCGTCGATCTCGAAGCGCTTCATCTTCTGGCAGACTTTGGCCGGACAGCGCTTCTCCGACACGTGGGCCTCGTACTCGTCCCGGAAGTAGCGCAGGGTGGAGGTCACCGGGTTGGCCGCAGTCTTGCCCAGCCCGCACAGGGCCGTGTTCTTCACGGTGTCCGCCAGCTCCTCCAGCAGGTCCAGGTCCTCCGGCCGGCCCTGGCCCCCCACGATCCGTTCCACGATCTCAAGCATCCGCTTGGTGCCCTCGCGGCAGGGCACGCACTTGCCGCAGCTCTCCCGCTGGGTGAAGTTCATGAAGAAGCGCGCCACCTCCACCATGCAGGTGTCCTCGTCCATGACCACGAGGCCGCCCGACCCGATCATGGCCCCGATCCGCTGCAGGCTGTCGAAGTCGAGGGGCAGGTCGAGGTGCTCGTCGAGGCACAGGCATCCTCCTGAAGGGCCGCCGATCTGCACGGCCTTGAACTTCTTGCCGTTTCGGATGCCGCCGCCGATGTCGAAGATGATCTTCCGGAGGGTGGTCCCCATGGGGACCTCGATCAGGCCGGTGTTCACCACGTTTCCGGTGAGGGCGAAGGCCTTGGTGCCGGGGGAGCCCTCCGTGCCGATGCCCCGGAACCAGTCCGCGCCCTCCTGAACGATCTTCGGGACGTTGGCGTAGGTCTCCACGTTGTTGAGCACCGTGGGCTTCCCGAACAGGCCCTGCTCCACCGTGCGGGGCGGCTTCACGCGGGGCATGCCGCGGTTGCCCTCGATGGAGGAAGTCAGTGCGGAACCCTCGCCGCAGACGAAGGCCCCCGCTCCCTGGTTGATGTGCAGCTTGAAGCTGAAGTCCGTTCCCAGGATGCCGTCGCCCAGGAGCCCCGCCTCCGTGGCCCGTTCGATGGCGGTCCGCAGGCGCTTCACCGCCAGAGGGTACTCGGCCCGCACGTAGATGTACCCCTCGTCGGATCGGGCGGCGTAGGCGGCGATGGTCATGCCCTCGATCATCCGGTAAGGGGCCCCCTCCATGATGGAGCAGTCCATGAAGGCTCCCGGGTCCCCCTCGTCGCCGTTGCAGACGACGTAGTGCTTGGGAGCCTTCTGACGGAGGACGGACTTCCACTTCTTCCCGGTGGGGAATCCGGCCCCGCCGCGGCCCCGGAGGCCGCTGCGGTCGATCTCGTCGCAGACCGCCTCGGGCGTCATGTCGTGGAGCGCCTTGCCCAGCGCCGCGTAGCCTCCCCTCGCGATGTACTCGTTCAGGTCCACCGCGTCGATCTTTCCGCAGAACTCTAGCACGTTGTGGGTCTGCAGCCTGTAGAAGGGGATCTCGTCCTCCGTGCGGCAGGTGCCGCCCTCCGCGCGGTAGAGCAGGCGCTCCACCACCTCGTTGCCCTTCAGAGAGCGCTCGAAGATCTCCTGGCAGTCCTCCAGGCTAACCCTCGTGTAGAGCACGTCGAGCGGCTGAATGTGTAGGAGGGGCCCCATCTCGCAGAAGCCGATGCAGCCGCTCTTCTTCATGCCAAGGTCCCGGTGCCCCGGCTCGAGCCCCAGTTCCACGGAAACGCTCAGCCCCGCTCCCTCGCAGAGCTCTCTCAGACGGTCGTAGATCTTGAGGGACCCTCCGGCCACGCAGCCCGTCCCGCAGCAGACGACGACCTTCTTGTCCTGAAGGGCCAGGCCCCTTTCCGCAGCGGCCTGCCGCTCCTTCAGCTCCCGGACGCTCGCGATGCGCGTCATCCCGCCCTCGCCTCCTTCCCCCGAATGGACTCCAGAAGCTCCCTGGCCTTGTCCACCGTCATCGTGGGGTGGACCTCGTCGTCCACCACCACCACGGGCCCCAGCCCGCAGGCTCCAAGGCAGGAGACGATCTCCACCGTGAAGAGCATGTCGTCCGTCGTGCTCTGCGCCGCAGTCAGGCCCAGCTCCTTCCGGATCGCCCCCAAGATCGTGGCGCCCTTCCGGACGTGGCAGGCCGTCCCGTCGCAACAGCGGATGATGTGCTTCCCCTTCGCGTTCAGGGAGAAGTTCTCGTAGAAGGTTGCGACGCCGTAGACCTTGGAGATGCTGACGTGCAGGTAGTCCGCGATCATCTCCAACGCCGGACGCGGAAGGTAGTTGTAGAGCGCCTGTACCCCCTGCATGATGGGTATCAGGTTCGTCTGGTCAGCCGTGTGGCGCAGCAGAATGTCCCGAATGCGTGAAACGTCAACGTCCGTATATCTCATAGAAGCCCCCCCTTAAGTAAATGAGACAAGACGGAAACAGATGAAAAGAACGCCAGATCCACGCGCCGTTCTCAGCGCGACACAAGACTGGCAATCAGCTATTGTATTATAAAGACAAGTGAAATAATTTGCAAGACGCCTGGAGGGGTGGTATCGTTGTTCTTGCGATAACGTCATTCTACAGGCGAGAAGCTGTCATGGTGCGAAAGGCACTGAAGCGCGTGAGGGGCGGGCGACGGTTGCGGCGATTTTTGAAGGAGGCAGGCGTCAAAGCATGGCTCTGAACGCTCATTCGCGAAGGCCAGTTCCATCGTAAAGCAGCAGCACGTCGCGCGGTGCCACCCCCAACGCATGGGGAAGAAAGCCTGGTCTTCTGTCCTTAGGCAGACGCTGCCACAGGGGTTCGCTGTCAGGAGACTGTCCCTCAAAACGAAACTCCAAAACCCACTCGAAGGGCTCCTCCATTTCGCCTGTAAAGCGCACCCTGCGCCTGTTTTCCATGCAGTCGGCGCTGAAGTAGTGCGCGCGGATTCCCACAGCGGTAAGGCCGTCGCGCACAGGAGCCTCCGTCGTGAAGCGGACTCCCCAGTCCGGAACTTCGACCTCGCGCTCTCCAACCCGGCAGGCCGGCGCCACGTTCTTGCATCCGGATAAGACGGCAGCCGGTACGCTCCCCGGGTCCGCAAAGAAGTCCTTCGTGTCCTTCATTGCCAACAGCCTCCCGTCGTCAATCACGGCAACGCGGGAACACATTCTGGATACTTCGTTCCTGTCGTGAGTTACCATAAGGACGCCGCGGCCGTAACCCTTCAGCACATCCCGCAGCTGTATCTCAAGCCTCAGCCGCAGGTAACTGTCCAGCGCTGAGAACGGTTCGTCCAGCATGAGAAGCTTGGGTCGGTTGACAAGAATGCGCGCCAACGCAACCCGCTGCGCCTGGCCCCCGGACAACTGGCTGGGACGGCGACCTGCCAGACTCGTCAACTGAAGCATATCGAGAGCCTCTGCCGCTTTCTCCTCACGCTTTTTTCTGTCCCGCTCCCAGCGCAGACCGCAAAGCACATTCTGACGCACGGTCATATTGGGGAACAGTGCATAATTTTGAAACAAATAGCCAACCCGCCTCTTTTGCGGCGGAAGGTTGATCCGCAATTCAGAGTTGAACAGAACCGTTTCATCCAGAACAATGAGGCCCTTGTCGGGTTTTTCTATGCCGGCGATGCACTTGAGCGTCATGCTCTTGCCAGAGCCGGACGCGCCCAGAAGCCCAACGATCTCGTCCCCGCTCTCAAAGGATGATTTCAGGTGAAAACCGTCCAGTTCTTTTTCAATATCAACTAGAAGACTCACGTCGCTACTCCTCTTCCTCACGCGCTTTCATATTTGCCTGGTGCGGGAGCGCGAAGCGCCCCCGCACCAGGCTACCCGTCTCTGCCGATCCTCAAGCATATTGACGGCCAAAAGCACGACGGCGCTGATAGCCAGATTGATCAGTACCCATATCAGCGCGCCCCGTTCGTCGTTTGTCCGCCAGAGCTGGTACACCGTGGTTGAGATAGTGGCCGTCCGGCCAGGCGTGTAGCCGATGAGCATGCTTGTGGCTCCGTATTCGCCCAGCGCTCTGGCAAAGGCCAGCACGGAGCCGGCTATTATTCCCTGCCGGCAGGCCGGCATACGGATGCGCCAGAAGATGTAGGTATCGGACAAGCCAAGAGTCTGGCCCGAATAGGCCAGGTTCATGTCGAAGCTCTCAAAGGCGCCCCGAGCCGTCCGGTACATCAACGGAAAGGCCACAACCGTCGCAGCCAGCACACCGCCGTACCACGTCATGACAAATTTAATCCCGTACTGCAGCAGAAACCGCCCCAGCGGGCGCCTTACCCCAAATATCAAAATGAGGAAATAGCCGCAGACGGTGGGCGGCAGGACGAGGGGCAACGTCAGCGCGACGTCCAGGAAACCCTTCACCGTCTTGGGCAGCCGCGCTGTGTAATACGCGGCAAATATTCCGGAGAAGAATACGAGGACGCTGCTTATGGCGGCTATGCACAGCGAGTTCCAGAGCGGGAACCAGTCCATGCCGGCTTACGAATTTTGAATCGTCGTGAACCCTACGCCTGTAAATACGGAGGAGGCTGCATCGCCGGTCAGATACTTCAGGAAGTCCTTTGCCGCGTCCATATGACGGCTGTTCTTCATGATCGCAGCCGGATAAATGACCTGACCGCACATTTCAGGCGTGGCGCTGTCCACAACGGTCAGGCCGGCGCTGAAAGCGTCCGTGGCATAGATGACGCCGCAGTCCACGCTGCCTTCTGCCACCTGTGTCGTGACCTCTTTCACGTTGGTGCCGTAGGTGATTTTGCCATCCGAGGCCAGCTTAGCCTCGTCCAGCTTGAAGTGGGCCAGGATCTTCTGCGTGTACTGTCCAACCGGGACGTCGCTGTTGCCCATGGCAAGCAGGACGTTGCCGTCGGTCAGGAGCTTCGCCAGCTGTTCAAAACTCGTGATGTTTTTGGGATTTCCCTCTGGCACGGCCAGCGTCACTTTGTTCTCCAGCAGGTTGAACCGCGTCCCATCCGCAACGAAGTCAAGGCCGTCGGGGTTGGCCTCCTTCCCTGCGGCGGCGTCCAGTTGGTTCATCTGCTTCGGGGCGGCGGAAATGAAGATATCGCAGGCTGCGCCTTCTTGAATCTGGGTCTTGAGCGTTCCGGACGAGTCAAAATTGTAGACGAGGTTCACGTCAGGGTGCATGGCCTCGTAGAATTCTTTAATCTTTGTCATCGTCTCGGTCATTGAAGCGGCAGCGAAGACGATAAGCTCCGTCTTCGCTCCACTCTCCGCCGCGCTGGCCTTAGTCGCTGCAAGAGTGCTCGTGAGCAGCAGAAATACCGCCGTCAGTGTTTTGAAATTCATTTGTTTCACCCAGTCTTTCATAATTTCATAAAGTCCTTTGAGCCTTGATTCACGCGCTTTTCTCAGCTGAATTTCATTGCCTCGCCTCCTTTCAACCAGTCCTTTGAGGTAGCCGAACCGGGCCTTAAACGGCTTCCACCCACACGTCGAGCGTGCCGCCGCAGACCTCGCCTTCCCGCGCGGCTTCGTCCGCCGTCAGGTCCGCATGGACTAAAACGGGCTCAGGGTCATTCTCTTCAAGCATCGCTGTTGCGCACTGAGTTACCCAGGCCTCCGTGCAGCCGCCGCCAATGGTTCCAACGGTTTTTCCCTCGACGTTACAGAGCATCTTGGCGCCAACGTCCCTTGGGGCGGCACCGTTCTTCATCACAATGGTGCACAGCGCCTTTGGGTCCGGCAAGGGGTTGTGAACCTTCCCCAGAATGTCCCGCAGGATGTTTGGCGGGTACGTCACGTTCTTTTTTTCGTTCTTGACTTGGATGATCTCTGCCATAATGGAAACGGCTATCTCCTCAGGTGTTTCGGCATGGATGGCGAGGCCTATAGGCGCGTGCAGGCCTGTCACGTCGCGGCCTTCCCTGGCGAGCGCCTCCTTCACAATCTGCACCCTTCGGTTTGAACCCATCATGCCGAGGTAGGCGTAAGGCTTTTCAAGGATGGCGCGCAGACACTCGCCGTCACACTGGTGACCACGAGTGACAATCACAAAATACGAGTCCTGTCCGCCCCGTATCTTCTCCAGAGCCTCATGAAATGGCGAGCAGAGCACTGAATCGGCCCCTGCGGCCTCAGCATTTTTCGCAAATTGGGCGCGGTCGTCGATAACGGTTGTGCGGAAGTTCAGCATCTTCCCAATACGTATGACTGGCATGGACACATGTCCCGCCCCGCAGACGATCAACTCCTTTTCGTGTCCTATCAGCTCCCCGTAGACCGACGAGCCGGCCAGGTCAAAGACGCCCGTTTCGCGGCACGCCGTAAGGTCCGCCGCATGGGCTGTCAAAAAGCCGTCGTCATTGGAAAAATATTTCGCCGCCCCCCCTGAGAACAGGGCCTTCTCGCCGTATCCCTCGCCCTCGATCACCGTAAAGGCCACGTTTTCTGCGTTGGAATTGAGTTCGTCCAGAGCTTCAAAAAATCCCATGGTCCCGGCGTTCAGCATTTACTTTCCAAATCCGCAATTCGGGAAGACGCAGACACTGCAGCCCAGGCAAAGACCACCCTCGCCGAGAGAATCTATCTCATCACTCGTCACAGGGTCATTGGCCATGAGGCGTGGCAGAATCAGATCGAAAATCGTGCGTTTTGCGTACATCACACAGCCAGGCAGCCCTACGATGGGGACGTTCCCCTTATAGGCCAGCATGAACATGGCTCCCGGCAGCACTGGCGCTCCGTACGAAATCACGTGATCCGAAGCGGTGCGGATCGCCAAAGGGGTCCTGTCGTCCGGATCCACGCTCATCCCCCCGGTGCAGAGCACCATGTCCGCGCCGGCCTCCAGGAATTCGCGAATAAAGCCGGTCTCTGCGTCCACATCGTCGCCCGAAAGCCGCTGGCCTATGACGATTCCTCCATATTCCTCGACCTTTTGTATAACGACCGGCGTGAATTTGTCCTCTATCCGGTGGTTATAAATCTCGCTTCCTGTCGTAACAATGCCGACTCTCTTCGCAGTGAACGGCAAAACGTTGAGAATTGCGCCTCCCGCTTCCCGCCGCGCTTTCCCCATCTTCGCACGCTCGATGACCAGGGGAATGATCCTCATGCCCGCCAACTTGTCGCCGGCCTTCACAGGGAAGTTTCCGTGACGTGCTGCGATCATCATCTCGCCCTGGGAGTTCACGATATTCAGGCGTTTTTTATCCACCTTGAGGAGCCCGTCGATATCGGCTATGGCTTCTATCTTCCCTTCGCTTATTTCCCCCTGGTGCATATACCTGCCCCGGCAGATGTCGTAGAGAACCTCCGCAGCCTCGTTCTCGTGCATCATGCCCTCGTCCATCTCCCAGATGTAAATATTCTCCTTGCCCACGTCCAGCAGTACGGGAATGTCCTCCTCACGGATGATATGGCCCTTGCGGAACACCGGCCCTTTAAAGAGGCCCGGTATGATCTGAGTGACGTCATGGCAGAGAACCTGACCAACGGCATCCTCTGTTTTCAGCAGCTTCATGAGCTCAATCTCCTAAAAAGTAGGCTAAAGAGGGTTTGGGGGAGGTAGTTCCCCGTTCAAAATTAAATGCCGCAGGTCGTCCGGTCTGTCAACGTCAAGGAGTTTCTCCGGGCTTACGACATAGTAATATGCCATCCATGGGCGTTTCTTTATCAACCTCATCGCCCCCGCATCTCCAGACAATCGCATGAGGTCATTGTAGCACACCCTTGCAAAGATTCCAGGGTTGGCAGGATGGTCCGAAAAAGCGCACCCAAAGGGTCTGCCGGAACAAAGAAACTCCCGCACCAACCTTGCTGTGTCCGCCGCAGGGAAGTTTGGCTGATCCCCTGCCATAAAGAGCACGGCGTCGCACCCCGTCGCTTGCGCCGCTGCTGTCCCCCATCGGATGGAGCCAGCGACGCCCTCGGAACGCTCCGGGTTGGGGACGAGTTTGACGTTATCGCGCTCGTCACTGCTTAAACGTTCCTCGAGGCCGTTCCCCTCCGTCAAAAAAATCATGGATTCGATCCCGTTTTCCTTCAGCAAGCTGTCTCCTGCGCCAATGAGCGACGCCAGCCCGTGGCGAAAGAGTTCCTTTCCCAAGAAGGGATAAAGAAGTTTATTCCCGTTGGATGCGGGAACGCAGAGCGCCTTCGCGCTGCAAGGGCCGCCGAAACGCTGAGAGAAGCCAGATGTCATGAGAATCAGCGCAACGCGCTTGCCGACTTGGGCAGGCATGCCGGAGGGGGCCGACAAAAAATTATTCCGCACGTACGTTATCGGGACGTTACGGAATTTTTCGGACGTCGACAGCGGCGCCAGGTAATAGGTATGCGCAATAAAATCGATCATGGCGGTCGTCACCGGGCTGACGGCGGTGAGACCAGGAAACTCCGCCCTCATTTTGTCAACGTCACTAAGGCTCAGGTGCTGGCACACCTCTCCGATGGGGCGGCCAATGCTGTGGAACCCCATGATGACGACAATTTCACCGGCCTCTTGGGGAATGACTGGTTCATGCGCCCCAGGAATCTTAATGGGGTGATGGCGTGACCCGTCCGCCTCAACGAACACGGCGTCGAACTCACGGCACAACCGCACGAGCTCCGCTCTGCCTGGATATGCCAGCTTTTCGCCCTCCGGTATGCCGCGATAAACGACATCCCCCATGCCCGGTCTGTTCAGCCTGTCAGGCATGTTATAGATGTGGGTCGTGGTCGTGATGCACACGTTCATTCCGGCTCTGGCTGATTCTTCCGCTCGCTTTTCGATGTATGAGCTCTTGCCTCCTGCGCCGACGACGGCGGTCATGACTGCCATAGCATCAACAGGACGTGCCGCGAAGGTGCAGCAGCGCCTCCAGGACGCCGCCGCCGACGGCCAACGACTTATCCGATACGCGGAAGCAGTCGGCCGTCGCCCCCCTGGGGTCGACATCGCCGGCCTTCATGTCTTTTTTTACGCGCGTTCCGGGGGCCAGCATTCCGCGCAGCATTCCATCTATCGCACAGATCATCGGATTCCCCTCCACCTCGGCGGCAACCTCCCCTGCGCGCACAAGATCGCCTATCTGGCGGCGGGGAAGGATGACGCCGTCGCAGGGGGCCCGCAGCACCCGTTCCGCCGCATAGCCCATAACAGTGCCCGGTACGCCGGTGTTGGGAAGCGCAGCCGCGCCAGGCTCGTAAAACGCTCTGCCCAGAGTGTGGCCGCGCTTTGTTTCCACGACAGCATGACAGTCTGCCCCCACAGTAAACCCGGGGCCTACGCCGATGACAATTGGAGCGTCCGTAATGCGGGTGCCGCAGTTTTTCTTGGCGATAATGGCGTCAATCACTGCGTCAGGGGCCAGTTCTTTTATGACGCTTCCGTCGGGGCAGACCATGACCGCTGCGTTGCCCTGGCTGGCTATGGCACGGGCCCGTTCGGCGTCAGGGGCGCAGAAAGCGTGAATATCCTCTACCGATGTCTCCCCCAAGCGGATCGCCTCGCAGAAGCTGACCGTTCGCCGTACGGCTGTAGGGTGATCTGTGTCCAACATGACGACCTCCATATGAGCGCGGATCAGACGCATGGCGACGCCCGTGGCGAGATCGCCAGCTCCGCGGATCACGGTGAGCATTATGTTTTAACGGGGGTAGAAGACCCGTTCCAGGCCCCGCCGCTGCTCGCCTCCAGTGCACTTCGAGCTGCACCGTCCCCCGGCGTCATCACCCTGATCGTATCGCCCGCCCGCGTGCGTCCTCCCTCAAGAACCCTGACGAAAACGCCCTCCCTGGGCATCACGCAGTCCCCGGTGGCTTTGCGGATCGCACAGTCCTGATGGCACTCCTTGCCTATCTGCGTAACCTCGCACAGCGCCGTGCCGATCATGAGTCTCGTGCCAACGGGCAAATCGAAGAGACGTATTCCCTCCGTCAGGATGTTTTCGGCAAACGCTCCGGGTTCCAGCTTAAAATTCACGTGTTCTTGCACGGCAGCGACACTCTCCGCACCGAGAAGGCTGACCTGCCGTAGGCCCTGCCCCGCGTGGGCGTCGCCGGCGATGCCGTGTTCCGGTAGAAGTTCTACCTCGTCCACGGGATATTTCCGTGTCCCCTTGTTCCGGCTTGTGCAAACGGCGACGACCCGCGCAACGGGTTGTCCGCATTCAGCCGTCTTTCCTCCGAGTATCTCGACGCCGTGACGTAGCGAGAGCCGTACTGCCTCGAGACATTCACAGACGGCCTTTTCGCTGCCGGGCAGATTCACTATGAGCGTACTGCCGCGTATTCCAGCGGCAGCTCGCGACAGACAACCCATCGGCGTAATCTTCATGCTGACGGAGCGCATCGCCTCGGGTATACCGGGAGCCTCTCTGTCTATAACGGCCTTTGTCGCCTCCGGCGTGACGTCCCGCGGCGCAAAGCCTGTCCCGCCCGTCGTGAGCACCAACCCAACCCGAAGTTCGTCGGCACAGCGCATGAGCTCCGCTTCGATAACCTCGCGTTCATCAGGGATTATCTTTGTGTACGTCACCTGCCACCCGTCGTCTGAAAGCATACGGACCAGCGCGGGGCCGCTCCTGTCCGTCCGTTCGCCCCCGTAGCCCTTGTCGCTTACGGTGATGACCGCCGCAGTGAACCTCACTCGCCGCACGCTCCCTCTTCTCTCGTAAAATCACCGTGCACACCACCGCTCTTGGAGAGCAGACGCACATCCGTGATAGTCATGTCGCGCTGGACGGCCTTGCACATGTCATAAACGGTCAGAAGCGCCACGGACACGGCCGTCAGAGCCTCCATTTCCACGCCAGTTCGACCCTCGCACGAAATCTCCGCCCGAACCTCCACGGAGAGCCGCGTCTTGTCCAAAGTCAGGGACAGATCAACGCCGTTCAATAGAAGCGGATGGCACATGGGAATAATATCTGGAGCGCGCTTTGCGGCCATTATGCCGGCTGTTTGGGCCACGGTCAGGACGTCGCCCTTCTTAACGCCCCCACTTTTAATGAGCTCAAACGTCCTTTCGTTGACAAGAATGCGCCCTGCTGCAACTGCGCGGCGCTCCGATACATCTTTACCCCCGACGTTTACCATACGGGCGCGGCCCTGCTCGTCAAAATGCGTGAAGTCTTCATTTGCATCAACCATGCCCACATCTCACCCTCCTATACCGTTCATCGTCCGCCCCGCGGCGCTCATCCTGTCCTTCTGCAAATCATGCCGCGCAGGTTTTGCCGCAACCGCCTCCATGATAACGCGCTTCATTTCATCCCTGTCCAATCCGCCCCGCGCTTCTGCGGTCAGAGGCCTCGGTATCGAAAATTCGAGCGGCGAGTGCAGACACGGCTTAACGCGCCCATCAGCCGTTATGCGGATGCGATCGCACGACGCACAGAAGTTGTGGGACATGGGAGTGATAAACCCAACCCGTCCACGCGCGCGTGGGAGCTTGTACAGCCGAACATGAGATGTGAGCTCCCCAGGCTCATCTGGCAGTGGGATCAGGTGGGGCAACCGTGCGGCGGCCTCACCGGCAGTCATGAAAGCCTCGCGCCCGAATTCGCATACCGCTGCAGGCATGGGCATAAGCTCAATGAAGCGCACGTCTATGTCCTCGCTGCGAGTTAAATCCGCCAGGGCTGCAAGTTCATCATCATTAAACCCGCCTATGAGCACCGCGTTTATTTTTGTGTGAGTGAAGCCGGATTTTTTCGCCGCTTCAA
This sequence comes from Fretibacterium fastidiosum, assembly GCF_000210715.1. Taxonomy (GTDB): domain Bacteria; phylum Synergistota; class Synergistia; order Synergistales; family Aminobacteriaceae; genus Fretibacterium; species Fretibacterium fastidiosum. The sequence continues at coordinate 2,313,260 of NC_021038.1, forward strand.
GTCCTTTTAATACGTCGGACAGCATTCCGCCGCGTGTAATCCACGCGTATTTTTGGGGATCCAGAGTGTCCAGGCTGATGTTGAGGCGGCTAACCCCGACATCCTTCAGCGCTTCGGCCATGTGCGGCAAAAGCGTCCCGTTGGTTGTAAGGCACAATTCGCGGACACCCGGAATTGCCGCCGCGCGGCGGCACAGTGAAAGAATGTTTTTCTTTACGAGTGGCTCGCCGCCCGTTATGCGAAGCTTAAAGACGCCCAGCCCCACCGCTGCTTCGATGGCCGTTATCGTCTCATCCTCGCTCATCATGTCTGCATGGGCCATTTTCTTCACACCGCCAGCCGGCATACAGTAACGGCAACGGAGATTACAGAGGTCGGTAACGGAAACGCGCAGATAATTTATCCTGCGCCC
>NC_021038.1:2314758-2333845 GCF_000210715.1 Fretibacterium fastidiosum
AGGCTTTCCGGGATACGTGTCGTAGATGTCGCTACCCTCGAGGTAGGCGCGCATCCGCGCCGCACTTTGTATCTGGCCCTCCAGCCCCCTTGCCTCCAGCACCTCCGGCTCCAATGGCGACGTGTTCCCGTTGAGCCCCTCGAGCGACAGGGAGGTTATTATGTCTCCCATGTCGGCCAGTTCTTCAATTTCTTTGAACACCAGAGCTGCCACACCTGCGGAATAGGCGCTTGAACTGACGAGCGCCAGCGCGTCCTTGGGACCCAGAACGACAGGCTCCAAGCCGGCCTTCTTCTGTGCCTCCGCAGAGGGAAGCCGATACCCTTTATAGTTGACTTCACCCTCTCCGATCATTGCGAGGCCGATATGAGCGAGCTGCGTCAAATCCGCCTCGCCGACAGAACCCATTTCAGGGACGACCGGGCATATTCCAGCGTTTAGAAATTCCGCATAGCGGCGCGCTACGTCAAGCTGAACTCCCGTATGCCCCAGCAGAAGGCAGTTCAGACGAATGGCCATCACTGCCCTGACCTCAGCGTCAGACGCTTCTGGCGCCACAGCAAAAGAATGGGAATAGATGAGTTTGCGGTTGAAGTCCTCAAAGAACTCCTTTGCTATCCTGCGATCCTTGTTCCAGCCAACGCCGGTGGTAAAGCCGTATATGGGAACGTCTTTTTCCGCCAGATCATACACCAGCTTCCTGGCTGCCTCGAGCCTGGCCTCGGCCTCGGGAGCGATTTCGACCTCCACACCGTTCACTGCGATATCCCAGACTTTTTTGACGGTCAAATTTTTCCCGGTAAGGACAATCTTCATGGTAGAACCGCCCCCTTTGTCGACTATTTACCAGACTCCACGTCGTGTTTATTCCCGGCGTCTGCGAAAATCGGGCTCACGTCCATTTCCACTTTATCAACGAAGAATACCTTGACAAAGGCAACCGTCTGAATGGCAAAAATAAAAAGTACCACAAAGCCGGCCACCGCAGCCAGCGCTTTGACGCCATCGACACCCTGCGCTCCGCCACCGAAAGCGGCCATGACAATGGATACGATCCCCACCGATATCCCCCATACAGCTTTCATGTTTGCGGGAGGTTCCGTGCCAATGGGGACATTCCTCACGCACATTGAGCCAATGTTTGTGAGTGTCGCGTCCGCATTGGTGATGAAAGACGCCAAGATGACCAGGATATTAACTGGAAGAACGATAGCGCCAAGGTTGAAAGGCAGGTGCTTCAAAAATTCCCAGAGGGCCATGACTGCCCCTCCACTTTTAATGGCTCCCACAAGATCCGCTGCTCCAGACGCCTGCATATGGATCGCGCTTGCGCCCCATATGGCGAACCAGAAGAAGCCAAACACCGATGGAAGTATCCAGTTGACAATCATATACTCGCGGACGGTTCTGCCATAGGAAAGCATTGCCAGAAATATCCCCGTGACGGGCGCGTACCCCACCCAGAAAGCCCAGTCAAAGAGCGTCCATGAGCGGGTCAGCGCAGGGCCGCCTATGTCTATCGGGTCAAGGCCCCACAGCCAGAAGTTGTTGAGCCACTCGGCCAACCCCGCCGTGCCGATTCTGAGTATGTAAAGCGTCGGCCCTGTCAGCAGCAACAGGATCATCAACCCATAATAGAACCAGGCGTTGAGACTGCCGACGATTTTCAGCCCTTTATCGAGCCCGATGTATGACGAGAACGTAAAGGCCAAAACAATGACAACGCCAATAGCGATGAACAGTGACAGGCTCTCGTCAATGCCGTAACCGCTTTTGAGGCCGGTAACGACAAGCGTAATGCACATTGCGAGCCCAGTGGCCAGCCCGATGGCCAGTGCGAGCATGGAAAGCGTGTCGATAACGGCGGAAGCAGCGGGCGAGGCGATTTTTTTGCCGAAGAGCGGTTTAAGCGTGGCGGTCACCGTGAGTTCGTCGCGCTTGTGGTAGTAAATATAAGCCACCAACAGTCCGCACATCGCGTAGATTGCGTAGGGAAAAACCGTCCAGTTGTAATACGTGCGCGCTATGGCAAAGATTGCCGCCCTGGTGGTGTTCGGTTGAATGCCCAGCGTGTCGAGCTCACCCCATACGTTCCCGAAATATATGACCGGTTCATTGACGCCCCATGTCACGATGCCCGTAGCGATGCCGCCCGTCAAAGCCATGGCGAACCACGTCCAGAAACCGTACCTGGGTTTGGCGTCGCGGCCACCGATCCTCATGCCTCCGATCTTGGAAAAACACGTCACAGCCACAACCAGCACAAGGCTTGCCGCGATAGAAAGCTGATAGAGCCACCCGAAAGTATCAAACGACCAGAAATAAAATACGTTGCTGGCCGCGGTCAGCAGATCCTTGTTGAAAACGCCGACAACGGCGGCTATGGCCACCACAACGTAGGCGGGAATAAATACCTCCCATCGGATATTGCGTTTGACGTCTGGCGCAGAGTGTTTGGAATCCATAAAAATACCTCCCCAATGTTAAGTGATTTTCTTCCAAAATCAAAGATATGTGTTCAGGCAGCGTTGCGGGATATTATTGTTCCTCCGGTTCTGTTTTCAGGGCCGAGATTATTTTTGACGGCGTCAACGGCAGGTGCGTCAACGATGTTCCAAGCGCGCGGTTGACCGCATTGACCACTGCAGCGGCTACAGGAACGGTACATATCTCACCGATGCTCTTTGCCCCATAGGGGCCGCCCGGCTCCTCGTCTTCGATGAGCATTATGTCGACGTCCGGCATGTCGGGCATGTTGATCATATGGTATTTGTCGAAATTACGGGCCTTAGGCATTCCGTCCGCCCCATACTCCAGTTCTTCGCAGAGCGCCATGCCAATACCCATCTGTATGCCGCCGTATATCTGCCCCTCGACGAAATTTCGGTTGATGCTCTGGCCGACGTCGTGTACAGCCAGGTAGCGATTGACATGAACGAACCCCGTGAGCTTGTCCACCGAGACCTTCGCGAAATGCACTCCGAACGATGCGGGATTCTTATCCGGTGCGTATTCGCAACAGGCTTCTATCGAGCGCTTTTTTTCCCTCATTATCCGACGCACGGCTTCGCTGAGCTCGATCTTATCCTCGCCTGCCAGAACGAAACCATCGCAAAACTCGGCTCTGCAGCCATACACTTCTGACGCCTCTCTGCAAAGCAACCGCACCGCGTCCGCGGCCGCGCGCCTGGCGCACTCTCCGCAGACGTAAATGACTCGGCTGGCCTGGCAGCCGACGTCAAAAGAGCTGTAATGCGTATCACCCTCCGTCACAGTGATGCGCGCAATGTCAATTCCTGACGCCTCTGCAGCGATCTGGGCCACTGCCGTCGTCGTGCCGTTGCCAAGTTCATGGAGGGGGGTGCGCAGGATCGCCGAGCCGTCGGGAAGGATACAAAACGACATCTGTACCATATCGTGATATATCGTCTTATAATAACCGTTGCCGTGTGTAGAACAGGCAAAGCCCGCGCCGATGGAGTAACGCCCATCCACACTCAGAAGAGGATGACGGCAGCCCGGCCACCCAAAGCGCGAGGCACCTTCCTTTAGACATTCGATAATCCGTGCGCGCCCAATGTCCGACGCCCCGCTGGGGTCATGGTCGCCGTCATGCACCAAGTTGTCAAGCCTGAACTGGAGCGGATCAAGCCCCAATCTGCGGCACATGAGGTCGGTGTGAATCTCGGTCATGGTATGTATCTGCGGCGAACCGTATCCTCGACAGGCTCCGCCCGGTGTCGTTGACGTGCGCACGGCGCGGCCCTCGAATCGGAGCGCAGGGATGCGGTAAAGACGCGACGCTTTTTTGCCCATAGCCATCATAACTTTTTTAGTCCCGGTCAGGTAAGCGCCGGCGTCAGCCGTAACGTCAAATTTACGCGCCAAGATGCGGCCATTTGAGTCCAGCGCCGTCGTTACACGTCCGAGCACTGCCGCCCGCGTGCGCGTCGCCACCATGGTCTCGGTTCTGTTCGTGTTGATGAATACGGGACGACGCAGCTTCCACGCGGCCCAGGCGCACAGTGGCTCAAAGACACACTCCTGCTTGCCGCCAAACGACCCGCCCATATTCGCCTTGATGACGCGAATCTTCGACAACGGCAGGGGCAGAACCTGCGAGATGGCGTGCTGCACGCCGAAGAGTATCTGACATGGTGTGTGAACCTCGATCACGTGTTCCGGCCTCGGTATCGCAAGGACACAATGTGGCTCGAGCGCCGCGTGGTGTATCTTCTGCGTGTATACCTCGTCGCTCTCGATGTGTGCTGCGGCGGCGAATGCAGCGTCCACGTCGCCGTATTCGATATGCCCCGGGAAGGAGGCCATGCCGTCCTCGTGTAGCAGACCGGCCATCCCCTCCGCCCTGCCGATATCCACAACGGGTGGCAGAGCCTCGTATTCCACCCTGATCTTCAGCAGTGCTCTACGGGCGGTTTTTTCATCAGGAGCAAGGACAAGACCGATGTGATCCCCCACATGGCGCGCGTGGCCCCTCAGAATGGTCTCATCAGGGAAATCGTTCTGCCCCGGAAACCACTCCCCGCTGTTGTATTTGTTTTCTGGGGCGTCGCGAAAGGTCAGCACAATGACGCCATCGGTTTTCTGCGCCTCCGAAGCGTCGATGAATTTCACGATTGCGTTGGGCTGGGAGCTGAGCAACGGAATTCCGATCAGCACATCCTGTGGAAGCTGATCTGCAAGATACCTGTAGGCGCCGCGCACTTTATCGATTGAATCCTCGCGTATTATTCGTCTGCCGATATACTTGTAATTTCTTCTGCTGTTTTCTGCCGTTTTTTTGCTTTTCACGTCGGGGTCCGATGTCTTCGTCAGCATGATCCGATCACCGCCTCTCTTGCTCTTTGAGAAAGCAGAACACAGATATCCTGCGCCAGACCGCGCAGCGCCGACTGTTTGTAGGGCAACGTGGGGCGCCCTGGTATCGCTTCGGCGGCGAACGTGGCGAGTGCTGCTGGGAACGCCTCGTCAAAACCCGCTGCGGAAAGCGCTTCTTCCGCGCCGGGGACCCTTCGAGCTGCCAGCCCCAGCGTACCGACAAAAACCCTTGCGTCCTTAAACAGATTATCCGTACAGCGCGCGAGCACGGCGAGATTGACTCTGGATATGCTTACCTGGCTTCGACTGCCGATTTTCAAAAAGGCAGAAACCCGATTGACATCCAACGGGATACGAAATTCTTTTATAATTTCGCATGAGGCGAGCGTGTTCCTGTTCCGCCCAAGGACGTCCTCGACTGGAACAATCCGTTCCCCTCCTCCCGACGCAAGGACGGCCTCCGCCCCAAGGGCCGCCAGCGCCGGAGGCGTGTCCGCAGCAGGGGACGAGTTGGCAACGTTTCCGCCCACCGTGGCCCGGTTCCTTATCTGCTCCGAACCCATCTTATATGCAGCATCGGCCAGAGCGGAGGCATGGCGACGAACGAGGGGATTCCTGTGGAGAGACGTCATCGTCTCGAGAGCGCCAATGCGAAGAAAGCCGCCTTCGGTATTCTCACCTTCCAACGAGATGCCCTGCATCTCGTCCACTGCGAAAACATCGATCACGACAGCGTCATCCGCCAACTTGGCGTGGCGCTTTATCACCCAGTCAGTTCCGCCCGCGACGAGTTCCGTCCCAGGTTTAAAAACCGAGAAGAGCTCTAAAAGCGTGCGCGGGCGTTCCACTTTCATCGTTTCTCGCCCCTTGCCGCGATTCGCCTTGCCGCAGTTTCAACAGCGTTCAGGATAGGAATGTACCCAGTGCAACGGCAGACATTGCCGGCGAGAGTCCGTTTGATTTCTTCGCGGCTTGGGCATGCGTTCTGCAGCAGAAGCGCTTTGGTTGACAGAATCATACCGGGCGTACAGAAGCCGCACTGGGTTGCATCGCAGTCTATGAAAGCCTGTTGAAGTACGTCCAATTCGCCGTCCTTTTCAAGCCCCTCTATGGTGGTAATCTTGTGACCGTCGGCTTGAATCGCAGGCACAAGACAAGAGCAAACGGCCATTTCGTCCAACAGCACGGTGCATACGCCGCACTCGCCAGCGCCGCATCCCTCCCGCACGCTCACGAGACGAAACTCATCCCGCAGCATATCTATCAAACGTGTGTCGGCATCGACATCGGCTATTCTTTTTTCGTCATTGAGCGTTAAGGTGATGCGCGTCATTTTTTTCCCCCCAGCTGGAGTAAGGAACAAAGCGGTGAGCTGATGGACTTTATTCTATGAATAAGTGCTCCCCATGTCAAGGACCATAAGCATATAAAAGGGCGTTTACGTGTCGATTCGGCGCATCTCCCGGATCGTTTTGTTCCTGTAAATCAGGTCGTCCCTGATCGTGAAGCCGCTCCTTTCCCAGAACGAATTTCCCCCCTGGTTCCTGGCGAACACGACCAGCGCAACCTTGTTGATGCTGCAGCCCTTCAGTGCTTCCATTGCCGCGTTCACCAGCTTTGTCGCGATGCCTCGTTTTCTGTAATCCGGGTGGATGGACGTGTGGTAGATGTACCCTCTGCGTCCGTCGTGTCCGGACAGGATCACGCCCACGACGCTCTCCTGCTCGATCGCCACAAAGCAGGTGTCGGGATTTCTGGTCAAAAATTTCGCGATCCCCTCCCTTGAGTCGTCCAGGTCGTTCAACCCCATCCCTGAGCAGGACGTCCACAGGGCATACACTTCGTCATAGTCAGCAACGAGCATTTTCCTGATTTCCAAGCGCGTATCTCCTTTCGGTACAGAGGCACAAAACTGCAAAACACTTTCGCAACGACGGGGACATGGGTGGCTCCTGCGGTTGTCTGACGGCGAAGACGGCCCTGAGGGGCAGGTGACGCGCCGGGGCCATCGCTGAAGGAGCAAAGAAGGATCAAAAAAGAACGATTGACCTGGGTCAATCGTTCTTGCCGATGCACTCTGCCGGTCGTCTCAGGCCGGTTCAAACTCGTCCTTGCCCACGGCGCAGAGCGGGCACACCCAACCCTCCGGAAGGTCCTCAAAGGCAGTGCCTGGTGCGACGCCGTTATCCGGATCGCCAGCCTCCGGGTCATAGACATACCCGCAGACCTTGCACACGTACTTCTTCATAAAGATTCCCCCCTGCTGTTGCTTGTTGCGGCCTTCAAACAAAGTTTCAAGACCATTCGGCCTTATTATAGCTTAACCGCGTCGAATGTTGCAAACCTGCGTCCGGCTCCGGGAAACGCCAAGCTGAATCGGAGCCCGTCGCCGCATGGGGGGCTTTCCATCCCACCAAGGGAAGCTGCAATGGGGGGGCTGCCGCCGCCGCTCTCTCGCAGCGAGCCGTTAGCGCCTGTCGGAGTCCAGAGCCTTTACGGAGGCTTTGTCAGTGAATCCGCTCTTCCCCGGGTCACCAGAGATTCATGCTCAAGAAACCGGTTGGAATGGTACAATAAAAAGGCTGAAGGGTCAAAAACGATCGAAGGACTATCTCCTGAAGGGGATCGAGGGGGCGATAACGTGAGCAATTCCTTATATCGGCAGTATCGTCCCCAGAGGTTTGCCGACGTCGTGGCCCAGGAGGCGGCACGGGATGTCCTGATGCACGCTCTCGAAAACTCGCGCATCGGTCACGCCTACCTGTTTTCCGGACCGAGGGGCTGTGGAAAGACCTCCATAGCGCGGATTTTGGCGAAAGCCTTGAACTGCCGTGCTCCCCTTGGCGTCGAACCCTGCGGTTCCTGCGTCAACTGCATGGCGATCACGGCGGGCAGCAGCCCTGACGTTGTGGAGATCGACGGAGCTTCCAACAACAGCGTAGACGAGGTGCGTCAACTGAAGAGTCAGGTGCCACTGGTGCCCTTCGCTTCAAAGTACAAGGTCTACATCATTGACGAAGTCCACATGCTCTCCGCCGCAGCCTTTAACGCGCTCCTGAAGACGTTGGAGGAGCCCCCCTCCTACGTGGTCTTCATCCTGGCCACAACGGAACCCTACAAGGTGCCCGTCACCATCCGTTCCCGCTGCCAGCACATCCCGTTTCACAGCATCGGGGCCCGGAAGATCTTTGAGCACCTCACGCACGTCTGCGAATGGGAAAGGACTGCCGCTCAGCCGGAGGCGCTCTGGGAGGTCGCCCGACAGGCGGACGGCGCTCTGCGCGACGCCCTTTCCATGCTGGAACAGATCATCAACCGCGCCGCAGGCGAGGTCACCCTGGAGGACGTCGAGTCCGCCCTGGGTGCGGGTAGCCGCCCTGCCGTTGAACGTTGGCTCTCTGCCCTGAAGGGCGAGGGCAGTTCCTCCTATGTGGAGTTCACCAAGATGATGGAAGGGGGATCGCCGCAGCACGTCTTTGAGGAGCTGTTCTCCCTCGTGAAGAACCTGTGGCTTGCCGTGCGCTGGCCAAACGTGACGAGAGAACTTGACGTCTCCGAGCAGGAGAAGAAATTTCTTGCGGAGGAGGCGCCGCGGTGGTCCGCGGAGGAGCTGCGCACCCTGCTGGAGGCCGTCGCCAACCTACTTGTGCAGGTCCGCCTCGGCGTCAGGATCGATATCCTGACCGGACTTCTGATGCTGGAGCTTTCCCGTATCCTCGAACCGGACGGGGCCGCGACGAGGCGGCCCCAGGGAACGGCGAGCCCCAGCCCGCAGCCTCTATCCGCCGGCCCCGCAGCGGAGCCTGTGGAGGAGCCGGCGAAAGGGGAGGAAGAACGAGTCCCGATCCCACAGCCCCCTGACGAAAGGGGAACGGATCGAGCTGAGGGGCCTTTGAATGCGGACTGGAAGCCCGCCTCGAAGGAGGCCTTCGTCAAGCTGATGGCCGCTGCCCGTCAGGCGGACTTCGTCCTCTATTGTGCCCTTTTGGACGCCGATATGAAGCAGAGCGGGAGCTCCGTGCTCCTGGACATGAGGGATCGCTATCCCTACGAGACGCTGTGCCTCGAACGCTGGCGCTCCGGCCTCCTGGAGCTGCTGGAGGGGGCAGCCGACGGCGTGTTCCTCCGCTACCGGGACGAGGTGTTCGCCTGTGCCGGCGGCGGGCCGCGCGTTGAGGAGGCTGCCGGCGCAGGACGGAAAGGGGCGGTGCCGCAGCCTCAAGAAAAGGAGGAAACACAGCACCCCACCTCCCCGGAGGAAGAGGCGAGGCGACCGGTACACCCGGTTGAAAACGCGTCGCTCAAGGATGAAAGGCTTTCATCCGACCTGCCCTTTGACGGACTGGTCCACGATTTGTCGGTGCTGATGAAGGGCGAGGTCGTGCTGGTACGCCGCGAGGCGGATGAGGCGGCCAGGGAGAGGATGGAAGAAGCTGGAGAGGACGATGAATGATCAATGACCCGGCCTTTTGTACACCTGCACGTCCACACGGAATACAGCCTGCTGGACGGAGCCATCAGGACGAAGCAGCTTGCCGCGAAGGTGGCGGACTGGAGCGTGCCGGCGGTCGCCATGACGGACCACGGCGTCATGTACGGCGCCGTCGAGTTTTATGAGAACTGCCGCGCCGCCGGAGTGAAGCCGATCCTGGGGTGCGAGATCTACGTGGACCCCGACGGCCATCGCTCAAGGGAAAAGAAGGGGAAGAACAACCACCTCATCCTCCTCGCCGAGAACGAAGAAGGGTATCGCAACCTCGTCAAGCTCGTCTCCATCGCCAACACGGACGGCTTCTACTACAAGCCGCGCATCGATCACGACCTTCTGGCCAGCTGCGCCAGGGGGATCATCGCCTCCTCCGCCTGTCTGGCGGGGGAGGTGCCCCAGCTGGTCCTGCAGGGCCGGGAGGATGAGGCCGCCAAACGGGCGCTGCTCTACCAGGACATCATGGGGAAGGGAAACTACTTCCTTGAGATCATGTCCAACACCCTTCCCGAACAGGCCGTGGTGAACAAGGCTTTGATTCGCATCGCTAAAGACACGGGCATTCCCCTGATCGCCACGAGCGACGCCCATTACCTCAACGCGGAGGACTACGAATGGCACAAGATCCTGCTCCGCATCAATACCCATGCGGACGATACGGACGACGCCTTCGGCTTCAGCGTCAACGATTTTTACCTGCGCTCTCCAGAGGAGATGGACGCCATCTTCGGCGCCGAGGTGCCCGAGGCGCTGGACAACACGGTGGCGATCGCCGAGCGGTGCGGCGTGGAGATGAAGCTCAAGACAGGGCACTACATGCTGCCGAGCCTCGAACTCCAGGAGGGGATGACGCTGGACTCCCACCTCGAGGATGAGGCGAGGGCGGGGCTCAGAATGCGCCTGAACGCGGACACGCCGCCCGCAGAGTATGCGGAACGCCTGGAGTACGAACTGAACGTCATCACCCGGATGGGCTTTTCCGCCTACTTCCTGATCGTGGCCGGGATCATTCAGGCGGCGAAGGAGCGGGGGATTCCCATTGGGCCAGGACGCGGCTCAGCGGCGGGGTCCCTCGTGGCCTGGAGCCTGCGCATCACGGAGCTGGACCCCTTGAAGTACAACCTGCTGTTTGAGCGCTTTCTGAACCCGGAGCGCATCAGCATGCCCGACATCGACACCGACGTATCGGACCGCGGGCGCGAGCAGCTCCTGAAGCACATCGTGGAGCGCTATGGGAGCGACCGGGTGTCCCAGATCATCACCTTCGGCCGCATGAAGAGCCGCCAGGCGGTGAAGGATGTGGGGCGTGCCGTGGGGATGGAGTACGCTTTGATGGACAGGGTCGCAAAGCTGATCCCTGCCGACGCCAGGAGCATCCGCGAAGCCCTTGAGCGAACGCCGGAGCTGACGGAGCTTGCGGAGGAGGACCCGCGGATCAAAAACGTGCTGAGGACGGCGGAGCACATTGAGGGGTTGGCGCGTCACGCCTCCCAGCACGCGGCGGGCGTCGTCATCACGCCCGTTCCCATCACGGACCTGGTGCCCATTCGCCGCATCAAATCCACGGCCCCGTCGGCTCCGGACGGGGAGCTGGACGTCACCCAGACGGTGACCCAGTTCACGATGGAGCCCGTCGAGAAGCTCGGCCTGGTGAAGATGGACTTCCTCGGACTTCAGACGCTCTCCATCCTTGAGGAAGCGGTGGAGAACATCAGGCTCAACGGCAAAAACCCGCCCGACCTGCTGAGCCTCCCGATGGACGACCCGGCCACCTACAAGCTCCTTCAGGAGGCGGACACCATGGGGGTCTTCCAGTTGGAATCGGACGGCATCCGGGGAATGCTTCGCAAGCTTCGGATCGACTGCTTCGACGACCTGGTGGCGGCGCTGGCCATGTACCGCCCCGGGCCCCTCGACAGCGGCATGGTGGACCAGTACATCAAGTGCAAGCACGGCCAGGCGAAGCTGGAGTACCCGCACCCCCTGCTGGAGGATGTGCTGAAGGACACCTACGGCGTCATCCTCTACCAGGAGCAGGTGATGCAGTCCGCCTCCGTGCTGGCCGGGTATACCCTTGGCGAGGCGGACCTGCTGCGCCGCGCCATGGGGAAGAAGAAGGTCGAGGTCATGCAGGAGCAGAGGGCCAAGTTCCTCGATGGCGCCCGCCAAAAGGGCATCGACGAGAAGACGGCTTCGGGCATCTTCGACCTGATCGAGAAGTTCGCCGGATACGGCTTCAACAAGTCCCACAGCGCGGCCTACGCCCTCGTGTCCTACCAGACGGCGTACCTGAAGGCGAACTACAAGGCGGAGTTCATGGCGTCCTACCTGTCGAGCCAGATGAAGTCCAAGAAGGACGTCCTGGGGCACTACGTGCGCGAGGTGCGTCAAAGCGGCATCTCGGTCCTGCCGCCGGACGTCAACTCCTCTATGGAAAGCTTCACCGCCGTGGGCGACGTGATTCGCTTCGGGCTTGGGGCCGTCCTGAGGGTCGGGCATAACGCGGTGGAGGCCATCGTCAAGGCGCGGGAGGAGGGGCCCTTCAAGTCCCTGTGGGATTTCCTTCGCCGCGTGGACCTGCACGACATGAACCGGGCGATGATCGAGAACCTCATCAAGGCGGGGGCCTTTGACGAGATCACCCCAAACCGGGCCCGCCTTGTGGCGGCGCTGCCGGATTTCATCCTGGCCGCGCAGAAGATGGCCGCGGGCGGGGACCAGCTCTCGCTCTTCGACGCCATCGGGGACGACTCGGGAAGTGATCCTGAGCCGGACCTCCCCGACGTTGAGGAGTATGGAATCTATGATAAGCTGGATTACGAAAAAGAGGTTACGGGGCTCTACATCTCAGGACACCCCTTCGACAGCTGCGAGGCGCAGGTCCGCAAGTACGCCAACTGCTCGATCGCGGACCTTCCTCTGTGGAGGGGGAAGACGGCGCCGAAGGTGGGCGGGCTCATTCTCTCGGTCTCGGAGAAGACGACGAAGAAGGGGGACCTCATGGGCGTGCTGCTTCTGGAGGACTCCGAGAGCAGCGTCTCCATGGTGGCCTTCCCCAGGACGTGGGCGAAGGTAAAGGAGAGCGCCAGGGTGGGGGTCCCCTGCGTCGCCGAGGGGAAGATGGACGACCGCGAACAGCTGCTCCTGGATAAGCTGACGCCGCTGTCCGACTTCTCGGAACAGGACCCCCAGATCGTGCGCATCAGGCTGCGGGTGAACCTGGTCCCTCAGTTCGACGTGAAAAACTTTGCCCGCGCCCTGCGGGGATGCCGGGGGGCCTCGCCCATCCTCCTGGAGCTGCGGGACGATCACGACGCCTGCGTCCTGTATCTGAACGATTTTCGGGTTGACGCGCGGTCGCCGGAACGCCTGCACGAGCGCCTCCTCGAGGCTGTCCCGGCCGAGGCGCTCGAGGTGTGTTTGAGCGCAGATTGAGCTTGCGCGGGACGTCCAGTTCTTTCGAGCATCTGAGCATCTTTTGAGGTGAATGGAACATGTTTGTGAAAATCGTCTGTACGATAGGTCCTGCCAGCGAGAACTACGACACGCTAAAGGCTATGGCCGATGCGGGGATGAACGTGGCCCGCCTGAACTTCAGCCATGGCGATTACGAGGGACACGAGAAAAAGCTGAAGCTGGTCCGGCAGGTGGAGCGCGACGTCAAAAAGCCCATCGCGGCCCTGTTGGACACGAAGGGGCCGGAGATTCGGACGGGCAGGATGCAGGACGGCGCGATCCCCCTGGAGCAGGGCAGCCAGATCGTCCTGACGGGCAAGGAGGAGTGCGTTGGCACGCCCAAGCGCATTCACGTGAAGTACCCGCTGCTTGCCGACGAGGTGACGCCGGGACAGAGCGTCTTCATCGACGACGGTTCCCTGCGCCTTGAGGTGGAGAGGGTGGACGGTGACGACGTCGTCTGCAAGGTGATCGTCGGAGGGATCCTGAAGGACACGAAGGGCGTCAACATCCCAGGGGCGGACATCTCCCTGCCTGCCCTGTCGGAGAAGGACCGTGAGGACATCGCCTGGGGCATCCAGCACGGGATGGAGTACCTGGCGGTCTCCTTCGTCAAGACCCGCCAGGACGTCCTCGACGTGCGGAAGCTGGTGAAGAGCTGCGGCGGGGCCATGAAGCTGTTGGCCAAGATCGAGACGTATCAGGCCGTGCAGAACATCGAGGAGATCATCGACGTCGTGGACGGCGTGATGGTGGCCCGCGGCGACCTGGGCGTGGAGATTCCCACGGAGGACGTGCCGCTCGTCCAGAAGCGGCTCATCGCCCTGTGCCGTTCAAAGGGCAAGGTGGTGATCGTCGCCACGCAGATGCTGGACTCCATGATCCGGAACCCGCGCCCGACGCGGGCCGAGGCCAGCGACGTGGCCAACGCCGTCCTGGACGGGACGGATGCCGTGATGCTCTCCGGCGAGACGGCCTCCGGCAGCTACCCGGTGCAGGCCGTTGCCACGATGCGCCATATCGTCGATCGGACCGAGCGGGAGCTGGGAATGTGGGGGGTGCCCTTCCATGACGAGGCGTCCGTGATGGGAGTGCCGGATGCCGTCAGCGATGCCGCGGTCCTGATCTCCAAACGGGTGCAGGCCTCCGCCATCCTCTCCCTGACGAAGAGCGGCTCGACGGCCAAGATGATCAGCAAACACCGACCGATGTGCCCCATCCTGGGGCTGACGCCGCTGCAGCAGACATGGCGCGAACTGGCCCTGTGGTGGGGGATACAGCCGGTGCGCCTGGTGGAGCAGAACGACGTCAACGTGGCCGCCCGCGAGGCCATCAACAAGTGCCTTCAGGACGGCCTTCTGACGGAGGGGGAGCTGGTGGTCATCACGGCCGGCGTCCCCCTGGGGCAGCCCGGCTTCACGAACATGGTGGAGGTCCTGACGACGGGGACGGTCCTGCTCTCAGGCATCCCTCTGCTGAACAAGAACACGTCGGGCCCCGTATGCATCGCCACGACGCCGCAGGAGGCCCTTGAGAAGGCCACACCGGGCTGCGTCCTTGTCGTTCGGCAGATCACCGAGGACTATCGCCCCGTCCTGGAGAAGGTGGGGGCTCTGATCTCCGAGAGCGGTATGCTCGTCGCGGACGGCAACTTCCTCGCCGTCGATTACAACCTGCCCTGCGTCATCCGGGTGATGGACGCCTTCGCCACGCTTGCCGACGGGGACGTCGTCACGGTGGACGGGACGAAGGGGCTGATCTATCGCGGCAAGGTCCGGCTCGTCATCTAAGAATCAGGGTTGAAAGAGCATTGAGAGAGAATTGAGCTGAGAAGATGAGTTCAATATGGTCCGATGCCAGGACGTTTCTCGACATTTTTATCGTCTCCCTGATCATCTATCGGCTGTTGGTGCTGATCGTGGGGACGAGGGCGGTGCAGCTTTTGAAGGGCGTGCTGATCCTCGTCCTCTTTTCGGCTCTGGCGTCGATGCTCCGGTTTCGTCTCGTCTCGTGGCTGATCGGCCAATCGCTCTGGGCGCTGAGCTTCGCCATCCCCATCGTCTTCCAGCCGGAGCTGCGCAAGATGCTGGAGGAGATCGGGCGCGGCAACCTTTGGCAGCGCCAGCTTCCGAGGGACGTGGCGGAGCAGCGCGTCCGCCACATCATGGGGGCCCTCGGCTACATGAAGCTGCACCGCATCGGGGCGCTTCTGGTGCTGCAGGAGGAGACGGGGCTTGGCGAGTACTACAATACGGCGGTGCATCTCGACGCCAACATAACCCAGGAGCTCATCATCTCCATCTTCTGGAAGGACAACCCGCTGCACGACGGCGCCCTGATCATGAACCGCTATTCCCTCATCGCCGGAGGGTGCTACCTGCCGCTGATCGACGCCCCGGAGATATCCCGCTGGTACGGGACGCGCCACAGGGCGGCGCTGGGGCTGTCGGAGATATCCGACGCCATCGTCCTCGTGGTCTCCGAGGAGAGGGGAGAGATATCCCTTGCCTTCAAGGGCCGCCTCTCAAAGAACCTCAAGGACGCACAGGTGGAGAAGCTCCTGATGCACTACTTCGTGGGCGAACCGACGTTCCGCAGCTGGAGGGACAGGCTGCAGAGCTTCCAGCAGCTGCTCTGGGACCCCAGCACCCGGCAGCTGCACGAGGACCACGGTGACCGGTCTTAGGCAGAACGGATACAGGATGGACGGCATATCATGAAATCGGCTAGAAGAATCGATGAAATTTTGACCTCACCCTGGGCGCTGTGGACCATATCCGTCGCCACGGCCCTTTTGATGTGGTTTTACGTTACGGAAAACGATGAGGGCGTCTACGTGACGCAGAAGTTCTCCTCCCCCCTTGAATACCGCTTCCTGGATTCCCAGCTGATGCTCCGCAGCAGGGTCGCCGAGGTGGACGTGGAGATCAGGGGCCCGGAGAAGGCGATGGCCAGGCTCGACTACGGCCTCGTATCCTGCTTCGTGGACGCCAAGAACCTCGTCGGCGGCATCCGCTACACGCAGAACGTCAACGTGAGCCTTCCCCCCGACATCACGCTGGTCTCCTGCGTGCCCTCTCAGGTCGTGGTGGAGCCCGTGCGCCAGGCCTCGCGGCGCATGTCCGTCGAGGTCGTCCTGCCGCAGGATATACCGGAGGGGCAGTACCTGGAGGGGGTCGAGGTGCTTCCCAAAGAGGTTACCGTCCGCGGGTCCGAGGGGGACATCGCGAAGGTGGGGGCCCTTCAGGTGATGCCGACCGTCGCCGAGCTGCAGCTGGGGAAGGAGCTGCTCCTGCCCGTCAAGTTCGTCCAATCGGAGCCCTTCGAGGACAGCGTTGCCCTGGACCCCTCTCAGGCGAGGGTCCGGGGAGCCCTGGTGCGCGGCCTTCCAAAGAAGATGGTGCCGATCAATGCGAGGCTCAGCGGCAACCCGGACCGGGACCACGAGGTCAAGTCCGTCCTGACGGACCCCCTGGAGGCCCAGGTGGAAGGGCGCTCTTCCGTCCTGGCGAAGATTACGGCGGTGGATACGGAGACGGTGGACATCTCGCTGCTCTCGGCGGATCAGACGCTCATCGTCCCCCTGCGCGCTCCGAAGGGGGCGGAGTTGTCCGGGGTGAAGTCCGTGCGCCTCACGGTGACGCTCGGCGAGTTGAAGGCCGGAAAGCAGCTGACCAACGTCCCCGTCCAAATCCGCGGCTCGGAGGCCGACCAGTGGGTCGTCTCGCCGTCCTCCGCCTCCGTCGTCATCGAGGGGACGCCCTCACGAGTGGAGGAGGTCACGCCGGAAAGCGTGGGGCTGAACCTGTACGTCGATCTTTCAAGTATCTTTATAACTCCGGCGGACCTGGCCCTCAGGGCCGAGGTCGCTTCCGCCGATTTTCGCGTGATAAAAATCGAACCTTCCACGGTGACCGTCAACGCGGCTGAGAATCTGAAAAGATGGTGAGGTCGTCCTTTATGAAGAGCAAGAGAGTGTTGTTTGGCACGGATGGCGTCCGCGACGTCGCCAATAAAGGGGGGATGACGCCGGAGATGGCGTTGAGGCTGGGCCGGGCCTTCATCCTGTTCATGGCGGAACGGGGCACTCCCAAGCCGCGCATCGTCCTGGGGCGCGACACGCGGCGCAGCGGCATGATGCTGGAAGGGGCTCTGGCCGCGGGCATGACCTCCGCGGGCGCGGAGGTGCTCTCCCTGGGCATTATCCCGACGCCCGGCGTCAGCTACGCGGTCCGCCGGCTGACGGTGGACGGCGGGGCGGTGATCAGCGCCTCGCACAATCCGGCGGAGTACAACGGCATCAAGTTCCTGGATCGCGACGGCAGGAAGCTGTCCGACGACTCCGAGCTGAGCATCGAGGAGTACATCGGGGACAACCTCACGGACGACTGGCGCCCGACGGGCGCCTCCGTCGGCGAGGTCCGTCAGATCCCGCACATCGTCCACAGCTACGCGGAGCACCTCGCCTCCATGCTGAAGGACCACGAGGCAACGAAGTCCGGCATCGTGTTCGACTGCGCGCACGGCGCGGCGGGGACGGTGATGCCGACGCTCATCGAACGCCTGAACGCCGCGTGGCGGCTGATCGGAGCGGACCCCGACGGGATGAACATCAACGAGGGCGTGGGCGTGATGCACATGCGCCACATTGGAAACTGCGTCACGGACTTCGGGTGCCGGATCGGGTTCGCCTTCGACGGGGACGCCGACCGGGCGCTGGCTGTGGACTCGCGGGGCCGCGTGATCGACGGCGATATCATCCTCTGGGTGCTGGCGCGCTGGCTTGCTGGGGAGGGGCTGTTGGGCAGCGGCGTCGCCATGACAGTGATGAGCAACATAGCCCTTGAGGAGCACCTGAAGCGCGAGGGCGTCGGGGTCTTTCGGTGCCCCGTGGGGGACCGGTACGTGCTGGAGACGATGCTGCGGGAGGGGGCCCGCCTGGGCGGGGAACAGTCCGGACACATCATCGCAGATGCCTTCACCAGCACGGGGGACGGCCTCTGCACCGCACTCCTGTTCCTGAACGCGGTCCGTGCGCTGGGCGAGGACGTGGACACCCTGGTGGACCGCTTCGGCCGATACCCTCAAAAGCTCTCCAACCTGACCCTGAGGTCCCGCGATCGGCTGGACCTGGACCGCATCAACGACATCGCCGCGGAGGCCCAGGCCCGCATGGAGGGCAGGGGACGCATCTTCATCCGCCCCTCCGGCACGGAGCCACTCCTGCGGATCCTCGTTGAGGCCAGCGAGCTGTCGCTGGTCGAGGAGATGTCGAACCTGCTGATCGAGCGGCTGCGGGGCGTCTGCTGAACGCGGCATCCCGTCAGCCCCACCGAGGCGGAACGAGCGGAACGAAAGGAGGGGGAAGGATCATAGATCAGAGGTCCAATGTGACGAAGTGCCTGTTCCCCGTAGCGGGATTGGGGACGCGATTTCTGCCCGTCACCAAGGAGATCGCCAAGGAGATGCTGCCGCTGGTCAACCGCCCGATCATCTCCTACGGCGTTGAGGAGGCGCTTGCCTCGGGCTGCCCCGGCATCATCATGATCACGGGACGCGCGAAGCGATCCATCGAGGACTACTTCGACCGCTCCTTTGAGCTGGAGCAGCTCCTGAAGTCCAGAGGCAAGGAAGCCCTCTACGAGATGATGCTGAAGATATCGAACCTCGCGGACATCCTCTACGTTCGCCAGCGGGAACCCCTGGGGCTTGGGCATGCCGTGCTCTGCGGGGAATCCTTCTGCCGCGATGGGTACTTCGGCGTCCTCCTGCCGGATGACGTCTTTATCAGCGAACGGCCCGTCATGGCTCAGCTGATCGAGGTGCATCAGCGCCTCGGGGGAAGCGTCGTGGCGCTGGAGCTCGTGCCGCCGAAGGACGTGTCCCGTTACGGCATCGTCAGTTCGGAGGATCTGGGCAACGGGCTGCATCGCATTCACGACATGGTGGAGAAGCCCACTCTGGCCGACGCGCCGGGGCGCTACGCCATCATGGGGCGTTACGTCCTCTCGCCCTCGATCTTCCCCCTCCTGGCGGAGGGGCAGGTCGGAGCGGGCGGCGAGATCCAGCTGACCGACGCCCTGCGCCGGCTGGCTGCCGTGGAGCCGGTTTGGGGCGTCGCGTATGAGGGGCGCCGCTTCGACTGCGGCACTCAGGCAGGATGGCTGGCGGCCAACGTGCAGCTCGCCCTGGAGGACCCATCTCTACGGGACGTCGTCCTGAACCTCGTAAAGGGAGCCCTTTAAGGGAAGCTCCAGTGCAGGGGAAGGGACGTCTGAGGCGCGGCGCGGGCTTATACCAAATCGT
>NC_021038.1:2334005-2340251 GCF_000210715.1 Fretibacterium fastidiosum
GCCCTTCTTTAAACATTAGGCCCGCGCCTGTCCTTTCCCCCTCAACGGGCAGAGGAGCAGGACCAGCCCCCCCGCTGCCGTGACGGGGATAAACTGCACCATGTGATCCGCCAGTGCCGCGGCCAGGGCCTGGTCCCTGGGCACTCCGTAGGACGTCAGGGCCGCAACGGCAACGGCCTCGTAGACGCCAAGGGCTCCGGGGGAGGAGGGAAGGAGCATCCCCAGGCTGCTCAACGCAAAGACGCCCAGCGCGTCGGTCCAGCGGAGCCCCAGCCCTGCGGCTCCGTTCAGGACGATGCCGACCTGCAGCGCGTAGAGGGCCCACAGCGCGGCGGAACTGCACAGCATCCAGAGGATGCGCCCAGGCGTCATCTGTGCCGTGACCGCGCCCAGGAAGCGCGCCAGGAACGCGGACAGTCCTCCGGGGAGCGGGAGACGCTCCAGGCGCCGCCACCAGGCCGGACGGGCCCGGAGCGCCAGGAGGAACAGCCACCCTGCCGCGAGACAGGCGACGAGCGGAAGGGCGTAACGCTGCTGCTCCGCCTTCACCATGAACCAGAGGCTGAGCAGCGTCAGCATGTTGACGTCGAAGAACCGCTCAAAGAAGATGAGCCCCATGGCCTCGTCCAGCTTCATGCCCGCGCCGCGTCCGATCCACGCCGCCTTGGCCGCCTCGCCCGCCTTGGCCGGCAGCACGTTGTTGACCGCCAGCCCCACGAGGGAGGCGGGGAAGGTCGAGCGAAAGGCGAGGCGCGGACGGCGCATTCCCATGAGCCGGACGCCCATGGCGGCGTAGGCCAGGAACGACGTCAGGATCGCCGCAGCGATCGGGAGCGGCGGGAGTTGGCGCAGAAGGTCCCAGAGGTCTGACAGCGGAACGCCCCTGAAGGCGCAGACCAGGCAGAGGATGGAAACCCCGAAGCGCAGGAGCTCCATGAGAAGGCGTTTGAGGCGCATCGAACGCAGCCCGCTTCACCGATCTTCCGTCTGAGCGATGACCTTTGTCCCCAGGTCCCTCCCCATCGCCTCGCACCGCGCAAGGTCCTCCGCGGTGGGGGAGGTGAAGACCTCGACGTCGGGTTCCGCGCGATCGAGCTTGGCCTTCTCCGCAAACGCCCGCAGCGCAGGGAACGCGCCGCTGGCCCAGCTGTAGCTGCCCGCGATCCCCAGGACGTGGTTCTTCGGCATCCGGTTGAGCAGCTTGGAGCAGAGGGCCTCGATGGGAGGGAAGAGCAGCATGTTGTAGGTGCAGCTCAGGAGCGCCAGGCCACGGTAGCGCCAGATGTCCCTGAGGATGAACCCCGCTTCCGTGCGGGATGCGTCGCAGAGGCGAATCTCCTTGACGCCGCTTTCCGAGATGCCCGTACACACGGCCTCGGCCATGCGCCGCGTGTTGCCGTACATGGAGCCGTAGACGACCACCGCGCCGCGCTCGGTATCGCATCGGCTCCAACGGTCGTAGAGGTCGACCACCTGTTGAGGGTTGGCACGAAACAGGGTGCCGTGAGCAGGGAATATGTTCTTGATGGGAAGCCCTCCCAGCTTCTTCAGGGCCACCTGAACGCCGCTCGAATACCGCCCCAGGATCGCCGCGTAGTAGCGCAGCATGTCGTCCTCCCAGCGGGGGCGCTCCCGCTGGTCGTCAAAGAGCCCGCCCTCGTGGGCGCCGAAGCCGCCAAAGGCGTCGTTGGAGAAGAGCACCCCCGTCGATGCGTCGAAGGTCACCATGCTCTCCGGCCAGTGCACCATGGGGATCGTCGTAAACTTCAGGACGTGTCCCCCCAGGTCCAGCGTGTCGCCGTCCGCCACGACAAGGGTTTGGGCATCCACGCCGTAATACCCCTTCAGGAGGGGCAGGGTCTTCGCGTTGCCCACGATCTGAAGGTTGGGCCAGCGCCTGCGAAGCTCCAGGATCAGCCCGGAGTGGTCCGGCTCCATGTGGTTGACCACGAGGTAGTCGAGGTCCCGGCCGCCCAGCGCCTCCCCCAGCTTGTGCGCGTACTCGTCGCCCCACGGGCCCTTGACGGTGTCGATGGCCGCCGTCCTCTCCCCCAGGACGACGTAGGCGTTGTACGCAACCCCATTCGGCAACGACCACAACGCCTCGAAGCGGTCCGTCGAGCAATCGTTGACGCCAACCCACCACGTGTCCTTATTGACCGGTATCGCCTTGTACATTAAAAAGCCCCTCTTTCCGGAAATCCCTGCAACGAACGATCCGAACGCACCCCTCAACCCTGTGGAGCCAGGGTGCTTTGTACATTGTACAATAAAAAACGACGCGGCTTCACGGGAAGCCACGTCGTTAAGGGCGTCGTCGCGAGGCGCGCGTCACACCTTGAGGTGCCGGTCAAACCAGCCCGCGATCTCGCGCAGCCGGGCCAGTCGGTTCCTGGGCCTGCCGGAGCGGCTGAGCTCGTGGTTCTCACCCTTGAAGACGCACATGCGTGCTTCGATGCCGTTGACCTTGAGCGCCGTGAACATCTGGAAGCCCTGGTTCAGCTCGCAGCGAAAATCTTCCGTCGAGTGGATGAAGAGCGTCGGCGTGTCCGCCTTGTCGGCATGGGCGACGGGGGACTCGCGCCAGGCGGTCTCCGGGGTCCGCCAGGGAGTCCCCAGGTGCTGATCCTCGACGTAATAATAGCCGATGTCACAGCCGCCGAACTTCGAGATCCAATTTGCAATGCTCCGCTGGGAGACGGCCGCCTTGAAGCGATTCGTCTGCGTGATGATCCAGTTCGTCATGTAGCCGCCGTAGGACCCCCCGGTCACCCCCATGCGCGATGCGTCGATGAAGTCCAGGTTCTTGACGCACCAGTCCGCGAAGTCCATCAGGTTGCGGTAGTCGATGTCGCCATACCGACCCCGGATGTCGCTGAACTCGCCGCCGCGCCCGTCGCCACCCCTGGGGTTGCAGTAGATGACCGCGTACCCCCTTGCGGCCCAGCACTGCATCTCGTGGTTGTAGATGTCCCCAAAGGCCGCTTTGGGGCCGCCATGGATGTTGAGGATGGCAGGGCAGCGCTCCCCCTCGCGCGCATCGACCGGGCGCATGTACCAGCCGTCCAGGTCCCATCCGTCGCCCGCCTTGAAGGTGATGTGGATGGGCTGCGACAGCCTGTGCTCCTCAAAAAAGGCGTCGTTGAAGGAGGTCAGCCGCCTCTCCTTCCCCTCCTGATAGAGGTAGAGCTCCGGCAGGTGCAGTCCCTCGTAGGCGACGTAGGCGATCCTGTCGTCGTGAACGTCCCAGTCGATCACGGAGGAGACGGAAGGGGTCAGCACCTTCAGCCGGCCGTCCTGCGCCAGCGCGTAGAGCCGCGATTTGAAGGCGTCCGTGGAGCAGGCGATCACGCCGAGGGACTTTGAAGGGGCGATCGCACCCTCGTGGTCCCGACAGCCATAGCTCGTATCGGCGACGATGGCGTGCCCGAAGCTGACGTCCAGCTCCGGCGTCAGACAGCGCATCTCCCCGTCCTCCAGAAGCCAGATCTTCGGGTTCTCGTTCACGCCCATCGCCTTGTGGTCCGTCGCGGTGAGGACGATGGATTCCCCGCTCCAGACGGCGCACTTGAAGGTAAAGGGCAGGGTCCCTGAGAGGAGGCGGAGGGCCCCCGTGCTGAGGTCCAGCACATAGACGCTGTTCTCAAGGGGCTTTACGTCCTTGTAGTCGCAGGCTACGACGAGTGCTCTGTCGCCGTCCGCGCTCAACTCGACGCGGGCCACGTCCATCGTGGGAGGGGTCAGGCGGGAGAGCTTGCCCGAGGCGTCGCAGGCTGCCAGGCCGACGCGCCTCTGGCCGATGTACCCCTTGCCGTTTGCCATGAAGGGGACCTGCTCAAAGATCATGAAGTCCGCATCCTCCGGATTGTCGTGGACGGGGTCGAAGTTTGCCGTGAGGAGGTATCGGCCGGCCTTCAGGGCGCGGATGGCCGACACCGCGTGGGGGACCTCGAAGAGCGGCGTCGCCTCGCCGCCGTCGATGCCGATGGAGTAAAAGCGCGTGACGGCCTTTCCCTCCTCGCGATCGGCGGCCGAAGGGCGCTTGGACGCGAAGACGATGGACGCGCCGTCCTCGCTCCAGCAGAAGCACTCCTCGCAGCCCGATGAGGTGAGGCGGCGCGCCTCCCCCGACGGCAGGCTGAGGAGCCAGATGTCCTTGATGTAGCCATTGCTCTCCGCGTCCGCGCGGCTGACCTTGAAGGCGATCTTCCCGCCGTCCGGCGAGAACGTCGGCGCCGCGAGAAAGCGGAAGTCCAAAAGGTCCTTTTGTTCAACGGGTCGTTTCATCTACGTCGTTCCTCCATCAGCCAGGGAAGCGTTGATTCGTCTTGAAAAGTTGTTGAAAGCGATCGAGGATTCAGCGCTTCCCTGAAATTTTAACGTGGGGCCGAGAGCCGCTCTCCCCTTCAGGGTCAGGCCTTCGGGGCGAGCTCATCGGCCTGCTTCACCGAGATGCTGAACACGTTGACCACGTCGGGGTCCGGACAACAGAAGGCGACGCCTCCAGTGCTCCTGCAGGGGGGGAGCTTCCCGCCGTAGCGCAGGATGTCGATGTAGGGGAAGCCCGCGTGCAGGGCCATGGGGCAGAGCTTTCCCCGATCCCGGTCGAAATCGAAGGCGTCTCCCACCTTGTGCCCTCGATGGCAGCCGCACGGCCCCCGCTTTTCGATCAGCGTGATGAGGACCTTCGGTCGGCCCGTTCCCGGCTCCCTCTTCTCGTCCACGGTTCGCACTTCCTCTCCCGTCATGGCTTTTCCTTGCCGTGATTTCTGCTCTTCGTCCTTCGGACGCAGGCCCGCAGGGTGCGCGACGTGTACTCGAGGTGGCGCGTCAACGCCGCCAGCGCCCCCTCGACGTCGTGGGCCTTCACCGCTTCCAGGATCTGCCGGTGCTGTTTTTGGGACTCCTCCCGGATGAGGGACATGTGAATCCTGATGTAGCGGTCCACCTGCTGGCGCAGGAGGGCGATCTGGTCCAGGGTCTTGGGGCGGTTGGCGGCGTCGTACAGCAGGTTGTGGAAGACGAGGTTCTGCTCCCGCCAGAAGATGCAGTCCATCTCCCGCTCCATCTTGTCCAGCATGGCCCCGGCCTCCAGGATCGCAGAAGGTTGGATGTTGGGGAAGGCGATGCGCAGGACGGAGACTTCGAGCGCCGTGATCATCTCGTAGATCTCCTGCATCTCCGCAAGGGTCAGGCCCGTGACCACGGCGCCGCGCCGCCCGCGAAAGTCCACGAGCCCCTCCATCTCGAGCAGGCGCAGGGCCTCTCTAAGGGGGATGGGGCTGACCTTCAGGCGTTCCGCCAGCTGGCTCTGATGCAGGGACTCTCCCTCCGGAAGGGTCCCCCGATAGATCGCCTCCCTCAGGATGTTCGCGATATAATAGGGGGCCGGGTTGTCCTTCAGGTGTACTGGAATTAGTCGTTCAAGTGACTCGTAATGCGTGTTGGTGTCACTCATGCCGATCGCAGCTTCCCTTCAGAAAAAATTGCAGCGGCGTCAAACCAAAACGTTCCGCTTCCATTATAGTGCATGATACCCCCTTTCGTTCGGCTTTTATTCGGCCCGCTGAAAGTTGCAGGCGGCGCAAACGCCCCCTTCCATGGGTTTTGAGCTATAATCATGGCGTGGAAGTTCACGGCGCATCGTCTATCGCTCATTTCCCGTCGTGCTGATGGGGCGGACGCCCTGGAGGTGGAGTTGTTTTGAGCCCGAAAATATTGAACGTACCGAACACCCTGAGCCTTGTGCGCGTGTTCCTGGCCCCTCTTGTCCTGCTGTTCCTCTCCCTGAGGATCAGCGCTCCCGTCCCGTTCCTCTCCCTCGACGGCGCCGAGCCCCTGACGCTGGGGGACCTCCTGGCGGCCGTGGTGTTCATCATCGCGGCCATCACGGATTCCATGGACGGCTACATCGCGCGCAAGCACCACCTGATCACGACGCTGGGGAAGTTCATCGACCCCCTGGCGGATAAGGTGCTGGTCATCGCAGCGATGATCGCCCTCGTGGAGCTCCAGCGCATCCCCGGATGGATCGTGCTGGTCATCATCACACGCGAGTTCGTCGTGACCGGGCTGCGCCTGGTGGCGGCGGCGGAGGGCGTCGTCATCGCCGCCTCGAAGGGCGGCAAGCTGAAGACGGTCTTTCAGATCGTGGCCCTCGCCATGCTGATCCTGAAGCTGCCGGGGGGAATGGCCCTCATGTGGGTCGCCATGATCCTGACGGTATGGTCCGGAATGGAGTACCTC
>NC_021038.1:2340670-2342593 GCF_000210715.1 Fretibacterium fastidiosum
GCGGAGGAGGACGCCCGGGGCCGATAGCGCCCGGAGGCGTGAGGCCGATCGTGTTCGCCGTCTGCCGGATGAGGATCAGGGATCGATGAGCTGGGCCGCCGTCGTATCGGGGTGCTCGCTTGCGATGGACGCCTTCGCCATGTCCATCTGCGTGGGGGCCTGCACCGTGGGCAGTCCATGGCGCCCCGCCTCCCGCCTCGGGCTGGCCTGCGGGACGTTTCAGTTCTTCATGCCGCTTTTGGGGTGGAAGCTTGGCATGGCTTCCGCAAGGTGGTTCTCCTTCTGGGATCACTGGCTGGCCTTCGGGCTCCTGGCCTTTGTCGGAGGGGGAATGGTGTGCGACTTCCTCCGCGGCGGAGAGGAGGAGTGCCGCGACGTCACCCGGTCTCTCAGGCTGTTGCTCACGGTCGCGCTGGCCACGTCGATCGACGCCCTGGCCGTCGGGGCGGGGTTCGGCCTCACCCGACTGCCCGTCATGCCCCTCGCTGCCGTTGCCGGCGGGGTGACGGCGGGGGCATGTGCCGCGGGGACCTGGCTGGGCCGCACGGCGGGGGCGGGCCTCGGACGAAAGATGGAGCTCCTGGGTGGAGTCCTGCTTATCCTCATCGGCCTCAACATCCTGGCGACGCACCTGATGGAGGAGTGGAGGATGGGTACGGCGTCGGTCCTGCCCCCCTCCCTGGGCTAGCCTCGTGGGCTTCTACGTCTACGTGCTGCGCTGCGGGGACGGATCGCTCTACACGGGCTGGACCGTGGACGTCGCACGCCGCCTGAGCCGTCACCGCGCGGGACGGGGAGGGCGGTACACGCGTTCGCACCTGCCCCTTGAGCTCGTCTATCAGGAGGAGTGCGCGTCGCGCTCGGACGCGATGAGGCGCGAGGACGAGATCAAACGGATGAGCCGTGGGATGAAACTGACCTTGATCGAAGGGAAGGCGGACGCCTGAGGGAAATTGACGCGTCCTGAAGGGTGGGGGAGGGGCCGTCAGGCCCTCTCCCACTCCGCGTACTCCGGGACCAGGCGATGGAGCAGCGTCAGCGCCTCCTGCGGACGGCGGACGGCCTCGTCGAGGAGGGAGTTGAAGGATCGGGCGTCCATCGCCCCGCCCAGGGGGCTCGTGAAGATCTTCGGGTGTCGGGTCGGGTGTACGGACCCTGGGTCGTAGAAGAGCTCCTCCTCGAGCTTCTCTCCGGGGCGAACGCCGGTGAAGACGATGGGGATGTCGCGGTAGGGTTCGTACCCGTAAAGGCGGATCAGCAGCTCGGCCATCTCCGTGATGACGACGGGCTCCCCCATGTCCAGGACGAAGAGCTCGCCCCCTTTCCCCAGGGCGCCGGCCTGGATCACCAGGCTGACGGCCTCCGGGATCAGCATGAAGTAGCGCTTCATCTGCGGGTCGGTGACCGTGACGGGCCCCCCGACGCGATCTGCCTCTCGAACTTCGGGATCACGCTCCCCCGGCTGCCCAGCACGTTGCCGAAGCGCACGGCCATGTAGGCCGTCCCCGGGTGGCTCTCTTGCTCCTGCTCCAGTGCCCGCTCGGCGACCCGCTTCGTGGCCCCCATGACGCTCGATGGGTTGACGGCCTTGTCCGTGGAGATCAGCACCATCCGCTCCGCGCCGTGTTCACCGGCGGCGCGCGCCAAGGTGCGCGTCCCCAGCCCGTTGACGCGCAGCGCCTCCCTGGGGGAGAACTCCATCAGGGGGACGTGCTTGTGCGCGGCGGCGTGGAAGACTAACTGGGGTTGGTAACGGTCGAAGACGTCCCCCATGGCGATCTCGTCCGCGACGTCCGCGATGATGGGGCGTATGGGGACGTCCGGCTTCGCCCTGCTCAAAGACTCGGTCAGGAGGTAGATGGACTGTTCTCCGTGCCCCAGGACGAGGAGCTCCGCGGGCTTGTTTTGGATGACCTGCCGAAC
>NC_021038.1:2343153-2360753 GCF_000210715.1 Fretibacterium fastidiosum
TTTGGATGACCTGCCGAACGATCTCGCTGTCGATGGAACCGCCCGCCCCGGTCACCAGGACGCGCCGGCGCCGGATGTAGTTCGAGTCCTCGTCCAGGTCGATCCTGATGGGATCGCGCCCCAGCAGGTCCTCGAGCTTGACGCTGCGCAGCCTCGTGACGGACACCGCACCGCCCGCCAGCTCCCGCAGGCTGGGCAGGAGGCGAACCTCCACCCCAAGGGGAGCGAGCTGCTTGTAGAGGGAGCGAATCTTGCGGCCGTGCGCTGAAGGAATGGCGATCAGGACGACCCGGATCCCCTCCTCCCGGACGACCTCCGCCAGCCGCGACGTGTCGCCGACGACCTTCAGCCCCGCGATCCGCTTGCCCGCCTTTTGGGGGTCGTCGTCCACGAAGGCTTTCGGAACGAGGCTGCTGGCGTTGCGCATGAGGTCGCGGGCCAGGAGGGCGCCCGCCTCGCCGGCCCCGACGATGAGGGCCTTCAGTCGTTCCCCTTCCCTGGCCGGCTGAGCGTGGAGGCGCCAGGACACGCGGAGCGCCCCGCTGAAGAGGACGCCGGCGGAGAGCATGATGGCCAGGGACGTGCGCGGGAGGAGGACGAGGCGCCAGACGCCGTTCACGAGGACAAAGAGCAGGGAGGCGAGGAGGTAGAGCT
This sequence comes from Fretibacterium fastidiosum, assembly GCF_000210715.1. Lineage (GTDB taxonomy): Bacteria > Synergistota > Synergistia > Synergistales > Aminobacteriaceae > Fretibacterium > Fretibacterium fastidiosum. The sequence goes on from NC_021038.1 coordinate 2,343,808, forward strand.
CGCTGAAGCGCACGTAGTCCTCGAGGCTGGCCTGGGTCCACAGAATTTTGTACTGGCCGAAGACCGTGAAGATGGCCGACGCCAGCGCCGGAAAGGCGATCGCCGTGACGATGCAGTCCCTCGCGTAGAGTGCGGGGATGAAGAGGCTGAGCCGTATGGCGTACCCCAGGTAGCAGGCGAGGGCGAGGAGCAGGAGGTCGAGCAGCGCCACGATAAGGCCGCTGTTGGCCGCCCGGTTCCACAGGCGGAGCGTCGCCAGCAAAAGACGCCTCATGATGCCCTTGCGTCCCCTGGTGACCCTAGAGGATTAGCTTCTTTCCGCCGCCCTGACTGCCGCCGCCCAGACGATCCAGCTGGTCCAGCACGGCGGCCGGGGCGACGTCGATCTTCGACTTCTGGTGCGACATGGCCTCTTTCAAGCGCTTGTCGTAGTCCTCGATGGACTTTTTGATGGCCTCCACGTCCCCCTTGATCCACAGCATCAGCCCGTCCGCCACGGCCTTCAGGGCCTTCTCGTCCGGCATTTCCTTCAGCATCCCCAGGGAGTGGAGGATGCCGTGTTCCTCCCGAACGGCGTCCAGCACGTCGCTCTCGTCGAAGAACCCCTTCCTGTACAGGATGCGGAACATGATGTTGAAGCGGCTCTTCTGGTTTTCCGAGTCCATCGTCAGGCCGTCCATCCTGGCGAGCAGCATGGAGATCAACTCGTCGAGACCTATCTGCATCGGCATGATAAAATTCCTCCAAAAAATAAAGTGCGGCGACCGTGCCGCCGATGACGCAACAACGTTCATTCTAGCACAGACGGAGGGCTCTACGGAGCGCGTGCCGTCGCTGGCGAAAAAGAGACGGGGCGATCGGGAGCCTCCGCGCTTTTGTTCGTTTTTAATGGTATAATACGCGCGTTTGCAAGGTCGAAAGGAGCCTGAGGAATGAATACAGAGTTGCTGGGACAGGATAAAAACGTCGTCAAGATCAAGGTGAACTTTGAAGCGGACGAGTTCGTGGACGGCCTCAAGAAGGCGCTGCGCGAGCTGTCTCGCGATCTTAACATCCCTGGGTTCCGCCGGGGACACGCTCCCCGGAAGGTCATCGAGATGCGCGTCGGGCGCGACGCGCTTTACAACGAGACCCTTGAAAAGCTCCTTTCAAACGCGGTGCCGCAGATCCTGGAGGACTACGACCTGGAGACGATCGATCAGCCCTCTCTGCTGAGCGCGGGCGATATTCGTGAGGGCCAGCCCGTCTCCTGCGAACTGAGCTTTGAGGTGATGCCGGAGGTCAAGCTGCCGGAGATCGGGGAGATCGAGGTCGAAAAGGTGAGGACCGACGTCACGGACGACATGCTGGAGAAGCTCATCGACCGCCTGCGCAGGGACCGATCGAGCCTGAACCCGGTGGAGCGCCCTGTGGAGGTGAACGACGTCGTGACCGTCACCTTTCGGGTCCGGGTCCTGGAGGAGGGCGCGGAGGAGACCGCGCCGCGGAAGAACGAGATCGACCTCGCCGACGAGAACGTGCGCCCTGCAATCCGCGAGGCGCTTCTGGGGCATTCCATTGGGGACGTCGTCGAGACGGAGTTTGACGTTGAACCCGATTATCAGGATAAGAAGGTCGCGGGCAAGCGCATTCACTACACGATGACCCTGGAGAGCGCCGTGGAGCGCGTCCTCCCGGAGCTGGGGGAGGCGTTTTATAAAAAGCTGTTCGGCGACGAGACGGAGGTCCTCACCGAGGAGGCGTTCCGCAGCAAGATGCGGAGCGACCTCGCGGCCAGCCTCGAAAGGGAGAACGGTGATGACGCAGCCCTCCGTGCGTTGGAGGAACTCGTCCGTCGCTCCGAGCTGGAGGTTCCGGTCTCCATGATCAAGAGGGAGGCCGCGACGTTGCGCCGCAGGGACGAACAGGAGGCGAAGGAGCGCTACGGCATGGAGCTGCACCAGGTCCTGGGCCCGAAGAACGACCACTGGGAGCAGGACTACCTGAAGATCCTGGACACGAGGGCGGAGAACCTCGTGCGCCGCACCCTGGTCCTGAACGCTGTGGCAAAGAAGTACGATGTCGGGATCGAACAGGAGGACGTGGAGGCGGAGCTTAAGCGGCGTGCCTCCCTCTATGGGATCGACCGAAACAGCCTGGCCGCCTACTTCTACAAGAACGAGAAGGCGATGGAGCAGCTGACGAACGAGGTGTACCAGGACAAGGTGCTCAGGCAGGTCCTGTCGCTGGTGAAGGTCAGGGAAGTCGCCGAGCTCTCCGTCCCGCAGAAGGAAATCAAGGAAGGACAGCCCCAGGAGCAACGGTAAGGAGGAGGTCCTGATGAGCACCTATTACATCCCTTACGTTATCGAGCAGACGGGGCGCGGCGAGCGCAGCTACGACATCTACAGCCGGCTCCTTAAGGACCGCATCGTGTTTTTGGGCACCCAGGTGATGGACGACGTGGCGAACTCTATCGTCGCGCAGCTCCTGTTTCTGGAGAGCGAGGATCCGGATAAGGACATCCACCTCTACATCAACAGCCCTGGCGGGAGCGTCACGGCGGGGATGGCCATCTACGACACGATGCAGTACATCAAGAGTCCGGTATCGACGATCTGCGTCGGGATGGCCGCCAGCATGGCCGCCATCCTCCTGTCCGGGGGAGCCAGGGGGAAGCGCCTGGCGCTCCCCAACGCGGAGGTCATGATCCATCAGCCCCTGGGCGGCACGAGTGGGCAGGCGAGCGACATTGAGATCCACGCGCGCAACATCCTGAACACCAGAAAGCGTATGAACGCGATCCTGGCCCGGCACACGGGACAGGACGTGGAGAAGGTGGCCCAGGACACCGATCGGGACAACTTCATGACGGCTCAGGAGGCGCTGGACTACGGCCTGATCGACCGCATCATCGAATCGCGCTGACGCCCGAACGGGCCCGCACAGAGGTTCGCTTGAGGGGATAGGATGCCTTTCCGTCCCCTTCGTTGTGTCTGTAAACTGAGGAAATTATTGTAACAGCGCGCCGTGACCGCTGCAGCGCGGGCGAGCTTTCGAGGCACGGTGCCTGGCGGTCCCTTTTTAATGCGGGGCCGCATGGCTTGGCAGAGGACGGACACCCGTTCCGTCTGCCGCAGGGGGACGCTCCCCGGAGGTCTTTTTACAGTTGAAGAAGATGAAAAGAACTGATATCGGTTTCAATGACGTTCACTGCTCGTTCTGCGGGAAGTCCCAGGACGAGGTTCACCGCCTGATGGCTGGGTCTGGGGTTTGGATCTGCGACGAGTGCGTCGAGCTCTGCAACATGATCCTGGCCGAGGAGGGAGGGGGGCGGCCGGAGGGCGCGAAGGGCACCGCGGTCCCGCAGGAAGGCCCCCTGCCCTTTGCCGAGCTCGAGGCAGTGAAGCCGCGCGAGCTCAACGCGTTCCTGGACCAGTACGTCATCGGGCAGTCCAGGGCGAAGCGCGTCGTCTCCGTCGCGGTTTACAACCACTATCAGAGGGTCCGCAACAACCTTGAGCTGAAGAACTCCGACATCGAGCTCCAGAAGAGCAACGTCCTTCTGGTCGGGCCCACCGGGTCGGGCAAGACCCTGATCGCCCAGACGCTGGCCCACAGGCTGAACGTGCCCTTTGCCATCGCGGATGCCACGACGCTCACGGAGGCGGGGTATGTGGGGGAGGACGTCGAGAACATCCTGCTTCGCCTCCTCCAGGCCGCCGACTACGACCTGTCGGCCGCGGAGCGGGGAATCATCTACCTGGACGAGATCGACAAGATAGCGCGCAAGTCCGAGTCCGTGTCCATCACGCGGGACGTCTCCGGCGAGGGCGTCCAGCAGGCGCTGCTCAAGATCCTGGAGGGGACCATCGCCAACATCCCCCCAAAGGGCGGACGCAAGCACCCGCACCAGGACTTCATTCAGATGAACACCGAGAACATCCTGTTCATCTGCGGCGGCGCCTTTGAGGGGATCGAGCACATCGTGGCACGGCGCGAGTTTCAGCGCTCCCTGGGCTTTGGCGGAGAGTTGGCCGCGCGCAGCGCGGACGACCGCTACAACGTCCTGAGCAAGATCCAGCCGGAGGACCTGGTGACCTTCGGCTTCATCCCGGAGCTCGTGGGACGCATCCCCGTGCTGGTGGCCCTCGAGGAGCTGGACACCGCCGCCTTCGTCCGCATCCTTCAGGAGCCGCGCAACGCGCTGGTCAAGCAGTACAAGAAGATACTCGCCATGGAGGGCGTGGACCTGGAGTTCACCCGGGATGCCCTGAAGCGCATCGCGGAGCTTGCGGTGCAGAAGAAGACGGGCGCCCGCGGGCTGAGGGCCATCATGGAGAACCTGATGCTGGACCTCCTCTTCGAGCTCCCCTCCATGGAGAAGAACTTCAAGAAACTGGTGATAACGGAGGACTTCGTGAACCACAAGACGTCCCTTGAAAGGCTCCTGGCCGAGGCCAGGGAGGTCGCCTGAAGTGCCGACGAAGATTCTGATAACGGGGGAGAAGGACCCGGCCGACGTGGAGGAGAGGGACTGCCCCACGCTCCCGGTGCGGGACACCGTGGTCTTTCCCGGGGTCATCATGCCCCTCTTCGTGGGACGGCCCCGCTCCCTGCGGGCGGTGGAGTCCGCCTTCCTCCAGGACAAGAAGCTCTTCGTCGTCGCTCAGTCCAACAACGCCGTGGAGGACCCGGAGGCGTCGGACCTGTACAAGGTGGGGACCCTGTGCAGCCTCATGCAGATGCTCCGCCTGCCCGACGGGACGACCAAGCTCCTGATCGAGGGTGCGACCAGGATGCAGACGGAGGAGTACCGGCTGGACAACGAGATGTTCGTCGCCCACATTACACCGGTCGCGTGGAGGAACGCGGACCGCAAGGCCCTTGAGCCCTGGCGGCGGCGGGTGTTGGAGTGCTTTGAGCGCTACAACGCCCTTCAGCCCAGGATACCGGGCGAGGTCATGGCCTCCATCGCGGCCCTGGACGACCTGGAGCAGCTGATCAATCTGATCGGCTCCCACATCTCCATCAAACTGGAGGACCGACAGGCGCTGCTCGAAATCCAGGACATGCGGGAGGCCTTCGTGTTCCTCCTGCGCCTCCTGACCGAGGAGAACGACATCCTGGAGCTCGAGCGCGACATCCAGGACCGGGTGCGCTCCGCCGTGGACAAGAACCAGAAGGAGTACTACCTTCGGGAACAGCTGCGCGTCATCCAGAACGAGCTGGGACAGGGCGAAAGCGAGGAGGAGGAGTGGAGCGCCTACACGGAGAGGATCGAGGGGTCCGGCATGAGCGAGGAGGCCAGGACAAAGGCCCAGAAGGAGCTCTCCCGCCTCCGCAAGATGCCCTTCATCTCCCCGGAGGCTGCCGTCATCCGAAGCTACCTGGATTGGCTCCTGGACCTCCCCTGGGGGGTGCGGACGGAGGAGAACGACAATATCTCGCAGGCGGAGAAGGTGCTGGACCGCGATCACTACGGCCTGCGCAAGGTGAAGGACAGGATATTGGAGTTCCTGGCCGTGCGCCGCCATGCGGGTGCGGACATGAAGGGGCAGATCATCTGCTTCGTGGGCCCTCCCGGAGTCGGCAAGACTTCCCTGGGCCGGTCGATCGCCGACGCGCTGAACCGAAAGTTCATCAACGTATCGCTGGGCGGCGTTCGGGACGAGGCGGAGATACGCGGACACCGACGGACGTACATCGGCTCCCTGCCGGGACGCATCATTCAGACGCTGGTGCGGGCGGGCAGCTGCAACCCCGTCATGCTCCTGGACGAGATCGACAAGTTGGGCAACGACTTTCGAGGCGACCCGGCCTCCGCTCTGCTGGAGGTCCTGGACCCCCGCCAAAACTCGCACTTTGCCGACCACTACCTCGAAGTCTCCTTCGACCTCAGCGAGGTCCTCTTCATCACGACGGCGAACGTCACCCATTCCATCCCCAGGCCCTTGCTCGACCGCATGGAGCTCATCTCCCTTCCGGGGTACATCGCCGAGGAAAAGGTGCAGATCGCCTCGCGCTACCTCCTGCCCCGCAGCCTGAAGGAACACGGTTTCAAGCGGATGGAGCTCAAGGTTCCGGTCCCCGCCCTGAAGAAGATCATCAGCTCCTACACCCAGGAGGCTGGGGTCCGCGGGCTGGAGCGATGCCTCTCGACGATCGTGCGGAAGGTCACGCGGCAGGTCGTGGAGGGGGAGGACAAGGGCGCGCCCCTCTCCCTGCCGGCCTCCGTCAAGGTGGCGGACCTGAAGGAGTACCTGGGGTCCCCCAAGCTCTACGACCTGGCGGTCCCCACCGCCCCGGAGAGGGGCAGCGTCGTGGGGCTCGCCTGGACCGAGGCGGGCGGGGACGTCCTGATCATCGAAGCTGTGATCATGAAGGGGAAGGGAGAGCTGCTTCTGACGGGACAGTTGGGCGATGTGATGCAGGAGTCCGCCAAGGCCGCCGTCAGCTACCTGAGGTCTGAGAGCGCGGCCCTCGACCTGGAGGACGTGGACTGGAAGGCCCTCGACATCCACCTGCACGTGCCGGAAGGTGCCGTCCCCAAGGACGGGCCGTCCGCCGGCGTCACGATGGCGACGGCGATCCTCTCCGCGGTGAGCGGTCGCAGGGTCCGGCAGGGCATCGCCATGACGGGGGAGATATCCCTCCGCGGCAAGGTCCTGCCCGTCGGCGGGATCCGGGAGAAGATCCTGGCCGCCCGCCGCCACGGCGTGTCTCACATCCTCCTTCCCCTTCCCAACCGGGCCGACGTCGAGGAGGTCCCGCAGGAGTACACCAGGGGAATGACCTTCAGTTACGTCGAAGACGTCCTGTCGGTCTTTGAAAGGGCTCTTGAGAAGTAATGCGCGTCTCGCTTGAGGCCACGTGCTTCACTCCGCAGCAGCTGCCCCCGGAGGAGTGTCCGGAGGTCGTGATCGCCGGACGATCCAACGTGGGGAAGTCCAGCCTGATCAATGCGTTTCTGGGCATCAGGTTGGCGCACGTCGGGGCCACACCCGGCAAGACGCGCAGCATCAATTTTTATCGGGTCGAGGAGGATGAGCGTCCCTTCCGGCTCGTGGACCTGCCGGGATACGGGTACGCCTCGCGGAGCAAGGCCGAGAAGGACGCCTGGCTCCGACTGATCTCGGCCTACGTCGAGGGCCGTGCCGCCCTCCGCCTCGTGTGCCACCTCGTGGACTTCAGGCACGGGCTCCTGGCCAACGACCTCGAGCTTCAGGAGTGGCTCGTCCGTTGCGGCAGGGATATTCTGGTGGTCTTTACGAAGGCGGACAAGCTGGCGCGAGGACGATGGAAGGACAGGGTCAGACAGTACGTCGCCAGGGGACTGCACTCCGTTGACCTCCCCATCGTGACGTCCGCGGAGAAGCGGGTCGGCGTCGAGGAGTTGAGGTCGTTCATTCGGTCTTTTCTTGAGCGAAACGATTGAACGGGAACGGCGCCAGCCTTCTCTCCGTTACTTGCGTACTTGTACCATTCTTGTGGAGGGACAACGGCGATGAAGCGGGGAAGACATTGGCGCGCCTGGGGCGATTCGAACGCCCGACCTACGGCTCCGGAGGCCGTCACTCTATCCACTGAGCTACAGGCGCGCGTCAGGTCAACGCCAGTAACTATAGCATATTTTGACGAAAAATGAAGGTGCAAATCCAGATTCTCGGTAAAATTCCTGAAGGATTTTCACTCGACTTCCGAGAAGACCGATCTGGAGTCAAGGCCCGAAACATTTGAGACGAGGTGCGGGGATCATGATCAAAATAGTCGTAGCGGACGATCACAAGCTCTTCAGGGATGGTCTGCGCAAGATCCTGGAGCTGGAGCCGGACATCAAGGTCGTGGGGGAGGGGGCCGACGGCGAGGAGGCGCTGGAGCTGCTTCGCCAGCACCGTCCCGACGTCATCCTCTTCGACATCAACATGCCGCAGATGGACGGGGTGCAGCTGGCGCGGGAGATCAAGGCCAGAGGAATCAAGGCCGCCTCCGTAGCCGTCAGCGCCTACGACGACGAGGACTGCCTGGCCACCCTTTCCGCCGAGGGAGTGAAGGGTTTCGTCCTCAAGTCCTCCGGAAGGTCGGAGTTGATCGCGGCCATTCGCGCAGCCTGTCGCGGTGAGCCCTACGTGGACCCCAAGGTGGCGGGGAAGCTGATGACCAGCTTCTCCAGGAGGAAGAACGAGAACAGCCTTCTGGACGACCTCTCCCCCCGTGAGAAGGTGGTCCTGTACTGGCTGTCCCAGGGGATGAGCAACCAGGAGGTGGCGCAGAAGACCGTCCTCTCCGAGAAGACGGTGAAGAACCACGTCAGCCACATGCTGAAGAAACTGGAGCTGCGCGACCGAACTCAGGCGGCCATCCTCGCCTGGAAGCTGGGCTTCGCCCAGATGAGCCCGGAGACGATGGAGCAGCTCATCGGCGACGGCGCCGGGATCGAGAGCTGATTCCCGCCTCGGACTGAAAAGCGCCCCCCACGGCCTGTGGGGGGCGCGCTGCGTCCAGCGCTCAGTGGCTGATGCTGTCGAGGTTCTCCTTTAAGCGGGCGATCTGCGCCGTGCCCTCGGCCACCCGCGCACGCTCCTTCTCCACCACCTCCTGGGGAGCCCTGGAGACGAAGCTGGGCTTGTCGAGCCTGGCCCGACTGGCCGCCACGTTCTTCTCGATGGAGGCGATCTCCTGGGTCAAGCGGGCGATCTCCGACGGGATGTCCAGCACGTCTCCCACGGGCAGGCCGATCTCGGCGTCCCCCACGACGGAGGCCAGCGAGGCCGCGGGCCGCGGCTCAGAGAGCGGAGTGATCGCGACCTCGTGAACGCGGCAGAGGCCTGAGAGCTGCCCCAGGTTGTCGCGCAGCATCTCCGCGACGGCGGGGTTGTCCACCCGGATCACCGCGCGGCTCATCCACTGCTGGGGAGCGACGTGCGCCTCCGCCCGCAGGTTGCGCAGCGCGGACACCGTATCCTGCAGCGCGCGCATGGAGGTCCGGGCGTCGGCAAAGCAGAGCGCTTCCTGAGGCCGGGGCCACGGAGCCCTCATGATGGAGGTGTCGCCCCAGCCGAACGCGGCCCACAGCTCCTCCGTCACGAAGGGGATGAAGGGGTGGAGCAGCGGAAGGAGCGTCTTGAAGACCTCATCCAGCACGCCCTGTGCCGTTCGCCTGCGCTCCGGCCCCTCGTCGCCGCGCAGCGCGGGCTTCGACATCTCGATGTACCAGTCGCAGACGTCGCCCCAGGTGAAGTCGTAGAGGCTTCGGGCAGCTTCGCCGATGTCGTAGCCGTCGATGCACTTCGTGATCTTTTGGGTCACCTCCTGGCAGCGGGTGAGTATCCAGCGGTCCTGGAGGCGCAGCCGTGCCCGGTCGATGGGCTGGGGCTCGTCGTCGAGGTTCATCAGGGCAAACCGCGCCGCGTTCCACAGCTTGTTCATGAAGTGCCTGTAGGTCTCTATCTTGTCGGAGGAGAGCAGGATGTCCCGCCCCTGAGTGGAGAGCGCCGCCAGGGCCATGCGCAGCGCGTCGGCGCCGTACTGGTCGATCATGACGAGGGGGTCGATGACGTTGCCCTTCGACTTGCTCATCTTGTCGCCCTTCTCGTCCCGGATCAGGGAGTGGATGTAGACGTCCTTGAAGGGGACTTCGTCCATGAACTCAAGCCCCATCATGATCATCCGGGCCACCCAGAAGAAGATGATGTCAAACCCCGTCACCATGAGCGACGTGGGGTAAAAGTAGTCGAGCGTCGGGGTCCTTTCGGGCCAGCCCATCGTGGAGAAGGGCCAGAGCGCGCTGCTGAACCAGGTGTCCAGCACGTCCTCGTCCTGCGCGATGTTTCGGCTGCCGCACTTCTCGCACTCCGCGGGGTCCGTCTCGGCGACGGTGACGTGCCTGCAGTCGGCGCAGGTCCAGGCCGGGATGCGGTGTCCCCACCACAGCTGGCGGGAGATGCACCAGTCCCGTATGTTCTCCATCCAGTGAAAGTACGTCTTCTCCCACTGCTCCGGCGTCCACGTGATGCGGCCGTCCTTGACGGCCTGAACGCCGCGCTCCGCAAGGGGCTTCGTCCGGACGAACCACTGTTCGGAAAGGTAGGGCTCCACGGTGGTCCCGCACCTCTGGCAGTGACCGACGGAGTGCTTAATCTCCTCGGTCCTCTCCAGCAGCCTCAGCGCGTCGAGGTCCTTCGCCGCGGCCTCGCGCGCCTGCTCCAGGGTCATACCCCGATACCTGCCGGCGTTCTCGTTCATGACGCCCTCGGAATCGATGACCTGAATCTGCTCCAGGTCGTGCCTCTGTCCCACCAGGAAGTCGTTGGGGTCGTGGGCCGGCGTGATCTTGACGCAGCCCGTCCCGAACTCCGGGTCCACCATGTTGTCCTCGATGATGGGGATCTCGCGATCCGTCAGGGGGACGCGGACCCTTTTTCCGATCATGCCGCGGTACTGCTCCGATCGCGGATGCACCGCGATGGCCACGTCTCCCAGGATCGTCTCCGGGCGCGTCGTCGCCACGAGGAGCGATCCCTCCTCGCCGACGAAGGGGTAGCGCACGTAATAGAACTTTCCGGGCATCTCCCGGTACTCCACCTCCAGGTCGGAGAGGGCGGTGTGGCAGCGGGAGCACCAGTTGATGATGTACTTGCCCTTGTAGATCAGGTCCTTTTTGTACAGGCGCACAAACACCGCCCGAACGGCGCGGGACAGCCCCTCGTCGAACGTAAAGCGCTCGCGCCGCCAGTCGCAGGAGTTCCCCAGCCGCTTCATCTGCTTGATGATGCGGTCGCCGTAGACCTCCTTCCACTCCCAGACCTTCTTCACGAAGGCCTCGCGCCCGAGGTCGTGGCGGGTCAGGCCTTTTTTGGCCAGGTCCTTCTCCACGACGTTCTGCGTCGCGATGCCCGCGTGGTCCGTCCCGGGGAGCCAGAGGACGCTGTATCCCTGCATGCGCTTCGTCCGGCACAGGATGTCCTGAAAGGTGTTGTTGAAGGCGTGCCCCATGTGGAGCGACCCCGTGACGTTCGGGGGGGGGATCACAATGGAAAAGGCCTCTTTGGAGGCGTCGGGCTCCGCATTGAACAGCCCCTTCTCCAGCCAGAACGCATACCACTTCTCCTCGATGGCATCGGGTGAATAGCCCTTGGCGAGCTCTCGGTTCCTCTTCATTACAATCGACACTCCGTCCCCCAAAAAATTTGCCTCGCGCTGTCGTGACAAAGCGGCGGTCCAGGGCCGCAACGCTGATAAAGAAGCCAGGACAAGGAATCCTAAATCAAACATTCTAGCATATAAGACAGGGAAATATAAGTTCTCGATCAGTTCTCGATCGACGCGCTCAAAGGGCGCGCCGGAGTTTCGTTTCGATGTTCAGCGCCGTTTCTGCGTGCATTTTTTGTCCTTTTATGTTATTTTAATTCATGCTGCTTCAAGCGATGGATTCGAGTGCGGTTCTTTGTCGAACGGGACCTTCGGGCAAAGCGTCCGAGGGCCCTTAATACAGGAGGGAATGCGGAGCATGGAAATGTACGTCACAGCGCTGCGCGAGCTCTTTGACTCATCAGGGTTCGCGGTCTTGTTCTCCCCCGCGGGGACGGGCAACCTCGTCATGATCATCGTCGCCTTCGTCCTGCTCTACCTGGCTATCGGCAAGGGGTTTGAGCCCCTGCTCCTCGTTCCCATCGCCTTCAGCTGCCTGCTGGTCAACCTGCCCCTGTCCGGCATCATGGACCTGCCCACGGCGGAAAACCCCTCGCTTGGGTTCCTGCGGGCCGTTTACTTCGGCGCGCAGTACGAGATATACCCCATCATCATCTTCCTTGGGATAGGCGCCCTGACGGATTTCGGCCCCCTCATCGCGAACCCGATCACGTTCCTGCTGGGCGCTGCCGCGCAGTTCGGCGTGTTCGTCTCCTTCATCGGGGCCAACTGGGTCGGCCCCATCGCCAAAAGCTTCGGCCTCGACGTGGCCTTCAACATCAAGCAGGCCGCGAGCATCGGCATCATCGGCGGCGCGGACGGACCCACGAGCATCTACCTGACCATGAAGCTGGGACAGGAGGAGATTCTGGGCGCCATCGCCGTTGCGGCCTACAGCTACATGTCCCTCGTCCCGCTGATCCAGCCTCCGTTCATTCGGATGTTCACGTCGAAGAAGGACCGCGGCATCGTGATGAGCGAGCTCCGCCCCGTCAGCAAGCGCGAGAAGATCCTGTTCCCCATCATCTGCACCATCGTGGCCGGCCTGGTGCTTCCGGCCTGCGTGCCTCTGGTTGGTACGTTGATGTTCGGCAACCTGCTGCGCGAGTGCGGAGCCACGGAACGCCTGAGCCAGACGGCCCAGAACGAGCTCCTGAACATCACCACGATCTTCCTGGGCCTCGCCGTCGGCTCCACGATGGAGGCCGACAAGTTCCTGCAGGCCCGCACGCTCATCATCGTCCTGCTCGGCCTGATCGCCTTCATCTTCAGCACGGTTGGTGGGGTCCTCTTCGGTCAGCTCATGAAGGTGCTCTCGGGCGGCAAGATCAACCCGATGATCGGCTCCGCAGGCGTTTCGGCCGTCCCAATGGCAGCGCGCGTCGTGCAGCGGGTTGTCCAGGAGGAGTACCCCGGCCACTTCCTGCTGATGCACGCTATGGGGCCCAACGTGGCGGGCGTCATCGGCACCGCGGTGGCGGCGGGCGTCATGCTGACGTTGCTCTCCAAGTAGGGAACCCGCCGTCCAAACTCTTTGTTGAGGAAGCGAACGCAGGCCGCCCCCTGGGGGGCGGCTTTGCTCATGGCAAGACCCCTGCGTGCGGCTATGCGGGTTTGCGTTCCTCTGCTACAATACCAACCCGCGTTGACCCACCGCAGGCCCTGGAGCCTGCGCCCGGCAGCGGGCCGAAAAGACATGAGAAGTGGGGGCTGCGCGGCTCTCAAAAAGTTTTTCAGGATGGGGAGGGATTGTTCCATGAGTCAGTTTGAAGAAGGCGTCATGCTGGGCAAGCTGCCGCCGGACGAGCTCCGCCGGAACGTGCTGCGCTATGCGGGAGCGCCCCGGAAGGACCTGATCGTCGGAGGCGGACTCGGCGAGGACGCTGCGCTGATCCGGTGGCCGGACGCCGAGCGCTTCCTCGTCGTGGCGTCCGATCCCATCGTGGGGGCCTCGGAGGGCGCGGGGGAGCTCCTGGTCCACGTGAACGCCAACGACGTCGTCTGCAAGGGCGGCGAGCCGTCCTGGCTCATCGTGACGCTGATCGTTCCGGCGGGAGAGGGGGTTGCCATGGTCGGCCGGATCATGCGGGAGGTGCATGAGGCCTGTGCCGCCATGGGAATCGCCGTGGTGGGCGGGCACACGGAACTGTCGGACCGCTACGACTGGCCCGTCATCGTGGGGACGATGATGGGGCCCGCCAACTGTCGGCTGGGGATCAGCCGGATACGGCCGGGCGACAGGCTCCTCGTGACCGGTCACGCCGGGCTTGAGGGGATGTCCATCCTGGCGCACGACAGGCCGGACCTCCTGGGCTGCCTCAGCGCGGAGGAGCTGGCGACGGTCCGCGCCTGGAGGAAGGACCTCTCCGTCGTCCCCGCGGCCAGGGCCCTTCGGGACTTTTCGCACTACATGCACGACCCCACGGAGGGCGGCCTGGAGGGAGCCCTCCTGGAGGTCTGCAAGGCTGCCGGGCTTCCGCTGACGCTCGACCGCGACGCCGTCCCCATCTCTCCCATCACGCGACGGGCCGCGGCCTCCCTGGGCTTCGATCCCATGCGCCTGATCTCGTCGGGGATGCTGATCGCCGCCGTCTCGGAGGAAGGGGTGGGGGCTGCTCAGGCCGCCCTCCTTCAGAAGCGTATCCCTTCAAGCATTATAGGACAATTTGGCACGACGAAGGGCGACGGCGCGGAGGATCGGCTGGACATGCACGAGGAGCTATGGGACCTCCTGGCCAGGGGAAGGGCGTAGGGCAGCGGATATAGTATAATAGGGACCCAAGCGGATTGTTCTTTTGCAGTGGTTATAGTTTTGTCATAGAGGAGAGCTTATGCGATGGCGAGTTCCAGCGGGAGCGAGACGGCAAGAGGGGATTTTTTTGACAGGTCGTGGCAGCGGACGAAGCTGTGCGGCGATTTCTCCAGGGAAGACGCGGGCAGAGAGGTTCGGGCCAACGGATGGGTGCGCCGGCGGCGTGACCTGGGCGGCATCATCTTCATCGAGTTGTGGGATCATACGGGGTCCGTCCAGGTGGTGTTCAACCCTGAGGCGGGAGACGTGCACGGGGCCGCGGGCGGGCTGAGGAGCGAGTACTGCGTCGCGGTGCGGGGCAAGCTCCGGATACGGCCCGAGGGCACGGAGAATCCGGGGCTGAAGACGGGCGCGGTGGAGATCGTCGCCCAGGACCTCCTGATCCTGTCCAAGGCGTCGCCCATCCCCTTCGAGGTGGGGGAGGCGACGGACGACGTGGACGAGAACCTGCGCCTGACCTACCGCTACCTGGACCTGAGGCGCGAGAGGATGCAGAACAACCTGCGCACCCGCAGCCGAATCAACGCCTTCACGCGGCGCTACCTGGAGGGGCAGGGGTTCGTTGAGCTGGAGACGCCCATCCTGACGAAGGCCACCCCCGAAGGGGCCCGCGACTACCTCGTCCCCAGCCGCGTCACCCCCGGGACGTTCTACGCGCTGCCCCAGTCCCCCCAGCTCTTCAAGCAGATCCTGATGGTCAGCGGCTTCGACCGCTATTACCAGATCGCGCGCTGCTTCCGGGACGAGGACCTCCGGGCGGACCGCCAGCCCGAGTTCACGCAGGTGGACATCGAGATGAGCTACGTCGTCGAGGACGACGTCATGGAGCTCATCGAAGGCTACATGAAGGGGCTCTTCAAGGAGGTCCTTGGTGTGGACGTTCCGACGCCCTTTGGACGTATGCTCTACTGGGACGCCATGGACCGCTACGGGAGCGACAAGCCGGACCTGCGCGTCACCCTTGAGCTCTGCGACGTGGCCTCCGTCTTTGCAAAGGCTTCCTTCGAGCCCTTCAAACAGGTGCTGGACGGCGGCGGTGTGGTGAGGGCGCTGCCTCTGCCGGGCGGGGCGGCGCTCTCGCGCAAGGAGCTGATGGACCTCGAGGACCGCGCCAGGAAGTTCGGCGCATCGGGGCTTGCGGCGTTTCAGATGAAGGAGGGAGCTCTGAAGGGCCCTCTGGTTAAGTTTCTCACCGAAGGGGAGTTGGAGGAGCTCTGCCGGATCGCGAACCTGAAGGACGGGGACGCTCTGTTCGTGCTGGCGGATGCCTCCCGCGCCAGGGCCTGCACCATCCTGGGCGTTCTGCGCCTCGACCTGGGCCGATCCCGCGGCTTCATGAACGAAAAGGAGTGGCGCTTCCTCTGGGTGACGAAGTTCCCGCTCTTCGAGTGGAGCGACGAGGAGAAGCGCTGGGTGGCGATGCACCATCCCTTCACCTCCCCCGTCCTTGAAGAGGGAGACCTGATGGAGCGCGACCCGTCGAAGGCCCTCGCCCGCGCCTACGACTGCGTCCTGAACGGCAACGAGGTGGGGGGAGGCTCCATCCGCATCCACGATCCGGAGGTGCAGGCCCGGCTCTTCAAGTGCCTCGGCATCTCGCCTGAGGAGGCCAAACGTCGATTCGGGTTCTTCCTGAACGCGCTTTCCTACGGGACGCCCCCCCACGGCGGCATCGCCCTGGGCGTGGACCGTCTGGTGATGCTCCTCTGCGGCGGGCAGTCCATCCGGGACGTCATGACGTTCCCCAAGACCCAGCGGGCTCAATGCCTGCTCTCTCAGGCCCCGGACGTCGTGGAGCAATCCCGGCTCGACGAGCTTCGGATCGCCGTCGTGCCCCCCGAGGCGGAATAAGGGCGTTCGGCAAATCTCAGGCTGAGGGAGGGAACGGCTTTGAGGGCAGAATTTTGTCACGTCAACTTCAACGTCCTGGACCTGGAGCGGAGCGTGGCCTTCTACGAGGAGGCCCTTGGCCTGCGCGAGGTCCGACGCAAGGAGGGGCGGGACTTCGTCCTCGTCTACATGGGCGATGGGACGACCGACTTCACGCTGGAGCTCACGTGGATGAGGGAGCGCAGGGAGCCCTACGACCTGGGCGAGGAGGAGTTTCACCTGGCCTTCCGAGTGGAGGACTACGACAAGGCCCTCGCCTTTCATCGCGAAAAGGGCTGGGTCTGTTTTGAGAACGAGGCCATGGGGGTCTACTTCATTCAGGACCCGGACGGGTACTGGCTGGAGGTCCTTCCGCCTCGCCGCTGACGGTCCTCAAGCCTCCCGTCCCTCCGGCGCTTGACGCTCCGGAGTGGACGGGAGGCCTTTTTATGCGCCGAATGCGCCGAAGACCTGACGGCCCTCGACGAAGGTCGCCCTGACGTTGAAATCGTCGTCGAGACAGACGATGTCCGCGTCCATTCCGGCTGCAAGCTCCCCCTTGCGCGTCAGGCCCAGGAGGCGGGCCGGGTTCCGCGAGACCGTTGCCGAGAGCTCGGACAGGGGGCGCCGCGTGGCCTGATGGAAGTTTTTGAGGGCGCGATTCATCGTGAGGACGCTCCCCGCGATCGTCCCGTCGCCGTTGACGGGCAGGCCGTCCCGGACCATCACGACGCCGCCTGCGAAGCGATAGTCCCCGTCGGGCAGGCCCGCCGCGCGCATGGAGTCCGTGATCAGGATGAGGCGGTCCGTCCCGATGAGCCGGCAGACGGGCTCAAAGAGCTCCGGCACGACGTGCCGTCCGTCCGCGATGAACTCGCACATGGCGTCGGAGACCGCCGCGGCCCCGACCATCCCCGGTCTTCGGTGGTGGAGGCCGCGCTGCGCGTTGAACAGGTGCGTGATGGAACGCGCCCCCGCCCGCACGGCGGAGAGCGCCAGGTCGAAGTCCGCCGTGGTGTGCCCCAGGGAGGGGACGATGCCCAGCCCCCTGAGGCTGCGCGTGAAGGAGTGCTGTGGGTCCAGCGTCGGCGAGAAC
>NC_021038.1:2361086-2369252 GCF_000210715.1 Fretibacterium fastidiosum
AAGGAGTGCTGTGGGTCCAGCGTCGGCGAGAACGTGACGATGCGCAGGACGTCCGCGCGCTCCGCCACCCATGGGACGTCCGGAGAGCGGCCGATGAAGGCCGCAGGGTGCGCGCCCCGCATGGCCTCGTCGATCCACGGTCCTTCGAGGTGCATCCCCAGGATGGCCGCGCCGGGCAGGGTGCGCCCCATGCCCCGGCGCACGGCGCGCACCGCGGCGTCGATCTCTCCCATCGGAGCGGTGACGGAGGTGGGCAGGAAGGCCGTGACGCCCTCCTTTGCCATGGCCAGGCTCAGGGCGTCTAGGGCCTCATCCGTCGCATCCATGGCGTCGTACCCCATGGCCCCGTGAACGTGTACGTTGACGAAGCCCGGCAGGACGTACCGTCCCCCGGCCTCGACGCGCTCCGCCTCGATCCCGTCGGTCCGGTCCTCAGGAAGGCACGCAAGGACCCTGTCGTCGAAGAGCAGGGCGTGCCCCTCCAGCATCGCGCCGTCCCACAATATCCTTTCCCCAGCCAGGAACTTCATGGCCCCCTCTCCCTTCTCGAACGCCCGCGCCCTTCGCTTGCGGGGCGTCGTTCGGTCGTATTATAGCGGGCGCAGGGTTACTTTTCAGGACTCGTTGTATTTTATGGTGCGTGGAACAGAAAAAGACGCTATACTTTCAAAATGCTTTCAGGTTTTCCGGCTCGACATTTTGCCTTGGAGGTTGGTTCGATGAAGCTGAACAATATCATGAAGCAGGCCCAGAAGATGCAGGCGCAGATGATGCAGATACAGGAAAAGCTGGCGGAGGAAACCGTGGAGGCCAGCGTGGGCGGCGGCATGGTGAAGGCCGTGTTCACCGGGAGCGGGGACCTGGTGGGGATACACATCGACCCTGAGGTCATCAAGCCCGACGACCGGGAGATGCTGGAGGACCTCGTCACGGCTGCGGTCAACGAGGGGCTGAAGCAGAGCAAGGAGCTGGCCGCCCAGAGGATGGGCAGCGTGACCGGTGCCCTCGGCGCCATGGGGCTCGGAATGTAGGCGGCGGCCTTGGACCCTATCGCGGACCTGATCCTGTCCTTCACGAAGTTCCCCGGCGTCGGAAACAAGAGCGCGAGGCGGATGGTCTTTTACCTTTTAAAGAGGGATTCTGCAGAGCTTCAGGACCTGGGGAGGCGCATCGCCACCCTGAAGGATGAGCTTTGCGTCTGCAGCAGGTGCGGCAACGTATCGAGCGGGGACCCCTGTCCGATCTGCAGCGACGCGCTGCGGGACCGGGAAACGCTCTGCGTCGTGGAGGACATCGACGATCTGGTTTCCTTTGAGCAGGCGGGGATCTACAACGGCCTCTACCACGTGCTGGACAACCGCGTTTCCCCCTTCGACGACGAGGACCTGAGCCCGGAGAGCGTGGATTCCCTCCTGTCGCACATTCGGGAGCTCGACGCGAAGGAGGTCATCATCGCCACCAACCCCCGCATGGAGGGAGACCTGACGTACTACACCCTCCTCGATGCGTTGAGGGGGGCTCCGGGGATGCGCGAGGGGATGAAGATCTCGCGCCTGGCCTTTGGCCTGCCTGTCGGCGGCTCCATCGAGTTTGCCGACAGGATGACGCTGCACACGGCGCTCGAGTCGCGCACGGCCGTGTCCACAGGGAATGGGAGCGGAGAGGAAAAATGAAGAGGTTTTCGTTCGTCATCGTGGCAGGGGGCAGCGGCAGCCGCATGGGGGGGGAGCGAAAGCAGTTCCGCCTCCTGGGGGGACGGCCGATGTGGCGGTGGAGCGCGGAGATGGCGGCCTCCATGGCGGAGGAGGGCATCGGGGAGATCGTTCTGGTCCTTCCCAGGGGCGAGGTGACCCCGCCGCCCTGGCGCCAGAGCGCCCGCATCCCGCTGCGCCTGGCGGGCGGCGGCGCCTCGCGGGCCGAGTCCGTCCTCAGCGGCCTTAACGCGGCGTCCTTCGACTACGTCATGGTCCACGACGCGGCCCGTCCCTTCATCAGCATCTCCCTGATGCGCCGCCTCATGGAGGAGACCAGCGAGGGCGTTGGGGCCGTCCCCGTCCTTCCGGCATCGGACGCCATCAAGCGAATCGACGGGGAGCGGGTGGAGGCGGTCGATCGCGATGGCCTCTACATGACCCAAACGCCTCAATCCTTCTACAGGCCGACCCTGATGGCCGCTTTGCGGGAACGCGGCCCCGCCGCGAAGGACGAGGCCGAGGCGTGGCTGGCCTCAGGCCTGGAGCTGCACTGCGTGGAGGGGGAGCGCCTGAACTTCAAGGTGACCTGGCCCGACGACCTGCACATCGCGGAGAGGATCGCGGAGGGGCGGCGCGCCCCCACCGTCCGGACGGGGCTGGGGTACGACGTCCACCGCCTGGTCCCGGAACGCCCGTTGATCCTGGGCGGCGTCCTGATCGAGGACTCCCCCTTGGGGCTCCTGGGACATTCCGATGCCGACCTGCTGGCCCACGCCGTCGCCGACGCGATCCTGGGAGCGGCTGGCTTGCCCGACGTCGGGACGCTCTTTCCCGCCAGCAGCGAGGAGTACCGGGATGCGGACAGCATGGAGCTCCTCAAGACGGCCGTGGACCTCGTCGTCGAGGCGGGGTGGACGATCGCCTGGGTGGATGCCGTGGTCCAGGCGCAGGTCCCGCGCCTCAGCCCCCACCTTGTGGAGATGCGAAAGCGACTCTCCGCGATCTTGAACCCGGATCTGCCCAACTGCGTCAGCCTCAAGGCGAAGTCCGCCGAGGGGACGGGGGACCCCGGCCTTGGAGGCTCCATGACCTGCTGGGCCTCCGCCACGCTGTACGGGGACGGGACAAGGTGATCCGTACGCGCTTTGCCCCCTCCCCGACGGGAGAGCTGCACATCGGCGGTGCGCGTACCGCGCTCTTTAACTTCCTGTGTGCCCGCTCCGCAGGGGAAGAAGGGCGCTTCATCCTCCGCATCGACGACACGGACGCGGAGCGCTCGCGGCCGGAGTTCGAGGCCGCGCTGATCGACGACCTGCGCTGGCTGGGGCTCGATTGGGACGAGGGGCCGGGCGTGCCCTCAAACACGAGTTGCCGGCAGAGCGAACGCGGGGCCCTCTATCGCCGCGGGATGGATCGTCTGAGGGCGATCGGGGCAGTCTACCCCTGTTTCTGCTCGGAGGAGCGGCTGTCCGCCCTGCGACGGGACCAGTTGGCGCGGGGAGAACCGCCGCGGTACGACGGGCGGTGCCGCAGGCTCACCCCTGAGGAGGTCGCCCGCCGCGTTGCCGGCGGAGAGCGGCCCTGCTGGCGCCTGGCGCTGCCGGACCAGAACCTCGCCTTCGACGACCTCGTCCGTGGGCGGCAGTCCTTTCCCGCCGGTTCGATCGGTGACTTCGTCCTTGAGCGGAACGACGGCACCGTGACCTACCTGTTCGCCTCCGCCGTGGACGATCACCTGATGGGTATCACCCACGTCATCCGGGGGGATGAACACGTCCCCAACACGGCGCGCCAACTCGCGATCCTGGACCGGATGGGATGGCCGCATCCGGCCTTTGCCCACATCCCCATGGTCCTCTCGCCGGACCGGCAGAAGCTGAGCAAGCGGACGGGCTCGACCCCCATTCGCGAGTACCGCGAACGGGGGTTCCTGCCCGAGGCCTTGATCGCCTACCTGGCGACGCTGAGCTGGACGCCGCCGGAGGGCGCGCCGCTGTTGGACCTGAGCCGTCTGCCGGCGTCCTTCTCTCTCTCGGCGATCGTCCGATCCTCGCCGGTCCACGACGAAGGGCACCTGCTCTACTGGCAGAGGCGGGCCATGGAGCGGCGGGGTGGAGCCCGGCTGGCCCTGGACCTCGCCGCCGCGACGCCGACTCTCTGCCCCTGCGCCGATCGCCTCGCGCCGCTGATCGAGGACATGCTTGAGGAGACGCCCTTCCTGCCCGACCTGCGCGACGCCCTTGCCTTTTTGACCCAACCTCCCGAAGGGGAGCGCTCTCCCTGGATGCCGGCCCTCGCCGCAGCCCTTGCGGGGGCGGAGGACTGGAGCCCGGAGGCCCTGAAGTCCGCCCTGGGCGCCTTCATGAAGGGACAGGGTCTTAAGGGGCGCGAGTTCTTCCACCCGCTGCGCCTTTTTTTGACGGGCGCCGACAAGGGGCCGCCACTGCCGCTGGTGCTGTTCGCCATGGGGAAGGAGGCGTGCTGTGCGCGCCTGAACGGAGGTTCTTGAGCATTCTGGTATAATGATGGAACGCAGAGGACCTGAAGGACGGTGAACGGCGTGGCGGGCGTCTACTCGCACAACAAGGTGTGTGACGCGGAGAACTGGGTTGGAGAACTGGAACTGGGCGGCTTTGAGCAGTACGTCCTCATCGATGAGGTCGTCGAGTTGCCCCCCTTCGAAGCCTACGAAGAGGCGATAGAAAACTTCTGGCCTGCGTTCATCGAGGACAGCAGCATCTAGTGTGGGCTTACAGGGCAGGAATCGCGAAGGGAAGACGTTTTTGACCTTTACATTTTCGTGGACAGGTGATAAACTCAAAAAGTTGTTGATGATCTAACAACTTGGTTTGGGTGTGAACAGGGCCTTGGGGCCCGCTGAAGTTTTAGATAAAATTTGAGTGAGGGAGTGTCTTTATGGCAACTCGGAGAGAACCCCGTTTCAAGCTGTCCCGCCACCTGGGCGTCAACGTCTGCGGCCACCCCAAGGCGATGAAGAGGGTGGACACCAAGAAGCCCGCCCGCGGCGGTCAGAAGGTGTCGCAGTACGCCCTCCAGCTGATGGAGAAGCAGAAGATCAAGGCCTACTACGGCATCCTGGAGCGTCAGTTTGCCCGTTACTTTAAGATCGCGAAGAAGAGCACGGAGATGACCGGCGTTGCCCTCCTGAAGAACCTGGAGTGCCGCCTGGATAACTTGGTCTACCGCATCGGCTTTGCCCGTTCCATCCGTCAGGCGCGCCAGATGGTGAGCCATGGCCACATTCTCCTGAACGGCGTCAAGGTGGACATCCCGTCCTGCAACGTCAAGGTGAACGACGTGATCAGCCTGAAGGAGAAGTCCCGCACGAACGAGACCTTCCAGAACAACTTCCAGGGGCTGGCCTCCTTCAGCGTGCCCTACCTTGAGAAGGACAAGAACCAGTTCAGCGCCAAGCTGATCCGGGAGCCTATGCGAGAGGAGCTCCCCATTGAGGTCAACGAGATTCTGGCGGTGGAGTTGTACTCGAAGTAGCCCGTCGATCGGAGGGGTGCCGCACTCCCGGTTTTGCGATCTATGGAATTTCTTGACATGGCGGCACGAGGCGGTATAATACGCCCAGTTATTGGCTTTAAACTTTATTGAGAACACTCTTATCAAGAGAGGTGGAGGGACTGGCCCGATGAAGCCCGGCAACCTGTCGAATCAGGTGCCAATACCAGCAGCCCGCAGGGCTGGATGATGAGAGGAAGAGAATAGTTTTTAACGCGCTCTTCCTTGTTTTGCGTGAGGGAGGGCGCTTTTTTGTGCCGCGAGGCGGCCCTGATTTTCGATAGGGAGGCAGAAACATGACAGATAAGGACAGGTTCATTTTTTCCTCGGAGTCCGTGACGGAGGGACATCCCGACAAGGTTGCGGATCAGATATCGGACGGCGTTCTGGACGCGATCCTGAAGGACGACCCCAACGGCCGCGTCGCCTGCGAGACGCTCTGCACCACGGGATTGGTGATGGTCTCCGGCGAGATCACGACCTCCACGTACGTGGACATTCCGAAGCTGGCCCGCGAGATCGTCAAGGAGATTGGCTACACCCGGGCCAAGTACGGCTTTGACGGCGAGACCTGCGCAGTGCTGACCGCCATCGACGAGCAGTCCGGCGACATCGCCCAGGGCGTGGACAACGCGATCGAGGTCCGCGACAAGCTCTCCAACGAGGACATCTCCAAGATCGGAGCGGGCGACCAGGGGATGATGTTCGGCTATGCGTGCAACGAGACGAAGGAGTTCATGCCCATGCCCATCGCCCTGGCCCACAACCTGGCGCGTCAGCTGACCAAGGTTCGGCGCGACGGGACGATCCCCTACCTCCGCCCGGACGGCAAGACCCAGGTTTCCCTCCGCTACGAGGGGCACAAGGCCGTTCACGCGGACACGATCGTCGTCTCCGCACAGCACCACCCAGAGGCCGGCCTCAAGGAGATTCGCGCGGACATCATCGAGCACGTCATCAACCCCATCGTTCCCGACGCCCTTCTCGACACGGACACCCGCATCTTCGTCAACCCGACGGGGCGCTTCGTAAAGGGCGGCCCGATGGCCGACACGGGGTTGACGGGGCGCAAGATCATCGTGGACACCTACGGCGGATGGATTCCCCACGGCGGTGGCGCCTTCTCAGGCAAGGACCCCACGAAGGTTGACCGCAGCGCCGCGTACATGACGCGCTATGCGGCGAAGAACGTCGTGGCCGCCGGCATTGCAGACAAGTGCCAGATCCAGGTGGCCTACGCCATCGGCGTGGCGGAACCCGTCTCCCTGAACGTGGAGACCTTCGGCACGAGCAGGATCAGCCACGAGAAGATCGTCGAGCTCATCCGCGAACGCTTCGACTTCCGCCCCGCCGCGATCATTCGGGACCTGGACCTTCGCAGGCCCCAGTATCGGGCCCTCGCCGCCTATGGGCACATGGGCCGCATCGACCTGCCGCACCTGCCCTGCTGGGAGAAGACGGACAGGGCAGAGGAGCTTCGCAAGGCTGCCGGACTTTAACGCGCCGACAAAGGGTTGGTAGACGGGTAGACGTGAGGGGACGCCGCAAGGCGTCCCTTTGATTAGGCATTAAGGCCTATTTACATAGACTATTCTTGAGTAATAAAATTGCTCACATGATGATCGATTCTTTGATTCCATCCAAGACGAGAATAAAGCTCCTTGTGAAGTTCTTCCTGAACCCGGATGTCACGTCCTACCTTCGTGGGCTGGCCGAGGAGTTTGGAGAGTCCACCAACGCCGTGCGGGTGGAGTTGAATCGGCTGTGCTCTGCGGGGTTCCTGGAGGAGGTCCCTGCCGAGGGGCGCAAGCGCACCTACCGAGCCTGCCGGAGCCACCCGCTCTTTCCGGAGCTGCATCGGATCGTGCGCAAGGTGCTGGGGATCGATCAGGTGGTGGAGGGGATCGTCCGGCGCATGGGCTCCGTGCGTGCAGCGTTGATCACGGGCGACTACGCCCATGGGATCGACAGCGGGATCATCGACCTGATCCTGGTGGGGACGGTCGATCGGGCGTATCTTGGCGAGCTTGTGGAGAAGGTGGAGAGCCTGATCTCACGGAAGGTTCGGGCACTCGTCCTGACCCCGGAAGAGTACGAGACCCTGCGCGGGACCCTGCGTCCCGAGGAGTCCCTGTTCGTCTGGGGCGAGCAGGATGGAGTTCTGCAGAAGCAAGTGAGGGATGCGGGGTAACATGACTGACAAGTCCACGGATGCCGGTTTCGACCTGATCATCGAGCCCAATCGAACGACGGGAGCCTTTTTCCGGGAGCTTCTGCGCTATCGGGAACTGTTCTATTTTCTGGCCTGGCGCGATATCCTGGTGCGCTACAAGCAGACGGTCATCGGCGTCGCCTGGAGCGTGATCCGGCCCCTCCTGACCATGGTGGTGTTCACCGTGGTGTTCGGCAGGCTGGCCAGGTTGCCCAGCGAGGGCGTGCCCTATCCCATCCTGGTGTTCTCCGCGATGCTGCCGTGGCAGTACTTTGCCAACGCGATGCAGGAGAGCTCAAACTCCCTGATAGCGGAGTCCCGCCTGATCAGCAAGGTGTACTTTCCGCGCTTGATCGTGCCGACCAGTTCGGTCATCGTGAGCGCGGTGGACTTCCTGATCTCGCTGGCCCTTCTGGGCCTTTTGATGTTGTGGTACGGCTTCGCTCCTTCCCCCGCCATCCTGTTGATGCCGTTCTTCTTCCTCCTGGCGACGCTCTCGGCGCTTGGCGTGGGCTACTGGCTCTCGGCCCTGAACGTGAAGTACCGGGACTTTCGCTACATCGTCCCGTTCCTGGTTCAGTTCGGCCTCTACGTCTCGCCCGTGGGGTTCTCCAGCTCCGTGGTGCCGGACCGCTGGCGCCTGCTCTACAGCCTCAACCCCATGGTCGGGGTGATCGACGGGTTTCGCTGGTGCGTTCAGGGGACGGCAAGCTCGCTCTACCTGCCGGG
>NC_021038.1:2369867-2371655 GCF_000210715.1 Fretibacterium fastidiosum
CCGGCACGAGGCCATGTTGGAGGCCGCTCGAAAGATGCGAGAGCGCGGCATGTCCATCCAGGACATCCGGGAGCTGACGAATCTCTCCCTCGAGGACCTTGAATCCGTGGCGGGGAATTGACCGCTGCCCGCAAGGGGTTATCCATGCCAAACACCGTTATCAAGATCGAGGAATTGGGCAAGAAGTACCTGCTGGCGCACAGGTCGCCGCAGCGCTACATTGCGTTGCGGGACGTGCTGGTCGACCGGGCGAAACGACTGGGCCGCAGGTTCCGCCATCCTTTCGCGAGGAGCGCGAGGGAGGAAAATCCAGCTGTCGAGGACTTCTGGGCGCTGTCGAACCTCTCCTTCGAGGTCAACGAGGGGGAGCGCGTCGGGGTCATCGGACGCAACGGCGCGGGCAAATCCACGCTGCTCAAGGTCCTGAGCCGCATCACGGAACCCACGACGGGGCGCGTATCCCTCAGGGGGCGCGTCGCCAGCCTGCTGGAGGTCGGGACGGGCTTTCACCCCGAGCTGACGGGGCGGGAGAACATCTATCTGAACGGCGCCATCCTGGGGATGAGCAAGGCGGAGATTCGGCGAAACTTCGATGCCATCGTGGACTTCGCTGGGGTGGAGAAGTTTCTGGACACGCCGGTGAAGCGCTACTCCAGCGGCATGTACGTGCGCCTGGCCTTTGCCGTGGCCGCACACCTGGACACGGAGATCCTGATGATCGACGAGGTCTTGGCGGTGGGTGACGCGGAGTTTCAAAAGAAGTGCATGGGCAAGATGGACGAAGTGAGCCACAAGCAGGGCCGGACGATCCTGTTCGTCAGCCACAACATGGGGGCCGTCTCGCAGCTCTGCAATCGCGTGGTGTGCCTGGAGCGAGGCCGGGTGGCGCTGGACACGCCGGACGTCTCCGTCGGGGTACGGAAATACCTGAACGTCTCGAAAGAGGCAGGTGCCGTCGCCGAGTGGAGGAACCCCGGCAACCTCTTCGAGAACCCCTGGTTCAAGCCGCTGCGCTTCGGCCTCTATGGAGAGGACGGAAAGGCGATTTCAGGCCCCATGGAGCGCAAGGACAGGGTTTGGGTCGAGATCGAGGGCTTTGTCGAGGTCCCTGACCCGGCGCTGGAGGTTGGGTATTGCCTATATGAGGTAAACGGGGTGTTGGTTTGTTATGGTTATCAGACGGACCAAATGGGAGGTGAGAAGGAGCTCCCGCCACTCCAGGGAAATTTCATTCTTCGGGTTCCGTTGAATTGTTCGTTACTGAATGTGGGGAACTACCATGTGAAGATGGAGGTCAATTTATTCAATCGGGAGCGTATAGTTAACATTCACGCGACGCCTCCCGAGTTCTCGTTCGAGATATCCGGGCGGCTCTACCCCTCCCCCTATCGCCTTGGAGAGAGCCCGGGCATATTGGCCCTGGACCAGCCTTGGGTTTTGCAGCCTGTCAAGAGCACGCAAATCGAGAAATAGACTAAGGACTGGAGCGTTGTTTGGATGAGCGATGTCATGTTGCGCAAGTTGAAGGTCGTTCGGGGTGCTTTTCAAGGCGTGCGATCTGGAGTCGATACGTGGTGGGAATTTTTCCTGTTCTGCCTGGATCGTATGCTATCGACACTCCTGGGGAAAAATCCACGTTTCTATCATAAGAGAAAGGTGAAAAATTTTAAGGGAAAGGACAGTTATCGCATCAAGGATATCCGGCTGCCCCTCCTGGACGCGGAAACCGAGGATACCTTTTTCTGGCAGGGCCCTTTTGGTCAGACCTGTTTTCATTATTGTTACTTC
>NC_021038.1:2372600-2375682 GCF_000210715.1 Fretibacterium fastidiosum
GCCTTTGAACCCTCTCCTCCCGCCTTCAATTACCTGGTGCAAACCACCAAGCTGAATCCCAACATTTATCCGTTTCAGGAGGGGCTGGGCGACGCAGTCTCGGAGATCGAGTTGTTTGTGGACCCTGCGAATGCGCAGTGCAATTCCTTCCTCGATGGGGACGGCGTGTGTCGGGATGCCATCCGGGTTCCTGTGACGACGATCGATGCCTTTGTCGCGGAGCATGGGCTTTCTCGTGTCGATTTCATCAAGATAAGCGTCCAGGGATACGATATGCACCTCTTGAGGGGGGCGAGGAAGACCCTCCAGCGCTTTGCACCGAAGTTGTCTATGTTGTACTGTAATGCTCATTCTGTTCCTTACTCCATGGAGGATGTTAGAAAGCTGATCAAAAAGTTCAATCCCAAGTATCGTGTTATGTTCAGAGGGAAAAAATTGTTTGCTGCGGTTCCTGACTTATGAACAGTATATAGAAATCACGAAAGTTAATATGGAAATTTCCTGGGGTAATTTTTTCAACCTCGTTTCAACGTTCATGCAAAAAAAGCTCCTTTTGAGGCTCTTTTTTGGGATAATCCAATTCGGTGTGAAAGGGGTGTCAGAAACGGCATGACGGTGTTGTTCGAATCCGATTGGGTGGCTTCCTCTCCATATTTTTACAATAATCGTACGGGGAAGGCGGGGCCATTCATCAACGACGTGGTCGATTGCGCGAATCTGGAGATCGACCACCAGGGCTTGAGAGATTATATGGACTTCGGTTATTGCGTCTTCGGGCACACCCCTGTCAGAGACGTACATGTCTTGCCCCATTCCTCACGGCTGATCCGTCTCGACGACGGAACGCTGCGGGTGGAGCGGATGGAGGACGCCGCGGTCAAGGCTCTGGACGAGATGGCGCTCTCCGAGGACGAAATATGGGAGTGGATCAGGGACTCCGTGAGGAGGTGGGAGGCCTCCGTAGACGGGGAAATCGTCATCCCTACCAGCGGCGGATATGACTCTCGTATCCTGAACTGGATGGTGGGCGACAAGGAACGCATTCGTTCCTTTACCTACGGGATCACCTCGCCTCAGAGCGCCTCGTCGGAGGTCGTATACGCGCAGGAGCTCTCCCGACGCCTTGGAACTTCCTGGCAGCAGGTCGAATTGGGGGCCTACCACAATTACCTCGACGAATGGTACGCCCTTTACGGGATCTCCACTCACGCCCACGGGATGTATCATTTTGAGTTTTTCAATGCCATAAAGGCGCTGCTGCCCCCCGAAACGCGGAAAGTTCCTATGCTTTCCGGACATTTCGGCGACGACTGGGCCGGTCGTTTCGCCCCTTTGGTCTCCTCTCCGGAGGAACTGCCCCTGTTGGGGCTGACCCATGGAATGAACGCGGATTCTTCGCAATGCCGAGTCCGGGAGGATTCCGTGGCCCGAATGAAATATTGGCAGGAACACCGGGAACGACTGGAGGACCCGAGGCTGCGGGTTATCGAGGTCCTGCGCCATAAGCAGGTCCTGCTTTCCTACCTGTTCCGCGTTCCCGAGAAATTGGGCTATGCTCCGTGGTGTCCATTTCTTGATCTCCGTCTTGCTGCCGCCATGCTCAACCTGCCACCAAACAGGCGGAAGAACAGGGGGTGGCAACAGGACTTTTTCAGGAAAAACGGCATCATGGTGGAGGGCCTTTGCAGGCCGAAACGCCTGCCGAACACGCTGAACATGCAGGCCCTCGAGAGGGTGCCGCCGCCCCCCCTGGATCGTGAAATTCTGTCCGAGGTCGTAGTGCCGGACTATGTGGATTGGATCAACAAATACATTCACAGAACTCCATGGAACTCCCTTCAGGAGGCGGTAATGTCCATCCGGGGCATGGGGCGCCTGTGGCATGTGTTTACCCATAGA
This sequence comes from Fretibacterium fastidiosum, assembly GCF_000210715.1. Lineage (GTDB taxonomy): Bacteria > Synergistota > Synergistia > Synergistales > Aminobacteriaceae > Fretibacterium > Fretibacterium fastidiosum. Next base: position 2,374,500 of record NC_021038.1, read on the forward strand.
ATCCCCAGGCCCGATCGGTTGAGTGCCTATCTCGCCTATCTCGTTCTTTATCCGATCGAGCGCCTGCTGAGGTCTCGGGTCTGAGCTTCCGAGAAGCAATCCAAAACGAAGGACGTGTCATGTCATGCCAGAACGAAAGCCTTTGGTTTACGTCGCCATGAGCGCCGATATCATCCATCCGGGACATCTCAACATCATTCATACGGCGGCACGGTACGGGGAGGTCGTCGTCGGGGTCCTGACGGATGAGGCGATTGCCAGCTACAAGCGCCTTCCTTATATGACCTTTGGGCAGCGCAGCGCCGTCGTCGAAAACCTGAAGGGGGTCTCCAGGGTCGTGCCTCAGGCCACTTTGGATTACGTGGAGAACCTTCGTCGGCTTCGACCCGACTTTGTGGTTCACGGTTCCGACTGGAAGGAGGGCGTGCAGAGCGAGACGCGCTCCCGCGTTGTGGAGGTGCTGAAGGAGTGGGGCGGCAGGCTTGTCGAACCGGAATACACCCCTGGCATCTCATCGACGCAGTTGAACAAGGCCATTCGAGAGGTGGGCACGACGCCCGACATTCGGCGCGGGAGGCTGAAACAACTTCTGGACAAGAAGGGGTTCGTCAGGGTATTGGAGGCCCACAGCGGTCTCAGCGCCTTGATCGTTGAAAACTCGTCCGTCCGATCGGAGGACGGTCGAACGGTGGAGTTCGACGCGATGTGGCTGAGCAGCCTGACGGATTCCACAGCCAAGGGGAAGCCGGACATCGAGTGTGTGGATCTGACCAATCGGTTGCATACGGTGAACGACATCCTGGAGGTCACCACCAAGCCCATCATCTATGATGGGGACAGCGGCGGGAACGTCGATCAATTTCGCTTCACCGTCAGGACCCTGGAACGTTTGGGGGTCTCCATGGTCATTATCGAGGACAAAAAGGGACGCAAACGGAACTCTCTCTATGCGGCGGACAATTTGCAGCCGCAGGAGGAGATCGAGGTCATGTGCGAAAAGATAGCCGTGGGAAAGAGGGCTCGGGTTACCGAGGATTTCATGATCGCCGCCCGCTGTGAGAGCCTCATCCTGGGACACGGACAGGAGGAAGCTCTGCGCAGAGCCGGCGCTTATGTCGAGGCTGGGGCGGATGCCGTCCTGATCCACAGCAAGTCGCAGTCCCCGGACGAGGTGTTCGCCTTC
>NC_021038.1:2376956-2379367 GCF_000210715.1 Fretibacterium fastidiosum
TGTTTCTGGTGACGGGAGGAGCCTCATGGGAGGCAAGCGGCGCTGCCGATTTCTTTTCCCCCCTGTTGAATGGGATGGTCGTACGGCACCTCAGGGTGGTGGCGGCGAATCCCGATATCGAGGCTTTGCAGGCGGCGCTGAGTTTTTTTGAGGAGGCCCCCTGCAGCCTGATCATGGCCGTCGGAGGGGGGACCCCCCTCGACATGGCGAAGCTGGTCAACTTTTTTTCCTCGACGCGGCAGAGCCCTGGGGAGTACCTGAAGGGGATACGCTCTGAAACGGAATGCGGCGGTTTTCTCCCGTTCCTGGCCGTCCCGACGACGGCAGGGACAGGAAGCGAGGCCACTCATTTTGCCGTCCTGTACGATGGGCTGGTCAAGCACTCCGTGGGGGACTCGCGGATACGGCCGGGTTATGTGTTCCTGAATCCCGCCTTCACCTTTTCCCTTTCCCCTTATGTTGCGGCCTGCACGGGGTTCGACGCTCTGGCGCAGGCCATGGAGTCCCTTTGGGCGGTTGGCTCGACGGGGAGCTCCCGGAAGGATAGTCGGGAGTCCCTGAGGATCGGTTCACGGGTTCTGCGCTCCGTCGTCCTGGCTCCGGAGGCGGAAAGCCGATCGGCAATGCTTCGGGCCGCCTACCTGGCGGGGCGGGCCATCGACGTCGCCAAGACCACGGCGGCCCACGCGTTTTCCTATTGCCTTACGGCGCGCTATGGATTGCCTCATGGTCATGCTGTGGCGACGTTCCTTCCGGAGGTCCTCAGGCAGAACGGAACGGCTTCCGCCGATCGCGTGACGGACCCGCGGGGCGAAGGGTTCTTGCGGCAGGCTGTGGGGGAGATTTTGAACGTACTGGGCTGCGAAACGGTGGATGAGGGGGTGCGAAGCCTCTATGCCCTGCGAGAGGCCACAGGTTTGACGGATTCCTGGATGGAGGCAAAGGGGCTGTCGTTCGACGTCGTTTACGCCCACGCCTTTGCGGAGGCCAACGTTTTGCGTCTGAGCAACAATCCCGTGAGGCTCGCGCGGAGCTGCACGGAAGAAGAGGGGAAGGATTGAAAATTAGGTGGTTTGTTCGTTATGGCGGCTTGGCTTGTCTGTTGATCCTCCTGTATCCCGGACCTGCGGCGGCGTACCTCGACCCCAGTGCGGGCAATGCTTTGGTGTATATCGCCGTGACGGCGGTCGGCGTTGTGGGATATGTGCTGAAGGGGATATTCTATCGGGTGGTTGAAATCTGGACGGGCAGGCGCCGTTCGGATGAACCGGGACGGTCCTGTCAAGATATCGCCATCTTCAGCGAGGGGAAGAATTATTGGACGACCTTTGAGCCGATCGTTGCTGCGCTGATTTCGCGAGGGCAACCCTTCAGTTATTTTACCTCGGATATCGAGGACCCTGGATTGACGATACGCAGTCCCCTGATGAGAGGACGGTACCTGGGAGAGGGTAGCGCTGCCTATGCGCGATTGAACAGAATACGGTGCAGGGTGATGCTTGCCACCACTCCGAATATCGGCACGCCGGGATTCCCGCTTCCGAGGCCGGCTGGCGTGGAGTTTCTTGTCCATGTTTTTCACGCTCCAGCGGGGGTTGCCTATTATAAAAAAGGGTCCCTGGACGCCTACGACGGGGTTTGCATGGTGGGGGAGTACTCCCGGCCGGCGATTCGACACCTCGAACGGCTTCGCGGCCTGCCGGAGAAGGAACTGGTCTGTACGGGACTGCCTTACTGGGACGTGCTGCTCAAACGATTGAGTGACAGGGATGAGATGCACGGCCGTGGGGAAGACGGAACGGAAACCGTGGCGAAAAGGCGGACGATACTGCTGGCTCCGTCGTGGGGACAAAAGGGATTTCTGTCCTGCTACGATCCGGATTTTATCGGGACGCTTGCAAGGGCGGATTTCGATATCATCCTCCGTCCTCACCCTCAGTCGTGGAGGACGGAGCCCGCCTTGCTGCGCCGGCTCAAGAGATATTTATCGGCGTTCGACAACGTGACGTGGGACGAGGACAGCGATCCATCCCATTCCCTTCTGGTTTCCGATATCCTGATCTCCGACACGTCGGCTATCCGCATGGACTATGCGATGATTTACAGGAAGCCCGTCATCTCCCTCGAGACGGAGATCGGGGAAAGGGATTCTTTTGAGATCGCCGATCTTCCCCCGGAATGCATGGATTCCCTGGCAGATAAGATCTGCGTCCCGGTTGGCAGGGACAGGATAGATGATATCGTCGAGGTCGTCGAGGAGGCCCTGCGTGAGGGGAAGATGCAGGGGATGGAGGATGTCAGACGGCGCTATATCTCCTGCTTCGGATGTGCCGGGAGGCAGGTTGCGGAATATCTGGTCGAAAAATCCATACAGTTGTCCGTCTCCCGGAGGGACAAGGCGGAGGGGAAAG
>NC_021038.1:2380770-2383891 GCF_000210715.1 Fretibacterium fastidiosum
CCCTCGAGTTCTCGGAAGGCGCTTATTTTAAAATATTTTTTATTATGCTTGCCTCCTATCTGTTCTTTGCCCTGCTTCTCCCGGTTCCGGGGACGGAGCTTGCCGCCTTTGCCCGACGAGCGGCTGGAGGCAGGGAAAATGCCCTTTATTGTGCTTCTTCTTTGTTGCTGGCAGTCTTTCTCTGCGTCTTTTACCCATCGTTACTTTTTTTGACGGATCCAAGCTTTTTCCCGGATTCCCTGCCCGTCACCCTTCTGAAGCTAGGTTCTTATGGGATCGGCTTTTTGTTGCTGTCTCTCATGCTGTGGCTTTTATTGCCGTCGTTGCTACGCAGCCTGCTTGCATTCCTCGCTGCGCTGCTGGTCTGCGTCGTTTTGTCGAACGCCTTCCTTTTGACGGAGAAGTACGGCGACCTGGATGCCCTTATGTTCGGACAGCCGTGGTTCCTGCTGTATCCCGGTCCCAGAGTCTTCTTGAAGGACATCGGGAGCCTTCTCATCGCGTTCTCCATCCTCTCCTTCTGCTCGTGGAAAAGGAAGATGAGACACTTCATCAATGCCCTGTGGATTGTCTCCTTCGCTTTGATCGGTGTGAGCGGCTATTGTTACCTCTCGAGCGCGCACGTTCAAAGCGAGACCCTGGGAAGCGCCGATAAATTTCCTCCTTACCACAACCGTCTGTGGCGGTTCAGCAGGACGGAGAAGAACGTCGTCGCCTTTTTCTTCGATGGCTTTACGGGAGATCATCTGCAGAGAATCGTGGCTGCCGCTCCGGAGCTGGCCGAGGGACTGGATGGTTTTACCAGCTATCCCGACACCCTGGCGACGGGATGCATGACCTTTCTGTCCACTCCATCCATTTATGCCGGGCCTTCCTACAAGGCCAACGTGCTCAACCGCACGGAGCCCAACTCGCCCCTCCGGGAAAAATTTGCACGCTCCCTCACGGTCCTGCCCAATATCTTCGTCCGCAAAGGATATGATGTCGTCATGGCGGGGACGCCCTACCTGGAATCCGGGGATGTTTTTTTTCGTAGAGGCTTGGAGAGCCCGGAGTCCGTTCTCCTCCTGTATGGTGATAACTGGGCAAGGGACTATATTCCCTATTGGCAGCGTTGGGCGGAGGCGACGGGACTGAGCCTTCAGGATAAGGATGTGGATATATCGCGGTTCCTGTTGAACCTCTCCCTGTTCCGGGCGGCTCCCTTCAGTTTGAGGGTCAACCTCTACAACGGGGGAAACTGGAGAGGCGATGTTGCGGACCAGGTCCTGGAGGCCCGGCTGAGGACGCATTTCATGTCCAATCTACCTCCGATGCAGTTTATGGGCGATTTTGCCTCGGCCGATGAGGGAGCCCCGACGTTCAAAATCGTCCGCTCCATGCTGTCGCATTACACATGGCACCTGCCCCTGGAGGGGATGCAGCCGGTGCTCGATCCCTATCCCGCTACACCCGGCCAGTTTGTCCTTGTGGACGGGATAATTCCCGAGCACTATTATACGGAGACGCATATGGTGCGGTTCGTGGCGGATTTCGTGGCTTCCCTGAAGCGATTGGGGGTCTACGACAACACGCGTATCGTCATCTTTTCGGACCATGACTCCGGGGACAGCTGGGGTTTGAACAAAGAGTTGGGCAGGGACGCTTATCAGGGAGACCCCAATGCGTTGCTGATGTTCAAGGATTTTGGCTCTCATGGGCCGCTGCGCTTCTCCGACGCTCTGATGTCTTGCGAGGACATTCCGACCCTTTTGTTGGAGGGGATCGAGCGGGTCGACGGCATTCCTGACATGGAAGCGCTGCGGCGCATCAGCGGGCCGGACAGGGTACGCGTCCATTGTGTGGGGACGAGGACTCCGGATCAGAACCTGTTCGACGCAACGGTGTACACCGTGAGGGGAACGATATACCGGAAGGAAAACTGGTCGGAGGGAGAGTAGACGTGTCTGCGACGGAGAACTTTGCCCCAATCATCCTGTTTGTTATAATCGTTTTGAACACACCCACAGGACGGTGGAGACTTTGCGGCAGGGGCGTTCAGTTGTTGCATGTTCCTTGAGCCCAATCTTTGACGGGAGCTTTTGCGGAGAGAACTTGTAAGGAGAGCCGATAGAAATGGAAGAGAAGCCTTTTGACGAATTTTTTCAGGGGAAGGAGCGGTCCCCTGAAAGAATGCGGCTGGAAAGAATAGAGCTGAAGGGCTTCAGGTCCGTCAGTCCTCGGAGCCCCGCAAAAATTGACGTTGGGGACGTGACCGTTCTGTTGGGGGCAAACGGAGCGGGCAAAAGCAACCTGGTTCTCTTTTTCAAAATGTTGGGTTTCATGATGACGAGTTCCCTGCAAAATTTTGTGGGCAAACTGGGGGTTTCGCAGCTTTTGTTTCATGGTCCCAAAACAACGGAATCCCTTGAATTTACCCTGCATTTTTCATCCAAGACGGTGCGGAATACCTACGGTGTGAAGCTTTCTTTCGGCCTGCCCGATCGCCTTTTCGTCAGCGGCGAGAGCGTGACGCATCTTAGAGAGGGACATCGTCAGCCGCAGGAATATTTTCTGCCCGTCGGGAGGGACGAGGTGTCCATCAAAGAGGATACGCGCGAGGATACGTGTAAGACCAGCCGGGTCATTGCAAGATTCCTCTCCGGGGTTCGCGCGTATCAGTTTCACGACACGTCGGAAACCGCTCGCATCCGGGGCCGTTCTTATGTAGACGATTCAAAACATCTGCTCAGCGACGGCGGGAATCTGGCGGCTTTTCTCAAGCGGCTTAAAGAGGGCGATGAGTTTCGGCCATATTATGAGCGGATTGTCCGGCATGTCCGCCGGGTGATGCCGCAGTTCGGAGATTTTATGCTGGAGCCCCTTTCGGATAACGAACGCTATGTTCGCCTGAATTGGAGGAACGCCTGGGGCAATGACTATCTGTTCGGACCCGATCAACTGTCGGACGGCTCCCTGCGCTTCATGGCGCTTGCGGCACTGTTCCTTCAACCCCCTCAGTTGATGCCGGGGGTCCTTGTCGTGGATGAACCGGAACTGGGACTGCATCCCGCCGCGATCGTGGAACTGGCTGGGATGGTCCGCATTGCTGCGCAAAATACGCAGGTTCTTTTGGCCACGC
>NC_021038.1:2385126-2388369 GCF_000210715.1 Fretibacterium fastidiosum
GAGATGTGATGAAGAACTATTACGATGAAAAATATTTTGATTGGCAGAGGGATATCGGCTCTTTTGGAGGGTGGGCCAATCGTACGAAATTTGAATCTTATATCTCCCCTGGGGACCGCGTATTGGATTTTGGTGGGGGGGGGGGTATCTTATGGCCCAAATCAACTGTGCCGAAAAGAGGATCGTCGAGATAAACGCTTCGGCCCGAGAGCAGGCAAAAGCCATGGGGATCGAGGGCTACGCGAAATCGGCCGAGGTCGCCGACGCTTGGGCCGACGTCATCATATCGAACAACGCGTTGGAGCATACGGATTATCCTCTGAAAGAACTCGAGGAGCTTCACCGTGTGCTGAGGCCCGGCGGAAAAATTATTTTCGTGGTGCCCTGTTCGAATTATACTTATGCCTACAAGGCAAATGATATCAACCAGCATCTCTACAGCTGGAGTCCCATGGACATCGGCAATCTCTTTACTCGTGCCGGCTTTCATGTTTTGGAGTCGAAGCCGTATCGCCACAAGTGGCCTCCGTATTATCGTCTTTTGGCCCGGGGCGGGCGCCGTTTTTTTGACTTGTGTTGCTGGTTGTATGCGAGATGGGAGACAACTTGGGCACAGGTGCGTGTCGTAGCGGAGAAATAGGGAAGGGTAAATGGGAAGAGGACAAATTGCGCACGAAAGCGGCGTATCGAGGCGGTGGTGAGTGGTGTTTCCAAAACTTAAAAGAAGGCTGAGTTACCTTTTTACGTCCGAGGGGCGGGATTTTCTGCGGCTCTACTGCTCCTGCGCACGACGGGGACGTTACCGTCCCCTGAAAAACGTGTCCTTCAGGGGACTTTCCTTCGACGTCCCCGATGCGCCCAGTTTTTTCTGGCAATACGTTGATATCTTCAAAAATCGGTCTTATCTTTTCCGTGCCGATACCCCCTCCCCCGTCATTTATGACTGTGGGGCGAACGTGGGGGTAAGCGTTGCTTACTTCAAAAGCCTTTATCCCGGCGCCAGGATCGTGGCCTTCGAGCCGGACGAGGAAATATACGGTTATCTGAGTCGGAATTTATCTCGAAACAATCTTCTAGAAGACGTTGTCCTGCACAACGCTGCGGTTTGGACGCACTCGAAGGGAGTAGCTTTCGCTTCAGATGGCGCCGATGGAGGACACGTGGAGGAATGTTCGGGAGAGGGCGCCGTGCCCAGCGTAGATCTGAGGGAGATGTTGCTGGGTGAAGAACGTGTGGATCTTTTGAAGATGGATATCGAAGGTGCTGAGGCAGTAGTTATGCCTACATTGAAATGCGTATTAAAACGCGTGTGCAATCTGTTTTGTGAATATCATTCTTGGGGAACGGAACGGAACGGAACGGAACGGAACGGAACGGAACGGAACGGAACGTTGGGAAGTATCCTGGCAATTTTGGACGAGGCCGGTTTTCGTTATCGGCTCCTTCCCGTGGGGGGCTCTGCAGCAGCGCCCTTCGAGCATCACGGCTTCCCTTGGCAGGTCAATATTTTCGCGGTCAACGAGAGCCTTTAGAGTTTTGTTTGTAGTGGTATTGAGTACGGTTTTGTCGGCTGAAAGACTGTTTTCGGGGCACTTCCATGAGGTGGCTGTCAAGGGCTATGGAAATGTCTTTGCTGCCAAGGCGTTTTTGGATGGGCTCTCCGTGGAGGACGTGAACGATACGGGCCTGCTGGATTTTTACGACGAGGACTATACGATTACGATAGGGGTCTTTGCGAGAAAATGAAGGATACGATTCGGCGATGGATTCTAACGGGGCTCTCATGTCCTGCGGCAGCCCGTGTCCTGTGCCGTCTTCTGGGGGACGGCGTCTTTTGCGTCATGCTGCACCGGATAGGGGAGAAGGACCCGATGCGTCTGCCTCCGAACGAGGACATGAAGGTCTCCCCCGCCTTCCTGGAGCGCTTCATCGTCGACGCCAAGTGCAAGGGCTTCACTTTCCTTTCCGTCTCACAGCTGCATGCCGCCCTGACGGGAGAGGGGCCCTGGCCCTCCCGTTCCCTTGTCCTCGCTTTGGATGACGGGTATCGGGACAATCTGACCGAGGGCCTCTCCCTCTTCGAGAGGCACGGCGTTCCCTTTACGATCTACCTGAGCACCGCCTTTATCGGCAGTTCCTGCGTGCCCTGGTGGTATGGCCTGGAGGGGCTGCTTACCTCGCGGCCTGCACTCCTCTGGGAGGGGAGGACCTGGGATGTAAGGAGCGTCCCGGAGAAGAGCCGTCTCTTCATGCAAATTCGCGGACAGGCTCTGCTGGCGGAACAGGGGGCCGAGGCTTATGTCCTGGACCTGTGCCGGGATAACGATTATGATTGCGGAAGCGCCGATGGCCTTTTCCTGACGTGGGACGAGGTTCGGGCATTGCAGGCTCACCCCCTGGCCGAGCTGGGGAATCACGGGCACCGCCACCTGAACCTGCAGACGGTTTCCAGGGAGGCTGTCTACAGGGAGTTCTCTTTGGCCAGGGAGGAGATGGCCCGGCAGACTGGGTGCGTTCCCGCACATTACGCCTATGCCTATGGTCTCTTCGGCGATGAGGCGCTTTCCGTCGTTCGTGAGATGGGTGCCCTTACCTGTATGACGACGGCTCCGGGGCGCGTGTCGAGGGGCGATAGGGAAAAACTTTGGGCCCTGCCGCGCTTCATGCTGTACGAGGGGATGTCGGTTGACGATTTGCTGGCTCAGTCGGCCTACGTTTCCCTGAGGAGGAGCCTCAGGGGATGAAAGGAGGACGGATAGCCGTTGTCCTTGCCTCTTTGGGGCCGGGGGGGGCCGAACGGATCATGGTTCGTCTCGCCGGGCTTCTGGCACAGCGGGGATTTGCTGTCGATGTCGTCGTTCCGGCGCCTCAGTCGGATGCCATGAAGGCCGGGGTCCCAAAGGAGGTGGCCCTTGTAGAACTCGATGGAGGACATTATTTCGAGTCGCTCCGTCTTTTCCACAGGATTTTCAAGACGAAAAATATCTTTTTGCTCCCGTGGGCGTTTGTGGTCTTTTTCTGGAAACTCTTCGTCTCGACGAGGAGCCTGACGCGTTATATCGGGCGCCGCAGGCCGGACCTCCTGCTGACGGCCCATTACAACGCCATGACGCTGACGGCAAATTTCCTTGCCGGCAGGCCATCCCGGGTTGTTGTGACGGAGCACACGCTGCTCTCGGAGCATCTGAGACGCCAAGTCGCTCCCGTTCGCGTTTGCTTTTCCACGATGTGCCGTCTTTTTTA
>NC_021038.1:2388828-2391116 GCF_000210715.1 Fretibacterium fastidiosum
CCCTAAAGCCGATCGCGTCGTCGGCGTTTCCTCCGCCGTCGCCGCTGATTTGGCCGCCCATTTTCGCCTCCCCGCTTCGCGGGTTTTGTACATCTATAACCCCGTGGTCGGAAGCGCTCTGGAAAGGAAGGCGGAGGAGGCTTGCCGTCATCCGTGGCTGACGGACAAAACGATCCCCACCTTGATTTCAGTCGCGCGCCTCAGCCCCGAGAAGGATTTTGACACGCTGCTGGAGGCCTTTTCCCTGTTGCGGCGGACGACGCCGGTTCGATTGCTCGTCCTGGGGGACGGCCCGGACCGAGTCCGCCTCGAACGCAGGGCTGCGGAGCTGAAGGTCGAGACGGACGTCGATTGGATGGGGATGATCGCCAACCCACTTCCATTGGTGAGGGATGCCGACGCCCTGGTGTTGTCGACCTTTTATGAGGGGCTTCCGACGGTCCTGATCGAGGCGCTGTACGTCGGGACGACCCCGGTGGCGACGGATGCCCCGGGGGGAATTCGTGAGATTTTGGAGGACGGCAGGTATGGCTACATTGTCCCCGTGCGGGATGCCCCTGCCCTCTCCGAGGGAATGCTGGAGGCCTTGCAGCAGCCGATGCCGAGGAGGATGCTGCGGGAGCGCGCTGGAGCTTTCTCCGAGAAACGGGCCGTTGACGCCTATCTGGAGCTTTTTGGGATGATAGGAGTAACGAGAGATGCGTGATATTAAAATGAGCATCGTCACCGTCTGTCTCAACGCTGCCGGGACGGTCGAACAGGCCATGGACAGCGTTCTCTCTCAGACCTGTCCTCCGTTCGAGTACATCGTCATCGATGGCGGCTCGACGGATGGGACGCGGGAGATCATCGAACGCTATCGGCCGCGGCTGACCCACGTCGTCCTCGAGCCGGACGAGGGCATCTACGACGCCTTCAACAAGGGTGTGGCCCGAGCCACCGGAGATGTCGTCGGTATCCTCAACGCGGACGACCTCTACGCGCCCTGGGCCCTGGAGACGGTGGCCGAGGCCTATAGACAAAGCCCGGACCCCGGCGTGTTTTTCGGCAAGCTGGCCGTGGTGGACGAGGCGCGTTGCCGCTGGACGGTCTATCCGGTGGGCGACCACCGCCGCCTTACCGGTCGTATGAGCATCGCTCACCCCGCGACCTTCGTTGCCCGCTCGGTGTACGATCGGCACGGCTTATTTGATCCCTCGTTCCGGGTATCGGGAGACTGGGACCTGATGCTGCGCTTCTTTCGATGGGGAGTGCCTTTCTGTCCTATAGACAAGGTGTTGACGGCCTTTCGGAACTCCGGGGTTTCATCGGCCTATTCGGAGAGGCTCTTCATGGAAAATCGAAGGATCTATAAGGATGCGCTTCCCCCTCTTGCCGCCTTTAAGGCTACACTCAAGATGTACCTGAAGCGTTGGGGCAGGCGCTGGATTGATGACCTTGGACTGTCCGAGTGCTATGCCCGTTATCGCGACAGCAGGCTTTTGTGCGCCGAGGTGTCAGGCGCGTTTGACGGCTCCTTTGGCAGACTATGGGAGGCCCTGTCCCATCGCAGGCCTTCGATGCCATCGACCGCGAGTGCCTCGAAAAAAGAGCCGAAGGATGGACGCAGACGTGGAAATGAGGTTCTTTAACGTGAGTGAGGTTATTTTGATGAACGTTTCTCTGGCTGTGATCATCGCTACCAAGGACCGAAGCGGCGAGATCAAAAGACATGCGCTGACAAGCCTGGAGCGATCGACCTGCCGTGATTTCCTCTGCGTGGTCTGGGACGCCAGCCAGGACGAGGAGACCCGAAGGGTGGTGGAGGATGGGGCTTGGACGTTTCCCTTGAAGTACTTCAGGGCGCCGCGGGCCGGCTCGGCATCCCAACGCAATGACGCAGTGAAGCAGGTCCTGATGCACGAGCGTTCCATACGTTACGTCCTGTTTATCGACGACGACTGTGAGTTGTCGCAGGACGCTTTGAAGGGGATTTTAACTACGTTTGAAAAAACGGGCGCATCTGTGGTGAATTTGCCTATGCACTCTCACTTGGAGCATGGGCCCTACGGATTATCCTCTTGGGTGAAGAAGAGATTGGGGTGGGATCATCATGGAGCTACCGAGTTTCTCTACAACTACGGAGCCTGGGAGGAAAAACGGGGAGGAGGTGCGGACTGGGCCAGCGGAGGGGGAATGGCCTTGGATGTGGATGTTTTTCGCAAATATAAATGTTTTTTCCCCGAAGATTTTCAGCGTTTTGGCGGCTATGCGTTGGGGGAGGATTTTGCGTTTTCCTTTTTTCTACA
>NC_021038.1:2391663-2412398 GCF_000210715.1 Fretibacterium fastidiosum
TAAAAAAATGGGGATGCGAATCGTCAATAGTCTGGAAGGACATTTTTTTCATTATCCGGCTGGGGGGGCCCGTCTAAACCTCGCCAATATGGCGGCCTCCAAGTGGTACAACTTTCACCTGTTGTTTGAGTGCATCTACGACGACGTACACAGTCCAAAACTGCTGTGGCTGAAGGTGAAATTCAAGCTGTTCATGCTCGCGGCGGCTCTGAAGCTCCTGTTCCGGGCGCGGAGTCTCGATCTCTTCTCGTTGTTGCGCGGAATCGGCTCCGCCCGTGCGGCGTTGCGCGAGTTCCACGCAACACGAAGCATCAAAACCCTGATTCGCCGTATCGACGGCGCGGAGGAAGATTAGATGAAAACAGCTCTGATCACGGGCATCACCGGGCAGGACGGCGCCTATCTGGCTTCGTTTCTTCTGAAGAAGGGCTATAGCGTCCACGGCATCAAACGGCGCAGCTCGATCTTCAACACCGCCCGCATCGACGGGCTGTACAGGGACCTGCACGAGGAGGACCCTCACTTCTTCCTGCACTACGGGGATCTGACGGACGCCTCAAACCTGATCCGCATCATCCAGCAGGTCCAGCCGGACGAGATCTACAACCTGGCCGCTCAGAGCCACGTGAAGGTCTCGTTTGAGACGCCGGAGTACACGGCGGACTCGGACGGCATCGGAACGCTTCGCCTGTTGGAGGCCATACGCATCCTGGGCATGGAAAAGCGCACGCGGTTTTATCAGGCCTCCACCAGCGAGCTCTTCGGCAAGGTGCAGGAGACGCCCCAGAGGGAGACGACGCCCTTCTACCCGCGCAGTCCCTACGCGGCCGCAAAACTTTATGCCTACTGGATCACGGTGAACTACCGCGAGTCCTACGGCCTGTTCGCCTCAAACGGCATCCTGTTCAACCACGAGTCGGAACTGCGCGGCGAGACGTTCGTGACGCGCAAGATCACGCGCGCGGCCGCCCGCATCGCCCTGGGGCTCCAGGACAAAACGTGGCTGGGAAACCTGGACGCGAAGCGGGACTGGGGGCACGCCGAGGACTACGTCGAGGCCATGTGGCGCATCCTGCAGCACGACCGGCCGGACAACTTCGTCATCGCGACGGGGGAGACCCATTCGGTGAGGGAGTTCGCCACGCTGGCCTTCAAGGAGGCGGGGATGGAGATCGAGTGGCGGGGAAGCGGACTTGACGAGGTGGGCGTCGATGCCGGAACTGGCCGCGTCCTCGTCGAGGTGGACCCGCGCTACTTCCGCCCCACGGAGGTGGACCTGCTTCTGGGGGACCCCTCCAAGGCGGAGCGGGAGTTGGGCTGGAAGCGCAAGGTGTCGTTTTCGGACCTGGTGCGGCGCATGGTCCGCTATGACCTGGACCTCTTCAAGAAGGACATCCTGATCCGGGATGCGGGCTACGAGGTGCGCAGCGCCCTGGAGGAGCTGTGATGGACCGGAACGCCCGCATCTACGTCGCAGGCCACGGGGGACTGGTGGGCTCCGCCCTTGTCCGGCGCCTGACGTCTGCGGGATTTCGCAACCTCCTGCTCCGCTCGCACGGAGAGCTGGACCTGCTGTCGCAGCAAACGGTGCAGGACTTCTTTGAAGGCGAGAGGCCGGAGTACGTCTTCATGGCCGCGGCAAGGGTCGGCGGAATCCATGCGAACGCCGTCTACCCGGCGGACTTCATCTCCGAGAACCTCATGATGGAGACGAACGTCATCCGCGAGAGCTGGCGCACGGGGGTGAAAAAGCTCCTCTTTCTGGGAAGCTCCTGCATCTACCCCAAATTCGCGCCGCAGCCTATCCCGGAGGACGCCCTCCTGAGCGGGCCCCTCGAGCCGACCAACGACTGCTACGCCCTGGCCAAGATCGCGGGCATCCGGATGTGTCAGGCGTACAACCAGCAGTACGGGACGAACTTCATCTCCGTCATGCCCACGAACCTCTACGGGCCGGGGGACAACTTCGGCCTGGAGAACTCTCACGTCCTGCCGGCCATGATCCGCAAGGTCCACGAGGCGAAGGCGAAGGGTGCGGAATCGGTGACCCTGTGGGGGACGGGAACGCCGCGGCGGGAATTTCTCCACGTCGATGACCTGGCCGACGCCTGCCTCTTTCTCATGGAGCGCCACGACGGTTCGCGCATCGTGAACGTCGGGACGGGGGAGGACTTGACGATCTGCGAGCTGGCGGAGAAGGTGTGCGCCGTCGTCGGGTATGCAGGGCGGGTCTTGTGGGACGAGAGCAGGCCGGACGGAACCCCTCGTAAACTGCTGGACATCACCTTCCTCAGAGGGATGGGATGGCGCCACACCATCGACCTGGACGAGGGCATACGCCGGACGTACCAGGCCTTCCTCAAGGGCGGCGTGCGGGACGTTTGACAGGTCGAGTGGCCCGTATCCGGAGCAAAGAGGGGCGGACATCTTGAAGGTGTCCGCCCCCGTTTTACCTCCGATTGACCTCGTCCGCGCTTATTTGACGGTCAGGTCGGACTGCCCCCGCCCCGTGAAGTGCACGGCCGGATCGTACATGCCGGTCGCTGAGATCGGCGGAATGACGAAAGTCCCGCGGGTGACGGCCCGTACCTTGAAGCTGTAGGTTCGCTCCCGCTCGAGGCGATCGAAGAAGAGCAGGAGGCGATCGTCCCGGACGTCTCCGACGACGCCGTAGGACCCGGCGACATCGTCCAGGCCCGGATCCAGCCGCGGATTCTCCAGCTCAAGGCCTGCTGGGAGCAGGCAGGAAACCGCCAGGCCGCTGACGGGCAAAGAGGGCTTCAGGGTGAGGACCGCCTGCATTCGCGTGCCCTGAGGGATGGGCTGCGCGAGGTCCAGAGCCCCGCCCTTCTCGTCGTACCACGCGCACTCGACGTCTATCCCGCGCTTCTCGGCCTTGGGCTGGGACCTGGGCGTCCCCATGAGGTTCCAGGTGTAGTACCCCCTGCCCGTGCCCTGCACGTTCAAGGTGACGCGGGCGGGAAGTTCGGACGTCGCGATGGAGGAAGCGCTGCCGCTCCTGTAGGTCAGCAGGTCCTTCGTCCCGTCGGTCAGGGTCCCCTGAAGGTTCGCCTTCTCGGTGCCGACCTTCAGGTTGTAGCGCGCAAGCGCCATCAGGGCCGCTGCGTTGTCCTGGGTGCTGTACCAGCGATTTTCCTGTCCCCACTTCACAAGGGACGCCGCCAGCGCCACGGCCTCGGTGGCCTGTGGCTCGACCTCCATCCAGAGCGAGAGGAGCTGCGCCGTGTTTCGGACGTCGGATTCGAGCGTCCGCCAGCGCGCCGCCTGGGGGAGCTTCGAGTCGACGGGAGCCAGCTCCCGAAGTGCGTCGCCCCGTCCGTCGATCACGGCCTGAGCGCCAGCCAGCCAGATTCGGCCCGACGGCCACATGTTCTCCCGGTTCTCGCGCAGGTACTCGATCCAGCCCAGCGGCTTCTCTCCGTTTCGCGCAAGCACGTAGGCCGCATACGCCTTCGCCGTGAAGTCGTCTGTCTCCGCCGTGGGATAGTCCTCGGCAGGCATGGAGGCGAGGAACTGGTGCAGCCAGTTCATGGCCCCCGCCAGCATGTCCTTCGGGCAGTCCACCCCCGCCTGCTGCGCCTCCACCAGGAAGTGCGCCGCGTAGACGCTTCCCCATGCGTAGGGGTGTCCCGTTCCGGGCCACGTCTCAAAGGAACCGTCGTAGAGCTGCATCGACTGCAGCTTCGCCATGGCGGTCTCCACCCGATCGCGTACCAGCTGATCGTTGACCAGCAGCGGGTCCAGCGCCGACACGGCGTCCGGCAGCACCAGGAAGGGCCAGGACGCGGAAAGCGTCTGTTCCAGACAGCCGTAGGGGTAGTTCAGCAGGTAGGGCACCGCCCGCGTCAGGTCCACCATGGGCGTGTCCGCGAGGGACAGCGTTCCCGTGACCTTTCCGGCGAAGTCCTCCGTCGGGATGTCGATGGGGGTCGTCCCGGACTCAAAGACTCCGGAGCCCGATCGGGACACGACGGGCCAGGGGGAACGGATGGGCAGGGTGATCGTCTGCCGGTACTCCTTTTGTCCGCCTCCCTCGGTCCATGAGGTCACGACGTCCCAGCTTGCGACCCCAGGCTCCAGTGCGCTGACCTCAGTCTCCCACCGGGCCTGGGCGCCGGGCTCGACGCGAAGGGTCTTCTGGCTCTCCGCGACCTTCAGGCCGCCCTCCGCGGAGATGGAGAGCGTGACGTCCCGCACCTCGGTGGAGGCGTTGAAGACCGACAGGGGCGCGACGAAGACGTCTCCCGGCGCGGCAAAGCGCGGAAGGTTCACCTCGGTGACGACGCTGCGGGCGATCTGCACCGGCTGTTCGGCCATCCCGAAGCGATTCTGTGAGGCGACGACGGCGAAGAGACGGCCGCGTCCGCTGAACTCGGGCACGTCGAGGTCCGCCTTCACCCGTCCCTCCGCGTCGGCGGAGAGCAGACCCTGGAAGAGCGAGAGGATATTGAAGCGCTGCACGTTCGCCCCCGCTCCCGCAAGGGCCGCCATCGCCGCGCCGCCGGCGGGGTGCAGCGTCTCCGTCGCGCGGGACTCCACCGGGATCAGGAGGTCGTAGAGGTCGTATCCCTCGGAATTGAGCTTCTTAAGCCCCCAGAAGTGCTCCAACAGGTCCGGCGTCTTGTACCGGGTCAGGCCGAGGACGGCGTCGTCCACCAGCGCCAGCGCCACATCGCCCTGAACCGGCTTGCCCTCCGCGTCCTTGAGCGTCAGGCTGACCGGCAGGGTCGAGGCTGGCTCCACCCTGTCCGCCGCTTCCATGGTCACGTCCAGTTTGTACGGCGTCAGGTCCGCCTTGAGGCGCGCGACGCCGACGGCGCGGTGCGTCCCCCAGGCGGAGGCGTCCTCCTCGCTGACGGGCCGGACGAGCCATGCCGTGATCCAGCCGTTGGGGACCATGTCCTGCGTGACGGGGACCTCGACCGTGACATCGGGACCGTCCACCCTGCGGACCTGGCGGGAGATCGGGCGAGCCCCTTCGACGCTGAACAGCAAAAGGCCCTCGAAGGGGGCGGTGAGCGTCACCTTTGCCGTGTCGCCGACCCTGTAGAACTCCCGGTCCATGGAGACGCCCACTCGGTCCAGGATGGGGGAGCCACCGCGATCGGCGTACCTCGCGTCGCTGGCGTAGAAGCGCATCGCAGCCCGCGCGTTGTCGTTGGCGTCGGTCACGCGCACCAGATAGGTCCCCCACTCCCCGGGACGGAAGGAAACGGAACCAAGGCCGTCCTTCAGCGTCACCGACTTTTCATCGACGAGGGACAGCTCCTCAGAGCTCTGCCAGCGGCGGTAGCCATCCACCTCCACCATGTTGTAGTTCCACCTGACGCGGTAGAGCGAGGCGGTGAGGGAGCCGGGGTCCGTGGGTTCTTCCTGGGGATCGATGGCGGCGATCCGGAAGGTGAGGTCGCGGTTCACCGCCATCTGCTCCTCCGTTGCCGCAATGCCCAAAAGCCAGGGGGCGGGGAAGTAGGGGAGGGTGATGGAGTCGCTGACCCACCTTCCGCCATCCTCCATAACCTCCGTCCGCAGGGTCACGGCGATGGTGGAGGCTGCCTCCCAGTTGGCGTCGAGGGTCAGCGTCGAGCTGGCCCGCCCCGAGGCGTCGAGCTGCCCCTCGTCCATGTCGTTTCGTGCGCCCTCAAACTTCCTTGAGCTGTCGCCGAAGGTGTAGCCCTTCCATCGATCCTGCGTCGGCGTGAAGGGGGAGTCCTTGGCGCTCCAGAACGTCTTGTAGCGCAGTCCCGCCCCGTCGGCGCCGAAGAGCCAGCGCGCGGTGATGGCGGCCTGGAAGTCGTCCCCGTGGGTGAGCGTTTTCGAGTCCGTGCTCATCTTCACTTCGATGCGCGGCGGCGCGAAGTCCTCCACGTGGAAGTTCATGGACGCCATGGGGCTCTCCTCGCGTCCGGGGACGGATATCGCAGCCGACCAGAGCCCCGTCAGCGCGTTTGAGGGAAGTTTCAGCGTAAAGAGCGCGCTGCCCATGTCGCTCAGCGTCACCGTCTGCTGTTCCGTGCGGCGCCCAAGGGGGTCGCGCACCGTGAAGAGGACCGGGAACGGGGCGGGCGTGGAGAGGTCCGCGCCGCGGACGACGGCCTTGAAGGGGACCTCCTCCCCCGTGCGGTAGATGTCACGCGGCGCGAAGAGAATGGCGTCATACCCCTCACGGAGCCATGGGCGCCCCGCCGTGTCGAACGTCTCCTGCGAGAGCAGGCTCCGCGTGAGCTGCACGTAGGTCAGGTCCCTGCCGCTTGAGATGACGGCAAGGCGCGGTTGCTCCCCCGCGTCCGTGCCCCAGGGCTCCTGACGGTCGAAGGAGAAGATGCCCTCCGCGTCCGTCTTGCCCTGGGCGATCACCTGGTTGGCTCCGGAGTAGATGCGGACCTCCGCGTCGGCCACGGGCTGCGTGCCCGAAAGGGTGTTGACCCAGAGCATCAGCCCGTCCTCCCAAACGCGGGCGACGGCTCCGAGGTCGCTGAGGCTGAGCATCTGGTCCTCCTCGTCCCAGTACTCCGCATCCGGATCGCGCACGGAGAGCAGGAACAGCCCGCGGTCGCCGCTGGCAAGCTCGTCCACGGCCAGGCTGCGCCGCACGCGCTCGTTCAGGGGCAGGTCGAGCTTGAACTCGCGGCTGTACGTCCGCCGCGCCAGGTCCTTCGAGAAGCTGTTGTAGTCCCCGCGGATAACGTAGGGGATGTTGTTCTCATAGAGGCGCCACAGGTTCACCTGAAGCTTTTTGACGTTCACCAGCTCCAGGGGGATGAGGCCTCCGCCCATGGCGGTGAGGTAGGTCCCCGACGTGGGGATGGAGATGCTGGGCTCCAGGTCCGGCATGATGACGGCCTGCTTGAAGTCCTCCTTCAGGGCAAGCCCGCCCTCCTTGGAGGGCAGCCCCCGGCGCAGCGTCACGACGAAGCGGCTGCGCGGCTTGAAGTCCCCGCGAATCTGAAGGGCGTTCCCGCTCCAGTTGGAGTCCAGACGAAAGTCCACGGGTGGCTCGACGGCGACGAAGTCCCGGACGCTTTCCGGGTCGATGGGGAAGTTGAAGGACGCCTGAATCGCGCCCTCATCCCCACGGACCCCCTCGACGGTCAATTTGGGTTCGAGGACCACCCGGGACGTGAAGTTCTGCGCAAGGCCCAGGTCCCCCTCGCCGGAGGTCAGGCCTGCCGCGATGCGGACGGTCAGCGTCTGACGGGAGAGGCTTTGCCCCAACGGCACGCGGACCTGAACCGATCGGTTGGGAGCAGTTCCCTGGAGGGTGAAGGGGACCTTCTGCCCCTGCTCGTTCACGATCTGGAGAAAGCCCTGAAGGACCGCCGGCGCCACGGGCATGTTGAACGCGATGACGAGGCGCGCGTCGTCGCGCCCCATTATGGCCTTGACCGCGGTCGGCGTCAGAGCG
This sequence comes from Fretibacterium fastidiosum, assembly GCF_000210715.1. GTDB lineage: Bacteria > Synergistota > Synergistia > Synergistales > Aminobacteriaceae > Fretibacterium > Fretibacterium fastidiosum. The sequence continues at coordinate 2,399,090 of NC_021038.1, forward strand.
TCCGTCTGGAAGGAGAAGGACCCGGCGGGGATATGCCTGCCCTTTCGGTCCGTCAGGCCCTCCCGAAGGCGCGCCGTGTAGGACGTCCCCATGCGGAGCGGCGCCAGGAGGCGCGCGGTGAAGGTGGTCTCGTTCTGCCACTTTCCCTCGGCCTGTATCGCCGGCGTCACCTCGAAGGGGAACTCCTCGACCCCCATCGCCCTGCCCACGTCCTTCTTCGCGGCGACGGCGTTCTTGAAGACCAGACGGAAGGAGACGTTGTCCGAAACCCTCCCCGTCGGGGCAAAGCTCTGCACCCCGGCCGGAAGGGCAGCCCGGCCCGGCGCCGCCCCAAGGCAGAGGCAGAGCGCCGCAAGGATCGTTGGAAACAACCACTTTTGGAATCGCATGACAGTCCTCCTTGAAAAGATTTTTTAGATGCGACAACTGAAAACAAAAAGGGCGCTGCAACGCCTCTATTATAGCGTTCGAGGGGGTTACGCCATGGGTGGTTTTTCCAGCCCCTGCAGGCCTCGCTCGAAAGGGGCCGAACGCCCCTCCCGCTCAGGGGGTTCTAGTGTAGAATAAACGGGGAGACAGGAACGGGCAGGGCGTCACCCGCCGCGGGGGAAAGCGGCGGCTGCCGCCCCTCGACCTGCAACCGCTGCAACGGAGGTGAGGACGACGTGGACGCACAGCGCAAGGGCATCAGGCAGTTCATTATCGTGACGGGCATGTCCGGAGCGGGGAAGACCATGACGATGAAGGTCCTGGAGGACTTTGGGTTCATCACGATAGACGGCCTCCCGACCGAGCTTTTACCCCAGCTCTTTCAGCTCTTCGCCCATCGGCCCTCCGCCGTCGAACGGGGGGTCGCCGTGACCCTCGACGTCCGCAACGTGGAGAACGCGGCGGACTTCACCAGGGTCGTAGACGACCTCAACGCGGTCGGGACGAGGGTGCGCATCCTCTTCCTGACGGCCTCCGACGAGGAGCTCCTGAGGCGCTACGAGAGGACCCGGCGCATCCATCCCCTGGGCAAGCACCTGTCCACCAGCGACGGCATAGCGCGGGAGCACGAATTTCTGGCCCCCGTCCTCGAACGGGCGGACATCGTGATCGACACGTCACGGATGGACCTCCCCCAACACAGGGAACGGCTGCTCCTGGAGTTCTTGAACGAGGCGGAGGAGGAGGTGTCCCTGCTCTTCAGCTCCTTCGGCTTCAAGCACGGCATCCCCCAGGACGCGGACTTTGTCCTGGACGCGCGCTGCCTCCCCAACCCCTACTACGTCCCGGAGCTCAGGCCCCTCACGGGGTCCGACCGCGCGGTCCGGGACTACCTGCGCTCCTTTCCCGAGACGAACGAGTTTCTGGAGCGCACCGGGAGCTTCCTGGACTTCGTCATCCCGCAGTACCTGAACGCGGTGCGGGGGCAGCTGCACATCGCCGTGGGCTGCACGGGAGGGCGCCACCGCTCCGTCGCCGTGACGGAGTGGCTTTACGAACGCTATGCGCAGACCTCGAGAGGCGTCAGCCTCCTCCACCGGGACCGGGGGCAGGGGACGATATGATGCTCGACTGGGCCCTGGGGTTTGCCCTGGGCATCTTCACGACCCTCTTCCTCATCGTGGCCTTCGACGTGCGGCTCTTCAGTTGGAGGGCGCGGGACGAGGACCCGTTTCGAGGCGCCATCGCCCGCAGGCTGGCGACGGGCCCCTCCGTGGTCGCCGTCGGCGGGGGGACGGGACTCTCCACCCTCCTGAAGGGCCTCAAGGCCTTCACGAGGAACATCACGGCGGTGGTGGCGGTGACGGATGAGGGGGGGAGCTCCGGACGGCTCCGCACCGAGTGGGGCGTGCTCCCGCCGGGCGACGTCCGCAACTGCATGGTGGCCCTGGCGGAGAACGACAACGCGCTGAAGCGCATCCTGGACTTCCGCTTCGACCGCGGCGACCTGGCCGGGCACAGCCTCGGCAACCTGCTCCTGCTGGCGGTCACCGAGATGTGCGGGGATTTTCGCGTGGCGGTGGAGCAGATGAACCACCTTCTGGCCATACGGGGGAAGGTGCTTCCCGTGACGACGGAGGACATCACCCTGGTGGGCCGCACAAGGGACGGAACGCGGGTGAGGGGAGAGCTTGAGGTCTCGGAGCGCGGGCGGGACCTGCAGGAGATATGGCTGGAGCCCCAGAACGCGAGCCCGCTGCCCGACGTCATGAGCGCCGTCGACGGCGCGGACGTCATCCTCCTGGGACCGGGCAGCCTCTTCACCAGCGTGATCCCCAACCTGCTGCTACCGGAGTTCGCACGGAAGCTCCGGGAGGCCCCCGCCCCCAAGGTCTACATCTGCAACCTGATGACGCAGCCCGAGGAGACGGAGGGGATGAGCGTCCTGCAGCACCTCGAATGGGTGGCTGCGGCCCTGGGCACGGTCCCGGAGTGCGTCATCGTCAACAGTGACCCCTTTCCCGACGACGTCCTCTCCGCGTATCACGAGAGGGGAGCGGACCCGCTCTACCTGGACCACCACCAACGCGAGAGGATACGCAGGATGGGCTGCATCTGCATCGAGGCACCCACCGCCCTCATCATGGACGCGCAGCTGGTGCGGCACGACCCGCAGAAGCTGGCTGCCATCGTCTTCCGCATCTGCCGCCACATGGAGGAGTAGCGCCGTGCACTCCATGATCGAGGAGCTGTGGGACGAGTGGAGCGCCTGCCCCGGCGATGAGGCGCCCCTCGTGGAGGCGGAGTGCGGGGGGCTCTTGTCGGGGCTCCTCACGGCGCGGGGCGACCGGCTCGTCCTGGGGACCGCCCGGCTGTGGCTGGCCCGCCGCCTCCTGAAGCTGTGGCGGCGGACGTCCTGGTTCGACGCGGGGTGGAACATCGCGGACTCCGTGACCCTGCCCGCGGAGAGCGGAGGGCGGGTCCGGATACGGATCCCGGTCGAGTTTCGCGGGGAGCTCCTGGCCCTGGCCGCCGGGCTCGCCGACGACGGGCTTCCCCTCTCGCCCCTGCACTGGGCCTGGCTGCGGGGCCTGTGGGGGAGCTGCGGCGGGCTCTACCTCCCGCGGGCGGGGTACTACCTCGTCCTGCGCGTTGCCCCGGACCCCGTCGCGGAGGCACTGCGGACGCTGCTCCGAAGGACGGACCTGCCCTGGCGGGAAAGGCCCTTTCGCGGCGCGCGGGAGATGCTCCTGCGTAACCAGGAGGGCATCGTCACGTTCCTGTGCAACCTGGGGCTGTCCGCCGTCTCGCTGCAGCTGGAGAACAAGGCGATCATACGCTCCATGCGGAATCAGGCCAACCGGGAGCGCAACTGCGACACGGTGAACATCGAAAGACACCTGCGCGTGGCGGCGGAACAGATGCAGCTGGCGCTTGCGGTGTCCGACGCCGGACTGCTGCCCGGCCTGCCGCCCCTCATGCGCCGGATCGTCGAGGTGCGCCTCGCCAACCCGGAGGCATCGCTCTCGGAGCTGGGGGAAAAATTATCCCCCCCAGTTACAAAAAGTACTGTAAAATATCACTGGAACCGTCTGCACGATTACGTGACCTCTCTGCCGTCCCGGACGTGGGGTTCTCCGGGGGATGGCGGCACAAAGACTTCATCGATAGGGAGCTGATGTTCGCGATGAGACTGAAGACGTTTGACCAGGGGGACGTCCGGGGCAAGAAGGTTTTGATGCGGGTGGACTTCAACGTCCCCTTCAAGGACGGGAAGGTGACGGACGACGCGAGGATCCGCGCCCATGCCGGCACCCTGAAGAAGCTCATGGACGCCGGTGCGAAGGTTGCCCTCGTGTCCCACTTCGGACGCCCCAAAGGACAGGTGAACCCCGCGTTCTCTCTCGCGCAGATCGTCCCCGACGTGGAGAAGGCCTATGGGCTGAAGGTGCGGTTCGTGGACGACTGTGTGGGGCCCAGGGTCGAGGCCGCCATGAGGGACCTCGGTGAGGGCGAGGTGGTCCTGCTGGAGAACTCCCGCTTCCACCCGGAGGAGGAGAAGGACGACCCCGCCTTCGCGGAGCTGATGGCGAAGCCCTTCGACGTGTTCGTGATGGATGCGTTCAGCGCCGCCCACCGCGCGAACGCCTCGACGGCCGGCGTCATCCCGCACCTCAAGTCCTTCGCGGGGGACCTCCTGGTGCGCGAGGGCGAGATGCTGGGCGCCGTCAGCGAAAACCCGGCGAAGCCCTACGCGCTCATCCTGGGCGGTGCCAAGGTCTCCGACAAGATCGCCGTGGTCGGCAACCTGTTGGACAAGGCCACGGTCATCCTGATCGGCGGCGGCATGGCCTACACGTTCCTCAAGGCGGAAGGGAAGGAGATCGGAAGGTCCCTCTGCGAGGAGGACCGGCTGGACTTCGCGCGCGAGACGCTGAAGAAAGCGAGGGCCATGGGCGTGAAGGTGCTTCTGCCGGTGGACAGCGTCGTCGCCTCCGGGCTGGACGCGACGGAGACGAGGACGGTCGCCAGCGACGCCATGCCCGCCGACATGATGGGGCTCGACATCGGGCCCAGGACGATCGCGGAGTTTTCCGCTGCCCTTAGGGGCGCGCGGTCCGTCCTGTGGAACGGCCCCATGGGGGTCTTTGAGAACGCGCTCTTCGCCGAGGGGACCAGGGCGATCTGCCAGGCCGTCGCAGACTGCACGGCCTCTGGCGCGGTCACGGTCATCGGGGGCGGGGACACCGCTTCGGCCGTCCGCCAGTTCGGCTTTGCCGAGAGGGTTTCCCACGTCTCGACGGGGGGCGGCGCAAGCCTCGAGTACTGCGAGGGCAAAAAACTTCCGGGCATGGCCCCCTTCGAGCTTTAGGATATTCTTTACACTTTTGCAGGGGAGGACGAACGATGAAGAAAATTTACCTCTACGGCAACTGGAAGATGAACATGACGAGGGCGGAGACGGAGGCCTTCTTCAAGGCCTTTACGGACGCCTCCGCGCCCTGGGCTTCAAGGCTGGGAAGGGAGCTCGAGGTTGCCGTCTTTCCGCCGTTCACCTCCATCTGGGCGGCCCGCGAGGCGGCGGCGCACTTGAAGACCCCGCCCATCATCGGCGCTCAGAACGTCTACTTTGAACCGCAGGGGGCCTTTACGGGCGAGGTCTCCGTCCCCATGCTGGAGGAGGCAGGGGCGACCCACGTCATCCTCGGCCACAGCGAGCGGCGCCACATCCTGGGGGAGGGTGACGACCTGATCGCCAAAAAGGTGAAGGCCTGTCTGGACGCGGGCTTGACCCCGGTGCTCTGCTACGGCGAGACCCTGGAGGAGCGCGAGGGCGGGGAGGCGTTCTCCGTCATGGAGCGCCAGCTTCGGTCCGCCCTGACCGGGCTCTCCGCGGAGGAGTGCGGGAGGATCGTCTTCGCCTACGAGCCCGTCTGGGCCATCGGCACCGGAAGGTCCGCAACCTCGGCCCAGGCCCAGGAGGTCTGCGCGTGGAGCCGCAAGCTCGTTCGGGAGATCGCCCAAAAGGGAGAGCTCGGCTGCGTCGTGCTCTACGGAGGGAGCGTCAAGGGCGCCAACGCCAAAGAGCTCCTCTCCATGGAGGACATCGACGGCGCGCTGGTCGGCGGTGCCTCCCTGAAGCCGGAGACGTTTCTGGATATCTACGGCGCGTACGCAAAGGGGTAATATCAGGGTTTCAGAAAGAATTTCAGTGAGGAGGAAAGTTTTTATGTCAAACCTGAAGAAGACGCTTTTCAAGGCTGCGCTCGTCCTCTGCCTGTCGTTGGGGCTCGCCTCATCGTCCTGGGCCGCTCAGCCCTTCGAGGCGCTGAGTGCGAGGCCGGAGAAGTCCGCCTACGCGGTGCTGAACCTGCAGGACGTGGGCTGGCTCGTGCGCTGGGCGCTCTCCCCGGAGAACCTGAAGGTCCTGGCTCCCCTCGGAGGGGAAGTGGACGAGGCTTCCATCAACGTCTTTGCCGATGTCCTGAAGAAGGTCCCGGCGAAGGGGCTCGCCGTCCTCGTGGGGACGGACGATCCGAAGGCCAAAGCCGGTTCCATTCAGGTTGCGGTGGCCTTTCCTCCGGAGCTTCAGCCTCAGCTGGACCTCGTCGCAAGCGGCAAGGCGTCGCCCGACGACCTGTCGCTGCTCCTCCTGGGGAGCAAGTCTGAAGGGTCCCCCCTGGGCGGGGTCTTTTCACAGATCGAGGCGATGGATGGCATGGTCAAGGTCAACGACGCGGTGTTCCTCGGCGCGAAGGACAACCTGCTCCTGGCCGCCTTCACCCCGGAGGACCTGAAGGACGCCCTGGCGGCTCTCGGCGACAGCGGCAAGAGGCTATCGATGAAGCGCCGCTTTGAGGCAGGGAACTTCGCCTTCCTCCACCTGGACCCCGACCTGGCGGACGCCATCGGCAAGGCCAGGGCCTCCGAAGAGGGCGACGTGACCTGGACGGAGGAGGACTCGAAGGCGCTGCGGGAGACCTTCCGCGCGCCACTGGACCTCGAGGTGGCCTTTGAGGGCTTTAAGGACCGCTTCCTCGTCTCCATGGGAGCCAACGTCGAGGAGGCCATGGCGAAGGATTACCTTGCGAATTGGGAGGGCGTCGGCCCCGTGTCGGGCGGGCGCATCCTCCCGCTGGGTGAGGGCAGCCCGCTGATCGCCGGCGGCGGCTATCTGTCGTCTCAAGCGCTGGATTCAAACCCCCGCCTGAAGGCGCTGTGGGGCAGCGCCGTCGAGGCGTTCAAAAGGATAGGCGTCACCGAGCCTGAGGCGAGGGGCCTCATGAACGGGGATTTCTCCCTGTCGGTGGGAGGAAACATCTCACTGAAGGGTCTCATTGGAATGGAGACGAAGCTTCCGGGCATCTTCATGACCCTGACCCGGAGCAACGGGGCGGCTGCGGCCTTCCTCAAAAAGCTGGAGGCCAGCGAAGTGGCGCCCGTGAACCCGGTGAAGGCGGATGGCTGGGACCAGATGCTTCAGGCCGACGCCACCAGCAGCCCGCTCCCGTTCTTCATGGGCCTCAAGGGCGAGGCGTTGACGCTGGGGCTTTGCGACCCCGCATCCTTCGCCAGGGCGTCCGCCCCCGGGGCGGCTCTTTCGGAGCTCCTGAAGAAGGATTCGATGAGCACGTTCTTCATCGACTTCGAGGGGATTCGCGCCTTCCTGGCGGACGAGAAGAACGGCATCGCCGCGGCGCTCTCCCTGTACGACCCGAACCTGGCAAAGCGTTTCAGGGACGCACTGGACGTACAGCTCTCCATCCCCTCCATCTCGCTGTGGGCACCAACCGTTGACACGAGCTTTTTGGAGTTCAGGCTCGCGGACGTCGATCCGGCGAAGGGCCTGTGGGCCAAGGCGGTGGAGCTCTATCGCTCGAGCCAAGGGCTCTCCCCGCTGGAGCAGCTGTCGATGGCGCGTCAGGTCGCGGATCAGGCGTTTCAGGAGCCCAACGCCGACACGAACGCCGCGGAGGCCCTGAAGCAGAGGCTTGAGGACGCCGCCGTCGTGCAGCAGGGGAACAAAATCTACGTCGGTACGCTGGCCGGCGACTCGCGAGAGGAGCTGCAGCAGGCCGCCGAAGGGCAGGGGCTCCTGGGATCGCCCAGCCTGGAGATCCTCCCCGATGACAAACCCTATGCGGGGCAGGAGGCCGTCTGGATCGCGCTTGATATCCCGCAGGGAAGCACCAAAAAATAAATCGGCCCCGATTGACGAAACAGACTCGGATACGCACGACGGCATCCTCCGGTCCCCCTGATCGGGGGATGCCGTTTTGACGAAGGCCCGAAGGTCTCTAAAAGCCGGGGCCATGTCCTTTGGTTGAAGAAGGGGAGTTGTGTTTTGGAGCAGTTCATCAAGGAGCATTTTGACGGCCGCATCGCCGCGGAGTGTCTGGAGACGCCCTCCGTGCCCCGCCTCTCCGAGAACGCCATGTGGCTCTTGGCTCAACGCTATTTCGTCGAGCGCTACGACGCGTTGGCGAAGGGGCTCCGCAAAGAGGCCAGCTTCGAGGAGTTTGCGCGCCGCATCTCGCGGACCATCGCAAGCGCGGAGACGCAATACCTGGACGCCGCGGCTCCGGAATCCCTGGAATGGCTCAGGACGCTTGAGAAGAACATCGCAAACGACATCCTGTCGCGCAGGTTCCTCTTCAACTCCCCCTGCCTTTTCAGCTCGGCCGCCGGCCTGACCGTAAAGCCCGAATTCGCTGAGCTCGTCTACAAACCGGCGGATCAGATGTCTTTTGAGGACTACGACCGCCTGTTCAAGGCCCGGACCAGGAACCAACAGCTGTTCGCCTGTTTTGTCATCAACATCCCGGACAGCATCGAGGGCATCTTTGAGTCCGTCAAGGACGCCAGCGTCATCAGCAAGTTCGGCGGTGGCGTCGGCAGCAACTTCGGCCACCTCAGGGAGCATGGCGCCGTTATCGGCTCCGGGACCGGCGGACAGGCCTCCGGACCCGTCTCCTTTATGGAGACCTGGAACACCATGGGAGCCGTCGTCGTCCAGGGCGGAAAGCGCCGCGCGGCCCTGATGGGAATGCTCTTTGACGATCACCCCGACATCTATCAGTTCGTGGACTGCAAGACGGAGGACGGCAAGCTCTCCTACTTCAACATCTCCGTAGCGATCTCCGACAAGCTGATGCGCGCCGCCGAGGAGGACGGGACCTTTGACCTGCACTCCCGCACGGACGGCAGCGTCGTCAGGACCGTTCGTGCGCGCGAGCTGATGGACCACATCTCCGAGAGCGCCTGGAAGCGGGGGGATCCCGGCGTCTTCTTCATCGACCGGGCGCGTCAGGACAACCTGCTGAAGATGGACCCGGACTGGGAGATCGAGTCCACGAACCCCTGCGGGGAGCAGCCGCTGCCGAACTACACCAGCTGCAACCTGGGGTCCATCAACGTGGAGCCCTTCGTCCAGGACGGCGAATTCGACTGGCGCGCCTTCGCGGATCAGGTGTTCCGGTCCATGTACTACCTGGACCTCGTCATCGACGCCTGCAGCTATCCGCTGCCGAGGATAGGGGAGAGGACCCGAAAGATCCGCCCGGTGGGCCTGGGCATCATGGGGCTGGCCGACGCCTCGATCCTGCAGGGGATCGTCTACGGCGGAAGGGAGTTCGACGACTACTGTCGGAACCTGAGCGGCGTTCTGGCGCGCTCCGCCCTGACCGCCACCGTCCAGATGGTCTCCGACGTCGGCAAGGACCCCTTCCCGGAACGGGGCCTGGTGAAGGACCTGTTCGACGCCTTTCGTGAGGAGATCGAAGGGGAGGGGCGGCTCTTCGGCGACGGCACGCTCTTCAGCGATGCGTGGTTCGAGCGCCTCTCCAGGGACGAGTACCGCGAGCTCCTCTCACACATGCGCGGCTCAGACCTCGTCCCCCTGACGTTGATCAACACGCTTGAGGAACTGCTGAACCCCATCGAGCCCCTCTCCTTCGACGACGTCAAGGCCGTCCTGAAGGGGCTGGTCCGTGGCGAGATGCGCAATAGCCGCCGCCTCTCCATCGCGCCGACGGGGTCGATCTCCATGATCCTGGACGCGAGCTCCGGGATCGAGCCCAACTTCGCCTGGTCGTGGAATCGCCGCATCGCAAAGGTCGATGGATCGGGCACCGAGGACCGCGACTTCTGGCACAAACTCCTGACGGCCGAGCAGCGCGAGGAGTATCGATCGACGGGGAAGCTGTCCAACCCGGCCTTTGTCACGGCCTACGACATCTCCACACAGCAGCACGTGAACGTCACGGGCATCTTTGCTCACGTCGTCGACAGCGGCATCAGCAAGACGGTGAACCTGCCCAACGCGGCCCAGGTGGAGGACGTGAGGCGCGTCTATCGGGACTGCTACGCCATGGGCTGCAAGGGGATCACCATCTACCGCGACGGCTCCCGCTCCTATCAGCCCATCGAGATCAAGACGGCGGAGGACGGCGCGCCTCCCCAAAAGGTGAAGGAGCGTCCGGGCCTGGTTGTCTTCGGCAAGACGATCAAGGAGAGCACGCCGTGGGGCAGCATTTACATCACGTTGAACTTCGACGGCAGCGCGCCCTTTGAGATCTTCATCAACGTGGGCAAGAGTGGGTCCGAGCTGAAGGCCATGACGGAAGCGCTTTCACGCGTCATCTCGATCGGCCTGCGATCCGGATGCCGCCTTGAGGACTTCATCGACACCTTGAGGGGGCTGTCTGGAAAGGAGTATTGGATGTTCGGCTTCGACGAGGAACACGTGGCCCGGTCCATCCCGGACGCCATCGCGCTGCTTCTGGAGAAGCTGATCGAGCGGAGCGAGCCCGCAACGGGTGGCCGGGCGTCCCGCGAGGGGGGGGCGGTCTGCCCCGAGTGCGGAGCACCCATGGAGATGATCTCCGGCTGCGCCTATTGCTTCAGCTGCGGCTACAGCCCATGCAAATGACGGAATCGTCCGTACGGCGACCGGATCGGCGAGGGCTTTGTGCTATACTGATCGGGCGCCTTGGCGGCCAGGTATCTCGTACTTTATTCGCAGAGGAGTGTTTTTTCAGGTGCATACCGATGTGCCCGTTTTGAAAATAGGAAAGTATCGACCGCGCTACCCGCTCATTCAGGGCGGGATGGGCGTTGGCATCTCCGGCGCGGGCCTTGCGGGCAGCGTTGCAAAGTGTGGTGCCGTGGGCACGATCGCAAGCGTCGGGCTGTGCCACAACTCCCCCCTTTTCAGCGTCGCAAAACACAATTACTTTGAGGCGAACGCGATCGTCATCAAGGAGACGCTGGCCAGGGCTAGAGAGCTGGCGGGCGCGGACGGCGTGCTGGCGGTAAACTGCATGGTCGCTCTGACCGACTACGACACGCAGGTGCGCGCAGCGGCCGAAGGAGGGGCGAACATCATCATCTCCGGCGCAGGCCTGCCCCTCCGCCTGCCGGATTACACGAAGGATTTTCCGGACGTTGCCCTCGTCCCCATCGTCAGTTCCGCCAAGGCCGCAAGCCTGATCGTGCGGCACTGGGAGAAGAAGTACGGCAGGACCCCAGACGCCTTCGTCGTGGAAGAGCCCGCCACGGCGGGGGGGCACCTCGGCGCCACGACCATGGAGCAGGTCTACGACCCAGTGCTTTCCCTTGGGGTCGCCGTGCCGGAGGTGGTCAAGTACGTCGCGGAGGAGATGCGCTCCGACGTTCCCGTCATCGCTGCCGGCGGCATCTGGGACCGCTCTGACCTGGAGCGGGTCTTCGCGCTGGGGGCGAAGGGCGTCCAGATGGGGACGCGCTTCGCCTGCACCGAGGAGGGGGACGCCTCGCCAAGGTTCAAACAGGCCTACATTGACGCGACGGCCGACGACGTCGTCCTGATCCACAGCCCCGCGGGGCTTCCGGGGCGCGCCATCAAAAACCCGTTCGTGGCCGGCTACCTTGAAGGACACGTGGAGAGCAAGCCCTGCATGGCCAACTGTCTGACACACTGCCGCTACCGCAAGACGCGGGAGACCTTCTGCATCGCGGCGGCTTTGGTGGACGCCTTCAACGGCGATTGGGAAAACGGGCTCTTCTTCTGCGGCAGCAACGTGACGAAAGTCCATAAACTGGAGAAGGTTCGCGACATTATCTCCGAGCTCTTCCTGGACTGACCGATACCCGATCGGAGGCAGGGGCAGGGGAAGGCCGCATCAAGTAATGGCTGTGCCGAGGATGGAGGCAGATTAAAATGCAGCAGCTGGAGTCGTTCCCTCTTTTCGAGCAAAAGGATCACCGCTTCATCATGCTGGGTTGGGAGGAGAAGGAGGACGGCATGGCCGTCCAGACCAACCAGTACGTCATAACCTCCGGAAGGGAAATCGTGCTTCTCGATCCGGGCGGAGCTCATGTGTTTCCCCGGGTTCTGGCGAACGTCGCCGAACTCGTGGACCTCAAGGCCATCAGCCACATCTTTTATTCCCATCAGGACCCCGACGTCTCATCGGGCATCACCTTGTGGCTCTCCATGGCGGAGAGGGCCATGGTGCACATCTCGGAGCTGTGGGTGCGCTTCCTTCCGCACTTCGGGATATACGACGGGCGGCGCATCGTCTCCATTCCCGATGGAGGAAAGTCCCTGACCCTGTCGGGAGGGGCGCGGCTGGTGATGGTCCCCTCGCATTTTCTCCATTCCACGGGGTGTTTTTCGCTTTACGACTCGCTTTCAAAGATACTCTTTACGGGGGATATCGGCGCGGCGCTCTTCCCCGAGGGGAAACGCTATCCCATCGTGACGGACTTCGAGGCCCACCTGCCGCTCATGGAGGGCTTCCACAAGCGCTACATGGCCTCCAACGCGGCGTGCCGCAGCTGGGTGCGTCGCGTGTCCACCCTGGACGTCGAAACGATCGCTCCCCAGCACGGAGCCGTAATCCAGGGCCGGGAGAACGTCAAAAAATTCCTCTCCTGGTTCGAAGGACTTCGGTGCGGGACGGACATCATCGACCAGATTTACGGACGCTGAGGTGAAAGGAGGCCTTCCATGACGGAACAAAAGAGCCTGGAACTGATCCACGTTCTCTCGGGGGCGTATTTCGCGGGCGTCCAGATGGACTCCTTCATGTCCCAGCTGGACGAGGTGCTCGTTTCACGGGTCCGCAAGGTGGAGGAACGGGTTCAGGACACCTCGAACCAGTTTACCAGCCTCTATGGCGTTTTGCAGGCTTTGAGAGAGGACTTCGCGTCCGGGAGCCGGGATGCGAAACAGGGCGTCGAGGCCATCAACACGATCAATGCGAACCTGATGGAGGAGATGGCGAAGTCGGGCACCAGCCTGGAGGGCATGAGCGAGACCGTTTCCAACACGCTGAACGCGACCATCAAGACCCTGGAACTGTTCCTCGAGATCGGCAAGATCTCCCACAACATTCAGCGCATCGCGAGGCAGACGCACCTTCTGGCTCTCAACGCCTCCATCGAAGCGGCCCGGGCAGGGGAGCACGGCCGGGGATTTGCGGTCGTGGCCCATAACGTTCAGGAGCTGGCCGCAGAGACCAGGACGGCGTCCGAGTCCATCGACGCCAAGGTCAGCGAGATATCCGGGGCTGTCCAGGGAACGATGGAAAACATGCGCAGCATCAATGAGCTGTTCGAGACCATTCAGCGGACGTTGTCCTCGTTCTCGGACTGCCTCTCCAACAACAAGACGACGATGGAGTCCATGGAGACGATGATCGAGGACGCCGGAGAGAAACTGAACCGGACATCCGCCGAGATGGAAGGAGCGATTGAAACCATGCACGAAGCGTCGAACAAGGTCGGCGCCATGGCCTCCACGATCTCCGCCATCGTCCAGGCACAGCAGAACCTGAAAAAGATACGGCTGTGAGTTCTGGGTCTCCTCAATTTTTTGTAACATAAGATACATTAT
>NC_021038.1:2412771-2426072 GCF_000210715.1 Fretibacterium fastidiosum
TTATAGGACATTATTAAAAAACAAAACAAAGGACCTCAACCCTCAAGGACCTCATCCCGCGGCCTCTCGAAGATCGGGAGGCCTTTTTTGGCTACTTCTTCAGGGACTGAAGCAGCCTCAGAGCGTTGGACCGGAGAAGGTGCTCCCGCTCCGCCTCGGTCAGGCCAGACGCGGCGAAGCTCTTCTCGTAGCGTTGAGAGCGCAGGATGGGAAAGTCCGTGCCGAACAGGAACTTGTCGAGGACGCCTGCGCTTTGGATCGCCTTCAGAACCGCGCCCTCGTAGAGCCATGGCAGGGCGGCCAGGTCGTACCACGCATTGGACAGGTAGAGCCGCATCTCGGGCATCAGCTCGTAGAGCCACAGCCCGCCCCCAAGGTGAGCGAAGATCGTCTTCACCTCTGGATGGTGAATGCAGAACGCCGCGGCCTCCTTCGGGCCGACGCTTCCCTTGCCCGCATACCCGTGTCCCACGGGCTCGGCCGTATGCCACAGCACGCACAGGTTCGCTTCGTGCAGGACCCCAGCCAGGCGCCATGTCTGTTCCTGGTCAGAGATATCGACGTTCTGTCCCTCGGGAAAGAGCTCCCCTACCCCGATCGCACCGGCCTCCGCGCAACGCAAAATCTCCTCCGAGGCACCGCGGGTCAGAGGCGGTACGAGGCAGAGGCCGCTCAGCTTGTCCGGGTGCCGCCGGATGCCGCTCAGGACGTAGTTGTTGCAGAGCTTGCAGAGCTCCAGGTCCTTGAAGGCAAACCCTCCGATCACAGCGCGGTCGACCCCCTCCTCCTCCATGCGGGCAAGCAGGTCGTCGATGGTCCCCCAACGGTGGACCTTGCTGTGAATCAGCCGGTCGAAGTAGGGCTCGTGCTTCGAGATCAGTTCAGCGTCGCGGATGACCTCGGGCGGATAGACGTGTACGTGAAAGTCTACGGTGCGCACTTCACTTCTTCTCCTTGTCCATAAATGTCCTATAATATTTTAACGATCACCAGGAGACGTCCCTTTCGCCTCGCGAAAGGGCGCCGACCGTGGCGGAGCTGAACCCCCTGCGGTACAAGCGCGCCAGGACCTTTCGCTCCTCCAGTCCGCTTCGTGCCCACGAGTCGGCAAGTGCCTTGGCGCGGGGCCCCTCGTCGACGTCTGCGAGCGCCGTTTCAGCGTCCTCTGCGGAGACGCCGCGACGGCGAAGCTCAAGGGCGATGCGCTTCTTCCCCCACGAGTCGTGGCCCTCCGCAAAGAGCTGTGCGTACAGGGCGTCGTCCAGAAGCGCCATCTCCAGGGCCTCCTTCACGAGCGCCTCCGCCGCATCCTCGTCCAGCCCCTTTCGCCTCAGCCGATCCCGCGCGCCGGCGACGGTGTTGGGGTGATTCAGCAGGAAACTGAAAAACCGTTCCCGTTGCTGGTCCATGGACAGGCTCTCTGTCATCTTCATCCTTGCGACCTCTCCCTTCAAGGTGCCCTACGCCGTTCCGGCCAGATCCAGGCTCGCGCCCAGCCGCCTTTTCAATTCGCTGCGAAGCAGGGGCTCCCCCGTCAGTTCCGGGTCCGCGGCCAGCAGCTGGCGGGATTCCAGCCTGGCCAACTCCAGGAGCTTCTGGTCCTTTAAGAGGTTCGCCACCCGAAAGTCCGTGACGCCGTGCTGGTGTACGCCACACACCTCGCCCGGCCCCCGCTGCTGCAGGTCCGCCTCCGCGATGGCAAAGCCGTCCGACGTGGAGAGCATGGTTTCAATGCGTTCACGGCCCTCCGGCGTCGTCGTTTCCCCTTCGAGGAGGACGCACAGGCCCTTCGCCGTTCCCCGCCCGATGCGGCCCCGCAGCTGGTGAAGCTGGGCCAGCCCGAACTGTCCGGCGTCCGAGATCACCATCATTGAGGCTTCGGGGATGTCCAGCCCCACCTCAATGATGACGGTCGCCACCAGGAGGTCGAGCCTTCGTTGGACGAAGTCCTGCATGACCGACGTCTTCTCCTCAATGGGCAGCCGTCCGTGCAGCACGCCGATGCGCGCACCGGGGAGGGCGCTCGTGAGGCGTTGGCAGCGGGACGTCACGCTGTCAAGGCCCTGCCCCTCCTCGTCGTCGATCAGCGGGCACACCCAGTAGACCTGCTGTCCTGCCTGAATTCGACCTTCGATGAGCCGAAAGAGGTCCACTTCATCCGTCGTCCTCATGTGCAGGGTCTCGACGGGTTGACGCCCCGGAGGCAGCTCGTCCAGGGTGGAGACGGCAAGGTCACCGTAGACGGAGAGGACCAGGGTCCGTGGAATGGGCGTGGCGGTCATCACCAGGACGTGCGGCGAAACTCCCTTGGCGATCAGGGCGTTCTTCTGCCGTACACCAAAGCGGTGCTGTTCGTCAACCACGGTCAAACCCAGCTTCAGGAAGTTCACCTCGTCCGTAAAGACGGCGTGGGTCCCAATCAGGAGATGAACCTCCCCCGCTCCAAGCGCCTGAAGCAGGGCACGGCGCTCCGGGGCATGAAGGGTTCCCGTCAGGAGGGCTGTTTTGACGCCGAGGGATTCCAGCATCTTCCCGATCCGGATGTCGTGCTGCTGCGCCAGCACCTCGGTTGGAGCCATCAGGACGGCCTGCGCGCCCGAGTCCACGGCCGCCAGGATCGCAGCCACCGCGACCAGAGTTTTTCCAGAGCCCACGTCCCCCTGAAGGAGGCGATTCATGGGGATCGAGCTTCCCAGGTCGCGGAAGATCTCGCCGATCACCCGCTGCTGGGCGGGGGTCAATGAAAAGGGAAGGGAGCGTTCGAACGTGTGAAACTTCTGGCCGGGGGCGAGGCTCAGAGAGCGCTCCGGAAGCGCTGCGTCCGCCGCGTGCCGCATCGCGAGGCCCGTCTGCAGGAGGAAGAGCTCGTCAAAGGCCAGACGGTTGCGCGCCCTCAGCCAGCTCTCCGGATCCGATGGATGGTGCAGCTCCTGGAGGGCGGCTGTGAGGCCCTTCATCCCGTGGCGCTCGCGAATCCTCCGGGGCAGGAAGTCGTCAAGGCTGCCGCCGTACTCCTCAAGGGCCGTATCCACCAGGCGGCGCAGGCGCTTCTGCGTTAAAAAGGCGGCGGTGGGATAGACGGGGACGATGTGCCCCACCAGCTCAGGGGGCTGACCGGCCTCGAGAACCTCAAACTCCGGATTGGTGAGCTGCACGCCGTTGTAGTACTCCACCCTCCCGTAGAGGGCCAATTGCATTCCAGGCTTGAGAGATCGTGCAGCATGAGGGTTGAACCAAACGGCCCGAATCGAGGCGGAGCCGTCGTCCAGGACTGCGGAGGCGGGGCCCCCGAAACGGCTGGCGGAGGACGACACGGCGCGGACCTCCGCCACCGCGGAAGCCGTCGTGCCGATGCGAAGTTCGCGGAACGGCACGAGGCCCCTTCGGTCCTCGTAGCGCCGTGGAAAGAAATAGAGGATGTCCTCGACGGTGTGAACGCCAAGCCGGGCAAGCAGCTCCGCAACCCTTGCCCCCACCCCCTTGAGGTAGCGTATGGGGGACGTCAGCCCCTCTGGGGAACCTCGCACTGCGCTCACGAGCCGTCACCTGCCCCCCCTCTGTGCTTGTGTGCCTGTGGAACGGTACGCTCATCAAAAGATCGGCCCCTGAAGCCGGGATCGCTGGTGTCCGACCACAGGGGCCATTCGTCAGAAAAAGGGCCTCACCATTTCCAAATCGTAAACGGCAGCGAGGGCGTACCCGACAACACGCCGCGCGAAAACAACGAAATGTACGATAGATTGAAACTAAGGCTCCCCACTCTCAGGGGCATCGGACTTCCCCTCCAGGAAGTTTCTGCGGAAGTGGTCGAGTAATCGGGACGAGGAAGCGTCCTGACGCCCCGACTCGACGGGCGGCTCCGCTTCGGTTTTAACCGAGGTCTTCTCCTCCTCGTTCATCATCTCCACCTCGAACTCCTGCTGGGCCTTGTCGATCGTCTTACCGAAATCGAGGAGGAGGGCCACGGTATCCTTGAGAAACTGCTGTTTCCTGAGGTTTAGGAAACACAGACGGTTGTTGTAGTTCTCCACCTCTTTCGAGGCGTCCTCCACGAGGCGTTTTGCCTCGGAGCGGGCTGACGCCAGGGTCTGTTCGATCTGCTCCGAGGCCTCCTTCTTGCGATGGGAGAGGTCCTGTTCCAGGTCGGCCCAACGCTTCTCGGTCTCGAGGCGCATGTCCTGAGCCTCCTGCAGGATGCCGGCCGCAGAGGCCTTAGCCTTCGCGATGATCTCGGCAGCGGTCTTTTCCGCCTCGTCCAGCTGCATGTGGCTTTGAGAGTCGATCTCCCTGGATTTGGCGTTCGCCTTCGCGACGATGTCGGCGGCCGTCTTCTCCGCGTTCGAGATCGTCGTATCCGCTTGAGAGGTGATCTCCCTGGATTTGGCGTTCGCCTCCGCGACGATCTCAGCGGCCGTCTTCTCCGCGTTCGAGATCGTCGTATCCGCCTGAGAGGTGATCTCCTCGACCTTGGAGTTGGCTTCCGAGAGATACTTCTCCGCCTCGACCCGCGCGTCCGCCAGGATCTGCTCCGTCTGAGCGCGAGCCTGCTCCTCCATCTCCTTGGCGCCCTTGCGCGCTTGAATGAGGGCGTCCTTGATCATGTCCGTCATGGACTCCTGCTTTTTGACGTACTCCTCAAGCTCGCGTATCCGGTTTTCGCGCTCGTTCAGACGCATCGCGTAGGTCTCAAAGTCGTCCGCGACCTGATTCAGGAAGTCCTCGACCTCCTGAACCGCGTATCCCCCGAAGGAAACTTTCTTAAAGGCCTTGACCTCAACGTCCTTGGCGGTCAAAAGTTCCATCATTTAGCGGCTCCTCCTCAACCCATTCCTCGAACATTCCCTCGTGTGGCGTCACCAGGTACAAAGCGGGTTCAATGTACTCCATGCGGCCTTTATGGGCAAACGCAACCCCCCCCATAAAGTTGATGAACGGACGTCCCTCCTCCTCAAATTCTCTGGGGTCCAGCTCGTGAAGGTCCAGGAGGACCATGATCCCGTTCAGGAGGGCATCCCTGAGCCTCAGCTTTATGCTCTCCGACGGCACACCCTTAAAGAAGACAAGCCTTGGAGCGGATAAGAGATGGGGTTCGTCCCGTCGCCTCGCCTTCGGTCTTTTGGTTGCCGTCCTCTGTTCCTCGACCTCGTAGTCATCGGGCTCATCGACGTAGTCATCGTCGCCGTAAAACCCGAGGACCTGCATTAACCTCCTAAGCACCCGTCCGTTCCTCCTTATAAAGAACAGGATAAAACCTGCCCCTTAATATACCATGGACTACAGCATCTTGTACTCGCGAGGGCCAAAAAGGGCCGTGCCAATCCTCACCATGGTGCTCCCCTCCAGAATCCCCCACTCAAAGTCGCCGCTCATTCCCATCGAGAGCACGGGCAAGGGAAGGCCGCATCGCCCTCTGGCGTCCTCCGCCATCCCTCTTAATTCGGCGAAGGCCTGGCGGACGCGCACCTCGTCGTCCGTCAACGGACCGATGGTCATCAGTCCCTCCAACTTGAGGTTGGGCAGGGTCAGTACGCGATCCAGAAGGGCGGGGAACGCCTCGGGCGCCATCCCCGTCTTGCTGGCCTCCTTCGCCGTGTTCACCTCGATCAGCACCGACAGGCGGCGGGACAGCTCCCCCGCGATGCGGTCCAGGCGCTCCGCCAGGGGGATCGAGTCCAGGGAGTCGACGGCGTCAAACAGTTCCACGGCGCGGCGCGCCTTGTTGTTCTGCAGGTGCCCGATCAGCCGCCAGGGGGGCGTTGGATGATCCCCCCACGCCTCTCGCTTCACCTGCGCCTCTTGGACCTTGTTCTCGCCGATCGCATCGACAAGGGAGGCGACCTCCTGCATCTCCTGAACGCTCCTGGTCTTCGTCACTCCCACCAGGAGGACGTCCGAGGGTTTCCGTCCCGCGAGGGCCGCCGTGCGCGCCACACGCTCCCGGATGGCTGCCGCGTGCTCCTTAAGCCCCATCAGCAAATCCCCCCTACCAAATCCTCACGATGCTCTCCTGAATGGTGTCGGCATCCAGAATCAGCTTGTTCCCCGGCATCACGCCCCGCACGATGAAGAAGTGCCCCATGCCCGCCGGGAAGCCCTCGACGTCACGCGAAAGGACCCTGTTCCCCTGAAGGAGGAAGATCACGTTTCGACCGTCCTTCGTGATCACGGTGCTGTCGGGGACCATGACCCCCTGTTGATCTCCCGCGACCACGCGGGCGGAGAAGGATCGGGAACGCAGCGCCTCCGGAGGAAAGAACGGCAGCCTCAAGCAAACCTTGACCTTCTGCCCCATCGTCTTGAAGGACACCACCTCCGCCTTCCTTTCCTTGCCCTCCGGCTCCGTCTTGATGCGGATGGCGGCTTTCCGCATGCGCAGGCTGCGCAGGAGGGACGGCGTGCCGTCCAGGTAGGCGATGCAGCGCAGCGTCTGCGGCTGGGGGACCAGCTTGCCGATGGGCGCCCCCTTGCGAAGCTGAGTGCCGTTCTCCAGAAGGACGGCGGGCCTGAAAAACGGAAAGGGGGCGAAGTCCGGCCACAGCTTTGAATAGAACCAATGCCCCTCCTGTCCGTCCAGGGCCGGATAGAAGTAGGCGGGGTACGGCGCACGAATCGCGACCCCGTCCAGGGCCGCCAACATCTCGCCCTTCGCGACCCGGCGCGGCAACGGCGAGGGGTAGGTGAACACCCCGTCCTGCGGCGCGAAGACCGGCTGCTCGTCCCACAACAGGATACCCTCGAGGGGCTGTTCCTCGACGTAGCCTGCGGCAAACGCCTCGATGATCTGAGGATGGGACAACCTGTAGCTGTCGAGCCAGGAGAAGTATATCCGGATCGCCGCCAGCAGGATCAGCAGAAAGAGGACGTAGTAAATCAGTCGGCTGAGGAACTCGTCTCCCCTCCGGGTCATCGCTGACCGCGTTCCCCGTCGGGCGGAGCGGGCTTCCCCTTGTCCCGCGTGACCTCGGCGAAGGCGTCGTGGTTGTGGATGCTCTCGGCGCTCGTGATGGAGACGGAATACCACGACACCCGAGGCTCCCGGTTCAGCGCAACGGCGAGGTCCCTCACGACGTCCTCCACGAAGCGGGGATTCTCATAGGCCCGCTCCGTAACGTGCTTCTCGTCCTCCCGCTTCAGGAGCGTGTAGAGCGGGCTGGAGGCCGCTTCCTCCGCCATCGCGATCAATTCCTCGAACCACATGAAGTGCGTGCAGCGGACCTTGATCGCGACGAAGGCGCGCTGGTTGTGGGCTCCGTACTTCGAGATCGCCCGGGAACAGGGACAGAGCGTCTGCACGTGGACGCCCACGCCCGTGACCATGTCAAACTTTCCGACGCTGAAAATACCCTCCAAATTGGCCTCGTAGCGCATGAAGCTCTCGATGCCCGAAACGGGGGCCCTGCGCCGGATGAAGTAGGGGAACTCAAAACGAATCGAGGCTTCGGGGGCGTCCAGCCTGTCGCACAAGCGCTTTGTGACGGCCTCCAGCGTGACGGGGGATATCCTGCCGCAACAGTCCTCAAGGGCCTCGATAAAGCGGCTCATGTGCGTCCCCCGGTACTGATGGGGCAGGAGGACGCTCATGGAGACGGAGGCCACCGTGTCCTGCGTCTTATCCTGCCGGGACATGACGACGATGGGGTAGCTGACGTTGCTCACCCCCACCCGGTCGATCTGGATCTCCCGCAGGTCAGCTTCCATCTGAACGTCCTTCATGGGCGTCTCTCCCCTTCCTCCGTCAAAACGGGGTCGGAGGCCCTCAGGACGACGCCGTTCGACGCGGTCTCCCAGACCCGCACCTCAAAGAGGCGGCAGTTCGGGCGCTGAAGGGACGCCTCGATCCGCTTCCAGGTCCACAGGGCGATGTTCTCGGCCGTCGGCTGGGGGATGGTGTCGTTGAGGTAACTGTGGTCCAGGACCGCGATCACCCGCTCCTTGACGATGGAGGAGAGCTCGCAGAAATCCATGATCATCCCCTCGCCGTCCGGTGTCCCCTCGAGGAGCACGGCAAGGCGATACGTATGGCCGTGCAGCCGTTCGCACTTCCCATGATACCGCACAAGATTGTGAGCCGCCTCAAATTTAAACTCCTTGCGAAGCAACATGATCCTCTTCTCCTCCGCCCCGGGTCCCTTCAATCTGTCTCTCGCCACAAAGCCGTCGTGAGGACAAAATCGGGGAGAGCCTGAAGGGCCTGCTCTCCTTATCCATCATTATACAGGACATACAGGACTTTTTTCGGCGGCACCGTCTTTCACGACCGTCTGCCGCGATAGCGGGCGGGATTTCCAGCGGTCGTGCAGCCAAAACCACAGTTCGGGCCTCGGGGCGATGATCGCCTCGAGGGCGCGGTTGATCGCGAGGGTCCCTCCCCCGATCCGCTCCGCCCGGCTCCCCTGACCAGGGATCGAGAGGGGCGGGAAGACGCGCACGCCGTGCTCAAAGGGCCCCCGACGGTAGATGCCCAGGGGGACGATGGGGACCGACGCCAGCATGGCGAGGATCGCAGGCCCTGGAGAGTTGGTGCACTCGTGCCCCATAAAGGGCAGCGTCAGGGCGCCCTCGAGCCACGAGACGTCCGCCAGGATCGCAATGTGGGCGCCGGCCCGCAGCCGGTGCGCCATCTCGAGGACGGACATCTCCTTCGGCAGGACGGAGATGCCGCCCCTCTCCCGAAACCCCTTCAGGACCCCGGACAGGTCGCGGTCGTGGATTTCCTGAAAGACGGCGTAAAGCTGCCGACCCTTCGCCTTGAGGACCTGGGCGTACCACGTCCCCAGGAGCTCCCAGTTTCCGAAGTGCCCCGTCAGGAGGATGGCGCCCTGCCCTCCTTCCGCCAGCTCGTCCAGGATGGAGCGCCCCTCGACGCCGGATATCCACGAGGACGCCTGGCCGGGGTCCCGCTGCAGGGCCAGGACCTCGGTGACGGTCCAGGCCAGATTTTGATAGACCCGCGCTCTGAAGGCCCTGCGCCAGGCCGCGTCCCTCTCGGGCCAGACGAGGCGCAGGTTGGCGTCGATCCTCTCGCGGCGCGGCTGGACGAGCTTCAGGAGTCCATAGAGGACCCCGTAGACCATGCGCCCGCGCCATCCGGCGTCGGCGACGGCCTGAAAGGCTCTGACCGCACACGCCGCAGCGCTCATGGGAGGACCGACCCTCCCAGGGCGCTGGAGTAAAGGGCGACGAGGGAATCCGCACTCCGTTCGGGGGAACAGCGCGCCTTGATGAAGTGCCGCGCGGAGACGGCCACGGCCCTCCCCCGCTCCGAGAGGGCCGCTTCCAGCGCGAGCCTCCAAGCCTCTTCCGTGTCCTCCGCCGCGCGGACATACCCCTCGCTCCCCAGGAGGGCGTTCAGGTGCGGGGACTCGATCGCCGCGGCGACCAGTCCCTGCATGGTGAGGGAGGCCGCCCTCAGCGCGTCAAACGGCTGCGGCCCTGCGATGAAGACGCCGCTTCGCGCCGTGGGGGCATCCGGGGAGAGGTCGTCCGTCCCGACCACCGGATGCTCGTTGCCGCTCAGGGCGTCCTCGAGGCCCTGACCAGCGGCGTCTCCCAGGCACACGACGGGCAGAGGGCCCTCGTCGTCCACGCCGGAGATGCGAAAGTCGAAGGCGGGCAGGATCAGCGATTCACCGTCCCTGGCCCGGTCCGGAAAGAGGCGGGAGGGGTATCCGCACCAGGACGTCTTCTCATCGAAGGACGTGTGGACCGCGCGTGCGCGCAGCCGGACGATCCGCCACCATGCCGGAGCGTCCCCCCAGAGGTGCCAGAGCGCCCGTCCGGAGAAGAGGATGCGGCTCGCGCGCTCAAGGCCGGTCAGGGCGCTCCAGGCGGAGACGTCCCGCGCGTCGATCCCGGCGACGCTCCCATCGACGTAAAGGGAGAGGGGGACCCCCCGCGACCTCAGCGACTCCGCCATGCGGCCGATCAGCGCTCGCCGCCAGACATCCACCGTTTTTGAAACGTACCAGACACAGGGGATCATCCGCATCTCCTCCGGACAAAACGATTCGGGAAACGCCCATTCGTTCGCGAAAACCGCTGAACGAATGGGCAACCGCCAAACGAAAAGTGCCCGACAGCGCTTCCTGAAGACCGAACTCGTAAGGCGATCGACGCCCCGTCACGCCAGGGGCGTCGGCGCCACCAAGCCTTCGCTTCTGCGTCAGTCGACCGCCTGCCGCGTCAGCGGACGACCGAGAGCACGTAGAACTTCTTGCGTCCGACGCGCACGAAGAGGTAGCGCCCGTAGCGCAGCTGGTCGGCGTCGATGGAGGCCCCCTCGTCCGCCACGCGCACGCCGTTGATCGAGACGCCGCCCTGGCGCACGGCGCGCTTGGCCTCTCCCCTGCTGGCGCAGGCGCTGCAGGCCGTGAGGACGTCCAGGACCCCCGCGGGCATGGAGAGCTTCGCCTCGCTGCAGGGAGCCTCACGCTTCAGGGCTAGGCAGGTTTCCTCGGACAGGCCCGACAGGTCCACATCCGGGTCGAACAGGACGGCGCTGACCTTCGCGACGCTCTCCGCGGCCGCAGCGCCGTGCACTCTCTGGGTGACCTCCGTCGCCAGGCGGCGTTGGGCCACGCGGCGCTCCGGGTGGGCGGCGTGCTCCTCCATCAGCAGACGAACGTCCTCCAGGGGCAGGAACGTGTAGAGCTTCAGCAGCCGCTCCACGTCCCGGTCGTCCGCGTTCACCCAGAACTGATAGAACTGGTAGGGCGACGTGCGCTCCGCGTCGAGCCACACCGCTCCCGCTTCCGTCTTGCCGAACTTCGTGCCCGACGCCGTGAGCAACAGGGGCTGAGTCAGGCCGAAGACCTCGCCGCCACTCGTCTTGCGGATGTACTCCGTCCCCGCCAGCAGGTTCCCCTGCTGGTCGTTTCCCCCCATCTGCAGCTTGCAGCCGTAGTGATCGTGGAGGTGCTTGAAGTCGATGGCCTGCAGGAGCACGTAGGAGAACTCCGTGTAGGATATCCCCTTCTCCGGGTCCTCGAGCCGGCTCTTGATGTACTCTCTGGCGATGAGGTTGTTGACGGAGAAGTACTTCCCCACGTCGTGCAGGACGTCGAGGAACGTCATCCTGGAGAGCCAGTCGTAGTTGTTCAGCAGGAGCGCCGAGTTCTTCCCGCAGTCGAAGTCGAGGAAGTGCGCCAGCTGCTTGCGCACCCCCTCGACGTTCCTCTGGACGGCCTCCAGCGTGATCAGGTTGCGCTCCTTGCTCTTGCCCGACGGGTCGCCGATCAGGCCGGTCCCGCCTCCCGCAAGGGCGATGGGCCGATGCCCCGCCCGCTGAAGCCATCCCAGCGCCATCAGGGGGATGAGGTGTCCCACGTGCAGGCTGTCCGCCGTTGGGTCAAACCCTACGTACGCGGTGACCATCTCGGACTGCATGACCTCCCGCAGGCGATCCTCCGAGGTGCACCACTCGAAGTACCCGCGCGCCTTCAACACGTCAAAAGCGTTGCATGACATCAAACCCGCCCTCTCAATCCTCAAGACGTAAAAGCCCGCGAGGACCGCGCCGCGGCGAAATATGCGCGGAACCCCCAGGCCTGTGCTCCTTTTTATTATAAAACATAAACGAAAAAATGGCGGCGTTCGGGAGAACGCCGCCTGGCGCCGCGCCGGACCGATCGCCGGGGAGGCAGGGGGCACCTCTCCTTCAGGAAGCGCCCTTCATCCTGTGAGCCGCCATCTCCAGCAGGGCGCGGGACGCGGCCAGGTAGTGCATCGCCTCCTCCGAGTCGCCGAGGGCGCCGGAGCTGCGCCGCAGCTGCTCCACGAGAAGCGCAAGGTCGTCGATGGCGTGCAGCGTCCTCTCGGCCGCAGGCTTGGCCGAGGGCTGCGCCACCTTCCGCGCCAGGGCGTTCGGCTCGAGGGCGAACTCCTGCCCCAGGCCGGGGACGATGGCGCGCCGCCCCGCCTCCTGCAGGGAGACGGAAAGGGCCCGGGAGGACTTCGCCTCGCCGTGGGTCACGAAGAAGAGCGGGTTCGTCCTGAAGTTGCCGGCCCAGGCCAGGAGGTCGTCGCGGTCCGCGTGCGCGGAGAAGCCTCCGATGGTGTGGACCCTGGCCCGCACGGCGACGTCCTCCCCGCCGATGCGCACCTGGGGCTCTCCCTCCACGATGCGGCGACCCAGCGTGCCGTAGGCCTGATACCCGACGAAGATGATGTGGTTTTTGGGGTTCCATGCGCTGTGCTTGATGTGGTGGATGATGCGCCCGCCCGAACACATCCCGCTGCCCGCGATCACGATGCAAAAGGGGACGTTGTTGATGCTTCGGGACTCGTCCGGGGTGGAGACGCTCTGAAAGCCCCTGGGGGCGAAGACGTCCACCCCGGAGGCCGCGTACCTCCGCACCTCGTCGGACAGGGTCCCGACGTGGGACCGGTAGAGGTCCGTCGCCCGCACGCCCATGGGGGAGTCCAGGAAGATGGGGACCTCGGGCAGCACCCCCTCGATCTGCATCAGGGAGAGCTCGAAGAGGATCCGCTGTGCGCGATCGACGACGAAGCTGGGGATCAGCACCTTCCCCCTGTCCCTGAGCGCCGTCAGGACGGCCTCGCGGAACTCCGC
This sequence comes from Fretibacterium fastidiosum, assembly GCF_000210715.1. GTDB lineage: Bacteria > Synergistota > Synergistia > Synergistales > Aminobacteriaceae > Fretibacterium > Fretibacterium fastidiosum. Next base: position 2,425,343 of record NC_021038.1, read on the forward strand.
CCGCGACGCCTGGTCGTCCTTGTGGAGACGGTCGCCGTAGGTCGATTCGATCAGGACGTAATCCGCCTCCCTGAAGATGGAGGGCGTGCCGTCGATAGCCGCCCGCTGCTGCCCCAGGTCCCCGCTGAAGACGACGCGCGCGGACTTCCCCTCCTCGCTCAGGTCCAGCAGAATGGACGAACTGCCCAGGATGTGCCCCGCGTCCCTGAAGGTGGCGGAGACTCCGGGAAGCACCTCCAGCGTCTCCTCCCACTCCAGCGGCCGCAGGCACTTCAGGGCAGCCTCCGCCTCGTCGTCCCCGTAGAGGGGAAGGACGGCGGGCAGTCCGCGGCGCAGGGCCTTGCGGGTCTTCCACTCCGCCTCTTCCGCCATCAGGCGCGCCGAGTCGTGCCACAGGATATCCACCAGTTGAGCCGTGGCGCCGGTGGTGTAGATCGGCCCCTTGAAGCCGTTCTTCACCAGCCAGGGGATGCGCCCGGAGTGGTCCATGTGCGCGTGGGTCAGGAGGATCGCCTCGATTTCCCCCGGGGCGACGGGGAGGGGCTCCGCGTTCTTGAGGTCCTCGTCCTCCCCCTGATGGATGCCGCAATCCACAAGGATGCGACGGCCGGCCGTCTCAAGGCAATAGCACGAGCCCGTCACCTCGCCGGCCGCGCCCCAAAAGCTGACGTTCAATGGGATTCCCCCTTAATCGCCCGCCCCCCTGCGGGGGCCGGCCCAATCTTCTCCC
>NC_021038.1:2427386-2428398 GCF_000210715.1 Fretibacterium fastidiosum
TCCTCGGTGTTGTACTTCTTCAGGAGCGCCAGGGCCTCGTCCCTGTCAGGTCTCAAGTGTCTCTCCTCCTAAGCTCGACCGAATCCGGAAGCGTAACCGCCTCAACAAAATTGCGGACGAAAAAGGGTATGCTTTCATCTAAAATAAATCTCTTGTATTATATAGCGTCTTTTCCCGACTTCCCTCTCATGTTAGGCTGATATTGAGATTGGGAAAATGTCGTGGTTCAGGCGCGGGCGCGGCGCCCTGAGAGAAGTCCGAGAGGAATCCTGAAGATAAAGGAATGAGGCCGTTTGTGTCGAAAGTTTATGCTGTGTGCCCTGACGCTGTTCCTCTGCATCGAGTGGGGCCCCTTGTCCATGGAGCGGCGAAGGTGGGGCATCGCCTCGGGGGACCCCTTCGTGAAGGAGATCGCCCTGACCTTTGACGACGGCCCAAGAGAGCACGGAATGCAGGAGCTGATGGCCGCGCTGAAGGAGCAGGACGTTCACGCGACCTTCTTCCTCGTGGGGAAGTTCGCGGAACGCTACAGCGGGATAACGCTTTCCCTGAGCCGCGCGGGGCACGAGCTGGAAAACCACAGCTACACCCATCCGCGGCTCTACACCCTTTGGATCGAAAAGATCATGCGGGAGGCGGAGCGCTGCGACGAGGTCTTTGAGAACCTGAACCTGCCGAGATCGCGCTTTCTGAGGCCGCCCGGCGGCGCCTTCAACCTCAAGGTGTTCAACGCCATGCGGCGCATGAACCTGAGGCTTGGCCTCTGGAACGTGAACACTGCGGACTACACGGGAAAGCCCGCCCAGGACATCGTGAGGCTGGTGACGGAGAACGCAAAGCCCGGAGCGATCGTCCTGATGCATTCGGGGGTCCCCAACACGGTGGCCGCGCTCCCGCAGATCGTCGAGACGCTTCGGCTGAGGGGCTATCGTTTCGTCCGCCTGAGCGAGCTGTGGGACGGAGGACTTGTCTAGGGGCGGCAGAGGGCCTGACCCCGGGAAGCGGTGAGGAG
>NC_021038.1:2428595-2440678 GCF_000210715.1 Fretibacterium fastidiosum
ATGCGAAAGGATTTCAAGGTGCAGGAGTCGTACCCAGGAGACGCCCTGAAGGGCATTGCCAGAATGCACCCGAAGGACATGGAGCAACTGGGGCTCTCGGAGGGCGCGCTCATCGAAATCACGGGAAAGAGGACGACGGCGGCCCGCGCCAGGGCGGGGGACCCGGAGGCGGGGCGCGGCATCCTTCAAATCGACGGCCTGCTCCGCGAGAACGCCTCGACCTCCCTGGACGAGACGGTCAGCGTCGAGGGGGCCGTGGAGCGGCGCTTTGCGGGCAATGCCACCCTGGAGCCCCTGACGGAGACGAAGCTGTCGGACAAGGAGCAGGACCAGGAGTACCTGTTATCGTCCCTGGAGGACACGGCCGTCCGCACGGGAGACCGCGTGCGGGTCAACCTCTTCGGAACCCGCGTCTGCGACTTCCGCGTCACGGCGACGACGCCCGCGGGGACGGTGGTGCTCAACAGGGCCACCTGCCTGAACCTGCTGAAGCCCGCGAAGACGGTCCGACCGCACAGGGTCTCCTACGAGGACATCGGCGGCCTCGGGGCGCAGATCCGCAAGGTGCGGGAGATGATCGAGCTCCCCCTGCGCTTTCCGCAGGTCTTTGAGCGCCTCGGCATCCAGCCTCCCAAGGGGGTCCTGCTCTACGGCCCTCCGGGGACGGGGAAGACCGTCATCGCCAGGGCGGTGGCCGGGGAGACGGACGCCTGGTTCACCCACATCTCCGGGCCCGAGATCATAGGGAAGTTCTACGGGGAGAGCGAGGAACGGCTCCGCAACATCTTCGAGGAGGCACAGGAGCGGGCTCCCTCCATCATCTTCATCGACGAGATCGACGCCATCGCTCCGAAGCGCGAGGACATGGGCAGCGAGAAGCAGGTGGAGCGCCGGGTCGTGGCCCAGCTCCTCGCGCTGATGGACGGCCTCGAGTCGCGCGGGCAGGTCGTCGTGATCGCGGCGACCAACATCCCGAACGCGCTGGACCCCGCCCTTCGGCGTCCGGGGCGCTTCGACCGGGAGATATCGGTCCCGATCCCCAACAGCGCGGGACGACTTGAGATCCTTCAGATACACACGCGCGGTATGCCCCTGGCGAAGGACGTGGACCTGAAGAGGGTGGCCGCGCTCTCCCACGGCTTCGTGGGCGCCGACCTCGAAGCGCTGGCGAAGGAGGCCGCGATGGCCTGCGTGCGCGACGTCCTGCCCTACGTCGATCTCAGGACCCAGACGATCCCCTACGAGAGGGTCGCAGCCCTCGAGGTCGGGATGCGCCACTTCCTGTCCGCCCTGATGGAGATCGAACCCTCGGCGATCCGCGAGGTCTTCGTCGAGATTCCAGACGTCTCCTGGCAGGACATCGGGGGGCTGGAGGACGTCAAGGCGGAGCTCTACAACGCCGTTATGTGGCCGCTGGAGCACGCGGACCTCTTCGAGAGGTGTGGGATCCGACCGATCCGCGGGATCCTGCTTCACGGGCCCTCCGGGACGGGGAAGACCCTTCTGGCGCGCGCCCTGGCACGAGAGAGCGGGATCAACTTCATCCCGGTCAAGGGGCCTTCCATTATGTCGCGCTACATCGGGGAATCCGAAAGGGCCCTCCGCGAGGTCTTTCGCGTGGCGCGTCAGGCGGCGCCCTCCATCCTCTACTTCGACGAGGTCGAGTCCCTCCTCCCCGCGAACGCGGGGGACGGCGTCACCGAGAAGCGGGTCATCGGACAGTTCATGTCCGAAATGAACGGCATCGAGGACCTTCAGGGCGTCGTCGTCCTGGCCACGACCAACCGGCTGGACCTGGTGAATCCGTCGTGCCTCACGCCCGGAAGGTTTGACCTGATCCTGGAGCTTTCCCTGCCGGACGCGGAGGCGCGGCGGGATATCTTTCAGATCGAGCTCCGCAGGAAGCCCGTGGCGCCGGACGTGGACCTGACGACCCTCGCGGAGCGCACCGACGGCATGACGGGCGCAGACATCGCCTTCATCTGCCGGAAGGCGGCCCTGGCAGCCCTGCGGGACAGTATCACGCAGGGCGTGGAGACGATCCTCCTCGCGGCATCCCACTTCGAGGCAGCGCTGGAGGACCTGGGCAGGCGCTGACGGAACGCCCGCCACTGAACGTACCGTCTCATTCCATTTCCAAATCCTTCGTGGACGAGGCGGCTTTTGCGAGCTGCAGCGAAGGCGTACATAATAGTACGTCGAGCAAGGCGAGCAAAAACAACGAAGTGTACGATGGATTTGGGATTGGAATTAGTGGTGGTATCCGGTCCCCTGTAAAATCGAGAAAGCGCGGTACAGCTGCTCCGCCAGGAAGAGGAAGCTCATCTCGTGGGTGAAGGTCATTTGGGAGAGCGAAAGCCCCGTGTCCGCGCGCGCCTTCACCGCGTCGCTCGTCCCCCAGGGGCCGCCGATCACCATCAGGAGGCGTCCTCCGGCCCGTTCCATTTCAGCGGCAAGAAACGAGGCGAACCCCGGACTGTCGTACTCGGCGCCGTCCTCGCGCAGGAGGACCGTCCGATCCCTGGGCCTGATGCGGCGCAGGATATCCTGCCCCTCCTTCGCCATCGCCTCCTCCGGCGAGCGCGCCGGAACGTCCGGGGTGCGCTCCACCCCCACCAGTCCCGCCGGGCGAATGCGCGCCAGGTAGTCCTCCGCCAGCGACGCCAGCGCCCTCTCCCTGGACCTGCCCACGGCGAGGATCAGAACCTTCATCCCCGTCGTCAGCGCGGAGCGCTGCGCGTGGGGTGGAGCCTCACCTTCGCCGCCAGCACCCGCGCCACGAAGGAGAACAGCCCCAGGTCCTTCCTCCAGCGGGCTGGCTCCTGGAACAGCCGATAGAGCCACTCCATCCCGATCTTCTGCACCCATGACGGCGCCCGACGGAGCTCTCCGGCAAAGACGTCAAAGGCGCCCCCCACCCCCACGGCCAGGACCTTCCCCAGGCGCTTTTCGTGCAGGGCGACCCACTTTTCCTGCCGGGGAAGCCCCATGGCCACCAGGAGGACCCTGGCTCCGCTGGCCGCGACGGCGGCGGGCACGTTCGGGTCCTCCATCTCGAAGTACCCGTCCCGCGTCCCTGCGACGATCAGGCCCGGATATCGGGCGGACAGGGCGGCAGCACACCGCGCCGCCGTGTCTCCGCTCGCGCCCAGAAAGTACACGGGCCATCCCTCGACGGCGGCCGTGCGGCAGAGCTGTTCGGCGAAGTCGATCCCCGCCACCCGTTCCTGAAGCGGCATTCCGAGGAAGCGCATCCCCCACAGAAGGCCGGTCCCGTCGGCCAGGACCAGCGCGGAACGCCGCAGGATGCCGCGGTACTCCTCGTCCTTAAGGGCTTCGACCATCCCCAGGGCGTTGACGGTGGCCACGAGTTGAGCGCCTGTGCCCCGTGGATTGGAGATCAGCCCACGGGACCGGGAGATCGCGTAATTCATGGAGACGTTGTCCAGGGGAACCCCCCACAGTTCGGGGGCCTCGCGGGCGATGGCGCCCCGCTTCGTCCGGCGGCGGAACAGCGAGAAGATCACGGCAAAGACGCACAGGCCCACGACGCCCCAACACCCCCGCATCATGGTGCGCGGAGGGGACTGGATCAGCGCCGCCGCGATGCTGACGAGGGCGCAGAGCCCCGCGATGAAGCGAACGGCGTCCGGGTGCTCCAGCCCCCGCGCGATCATGGCCCTGTAGAGGTGTCCTCCGCCGTCGGGGCGCTCGGCGAACGCGCGGCCGCACCAGAGGAGCAGGACCTCCGCAGCGGGAATGGCGTAGAGCCCCACGGAGAGGAAGAACATGGAGCTGAAGACGATACCCTTGCTGTTCCCCAGGATCGCTGTGCCCGCCACCAGGATGCTCCACATGGAGGACATGGCCCGTCCCGCTTGGCGGTAGGCGTTGCCGAAGCGGCTCCAGAAGGCCCCAAGGAGGGCGAGGCCCGCAAAGGTCATGAAGAACGCCTCCGAGGCGGGGCCCTCCATCAGGAGGACCGCCATGAGCATCAGGGGGTACGTCGCGGCCAGGACGTTCCCCACCAGCCCGGGGATATCGTCCAGGTGACGAAAGACGATGGGAAAGGCCGTAAACCAGAGCGTCGTCAGGGCGAAGGAGGCGGAGGGCTCCAGGTAGATGTAGTCTCCGTCGGAAAAGCGTATGTAGTGGATCGAGGGCCCCCAGAGGGCGCAGAGCACGCCGATCAGGAGAAAGCAGAGGTCCCACCTGCGCCTGTGGTAGAGGGCGCCGGCAAGCCCGACGGCCCCCGCGACGGCGGCGGCGGCGGCCACCGCCCTGGAGTAGGGCGAACCGAACCAAATGGCCAGGAGCATCCATATCCCCAGCAGAAGCAGGTCTCGAAAGTAGTTGTATTGGCGGAGCGGCAAGGTTCGCTTGATCCAGAACTGAACCGCGATGCAGAGAATCGCCGCCAGGGAACAGCCGACGGCGATCGTCGCGTAGTCAGGCACGCGGGCCCCCTCAGTCCTTCCCGATCGCGCTCGTGCCGTTCATGTAGGGCACGAGCGCCCTGGGGACGACGACGGTGCCGTCCTCCCGCTGGAAGTTTTCGATGATTGCGATGAGCGTGCGCCCCACGGCGATGCCGGACCCGTTCAACGTGTGGACGAACCGCGGCTTGCCGCCGCTTGCCGGGCGGTAGCGGCAGTTCATCCGGCGGGCCTGAAAGTCCTCGCAGTTGCTGCACGAGCTGATCTCGCGGTACCTCTTCTGTGAGGGGAGCCAGACCTCGAGGTCGTACGTCTTGGTCGAGCCGAAGCCGATGTCCCCGGAACAGAGGGACACCACGCGATAGGGCAGCTCCAGGGCCTGCAGCACCGATTCCGCGTCTGCCGTCAGCTTCTCGAGCTCGTCGTAGCTCGTCTCCGGCGTGCAGAGCTTCACCATCTCCACCTTGTCGAACTGGTGCTGACGCAGCATTCCCCGAACGTCCCGGCCTGCGGACCCGGCCTCCCGCCGGAAACAGGGCGTGTAGGCGGTGTAGTAGAGGGGCAGGTCCGACTCCTCCAGGATGCTCTCGCGGTGAAGGTTGGTGAGCGGCACCTCCGCCGTGGGGATCAACCAGAGGTCCTCGTCCGCGATACGATACAGGTCCTCCGCGAACTTCGGCAGCTGCCCCGTCCCCTCCAGGATCGCGGACCGAACCATGAAGGGCGGCTCCACCTCGAGGTACCCCTGTTTCTGGGTGTGCAGGTCCAGCATGAAGGCGATCAGGGCACGCTCCATGCGGGCGCCCATCCCCTTCAGGACGGTAAAACGGCTCTGAGCGAGCAGGACGCCCCGTTCAAAGTCCATGATGCCAAGCGCCTCGGCGATGTCCCAGTGGGGCTTGGGCTCGAAGGAGAACTCCCGTGGCGTTCCCCAGGTCCGAACGACGGGGTTGTCGTCCTCGTCCTCCCCCACGGGCGTCGTCTCGCTCAGGCGGTTGGGGAGCCGCATCAGGCAATCGTTCAGTTCCGACTCCGTCCTGCTCAGCCCCTCGTCCAGCTCCTTGATCCGGTCGCCCATGAGGCGGATCTCCTGCATGAGGGCGTCAACGTTTTCGCCCGTCTTTTTCGCCGCTCCCACCTTGCGGGACCCCTCGTTGCGCCTGGCCTTCAGGTCCTCCGTCTCCATGATGATGTGGCGGCGCTTCTCGTCGAGCGCCTCCAGTGCGTCCATATCGAAGTCGTGCCTGCGGTTTTTCAGAAACGACTCCACCTCTTCGCGGTGCGCGAGCATCCAGCGAAGGTCAAGCATTGCGCGTCCCCCCCCTCGTTCCGTCCGCCGTGCGGATCGTCCTCATCAAATTCGCCATCTCAATGGCGCCGTAAGCGCAGTCCGCCCCCTTGTTCCCCGCCTTGCTGCCGGCCCGCAGCAGCGCCTGATCCAGCGTGTCGCAGGTCAGGACGCCGAAGATCACGGGGACCCGCTGTTCCAGTCCGACCTGCGCGAGGCCCTTCGACATCTCCGCCGAGACGTAATCGAAGTGCGGCGTGTCCCCCCGGATCACCGCCCCAAGGGCGATGATGGCGTCGTACTTGCCCATCAGCGCGATCTCCTTCACCGTGAGGGGCAGCTCCCAGGCTCCGGGAACCCAGAAGACGTCGATGGCGTTGTGGGAGACGTCGTGACGCAGGAGCACGTCCTTTGCCCCGTCGAGCAATCGGCTCGTGATCAACTCGTTGAAGCGCGAGGCGACGATTCCGACGGACAGCCCCGTCCCCAGCAGTTTTCCCTCTATGACTCGCATCAGACACACCTCGTTTGTCTATCGTTATTTTTATCTCTTGAAGCGTGGATTTTCCGAGAAGCGGCCTTATAGCAGGTGGAGCAGGTGTCCCATGCGGTGCTCCTTCGTCTTCATGTACCTCTCGTTGTATGGGTTCGGCTCGATGACGATGGGGACGCGGTCCACGATCTCAAGCCCGTACCCCTCCAGGCCGACCACCTTCTTGGGGTTGTTCGTCATCAGGCGAATGCGCTTCAGCCCCAGGTCCATCAGGATTTGAGCCCCCGTCCCGTACTCGCGCAGGTCGGGCGGAAAACCCAGGGCGACGTTCGCCTCCACGGTGTCCATGCCCGCGTCCTGAAGCTCGTAAGCCTTGAGCTTGTTGAGGAGCCCGATGCCGCGCCCTTCCTGACGCATGTAGAGCAGCACGCCCCGTCCTTCCCTCTCGATCATCGACAACGCCGCGTGGAGCTGAGGTCCGCAGTCGCAGCGCAGGGACCCCAGGAGGTCCCCCGTAAAGCACTCGCTGTGCACTCTCACGAGGACGGGTTCTCCGCTCGCAACGTCCCCCATGGTCAGAGCCACGTGCGTGTGCGCGTCGTCGTCCTGCAGTTTGCTGCGGTATGCGTGGGCGCGAAACGCGCCGTACTCCGTCGGCAGGTTGACCTCCACCCTCCGCTCCACCAGCTTCTCCCGGCGGCAGCGCCAAGCGATCAAGTCCTTGAGGACGATGAACGTCAGGCGATGCTGCCCGGCCAGGGCCAGCAGGTCCGGAAGCTGAGCCATGGCGCCGTCCTCGTTCATCACGTCGCAGGAGAGCCCTGCGGGTGGGAGCCCCGCCAGGCGCGCCAGGTCCACGGCCGCCTCCGCGTGGGAGGCCCGAACGAGGACGCCTCCATCGCGCGCCTCCAGCGGAAAGAGGTGTCCCGGTCGCACGAAGTCCTCCGCATGGGTCTCCGGGGACGCCGCCAACCGCGCGGTCAGGGCTCGATCCGCTGCGGAGACGCCGGTGAGCACCCCCTCGCGGGCGTCCACCGGAACGAGAAAGGGCTCCGCCCTGGTGCCGCCCTGCTGCGGGGCTGCGACGGGAGTCAACTGGAGCCTGCGAGCCACCTCGCCGGCGACGGGAAGGCAGATCAGTCCCCGCGCGTACCGCATCATAAAGTTCACGTTCTCCGCCGTCGCGCCGGAGGCCGCTCCCACGAGGTAGCCCTTGTCCTCCGGGCCCTCGTCGTCGGCCACGAGGACCAGCTCCCCCCGGCGCATCGCCTCGATCGCCGCTTCGACCTTGTCGAACGGGGGCCGCTCGTCCTTCACCGCACCCTTTTCAATAGCCAAGTCCCCTCAGCTCCTCCATTGTGAGCCCTTTCCCGCTCCGCGAACCCCTCAGCAGGCGCTCCGTATATTTACCCAGTATATCCGTCTCGAGGTTGACGACGCTTCCCACCCTGGCCGCCCCCAACGTGCAGGACCTGAGCGTCGTGGGGATCAACCCCACCGAGAACTCCGCCTCCAGCGCGTCGATCACCGTCAGGCTGACGCCGTCGAGGGCCACGGAGCCCTTGGGCACGATGCCGCGCAGCAACTCTGGATCGGCGCGGAAGACGGCCCTTCGGGCCGTGCCCTCCCCGGTCATCTCGCGCAGGACCGCCGTGCCGTCCACGTGTCCCAGCACCAGGTGTCCGTCCAGGCGGTCCCCCAGCCTCATGGCGCGCTCCAGGTTGACCGCGGTCCCCGGCTGCAGGGCCCGAAACCACGTGCGTTCCGCCGTCTCCGGCATCATCTCCACGTCAAAGGCATCGCCCCGCAGCGCCGTGACGGAGAGGCACGCGCCGCTGACCGCTACGGACTGCCCCAGGACCAGCTGAGGGGCGATCTTCGGGCACTCGATCGACAGGGTGTGGACCAGTCCTCCCCTGGTGAACGCCCGAACCCTCCCCACGGCCTCTACAAGTCCGGTGAACATGAAAAGCGCCCCTCCACCAGGAGGTTGTCCCCCACGGGCCGCGACGTGACGTCCTTGAGGTTGAAGGACTCTGCGACGGAGGCCGGCGAGAACCCCTCTCCCATCCCGATTCCCTCGCCCAGGACCCTGGGCGCCACGAACAGCGAAAGGGAGTCCGCGAGATGCCCTTCCATCAGGGCGGTCAGCACGCGCGGCCCCCCCTCCACCATCAGCGTGAGTACGCCCTCCCGTGCCAGAAAGGCCAGAGCCACCTCAAGGTCCACGCGGCCTTCGCGGGACGGCAGCGGCACGACGCGCGCCCCGGCGGCCTGCAGGGCCCGCGCCCTCTCCGCCTCCTGGGAGATCGTGAGGATCAGGCACCCGCCGCGAAGGGCCCTGGCGCTCGTCGGGGTGCGCAGGTGCGAGTCCAGGATGACCCGCAAGGGGCTCTTGCCCTCCGTGTGCCGCACGGTCAGTTCAGGATCGTCCTTCAGCACCGTGCTCACCCCCACCAGGATCGCGTCGTGGGAGGCGCGCATCCCATGAGCCCACTGGCGAGCTTCGGGGCCCGTGATCCATCGGCTGTCGCCGTCCGTCAGCGCCATGCGCCCATCGAGTCCGGACGCCGCCTTGAGGGTCACCCAGGGGCGACCGAGGGTCTGGACGCGGATGAATCCCTTGTTGACCCGGCGCGCCTCCTCTTCGAGGCAGGGTGCGGAGACCTCCACCCCCGCCTCCCGCAACACGGCCAGCCCTCCGGAGTTCACCCTGGGATTGGGGTCCGCGGTACCCGCCACCACGCGGGATACCCCCTCACGAACCAGCCTCTGGGCGCAGGGGGGCGTCCGGCCGAAGTGACAGCACGGCTCAAGGGTCACGTAAACTTCGGCGCCGCGCGCCGTCTCGCCCCGCCGCTCGGCGTCCTTCAGGGCGGCAACCTCCGCGTGGTCCTCGCCGCACCGACGGTGCCACCCCTCCCCCAGAATGCGCCCATCGCGCACGAGGACACACCCCACCATCGGGTTGGGGGAGGTTCGCCCCATGCCGCGCAGGGCCAGGGACAGGGCCCGGCGCATATAGTATTCGTCTACCCTGCGATTGACAACGATCTCGTCCATCTCCTCACAAGACAACCGAAAGAGAGCGGGCCCCTTCGCCGCTCTTTTTCAGCTTGAGATACATTATACCTGATAAAAAATATAACGACGTTCGATTTTCCAGCCTCTCACGCTCTTGTATGGTGTATCATACTCCAATGCGAACGTTCCATCGCCCCTGCGGAACGAACTATTTTGATAACGAAGGAGACGTCATGACGAAGAGAGAAGACGAAATGTGCCCTCATCCCTCGCGCTCCGTCCTCCGCGCGGCGCTGAGGACCGGGATGGGCCTTGCGCTGTGCGCCGCCCTGTGCCTGAGCCTCTGCCGGCCCCTCTGGGCGTCGGGGAATGTGGAGCGGGCTCTGGCGCTGCTCGAAAAATTCACCCCAGGCATGACCTACGAGCAGACCTCTGCCCTGCTGGACGCAGCGGCGGAGGCCAACGCCGTGGGAGGCGACAAAAAGCTGCTGCGCCGGGCGTGGCTTCACGGTGAGTTTGGGGTCGAGATATATTTTCTGGAGGAGCGGGCCTACCGCATCGACGTCCTCTCCCACTTCGCGCGGGAGCAGGACGTATCCAAAGCGCTCGACGAGGTCCTGAGGCTGGGACAGGGACGGTACGGCAGCGCCCCGCGCTTTGACCTCAACCTCGGCGAGTACTACTGGATCGCGGGAGCCTACAGGCTCTCCTTCTGCAAGGCAGGGCCCAGGGAGGTGCGCCTCAGCAGGAGAGCGGCGCGCTGACCTTGCGGCGTCGTAAGGGTTTAGGGAGGTTTTCTTTCGTGAGATCGGATCGGAAGTTCATGGGCATGTGGCATTCTCTGAGGACCGCCGCGTGGCTTGCGGCTCTCGCCTTCGTCGGCGCAGCCTTCGCGGCGGGCCCCGCGGATTCGGCGCCACGCGGGGGGAAGCGCCGCGATTACGACGTGGTGGTGGCCGGTGGCGGCATGGGCGGCATTGCGGCGGCCATTCAGGCCGCGCGGCTTGGGGCTTCGGTGCTCGTCGTGGAGCCAAGCGCGTGGATAGGCGGTCAGGCCACAGCGGCGGGCGTCTCCACGATGGACGACCTCAGCCGGACGCGCAGCGGCCTGTACCTTGAGTTTGTCTCGAAGCTGAAGGACTATTACGACGCGAGGGGGAAGGCCATGGGGACCTGCTACTGGGACGCCAGGAGCCTGGCGTTCGAGCCCCACGTCGGCCACGACGTCCTGATGGAAATGGTGGAGGCAACGCGCGGCAGCGGAAAGAACGTCCTGGACGTCCTCACGAACGCCTCGGTCACCGCCGTCAGGAAGGAGGGACACAGCGTTCGCGGCGTGGCCCTCGAGACGGGGCGAGGGAGCCGGGACGTCACCTGCAGGGTCCTCATCGACGCGACGGAGTACGGGGACCTCCTGCCACTTGCGGGGCTGCCCTACCGCGTCGGAAACTCCGTCGCCCCCTTCGTGAACCCGGACGCCATGATTCAGGACATCACGTGGGCCGCCGTCATCAAGAAGTACCCGGGGGGCGTCCCGGAGGAACTGAGGCCCGTCGCCCCCCTGCCCGGCTACGACCTGGCGCGGCGCAACTACGAGAGCTACGTCATCGCCGGAGGCGCGAACTTCAAGGGGACCTACCCCGTCGTCCTGCCCGTCAACTTCGTCTCGCACAACGCCTACCGAGGCCTCCCGGATTCCTCGACCCCCTGGACCTACGACGGCAACGCGGTGAACTGGCCCTATATCACCAAGTGCGGCGTCAACTGGGGCAACGACTACCCGGGGAAGTACGGATGGGAGGGAAAGCGCGGCCTGCCCGCCGCTTACCTCGAGGACCCTGCCCTGAGGGAGGAGGTCGAGCGCCAGGCGCTGATCAAGACGCTGCACTTCATCTACTACGTCCAGAACGAGCTGCAGGAGAACTGGTCCGTGGCCGACGACGAGTACTGGAACGACCCGCTGCCGCCGGCGGCGCGGGAGCTCCCGACGGAGTGGCAGGAGATCGTCCGCCGGATGCCGCCCGTCCCCTACGTCCGCGAGTCGCGCCGTGCGGTGGGACAGCGCACGCTGACGTCGGCGGAGCTCCTGCAAAACTCCCTGAGCTATCGCGACGGCCAGACCAGCCACGAGTTCCCCAACGCGATCGCGATCGGCGGCTACATCCTGGACCTCCACGGCGCGGACACGGACTCCGACATGGAGTGGGAGCTTGGCGAGAGGGCGATTTCGAGCGAGCTCAACCGTCCCAGAGGTCCCTTTCAGGTGCCCCTGGACGTCCTCATTCCGTCGGACGTCGAGGGCTTCCTCGTCGCCGAGAAGAACCTGTCCATGTCCCGCCTCTCCGCCGGCGCCCTCCGGCTCCAGCCCATCTGCATGATGACGGGCCAGGCGGCGGGGGCCCTGGCCGCGCTCTCCGCCAGGGAGGGCGTCAGGCTCCGTGACCTCCCCGCCTTCCACGTGCAGTGGGCGCTCCTGAACGCCGGGGTCGAGCTCTCCCTGTGCCGCTACTCCGACGTGCCTCCGGAGCATCCCTGCTACAGGAGCATCCAGATATCCAACCTCTACGGGCTGACGGAGCCGTCGGAGTACCCCCACGCCTCCTCCTACAACATCCAGGACCTGGACGACCCGGTCCTGGCCATGGCCCTCATCAAGGGGGACACAAGGGAGTGTTCGGCACGGACGAGATGATCACGCGGAAGGAGATGGCCTCCATGATCGCGAGGGGACTCGCCGCCTGCGGCGCGAAGCGCGGCGTTCCGGCCGCGCCGGAGGGGAAGCCCGACGCCTTCGTGACGCGGGGGGTCCTCGCTCGTGAGCTGTGCGCCGCCTTCGGGTTTC
>NC_021038.1:2440986-2443623 GCF_000210715.1 Fretibacterium fastidiosum
AGGAGGCGCCTCGGCCACAGAAGGGGCGGACGGCGTTTCGGGCCTCGGAACACCCGAACGCCCCGGCCGTGAACGCCCTGGCCGCCCTGGGGGTGCTGGACATCTATCGGGGCGACGGGGAGTTTCGCTTCGGGCATCCCGTCACGCGCAGCGAAGCCATCGACGTGCTGGTGCGGGCCATGGCCGCGGCGGGACTGCCAGGGAAATAAGGCCCCTCCTTATTAAGAGGGGTTGAGAAGGAACGAACTTCGGGCAGGGCTTCCTGCCCGTTTTATTCCCCGGCGGGGTTGCCGCCCTCCGTCCCCCTCCGAAAGACCGCCAAGATCTCCTCGACGCTGCCGCTGCATCCGGCCTGATGCCGCAACTCCGCCGCCCCGCTGATCCCCCTCAGCACCCCGCCCATCAGACGCTTCAGCAGGATCACGGCCTGTGCCTCGCCCGAGGTCCCCATCGCGCGCTCGCCAAGCCAGCGAAGGGCCGTCATCCTTCCCGCGGGCGTCCTGTCCCGCGCCATCTCCGGAACCGCATACCCAAGCGCGTTCAGCGCCTCGGCAAAGAGCCACGGATTCCCCAGGGCGCCCCGCGCCGCCATGACGAGGACGCACCCCATCTCGAGGTACTCGCGCACGTCGCCGACCTCGCGCACGTCACCGCTGGCGCTGATGAAGCCTGGGAAGAGACGGGCCGCCGCCGCGTGGACCGTTCGATCCGCGACCCCCTCATAACGCTGGGTGGCGGTTCGGCCGTGGATGCAGACGTTGTCCGCTCCGGAATTCAGCAACCCCTCGATAAAGCGAACCGTTGCCTCGATCCCGGCCTCTCCAGCCTCGATGCGGCGGATCTTGACCCAGACGGGGAACCCCAGCCCCTTCAGGCCACGGACCATGGCGAAGGCGTCCGAGGGGCTCTTCAGGAGTGCGGCGCCCGCCCCACGCTTCGTTACCTTCGGCATGGGACAGGCCATGTTGATCCCCAGGCCGGCGAAGGGAACTTCCCCGCTTTGGTGGACGAGGTCGAGCGCCGCTTCGGCGCCCCGGACCAACACGTCTGCGGCAGGCGCGAAGAGCTGCAGGATAACGGGGGCCTCGGACGGCGAGGTGTGGAGCATGGACAGGGTCTTCCGGTTGTGCCGCACCAATCCCGCGCAACTCACCATCTCGGTGTGGGTCAGCGACGCCCCCAGGCGCGTGAAGAACTCGCGGATGGGGAGGCTGGTCACCCCCGCCAGCGGCGCGAGGCAGAGGGGGTTCTGCAGGGAGAGGCCCCCCGCCCGAATCGGCCCCGCCGCGACCTCACAGGGCACCATCAGTCCGACCCTCTGACGCGGTCGTGAATGAGCCTGAGGCCGTCCAGGGTCAGCCAGGGGTCCACGTACTCTATCGTCTGCGACAGCTTCGCCATGACCTCCGCGTGCCCGCCGGTGGCGGCCACCTTGACCTCGGTCCCTATCTCCGCGCGGATCATCCCCACGATGCGATCCGTCAACCCCGCGTTCCCGAACAGGATTCCGGACTGGATGGACTCGTTCGTGTTGCGCCCGATCACGGAACGGGGCAGGGCCAGGGCCACCTGGGGCAACTTCGCCGCCTTTGCGAACAGGGCGGAGATGCCGGACTGAAGGCCCGGCGCGATCGCGCCGCCGAGGTAGGCACCGTCCGGAGCGATGACGTCGAAGGTGATCGCCGTGCCGTAGTCTGCGACGATGAGGGGCGCGCCGTACTTGCTTCGCCCTCCGACGGCGTTCACGATGCGGTCGGCCCCGACCTCCCGCGGGGCGTCGTAGCGGACCTCCATGCCCGTGTCCGTGGAGGCGTCCACCCTCAGGGGCTCGACGCCGAAGAAGTTGCGCATGGCCTCGGCCAGCGGGGCGTCCAGCGTGGGGACCACGCTGCAGAACACGGCCCCGTCGATCCTCGTCGAGGCGATGTCCTTCGTCCCCAAGAGCGTCAGGATGTAGACGCCCAACTCATCCGACGTGTGGAGGATGGACGAAAGGCGCCAATGCGCCACGAGTTGTTTACGATCAAAGACGCCAACGACCGTCGTGGTGTTCCCGACGTCCATGACGAGCAGCATGAAAGCACCTCCAAAGCAACGTTCTCAAGAAAGTGGCGAACAAAAACCGGATGCGCACATCGTTAGATAAGGTCATAAAAAAATGAGAAAGGACGCGATCGTGCCCCCCGTCGTGAGCAGCGCCGTCCGAAGGGCCGTGAGGCGCATGAAGCGGCACAGCAGAAGGAGGAGCGCCCCGGCCCCCAGCCAGGCGATGAGAGGACCCCATGGGACGAACGCCGGCACGAGGCCCGCCAGCCCGTTCGCTCCGGCACCCCAGAGGAGAAAGGCGCCCTCCGACGCCATCAGGAGCCAGGACGCAAGGGGAAGGCCCAGGAGACGGAGGGCGGCCCCCGCGGAGGCCAAGACGAAGCCCGCCGAGAAGAACGTCGGCGCGACGAAGTTCAGCAGGACCCCCGCCAGCGGAACCCCCTTGAAGGTGTAGGCGGTCTGCGGAAAGGTGACCAGGGCGATCAGCGGGCTGAGGAGCAGCCACGTCCGGACCTTCGCGAAGCGCCCGCCCCCCGCCATCGCCGCGATGGTCATGGCGGCCAGCACGGACAGGCGCCAGCCCACGTCCCA
>NC_021038.1:2443986-2447754 GCF_000210715.1 Fretibacterium fastidiosum
GAACAGGAAGGGGGAGTGTACCAGCAGGAGCACCGCCGCGAGGCTCACGCTGTTTACGGGGTTGAGCGGCCGCCCCAAAACGCGCGCGAAAAACGCCGCCTGAAGCATCAGGGCCGCCCGCAGCGCGCTCGGCGCGGCGCCGGTCAGGAGGACGTACCCCCACAGGATCGCGGACAGAACGAGGACGTTCCCTCTCCCTCCAGGCAGGAGAAGAGCTGCGCAGAGGACGACGATCCCTACGTGGAAGCCCGACACGGCCAGGAGGTGACTGGTGCCCCACGCTCGGTGTTGTCTGCTCAGCGCCTCGTCCCGCTGCCCCAGCCAGGCGGCTCTGAGGTACGCCCCCGTCAGGGGCGGCATGTGGATGACGAGCGCGCGGGAGAGGCGATGTCTCAGGCGGTGGAGGTTCCAACCCTGGGCGGGAAGGGGCTCCAGCCGCGAGGGCGAGAGGCGCGCGACGACGCCGCGGGCGCGCCAGTAACGCTCCTCGTCGAAGCCATCCCGTCCCCCGACGGACTTCAGCCGGCGCGTGACCCCCTCGACCTTCACCTGATCTCCCTCCGTCAGCTCGGCAAAGTGGAGTCGCAGCAAAAAGCTGCCCTCTGCCGTGTCGATCACGGCGGCGAAGCCCCGTCCCCATGGCCGGACCAGCGAGACGGTCCCGACGGTTTTGACGGACCGGGAGGGCAAGAGCGGGCACGTGAAGACGAGGTACATCCTCAGGGCGCAGAAAAACGTCAGCCCTGCGAGGACCAGGAGCACGGGCCATTGAGAAGCGATCTTCCGCTCGTAGGTACACAGGGCAAGGCCGACGGCCAACAGGGGAGAAAGCAGGATGAGGCCTGCGGCACCCGTCGCACTGAACAGCGCCGCCGCCGTGACGAGGGCACCAAGGACCGCGAGGAGGGGCGCGCGAAGGAGAATGGCCATTTTCAAGAGGGATTCAAGGGCTCACCGAGGCCTGTTCCATCAGACCTTTGAGCTTTGTGGCCCCGATGCCCCGCACGCGGACGAGGTCCTCCACCGACGTGAACGGCCCATGCTCCTGACGGTACTCCACGATGCGGCGCGCCAGGGTGGGGCCGATGCCGCGCAGCGCTTCCAGTTCCGCGGCGCTGGCTCGGTTGATGTCGATTCGGCCACTCCTCCTGGGAGCAGGCGGAACGTGCAGGACGACGTTGGGGCGGACCACCGGCACGATGGGGGGCGCGGCTTCGGCGGCGCGCTCCCCCTTGCGCGGTACGTGGACGTGGAGCCCGTCCGTCAGGGGTTCCGCCAGGTTGACCGCCACGCGGTCCGCGAAGCCGTCAAAGCCGCCCGCAGCATCGACCAGATGGAAGAGCCGCGAGTTGGCCGGCAGCTTATAAACTCCGGGCTTCCGCACGCTTCCCGTGATGTAGAGGTACCACTCCGCCTGGGGTGCGGCCTCCTGAGCGCTTTGCCGCTCCGCCTCAGGCTGCCCCGCAGAAGGCGCCCGCGGCTGGACCCGAGCTGGCTGTGCCTCCGCTCCCTGCCGCTCAAGCCGCTCCTTCACGGAAGGAAGGAGCATAGCCGTCGCCCCCACGACCGCGAAGAGGACGAACCCCATCACGGAGATCGTCTGGACGCGGTACCTGTTCCAAAGCTCGCGCCACATTGCCGCTCCCCCTTCCCCATCCGTCCGGCTCCCTGCCCTGTGCCCCCGCGGAGAGCGCAAAACGGGCACCGCCTTGCGTTCTCCGCGATCTTTTGTGAAGAAACCCGAATTAAAGATACCACGGAACCCGGCGCAGGTCCAGAGAGCGATGCTGCCCCCAGTCCACGGGGACGCAAAGTGCGGGCAAAGTAAGGGACCAGACAGGAGAAAAGTTTTTGGGGAAGCGCTGATCAATCTTCACTCAACGACTCAATCAGTGTTTCCTTAGGTGTTGTTGCTAAAACCACAATCACCGTTTCTTGATACTTCGTCTGCGATGGCTTTGCCACGGCCACCACCCGCACCAGTTATAAACCATGCTTTTGGCGCTTTTGGCATTGTGCCTTGCCCCCACAGATTCCTATCGATCGTACACGTCTCTACGATGTCCGACAGTCAATGCAAGGATGATAAGTCTATTGTCGTCTATCGTGCAAATAAGACGATAATCACCGATCCTGTATCTCCATTGACCGCTTCTGTCAGCGGTCAATCCTTTTCCATGCACCCTTGGGTCTTCACAATTTTGCAGATTTTTAGAAATCCACGATTTGATCATTCTCTGAGTGTACCTGTCCAATTTCTTAAAATCTTTATCAAATCGATTGGACGTTTCTATTCGATAACTCATAAATCCAGTTCTTTCCACAATTCTTCTATAGGTCTGGACTTACGGCCGCTGTCTACGTACTCTTTGTATGCTTCATTGGCAACTGCAACGTCATATTCATCCTCTATACGGTCAAACAAAGCGCTTTTGAACGCTTCTCCCAATGAGATTGCATGAATCTTCGCATAGCTCTCTGCAAGGGCTTTTTCTTCGCCTGTTAATCGAATGGAAAATGCCATAAACTCATCTCCTTTCTTTGTGTAGTTCATTGTACTGCACATTTTTTGTCTCTGTCAACTTTATCTCCTCAGCGCCTCATTCGATGTCGGGACAGCGGAACGGCCATGACCCCTCAGCCGTGGATTGGGGGTCCCGCACGTTCTCAGATGGCGCCTCCAACGGCCTTCGCCGTCGGAAAGATCCGGGCGGCGTCCCCCTTCCAGAATCGGGCGATGCCGAAGGCGCACTCCACCACAGCGTCCGCCCTGGCCGCCAACAGCACGTGCAGCTCCCCCAGCAGGCGAACGTAGTCCTCCACGGCCGCGTCGTAGTGGCCCCCATCGGAGAAAATGTCGTCGGACACGACGATGAGGTCCCGTGCGCAGTCCTTCAGGGCCAGGGTGGAGCGCAGGACCTCGCCTCGCACCTCGTGGACGCCGCGAACGCTTCCGTCCTCCAGAAACATCTCGTTGGCAGCCCAGTTGGGAAGGCATTCCAGCAGCACGAGGGCGCCTTCGGGGATGGATTCAAGGACGCCCGTCAGGCCCCGCTCCCGTTCGACCGTCAGAAAACCGCGCCCGCTCCGAGCCCTCCTGTGGCGCTCCACGCGCCGTCGCATGTCCTCATCGCTCACGCGGGCCGTCGCCAGGTAGACGCGCGGGGCGTCCGGCGACAGCGCCAGCGCGGCGCGCTCCGCCCACTCGCTTTTTCCGCTGCGCACGCCGCCGGAGACGAAGAGGAACATCAGGCCCTCGCCGGAGCGTTTTTCGTCAAATTCATGTAGAATAGTGGAACGCACCGCGGTCCGCCGCGGAAGCGGGCCGACCGTGGCAAGACGCCTTGAATCGAGGTGACGTGTGTCGTGAACATCCTTCGCTCCTTTCTGATCGCGTGCTCCTTCCTCACCATCCTGCCCGTGCCGGCAATGGAGTGGACGGAGGACAACATGCGGCCTTTCTGCCTCGCGTTTCCCCTGGTGGGGATCCCTATCGGCGCCCTGTGGGGGCTTCTGGCGTTTGCCCTTTCGGGCTGGAGCGCCTCCCCGACGCTGCGCGGGGTCGTCATGGCGCTCTGCGCGCTGGCGCTGACGGGCGGCATCCACATGGACGGCCTCATGGACACGTGCGACGCACTCTTCTCGCGGCGCGACCGCGAGGCGCGGCTCAAGATCCTCTCGGACCCCCACGCGGGGGCGTTCGCCGTCATGGGCTGTGCCGCCGCCCTGTTGCTGCAGTCCGCGATCTTTGCGGAGCTGCTCTCCGCT
>NC_021038.1:2447899-2455379 GCF_000210715.1 Fretibacterium fastidiosum
CCTCCGCAGCTTTCTTGCTCCTCCTTGGCACCATCCCCCTGTGGTCGCGGCTCGGCATGGGGCTCCTGCTGAACGCCACGCCCTTTGCGCGGGAGGACGGACTTGCCAGGACCCTGGGGGCGCTGCGCACGAGGCGGCACACGCCCTGTCTGGTCGCAGGGGCGGCCCTGCTGGCCGCGTGGAACTTCTGGACGGCGGGCGCGCCGGCGCTCTGCCTTCCCCTGACGGAGTGCGCCGTCTTCCTCCTGTGGCGGCGCTCTTGTCTGACGGCCTTCGGTGGCGTCGCAGGGGACCTTCTGGGGGCCCTCAACCTGCTTTCGGAGACGGCGATGCTCCTGGTCCTGAGGGAGATGCTGTGAGCGCGCAGCCGATGCACCTGATCCTGGGCGGCCGGCACATGGGGAAGCGCACCTACGCAGACTCCCTCTACGGCCCCGCCCTCTCGCCGTGCGACCTCGCCTCGGCGGACCTCGCCCTCCTCCCCGCCGCCGACAGGGTCCTCAACCTGCAGGAGGGGGTTCGGCGGCTCCTCCTGGCCGGCACCGACGCCGGCGAATTCTTCAGGGCTCATCTGGAGGACCTCAGGACCTGCGTCCTCATCGGGTCGGAGGTTGGCAGCGGCGTCGTCCCGAT
This sequence comes from Fretibacterium fastidiosum, assembly GCF_000210715.1. Taxonomy (GTDB): domain Bacteria; phylum Synergistota; class Synergistia; order Synergistales; family Aminobacteriaceae; genus Fretibacterium; species Fretibacterium fastidiosum. The sequence continues at coordinate 2,448,533 of NC_021038.1, forward strand.
GGACCCCATCGAACGGCGCTGGCGCGACGAGACGGGGCTCCTCTACCAACTGCTGGCGCGTGAGGCCGCGATCGTGGACCGGGTCTGGTGCGGGCTGCCCCTTCGCCTCAAGGGGTGACGGAGGTACGCGGTTCAGGCTCCCCGCGACCGTCAACCGCATCGCGATTCGCGCGATTCGATTGACGGGTTAAGCCTTACAGGTCGCGAAAAGCACGCAGTTTTCTTGTTTTTTCAAGGAGGCGCTGCCGAACCCCTCCGCTGGACGGCCAGGCGCGGCCTTTGGCAGTGTTCGCGGGTGAATCCGCGCTCCCTTTGAGCATGGAAGGAGAGCCCATGAGACGCAAGTACGTTTTCTTCGACATCGACCACACGCTGCTCAGCCACGTGGGGACGAGCCACATCCCGTCCGAGACGCGTGAAGCCCTGCGGCTTTTGAAGGCGAACGGACACGTTCCCGCCCTCGCGACGGGGCGCGGGGCCTTCCTCACCCACCCCATTGCGAGGGACCTCGGCATCGAGCTGCTCGTCTGTGCGGACGGCGCCCACGTCCTCAATGGTGGGAGGACCCTGCACCGAACCTGCCTGCCGGAGGGCGCCCTCGACGGGCTCCGCAGTCTGGCCGCGTTGCTCCCGAAGGAGGTCGCCGCGATGGACGATTGCTTTATCTACACGGACAACGAAAGCGAGGACTGGCGGACGTACTTTGAGGTTCAGGCGGGGTACGCCTGCGTCCGTCCCCTGCGGGAGATGGATCGGGCGTTCCTGGGCTGCCTGATGGTGCGGCCGCCCCTGAGAGGGGATTACGGCCCCTTCACCACGCCGCCTGCAGGCGTCCTGATCGAGGCCCTGCACGACCTCGTCGAGATGCGGGCCGAAGGCGTCTCGAAGTGGAACGGCATTGAGCGCGTCATGGAGCACTTCGGGGCGGACGCCTCCGACGTCATCACCTTTGGGGACGGGCTCAACGACGTGGAGATGCTGCGCCGCGCCTCGATCGGCGTGGCGGTCGCTGGGGCCAGTCGGGCGGCCAGGGACGCGGCCTCCTTCGTCGCCGAGGACATCGACGACGGCGGCATACTCAAGGCGTGCCGCCACCTCAAACTGATTCCGGACGGGGACTGACCGACGGCACGATCTCCGCTGTCAGGACAAGAGGCCCCGCCGGTATGGCGGGGCCTCCCCTGCGGTGCAGAGGCGCGGGCGGGATCAGTTCTCCTCCGCGTCTTCCTTCTTGTGGGCGGCGATGACCTTCTTGGCGATGTCGGCGGGGACCTCCTCGTAGTGGGAATACTGCATGACGAAGCTGCCCTCGCCCGACGTCATGGAGCGGAGGACGATCGCGTAGCGGAACATCTCCGCCATGGGGGCCTGCGCCTTGACGACCTGCAGCTTGCCGTGGCCCTCCGTGCCCATGATGCGGCCGCGGCGGCTGTTGAAGTCGCCCATGACGTCGCCCATGAACTGTTCGGGGACCGTGACCTCCACGTTCATGATCGGTTCGAGGAGCACCGGCGAGGCGTCCATGATGCCCTTGCGGAACGATAGGCGCGTGGCCAGCTTGAAGGACATCTCGGAACTGTCCACGTCGTGATAGGAGCCGTCGTAGAGCTCGGCGCGGAAATCCACGACCGGGAAGCCCGCCAACGGCCCCTCCGACATGTACTCGTGGAGCCCCTTCTCCACCGCAGGAATGAAGTTGCGCGGCACCGCGCCACCCACCACGCTGTCCACGAACTCGAAGCCCGCGCCGCGCTCCAGCGGGCTGTAGCGGACGTAGACGTCGCCGTACTGGCCGTGGCCGCCACTCTGCTTCTTGTGCTTGCCCTGAGCCTCGGCCATCTTGCGAATGGTCTCGCGGTAGGGCACCTGGGGCGTTTGGGTCTCGAGGTCGATTCCGTAGCGCTCCTTCATGCGGGACAGGACGATGTCGATGTGCAGGTCGCCCATCCCGGAGAGGACGTTGTCGTGCGTCTCGGGGTTCTTCTCGAACGTCAGGCCCCGGTCCTCGTCCAGCGTCTTGGAGATGGCCGTCCCCAGCTTATCCTCGTCCGCCCTCGTCTTGGCCACGATCGCCACGCTGTAGACGGGGGCCGGATACTCGATTTTGGCGTACTGGTACGGCGCCCCACCCTTCGTGCCCAGCGTGTGGCCCACCTTCGTGCTCTGAAGTTTCGGGATGGCCACGATGTCGCCCGCGATGACCTCCTTGACGTCGCTGCCGTCCTTGCCGCACATCATCTTGAAGGAGCTGATCCGCTCGTCCTCGCCCTTCTTGACGTTGTAGATGTTGTTGCCGTCGGAGGAAAGCCTGCCGGAGTAGACGCGGATAAAGGACAGCTTGCCGACGTAGGGGTCCACCATGACCTTGAAGCAGAGGGCCGAAAACGGGTCGTCCAGGTTCGGCTTCACCTCGACGGCCTTCTCGCCCTCGTACGCCTCGACGCTGCCGACGTCCACCGGGGAGGGGAAGTAATCCGCAACGAAGTCCAGCATCTGCGGCACCCCGACGTTCGCCGTCGCAGACCCCGTCAGGACGGGCATCACGCGGCGCGAGACGATGGCCATCTTCAACGTTCGGGCCAGGTCCGCCTCGGACACGGCCCCCTCCCCCTCGTCCAGGTACTTCTCCATCAAGGCGTCGTCCATCTCGACGGCGGCCTCCAACAGCGCCTCCCTTGCCGCCTTTGCGGCGTCGGCCATGTCGGCGGGGATGGGTTCTTCGGTAAACTTTCCGCTGCCGTCCAACGGGTACTTATAGGCCTTCCCCTTCAGGACGTCAACGATGCCGCTGAGTTTATCCGCCGAACCGATGGGCAGGAAGACCGGCAGCGCGTTCGGCGAGAACTGCTCATGGATGTCCGCGAGGACCTTATCGAAGTCCGCGTTCTCCCGGTCCATCTTCGAGATGTAGAAGGCGACGGGCACGCCCTGATTCCCGGCGTACTCCCAGGCGCGCCCCGTCTGGACCTCGATGCCGCCCACCGAGCTGACCAGGATCACGGCGGTGTCGGCGACGCGGATTGCGGCACTCATCTCCCCCGCGAAGTCGGCATAGCCCGGGGCGTCCAGGACGAAGAACGTCTTTCCGTTCCGCTCCATCGTCAGGAGGGAGGTGCTGATTGAGATCTGGCGTTTCTGCTCCTCAGGCTGGAAGTCACTGACCGTGTTGCCTGTCTGTACAGAACCCATGCGTGTGACCTGCCCATTGTCGAAAAGCATCGCCTCGGCCAATGAGGTCTTTCCTGCCCCACCATGGGCTACCAGCGCGAAACTCCTCGTGTCCTCAGGTTTACGTACTCCCATCCTCCAACACCTTCCTCGATATAGTTTGCTTCAAAATAAAGCCTTGCTGGCCTTTATCCTAATCGCCCCTTGCAGGACGTCAAGCCCTTAAAGTCCCTCAAGCAGTTTCGCGATCCGGTCGGGCAGCTCAGCCGGATTCGCCTGTCCCTTCGCTTCCTTCATGACCAGGCCCTGAAGGAACTTCATCTTCTTGCCCTTCGTGTCCTTACCCGACCGGATCACGTCCACGACGTCACGATTCGCCTCCAGCACCGCGCGGATCATCTCCGTCAGTGCGTCGCCCGTGACGCCGCCCTCGGTGATGCCACAAGCCTTTGCCGCGTCGTCGACGGTCGTGCCCGTTTCCGCCATGCGGTCAAAAACGTCCTTGGCCTGGGTCGTGGAGAACCGGCCGTCCTCAACGCGCTGAACGAGCTCCGCCAGTGCCCTGGGAGCGATCCTGAGGTCCCCCAGCCCGATCTGCCGCTCGTTCAAGGTCCGCAGGACCTCCGTCCGAACCCAGTTGGCCGCACGAAGTGGTGCTGCGCCGGCCGCGACGCAGGCCTCGAAGTACTCCGCGAGGTCCCTGGAATCCGTCAGGACGTCCGCAATCTCAGGGGGGATATGCATCGCCTCTACGTAGCGCTCCGCCTTCACGTCGGGCATCTCAGGCATCATCGCAGTGACCTCGTCCGCCCACTCCTTCGAGACGACGAGGGGCGGAAGGTCCGGATCGACGATGAACTTGCGGTAGAACTCCTTGGAGCGCGACGCCGTGGTCACGCCCTTGGCGTCGTTCCAGTGGCGCGTTTCCTGAAGCACCTGTCCGCCCTGAAGCAGGACCTTCTTCTGGCGCTTGATCTCGTATTCGATGGCGCGCTCCAGCGCGTGGAAGGAGTTCATGTTCTTGACCTCGACCTTCTTCCCCCAGCGTCCGTCGGAGCACTTCATGGAGACGTTCGCGTCAAAGCGCATCATGCCCTTCTCCAGGTCCACGTCCGACGCCCCGGAGTAGCGCACGCGGCGGCGAAGCGTCGTCACGTATTCCACCGCCTCCCGCGCCGAGGAGACGTCCGGCTCGGACACGATCTCAGCCAGCGGCAGCCCGGAACGGTTGTAGTCCACGTAGGACGTCGCCGCGCCTTCCAGACGCCCGTCGGCCGCGCTGTGGTGGAGACGGCCCACGTCCTCCTCGAGGTGAAGGTGGTGGACTCTTATCCTCTTGAGCTTCCCCTCGTCGTCGTGGACCTCGATGTACCCCGTGGTCACGATGGGGAGGTCGCACTGGCTCGTCTGGTAGCCTTTCGGCAGGTCGGGATAGAAGTAGGACTTGCGGAAGAAGAGCGACTGGGGCTGGATCGTGCAGTGCAGCGCCAGGCCCGCCAGCATGCCCTGCTGCACCACCTGAGCGTTCAGGCGCGGCAGCGCGCCGGGAAGCCCCATGCAGATGGGGCAGATGTTCGTGTTGGGGTCCGCGCCAGTGTCCGTGGAGCAGCCGCAGAAGATCTTGGTGTCCGTCTTGAGCTGAATGTGGATTTCGATGCCGATAACGGGCGTAAACGTCAGTTCGCTGTTCATGTTCTCATCCTTCCCGGACATATCAGAGCCCTCCCCGCGCGATGGAGGGAGAGCCGAGGCACTCCTCCAGCGTCAGCCCCGCGTTCAGCAGGTCGGGGTCGCTCCAGCGGGCGCCGATCAGCTGCAGCCCGACGGGCAGTCCTGAAGCCGCGTGCTCCACGAAGAAGGAGAGGCCCGGCAGCCCCGCCAGGTTCACGGGCAGGGTGTAGAGGTCCGATTCGTAGCCCTTCATCTTGTCCCGGTCCGTTTCCCCGATCTTCGGTGCCAGCAGCGGCGTGACGGGCTGAAGGATGAAGTCAGCGCTCTCGAAAGCCTTTGCGAACTCCCGCGCGATCAGCGTGCGCACCTTCGTCGCCGCGACGTAGTACTCGTTGCAGCGCGTGGGCTCCGTAAGGCAGGTGCCGGCGATGATGCGCGACTTCACCTCGCTGCCGAACCCCGCGGAGCGCACGGCCTCGAACATCTCCTTGCTGCCGACCGCGTCGTCCACCGTATAGCCGTAGCGGATGCCGTCGTAGCGCTCGAGGTTCGTGTGGGCCTCGGACATGGCCAGTGCGTAGTAGCAGGAAACCGCATAGCGGGCGACGGTGGGGAGCCCCACCTCAAGGATTTCGGCCCCGGCGTTCTCGAGGAGCCTGCGAACGCGCGCCATGGCGTCTGCGATGGGGGCCTCCAGGGTAAAGGCCTGAAACTCCTTCACCAACGCAACCCGCTTCCCCTTCAGGTCCATTTTGTGGGGCGTGAAGTCAAAGGACTTGCCGGGGACGCTGCTGGAGTCCATGGGGTCGTAGTGGACCAGGATCGCCATCGCAAGCTGCAGGTCCGACACCGTCCGGGCGAGGGGCCCCACCTGGTCCAACGAGGAGCCGTAGGAGATGACGCCGTAGCGGCTCACCATGCCGTAGGTCGGCTTGAGCCCGTAGACGCCGCAGTAGGAAGCCGGTTGGCGGATGGACCCTCCGGTGTCGCTGCCCAGCGCGCAGGGGGCGTAGGCCGCCGCGACAGCCGCGGCGCTGCCGCCCGAACTGCCCCCCGGGACGTGCGTCACGTCCCAGGGGTTCTTCGAGGGGCCGAAGGCGGAGTTGCCGCAGGTGTTCCCCATGGCGAACTCGTCCATGTTGGCCTTGCCCAGCAGGACCGCTCCCGCCCCCTGCAGGAGGGACCAGACCGTCGCGTCATACGGCGGGCGCCAATCGCCCAGGATTTTGCTGGCGGCCGTGGTCCGCACGCCCTTCGTGCAGAGGTTGTCCTTCAGCACGACGGGAACGCCGCCCAGCGGGCCGACGTCCTCCCCCCGCGCGATCCGGGCGTCGATCTCCTCTGCCCCCCTACGGCCCTCCTCCTCCGTCGGGGTGATGAGGGCCGCAAGTTTCGGCTCGCAGGAGGCGGCACGGGCAAAACAGGCGTCAAAGAGCTCCAGCGCGGAAAACTTCTTCGTGCGGACGCCCTCGGCGGCGTCCCGCAGGTTCAACTCAAAGAGCTCCATGATCAATCCTCCATAATGCGGGGGACCTTGAAGTAGTCCCGCTCCACGTGCGCGCTCTCGCGCAGGATCGCATCCCGGTCCTCAAAGGGCTTCAGGACGTCGTCCCGCAGCGGACACTCCATCGTCTCAGCGAAGCAGAAGGGCTCCACGTCCTCGAGGTCCAGCTCATTGAAGCGATCCAGCATGTCCAGAAAGCCGTTGATGTAGCCCACGGCTGCGGCCAGCTCATCCTCCGTCAGGATCAGGCGGGCCTCCAGGGCGATATCGCGCACTTCGTCACTGCTCAACTTCATCGCCGCACTTCCTCTCACTCTTTCTGAAAGATTCAAAATCCGCGGCCGTGCCCTCGCTGCGACCGCCGAATTATGCACACATTATGAAATTATAGCAGTTAGGAACTTTCTTTCAAGACGAACCTCACCGAGGCCCGAAGATGCGGCAGGGACATGCCTCTTTTAAGAAAGCGGGGCTGCACGGATCGGCAGCCCCGCTTTCTGCACG
>NC_021038.1:2456063-2456587 GCF_000210715.1 Fretibacterium fastidiosum
TATAGTGGTCCCCATGTCAAGGACCAAAAAGAGGGGAAAGAGAGTTTAGGTCAAGGTTCAAGAAATGAGGCACTTTTCATACATGTTGCGCGGGGTTATCCTTCCCGGTAACGCCGTGAGCGGACGCTCCTCATTGTAAAATCCGAACCACCACCTCAGCCCTTCCAGCAATTCGGGCACATTCTCATACTCGTTCAGATAGATGCACTCGTACTTCAGGCTTCGCCATAGACGCTCAATAAAAATGTTGTCCAACGCACGACCACGGCCATCCATGCTGATGCGTATCGCACTGTCCAAAAGCCGGCTCGTAAAGTCATCGCTCGTAAATTGACTGCCCTGATCCGTGTTGAATATCTCAGGTTTACCTCGACTCAATGCCACCTCCAGTGCCCTCACGCAGAATTCGCTGTCCAGGCTGTTCGACAGCTCCCACGACAGCACATAACGGCTGTACCAGTCCATTACCGCCGCCAGGTACATGTACCCCTGCTTCAGAGGAATGTACGTAATATCCGTGCTCC
>NC_021038.1:2456950-2457402 GCF_000210715.1 Fretibacterium fastidiosum
GCGTTAGCACGACCTAGTCACGAAGAATTTGAGTTCATGAGAGAACGGGGAATCTATCTTTGCTCGCTCTGCAGGTACTGTCCGCGCCAAAAAGATAAAAATACGTATTATTGCTTAGCAGGAAAACCGTGGCGGGCGTATTACAGGATGCGGGAGTGTCAGGGCTTTCGCCCGAAGCCGAAGAAGCCGGAGCCCAAGGCGGAACAGCTGCGGATGTTCGACGACTGGGGGCACGCCGCCCCGGAGGCGGCGCCTGCCGATGAGGGGAGGCGATGAGGTGCGTTTTGAATTCGCGGAGCGATGTCTCTATGACTACCTCGAAAACGTGGCGAGGCTGGACGTGCTGCGCTCTGAGTTAAAGACCATGGACGCGATGTCGTCCGCCAGTGGGCAGACGTATGGTGGAGCCTCGGGGGCGGATTACCCCTCAGACGCGGTGTCAACACGCCTGG
>NC_021038.1:2459127-2466793 GCF_000210715.1 Fretibacterium fastidiosum
CTTGCATCCCGGCGTCAGCAACGCCTTCAGCCGCTCTATCAACTTGCGGCCTTCTGGACCGTCATGAGCATTGCCGGGCGAGAGATGAAACATCAACGGACAAGCGGGACCCGCGGCAACCAGATGAATCTTGGTGGTCCATCCTCCACGGGACTTGCCGATAGATTGAGGACCCCCTTTTTTAAAGCTCCCGTCCCATCAGGATGAACTTTGACGCAGGAACTGTCTAAACACACCGCTTCAAGCCTCATGCGGAGAAGACGCTCGTGCTGCAGGCGTTCAAAAACCTTATCCAGAACACCGGACTTGTACCATCGGCTCATGCGCACGTAGATTGTATGCCAGTTTCCAAACTTTTCCGGGAGCCTCCTCCATTTGCACCCATTTTCCATGACATACAGAATGGCATTGAGCACTCTAAGGTTGTCGTAAGCGACATTACCTCGGTGAACAGGGAAACAATCCGCTATACGCTCGTATTGCACCTGGCTGATCTCCATCATACAACTATTTTGACATACCTTCACCCTTTTGACAATGTTTTTGAGTGAACACGCTCTAATCGGCTGCATTGTGCCGGACACTCCTTTTCGAGGGGCAGACAATCTCTTTTTGTCCGCCTCTTTGTCCGCCATCCTAACCAGCCTGCGGCAATGCTTTATCTAACATGGCGGACAGAGCGGACTAAAGTCTGACAAAAAATCTTTAAAAAAAGATAAAAAATATCAAAACGCGCGCGCGTGAGAAGAAATTTCCGGTTTTTTGTGTCCTTTGTCCGCTGATTGGGTATAAGACATTCATTGGCAAGGTTTTACGTGGCGGACAAACAGGCGGACAAAGGGCGGACAGACTTGTCTTTGTCCGCCGCTCTTCGTCCTCTAAGGGCTGTAGCCGTTCCTGTGTGGCATCCAGTAGCACCGGTCCCGAGCCTTCCCGCGCCGCTCGGGCTCCCGCCCGGTCAGCTTCCGCAGCACCTCCCCCGCGCGCCGCACCTGCATCTTCGTCGGGTTCTGCATCCCGCAGGACTTCAGGATGCTCGTCGCGTTCATCCAGTCTCCAAGCCCCATGGAAAGGTCCTGTTCGTACTCGTCCCAGTTCCAGCCGGAGGCTATTGCGTCCTCGATCTCGTCCCCGGCCTCGAAGTACCGGTTCAGGTCGTCCAGGTCCCGCTCCTCGTCCTTCGTCAGCCACCAGGGCTCCCCGGTCCGGTACAGGGAGAGCGCCTGCGCCCAGAGCTGCTGGAGGTCGATCCCGTGCTTGTAGTTTATGCTCCGGCAGGGCAGGCACCACCACCGGCTGTTCCCCGTCGTGTCCACCAGGAACTCCGCCTGGTTCACCGAGGCGCAGAACACCGTCCGCCGCGGGAAGTCTGAGAACTTCCGCGCCCAGGGCAAGCGGACGACGTCGACGGGCGAGGTGATGTAGCTCTTGAGTTTGTTGATGTCCGCCTTTTTGAAGGTCGCCTCCAGCTCCCCCAGCTCGATGATCCAGTGGCTGATGACCCGCTTCAGGCTGTCCTTGTCCTCCGGGTCCAGCGCCACCCCGTCCAGAAACCACCCGGAGGAAGAGGGAACCAGGGACGCAAACCAGCTTGTCTTCCCGATCGCCTGGGCCCCTTGCAGCACGAGGACACCTCGAGTCTTGAAGGCATCGGCGACGCACGCGGCCACGGCCGAGATGAGCCACCGGGTCATGAGCAGGCGCTTCATCCGGTCCGGGAACCACTCCGCCAGCGTCAGGGTCTCCGTCAGCGCCCCGATGCGGTCCTTCCCATCCCATGCGCGCAGACGAATCCAATTCATCACGGGGTTCTTTCGGTTCTCGTCCGCTATGGCCACCAGATAGGCGTCCAGGTTCGCCGTCGGGAACCCATACCGCTCGCACAGGGAGACGACCAGCGCAAAGATGGAGTTCGCCCGGTTGTCCTTCCCGAACTTGCCCCCTTCCATCGTCTCGGGCAGGGAGTAGCAGACGTCCTTTTTTATCTCGTCGTACCAGACCCCGATCTTCTCATGCCGCAAAAGGACCTGCAGGTTCTCCAGCGTCCCCATCGGGGCCCCGTTCTTCCTCTCGTGGACCCAGCGTGGCCAGGCGTAGTGCTGTTCCAGCTCGGGGACCCTCCGGTTCTCCTCCAGCCGCAGGAAGATTTCCTCCGCCGTCCGCTCGATGCCGTGCAGGGCCGCGTAGTCGTTCCAGTCGCTCCCGCTCTCGTCCGCCTCGAAGACCGGCGACGTGAACGGGATCCCGAACCGCTCCGCAAGCTCGAACGCCGCCGCCAGGCCGGGGTTCCCCGGCGTCCTGTGGTCGTTGTCGGCCGCAAGGACCAGCCGCCCCGGATACCGGGGCCTCAGCAGCTCCGCCACCTTCGGCAAATTCCCGCAGTCCCAGGCCACGACCACCGTCCGCCCCGTCGCCTCGTGCACCGTGGCTCCGGTGGCGAACCCCTCGCACAGAAATACCTCCCGATCTCCCCCCAAGTAGGGCGCCGCCGAACCAAAGTCATGTGTCGAATCAGGGCTCTGCCCTGGCTCTCCACTCTTTTGCCCCCCCTGCAAGGGGGGGTGCCCCGAAGGGGCGGGGGGGTTATCCCTCCCCCCCATCACGAAGAACCCGCCCGCCTTCGGCGCCCCCGGATGGAAGCGCTTCTCGCCGTCCGGGGCGATCGTCTGGATGTTCATCAGGGCCCCTGAGGCGTTCCGGATCGGCAGTACCAGGAGCTTCCCCAACTGGCGCGCCCCATGCGCTCCAGAGAGCCCTTTCTTTTTGAGGTACGGATGTTCCGGCCTCGGCTCCGTGGCCGCCTCCCATTTCCGTGCCGCCTCCGCGCTCGCCTTCGCCCGCTCCAGCTCCTTCTGCCGTGCGGCCGCGGCGCGCTGCGCCTCCATGCGCTTCACGTACTCGCGTTTTTCCTCGTCGCTCCAGGGCGAATCCCCGGGCTGGTAGTACGTCCACACGGCGTACTCCACGCCATGCTTTGCGCTCCAACTCTTCGCCCAGCCGGCGGGCCGTTCGTCGCAATAGATGCAGTATTCGCCGTTTCGTGTCGTGCCACGGTCCCCGACGACCCTGTAGCGGTGCTTCTGCCCGTCCAGGGTAAGGCGCTCTCCCTCGGCCGGCGGGATTCCCAGGTCGCAGAGCCAGCGAACAAAGGAGTCCTCGATCTCAAACCCTGTCGGCCTGTTCAACGCTTTGCCTCCTTCGCTTTATCTCCCGGATGGTCACTCCGACGAATTGTGCGTCCGTGAACGCCGTCAGCCATCCGCCGCCCGGACCTCTGAACAGATGATGCTTCCCCTCCTTGCGGAGGTACCGCAGCGGCTGATCCTCCACCAGGTATGCTCTGCCGGGCTCGAACTTCCGCTCCGGTCTGGAGTGCCACATCGTGGACGCCCTCTGCTTCATGTCAAGGTCCGTCAGGACCGCCAGAATGCGCTCCTGCGTTTCCAGCGCCTCCCCGCCCCCGTAGACCCCGCGCTCCAGTTCGGAAATGTAGCTGGGCGACATCCCGCACTCTTTCCCCAGCTCCTTCAGCGTCAGGCCCAGATGGTTACGACGTCTCCTCAGATTCGCCCGCCCCATACGGTCTCACGTCCTCCGCCCTGTCCTTGAAGACAACAGGCTTCTCCATCGCCCGTGCGTGCGCCACCTCCATGCGGCACCCCTCCGAGCGCTCCCAGTCCCCGAAGGCCCACAGCTCGTCGGCGACGTCCAGCAGCGCGAGACACTGCCGCATCACCCAGTCCTGCGGTCCCAGCGGGGACACGAAGTCAAAAGCATGGATGGGCGAGAGGATCAGCACGTCCGGATGCTCCTCGGCCACATGCCGGCAGATCTCCGTAACGCGCGAAACGTTCCGCTCCATTTCCGCGATGTCCAGCCGCTCTCCGCGCAACGGATGCGCGATGTAGACTCTACGCATCGTTTCCCCCTTATTCTTTGTCATAGTCCACTTCAGCGCCGTCCAGGAACGCGGCGTAGACGACGAGATGACGTCCGTCGATATCCTGCATCATTTCGTCCCCGGCCAGGACGCGCATCCTGCCCTCTTCGATGTCCTGCATGCTCTGCCCTCGTTTGCTATAATGAGCGGCAGGGGGCCGTCACCCCCGTCACTGCTCTGGTTTTTCTTTTTCGGGGCCGTCCGCGAGGGCGGCCTTCTCTGCAAAAATTTCCCGGATCTCCGCCCATGCCGCCCAGACGACAAAACACCACGCCAGCCCCATGAATACCTGCTGCAGGATGTACGGCCACGTCCACTTCATGCCGGCTCCTCCCTCTTCTTCACAAGGCTCAAGATATCCCCGCGTGCCCACCGACGCTCCTTCGGCCCTATGCGAACCCCCTCCGGGATCGTCTTGTTCTTGAGCCACTCGTAGAAGGCGCTCGGCTTGATCTTCAGGAACGCCTGCACCTCTTTGGCGGTCATCAGGTCTTCCGGGCTCGCGGCGGGCTCCGGCACGCGCAGGGCGGGGAGCATCTTTTCACAAACCCGGTCCGCTATTGCGTTGATATCCTTCGGACTCAGCCGCACGGTCAACTCACCCTCCATGTAGAAACACCTCCTAACTCCCGAACCATCTCCGGCGAAACCCCGAAGAACATCCCAAACTGCTGCCTGTTCCTCCGCATCGCCTTGCGGAGAGCCCGCACCATGCTCATGCTTTTGCCTCCTCCCTTACCCGCTCCGCCAGCTCAACCACCGTCCGGTTGATGCTCTGCCTCCGCTCGTGCGCCCGCTCCCGTATCCACTCGTACAACTCCACCGGCCAGCGCGTTTGACTGATCCTCACACCTTCCATGCCATCCTCCCCTCTCCCGCATACTGTCATTAATTCTTTGATACTGAATATGCCACCCCAATATCGTTATAGTGCCAATAACGCTATGATTGATTGGAGTGATTGGACGTGTCTCAGTTAACTTTGCGTCTCCCGGATGACGTCCACACCAAAGCCCGCGTCTTGGCAGCCTTCAGGAACATCTCAAAGAACGACCTCATCACCGAGGCGGTTCAGGACTTAGTAGCTCGCTGGGAACAGAAACACGGCATCCTTCCATTGCCTCCAAGAGAAACTGATTGAGGGCCTCGTTCAAAGAGATGTTCCGGTCGGCAGCCAAAAAACGCAGTTTGCGGTGCGTTTCAAAGGGGAGCCTCGCCGTAAACTGCACTGTCTCTTTCCCCCTCACATTCCCCACGCCCCTTTTGTTATAATCTCCCTGAAAGGAGAGGATGATCATGACCCTTGCCCAAGTTGCTGAACGGGAAGCCCTGTACCGCCTTATAGACCAACTCCCGGACAGGCAAACGCCCTTGGTCGTGGATTTTGTCCGTCGCCTACTGGATGTTGACGATGAACCGTTGACCCCTGACGAACTCCGGCAGCTTGAAACCTCCAACGCCCAGATCGACGCGAACGAGTTCTGTACCTTGGAAGAGGCTGAGCGCCGACTGATGGCCTTACCATGAGCTGCTGGCAGCTCATCATCTCCAAAGAGGCCCTGAAGGCCCTTGAATCGATTCCCAAAAAGCAGAGGGATCGTCTATGGAGTTCTATCAAGCGCCTTACAGGCGGCCCCTACGATTCGGGGCTTGATGTCAAACCCTTAAAAGCCCGACCGGAGTGGCATCTTCGCGTCGGAGGCTGGCGGGTCATTTTCCGCGTAGAGCAGGACAGGCTCGTCATCGTCGTGGTTGCCGTGGCTCCCAGAGGAGATGCCTATAAGTGAGCCTCCCTGGGGGCTCTTTTGTTGCCTTCAAAACCTGCTATTCACTTGTCAAATTGCTGGGGAGGCTGCCCTCACGCCCCCGCCTCCTTCCCCCCTGCACTTCGGCGGCGGTGAAATACTCGTCCCGCATCATCTCCGGGGCCGCAGGTCGAACCGGACCGGTCCCTTCGGCTCGGAGATCGCCTCAATGCCCAGCTGTCCCAGCTCGCGCCGCATGGCGATCATCTTCAGAATCTGTGGTTTCGCCTTGTCCCAAAGCCCGTCCAGCTCAGCCTCGTCCGCCGGGTCGCCCACCAGGTTCAAGCCGATCTTCTCCATCCCAACCTGCACCAAGAACAGGTTCGGAGCGCTTGCCGACATATCCACCGTATTCATCTCCCAATCCTCCTCCCTTCGGAAAACAACCTCGATCCGCCACTCCTTCGACTGGGGGCCGTACAGCAGCTCATCAACAGAAACACCCAATAACTCTGCAATTTGCTTCCCCAAATCCACAGAAGGGTAAGCTCTCCCAGCTTCCCACCGCCACACAGAGTTTTCGTCTACGCCGAGTTTTCCAGCCAGCTTTTTCTGAGATAGACCTGCTTTTTCTCTTATGGCCTTTAGAAATTTCAAGAAGCCTCCCTCCTTTCTTTATCTGCATTATACCTTCATATATGCAGATGTCAAGAGGGTAGGCTGCATTTATGCAGTCAATATCCTTTATATTTGTCTATTGTATTAGTCCCTGCACTCTTGTAGACTTTTTGTTAGGGTGAAGGTTATGAAAATATCTGACAGGGTAAAAACGTTAAGGGACCTAAGGGGATTATCACAAGGTGACCTCGCCCAAATAATCGGGGTCGATGTCAATACCATTTGGCGGTGGGAAAATGGGCGATCTTCTCCTGCGCGCTCAATTCAAAAACTAGCCCAGGCCCTCGACACCACAACGGCCTATCTCCTCGGCGAGACGGACAACCCTAAACGTTACACGAGCAGATTATTGGAATTGGTAGGGACCGATGGGAATGAGTCTTCTCTTGTAACATCAGAACATAGCACCCTCGGAGACTCCGAGGCGGTAGCTCGTCTTATCTATGAGCGGCCTGATGGTGAACGCCTAGAGCTTCCCGCAACCCCTGAGGGCTATGCGTTGTTTGAAAAATTGGTTGTGGCCATGATGACCGACAGCTTGAAGAAAGAGTTCTCCGACTCGCCTCACTCCGGTGGAGCTGAGCAGTCCGCATAATACGAGGGGAAGCGCGTTAAGGTAAATTTTATAAGATTTTATGAGGAGGGTGATAGATGTGATGACCGTTCAGGCGTCCATAAGGGAAGACTTGAACCGGCGTATCGAGGAACTCTCGCACGACGCTTTTTATAACGAGCACAATCAGAAGCTGCTTCTGGAAGCAATCAACGATATGAAGGCGGGGAAGGGAGTTACTCATGAGCTTATAAACTGCGAATGACGAAAGATGAAAAAGCCATGGGACGAAAGAGCCTGGGAAGATTATCTCTATATGGCTCGAGCAGGACAAGAAAACCCTCCGCCGCATCAATAAGCTGATTACGGACATTGAACGCAACGGTTATGACGGCATCGGGAACCCGGAGCCTTTGATCGGAAATTACTCCGGGTATTGGAGCCGCCGTATTGACGAGAAGAACCGTCTGGTTTATCGCGTCTTGAACGATACGATCGAGATTGTGCAGTGCCGCACTCATTATGGGGATAAGTAGACAGCATCGCTCCGCCAGCATTGCACGGGACAAACCGGGGAAGGTTCTGCTGCGGCTTCCAAAGGCGGAACGTGTGACGGGAGGCGGAACGTGTGACGGGACTGTGGTGAGTTAGAGCAGGGAAGGGTGGCAATCATGGCGCTTGTTCAGGATACGATAGAGAACGTTTTGAAAAACATTAACCAGGACAATAACGGGGGAATTTTTCTCCCTC
>NC_021038.1:2467810-2474348 GCF_000210715.1 Fretibacterium fastidiosum
TAAGTATTGATGATATCTTGGATATCAGCATGAGAGACTCCTTGGCGGACCTTGTGCTCCATTTGTTTTATATGGGGGAAGCTGGCTATAATCCAGACAAGATGACGGCCAAAGACCATATTTTTCCTGACAGCAGGTTGAAAAGAATCCGGGAGAACGGTAGATTGAAATACCTCCAGGATGCCCGCGACCGCATTTTGAACTGCGAGCTTTTGGACCCACAAGATAATTTGACAAAGGGAGATTCGCTTCCCAAAGATTACTTTGCACAATGCAATGATGATTATTTGAGATTGCACGGCATTCCTTCCCCCAGAGAGGGAGAACCCAACATTTGGGAGATGAAGTCTTACGATCAGTTCCTGAAAGAACGTCGCGCCATTTGGACAGTGCGCCTGTCACAGAATTTACAGGGCTTATTAACCCAAGCTGGAGGAAGGGGCACACAGAGGACTGTGTAGAACGCCAGCTCGCTTGATCTCTGAGCCGCTCTAGCCACGCCATAATCCCGCCTTGGGAAGAATAATGAGCCCCATGCCCAAGCGCCCAGGTGGCGCCGAGAGAAAGGAGATGCCAGAATGCCGCTTTCATTGACGCAGATCCAAAGGGCTGCTGTCCGGATGCTGGAGGAGTTATCGGAGGACTCCCTGGCGAGTGCAGTGGACTATATCGCCTTTCTGCGTTCGATTGAGGAGCGTGAGGACGAAGAGGACATCGCCTGTTACCTTGAGCGCAGGGAGGAAACGACGATCCCTTTGGCGGAGGTCAGAGAAAAATTGGGGCTGTCCTGATGCCTCAATTCTCTGTCGTATTCAAAAAGAGTGCCGAAAAGGAGCTTTTGGACCTCGAAAGCTCCTTGCAGTCTCGAATATTGGAGGCTCTTTCGCTCTTGGAGCACAACCCCCGCCCTGAGGGAGCGCGGAAATTACAGGGCCCCTATGATCTCTGGCGAATCCGGGTTGGACGTTATCGCGTGCTTTTATGAGATACAGGATAACGTTTTGACCGTCTTTGTCGTTCGAGTATCGCACCGCAAAGACGCTTATCGAAGACCCCTCCCAAGCTGATGACGCCCAAGCGCCTCGCTCTCTCGGCGGCGGGGGCAGTACACGACCTACTGGATACCACCTCTCCTGTGGATAAGCCTCTTGTCTTTTTTGAATTTCTCAGATAAAATTTATATGTAAGTTGTATCTAAAAGAAGGGAGGCCTGCATTATGATTGCTCTTGATCTTGCAAAATACATAGTTACTAAGTGCGTTAAAGATAGCTGTGCAATAAGCAATCTGCAGCTCCAGAAGATTCTATACTTCATCCAGAAAGACTTTTTGTGCCGCGGTGAATTTGCTTTCCTTGATGCCATTGAGGCGTGGCCTTTTGGCCCCGTCGTCCCTGCTGTGTACTATCATTTTTGCATTTTTGGCTCTATGTCCATCACAACGGCTTACGAGGGCATTACCATTGAAGCAAAGGATAGGGCACGCATTGACCCTATTGTGGAAGCAAAGCGGGTTCTCCCGCCCTGGGATCTGGTAGAAGATACGCATCGTAAGAATGGGGCCTGGGATCAAATTTATCAGGATGGGGCAGGGAATCGTAAGGTCATTCCCCCTGACCTCATAAAGGTGGCTGGATAACATTGAACATCGCGGAGGAAGAACAGCAGAGGGAGGAGTTTCGCAATATCCTTCGTGCGTTGGCATCAACTCGGATATCGCTTAAGAAGAAGGACGAGTTTTCAAAGATGTGTCGCAGACTGGAGGGCTTGTACCAAACGCAGAATACCAACCCACCCTTTCGACACTTCTATTCTGATATCTTCAGCGTATTGGCAGAGATAAAACAGGGAGATACTCCTGGTGTCATAGATATTCTTGGGGAAAACTTGTCGGAGCTAAGGAAAAGATACAAACCTTTAAATACCAATAGTTTGGGTGAGATCATCGATATCGGTGACAATCTCAAGAAGTTGCATGATCACGTGAGCTTGGATATCGCACGCTTTTCATACATTGATGCACTGAATATAAACACTTTCGGCGGAGAAATCCTCGCTGACGTTCAAGCAGCAAAAATCGAAACAAATCAGTTGAGAGACAGCGTCAAAGAAACACAGGCCCAACAAAAAGACACGGCAAGGAAGCTGGAGAACCAACAGGAGGAATACATAGCTATCCTGGGAATCTTTGCGGCTATTGTTATTGCGTTTTCTACGGGTAGCGGGTACCTGTCCGGTGCTATCGCCAATATAGCAGAAACCTCGTTGTCGCGTCTTGCGTCCATCATTATTCTCTGCGGCTTAACACTGATGAATACGCTTTTTCTCCTGATGTACTTCGTTGGGCGTCTCATCAATAAGCCCTTAAGCATCGTTTGGTGGCAATATCTTTTTACAAATGCTTTGTTGATTATCCTCTTGTTCTGCGCTTACTTTTCGCCATGGCTTCTTCACTGCCCGCACTAACTCGCGACACAGGGACAAAAGGGGCACTGAGGCGAGATAAGAATATCTACGCCTTATCCCAACCCCTCCAGCCAATCTGCCCAGGCCTGCATCACCTCGCGCCGCTCAGCCAGATACTCCGCATGGTTGTAAGCGGCGCGAACTTTGTTCGCGTCCAGGTGCGCCAGCTGACGCTCGATCACGTCCGGTGCCCAGCCCATCTCGTTCAGCCGCGTGCTGGCCATCCCCCGGAACCCGTGTGCCGTCATCTCGGTGGCGTCAAACCCCATCCGCCGCAGAGCGTACAGCACCGTGTTCTCGCTCATGGGGACGGTCCCCTTCGCAGACCGCAGGCTGGGGAAGACGTAGACGCCGCGCCCGGTCAGTCCGCGCAGGTCCGACAGCAGCCGCACCACCTGCCTCGCCAGGGGCACGATATGGGGCCTGCGCATCTTCATCTTCTCGGCGGGGATCCGCCACTCAGCCACCTCCAGATCGATCTCCGTCCATTCCGCCTTGCGGACCTCCCCCGGACGGGCGAAGGTGTAGGCGGAGAACCAGAGAGCCGCCCGCACCACAGGCGTCCCATCGAAGTCGTTCATGGCCCGCACCAGCTGGACGATCTTGCTGGGGTCGATCAGGGCCGCCCGATGCTCCACCTTGTAGGGCTGCAAGGCTCCGCGCAGATCGGCGGTAGGGTCGCGCTCCGCTCTCCCGGTGGCGACGGCGTACCGAAAGATTCGGCTGCAATAACTGGAGACCTGATGGGCCGAATAGACCTTATCCTGATCTTCGATATCCCGAAAGACGCGCAGCAGATCGGGGGCCGTTATCTCGCGGATATCTCGCTCTCCGAGAACCGGAAAGATTAAACGCTCCAATCGGCTTAATACGTCGCGGGCATACTTCGGCGTACAGACCCCCCGGATTTGCTTGTCCAGCCACTCCCGCGCCATGTGCCCGAAGGTCGATTCAGAAGGGCTCTTCCTGCCCCTCATCGCCTCAGCAGGGTTAACCCCCTCGGCTCGTGATTTGTGAAGCGTGTCGCGCCGTTCTCGCGCCTCCCTGAGGGTGACGGAGGGGTAGGTCCCCAAAGATACCTTCTTCTCCTTCCCCTCAACCCAATACCGCAACCGCCAGTACTTCCCGCCGCCTGGGACAATAAGCAGCCAGAGCCCCCGGTCGTCCCGCAGCATGTAGGGCTTGTCCTTCGGCTTTGCCGCCTTGATGGCGGTCTCCGTGAGCGCCAATCCAGCCACCTCCTGTCTTCAGCACGACCGTACCACAGAAGCGTTTTTCCCGGTCCTATCGAGAGGAGTGGTACGGGAATAGGTACGGTTATGCGTCGGATAGAGACAATATTAACCGGATTGTGGCGGGCTGTCAAAACGTAAAAACCCCGCTTTTGAGCGGGGTTTTAAACGTAACCGGACTATGCCGGATTGTTGACTGGCGCGGCAGGCAGGATTCGAACCCACGACCTAAGGCTCCGTAGGCCTTCGCTCTATCCAGCTGAGCTACTGCCGCGTACAACTCTCACCCGATAAATCGGGTAAAATCCTGGCGGTGAGTGAGAGATTCGAACTCTCGATAGAGGTTTTAGCCCCTATACTCGCTTAGCAGGCGAGTGCCTTCAGCCTCTCGGCCAACTCACCAACAAACGAAGGACATTATACTCCGCTCCCAAAAACTTTGTCAATGAAAAAATCAAAAATCGTTTCAAAATCTCCTGCGCGCGTACTTTTGCGCTGAAAAAAAATGAGCCGTTCCATTACACTTCTCATCGCAGGGCGACGACGAGGGCACCGACCCCGCGAAGATACCTTGCAAGATGATGATATTCTGGAGGCTCACCATGAAGTTCACGCTTTTCACGACCGGCGGCACCATCGCCTCAGCCCCCTCGGAGGACGGCCTGCGGCCGAAGCTCTCGGGAAGAGAGCTCGTCAACCTCTGCCCGGCACTTGAGGGCTTTGAGCACGACATCAGGGTCGTTGACCTGATGTCGAAGGACAGCTCCAACATGCAGCCGGATGACTGGTTCGCCATGGTTCAACACATTCGTCAAAGCGCGTCGGACTGCGACGCCGTCATCCTGCTGCACGGCACGGACACGATGGCATGGACCGCATCGGCCCTCTCCTACCTGCTGCCGGACGTGCCCATTCCCGTCGTCCTCACCGGCTCCATGCTGGCTCCAGAAGCCCGGGACAGCGACGCGGCGGACAACCTCTACACCGCCGTGCAGATGTCCATGCAGTTGGCCCTGTATCGGAGGCAGGGCGTGGCCGTCGTTTTCGACGACGTCCTCATCCACGGCCCCCGTGCCGCCAAGGCGGACAGCCGCCGCAGGCACGCCTTCGTCAGCGTGGACTATCCCCTGCTGGGAGAGATGAGGGACCGCGGCCAGTACAAGATCCCATGGCTTAGCTCGAAGAGGCCGAAGCTCTCCCCTTCCCGGCCATGGGGGGGCTCCCCTCTCCCCGCCCTTGAGCGCAACGTCGCGATCCTGCCCATCTTTCCGGGGATGCCCGTCCGCCTTCTGGACGCCATCCTGGACGCCAGACCCGCTGCCCTCGTTCTCGAGGGCTTCGGTCTGGGAGGCGTCCCCTTCACCGGCGAAAACCTCCTGCCCTCCATCGACCGCGGCATCCGAGCCGGCGTTCCCATCGTCGTGCGCACCCAGGCGTTGTTCGGCGGCACGGATCTTGGGGTTTACGAGGTGGGAGAGAAGGTCATGGACCTGGGAGCCATCGGTGCCCGCGACATGACGCGGGAAGCCCTCGTCGTCAAGCTGATGTTGCTGTTGCCCCTCGCCGCCGGCCCCCGCGAGCTGGAGCGCCTGCTGGGCCAGAACCTCTGTGACGACGTGGAGGGCGAATGACCGAGTGAGGAGCAGGCGTCGGCGTCCATTTTCGAGGAATTGAGAGGCGGAGGGGTTTACAATGAGCGACAACGTGAACGGCGGAGCGGGAGGGCAGGCCCACAAGAAGCGGCTGACGGAGATGTCCCACTGCAGCGGGTGAGCGGCAAAGATAGGTCCGGCGGACCTGGCTCAAGTTTTGGCGGACATCCCGCAGGTGGAGAGCGACCGCGTCCTGGCCTCCTGGGGAGGCGGAGAGGACGCCGCGCTCTGGATTCTGGACGAACGGCGGCTTGGGGTCCTGACGGTGGACTTCATCACCCCCATCGTTGACGACCCCTACACCTGGGGGCAGATCGCCGCAGCAAACTCCATCAGCGACGTCTTCGCCATGGGAGGACGTCCCATCGTGGCGTTGAACGTGGTGGGTTTTCCAACAAAAGTTCTCGAATTGGACGTGCTGAAGCGCATCCTGGAGGGAGGCTTCGACCGGACACGAGCCGCCGGGGCCTTCCTCGTTGGCGGACACAGCGTTCAGGATGATGAACCGAAGTACGGCCTTGTGGTCTACGGCGAAGTGGAGCGCGATCGAATGTGGCGCACCGTCGGCGGCCGGCCCGGCGACAGGCTGGTCCTGACGAAGCCCGTGGGCACAGGAATCGCTGCGACGGCCATCAAGGCGGACATGATCGAAAGGCAGGAGACGATCAATGAGGCCGTTCACTGGATGAGGACCCTCAACGCCCTGCCCCTCCACATGCCGGATAGTCTGCATCAGGCCGTCCACGCCTGCACGGACGTGACCGGCTTCGGCCTGGCCGGGCACGTTTTGGACATGCTGAGCGACGGCACGGTGGACTGTTGCCTGTCCCTTGAGGACCTGCCGGTCATCACAGGGGTCAGGGAGCTGGCGGACATGGGGCTGGTGCCCGAGGGAGCGTACCGCAACCGGGCCGCCTACGAACCCCAGGTTGACCTCTCCGGGGATTTTGACCGCTCCGCCGTCGACATGCTCTACGACGCCCAGACTTCAGGAGGGCTGTTGCTGGCCGTGTCCCCGGACCGGACAGAGGAGCTGTCCGCCCTGGCCCGCCGGCACGGCTTTGAACGCACGGCCGTCATCGGCTCCCTGGAGGCCGGGACGGGGCGGTTGCGCGTGGAGTAGGACACCGAAGAAAACGCGCCTCCGTCGGGAGGCAAGAGCGGACTGAAGAAAGCGGGTCGAGGACGAC
>NC_021038.1:2474915-2483509 GCF_000210715.1 Fretibacterium fastidiosum
CAGAGCTGAGGGCGTAGCTAAAGGTGAGGCTAAAGGCTGGGCTAAAGGTATAGCCGAAGGTGAGGCCAAGGGTGAAGCTAAGGGCGAGGCTAAAGGCAAACTGCTTGGCAGACAGGAGACGGCGCGCGCCATGCTGCGGGAGGGGATGTCTCCGGCTTCCGTCGCGCGCTTCACCCGTCTTTCCCTCGACGAGGTCGAGGCCCTGAAGGGGAGCTAAACGGAAGAGGCCCTCCGGCACCCCCGTTCCATCAATTCAAGAGCAGCGTTGGCACGAAAAGGCCCCCCGGTCGGTAGCCGGGGGGCCTTTTGTCGAGCGGTTTTTTTGCAGGTTACCTCAAGACCTCAAGAGGCTCAAGACGTTCTGGGGAAGCTGGTTCGCCTGAGCCAGCATCGAGGTCCCGGACTGGTTCAGGACCTGAAGCTTCACAAACTCCATCATGGCCTTGGCCATGTCCGCATCCCGGATGCGGCTCTCCGCCGCCGTCAGGTTCGTGCTGGTGGTGGTCAGGTTCGACACCGTGTGTTCCAGCGAGTTCTGGTAGGCGCCAATCTTGGCGCGCTGCGTGGAAACCTTTCCGATGGCCGTGTCCAGGATGGTGATGGCCCGCGTGGCGGACCCGCGGTCCGTCACGATGACGCGGGTAACGCCCAGGGCGTTCGCCCCCATGTTCCCGATGTCGATCGCCAGGTCCTCGCCCTCGTTTGCCCCCACCTGGAAGATCGTGCTGTTGTCCACGATATGCAGCACCGTCTCGTAGGGCGTCCCGTCCGCGGACAGGACGAAGTTCCGCAGGTTCTCGTTCCAGGTCACCTTGATGTTGGCCATGGGATCGAACTCCACGTCCACGTTCTTATGGATCACGCCGATGAGCTGGTTGCCGGACACCTTCACGTTGCTCGCGATCGTCGCGCCCGTGTGGGCGTCGTACACGGAGGCCGTGAAGGAGTTCTCCTTCGCCTCCTGCACCACGTTCAGGGAAAGGGCGTTGACCAGGTCCTCGTTGCCACTGAAGGAGAGGCGGCCCGCCGCCCCGGCCACCAGGGAGCGGATGATGAAGGTCCCCGGCACCGTCTCAAGGCCGTAGTCCTTCTCCGTGCCCTTGCCCACGAACGTCACGAAGTCGTTGGCGTTGCTGACGGCGAAGCGGGCCTGTCCCAGGCCGTTGGCGATGGCGTCGTTCAGCTTGCTGCGCAGCTCGCCCAGCGTGTCCGTGGCATGGAGCGTGATCTTGGTGCTCTTGCCGTCCCCCTGGGAGATGGTGATCGTCTGGGGGTCCGTCAGCATGAAGACGCCCTGGGTGGTCCAGAACTTCTCCAGGTCCCGCAGCTTCACGTCGCTCTTGGCCACCTGCCCGACGTAGGCCGCCTCGAACGTGGCCAGCGTCTTGTCCGCCGTCATCGCGGTCTTGTTGGTGGTCAGGACGATGTCGCCCTCGTAGACCGTGCCGTTCTTGTCGTTGAGGTAGAAGTTCCGGAAGTGCAGCTCCTTCTCCTTCACCTTCTCCGCGTCCAGGCCAAACTTCAAGGTA
The DNA here is from genome assembly GCF_000210715.1 of Fretibacterium fastidiosum. Lineage (GTDB taxonomy): Bacteria > Synergistota > Synergistia > Synergistales > Aminobacteriaceae > Fretibacterium > Fretibacterium fastidiosum. The sequence goes on from NC_021038.1 coordinate 2,476,445, forward strand.
GCATCGGAAACCGAACCACCCCATTTGTAGGGCCACGTTTCCGTCTGCTGCCCTTCGATCTCCACCGTCTGAGCGTTTGCAGCGGCCTTCTTCGTCACGTTGTAGACGATCTTACCGCCCACCTTGAACCCTGCCGCCGCATTAAGGGTCATCTTCAGCGAATCCGTACCCAGGCCCAAATCTTTGAGGTCAATCGGCGTTCCCTCAGACATGACGATATTATCCTTCACGACGTTCTTAACGGTACCGTCCTCCATGAGGATATTGGCCGTCCCCTTGAAGGTCACGCTCTTAGCCTTCTCGTTGACCGATACCACCTCCAGCAGCACGCTGGCGTTGCCCGTGAGGTTGGCTGGCGTGGCGCCCATCTCCGCATTCAGAGGCGGGACAGGACCGGTGGGAGCAGCGGAGGCCGCCGTAGCAAAAAGGGCTGCCTTGGGCTCCCCTCCTCCGCCAACGGGGGTAATCGAGGTTCCCGAAACCTTGAGGATGCCCGTAGTTGACTTAGGCCCCGTGTACGTCAAGGTGATCTTCCCGCCCGCTTCCGTCGCTTTGACCCCCTCCGGAAGGCCAGCGTTAATCTGCGCCAAAAAATCCGCAACAGTCGTAGTGGCAGTGGTGGCAAATGTTATCGTCTTTGAAACGCCATCCAATTCGACTGTCAGCGTTTTTCCGTTATAGTCCTCGATATTCCCTGCAGTTCCTGCAGCTCCTGCCTGAACCACTCTTGATTCCAACTTATGGGTGTAAAGATCAGCTGGTATACCATAGCTTCCCGTCTTGGCAATATCACTATTTGCCGCAGTATTCAGTGTCCTCATCGTGTACGTCCCTGCGGGCAGATTGTCTACCCGTAGAGCGGAGGCTCCTGCCTTGTCGTTCAGGCTGACGCCCATCGTGACGTTCGGGTGCTTGATTCTGAAGATGTCCGTCTTCTTGGCCTCGGCCTGCCCCGGCGTGGCGGTGATGCTGATCTTGTAGTTGCCCTCGAAGGCGCTCTTCTGGCCGAACTGGTCGATCTCCCGCAGGGAGCCGCGGATGTACGCCTTCGTGGCCAGGTCCGTGGAGGACCAGATGCCCGCCGACGTGCCGTCCAGGAGCTTCTTGTTGTTGAATTGAGTGGCGGTGGAGATGCGGTTGATCTCGTCCTTCAGCTGATCGACCTCGAGCTGAATGTACTCCCGGTCCTGCTGGGTCAGGGTGTCGTTGGCCGCCTGCACCGCAAGCTCCCTCATGCGCTGAAGGATGCTGTGCGTCGAGGCCAGGGCGCCCTCCGCCGTCTGCAGCATGGAGACGCCGTCCTCCGCGTTGCGGATCGCCATGTTCATGCCGCTGATCTGGGCCCGCATCTTCTCGCTGATGGCCAGCCCCGCGGCGTCGTCCGCCGCGCTGTTGATGCGCAGGCCCGTGGAGAGGGTCTGAATGGACTTCTGAAGCGACCTGTTAGTGTTGTTCAGTGCGTTGTAAGCGAAAAGCGCCGGTACGTTGTGGTAGATCCTCATAAGTGTCATAACCTCCTGCAGACGGGCCATCCTGTCCCGTCTCCCAAAGTTCTAAAAAGCCTCCAAAGACCATCCTGGTCCACACCGAAAGAGCGCGCAGAGCGACCACAAACCATGAAAAAAGCTCTGTATTAAGTGTACCACATCCCTCAAAAAAACGGTCGGAGGAGGTCCACTCCGAGGGCGGGCTGCACCGGCCCCGACCTCCCCGCAAGTCAAGCCGTTACACTACCTTTTATCGGCGCTGAGGAGAAAAACTTAAGCGCCGGGGCATAAAAAAACGACGGGGTCGCCCCCGTCGAACGAAGCTGCCTCAAACAGGCTACTGAGAGATGGCGCTGACCGGGCAGGTCGAGACGCAGCTGCCGCACTCGACGCACTTGCCCTCGTCCACCTGCGCGTGTCCGTCCGTCATCGAGATGGCGGAGACGGGGCACGCCCCAACGCAGGACTCGCACCCAACGCACGTACCGGAATCCACTTTCGCCTTAGCCATAGAAAAAACCTCCCCCCAAAAATTAAAACCGTTGAAACACAAACCGTCGCGGGGTCATAAAACCCCGGTCGTTCCATTATATCACAAGGCCTCGGCCGCAGCGGTGGGCGCGATCAGTCCTCGTCGAAGATTCCCCCGGTCCTGGCGCGCTCCAGCGCCTCGAAGGCGCTCTCCTCGTCCAGCAGGATCTGCCGGGGCTTCGTGCTGTTGGGCGTCTGCGGCCCCACGATGCCCAGCTGCTCCATCGCGGTGATGAGGCGGCCCGCCTTGGGGTATCCGATGCTCAAGAGCCTCTGCAGTCCGCTGGCGGAGGTGATGCCCGTCTCCATCACCGTGCGGATGGCCTCCTCCATCTTGGGGTCGTCCACGGCGCCGTTGCCGCCGCGGCCGTCGCCGCCCCCGCCACCGTTGCTGTCCGCGAACTCGATGTAGTCCGGCAGGCCGAACACGCCCTTCATGTACTCCACGAAGTCCAGCGTGCGCTCCTCCGTGATGAAGGGCGACTGAAGGCGGAGGGGACGGGGGAAGCGCGTGCTGCGGAACAGCATGTCCCCCTTGCCCAGCAGCTTGTCCGCACCCCCCGCGTCGATGATGGTGCGGGAGTCCGTCTGGGACGGCACGGCAAAGGCCACTCGCGCAGGCACGTTCGCCTTGATCAGCCCCGTGATCACGTCCACCGAGGGGCGCTGGGTGGCGAGGATCAGGTGGATGCCCGCCGCCCGCGACTTCTGGGCCAGGCGGGCGATGAGGCCCTCCACCTCCTTGCCCGCGGTGTACATGAGGTCCGCCAACTCGTCCACCACCACCACGATGTTCGGGTACCGGTCTTTCGGCAGCACCTTCTCGTTGTAGGGGGCCAGGCTGCGCACCCGTGCCCGCGCGAAGTTCTCCGTCCGGGTCTCCATCTCCTGAACGGCCCAGGTCAGGGCGTCGATGGCCTTGCGTGAGTCGGAGATGGGCCGGGCCAGGAGGTGGGGCAGCCCCTCGTAGATGGCGAACTCCACGTGCTTCGGGTCCACCAGGATCAGCTTCAGCTCGTCCGGCGTGCGGCGCGAACACATCCCCAGGATGCAGGCGTTGACGAACACGCTCTTGCCCGACCCCGTGGTCCCCGCCACGAGCAGGTGGGGCATGTCCTCCAACCCGCAGACCAGGAAGCTGGAGTCCACCTGCATCCCCATCTGCAGCGGCAGCACGGCCTGGCACTCCGCGAACTCCGGGGACTCCATCGCCATCCGCAGGGGGATGCCCCGGCGTTTTGAATTGGGGATCTCGATGCCCACGTAGTGCTGCCCCAGGATGGGAGCCTCCACCCGGACGGAGACGACGGCCAGGGCCATCGTCAGGTCGTTGGCCAGCCCCGCCACCTTGTTGACCTTGGTGCCGGGAGCCAATTCGATCTGAAACTGGACCACCGACGGACCGATCACGATGTGGGCGATGGAGGCGGTGATGCCGAAGTTCTTCAGCGTCTCGACGATGACCTCCCCCTGGGCCGCCGCCGCCGCCGTGGCCTTCTGGTCCGCCACGTCCTCCACCGGGGGGCCGAAGAGGTCCAGCTGCGGCGGAAAGACCCCCTCCAGAGAGCGCCTCTCTTCGACTTCCTCAGGCAACACCACCTCCGGGACCTCCGCCTGAAGGGCCGTGTCCCGTCCGTCGTGCTCCTGCGCCGTATCGCGGTCCCGCGCCCCCGAAGCCCCCCCGGTACCCTCCGAGGCGCTCGCCGCCCGAGGCGCAGGGTCCTGTGGGGGCTGAGGCGGAGCTGGAGGCGCTGTCTGCGGTGCAGCGGACGCGGCCGGCTCCTCCGGCGTCCCCGCCGGGCCGCCTTGCTGAAGGGGCACCTCCTGCGGTTCGGCCGCAGGGGGCGGAACCTCGTCGTCCAGGGGCTTCAGCAGGTCCGGACGCGCGGAGAAGGCCCCGGCCTCCAAAGAGGAAAGGAGGTCGTCCAGGATCTCCACCGTCGTCCTTTTGGGCTGAGCCGCCTCCGAGACGCCGCCGTGGGGCGCCTCATGGGAGGGCTCAGCCCCATCCGGCGCTGCGGAAGGGGGCCGGTCGAAGGCCGACGGCTCCGCCGGAACCTCCGACGCTTCGTCAACCGCCGGCGGCTCCGCGCCGGGGACGTCCGCGCCCCGCTGCAGGGAGGGCGTCGAAATCGGGGATTCGACCTCCTTCGGCCCGGCGGGCACGAAGGAGGAATCGTCCGGAGGGGCCGGAGCGTCCTCACCCTGCCCCTGGGGCATCCGGAGAGGTTCCGGCGCGAAGCCCTGGCCCGCAAGGCCGTTCGGGGTGACCGGCGTCAGGGGGTCGAAGGGGACGCCGCCGGGGGAGGTGTGACGCACCAGGCGCGCCCCGTCCTCCGGCGCCTGCGCTTCCGCGGAGAGCAGGGCGTCGTGGAGGGGGTGGACCTTCCCTACCTGCTCGGCGTAAACCTCGGACCGGGCGGCGGCCTGCCGGGCCGGGAAGGAGGGCGAGGGAGGCTGCTCCCGGCCGGAGGCGGCGTCCGCCTCGCCAGAACGGGGCTCCTCCGGGGCTCCCACGGGCAGGGAAGCCACGAACAGCGCCAGGAGCCGGGAGCCGAAGAAGAAGGCTGCCAGCAGGAATGAGGCCGCCGCCGCCAAAAGGGCGCCCAGCATCCCCAGGTTCAGGACGAAGAGGCGTGCCAGCACCCGCCCCACCTCGCCCGGCTCGAAGAAGCTCCACGCCGGGTTCCAGCCCACGTGTCGGGCGATGCCCAGCATGAAGGCCAGCGAGACGTAGAGCTGCGCCGTCCCCAGGACCTGCCCCAGGGGCCGGGGGATGCGGAAGCGGACAAGCCGCGCAAAACACAGGTAGAGCAGGAACAAAAGAGGAATCAGCACCGCGCCACCCCAGACCGTGCGCAGGTACTCGCCGAGCCGCCCCCCCGACTGCCCGACCCACGAGCTGTTGAAGAGGGCGGCCATGACGTAGACGTCAACGGCGATCAGGAACAGGACGATCAACTCGCCCCAGTTCCCTCTGGCCGAGGCCGCCCTGCGGCCGCCCTCCCGTTCCGCATCGTAATTCAAGGCCACCTGGCTTCCTCCCTTCTACAGCCCGGAGCGCGCCCTGTCCACGTTGCGCAGGTGCTCCGCATAGGTCTTTGCAAAGTAATGGTAGCCGTCCTTCCCCGCGACGTAGTAGTAGTCCCCGCCGTCCTCCGGACTGAGGGCCGCGTCCCAGGCGGCGGTGCCGGGGACGCAGATGGGCCCCGGCGGCAGCCCGGAAACGCGATAGGTGTTGTAGGGGGAATCGACCCCCAGGTCGCTCCGCAGCACCCTGGTGAGCCGACGGCCCTGGAGCTTCCAAGCGTAGACGACCGTAGCGTCGATCTGGAGCGGCATTCCGTCCTTCAGCCTGCGCTGGATCACGCCGGCCACCCTGGGCGCCTCGGAGTCGTGAAGGACCTCCCGCTCCACCATGGAGGCGATGACGGCCGCCCGGTGCAGCTCCTGCTTCGTCATCCTCGCTGCGGCAGCGCCAAGCCGCCTCCACCACTGGGCGCTGGCCGCCCGCACGAGTTCGGCCGGGGTGCGCTCCAGCACGAGGTAGCTCTCCGGCTGGAGGAAGGCCAGCCGAGAGGGCTCGTCCTCCGGCAGCTTCACCCGCATCGCCTCAGGGTAGTTGGCGTCGTCCATGACCGCCTGGTGCAGCGCGTCGCCCTCCGACGCGACGTCGAGGGAGAGGGCCTCCCGCAGGGAGTAAGCGTCCGCGCCGGGGATGAGGGTCATCCGCAGCAGGCAGGGTCGCGCCTCCCGAAGCTGCCGCGCCACATACCAGGGGGCGGAGCGCACCACCTTGTAGTATCCGGGCTGCATCCGCCGGTCCAGGCCGAAATGGACCATCCATCGGGCCAGCTCCCCGGCGCTGCCCTCCAGGGCCCCCTGATCCTCGAAGGCCTGGGCGATCTGCCGCGCGTTCGTCCCCGGCGCCACCAGGACGGTGACGGGCTCCCCCTCCGGAACGGGCAAAAGCCTTTCCCAGAGAGGACCGGGGACCTTGAAATAAAAGGCCGCACCGCCGGCGCACAGCAGGAGAACCGCCAACGCCGGGAGAAATTTCCTGACCGCTCGCTTCATCGTCCATTCACACCTTGTACTCGAGGAAGCTCTGATTGAGCTCAAAAAATCGTTGAAAACGATCGCTCAAGGGCATTCGGGTGTCCTTCAGCGCTTCCCTGGAATTTTAACCTGGGGCTGCGCCCCAATATCCCCGCTCCGTCCGTCCGCGCCTCAGCGCTGTATGAACATGGCGTCTCCGAAGGAAAAGAAGCGGTATCCCGCCTCCGCCGCCGCTCCGTAGACGGAGAGCAGCCGGGCCACCGCCCGCTCCTCCCGCCCCTCGAAGCCGCCCAGGTTCGCGACGAAGGCCGCGACCAGCATCAGCAGGGAGCTCCTGGGAAGGTGGAAGTTCGTGATCATGGCGTCCACCACCTGAAACTCGAAGCCCGGATAGATGTACAGCCCCGTGTCCATGAGCCCCGAACGGACCTCACCGCCCCCGGCGGCCATGGACTCCAGCGTGCGCACGACGGTGGTCCCGGAGGCGATGACGCGCCCTCCCCGCCGCCGGCACTCGCGCACGGCCCGCACCGTCGCCTCTGGAACCTCGCAGGGCTCCTCGTGGATGACGTGTTCCCGAATGTCCTCCGCCTTGACCGGACGGAAGGTCCCCAGCCCCACGTGGAGCGTCACCCAGGCCCGACGGACGCCCATCGCGTCGATGGCGTCCAGGAGGCCGGGGGTGAAGTGCAGGCTGGCCGTCGGGGCGGCCACGGAGCCGTCCCGCTGGGCGAAGACCGTCTGATAGGCCTCCCGCCAGTCGCCCTCGCTGTGAATGTAGGGAGGGAGCGGCACGTGGCCGAAGGCGTCGAGAAAGATCAAGACGTCCCGGCGCCCCTCCCCCACGCGTACCACCCGCACCCCATCGTCCTCGCAGGCTTCGATCCTGAGGGCGCGGCCCCCCACCTCCACCGCCGACCCGGCCCTCAACCGCCGGCCCGGTCGGACCAGGGCCCGCCAACAGCACAGGTCCTGCGACACGGGGCTG
>NC_021038.1:2483818-2486768 GCF_000210715.1 Fretibacterium fastidiosum
AGGACCTCCGCCGCTCCGCCCCCGGGGATGCGCCTGCCCAGGAGCCGCGCGGGAAGGACCCGCGTGTCGTTCAGCACGAGCAGGTCCTCCGGCCTCAAGAACTCCAGGACGTCGCGAAAGCGGCGGTGCCGCACCTCATTTGAGGCCACGTCCCAGACCAGGAGCCTCGACGAGTCCCTGGGGTCCGCGGGGACCTGGGCGATGCGGTCCTCGGAGAGGGGATAGTCGTAGGTTTCCAGGCTGAACAGTGCGTCGTGAGAAAGGGACGGCGTCCGATCCGCGGGGGCCGGGCCCGACGGCTGTGAGTGGGAGTCCATCGTCATCATCATCGGTAGCGTTTGACCTCCGTCCCCGGATAGTAGTGCATCAGGATGCGTTCGCCCTTCCAGCCGTTCTTGGCCAGCGTCAGGCTCCCCCACTGGGAAAGCCCCACGCCGTGCCCCCACCCCCTGCCGCAGAAGACGAAGACGTCCCCCTCCCGCGCGACGGTAAAGCCGCCAGCCCCCGTGACAGGCGCGACAGGCGCAGCGGGCACGACGGGCACGGGCTTCCGCGCGGGCTGCGGGGCCGGCGCGCTGCCGCCCGTCCGCTGGAGGCCGATGTAGAAGTAGCCCTTCTTCTTGTTCGGGTTGGAGAGCATGTCCACCAACTCCGACGTCGTGAAGACGCCGTCCGCCGTCATCTGCGCCAGGCGCTTTTCCTGAGCGAAGGTCATGGGGTCCCTCGATGTGGGGACGGGGGGGAGCGGCCGTCCGTCCACGGGCGCGGGGCGGCTTTCCTGAGGCGTCTTTGGCTGCTGCTGCGGCGCGACGGGCGGGGTCCCCGCCCTTGACGTCAGCATGGTGCTCTTCAGGAGGTTCGGGCCTATGGCCGTCCGAAACTGGCTGGCCCTTACCGAACTCGTCCCGCGGCTGCCGGTGAAGGTCAGCGCCGTAGCCCGCCCCCCCTTATCGACGCGGGCGACCCGCACCTCCGAGAGAGCCCCGACGCCGGCCTTGATCCTCGCCAGGGCGGCCTCGATGCTGCCCCTCGGTATCCTGACCGACCAGGAGGCGTTGGGCGAGGCATAGGCGACGGGCTCCGGGACGCCGGCAAGGTAGGGCAAGGCCCTTCCCCAGACGTCGGCGTTGTTCGCCGTGTGTCCGCCGCTGTCGGAGTGGAAGGGCGTGAAGGCCAGATCGCTTCCGTAGGTCAATATCTCGCGCTCCGTGCTGGCCACCGCCTGATTGGTCGCGGCCGTCTCAACCCCCGCTCCCCTGTAGACCTGGTCGGCGACGGTGTCGGTGACGTCATAGCCCCGGCTGGAGCGGGCCATGCTCTGCCGCAGCGCGTAGGTTCGGGAGATGATCGCCTGCACCCTCAGCGCCTCCATGGGCCAGGAGGCCCCCACCTCGGCGGGCAGCACCCCCCGCAGGTAGTCCTCCAGGTCCAGGACGTTCAGGAGGCCCCGGCTCGTGATCAGGAAGGCGCCGCGATAACGCCGGTTGTTGAAGCGCATGAGCCCGCCGCCGGTGATCCGGACCGGCAGCGCAAAGGCCGTCTTCCCCGACAGGAGGCGTCCGCCGGAGACTCGCAGGGCCGCGGGGTTCCCCAGCGGATAGGCCTTGCCCCCGCCGTCCACCAGCGTCATCGCCCCGTCCGAGGCCACGGTGTAGCTCCCCGCGGCGGAGAGGCGGACGTAGATATCCCGCGCCTCCGCCCCCGTCGCAAGCGGCGCCAGAAGCAGCAGGGCCAGAAGGCCCCACAGCCGCAGGATTCCTGGCGGCACCCTGCCCCCTCCCCGCGCAGCGTATCCGGTCATTGGTCCTCCTCCTGTTCCGCCCCGAAGGGAAGGCGCAGTTCCTCGTCCGGCCGCCGCCTCATGGGACACCCAAGGTAGGCGTAGGCGTTGGACGTGGCCCGCCGCCCTCGCGGCGTCCTCTCAAGGAACCCCTTCTGGATCAAGTAGGGCTCGTAGATATCCTCGATGGTCTGAGGTTCCTCATTGATGGCCGCCGCAATGGTCCCCAGCCCTACGGGGCCGCCGTCAAAGCGCTCGACGACCGCTCTCAGTATCTGGCGGTCCCCCTCGTCCATGCCCTCCGCGTCGATGTCCAGCATGTTCATGGCCCGGTCCGCGATGTCCGCATCGATCTCTCCCGTCCCTTTGACGGAAGCCACGTCGCGGACCCGCCGCAGGAGCTTCAGCACCACCCGCGGCGTCCCCCGCGCCCGGCGGGCGATCTCGATCGCGGCATCCCCCGCGATGCGTATGCCCAGCACCCCGGCGGCCCGCAGGACGATGCGGGCCAGCTCCTGCTCCGTGTAGAGCGAGAGCTGCTCCACGATGCCGAACCGCGCCCTCAGGGGCGAGGTCAGAAGGCCCAGCCGCGTGGTGGCCCCGCAGAGCGTGAAGCGCGGCAGGGCGAGGCCGATGGTCTTGGCCAGGGGGCCCTTGCCGACGACGATGTGCAGCTCAAAATCCTCCATGGCGGGGTAGAGGATCTCCTCCACCTGGCGCGGCATACTGTGGATCTCGTCGATGAAGAGGACGTCGTTGGCCTCGAGGTTGGAGACGATGGCGGCGAGGTCCCCCGCCCGCTCCAGGGCCGGGCCCGTCGTCTTGCGAAGCTGCCCTCCCATCTCCTGGGCGATGATCTCCGCCAGCGTGGTCTTGCCCAGACCGGGAGGGCCGTAGAAGAGGACGTGATCCAGGGGCTCGCCCCGGCCCCGGGCCGCGTCGATATAGATGCGCAGCTTCTCGCGCACCCTCTCCTGACCGATGAAGTCCGCCAGAGCGCGCGGGCGGACGGTGGCGTCCTCCGCAGCGCGCGGAGAGGAGAAAAAACGCCCCTCGTCCTCCGCCCCGATGGGGGTTCTCGCGTCCTCGGACATCGCTAACGGCCTCCTCTGTGCAGTTCTCTCAGGGCAAGCTTCAGGAGCGTCTCCGCATCCAGCCCGTCAAAGGCCT
>NC_021038.1:2487006-2491464 GCF_000210715.1 Fretibacterium fastidiosum
TGCATCCGCCTGCGTAAAGCCCAGCCCCACGAGGGCCTCCGCCACCGTGTCGGCGGTCCGGCTCGGCACGCCCTCGCCCTGGGCGGCGGACTGGATCAGCCCGTCGGGCAGGAGGGAGCGCAGCTCGAAGCACAGCCGCTCCGCCGTCTTCTTCCCAACGCCCGGCGCGCGGGTGAAGGCCGCGACGTCCGCCAGGGAGACGGCCCGCAGCACCTCGTCCACCGAGAGTGCGGAGAGGATGGCCATCCCCGTCCTGCCCCCGACGCCCTTGATCGCCACGACCTTCAGAAAGAGCTCCCGTTCGCGCTCCGAGGCAAAGCCGTAGAGCGCCGCGCCGGCCTCGGATATCTGGAGGTAGGTCGTGAGCCTCACCCGCTGCCCCACAGAACACAGCGCAGCAGCGGCCCGCGTGCAGAGGAGGTCGAAGCCGAGCCCGTTCACGTCCAGCAGGACCGACGTCTCCGACACGCCGAGGACGACGCCCGTCAGCGACCGGATCACGGCCCGGTCCTCTGGGCGCGTCCGGCCCACGGCCTCCGGCCCTTCGCCCTCATGCCCCGGCCGCCCTCAGCTCTTCGTCCCTCATGAGCGCAAAGCCGGTGATGGCGGCCGCCAGGGCGTCCGCCGTGTCGTCCGGCGAAGGGACCCGGTCTAGCCCCAGGAAGCGCTGGGTCATCCGCTGGACCTGCCGCTTGTCCGCCCCCCCCGTGCCGCAGACGGCCAGCTTGATCTGGTTCGGCTTCGGCTCGACGACCGCCAGGCCCCGCTGGGCCGCCAGGAGCATCACCACGCCCCGCGCCTGCCAGACGAACTCCGCCGTTGTGGCGTTGTGGCCGAAGAAGAGGCGCTCCACGGACATAAAAGCGGGGGCGCAGCGTTCAAGCTGTTCCCCCAACTTGGCATAGATCTGCAGGATGCGCTGCATGAAGGACAGCTTTGGGCTGGTCTCAATGCACCCGTACTCCAGCGCTCGAAAGCGTGAGCCGCTCCGGGCGACGGCGCCGTACCCCACCCGCGCCAGGCCGGGGTCCACGCCGAGACAGACCCTCTCGCCCGACGGCGCCATCACTCCGCGTCCAGCTGAGCGGCGACCTCGTCCGGGATGTCGAGGTTCGAGTAGACGTTCTGGACGTCGTCGTGCTCCTCCAGGACGTCGATCAGGCGCGCTGCCTTGCGCGCGGCCTCCACCTCCGACACCTCGACGGGCGTCTTGGCGAGCATGGAGACTTCCGCGTTCTCCACGACGTAGCCCGCCTTCTCAAGGGCCGCCTGGAGTGCGTCCAGCTCCGGGGGCTCGCAGTAGAGCGTGTACCCCTCCCCCGACGGCTCCATGTCCGTCATGCCGGCGTCCAGGCCGCAGGTCATCAGGGCATCCTCGTCCAGCCCCTCGCCCTTCACCTCAACGACGCCCCGGCGGTCGAACATCCAGGCGACGCTGCCGGACTCGCCCATCTGCCCGCCGTTGCGGGTCAGGAGCGCGCGGATTTCGGGCGTCGTGCGGTTCCGGTTGTCCGTCAGCACGGAGACGAGAACCGCGATGCCACTGGGCCCGTAGGCCTCGTAGAGCAGCTCCTCGTAGGTCACATCGCCCAACTCGCCCGTGCCCCTCTTGATGGCGCGGGTGATGTTGTCCTGCGGGACGCTGACGGCCTTGGCCCGCTCGATCGCCGTCTTGAGCCGCATGTTCATGCCGGGGTCACCGCCGCCCTCCTTCGCCGCGATGATGATCGCCCGCACCAGCTTCTGAAAAAGGTTGCCGCGCTTGGCGTCCTGCGCCGCCTTGCGGTGCTTGATGTTCGCCCACTTGGAATGCCCTGACAAAAAGATCACCTCATCGAAAGAATTTCACCAAACTCAAGCCCAGTCCCTGGCTCCGAAGGGGGCCGGTTCCTCATTTAAGGTTTAAATTTTATCTTATAACCTGCCGTATATCCAGTCCCAGGGCGTCGGTTCGGGCCGCAGCGCCTCAGACGCGCGGCACGCAGATGGGGACCGGCAGGCGCTTGTGCCCGCTCCTGCGCCTCATGGCCTCGACGCGCTCCCGGAAGGGTCCGTCCCGCGCCGTCCCGTCGCTCAGGTAGCGGTCCAGGTCGTCGTAGGTGAAGCCCATGTCCCCCTCGTCCGTCTGCCCCTCCCAGAAGCCGGCGCTGGGGGCCTTGGCGACGATGCGCTCCGGGACGCCCAGGACGCGGGCCGCGGCGCGCACCTCGCACTTCAGGAGGTCCGCCAGGGGCAGCAGGTCCGCCGCCGAGTCCCCGAACTTCGTGAAGTACCCCGTCTCGTACTCCGAGCGGTTGCTGGTCCCGCAGACGAGCAGGGACAGCGTCTGAGCCGCTGCGTAGAGCGTGCTCATGCGCAGCCGCGCCTTGAGGTTCGCTCCCGCCAGGTCCGTCGGCTCCACGCCCGCCGCCTTCATCCCCAGGACCAGCGCATCGTAGGCGGCGGTGAGCTCCACCGTCCTGTGGGGGATGTCGAGCGCCCCGGCCACGAGAAGGGCGTCCGCCTCGTCGCCGGGAAGGCTGTGGCAGGGCATGATGATGGCCAGCATGTCCCGTCCGAAGGCCCGGCGCCCCAGGGCGGCCGCCACGGCGGAATCGACCCCGCCCGAAAGGCCCACCACGATCCCCCGCGCTCCGGCCCCGGCCGCCTGCTCCTTCATCCATCGCTCTATGAATGTCGTCACCTTGTCCGCATCGCGCATCCGCAAGAGAAACGCCTCCCCAGGGCGGCCCTTCCTCGACGGAAACGCCGGGCCATCGAGGGCGCGGCGGCGGGCTGCCGTCTCAATTATAGCGCACCTCGCCCCCCTTTCGGAACGCTGCGCCCTCCCGCCAATGCGCGCGGCCCCGCGCGGCGCTTTCCCAGCCGCCTCAAACCACGTTATTTTCCTGTGCACAACGGGCCTGAAAATGAGATAATAACTCGAAGACGGCCCCGCAGTGTCTCCACGGGGGAGAACCGTCGAAGATTCAGGCAGGAGGACCGTGTACCGATGAAGAACGCATTCGAGGGATCCCGCTACGGGTCCTACCGCGACGGCGACCGACGCCGGGCGGAGGACATCCTCTACGGCCGGGCCGCCCCTCAGCCCCCCAAAAAGAAGAAAAAAAAGAAGAGGTCGCCTTTTTCGATCCTGAAGCTCCTCTTCATGACGCTGCTCCTGCTCCTCCTCGTCGGCATCGGGGTCGTCAGCGCAGGGGTGGCGTGGTACATCGTGAAGATATCGTCGGACCTCCCCAGCATGGTGGAGGTGGCCAACCCCAAAAGCAGCGTGGCCTCCATCCTCTACGACCGCAACAACAAGGTCATCGCGCGCCTGTTCATCGAGAACCGCACCCCCCTCGAGCTGCACCAGGTCTCCCCGTGGCTCGTGAAGGCCGTGCTGGCCGCGGAGGACTCCGCCTTCTATCAGCACGGAGGCATCCGCATCGGCTCCATCCTGCGGGCCCTCTGGATCGACCTCGTGGAGCACGGCAAGGTGCAGGGCGCCAGCACGATCACCCAGCAGCTGGCGCGGAACCTCTTTCTCTCCCACGAGAAGAGCGTCACGCGCAAGGCGAAGGAGATCATCATCGCCATGCGCATGGAAAAGCTCTTCTCCAAGGACAAGCTGCTGGAGCTCTACCTGAACACCATCAACTTCGGCCGCGGCGCCTGGGGAGCGGAGATCGCAGCGCGCACCTACTTCGGGAAGTCCGCCTCGGAGCTGGACATCGCGCAGTCCAGCATCCTGGCGGGGCTCATCGCCAACCCGGGGCGGTACAATCCCCTGAGCAACCTCACCAACGCAAAGGCGCGCCAGAATTACGTCCTGAGCCGGATGGAGCTCCTTGGATGGATCAGCGCGGAACAGCGCCAGCAGGCCTACGCCGAGGAGCTGAAGTTCGCCAGGAAACCCAACCGCATCGAGGAGTTCAACCTGGCCCCCTACTTCGTCTCCCACCTGCTCTTCAACGACCTCCTGCCGAAGTACGGCAAGGACGAGGTCTACAGCGGCGGGATGCACATCTACACGACGCTGGACCTCGACCTTCAGAACAAGGCACGGGAGGCCGTCAACTCCCTGCCCACCATGGGGGCCCTCGTCTGCCTCGCGGCCGACACGGGGGAGGTCCTGGCCCTGGTGGGCGGCAAGGACTTCAAGACCAGCAAGTTCAACCGTGCGACGCAGGCCTTTCGTCAGCCCGGCTCAAGCTTCAAGCCCATCGTCTACGCCGCCGCGCTGGAGGAGGACATCATGCCGAGCGATCACTTCATGGACGCCCCGATCACCTTCGGGGGGCGCGGCGGAAGCGGGCGCGGCTGGTCGCCCAAGAACTCGAGCGGCAAGTACGCGGGGGAGGTGACGCTGCAAAAGGCCCTCTCCAGCTCCTTCAACACGGTGGCCGTCCGCGTGGCCGCCTACATCGGAACGGAAAGCGTCGTGAAGATGGCGCGCAGCGCGGGGATCGAGACCAG
>NC_021038.1:2491878-2537570 GCF_000210715.1 Fretibacterium fastidiosum
GGTCAACATGAGTTCAAAGCGCATCGTCATCATTGGGGCCGGCCCGGGGGGATACGTGGCCGCCATTCACGCGGCGCACCTCGGCGCCTCGGTCACCCTGATCGAGAAGAAGACCATCGGGGGCACCTGCCTCAACGTGGGCTGTATCCCGACCAAGGTGCTGCTGCACACGGCGGAGCTCCTCACGGAATTGAAGTCCGAGGCAAAGCGCATCGGGGTGCTCGTGGAGGGGACGCGGCTGGACTGGGACGCGCTGATGAAGCGAAAGACGCTGACCGTCTCCCGCCTCGTGAAGGGGACGCTGAGCCTCGTGCAGGGCAACGGCATCGAGTACATCGAGGGCGCCGCCGCCATCAGGGACCCCCACACCGTCGAAGTGAACGGCAGGGCCATCCAGGCCGACGCCATCGTGATCGCCACGGGGTCCGTGCCTGACGTCCCGGATGTACCGGGGTACGACCTCGAAGGGGTCATCACCAGCGACGAAGCCCTCTCGCTGCCCGCTCCCCCGGCCTCCATGGTCGTCTCCGGGGGCGGCATCATCGGCATGGAGTTCGCCGCAGCCTACGCCGCCTTCGGGACCAAGGTCACGGTCGCCGTCACCTCGCCGGAGATCCTGCGGAACCTGGACACGGACATCGCCCTCATCCTGCGGAAGAACCTGGAGAAGCGCGGGGTGAGCTTCCGCACGGGGGCCAGCATCACCAGGGTCACCCGGTCCGGAGAGGGGCTCAAGATCGAGCTCACGACGCCGGAGGGCCAGGCGGAGCTGGAAGCGGAGAAGCTCCTGGTGGCCAAGGGCCGCAAGCCCTACACGGAGGGCCTTGGCCTCGAAGCCCTGGGCATCGAGATGAAGCGGGGGCGCATCGTGACGGACGCCCACATGGAGACCAACGTCAAGGGGATCTATGCCATCGGCGACTGCGTGAACGCCTACATGCTGGCCCACGTGGCCTCCCGCGAGGGTGAGGTGGCTGTGGAGAACGTCATGGGGCACGCGGTGGACATGGACTACACGACGACGCCGGGCGCCATCTACACGTCGCCTGAGATCGCGACCGTGGGACTTTCGGAAAAGGACGCGGCGAAGCGCGGCCTCAAGGTCAAGGTGGGCAGTTTCCCGCTGATGCTGAACGGCAAGAGCATGATCACGGGGGACACCAGCGGCGTCATCAAGATCATCGCAGACGACGAGACGCGGCAGATCCTGGGCGTCGAGATGGTGGGCGGCCCGGCGACGGACATGATCGCGGAGGGGGCCCTGGCGCTCCACTTCAAGGCGACGCCTGAGGACCTTCTGAACACGATCCACGCACACCCCACCGTGGCGGAGGCCGTGGCGGAGGCCGCGGGGAACGTCTTCGCCCGAGGCATCCACACGCCGAAGGGATAACGCCGCGGGTCCCCGTCCGGCGGACAAAAGCGAGGGGAGCGCCTCGAGGCGCTCCCCTTCGTCGTGCCGCTCCCGCAGGGGCAGGAGAGGTATCTAAGCCATCGGGGTCACTCGTGCACCCGACGGATGGAGTAGACCTGCCGCATCCGATCCCGCCGCCGGAGGTCGCGCTGGCGGGTCCAGGCGGATTCGAGGGCGCGAACCACCGCGCCCCAATCTCGCGTCCACACCTCCGCCGCCTTGCTGGCGGGGGAGGCGCTGAGGGCCTCGTCCATGACCCTGGGGCGCTCCTGCAGCGTGAACCCCGTCCCGTCAAAGGCGACGGAGGACCCGTCGCTGAAGGGGATGTAAACCTTCATCATCAACGCTCCCTTCCGCAAAAGACCCCGAAGGCCGCCGCTGTCCTCAGCCCTTCCGCACCGCCAGGGGAAGCGGCGCGCTCATCACGATCGCGTCCTCTCCGTCGGAGTAGTAGCCGGGGCACGTCGTTTCCCTGCGAAAGGACATCCCCTCGTAGAGCGACAGGGCCGCCTCGTTGGACCTCCTGACGCGCAGACGGAGCCGCCCCAGGTTCAGGTACAGGGCGCAGTCCCCCACGGCGGCCAGAAGCTGAACCCCTATGCCGAGCCGGCGAAAGTCCGGGTGGACGAGGAGGGACATCAAAAGCCCCGCACGCCCCTCCCGTCCCAACACGGCGTACCCCAAAAGCTCCCGGGACGGGGCGGTCGAGAAGGCGCCGAGGTAACTGATCTCAGCCTCCGAGCCCTCCCGCAGGTCCCCCTCGACGATCGACTCGGGCCAGGGGGATCGGGACATGGCGTTCAGTGCGATGAGGGCAGGCAGGTCGCGAGGCCCGCAAAAACGAATTTCCGGGACGTACACGCCCTCCCGCCTCCTTAGAGCCTATCTGCGTCAGTCTCGCAGGAGCCCGCAGTTGATCGCCTGGTCGCGGTCCGCCCCCACCGCGATCAGGCCAACGGGGACGTTCAGCTCCTTCTCGATGTAGCGCACGTAGTCCTGGGCCGCCTGAGGAAGGGAGTCGATGGTCCGGCACCGGGCGATGTCGTCAGACCAGCCGGGCAGGGTTTCGTAGATGGGTTTGACCGCCTCGAGCACCCGCGTGCTGACCGGAAAGCGGTCCAGCCGCTCTCCCTCGTACTCGTAGGCGACACAGACCTTGATGGGCCCTATTCCGGTCAGCACGTCCAGCTTCGTCAGGGCGATGGTGTCCGCGCCGTTCAGGGCCATGGAGTACTTCAGCCCCACCAGGTCGAGCCAGCCGCAGCGGCGTGGCCTGCCGGTGGTGGCGCCGAACTCTCCGCCGTTCCTGCGCAGGGTCTCCCCCGCCTCCGTCAGGTCCTCCGTGGGCAGGGGCCCCTCCCCCACGCGCGTCGTGTAGGCCTTCGTCACCGCGATCACGCGATTCAGGTCGTGCGGGGAGAGCCCCGTCCCCGTGAAGGCGCCGGCCGCGGAGGTGGAGGAACTCGTGACGTAGGGATAGGTGCCGTGGTCGATATCCAGGAGGGCCGCCTGCGCCCCCTCCAGGAGGACGTGCTGGCCGTCGTCCACCGCCCTGCGGAGCAGCACGGCGACGTCGTCCACGTAGGGCGCCAGCGTCTTGCCCCATTGGCGCGCGGGTTCGTAGACCTCGTCGAAGGGAAGGGGTTTTTCGCCGTAGAGACGCGTCAGTATCTGGTTTTTTTCCTCAAGCAGCGGCGTCAGGCGATCGCGAAGGACGTCCGCGTCCAGCAGGTCCTCGATCCGGAGGCCGCAGCGCGAGTACTTGTCCACGTAGCACGGGCCGATCCCGCGTCCCGTCGTGCCGATCCTGCGCCCCTTGCCACGGGCCTTCTCCTGAGCCTGATCCAGTATCTTGTGGTAGGGCATCACGACATGGGCGCGGGGGCTGATGGCCAGACGGGCCCTGTCCTGCTGCTTCTCGCTGAGGTTCGCGATCTCCTTCAAGAACTGCTCCGGATCGATCACAAGGCCGTTGCCCAGGATGCAGAGCTTTCCCGGATAGAGCATCCCCGACGGCAGGAGGTGAAAGACCACCTTCTCGCCGTCTGCAATCACCGTGTGCCCCGCGTTCGCGCCGCCCTGATAGCGGACGAAGATGTCCACGTCCGCCCCAAGGAGATCGACGACCTTCCCCTTGCCCTCATCGCCCCACTGGGCGCCGACGAGCAGATCTACGTTATTCTTCATAATTATTCAGCACTGCCTCCTCAAAACGTCCGAACGGGGGCCTCGCAGGGAGGAAGGTCGCTTCCCCCCTGCCCCCGACGGGGACGTCCCGTGCTACTTCTTTTGCCTCTCCGGCCCGGACGGCGGCTGGAGCCGTTTTTTGACCTCGGCCGCCGCCCTCTGGAGCTGTGCGTCCTTCATCACGTCCCGATTCAGGTCTCCGCTGACCTCGACCTCCGGCGTAAGCCCCACGTGATCGATCACGCGCCCTGACGGCGTGTAGTACCGCGCGATCGTCACGTAGAGGCCCGAACCGTCCGTCAGGGGAAAGAGCGTCTGCACCGACCCCTTCCCAAAGCTCTTCTCCCCCACCAGCACGGCCCGTTTCCTGTCCGTCAGGGCCCCGGCAACGATCTCCGAGGCGCTGGCGCTTCCGCCGTTGATCAAAACCGCCATGGGCATGTCGGTGAGGAAGAGCGCCTCGTCGGCGAAGTACTTCTCGTTGGCCCGTTCGGCGCGCCCCCGCGTCTCCACCACCAGGCCGCCCTTCACGAACATGCTGACGATCTTCACCGAGGCATCCAGGAGGCCGCCGCCGTTGTTGCGCAGGTCCAGGATCAGCCCCTTCGCCCCCTGCCGCAGGATGTCCCGCAGGGCGTTCCGCGCCTCCTCGTCCGTCTTCTGCTTGAACTGAGTGAGCCGCAGGTAGCCCACGTCGTCCGAGAGCATCTGATAGCGCACGCTCTTGAGCTTGATGATCTCGCGGGTCACGTCGAACTTCAGGAGCTCGTCCTCTCCCTCGCGCCGCACCCAGAGCGTAACCTTCGTGTCGGGCGCGCCGCGCAGGCGCTGCACCACCTGCTCCGACGTCCAGCCGATGACGACCTCGTCGTCCACCTTCACGATCTGGTCCTTCGTCTTGAGGCCGACGCGCTCCGCCGGCGAGTCCTCCATGGGGCTGATGACCAGGATCTGTCCGTCGCGGGTCCCGATGTACATTCCAAGGCCGCCGTAGCGCCCTTCCATCTCGATTTCCTCGTCCTTCAGCTGGCCCGGGGAGACGTAGCGCGTATAGGGGTCCTTCCAGGCCTCCACCATGCCCTTCATGGCCCCCTGAAGGAGGTCCTCCTCGGAGGTCGGCTTCTCCTCCGCGTCCACCTGATACGTTTCGATGATCGCCCTGGCCTGTCGGAGAAGCCACAGGGATCGAACGCTGAACGGCGAGAGCTTGTCCAGATCCGAGACGTCTGCGGCCCCGGCGTGTCCTGCCGCGAAGGCGCCGGCGACCAAAAGGGCCAGGAGAAACCCCGCAGCGTTCACCCACGACCTGCCGATCTTCTGCTTCATCTTACAAACACCATCCTCAATAAACGTGCGCGAAACGGCGCGCCCCAGAAGTATACCGCAGCCGCGCAAAATATTACAGTCCGGCCCCTTGGCGGCTTCCCGGACGCAGGGCGTGCCCGCGCAAGGGAGGCGGGTTAAAACCGCCTCAGATAGCGCAGCGGGTCCTCCGCCCTGCCGCTGCGGCGCACCTCGAAGTGCAGCCCGTAATCCGTGTTGGCCCCGCTGTTTCCCACCTTCCCCAGAAGGCTCCCCGTCTTGACCGCGTCCCCTTCAGTGACCGAGACAGAGGCGAGGTGGGCGTAAACCGTGGAGAGCCCACGACCGTGATCGACGATGACCACCTGGCCGAACCCCCGGATCCAGCCGGTGAACAACACCTCCCCGGCCCTGCAGCCCTCACGGGGGCCCCTGAGGCGGCCCGGATGTCGATCCCGGAATTGAACACCTTCGTCTTAAAGACGGGGTGTACCCTGGACCCGAAGGCCATGGCGATGGGCCCCTGGAGCGGCCATTCCAGCACCGCCCCGTTCGCGAGGTAGGTGTACTGTTGGGGCTGTCGTTGCGGTTTCTGTGGCGCGGGCGCCCCCGGAGAGGCGGGTGGAGCTGGAGAAGGTGCGGGAGCTCTCTCCTCCCGTCGCCCCCGCGCCCCCTTCTCCTGCATCAGGGCGATGATCTTGTCCCCTATCGCCTGCTGTGCGCTCATGAGCTCCTGAGCCGCCGCCTTCGCCTTTTTCTGCTCTCCCTGAACGTTCTTCAGGAGCACGTTGGTCCGCTGGATCGTCGCGGCGAACTCGTCGCGCTTCTTCTTCAACTCCGTCTGCTGGCGCTGGACCTGCGCCCGGCTCTTCTCCAGCTTTTCCCTGGACTGTTCAAGCTCGTCCGCCTTCCTGGCAAGGGTCTCGACGACCTTCTGATCCTGATTGGCCAAACGCCGCAGCATGTAGGCCATGATCAGAGCCTCGTGGGTGCTCCGCGTCGCCAGGAGCACGTCCAGCCTCTCCTGGGAGCTGTACTTGTACATGTCCACGATCCTCGTTCGCAGCTTGATGAGGAGGTCCGCCAGGAGGTTGCTGGTCTCCGCGATGCTCAGGTTCAGCTGAGCCATGGAGCCCTGCAGCCTGCCGCTTTCCTTCTCCAGAAAATCCATGCGGGCCTGGGACTCCAGCGCGCTGCGGCGAAGGTTCATGAGGCGCCCCAGGATGCTTCGGGACTCCTTCATTTTGCTCAGGGCAAGCTCGTTGTAGTGTTCGATCTTCCTGCTCAGGCTCTCCCGCTCCCGCTCCCGGATCGCGATCATGTCGTCGAGGGCCGCGTCCTGCGGGGACGGCGCCGCCTGAGCCGCGGACCACAGGAACGACAGGAGGAGGACGGCGGCAGGGAAGTTTTTTTACCTTTCCACATCTTGATAGAAGGCCTCTAACCGCGCCAGCGCCTAGCGCCTCAAATAGTCCAGCGGGTTCTTCACCGTGCTGCCGATGCGCACCTCGAAGTGAAGGTGATACCCCGTCGCCGTCCCCGTCCTGCCCACCCTGCCCAGGGCCGATCCGGCCCTCAGCACCTGGCCCTCGCGGACCAAGGCCGAGGACAGGTGCGCGTAGACCGTCGAGTGGTTCCGGCCGTGATCCAGGATGACGACCTGGCCGTACCCCCTCAGCCAGCCCACGAAGAGGACTTCCCCCGCTGCTGCCGCCTTCACCGACGTGCCGGCCGGAGCCGCGATGTCGATGCCGGAATGAAAGTTCTTGGTCTTAAAGATGGGATGGATTCGCAGACCGAAGTTGCTGGAGATGGGGCCCCGAAGGGGCCAGTCGAACATGGAGCCGCGGCCCTGGCCCGCCAGGTAATCCACGCCGCTGCCCCTTCGCCGCCCGCCCCCCTGGACGCTGCGCTCCTGCTTGCGGCGCATCAACGCCAGGATCGTCTGGCCGACGGCTTTCTGGGCTTCCTCTGCCTCCCGCGAGGCCTTCTCGGCCAGCTTCTTCTGACGCTGGATCTGGCCGACGAAGGAGTTCGTGGCCAGGATCGTCTTGTGGTACTTCTCCTTCTGCTCCCTCAGCGCCTGGCTTTGCGCCTTCAGTTGAGCGCGGTGCTCGTCCATGGTCCTGCGCGAGAGGTCCAGGTTTTGATAGCGATATTGAAGCTGGGAGAGGAGCACCTCGTCGTGGCGGGCGATGAGCTGCATCATGTGTACGGCCTCGACGGCCTGAAAGACGTTTTCCGAGGAGAAAAAGAGGTTCATCTCCTCGGACGTTCCATACTTGTAGAGGTCCACGATCCTGTGCTGCATCCTGTCGGACAGCTCGTCGATCTTGACCTGCTCCCGCGTCATCTCGGCGTTCAGGATGGCGATGTTCTCATGGATCTTGTTCTGCTGCAGCTCCAGGACGGATATCTCCTGAGCGGCCAGGTTCTCGTCCTGCTCCAGCGCGTCGATACGTCCCAGGAGGCTGTCCACCTTGGCACCCATCTCCCGAATTTTTCGACGGTAGTCCTCGACGCGCTTGTCCAGCTCTCGGCGCCGCCTCTCCTCCGCGGCGATGCGCGTGTCGATGTTCTCGGCGGCGCTTCCCCGGGACGGGCACACAACGGGCGCCAGGAGCGGCAGCAAAAGGCCGAGGATCAGGACCCCCGCGAACTGCACTCTGCCTTTCAAGACGGCGCCCCTATTCCGGTCGGGTCTCGGCGTGCATGAAGCGCGCCACCACGATGTAGCTGCACACCCAACCCAGCGTCGCCCCGAAGCCGACGAGGAGGACGCAGAAGCGCGCGATCACGTAGGGGTCTGCCACCAGCCCCGACGTCAGAAAGGGCAGGTTGCGCTGAAGGATGGAGATGCCCGGCAGGTACGTCGAGACGATTCCTCCCACCGCGATCAGGGACCCCACGAGGGACAGAAGCGTGCCCTCCAGGACGAAGGGCGTCGCGATGTAGGCACGGGTCGCTCCCACCAGGTACATGATGCCGATCTCCTCCCGCCGGGAGTAGAGGGAGATGTGGATCGTGTTGTAGACGACCAGCGCGGTTATGACGATGGAGAGGACGAACATCATGAATGCCACGCGGGAGGAGACTCGGGAGAGGGCCTTGACCCTCTGGACGACCATCCCCGCATAGATGACGTCCTCGACCTCCGGCATGGCCATGAGCGTCCGAACCAGGGGCTCCACGTCGGAAGCGTTCTGGACCCGGATCTCGAAGTTCCACGGGATGGGGTTGTCTCCCAGGAGATCCAGGGCCCTCGACTGACTGCCCATCTTCTCCTGCAGTTTTGCGAGGGACTCCGCCGGGGAGTAGGCCTTCGTCGCCGCCACGGCCTCCAGTGCCTGAATTTTTCGCAAGACCTGCTCCACGTCGCTGCCCTTTCGGACGTAGGCCTGAATGACCAGCTCGCTTTCGAGGCGGGAGAGCAGGTTTTCGATGTTGAGGGAGAAGAGCGTCGTCATCCCAAGGATCCAGAGCATCACGGAGGCGGTGACGAGGGTGAGCATACCCAGGACCCAGTGGTTGACGATGAGGCGCCCCATGTCCCTCAAAATGTATCTAAAGGTTGTCATCGGCGAAGTATCCTCCCGACATCTCGTCGCGAATCAGCCTTCCGGCGTCGAGTTCAACGACCCTCTGACGGCAGGAATCCACGATGTACTGATTGTGCGTTGACATCACGACCGTCACCCCTCCGGCGTTGATGGCGAAGAGGACCTTCATCACGTCCGCTGCCGTGTTGAAATCCAGGTTGCCCGTCGGCTCGTCCGCGATAAAGAGCGAAGGGGAGTTGGCCAGCGCGCGCGCTATCGCCACGCGCTGCTGCTCCCCTCCCGACAGCTGAGCCGGCCGCATGAAACGGCGTCGCCAGAGCCCCACCTGTTCGATGACCTCGTTCGTTCGATAGGAGACGATCTTCGGCGGCACGGCCATGGCCTCCATCACGAAGGCGATGTTCTCGTAGACCGTCAGGTGCGGAATCAGCTTGAAATCCTGCGCCACCAGCCCCACGTCGCGCCTGTAATAGGGGATGTCCGCCTTTCGCATCTCCCGCAGGTTCACTTTGTTGACCCGAACCGAGCCGCGGGTCGGCAGAAGCTCCCGCGTGATGATCCTCAGGAGGGTGGACTTGCCCGATCCGGTAGCCCCGATGACGTAGACGAACTCCCCCTTGTTGATCTCGAGGTTGATATCTCTCAAGGCGACGATATCAGGCTCAAAGACCTTGCTCACCCCTGAAAAAGTGATCTTCAATATGGCGTTCCCCTTCGATAATCAGCTCATCGCAGGACGCGCCGGGCGCCCTATCCTACCCTGCGCCTGGCCCAGGCCTGCACCGCGGCGCTGACGACCTGAGTCGCCGTCAATCCGTAATAGTCCCTCAAGTTCTGCGTTGACCCGCTCTGCCCGAAGCCGCCGCTCGCCGTCACGGGCAGGACGGGCACCGGGTACTCCTGCGCGGCGAGGGCCGTCACGCTCTCAAAGAGCCCTCCCGCCAAAAAGTGCTCCTCCGCCACGACGCAGCACCCCGTCTTTTGGAGGGACGAGAGAATCGAGCGACCGGGCAGAGGGCTGACGCAGCAGCAGTCGATGACCTCGGCGTGCAGGCCCTGCTGCGCCAGAATGTCCGCGGCCTTCAGGGCCTCCTTCACCATGATACCACACGCGCAGATCGTGATGTCACCCCCCGGCCGCAGCGTTCGGGCCCCTGAAAAGCAGAGGGGCTCATGCCCCTCGCCCGAAGCGACGTCGCGTTCCTCCGCAAACCGGAGGAACGCAGGCCGGCGGCGGCGAAGGGCCTCCCGAAGCAGGGCGACCGAGGCGTCCCTGTCCGAGGGGACGAGAAGCGTTATCCCCGGCAGGAGGCGCATGAGGGCCACGTCCTCGAGCATTTGACGTGCCGCGCCCTCATAGCCCGCAGAGAAGCCGGAGTCGTACCCCACGATGCAGACCGGCAACGCGGTCAGGGCGATCGCAGAGCGAATCTGCTCATAGGCTCGGCCGAGGAGGAACGACGTCGCCCCGCTCAGGACGACCCTGCGGCCGCCATAGGCCATTCCCGCCGCCATCAGGACCAGCCCCTGTTCCCCAACGCCGGGGACGTAGGGACGCTGCCCGGCCCAAAGCGGCGGCGCACAGTCCCCCACAAGCGCCACGTCGGCGAACTCGCCGCCGTGCCCCAGGGCTTCCTCCACAAACGACCGGTAGACCTTCCGAAGCGTCATCAGAGCTCACGCCTTCATCCTGCTGATCAGCACGTCCGCCGCCTGACGGTCCAGAGGCCCCTCGTCGTCCATCAGGTCGTCGCTGACGTGCGGCAGCCCGCGACCGCGGACGGTTCGAGCCAGCAGGACACGCATCCCCTTCCCGCGGGACTCCGCCGTCAACTCGCCCCAGGCCGCGTTCAGGGCCTCCACGTCGTGGCCGTCCACACGGACGGCCTCGCAGCCCGCAACCGCGGAAAGCGCCCTCGCCGCATCGGCGTCTTCCCCGTCCGACTCGACGATGAGGATCAGGCCGGGGAGCGCCGCCTCCGCGGCGAGGGTCAGCGTCTCGTACACGGGTCCTGAGGCCAGCTCGTCCGCGCCGAGGAGGCAGACGACTCTGACCTCCGGCGCGGCGTCCCGCAGCGCCAGCGCAAGTCCCAGGGCAAGCCCCAGACCGATGCCACGCACCCCGCAGGACACGTCGATCCCCGGAGCGTGCCGAAACTCCGGGGCGGACTGCAACATGCCGCCCAGGCGCCGGTACTCCCACAGCTCCTCCCGCGGGAAAAAACCGTACTCCGCAAGCGTGGCGTACAGGGCGGGCGCGGCGGCGACGCGGCTCAGGACGAAGCGATCCCGCCCCTCGTCGAGGGGTGCTTCGGGGCAAACGCGCAGCACCCGGCCGTAGAGCCAGACCAGAAGGTCCACGCTGGACACGGCGGAAAAGAGGTAACCGTCGTGAAGCGCTCCCGGCATGCCGGCGATATCCCGACGCACGCAGAGAGCCCTCTCCTGAAGCGCCTCCGTCCCGCAACCCTCCCCCGGTTTCATTCGCTTCCTCCGCCACCGAGCTCGGTGAAGGTCCAAACGCCCCTAGAGCCCTGAATCGGGGCGTTCGGGAACGCGCTCTTCAAGGTCGGACGACCTGAGGCCGGCTCAAGGAGACGCCGCCGGGCCCTCTCATGTAGCGGGAGCGGTCCTCCAAAGCGCGATCGACATCGCGCTGCCCCCACAGGCCCAGCACCACCTCGCGGATGGGCAGCTTTCGGCGTTCCCTCAGCTCCGTCCAGAGGGCGGAGGGCAGAAACGCCCAGGTCAGGAACTCGCTTCGGGTGAGGCGGTCCAGGACGAGGTACCCTGCGCGCGGGTTGTACAGGAAGATCGGCGTAATTCGTTGCGACGCCATGTGCTTCAGGTCCCCCCGCGAAAAGGAGAGGGCCTCCAGCTCCTGGAGGTCCGATTCGGCGGGCAGGTTCAGGATGGAAAACCATATCCGGGCCCCGTTCTCCGGGTCGCCGAGCAGCTCAGGACCGGCTTTGAGCCAAGCCTTGAGGCGTGTGACGGCGTCGTACTCCCCACGCGCCATGGCAAAGCGAAGCGCCCAATACGCCTTTCGCAGGACCTCGTCGTCGTTCAGACAGAGGGCAAAGGCCGCCTCGTCCTGAAAGGGGAAGTCGTCGAAAAAGGCGGCGTGGTCCTTCATAAAACCCTTCAGGGTAAGGACCGTCGACACGTGGCTCCCCGGAGGGTCCATCTGGGCCAGCAGCTCCCCCCGCAGGAAGGTCACGGTGTCCTTCGGAAGGCTGATGAGCGCGGAAGCGTCCACGGGCAGCGTGAGCGCCTCGTTCTCGTAAAGCGACACGGCCGACATCCCCCCGCCCGGCTTTCCCCAGGACCAGGAGTCGCCGGCCCCTGCGGAGGGTACGCCCACCAGGCAGCGGTTGTGGGGCAAAAGCAACATCACGAAGGGACCCTCTGGGGGGGTGATTCCCTCCGGAGCGGATGCCTGCGGCAGCTTCGCCAGGGTTCCATTGGACATCAACTCAAAGATCAACCTGTTCCCCCCTCACGATTCGTCACGCCGCGCGCCCTCCGCAAAACGCAGGTCAAAACGCGCGTTGACAATCAAAGCATACCACAACCCCTCTACAAAAACACATCCAGTTTCATTCCGCGCAGGGAGGACGTCTCCCTGCGCGTGAAGGTCAGCCGGTAGGCCTTTCCCCATCCGAACGCGAAGCGGGCAGCGGCCGTTCATCGGTCTGGCCTGCTGCCCGCTCTTAACCCCACCCCTTATTTCTCCGCAAAGGAGAAGGTGAGCTCTCCGTCCTTCAGGCCGACGTCGACCTCGGAGTGGTCCCGGATACCTCCGGCGATGAGCGCCCGTGCCAGCTTCGTCTCCACGTTGTGCGTGATGTACCGCTTGAGCGGGCGCGCGCCGTAGACGGAATCGTACCCCGCCTCCCCGATGAAGTTCACCGCTTCGTCGCTGAAGTGCAGCGCGATCTGCCTGTCGGCCAGCCGTTCCTCCAGGTGTCCCAGGAGAAGCCGGACGATCTGACGGACCTCGTCGCGGGTCAGCGGCTTGAAGAAGACGATGTCGTCCACGCGGTTCAGGAATTCGGGACGGAAGGCCCCGCGCAGCGCATCCATCACTTTCCTCCTGGCGCTCTCCGATATCTTGCCGTCCGCCGTGATGCCCTCCAGCAGGGCGCTCGACCCGATGTTGCTGGTCATGATGATCACGGTGTTCTTGAAGTCCACCAAGCGGCCGTGACTGTCCGTGATGCGTCCGTCGTCCAGGACCTGCAGGAGGATGTTGAACACGTCCGGATGGGCCTTCTCGATCTCATCGAACAGGATGACGGAATAGGGACGCCGCCTCACGGCCTCCGTCAGCTGACCGCCCTCGTCGTACCCCACGTAGCCGGGGGGTGCCCCCACGAGGCGCGACACGGAGTGCTTTTCCATGTACTCGGACATGTCGATGCGGATGATGTTCTCCTCGCTGTCGAACAGCGCCTCCGCCAGGGTCTTGGCCAATTCCGTCTTGCCGACGCCGGTGGGCCCCAGGAAGATGAAGGAGCCTATGGGCCGGCGCGGGTCCCGGATGCCGCTTCGCGCGCGCAGCACGGCGTCCGCCACCAACTGAACGGCCTCGTCCTGTCCGACGACCCTCCGATGGAGGACCTCGTCCAGCTTCAGGAGCTTCTCGCGCTCCCCCTCCAGGAGCTTCGTCACGGGAATCCCCGTCCAGCGGCTGACGATATCCGCGATCTCGTCCTCCGTGACCTCCTCGCGCAGGAGGCTTCCGGGGGCGTTCTGCCCCTCCTTCTCCGCCTCGCGGGCCTTCAGCTCCTCCTCCAGCTTCTGCAGCTTGCCGTAGCGAAGCTCCGCCACCCGGTTGAGGTCGTACTGATGCTCGGCCCTCTCGATCTCGGCCTTCACCTCGTCGATCTGGCTGCGCAGCTGACGGATGCCCACGATGCTCTTCTTCTCCGCCTCATACTGGGCGCGGAGGGCGTCCGCTTCGGTGCGAGCCTCCTGCAACTCCTTCTGCAGCACCTTGAGGCGCTCCTGGGACGCCGCGTCCTGCTCTCGCTTCAGGGCCGTCTCCTCGATCTCAAGCTGCATCACGCGCCGGCTGGCCGCGTCCAGCTCCGACGGCAGGGAGTCGATCTCCGTCCGGATCATGGCGCAGGCCTCGTCCACCAGGTCGATGGCCTTGTCGGGCAAAAAGCGGTTCGTGATGTAGCGGTTCGAGAGGACCGCAGCCGCCACCAGCGCGTTGTCGCGGATGCGCACGCCGTGGTGGACCTGCAGCTTCTCGCGGATGCCGCGCAGGATGGAGATCGTGTCCTCCACGTCGGGCTGATCCACGGTCACGGGCTGGAACCGCCGCGCCAGGGCCGCGTCCTTCTCGATGTACTTGCGGTACTCATCGACGGTCGTCGCCCCGATGCAATGCAGCTCGCCCCGCGCCAGCATGGGCTTCAGCATGTTGCCCGCGTCCACGGCGCCCTCCGCCGCACCGGCCCCAACGATGGTGTGCAGCTCGTCGATGAACAGGACGATGCGCCCCTCGCTCTGCTTCACCTCGTTCAAGACGGCCTTCAACCGCTCCTCAAACTCGCCGCGGAACTTCGCCCCGGCAACCAGCGACCCCATGTCCAGGGCAAAGACCGTCCGGTCCTTCAGGCCCTCCGGCACGTCTCCGCGCACGATGCGCTGCGCCAGCCCCTCCACGATGGCCGTCTTGCCGACCCCCGGGTCGCCGATCAGCACGGGGTTGTTCTTCGTCTTACGGCTCAGGATACGGATAACGCGGCGGACCTCCTCGTCGCGCCCGATCACCGGGTCCAGTTTCCCCTCCCGCGCCGCGGCCACCAGGTCGCGCCCGTACTTGGCGAGGGCCTCGTAGGTGGCTTCGGGGTCCGCACTCTGCACCCGCTGAGAGCCGCGAACTTCCGTCAACGCCTTCAGGAAGCGGTCCTCCGTGATGCCCAGCCGATTCAGGATGCGCCCCAGGTTGGTGTTCGTCCCCTCGTCCAGCATCGCCAGGAACAGGTGCTCGACGGAGACGTACTCGTCCTTGAGCGCCTTCGCGCGCTCCTCCGCCGCGGCGAGGAGCCTGCTGAGCCGCGGGGTCACGTAGACCTTTCCCGGCTCCGCCCCGCTGCCCGATACGCGCGGCATACGGGCCACTTCGTCGGAGACGAGCTTCTCCAGCACCTTGGGGTCCACTTCCATGCGGCGAAGCATCCGAGGGATCAGCCCCTCCGCGTCCTGCAAGAGCGCCAGCAGAAGGTGCTCCACGTCCACCTGCTGGTGGCTGCGGGCCGCCGCAAGGTCCTGCGCCGCCGCTAAAGCGGACTGGCTCTTCGTCGTCAATTTATTGAAGTCCATGCCTATAACCTCCCCATGAAGGGTATATTCTTGATCTATCGTCCCTGGTCAAAGGCCCCGTAGGCCTCAATCCCTGACCAATAATGACCAAAATTATAGAGAAAGGTTTTATGCCCGCAATCGGTTATTTTTCGTAATCGGCCTTTCGAACCGACGACCGGGCGGCAGGTGCGGGGGCGCGTGCCTGCGGAGGCCGCCGGCCCCCTATGGCCTTATAGATGGGTGCAATCCCAAAAAACGCGGGGCGGGCGTCAGCGCGCGACACCTGCAAGGAAAAGGGGACCGTCCATCGACCGGTCCCCTTTTCCTTAACCCTTCCAGCTGCGAAAGCGCGTAATCTCCCTTTGAAAGACGAGGGTGATCGTGTCCGTCGGGCCGTTTCGGTTCTTTGCCAGGGTCAGCTGAGCCTCGCTGTCCACCCCAGGCTGGGTCTCCTCGTAGTAGTCCCTTCGATAGAGGAACATCACCGTGTCCGCGTCCTGCTCAATGGCTCCCGAATCCCGGAGGTCCGAGAGCATCGGCTTCTTGTCGGGGCGTTTTTCCGTCTCGCGCGACAGCTGGGAGAGGGCGATGACGGGGCAGGCCAACTCGCGGGCGACCCCTTTCAACATGCGGGAGATCTCGGAGACCTCCTGTTGGCGGTTGTCCGTCTGACGGCCGCCAAAGCTCATCAGCTGCAGGTAATCCACGATCACGAGCCCCAGGGTCGGGTAGCGGGACTTGAACCTGCGGCAGCGCGCCCGAAAATCCATCGTGGTCAGCATGGAGCTGTCGTCGATGAAGATGGGCCTCTGCGTCAGCACGCCGGCGGCATTCTGAAGCTCGTCCCAGTCCCCCCTGCTCATGGTCCCGGTGTTCATCGCCTGGAGGTCCACCTCGGACTGCGCCGCCAGCATACGCTGCACCAGCTGTTCCGCGGACATCTCAAGGCTGAAGATCAGGACGGCCGACCGGCTTCCGCCGCCCCCGAACTGCGCGATGTTGAGGGCGAAGGCCGTCTTTCCCATGGAGGGACGCGCGGCGATGATGTTCAGGCTTCCGGGCTGAAAACCGGCCGTCAAACGGTCCAGATCCGCAAAGCTGGACTCGAAGCCGCTGACGTCCGATCCGCTCTCCTGATAGCGCTGCTCGATGTTCTGAAACGTCCTGCCCAGAATGTCGCTGACGGGGCGGAAGTCGGCCCGATTGTTGCGCTGGGAGACCTCAAAGACGGCTCGCTCCGCCTCATCCACGATCATGGCGCTCTCCAGCTCGCTCGAATACGCCAGGCTGACGATCTTGCTCCCCGCGTCGATCAGCCGGCGACGGACGGACTTCTCCCGCACGATGCCCGCGTGGAAGGCGATGTTGGCCGTCGTCGGGACCTCCGCCACCAGGGCGGCGAGGAAGGGCTGTCCCCCCAGCTTGTCAAAGACGCCGCGCCGGGCCAGCTCATCCCCGATGGTGACAAGGTCCACGGGCCGGCTGGCGTTGAACATCTCCCCCATCACCTCGTAGGCGGCTCGGTGGTTGAGGTCGTAAAAATCCTCCGGCCTCAGGGTCTCCAGGGCGACCCCCAGGGCCTCGTGCTCGAGAAGGCACGCGCCCAGAACGGCCCGCTCCGCGTCCAGGTTCTGGGGCGGGACCCTGTCGTAAAGCTGCATTCGGTTCAGTCTTTCTGGGTGGTCACAGACAGCGTCATGTCCGCGTGGACGCCGGCGTGCAGCTTCAGCGCGAAGGGAAAACTGCCCGGCTGCTTGATGACGTCGTCCATTTTGATGTCGCGCTTGTCCACCGTCCGACCGTACTGCCGGCTCAGGGCCTCGGCCACCTGAGCCGTGGTGATGCTCCCAAAGAGCTTCCCATTCTCCCCCGCCTTCGCCTCGATCCTCACGGCCTTTCCCTGAAGCCCCTTCTTCGTCTCCTCAGCCTCCTGGAGCTGTTTCGCCTCCTTTTTCCTCTTGTTGGCCTGTTCCTCCTTCCACGCCGCCACCTTGCTGGGGGTCGCCTCGACGGCAAGCCCCCGCGGAAAGAGGAAGTTGCGGGCGTACCCGTCGCTGACGTTCACAAGCGCGCCGGCGCTGCCCACCTTATTGACGTCCGCCTTTAAAATCACCTGCATGAAAGATTCTCCCTTCAAAAAG
Source organism: Fretibacterium fastidiosum (assembly GCF_000210715.1). GTDB lineage: Bacteria > Synergistota > Synergistia > Synergistales > Aminobacteriaceae > Fretibacterium > Fretibacterium fastidiosum. Next base: position 2,508,804 of record NC_021038.1, read on the forward strand.
CACAAAAGTCCCCGCGTCGGGAAAACACCGACCTAAGGCCGATCGGCGCTTCCCTGAAGGCATTACCCGCACCCTACGTCCTGCGGCGCGTCGCCCTGCTCCTGAAGTCGAAGACGATGTCGCCGATGCCCATGAGCACCTGCCACGGCCACGCCAGAGGGATCAGGAACAGGACGGCGGCCAACGTCCGAAGGACGGGGCCCACCCCTCGTCGCCCTATCCACCAGAAGGCCAGGGAAAGGCCCTCGACGAAAAAGAGGACGTTCAGGACCAGCTCCAGGTTGGCCGCAAACAGGGCACCTGCCCTCCAGTCGTCCAGCCCCCACAGGAGGTTGATGACGAAAGCGAGGAAAAACGCCGACAGCAGGGACTTTGGGAAACGCCATTCCGTAAAGGCGGGCAGGGCGGGCGGGCGGTGCGCCTGACCTCGCTGAAAATACCCGCACAGCTTGTAGTTGCAGAGCGCATCCAACCCCGCGTAGAGAAGGAGCATCGAGGGCGTCATGTAGGGCAGCAACGCAGCGGCCTGTCTCATATTTTCCTGCGTCGAGATCGTCTCTCGAAAACCGGACGAGAAGCCCGCGTACAGCCGCCCCATCATCTCCTCCACCTGTCCGGCGTCAGGGGCCAAAAAGTTGCGCCCCGTCAGCGCCCAGAGGAGGAAGAAGAAGAACAGCTTCTCTGTGACGGACACGAAGGTGCAGGCCAGAAGTGCCTCTCCTCCGCTCCAGCTCTTCCTTGAACTCGCGGCAAGGGCAGCGGAGAGGGGAGCCGAAGCGGTTACGAAGTACAGGGCGGAAGGGATCGACAGGAGGAGCGCCGTCAGCCCCCCCGTCAGGAGCACTCCCAGCCCCAACGACCTGCGCCCCTCCCGGCACCCCAGGAGGGCGAGCGGCAGTGGGGAGAAGAACAACCCCCAGAAGGTCACCGCCGGAACGTAGTCCTTCACCTTCAAGAGAAGGACCGTCAAAAGGGAAAAAAAGACCACACGGCCAAGGGTTCTTTGTTTAAAAACGCTCTCCGGCCCCGGCATAGTCCACCCCCTTCAAGGAATGAAAAAGGGAGAGCCCTGTGGCTTCTCCCCATGAAATTTCAGCCGACATCCCGTCAAAGAACAGATGCCCCCTCGCGCAACAGGAGAGGATCAGTCCAGCGAGTAAGGCAGGAGCGCCATGTAGCGCGCCCTCTTGATGGCCTCGGTCAAAAGCCTCTGGTGCTTTGCGCAGTTCCCCGTGACGCGGCGCGGAACGATCTTTCCCCGCTCGCTGATGTACTTGCGCAGCTTCTCAACGTCTTTGTAGTCGACCTTTTCCTGCTTCTCAACGCAGTAATAGCAGAACTTGGGGCGTCGTTTGGAGCCCCTGCGCATACCGCCGCGCGGCGCGGCGGCGCCTGCGGGCCTGCTCTCCCTCTCTCCGTTCATCTAAGATATCCTCCTTAAAAATCCCCACGGACCGCCGACAGAGGAGCGCTTGCCCGGACAGGCAGCTCCCACGAAGGTCCTCTCGGACGCCCTCGTCAAAAGGGGATGTCCGATTCGGCGCTCTTGTTGGCGTCCTTTTCCATCTCCGCAAAATCCATCGGGAAGTCGTCGCTGAACCCCTTCTCGTGGATGCTCTTGCCGAAATCCTCGTCGCTGGAGAAGGAGGACGGCGAGGAGGAATCGGGGGCAGCCTGGGGGTCGTAGGGGACCCCCTCGTCCGAGGTCCTCTTTCCACCCACGAAGACGACCTCCCCCGCCTCCACCTCCGTCACGTATTTCTTCCCGGACCCGTCGCGCGCGTCGTAGCTGCGCGAACGTATCCGGCCCTCCACGAGGACGCCGCTTCCCTTCTTGAGGTAGCGGCCGCAGCGCTCCGCCAGAGGGCCCCAGGCGACGACGGATATAAAGTCCGTTCCATCCTGATACTCCCCGCTCTTGTTCTTCCACGCATAGCCGACCGCCACGGTGAAACGGGCCCACGCCCGCCTCTCCACCGTGTAGCGAACGTCTGGATCGCGGGCGAGATTGCCCATAAGAACCACTTTATTGAACCCTCTGGCCATGGCCGTTCCCTCCCCTACTCGTCCAAAAGGATGATCATCTGACGATAGACGTTGGAACGCAATCCAAGGATACGGCGCAGCTCAAAGGTCGCCGCCGGCTCAAGGTCAAAATTGAAGAGCACGTAGTTCCCCTCGGATTTCTTCTGAATGGGGTAGGCCAGCGCCTTCTTTCCCCAGACATCCGTCTGGGTCACGTTGCCTCCCAGACTGCGCACGACTTCCTCGATCTTGCCGACCTCCTCCTTGGGGTCCTCAAGTTCAGCGCTAAGGATGGTCAACATCTCGTAATGCCGCACGTCTGTCACCTCCTCCCTGTGGTCTGATGGCCTCTTCCGGAAGAAGAGGCAGGGCATAAAACTTTTTTATTATAACGACAGACAGAGGTTTACGCAAGCGCCGCTTCAAAGACGCGCTTGACGTTGGTCTTGCACTCCTCGTACTCCTCTCCTTTATGCGCCTCGTACAGCTTCTCCGAACCGATGAACATCGTCGGCACGCTGTAGTAATCGTACTTCTCAGCCACCTCCGGGCGCTCGCTCTCCTCCACCCAATCCATCTCGATCGCCCGATACCGGGCATCCCCGGCCTTCAGTTCATCCATGGCCCTCCGGGCGTTCTTGCAATAGGGGCAGGCCTCAAGGTAAAAAAACGTGACCTTCTTCATCGCTGCAGCGCACCTCCCCAAATTCCGGACAAATTATGGATCACAACTCATATGACTCATATGAACGAAGGGGACGGCTCCAAAAGGCCGCCTCCTCTGTTTTCTCACGAATTATTTTTCGCTCTCGTTTCCGATCTCGCGGCCGCTCTTGAGCCCGGCATGTACAACCACGGACGGCTGGCAGTTCGTGTACCTGCCGCCGACGTAGCGACCGATCAGTCCCCCCACGATATCGCCGCCCCGAACCTCCTCGTCCGACGTGCAGTGATCCAGCAGCCCCTTCTCCATCTGCCCGGTGACCCCGCCGACGTTGGCCCTGCCGTTCACGGAGGCCGTCGAGAGACAGCGCATGGCAGTCCCCCCACGCCACAGGCCGAACGCGCCGCCGACCTGATTCGTCCCCATGACGTTGCCCTGGACCGAGGCGTCTTTCACCGTGCCCTGGGCATTGAACCCCAGAACTCCCCCCACGTTCTCCACGCCCTCCACGTTGCCGTCAAAGGCCACGGATTGAAACTGGATGGGACCGGCCGCGGCCCCCGCCACGCCGCCGACGTTTTCCGTTCCGGCGACGGTGCAGCGCTCGACTGCAGCATTCTGAAGGAGCCCGGCCTGAAACGTCCCCGCCATGGCCCCCACGTTCTCACGCCCCTCGATGCTGCTGCCGGAGACGGAGACGTTCATCAGGACGGATCCGAACGCGCCGCCGGCGATGCCGCCCGCACTGGCCCCCGCGCCCTTTACCCTGCCGATGAACTCCGAGTGCAGGAGGCGGCACTCCATCGCGTTGCCGATCATGCCGCCCACGTTCTGGCTGCCGGCGACGGAGCCGGACACGGAGACGTTCTTCACCGTGGACTTCTGCGCGGCACCGGCCAGGATCCCGACCTCCGTCACTCCGTTCACCTCGGCGTCCTCAACGGTGAGGTTGCAGACGTAGGCTCCCGAGAGCGTGCCGAACAGGCCCACCGGGTCCTTCCCCGCGTGTTTCAGCGACAGGCCGCTGATCGTGTGCCCATTGCCGTCAAAGACGCCGCTGAACGCCAGGGTTCTACCGATGCGCGAGAAGCCGATGGGAACCCAGGCCCTTCCTCCAAGGTCCACGTTGGCGGTCAGCCGAACGTACTTGCCCGCGTAGTTCCTCCCGCCATTGACCAAAGCGGCAAAGGCGCGAAGCTGCGCCTCCGTGCCGATGGTCCATGGGCTCTTTGCGGTGCCCCGCCCTCCCGTGAAGGGGGAGACCGCCTTTCGTTTGCCGGCCTCTCTCCTGCGTAGCCTCGCCTTCCGCACCGTCCTCTTTCCGTCAGGCGTCCTGGTCACAACCCGTGGAGCGCCCTCGGCGGAGACAGGGGCAAGCTCAGGCAACACAAAGGTGAAACTCAGAACGCATAAAAGACAGAGAGCAAAGCCAACCCTCATCAGGCCCTTTCCCGCTTTTCCCTCACGCGGCGATCTCTCGACAGACACCATCGACCTTGACATCCTTTCGCTTTATATTTTGAAACTCAAAAGCTCAAGACCACCTTGCACTCCATTTCGATCAAGGCATTCTCTTTACTATTTTATCCCAACTCAGGCGATCTTTGGGCACTCCACCATACGAATTTCCGTCGTTCGTTCTCGCCATCTCGTCCCCTTCACGATTTTGTTTTCAATACGGCAGGAAAAACCACCCATGAAAACGCAACTCAATATTGACATAACCCCCGCCGTTCTGCAAAATAAAGCGGCGAAACGCGGACGAAAATAGGTGTCGCGGCGCGGGCCTCGCCCGTTCAGCAATTTTTAGGAGGAAAACGACGATGATCTGTCAGCACTGCGGAGCCCCTCTGGAAGCGGGAATAGAGCTCTGTTCCTTCTGCGGCTCCCCGACGCCCTACGACGAGATGCTCCTGGACGAAAAGATCCAGCGGAAACAGGCACTTCAGCGGAAGAAGAAGCTGGCAGGGCTCGCCGCCATCAAGCACGTCTCAGACCTGTCCCTGCCCTTCCTATGGATCGCGACCATGGGCATCTACAGCCCCGTCTGGTATCTGACGAGGGCACGATCGCTGAACCGCATGAACTCCCCCAAAAAACTGCCCGCCTTCGCCACGATCGTCCAGCTGGTCCTCTACCTCGGCGCCCTGAGCCTTCCAGGTGCCTGGGAGGGGATCGGGGTAGACGCCGAGACGGCCTCGGCATACAACCACTGCGTGTTCGGCGCAAGCTTCTTTCTCTCCATCTGGCTGGCCTTCCGCGTCAAGGACATCCTTCAGGCCCATGCCGCCCAATACCTCGATAAGGCCGTCGTCGTTCACACCATCGCGCCGTCGGCGGCCCTTCTCGTCGTCTTCGGGCCCCTCTACCTTCAAACCCAAATCAACAAGATGATCTTCATGGAGCTCTTGAAGCCCGCCGTCTAGGCGCGGCAGGCAAACTTAAAAATTTATCGAGAATGGAGTGACGGCCCATCATGGCTTTGCTACAGATCGTACAGTGGAATGAGAAGATCGACAGCGGCGACGTCTTCGCGTGGCGTTGGACGGACGCCAGGGACCCGGTGCGGAGCAACGAGTTGGGGAACTGGACTCAGCTGATCGTCCAGGAGACTCAGGAGGCGATCCTCTTTCGCGACGGGCAGGCGCTGGACCTCTTCGGTCCCGGACGCTACACGCTCTCCACCGAGAACGTTCCCATCCTGCGGCACCTCATCAACCTGCCCACGGGAGGCGAGAGCCCCTTCAAGGCGTGGGTGTGGTTCATCAACAAGGTGAACGTGCTGGACGTGAAGTGGGGAACGCAGACCCCCATCCTGCTCCGCGACCCCGAATACCAGGTCCCGCTGCCCGTCCGGGCCTACGGCCAGTTCGGCATCCGCGTCAAGGAGAGCCGGCAGTTCCTGCTCAAGCTGGCGGGCACCCGCGTGCAGATCACCCGCGAGGACCTGGTGAACTCGTTCCGGGGGCTCCTGCTGAGCCGCATCGGCGACATGATCGCCACTTATATATCGCAGAAGAAGATCACCATCTTCGACATCAACGCCTACCTCCAGGACATGTCGGACGAGGCGACGGAAGCCCTGCGCCCCGCGTTCGACGAATACGGCATCGAGTCCGTAAATTTCTTCTTCGGCTCCATCAACGTCCCGGACGACGACGAGGCCGTTAAGGACCTGAAGCGGGCGATGAGCGAGCGGGCGCGCATGGACCTGAAGGGGTACAGCTACCAGCAGGAGCGCTCCTTCGACGTGCTGGAGGCGACGGCGCAGAACACCGGAGACGGCGGCGGGGGGTCCCTGATGGCTGCGGGCGTCGGCCTGGGTGCAGGCATGGGGCTTGGCGGCGCCATCGGACAGATGGCCGCCCAGATGGGGCAGTACGTCACCCAGGGCACCCAACCCGCCAGCCCGCCCGTAGCCTCTGCGGCCTCGGAAGCAAGCTGCCCCAGGTGCGGCAAGCCCTGCCCCCCCGCAAGCTCCTTCTGCCCTGCGTGCGGGGCGCGGCTTGCGGAGGAGGAGAACCAGGCCCCGGCCTCCACGCGCAACTGCCCGAAGTGCGGCAAGCCCTGCGCGGAGGACGGCAAGTTCTGCCCACATTGCGGACTGCCGCTCTCCTGCCCCAACTGCGGAACGCGGCTCGAAGCGGCGTCGAAATTCTGCCCGGAGTGCGGGAAATCACTTCTGCCGTAAGCGGCATTCGTCACGAAAGGAAGGATCGCCATGAGCATCAAAAGCGCTATCGACAAGCTACACCAGGCTTTTAACCTCGTCCTCGCCTTTTCCCTCATCGCCGTCACGGCGGGCGTCTTCATCTTCTTCCTCACGACGCCGGAGGAGCGGGGAACGACGTTTTGGATATCCATGGTCTCCCTCGCCTTTGCGCTGATCCTGGGCCTGCTCTTCTCCTCAAAGGTCGCGCTTTCCGACGGGCGGGAGGCGCCGGGCAACTTCTCCCACCTGATCGTCGTGGCGGCCTACTTCATCTTTGTCGTCGGGGCCTCCATCGCCAACGTCTACCTTCACTTCTCGACGACGACGTACTTCCTGATCCACGTCGGAGGGGCAGCGGCCTTCCTCCTCCCCCTCCTCCTGATCCACATGGCGATGCTGAAGCCCGGGGGCGCGGACCGCAGGGACCAGAGGGAGGGACGCCTGAGCCTCTCGCTCAAGGCAAGCCACCTCCAGGACCTGGTCAAGAACCTCGAGTTCTCCCTCAACCTGCCCGGAGAGGATTTCTCCCCCCTCCTTCGCCTGGCGGACTCCCTTCAGTACGCGGACCCCACCCCGGCCTCCAGGAGCACGGAAAATGTCCTGATCGGCGCCCTGAGCGCCCTGGATGGGGCCGTCGCTGCCCTCACGAACGGCACGGAGGCGGATCGGGTCGAAAAGTGGCAGGCGGTGCTGGCAGCCTGCCACGCCGCGGAGAGCGCCCTGAAACAGCGCAACATGGAGGTTATCAACGCAAAATAGCGTTGTGGCCCTGAGGTTCCCTCAGGGCCACAACGTTTCCGCGTCCGGCGACGGGCCGTTTCCGCTTCAAAAGCGGGATCAGAACAGGCCCGTGATCTTTCCGTGCTCGTCCACGTCGATGGAGAGCGCCGCGGGCTTCTTGGGCAGGCCGGGCATCGTCATGATCTCTCCCGTGACCGCCACCAGGAACCCGGCTCCAGCGGAGAGGCGCACCTCGCGCACCGTGATGCGGAAGCCGCTGGGACGCCCCACCTTCGTCGCGTCGTCCGAGAAGGAGTACTGCGTCTTGGCCATGCAGACCAGAAGGTCGTCCTTGCCCAACTCGTGGATGACCTGAAGGTCCTTTTCGGCCTGAGGCGTGAAGTCCACGCCCTCCGCCCCGTAGATCTCACGCGCGATGGCCTCCATCTTCTCCTTCGGGCTCATCTTCGCGTCGTAGATGAACTTGAAGTGCGAGGGCTTCTCGCAGGCTTCAACGACCTTCTGCGCCAGCTCCCTGCCGCCCTCGCCGCCCTTTTCCCAAACCTCGGACAGCGCGAAGGAGGCGCCCAGCTCCTTGCACTTCGCCTCCACCAGGGCAAGCTCCGCCTCGGTGTCCAGCGGGAAGCGGTTGATCGCCACCACCACGGGCAGGCCGAACTTCTGAACGTTCTCGATGTGCTTCTGCAGGTTGGGGATCCCCGCCTCCAGCGCCTTCAGGTCCTCGGTGCCCAGCTCCTTCTTGCTGCGGCCACCGTGCATCTTGAGCGCGCGCACCGTGGCGACCACGACGACCGCATCGGGCTTCAGCCCCGCGACGCGGCACTTGATGTCCAGGAACTTCTCAGCTCCGAGGTCTGCGCCGAACCCGGCCTCCGTCACCAGGTAATCCGCCGACTTCAGGCCCAGCCGCGTCGCCTGCACGCTGTTGCACCCATGGGCGATGTTGGCGAAGGGGCCACCGTGGATGAACGCGGGCGTTCCCTCAAGCGTCTGCACCAGGTTGGGCTTGATGGCATCCTTCATCAGGGCGGCCATGGCGCCAGCCGCGCCGATGTCGCCCGCCGTAACGGGCTTTCCGTCATAGGTGTAGGCCAGGACCATCTTCTTAAAGCGTTCCTTCAGGTCCGTCAGGTCCATGGACAGGCACAGGATCGCCATGACCTCCGAGGCGACCGTGATGTCGAAGCCGTTCTCGCGCGGCACGCCGTTCGCCTTCCCGCCAAGCCCGATGACGATGTTGCGCAGCGCGCGCTCGTTCAGGTCCATCACGCGGCGGAACACGACGCGGCGCGGGTCGATGTTCAGCTCGTTACCCTGCTGAAGGTGGTTGTCCAGCATGGCGGCGCAGAGGTTGTGCGCCGTGGTGATGGCGTGCAGGTCGCCCGTAAAGTGCAGGTTGATGTCCTCCATCGGGATCACCTGGGCGTAGCCGCCGCCCGCAGCGCCGCCCTTCACGCCGAAGCTGGGCCCTAGTGAGGGCTCGCGAAGCGCCACGCAGGCCCTCTTGCCAATCTTGTTCAACCCATCCGCCAGCCCGACGCTGGTGGTCGTCTTGCCCTCGCCCGCCGGGGTCGGCGTGATCGCCGTGACGAGGACGAGTTTGCCGTCGGGCTTCTTCTCGCGCTCCCTCAGCACCTCAGGGAGCACCTTGGCCTTGTACTTTCCGTAGCACTCCAGTTCGTCCTCTGAGATGCCCAGCTTTTTCGCGACCTCAACAATCGGTTGGGGCCTTGCCGCCTGCGCAATTTCGATGTCGCTCGGTACGTTTGCCATCTGAATCAGTCACTCCGTTTCTCTTAAGGATTTCGGGCGCGTGGCTTCACGCGCCGCCCCTCACTGTCCTGCCAGACAGTGGTGTGCCGCCAACGCCTCGATGACGGCCACGTCGTCGCCCTCCATCGGGAGCTTGCCCATGGCCTCGTATTCCTGCCGTCCGCCAAGGGAGGTCAGGATCTCAAGCATATCACCGCTCTCCTCTCCAAAACGGCCGGAGAGCAAACCAAACAGGATCACCCCGCGGGAGAACCAGTTGAGGAGGTCCCGCGACGTGGACCACACGTCCGCGTAGAGCGAGGCGAAGTTGAAGTCCTCCTCCTCCGCCTCGGAGTCGTCCACGGGCTCCGCAAAGTACCCCAGCATGTAGAAGGGGACGTTCGGGGACATGGTCAGCGCCTCCCAGAACATGCGCGCCGCCGTCCCCCGCTCCGCTCCCTTCGGCCCCAGCATGAAGGCCGCACAGAGCCTGGAATAGGCCCAGCCCAACTGGTGTTCCTCGTCCTGCATCGTCTTGCTGAGGATGAGCTGCCAGGCATTCTGCTCGATCAGTATTCTGTAGTAGAGGCTCTTGACCGCGCCGTTGTCGTCCAGGTCGTGGCGCAGGAGGCGTTCGATCAGCTCCATGGCCCGCTCGTCGTCCCCGACGCCATAGAGCGTGAACGCCATGCGCTGCATCAACGCCAGGGACACGGTCCCCAGGGGGTTGTCCTCGTAGGCCTCCTCACCGACCCCCTCCTCCTTCAGCACCGTCTCCACGGCCTCGAGCGCCCCCTGAAGGATCGACAGGCGCTCCTCGTCGTCCTCCGTCAGGTCGGCGCGCAGCAAGAGCGCCTCCGGATTGTCGGGCTCGATCTCCAGGGCCCGCGTCACCAACGCCTCCACTTCCTCCGCGTCCTCGGACTCATAGGCCCTGTCCAGAAGGGCCTCGACGTCCACTTCATCTTCGCCCATGCAAAAATCACTCTCCTTGAAAGGCAGGCGTCCGCCCCTCTCGCTCTGCCCTACTCGACATCCCAGTGGCCGCCGTTGTCGGGCTTCTTCTCCGGCGTCTCCGGGGCCCTGGTTGCGGGGAGGCTCCTGCGGTTGCCGTTCTCCGCGCCGTTGCCGCCGCGATAACCGCCCAGAGCGTCAAACCGGACCTCGCCGCCCCACAAAAGCCCCCACTGACGCGCCAGGTCCGCAAGGTCACAGGTCTCCGGGCAAAGCCAACCGATGCAGTTCCTGCGGAGTTCCCCGCCGATCCACTGGCGCCGGCGCTTCAGCGCCTGCCAGGTGTACTCCCCCGCCTGCGGCGTGATCTTCTTCCAGCGATCCCCAAGCCACACCCAGGCGCCCTCGCTCCCCGAACGCCAGGCGACCACGGTCCGCGCCATGGGGTCCCCGATGATCCCCATGCGGTCACAGCGGTAGTTCATGATCTTGCAAAATTCGGGATCGTTGACGTATCGGCCGCACAGCCCCGTCGCCGCGATGCGGGTCAGACCGGGGACCTGCCCGGGGACGACGGACCCCACCAGGATACAGGTCGGGACGAGCGCCCCGTCCGGCCCAAGCTGGCCGTACACCCAGCGGTTCTGGGCCGCCTGCGCGACGGGGAAGCCGTCAAAGGTAGCGTACCACCCGGCCGGCAACCCCATGGGCTTCCAAACCTCGAAATTCATGGCGTAGGGCTGTTGATACGCTGCGATCACCGCTCCGCCCTGAGAAAAAGGCCACACCGCAACCCCGACGGGGGACGCAGGACAGGGGCCAGGGTAGACGAAGGACGCCCCGGAGGACGACGCGCCGAAAAACACGAGGCACACCGACGCCGCAACGAGCGCAGCGCTTTTTCTAAACGACCGTCGCATACAAGATCACTCTCCATCATCGTGCGCCGCCCTCGCGTTCAAAAGGGGCGCCTACGGCACCAGAGATGTCGCTCTTATTCATTATACAGGGAATCGCGGAAATCGCACCCGACGCAAGCCCCGTTCTCTCGTTCTTCTCGCGCACTTCCGTCACGTCGATTCGCATCCGATGCTATAATAGGCGCAAAAGGCGATCTGCCGTCGAGGAGGTGAGGAAACGATGCTGAGGGTGGACCGTGAGATGAGCGGCTTCCAGGGTTCGACGCGTACTCCGTCCGGCGCGGGGGAGGTCGTCGAGACCAAGGGGTTCGCCAGCGTCGAGGACGCGCTGAAGCAGGTTGAGGAGGCCAGGGCAAGGACCTCGGAGGCCACGTTTCGGGCGTGGGACCGACACACCGACATGGTGGAAAAATCCCAGAAGCTGAGGCGAATCCGTATGCGACAGGAGGCCATTAAGCGAAGGAATCAGGAGCAGCGGGAGAACAGCCGGGAGCTCATGGCGCAGGTGGCGCTCCAGAACGCCAACCGCACGAAGATGATAGAGGCCGGCGCCATGAAGCGAAAGGCTCAGGAGAGGAACGCCGTCGCGTGACCCCATGTGACGAATTAAACCTGTCCTGAAAAATGCGAGAGAGAAGCGCACGGGCTCAGGCGGGAGTCCGTGCGCTTCTCTTCTCTCAAGGAATAGCGACTACAGCGGTTCGGAGGCCCAGGGGGGCAGTCGGCTCCACGCGGAGCGCAGTTCCTGCCGGTGTCGGTCCGTCTCCGGGTCCATGGACCGGAGCCGGGCGTAGAAGGCCGGGCTGTGATTCATCTCCGCCATGTGGCACAACTCGTGCAGCATGACGTGCCTCACGAGGTCGGGCGACAAAAAGAGGAGCCTGGAGTTCAGGTTGACGTTGTGGCGCACCGAGCAGCTGCCCCAGCGGCTGCGCATCTCCTTCACGAGGACGCGGGCCACGACCAGCCCCTGCTCCGCCGCCAACTCCAGCAGCATGGGCGGCAGCGTTTGCCTTGCACGAAGGCGCACCCACTCCCTCAGGGCCCGTAGCGCCTCCGTCCGGCCGAGGCCCGAAGCCAGGGGGATAACCCCCTCGGAGGCCGACGCACACCCGGCCTCCACGACCTCAACCCGCCACTCCTCGGAGAGGGCCGGGAGGCGCACCACCCCCGGCAGAGCGACGGGGCCCCGCCCCGCGTCGCGAGGGCGCGGGAGGAGCCGGCTCAACCCTCGAAGGATCCAATCCAGGTTTCGCTCCAAAAGGCCCTCCAGGTCCCTCTCCGGCCGGAAGAGACGCGGGACGAGGACGGTGAGGCCACGCTCGTCCACGATCAGGCGGACCGTCCTCCTGCGGGGGGCGCGGTGCAGCGTTCCGGAGAAGCTTCCCCCCGGCCCGCCGCTCAGGTCCGCCGTGAAACGAACGGCACTTCCCCGATCTCCCCGCACGGGGTCGAGAAAGCACCTCACCGTTTCCATGGCTGCCGCACGGCAGGCGCGGTCAGAACGGCCTCGTCAGGGTCGGTCGGAACAGCGTTTTGCGTCAAAGGTCGTCGCCCCCGTCAAACGCGGTTTTCCTTCCCCTGCAGCAGGCGGGAGATGTTGGAGCGGTGACGGAAGATCGAGAGGAGCGCCAGAGCCAGGGCCAGGAGCTGAAACTGCCACGGGGCCCCCAGCATCCAGAAGAAGACGGGCAGCATCAGGAGGGACAGCATGGAGGCCAGGGAGACGTAGCGGGTGCAGGACATGACGCCGTACCATATCGCGCCGCACATCAGGACGATGGCGAAGGAGTTGTAGGGCCAGACGAAGAACATGGTGCCGTAGGTGGTCGCGACGCCCTTTCCTCCGCGGAACTTGAGCCATATCGGGTAGTTGTGTCCGACCACCGCCGCGAAGGCGGAGAGCGCGACGAGCTCGTGGGAGGTCGTTCCGGCGTGCGCAGCCAGCAGGAGCGCCAGCGCCCCCTTGGACATGTCCACGATCGTGACGAAGACCGCCCATCCCTGCCCCAGGGCGCGGCGAACGTTCGTCGCCCCGATGGAGCCCGACCCCACCGTCCGAATGTCGATTCCGCGGGTGAGGCGCACGACGAGATAGCCCGTGGGCAGAGAGCCGATCAAATACGAGATGAGCATCCAAAGCAGCACAACCTGCAAATCCCATTCCCCCCTCCGCAAAAGCGGCCTGCGCGGCAGGCAGGCTCAGTCGATGCCCAAAATGCGATCGTTGCCGCGCTTGATCCCCAGCTTCACGAGGTCCTTGTCCTTCAGGACGTCCCACTTGGAGTTCAGGACCAGCAGGAAAAGAGCGGAGAAGGGGTCCATGCGCCACGAGACGTCCCTGCGCCGGACGTCCATGCGCACGCCCTGAAGCTGCCTCAGCCCCCGGTCGTCCTCCTCCATCTCCCCCAGGAACTCCCGAACGTCGGAGATCGTGTCGATCCCCGCAGCGCGGAAGATCCGACAGAGGCAGCCGAAACTCTCCTTCAGGTAGTCCGAATCCGGAACGAAGGGCGGGAACCCCGCCTTGAGCGCGATGGCGTTCCAGGTACCCAGCAGGCTGGGATCCTCCTTGAAGTAGTGGTACAGCTCATCATCGGTAAAGGTGCGCTCGGCGACAAGCGGCTCCTGGGGCCGCCGCCGGCCCTGCGGCGCGGACGGCACGAGGAGCGCCTCGTCGCCGACCTGCGCGCGAAGGGCCAGGAACCCCTCGTCGGCCTCCTCCAAGAGCGCCGCCAGGCGCACCAGCTTGCGCTTCAGCTTCTTCTCGGAGACCGTGCTGACGTTCAGGTCCACCCTGGGCGCAATGGCGGCCCAGGCGTCCTGGAGCATCGTCCTCAACTCAAGCCGGAAGCTCAGGTTCCTGTACTTCGCCCACTCGCGGAGCGTGGAGCGCGTCTCCGAGAGCGAGAGCGTGTAGACCACCGCAGGATAGCCGAAGCGGAAGGGGTCCTCCAACCCGCTTGAGGGGATGGAGCGCCCCATGTCGACGTCAAACTCCGAACGGACGACCTCCTCGATCTGCTGAACGTCCTCCGGGAAGCGCAAAAGCACCCGCACCGTCACCAGGTCCACCCCTGAGAGGCTGTCCTCGTCCAGCGCGTTCAGGGCTCTGAGCAGCTCGTCCGGCTTCTGCGCCCATCCTTCGATCGCCTGAAACTCCACCCCCTCTCCCTCGATAAGGTCCTGAACCAGATTGCGTATGCGTGAGGCGTACTCCTCGTAAAGGGAGAACTTCTCAACATAACTGATGCCCAGCTCATCAATACGACGTTTGTCCAATACAATCACCGCCAGAGAACGAGTTGCACGCCGCTTTAGCTTCCATGCGCACGAGTCATTTCATCTATTATTGCAAAAATTATGTGGGGCTCGCAAGGCGGTGACCGCCCGTTGCCCCCATTCGATTCGAGGGCGGTCCGCTAAAATGCAATGCCTCACTGAATCGCGGTGCGGTTGACCGGTTCCCCCTGCGAGGACGGGCAAAACGATTTCATCAACGTTCCTTAAGTATAACGCAGGAGGCTCCTAATGAAAAGCACGGATGCGCGTTCCGGCCCATCCGGCTTGAAAATTTGAATTTGAAGATTGGGGAAGGCGGAGGCACCATCATGCCTCCGAAAGCGCCGCCCGACAAAGGGCATCCACGTCCTCGCGAACCTTCTCAGGGGCGATCGGGAGGCGGGGGCGGACCAGCTTCACGGCCCCTTCCGCAGGGTTCCCCACCCCGGAGAGCCCCACCCATTCCGCAAAGGCCGCCGTCTTGGGGTCGTAGGAGAGGAGGGCCAGCGGCGTCCCGTAGATCGCCGACAGGACGGCGAAGTGCAGCCGCATCCCGACGGCGCCCGTCGCCGCGCTCCAGAGGGGCGCGACGTCCGACGCGCTCTCCGCGAGGACCGTGCGCTCGATCCGCAGCCGCCCCATCCGCCTCGCCCCCTCCAGGAGCTCATAGTCCTCCGGCGACATGGCAACGCCCACCCGCTCGCCGTCAAAGGCATCGACGCACGACGCGGCAAGTTCGACGAACCGCTGAGGCCCCGCGACGGGCCTCAGGTTCACGAGGAGCCTCTCCCTCCCCGCAGGGGCCGCGTTTTTTGGCATCTCAAGCGCCAGAGACAGGTCCGCTCCCGGCGTCGCCCGAACCCCCAGGCGCCGTGCCCACTCCATGGAGGGGCCGTCCCGAAGTTGAAGCACCGTGCAGGAGGCGAGCGCCGTCCGGGTCAGCCATCGCGCCGCGTGTCGCCTCAGGGGGCCGATCGACTGCCCCAGGGCCCAGGGGCGCGCCCCACACAGGCACGCCAGACGGACCAGCCCCCAATACCAGAGGCACGAGAGCAGGCTCGTGCTGTCCTGAAAGAGCCCTCCGCCGCCCAAAAGCAGCGTATCGCTGGACCGCAGGACCCCTCGCACGGCGGAAAGGTTCCAGCGGTCCACGGAGTCCGCGCCCAGGATGCAGGACGTCTCAGCCGGGACGCTGGACAGGACCACGACCCGATCGCGCCCGACGCCGCAGCGCTCCAACGCCTCCAGCGAGGCCCGCAACAGGAGCTCGTCCCCCAGGTTGCCGAAGCCGTAATAGCCGGCCAGGGCAACGCGATAGCGGCGGCTCATTCCGCCAACGGGCGCATCGTCCTCAGAAGGGGCAGCATGAGCCAGCGAACGACCGCCACGAGGAGCGCTCCGACCAGCAGCCCGGTCCAGAGCCCGTTGAACTCCCTCAGGAGGATGAACAGGATGGGCGTGTGAAAATGGCAGAAGCTGTTCACGACGGACGAGAAGCCCAGGACCACCCCGATGCGCAGGACCTCCCGATACTGCGCCCAAAGCCCTCTCTTGACGAGGAAGGCCAGGAGCAAGAGACAAGGGTATCCGAGGAAGACCTCCTTGCTTCGGGGCCGCGCGACGAGCAAACGTTCGAGAAATTCGCGCATCCGGGCCTCAAAGCCGGGGATGAACCGAACGTTGTCGCTTCGGAACAGCATGACGGCCAGCCCGACCAGCAGCACCCCGCCGAGCAGGAGCTCCCCCCACAGCGGCGGGCGACGGAGAAGGTCCGTCAGGGACTCCGGGTGGACGCGGTTCCTGAGGTCGTGGACCAGCACCAGGAGCGGCGGCAGGAGGAGCGTCAGCTTCACCCCGGAGAAGGTCTTGAGCCTCAGCATGTAGGACGGGACGCTGAAGAGGGCGGCCAGGGCCAGCCCCCCCACGACGGCAACTCCGAAGGCCTCGACGACCCTCTGCCACAGCGGCGGGCGTCCCTGGAAGTCCAGCGCGGTCAGCGCGGCCTCCGTCACGACGAGGGGGGCGGCGAAGGCCCCGGCCAGGCGGGCTGCCGCGGGGAACTTGAACAGCAGAAGGGCCAGGACCGCGGTCGAGGCGGCAAAGAACGACGCGGCGCGCAGCCCGATCGGCCCCGACGTGCAGGCGTTCATGCGGGCTGCGAGGCGCCAGGACATCAGGAGCAGGAGGGCGGCCAGGGCGACCGCGGGCCAGGGGGCTGCGGCACCCCATCCGCTCCCGAACGCCGGACGGGGCCAACCCATGGTGAAGCCATGGGAGATCAACGTGTCGGCGAGCGCGGCGATCTCCTGAGCCACGTCATCGAAGGTGGCGGTCCCCATGTTCTGGGGGGAAGGGCGCACCACCAGCAGGCGAACGCTCCTTTCCACGGCGGCGCGCAGGAGCCGCTCACGCAGCGCCCGACTTGTGATGTTGCGCGCCATCAACTCCTCGTTGGTGACGCTGTGCAGGGGCAGGAGGAGGGGAAAGGCCGCGGCGTCGAGCGCGCCGGCCCCGACCTGACGAGAGAACTCGACGGAGGCGACGGGGAGGTCGCGCTCATGGGAGACGGAGGCGAGGCCGCTGACGTCGGGATAGCCGGGGACGATCTCCCCTGCCGGGGCGAAGGCGGCGATGGGATAGGCATCCGCCGTCGCCCGAAGCGCGGCCGCGGCGTTTGCCACGAGCCAGCCGAGCGTCTGAGCGGGGCGATAAAAGATGGGGAGCCCAGCCTCCTTTGCCGCATCGAGCCCTTCGACGTCCGGGACGACGCCGACGTTTTTCATCATGTTGATGGGGATCGGCAGGGTCACCGGCCCCGCAGAGAGCGCGTCAGCCGACGCCACCAGGCGGATGCGCAGCCACCGCGACAGGCGTTCGGCGTGTGGGCTCTCCGGCATGATGGAGAGCAGCGTCCCCTGGCCCTCCCCCGCGCCCCGCCTCAGGCTCAGCATCACCGCCGGGCCGATCCCGTTCTCCAGGTCCTCCCCCGTCAGCTCGCTCACCATGAGGCCGCTCAACCCTTTCCCCTTGAGCCGGCTCAGGGCCTCGGAGGTCGAGAGCCCCGCGCTGCGCGCCAGGGGCAGGATCGATCGAAAATCGGTGACGATCGCCACCGTCCGGTTCGCGCCTTCGGCGCGCCATCGCGGCAGCAGGCCGGGGAGGGCACAAGCCACAGCGAACAGGAGCGTCAGCCATAAGAAACAACGACGAGACATCTTCAAACCTCCACTTTACCCTCAGAAACCGAAAGAGCGTTCTTCCACGCAAACGCCGGGCCGGTCCCATCCCAGCATCCCGTTCAGACAAAAGCCGAGGGACTCCATCATCTGGCCAAGGCGACAGAGGGGGAGCCCCACGACGTTGAAGTAGTCTCCCCGAATCTCAGAGACCAAAAGCGCCCCACGCCCCTGTATCGCGTAGGCCCCCGCCTTGTCGTCGCCCTCGCCCGAGGCGGCATAGGCGCGGACGGCCTCCTCGCTCAAGGGGCGAAAGGTGACGGAGGTCCGCTCCACGCAGGAGAGAAGCCGTCCTCGCCAGGAGACGGCGAGCCCGGTCATCACCTCGTGGGTCCGTCCCTGAAGCCTGTGCAGCATCGCGCAGGCCTCGCGGCGATCCGTCGGCTTGCCCAGCGCCAGGCCGTCGATGGCGACGACGGTGTCCGCCGCGACGACGGGGAGGTCGCTGTCCGCAGCGCAGGCCCCGGCCTTGAGGCGGGCGAGGCGCTCGCAGAGCTCCGCCGGCCCTTCCCCCGGACGGTGGGACTCGTCCACGTCCGGCGACAGGACATCGAGGTCCCATCCCAAATCGGACAACAGGGCCCGACGGCGGGGGCTGCTGGAAGCCAGCCTCACGCGCAGGGGCACGACAACAGGTCGCTCCGTCATGAGGTTCCCCCTAAAAGAGGTCCAGGGCCACGAGGATGGCGGCCGATCCGACCAACAGGCAGTAAAGCCCGAAATACGCCCACCGCCCGGACAAGACCAGGCGGCGCAGAAGGCGAAGCGAGAGCCACCCCAGGACAAAGGCCACCGCGGCCGCCCAGGCCCAGCCCTCCGGAAGCGCGGCGACCGTTCCGGCGCGATGGATCTTCAGGAGCTCCAGGAGCGTCGCCCCTAGGACCGCGGGGATGGAGATCAGGAAGGAGAACCGAAAGGCCTCGCCGACCGCAAGCCCCATCAAAAGTCCCGCTGCGATCGTCGCGCCGGAGCGGGAGATTCCGGGCAGGACGGCCGCGCCCTGAGCCAGGCCGACGACGATGGCCGCAGCGGCGCGAAGCCTCCCCTGCCGGTCCGCGAAGAGGGGCGTCAGGGCAAGGATCGTCCCCGTCAGGAGCAGCCCGCCGCCCACGGCGAGGGGCGAGGTCATGGCCCGTTCCACCGTCCCCTTGAGCGGCAGCCCCACCAGGGCGGTCGCGGCCGAGGACAGCAGGATGAACCAGCCCATCCTCCACCCCTCCCGCTCCCGTTCCGCGCTGAAGAGGAGCCCCCGCAGCCATTGTCCGGCGATCGTGACGACGTCCTTCCAAAAGAAGACGAGGACAGCCAGCATGGTGGCGCAGTGCAGGAGGACGTCGAAGGACAGGAGCCCTCCCTGGTCAAGGCCAAAGAATATCTGAAACAGGGCGAGGTGCCCGGAACTGCTGATGGGCAAGAACTCACAGAGCCCCTGCACGGCGCCCAGCACAAGGGTTTCCACGTTAAAAGCCACCGCTGCATCACCTCAAACGTCAAACCAGGGAATAATCCGCAAAACCGTCCGCCGGCCGGGCGCGCCGCATCCCCCTAGAAAAAGTCCTTCTCCATCCATGTGTCGTCCGCCCCGTGGTCCTCCCCGATCACGGAGATGACGGGCAGGACCACGGCATAGGA
Source organism: Fretibacterium fastidiosum (assembly GCF_000210715.1). Taxonomy (GTDB): domain Bacteria; phylum Synergistota; class Synergistia; order Synergistales; family Aminobacteriaceae; genus Fretibacterium; species Fretibacterium fastidiosum. The sequence continues at coordinate 2,527,722 of NC_021038.1, forward strand.
GTAGTTTCGGCGCCGCAGGACGTCGCGGACCCGGCTGCGGATGACCTTCGCAACGGCTTCCCGATCGACGGAGCGACTGCCCGCGAACTCCCTGATGCCGCGCTCGGCGGCGGCCCGGATCTCGTCGAACACCCGCTTGTGGTCGTCTGAGATGAAGACGCCCTGCGTCTCGATCGCCAGGGGGGCCGCCAGCGCCCCCTTTTCGCCAAGGGTTGCCGCAACCACCAGCACGCCGTCCTCGGCCAGGTCCCGACGCTCCCTCACGACGTCGCTCTTCAGCCCGCCCACCGCGTTTCCATCGATCAGGACCGCGCCCGACGGCACGTGTCCCTTCAGCTTCGGCTGGAGCCCCTTCGTGAAGGTGAGCACGTCGCCGTTTGCCATGATGAAGACGTTCCGGGGGGGAACCCCCACCTCCTGAGCCAGCTGGGAGTGGCGCACCAGATGGCGGTATTCCCCGTGGACCGGGACGAAATAGTCGGGGCGCACCAGGTTCAGGACGATCTTCAGCTCCTCCGAGGAGGCGTGTCCGGAGACGTGTATCTGTCTGCCCGGCTCGTAGACCACCTCGCAGCCCAGCGCGAACAGGCGATTGATCGTGTTGTTGACCAGCTTCTCGTTGCCTGGAATGACGGACGCCAGCAGGAACACGGCGTCGTGGCTGCCGAGGGTGACCATGCGGTGTTCCCCGCGGCTCATCATCACGAGGCCGGAGAAGGGCTCCCCCTGGCTGCCCGTCGTCATGATGACCAGCTGGTTGTCCGGGACCCTGCCGATGTCCTCGACGGGGACGATCATCTTCTGGTCCAGCTTGAGGTACCCCAGCTCGCGGGCCAGCTCCACGTTGCGGATCATGCTGCGGCCCAGGAACGCGATCTTGCGGTTGAAGCGCATGGCGACGTCCACGACCTGCTGAACGCGGTGGACGTTGCTGGCGAAGGAGGAGATGATGATGCGCCGAGACCTGTAGTTGCGGTAGAGCTGGTCCAGGGTGCCGCTGATGATGCGCTCGGAGGGGGTGAAGCCCGTGCGCTCCGCGTTCGTGGAATCCGACGTCAGGAGGAGCACTCCCTTGTCTCCCTCCTCGGCGAACGCGCCGTAGTCCGTTATGCGCCCGTCGATGGGGGTGGAGTCCAGCTTGAAGTCCCCCGTGTGGACGATGCGCCCCAGCGGCGTCTCGATGGACAGGGCCACGCCGTCCGGGATGGAGTGCGCGACGGCGATGAAGCGAACCTTGAAGGGGCCGATCTGGACGACGTCGCCCGCCTTGACCTCGTTGAATTTCGGCCGGAAGTTGGGCAGGTCCTCCTGCAGCTTGTTCTTGATCAGCCCCAGCGTCAGCCTGGTCCCGTAGAGCGGGACGTTCAGCCGCGGAAGGACGTAGGGGAGCCCTCCCGTGTGGTCCTCGTGCCCGTGGGTGATGAGGACGGCCAGGACCTTCTCGCGATTGGCCTCGAGGTAGGAGATGTCGGGCACGATGTAGTCGATGCCAGGAAGCTCCTGGTCGGGGAACATCAGCCCGCTGTCGATGACGATCATGTCGTCCCCGTACTCCACCACGTACATGTTCTTTCCAATCTCGCCGAGCCCTCCCAGGGGGATGAAGCTCAAGTGCTCCTTGCCCTTCCCAACGCCGGACGCCCTGGGCCTCCGGCGCGACCGTGCAGTTTTCTCTGCCATGAATGCGCATTGCCTCCGTAAATTTATTTATGTCCGTAAATTTATTTATGATTGATACCGTCCGCCGCTCTCAGGCAGACCTGCGTTCACTACGAATCGCCCCGTTCGGCTGCGAGCGGGGGCCGACGCCGGCATGTCCGCCCCTCGCAGCTTCATCTTATGGCGTCCTCATCTGCCGAGCGAAAACAAACTTCACTTTCACTCAACAATACTTTTACTCGACGATCTTGATGGTTTCCCCTGTTACTTGAAACCCCACCCGCAGCGCGGGTCAATTCCTGCCGTCGCGGTCGGGCCCACTCGCCCTGCCGCACAGCGGGAAAGGCTCACTCCCCCTGCGACGCCCTCTTCTTCAGTATCTCAGAACCGTCATTTCGGCCAATCCCAAGGAAAATCGAGGCGAACATCACGAACATGAGCACGTAGCCGTAGACGACGAACGGCGTAACCTGAATGGCCGCCAGGGGCGCTTTCGTCCCCGACGCAAAGCTGATGGTGTAGATCACGGCAGGGGTCCAGGGCATGGAGTAAACGAGCGTGTTGGACTGCGCATCCAGCAGGTTCGCCGCCCGATATCCCGTGAAGCCGTACTTCTCCGACAGCGGTTTGGCGAAGGAGGCGCCAACCGCCAGGATCGCCGGGGCGTTCAGCCCCATCACCGCCGACAGGATGATGACCATCAGGGAGATCACGACCTCCGCGCCGCAGGCGGTGGAGGCCACCGTCCCCAGAGCGTTCAGGAGTTTTTTGTCCCCCCCGCCGGCGCGCATGATGGCGATGGAGCCAAAGAGGAGCAGCGCCAGGATACAGACCTGAAGCATACTGGCCAGGCCCATGTAGAAGATGCCGTCCACCGTCCGGTCCAGCCCCTCACCGTGAACCGCGATCAGGGCCGTTTGCGCGGGATTGACGGCGTCGACCTGCAGAAAGTCAAACTGGCCGGAGGCCACGCCAACCACCGCAGCGGCCACAATGCCTATCGTCGTCGCGATGATGATGTCTCCCGTCCTCATGGCCATAACAAGCGTTAAAATCACCGCCGCAAGCATCCAGAAGGCCCTGGGGTCGTAAGAGAAATTCGCGTTGACCGCGGAGGCCGCTGTGTCCAGTTTCGTGGAGAGAAAGACGGTTATCGCGATGGTAATGCAGGCTGCGACAAAGGAATATTTGAACCGGGAGCGAACGACACCGGGCACATCCACCCCCTGCGAGGTGGCGGAACAGATGGTGGTGTCCGAGACGGGGGCCAGGTTGTCGCCGAAAGCGGCGCCCGATATGATGATCCCGGCCAGGAGGGCAGGATGACAGCCCAGCTCGACGCCCGCCGGGTACAGGACCCCCATGGCCGCCGCGATGGTGCCAAAGCCGGTGCCGCTGGCCGTGGCGAACAGGCAGGACGCCAGGAAAGTGATGACAAGGAACGCCGTGCTCCCCACGCCAAGCCCTGCAGCGTAGCCGGCAATGGCCGCCGCAAGTCCGGAGACGCGCAACAGCCGGGAGAACACGCCCGCCCACAGCCAGCAGACCACCGGCGTGATCGCCTCCCTGCTGGCGATGCCGGAGATAACCACATCCGCGTAATGCGCCTTATCCCTGGAGAAAAAGAAGGTGACGATCAACGCCAGAAATGCAGGAACCCAGAGAGCTCCATCGGAGATGGACCCCCAGAAAAATGTCGTCAAAAGGATCAGGGAAAGAAAGATCACAAACGGTAAAAACGCCATCCATTCCCCGCCGTAAAACTCCAGTTTCCTGTCACTCATGCCGTTTCCTCCTCAAGAGTTCCGCTAAAATGCCGTCCTGCGTGGACGGGGACAATCCATGCCATCTTAAAAGCTGTCGTGGGGTGGACGTCAACTTGGCCATACCGCACCTGCGGTGCCTTTTGTACCTGCACCCCCGGCGCCCGCCCTGTCCACTTCGGCAGCTGGCGACAGCAAAGGCGGCCTCGAACGGACTCGGCTCACCCTGCCGTCCATAAAGCAGGGAGTCCCCGTCTCGCCGCGACGGGGACTCCCTGCTTATTTTAACCTAAAGCTCAGTTTCTTGCCAACGATATCGAGCGATCGTCAGCGGCGCTTTCCAAAGAGGCGCAGAAGGTAGAGGAAGATGTTGATGAAGTCGAGGTAGAGCGAAAGGGCGCCCAGGACGGCCACCTTGCGGATCGTAACGCCGTCCTCCCCGTCCTCGATCTCGTCCCCCATCCGGCGGATGGCCTGCGTATCATAGGCGGTCAACCCCAAAAAGACGATGACGCCGATGATGCTGCTCACGAACTCCACCATGGTGGACCGGACGAACAGGTTGACGAGGGCGGAGATGATGAGCCCGAAGAGCCCCATGTACAGAAAGCTGCCGAGCGACGTCAGGTCGCGCCGGGTGTAAAGCCCGTAGACGCTCATGACGGCGAACATCCCCGCCGTGGAGAAGAAGGCGGCGTACACGGACTCCTGAGCGTAGATCAGAAGCACCCCCGAGCAGAGCAGGCCGTTCAACACGCTGTAGATCACGAACAGGGCCGACGCGGCGCCGGCTGAGATGCGCCGGATCCCCGCACTCAGCGCAAACACGAGGCCCAACGTGGCGACGGCGACGACGATGAGCGGCATCGGCGAGCCGTAGAACACCCTCATCAGGGTCCCGTTGGACGCAACCCCGTAGGCGGTGACGGCCGTCAGGATCAGTCCGATCGCCATCCATTGATAGACGCGACGGAAAAGCGCGTTGACCAGATCGACGCGCGAGTCCGCGACCGAGTAGGAAAGCTCCCTGGTAAACTCCTGCGACATTGCAATCTCCCCTTTACGAAAATAAAATTCGATGTCCTGTCTTAAAGCCGGTGCCCCACGAGCGCTTCGAGGTCCCCAGGGCCACAGCGGCGGGGGCAAGCCCCACGCGCTCTCTAGGTTGAGTTTATTTTATCAAACCACCAATCCGAACGCCATGGGGCGAAAGGCGGAGCGACGGCGATCTCAAAACGTCCCCTTCGCTGCCTTCGTGGACGAAGCGGGAGCAGCCGGGCCCTGCGCGCGCTCAAGGCCTGTCGCCCGGAGGGTTGAAAAATATGTTAAAATACGCCCCAGCCAATGATTTCGGCGGCACTGGACCGGATCGTGGAGACAGAGCTTTCAGGAGGCTTCAAGTGGTGAGCAGGAAAAACGACAATCAATCGGTGGTGACGCGGAGCGGTTTTGAGAGCATGACGGCGGAGCTGACGAACCTTCGGACGGTCCGTCGGCTGGAGGTCGCCCGTCAGCTCGAGGAGGCCCGCGCCTTCGGCGACCTCAGCGAGAACGCGGAGTACGCGGCAGCCAAGGACGAGCAGAGCAGGGTCGAGGGGCGCATCATGGAGCTGGAGGTGATGCTCTCCAAGGTCAACGTCGTCGATGAGGCCAACCTGGACACGAATCGGGTGGGCATCGGCCTGACGGTTTCGCTTCAGGACCTCGACTCGAAGAAGGACTACACGTACACCCTGGTGGGCTCCGAGGAGCTCTCCAGCTCAAACAAGGAAAGCACTTCGGCGGTGCAGCGCATCTCCCAGAAGAGCCCCGTCGGCCAGGCGATCCTCGGACACGCCATCGGCGACGAGGTCCACGTCAAGATCCCCCGCGGCACGCGCCGATTGAAGATCACGAGCATCGACCGTGGCGGCATCAAGGCAAAAAGGAACTGACGCTCCGGAACGAGCGGCGTTTCCCAGAGTCCTCATCCTCTGCCCCGACCTTGAGATCGGCGGGCTTCAGCGCGTCGCGGTGAACCTTGCCAGAGGGCTTTCCGACCTGGGCGTCCATCCCCTCTGCCTCGTCCTCCGTCGGGGCGGGGCCCTCCGCAGCCTCCTACCACAGACCATCGAGGTCCATGAACTCGGCTGCACCAGCCAACCCCTTGCCCTGCTCCTCCCCACCTCCAAACTGGGCCGGGCCCTCAGGGCAGCGCAATCGGACGTCGTGATCTCCCTCGGACACACGACCAACCTGCTGGCCGCGTGGGCAAAGGTGCTGTGGGGCTTCCCCTTCTCCCTCGTCGCGTCGGAGCACAGCACGCTCAGCCAGCGCATCGCGGACGGCTCGGCGCTTTCCCGCCTGCGGCGGAGGCTCCGCGCCCGATCCCTCTACCGCAAGGCACGCTGCGTCGTCTGCGTGTCGCAGGGCGTCGCGGAGGACCTGACGGCCCTTGGCGTCGTCCCCGCCGGGAAGGCCCGCGTCATCTACAACCCCATCGTGGCCCCCTCCATGCTTGAGCAGGCGAAGGCTCCGGTGGACCACCCGTGGATGGGCGGGGAGGTCCCCGTGCTGCTGGCCGTGGGTCGTCTGGTGGCCCTGAAGGCCTATGACGACCTGCTGCGGGCCTTCCAAATTCTCCGGGAGGAGGCCGGCTTCGCACCTCGCCTCGTCCTCCTTGGGGAGGGCCCTGAGCGGGGGCGGCTTGAGGCGTTGACCGCAACGCTCGGCCTGGAGGACTGCGTGTGCTTTGCAGGACGTCAGACGAATCCCTACGCGTGGATGGCGCGGGCTTCCGCGCTGGTGCTTTCCTCTCGCTGCGAGGGGTTCGGCAGCGTCCTGGCGGAGGCCATGGCCTGCGGAACCAACGTCGTAGCCACGGATTGCCGAAGCGGACCGCGGGAGATCCTGGAGGGCGGTCGGTGGGGACGTCTGGTCCCCGTGGGCGACGTTTTGGCGCTTGTGCGCGCAATTCGGGACGCGCTCCTCGATCCCCTGCCTCGCGCGGACCTGATCCGGGCCGCCGAACGCTTTTCCGTGGCCAGGTCCGCCGCTCTGTGGCGCGACCTCATCCTCGAGGCGGCGCAGGACGACGGCAGATTGCAAAAGAGCGGAGAGGGGTAGGAGCCATGAGCATCGTTCGTCCGAAGGACGGGGACAGGGTGTTGTGGATTCGCTTCAGCGCCTTCGGGGACGTGCTGCAGTGCGCCGCCGGCGCGCGGGCCTTCAAGAGCGCCTTTCCCGGCACGCGGCTGACGTTCCTGACGCAGAAGGAGTACGGCGGCCTCCTCGGCAGACAGCCGTACATCGACGACCTCCTCTTCTGGGACCTCAAGCGCCCCTGGAGCTTTTTCTCCGTCATCCGCCGGATACGCGGCCGATACCAGTGGCTGGTCAGCCAGCACCGGGGCGCCGCCGCCGCGCTCACCGCCCTCCTCAGCAAGGCCCCCATCCGGCTGGGCTACAACAGCGGACTTCAGTTCGCCTACACCACGACGCACTGGGAGTACCTGGACGCGCTGGGGGTGGACTTCACCAGCCGCCCCGAACCGGCCATCTTCACGACGGAAAGCGACAGGGCTCAGGCGCAGGCCATGCTGAAGCCCCTGCCCTCCCGGCGCCTCTTCTGCATCATCGGCGCCAGCAAGCCCCAGAAGTTCTGGCCCATCCCCCACTGGATCGACTTCCTTCGTCCCCTCGTCGGCGAGGGGTGGGGCGTCGTCCTGAACGGGCACGGCACGAGGGAGATGCAGACGGCCCAGGAGATCGTCGGAGCGCTCGCAAGCCCCCTCGTGCTGAACCTCGTGGGGAGGGCCGACTTCCCCCTCATGGCAGCCCTGGCGCAGTCCTGCGCCGCCGCCGTCGGCAACGACACAGGCCCCCTCCACCTGGCCGCCCTCGTCGGGACGCCGACGTTGGGCTTCTTCGGCGTCACGGACGCCTGGGAGATGGGCTTCCGCATGCCCTGGTTCCGGGAGGTCCGCGTCGCCTGTCCCCTCGCCGGCTGCCGAAACTACGGCTGCCCCAGGGACTGCCTCGCGGACATTGCGCCGCAGCGGGCCCTCGCCGCGTTCCAAAGGATGCGGGAGGAGCTCTCGATCCGATGAGGCTGACCGTGACGGCGCTCTGCGCTCTGCCGGCACTCGTCCTGCTGGCCCTGATCCTCAAGAGAAAAAGTCCGGGACAGCTGCTCTACGGCCTCGTCCGCGAGGCGGAGAAGGGCCTGCGCCACGTAGGCCTCTGCGTTCCGTCGCTTCGCTTGTGGGTCATGGAGCGGAACCCTCAACGGATCTGCCGCTCCCCCTTCGCCCGCCTGAACGGGGCCGTTCCGGATCACTCCCCCATCCTCCTGAACCTGCCGACCTCCGACGGGTCCGGCGAGGCCACGCACCCCGACATCCTCCACGTCCCCCAGGGCTGGGGGGCCGGAGGCTGGACGTGGCTCATGGCCATGACGCCCTACCCCCTTGGGACCGACTACCACGAGAACCCGGAGTTCTGTGTCTCCTACGACGGCATCCAGTGGACGGTCCCGGAAGGGCTGCACCCTCCCCTGGCCCGAGTCCCGCTCAAGCCGCGGAACGGGGCCCGCGCGGAGTTCCACTCGGACCCCTCGCTCCTCCTGAAGGAGGACGGCGAGCTGCTGTACTACTATCGCTGGACGGCGGTCTTCCACTCGGAGACGGAGAACCGGATACTGTTGACGACCTCCCGGGACGGGGTCCACTGGACGCCGCCCGAGGCGGTTCTGGAGGAAAGGCGCCCCACGGGGCTGGACCGTAAGTTTCTCTCGCCAAGCGCGCTGGTCCTGAACGGGAAGTACGCGCTCTGGACGGTGGACTGCGAGGGCGGAGAGCGCTTCATCGTTCGGCGCTCAGGCCCCGACGGGCGCCGTTGGGGCGATCCGGTGCACGCCGCGGTCAGCTCGCCGTTCCCCGTGAACGCCCCATGGCACCTCGACGTGGTCGACGACGACGGGGTCCTCCGCATCCTCCTGACGACGGCGGCCGAACGCGGCTACGAGGCGGAGCTCTTCATGGGCAGCGGCGACGGGCTTTCATGGAAGGTCGAAGGAAAGCCCTTCACTCCCGCCTACCACTTTGAGGGAAAGAGGGTTTACCGATCCTCGCTGGTGCCCCTGGGCAGCGGACGGCACCGCATCTATTACTCCGCCCTGTCCCTCAGCGGAACGTGGAACGTCGCGATGCTGGACGCGGCGACCGAGAAAGACAACAGCTGAAAAGGAGATGACGTCATTGAGCGAGAAGCCGACGTCGCAGTATCGAACGCTTCACCCGATGTTCCCCGCGCTCCAGGGGAAGGAGCACCGCTGGCTGGTCACGGGGGCGGCCGGTTTCATCGGTTCGCACCTTGTGGAGGCCCTGCTCTCCATGGGACAGAGGGTCACCGCACTGGACGATCTCAGCGTGGGGCGACGGCGAAACCTCGACCTCGCCGTCGAGGCGGCCGGGCCCGACTCCGGCGCCCGCCTTCGCTTTATCGAGGGGAGCATCACCGACCCCGAACGGTGTCTGGAGGCGGCCGAGGGGGCCGACTTCGTCCTCCACCACGCGGCCCTGGCATCCGTGCCAGGCTCCATAGAGGCCCCGGATCGGTTCAGCCTTGTCAATGCGGGGGGGTTCGTCAACGTCCTGGAGGCCGCGCGAAAGGGAGGCGCGCACCGGGTGGTCTACGCCTCTTCGAGCGCCGTCTACGGGGACGCTCAACGCCTCCCCCAGATCGAAGCGGAGACGGGGGCCTGCCTTTCCCCTTACGCGCTGACCAAGGCCGTAAACGAACTTTACGCCAACCTCTGGACCCGCCTCTATCACGTTGACTGCATCGGCCTTCGCTATTTCAACGTCTTCGGGGCAAGGCAGGACCCCGAAGGAGCCTATGCCGCAGTCATCCCGCGCTGGATCGACGCCGTCCGAAAGAGCGAATCCCCCGTCCTCTATGGGGACGGGACGGCAACGCGGGACTTCTGCCCTGTCTACAACGTGGTCCTGGCCAACCTTCTGGCAGCCCTGACCGACGCTCCGGACGCAGCGGGCGGCGTGTTCAACGTCGCCTGCGGGAAAAGCGTCACCCTGAACGAGCTCCTGTCGCTCGTCGCAGCCAACTTCGCGCCCGGCTGCACCGTCCAGCCGGTCCACGAGCCGGAAAGGAAGGGCGACATCCGCCGCTCCTCGGCATCCATCGAACGAGCCGCCCGTATCCTTGGCTACCGCCCCCTACAGTTCCTCGAGGATGGCCTGAAGGCGCTTGCCGCTCAGGCGTCCGATTGACGCATCGGGAAGCCCCGCCCCTCAGGAACAGGGCAAAAAGCGGTCGATAACTGTCATACCAATTCGCGTTTAATATGAACCACCTCCCCTTTCAGGGGAGGTGGTTCGCGTCAGCGAACCGGAGGGGTTGTTTCTCAGGCTCAACACCCCCCAGCCCC
>NC_021038.1:2537788-2554361 GCF_000210715.1 Fretibacterium fastidiosum
AATTGGTATCAGCCTTCACGTTGTCCTTTGGCGCGCGACGGCTCGATTGCGTCGATGCGTCGGCAGGGAAACTCCAAGTGCCGGCCCCGCACCAGGTGCACACACGAAAAGAGGGGGCCTCGCCCCCTCTTTTCGTTCGCATTGACGCGCGCCCTCTATCGATCGGTGTCCACCGTGATATTCTGAACCAGTCCGTCCTTGCTCAATTGAAAGGTCAGGGACGCCTTTCCTCCCTCCCGGTACTGAAGCTGTCGCTGAGAAAGGGACGTGGGGTAGCCCATGGCCTTAAAGAGCGCCTCCTGCGACATGCCGACCCTCAGCTTATTGGGCAGGTCGCGCTTTGCCGAAACCTTCAGGTGCGTGACCTCCTCGCCGGAAAAACCGGCGCTCACACCGGGCCACTCCATGACGGCATCCGTGTTCCTGGTGGGCTGTCCCAGCTTCTGCGTCAGAGCGGCGCGATCCCCTCCAAAGGCCACGATGAAGGCTGCGGCATACCCTGTGGGCAGCGGGGCGCCCAACGGCTGAAGGTATCGGCCAAAGATCCACCCCTCCCTCTCGCCGGAACGAATGCGATACCACGTTCCCTTAAACTTGCCCGCCTGTCCCTCCCAGGCGTCCGTTATGGACACGACCGTGTTCACCGAAAGGCGCGCCAGGGACTTGGATGAGGTCGAGTGATCCTCCCGCAGGTTCACGTCCGTTCCCGTCGTGACGCCGCGCTTCAGGGAGAGGTCCGGAGAGAAGGAAGCCAGGATACTCGTCAGGTCCCTGACGGGGGCGACGGGTTGGACCACGGGGACGTCCTCCGATTTTTTCTCGCTCTCGATGACGATGTCGGGCTGGACAAGGGGGGGCAGGTCGTCCGGCGGAAGCTTCCGAAGCCCCAGCAGGAACCACAGGGTGCCGCCCACGAGGGACATGAGCAGCAGGAAGCCCAGCGCCCGTCGGCCGGCGGAGCTGCGGCGCCTCTTGCGACGCCGCGTGTACTGCGAGAACTCATGGTAGGCGGCGTCGGGCTCAACGTCGAGGTCGATGGGGCGGCGCGGAAGGCTCAAGTCCTCCCGAACGGGACGGACGATCACCTTGTGGGGCAGGAGGGGCTCTACCCGTTCGTACAGAGCTTCCTCGTCCTCGTATTCGTTCCCTTCGTCCCTGTCCACGGCAAGCGGTCGGGCGGCTGCGCGTGGAGCGTCCGCCTCCGGCGCGGAGCGTTCGGCTTCAAGATCAAGCTCTTCCGGCTCAAACGCCTCGGACTCGGATGGCGGCACAGCCTGGACCCTCTCTACGGGCGCCGCTTCCATCGCCAGGTCGGATTCCGGGCCGACCGTCTCCTCCCGATGTTCCTGGACCTGGGCCGGAATGTGGAGGCCCGCCCCACAGTTGGGACAGAAACGGTGTTCGATGGCCACGGTCGCCCCACAGGTCGGGCAGGTCTTGGAGGTCCGCCGCCTGACCTTACCCTCCTTTTCGGCCGGCTCCATCGGGGCGGCGGGATGCGCCCCACGTTTCGATTCGCGGAGGCGGCTGCGCTCAAAAGCCACTTCGTAATCCCGCTCGTCCTCTTCGTCCTCACCTTCGTAATCCCCGGCGTCGTCGTAGTCGTAGTCGTATCGGTCGGGGTCGGAACGCAGGAAGAAGGAAAGCAGGGCACAGAAGAGGAAAATTCCGCCATATATCCAGATTTCCCTGGGTGCGAAGGAGCAGAGGGCCGTCCCCATGGCGAAAAAGACGGCGCTCCATCGGCTCCTGTTGAACGCCAGGAGGCCTCCTATCATCGCAGGGATGACGGAGGCAAGGGGCATGGAGGCCCGCCAGATGGGGAGGACGTCTGCCGAAGGCACGCCCGACAGCGAACTCAAAAGCATAAAAAGTCCGTGAATAATGGATGTAACCGCCGCTCCAATGGATAGAGCAAAAATAGTCCAACGCATCAATCATTCCTCCAGGGCAGAGATCTCCCGTCCCGTCGGCCCCTGGCCTCCGCGACGACCGTCCTCCGGCTGATCCGCTCACCATGCGCCGCCCCCTGACGGCGTTCCGTCAAAACTTTAAACGAAAACGAAGAAAGCGCAAGGGCCTTATTACCCGTGCGGTCACGCCTGCTCCGCGCGGCGGATCCGATCCCGCAGGCCCAGCCCAACCCCCGCGGCGGGCGGCCACTCCGCGACGATCCCCAGCAGCCCCTCCGCCTCGAGGGCGCGAAACCCCGAGAAGAGCCCCCGCGCATAGTTCTCGACCGACTCAAAGCGCAGCACCCTCCCGAAGCGCGCCGGGGGGACGGCAAGCCCCATGAAGCCCCATCGTTCCAGCTCCATCCCCACCATTTCCGCCATTTCAAAGGGGGCCTCCGGATGCCACACCCTCACCGGGATCGTTGGGGCATAATGGCGATACCGTGTCCCCGGTGAGCGCCGGCTGCTCCGGCCGTCCGGACGCCTCAGAGGCTCGCCCAGGAAGGCCTCGATTTCCTCCGCCGGCATCCCGCCCGGCCGCAGGAGGAGCGGAAGTTCCTCGCTGACGTCGATCACCGTGGATTCGATGCCGACGGAGACGGGTCCGCCGTCAAGGATCATCTCAATTCTGCCCCGCAGGTCCCTCCACACCGTCTCCGCGTCCGTCGGGCTGGGGCGCCCGCTGACGTTGGCGCTCGGCGCCGCCAGGGGGAAGCCCACAGCGTCGATCAGCGCAGAGGCTACCGGATGGCTCGGCATTCGCAGGGCGGCCGTCGAGAGCCCTCCCCGCGCCTCCATGGGTACGACGTCCCGGGCCCTCAGCACCAGCGTCAGGGGTCCGGGCCAGAAAGCGCGCATCAGCCGCCGCGCCCTCTCGTCCACGCAGACGAGAGGCTCCGCCTGCTCCACGCGAGAGAGGTGGAGGATCAGGGGGTTGTCCGAGGGGCGCCCCTTGGCCCGGTAAATCCCCTTCACCGCCTCCGGGTTCAGCGCGTTCGCCCCAAGCCCATAGACCGTCTCCGTCGGAAAGGCCACCAGCCCTCCGCTCCTCAACACCTCCGCCGCACGGGCCAGAATCTCCCCGCTGGGGTTCCACGGGTCCAACTCGATCCTCAGCGTCTCCATCCCGCAGTCAGCGCTCCCCTCCGGCGTCCCTTCCCGGTCCGTCCACAAACTTCGCGTTGAACTCGGCGCGAAAGGCCGGAAAGGTCCCGTCGAGGATGGCCTCCCTGGCCCTGGCAGCGAGGTTCAGCGTGAAGCTCAAGTTGTGCAGCGTACACAGCCGGGCCGCCAGGATTTCGCCGCAATGATAAAGGTGCCTCAGGTACGCGCGGGAAAAACCACGGCAGAGGCGGCAGCCGCACTCCGGATCGATCGACCCGAAATCGTGCTCGTACTGCTTCCCCTTAATATTAACACGTCCAAAGGACGTAAAGAGCGTCCCGTTGCGCCCGTTCCGCGTGGGGAGGACGCAGTCGAACATGTCCACCCCGCGGGCGATGCCCTCGACGACGTTGGAGGGGTAGCCCACCCCCATGAGGTAGCGGGGCTTCTCCCGCGGCATGACGCCGTTCAGCAGGTCCAGAACGTGGTACATCACCTCATGGGGCTCGCCGACGGACAGCCCCCCGATGCCAAAGCCGGGGAAGCCCAGCTCAATGATCTCCTCCGCGCTGCGGAGCCGGAGGTCGTCGTAGACGGAGCCCTGCACGATGCCGAAGAGCGCCTGGTCCTCCCGCCTGTGGGCCTCCTGCGAGCGGCGGGCCCAGAGCGTGGTGCGGACGAGAGCGGCCTCGGCCTGTCCGTGGTCCGCGGGGAAGGGGCCGCACTGGTCGAAGCACATGGCGATGTCGCTGCCCAAAAGCTCCTGGACGCGCATGGACCACTCAGGCGACATCACGTGCCTCGATCCGTCGAGGTGCGATCGGCACACCACCGCCTCGTCCGTCACCCTGTTGAGGTCCGCCAGAGAGAAGACCTGAAATCCGCCGCTGTCCGTCAGGATGGGGTGGGCCCAGCTCATGAAGCGATGCAGGCCCCCCGCCTCCGCCACCAGCTCCGCGCCGGGCCTGAGGTAGAGATGGTAGGTGTTCCCAAGGACGATCTGCGCGCCGATCTCCTCCAGCTCCCAGGGCGCCATGGCCTTCACCGTAGCCTGAGTGCCCACCGGCATGAAGACCGGCGTCCGGATCACGCCGTGGGGCGTGGTCAGCTCCCCCGCCCTGGCGCCGGTCTCCGGGCAGACGGCAAGGACCTTGAACTCAAACATGCGCTTCCCTCCCCCAGCCGAAGAACCCGTCCGCGTTGCGCGCAATCTGGTCCGCAAGCTCCTCCGGCGGCACACCCCGCGCCTCCGCCAGCGCCTCATAGACGTAGCGCACGTAGGCCGGCTCGTTGAGCCGCCCTCGAAAGGGGACGGGCGCCATCCAGGGGCAGTCCGTCTCCGTAAGGAGGCGATCGGCCGGGATGAGGCGCGCCACCTCGCGAAGCTCCACGCTCCTCTTCCAGGTCACGGCGCCGCCCAGGGCGCAGAGCGCTCCCAGGCCCAACGCCTCGTCGAGGAACTTCAAGCCGCCGTCATAACAGTGAAAGAGCAGCTTGAGGCCCCGAAAGTCCCTGAGGATCGCAAGGGCGTCCTCCATGGCCTCGCGGACGTGCAGGACCACGGGCATCCCAACCCCTTCGGCCCAGGCCAGCTGCCGCCGGAAGACCTCCCGCTGCACCTCCCGCGGCGAAAGGTCGTAATGGTAGTCCAGCCCCATCTCCCCAAGGGCCAGAGTGCGGCAATCCCCCGCCAGCTGCAGCAGCTCCTCCGGGAGGGCCTCCGCGTAGCGGGAAGCCTCATGAGGGTGAATCCCGACGGCAGCCCAGGCCCCGCGGCCTTCAAAACGATGGGCCATCCGGACCGCCTCACGGCTGTCCTCCAGGTCGCAGCCCACGATCAGCATCCGCCCCACGCCCGCGGAGGCGGCCCGCTCCACCAGGGCCTCAGCGTCCTTTCGCAGCTCGTCGGAGTTCGGGTGGCAATGGGAATCGATCAGCATTTGGCAAGCCTCCAGGTCCTCGGCTCAAAGGCGTCCTCCGCCTCCATGGACGCCAGGGATTCGGCGAAGGCGGCGTAGAGCGGGGCGCGCCCGGCGAGCTCCTCACGCCCCGCCTCGCGGCAGCGCTCGACGTCCCGCGCGATCTGTGCCGCCAGCGCCTGCGCGTCGGGGAAGCGGGTCATGGGGCGCAGCCGCCGGATCAGGAACACTGGCAGGTCCCGTCCGTAGAGGTCACCCTCGAAGTCGAGGAGGAAGACCTCCGCCCTCGTCTCCCGAACGTCCCCAAAGGTGGGGTTCCCGCCCACCGAGAGCGCCCCGCAATGCCAGCGTCCGCCGATGGGGACAAGGGCGGCGTAGACGCCCTCGCCAGGGCGGGTCAGCGCCTTCGAGAGGTCTACGTTCGCCGTCGGGAACCCCAGCTCGTGCCCGCGCCAGTCGCCGTGGACCACCGCCCCCCAGAAGAACCAGGGGAAGCCCAGGACCTTCGCGGCCAGCGCCGCGTCCCCCTCCATGACGGCGCGACGCACCTCCGTGCTGGAGAGGCGAAGCCCGCCGCAGGTCAGGAGCTCCACGGCCTCCGCGGGGAGCCCATCGTCCCGGCAGAGGGAGATCAGCGCTTCCGCCGTGCCCTCCTGCCCGCGGCCAAAGCGGAAGTTGCGCCCCACAACCACCCCGCCGACGGGGAACGTCCCCCGCAGCCGTCGCCAGAAGTCGGAGGGTGAAAGGTCCCGGACCTCCTCGTCGAAGTTCAGGACAAGGAGGCGGGGGACCCGCAGGACGCGGCGGATCAGCTCACGCTCTCGGAGGGTGAAGAGCGTTGCATCGAGTTTTCCCAGAAAGACCCCTGGGTGAGGCTCAAAGGTCACAGCGCCCCAATCCTCGTCCAGGAGGGCTGCGAGGTCCCGCGCCCGCTCCAGAAGCCGCGCATGCCCCCGGTGAAATCCGTCGAAGGCCCCGATGGCGAAGATCGGGCCCCGCGCGACGGCGGGGCGCTCCGCCCCGTCCTGAAGCAGGACGTTCGCGCGGGGCCTCAGCACCGTCCCGTTGCCCTCGTCCCGCCGGTCCACGAAGCTCAAGAGTCCTCGGCCCTCGGCGCAGAACGCCTGGTCCGGCGGGACCGGCCCCGGGACGTAGCGGCCCGCCCCAACCAGCGGGACGGGAAGGCCATGCAGCAGCGCCGCCTCAGCGGCCCCGGACAGCTCGACGCGGTGAAACAGGCGGGACACGGCACTCAGAGGTTGAAGCTTCAGGCGACCTTCGCGCAGCAGGACCTCCGCACGGTCCGGAGACAGGGCCGCATCCACGTGAAAGCCCCCCGTGGACAGGCGCCTCAGGGACTCGATGCAGGCCCCGCAGCCCAGCCGCTCCCCGATGTCCCGCGCGATGCTCCGGACGTAGGTCCCCTTGCCACAGAGGACCTCCATGTCAAAGCACCCCTCCTCAAGGGCCGACGTCCGACGGATGGACCGGACGAAGACGGGCCTGGGCCGAAGGGCGACGTCAAGTCCCGCGCGCGCCAGCCTGTGGGAGGGGCGCCCCCCCAGCTTCAACGCGGAAATCTCCGGTGGGCGCTGCATACGCCACCCGAGGAAGGAGAGGAGGACCCGGTCAACGTCTCCGGCAGACACGCGGCTCGCGTCGCCCCGGTGGAGGACCCTCCCCGAATGGTCGCAGGTGTCCGTAGCTTCGCCAAGGCGCACCCGGGCACGATAGAGCTTGGGCAGCATCATGACGTAGTCCGAGGCGCGGGTGGCCGCGCCGACCAGAAGGACGAGGAGCCCCGACGCCGTGGAGTCCAGCGTCCCCGCGTGCCCCATGCGCGTCCCCCTCCCGAGGAGGGCGCGCAGGTGCCCCACGCAGGTCGTGCTCCGCATCCCCAGGGGCTTGTCAATCAGCAGGAGCCCACTCAGCATAGTGATCTTCCAAAAGCTTCGGGATCGTCTCAAGGTAGCCTGCAAGGTCGCCGGTCAACGTCGCGCCCGCCGCGCGGGGGTGGCCGCCGCCGCCAAAGGAGCGGGCGACCTCCGCCGCGGGGAAGATCCCCCCGCGGGATCGAAAGCTGGCCTTGATCTTCGCGGGGCTCAGCTCCGTCAGGAACACGGCCAGGCGGACCCCGTGGATCTTCATCAGGCTGCCGGGGAGCCCCTCCGTATCCGACGCCTCGGCGCCGACCGCCTTGAAGTCCTCTGGCCCCAGCCACCCCAGGGCGAAGACGTTCCCCGGTCCGAACACCCGGACGTGAGAAAAGGCGCGCCCCCACAGGGCGACCCCCGCCGGCGTGCGCGTCTGGTTGATCTCGTCGTCAACGACGTCCGGCTCCACGCCGAGTTCGATGAGCTCCGCCACCAGCCGGTGCGTTTCGGGGGACGTGTTCGAGAAGGTGAACCCGCCGCTGTCCGTCCATATCCCGACGTAGAGGCTCTGGGCGATGCCCCGCGACAACGGCCATCCCCCCATCCTCAGGATGCGAAACACCAGTTCGGACGTCGAGGAGCTTCCGGGATCGACGCAGTTCGTCGTGCCGAACAAGGTGTTGTCCTCGTGGTGGTCGATGTTGAGCACCCGCACTCCGGGGGCCGGGGCGGTGAAGTCCTTGACGCTCCGCTCCACGTTGGCGCAGTCCAGAAAGACGTAGAGCTCCTTCGGATCGCTGAAGCTGAAGGGGACGGGGCACAGCGCGTAGTGTTCCGTGTGGTCGAGGAAGCGGTAGGCGGGGGTGACGGCCTTGTCAAGCCCCATCCAGCGGACGTACTTCCCCTGGAGCCGTCCCGCGCCAAAGAGCGCGGTGAGGGAGCCCAGGGCGTCACCGTCCGCTTTCTGGTGGGTAAAGAGCGTCCAGGAAGGGGCCTCCGCCAGGAGGTCGGACACCCGGCGCAATTCCTCCAGGGAAGGACCTTCAATCATTCGGCTCACCCGCCCCTTCCTCCGCTGTGTCAGGCTCCTCAGACCCGGCGACAGCGGAATCCATGCCCAGGCGATTCAGGATGCCGTCGATGCGCTCGCCGTAGTCCGCGCTCTCGTCGGGGACGAAGTCGAGGGACGGGATTCGGCGCAGCTTCAGGACCTGTCCGAGAAGCGTCCGAAGCGCGCCCCGAACGCTCGCCAGCTCCTCGCGGAGCTCCCTCCTCCGCTCCGGGGTCAGGGCGGTGAAAAAGACCTTTGCGACGTCGAGGTCCCGGCTGCAGTCCACGCCGGTGATGATCGCATCCTTCACCGCCTCCTTCTTGATCCGGCTCTCAAGAAGGAGGGATATCTCCCGTTGAAGCTGCTTGTTGATCCTGGCCATACGAAAAGTACCCAAAGCCATTCCTCCTCCCGCGGGCTCAACCCAAAATCCGGACGCACCTTAGAGGGTGCGCTTCTCCTCCACGACGTCGTAGACCTCCAGCAGGTCGCCCACCAGGAAGTCCTGATACCCCTCAAGGGCCACGCCGCAGTCCATGCCTGCCTTGACCTCCCTCGCCTCGTCCTTGAAGTGACGAAGCGTGGCGATCCTCCCATCCCACAGGACGACGCCGTCCCGAACGAGGCGGACCCGCGCCGTGCGCCGAATGAGGCCCTGCATGACATGGCAGCCCGCGATCTTGCCCGCCTTCGGCACCTTGAACGTCTCCCGAATCTCCACCTCACCCAGGGACTCCTCGCGGAGGACGGGCTTCAGGAGGCCGGACATGGCCGCCTTCACGTCGTCGATGGCGTCGTAGATGACGCTGTAGGTACGGATCTCGACCCCATCCGCCTCCGCCGCGCGCTTTGCGTTGGCGTCGGGACGGACGTTGAAGCCCACGATGACGGCGTTCGAGGTGGAGGCCAGCATGACGTCGGATTCGGCGATGCGCCCCACTCCCCGGTGGATGATGGAAACCCCCACCTCGTTCGTGGCCAGCTTCTCCAGAGAGGCGCAGAGGGCCTCCAGCGAGCCCTGCACGTCGCACTTGACCACGAGGTTGAGCTGTGGAAGCTCCCCTTCCTTAAGCTGCGAGTAGAGGTCGTCCAGGGAGGTGCGTCTGGCCGTCGTCGCTCCCTCGTCCCGCTCCCGTGCGCGGGCCTCGGCCATCATCGTGCGTGCCTCGCGTTCGCTCTCCACGACGGTGAAGGTCTCGCCGGGCTGCGGAACCTCGTCGAGGCCAAGAATCTCCGCCGGCATACTGGGCCCGACCTTCCTGGTGGGCTTCCCCGCCCAGTCGAAGAGCGCGCGTATCTTGCCCCAGGCCGTGCCGAACAGGACGATATCCCCCAGTTGAAGCGTCCCCTTCTGGACGATGACCGTGGCGACGGGGCCCTTCCCCTTGTCCAGCTCCGCCTCGATCACGACGCCCTCGGGCGATGCGCCGGCGTCCCCCTTGAGCTCCTGCATCTCGGCCTCCAGCAGGACGCGCTCCAGCAGCTCCGGGATGCCCTTCCCCGTCTTGGCCGAGACCTCGACGGCTCCAACCTCGCCGCCCCAGCCCTCGAGGAACACCTCCTGCTCCGTGAGCTGCTGACGCACCCGGTCCGGGTTGGCCGTCGGCTTATCCACCTTGTTGATGGCGACCACCAGCGGCACCTGGGCCGCCTTGATGTGGTTGATGGCCTCCTTCGTCTGAGGCATGACCCCGTCGTCCGCGCCAATGACCAGAATGACGATATCCGTCACGTTCGCGCCCCGTGCCCGCATGGCCGTGAAGGCCTCGTGGCCCGGCGTGTCCAGGAAGACGATGGGCCGGCCCTCGTGCGTGACGACGTAAGCGCCGATGTGCTGCGTGATGCCGCCCGCCTCCTGCGCCGTGACGTTTGAATGGCGAATGGAGTCCAGAAGCGTCGTCTTGCCGTGATCGACGTGCCCCATCACGGTCACGATGGGGGGGCGGGCCGTCAGAACCCCCGGCTTTCGGGCCGCAGCGTTCGCCGCGCCGTGCTTTTTGGCGCCCTTCCCCGCCTTCTTCTCGTGGAAGACCGCCTCGGCCTTCTTCACGGCGGGGAGCACCTCGAACTGCACGCCGAACTTTTTCGAGAAGACCGCCAGGACCGCGTCGTTGACGGCCGTCATAGCGGAAAGCATCATCCCCGAATCCATCAGCGCCTTCACCGCGTCGGCGCTCGATATGCCCATGGCCTGCGCCGTCGACTTGATCGTGTCTCCGGCGTGAACCTCAACGCGCCGTCCCTTCTGCAGGGCCTCCCCGGCCCCATTGACGTCCGCCTTGGACGTCGCCGGCTTCTCCTGGGGAGCCGCCTTTTTCGCCTCCTCCGCCTTCGCCTGCGGTGCGGGCTTTCCGTCCGCCGCTGCCTTCCCGGAGGCCGGCGACGGCTTCTTCTTCGCCTTCTCCGCCTCGGCCAGGAGGGACTCCACCATCTGAGCCTCCTCGTTGGTGATGGAGCTCATATGCGTCTTGATCTGAATCCCAAGCTGTTCCAAAACCGCCATCAGTTCCTTATTACTCCTGTTCAGCTTCTTCGCCAGTTCGTAAACCCGTATCTTGTTGTTCAAGGGCGTCTCCCCCTTCTCCAAGCAAAGCCCTGATCTTGTCCGCCAGCCCGCTTCGGGCCGGCAGGGCTATAATCTGTACGTTTCCGGCTCCCAGAGCCGCTGAAAGCCCCTCCCCGCCAAGGGGCAGCACCCGATGCTCATGACCGCCTCCGCGCTCCATGGAGGACGCCGCAAGCCCCTCCGCGAACGCCCTCACCGATCCCGACGCATCCTGCGCCGTCAAGATCAGGAGGGGGCGTCCGTCGTGGGAACGGACATCGTCCCTCCCCACCAGGATCTGTCCGGCACGACGGGAAAGCCCCAAAAGCGAGCGAAGCTCCCTCATGCGCTCCTCCGGGCCACGCTCCGACGTATAGGAGGCGATGCAGCGCTCCAGGGCCGCCCAGCACTCGTCCGACAGCGCCGCCTTCAGGGCGCGGGAAAGGGCCCCGGTCCTCCTGGCCCTCTTAAGGCACTCCAGGTTCAGGCACAGGTAGGCTCCCCGCCCCGGCAGCCTGCCCGTGACGTCCAGCACCGCCCTTCCATCCGGCGTGCGGGCGATGCGGACCAGGGCCCTCTTGGGCGCTTCCGTGCGGCAGGCGACGCACGTTCGCGGCCTCTGTCGCGTCGCGGTCACTAGTCCGCCTCCGCGACCTCGTGGAAGATGTCCTGAAGCGTCGGCATACGCTCCGCCTGCAGGGCGTTGATGTCGATCTTCCACCCGGTCAGGCGGGCGGCCAGCCTCACGTTCTGCCCCGCCTTCCCGATGGCCAGCGACAGCTGCTCCGGCTCCACGTAGGCCTTGGCCGCGTGCTCCTGGTCCAGGACCGGCTCCACCTTCACGACCTGGGCCGGGGAGAGCGCGTTGCGGATGTAGGCCAGGGGGTCGCTGCTCCAGACGATGATGTCCACCTTCTCCCCCATCAGCTCCTGACTGATGGCCTTGATGCGCGCGCCGCCGGCTCCGACACAGGCCCCCACCGGGTCCACGTTCTGATCCATCGTGGAGAGCGAGACCTTGGCGCGCCCGCCACCCTCGCGGACGATGTTGCGGATCTCGATGACCCCGTCCCTGACCTCCGGAATCTCAAGCTCCATCAGCTTGCGCAGGAGCCCCGGATGCGTTCGGGAGATCACGATCTTCGGGCCCCGCGTCATCTGGCGGACGTCCAGCACGTAGAACTTCATCGTTTGGCCAGGGACGTACTCCTCCCCCGGAATGCGCTCCTTGCGCGGCAGGATCGCCTCGGTGCGCTCGCCGATGCGGGCCAGCACCTGATCGTTCTCGGCCTTGACGATCGTGCCCGTCATCATCTCGCCGACCTTGTCGGAGAACTCGCTGTAGATGACCTGCCGCTCGGCGTCCTTCAGCCGCTGGATGATCACCTGCCGCGCCGTCTGCGCGGCGATGCGCCCAAAATGACCGGGGTCCTTCTCCAGGTGCAGCTCGTCCCCAACGGATGCGTCCGCAAAGCCCAGCCGCTTCGCATCCCCCAGTGTGATCTCCGTATCCGGCGACTCAAGCTCCTCCACGACGGTGCGCAGCTCCTCCACCAGGATGTCGCCCGTCTCGGTGTTGACGTGGACCTCTACCCTCTGGTCGCCGCTCTGATACTTCTTGTAGGCCGAGATCAAGGCCGCCTCCAGGCTCGACACGATCAGCTCTGGCGCCAGGTTTCGCTCTTCGGCAATTTGATTCAGCGCTTGTACAAAATCGCGCCCCAGCTGCATTAAAGCTCCCTCCCACGATGTTCGACAGGCGGCTTCGCGCCCTTTTTCTTCCCTCGCGGCGCCTCCTGCTCCAGTCCACGATAGACCAGGTTGCCGCTTTTGATCCACTGAAACGGGACCGCGATCTCCCGTTCCTCGTCCTCCACGAAGAGGACGACGCGCTCCTCCGTCGCCTCCACGATGGCGCCCGTCAGCGTCTTTCGTCCCGCCACAGGGCTGCTCAGCCTGATTCGCGCCTCCTGCCCCCGAAACCGTCCGTACTGTCCGGGCGTGAAGAGGGGGCGCTCCAGGCCGGGGGAGCTGACCTCAAGGTAGTACCGTCCGCTGAGCTCCGTGAAGTCCCTCTCGTCGAGAAGGCGATTCACGGCGCGGGACACCGTCTCGCAATCCTGGACGTTGATCCCGCCCATGGAGTCGATCAGGACCTGCAGCCTCAAACGGACGGAGTCCGTCTTCACCCCGACGTGGACGCATTCATACCCCAGCCGCTCGACGACCTCCGCCACGGAGGCCATCAGGCTCTTTTCCTCGTTTTTTCCCCCCTCACCCAACGGCAGCACGCTCCTTCCTCCCCTATCGACACCTTGACAAGAAACGAGGAGCGGGCACAGACCCACTCCTCAAGTAAAAAACTTATCGAAGTACCAACTAGTATACACGTTTTTATTGAAAACGCAAGGAAATGGGGCGCGCGCTCCATCACAGGCAAAGTTTTTGGCGTGCGACGAAGGTGGGCTTCACCCGTTCTCTGCCGCACCGTCCACGAACGTCAGGGAACAGCGTGAGCGCCTGGCCCAACGAGACGTTATCTGCCGATCTGAAAGTACTTCTCCGGGACCTCGACGTCCGCCACTCCCAGATACCCCTTGCCAAAGACGTAGGTATCCTGACGTACCAGGACCATCTTCCTGTTGCGCACTCCCGTCCCCGCGTCCGTGTAGTAGCTGGCGTTCCATTTGGCCCCTGGGGTGAGGTCGTCGTAGCAGGCAATGAGGTCCTTCATGCTGTCCAGTTTGGCCCTGCCCTCGACGATGCGCTTGCCGAACTCCGCCATGGCCGCGCTGGTGGTGTAGCCGTAGGAATAAACCCAGGTCCCCATACGTTCCCCGCCGCCTGCCTTCACGACGGCTTCCTCGACCTTCTTCAGAATTGCCGGCCAGTCGCCCTTCTCCCGCGCCAGGTCCACGCCCAGGGCTCCCGGATACCCCATCAGGGGCGAGGGGCTGTCCGCCTCCACAAAATACCCGCCCAGCTCGGCGATGCGCTTGAGCAGAGGCTCCGTGTGCGCGTCATTCGTGCAGAAGAACGCCGTGTCCTTGCCGTACTTTTCCAGCCACGTGGGCACGTTCTCCAGGATGAACTGCTGCGCGCCGGCCACCCCCACGTCGCTCGTCGGGTCCGGGGCCGTCTCAAAGACGAACTGGAGGCCGAGGTCGTTGCAGGCCGCCTCCATGATGGCGCGGCGGCGTCCCAGCAGCTCGTAGCTCATGTGTCGGGGGAAGGAGATGTGGACGAAGGTCTTCGCCCCCATCCTCTTTGCGCCAAGCGGGATCGTGTAGCCGCGGCTGATGTTGTCCTTGGTGAGGGAGAGGTCCGCCGCAGTCGTGATGACCTCGGGGTCTTCCTGCACCGACCCCGCGAAGAGGAGGATGTCCGATCGCTTTTCGCGTATGCGACGGAAGGCCTCGGCCGTTCCCGGCACCGCCGTGTTGACCACGATGACCTTCATCTGGGGGTCGTCCGCCAAGCCCAGCAGCTGCCCGATGGTCGTCTCCATCTCCGACATGAAGTGATCCGGGTACGTGATGTGGGTTATCATCCCGCCCTCAGCTGCGTTTCCGTACTTCTGAATCAGCAGCTCGGCCCCGCGCAGCTCGTCCTCCGACTGAGACACGGTGCCCGTCATGATCCCGATGTGAAAGGGGACCTCCGCCGTTGCCTCAATATTCCAAACGAATACGAAACAGAAAAGCACGCCCAGCGACACGAATCTCGACCTCATTTTTGAAACGCCTCCGCTCTTTCAAAATATCATCAGGTTCATGCAATGCTCATACACTATAGCATAGTGTCACCCCTGTCAAGGATTATCCTCAAGATCGCCTGGCAGGATGACCGCAAGCCGCCTTGCTGGCGCATTCGTCCAGGAGGACGTCCAACCCGGCGACAGGCGCGCCCGCCTCGAAACGAGAAGCGGGGCCCGTGACGCGATGCGTCACAGGCCCCGCCCGGCCCATTGGCCGTTTATCAATTCAAGGTCACGATCCGATGGACAGGAGCTGCCACATGGTCAAGCGCCACAGGACATTGAAGATCGGGTCGAAGAGGAGGTTGATGATCCCCGACGCCACCAGGACGAGCAGGATGAACATCCCATACTGCTCCAGCCAGCGGTAATGGTACAGGTACTTGTAGGGCAGGAAGGCCTCGATCACCCTGGAGCCGTCAAGGGGCGGGATCGGAATGAGGTTGAAGGCCGCCAGGCCCAGGTTGATCCTGATCATATGCCACAGGACGGTGAACCCGGCCTTTCCGGTGAGGTCGACCCAGGCCCTGCCGAAGAAGCGCAGAAAGAACACCGTGAGGGCCGCCGTAAGCAGGTTGCCCGCCACGCCCGCCAGCGAGACGATGAGGATGTCCCGCCGCGGATGGCGGAAATAGCGCGTATTGATGGGCACCGGCTTGGCCCAGCCAAAGCCCACGAACAAGAGCATCAACGTGCCCACAAGGTCGAAATGGGCCAGAGGGTTCAAAGAGAGCCTGCCTTGCCGCTCGGCCGTGGGGTCCCCCACCATCTTGGCCGCAAAGCCGTGACAGAACTCGTGGAAGGAGATCGCCCACAGGAGGGCGGGAATCGAGAGCAAAAGGTTAACGGGTTCGTCCAGCAACCTCATCACTTCCCAACTAATTAAGATAGTAGCCCACGCCGCGCGCTGCCACCAGCGGCACGTCCGTTCAATACTATAGGGCTTCGGGGAATAAGCCTCTGCAAAACAGCGGAAACGTTGACGGGCTATTTCGCGCCTTCCCGTCCGCGCCCTTCGGCGATGACGCTCGCCACGTAGCCGGCTTCGCCGTCTCGCGTCGAGATGAGGCCGTCCATGCGGGCCAGGCGGATACGCTGGAGCGCTTTCCCTATCTCCGGCCCCTTCAGGCCCATCGCCTTCAAGTCGTTCCCCGTCAGTTCCCCCCGCAGGGGGACCCAGGACAGAAGGTGCTGCACCACAAGCCGGCGGGACCTCGCGAACTTCATGCAGGTCATCCAATAGACCAGTGGCACGGTGCCGTAATCCTTGAAGAAGAGGTAAACCTCCGAATTCCTGGGCGTCTTCTTCAGCGTGCAGAAGCGCTCCACCTGCGGCCAGGCCTCGAAGCACTGCGTCAGCTCGCGGCGCTCGGCCGGGGTGAGGCTCATGCGGTCCATGACGGAAAAGCGGACGTTGGGCAGAGTCTCCGTCAGCACGACGGCCATTCCCACAAGCCATCCCATCCCCTTAAAGTCAACGCCGAGGCGGCGCGCCCAGGACAGGAGGCGTTCCATGACGCGGAGCCTGCGTTCAAGGGTCTCTCCCAGCCGGATCCCGGGGAAGAGCGCCACCCAGACGCCAAGCTTCTGCATCCGAAGCGCGATCTTTCTGAAGCACGGCTCGTTGGCGTCGATCTCAAGCTCCGCGCGGATGCGGGGCGTCGAAAGGCACTCCAGGAGGCCGCCCTTCAGGGCGCTCCTCAGAAGGCGCATCGTGTTGTCCTCAAAACTCATGCCCAGCCGCTGCTCCAGTCGGATGCCCCGCAGGATGCGCGAGGGGTCCTCGACGAAGCTCAGGTTGTGAAGGATCTTCAAAATGCCGTCCTTCAGGTCCGCCCGTCCGCCGAAGTAGTCCGCCAGCGTGCCCCAGTCGGCTTCGCTCAGAGAGATCGACATCGCGTTGATCGTGAAGTCGCGGCGGCCCAGGTCCTGCTTCAGGGAGTCGCTCGACACCGTCGGCTGCGCCGCGGCGTACTCGTAGAACTCGCGCCGCGCTGTGGCGACGTCCACCTTTTCCCCGTCCGGAAAGGTGATCGTCCCCGTGTTGTAGCGGCCGTGCACCGTGCCGCGGCACCCCGGCTCGTCCCAGGAGGTCACGAGTTTCTCCGCGTCGCCCTCGACGGAGACGTCGATATCGACGTTCGGCACGCCCAGCAGGATGTCGCGAACCGTCCCACCGACCAGGTACGCCCTCATTCCCAGGGACTCCGCCCTCGCGCCGATGCGGCGCAGGAGGTTCAGCACCGTTGGGCCGAAGGAGGCCTCCATCAGCCCGGACACGCTCTCCATCCACATGAAGCCGCTCCCCGCGCTGCGGTCCGCCGCCGGCTGGAAGGAGCGGTAGAGAGCGCGCAGGAGGTCCGCCCTC
>NC_021038.1:2554694-2558304 GCF_000210715.1 Fretibacterium fastidiosum
CCAGGCCGTGCATGTGCGCCTTGTCCAGGTCCTTGCGGGTCATGATGCCCAGTACCTCGCCGTCCGC
This sequence comes from Fretibacterium fastidiosum, assembly GCF_000210715.1. Taxonomy (GTDB): domain Bacteria; phylum Synergistota; class Synergistia; order Synergistales; family Aminobacteriaceae; genus Fretibacterium; species Fretibacterium fastidiosum. Next base: position 2,554,762 of record NC_021038.1, read on the forward strand.
GTTGGCCACGGGCAGCGCTTGATGCCCGAAGCGCAGCATCGTTCGGTACGCCTCATCGACGCGGGCGTCCGGCGACACGGCGAGCACCGGAGACGTCATGACGCTCCCCACGTCCACCAGCTGCGGGATGTGCGCAGGGAGCTTCGACTCGATCTCCGCCAGGAGCTCCTGGGGGTCTCGGTCCAGCACCGTCGCAGAGCCCGCCTGGAGGTGACCGCTCCCGCCGTAGGGCGTGAGGAAGTCCTTGACGTTCAGGACGTCCGGAGAGCTCCTGACGATGACGTTGTCCTTCTTTCCCCCGTTGCACACCACGCAGACGGTGACGTGAGAGTCGTAGTAGTCGCGCAGGCGGTGCACGAAGAGCGAGAGCCCCTCCACGTACTCCTCCGTCCTGGCCCAGGTCAGCAGCACCTTGGCCCCGTTGATGTAGCTCTCTCTGGCGTTCTCGGCCAACGTATCCAGCAGGTGGAGGTCGGCCGCGGACATGGAGACCTCCGCGCGGGACAGGGTCCGGGACAGGTCGGCCCCCATCTCGCGCAGGCGGCCGACGACCAGGATGTCGCGCTCCGTCGTGGACTCGTAGGTCAACGCGCCCGTGTCGTCGTAGATGCCCAGGGCAAAGAGCGTCGCCTCCTCCGGCGAGATGCTCTTGCGCTCCTTGACGAGCTGTTCCACGATCATCGTTACCGTGGCCCCGATCGGGGCATAGCACATCTTCTCCGCCGGGATGTCGTCCATCGTCGGCGGGTGATGGTCGTACACGTGGACGGTGACGTCCTGGCGCCCCGCAAGGGCCGCGAAGGGCCCGATGCGGCTTCGCGCCCGCGTATCCACCACGACCATAAGCGTCACCTGGTCCTGCGGGACCTTCTTGGGCTTCAGCAGGTTCCACTGATGCCCGTAGTGGTTCAGGAAGTCCTTCACCTTGCGGCCGATCGCGCCGGGCGGACAGATCACGGCGTCGGGATACAGCTTCTGGATGGCGATCATGCTGGCCAGCGAATCAAAGTCCGTGTTGAGGTGGCTCGTTATCAGATACATAAGGACACGACGTGAGCGGGAGAGCGCAAAATCCTCACGGGAAAGCGGGACGCCTGCAAAACGGTCCGCTCTCCGCTCCCCTCACTTCCCTCCTTCCCCGATATTGGTGCGTACCTATTATATTATGAAACGTACAAAGAACGAGTGTCCTTGAAACACAACCATCCGACGCCCTTGGCGGCACCTCCCCTTTCAGGGGAGACAGTCCACATTAGACGCGATTTGGTATCAATACTATGCTATTATTTATTTAGGAGAGCTAATCTCAGTTCGTTCTTTAAATTGAGATAAGAACAGGGGCGAAAGGCCACTCGTGCAGGGCAACGACCGCCTTGGACACACCCCAACGGAGGCGCTTTATTTTATGATAAACGGCATCACACTCGACAATTTTGGCCCGATTTCCCACCTGGAATGGACGGGACTTGGCCCCATCAATCTGGTGGTCGGGGGCAACGGCTCGGGAAAGACCTTTCTCCTGAAAGTCCTGTACAGTGCCATGCGGACGATCGAAGAATACAAACGTGGCGACGACCGGAGGACGGAGGCGGAGATCCTTGCGGATAAGCTCTATTGGACCTTTCAGCTGGACAGGATCGGCGATCTGGTGACAAAGGGTGCCGCCTCCTTGTCCTGTGTCGTTCGCTTCAACGACGAGGATTTCTCCTACAGCTTCGGCAGGGACACGACCAAACAGATTACCTCGCTGGAAAATGGAATCCCTCCAAGGTCGAGCAACTCCATCTTCCTTCCGGCAAAGGAAATTCTATCCCTGCAGCAGATCATCTTGAAGTCCCGCGAACAGGACAAGGTGTTCGGTTTTGACGACACCTATCTGGACCTCGCCAGGGCGCTGCGCCAGTCCACCCAAAAGGGCAAAAATTATACCGAATTCGCCGCCTCACGCCAGAGCCTGGAGGACATCCTGGGCGGTCGCATCGAGTACGACGAGGCCTCAGGACGCTGGCAGTTCAGAAAAGGCAGCCAAAAGTTTCCCATCGGAGTGACGGCGGAAGGGGTCAAGAAAATTGCCATTCTCGATACGTTGCTTGGCAATCGTTATCTCGATCTTAGCGCCATCGTCTTTTTCGACGAGCCGGAGTCCGCCTTGCATCCCTCGGCGATCTCCGCACTCCTCGATATCGTGGCGACGTTGGCGAGCCGTGGAATCCAGTTCTTTATGGCCAGCCATTCCTATTTCGTCATCAAGAAGCTCTTCCTGATCGCTCAGGAACGGAAACTGTCCATCCCCGTGCTTTCGGCACAGGCTGAGGATGGACACTGGACAGCGGACGACCTCAGGAGCGGGATGCCGGACAATGCGATCATCGACGAATCGATCCGGCTTTACGAAAAAGAAGTGGACATGGCGCTCCGATGACCTCTATTGAGACCATTACCATCGACGAGTCCGGGATGACGTTCGGCCCCTACCCCTCCGAACGCTGTTTTCACATTGAGAAAAGTGCCCTCTACAAAGACATTCGGCAAGGGGTAAAAATGGCGGAATTTCTGTTGCTGCGCGCCGACAGCAACAGGCCCGCCATGCTTTGGGTGGTGGAGGCCAAGTCGAGTTCTCCCCGACCAAAAAGCGAGCCTGACTTCAGTCAATTCATCGCGGAAGTCCGGGAAAAATGGATCGATGCCCTCTCCCTGACCCTGGCCTCCCTCCTTGGGCGACATCGACAGGCTGGAGCAGAATTACCAGGCCCCTTTGAATTGCTCGATTTATCTCAGTTCGACGTGCGTTTTGTGCTTGTAATCAACGGTCATCCAAAAGGCTGGCTGCCGCCGATACAGGATGCTCTACGACAGTCCCTTCGCCCCCTCGTCAGAATCTGGCGCTTTGCGCCGACTTCCGTCGTCGTCCTCAACGAGGAACTTGCCTCGAAGCGACAGCTCATCTCGGCAAACCGTCCATCCTAAAAAAACAAAAGAAGCCAGACGACGACAAAAAATGACCTTGCAGCCCCCATGCCCGCACCAGACGCTGCAAACAAACAGGCAAGAAGTCGTCATGGATAGGGGTTCTGATGGATATCCTGAACGATCGCCTCCGCCTTCCGGCGCAGGGACGCCAGGTCCCCCTCGTTGTTGAGGACGAAGTCGCTCAAGGCCATCCGCTCGTCCGATGGCAGGTAAAAGGCTTCCCGGCGGGTCAGCTCGTCCTCGCCCCAGCCGCGCTCGCGACAGCGCGCTATGCGCAGCGCGCGGGGCGCCGTGACGAAGACCGCCGCCGTGACCCACGCGGGGCGCCCCACCTCGAACAGAAGCGGCACCTCCGCGACGGCCCAGCGGTCCGGCGAAAGCTCGGCGACGCGGCGTTCCAGCTCAGCCATCACCAGGGGATGCATGAGCCCGCAGGCCCAGTCGTACTCCGCGCGGTCCGTAAAGATGCGTCCAGCCACGGCGCCTCGGACGATCCCGCCCGACGGGTCCAGGACCCGGCGCCCCCAACGGCGCGCGGCGGCGCGGGCGACCTCCGGCCTCCTCCACTGCACC
>NC_021038.1:2558652-2568250 GCF_000210715.1 Fretibacterium fastidiosum
CCACTGCTCCAGGGCGATGGCGTCCGCGTCAAGGCGCACGCCCCCCATCCCCTCCAGCAGGCCGGCGACGGTGGACTTACCCGCCCCAACGTCCCCCGTAAGGGCGATAGCCCTTGCCATAGCCGCCATAGGAACGTCGCCTCCCTCCGCCGCCGTACCCCTCGTCCCACCCGCGTCCCTCGCCGGCCCGGTCGTCGATCTCGCGATACTGCTCCGGAACCTCGTAGATGAAGCGCGAGAAGCCCTTGCTGAGCGTCGTGCCGTACAGGCGGCGGCTGCGGGCCGCCGTGAGGTAGAGCCGCTCCTCCGCACGGGTCATGCCCACGTAGCACAGGCGCCGCTCCTCCTCCAGCTGGTCCGGCTGATCCTTGGCGCGGGAGCTGGGGAAGACGTCCTCCTCCATGCCCACCAGGAACACGACGGGGAACTCCAGCCCCTTGGCCGCGTGCAGCGTCAAAAGCCCCACGGCGTTCCCGGAGTCATCCTGCCGGTCCGCGTCCGTGAAGAGCGCCGCCTCCGCCAGCGCCTCCGAGAGGCCCCCCTCCGGCACCACGGAGCGAAGCTCCATCACGTTGTCGTAGCGTTCCTCCCAGCTCTCCGGCTCCTTCGACCTCAAGAGCTCCTCGTAGCCCATCTGGTTCAGCACGTAGTCCACAGCGGGACCGATCCCCCGCTCCGATACCGCGAGGAGGCGTGCCATGTGCGCCGCGAACTCCGCCGCCGCAGCCCCCACCTGCCCCCGAACGGGCCAGGCCCCCTTCGCGGCCGCCCCCCAGAAGTCTGAGGCCGGCGACGTGGGGACGGCGCCCGACGCAAGCCATGAGGTCCAATCCTCGCGGCGCTTCGGCCCCATGCCCTTGACGGCGAACTCCGCAGCCCGCTCGAAGGAGGTGAGGTCGTTCGGGTTCAGCGCCAGCTTCAGGAGCGCCAGGACGTCCCGAACCTCCCGGCGCTCGTAAAACGCCACGCCGCGCACGATGCGGTAAGGGATGCCCAGCTCCAGAAACTTCTGCTCGTAGAGGCGGCTCATGGCGTTCTGCCGATAGAGGAGCGCGATGTTCCCGTAGTCGTAGCCATGGTGCGCTTTGAGGCGGGCGATCTCCGCCGTGATGAAGTCCGCCTCCTGCAGGTCGCTGTTCGCCAGCAGGGTGTAGACCTTCTCCCCCATGCCCCGCGAGGTCCTGAGGTCCTTCTTCATGCGCGTGGAGTTGTTGCGGATCAAGGCGTTGGAGGCGGCCAGGATGTTGCCCGTCGACCGGTAGTTCTCGTCCAGCACGATCGTCTTCGCGTCCGCGTGGCCCTCCTCACCCCTGAAGTCGCGCTCGAAGTTCAGGATCATCCCGATGTCCGCTCCACGCCAGCCGTAGATGGACTGGTCCGGGTCGCCCACCACGTTCAGCAGGCAGTCCGGCCCCACCAGGTTGCGGAGCAGGAGGTACTGCGGTCTGTTGACGTCCTGAAACTCGTCCACCAGGAGCCACCGGATCCGAGCCTGTTCCCTCTCTCGAAGCTCCCGATCCTGCGTCAGCACCTGGAGCGGGAGCACCATCAGGTCGTCGAAGTCGACGGCGTTGCGCTCCCGCAGCGCGCGGCGGTACTCGTTTGCGATGTCGAGGTAGAGCCCTTCCAGAAGGGGCTCCCGCGGGCCCGGCGCCCAGGCCGCCCAGTCGCGCGAGATGGCGTCCAGCACGGAGGCCGGAGCGGTATCCTTGGTGTTGACGCCCAGGCGCTCCATGATCTGCCCCACCAGCGAACGGCTGTCGCCCCGATCCAGCACGGCGAACCCCGTCCTCAGCCCCGTCAGGCGTTCCACCGCCTCGGGGTTCCGGAACAGGAAGCGCAGCCCGAAGGCGTGGAAGGTGCTGACCCACACCTTGTCCGCCCCATCGGGGACCAGCGCCGACACGCGCTCCCGCATCTCGCCCGCCGCCTTGTTGGTGAAGGTCACCGCCGTGATCTCCCACGGCCGGGCCAGCCCTTCGGCAATCAGCCAGGCCACCTTGTGGGTCAGGACGCGCGTCTTGCCGCTGCCGGCGCCGGCCAGGATGAGAAGCGGCCCGTCAACGTAGGTCACCGCTTCCCGCTGACGGGGCGAGAGGCGTTCAAGGATATCGTTTTCCAACATGTTCTTCTCCGTTCTGCGCGAAGCGTCCCTCCGGACGCAAGGCGCTGCTCCAGCGCCAATCCGTCCGGGAATTCTAGTCACCCAAGTGCGGGGCGCCTCCCTCGACCTCCAGGAACTCGATGGCGAACTCGAGTCCCGACACCAGCTCCACGTCCTTGCTGCCGCACGCCGAACACACGAACTCCGTGCCCTCGCTCTGGACCTCCCGGCCGCAGGCGTGGCAGCGAAACGTGACGGGCAGCACCATGATGGACAGGTTCGCCCCCTCCGTCGGGGCGCCCCTGGATATCCTGCCGAAGGCATAGGCCATCAGCTCCGGGTTGACCCGCCGCATCCCGCCCACCTTCAGCACGATGCGGCGCACGCGGCGCCACCCGGAGTTCCGGCACATGCCCAGGATCGTATCGTTCACCGACTTCGTCAGGGAAAACTCGTACACGCCGCGCACCTCCTCAACCCCGGACGCCGTCCCTTCACCTCAAAGGGTCGCCGTGCGGCCTCACCGCTCCTGGCGGACGGCCTCGAGCTGCGTGGACAGCCGCTCCCACTCCTCATAGGCCGCCGGCAGGTCCGCCGCGATGGCGCCGCGCTCCACCATGAGCGCCTGAACCCGACAGGAGTCGCACAGGACCGACGCATCGCAGAGCTCCGCGTCGATCTCAGCCTGCCGGGCCTCCATCCGTCCGATCCGCTCCTCCAGGGGGTCCAGCTTCCTCTTGATCTCCCGCGCCGCAGCCATGACGCGCTGACGCTCCTCCGCGGCGGCACGCCGGGCCTCGCGGGATCGAAGGTCCCGCGCCTCAACCCCGGCCGCCTCAGCTTCCGCCCGCGCCAGCGCTTCCTCCCGCTTCTCCAGGAACCACGAGTAGTTGCCCGGATAGTCGTAGAGACAACCGTCCCGAATCTCCAGCACGCGCTCGGCCAGGACGTCCAGAAAGCTGCGGTCGTGGGACACGATCAGGAGGGTCCCCTGGTACTGCAGCAGGGCGCGCTGCACGACGTCCCGGGTCGTCTGGTCCAGGTGGTTCGTCGGCTCGTCCAGCACGAGGAAGTTCGTCTCCGCCAGCATCAGCTTGTAGAGCGCCAGCCGCGCCTTCTCGCCGCCCGACAGCACCGCGACCGGCTTGTGGATGTCGTCCCCGGAGAACAGGAACGCCCCCAGGAGGCTGCGCCGCTCCACGTCGTTCAGGCGCGAGGGAGCCGCGCGGGCCTCCTCCCAGATCGTGCGGGCGTAGTCCACGTTCTGCGCGCTCTCCTGGGAGTAGAAGGCGGGCTTCACGTTGTGTCCCAGGCGCACCGTGCCGCGCGTCGACTGCTCCACGCCGCTTAGAAGACGAAGCAACGTAGACTTGCCCGCTCCGTTCACGCCCACCAGGGCCGTGCGCTCCCCCCGCTCGACAGTGAAGTTTAGGCCGTCGAACACGCAGAGGTCCCCGTAGCGCTTCGACAGGTCCGTCGCCTTCAGCACCTCCCGGCCGCTGGGCGGCGCCTCCGGAATGCGGAAGCGCACGTTCCTCTCCGGGCCCTCCAGCTCGATGACCTCCATCTTGGACAGCTGTTTCAGCCGGCTCTGGACCTGCGCGGCCTTCGTCGCCTTGTAGCGAAAGCGCGAGACGAACTGCTGTATCCGCTCGATCTGACGCTGTTGGGCCTCGGCGCTCTGCTCCAGCTGCGCGCGCGACTCCGCCTTCGCCGTGAGGTAACGGTCGTAATCGTAGGGATAGAGCGTCAGGCTGCCGCGCTCGAGGTCCGCGATCTGCGCGACCGTGTTCTCCAGAAACCGTCGGTCGTGGGACACCGCGACGACTGCCCCCCTATGCCCCCGCAGCCACCCCTCAAGCCACTCCATGCTCTCCGTGTCCAGGTGGTTCGTCGGCTCATCCAGCAGCAGCACGTCCGGAGCGGAGAGCAGGAGCGCCGCCATGGCGACGCGCATCTTCCACCCGCCCGAAAAATCGGCGCAGTTCTTCACGCCGTCGTCCCGGCGAAAGCCCAGGCCGTGCAGCACCTTCAAGGCCATGGACTCGAAGGCGAAGCCTCCCGACAGCTCGAAACGGCGCTCAAGCCGCGCGTGCTCCTCCAGGAGGGAGGAGAGCTCAACGGAACCCGACGCGGCCTCCGACAGGCGGGCCTCCGTCTCGCGCAGGCGGGCCTCGATCGCCGCGATGCCGGCGCGGTCCTTGAGGAAGTCCATCAGCGGCACGGGCTCAAGCTCGACGAGGTCCTGCGGCAGGCAACCCACCGTGAGCCCTTTGGAGCGCTCGACGGTCCCCCCGTCCGGCACCACATCCCCCATCAGGACGCGCAGGAGCGTCGTCTTGCCGGAGCCGTTGCTGCCCACGACCCCCAGCCGCGCATCGTCTCCGACGCGGCAGTTGACGCCGTCAAAGATCACCTTTTCCCCGAAAGCGAGCCTCAGCCCCTTGATGTCGATCAGAACTGCATCCCTCCATGGCGCCCGGCGTGCGGCCCGGCCCCTCTGCGCTGCGCGGGGGACGCCCGTCCCAAATTTTCCGCCTAACGCCTCTGTACCATCTCGGCTAAAAGTATATACTATAAACGCGCAGACAGCGAAAGCGGCAAACGCCTTAAACTTCGGAGGCCGCTTCAGCGCAAAAAACGATTATTAATTGTTGAAGAGGATCTGAACATGGCCACACGCTACAGGAACAGAAGGGACAAGGACGAGCACGTGCTCCGCCTGATGGCGGGCATTTTTATGCAGCGCATCAACAGCGGTCTCATCAAGGACGCGCTGTTCTGTCTTCCCCAATGGAGGACGTCCCGCAGGCTCTCCTGGCCCTGCAGGATCTGGGCGCGCTACGAGGACAACGACGCGAGGGACGTGGGCTGGCTCTACAACAAGCTCATGTCCGAACTCACCGACCTCGGCATCAAGGAGGAGGACCTGCGCCTGACGCTCTCGACGTCCATGCCCGACGCGGGAGGGGGGGGCCGCACGACGGCGGGGGGCTTTTCGGCCAACGCCCTCGACGTCAGGGACATCTCGCGCGACTTCGCCCAGGAAAAAGCCGACGAGCTGCGCCAGCAATAGCCCTCAGGAGGCGCGGCCCATCTGAAAATCAAAAAGCTCCAGGAAGATGACTCGTCAACCCCAAAGGAGTGATCCATCATCAAAGCGAGATCCAGTACCCTTTTTCTGTGCTGCGCCCTCTTGACGCTGAGCGGCGTGCCGGCCCGAGGCGCTTCCCTGCCCGACGCCCTCGGCCCATGGCGCCTCGTCTCGGAGGACGTCACGCCGCTCCAGACGGCCTCCGAGGACCTGGGCCGGTGGACGCGGCGGGTCTACGCCCGCGAGGCCCCCAGGCGGCGCGTCGAGGTGAACCTCATGGAGGGGAAGGCCCCGGCCACTGCGCGTGCCTGCCGCGGCAGGTGCCGGCGGCGGCGTGATGGACGAGGACGGGGCTTACCGCGTCCTCGATGTGGCGGGGCGGCGCGCGATCCTGGAGCGCCATCCACTCCTGGCTCCGGCCCTGGCCGTAGCCGTCAGCCCCGACACGACGCTGACCCTCGAGGGCTCCGGAACAGACGAGGCGGAGCTCCTGGACCTGGCCGGCCGTGCCGTCTCCGCGCTCGAGAGGTAGCGGGAAGGCAGGCCGCTGACGGGAACGCCAGGGACACAAACTATCAGACAAAGGAGTTATTGCAATCATGAAGACTTATCCTATCGCGCTGGTCCCCGGACCGACTTCCATCCCCCAGAGGGTTCGGGACGCGTGGAACACGGACTTTGGAAGCTCGGACCTCGAAGGAGAGTTCTTTGAGCTCTACGCGGACAACCAGAAGCTCGTCCGGAGGCTTCTGGGGACGAAGGGGGACGTCGTCATCACGCTGGGCGAGGCCATGTCCATCCTGTGGGGCGCCCTGAAGTGCACCCTGAAGCCCGGCGACCGGCTCCTGGCCGTGGCGTCGGGTCTGTTCGGCGAGGGGTTCGCCGACATGGCGCGGGCCATCGGCGCAGAGGCGGAGCTCTGCGCCGCCCCTCACGACCAGACCCCTGACTTCAAGAAGGTGCGCGAGGCCGCGCTGCGCTTCCGGCCGAAGGTCATCACGGCCGTACACTGCGAGACGCCCTCCGGAACGCTGACCCCCTGCATCAAGGAGCTCGGTGAGATCGCGCGGGAGGTGGGAGCCCTCTTCGTCGTCGACTTCGTGTCGAGTGCCGGGGCCGCTGCCGTGGACGTCGATGAAAACGGCATCGACATCGGCCTCCTGGGCAGCCAGAAGGTCCTGTCCATGACGCCCTCGCTCTCCATCTCGACCCTGTCGGACCGGGCGTGGAAGGTCATCGAGGAGGTGCGCTACAGCGGCTACGAGGCCTACCTGCCCTGGCGGGAGGTCCCTGCGGTACACGCCATGCCCTACACCCACGACTGGCAGGCCATGGCGGGGCTGCACGCGGCCCTCTCCGCGATCATGGAGGAGGGACTGGAACACGCCTACGACCGCCACGAGAGGGCGGCCGCCCTGTGCCGCCGAAGGGGGCGCGAGATGGGACTTCGGCTCTTCCCGCTGGACGAGGCCGTCTCCTCCCCCAGCGTCACGGCCTTTTACGTCCCCGAAGGCTGGACCTGGGAGGCGCTCGACGCGGCGCTTCGCGCGCGGGGCCTCGCCCTGGGCGGCAACTACGGCTCCCTGGCGGGGCGCGTGTTCCGCGTCGGGCACATGGGCTCCCAGGCGGACGAGGCGCTCGTAGCCCGCGGCATGGACGTCCTCAAGGACGTCCTCAAACGGCGGTAGGCGCAGGAAGGGGAGACCGAATGGCACTGTCACCGCACATCTTCAGGGAGTACGACATTCGGGGCGACGCAGACCGGGACCTGACGGACGCCGTCGTCGAGACCATCGGCAGAAGCTACGGCACGTGGCTCCTTGACCGCGGCTTCAACAGGATGTCGATCGGCGGGGACGTCAGGCTCTCGACGCCCCGCATCCGCGCCGCGCTGACCCGGGGCGTCCTCGCCGCCGGCGTTGGCGTGATCGACGTGGGCACGCTCACCACGCCCATGCTCTACTGGAGCCTGCACCACCTGGACCTCATGGGCGGCATCATGATCACCGGGAGCCACAACCCGCCCAACATGAACGGACTGAAGCTCTGTTGGGACAAGGCCACGCTGTGGGGCGACGACGTCCAGGCCATCCGCCGCATCGCGGACTCCGGGGAGTTCAGGACGGGGCAGGGTGCTCTGACGCATCAGTCCATCCCGGACGCCTACCTGTCCATGCTGAAGTCCAGGTTTCAGCCCTTCCATCGGCGGTTCCGCGTGGTCTGCGACAGCGGCAACGGGGCGGCGGGGCCCTTCACCAAACGGTTCTTCGAGCTCCTGGGCTGCGACTGCACCGAGCTCTACGGGACGCCCGACGGACGCTTCCCCAACCACCATCCGGACCCCCAGAAGCGCGAGAACCTCCAGGACCTCATCGCCTGCGTCCGGGAGGCGGGCGCGGACGCAGGCTTCGCCTTCGACGGCGACGCGGACCGCATCGGCGTCGTGGACGAGCGCGGCGAGGTGATCTTCGGCGACCGGCTCATGGCCCTCTACTGGCGCGAGATCATGGAGGAGCACCCCGGCGCGGAGGTCATCATCGAGCCCAAGTGCACCATGGCTCTGGCCGAGGAGGTCGAGAGGCTGGGGGGGCGTCCCCTCTTCTGGAAGTCGGGGCACTCCGTGATCAAGGCCAAGATGCGCGAGATCGGCTCCCCCTTCGCCGGTGAGTATTCGGGACACATGTTCTTCGCCGACGAGTACTACGGCTTCGACGACTCCTTCTACGCGGCCGGTCGGGTGCTGCGCATTCTGGCGAAGACCGGCAGGAAGCTCTCCGAGCTCATGAGCTCCATCCCCCTCTACCCCACGACGGAGGAGGCCCGCATCGACTGCCCGGACGAGGAGAAGTTCGACGTCGTGAGCCGGATCCGGGAGAAGGCCCTCAAGGACCATCAGGGGCTGACCCACGACGGCATCCGCATCCTCTACCCCGGTGGCTGGGGGCTGATCCGCGCGTCCAACACCCAGCCGGTCATCACCGTCCGCTGCGAGGGGCGCAGCCAGGAGGACCTGGAGCTCATCATGGCCGACGTCAAGAGGCGCCTCCTGGACGAGGGACTGCCCGACTTCGCATGGACGTTCTGACGCCGGCGCCCCAGCAGGCCCGGCCGCAGTACGGCGTCATCGCCCTGCCGGGGGACCTCTCCCTGCCGCTCGACCTCGAGGCGATGGCGCGCGGACGCCGGACGGAGCTTGAGATCGGGTTCGGCAACGGAGAGTACACCGTGAAGCACGCCCGACGGGCTCCGGACGTCCTCCTGTGGGGCATCGAGCTATCGCCCGCCTGCGTGCTGCGCTGCGCCAGAAGGGCGGCGGGGCTGGACAACCTCCGCCTCATCCGCACGGACGCCCGACGCATGATGAAGGAGCTGTTCCGCGACGAGGCCCTGGACCGCGTCTACATGAACTTCCCCTGCCCGTGGCCGAAGCGGCGTCACGCCCACCGGCGCGTCACGGCCAGGGACTTCACCGACAGCCTGGCCGCCGTGCTGCGCCTGGGAGGCGTCTTTGAGCTCCTGACGGACGACGAGCCCTACGCCCGCGAGGCGCTGGACCGGATCGGGAATCACGCGGCGCTGGAGGGCCGGGGCTTCGAGGTCAACCCCGCCCGAAGCGTGACGACGAAATACGAGCGCAAATGGCTGGAGCTGGGGAAGCCGATCTACCGGCTGACCTTCGTTAAGACGCGCCCCTTCACCACGGCGCGGCAAACCTGGGAGGGATCTGAGGTGCACATCAGGACGAGGCGCCGGCCGACGGAGGCGTGCCTGAACGCCCTGGCGGACGTCAGCGGAGGCGCCGGAGACGCGCGGTGGTCCTTCGGCCGGCTCGCCCTGGAGCGGGGGCCGGAGGGCGGTTTTCTGCTCGAGGCCTTCTCAAACGACGAGGAGTTCGACCAGCGCTACTACATCCACATCTCGCCGCGGGACGAAGGCGCGTTGGTCCGGCTGGACCGGACGGCGAACGCTTTTCTGACCCCCGCCGTGAAGGGAGCCCTCGCCGACGTCGCGACCCGCATCGACGCGCCGGAGGAACCGGAAGGATGAAAGCGGTCCGCCCCACGGCAGGCCGCGTGCTGCTGGCCCTCTTCAGCATCCTGGGGGACGTGGACGGCGGGAGATTTCTGGACCTCTTCGCCGGGACGGGGCGGGTCGGCCTGACGGCCCTGGAGCGGGGCGCCAGCGTGACGTGGGTCGAGTCCCTCCGAGAGCGGGCTCAGGCCATTGAGCGCGCGCTGCCTACGGACGCCCGACGCCGCGCCGTGGTGCTGTCCCTGGAGCTGCGCCGCGCCATCGCCTGGCTCGGAAAGCGGGGCCTCCAGTTTGACGTCATCTTCGCCGACCCGCCCTACCACGAGGGCTGGGGGGCGTCCCTCCTGGGCGTTCGGGGGCTAGAGGGG
>NC_021038.1:2569478-2570844 GCF_000210715.1 Fretibacterium fastidiosum
GCGGCAAGAGGGACAGGGATAAAGAGGGATAAAGAGAGATAAAGTAACAAAGACTTTGAAAGGTTGAGGTCATGATGAGAAAGTTTGCGGGAGTCCTTCTCCTGTGTGCAACGGTCCTGACGGCGCTCTCCGCGGATGCGGCTCCCTCCTCTCCGTGGAGGAAGGTCATCGGTGCGCGGACGGTCCGCCTTTGGGTGGACGCCCAGTTTATGGATGAGCTCGTGCTCAACGCGCGGGCGCGCGTCGACGTCACGTGGCTGCCGCGCTCGCTGATGCGGCTGCTGGACCGCGACGGCAGCGCGGAGGACTGGGTGGTCGCCGCGCTGAGCAACTACTACGCCTCCAGGAAGGAGGCCGCCGAGAGGATGCGGGGACACGACGTGCTGGCCCTTCGCTACCGCGCGGAGAAAAACTGGAACTTCGACCCCACGGCCCTGACGGTCGACGGCTACCGCGTGACGTCCGAGGACCTGCTGGGCAACGCCAGCATACGAGTCGTCGGGGAGCTTCCCTCCGGCACGGAGGGGACGCTCCTCGTTCGCGTCCCCTCGCTGAAGGGGGGGCGCAGGGTGCACCTCGCGCTCGGTCCGGACAGCGCGGACCTGGAGGCGCCGGCCCGATGAGCGACTTCCTGACGCTCGGCATCGAGACCAGCTGCGACGACACGGGGGTGGCACTCCTGCAGGGCGAACGGCGAATCCTCGCGGAGCTCCTGTCGAGTCAGATTCGGGACCACGCGCGATTCGGCGGCGTGGTTCCGGAGTTCGCGGCGCGAAAGCACCTGGAGAACCTCCTGCCTCTGGTGGAGGCGGCGCTGCGGGAGGGAGGCGTGAGCGGGCGGGACCTGAACCTCATCGCCGTCACCTGCGGTCCGGGCCTCATGGGCTCCCTCATCGTTGGGGTACAGGCAGCCCGGGCGCTCTCCCAGGCCTGGGACGTTCCGGTCTTGGGGGTCAACCACCTGGAGGGGCACCTGTTCGCCCCGATGGTGGACTCGGAGGACCTGAAGCCCCCGTTCCTGTCGCTCATCGTCTCGGGCGGGCACACGGAGATCGTGCGGGTGGACGCCCTGGGCAGCTACGAGCTCCTCGGCCAGACGCGGGACGACGCGGCAGGCGAGGCCTACGACAAGGCCGCGCGCATCCTGGGGCTCCCCTACCCCGGCGGGCCGGAGATCGACCGCCTGGCGCAGGACGGAAACCCGGACGCCTTCGCCTTCCCCGTCCCCCTGCAGCACACGAAGCATGTGGAATTCAGCTACAGCGGACTCAAGACGGCGCTCCTGTGGCAGGTCCGGCGCCTTGAAGCCCTTGGGACGGAGGGGGGCCGGCTGCCGCTGGCCGACCTCTGCGCGTCCTTCCAGAGC
>NC_021038.1:2571150-2585130 GCF_000210715.1 Fretibacterium fastidiosum
GGCGCGCGCTGACGGAGGGCATCGAGGCGCGGCGCTGGCGCGCGTGGCTGCCCAGGGTCAGCCGCTGCACGGACAACGCCGTCATGATCGCCATGGCGGGCAAAAGCGGCTGGGACCGCGGCCTGCGCAGCCCGGAGGACCTGTCCCCCAATCCGTCGCTCGAAATCGGGGGGTGAGCCTTCGGCCGTCGCGACGCGGGATACGGGTAAACGCTCAGGTGAAGGGCGACCGCCCACGATAGAATAAACGGCAGGAGAGAAGTCCTCTCTGGTTTCAACACCATCGGAAGCATTATCTTTGAAGGAGGCATCGCCATGGATTTCAAACAGCAGGCGCGCGACGGCAAGGAGCTCATGGGAAAGCTGGCCCAGGCAGCGCCGGAGGTCGTCGGGGCATTTCGTTCCCTGAACGAGGTCGCGCACAAGGAGCGCGCGCTGGACGCCAAGACGAAGGAGTTGATCGCGCTGGCGCTGGGCGTGCAGGCCCGATGCATCCCCTGCATCACGGCCCACGCTCAGGGAGCCCTCAGCGCGGGCGCCACGCGCGAGGAGGTCGTGGAGGCCCTTGAAGTGACCATCACCATGGGCGGCGGCCCCAGCGCAGCCCACTCGGCCATCGCCCTGGAGGCCTTCGACCAGCTCAGCAAAAAGTAGAAGCCACAAGCATCGAAGGCTCGAGGGGACGCTTTGGGCGTCCCCTCTTTACATGACTCCACACGCCCCGCCGTTCCACGTCAAAACAGTACGTAAATCTGACGATGTACTTTCAGAGAACAGGGACTAATATTCTTCGTGTTGAGCAATTAGCACTCTTAGTTATTGAGTGCTGATACAAAAGATCAGGAGGGAATTTTAGATGAATCTCAAACCACTTGGAGACAGGATCGTTGTGAAGGTGCTCTCCCGCGAGGAGAAGACGAAGGGCGGCATCGTCCTTCCCGACACGGCGAAGGAGAAGCCCACGGAGGGCGAGGTCATCGCGGTGGGCACGGGGAAGGTGCTGGACAACGGCCAGAAGCTTCCCATCGAGGTCAAGGTGGGCGACCGCATCATCTTCAGCAAGTACGCGGGCACCGAGGTCAAGCTGGACGGCGAGGACTACGTGATCTTCAGCGAGCGCGACGTCCTGGCCATCGTGGACAAGAAGTAGTCCACGCGGGACCTTCAAGGAACATTTGAGACGGATTTAGAGGAGGATACATACTATGGCTAAGATTCTTTCCTTCGGCGAGGACGCTCGCCGCGCGATGCTTCGTGGCATCGATAAAGTTGCGGATACGGTTGGAGTGACGCTTGGGCCCAAGGGGCGCAACGTCGTCCTCGAGAAGAAGTTCGGCTCCCCCACGATCACGAACGACGGCGTCACCATCGCGAAGGAGATCGAGCTCGAGGACCCCTTCGAGAACGCAGGGGCCCAGCTTCTGAAGGAGGTCGCCTCCAAGACCAACGACGTCGCCGGCGACGGCACCACCACCGCCACGATCTTCTCCCGCGCCATCATCCGGGAGGGCATGAAGAACGTCGCAGCGGGCGCCAACGGGATGCAGATGCGTCAGGGCATCGAGAAGGCCATCGACTTCGTGGTGGAGGAGCTGAAGAAGCAGTCCATCCCCGTGAAGGAGAAGGAGAAGATCGCGCAGGTCGCCTCCATCTCCGCCAGCGACAACGCGGTGGGCTCTCTGATCTCCGAGGCCATGAACAAGGTGGGCCAGGACGGCGTCATCACCATCGAGGACAGCCAGACGGTGGGCACGACGCTCGAGATGGTGGAGGGCCTGCAGTTCGACAAGGGCTACATCAGCCCCTACATGGTGACGGACAGCGAGCGCATGGAGACGAGCTTCGACGACGCCTACATCCTGATCCACGACGGCAAGATCAGCAACATCAAGGACCTGCTCCCCGTGCTGGAGAAGGTCGTGCAGACGGGCAAGCCCCTGCTCATCGTCGCTGAGGACGTTGAGGGCGAGGCCCTGGCGACGCTGGTGGTCAACAAGCTGCGCGGCGTCATGCAGGTGGCGGCCGTGAAGGCCCCCGGCTTCGGCGATCGCCGCAAGGCCATGCTGGCGGACATCGCCATCGTCACGGGCGGCCAGGTCGTCAGCGAGGAGCTGGGCCTGAAGTTCGAGAACACGGAGCTCAGCATGCTGGGCAAGGCCAAGAAGGTCCGCATCACGAAGGAGGACACGACCATCACCCAGGGTGCCGGCGACAAGGAGGAGATCCGCAAGCGCGCCGCGCAGATCAAGAAGGAGATCGAGGACTCCACCTCCGACTACGACAAGGAGAAGCTGCACGAGCGCCTGGCCAAGCTGGTCGGCGGCGTGGCGGTGATCCAGGTCGGCTCCGCCACGGAGACGGAGCAGAAGGAGCTGAAGCACCGCATCGAGGACGCCCTGAACGCCACGAGGGCGGCCGTGGAGGAGGGCATCGTCGCCGGCGGCGGCGTGGCGGCCCTGAACTGCGCCACAGCTCTCGAGCCCTTCGTCGAGAAGCTCGCGGGCGACGTCCGGACGGGCGCGCGCATCGTGCTGGACGCGCTGAAGGCCCCGCTGTTCCTCATCGCCGAGAACGCCGGCTACCAGGGCGACGTCATCGTGGAGAAGGTCCGCAACCTGAAGCCCGGCAACGGCCTGAACGCCAGCACCGGTGAGTATGTGGACATGGTCGCTGCGGGCATCATCGACCCCGTGAAGGTCACCCGCTCCGCGCTGCAGAACGCGGGCTCCATCGCCGCGATGGTCCTGACGACGGAGGGCATCGTCGCCGACAAGCCGGAGAAGAAGGACGCTGCGCCCGCCATGCCCGGTGGGATGGGCGGCATGGGCGACATGTACTAAAGCCGGACGGTCCGGTTCGATAGACAACGCAAGGGGGCTGACCACGAGGTCAGTCCCCTTTCTTCTTTCTTGTCATTCATTTGTCATTCATGAAGGTGGCCGGCACGGGGTCCTCAGAGCCAGAGGCATCGATCAGGGTCGTTTGCCTATTTCAGTCCTGTCGCCGCGTTGAACTCCTCGATGAGCTCGTCGATCCTCGGCGCTTGACTGCGGACCTCGCCCCAGTAGTTGTCGGCGTCGTACCACTGGGCGGAGAGCTCCTCGCTCGTCTTGCCCTGCTGCTCGATCCAGGTGTAATACTTCAGGTTGTGGACCCGAAGCCGTTCTGGATAGGTCAACTCGAGGGCGTTGTCCGCCTTCTGTCCGACGAGACGGCTGGCGAAGTCCACCGCAGCCTTCACTCCGTTGTATTCGCCTTCCTTCGCCGCCAGCTCCTCCAGACGCGAGCCGTACATATCGACGGAGTCCGTCAAGATCGTGAAGACCATGTCGTGCTCATTCATCTCGTAGTATTTTGCCGCTTTGATGGAGCTCAAAAGGTTCGCAATGCCTGAGATTCCGCAGAGGCTCAACCGATCGACCGCCGCCTGGGGAACCCCGACCGACTTCAGGTACTCGCGTCCGGCGGGCTCATTGAAGAGGCGAAGAAGCTCCATGCAGTCGTTGTCGTCAATGGCGGTGATCATGTCCGTGTTCCGGACGTTGTGTATCCAGGGAATGTGTTTGTCGCCAATGCCCTCGATCCGGTGCGCTCCCCAGCCGTTGCGAAGCAGGGTAGGACACTGAAGCGCTTCGCCCGCGACGATCTTCACATCCGGCCAGAGCTCCTTCAGGCGATCTCCGCTCGCGATGGTTCCGGCAGAGCCGGTCGTGTAGACTGCGGCCGCGACGCGATCGCCAGGCCTTTTCAGGGATTTTGCCAGCTCTTCGAGGGCCGACCCCGTGACCTCGTAGTGCCACAGGTAGTTTCCAAACTCCTCGAACTGGTTGAAGATGCAGACGTCGTCGCGTGCTGCCCGAAGCTCGTTGACCCTGTCGTAAATTTCCTTGACGTTGCTCTCGGTCCCAGGAGTGGCGATGATCTCACCTGCGACGGTCTTCAGCCATTCGAAGCGCTCACGGCTCATCCCTTCGGGGAGGATGGCGATGGAACGGCAGCCGAGAAGTTGGGCGTTGTAGGCTCCGCCGCGGCAGTAGTTGCCCGTCGAGGGCCACACGGCCCAATCCCGGGTGGGGTCGAACTGTCCCGTCACGAGGCGCGGGACAAGGCAGCCGAAGCTCGCGCCCACCTTGTGGGCGCCCGTAGGGAACCACTTCCCCACCAGCGCGAAGATGCGCGCCTTCACGCCCGTTAGCTCCCGCGGGAACTCCACGAAGTTCACCGCCCCATAGAGGCCTCCTGCGCTTTGGGGGGCGTTCTTCCAGGTGATGCGGAAGAGGTTCAGGGGATTGACGTCCCACAGGCCCGTCTTTTTGAGCCCCTCCTTGACCGCCTCCGGCGTGTCCTTCGCCGGGTCCTTCATCTGCCGAAACGTAGGAATGCGAATGTAGCGCTCCTTCGCCTGTCTCACGCACTTTTCGAGGTTCTTTTCGTTGACGTCGAGATCGATCTGTCTGTACAAGAACACCCTCTCCTTAGTTTAACCTTAACATGGGGTTGTGCCCCGCGCTCCACCCCATAGGGAGAGACGCGGCTTCGCGCGGGACGACAAGGCCCAACGCTTCATGGACTCCCCGCGCGGGTGATCGCTCTCCCCTGCAGGGACAGTCCACTCGATTCGATCAGGCTTTTTCAAGCCCCAGGGCGTTTTCCAACGCCGCCATGTCGGGCGCGATCTTTCTTGCGGGAGAGACGGCTTCCTGGGCCGCGACCACGTCCTTCAAGCCGTTTCCAGAGACGATTACAGCGATCCTGTCAGAGGCCTGCAGGCGCCCCTCGCGGGCCATTTTGACGAAGCCCGCATACGCCGCCGCAGCGGCAGGCTCTGCGAAGACCCCGCTCCTGCGGGGGAGCTCCGCGAGTGCGGCCAGAATCTCTCCATCGCTCACGGCCACCGTATCCCCATGGCTCGAACGAACGGCGTTGAGCGCCTTGGCCCAGTTGTGGGGGGCACCAACGTCAATGCTGTCCGCAACGGTGCGAGAGGGGCCGAAAACGACCGTCCTGGCCCCGCTCTGGACGGCTCGATGGATCGGACTCGCCCCCTCGGCCTGCACTCCAATGACCTGTGGGACCCGGTCGATAAGCCCCACTCGATGAAGGTCGTAGAATCCCTTGTAGGTGGAGCTGATGATGCAGCCATCCCCGACGGAGACGAAGACCTTGTCCGGCACGTCCCACCCGCACTGCTCCGCGATCTCCATGGCGCAGGTCTTCTTCCCCTCCACGAGGAAGGGATTGATGGCGCAGTTCCGGTCGTACCATCCCCAGCGCTCGATCGCCTTGATGGCGAGTCGGACCGTCGCCGCGTAGTCGCCTCCAACCAGGAAGACGTTGGCCCCAAAGACCAGAAGTTGCGTCACCTTCGCCGCGGGGGCAGCTTCTGGAACAAAGATGACGCTCCGCAGTCCCACGTTCGCGGCGAACCCGGCGAGGGAGCTCGCTGCGTTCCCCGTGGAAGCGCAGGCGACCGTTTCCTGCCCTTCCTGCAGGGCCAGGGTCACGGCGATGCAGCTGGCCCGGTCCTTGAGCGAGGCGGTAGGGTTCCTCCCGTCGTCCTTTACCAGGACCTCCCGCACCCCGTACTCCCGTGCGATTCCGGAAACGCTGTAGATGGGCGTCCACCCCACATGGAGCGACGGCCTTCGCGCGCCTTCCTTCACAGGAAGAAGGGCAGAATAACGCCACAGGCTGAAGTCGAAAGAGGCGGCAAGCTCCTTGCGCCCCATCCGCTTCTTCGCCTCGTCATAGTCGTAGAGGACGTGCATCGTCCCGTCGATGCCGCAGTCGGGGCAGGTCTTGACGCGACTTTCCGGATTGAATTCCCTTCCGCAGAGGGCACATCGCAAAAGGCAGTCCGCCATGGCCGTCGCCCGCTATTTCAGGACGGAACGGACGATGCCCTGATATCCCCGGCAGGCCTTACAGAGCTGATCGATCTCGATGTACTCGTCGATCACGTGGGCGAGGGACTCAAGGGAACCTCCAAAGCCAACGGTCGGAATGCCCGCCTTGCCGGCGTAGTAGCTTCCGTTGGTGCAGAAGGCGTAATGGGAGAGCTGGGGGTCAAGTCCGACGGAGCGGAGTCCCTCCAGCGCAGCCTTCACAAACCAGTTGTCCTCAGGGTAGAGCCAGGCTGGGGCGTAACGCTCGGCCTCAATTTTCCTTCCGGTGTAGCACGTATCGACTCCCTTGGCGAGGCTGAGCCGGGCCTGAATCTTCGGGTTCGCCTTCACCTCGGCGTCGACGATGTCCTGAATCTGTTGAAGGACCTCTTTATCCGTCTCTCCGACGAGAAGCCGTCGGTCGAAGGTCACCCGGCAGCGTTCCGGAACGACGCTCGCTCCGGGGTAAGGACTGGAGATGATATCCGTCACTTCGAGAATTCCCCTGCCCAACACCGGCTGTTCCTTCGGCTTGAAGTTCTTTTCGATGGCCGCGAGAAGGGGGACCATCGTCTTGATCGCATTGAGTCCAACGTCGGGGTTCGAAGAGTGAGCCGCCTTGCCCCTGGTTTCAAGGACGACCTCGGCCCGCCCCCTCTGCCCCCTCTTCAGGTTCAGGGACGAGGCCTCGCCGATGATGACGCAATCCGGCCTCCACCTCTCCCCCAGCTCCTGCGAGGCCACGCCCTCGAAACACTCCTCGTGCACCCCACCGCAGACGATGAACTCCCCCGACAGGCCCTTCGGGTCCTCCTTCAGCAGCTTTGCGGCCACGATCGCCGCGGCGAGGTTGCCCTTCATGTCGCTCGTCCCCCGGCCGTAGATCCTGCCATCGACGACCTCCGCCCCAAAGGGGTCGTGGGTCCACCTGGACCGGTCCACGACGTCCACGTGGTCCATGTGCCCCTCGAAGAGGATTCTCTTTCCTCCGCCTCCAAAGGCCATTCGCCCGGACACGTTGCCGTACCCGTCGCGCTCCGTCGAGTCGAAGCCGAACTTCTTCATGTTGTCCTCTACGAAGTCCGCGACGTCCTTCTCCTGACCGGAAAGGCTCTGACGCCGGATCATGCCGCGGCACAGCTCAACCAGCTCGTCCTCCCACTGCCTTGCCACTTGATAGCCCTCCTTCTAAAAAATAAAGCTCGAAACGTCCACCTGAAGGGGACGTCACTTTTTGAACCGCAGAACCTTTCCCGCCTTGCCCTTCAGAACCTGGGAGTCCTCAACCACGGATGTCCCCCCCACGATGACGAAGGGGATTCCTTCCGAGAACTGCATGGGGTCGGTGTAGGTCGCCTTGTCGATGACCTTTTCCGGGTCGAAGACCGTGACGTCGGCGACGTAGCCTTCCTTAAGGACCCCGCGTCCCTCAAGGTGAAAGATGGAGGCCGGCCGGGAGGTCATTTTTCTGATCGCCTCGGGCAGGGTCATCAAGCCGAGCTCCCGCACGTAGTGGCCCAGAATGCGGGAGAAGGTCCCGTAGACCCTGGGGTGGGGCTGGGCTCCCAGGATGCCGTCCGTACAGGGATTCTGGAGGTGATGGGTCATGATCGTCCGGACGTGTTCCTCAAGACCGTAAAAATCGACAAGCCCCACGGCCAAGTCCTCCTGAAGCAGCAGATCGAAGGCAGCGTCAAGGGGCTCCCTGCCTCGGATCTCTCCGATCTCAATCATGTTCTTTCCGACGAGGTCGGCATTTTTGGGCGTCTTGACGAAGGTGACCAGGATGTTTTCCATCCCCGCGAAGTCGATGAAGTTATCCCAGCCGGGGATCCCGTTCACGATATCCCGCTTCATCCTCTGCCGCTCCGCTTCGTCTGCGAGGCGAAGGAGGCATTGGTCAGCGCCTCCATCGTGGGCCCAGGGCGGCAGGATCACGCTGAAGGTCGTGCTCCCCGCTCCGTAGGGGTATTGGTCGAAGGACAGCTTGATGTCCCTTTCTCCCTCATCAAGCTTTTTCATGACGGCGTCAAAGAGGTGGGCGTTCTTTTTTCCACAGACTTTGAAGTGGGAGAAATGGACGGGACATCCTGATTTTCGACTGATGCGGAAGACCTCGTCCATGGACTCAAGGATCGTGTCAGCCTCGCTCCTCTGGTGGATGACGAAGGGCAGGTCGTACTTCGCGAGGACGGAGGTGACCTGGGCGATCTCATCCTCCTCCATGTAGCTGCTGGGCGGATAGATCAGGCCTGTGGAAAGTCCGACCGCTCCGGCTTCAATGCACTTCTCCAGGAGGTCCTTCATCATGGAGACCTCACTTGGGGTCGCCTTACGATTGCTCAATCCCATGACGCACATGCGAAGGTTTCCCGTAGGGGCAAGATAGGCCAGGTTGGGGCCCAGGTCCATCGCATCCAACGCTTTCATGTACTCCGCTGCGCTCTCCCACCTCCACTCGACGGGATACTGCCCTTCAAGCCCTGCCATCGTCTTCTGCCATGTGCTGACGTACCGGGGCAGAACCGGAGCCAGGGACATGCCGTCCTGACCGATGACGTCCGTCGTGACGCCCTGAGTCGTCTTGTTGGTGATGCCGGGCTCCACAAGGGCCACCAGGTCGGAATGGCTGTGGGTGTCGATAAAGCCGGGCGCCACGGCGAGGCCCTTCGCGTCGATGACCTTCGCGGCATCAGCGTCGGGTTCTCCGACCTTCGCGATGAGGCCATCCTTTATGGCGATATCGGCCTTGAAGCCTTCCCGTCCCGTGCCGTCGTAGCAAACTCCACCTTTGATCAGCAAGTCATACATCGAAAAACCTCCTGTAACAGGCCCCAAAAAGACGGGGCAGAAAACCGCTCACCACGTTCCGACGACGGAGGCCCCCAGAAGGACCTGGGGAAGCCAGCAGGAGAGAAATGGAATGTAGGTCGTCAGGAGGAGGACGGGGATGGAGACGTAGAGCAGGAAGGGCATCATCGCACGGGTCAGCTTCGCAGCCGGAACGTTCGCGAGGCGGGAGCCGACAAAGATCGACATGGCAAAGGGCGGGGTCATGACGCCGATGCCGACGTTGACCGTCATGATGGCGCCCAGGTGGACCAGGTTGACGCCGAGTTCCTGCATCAGGGGCAAAACCAGTGGGACGACCAGGACAAGGATGGGAATTCCATCGAGGAACATTCCAAGGAAGAGAAGAAAAGCGTTAATCATCAGAAGGATCATAGCCTTGCCCTCGAAGAGCGACATCATCGTCATGGCCACTTCCTGAGCGACCCCCTGTCGGGTGAGGTATCGGGTCAGGATCGTGCCTCCGGCCAGCAGAAGGGTTGTCATCCCAAAGGTCCCGATGGTGCTCGACAGAGCCGCTCTGAGGCGCTCCAACGTCAGCTCGCGGTAGGCCAGCCAGCCCACCAGGAGACAATAGATCGCGGCGACGCCTCCGGCCTCGTTGGGAGTGAAGATGCCGCCGTAGATGCCGACCAGGATCAGGAGCGGGCAACCAAGGGCAGGGATGGCCAGCCAGCCGGTGCGCGCGATCTCCTTCAGAGCCCCGGAGAAAGTGGCTGGGAGCTCCGGAGTTTCATCGCTGTTGACCGTGTACTTGTCCACAACAAAGTAGTTGAGGACGGCGTAGCCGATAGCGAGGAGGAGCCCCGGAAAGACCGTCGCGAGGAACAGGGCCGCAACGGACTGCCCGGCCAGAAGGCAGTAGATCATGGCGGGGACACTTGGGGGGATCAGGTAGCCGAGGTAACTTGACGAACAGAGAATAGCGGTCGTGTAAACTCGGTCATAGCCGAATTTTTCGAGCTTCGGGACGAGAAGGGGGATCAGAGCCGCGATGCAGGGGACGGATGAGCCGGTCAGGGCGCCCATGAAGACCGAGGCCACGATCCCGACGGCCGTCAGACCTCCCTTGAGGCGTCCCACAAGGGCGTAAGAAAAGTTGACGATCCTGTCCGCCAGCCCCGCTTCATTGATCAGGGCTCCCGTGAAGACGAAAAAGGCGATCGCCATGATGGTGGCTGAATCGAGGGAGTGGAAAAACGCATTGGCCACAAATCCGGCGGAGGTTCCCGTCACGGTCAGGCCGAGTATCGTTGCTCCGATGAAGACCCACCCGATGGGAAGCCCGATGAGAAGTCCCACCAGGAAACTGACCAGGGTCGTCATCGTTCCGAAATCAATCATCGCGGCTCACCGTCTTTTCGTTTTGTTCGAACCAGAGGCTCTTTCGGATCAGGAAAACGTCCTCACAGATATGCCATGCGTAGTGGAGGGCAACGAGGACGACCATCGCTCCCATGGCATAGACGAGCCAACTCATGTTGAACCAGCGCACGAGGGTGGCGTATTCCGGGTACTGAAAGGAGCGTTTGACGACCTTCCATGTGGCAGGCGCCATCGACAGCACCATCACGACGGTGACAACGCTTTTAAAGATGTCATAGAGCGCCTTTTTCCTCTCGTTTCCCTGCGCTATGGCATCCGGGAGGATATCCACGCAGATATGGGTTTTGAGCGCAGCTCCGTAGGAGATCGCGACATAGATCGTAAAAATGAAGATGAAGAGGGCCATATCGCCAATCCACATGATCTCGTAATGCAGCCAGTAGCGGTTCAACACTTGACAGAAGGTGAGGATAACCGAAAGGCTGAGGCCTGCCGCGCCCAGAAAAAACTCCAGGCGCCGGAGGTTCTCGAAGAATCTTTTCATCCGTCTACACCTTTCTTTGTCTCGCAGTCTCGAAAAGGAAGGGCGGAGGGCCCTTCGGGTCACTCCGCCAATTCATCACGGTGCCCCACACGACATCACGAAGTCGAAGAGTTCCTCCGCTTCCATACTATTGGGGCATCTTTTTCCCGGCCAGGACCTTCTCGCGGTTCTCCGCGAGGGCATCCAGGATCCTCTGGGTCATGTTCTGGCCGGGGAAGTGCTTGTCGAGCCAGGGAGCGCAGAGCTCCTGCCAGTTTTCGAGGTTTTTTGCCCTCTCGCGGAACAGAGCTCGCTCTTCTTCCGTCGGGTAATAGATCTCGAAGTCCGGCAGCTTTTCCAGGAAGGCTTTGAACTTAGCCTCCTCTTCCTCTTGAATGCGGTACTGGTCGGCCTCGGCCTCGTCGGCGGCCTTCTGGATCGCCGCCTTCAGGTCGCCAGGCAGGGAATCCCAGAGCTCGCGGTTGATGACGACCTGGTTGGCGTCCCACATCCAGTCGAGGGAGGTGTAGTACTTCATGACCTCACAGTGACGCTCTTCGACGAGGGAGGGCCACATGTCCCAGCAGCCGTCCACCACGCCGCGAGAGAGGGCGTTGTAGAGGTCGCCCCAGGGCACCGTCTCGACCGTCATGCCCGTGCCTTCCGCCATGTTCTGGAGCCCGCGGACACAGCCAAGGGATGAGGAGACTCGCATCTTTAGGGCCTTAAAATCCTCCGGCGTCCTGATGGGACGAACCCGGTTTCCAATTCCGTAGGACCCCTGAGACACGGTGAACAGGATGTGCACTCCAACTTCCTTCATAGCCTCCTCCAGAGGAACGAAGAGACAGCCGTCCGGTCGTGAGAAGGCCATCTTGCACTCCTCCCAGGACTCGACCGTCCAGGGCATCCAGTTGAACATCCCGCCGGGGACGAGGTTGACGTAGGGAGCGAACCCGCACATCTGGACCTCCCCGTCCTGCACGGCGTGGAAGATTTCATCGAGCGTTCCGAGCTGGTTGTCGGGAAAGAACTCGACCTCGATGCGACCATCGCTGTACTTCTTGATGAGGTCACAGAAGAGGCGATAGGACTTTCCCTGCGAGGCACGAACGGAGGTCTGACCAAAGCGCCACTTGTACTCCGGCTCCGCGAACACCGCAGCAGCATGGAGGACCATCAAAAAAACGACTCCGGCTAAAACCTTCCTCAAAACACGCACGTTCCACATCACTGAAAACCCTCCTGTCTTTGAAATTCGGCCCTCCTGAGACCTCCGTCAGAGGATAGGCCGAGTTTGACCCCGCGGTGCAGGGTCAGTAGAGCACAGAATTGAAGTAGGCTTTGCGCTTCGACGCTCCGCGATCCCGCTTCGGCACCTTCCGAATCCCCTCGGAAACGTCTCTGTAATCTGCTCCTCATCAATCCGTCGCGTCATCGTCCGTCGTCGATCAAGAGAATCGGATGCAATATATTGCATATTATTGGTGCCCTTAAAATACACCCTGACGCCCGTTCTGTCAAATTGAAAACGTGAGAAACGTTGATTTTTAGGATCATCGTCTAAAGAAGGGGCATCGACAAGTGCGCTCATGAGCAAAAGTCCGGCGTCGGTGACACGAAAGGACGCTGTGGAGAAGGAAGTCCCGGAAGCTGGGGCTTCACAGCATCTTCTGGAGACGCCTGCGGTAGAATCCGAGCCAGTTTTCCTCTGCGGCACGAGCGCTCTCTTCATCGTCCCGCACCTCCAGGGCCCTGATGAGGGCCTCGTGCTCCCGCACGGACTCCATGCGGTCGGTCCCCTCGCGGAAATACAAGTTTTCGTAACGGTTGGAGTGCATGGTCAAATTGAGGACCGCATCCGATATGTAAGGGTTGTCCGCCATCTTTAAGATGAACTTGTGAAAGACGTTGTCGAGGTTCGATAGTCGGTCGTGTTCTCCAGCCGCGACAGCCCTTTCAAAATCCCCGTTCAGCTCCCGCAGCCTGGCGATGTCACCCTTTTTCTGCTTCTGACAGGCAAGCTTCGCAGCACAGCCGGACAGGGAGGACAGAGCCTCGTAAATAGAATAGGCCAAATCGCCATTGAGAGGGGAAACGTGGGTTCCGCGAGAGGGCTCCACCCGAACGAACCCCTGTTCGGACAGCAGCTGCAAAGCTTCGCGAACCGGCGTTCTGCTGACTGAAAAGTATTCAGCAACGTCCTGATCGCTGATCCTCTCCCCTGGCTGCATCGTGCCATCGACGATCCAGTCTTGAAGCTGACGGTAGACCTGCGCTCTGGCGCTCTCTCGGCTGCCTCCTGGCTTGATCTGGGGAATGGGCATCTGATGACCTCACCTGCGAAACGTTTTGGTTTTCGAGCTCACTGCTCCGTACAGTGACAGCACAAATCGGGTATTAGTATCCGCCATTGTACTCCAAAAAGCAAGGCTTGCCCGTCCTCCCCATCCGCAGTGTGCGGCAACTTCAGCGGAAACGAAACGCGCCTGCAAAGACTTAAGGAAACACTGACTGGGTCGTCGAGGACGGTCAACCACATGCAACGTGGTCCTCGAATCGAGGACCACGTTGCTGCCGCTTCAACCTTTTCCGAGACGATCGACGGCGAACTGGCGCATGCCCGAATATCACCAGCGCTCATCGCATCTGCCGTTCCCAGAAAGCCACGGCGTGATCGATCCAACCCTCCGGGTCCCCTCGCCCAGTCCAAAGCCGTGGGGAAGGCCATCGAACACCTCGATCTCCGCATCCGTTCCCTGGGCCCGTATCCTGCGCGTCCTCTCCTGCATCGTGCGGTAGGAGGCGATCCCGTCCCTCCCTCACCGCTTGTCGAGGACCTCCATGATCTCGCCGATGAACTGATAGTGCGGCGGGCGGTCCGAGTAGATCTCGCGCATGACCTCCGGGTCGATGTGGGCCGGATCGAACTGCTCCCAGTACAGCTTTCGGCAGACGAAGGTCAGGGTCGCCTCGCTGAAGACGACGCCCTCCCCGTGCCTCTCCGGCGTCAGCGAGGTCATCGTAAATTTGTCGCAATCCCGCTTCGACTTCGTTCCGAGCGTCAACAAATCCCTGCGATATTTTTCCTCAAAGAAGGAAACGGTGAAACAATCGCTTTTCAGCAGGTACTCGCTGGTGTACCGCAGAGGGTTGACGTAAATCGTCACGATCAGCCGCCCGTCGCTCCTCAATCCCCAGAGGCTGCCAAGGCTGCCCCAGCCGATGGTGCACCCGTCGAAATCCTCCAGGGTGCCCGCCGTCGCCAACCCCCATTGCTTGTCGAACATGTTGAACACGTCGTATTGCCTGTCGCGAAACTCCATAAACAGACTCCCCTTTCCTTATTTTGAAACTCCCGCTTTATACCAATTCGCGTCTAAAGGGCAAGAAAAGC
>NC_021038.1:2585505-2591530 GCF_000210715.1 Fretibacterium fastidiosum
CGCCCTCAGCCGACCGACCGGTCGCCGCAATCCTCCCGAAAGATCGGCTTGCGTGAGGCCGGTCGTCTGGCTGAACCCCTCCGGTTTGCTGAAGCGAACCACCTCCCCTTTCAGGGGAGACAATCCACATTAGACGTGATTTGATATAACCTGGAAGCCGTCCACGACGATCAAAATGGGCTTGCGAGGCTGGCAAGGGTCGAGCGGCAACGTTGATCGATTTTTGAAAAAAGTAAAGAGCCGGCCGATTTTGAACGTCAGTCAGTTCTTTTTGTTTTGCTGTATATCAAATAATACCGTCCAATTCCAGCCGTAATCGGTAGAAAGGCTTCAACCATGCGGGCTGCTGTTCGGTCTCGGAAACAATCTTATGCAATCGCCTTTTCCCGACTCTTTTGTCCAAAATGGCGAAGAGCCGCACTACAGGGTCAGGAGACTGCAAGCTGTCGTCGATGCCGCTGTTTTGGTAACTATGAAAAGCATTGTAAAAAGCAAATCGGTCGAAGCCGCCCTTATTTAAGGCTTCAAGCTCTATCTGTTCTCCGCATTCCGAATATTCCGTATGTCTGCCTTTGCTTGCGTCAATTTCGCTCCATGCTTCATGGCGCTTTATCTCCCCGTCGTAGAAGTTGGACTTGAAAATCTCGTTTCCGTCAAGACGGACGGCAACGCGCCCCTCCTGGTCGTGGGATTCTCTATACCGAGTAACAAAATACTGTACCCGCCCCTTGAGGGAATCGCAAATATTCTCATCTTCCAATACTTTACGCATCGCGCTCAAAGAAAGTCCCATGGGGTGCCTCCCTGTGTTAAGCATGGTCCCGGTGACGCCAAGCTCCCGAAGGCGCATCACGACCCCGAGTTCCTTCATACGATATCTTTAAGCCGTTCCCCGGTTTCGCATATTCCATCGCCATTGCCTCCCAGTATAGCTGAAATCGCCTCGGATTTGAGCCCCCGTCGGGCCCAATCGCGTCATTGCTTGAGAACGGATGCTGCAATCCCAACAGCCGAGCGGCAACTTGGCAACTTGAGTAGATATAACGGCTCCCGGTCATAACAAAGATTCTACAAACCGATTGTTGCCATCGGTCAACTGTGCTTTTACGTAAAACGGGGGAGAGAAGATGGTCTACACGATGACGCAGGCCTGCGAGGAGACGGGAATGACCTATCAGGGCCTGAAATTTTACTGCAACGAGGGCCTTGTGCCCAACGTGAAGCGGGACGGGAGAAACAGGAGGGTTTTTGACGAACGCGACCTTGCGTGGATCAAAGGGTTGAGCTGTCTCAGGGATTGCGACATGAGCATCAAGGAGATGAAGAGATACCTGGAATTGTGCCTCCAGGGAGTCTCCAGCATTCCGGAGCGGAAAAACCTGCTCGAACAAAAAAGGAGGAGGCTTGTGGAGCGCATGGCGGCCCTGGAGAACTCGATCCAATACATCGACGCAAAGCAACGATTCTACGACGAGGTCCTCTCCGGAAAAAGGGCGTACGTCAGCAATCTGGTCCCGGCAGGAGAGCCGTAGGGGGCCGGACCACCTCCGGAAGACAACGCAGGACGCGAATTTTCGCAGTCCTCCTTCTCCGCACGGCGTTCTATAGTGGGCCATGCCTTTCAGGCATTCCTGAAGCTGCACTTTAGGCATTTGACCTATGTCCTGGGAACGTTTATCGTATGGACAGCGAGGGTGGCAATCCCAAAACGGGGAGAAAGGGTCGATATCCAGGCGTTGTTTTCAAGGCATGGCGGGAGGCAAAAGCGCCGCTCCGAAGCCCAACACACAGGAGGTCAAAATGAAAAAAACACCGATACTCGCGCTGACCGCGCTTCTTGCGGGAATCCTGTCCTTCGGCTCCGCCATGGCGGCGCCGACAAACGCAACGGAGGTTACGGACATGAAGAACACAGCCATTCAGGAACTCACGAACGACAGCCGCGTATTCGCAAAGGATCCGTCCATTCAGGTCAGGAGCGCTCACGTAAACGCCCCTGTCATCAAGGAGTTCCCTGTCGCGATGGAGTGCGAGCTGCTGGAGATCGTGGACACCGAGAACCTTCACTGCGTCATTGGGAAGATCGTCGGCGTCAGCGCGGACGAGAAGGTCCTGGATTCAAAGGGGAAGGTCGATCCGGCGAAGCTGAACGCCTTTGCCTTCGACCAGTTTCAGAACGGCTATTACAAGATTGGAGAAAAGGTCGGACAGGCCTGGAAGGCCGGTGCGGGGTTGATGAGAAAGTAAAGGATGGACTGCACGGGACCAGTCTGGCGTCCACCGTTCGAGGCAGGGTCCCCGTTCAAAAAGACGGAGGAGGCGTTGAAGGAAATCCCCGCCCATCACTCGGAACGCCAGGCCGACAAGGGGCGCGAAGGGCTCTGAGCTGCACCGTCTATCTGAATGGCAACTCAGGGCCCTTCGCGCTCTCCGCCTCGTCCATCGAGTTCGTTGATCGTGCCGCCTGTCCCTCCACAGCCGGCAGCGTCACGGTGAAGCAACTGCCGACTCCGCTCTCGCTCTCAACGCCTATCGTCCCGCCGTGGGCCTCCACCACCGCCCGCGCAATGGACAGCCCGACGCCCCGTCCCCCCGTCACACGGGCGCGGGACTCGTCCGCCCGGTAGAAGCGGTCGAAGACGTGGGGCAGGTCCTGAGGGGATATTCCACTCCCCGAATCCTGCACCTCAATCACAGCCTCATCCCCCCGACGCCGGAGCCGAACCTCGACCCATCCTCCCTTCGGGGTGTAGCGCAGGGCGTTGGACAACAGGTTGTCCATCACATGACGAAAGCGGTCCTCGTCCACCTCGGCGTGCAGGCTTGGGGCAAGGGACCGGCGAAGCGCCACGCCGGTCCTTCCAAAAAGCGGACGGAACGCATCCAGCACCGAGGAAAGAAACGCGGACAGATCAACCGGCTCAGGCTTGATGGCGACGGCGTCTCCTTCCATGCGCGTCACGGATTCCACGTCCCGAATCAGGCCGCTCAGGCGCTCCATCTCCGACACACAAAGCGCCAGCCGCTCCGGACTGGCCTCCCACACCCCGTCCGCGATGGCTTCGATCTGGCTTCGAACCACCGTCAGCGGCGTCCGAAGCTCGTGAACCACGTCCGTCATCAGCCGTTGACGAAGCCTTTCCTGCTCCGCCAAGGAGCGCCCCAATTCCTCCACGCCACGGGTGAGGTCATCCATCTCCCGAATGCCGGAAGGCTTTGCGGGCTTGAGGTCGTACTCCCTGCGACAAATGCGCTTCGTGCGCTCCACCGCCCTGGCAACAGGGCGGCTCAATCGCCCCGCCACCATATACCCCAAGCCACAGGCCACCAGGATCATCACCAAGGTCCCGGCAAGCGTGTAGGAGGTCAGATGGGAAACGAACGCCCGTTCAAACCGGCCTTGAGGAACGCGCACGTCAGCGTCCAGGACGCCGATCACCCGTCCCTCCGAGGTGAGCTGAATGACCATCCGTCCCTTCGATCCGGAGCCCTCATCGAGGGGCGACAGCGCCGTCGAGGAGTGACCGTGCGCTTGCGACAGCTCCCCCATCACATGCCCTGAGTGGCCGGTTTCCCGCGCCCGCCCCTTCGCCCCATGGCCTTCGCCCCTGGCGTGCATGCCACTCGGTCCGGCAGCGCAGACCACCCGCCCCTCCTGGTCCCGCAGCGCGATGTTGACCGCGCCCCACCGCGCCGGCAGGCTCAGGACGTCCATGACGCGCGCCCGATCCCAACTGCCGGTTTCCCGATACAGGTCCTCAAGGGAACGGGCCAGCAAGTCCAGCGCCGCCTGACGTCCCTGTCGCTGGTACTCCTGAAAACTTGCATGGCTGAAGAGCATCCCAAGGAGCGGCACCACGACCCCGCTGAAGATCGCCAGGAGCACGTACAGCCACATCAGGTGAGAGCGGAGGGAACGTCCTCTCGCGGACGTCATGGGCGGTCCTCCCCCGCATCATCCAGGCGATATCCGAAGCCGTACACCGTGCGAATCCAGCCGTTCTCATGCCCCGGCTCGGCCAGCTTCTTCCTGATGTTCTTGACGTAGGTGTCCACCGTCCGATCAAAACCGTCGTAGTCGTCGCCCAACGCTGCACGGATGATGTCATCTCGAGACCAGGTGCGAACGGGACGTGAGGCCAGCGTCTGGAAGATGAGAAATTCGCTGCGGGTCATGGGGACGGGCACGCCGTCCTTTCGGACCTCCACCCTGTCCGCATCGACCTCGATGCGTCCGCCCGCACAACGGACCGGTACCGAAGGCCCCGGCGTCCCAACCGCCGCCGGGCGAAGCTGGGCACGAATACGGGCCATCAGAACCCTTGGGCTGAAGGGTTTAGAAACGTAATCGTTCGCTCCCCCATCCAAGCCCGCGACGACATCGGACTCCGAGCTCTTTGCCGTCAGCATGATGATAGGGACGGAGGCCGAGCGAGCCCGGATGCGCCGGCACACCTCCTCGCCGCTCACTCTCGGCAGCATGAGGTCCAGCACCACCAGGTCAGCCCCCTCGCTGTCCCATAGCTTCAGCGCGGTTTCTCCGTCGGGGGCGCAGCGCGTCTCATATCCCTCGCGCTCTGCGTAGGCAGCGACCACCTCCGCGATCATCGGTTCATCCTCAACGATCAACAGCCTCAACGCGCACACCTCCGGCAATTTCCGCTTAAAATCACTGACGATCATATGGTAAAACATAAAGGCGAAGAAAATATGAACGTGCCGGAAACGGAGGCAGAGGAGCCTAAGACGACGCCTCCACGGCCAGGCCGGTCGGGACACCGGCGCCTTGGTCCCTGAACCGCTACAGGATCATCACGAAGGTCCCCGCTGCAATCAGGGCCGCCCCGACGAGCGTCTTGACCGCAACCTCCTCGTGCAGCAGGAAGAAGGCCATCGCGATCGTGATCACGATGCTGAATTTGTCCACCGGCGCAACCTGCGATACCCTGCCCAACTGCAGGGCGCGGTAGTAGAACAGCCAGGACGCCCCCGTGGCCAGGCCGGACAGGATCAGGAAGACCCAACCCCGACGGTTGATCTCAGTCAGGCCGCTCTGCGCGCCGGTGAGCCAGACGATCCCCCAGGACATCGTCAGCACGACAGTCGTCCGGATCGCCGTCGCCAGGTTGGAGTTCACCCCCCTGATTCCGACCTTGGCCAGGATGGACGTCGCCGCGGCGAACGCAGCGGAGAGCATTGCGTACACGAACCACATCAAAAGATTCCTCCAATCCACAGGCTGCACCCACCGGGCATACGGATTCTGCCCCTTGCGGCCCCTGTCGAGCCTCGGTTCAAATTCCACATTTTCTCCGCAAACTGCCCATATTCTCTCCATATTGTAGCCGTATCCTTAAACCGTTCAAGCCCCTGCAGCCCGCACGGGGACGACGGGGGCTCAAGGAACGCGAAAGCAATTAATTTAAGGAGGACGTTGTCATGAAGGCAAAGAAAGCGATCATCACCCTGTTGGTTCTGGGATCCGTCGGCTTGGCCGGCGCGGCGCTGGCCAGGGGGTACTGCGGGCATGGGCGGGCTGTCGCACCCTACTGCCCTCCGGCGCAGGAAGGGCACTGGGGACAGAACCCCGCTGCCGGTCCGGGCTGCGGGTGGCAGGGCGCGCGTCCCGACGCCTGCTGGGGCAGGCAGGACAGCTCCTGCTTCGGCGAGGCGACAGACGGATGGTGCGGGGGCCCCGCCCGTTGGGGCAGGAACGGCGGCCGGGGGGCCCACAGGGGATGGGTCATGGACCTGCCCCAGGAACTTAAGGAGAAGGCCAGGTCGCTGGAGAAGCTGCGCATCGACCTCGACTACGCCCTTGCCTCAACCCCCATCGACCGACCAAAGGCCCTTGAGCTCTACGGCCAGATCCAGAAGCTGAGGGACGAACTCCAGACGGCAGCCTTCACCAGGCGGTTGGACCGGATCGAGGAGACCGCAGCTCAGCGCAGACTGAACAGCACGGTCAAGCCCGGAGCCCCTGCCCAGGGGACGACCGGTGACGCTGCGCCCGCAAAGTAGTTTC
>NC_021038.1:2592046-2599474 GCF_000210715.1 Fretibacterium fastidiosum
TCAATTGCCTTGCTTCGGCACAGCCGACCGACACGACGCCGACCGCCTGTCGACGTCCGTAAGTCGTGTCGTCTGGCCGAACCCCTCCGGTTCGCTGACGCGAACCACCTCCCCTTTCAGGGGAGGCAATCCACATTAGACGCGATTTGGTATCAGGAAAGCGAACGACAGGCCCCGGATCGGGGCCTGTCGTTCGAGTCCGTTACGGAGGCGTTACAAAAAGCGCTCCACCTCGCCCTTCTGCTCCTCGATCACCGGTTCGTAGTGCTGCGGGGTCCGGCCGAAGCAGATGTCCATCTGCTCGTAGAAGGTGACGTCCTCGAGGCTGACGGGACGCGGCACAATGGCGTCAGCGGTCGGCATGTAGCGGATGCGCCCCTTGTAGACCTCCACCACCGTCACGCCGCTGATCCCCTCGTCCAGCAGGATGACCGCCGACGCGCCGATCTGCTTGCCGAAGTTGACGTCGTAGGACGACGTGGAGCCGCTGCGCACGATGTGGCCGGGGATGACCTCGCGAATCTCCGGAATCTCGAAGACTCCGGGGACGTACATTCCGGAGACCTTCATGAACTGGTGGATCTGGGGGTCCTCCCGCATCATCGCCTCGAGGCGCGTGCGGATGTAGCGCCCCGCGCCGGCCAGACGCACGTGGCCGAAGGAGTCCGTGCTGTCCCCGCTGTCGGAGAAGTACTTTCCGTCCTCGCCCTTCACCCCCTCGGCGACCACCATGACGTAGGTGCCCGAATGGACGTCGGAATTCAGGATGCGCCGGATGTAGTAGTGCTTCAGGTGCTTGTAGATCGCGTCGAAATCCGCCACGATCTCAGGGATCAGGATGCAGTCCGCATCGGCCGCGATGCCGCCGCGAAACGCCGTGTGCCCGGCGTAGCGCCCAAAGACCTCCACGATCATGATGCGGTTGTGGGTCTTGCCCGTCGTCTTCAGGTCCTCCACGATGCGCGCGATCTTGTTGATGGCGGAGTCGCCGCCCACGGAGTAGGTCTGCAGGTCCAGGTCCATGGTCTTCGGCGCGTGAACACAGGGAATTCCGTGCTCCGCCAGGTCCACCACGACGCTGCCCGTGTCGTCGCCGCCTGAGATCAGCAGGCCGTCCAAGTTGAACTTGCGCAGTCCCAGCAGGATGCGGTTGTACTTGTCCGGGTCCGGTATCTTCGATATCTTCACCCGGCTGTGACCGGCGTCGCTGCCGGCAAAGGCGGAGTTGACGTGGTCCGTGCGCTCCTCGTCCAGGAACACCAGACGGTCGAAGTCCACCAGGTTGTAGAGCCCCGCGTAGCCGTTGGGGACGATGTACGCCCCGATGCCCCGCTGCATCGCCGTCTTGGCCGCGCCACGCACGACGGCGTTCAGCCCGCCGCAGTCGCCGCCCGACGTGATGATGCCGATGTTCTTCATTTTCTTTCCCATTGACAAAGCCCCCAAACGCGCCCCTTCAGGGCACAAAATTCAGGTTTTCTCATGCAGGACACTATTTTATCCTAATTCTTCGGCGGAAAGAATCAGTCCCATCGGGAATATCGGTACTCCAGGTGAATGGGGCGGTCCCTGATCGACGGCCCCGGAAAGCGAACCGCCGTCTCCGGGTTGTAGGTCAGCACAACGGAGGTCCACCGGTCCGGCGTCCAGGTGCAGCGCAGCATGATCTTCCCCTCCGCCCAGGTGTTGGGCAGGGGCCGCTCCTCCGTCCTGCCGAACCGGCCGTTGTACGCCTGCATCAGCACCGTGTAGAGCCGCTCATCCTCCT
Source organism: Fretibacterium fastidiosum (assembly GCF_000210715.1). GTDB lineage: Bacteria > Synergistota > Synergistia > Synergistales > Aminobacteriaceae > Fretibacterium > Fretibacterium fastidiosum. Next base: position 2,593,815 of record NC_021038.1, read on the forward strand.
CCCTGCCCACGGTCTGCAGGTACAGGGCCTTGGACTTCAGCCCCTTCCTGCCGTGGAAGGAAAAGACGAACAGGGCCGGACGCCCCTCAAACAGCCCTTCCATGGAGAGGTAGTCCCCGTCCTGGGCCTTCGCGGTCGCCCCGCTCCGCTCCATGCGCAGCTTCGTCCGATTGAAGGGGTGGCCGAAGGGCAGGGACATGAAGGCGTCCGCGCTGTTCGAGAGCGCCTCGGCAGCCCCCGCGGCCAGCACCGCAAGACACGCCGCGGCGAAGAGCACCAGGGTCCTCGTCCTTTTCATGTCCGCCTCCTAACGAGTCCTCTGTCGGAACTCCCACACCAGAAGCGACGCCGTGGAGGCATCTTCCCCGCTGCCCTCCGTAAAGACGCCCCGAAGGCGCCGCGTGGAGCGCCGGCCGATCCGCTCCGGCAGGATCTCCGCCCTCGCCACGACGCGCTTCCGGCGGTCCAGGAAGAGCATCGTGCCGCCGAAGATCACGTTTTCCCTCGTCCCGTTGGTGATGTTCACGTCCAGGTGGCCCCAGAAGCAGGCCATCCCGTGAAAGGAGAGCCCCGGTCGTCCCGCGATGCCGCCCTCGCGGATGAAGGCCCGCGCGGTCCCGCAGGCCAGGGCCAGCAGGAGCGCCGCAGCGAACAGCACGGCCCCGCGCCGACCGGGCGTCTGTCGTCTCAAGAGCAAAACCTCCCCTCCAAGTGAGAAAACCCACGCCCGCCAGGGCGGGCCCGAACCGATCGAACGCCACTATTATTGTAACTCAAATTTAACGTGCAAGGCGCTTGCCCCTTGAATTGAATCGGGAAGGCGGGGCCGGAGGCTCAGGCGCCGGCCCCCGGCCGGCGGCGCTTGCGCGGCGCAGGCGGTTCATGGTACGCTATGCCCATACGCTCAAGCGCAGGGGGCCGCGCCCCCGAACGATCTTACGACCAGGAATGGAGGGGATGGACATGGGCGACGCGCCCGTGACGAGAGCCAGGCGGACGAACGATCTGTGGCTGACGGAGGAGAGCAGCGAGGGCCTGCGCCTGTCGCTGAAGGTGACGGACGTCCTGCACCGCGAGCGAACGAAGTGGCAGGACATCCTGGTGGTGGACACGCCGGAGTACGGCCGCACCCTCATGCTGGACGGGGCGTTTCAGCTGACGGAGCGGGACGAGTTCACCTACTCGGAGATGATGGCCCACGTGCCCCTTTGCTCCCACCCGGACCCGAAGCGCGTCCTGATCGTGGGTGGCGGCGACGGGGCCATTCTGCGGGAGGTGCTGAAGCACCCCGGCGTCGAGCGGTGCACGCTCATCGACATCGACGAGCGCGTCATCGCTGCGTCGAAGGAGTGGCTGCCCACCGTCGGCTGTGCGCTCTCGGACCCCAGGGCGGACGTGCGCTGCATGGACGCGATGGAGTACCTCCGCACGACCTCCGACCGGTTCGACGTCGCCATCGTGGACGGCACCGACCCCGTGGACTTCGCCGCGGGGCTCTTTCAGTCGCCCTTCTACCGGGACCTGAAGGCCGTCCTGAACGAACGGGGCATGATGACGGAGCTGACGGAGTCCCCCTTCACGGACACGGCGCTGATGCGCCAGGCCCTCCGCGAGATGCGGGCCGTCTTCCCCGTGGTGCGCACGTACTGGGGCGTCGTCCCCACCTACCCGTCCGGCATGTGGACCTACGGCGCGGCCTCCCTGTCGGCCGACCCGGCCACGCCCCTGCGGGAGGTGAGCGGCACGCGCTGGTACACGAACGCCATCCATCGCGCCGCCTTCATCCTGCCGCCGTTTCTCGAGGAGTTGATCCGCGAAAATTGAAAGATCTGCTGCGACATCCGCTGGAAACGCTCTCCCTGATCCTTGCGCTGGCCGCGGCGCTCGCCGCCTGCCGGAGCGCGGCGGCGGCGCAGGACGGGGATCGATACCTGCCGGCGTTCCAGGACGACCGGATGGGCCTCTACTTCCTGGACACGGAGACGATCCAGCGCCAGGAGGGCGGAGACGTCTTCCTGTTCCGCTACAAGAGCGTCATCAGCTGGCGTTATCGGGACAAGCTGCTGCAGAGGACGCGGGACGAGAGGGAGCGCGAAAAGATCAGGCGATGGGCCTACAGCATCGTGAGCCTGTTCTACCGGCCGGAGGACCGCACGGCCCGCTTTGCCGTCACCGCGACCTTCACCAAGACGGACAAGCTCCTGACCCGAACGCCCTGCGACCAGCCCTTTACGCCCGTCTCCCGTTCTCCCGCCGTGGAGGCCCTGTGCGACGCGCTGATGCGGTTCGTCGCCGCCCACCCCGAAGCCGTGCAGGTCCTGCCCCGACCGGCCGGGAGGTGAAACTGAAGACCCCGCTTCGATCCAAAGACTGAGGCGGGGTCAAAGGCGACCGTCCCGGGATTCGGCAACGACTTCCCGCGGCCAGACCGTTCAAAAATTCCAGGCCGTGTTCGCTCAAAAACATTGCCAAAGGGGTTCAAGGCATGTCAAAATAGTTGTATGATATTGCAGGGTCGAGATCGTCAGGCGCAATACGAGCGTCTACATGGGCCGATGGTACAGGTCCGGCGTTCCGGACGGAGGCCTCCCGGCGGCGTGTTCTCCTCTGCGGGGAGCCCTTCCGGACGGAACGCATTGCAAACGGCAAGGAGGAATTTTTAAGGAAGATGAGAAAGCTATGGGTTTTGTTGGCGGCGTTTTTGTTGGCGGCCTCTGCCCCGGGGGCGGCCCTGGCGGACGTGGTGATCAACAGTACAAACTTCCCGGATAATGCGTTCATTGTCTTCGTTAGGGAACATGACACAAACTCAGACGGTATTTTGAGCCCCGAGGAGATTGAAGCGGCGAAGAGTATGATCGTTAAACCCGAATTTGGCGCCAAAAACCTGAAGGGGATCGAGTATTTCACGTATCTGGAGACGCTGGTTTGCAGCAACCTGGAGCTGACGTCGCTGGACTTGAGCGGGAACAAGAAGCTGACGTCGCTGCATTGCACGAACAACCTGCTGACGTCGCTGGACTTGAGCGAGAACACGGAGCTGAAGACGCTGCATTGTGAGAACAACAACGCTCTGACGTCGCTGAACGTGAGCCGGAACACGAAGCTAGAGACGTTGAATTGCACCAACAACCCGCTGACGACGCTGGACGTGAGCCGGAACACGGCGCTGACGGATCTGGCTTGCTCCGGCACCGCCCTGACGTCGCTGGACGTGAGCCAGAACACGGCGCTGACGGAGCTGGCTTGCGCCAGCAACGCTCTGACGACGCTGGACGTGAGCAAGAACACGGCGCTGAGGGAGCTGAAATGCGCCAACGACCAGCTGACGGAGCTGAACGTGAGGGCGAACACGAACCTGCTGAAGCTGGACTGCTCGGACAACCAACTGACGGCGCTGGACGTGAGCAAGAACACGGAGCTGTCAACGCTGAACTGCACCAACAACCGGCTGACGGCGCTGGACGTGAGCAAGAACACGGAGCTGTCAACGCTGAACTGCACCAACAACCGGCTGACGGCGCTGGACGTGAAGGCGAACACGAGGCTGGATGCGTTGTATTGCCAGGGAAACCGTCTCACGTTCCTCGATCTGGAGGGGCTGCCTTTGACCAGTAGTGCCACTGTGGGCGCTCAGACGCGGGACGACCTGATCCTCCAGCAGCGCGGGGACAAGTATGAGGCCAATCTCGGCACCTTCATCCCCCGGGAGGGATTCATCAAGGTGACCCGCCTCGCCGGCTTATCCGGCGGCATGTCGATCCCCGCCGTCTATGACTCCACGAGCGGCAAGGCCACCTTTGACGCCGAACCGGAGAAGGTGACGTATCGGTACGTTACCAGCAATGACAAAGCCCCCTTGATGGATGTCACCCTTATCGTAGGCAACGTGATCACGGTGTCCGTGTCCGGCCGCGGCAGGGTCACGCATCAGGGGTCCACGGAGGCGCTGTCCGGCGACGTGGTCGTCTCCAAGGGCAAAGACGCGACGTTCGTGGTCTCGGCGGACGCGGGTTACGCGATCGCTTCCCTGAGGGTCGACGACGCCCCGGTGAGCGTCCCGTTGGTAGCGACGCGTTACGAGTACACGTTCCGCAACGTGACGGAGAATCATACTTTGAGGGTCGCGTTCAAGGCCAGACCGGGCGGGTCGCCGGGCTGGCCGGGCGGGTCGCCGAGCAATCCGGGCGGGTCGCCGGATAAGCCGGACGTGCCGCCAACCTCTCCGGACGTGCCGCCCGTGAATCCTCCCGCGTCGGTCGATATCCCGGCCTCCGCGGGGCAGTGGACGGTCTTCTGGGGCACTCCCGACGCGCAGGGCAAAGTTGAAGTGACGGTCCAGGTTCCCATCAAGTCAGAGGTCCCCCTGATCGAGGGCTCGATCCGGATCGATGCCCTGGGGATCGAGGGAATCAGGATCAAACTTCTTCCCGATAGCCCGGCGGCCTCCGCTCGTGCAATGGCGCAGCAGCACAGCTACCTGCTCCAGATCACGGGCACGGTGGCCGAAAACGCCATGAACACGGCACGGATCGACGCGCTGCACTACAGGCTGGAGGGCGGCGAGGAGAAGATGGTTCGCTTGGGGACGAACGGCGACGGTATCCTGCTGAAGGACATGAAGAAGGGGACGGAGCCCCCGAAGTCGAGTTCCGGCGGCGGGTGTGCCGCGGGCCTGGGCTCGGTGGCGTTGCTGGCTCTCGTTCCCCTCTACATCCGGCGTCGGCGCTGAGCCGCTGCGCAGGACAGACGCGACAAACGCGCGGCCCCCGATACGGGGGCAAATTGTATAATATAGTCAGGCAGTGAGAGGACGTTTAGCGAGGAGGCGGGGACATGGAGGACGCAGAGCGGGAGCGCGACGGTGGGCTGATCGGTCCGGCGTCGGGGCCCGTGACGGAAGGGCAAATCGAGGCGGACCTGGAGCGGGGAAAAATCTATCGCCTCAACGACCGTTTCTTCAAATTTTTGTTGGGCCGCGAGGACCGCAAGCCCCTGTTTTTGGACCTCGTGAACGCCCTTGTGTTTCCCGACGGAAGCGCGGGCTTCACCGGTTTGGAGTACGCGAACCGCGAGCTCTCCGCCGTGCGCGTCGAGGGTAAGGACTGCTACCTGGACATCGTGGCCAACATGGCGGACGGGACGCAGGTGGAGGTCGAGGTGCAGGTGAGGAACTGGAACGACTACCTGCAGCGTTCCGCCTACTACCTCAGCACGCTGCACGCCTCTCAGATGAGCCTGGGTGGTTCGTACCTGGACTTGAAGCGGACGGTGTCGATTCACATTCTGGCGTTCAGCCTGTTTGCCGGGGAGCGTTTTCGCCGCGAGTTTTGTCTGTGCGACGTGGAGAGCGGGGAGAAACTGAGCGACGACCTGAAGCTGATCTACCTTGAGGTGCCGAAGTGCGCGCGTTATGGGACGCCACGGAATCGTCTGGAGTATTGGCTGATGTATCTTGCGGGGATGGAGGCGAGGAAGATGCCTGAGGCGATGGTGAAGGACCCGATGATTGGTGAGGCGCTGAACCTGGAGAAGCTGTTTTTGCAGAGCCGTGAGGAACGGCAACGATACATTGTGAGCTATAAGGCGATGCGGGACGCGATGACGCGCGATGAGACGATCCGCCGAGTTGCCCGCGCCGAGGGCGAAGCGAGGGGCGA
>NC_021038.1:2600528-2603598 GCF_000210715.1 Fretibacterium fastidiosum
TATCAACCGGCACTGGCACTCCAAAAGCAAAGACGCGAGAGCGGCGCCCTGTGGGCGCCGCTCTCGCGTGTCTCTCAGGCTGGAGCCTCGAGGGAGGCCCGCCTCGTCATCTGGTTTCGGACTACGCCTTCCGCTTCAGCAGGAACGCCGCGCCAAGAGCCAGCGCCAGTCCGCCAAACCCCGCATCGCACCCGCCGCCGGAACTGTCCTTCTTGTTGTTGCCAGGCTTGTTGTCTCCGGGCTTGTTGCCGTCGCCAGGCTTGTTGCCGTCACCGGGCTTGTTGCCGTCACCAGGCTTGTTGCCGTCACCGGGCTTGTTGCCGCCGGGCTTCTTGGTGTCGGCCTTCATGTCCTTCAGCTTCTTGTCCACGGTGATATCCTGCTTCGTGCCGTCGGTCATCGTCACGGTCACTTTCTTGATCGCCGCACCCGCCGCGATCTCGGCCTTCGTGGTCTTGCACGTCAGCTTCAGCGTGTACTCCTTGGTCTTCGCGCTGGCCGTGGGCAGGACGCTCTTCCCGTTCGCGTCCAGCAGCTCGGCCTTCGGCTTCTCCTTCATGCCGGAGGTCTCCACCGCCACGGCCTTCGGCGTGCCCGCCAGCTTCAGCTTCGCCTGGAGCACCACCTCTCCCGCGTCCCCGCTGATGGCCGTCGTGGTCCAGCTCGCCGGGTCGATGCTCGGCTTATCGGAGTCGTCGTCGTTGCTGCCGCCGGACCCGGCCTTCAGCTCGACGTCGACAAAGCCCTTGAAGCCATCGCTGTTCTCAGCGATAACCCTCAGGAACCCGCTCTTGAAGCCCTGCTTCAGAGTCACACGGTACTCCGCCCTGAAATCGCCGGCAAGGCCCGGCGTCACCTCGGCGGTCCCCATGGCATCGAGGCTCACAAGCTCTGTCGTCCACTTCCCGGCCCCCACGACCACGTTATTGATGACCTTCACGGTCACGTCGCACAGGTTCCCCAGGGAGGCCGTCGTCGCCTCCAGCGCAGGGATGCCGAAAGGCTTCACCATCGTGAGGATCAGCTTCTTCCTATCGGTATCGAGTGCCGCGGTCGCAAAAGTGGGGTCAATATCGCTCGTGATGTTCTTTCCCGGAGTAAGCTCATCTTCCATCTCCAGCAGCGTGACCTTTCCGCCCGCCGGCTGGTCCTGCAACCAGGTCGCAGGACCCCTCATCGTCAAGCCATTCGCCAGCGTAACCTTCTTCACCTTCAGGACCGGGTCCTGCGTCGCGACGTCGACCGCAATCGCCGAGTTGGCAGCGTCCTCTGTCAGCTCCAGCTTCGAGAACTCCCCGCTGGGCAGGGTCAGGGTGCCGCCAGCAAGCTTTATTTTGACCTCCCCCGCGAGCAGGTCCTTGCCCTTCACCGCGAGTTTGGCACCGGCTGCTAGCTCTGCGTTCCACTTCACGCTCGGCGTTCCGTCCACGATCGACAGGGGCCCCGTGCTGGTCACCTTCACTTCGGCGTTAGCGACAGGGGCCAGGAAGTTGATCGTGTTCTCTGCTCCGCCGCTCTGGACCGTCAGGGGTTTCGTTGAATTCAAATTCAGTTTTTCAATCGTGTTGTTGCCGCTAAAATTCAGGGCAAGGGAAGTGGTCACATCTCCGAAAGTCAGAGTCCCAATCTTCTTATCGACCGCAAGAGCCAGGGTAGCGGTAGTAGTGGTAGGCCCCGCAAACTCGACCGCGTCTACGTTCTCGTCAGCGTTCAGGGTCAACACGCCGGCGCCGCCAGCCTCGATCTTGACCGTTCCCTCGACCGCCTTCTTCAGGGTGGCCGTATAGCCAGCAGCACCCTTCAGGTGCAGGGTTCCGTTCCCGGTCACCGCAGCGTTGAGCGTATTAGTATCAAGCTCCGCGACGGTCAAGGCCTTGCCGCTGGCGATGTCGATGGTGTTGACAACATCTCCTGTTGCCGTCGTCAACTTCACAAGGGTCATGTTACGCTGCAGATGGAGATGGCCTGAAGAATTTGAGTTAACTCCCAGATTCAATATACCGTCCGGCGTGGCCTCGACGCCAATCGCGCCGTTCTCCAAAACAAACAGGTCACCATTCTGGATATCGACGGTCTTGATGTTCGCTGCCAGCGGCTCTTTCAGCTCCAGCGTGCCCTTCTTCATCTTCAGCGTGTTAGTTACTCCAGTGCCAACGCCAAAATGCTCTGCGTTGACGGTGATGATACCGTCGTCGATCTCTAGGGAAACAGCAGAAAGCCCCGGCAACGCCCCTTTGTTATCGCTGGTGTCGGCATTCACGATCAGCCAGCTGCGGTCCGTGATCTTCAGGTCCGTGGCCGCCATCATTGGAGTCTTCAGAATCAGCGCGCCCGCGCCGGAGAGTTGCAGGGCGGCGGCAGCGCCGACTATGGTCGCTCCCGCACCCTCTGCCGCCAGGGTCAGGGTCTTGTCCGCGGAGACGGCAACCTTGTTGGTGCCGGTGAACTCCAGTCCACCCGCCACCTTGCTCGTCACCGTCGCGCTGCCCGATGCCCTGAGCTCGCCGTTATTGTCGAGGGTCAGCTTGTCGGTCTTAATCGTCAGCTTAGCGCCATCGCCAAGGTCCACCACCGCTGCTGCTGCCGCCTCTCCATCGACCTCAACCTCAAAGTTTGCTCCGATAATCGCCGTGTCGGTGGTCTTGGGGTAAGTAGTGCCATCACCCACAAGGGGCACCCAGTTTCCTGCCTCAGCCCATTTCTTTTCAGAGCCTGAAGCCTCCCCCTTCCACTTATAAGTCGTCGGCAGCGCCAACGCGGTCCCGGCGAGGCCCAGGGCGAAGACCGCCCCCAGCGCCGCCACACGCAAAAACCTCCTGTTCAAAACCATGTTCCCAACTCCTCCTTAAGGTATAGTGATAGATATTCTCAACTGAAAAATACGAACACCCCACACACGATGGTTATTGTGAAAGATACCAGATATCCGTAAAAAATGCAAGGCTCAGGGGGTTGTTTTGGCGCGAAAGACAACCCCTCCGGTTCGCTAGCGCGAACCACCTCCCCTTTCAGGGGAGGCAAAAAGAAGCGGCACACTTTAGGCCCCCGTTTTATTAGGCTCCCCTGGAAG
>NC_021038.1:2605521-2622092 GCF_000210715.1 Fretibacterium fastidiosum
CAATCCATAATTAAACGCGAATTGGTATGAGTCCTGACGGAAGACGACGGGGCGGCAGGGCATTATGTAAACTTTTTGATTTATATAAGTTTACATTTTTGCGGCCCTGTGGTATATCTATAAGCAGTAGGGGAGGTGAGCGGGATGATCAAGAGCGACGTGCTGAGGATGTTGGAGGAGCGTCGCGGCACGGCAATATCGGGGGAGGCGATGGCTCAGGCTCTGGGCGTCTCCCGCGCTGCGGTCTGCAAGGCGGTGGCTTCGCTTCGGGCGGAAGGGCACCTCGTGGGCTCCGCCCCCCGTAGGGGCTACCTGCTTGAGCGCGAAAGTGACGTGCTGACGGAGGAGGGGATTCGCTCGCACCTTTCCGAGGCGTGCGGGGTCCGACGGGTCGTCTGCCTCGACACGGTGGACTCCACAAACACCCATGCGAAGCGCCTGGCCCTTGCAGGTGCGGAGAGCGGGACGCTGATCGCGGCGAACCAGCAGACGGTGGGCAGGGGACGCAGGGGGCGTTCCTTCCTCTCCCCGGCGGGGACGGGGTTGTACATGACGCTCCTCCTGCGTCCATCGAGCTCCATGGAGCGCTTTCAGATGATCACCATCGCGGCGGGGACGGCGGTCTGCCTTGCCGTCGAGGAGCTGACTCCCCTTCGTCCCCTGGTCAAGTGGGTGAACGACGTGTACCTGCACGGCCGGGACGGCGTGGAGCGCAAGGTCTGCGGCATCCTGAGCGAGGCGGTGAGCGACGTCGAGAGTGGGACCGTCGAGAACGTGGTGGTCGGCATCGGGCTCAACGTGACCACACGGGACTTCGGTCGGGACCTCAACGATCGGGCGGGGTCCATCTTCCCGGAGGGGGTAAGCCGCAACCAGCTCGCAGCGAGGATCGCGGAGCGCCTCATGGACTTTTCGACGAGGCTTGAGGACCCGGAGCTGCTTCGGGCCTACCGGGAGCGCTCTCTGCTTCTGGGGCGGAGGGTGCGGTGGATGCAGGACGGGAGGGGCTGCCTCGGCCGCGCGGTGGACGTGGATGAGCTTGGGGGATTGGTGGTGGAGGACGAGGACGGAGCGCGCAGGTCCCTGCGCTCCGGGGAGGTCTATGAGGTGCGTCCGTTTGACGGGGCGCAGTCATCATAGCCATTCATAGTTGTAATATAATGAGGAGGAAAGTCCTTTGTCTCAGGCAGTGAAGGGAAAGGCGAGCGTCCGGGACCTGGTGTCCTGCGCGCTCTTTGCGGCTCTGATCGCTGTGGGAACGTTCGTCAAGATACCGACGCCGCTCCTGCCGCTGACGCTTCAAACGCTGTTCGTCGTCCTGGCCGGGCTGGTCCTGGGGGAGAAGCTCGGCGCCGTCGCCGCGGGGATATACGCCGCAGCGGGGCTGATGGGGCTCCCCGTCTTTGCCGCCGGAGGCGGCATCGGATACCTCCTGAACCCGACGTTTGGCTACATCCTGAGCTTCATCGCCGGGGCCTGGGTGGCGGGGCGTGCCGTCCGGCTCTGGGGGCGGGGGCTCTGGCGCGAGACGCTGGCCGGCGCCGTGGCGATAGCGCTGATCTATATTGTCGGCGCCACGTGGTACTACCTCGTCGCCCGCTATTACATCGGGCGGGAGCTCACGGTCCCTGCGCTCTTCTGGTCCTTTCTCGTGTTGCCCCTGCCGGGCGATCTCCTTTCCTGTTTTGCGGCGGCGCTCCTGTCTCAGCGACTTCGGGCTCTGATGCCAGGACGGTTTGTCCACGATCGGTAGATTGGCACGACGGACGAGGGGCTGCTTCGGCAGCCCCTCGTCCGGTATAATTCGGGAGGGGGGATAACGACGGAATGCCCCATCGGGGCAAAGGACGACCGACTGATTGGAGGACGAGGTTGATGAAAAGGCGTTTTCTCTGCGCGGTCTTTTTGTGCGTACTCTTATTCTGGTTGCGCTTCTCCCTGGGAGGCTGCGGAAGAACTTTCGACAAGTTCGCACATCGAACGTCTCCGGCCCCCTCTCCCGCCCCTGCGCTTCCGGCGCCCTCGCCCGATCTGCAGGACCCCGGCTCGAGCGCCGAGCCTTCGACCCCTCTACTTCCCGACCCGACCCCGTCGAAGGTCCTGAAAAGCGACACGGACGGCGACGGAGTGCCCGACGTCTGGGACGCCTCTCCGCTCGACCCGGCACAGGGGGCCTATCCGGAGTACGCCGAGAGCGAGACGGGTTGTGCTTCGAACAGCGGCATCGACACCGCAGAGTTCAAGGACGCTCCCGCCGTGATGCCCGCCGCGCTCTCGGGGGTGCTGGACAACCGCGGCGGCTGGGACAGCGACTGTTTCGCGGTCCGCTTCGACAAGGCGGGGGCCTATTCGATCCTGGTCTCCCACACGCCGCTCATGAATCCCATCATGGGCGTCGAGACGGGAAAGAACGCGGAGCCCCGGTTCGTGTTCAACCTCCCGACCCTCCTGGCTGACGACCACACCTGGGCCCAGTGCAGCATCCCCCGGGCCGGGGTCTACTGGTTCACCATAACGACGATGGCGGAGTCAGCCCGAACGTGGCAGTACCGCGCGCTGATCTTCGAGGACGAGTACGCCGACGGCATCCCGGACGAGTTGCACGACGTTCTGGGCATGGACAGGGGCGACGAGGACACGGACGACGACAGCCTGCCCGACCTCCTGGAGCTGCTGACCGTCCTGCGCCGCCTCGAGCCGTACCGCAGGGCCGGCACCTTTTCCGACTCCGTCTGGCAGGAGGCGGTCAATCCCGGCAACTCCCGGAAGGGCGCCGTGTGGCTGGACCGGAACTCCGACGCGGACGGCGACGGCATCCCGGATTACATCGAATACTACCCCTTCGACAGGATCGAGGCGTTCAACCTGCCCTTCGAGCAATTTTTTCCCCGCAACGATACGGACGGCGACGGCATCCCCAACTTTCTGGACACGGACAGCGACGGGAACGGGATACCGGACAGGGTGGAGGGGGTTTTCAGGGGCAGAGTGCCCGTGGACACGGACGGGGATGGGATTTTTGATTACAAGGACAGGGACGACGACCAGGACGGCCTTCTGGATGTGAACGACCCCGACCGCCTGGAGCCGATGGAGCTGTGGGACGAGCGCCGGATGCCGCGCGTGTCGTTCTTCAACCGGGTTCGGAAAGTCCCGGACGTCATCGCGCCGGGAGAGGAGATCGAGGTGCGGTGCAAGGCCCTGAACGAGGCCAGCGCGGAAGACACGTGGATCATACTGCGCGAATCGCTGAAGGAACGCTCCGATCCTCTGAACGTGAGGCCGCGCCTTCTGGGCGGCGACAGGGCCGTTTTTCTTTGCCCGGACGAGGTCTCCGAGGGGGCCTGGGGCGTTTCCCTGTCGATCGGAGGGCGCAGGGTCTACGGCGTGGAGCTCCGGGGGCTTCGCTCCCGCGTGCCGGTCCTGCACTCCATCGAGCGCGTTGGGACGGATAGGCTGCGCGTGTGGGGAGAGAACCTGGACGAGGCCCTGCAGGTCGTGTTTGCGGGGGACGTCGCGACGGTGGACAACGCCAATGGAGCCGCCGATTTTTTGGAGATATCAATCCCGAAGCGGGCGGGTTCCGGTCCCGTGTACCTCACGAGCCGTTTCGGAAAGAGCGCGTCCCTCGATTTTGCGGTCGGAGGGGCCGTTGACGGGCGGATCGTCCTGCCCGAGGGGGCGCCGGGCGGGAGATGAAAAACGACGCCGCACCCTGCGATGGCGTACAGCGACCTTTCGCCATGCTTAACGTTGACCTTTTTCGGATTTAAGCCTATACTCTCTCAATCTTAAGCGACAAAAAACGCTTTTCATCCGCTTAAGAATTCATTCCGGAGGTGGGTATGGTGGAGAGGGCGCGCGAGTATCCGACGGTTCGGGAGATCTACGGGTCCATGGTCTTCGATCGCAGGGTGATGAAGGAGAAGCTGACTTCGGGGGTCTATGAGCAGGTGGTCGCTGCGATGGAGGGAAGGCAGCGGCTGGATGCCGCTGCGGCGGACGTGGTGGCGATGGCGATGCGCGACTGGGCCATCGCGCAGGGAGCGACCCACTGGACCCACTGGTTTCAGCCCCAGACGGAGATGACGGCGGAGAAGCACATGGCCTTCACCCTGGGGGGTGCCGATGGGATGCCCGTTGACGTGTTTTGCGGGCACGACCTGATTCAGGGGGAGCCGGACGCCTCATCCTTCCCGTCGGCGGGGACGCGCTCGACGTTTGAGGCGCGCGGATACAGCGCGTGGGACATCAGCAGCCCCGCCTTTATCGTGAAGTCCCCCAAGGGGGGGACGCTCTGCATCCCCTGCGTCTTCCTCTCCTTCGACGGGACGCCTCTCGACTTTAAGACCCCCCTCCTGCGCGCGCTGGACGCCCTGGAGACGCGGTCGCTGAAGCTGCTCAAGCTCTTTGGGCAGCGGGGGGTTCGCAGCGTGAGGGTGACGGCAGGCGCGGAGCAGGAGTTCTTCCTCCTGGATCGTCCGCGCGCCCAGATGCGGCCGGACATCCGCTTCTGCGGGCGCACCCTGCTCGGCGCCCAGCCGGCCAAGGATCAGAAGCTGGACCATCACTACATGGGGTCGATCCCCCCTCGGGTCCTGAGCTACATGGAGGACGTGGAGCGCGATTTGGCGCGCATCGGCGTCTCCATCATAACGCGGCACAACGAGGCGGCCCGGTGCCAGTTCGAGTTCGCCCACCTCTTCTCCGATGCGAACACGGCCTGCGACCAGAATCAGATCTTGATGGAGACGATGAGAAAGCTGGCGCGCCAGCACGAGCTGCGGCTGCTCTTTCACGAGAAGCCCTTCCATGGGATGAACGGCAGCGGAAAACACGTCAACCTCTCCCTGATGGACAGCGAGGGGCGCAACCTCCTGACACCGTCGAGCGGACAGCGCCGCAACGTCGTCTTCCTCTCGTTCCTGGCCGCGGCCGTGCTGGGCATCTCGAAGTTCCATATCCTGCTCCAGGCGACCGCGGCCACGGCGGGCAACCTCTTTCGCCTCGGGGGGCACGAGGCGCCTCCGTCCATCACGAGCGTCTACCTTGGCTCCGCCTTGACGGACCTCTTGAAGCGGCTGAACCAGGCGGACGCCTCGCTGCCGGAGAGGGGCCTGATGGACCTTGGACTGATGAAGCTGCCCTCCATCATCCCCTTCGACAACGACAGGAACAGGACCTCGCCCGTGGCCTTTACGGGGAACAAGTTCGAGTTCCGCTCTCCGGGGGCGTCGCAGTCCATCGCTCTGCCCATCACGATGTTCGCCTCCATCTGGGCCTGGGGCGTCGAGCAGTTGACGGGGATGATCGAGGCCAGGAGCGTCGATGGGAGGGACCCGATGGACGTGGCTCTGGACGCGGTCAAGGAGGCCGTCCGTGAGGGGCAGAACGTCCTCTTCGAGGGGGATGCCTACTCGCCGGAGTGGCACGCGGAGGCGAAGCGCCGGGGCCTCCTTCAGGCGGAGACCATGCCGGAGAAGATCGACCTTCTCCTGCTCCCGGAGAACAAGCGGATGCTCGAGGACCTTGGCGTCTACCGTGGGCGCGAGCTGGAGGTCCTGCACGACATACGCATGGAGGAGTTTGCCAGGGGGCTGGAGATCGAGGCGGCGGTGCTGTACGACATGTTGTGGGAGGGGGTCCTGCCGGCGCTCTCGAAGCAGATGGTCTTAGAGAGGAGCTCCCTTGCGGCCCTGGACGGCATGGACTTCGAGGAGGGCGCCCCGTGGCTCGAATACATTGGCAATTTGGGGCGCACTAAGGCCGCCCTGATATCGGATGCGGCGCGCCTGCACGAGATGAAGGGACGCCTCGCGGGCATGGCGCTGCGGGATCGGGCGGACTTCCTGGCAGGTAGCGTCGTGCCGCTGATGGAGTCCATTCGCGCCCAAAGCGACGCGGCGGAGCTGACCATCGCCGCGGACATCTGGCCCTATCCGATCTACCGAAACCTGCTCTCCCTGTCGGCGTAGGGGAGCCGCAGGAGCGTCCGGTTCGATGCCCTTTTCGCCGTCCTTTGTTATATAATGAAGAGGCGGGCGGTTCCCTTCTTTAGTATATGTATATGAAATTGCGTTGAAATTGCGCGAACAAAATTGCGGCGGTCACGATGTGTTGTGGCTTGAAATGGATTGGGCCGAGGGCCAGGGGAGGAAGTAAAAATGGCAGTGAGAGTTGCAATCAATGGTTTTGGCCGTATTGGGCGTCTTGCCTTTCGTCAGATGTTTCAGGCCGAGGGGTATGAGGTGGTCGCGATCAACGACCTGACGAGCCCCGAGGTCCTGGCGCACCTTCTGAAGTACGATACGACGCACGGCCGCTATCATGGGGTCGTCGAGGCGGACGAGAACTCCATCACCGTCAACGGCAAGAAGATCACGATCTATGCGGAGAAGGACGCCGCGAACCTGCCGTGGAAGGACCTGAAGATCGACGTGGTCCTCGAGTGCACGGGCTTCTACACCTCAAAGGACAAGGCGGGCGCCCACGTCAAGGCCGGCGCACGCAAGGTGGTCATCTCCGCCCCCGCAGGCGACGACCTGCCCACGATCGTCTTCAACGTCAACCACAAGACGCTCACGCCGTCGGACACGATCATCTCCGCAGCCTCCTGCACCACGAACTGCCTGGCCCCCATGGCCAAGGCGCTGAACGACCTTTCGCCCATCGTCTCCGGCTTCATGACCACCGTCCACGCCTACACCGGAGATCAGATGGTTCTGGACGGTCCCCACCGCAAGGGCGACCTGCGCCGCGCCCGGGCCGCAGCGGAGAACATCGTCCCCGCGTCCTCCGGTGCCGCAAAGGCCATCGGCCTGGTGATCCCCGAGCTGAGTGGCAAGCTGAACGGCGCCGCCCAGCGCGTGCCCGTCGCCACGGGTTCCACCACGATCCTGGACGCGGTCATCAAGGGGTCCTTCACGGCCGACCAGGTCAACGCCCAGATGAAGAAGGAGGCCTCGGAGTCCTTCGAGTACAACACGGACGAGATCGTCTCCTCCGACATCATCGACAGCACGGCGGGCTCCATCTTCGACGCCACCCAGACGAGGGTCATCGCGATGGAGGACGGCAACACGCTGGTGCAGGTCGTCTCCTGGTACGACAACGAGAACTCCTACACGAGCCAGATGGTGCGCACGATCAAGTACTTCTCCGAGCTGAAGTAACCCGCCTCGGACCGGGGGCGTGGACGGGGGCAATCCAAATCCAAAGTTTTTAACGTGCGGCAGGGGCAGGTTTTTTGCGTTTTCTGCCGCACCGGACGGGTGAAAGATCGGAGTCGGCTGAACCTCTACAACGACGGGCTCGATCCCCGATAAAGCCATCGCAACCCATGGATTTGGGGGCAAAATTCCCTCTTGCAAAACGCGGAAACCCCTGCTAGAATACTTTTCGTTGTCAAGCCCGGGTGGCGGAATTGGTAGACGCGCTAGATTCAGGTTCTAGTAGTCGCTAAGGCTGTGGAGGTTCGAGTCCTCTCTCGGGCACCATGAAATTAAAAGGATATGGTCTTGTCTATTGACAGGACTATATCCTTTTGTTATCATTGGGATTCGGCGTATTTTTCCAGCCTGTCAAGGAGGTCTTTCAATAGATGCCTGAATTTGTTCCGGTAAGCAGGACGCGGCAGCGCTACACTTTTGGCCGGGCTCACGACCTGATCGATATGCCCGACATGATAGAGGTGCAAAGGGATTCTTATCAGTGGTTCTATCAGGACGACGTGGAACCGGATGCGCGCAGGGCGCAGGGCTTGCAGGAGCTTCTTCAGGAGATTTTTCCCATTGAGAGTTACGATGGGCAGTTCTCGCTGGAGTTCGTGCGCTATTATATCGACCCTCCGGAGCGCAGCGAGGAGGAGGCCCGGCAGAAGGACCTGACCTGGTCGCGTCCCATTCGCGCCACGATCGGCCTGACCAACACGAAGACGGGGGAGAGCAAGGAGAAGGATATCTTCCTCGGCGAGTTCCCCGTGATGACGGATCGGGGCACGTTCATCGTCAACGGGACGGAGCGCGTCGTCATCAATCAGCTGGCGCGCTCCGCCGGGGTCTACTTCACCTACAGCGGCGTTCCGGGCAGCGACAGCTGCTCCGCAAAACTGATCCCGGACCGCGGCGCGTGGCTGGACTTTTCCATGGCTTCGGGGGATATCGTCTCCGTCAACATCGACAACCGTCGGAAGCTCCCCGTGACGCTCCTGCTGAAGGCCTTCGGCGTCGCCGACAACGATGAGATCCTCTCGATGTTCGCCGCCGCCCCCTACTTCATGGAATACAGCGATGAGATGCGAGGGAAGCTGGCGGCCGAGGACGTGACGGGGCCGGATGGTGCCGCCATCGTCCGTCGCGGCCGCCCCATCACCCGCGAACTTCTGGACGAGCTCTACCACAAGAACCCCGGCGGACGCGGCGGGATCGAGGTCATCGGGCTGGACTTGTCCCTGGCCCTGACGCTCGAGAGGGACGGCACGCGCAGCCCCGACGAGGCGATGCAGGAGATCTTTCGCCGCCTGCGCCCCAACGAGCCGGCGCGCGTTGAGAACGCCCGCGACTACATCCGAAGCCTCTTCTTCGACTCGAGGCGCTACACCCTGGGGCGGGTCGGGCGCTATAAGCTGAACCGCCGCCTGGGGATGAACCTTTCGGAGGACGTTCGGCTCCTCACGCTGGACGATATCGTGGCGATCATCCGGGAGATGTTCGCCATGAGGGCCGAGGGAAAGAAGAGCGACGATATCGACCACCTCGGCAATCGGCGCATTCGCTCCATCGGGGAGCTGCTGCAGAACCAGATCCGCATCGGACTGCTCCGCATGGAGCGCATCGTGCGCGAGCGAATGACGACGACGCCCGACCTCAACAAGGTGACGCCGCCCGATCTGATCAACGTCCGTCCCATTGCGGCCGCCCTGCGCGAGTTCTACGGATCGGGCCAGCTGTCCCAGTTCATGGACCAGACGAACCCCCTGGCGGAGGTGACGCATCGCCGCCGCCTCTCCGCGCTGGGGCCGGGCGGCCTGAGCCGAGAGCGGGCCGGCTTCGAGGCGCGTGACGTGCACTACACGCACTACGGGCGCGTGTGTCCCATCGAGACCCCGGAGGGTCCCAACATCGGCCTGGTCTCCTCCCTGACGACCTACGCGCGGCTCAACGAGCACGGATTCCTCATCACCCCGCGGCGCAAGGTGACGAACGGCAAGCTGACCGACAAGATCGAATTCCTCTCCGCCGACGAGGAGGACCAGTACTACGTGGCGATGGCGAACACTCCCCTGGAAGAGGACGGAGTGACCATTGCGGGGGACTCCTGCCCGACGCGGCACCAGGACGACATCGACACGATCCCGGTGGAGAAGGTGAACTACATGGACGTCTCCCCCAAGCAGATCGTCTCCCCCTCGACGGCCCTGATCCCCTTCCTGGAGCACGACGACGCCAACCGGGCGCTGATGGGTTCCAACATGCAGCGGCAGGCCGTGCCTCTGATCATGCCCGAGGCCCCCATGGTGGGGACGGGGATCGAGCATCGCGTCGCCAGGGACTCCGGCTCCTGCGTGGTCGCCGTCGACGCGGGCGAGGTGGTGTACGTCGACTCCCGCGAGATCCGCATCCGGTCCAGGAGGGGTGAGAGAAAGTACCCCCTGATCAAGTTTCGCCGCTCCAACCAGGGCACGGTGATCCACCAGCGACCGACCGTCGCCAAGGGCGACCGGGTGGACAAGGGGGAGATCATCGCCGACGGGCAGTCCATCGAGAACGGGGAGCTGGCTCTGGGCCAGAACGTCCTCGTCGCCTTCGTCCCCTGGGAGGGCTACAACTTCGAGGACGCCATCCTGCTGAGCGAGAACCTGGTGAAGGAGGACAAGTTCTCCTCCATTCACATCGAGGAGTACGAGATCGACGCCCGCGAGACGAAGCTGGGGCCGGAGGAGATCACCCGGGACATCCCCAACGTGGGCGAGGACATGCTCCGCAACCTGGACGACTCCGGGATCATCCGCATCGGCGCGGAGGTCAACGCGGGGGACATCCTGGTGGGGAAGGTGACGCCCAAGGGGGAGTCCGACCAGACCCCGGAGGAGAAGCTCCTGCGGGCCATCTTCGGCGAGAAGGCCCGCGAGGTGCGCGACAACTCCCTGAAGCTTCCTCACGGCTCCCGCGGCAAGGTGGTCGCCATAAAGCACATGGAGCGCAATGACGCCCCGAATACTATGAGCGCCGGCATCATCCGCACCGTAAAGGTGTACGTGGCGCAGTGGCGAAAGATCACCGTGGGGGACAAGATGGCCGGCCGACACGGCAACAAGGGAGTGGTCAGCCGCATCCTTCCGGTCGAGGACATGCCCTACCTTCCCGACGGGACCCCGGTGGACGTCGTGCTGAACCCCCTGGGCGTGCCGAGCCGCATGAACCTCGGACAGGTGCTTGAGACCATCATGGGCTTTGTGGCGGTGAACAACGGATGGCACGTGGCCACGCCGGTCTTCGAGGGCGCTCAGGAGACCGAGATCTTCGAGCGCATGAAGGAGCTGGCCGATGAAAAGTATCCGGACCTCACCGAGGACGGCATGATCGTCCTGCGCGACGGGCGCACCGGGGAGCCGATGGAGAAGAAGGTCACGATCGGCTGCATGTACATGCTGAAGCTCAACCACCTGGTGGACGACAAGATCCACGCGCGTTCCACCGGCCCCTACAGCCTGATCACGCAGCAGCCGCTGGGCGGCAAGGCGCAGTTCGGAGGCCAGCGCTTCGGGGAGATGGAGGTCTGGGCCCTCGAGGGATACGGCGCCGCGAACGTCCTTCAGGAGATGCTGACCGTGAAGTCCGACGACATCCGCGGGCGCGACAAGACCTACGAGCGCATCGTCAAGGGGCAGAGCCTGGTGAAGCCGGGGATGCCCGAGAGCTTCCGCGTCCTGGTCAAAGAGCTCCAGGGCCTGGGGCTGGACGTGGAGGTGGAGTACGACGACGGCACCATCGGCGGCATACCCCTCGACGAGGACGAGGAAAAGCTGCCTGAGCCCGGCCTTCCGGAGATGCTGCCCGACGCCTTTGAGGACGAATCCCCGGCAGATGCCGACGGACAGGGGGCGCAGGAACAGGAGAGCGGCTTCCTTGAGGACGAGGAGCCGGACGAAGGGGAGCTCTTCAAGGCGCAGGACATCTTCGAGGAGGATGCGGATATGCCAAAGGACGATCCGGACGATTCGCTTGCCGGGGATATATCTCTGATCTCGGATGAGGAAGAAGGGGACTGACGGGATGGCCAGAAAGGAAATTGTCGGGGTCAGGATCAAGCTGGCGACGCCGGAGCGCATCCGCGAGATATCGAGCGGAGAGGTGAAGAAGCCCGAGACGATCAACTACCGCACGCTGCGCCCTGAGAAGGACGGGCTCTTCTGCGAGCGGATCTTCGGCCCCACGCGCAGCTACGAGTGCACCTGCGGGAAGTACAAGCGCAGCGGACCGAAGTTCCGCGGCGTGATCTGCGACCGGTGCGGCGTCGAGGTGACCGACAACCGCGTGCGCCGGGAGCGCATGGGGCACATCGAGCTGGCCGTTCCCGTGGTGCACATCTGGTACCTCCGGGGGATTCCGAGCCGCCTCAGCCTGCTCCTGGGGACCAGCGCGAAGGACCTGGAGAAGGTGGTCTACTTCGCCCCCACGCGCAAGACCGAGAACGCCTGGAAGGTCACGGCCGTCGGCAGCCGTCCGGACCTGGTGCACAAGGACTCCGTCATCTCGGAGAGCGAGCTGAAGGTCCACTCGCACTACGACCCCAAGTTTCGGGCCGAGGAAGCGTTCTCCCTCGAGAGCGTGGACGATGTCCCCGTCGACGAGGGGGACGTCCTGTCCGCGCAGCAGGTGGCACGCTTCAAGGCGGACTACGGGGACGACACCTTCAAGGTGGAGCCCGCCTTCGAGCTCATCGAGGCGATCGAAGGGCTGGACCTGAACGTGGGGGAGATCGTCCCCGCGTCCAGGATGGAGGAGTGCTCCGCGGAGGCCGAGGCTCCCTTCGTCAGGGCGAAGGTCGCCGGGAGCGACGCCTTCATCGTCACGGCGGCCTTGAAGCTGCCCTTCTCCAGGGGCAGCATCCTCTCGAAGTCCGAGAAGGACATGTTCGAGCAGAGGTATCCCAGGCGCTTCAATGCCGTGCGCCTCGGCGTCACGGTCGACGACCCCTGCTACCTGGTGGTCGAGTCGGGAAACTCGCCCTTCAGCCAGGCGGACGTCATCTATGAGCGCCAGGAGCTGCTCTGTGCCGAATACGACAAGAAGTTCGAGGCGGGGATCGGCGCGGACGGCGTGCAGACGCTGGTCAACCGGCTGGACCTGGACCTGCTCACGGCCTCCCTCCGCGAGGAGATCGCCGAGAGCAGCGGGCAGAAGAAGCGCAAGCTGGTGAAGCGCCTTCAGGTTGCGGAGGACTTTCGCAAGAGCGCCTCGCAGCCGCAGTCCATGATCCTGAACGTCCTGCCCGTCATCCCGCCGGACCTGCGCCCGCTGGTGCAGCTCGACGGCGGACGCTTCGCGACGTCGGACCTGAACGACCTCTACCGGCGCGTCATCAACCGCAACAACCGCCTTCGGAAGCTGCAGGAGCTCCACGCGCCGGAGATCATCATCCGCAACGAGAAGCGGATGCTTCAGGAGTGCGTGGACGCCCTGATCGACAACGGCCGCATCGGCAAGGCGGTGACGGGGGCCAGCAACCGCCCCCTGAAGAGCCTGACGGACCTCCTGAGGGGCAAGAAGGGACGCTTCCGTCAGAACCTCCTGGGCAAGCGCGTGGACTACTCCGGAAGGTCCGTCATCGTCATCGGCCCTCAGCTCAAGATCTATCAGTGCGGCCTGCCCAAACAGATGGCGCTTGAGCTGTTCAAGCCCTTTGTCGTGCGTCAGCTGGTGGATCGGGGCATCGCGCCGAACGTGAAAAGTGCAAAGCGCGTCATCGAGCGCGGACGCGAGGAGATCTGGGGCATCCTGGAGGAGATCATCAAGGACCATCCCGTGATGCTGAACCGTGCGCCGACCCTTCACCGCCTGGGCATTCAGGCCTTCGAGCCCGTCTTGATGGAGGGAAAGGCCATCCGGCTGCACCCGATGGTCTGCACGGCTTTCAACGCGGACTTCGACGGAGACCAGATGGCCGTACACGTCCCCCTCTCCCTGGAGGCTCAGGCGGAGGCACGACTTTTGATGCTCTCCGCCAACAACCTGCTTTCGCCGGCCAGCGGGCGGCCCGTCGTGACGCCGACGCAGGATATCGTCCTCGGCGTCTACTACCTGACGGACATGAAGCCGGGGATGAAGGGCGAGGGGATGCACTTCTCCAGCATCGAGGACGTGCTGTCCGCCCACGATCACGGCATGGTCCACATCAACGCCCGCATCTGGCTGAGGAAGGACCCGACGTGGAGGCGCCAGCCCATGGGGCGCCACCAGTACGGTGGCCCGGACGGAGAGGCGATCGTCGTGGACAGGGCCGAGGACGTCGCGGCGCCGGAGGGGGCCAGCGTCTTCTTCGAGACGTCGCCGGGGCGGGCGCTGTTCAACAGCATCATCGCCCGCGACCTGTGCTACGTGAACTACCAGCTGGGCAAGAAGAAGATCGGCAGCTTGCTGGACGAGGCCTACGACAAAATCGATCGGGCGGGGGTCGTCGAGATGCTGGACGCTATCAAGGCGCTGGGATACCGTTGGGCGGCGAAGAGCGGCATCAGTTTCGGCGTCAAATCGATCATCATCCCTCCTGAGAAGGCCGAGATCACAAAGGCGACCCAGATCGAGGACGATGCCGCCAAGGACAATTACGAGATGGGGCTTTTGACCCACGACGAGTACCTGGACCAGAAGGGCGAGCTCTGGGCCAGGGCCACGAAGGACATCGCCAACAAGATCACCGAACACATGGTTCCGGGGAACTCCGTCCTCATGATGGTGGAGAGCGGCGCCCGTGGAAGCCTGGGGCAGATGGGGCAGATGGCCGGCATCCGCGGGCTGATGTCGGACCCGACCGGAAAGACGATCGACTACCCCATCACGGCCAACTTCCGCGAGGGGATGAACATGCTGGAGTACTTCATCTCCACCCATGGGGCCCGGAAGGGCCTGGCGGACACCGCCCTGAGGACGGCGAAGTCCGGCTACCTGACGCGGCGCCTTGTGGACGTGGCCCAGGACCTGATCATCACGGAGCACGACTGCGGCACGGACAAGGGGATCTGCATCCGGCCCCTGATGAGCGAGGGGAAGGTGATGATCCCCATCAGCGAGCGCATCGCCGGGCGGACCGCGCTGGACGACATCCGTGCCCCGGAGACCCAGGAGGTCCTGGTCCGCAAGGGGGAGATCATCTCCTACGAAAAGGCCAGCGCGATCGACGCCGCGGGCCTCGAGGAGGTCTGGGTCCGCAGCCCGCTGGCCTGCGGGTTGAAGCGCGGGATCTGCCAGAAGTGCTACGGGCTGGACCTCTCCTCGCGCTACCTCATCCCGATCGGAGAGGCGGTGGGCGTCGTGGCGGCCCAGTCCATCGGCGAGCCGGGGACGCAGCTCACGATGCGCACGTTCCACACGGGCGGCGTTCGTCAGGCCGAGGACATCACCCAGGGCCTGCCGCGCATCGAGCAGCTCTTCGAGGTGCGCCGTCCGCGCAAGGTCTCGCTGCTGGCGGGCCTGGATGGCGTCGTCGAGGAGATCCGAAACGCCGACGGCAAGCGCCGGGTCATCGTCTCGACGCTTGACGGTTCGGAGAAGATCACGCACGCGATCCCGTCCTCCCAGGACCTGCGCGACGACATCGCGGAGGGGAAGGCGGTGACCCGCACGACCCCCCTGACGGAGGGAAGCATCGACCCGCAGCAGCTGCTGGACGTCAGCGGCATCTCTGCGGTGCAGCGCATGCTGGTGGATGAGATCCAGTACGTCTACCACTCCCAGGGCGTCTCCATCAACAACAAACACATCGAGGTGATCCTTCGCAAGGTGGCGCCCCTCAATCGGGTGCGGGTCCTCGAGGAGGGGGACACCTCCTTCGTGGCGGGGGACATGGTGTGGCTGGACGAGGTCGAGGCGGCGGAGAGGGAGATTCGGGAGGACAACGAGCGCTACGTTGCGGAGGCCGTGCGAATCTTCTCCGGCGACGTGCTGACCGGCGCCGAGAAGATGTGCGAGGAAGTGGAGCCGCTTTTGAACAAGCCCCTGGACGAGGACGCGCTCCGCACGCTCCTGACGCCGGGCATGATGCTCACCTCCCTGACGCTGTCCCACGAGGGGCGCAGCATCGAGGTCGTCATCGGCGAGGCCGCCTTCCGCAAGCAGATGGAGGGCCTGGAGCTCGTCTCGGACTTTCAGGACGGCGAGGAGGGGCTGGATAGGGGGACCCGACTCGGCAAGGCTGAGCTCCGCACGATCACTGCACGGGACCCCCACGTCATCCTGGTTCGGAACAGGGACCTCCTGGAGAAGCAGGCCGGCACCGCGTGGCTTGCGGAGGACGTGGTGTGCGACGGCCAGGTCCTGGCTCCGATGGACACCCAGCTCACCCCGGAGGCCGCGGCGCTGGCGGCCGAGAAAAACGTGGAGCGGCTCAGGGTGTGGCACAACGTGGATCACATCAACGTGACGGATACGTTCCGCACCGCGCTGATGGAGGACGACAGGGTGTGGGGCTGCAACCTGTTGAGCGCTTCGGATGCCGACGGCAAGCTGATCGAAAAGGTGCCGCAGTTCGTTGATGCCAGCGTGATCCAGGGCCTCGCTCAGGGGGAGATATCGGCGCTCGAGACGGATTCGGAGGTGCAGACCAGGGAGGCCCTGTTCGAGAGGTTCCTCGCGGAAAAGCTCAGGGGAAAGATACTGCTGGACGCCTCTTTCGCGAAGGACGGCGCGAAGGCGCCGGAGTTTGGAAAGGAGCTTTCCGCGGCCAAGCTGAAGGAGTTCGCTGCAGCGGGCCCGACGGATATCTACGTGCGTTCGGCGGCGGGCAAGGCGGACGAGTACCCGCTGATCCGTGAGGTCACCTTCGTGAGGAAGCTGAGGGAGAGCCCGGAATGCAAACCCTTTATCCACGGCATCACGAAGGCCGCGCTGGCCACGGACAGCTTCCTGAGCGCCGCCTCCTTCCAGCAGACGGCCCAGATCCTGGCGGGTGCGGCGGTGCGCGGGCAGATCGATCCGCTGCACGGCCTGAAGGAAAACGTCATTATCGGGCACCTGATCCCGGCAGGGACCGGGGCGGAGCCCTTCCGCGGCATTGCATCGGCCGCCGAGGCTGAGGAGGAATCGGCCCCCGTTCCCATCGAGACCGGGGCGGAGGAGGCGTCGGAGGCGATCCCTCAGGAGGAGGGCGTGTCCTCCGCCCCGTTTGACGAGTGAGTTGGAGTTGCGATGCGGCTACGCCGTAGGAGCGAGTTGTAAAGCACGGACAAAAGGGAGCGCTCCCGAACCGGGGCGCTCCCTCTTATAGCAAATCGCGTTTAATATGGATTGCCTCCCCTGAAAGGGGAGGTGGTTCGCGTCAGCGAACCGGAGGGGTTCGGCTAGACGACCGGCCTC
>NC_021038.1:2622705-2627295 GCF_000210715.1 Fretibacterium fastidiosum
TATAAACGCGATTCGGTGCATAAAAGGCAAAAAAACGAGGCCTCCAAGGGGCCTCATTTCTGGTCTTACGGTTTGTGAAAGGATACTAGGAGGCTTACTACAGTTTCTCGACGTTAGCAGCCTGAGGGCCTTTCTCGCCATTCACGATCTCGAACGAGACCTTCTGGCCTTCGGCAAGAGTCTTGAAGCCATCGCCCTGAATTGCGCTGTAGTGGACGAACACATCCTTCCCCTCATCCGCGGTGATGAACCCATACCCCTTGCTCTCGTTAAACCATTTGACGGTACCCTGAGCCATTAAAAAGTGCCTCCTAAAACAAAGAGAATTACCAACCCTCAAAGGCGGTGTGCACTAAGATTACCGTCTTTGTCAGCTTTTGTCAAGGGGCGGGGGCAGAAAAAACGGGCCCGTTTTGTGAATCGGGGCACGCTTTGCCGTGTACGCTCTCCGGGGTGCCCATCGCCCCCGCCTCAGCGGAGCAACGCCGCGACGGCACACAGGACCGAAAGCCCGCTGAGGCCCGCCAGGCCCAGCAGGATCCAGATGAGCTTTCGCGTCCTTTCCGCCGTCTCGGCGCGTTCCGCCGAGAGGCGCCGGGACCATTCCTCCTCGCGGGCGGCGAGCTCCCGCCGAAGGGTCTCCTGAATCGTCTGCCCCATGGCCGCGCTCGTCTGGCTCTCCAGGTTGGAGAGCTCTTTCGATAAGGCGTCGAGCTCACGGGTCTGGGCCTGCCTGTGGGCCCTCAGCATCCCCTCCCAGCTGGGGATGGTGACGTCCATGAGCCGTTTCAGGGCCTCGGCGCCAGGGGTGTCGCCTGTGGCCTCCCGTGCCGCCTCCCGCTCTGCCTCAAGGCCCCTTCGCAGGCCCTCCGCGGCGCGGGCCACCGCTTCTGCTGTGGTCTTAAGCTCTTCCCGGCGTTCGAGGTCCCGCTCCTCGCTCCGCTCCAGCAGGCCCCGGAGCCTGGCGGCCTCATCATGGAGTTCCCCCGCGCCCTTCCCCTGCGCGCTCACGCCCCTCAGGGCCTCCCCCGCGTTTCGGACCTCCCCGCGGAGCGCGGACAGCTCATCGAGGATCGTGCCGAGGGGCGCGATCAAGGCCTGCCGGCACGACCGCCCTTCCTCGCTCCCTTCCTTGACGGCACCCTCCAGCCGGGACAACGCCTCGCGCATCCGGGCGAGGGCCTGGGCGTCCTCTCGGGCAGAACGGATGGACCCTGTGGCCTCGCCGAAGAACACCCTGAGGGAGGCGATCTCGTCTACGGCGGCGGCCAGGGGCTGAAGCAGAGCTTGACGGCGCTCGGCCTCCCTCCGCAAGTCCTCCTGCAGGGCGCGGGACAGCCCATCGAGGCCGTCCTTCAGCGCCGCCTTGACCTCCTGTGCCGCGTCCTCCCGGTCCCTCGGAGCCGCCGACCGGGCCAGAGCCTGGGTCAACGGAGGAAGGAGCCGGGCCGCAAGCTCGGAGACGAGCCGCTCGGTCGTCGGGTCGAGCGGCGGCAGATCCGCCTGCGGGGACCCGGTCGTCCGGTCATGATCCTGCATTGTCTGCATTGAAGAGTCCCTCCTGTCCTGTTCCTTCCGTCGCCCTCGAGCCTCCGCGGACGGTGCGGGGGATGGGGCGATCGACGTCGTGCCTCAGCTTGTCCCTGCCCTCGGCCAGCGCGGCCCGCAGGCCCGGTTCGTCGAACGGCGGTTCAAAGCCGATCCCGCTCTCGCGCCACAGCGCGGCCAGGGCGTCGAAGTCCACCGCGTCGGAGGCTACGGAGACCTGCTGCCCAAACTCGATGAAGTCCGTGTAGCGGGCGTCGTAGTTCTCGTAGACGAACCAGTCCATCCTGCCCCGAAAACCCCTGCGCTCCCTGAAGGCCGCCACGCGCTCCGGCACGTCCGCGACGAGGTCTGCGAGCTTTCGGTCAAAGATCCCGCCGTGGGCGAAGGCGAGGACCCAGCGTGGCGCGGATGCCAGGGCCGCCGCATAAGGGGCTCGTGCCAGGTCGGAGAGCCCTGAGTCCACGCGCGCCAGGTCCAGGTGGACGATGGGCGTCCATCCCGCCAGGAGCTCCTCCCACGAGAGGCCGTCGGGCGGGGCGGCCAGCGCGTCGGCGGGCGCGGACAGGAGCCGAAGACCGCCGGGCAGGGGGGCGTCCGGCACGTGCAGGCAGGGGAAGGGAGGGGCCCCCTCGCCCAGGAGGAGCCAGCTCCGCCCCTCCAGGTCCAGCTCCTGCGTTCGTGCCTCCATGAGGCGGGCGTCGTGCATCAACCGGGATGCCAGGCGGAGCCCTTCCTGTCGCCGAAGCCCCAGCAGGACGAGCTGCCGTCCGCCGGCCAGGGCGGGCAGCGCGAAGAACTTCGCCTGAAGCCTCTGCTCCCCCATGGCCTGCAACAGGGACGCCAGGATCCCCGCCCCCCGCGCGTCCCGGACGGGCTCATCCCTCACCGGCAGGGGCAGGTCGGATAGCTCCGGGACGGGAGGGATCGCCGCCAGGAGCTCGCGGATCCTGGAGCCCTCCTCCATCAGGCGCAGGCGGAGGGCGGTCATTTCGGCCCTCGATGCGGAAGCCTCCCCCGCGAGGGCATTCGCTTCGGCCGCGGCCTTCTCCTCCTGCTCCAGCTCCAGGTAGACGGGGTCGCAGCAGGCCTCCCGCATGTGGTTCTCCCACCAGTTGAGGTGGTCCCGCAGCAGGTCCAGCCGCCTGGCGAGGGCGGGGGCCCCGTCCTGGATCAGGGCGGCCCTGGCCTCCTCCAGGGGCCGGTCCTCTCCCCGAGTGGCGGCGATGATCCGCTCCACGTGGACCTGGGAGCGCAGCTCCGTCTCCTGGCGGCGCAGGTGCCGGTCCAGGCCGGGGAGCGCGGTGGGGGAGGGGCTGCCGGAGAGGGCCTCGGAGAAGACACCGTGCCGCAGGAGCGCCTTGCGGCACGCCTCCCTGGCCCAGTCCATGCGTTCCGTCATTCGACGGATGACGTCGCTCCACCTCGATTCCCAGCGCAGGCAGGCGTCGCGCAGCGCCCCGACGGAGGCGGCGTCCCGGACGTCGGACGCGAAACGGGCGACGTCCAGCTCACGGGACATCGATCGGCTCCACTCGTTGCGGACCGTGGACAGCTCCGCGTTGAGCCAGCGCTGAGCGTCCCGCAGTTCCCGGCAGCGCGCGTCCTGCCGCTCTCCGCCGGGCCTCCCCGCCATCCCCTGCGCCAAGCGGGCCTCGGTCCGTTCCAGCAGGCAGAGGGCCCGCCGGCCGCGCAGGACCGTTCCGCACCGGATGAGGTGGCGGCGGAGCTGGGTGAGTTGACGAATGAGCGGGTCGAAGTTCGACCCCTCCCATTCCGGGGACGTGCGTCGGAAAAAGCCGTCGAGCGCAAGCCTCGACGAGATGGGGATGATGGGACAGGAAGTGGCGCCGGCCTCCTGCAGGTCCTCCCGCAGCTCCGCCACGGCCCGCTCCAGCCTCTGGCGGCGGGACAGGAGGATGCTGCCCGCCTCCACCTCGTCCCGTTCGAGGTCGATTTGTGACAGCAGCAGGACGACCTGTCGGCCGCCCGTCAGGAGCGAGTGCATCAGCTCCACGTCCGCGGACTTGAAGCGGGCGCGCAGCGGCGCGAGGTAGAGGGCGATGTCTAGGCTGGGCAGGAGGCGCCGCAGCGTCAACTCGCCGTACCGGGGCAGGTCGCAGGCGTCAAGCCCCGGAGTGTCCGCCAGCACGAGCCCGGAGGGGATCGCCGCGTCCGGACTGTTCCACTCGATGTGGTCGATGCCCCGTTCGTTCCCGGGGTTCCAGCGTTCGGAGGTGCGCTCCTCCATCCAGTCCGGGGTCAGGTCGGGGCCCGTCGTGCGCTCGATCCTTCCGTCGAGGTAGAACACGTCCGCCGCTCGGACCCCGCCCCGGCGGCAGAGCACGATCGCGTTCGTCGTGGCCCGGGTCTCCTCGGGCAGCAGCCGCTCGCCCATCATGGCGTTGATGAACGTCGATTTGCCGCTTCCCGTGAGGCCCACCGCTCCGACGGTGAGCTCCGTCTCCCGCAGGGACTGAAGCAGGCCCTGGAGGTGGGCCGTCACCGCCAGAAAGGCGGGATGGAGGGCGCTCTCCGAGATGGCGCGCACGGCGGAGGACAGCCGGTCGGACAGGGCAGTGCGAAGTCCCTCCGCTTCCGGGGTGGCGTCCGGGCCCGTCAGTCGGATGGGGTTGGGCGCCGGCGGCTTCGGGACGCCGGCCGCGGCGCGGAGGCCGATGCGCTGCAGGCGGCCCCGCAGGCGAAGGTTCTCCTCCTCCAGGGCCTCGACCTCCGTGACGTCGGAGAGGGCGACGGCGCTCCAGTCGGTCCTCGCCTCGAGCGGTGCGGTCTGCGCCTCGAGCGTTCGGGTGCGCCCGTGGCGGTCCCGGACCTCCAGGCGTTCTCCGTCGCTCAGGGCGGCGGCCGTGGCGCGGAGGTGCGGGGAGGCGTCGGCGAGGCGGGCGAAGGAAGGGCTGTTCAGGACGCGCCCGTCCCGCGTCGAGCGGACGCTGACGGGGAAGGGCATCGCCCCGACCAGGGCGGACAGCGCGAGGTCCTGACGGGAGGCCTCCTCCACCCTCGCCTCGTCCAGGAGCTCCTCGA
>NC_021038.1:2627510-2633788 GCF_000210715.1 Fretibacterium fastidiosum
CCGCGCCTGCCCGTGATCCTCCGGATGGCAGAGCTCGCACCACTGTTCGAGACTTCGAGGCCTCGCGTCGGGGGTGAGGCGCAGCGCGGCGAGGAGCGCCGGAGACATGTCCACGTCCCCGGCGGGGAACCTGACGAGCAGGGTGGCGAGTGGCCCAAGGCGCATGAAGTCCTCCCAGAGCGGCGTCATCGCAGGGCTCCGGCCGATGGTGTAACGGGTTCGTCGATCAGGGTGAACGTCATGGAATGCCCCTCTTTGCGTCGTGTCCCGTGCCGCAGCGGAGGTTTCGTGGGCCGTGCGGCATCGCTGCGGGAACGATAATTTCTCCTCAATCCTCCGCGCCTTTTTGAGCCGGCGCGGGGGGAATGTGTTATCATTGAGTATAACATCTGAGGGCCGTGCCGGCAGGCGTCATGACGATCGAAGTTGTGCGGGGCGCGGATCGTTTTTTTGCCGCAGCGGAACTTCGAGGGCGAGCCGGAGTACTGGAGGACGTTTCATCGTGAGGGGGAGTTTGCCTTGCCGGCTGTAAAACTTCATTTTGAAACCATCAAACCCCGTATCATCCGGGCACGGGAGCTGTCCGAGACGCGGGAGCTCCTGGCGGACCTCCTCGTCATGCCGGACGCGCGGCTCCTTCAGATTTTCGGCGTCTCCCGCTGGCAGCCCAGGGAGGTTCACGGCCTGAAGGACCGCATCTTTGCGGGCGTCGTGGGCGAGCTGGCCCGAAACGGCTGGAAGTGCGACTCGGCCTCCTTCGGGACGGGACGCCGGGACACGTTTTTGATGGAGATGGCCCGCCGCGGGTTCGCTCAGACGGTGGACTGCCTCCTCTCCATTGGGGCGGACGCGGACTACAATACGCGGGGTTATGGGGATTCCACGGCGCTGATGGCTGCCTGCGACCCGAACATCATGAGGAGGCTTCTGAAGCACAAGGCGAACCCGATGGAGGTCAACGCCTCCAACGAGACGGATTTCACCTACAAGCTCCTCTCCGGCCTGACCACCGGGGCGCGCTTCTACCTTTACAACACGGGGAACATCCCGTTTCAGCCGCTGCTGGACAACTTCAGGGACTGCGTTCTGAGCCGCAGGACCGTGCCCTACAACCCCATGTTTCCCCTGTGCCTCGTGCCCGTGGTCCCGGAGGGCGTCCACTACAGGAACATCGTGGACGAGAAGCTGGTGGACGCCATGTTTCGGAACCAGTACCTGCCGTTCTCATCCAAGGCGCTGACCTGCGAAATCGACTCGGGGCTCACCGTCTGGCACTACATCCGCACGAAGATGAAGAACGCGCGGGAGGCGTCGCCCGCGCTCCTGACGGCGTACCTGGCCTGCATGAGCAAGAAGTCGGCCTTTCAGACCCCGTCGGACTTCGCCTGCGTCGAGGAATACCTGGAGAAGCCCCTGCCCCGCGACCTCTCTGCTCAGGGGGTGATCTCAAAGTCCCTGTTCGTCCACATGCTCTTCTCCCTGGGGGGACTCTCTCAGATGGAGCTCCTGCGGTGGCTGCTCCTCCTGGGCAAGGTGAACCGGCGGATCGCCTTCTGGATGGATTTCTTCGGCGAGGAACCCTTCAGGGTCACGAACTCGTCGAGGCTGATGGACAACCGGAGGGGCGACACCCACGTCCTGCAGGAGCTGAGCGCCGTGCAGTCGTTGCTCTCCCTGCGCGTCGGGGTGTCGGACAACTTCGGCGAGTTCCCCATCCCCGAGGGGCTCTCGAACCCCACGGCGGACGGGTCGCAGCAGCTCGTTCGGGACTTCAGGCTCTAGGTGCGGGGTCAACCGCCCTCAAGCGGCGTGTTCTTGTTGATGCAGTGCCTTCAAAACGGCAGCGGGAGGGGTTTGGATGGCTCATCTTCTCTGGGGCGGGGCGGACTGCGTGGAGCTTGCGCGGAGCTTCGGAACGCCCCTCTACGTCCTGGACGAGGCCGTGATCCGTGCCCGGTGCGCGGAGGTTCGGCGGGATTTTCTGTCGCGCTGGCCGGGGACCGACGCCTGCTACGCCAGCAAGGCCTTCGTCACCCGCGCGATGGCCCGCATCGTCGATCAGGAGGGGCTGGGCCTCGACGTCGTGTCGCTGGGGGAGCTCCGCACGGCCCTCTCTGCGGGCTTCCCGCCGGAGCGCATCGAGCTTCACGGCAACGCGAAAAGCGAGGTGGAGCTCCGGACGGCCCTCGAGGTCGGCGTGGGGCGGATCGTCGTGGACAGCCTGATGGAACTCGACGTGCTGGCGGACCTCGCGGAGGAGATGGGGCCGGCGGGCGCGGATCCTGCTGCGCGTCGCGCCGGGGGTTTCCGCCAACACGCACGCCTTCATCGACACGGGCGGGTTGGGAGCAAGTTTGGCCTGCCCCTGGAGGGGGACCTTCTTTTCGAGGCCGTTCGGCGGGGGATGGCGCGGAGTGGGCTGGACCTTTTGGGCCTGCACTTCCACGTGGGCTCGCAGCTCTTCGAGCCGGACGCTCACCTGCGCTCCCTGGTCCGCGTCCTGGAGGCGGCGGCGGAGCTGAGGGCCAGGTTGGGCTTTGAGCTGCGTGAGCTGAACTTCGGGGGCGGCTATGGGGCGCGGAGCAACCCGTCGGAGTCCCACGTCCCCATCGCCCTCTTCACCGACGCCATGATGGGGGCTCTGGAGCGGGAGTGCGCGACCCGTGGACTGAAGCGTCCTGTCGCGTCCATCGAGGCGGGGCGCTGGATCGTCTCGGAGGCAGGGATCACCCTCTACCGCGTGGAGGTCGTCAAGGAGCTGCCGGGCCTCACCTACGTGGCGGTGGATGGCGGCATGGCGGACAACCCGCGTCGTCCGCTCTATGGCGCGGTGTACGAGGCGGTCTCGGCGGAGCGGCCCGACGCGGTGGCGGACCGGAGCGGCAGCCGCGTCTCCGTCGTGGGCAGGTGCTGCGAGTCCGGCGATGTTCTGATCGAGGACGCACGCCTGCCCGCCCTCAGGCGGGGGGAGGTGCTGGCGGTCTTCAACACGGGGGCCTACACCTTCTCCATGGCCAGCAACTACAATCGGCTCTGCCGCCCCGCCGTCGTCCTCGTCCGCGACGGGCGGGCGGACCTCATCGTGCGGCGCGAGACGCCGGAGGACCTGCTGGCGGGGGACGAGATTCCGGATCGCCTGGTGTAGAGAGAGGTTGTTTTTTTGCTTTTTTAGTAGTAAAGTTTAAGCAGTCTATCTTTAATCTTGGAGGGATATTGAATTGTATCGTAATAGGTTCAATGCGGTACTGTTTCTCTTGGCGTTTGTTGCGGGCGTCCTCGCCCCGTCGGGTCAGGCGTTGGCCGTCTTGAAGGGCTACACCGCTCCCAATCCTGTGGACCTCTCCTACTCCGTCACGATGCCGAAGGCCATCCACTTCGCGACGGAATCGGGCCGGGACCTTACGGGAGATGGCCTCATCCTTGAGACGAGGGCGAATCTCTTCGTCGACGTGACAGACACCGACAGGGACGGCAGGATCGACGCGGGCGACTACTCGGAGATCACCTACAGGAACCAGGCGATGGTCACCGTGTCCATCGACATCACGCCTGCGGATTTGGCTGCCGTCTCGGCGGATTTCCCAGGCCTGACCGCGAGCAGCCTGGACAACTTCAGCGATCTGCAATACTACCTCCCGGAGAAAGCGAAGAAGGTGAAGGAGGACTGGGCTAAGAAGGCGGAAGAACTCCAGCTCAATTATCGGCGCGGAGTGTACGTATGGACTTCCACGATCGGCGGGGCCAATAAAGACGCCATCACGCTCAGCATGCCTAACGGCAAATTGGACCTGACCGCCTATCCCTACCGTCTGACGTCGTCGCCCATTACTGTCACGGCCACGCAGCAGGGGGGGGACGATAACGCCAAGTTCCCGGAACAGTACGCCACGCTGACTTACGAGTTCTCTCATGAACGCAGCGGTGGGGTGTCGGTCGTCTCGGGCGATGTCGTCAACAAAGGAATCCTGCCCCAGACGCCGCTGTTGAACTTCACGGTGCGCCCCCGCGACCAGGGTGGTGCCGGCGGCGACAACGGCGGCGGAAGCTGCGATGCCCTTGGGCTTGGCACGGCGCTCTTGGCGCTCCCGGCCCTTGGACTGGTGAGGCGCCGGAAGCGCGGATAGCGGAGGCCTCCCTGCGGATCGGACCGAAGCGCACGAGGAAAAGACAGTTAAAATATCAAAGGCCCCCGACCATCGCCGGGGGCCTTTGATATTGGGCTGGGAAATCGGGCCTCTGCGGGCAGGTCACATGAAGAGGTAGCGAACGGCCAGCAGGAGCCCCACCACCGAAACCCCCAGCATGGCGAAGAAGAAGAGGTCGTCCAGGGCCACCACCTTCCGCTCCTTTTCGACGACGGCCCGCTTCGTCTTCAGCCGCAGGTCCTTTGTCAGCGTCAGCAGTCCAAGGATCTCCGGACTGATGCGCAGGTAGATGTAGGTCTTGTCCTTCCGACGGTCGATCTCCTCCACGGGGAAGGTTGGGGACTGGTTCGTGCTCTCCAGAAACTTCTGCACCAGGCCGCCCGTCCCCGCGTTGTTCTTGATGGTGACCTCCACCACGTCGTTGGGGGCGAGCTCCGAAGCCGCCTTTCCCCAGACGGGATCGATGATGGGCAGGCACTGAACGATCGTCTCCTCGAAGGGCTTTTCCGCCCTTTCCTCATCGCCCCCGGCCTCGTCGGACTCCCCGGACGGGCTCTCCATGGGCGTCAGCAGCCCCGCTTCCTCCAGCTCCTTCCGCGTCAGAAACTCCACGTCGCTGGCCACGTTGAAGAAGTTGTGCGTGGCGCGCTCGAACCCGTGGCGGATATCGTTTTCGATGCGGAGCAGCACCCGCTTGGCGTCGAGGCGGCCCTCCTCGAAGAGCTCCGCGCGGTCGGCTTCCTGAAAGAGGTCCGGCAGGATGGCGTTGAGCTTTTCGCCCCATATCGCGTCGTAGGGCCCCAGCTGCGAGAGGAGCCTCATGAAGGACCTCCAGGGCTCGCTGGGCTTGAAGGTGATCTCGGTGTCCGCGCGCGTCAGCCACAGGGTCTGGTTGACGGTCTTCGTGCTGTGTCCGTCGTAGATCAGACAGAAGGCACCGCAAAGGTCCCCGTGCTTTGGAGTGAAGAAGGTGTACTTCAGCGCTACGTAGCCTGGGGCGTCGCCCTCCTGCGCTCCAGCGGCAGGCGGTTCGCCCCCTGCCGCCTGCGTGAGTGCGTCCTCCACCAGGCCGGGCGCGACCTCTGGCGTGTGCGGCAGTGACGCCTCCGGCGTCTCCGCCGCGGAGGGCTGCGGGTGGGCCGCAGGGTCGTTTGACAGCATATCCGCTGGCAATCGGATCAGCTCCTTCAACGGACGGAGTAGCTCTTGGCGCTCCAGGATTTCCCGCGCTTCATCTCGCCCGATATCAGCTCAAGGTAGCGGCCCAGACATTCGGGGCAGCGCTTCGACGAGTCGTTGGCCTCCGCCTCAAACTCCTTTTTGCATTCAAGACACCTGAACTTTGCCATTGAGAATCCCTCCTCACCTCGGTTTGAATTGGGGCGCCGCGTCTCAGGGCCTTCGCTTCCCGCCGCCGCCCCCCGCGCCCGGACGGAGCCCCTCTCCTGCGAACTGCCTCTATAATCATAGGCAAAAGGCCGCCTTTGGTCAATGGCGTTTTTTCGGGAACCTCCGGCAGGTCACAGGGCCGCGATCCGGAGCGGCGGGCAGTCCGAGGCCTGAGACCGGGCCATGTCCGCAACCGTTCGTCCCAGCGCCGGGTGGCGCCAGTCGGGCAAAATTTGCGCCAGGGGGACCAGGACGAACTCCCGGTCCCCCAGGTGGGCGTGGGGAATCCGAAGGTGCGGGGACTCGTAGAGAAGCGAACCGCAGAGGAGGATGTCGACGTCGATGTTCCGCGCCCCCACCGCACGGTCTCCCTGCGCCCCATGTCGCGCTCGATTCCCTTTACGGCGGCCAGCAGGGCCTCGGGGTCGAGGTCGGTCTTCAGCAAGAGGCAGGCGTTGAGAAAGCGGGGCTGCTCCGTAATGCCCCAGGGCTCCGTCTCGAAGACGTCGCTCCTCTTGAGGACGGCGCCCAGCCCCTCGAGGCGGTGGAGGGCCTGACGCAGGTTGGCCAGACGGTTCCCCAGGTTGGCCCCCAGGGCGAGGGCTAACGGCTCCATGGCGCCGCCCCTCGCATGGCCCGCGCCATCGAGAGCGCCTGGCGGTTCTCCCTCACGTCGTGCACCCGGATCATCTCGACCCTCCCCTCCAGCAGCGCGGAGACGGCGGCCGTCCTCTGCAGGCGGTC
>NC_021038.1:2633975-2640532 GCF_000210715.1 Fretibacterium fastidiosum
AGTTCCTTGAGGAGGGTCAGGTTCTCCTGACCGCCCTTGCCGAGCCCGATGCCGGGGTCCAGGATGATGCGGTCCCGGCTCAGGCCCGCCGCTTCCGCGGCGCGAAGCCGCTCCTCGAAGTAGAGGTGGAGCTCCGTCATCAGGTCCTCGCTGGGCGGGACGTCCTGCATGGTGGAGGGACGCCCCTTGATGTGGGAGAGGATGTAGGGCAGGCCCGTAGCGGCCGCGCAGGGCAGCATGGCCTCGTCCAGGAGGAAGCCGCCCACGTCGTTGATGACGTCCGCTCCCTCCTCCGCCGCCGCGCGGGCCACGGCCCCCTTGTAGGTATCCACAGAGATCACGGCGTCCGGGCAGGCGCGCCGCAGCACCCGAAGCGCGGGCAGGAGGCGCTCCAGCTCATCCTTCTCGGAGACGGGAAGGGAGCCAGGGCGGGTGGACTCCGCCCCCAGGTCCAGGACGTCCGCGCCGTCCGCGAGCATCTCCTGGCCCCGGCGCAGCAGGTCCTCCGTGCCGTCGACGCGGCTTGCCGGGTGGAAGGAGTCCGGCGTGAGGTTCAGGATGCCCATGACCTTCGTCTCGCGGTTCAGTTCGAGGCTGCGCCCGCCGGGCAGGGCGAGGCGCCATCGGTCGGCCCTCAGCCCCCGGACGGCGGAGGACAGCGCCGCCCGGAGCTCCGGAAGCCCCCAGCAGTCCAGGGATTCGAGTTTTTGCAGCAGCCGGTCGATCTGAGAGTCCGTCCCCATCAAGAGGACCCCGCTGGTCTTACACGTCCCGTCGATGACGCCCCGCGCGACGACGGCGTCGCCCCCGCGGGCCAGAAGCTCCTGCTTGAGGAACGCCGCGGCGCGGTAGTCCGCCTCGGGCACGAAGAGGTGCAGCACCCGCCGCTTGGGGCCAAGGTAGCGCAGCGATCGGGGGTCGGCCCCGATGCGCTCGACGATCGCGGCGAGGTCGTCCGCCTCCGTCGCAGTCAGCGGAAAGACGGCCGCTCCCGTTTGTTTGACGTCCTTTTCCTGCATTGGTCTGCCTCCTGACGTTTTGTGCGGCCGGCGGTCTGGAGGGGACATAAAGTCCCTGGTCCTCCGAAACCTGAACGGCCGCTTCATCCGCCCGTTATTGTATAGCAAAACATCAGTCGCAGCAAGGAACTGGCGGTCGATGTCGGTCCTCCCCCCGCCCGGAGCGGTCGCACCACCGCGCTGCCCTTGCCCTTCGTGAACCGGGCGCCGGCGACG
This sequence comes from Fretibacterium fastidiosum, assembly GCF_000210715.1. Lineage (GTDB taxonomy): Bacteria > Synergistota > Synergistia > Synergistales > Aminobacteriaceae > Fretibacterium > Fretibacterium fastidiosum. The sequence goes on from NC_021038.1 coordinate 2,635,211, forward strand.
CTGCCGTGCGGAGCGCGCAGCCGCTGTCCCCATATGGGCCTCAGGACCCGTTGACCTTTGATCGAAAAACAGTATAATCGTACAACCCAGTGGTTGGACCACTCGGTCGAAACGACCGGTTGGGCCGATGGGCCTTGGGTTGGGACGGGAAGGGTGAGAGTGGTGAGACCGCTTTTGATTAGGATGCCGTTCTTCGGCGAGTGGAGTGGGGGAGGTGGAGGCTATTTCGAGGCGCGACGGGTTGAGTGAGGAGAAACGCCAGGCGCTGATCGATGCAGCCGTCGGCGAGTTCAACGAGCACGGGCTTGAGAACGCTTCGTTCAACCGGATCATCGAACGGTCCGGCGTCAGCAAGGGAACCGTTTACTATTACTTCGAGAACAAGGGCGCGCTGCTGGACATGGTGCTTCAGGACATTGGGGAGCGCGCCCTGCGGGCGCTGCCGGAGCGGCCGCTGCCGGAGACGGAGGACGAGTACTGGCCGGCCCTGTGGGAGGAGCAGGAGCGCGAGTTCGACTTCTTCGCGGACAACCCGGAGCTTGGGCAGATCATGATGCTCTCCCTGGGGGAGTGTGGGATCGGGGACGGCGAGGGACGGATGCTCCACGGCTCCCTGCTTCACCTGTTCCGGCGCAAAGAGGCGCTGATCCGGCGGGGACAGGAGCTGGGCCTCGTGCGAAGCGACCTCGGCGTAGGCCCTCTCATGAACGTGATGCGGTCGATCGGCAAGGCCCTCTGCGTTTCGATCTTAGGGGCCGACGTCCGGTCGTTCATGGCGCTTCCCGCCGCGGAGCGGGTGGAGCGGTCCCACCGCTACCTTGCCCTCATGCAGGACCTGGCGCTGCGGGTGTTGAGCGCGGGCGAGGTCGGGGCGGGCGGAGTCGTCGAGCGCTGGAGAGCGGCGGAGGAAGGGGCGGTTCTGTCGCTCCGGTCGGGCTCCATGAGCTTTGCAGGATAAGGAGTGATTGCGCGTATGTGGAGGAACTTGATGGGCGTTCTGAATAAGGTGCGGGTGCTGCTGTGGGTCGGGGCCCTGGCGATGGTGGGGACGCTGGTGACCGTCCAGGTCATGGCGAAGATGGAACAGGCGGAGGCGAACCTGCGCTCCCTGGAGCGCGAGACGGAGACCGTCTATCCCGTCACGACGGAGGTCCTGAAGACCTCCGACTGGAACACGTGGCGGAGCTACTACGGGCAGGGCAAGTCGGCCCACACCCAGAACGTGACGGCCTACGAACGCGAGATCGTGCGCGCGGTCCACGTGCAGGTGGGGGATCGCGTCAAGCCGGGGCAGACGGTGGTCACCCTCATGGTGGCGGACCGTGGGGCCAGGGTGCAGGCGCAGCTCACGGGTTACGACGAGGCGAAGCTGAACTACAACCGGCTGAAGGAGCTGCACGCCAAGGGCGGAATCTCGCAGTCCGAGGTGGACTCCGCCTACGCGACGCTGAAGTCCGCCGAGGCGCAGCTGAAGAGCTCCCAGTCCACCCTGCAGCGCACGGAGCTGAAGGCCAGCATCGAGGGCATCGTGGCCGCGCGCAACGTGGAGGCGGGCGAGGTGGCGGAGGCGGGGATGACCCTCATCGCCATCGTGGACCCGCGGGAGATGGAGGCCGAGCTCATGGTTTCCAAGAAGGACATCTTCAAGATCAACAGGAACACCTCCGTGGACGTCTACGTCGATGGCGTGCGGAGCGCGGGCTGGGTGAAGCGCACGAGCCCCGAAGCCCAGACGGGGTCGGGCCTGTACCCCGTCGTCGTCGGCCTGCCGGAGAAGAGCGGCATCCTGCCGGGCTCCTACCTCGAGGGGCGCTTTTTTGGTGGACCATCAGCCGGGCGTCATCGTCATCCCCTCCAACGTCGTGATCTACCGCAGCGGCGGCCAGGCCGTGTACCTGGCGTCGGGCGACGTGGCCCACAGCGTCCCCATCACCACGGGCGACGGGCGCGAGGGCCGCGTGGTGGTCACCTCGGGGCTCAAGGCGGGCGACGAACTGATCGTCAGCGGCAGCCGCGTGCTTTACGAGGGCGCCGCCATCACGCGGGACGCGCCCGGCGGGGCTCAGAAGATGTAGGGGGGACGAGGCTCACACCATGAGAAGTTTTGTCCGCTTCTGCATCTACCACCCCGTTTTCACGGCCTGTTCGGTGGTCGTCTGGGTCCTGCTGGGCGTCAGCAGCTACTTCACGCTAGGCGTGACGCTCTACCCGGACGTGGAGCTGCCCTTCGTCCTGGTGCGGACCACCTACGACGGCGCAGGCCCCAACGAGATCGAACAGCTGGTGACCAAGAGGATCGAGGACGAGTTGGCCGACGTGGACAACCTGAAGTCCCTCACCAGCTACTCCCAGGACGGCGTGTCCATGATCGCCGTGGAGATGGAGTCCGGGACGAATCAGGACCTGGCGCTCTTGAACGTCAACAACGAGGTCAAGGCGGCAATCCCGGACCTCCCGGACGGCGCGGACGAGCCCGTCTGCATGAAGTTCGACATCAGCTCTCAGCCCTTCCTCACCGTCGCCTTTGCCGCGGACTCCATGCCGGAGAAGGCGGCGAAGAAAATCATCGAGGACCGCATCCAGCCCATCGTGTCGCGCGTCGAGGGCGTGGGGCAGGCCTACGTCTCCGGAGGCCGGGACCGCCAGATCCAGATACTGCTGGACCCCTCGGCGCTCAACGAGTACGGCATCAACTACCTCCAGGTCTGCAACGTGGTGGCGGCCAACAACCAGACCACGCCCACCGGCTACGTCACCCAGAGGCAGGACGAGATATCCCTGCGCCTGGTGGGCGAGTTCAACGACGTGGAGCAGCTGGAGAACATCCTGATCCCCACCTCCAGGGGAGAGCCGGTGCGGCTCTCCATGCTGGGGCAGGTGGTGGATGCGGAGGTGGACCAGCGCAGCCTCGCCCGCGCCAACGGCAGCCCCGTGGTGCTGCTGCGCGTCAGCCCCAGCTCCAACGCGGACGTCGTGAAGGCCGGCGCGGAGATCAAGCGCCAGCTGGCGCGCCTGATGAGGGACTACCCCGCCTTCACCTACGAGTACACCCAGGACGACACCTCCTACGTGGAGTCCGCCGTCAAGAACATCGTGCGGGACACGGGCATCGGCATCCTGCTGACGGCCCTGGTGATCTACCTCTTCCTTGGGCGCCTGTCGGCCACCTTCATCGTGGCCTGCTCCATGCCCGTGGCCTTCGCGGCCACCTTCGTGCCGCTCCAGATGTACGGCTACACGCTGAACCTGATGAGCACCCTGGGGTTGGCTCTCTCCATGGGCACGCTGGTGATGAACGCCATCCTCATCATCCAGAACATCTACCGCTACCGCGACATGGGCTGCGACCCCTTCAAGGCGGCGGAGGACGGGACGGTGGAGATATCGGTCTCCGTCCTGGCGGGCGTCCTGACGAACCTCGGCGTGTTCATGCCCGTGGCCATGATGAACACGATTTCGGGCCAGTTCCTGAGGCCCTACGCCGTCACGATCGTCTACGCCACGATCTTCTCGCTGTGGGTGACGATGGCCGTCACGCCCTGCATGGCGGCGCGCATCAGGCGCCAGGAGGGTGACGCGGAGCTGCCCCTCATGGGCCGCATCCTGACGGGGTGGTGGAATTGGCTCTTCGACGGGTTCCGCGACCTCTTCGTCCTCCTGCTGAAGGGGGCCATGCGGTTCCCGGCCTCCACAGTCCTCCTGGTGCTCCTGATGACCTGGGGCTCGCTGAAGCTGGGCGGCTTCGTCGGAACCCAGTTCATGCCGGAGTCGGACGACGGAACGATCCGCATCTTGGTGACGCTTGACAACAACGCCTCCATCACCCGGACGCGGGACGTCCTGGAGCAGGTCGAGGCCTTCATCGAGGGGATGGAGGACCGCAAGTGGATTCGCAGCGTCGTCTCGAGCGTGGCGGGGTCCATGCGCAGCCAGGCCTTGAACGAGGCGAACGTCAGCCTCTACCTCGTCAACGCGGAGGAGGGGCGGCCCTCCACCCAGGAGATCGCGGACCGCATCCGTCCCTTCCTTGCGACGCTTCCCGGCGTGGAGTACTCCGTTTCGGCAACCCGCGCCGGCTTCAGCGACCCCATCTCCATCGAGGTCAGGGGGACGGACCTGAACGTGCTGTACTCGGTGGCGGAGGAGATTCGCGCCCGCGGGCGCAAGGTGCCGGGCGTGCGCGACCTCGCGATCGGAATGGAGCTGGGCAAGCCGGAGCTTCGGGTGGAGCCCATCCGCTGGCGCCTCTCGCCCCTGGGGCTCAACATTGCGGATCTGGCGCGCATCGTCCGCGGCTACCTCATCGGCATGAATTCGGGAAAGTTCCGCCAGGACGGCTACGAGTACGATATCAAGGCGCGGCTCAGCCGGGAGAAGGCCGGGGACATCTTCAAGGTGCATGAGCTGCCCGTCATGACGGGCAACGGCCTGGTGCCCCTCGACGAGATGGCGAACGTCGTCTGGGGCGACGCGCCGACGGAGATTCAGCGCAAGGACCGCGTCCGCATCGTGCCCGTGACGGGCCGCGTGCGCTACATCACGACGGGCGAGGGCAACGCGCGCATGAAGGAGATAACGGACGCCATGACCCTGCCCGAGGGCGTCACGATCTCCTTCGGCGGCGAGGCCGAGGACATGGCGGAGGAGTTCGCCGAGCTGATCCGCACCCTCGTCATCGCCATCGTCATCACCTACCTGGTGGTGGCGGCCATCCTGGAGTCCTGGACCTACGCGGCGATTATCCTCTTCACGGTGCCCATGGCGGCCATCGGCGTGGTGCCGGCCCTGATCGTCACGGGCGTCAACATCTCGATCTTCGCCATCATCGGCATGATCATGCTGGTGGGCATGGTGGTCAACAACGCCATCGTCATCGTGGACTACGCCGAGGTCCTGAGGGGGCAGGGCAAGCACCCCTACGAGGCCATCGAGGAGGCCTGCGTGGTGCGCTTCAAGTCCCTGGTCATGGCGGTCGTCACGTCTGTCGTCTCCCTGATCCCCCTGCTCTCGACGGGACGCGGGGCCGAGATGAAGCTTCCCATCGCGGTGGTCGCCATCGGCGGGCTGCTGGCGGGCGGCTCTTTGGCGATGGTCTTCATCCCGTCGGCGTACAAGCTCACCTGGCGCATCCGGCTGTTCCTGGGGAGGCACAGGGGCGCAGGGGCCAACTGGCGGAGGGGCACGCAGAGGTGTAAAGCGTAAAAGCAGGGGCGGCGGGATTGATCCCGCCGCCCCTGCTTTAAACTTTGTGCCGCAATCGCTGACGCGATTGCATAAGCTGCGTCGTCTGGCCGAGCTACGGAAGTCCCCCGGACTTCCTTC
>NC_021038.1:2640797-2643862 GCF_000210715.1 Fretibacterium fastidiosum
TCGTGTCGTATGGCTGACCCCCTCCGGTTCGCTGACGCGAACCACCTCCCCTTTCATAAGTGAGACAGCAAATCTTTGATTTGCGTCGTCGAACTTAGGAGCTTCATCAGGGGAGGCAATCCATATTAAACGCGATTTGGTATTATTATGGGTGTGGATATCGTTCAGTAACTTATTCCGGGAGGAGGAAGTGCGAGATGAAAAAGAACTTGTTGTTATGCATATTTACGATAATGATTTTTCCCGGATTTTCGGGTGGAAGTGTTGCTGCCGAAGTAAAATATCCTGAAAGAGTTACAGCTTCAGGGGACTTGCCTATTTTGCTTAAAAATATGCCTCCTTTGAAGCTGGGCAAAGAGCTTGAATGGAAAAAAACAGGAGCGCACAACCTGCCTTCCCCTGAATTTGATTGGAGAAAAAAGGGGCGTTACGATAAATATGCTGTAAATATTGTTTTGTTTGGAAACGATTGTCAACAGGAAGCGAAAAAAAATGTAATCAGTGAAAACCATATAGAGTGTGAGTTTAATTCCGGGGTCGTTGGTTTGGGGAGTTTTACAAAATACGCTGTATTGACGGAAGAGGGTACGCCGGCAGAAGATAGAAGAATTCTGGAAACGCCGAGGATATTATTGCATAACTATCCATATTCCGATAAAAAAAGCTCAGCAACCAAACGCCTGTTTCCCGAGAAAAAAATTGATGTGTCCCTGGTGAAAAACCCAATCAAGGTCGGGGAGGAATTTGTCCTTCATGGTAATGTAAGCCCCAACTCGTCTGGTGTTGGCGGAGAGATAATCATTGAGGTATTTGATGGTTTGCCCTCTTTAATGAGTCTGTTCTCCGGAGGTGAACGCCTGATTGAAACTGATCTTGACGAAGAGGGTCATTTCATGATTCGATCAGCTGTTGATAAACCTGGAAGATACACTTTGTTTGCGCGAATGATTGACCCGACGACAAAACAATGGCTTGCTTCCCGGGCTATAAAACTTGATGTGACGCCGCACGTAGGCGCTGTTTCTCTCCTTTACTTTCGTGATACGATGGTTATCGTCAGCGAAGAGGGGAAGGATGTATTGCCTTTGCTGATAGCGCAGGGTAAGGCTGAGGATTGGGAAGTATCCTCACCCGCTCTGTTTGGAACGTACTACAGCTTTGAAGATCCGTCAATGGCAAGGGTAACGGAAGAGGGATTTATTGAAGGGATAAAACCGGGCAGGACGGTTATGCATGCAAATTTCCGAGGGCAAAAGGCCTCCATACCAGTTTTAATCACGCCGAAACTCGTCCCTCCCCAGGAATCGGTTGTTCGTCTAAAACAACCGATTCAACCGCAAACACCTGTTCCTTTGAACCCGGTTTGGGGAAGCGTCTTTTCAAAAGGAGAAAAGATTACTTTAAGCGTCACCTCTTTTGACAGTTCGATGGGCGACGTTATGAGTTCGAGTTTCTGGCAGGTTCGTGAAGCTGGTGGTAAACGTATTGTAGCCGACCTTCGAATAGGCACTGAAAACTATGCGGAGTGGATTCCTCCAAGAAACGGCGTTTTTGAATGGAGTATGAGCTACTTTCATAGCAGAGGAAGAACGAAGGAAACGCCTTGGGTGAAAATTGTAGTTCAAGATTGATCCCCAATTCGCAGGCAAAGTTTTTAACGTGCGGCAGAAACGGGGTTCGTGCGTTTTCTGCCGCACCTGATGGGGCAAGGCCTGAGTCAGCTTGACTTGAACAATAACGGCCTTGATCCCCGATAAGGTTGCCACAACCTGTGGATTTGGAGGACAAAACCACGATTGGCAGAAACTCGCTGTGTGGCCTTGCGCTCCGGGAGCGCACGCACGGCGACGGTCCCAGGCCGGTTACAGCAGCACCGTGATGAGGACGACCAGCGCCAGGCCGGGCAGCAGGTCGCAGAGCTTGAGCTTCGTGAGCCCCAGGAGGTTCAGCCCGATGCCGAGGATCATGAGCCCTCCCAGGGCCGACAGGTTGGTGTACAGCCGCTCCGTGAGGAAGGGCGCCATGTGGACCGCCAGAAGGGTCAGCCCGCCCTGATAGAGGGCTATCGGCAGGACGGAGAACAGGACCCCCGGTCCTAAGGACCCGGCCAGGAAGACGGACGCGACGCCGTCTATGACGCCCTTTGTCACGAGCAACGTGGGGTCGTGGCGCAGGCCGTCGTCGATGGCGCCGATGATGGCCATGGAGCCGATGCAGAAGAGCAGCGTCGCCGTGACAAACCCCTGTGTGAAGGGGCCTTCCGCAAGGTGAAACCGCGCCTTCAGGAGGTCGCCCAGCCCGTTCAGCCGGTCGTCCAGCCGAAGCCAGTCCCCGATGAGTGCGCCCAGGACGAGGCTCGCCAGGACGGCGACGGCGTCCTGCATCTTCAGGCCCATGCCCACGCCGAGGCAGAGCGTGAAGAGCCCGATGCAGTGGAAGATCGTGTCGTTCAGGCGTTCGGGGATGAAACGCCCTAGGGCGAGGCCCAGTGAGCCGCCGAGGGCGATGGCAGCGACGTTGAAGAGCGTTCCCCCGGCGGGGACCCCGCTTAAAAATTCCATGGAATGACGCAGCTCCTTAATCTTTGGCTTTTTGCCCGGGCTTGAAAAAAAAGGCCGGCAGGGTGCCCCCCGCCAGCCCCTGCGTTGGGCCGACGCTATGCCCGGATGGCCTCAATGCGTCCGGGGTAGGCCGCTACGGCCTGCTTCAGGATGTTCCCCGACTTGATCAGGTCCTCCGTCTTCAGGACGTAGGCCAGCCGCATCTCGTCCTTTCCGCGCCCCGGCGTGGCGTAGAAGCCGCTGCCCGGCGCGCCCATGGTCGTCTCGCCGTTGACGTCGAAGTTCTGAAGCATCCAGATGATGAACTTCTCGCAGTCGTCCACGGGGAACTTCACCATGATGTAGAATGCGCCCTTGGGCTCCTCGCAGATGACGCCGTCGATCTCCTTCAACGCCTTGTAGAGCGTGTCGCGGCGCGTCTTGTACTCCCGGTTGACCTCCTCCAGGTAGCTCTTGGGCGTGGCGTAGAGGGCCGTGGCGCCCACCTGCTCCAGCGTGGAGACG
>NC_021038.1:2644187-2651292 GCF_000210715.1 Fretibacterium fastidiosum
ACCTGCGCCATGAAGTCCTTGTTCTTGATGGCGATGCAGCCGATGCGCGCGCCGCACGCGCTGAATCGCTTGGACACGGAGTCGATCATGATGACCCGGTCCCGGATGTCCGGGAAGCTGGCGAAGCTCGTGAACTTGTCGCCGTCGTAGGTGAACTCGCGGTAGACCTCGTCCGCGATGATGTAGAGGTCGTGCTTCTTCGCCAGCTGGGCCGCAGCCTCCAGCTCCTTCTGGGTGTAGACGGCGCCCGTCGGGTTGCCGGGGTTCGAGAACCAGAGGGCCCTCGTTCGGGGCGTGACGAGCTTCTCGATCACCTCCATGGGGGGCAGGTGGAAGCCCTCCTCGGCCCTCGTGGGGATGGGGACGATCTTCGCCAGCGCGGAGTTGGCGAAGGTGTTGTAGTTCGCGTAGAAGGGCTCCGGCAGCAGGATCTCGTCGCCGGGGTCGCAGATGGCTTGCACGGCGAAGGAGAGGGCTTCGCTGCCGCCGTTGGTGATGTAGATGTCGTCCCGGTCGTAGGGGATGTCCCAGGCGTGGTAGTAGGCGCTGATGGCGTCGCGCAGCTCGTTGCGCCCCTGCGAGGCGGCGTAGGCGATGGTGTCCACCTTGAAGCTGCGGATGGCGTCAAAATACCCCTGGGGCGTCTTGATGTCCGGCTGGCCGATGTTGAGGTGAAAGACCTTCTTGCCCTTGGCCTTCGCCTCGTCGGCGTAGGGGATGAGGCGGCGAATGGGGGATGCGGACAGCGCTTTGATTCGTTCGGAAAAACGCATGACGATGACCTCCTTAACGTTTTAAATGAGTCAATGAACGATGTCGTGCTCGGAGGACAGGACCGCGGGTTTGGATTGCGCGCGTCCTCCGCGCTTTGGGATCACTTCGCCTTGCCCTGGTTCGCGACGGCAGCCTGAGCCGTGGCGATGGCGTCGGCGTCGCCGAGGTAGCGGTGGGATTCGGGCGTCATGTCGTCGTTCAGCCGGTAGAGGAGCGGGACGCCCGTCGGGATGTTGAGCTCCAGGATGTCCTTGTCGGAGATGTTGTCCAGGTACTTCACGAGAGCCCTCAGGCTGTTGCCGTGGGCCGCGATGATGACCCTGCGTCCGGCGCGGACCTCCGGGACGATGGCCTCCTGCCAGTAGGGGACCACGCGGGCCACGGTGTCCGCCAGGCACTCGCCCGCGGGGAGTTCCGATTTCGTGAGGTTCGCGTAGCGCGGGTCCTTCCCCGGATAGCGTTCGTCGTCCTCCTTCAGGAACGGCGGGCGCACGTCGTAGCTGCGGCGCCAGATCTTCACCTGCGCGTCGCCGTACTTCGCCGCGGTGTCCGCCTTGTTCAGCCCCTGGAGGGCGCCGTAGTGGCGCTCGTTCAGCTTCCACGAGTTCCGGATGGGAATCCACATGAGGTCCATCTCCTCCAGGACCAACCACAGCGTCTTGACGGCCCGCTTCAGGACCGAGGTGAAGGCCAGGTCGAAAGCGCAGCCCTCCTCCTTCAGGAGCTGCCCTGCGACCCTGGCCTCCTGAACGCCCTTCTCGGACAGCGGCACGTCCGTCCAGCCCGTGAAGCGGTTCTCCCTGTTCCATGCGCTCTCGCCGTGACGTATCAGGACGATCTCGTACACTGAAAAGGCCTCCCCTCAAGTTTGAAGAATCCTTCCGCGGCACGGCCGCGTCGTCCGCGCGAAGGACGCAAAAAAATCCTTTCTGATGTATGGCTCAAGAATATCAGAAAGAGGCGGATTTTTCAATTTGTGCGTTTGTGTGTGCTATTGCTTCAGCACCTCCCGGTACTCCGACTCCAGCGACACCTCCGCAAAGGTCCCCATCTCGTTCATGACGGTCAGCGCGTCGTCCACGATCTGCATGGCGATGGGGCAGCCCGTCCCCTCTCCCAGCCTCATGCCCAGCGTGACCAGGGGGTGCAGCCCCATGGCCTCCGCCACGGCCGCGTAGGCCGGCTCCACCGACCGGTGGGACGCGATCAGGAACTCCCTGGAGAGCGGGGCGATGCGGGAGGCCAGGAGCGCCGCCGCGATGGCGATCACCCCATCGACCACCGCCGGGACGCGGTAGGCCGCCGAGCCCAGGAAGACGCCCGTCATGGCCGCGAGGTCGAGTCCTCCGACGCAGGACAGGATATCGAGGGCGTCCTGCGGGTCGGGACGGTGTCGGTCCAGCGCTCCGAGGATCACGCGCTTCTTCGTCTCGAAGGCCGCGTCCGTCAGGCCGCCTCCGCGCCCGACGAGGGCGCTGTCCCGCGAGTCCAGCGCGGCCATGATGCAAGCCGCGGCCGGCGTCGTGTTGCCCATGCCCACCTCGCCTGCCCCCAGGATCTGATAGCCCTCCTCCCGCGCCCGCCCCGCGCACTCGATGCCGAACTCGACGGCCCGCCGCGCCGTTTCGGGCGTCATGGCCCGTCCCCTAGCGAAGTTCTCCGTCCCCCTTGGCATGAGCTTGCAGCTTGCGTCCACCCTGGGCGTCGGGCCCAGGTCCCGGACGCCCAGGTCAAAGAGGCGGAGGTCCACCCCGGCCCTGCGGCACAGCACGTTGATGCCGCAGCCCACGTCCGCCGCGTAGAACTCCATCAGCACCCTGGTGAAGTATTGCGGTGAGCCCGATACGCCCTCGTCGTAGACGCCGTGGTCCGACCCGAAGAGCAGGTGTACCCGCCGGTCGATGGAGTTCTTCACCTTTCCCGTGATGCCCGCGAGGCGAATGGAGAGCGCCTCCAGCTCCCCAAGGCTCCCCACGGGCTTCAGCAGGCCCTTTTGGCGCTCCTCGGCGGCCCTCACGGCCGCCGCGTCCAGGGGCGCGATGCGCGCCACCGCTTGCTCGATCGTCAAGTGTTCCTGCATGTTCAAAAATTCCTCCGAAGGTCATGAATTTCGCCCCTTTTAGGGGGGCTGAGAAACGCGCTTCTTCTTTTCGCCTCCCCTGAAAGGGGAGGTGGTCCGGAGGACCGGAGGGGTTGTTTCTCATGCTCAACGTCCCCCCTTCGGGGAGCCTTCCGGCTGCCGTTAGCCCCTGCTCACGGGCTGTCAGTCCCAATCCCCACGCGCTTCGCGCGGCCCGATGAAGTTTCAGACACTGAAGGGAGCCCATACGGTTGACAGCTCTCAACGACTTAATCAGTGTTTTCCCTAGAGCAAAGCTTCAATCAAAGCTTCAGGCAAAGCTTCCTGACGCAGCCCGTATACATTGTATAATAAAAATCGACGGGCGGCGAACCTGTGTGGCCCCCTCGAGTTCTTTCGTCGAAAAGAGGATGTGTCATGACCTTCCCAACCGTGCTGTGCTTTGCCCTCCTGCTGGACGTCCTGCTGGGCGACCCCCACGCCCTGCCGCATCCCGTCGTCGGGGTCGGCCGCCTCATCCGCTTCTGGGAGGGGCGGCTCTACCCGGGGGCGGGTGCCCCCTGCGCCGTCGTCCGGGGCGCAGGCCTCTGCGCCCTCGTGCTGCTCTCGACGCTCGTGGCCGCCGCCGGCCTGCTGTGGGCGGCGGGCTGGGACGGCGGCCTCGCGGCGGCGGTCGAGGTGTACCTGCTCTACGCGGCCTTGGCGTGGCGCTCCCTGAAGGATGAGACGATGCCCGTCGCGCTGGCGCTGTTCCGCCGGAACCTGCCTGGGGCGCGGGCGGCGCTGTCCCGCGTCGTGGGACGGGACACGGAGAACCTGAACGAGCCCTCCATCGTGCGCGGGGCCGTCGAGACCGTCGCGGAGAACTCCGTGGACGGCGTGATGTCCGTCCTGTTCTTCGCGGCGCTGGGCTGGGCCGTCGGAGAGGGCGCCGGCATGGTCCTCGCCGTCTGGGGCTTCAAGGCGGCCAGTACCATGGACTCCATGGTGGGCTACGAAAACGCGCGCTACCATGAGTTTGGACGCGCTGCGGCGCGGCTGGACGACGCGCTGAACTTCATCCCCGCCCGACTCGGCGGCCTCGCCATCCTGGCGGCCGGCGCGTGCCTCGGCATGGACGCAGGGGAGGGGATGCGGGTCTTCCTGCGCGACAGGAGAAAGCACAAGAGCCCCAACAGCGCCCACGGGGAGAGCGCCTTTGCGGGGCTTCTGGGGCTGAGGCTGGGGGGTGACGCCCTCTACGGCGGCGTCCCCGAATCCCGCCCCTGCCTGGGGGACGGGACCCGGACGCCCGAGGCGGCGGACGTCCTGCGGGCCCACAGGCTGCTGGATGCGGCGTCGGCCCTCTTCGCCCTGCTCTGCGCGCTGCCCTTCCGGCTCGCCTGAGCCCTTCCCCCTGTGACGGCTATGACTGCGGAAAAGGGCATGAGCCAGCCTTCCCCGGGCGGAACCCTCCGCGCGCTGCGGGCGCACGGGGCGAACCCGGAGAAGCTCTACGCCGCGCTCGGCATCCCCATGCCGGCGGACGTCATCGACTTCAGTACGAACGCCTGCGCGCTCCCCTGGCCCGACGAGGCGGTGGGCCGGGCGATCGACACGGCGCGTTTGGCGTCCGCGTACCCGGACGACGAGTGCCTGGCGCTGCGCCGCCTCATCGCCGCCCGCGAGGGCCTCGCCCTGGAGAACGTCCTCGTCTCGAACGGCTCCAACGAGGCGCTGTACCTTCTGGCCTCCTTCTTCGCCGGGCGCCGCACGGCGGTGCTCCAGCCCTCCTACGGGGAGTACGCCCGCGCGCTTCGCGCCTTCGGGGCGGAGGTGGAGGACGTCTTCAGCCTCGATGCGGCAGGCGGCGCCGACCTCTTGATCCTGTCCAACCCCTGCAACCCGACGGGGGCCTACCTCCCGCCCGATGAGCTGGCCCGCTTTGCGGCGGACCACCCGGACGCGACCCTCGCCGTTGACGAGGCGTACATCGACTTCCTCCTGACGCGGAAGGGAGAGAGGCTCGACGTGCGCGCGCTGCCGAACGTCCTCCTGCTGCGCTCCCTGACCAAGACGTACCACCTGAGCGGGGCGCGCATCGGCTACGTGCTGGCGGGGGAGGGGTGGATCCGGCGCCTGGGGAGCCGTCAGCCGACCTGGAGCGTCAACGCCTTCGCCCAGGCGCTGGCCCTGGCCTTCATGGAGGACGAGGGCTTCCTGGCGAGGCTCCGAACTCACTACGCCGAGGAGACGCCCCGCCTGGTCCGCGCGGTGGAGGCGGCGGGCTTTCGCGTGCGGCCGTCCTGCGTACACTACTTTCTGATGGAGACGGAGGACGACGAGGCCCTGATTCGGGGCCTGATGGAGCGGGGCATCGTGGTGCGCCACACGCGGAACTTCCCCGGCATCGAGGGGCGGTGCGTCCGCATCGCCACGCGGACGTGCCAGGAGGACCGGCGGCTCGCCGGCGCGCTGAGAGAACTGAGGGAAAGGGGCGTTTGTCGATGAAGGGGATCATGGTGCAGGGGACCTCCAGCGATTCGGGGAAGAGCTTTCTGGTCACGGCGCTCTGCCGACTGCTCTCCGACCGGGGCTTTCGCGTCTGTCCGTTCAAGTCCCAGAACATGTCGAACAACGCCTGCGTCACGCGGGACGGGCGCGAGATGAGCCGCGCCCAGGCGGTGCAGGCGGAGGCCGCGCGGCTTGAGCCCGAGACGTTCATGAACCCCATCCTCCTGAAGCCGCGGCGGGACGTGTCCTCGGAGATCGTGCTGGAGGGCCGCGCGCTGGACACGCCGGCGGAACGCGGCTACTACCGCACCTTCACCCGGACGCTGGGCATCGAGGCCGTGCGCCGCGCCCTGCGCCGCATCGAGGAGCGATTCGACGCGGTGGTCATCGAGGGGGCGGGCAGCCCGGCGGAGGTCAACCTGAACGAGTTCGAGATCGTGAACATGCGCGTGGCGCGCGAGGCGGACGTCCCGGTGGTGCTGGTGACGGACGTGGACCGCGGCGGGTCCCTGGCCTCCATCGTCGGCACGCTGGAGCTTCTGGGGGAGGACCGCGGTCGGGTGAAGGGCCTGATCTTCAACAAGTTCCGCGGCGACAGGAGCCTCTTTGACCCTGCCGTCGTCTGGATCGAGCGGCGCACGGGAGTGCCGGTCCTTGGGGTGATGCCCTGGGTGGAGGGCGCGGCCATCGCGGGCGAGGACTCCCTGAACGTCCACTGGGGCCGGACGGGAGGCGAGGGCCTCTCCATCGGGGTCGTGCGCTTTCCGGGGCTGTCGAACTTCACGGACCTCGACCCCTTTGAGCTGGAGCCGGACGTGGAGCTTGTCGGCCTGGATGCGGACACGCCCGAACGGACGCTTCGTTCCCTGGACGCCGTGCTCCTGCCCGGCTCCAAGAACACGATGCGCGACATGGCGTGGCTCGAGAGGACGGGGCTGGCCCGAGCCGTCCGCGAACTCAGCCGCGCAGGGAGATGCGTCTTCGGGCTCTGCGGCGGCTACCAGATGCTGGGGGAGCGCCTGTTGGACCCGGACCTGAAGGAGAACTCGGAGATTCGGGAGATCGAGGGGCTGGGGCTCCTGCCCTCCGTGACGGCCTTCGGCGCGGGGGAGAAGCGCACAGTCCGCACCGAGGGCCGGGTGCGGCGCCAGCTCTCCGCTGGCGAGGTCCCCGTGGCGGGCTACGAGATCCACTTCGGCGTCACCCACCCCGTGGAGGGGAGCTCCTGCCCCGCGCTGCTGGACGTCGCGGGAGGCGGCGTCGAGGGGCTGGCCCGTCCGGACCTCTCCGTGGCGGGCACGTACCTGCACGGCATCTTCGACGCCGACGCCTTCCGGGCGCTGTGGCTCAACGCGGTGCGGCGTTCGCGCGGCCTGGAGGAGCGGGCCGTCACGGACACGAGGGCCATGAAGGAGCACGCCTACGACGCCCTGGCTCGTGCGGCGGAACGGCATTTGGACGTCGGCGCGATCCTGAGGCTGATGGGGCTCGCGTGATTCCAATTCCCCATCCATATCCTTACGTTGTTGGGGGCGCGTCATGGGAATGGGCCCGCTTCCCTCCCGCGGCAGGGGAGGAAGCGGGCCCACTCGTTTTCCTAAAGGCCTTGCCGGTTTTGATACCAATTTGCGTCTAAAGGGAAAGAAAGGCCCCCCTGCAAGGGGGGCTGCCCCGAAGGGCCTGGGACTGACGGCCCGTGAGCGTCAGCGAACGGCAGCCGGAAGGCTCCCCGAAGGGGAGGGGTGTAGGGGCAGCGAG
>NC_021038.1:2651974-2653917 GCF_000210715.1 Fretibacterium fastidiosum
GGCGGATCGCGCCGTTTTGGGGCTGCCCTATTGGCTTCGCCGCGTCCTGCGGTGCGTCCGGCCCATTTCGGCGTTCGCCACGTATCCGGCGGCGTTCCTCACGCTTGCGGCGACGGCCGCGGCGGAGGGGACGATCTCGCCGTCGTGCGCTGCCCTGGCCTTATAGGCGGGGGTGCGGCGGCGTCCGGGATTCGGGACGTCTTGCCCGACGACGCGGCGATCCGGTCCGCCCGCTCCTTCAGGTGCTTCAGGCGGCGGTCCGTCGGCGGGTGGGAGTTGAATCCGTTGGGCTCGGTTCCAAGGCCCGCGTCCTTGAAGCGCTTCATGGCCCGATAGAGGGCGTGGGGATCGTACCCCGCCTTGGCCAGGAGGTCCGTCCCGTAGTCGTCGGCTTCCACCTCCTGCTCACGGCTGAAACCGCTCTCCGCAAGGCTCATGCCGATCGCCCCGGCGGTCTGAGCCAGGTCCCCCGCCTTACCCAGGAGCGATCCCAGGATGGCCCAGCCGACGTTGCGGCTCACCTGATCGCTGTAGTGCCCGCGGCGGACGTGCCCGATCTCGTGTCCCAGCACGCCCGCGATCTCGTCCTCCGCGTTCAGGAGGTCCATCAGCCCCTGGGTCACGTGGACGCTGAAGTCCTCTGCGGACTCGTACTTCACCCATGCGTTGGGCTTGTCGGACTTCTCGAAGGTGACGGGGATCCTCTTGAAGTCGTCCGCCGCCGCTACGCGCTCCCACGCCCTCTGCACGACGGCCCTGTCGATCCTGGCCCAGGCCGGGGCGACGGTCGTCGCCACCAGAAACGCGGCGAGCAGAACCGCCGCGCTGCCCAGGGGCCGTCCCATCCTCTCAAGCTGCATCCTCATCGACCTCCTGTCGACTTCCCGATCGTGTGCGGTCCCGCCGCCGTTTCGTCGTTTTTTCCTGCCCTGTCCGACGTGTGGTTACGTGCGCGCCGTCGCTGCAGCCGCAGGAGAGCAGCGACGAAATCGACGAACTTTGCCTTCAAGCGTAGGGCGATTCAGTTTGTAGTCAACGATTGCATTGACTTCCTCATAGCATCATAGAAAGAATTCAGTCGTTGGAAATTGCAGGCATGAGGTCATTGTTGTCCTCAATCCGTAGCATTCGGATGTCTTCCACTGAAGCAGAAAACCATGAAAATTTTTTTGCAAGGTCCTGGACGGCTAAAACGCAACGTACAGCATCCACTTTAGAATCTCCAAAATAGACGCCCCCTTGCTGGCGTGTGAACCCGTAGGATTCCAAAACTTTTTTGATGTCGTTGTAGGCGTTCGTATAACTTGGATTGCCGTAGGTTTTTGAAAGCGTATCCTGTTCGAGGTCAAACGCTATAGCGTACATAATTACCTTCCCTCCTTGTTGAGGCTTTATACCTCCGGTGTAATGTATTCTCAGGTTGTTCTGGAACTTCGGCGCCCTCATGGGAGCGCGAAGTCCGCCACCAGGGGGGTGTGGTCTGAGGGCCGCTCCCAACCGCGGGGCTCGCGCTCCACAAAGCAGTCCGTGGCGAGGGGAGCCAGGGAGGGGGAGGCGAGGGCGTGGTCGATGCGCCAGCCGATGTTGCGGGCCAGCGCGTCCTTCACGCGATAGTCGAAGAACGTGAACTCTCCAGGGTCCGGGTGAAAGGTGCGCAGCAGGTCCGTCAGCCCTTCGGAGGTCCTGGCGAACCGCTCCTGGATGTCGCGGCAGAAACAGACGTGGTCGCGCTTGTTCTCCGGGTGCGTGACGTCCGCGTCCGTCGGCGCCACGTTGAGGTCGCCGACCCAGAGAAAGGGCCCCTCCATCTCCCGCAGGACGAGGCCCCTCACGCGCTCCAGGAAGCGCTTCTTGACCTCGTAGTCCGGGTGATCGACGGACTTGCCCTGGGGCACGTAGGTGTTGAGCACCGTCATGCCCGCCAGGCGCGTCAGTCCCACCCG
>NC_021038.1:2654070-2658685 GCF_000210715.1 Fretibacterium fastidiosum
AGGGGGAACTCATCGACGAACTCGATGCTGCGCGGTGCCTTGAAGTGGGCCAGGTGCTCCTTCGCGTAACGGATCAGCTCGCGCTCCGTGACGGTCGCGCCATCCTTCCGCTGGATGTAGGCCTTGGGGACCTCTCCGTTGATGTCGTGGGGGATGCCCACCACGATGGCCGTCTGCACCGCGGGGTGCCCGGCGAGGACCTTCTCCACCTCCTGGGGGTAGACGTTGAAGCCGCCGACGATGAGGATGTCCGTCACGCGGTCCAGGATCCGGACGAACCCGTCCTCGATGCGCACGTAGTCGCCCGTGTTGAACCAGCCGTCCTCGAATCGCTCCGCCGTGAGCTCCGGCGCGCGGAAGTACCCCCGCGTGACCGAGGGGCCCCGCACCCACAGGACCCCCTCGTTCTCCTGGGTGTCCTGCCCTTCCCGCGTGCGGAGTTTGTGCTCGTAGCTGTCGAGAAAGGGACCGACGGAGCCCGATCGATGGGTCTCATAGCTGCGGTTTATCGTGACGACGGGAGAGGTCTCCGTCAGGCCGTAGCCCTCCATGATGTCCCGACCCGTCAGGTGCAGGGCCTGCTCGTGCAGGTTGGGGTTCAGACGGTCGCCCCCGGAGATCAGGAGCTTCTGACGCGCCAACCCCTCCTTGGGGAACTTTCCGTGCTCGACGGCCATGAGCAGGTAGGCGTAGATGGCGGGCACGGCGAAGGTGACGTCCACCGGAGCCTCCAGGATGGCGCGCATCGCCGGCTGCGGAGGCAGGAAGGCGGGCACGATGGCCAGGCGGGCGTTCATCGTCAGGGGCAGGATCGTGGCGACGGTGTAGCCGAAGGAGTGGAAGTTGGGCAGCACCGTCAGGAAGACGCGTCCCTCCTGAAGGGCGGGGACGACATCGCGGAGGCACTTGCAGTTGTCGATGAGGTTCCCGTGGGTGAGGGGTACGGCCTTGGGGGCTCCCGTGGTACCCGAGGTGGCGAAGATCACGGCCAGGTCGTTGTCCTCCGGCTTGCCGGGCCTGCATTTGAAGGCCGGCAACGGCCCCTCCGGCGGGCAGACGGCGTGGGGCCACCCCGCCTCGTCCAGGACCGCGATCACGTCGTCCTGCACGTCGGGGGCGACGACGGCGCCCGCGGGCTCGATCAGCTCCAGGGTCCCCTTCAGCGCGGGGATGCCCGCCGCGACGTTCAGGGGACAGAACGTTCCCTCCAGCCGCCAGACGGCTATCGAGAGCGCCAGGACCATCGGGCAGTTCTTCATCATGACGACGAGGCGCTGCCCCCGGCCGAACCCGGAGTCCCTGAGCGTCGCTTCACAGTCTGCCGTGAGCTTCAGGAGGTCGGCGCCCGTGCGCCACGTCCCCTCCCACCAGTAACAGGGCTCGTCCCTGTGGCGATTCAGGCTCTCGGTGATGATCTCTTCCAGTCTCTGAGGCATGATCAATGTGTTCCTCCTGCTGTCCTAAGGGTTGAAAACGGCGTTGCCGTTTGCGTGCCCCGCGGGCGTGAACGCTCTGCGGGATCGTTGCTTTCAGGCCGATCGACGGCCGATGACAAGCGCGAGCGCGAAGGTGGGCCTCAGCGTTGAGCGCGGTCGCGCTCCCGCTGGCGCAGCACGCGGCGCAGTACCTTGCCCGTGCTGGAGAGGGGAAGCTCCTCGACGAACTCCACCTCCCGCGGAACCTTGTAGTGGGCGAGGCGGGCCTTGCAGAAGCGGATCAGCTCCGACGCCGAGACCTGCGCGTCCTTGTCCTTGATGACGAAGGCCTTGGGTACCTCCCCGCTGATGTCGTTCGGCATCCCCACGACGATGGCCGTCTGCACGGCGGGGTGCTGGGAGAGCATGGCCTCGACCTCCTGGGGGTAGACGTTGAAGCCCCCGACGATGAGGATGTCCGTCACGCGGTCCAGGATCGTGATGTATCCGTCCTCGATGAGCACGTAGTCTCCCGTGTTGAACCAGCCGTGGTCGAACCGCTCGCGGTTGAGCTCCGGCGCATGATAGTAGCCCACGGTCACCGACGGGCCCCGCACCCACAGCACGCCTTCGTCCGCCTCCGCCGGCATGCCCGCCTCCGTCCGAAGCTGAAGCTCGAAGCGGGGCAGGGGCCGTCCGACGGTCCCCAGCCTGAAGCCCTCCTCGACGCGGTTTGCCGCCAACACGGGGGAGCACTCCGTGATGCCGTACCCCTCCAGGACGCCGACGCCGAAGGCGGCCTTCACGCGCTCGTCCATCTGGGGGTTGTAGCGATCTCCGCCTGTGATGAGGAGGCGCACGCCCTCCGCCTTTTGCCCGCCGCGCTCCAGGAGGGCGAGGATGAAGCTCAGCATCGTGGGCACCAGGGGCAGGATGGAGGGGCGGGCCTCCTGGATGGCCCGCAGGGTGTTCTGAGGTGGCATGAAGCCGGGGACGACGACCTGCGAGGCGCCGACGTGGAGGGACGCCAACATGCTGACGGTGAAGCCGAAGGCGTGGAAGTTCGGCAGGACGGTCAGGAACGAGTCCCTGTCCGACAGCGTGGGGATGGCCTCGGAGATTCCGCGGCACTGGTCCAGCAGGTTCGCGTGGGTGATGGGCACGGCCTTGGGGTCGCCGGTGGTGCCGGAGGTGGAGAAGATGACGGCCAGGTCCTCGGCCTCAGGCTCGGCCGGCCGGCCGGTGAGGGCGGGGGGCGTCCCCTCGGTGGGGAACGTGGCGCAGGACAGGCCCGCGTCGCGGATGGCCTCCGTCAGGCTTCCGCTCACGCCCTCGGAAACGACGACGGCGAAGGGCTGAAGCAGGTTCAGCGTCTTGAGCAGGGACGCTGCGCCGGCCTTCTCGTTCAACGGGCAGAAGGAACCGCCAAGCCGCCATGCAGCCAGGGCCAGGGCTTCCGTCATGGGGCTGTTGGGCATCATCACGGCAAGCCTCTGCCCCGAGCCGAATCCTGCGTCCTCCAGCGATCTCGTGCAGCCGTCGGCGAGGGACTGGAACTCCCTGCGGTTGCCCCAGGCCCCTTTCCACCAGAGACACCGCGCCTCCGGCTCCTTGCGAAGACGTTCGTCCAGTACGTCGTTTAATCTCTCGGGCAAGGTAAGCCCCTCCTCCTGAGGGCGCAGCCGGCCCCTCGAAATGTAAGGTTTATAGTGATTTATTATACGATAAGACGCGAAAAATGTGGGGAGAAGGGAAGGGGCGTAGGACGTGGCGAACGAGTTTCCTTTACGGAGGACGAGGGTCCCCCGTCGCGGGAACTCAGCGACCCCGTGGCACCCAAAGGACACCGCTTACTGCTGCTCCCTTCCGGGCCTGACAGGGTTCACGGGCCTTTGCCGCACAGGACTGAGCCCCCGCGCCGGGGGACCGACTTCAGTATACAGGATGCCGCGTTTTTTTCAATGATTCAGCCGCGGAGCGCGTCAGTTCTTCCCGTCCTTAAGGAACTGGTTGCAGAGCACGGGCGTTTCCTGCAGGATATGTGGTCAGGCGTTCAAAAAGTTCGACAGCACCTCGTTGAACCTGTCCGGCTCCTCCCAGAAGAGCATGTGCCCCGAACTCTCGAAAAAGACCGTCTTCGCCCCGGGAATGGCCTCGCCCACATAGGCGCTTCCCTGCCAGGGAAAGACCTTGCTGTTCCGGGCGACGAGCACGAGCGAGGGGACCGTTATCCTCGGCAGAAAGTCTCTCCAGTCGATATGCGTATGGTCACGCATGATCTCGATGCGTACCCTGGGAGGGCACTTGGATATCTCGTCCGCAAGCGTGGTAACCTCATCGACGGTCGGCTCCCGATGAAGGCAGCCGTGAACGAGACCCTCGGCCGAGGTACGCGGCAAAAACTCCGCGGCGCAGCAGGTACGCACGAACGTCTCCGCATCGTAGCAACTCGTCTGGCCCCAGGTCCAGTCCGGACCGATATACTGCGCCGGAGCCTGATCGATACAGACGAGCTTTTCGACGTGACGCGGCCCGAACAGTTCAAGGTAACTCCAGGCGATGGCTGCTCCCATGGACCACCCGACGAGGGTCACCTCATCCAGGTCCAGCGCCTCAATCAAATTGAGGACGTCCATCGCGTAGCGGGCAATGCGGTGTCCGTACAGCACCTTCTCGGATTCCCCATGACCGCGGAAATCCATAAGGACGACTTTATGGTCCTTCGACAGGGGTTCCACGTTTTTGCAGAAAAAATGCGTCGTGCAGGTCCAGCCTGGAAGGAACAGCAGTGGTTTCCCCTGACCATGCACCTCATAGTGAATGGAAACGTTATCGTTGGTGGTTGTGAACGGCATGACTGACCTCCTGTAGGATTTAAATTTCTCCGTGTCCGCCTGCTGTCTGGAACCGGAGAATGGAAACGCAGAGCTATCAAGGATATTTTTTCGGACCCTACATGACATATACCACCGGAGTATGAAAAAAGCAACTTTTATCATCGGTCCAGACGTTTTTATCGGGCTGGCAGTCCCTTGGCGGGACGGTCCGTATGCTCTGGGACGGAGCCGGAGGTCAGCGGCTAAGGCGCCGCATCAGCGCGAGCCACCCCTCTGCAGCGCGGTCCTCCGAGAAGTACGACGCTCGTTCCCTCAGAGATGGGGCCGGCATGGGGTTCGCCAGGGCGTCGTTCAGTGCATCGG
>NC_021038.1:2658841-2663851 GCF_000210715.1 Fretibacterium fastidiosum
CAAGGCCGTGCCCATCACCCACGCGAACCTGCTGGACCAGGGCGTCGTTCAGTGCATCGGCCATGGCCTCGTCGTCCCCGACAGGCACGAGCCAGCCGTACTTCCCGTGAGCCAGGATTTCGCCGGGGCCGCTGGGGCAGTCCGTCGAGACGACGCTGCAGCCGCAGGCCAGCGCCTCCGCAGCGACGTTGCCGAACCCCTCCCAGCGGGAGCTGATGGCGAAGACGGAGGCCCGCGCTATCCAGGCGTAGGGGTTGGGGTCGTAGCCCGGAAGCGCAGTGCGGTCCGAGAGCCCCATCTCCGCGATCCGGCGTTCCAGCAGGGGGCGTTCCTTCCCCTCTCCAAGGACGATGAGCCGGACCTCCGGCCTCCGCCGGGCAAGGCGGGCAAAGGCCCGCAGGAGCGTCGAGAAGTCCTTCTGGTCCCCGAGGCGTCCGGCACCGAGGACTACGGGCGGCTGTCCGGCCTCAAGCCATGGATGTGGCGCGGACGCCTTCGCCGCGGCACGAATTTGTGCGAGAAGCTCCGGCGTGACGACGGCGTTGTAGATGACGTGGATTTTTTCGGGCGGGAGGAAACCAAGGGACCGCATCTCGTCCGCTACGCCGCGGGAGATGCAGACGCAGGCGGCGGCGCGGGGCGCCAGCAGGCGGTAGCGCAGGGTGCGGAGGCGCGTCTGGAGGGGGCCGCGCTCCATCGTGAACATGCTGCGCTGGGACAGGATGACCTGGAGGGGGCCTCGCAAGATGACCTTCGTCAGCAGGGCGCGCATGGCGGTGTAGACGGGGAGCAGGAAGCCGAACCCGCCGCGCCGAACCTCGCTCAGGAGGCGCAGGAAGGACCCGTGGAGGTCAACGACCCGGACCTCGGGGACGAGGCTCGCGAGCATGGGGCCGCGCGCGTGCAGGAACAGCACGGAGACGGAGAGCCCGCGGCGAGACAGGGCGTTCGCCAACCGCAGGGACGACCGTTCCGCCCCTCCCGTTCCCGCGTCGCGCAGCAGGAACGCAACGGGCGGCAGCCCGGCGTCCATGCCTAACGGGCCCCGCCGCGAAGTCCTGCGGCGAGGCGATGAAGGAACTCCCGAACGAGGAGGCCAACCGCGAGGACCGGCTCGCCACAGAGGATGTCGCGCCGGAGCCTGAGACCGATCCGCCGCCAGCATTGGGCCGTGTGGCGGTGCAGGGAGGGCGTGTGGGAGGCGGTGCGGCTCAGAAGGTCGATCAGCTCGTCGCGGGTCGTGTTCTCGCCCCAGGCGCTGCGCAGGTACGCCCTCCAGTAGAGCCTTTCGGAGAGAAGGCCCGTCAGCCCCAGCCATGGCTTCGACTCGTTGATCATGTGGAGGATGGAGTTGGAGGGGTCCTCCTCCAGACGACGGTTGTTGAACCTGTCGTCGAGCAGTTTGATGGAGCCTCTGAACAGGGAGTTGAGGATGTCCTGGTCGGCCAGTCGGGCGGTGTGTCCTCTGTGGGCGAGCCAGTCCATGGAGGCCTGAAACAGGCTGCCCCGCTCTCGGATACGGTCCAGGTCCATCAGCAGGACGCCGGCGTTGACGTAGGAGGCAGGGTCTCCGCCGTTCAGACGCACGCGAAGGGCCTCGGCGGAGAGGCGGCGAAGCCCTCTTCCAGGGTGGTCTAATGCACCGGCAAGGCAGTTCCCGTCCAGGCTTACCTCCCAGAGCTCCCGCAGGTCCAGGTTCACCAGGGTGTCGCAGTCCAGGTAGACGACCCGGCCGACGGGAAGCAGGTCGGGGATGAGAAGGCGGTAGAGCGTCCCAACGGAACAGGCGTCTTGAACGAGGGCCACCGTCCGAGCGTCCAGCTGGTCTCGATAGGGGGTGACGTCGATGAGGCGGACCTCCTGCGCGTACTTCGCGGCCGTGCGAAGGAACTTTCCGCGGGCCTCCTCCGTCAGCGTGCTGTCGTGCAGCACGTGTACGACGACGGGGCTCTCCGTGTTCTCGAAGATGGAGGCCATCACGACGCCCGCGTGTTGGCTGTACGTCCCCCTGGGGTCGTACAGCGCTAGGGCGGCGTGGATCGGCCCCTCCGTCCTCGTCGCGCCGCCCCTCATGCCCCGGACCTCTCCCTCAGGATCGTCCTCACCCGCTCAAGGTCCTCCTGCGTGTCCACTCCGACGCCCTCGGCGCTGGAGGCCGTGACCTTGACGCGGAGCCGGTGTCCGTGCTCCAGGGCTTTGAGCTGCTCCAGGGATTCTGCCTCCGCCAGCGGCGTCATGGGGAGCACGGCGTAGTGCCGAAGGAAATCCGCGGTGTAGGCGTAGAGGCCGATGTGGCAGTAGACGGGGAGGCGCGGCTTGTTCCGCGGGTAGGGGATGAGGGAGCGGCTGAAGTAGAGCGCATCCCCGTTTTGGTCCATGACGACCTTCACCGCGTTGGGGTTGTCCCGGTCGGCGTCCGCCATGGGGCGGCACAGCGTGGCGAAGGAGACGCCCGGCTCGTCCAGGAGCGCTGCGACCTCGTCGATCGTGGCCGGGTCCAGCAGAGGCTCGTCCCCCTGGACGTTGACGACGGCGTCCGCGTCCGGGGCCAGGATGCGGAGGGCCTCCTCCGCACGGCTCGTTCCGTTGGGGTGATCCGGCGAGGTCATGACGGCGCACCCGCCGAAGGCCCTCACGGCGGACGCGATGCGCTCGTCGTCCGTCGCTACGGCGACGGACGTAAGGCGTCGGGCCGCCATGGTGCGCTCATAGACGTGCTGGATCATGGGTTTGCCGCAGATGTCGGCCAGGGGCTTGCCCGGCAGGCGGGAGGAGGCGTACCGGGCCGGGATGACCCCCAGGATTTTTTTGACGTTCATGGGATGGGCCTCACGCGATGCCGGACTTCAGGAGGTCGTGGACGTGCAGCATCCCCACGGGGCGTCCGTCCTCCAGGGCCACGAGCACGCTGATCTCCTCCCGCTCCATGACGCGCATGGCCTCCGCTGCCAGCGCGTCCGGGCTGATGCCCTTGGGGTTCTTCGTCATCGCGTCCTCGATCCTCACGAGAAAGGCGTCCGTTCCCCGCCGCCCGATCAGGCGGCGCAGGTCGCCGTCCGTGAAGATGCCGCACAGCCTCCCGTCCTCGTCCACGACGCAGGTGGCGCCGTACCCCTTGCTGGTGATGGAGAACAGCGCGTCCTGTACGGAGACGCCGCACGGCACCGCGGGCAGCTGGCCGGGGCCGCCCATCACGTCGCGGACGCGCGTCAGGAGCCGTCGCCCTAGGGCCCCGCCCGGATGAAACAGGGCGAAGTCCTCGCGCTTCAGTCCCCGCAGCAGCGTCACCATCGCCGCCAGCGCGTCGCCCAGGGCCAGTTGCAGCGTGGTGCTGCTCATGGGGGCCAGCTGCAGCGGATCGCCCTCCTTCTCGACGCGCGAATTGAGGACGATGTCCGCATGCTGCGCCAGGGGGGATTCAAGCCCCCCCGTGATGGCGATCATCATCGCCCCCAGCCGGCGGAAGTGGGGGAGCAGCGCCACGATCTCCATGGAGGTCCCGCTGTTGCTGATGAAGAGCCCCACGTCTTCCCGCCGCACCATGCCCAGATCCCCGTGGGAGGCCTCGGCGGCGTGCAGGAAGAAGGACGGCGTCCCAAGCGACGCCAGCGTGGCCGATATCTTGCGCCCCACGTGTCCGGACTTGCCGAGCCCAACGACGACGACCCGACCGCTGCACTCGTGGACGGCGTGGGCCGCGCGCGTCAACTCCGGCCCGACCCGGTCCGCTGCCCGCAGGATCTCAGCGGCCTCGGTCCTCATGAGCCGGCGTCCCGCCTCCAGGAGCTCCTGGTCCGAACGCCGCTCTCCGGGTCTCTCGCACGGAAGTGCCGACGTCATCTCGCCTCGCCCCCTTCCCTTCCACGTCCCGGGGCGTCCTCGCCCTGCCTCAGCCCATCGGGCAGCGCCCGTCGCGCCCTGTGGATGGCCAGCACCTGATCCAGGAAAGCGCCCATCTCGTTCAGGGGGATCATGTTGGGCCCGTCGCTTCGAGCCTTTTTGGGATCGGGATGCGTCTCGGCGAACAGGACGTCGATTCCGACGGCCGCCGCCGCCCGCGCCAGGGGCAGGGCCAGCGCACTGTCCCCGCCGCTCATGCCGCCCATGCCGCCGGGCCGCTGCACGCTGTGCGTGGCGTCGAACATGACGGGATACCCCAGGTTCCGCATGGTCACGAGGGCCGTCATGTCGACGACGAGGTGGTGGTAGCCCATCACGGTGCCGCGCTCGCACAGGATGACGCGATCGTTCCCCGCCTCGCGGCACTTCGCCGCGGCGTACTCCATGTCTTCCGGGGCCAGAAACTGGGCCTTTTTGAGGTTGATGATCTTTCCGGTCCTCGCAGCGGCCACCAGCAGGTCCGTCTGGCGGCACAGGAAGGCGGGGATTTGAATGACGTCCGCCACCTGCCCGACGGGCTCGGCCTGATGGCTCTCGTGGATATCCGTAAGGATGGGCACGGCCGCAGTCTCCTTGATCGTCTCGAGCTGTTCGAGTCCCTTCTCCAGACCCGGCCCCCGCCATGCGTGGATGGAGGTGCGGTTGGCCTTGTCGAAGGACGCCTTGAAGACGTAGGGAAGGCCCCGCTCGCGGCACAGGCGCTTCATGGTCTGGGCCACCTCGAGGCCGAGTTCAAGGCTCTCCAGGGAGCAGGGGCCCGCCGCGACGGCAAGCTCTCCGCCGATGGAGAAGTTTCCGATCCTGTACTTGTCCTTGTCGAAAACAGCGTCCAAAAATAATCCTCTCCGTTCTGTTCCGGCGTCTTGGCGTCTGTGCCGAAGGCGCTTTCGGGACGCCATGGGCACAGGTCCCGTAAAGTTATTATAGACCGTTTTCCGTTTGGATGCCTCAGTCCGGCGGGTCCTCTTCCACGAACGCGCCGTAAATGGAGCGGATCGCCCGTTTGAAGTCCTCGTTCAGCACCCCTGTGGAAGTGGCTCCGGAAGGTCGGGCTTGTGCAGGTAGAAACAATCCTGAGCCGAGAAACGGAGCGCCTAATGCTTTTTCATA
>NC_021038.1:2664194-2668917 GCF_000210715.1 Fretibacterium fastidiosum
TCCATATTAAACGCGATTTGGTATCAGAATGTCTTTAGGATAAGAACTTACACGCATAGCATTCAATATTTAAGGTGGATGTTCACTCAGCTGGTGAATAACCACCAAAGATTCAAGCGTTATGACATTTTCCGTTGGTGCCAGGCGAGAAATGGGCTCTATGCGATAGACTGGCAAATTTTGATGAATTGTTCGATGATGGGATTCGAGAGCGAATGAATTTGTGAGAGAACGTAGAAGGAGCGTTTTTTCTTGAGGTCTGCGATTGGAATTGCCCGTAGAAGTCTACGCTGCAGTTCCTGAACGAGAAGACGACGTGCCATGATGGCGATGCCATGCTTTTTTATGACCTCTGCCTTGATGATGTCAATGTTATTAAATTCAATGAGATGAATAAGAATGTTCTGTTCAGCCATGACTTGCTCAATTAATTCCCTCGTAGGATTCCCTCTCTCGCGGGTAATGAGCTGCTTCCCGTGCAATTCATTGAGCTGAATCCTGTCCCTGTTAAAAAACTCGTTTCCTTCCGCACAGATAAGGACGAATACGTCCTCCGCAAACTTCCTGCAAAACATATCTCTGGCTTCAACGTTTTGCTCGGTAATGACAACATCTAAATCATGATTTTGAAGCTTGTACACCAAGGATTCATTGTCTTCGACGATAATTTGAGTACGAACATCGGGACAGGCGAGGTGGTATGCACTCCAGATTTGATCCAGAACACTGCTGGAGGAAATCAGCGTTGTACCAACGCGTATATGCTTTTGTCCCATATGACTCAGACTATATTCCAATTCTTCGACCTCGGATAAAATTTTTATGCAACTATTTTGCATTATTTTGCCCTGTTCGGTAATGATCAACCTTTTCTTGTTTCGCTCAAAAAGCTTCAAGTGATACTGCTTTTCAAGGGCCAGAATGACCTGGCTGACAGTGGACTGAGAGATAAAAAGGCGTCGTCCTGCCTCGGTCATGCTGCCGGTTTTACAAACCTCTATGAAGATATGCATTTCACGAAGAGTCATCTTGAGCGTTTCTCCCTTCGAGAATCCTAAAGTTAAAATAATTCCTACAAGATTTTAGATGTATTTGCTTTACCTTATGATACATCCATTAATTACTATTTTACAATAAGTAGTTCACGAGATAAACTAAACTTACTGGTAAAATAACGAATTTCATAAGCAATCCGCAGGGAAGGGAGTGAGAGTTTGAACAGGGAAGTGAAACTCACTGGCTCGAGATTGACCGTGAATGACGTCAAGCGAATCAGCTGCGATATGTGGACAGTTTCGGTTCCTGACGAAGTCATGTCGCGCTTGATTGAAGGGCGGAAGCTGGTCTTTGAGCTGTCTGCGAGAGGTGTGCCAATTTATGGTTGTAATCGTGGGGTCGGTTGGAATAAGGATAAGAAAGTTACGAAGGAGTCTATAACGCGCTTCAACGACAACATGCTCCATTCTCATTCTGTCGCTGTAGGGAATTATGCGACGGTTGAGGAAGTACGTGCGACCATAGCCATATTGAACGCACGCACGAGTTTCTGCGTTCTGGCGGACTATTAGGTCTGAAAAACAGTTGAACATATTTTGATGAATACAGGAGGGGAAATAAATGTTGGAGCAAAAAGAAATGCGAGTGAAACGTACTCTTCGCAAGGGGGTCTTTTATCCTTCGTTTCTGTTTATGACCCTCGCTATTATTGTCGGGATTTTAAAAAATGATTGGCTGAAGTCGGCGTGCAGGGCTGTTTTCCGCTTTTCACTTTTGAATTTCGGCTGGCTTTATCAAATTATCGCAGTCATTTGCCTGTTTGCCATTGTCCTCGTCACGTTTGGCAGGATTGGAAACATACGCATCGGTGGACCGGACGCTCAGCCTAAGTATCCATTCAGGACGTGGTTTGCCATGGCTTTGACCGGTGGCATCTCCGTCGGTATCGTCAACTGGGGAATCAATGAGCCAATGGTTTATTTTGGCAACGTCTACGGTGAACTGGATACATTGGGCATTCAGCCGCAGACGGTGGAGGCAGCCCGTTTTGCCATGGGAAGGTGCTTCTACAACTGGACCTTTGTCCCCTATGCATTTTATTGTATTACCGGCCTTTTGATCGCGTATCTGTTTTTTAACAAGAAGGAGAATTTCTCGGTCGTTGCCACAATTAAACCTGTTATTGGCCATTGGGCGGACAGTCCTGCGGTCGCCAGCCTTGTGGACACACTCTGCACGATTGGTATCGTTCTTGGCATGGCATGTGGCTTGGGGACGGGGCTGGCATTTGTCATTAACGGCTTCAAGGTGGCCTACGGCATGGAGACCGGGACCATGACCTGGATTGTGTTGGGGATTATCACAACGACTATTTTCACGGGGGCCGCTTATACGGGCCTTGATAAAGGTATCAAGAAGTTGGCAACGCTTAACAGCAAAATATTCTATGCCCTTCTCATTGTCCTGTTCTTCACGGGGCCTATCGTCGAGATATGCAAAACGCTTCCTATTGGGCTTGGGGAATGGCTGAACAATTTTTGGCTTTGGGGACTTGATCCCATAGATATTGGAGGAGAGGCCTTGACTGCCTGGTGGACGCTGTTTGATTGGACGGTATGGATCGCTTATGCGCCAGTGATGGGATTGTTCTTGGCAAAAATTTCCTATGGAAGGACGATTCGGGAGTTCATGATCATCAACTGGATACTTCCGTCAATATTTGGCTTGGTGTGGTTTTCAGTCTGGGGCGGCACAGCGCTGAATTGGCAGATGAACGGTGTTGTTGACCTGGTGAGCATCCTCAAAGAAAACGGAGCGACTGCGGCGGTATGGGGATTTTTGCAACACTTGCCGATGAATCTCGGCATCGTTCTGATTCCGGTTGTTATGGTGACACTTCTCCTGTCGTTTAGCACGGCTGCCGATTCTATCACGCATACCCTGGCCTCTCTGTGCGTTTCAAGCGACCGCACATCGGACGAGGCCCCCGGCTCCCTGAAATTGGTTTGGGGTATCATCATCGGGGCGGTTTCCGTTATCATGGGAGCTTTCGCGGGCGGTGTCCGTGGGGTTGATGGCGCAAGACAACTCTCTGCTGTAGGTGCGTTTGTTGTTTTGAGCGTGTTTGTTCTACAACTGTGCGCGTTCTTGAAAACGTTCTTCAATCGTGAAATCCAAGGCGAATACAGGGACAAATATTAGTGGTGCCAATATAGATTGAGGGTGATGGTTATGGAAATTTTATATTTAAGTTCAAAGGACATAGAGAGCATCCACTTGGACGACGAAGAAATCATTCAAGCTATAGAAGAAAGCCTGGCAGCGCAGGGGGAGGGCAAGACCTCTATAGAGCCCAGGGTGCATATCAATCCCAACTCGGAGTATAACGGACATTTTAATGTTCTGCGGGGGTACATTGAACCTAAACGGGCAGTGGGGGTCAAGGTCGTTGGCGATTATGTGTATAACTACAAGAAGAACCTTCCCTCAGAGATGGCGTTGTTGAATCTTTTTGACCCCGAGACGGGAGCGCCGTATGCCGTTATCGATGCGACAGCGATCACTTCTATGCGAACCGGAGCTGTTACAGCCGTTGGCGCAAAATATCTGGCGAAGAAAAAGAACAAAATCCTGGGGCATCTCGGCAGTCGCGGTACTGCATTTTGGAACGTTGTCCTGTTGGATCATCTTTTTGATTTCGATGAGATACGCATTAACAGCAAACGTCAGGAATCTATGGAGGCTTTTGCAGCGCAGCTGGAAGAACGTATTCATAAAAAAATAACGTTAACCCACAGCAGTCAAGAGTGTTTGGAAGGGGCTGACATTATGGTGGAGGCCACACGCCTGACCGAGCCACAACCGCTTTTGAAGACTGAGTGGGTTCGACCTGGCAACTTGGTTGTTCCTTATGGTACAATCTGTGCGAATGAGATATCCTTAACCGATGTAATGGATAAGGTTGTGGTGGACGACTGGAACCAATGCAAAGAAGGTGGGAAACTGGGGAGTCTCAGCCCTCATGTCCGTGCGGGAAAATTGACGCAAAAGACTCTGTACGCAGAACTTGGCGAGATCGTTTCAGGTAAAAAGCCCGGACGTGAGTCAGATGACGAAAAGATTCTCTTCTGGCACCGTGGGCTTTCCACTAGCGATATTGCACTTGGCCAATTGTATTTTGAGAAGGCTACGGCAGATAACATTGGCACGAAATTGTTCTATCGTTAGCAACGTGCAAAAGGGAGTACTATTGATGAAGGACATCAAAAAAATAATTCCTGGCGTCACCTTGTGCCTGGTGATAGCAGTGATAGCTTGTTTTATTGTAAAACAAACGGACGTTTTTGCCCTTATGGGAGCACCTGTCCTGGCGATTCTTATGAGTATGATTTTGGTCCTGGGGGTTCCGCTTAGGGCTGACTTGAAATATGGCGTTGCGTTTACTTCTAAAAAAGTGCTTCAACTTGCGGTTGTACTGTTGGGGTTTGGCCTCAATCTGTCAACCCTTGGAAAGATTGGTGTCACCTCCTTGCCTGTGATTGTGTTTACAATTGCAACGTCGCTGATTGTCGCGTTTGTTCTACAAAGGCTCCTGAAGATTCCCGCAAAAACAGCGACGCTTATCGGCGTGGGCTCCTCAATTTGTGGGGGCTCTGCTATAGCGGCTACCGCTCCTGTTATTGATGCTAATGACGGTGAAATTGCGCAGGCTGTTTCTGTTATCTTC
>NC_021038.1:2670079-2671279 GCF_000210715.1 Fretibacterium fastidiosum
GGCAGGTCGCCTCCAATTGAAAAAAGACTTTTCATATTAATTTTAACTCCAAGATCAATATGGCGCTTTCGGGAATGCTCGCCGCGGTCGTGACCATAACGGCGTGTTCCCTCACGCAATACCCGTTCTCCATCCTTTCCAAAGGCGTCCAATAGCTCTCGGCCGATAAATGAGTAGAGAAGAGTGTAATTATCAGAAAGATCCATGACGCATTGTTCTTCATAAGTACACATTTTTGCACCTGTCTTTCTTAAGAGTTCTGTCGGTATATCTTCTATGCCTTACAGGCTTTTGCTATGGGATATAAAACCAACTTCTTCATGATCTCCATGGCCTGACCCGTCTTATGCTTTCCCCAGATAGCGCCATCAACATCGGGGTCCAATGCAAGTGGAAAATTCAGCCTTACAAAGTCCATGTTCATGGGAAGCAGGGTGTGCTCTGCCTGAAGATGCAAAGTTTGGAGGGCCACTAGCGCCCAGCGCTTCAACCCTTCTGCCGCCGCGCAGACGCCATCTTGCCCACATAAGTCTTCGGCAGTTTCCATTAATCGGCAATAGAGCGCAATGGTCATGCGACAGATGCTTTCATCAAGGTTGGTGTTACTTGGAATTGAGGCGGGGGCGCAGTATGAAGGATCACAATGAGCGAAGGCTTCTTTTGCCCTTTCAGGGGACATGTTTGCCTCCCTGAAATAAACGGAGAAACGGCAGCAGTTGTCTCTTGGACATGTCAGCAGTGTGGAAAGATTCACCTGGCCGACGCCGTCAGTGAAAGCGAGGACACGGGCATGTTGATATTCTTCACAGTAAAAGCTGCCCTCTTTCCAGCCGTCTCGACGGGTCCAATAATCCGCCAATGGGCAGGTGTACACTTCCCATATCTGGCGCTCTTCCTCGTTAAAAATTTCGTTTTCTCGGAAGCGTGGGTCGGCCACAACGTCACAGTCACAATGATAAAGATTTTGGATATTGGTTTTCAATCCATCCTTTAACAGTCGTTGACGTTGAGCCATTCCGCTGTCATGCCCAGCGCGGCGGACAGCCTCGCGGATGATCCGTTCGCCAATCTTTTGTCCACACAAATCCCTGATGCTCCTGGTGATACACAGGTACATGGCTGCAAAAGCATCTTGTTTGTTTTGCGGCTTGATCTCTTCATACGTGTACATCTCGCTCTCTTAATTCTCCTTCTCGCCTC
>NC_021038.1:2672304-2690329 GCF_000210715.1 Fretibacterium fastidiosum
AGAGAGCAGAGCCTTAGTATAGGGATGCCTTGGGTTTTTGAACAGTATTTCTGCCGGAGCCTTCTCAACGGTTTGTCCGAGGTACATAACCATGATGTCGTTTGAGATGTGATGCACAACGCTGAGGTCATGGGTTATAAACATGTAGGTCAAGTGAAACTGTTCCTGGAGTTCCTGCATCAGGTTCAAAATTTGCGCCTGGATGGAGACGTCCAAGGCGGATACCGGTTCGTCACAGACGATAAGTTTCGGACTTAGGGCTAGAGAACGGGCTATACCAATTCGCTGACGGCGTCCGCCGTCAAGCTCGTGGGGATACGCGTTGTAAAGTCGTCGAGCCAATCCCACCGTGTCCATTAATTCAGTCACCATCTTTTGCCTCTCCATGCGACCGTGGCAGATATTGTAAAGGACGAGAGGTTCTTCAATCGTCTGGCTTATCGTCATGCGAGGGTTCAGAGAGGAGAAGGGATCCTGAAAGATCATCTGCATCTCTCGCCGTTTTCCCCACAGCTGTCTATCATCCAGTGTCGTAATATCCTCTCCGTCAAAATAGATCGTCCCTGCGGTTGGGTCCTGAAGACGAATAAGCGTACGCCCCAGTGTAGACTTTCCACAACCGGATTCTCCAACCACGCCCAATGTCTCGCCCACCCCAATGGTGAAGGAGACGTCATCAACTGCATGAACCGTGCCGCGCGAACTCGGGAAGTATTTCTTCAGACGTTCTGCTTTAACGAGTTTTCTACTCATATCACAGCACACTGCCCTTCAAAACATTTTCAGCATTGTAGAGGTGACAGCTCACGTAATGCTCTTCCGTACGATAGAACGTTAATGGTGCTTCGGTATAACATTGTTTCATTGCGTAATCACATCGGTCAGCGAACGAACAACCTTTGGGGAGTTTGCTGGGGTCCGGCATCAATCCCCTTATAGGCTTTAACTTTGCCTGTCGATTCGTCATGTCCGGAAGGGAATCGAATAATCCCTTGGTGTATGGGTGCATTGTATGATCAAAAATATCGGCCAAAGCTCCATACTCCACAATTCGTCCGGCATAGACTATGGATACGCAGTCGCATATCTCGGCTACAATGCCCAGGTCATGGGTGATCATCAGCATGGAAGTGTTGTTGTGGTCGCGCAGTTTTTTCATCAGCTCCAGGATCTGAGCCTGAATGGTAACGTCCAGTGCTGTTGTAGGTTCATCTGCGATAAGGAGTTCAGGGTCACAGGCGAGCGCCATGGCAATGACCACCCGTTGACGCATTCCTCCGGAAAACTGGTGTGGATACTCATCACCGCGCTCCCGTGGGATGCCGACCAGCTCCAACATATCGCCAGCTCGTTGAAAGGCTCGTTCTGAAGAGATGTGCTCGTGCTTTTCGATCACCTCTGCAATTTGAAGATTGACGCGGAGCACAGGATTCAAAGAGGTCATAGGATCCTGGAAGATCATGGAGACCTCCTTTCCACGCATCTCCTGAAGCTGCGTCTCACTCATCTCAAGGACGTTTTTGCCATGAAGAAAGATATTTCCGTGCGTGATATGACCAGCAGGCTGTGGCAAAAGATTCAGGATGGATAATCCTGTCGTCGTTTTGCCTGCTCCAGTTTCCCCGACGAACCCCAGCGTTTGTCTATGGCGCACCTTCAAATTCAAGCCATTCACGGCATATACAGTCTGCCCACGAGTGCGATATTCTACCGTAAGGTCCTGAATTTCCAATGCGTATTCAGACTTGTCCTCTCGCATTGTGTCCCTCCTCTATTTCATTCTCGGATCAAGTGCATCGCGCAGCCCGTCGCCCAACAGATTCATGGCAAGAATTGTTAACATAATGCAGATTCCAGGAATGCAGGCAAGATAGCTGTTATCACGTATGAAATTCCTTCCGCTGGCGAGGAGCGCCCCCCACTCCGGGCGGGGAACGGCGACGCCAAGTCCCAAGAAACTTAAGGCAGCTGTGTTGGAAATCGTTGCTGCAACTCGCAACGTCGTTTGAACGATAATGGGGCCAATGCAATTCGGCAGAATATGGCGAAGGAGCATGCGCCGCGTTTTGACTCCAACGGCGCGCGCCGCCTCGACATAATCCATATCACGCACGGTCAAAACAGCGCTGCGCACAATACGCGCGAAGGTTGGCACCGAGGCGACCGCGAGTGCAATAACGAGGTTTCTGATACTGGCGCCCAGCGCCGCCACGATGACGATAGCCATTAACATCATGGGGACTGCCAGGAAAACATCACAGAGACGCATGATGAGATTATCAATCGTTCTGCCAAAGTAACCGGCAACAGCGCCAAGGAGTCCTCCAAGCAGAAGGCCGAAAGCGACAGCGATAAAGCTTATCGAAAGAGAGACTCTGCTGCCATGCACGATGCGAGCCAAAAAATCCCTCCCATATTCATCAGTCCCGAACCAATGCTGCAGAGATGGCCACTGAAGCCTGGCGAGAATATTCTGTTTTACGCATGTGGCCTGGTAATCAAAGAGAGTGTCGGCAAAGACGGCTGTTAAAGTCAGAAAAACCAGGAAAATAAGTCCTGCAAGGGCCGCCCTGTTCTGACATAACCGCAAAAAGGCGTCCTTGGCAAGGCTATTCCGAGGAGGAAGCGGCGCCTGATCTTCCTCTGTAATTTTTTCGTGAACGCTCCTCATAACAGTGCCTCCTATCGATACATCGTCCGAACCCTGGGATCGACAGCGCCATAGATCAGATCAACGGTCAAATTGACAAAGGAGAAGCAGACCGTCATCAGGACGATACACCCCATGACCATCGGCGTGTCCCTTGCGCTGATTGACTGAATCATCAATCGGCCCACGCCGGGCCATGCGAAGACGGTCTCGGTAAGTACAGATCCACCCAACATTTCGCCTATTTGCAGGCCGATAACCGTAATTGTAGGAAGCATACCGTTCCGGAATGCATGGCGCATAACGATGGTGCGATTTGAAAGGCCTTTGGCGTAGGCCGTGCGGATATAATCCTGACGAAGTGTCTCCACCATGGAAGAACGAGTTGTCCTGGAAATGGAGGCCATGTTCATAAAACCAAGAGAGATTGCCGGCAGGACAATACTCCGCCAGGAGTTGGCCCCATACACGGGGAACCATCCGAGTTTTAGCGAAAAGAGCAGAATCAACATCAGTGCCAGCCAGAAAATTGGCATCGATATGCCAATCAAGGAGACAATCATGCTTGTGTTGTCAACCCATGTATTCTGTTTGACAGCGGCCAATATTCCCAGCGGCAAGGCCAGGATCAAGGACGTGATTGCCGCTACAAGCGTTAGAGCCAACGTATAGGGGAATCGCGCCATGATCTCGCTTGTTACCGATGTTCCATTGGCGTATGAGATGCCCAAATCGCCACGAAGAAGCTTTGTGAGGTAATTGAAATATTGTATCGTCAGAGGTTTATTCAAGCCCATTTGCTCCTCAAGCTGAACAATTTGTTCCTGTGACGCATTTTCTCCAAGAATCAAATGAGCGGGATTCCCAGGGGCAAGGTGCATGATGAGGAAAACCAGCAGCGTCACGCCAAGAACCACAGGAACCATACAGATCATTCGTTTAAGAACGTATTGCCCCATCGTAGTGCTCCCTCCGTGCTGCAGCCATTTTTGAGGGAAAAGCCTCGGCTCAAGCGGCAGCTGAGGCTTTTCACCATAGCAGGCGAAAATCGCGCCCGTTCTACGAGACAGGACTACCAGGACATGACGCTGAAATCTACGTATCCCGTAGCACTGCATACGACGTTCTTCAAATTGGCGTTGTGCGCTCGGAAGTAATCGACCTGATAAATTGGAACAAACGGACACATGTCATTGATGAGGCCGATAGCATCGTGGATCATCGCTGTCCGCTTCTTTTCGTCCATGCATACGTTGATTTTTGACAGGACCTCGTCTGTTTTAGGATCGGCGAAACTGCTTGGAACGGCATCGCGACGAGAGGTCTGAAAACGTTGAATGTACGTCATGGCATTGGACGGTGACCAGGATACGATTGCCGCAGTTAAGTTCAACGTCGTCATTGCAGCTTGGTAGGAGGCTGCATCCATCTCGTTTACGGTGACCTTGATGCCTATCTGCGAGAGTTCATCCTGCATGATGGTGGCAATCGCCTTTTTCGTCTCATTGCTGCAGATGACGTCAAGCGTTACGGAAGCAGGATCGCCGCCCCAGGCGCCCATATATTCCTTAGCCTTATTCAGATTGAAGCTGTAAGCGTTCTCCAGGGAGGATTCCTTGTAGCCCATGGAGACGCAGGAATAACTTGGCGTACCGTGACCGCTGAGAGCGCCGGCGATGATTTCCTCACGATTGATGGCATAGGCGATGGCCTTCCTTAAATTGACGTCCTTAAAGGGTGTGGAGACGCAATTGAGATGCAGAAAGAAATTTTCGACACTCGTTACGTTAGCCACAGCAATACCATCCGTCGCGAGCAAGCGCGCGATGTCGTTGGGTGCAATGTCATAGACGAAATCGACCTCGCCCGACTCAAGGGACATCGTGCGCGTCGTGCCCTCAGGAATCATGACGAAGCGCAACGTCTTGATGGAGGCCCTTCTTTCAGCGTCGAAGTACTCGTCAAAGGCCTCGAAGGCGATGGAATTTCCCTTGTTCCATCTTGTGAATTTGTAAGGACCAGTTCCCACAGGATTTACGTTGAAATCATTCCCTGAGTCAATCAACGACTTGGGCAGGATAAAGTTGAAGTGGTACGCTAGGTCGTTGAGGAGGTTGGGATTGGGGGCAAAAGTTGTAATTCTTACCGTGAGCGGATCAACAGCCTCGATCTTCTGCATGGAAGCTGTGTAGTTCTTGCTGTTGGGAAACTTCTTGGCGTACTGGATTGTAGCCATAACGTCATCCGCGGTCATTTTATCCCCATTGTGGAAAAGCACACCTTCCCTCAATTTAAAAACCCAGACCGTATCACTTTCCTGTGTATAACTTTGAGCCAAATCGCATACAGGCTGAAGCGTTTTCATGTCGATACGGGTTAACCCATTGTACGTAAGAAGGTTCATCTGCACCCCCATCAGAGAGTCGTGTTCACAGGATGTTAAAGAATTGGGTTCGTTGGTCAAAGCCACAACAATGGTATCCTCAGCTGCGGTACAGACGTGGGGATGGAAGTAGAAGATGGACAGAACAGCCGTTGCACACACAGCTAATCTTTGCATAAGTCTTTTCTGACAATTCCCTGCAATACGTGTGACTATAGAATTCGTCATTTTACACGCCCCCTTTGATTTTCGTCAGCTGACATAAATTAGCATATCCTGCAAGATGTCATCATAGTAGCACATGCCGTTGTGGATGTGGTAATATGGTTTATAGATGTTCTTAATATGTCCAAGTTGTAATGGGGGGCGGAATTTATGACAAACAACCAGATTCGGTACATTATTGAAACGGCGCAAGCGGGCTCGATAAACATGGCAGCAAGAAACCTTTTTATATCTCAGTCTGCGCTTTCCAACGCCATCATGAGCGTTGAGGATGAGTTTAACAACAAGATATTCAACAGGACTTCCAAGGGGGTTACCTTGACTTCATTTGGGAAATTGTTTATCGCTTATATCACCCCCATCAACAGACAACTCATGCAACTCTACGCCATGCGCAATGCAAACGGAAGCACGGCTCCTTTGACATTTACTGTAATCAGCAACGGCTTTTTCTACATCAGTGACATCATCGCTGCGCTGGAACGCCGCTATCGCTCAAGCGGCATCAACCTCGCTATTTTGGAAGACTATGGCGGAAATATGCTTGAGATGATTCATAACAACTCGGCCGATCTTGGTGTCGTTCGTTTGTGGAGTTGTTATCGCAATAACAACCTTGAGCAGTTTTCTACAATGAGTTTGCTCTACCGCCCCATCGCTATGCTTCAAATTGGCGTAAATATAAGTGAGAATAATCCTCTTTATGGTTATGAGGGGCAGAACATCACGCCAGATCTTCTGAGGAATTACCCCATGATTCTTCACGAGAGTCTGCATAACGGTCCCTATGCTGACATCCTGTCAAGACTTGGACTCCCGGTGCCACGCAATCGCTTTATCGTGGATTCCCGCGCTACGATGTACGAACTCCTGGATGTAACGAATGGCTACGTTCTGGATTCACGAAATCTTGAATCCGGTGCAGGGCCGTATGAGACGAAGCATAATCGTCGCTGGCGTTTCCTTCCGCTTGAGAACTGCACCATCTACTCCGAAATAGGTTGGCTGATTGACGAGAGTACGTCCATTTCCCAAGTGGCCAAAAACTTCGTCTCGATGTTGAGCAATTATTTATTGCGTGATATAACCCAGATGGATTAGAAGCTATATATTAAAGTTATATATCTAGTTGCTCATTTTATCCCAATGGACGTATTATTACACATAAAAGCGTAAGGGGGACTGCTGAGACGAGCACGCTGGAGTGATTATTGGCGAGGGAGGGGCATGGAAGTGACGCTATATGGTGTCTCATTGGTTGGCAAAAACAGCATTTTAGACTTTGCTTTGTGGATTATCCTCCTAGGCCTTATCTGTATTTACCTTTGGAGGATGTTCAGTCGTTGAATTGTGTTCGATCCACCTGAACCTAATTCAGGCATTATCCGAAATTTTCAGCATATTTATCAGGCGTCTTTTAGGAGGGGTAAACATGGAAGAAATAGAAAAAAGGATTTGTGAGATTATCGATGGCCATAGCGATGAACTTATTTCTTTTGGAGATGACCTCTGGCGCCATGCTGAACTGGGCTTTCAGGAACATCGGACGGCGGGCAAGTTTGCAGAAAAAATGAGGGCGCTGGGACTGGAGACGCAGGAGCACCTGGCCGTCACAGGTGTTAAAAGCTACCTTCATGGTTTTTTTGACGGGCCAACTATCTGTTTGATGGGAGAACTTGACGCACTGCCGATACCGGCCTCTGCCGCTGCCAATCCAGAGACCGGAGCCGCACACTGTTGCGGTCACAACGCTCAACTCACCGGTGTGTTTGGCGCCGCTATTGCTCTCAGTGCACCTGATGTTCGCGCTGGCCTTTGTGGTGATGTAGCCTTTTTCGGCGTTCCGGCAGAGGAATACGTAGAGGTTGAGAAACGTAACGAAATGCGCGAAAAGGGCATGATTCGTTATGGATGTGGAAAATGTGAACTGCTGCGCATCGGGGCTCTTAACGATATCTCTCTGGTTGTGGGACACCATGCCGGAACTGTGAAAAAATATCTCATTGCCAATCGATCCTGTAACGGATTTCTAACGAAAATTATACAATTTCATGGACGTGCTGCCCACGCTGCCGGCGCGCCGGAAAACGGCATTGATGCGATGAATGCTGCGGAGATTGCCATGCACGCCGTTAATATTCAGAGGGAGAGTTTCCGCGATCAGGACACCATCCGGGTGCATGGTGTCTTGACCAAGGGAGGGACTGCAGCAAATATCATCGCTGATGACGTCCGTTTGGAATACTCCGTCAGAGGTAAGACCATAGAGGCTTATCTCGATGCGGCCAGGAAGGTCGATCGATCTATGAGGGGGGGCGCTATCGCTGCAGGGTGTGGCCTGACCATTACAACGCTTCCAGGGAACCTGCCAATTGTTCCCGTTAAAGACGCCAGTGTTGTTGGCGAGGCGCTGGCGGAGGTCTGCGGGGATACGCCTGTAACTTGTACTGGCCCTGAGTTTCACTCCACAAGTTCGGGGGATTATGGGGACGTCAGTTGTCTTATGCCACTTCTGCAATTTAACACAGGAGGTTTTCGAGGTGTCTTTCACAGTCCCGATGTTTTCGTGGATGATCCCTACGAAGCATATGTGGTCCCCGCTAAAATTTTTGCGTTAACTGCGTGGAAGCTTTTGCGTAATCAGTCGGAACGTGCTCGGAAGATTATCAATGAATTTCGTCCCACCTTAACCATGAAGCAGTACATCGAATTGATGGAAGGAACGCTGAAAACTGAAACCCATTCGATTCAGCCCCTTCCCCTGCTGAATGAGACAAACGACATATAGCGGATGAGGGTTAAGCGTAATGAAACAGGATCATCGAGCTGTTTCATTACGCTATCACGAGACTTTTTGATAGTGTCGGGTATGGCTCTGGGAGGTCCTCTCTTCAAAGTATGCCTCATGCCTCCGACTCGCTGGCTCTATGTTGGTCGTGCTCCTTGCCGAACGTCAACGCGGGTTTTCACCCGCCTTCTTCAGGCGGCGGAGGCCTCAGTCCGGCGGGTCCTCCTCCACGAACGCGCCGTAAATGGAGCGGATCGCCCGCTCGAAGTCCTCGTTCAGCACCCCGACGATCACGTTGAGCTCGGAGGCCCCCTGGTCGATCATGCGCACATTGACGCGCACTTTTGCGAGGGCCGTGAATATCCTGGCGGCCGTCCCGCTGCGGGACTTCATGCCGCGCCCCACGACGGCGATCAGGGCCAGCCCCGGCTCGATGTCCAGGGTGTCCGGCCTGGCGACGCGGGCCAGGCGGGCCAGCACCTCCTGCTCCCGATCCAGAAAGTGGGAGGCGTGGACCACCACGGTCATGGTGTCGATCCCCGAGGGGAGGTGCTCCAGCGGGACGTCGCTCTCCTCGAAGCACCTGACGACCCGGCTGTGAAAGCCGGGGTCGGAGTGCAGGCGGTCCTTCGCCAGGATGATGGAACAGAAGTCCTTCTTGCCCGTGATGCCGGTGATGGTGTGGCTCGATTGCTTGGCCGTGTGTCCGACGATCCAGGTGCCGGGGTCCTCCGGCTGGTTGGTGTTCCGTATGTTGATGGGGACGCCCGCCCTCCGAACGAACAGGATGGCGTCCTCGTGCAGGACCGTCGCTCCCATGTAGGCAAGCTCCCTGAGCTCGCTGTAGGTGATGTCCCGAATGACCCTGGGATTCTTCACGATGCGTGGGTCCGCCATCAACAGGCCTGAGACGTCCGTCCAGTTCTCGTACACGGAGGCCCCGCAGGCGCCCGCGATGATGGCCCCCGTGATGTCGGAGCCGCCGCGGGGGAAGGTGCGCACCCGCCCGGCCGGGTCCGTCCCGTAGAAGCCGGGGACGACGGCCCTTGGCGCCTCATCGAGCCGTGCGGTCAGGACGCCGTGGGAGCGCGCGGCGTCGAAGTTTCCCGCATCGTCGAAGAAGAAGAGCGCCGCGGCGTCGATAAAGGCAAAGCCCAGGTACTCGGCCAGCACGAGCCCGTTCAGGTACTCGCCGCGGGAGGCCGTGTAGTCCCTCTCCGGCGCGCTGGTCAGGTTCTCCTCTATCTTCCGGAACTCCTCGTCCAGCGGCAGGGACAGCGCAAGCCCCTGAACGATCTCGGCGTAGCGGTCCCGCACCGCCTGGAGGGGCCTGCGGAAGTCCTTCCCCGCCGCGGCGAGCCCGTAGCATTGATAGAGCAGGTCCGTGACCTTGACGTCGTTGGCAGAGCGCCTGCCGGGCGCCGAGGGGACGACGATCGTGCGCGCCTCGTCCTCCAGAACGATGTCCCGAACCTTCCTGAACTGCGCCGAGTCCGCCAGGGACGTGCCGCCGAACTTGACGACCTTTTTCATGCGCCTGCCTCCAAAAGCCGGATGCGGCTTCGCAGCGTCGAGAGCTTCGCAAGGGCCTCGCCGCACCGGCGCTCCGTCATGGGGCGCGTGACGAAGGCGGAGTCCTGCGGATCGCCGTCGAGGGCGACCTCCTCCGCGCCGGCGAAGACCTCCCGCGCCAGGGACGCCTCGGAGGGCGCGACGCGGATCAGGTTCCGCACCTCCGCTGCAGAGGCGTCGGCGAGCTTCGCGTCCCGGCCGGTCAGCCCGCACTCGACGGTCCGCCCCCGGTTTCGCGCGCACTGCACCACGTCGGACACCACGGCGCTGGCCGTGGGGAAGCGTCCCGCGCCCCGGCCGCAGAGCGTCAGGTCGCCGAGCGTGGAGCCGTGGAGCAGGACGCCGTTGTACACGTCGCTGACCCCGTAGAGCGGGGAGGCGGCAGGGACGAGGTAGGGGGCCGTCCTGAGGGAGAGCCCTGTGGGGGCCAGCCGGCAGACGCCCAGGAGTTTGAGCGAGCAGCGGAGCGCGCGGGCGAGGCGCAGGTCGGCGGCCTCAAGCCCCATGATGCCCTCGCAGGGGACCTGGTCCGAGCTCACGCGGGTCCCCGACAGGAGCGACGCCAGGATGGCCAGCTTGCGGGCCGTGTCGTGCCCCTGGACGTCCGCGTCCGGGTTCCGCTCCGCGTAGCCGTTCTCCTGGGCCTGGCGCAGCGCCTCCTCCAGGGACAGCCCCTCGCGCTCCATCCTCGTCAGGACGTAGTTGCAGGTCCCGTTCAAGATCCCGACGGCGGAGTCGAAGCGCTCGTGGGCGCAGGCGTCCCGGATCGTGCTCAGGATGGGGATGCCCCCGGCCACGCTGCCCTCGAAGAGCAGGCTCAGGCCGTGGGCCCGCGCGATGGCGGCCAGCTCCGGGCCGTGGGCGTCGATCAGCTCCTTGTTGGAGGTCGCGACGGACTTGCCGTGCTCGAGGGTGGAGCGGACGTAGGGGAGGGCTGGGTCCAGCCCCCCCATGGCCTCGCAGACCACGCTCACCTCCGGGTCGTTCAGGATCGTCCCGACGTCGCGGGTCATGAGCTCCGCGTAGCGGGAACCCGGAAGGTCGCGCCGGACGAGGATATGCTTGACCCGCACCCGGTCGCCCGCCGCTTGTGCCACCCGGTCCCGGTTCGCCTCCAGCAGCTCGGCGACGCCGCCGCCCACCGTTCCAAAGCCAAGGATCGCAACGTTGATCATCTGATTCGCCTCGCCATCTTGCGTGTCGGTCTGGGGGATGCCCTATTTTTTCGTGAGGTAGCCGCGGCTCGCCAGGAGCTCCGCGCAGAGGACGGCGCCCCCCGCCGCGCCGCGCAGCGTGTTGTGGGAGAGGCCGACGAACTTCCAGCCGAAGAGGGGATCCCGCCGCAGGCGGCCGATGGAGATCGCCATGCCCCCCTCGCACTGGGCGTCGAGGGCCGGCTGGGGGCGGTCCTCCGCCTCAAGGTAGTGGATGAACTGCTTCGGAGCGCTGGGGAGGCCCAGCTCCTGGGGGACGCCCCGAAAGTCCCTCAGGAGCGCGATCAGCTCGTCCACGGAGGCGGGCTCCCTGCCGAACCTCACGAGGACCGCGGCCGTGTGGCCGTAGAGGACGGGGACGCGGAGGCAATGACAGGTGATGC
Organism: Fretibacterium fastidiosum; assembly: GCF_000210715.1. Classification (GTDB taxonomy): domain Bacteria; phylum Synergistota; class Synergistia; order Synergistales; family Aminobacteriaceae; genus Fretibacterium; species Fretibacterium fastidiosum. The sequence goes on from NC_021038.1 coordinate 2,683,520, forward strand.
GCGGCCCGTCCGCCTGGACGATCTCTCCGCCCCGCAGCCGCCCCAGCACCTTCAGGGGCTCGCGCTCGCTTTTCTCCTCCTCGCCCTCGATGAAGGGGATGACGTTGCCGCGCATTTCGGGCCACGTGTCGAAGTTCTTTCCCGCCCCCGATATGGCCTGGTACGTCGCCGCGACGACCTCCAGCGGCTCGAGGTCGCGCCAGGCGGCGAGGGCCGGGACGTAGCTCTGGATCGAACAGTTGGGCTTCACCGCGATGAAGCCGCACGACGTGCCCAGCCTGCGCCTCTGGGCCTCGATGACCTCTGCGTGGGTGGGGTTGATCTCCGGGATGATCATCGGGACGTCCGGCGTCCAGCGGTGGGCGCTGTTGTTGGACACCACGGGCGTCTCGGCGCGGGCGTAGTCCTCCTCCAGCCTCCGGAGCTCGTCCGAGGGCATGTTGACGGCGCTGAACAGAAAGTCCACGCGATCGGCCATGCCCGCCACGTCGCTCACGTCCCGCAGCACGAGGTCCCGCGCGGAATCGGGCACGGCGCCGTCGAGGAGCCAGCGGCCCTCCACGGCCTCCGCGTAGGTTCGACCGGCGCTCTGCGGGCTGGCGGCGATGGCCGCCGTCTCAAACCACGGGTGCGCCGCGAGCAGCTGAACGAACCTCTGACCGACCATCCCGGTCCCGCCGAGGACCCCGACCCTGAACTTCTTTTCCATAATCGTGCCGCAGCTCCTTCCCAGCTTCGTTTTTTTGCCTTCGGCGCGCCCCCTTCGACAAGGGCTTGCGGCGTCGGGGAAACGCGCCGGGTGAAACACGAGTGAAACGAGGATTCTGGACATTTTATCATGTTATGAGATAATTTTAACGCGGCGCTCGTTTGGGGTTCGATTCGTCGTGGCAAAACGATTGACACAGAGAGTTTTAGAGTTTTTGAAGGAGGGTTTTCTCATGAGGTCTGGAAAGTGCGCGTTCTTCCTTGCGTGCGCGATGCTGGCTGTTGTGGCGGGTGGAGCGTGGGCGGCCGAGGCCGTCAACGCCTACACGACGATGGAGGAGCCGCTGGCCAAGGCGCTGTTCGACGCCTTTGAGGCGGAGAGCGGCATCAAGGTGCAGTGGGTGCGCCTGTCGGGCGGCGAGGCGGTGGCCCGCATCGAGGCGGAGAAGGCCAACCCCCAGGCCTCCATCTGGGTCGGCGGTGTGGGCACCCAGCACATCGAGGCGAAGCTTCGCGGCCTGACGGCGCCCTACCGCTCCCGCGTGGCGGACAGCATCCCGGCGGACTACCGCGACCCGGAGAACTATTGGACGGGCCTTTACGTCGGCCCCATCGCCTTCTGCATGAACACGGAGCGGGCGAAGGAGCTGAAGCTCGACATGCCGAAGACCTGGATGGACCTCCTGAAGCCGGAGTACGCCAAGAGCGTCCGCATGGCGCACCCCGCTACGTCCGGCACGGCCTACAACATGCTGACCACGCTCATCCGCATCTACGACGGCGACGAGGACAAGGCGTTCGACTACTTCAAGAAGCTCTCCGCGTCCGTCGAGCAGTTCACCCGCTCCGGCTCCGCCCCCGGCAAGAGCTGCGCCATCGGCGAGATCCCCATCGCCATCGGCTACCTCCACGACCAGGTGAAGCTGCAGAAGGAGGGCGCCCCCATCGAGATCGTGATCCCGTCGGACGGCACGGGCGCGGAGACGGCCTCCATGTCCATCCTGAAGGGCGGCCCGGACGCTTTGAACGCCAAGAAGCTCTACGACTGGATCCTCGGTCAGAAGGCCATGGACGTCATCGCCAGCTGGTACGTCATCCCACTCTCCAGCCTGGCCACCCCCTCCGAGACGGGCTTCTCGCTCGACAAGATGAAGATGCTGAAGGACGACCAGTGGGACGCCGCCAACAAGGAGCGCCTGATCGAGCGTTGGAACCGGGAGATCGCGATGGCCCCGGAGAAGAAGTAGGGGCCCGCGGGATGCGGGGGCCTGGGAGATGAGGCAGAGGCGGGCGGTCCACTTCGCCCTGATGATGGCCTTCGTCGCGCTGGTGGGCTGGTGGGTGTACGACAGCGTCCTCACGGGGTTCCTGGAGGTCTCCCACGACGGCCAGCGGCGCACGGTGCAGACCGTCTCCCTGGGGTATCCCGGAGGGGATGAGGCCGAGGGGTGGCTGGCCCGCCTGGCCGGCAGCTCGCAGAGCTATCGCGTTGCGCTGACGGAGGGGCTCCCGGCCCCCGGCGCCTCTTTCGCCGTGCGGGGGGACCCGGACCTGGCGGAGCTGTGCCGGGCCTCCGCCGCGTCTCCCCAGTTCGCGAAGGGCTTTGACAACGCCGCCTACGAGGAAATCTACCGCAGCGAACACGGCTGGGACCTGGCGGGGACGGAGCAGACGCTCTTCTTCGCGCCGGCGGTGGACGCCCGGACCGGCGACGTTCAGGGGGCGCTGATCTTCGCCTTCAGCAGGGAGGGGGAGCGGGGCTTTATCCGGATGCTCCGGATGCTCTTCGCAGTGGTCCTGCTGCTCTTCACCGTTGTGGTCTGGCAGGTGATGATGAGCCGGGACCCCGTCGTCGGCTTCGCCCTGGCCGGCCTCTTCCTGATGGCCCTGGTCTTCGTGGCCTACCCCCTCTTCGAGGCGGTGCGCCTCTCCTTCCTGGAGGAGGGGCGCTTCTCCCTCGGCATCTGGCGAACGATCCTGACCAACAGCAGCTACATCGACGCCCTGAAGGGCAGCCTGAAGCTGGGCTGCTGCACGGCGACGCTCTCCACCCTCATCGGCTTCCTCTTCGCGTTCACGTGCACGCGCACCAACGTCCGGTTCAAGAGGTTCATCGCTATGATGGGCGTCCTGCCCGTGATCTCGCCCCCCTTCTCCCTCACGCTCTCCATCATCCTGCTCCTGGGGAACAACGGCCTGATCACGCGCTGGCTGGGCCTCACGGGCTTTTCCATCTACGGCCTTCCGGGGCTGACGATGGTCCAGACGATGTGCATGTTCCCCATCGCGTTCCTGACGCTCTCCGGGGTGCTGGAGGCCATCGACTCCACGTTCGAGGAGGCGGCCCTGAACCTCTCGGCCAGCCGGCTCAAGACCTTTGCGTCCATCACGCTGCCCCTGGCCGCGCCGGGCCTGCTCAGTGCGTGGCTTCTGGTCTTCACCACCTCGCTGGCGGACTTCGCCAACCCGCTGCTCCTGGCGGGGGACCTCAAGGTCCTGTCCGTCGAGTCCTACATCGAGGTGACGGGGATGAACCGGCTGGGGCACGGGGCGGCGCTGTCGCTCCTCCTGCTCCTGCCGACGCTTGCGGCCTTTTTGGCGCAGCGCTTCTGGGTGGCGAAGCGGTCCTACGTCACCGTCACGGGGAAGCCGTCGGGCCGCATCGCGGAACTCGCGACGCCCGGCCTGCGCCGCGTCCTGGCCTGCGTCATCTACCTGATCATCCTCTTTTTGATCCTGCTCTACGGGACGATCGTCGCGGGCTGCTTCGTGAAGAACTGGGGCATCGACTACACCTTCAGCCTTGAGAACATCCGAGAGGCCCTGACCCGGTCGCGGGATGCCCTGTTCGACACCGTGACCCTCTCGGCCGTCGCCACGCCCATCGCGGGCGTCATCGCCATGATCGCGGCGCTGCTCATCGTGCGGCGGCGCTTCCGCGGCAAGCGGCTGCTGGAAGCCCTGCTCATGACGCCCTTCGCCCTGCCGGGCACGCTGGTGGGCATCAGCTACATCCTGGCGTTCAACCGGGCGCCCCTCGTCCTGGTGGGGACGGCGGCCATCATCGTCATCAACTACGTGGTGCGCGAGCTGCCCGTGGGCATCGAGGGCGGGGTCGCCTCGCTGCGGCAGATCGACCCCTCCATCGAGGAGGCGGCCATGGACCTGGGGGCGGACTCCGCCACGGTCTTTCGCACCATCGTCCTGCCGCTGGTGCGCCCCGCGTTCCTGTCGAGCCTCTCCTACACGTTCGTGCGCTCCATGACGGCCGTGAGCGCGGTCATCTTCCTCATCTCCGCGCGCTGGTACCACATGACGATCCTGATCTACAACTTCTCGGAGAACCTGCGCTTCGGCCTGGCCAGCGTGCTGTCCACCGTGCTCATCGTCATCGTCTTCGGGGCCTTTGGGATCATGCGCCTCCTGGTGCGGCGCAACGAGAACCTGCTGAAGAACGTCGTCTGATCCCCCGGCCCCTTCGGGGGACGGGGGAACCCAAGCTGGAGGAATGATCGATGTCAGATACAGTCAACGCGGGGAGGAAGACCCCCAGGTCCGTCACCCTCAACGGGATCACGAAGGTCTTCCGCGACCCTCAGTCCGGGCAGGACGTCCGGGCCGTGGAGAGCGTGTCCTTTCGCCTGGAGCCGGGGGAACTCGTCACGCTCCTGGGGCCGTCGGGGTGTGGCAAGACTACGGTGCTGCGGATTCTCTCCGGGTTTGAGCAGCCCACGTCGGGGCGCATCCTGATCGGGGAGGCGGACGTCACGGACGTGCCGGCCAACGGACGGGATACGGCGATGGTGTTCCAGAGCTACGGCCTGTTCCCCCACATGAGCGTCTTCGACAACGTGGCCTATGGCCTGAAGCTCCGCAGGGTCCCCCGCGCGGAGGCGGCGAAGAAGGTGGCGCGCTTCCTGGACATGGTGGGCCTCGGAGCGCTGTCGAAGCGGTCCCCGTCCCGCCTGTCGGGCGGACAGCAGCAGCGCGTGGCCCTGGCGCGGGCCCTCATCGTGGAGCCGTCGGTGCTCCTGCTGGACGAGCCGCTCTCGAACCTGGACGCCGTCCTGCGCGAGCAGATGCGCGTCGAGATCCGCCGGCTGCAGAAGTCCCTCGGCATCACGGCCATGTACGTGACGCACGACCGCGTCGAGGCCATGAGCCTCTCGGACCGCATCATCGTCATGAGGAACGGTCGAATTGTGCAGGTGGGTACGCCGAGCGAGATCTACCGCGACCCGGCGAACTCCTTCGTGGCGGGCTTCGTGGGCAGGGCGACCTTCTTCCCCTGCAGAGTGCTGGGCGTTTCGGGGACCGCCTGCGTCGTCGAGGTGAAGGGGCACACCTTCGAGGCCCCGCGATGGGACCCCTCGCTGAGGGCCGGAGACGGGGCACTCCTGATGGCCCGCCCGGAGTCGCTGTCGCTCGGCGAGCCCGGAACGGGCGTGGAGGACGGCGTCTTGACGGCCAACGTCTACCTGGGCAACAGCATGGAGTCCTGGGTGAAGACGGACCTGGGCGACGTGCTGGTCCAGATCGACGCCCCGGACACCAGGAGGGTGTGGGCCGAGGGGGAGCGCGTGTCCCTGTCCCTCGACCCGCTGCTGACGAAGGTGCTTCCCGGCGACGAGCCGGCGTAGCTTCAGGAGGTCTTGCATTGAGCGGATATTCCATCGAGATCAAAAATCCCAGGGCGCGGGAGGCCCTGGATCGCCTTGCGCCCGTCCTGCACGGCAAGGACGCCGTGCTGCTTCGGCTTCTGGTTTGCGTGTTTGCGGGTGGACACCTCCTGTTGGAGGACATGCCCGGCCTCGGCAAGACGACGCTGGCCTTGGCGGCTTCGCGCCTGCTGGGCCTGAGCTTCGGTCGCGTGCAGTGTACGAACGACCTCCTGCCCACGGACGTCACGGGCGTGAGCGTCTACCGGGCGGACAGCGGTCAGTTCCAGTTCTACGCGGGGCCGGTGTTTCACCACCTGCTGCTGGTGGACGAGATCAACCGCGCGACGCCCAAGACCCAGAGCGCCCTTCTGGAGGCCATGGGGGAGGAGCAGGTGACCGTGGACGGGCGAAGCTACGCCCTGCCCAGGCCCTTCTTCGTCATCGCGACGCAGAACCCCGTCGAGAACGCGGGAACCTTCCCCCTGCCGGAGTCCCAGATGGACCGCTTCATGATCAAGACGTCCATCGGCTACCCGTCCCGGGAGGACGAGCGCCGGATCCTTCGCCTCGGCCCTCAGAAGAACGACTTCGCGTCCTTTCAGCCCCTGTTCACGCCGGACGAGATCGTGGCGCTTCAGGGGCAGATCGAGCGCGGCATCCGCGTGGACGACAGGCTCCTGGACTACGTCCTGGACCTGGAGCAGCGGACGAGGACGCACCCCCTTCTGGAGGGCGGGATTTCCCCGCGGGGCGGGATGATGATCCTGCGGGTGGCCCGCACGCTGGCCTGGCTGGAAGGACGGGACTACGCCATCCCGGAGGACGTTCGCTTCCTGGCCCTCGAAACCTGGGCCCATCGTCTTCAGCCCCGGAAGGGGGCGTCGGGCGCGGGCGTTCTGAGCCAGATATTGAGCGAGACGCCCATCCCCTGATGTCCGTGCTCTCCGCCTTCAGGGGGCGCCGCCGTCCGGGGAAAAACAGGCCCTGGACCGGCTCTCCGATCATTCGGTTGCGAACCGCCGGGACGGTCTACACGCTCCTGACGATCGTGCTGGGCGTGGTGGCCGTCAACAGCGGAAACAACCTGCTGTACCTGCTGACGGCCCTCCTCCTGGGGTACATGCTGGCCTCTGGCGTCGCGGGACGGCGCAACGTCATGGGGGCGCGGGCCGCGCTGGAATTGCCGGACGAGATCTACGCGGGCATTCCCTTCGAGGCCTCCATCCGCATCGAGAACCCGCGCTCCGCTCCCCTCCACATGATCGAGGCGGCGGTGCGCCTGGAGGAGGGGGAGGGCGCGGCCCCCCGCGCCTTCTTCGGCGTGGTCCCTCCGCGCGGGGCGTCGAGCCGGGGCATCGTGCTGACCCTGCCGCGCCGCGGAACGGCCCGTGTGGCGCTGGAGGTCTCCTCCGTGTTTCCCTTCGACTTCTTCACCCGCTTC
>NC_021038.1:2690568-2693794 GCF_000210715.1 Fretibacterium fastidiosum
CCGGAGCGACGACGCCTCCGACGCAGCGGGGGTTAGGCCGTATCAGACGGGAGACCCCGTAAACCGCGTGCACTGGAAGATCACGGCCCGCACGGGGAAGCTGAGCACGCGCCTCCTTGAGGGGGAGGCGCCCGTGGGCCTGGTGATCGACCTGGACGGGTTGGTGCGGGACGGGCTGGAGCACGGCCTGTCCGCGGCGGCGGGACGGATCCTGCAGGCGGAGCGCGAAAGCGCACCCATCGGTATGATGGATCGGGGGACGCTTTTTCCGCCGGCCGCAGGCCGGCAGAACCGCCTCGCCCTCCTGCGGCGGCTGGCCCTCTACGAGGGGGCGGCGCGATGACGAGCCCTGCCGCGGTTGGCGTCCCCCGGACGCGCCCCATCCGGTTCTATCTGGACCTCCTGCTTCCAGTCTGCGGGCTGATGTGCTTCGCGATGGCGCGGGACGGCGTCAGCGCAGCTGCGGGCTGGGCCTTCCTGCTGGGCCTGGCGACAGTGGGAGCCGCCTCCTTTCTGGACCTGCCCCGGCCGCCGGGCTTCGTCATCTTCACGGCGACGCTCCTGCTGCTGATCCCCATCCTGGGGCAGATATCGCTGCGCTATGCGGCGGAGCCGCTGCTCGAGGCGACCCTTCTCCTGTTCCTCCTCCGCGTGTACGAGAAGCGCGGGCCGCGCGAGTACGTCCAGGTGGTCATCATCCTGCTGGCCGCCGTCGTCATCTACGCCGTCCTGTCCATCGAGCGCGTCTTCATGACGGTCTGCGTCGGCATGGGGCTTGCGGGCTCCATGATCCTGATGCTGTCGGCCTGGATGCGCCGGGAGCCGGATGCGCGCCTCGGCTGGAGCGACGTGAAAGGCCTTTTCGTCCGCGCCCTGGGCATGTTCCTCGTGATGCTGCCCCTGTGCCTCCTGCTCTTCTTCGCGGCGCCGCGCTTTCGAAGCCCCTTTCGCATCGCGCAGGGCGGGCTCGGCGCGACGACGGGTTTCTCGGATCAGCTCACCCTGGGGGACGTGGGCCAAATTCAGGAGAGCGGACGCCTGGCCTTTCGGGCGGAGGTGCGGGACATCGCGCCTCGAACGCCCTACTGGCGCGGCGTGGTGCTGTCCCTGTTCACCGGGGACACCTGGACTGTCAACCTGGCGGGGCGCCGCGGCGGCTGGGACGTCCCGACCTCCGGCGGGGGGAACCTGCGCTACTCGATCCAGCTGGAGCCCGGCGGACACCGCTGGCTGTTCACTTTGGACCGGCCGGTGGCCCTTTGGGGGACTGAGGCCCTGGACCTGGGCAACGGGACCTACGCGCGTCGCTCCTTCAATGGAGCGCGCTACGAGGCGGAGTCCGCCCTCGATCCGGCGGGCGGCGGCAGCTTGACGCCGCGGGACGAGGCCCTCTACCTTCAGCTGCCGGAGGGGTATTCCCCGGCCGTTCGCCGCCTTGCGGAGGAGATCGCGGGTGGGGCGGAGGAGGATCGGGAGAAGATGGAGGCCGTCATTGCGCGGCTGTCGGGCGGAGAGTACCGGTGGACGCTGAGGAGCCTGGCGCAGGGACGGAACGCGCTCGAGGACTTTCTGCTCCGTCTGAAGCGCGGCAACTGCGAGTACTTCGCGTCGGCAGCCGGTGTGATGCTGCGGATGCTGGGCGTCCCCGCCCGACTGGTGGGGGGCTACCGCGGCGGCGACTACAACCGCACCGGCGGCTTCTACTCGGTGAGGGACCTGAACGCTCACGTCTGGGTGGAGGCCTGGGATCGGTCGAGCCGCGCCTGGATTCGCCTGGACCCGACGCCGACGGCGCTGGAGGATGAAGCGGACGCGGCGGTCCTCGTCTCGGGCGGCGGTTGGGGCGAGTTCTGGGACTACCTGGACTATCAGTGGAACCGTTATTTCGTGGCCTATGGCGGCAGCCAGCAGGCGCAATGGGTTGGGGCGCTGCGCTCCCTCCTGAGGAACCCGCGCGCTGCCCTCCCCTCCATGGGAGGCTTTGCGGACGGTGCGGGGCGGGGGGCCTCTCGCGCAGCCTTCGCGCTGGGGGCGGCGGTCCTGGCGTTGGCCGGCGGCTGGGGGGTATGGCGCTACGCGCACCGCGACGAGCGGACCGCCCTGCTCCGCCGGTTTGATCGCCTCATGGCCCGTCGCGGCTTCGTGCGCTCCCCCTGCGTGGGGCTCCTGGAGTTTGCATGGGCCCTGCCGGAGCCGCTGAGGGCGAACGCTCTCGACTTCGCCCTGGGCCTCTCCGCCGTGTTCTACGGCGGGCGCGAGCTGGACGGGCCGCGCCGCGAGGCCCTGCTTCGGGCGCTGTCGGCCCTGTCCTCGGCAAGGGGTTGACGGCCGGGAGCGCAGGCTCCGGCATCAGGAATCGCGTGAGCGGGACCGCCCGCGCGGGCGGTCCCGACGGGAAGGAAGGGTGCTCTCATGGCAGACAGAGGGATCGACCCCGCCCGATCGAGGGCGGCGAAGGGTCCGGCGAACCTGGCGTCGGACGACGACCGTGGTCTCCACCGCCGCGTTCAGGAGTTGGAGCGGATGAGGGAGCGGTACGAACTCGACGCCGCAGCGTTTGAGGACCTGGATCGACTCTACCGGGGACTGGCGGACAGCGGAGCCTTTTTGTACGCCTTCGTGGACGTGAGGGGCGCGTTTCTGTTCATGAACCGCGGGATGCAGATCTTTCTGGGGCGGGACCCCGAAGGGGGCGCGCCGGTAAGCCTTCTGTCGCGCTGCCCCCTGGGACAGATCGAGACGATGCGCGGCCTGCTGCGCGACGCCATGAAAGAGCCCGTGGCCGCGGTGGTGCCCCTGGCGCGCCCGGATGGGACCGGAATCTGGATGGACACGGAGTTTTCCGCGATGGACGTCCGGGGCGAACCCGCCCTCCAGGTCGTCGGCGTGGACGTGACGGAGTGGGTGAACCTCCGGGAGCAGCCGGAGGACGGATGGGAGCGCGGCGAGTGGAGCCGCGTTCTGGACTGCTGTCCGGGGCTGCTCTGTTGCGTTGTGGATCGGGAGGGCACGCTGATCTACGCCTCTCAGGGGTACAGCGCCCTCGCCCTGCGGGTCCTGGGCCATCGCTGCGAGGTCGGGGCACACTACCCCCCGCTTCGGTCAGAGACGGACAAGTCCCTCCACGACGTCCTGGCGGCGGCCGCACTGGGTCAGACCAGCGGCGTGGAGATCGAAGAGCGCCACAGCGAGGGGGACCGGCTGTGGAGCTTCACTGCGGCGCCCC
>NC_021038.1:2694274-2701068 GCF_000210715.1 Fretibacterium fastidiosum
GCGTCCTGAACCGCCAGGGTATGGAGCGCGTCCTGTCACGAGAGATGGAGCGCGCCGTCCGCGACAAGACGCCCCTCAGCCTGATGATCATGGACATCGACGGCTTCCGGCGCCTGAACGAGAGCCGGGGGTACGTGGCGGCAGAGCTCATCCTGAAGACGCTGATCGCCCTCTGTCAGGGGCTCCTCGCCGTGGAGGACGTCATCGGGCGGTGGGGAGGGGACGAGTTCATGGTGCTGACGCCCCGCTCTTCCGAGGCGGCGCGGCTCCTGGCGGACTCGATGCGGGACGTGGCGCACAGCAGCTCCCTGGGTGTGGAGGGCGCCCTGACGCTCAGCGTCGGCATCGCACAGTTCCGCGCGGAGATGGACCTCTCCAGCCTGGTGGGCGCGGCCTACGACGCGATGGTCAGGGCCAAGCGGAACGGCGGGAACCGCGCCGTGACGGCGGAGGACGGAGAGGGCCGATAGACGGTTGGGCTGACCCGGCCGTAGGCGATCTTTAGAAAACACTGATTAAGTTGTTGAGAACTGTCAACCATATGGGCTCCCTTCAGTGCCTGAAACTTCATCAGGCCGCGCGAAGCGCGTGGGGATTGGGGCGTAGCCCCATTTTAAAATTTTAGGGAAGCGCTAAAGGATACCTTACTTTGATGATCCTTGGTTGCTTTCAACAACTTTTCGAGTTGATCAGCGCTTCCCTTATTTAGGATGGTGTGTGGATTTGGGACAGATTCAGATCATCGTTGAGGGCATGACGGCGAGTGGCAAGTCCACGGTGGTGGACCTGCTGGCGGAGCGCCTGGGGTTCAAGGTGATGCCGGAGGAGTTTCGCGACCAGCACGACCTTTTGAGCCGCTTCCACCACGACAGGCGGTGGGCGTTCCCCATGCAGCTGAACTTCCTGGTGACGCGCTTTGCGCAGTACCTCTGCGCGTCGGAGGAAAACGATTACATCATGGACCGCAGCATCTTCGGCGACAAGGTCTACGCCACGCTCTACTACAAGCAGCACTACTTCACGGACAGCCAGTTCGGCTGTTACCTGACGCTCTACGACTCCCTCCTGCGGAACACGGCGTCCCCGCGGCTCCTGGTCCTGGTGCGCTGCCCCTTTGAGGAGATCCTGCGCCGCATTCGGGCACGGGGCCGTCAGGACGAGATCGACGCCGGGGTGGAGTACTGGCGCCTGCTCTTCGACGCCTATCAGCCGTTCCTCGAATTCGTGCGCAAGGAGATGCAGATCCCGAACGTCCTGGAGCTGGACCTGGCGGACCCGGCCTTCATCAAAACGCCGGAGCGCGTGGAGAGGTTCCTGGACGACGTGAAGGCCTTCTTCCCGGAGCGCTTTGCGGGGGCCGCACAGCCGTAAGGACCTGTGACGCCGCGATCGTTGGCGCAGGCCCCGCAGGCGTCTTTGTGACGGCGGAGTTGGCGCGCCACGGCAAAAAGGTTCGGATCGCCGATAAGGGGTTGCGCCGCGGCACCGTCCAGGCGGCGGCCAGTGGGATGTTGCTCAGGCTGTAGCTACCTGAGGGCTCACACGTTTCCGAGGTGTACGTGCGCGAGCTCTGCGAGGGCTGCGTCCTCCATGCGGCGCAGGAGGGCGCGGGACGTGGGCGGTGCGTCGTGGCGCCGCGCGGGAAAACAGCGCGTGATGTGCAGGGGGATGTCTCGCGACAGGGAGGCGATCCAGCCCACCATCGCCGCGAAGGCCGCCATGTCGTCGTTCAGTCCGGGAACGGCGAGGTGCGTCAGCTCCACGTGGACGCCGCCCCGCACCCATAGGGCGACGGTCCGCTTCACGGCCTCCAGGTCCCCGCCGAGCCGTCGGTACCCCTCCGGCGTGAACGCCTTGAGGTCCACGTTCGCCGCGCTGATCCATGGCAGGAGGTCCCGCGCCGCCTCCTCCGACATCGCCCCGTTCGTGACGAGGACCGTCGCGATCCCCGCCTCCCTCAGCAGGGGAGCGGCCTCCAGGAGGTACTCCGCCTGAAGGGTGGGCTCGTTGTAGGTGAGGGCCAGAGCGTCCAGCCCCAGGCCCCGGACCTCCCTCGCCAGCGCCTCCGGCGGCAGGAACGGGACGGAGGCGTAGGCGCCGTAGACGCTTTTTGCCGGTCGGGCGATGCGCCAGTTCTGGCAGAAGGGACAGTCCATCGTGCAGCCCAGGCTTCCCAGCGAGTAGATGAGGCTGCCGGGCCGCCAGTGGGCGAGGGGCTTCTTCTCGATGGGGTCCACGGCCCGCGCGCAGAACCGTCCGAGCCAGGGCGAGAGGAGCGTCCCCCCGTGGTTGAGGCGGACGCCACAAGCCCCTGCGGCCCCGTCTGTGATGCGGCACCCGCGAAAACACAGGCCACAGGCGACGCGCCCATCCTCATCGCGCTTCCACCAGCGTGACGTCGTGCCCATCCGCGCCGCAAGCGATCCGTCGCCCCCGTAGAGGCGAAGGACGCGCTGCCTCTACCCCCTTTCCCTTGGGAAGCGCTGATTAATCTTCAAAAGTTGTTGAAAGCAATCAAGGAGCATCAAACAAAGGGTATCCTTCAGCGTTTCCCTGAAATTTTAAAATGGGGCTACGCCCCCCCTTCGGGGAGCCTTCCGGCAGCCGTTCGCCCTTGCTCACGGGCCGTCAGTCCCAATCCCCACGCGCTTCGCACGACCTGATGAAGTTTCAGGCACTGAGGGAGCCCATACGGTTGACAGTTCTCAACAACTTAATCAGTGTTTCCCTTGTTTCAGCTTTCTATTCCGTTCGAGCTCGGTAATTCAAAAACGGAACTTCAGCGCCAAACGTCTCGCTCAGGCCTGCCAGACCCCCGCCTCCGAGAGCTGGCGGGTGACCGTCCCCGCCCAGTCCCGATTGCTGGCGGGGGAGGCCGGGCTGGGGTGAAGGATGCGCAGGACCTGGACGTCTGTGCCGCAGAGCGCCTCCCGCGCACGGGCCTCGGCGAAGGCCCCCACGCCGACGACCCACCTGGGGGAGAGGGCGTGGACCGCGGCGCGCAGGTGCTCGCCGCACGCTGCATAGAGGGCCGTCCGGAGCTCCGGAGGCAGGCGGTCCGGCGTGAGATTGCGCCCTCCCTCCGTCCCGTTTTTGCGCGGGGAGGGGGCGATGAAGAGCAGCGGGCAGAAGTTGACGACGAAGTGCTCTGCGAAGAAGCCCTCCGGGGTCCCGAAGCGCCCGGAGAAGAGTCCCCAAAGGCGGCGGCCGCTGACCTCGGAACGCCTGCAGGCGGTGCCCTCCACGGGATAGGCGGGGTGCGGACGGGCCGGCCTGCCGTTCAAGGGGACGTCGAGCTTCAGCCAGTCCCGGACGACGGCGGCCTCGCCGAAGGGCACTCCCGTCTGAGCCATGCCCCAGGGGCCGGGGTTCATCCCCAGGAACACCACGCGCTTCCGCCCCCGTCCGAAACGCCTCACGTAGGCCGAGAAGGCGTCCCAGGCGTAGTCCAGGGGGTCGTAGACGGCCGCCGCAGGCGGGACGAAGCTCATGGCGTCCACCTCCGCCCTCAGCTTCCGCGCGGCGGCGAGCTGTGCCTCGACGGAGGCCGCGTCCCGGGTTGTCGGCACCGGTCAGTCCTTCGCGCCGTGAGGGGCCAGGCGAAGCTCCCCGTCCTCGACGTCGACGTCGATGCGCGTGCCGTCCGCGAACTTCCGCGCCAGTAGGGAGTCGGCCAGTCGGTCCTCCAGCAGGGATTGGATGGCTCGGCGCAGGGGGCGGGCGCCGTACTTCGGCTTGAAGCCCTTCTCCAGGATCTTCTCCTTCGCCCCCACGCTGACGTCCAGGGAGAGTCCCTGTCCCTTCAGCCGACCGTCCAGCTCCGCCAGCATGGCGTCGACGATGCGCAGCAGGCTGTCCCGCGACAGGGGACGGAAGACGGCCATCTCGTCGATGCGGTTCAGGAACTCCGGCCGGAAGGTGCGCTGAGCTTCTTCCATGATGACGGCCTTCTGGTGCTCCCAGTTTCGCTGTTCCGACGCCTCCGCGGAGCCGAAGCCCAGTGCGCTGCCCTGCTGGGCCTCCTTCGCGCCGACGTTGCTCGTCATGATGATGACCGTGTTGCGGAAGTCGACCCTGCGTCCCTGGCCGTCGGTCAGGTGCCCGTCGTCCAGGATCTGCAGCAGGACGTTGTAGACCTCCGCGTGGGCCTTCTCGATCTCGTCGAACAGGATGACGGAGTAGGGCCGTCGCCGGACGGCCTCCGTCAGCTTCCCCCCGCTCTCATGCCCCACGTAGCCGGGGGGGGCGCCCAGGAGCTTCGAGACCTCGTGCTTCTCCATGAACTCGCTCATGTCGATGCGGATCATGGCGTCCTCGCGTCCGAAGAGAAATCGGGCCAGGCAACGGGCCAGCTCCGTCTTGCCCACGCCGGTGGGGCCCATGAACAGGAAGCTGCCGATGGGCCGCCGCGGGTCGTGGAGGCCCGTGCGCGCGCGGCGGATGGCCCGCGCCACGGCGCTGACCGCCTCGTCCTGTCCGATCAGGCGGGAGGATATCTCGTCCTCCATGCGCAGGAGTCGCTCCGTCTCCGTCTCCGTGAGCTGCTTCACCGGGATGCCCGTCATCTCCGCCACCACCTCGGCGATGTCCTCGCCCGTGACCTCGACGCGCGCCTCGCTCCGTCCGCTGCGCCACTCCTCCATCGCAGCCTCGAGCTGGTCCGCCAGGGCGTGCTCCTCGTCGCGCAGCTGCGCCGCGCGCTCGAACTGCTGATTCAGCACGGCTTCCTCCTTCTGGCGCTGAGTGTCCGCGAGGCGGCGCTCCAGCTCCCGGACGGACTCCGGCGGGTCCAGCGACCGAAGCCGGGTCCGTGCCCCGGCCTCGTCGATGAGGTCGATGCCCTTGTCCGGCAGGAAGCGGTCCTGCACGTAGCGCGAGGAGAGGCTCGCTGCAGCCTGGAGGGCGTCGTTCGTGAAGGTGACCTGGTGGTGTTCCTCGTAACGGTCCCGGAGCCCACGCAGGATGCTGACGGAGTCCTCGATGCCGGGCTCCTCGATCAGGATGGGCTGGAAGCGGCGCTCCAGGGCGCTGTCGCGCTCCACGTACTTGTGGTACTCCGCCTGGGTCGTCGCGCCGATCATCTGGAACTTCCCGCGCGAGAGGCTGGGCTTCAGGATGTTGGCCGCGTCCATTGCCCCCTCGGCGCTGCCGGCGCCGACGATGGTGTGCACCTCGTCCACGAAGAGGATGACCTCGCCGGAGTCGGAGAGCTCCTTCACGATGCGGCGCAGCCGCTCCTCGAACTCCCCCCGGTACTTGGTGCCCGCCACGAGGTTCGCCGTGTTGAGCTGGATGATGCGCTTCTCCCTCAGGGGGTCCGGCGCGGCGCCCGACGCGATCTTTTGGGCCAGCCCCTCGACGATGGCCGTCTTGCCGACGCCGGGGTCGCCGATCAGGACGGGGTTGCTCTTCGTGCGTCGGCACAGCGCCTGGATGACGCGGCGGATCTCCCGCTCGCGCCCGATGACGGGGTCGAGCTCGCCGTCGCGGGCCTTCCGGGTCAAGTCCACTCCCAGCTGATCCAGCGTCGGCGTGCGGCTCCTGCTCTGCCGCTTCAGCCGGTCCGTCAGGAGCTCCACGTTCTGCCCCTGGCCCCCCCCGGCGCTCACTGCGCTGGCTTCGATGATGGTGGTCACCTGTTTCAGGACGGCCTCCCTGGTGATCCCCATCGTCAGGAAGTGCTGGACCACCATGCTGCTCTCGTCCGCCAGGACGCCCAACAGGATGTGCTCCGTATCGACGTAGTTGACGCCCATCTTGCGGGCCTCGACCATGGACAGCTCAAGCGCCCTCTTCATGCGCGGACTGAGCGGCAGGTCAATGGGCCTGGACGCGGGCTGGGATCGCCCCATGATCTCCCGGATGTGGGTGCACAGCCTCTCAGGCGACACGTCCAACTCGATCAGGGCGCGACAGGCGATGCCGCCGCCCTCCTGCGCCAGCCCCACCAGGAGGTGCTCCGGCTCCACCATGGGATGCCCCATCTGAAGCGCTTCGTGGTGGGCCAGCTGGATGACTCTCTTGCCTCGTTCCGTGAAAAATTGCCACATGTCATGCTCTCCTTAGTGTGAAAAAACGGCGTGCGTTCAGGCCAGCATCAGGCCCCGCAGCATCCTCTTCAGCATCTCCGCCTGAATGACGCTTCGTTTGTGCTGGGACAGGTCGAAATCGCTGCGTCCCATCTCGTCGGCGTGCCGCAGCGCCACCTCGATCAGAAGGCGCTCGCGCACGGTAATGAGGCCGCGCTCCTGCAGGGACTGGAGGAGGCGGCGGCAGTCCTGCTCCGAGATGGAGTCCCCCACGATGTCCTCGACGTGCTTCAGGCGCTCCTCCGGCTCCTCGCAGGAGATGCGCAGGATGCGGATGTACCCGTGCCCGCCCCGTTGGCTCTCCACCAAAAAGCCGCGCTCTGGCGTGAAGCGGCTCCGCAGGACGTAGTTGATCTGGCTCGGCACGCAGCCGAAAAACTCCGCCAGCTCCTTGCGCCGGAGGGAGACGGAGGGTTCCGTCTCCGTCTCGAAGAGCTCCTGAATGTATTTTTCAATGGCCAGGGTCAAGTTGGGCATACCCCTTACCTCCGTTCCGTGGTTGGCCGAATCCCGAAGTCAAAGCCGACGATCCGACAGGGCCTCATTCTATCCTTATGGTCAGTGATAATCAATAACTAAAAATGCCGATAGAGGCCGTTTGGGGCTACGTGTCGAGTGACAGACCAGGAGAGGGGTTCACCTCCCCTGCAAAGGGGAGGTGGTTCGCGCTAGCGAACCGGAGGGGTTGTCTTTCACGCCCTAAAA
>NC_021038.1:2701537-2706373 GCF_000210715.1 Fretibacterium fastidiosum
CCGGCTGCCGTTTGCTACCGCTCACGGGCCGTCAGTCCCAGCCCCTTCGGAGCTCGCCAGCCCCCCTTTCGGGGGAGGCAATCCACATTAGACGCGAATTGGTATCAGGAGCTGGCATCCCCTCTTTATGAACCTCAGTTGATGTTCGTATTCTGATCTTCTTTTTAGAAAATTAACAACAACTTCTTGTTTCCCCTCTTGACACGGCCTTGTAAGCTTGATAGGATAAAAACATATGGTTTTTGTGCTTCATGGATATAGACTTGGAACTCGAAAGGGCAATCGGGAGAGCCGCGGCGACGCGCAGACCTGAACAACCACGAATTTCTGAAATCGACAGCGCGAAGCGGCCTACCACAATGTATTGAGGTAGGAAAGTTGCTTTACGCTTTTTGTTTATTTATGTATATCTATCTAAGGAAGGAGGATGCATGATGGATTTTCTTGCTCTTGTGTTTCCCTCTGAGAAAAAATGGATACGCTTGATTTTGGCTTTGATTGGTGGCGGGCCGTTGATGTTTTCCTCCGAAAGTGTCTGGTGGACCGTGGGCTTCCTTGCGTCGATCACGTTTTGGTGGTTTTTGAGCCTCGTCTTGGAAATGTTGGGGGTGGTGGAGATAAATACGGCAAATCGGATAGCCTTTTTATCTCCCCTTGCCGTTTCGCTGGGGCTGTGGTTTTGGATGCATGATCTTCCCGGGATTTACTTTTTTATTCCGGCGATTGTCTTGGGGCTGGGCCTGATCATGCCCTTGAGTTTCCTGATGTGTGACCCGCGTCATCCTTCTACGTGGTTATAGAAAAATAAAAAAGCATTGATTTTGTTGGGAGCTTAAAGATGTCTGGAAGAAAAATTCTTTTGTTTCTTTTTGTTGGAGTGATGGCTTTGTGGGGTATTTCCCAGATGTTTTCTCCATCTGGCCCAAATGCGGAGAGTATTTATAAAATGGTAACCCGCCTTTATTTTCGTTCTATAGATGACGTTAATAAAATAATGGGGAAACCAGGTGATAAGCTTAAGGTACCGAAGGAAGGATATGCCTGGTTATTTGACTCTGGAGATAATAATTTTTTTCATAAAAATAGTATTGTGTGTGTTTTTAAAGATGGTTATTGCATGGCTGTAAGTTATTCAGAAATTTACGAGAGCAAAAAACAGGCTGCTAAACGATATGACGAAATACTGAAAGGGTTGTCAAAAAAATTAGGCTCTGCTGTGAGGGATGACCGGGGTTTCCTTAGTTGGTTTATGGAAGAAAAGAAACTGGGTATCATGCAATTGTTTTTTCATGATAAGGAAGTGACAGGTGTGTTTGTTGTAATAAAGAAAAAGGATTTTTATAATGAAACCATTTAGATTAAAGTTTGAGTTGTGTTTCTTTATTTTTTTGTGGTTAGGGAATGAGTCAGCTTGGGCTGTGGAACCAGTGAAAATTTATCAGAAGTTGAATTCTTTGTTTATAACGGAAAATGTTTCAGAAGTCTTAAAAAGTTGGGGAAATCCTACGTTTGAAGAGAAGGGTATTCCATACTGGCAATGGGAAGGTGGGATATTGTGCTGTATTGTTGAAAAAGGGCAAGCAGAAGTTGCCTCTTACACAGAGACGGCAGATTCAATTGACGTAATGGATTCCAGGCTCTTGGCGAAGTATAGACGTTTTAAGAAGAGTTTTGCCTCCAT
Organism: Fretibacterium fastidiosum; assembly: GCF_000210715.1. Classification (GTDB taxonomy): domain Bacteria; phylum Synergistota; class Synergistia; order Synergistales; family Aminobacteriaceae; genus Fretibacterium; species Fretibacterium fastidiosum. Next base: position 2,703,219 of record NC_021038.1, read on the forward strand.
TTTAAAGATGAAGGGGGTGGAAATGGAAGCGAATTTGGAGATGAATAACCAGCCTATTAAAGGCCTTACTACTATGTGGAAGAAGGACAATCTACAGTTTGGCTGGATATGTTTTTACAACAAACATTTTCAAAATACCGCACTGCAACTTATTATTCGTCGACAATAACAAGTAGGAAGAGAAGGGGGAGAAATATTTTGTTTTTTTGAATATGTTTTTGGAATAAAAAAATCCTCGAGGACCTAGTACGGGTTTATTATATGCAAAGCCAATAATTGATCGTGCAAAATTTAATAAAAAAATGATTGCTTGGGCTGACAGCCAAAGTTCCCCTGCCCGTGTTGATCCGTTGGTCCTGGACCTGAATCGGGACGGCAAGGTTGAGCTGAAGAACGCGGCGTTTTTGACCTCAACGCCAACGGGTTCCATGAGTTTACCCGTTGGATCGACGGGACGGACGCGTTTCTGGTGCTCGATAAGAACTTCAACGGCAAGGCGGACAATGGAGGCAGCCGACGCCTCCCCTGAAAGGGGACGGCCAGACTGCCAGCGATTCCCCGAAGGGGAGAGTTGTGCAGGTCGGCTGGTTTCTTCATCAGGTGGCCGAACGGAGTGAGAGGGGGGTGTTTTGTTTGTGCGTTCCAATCCAACCCCTCGATCGTGCCTCTTCAGGAGCTGACAGCCCTTCTGTATGAACCTCAGTCGATGTTCATACTTCTGATCTTCTTTTCAGAAAATCAACGACAACTTCTTGTTCCCCCTCTTGACACGGCCTGGCAACCTTGATAGGATAAAAAATATTGTTGTTATGCTTGATGGATATAGACTTGGAACTCGGAAGGGCAATCGGGAGCACCGCGGCGACGCGCAGACCTGAACAACCACGAATTTCTGAAATCGACAGCGCGAAGCGGCCCGGAAGAAGGGACGTATCGCGCTCTTTTTTCTAAATCCCTACAGGATGGTGAACGGCTGAAAAAGTTAGAAGAAGTGGGAGGCGAAATTATGAAGTTAAAAGAACATGATAATGAGGTTGTAAAAATACGATCGCATTTTTCTAAGACCTTCTTTTTTGTTTACAGCATTGGGATCATTACGATACTGTTTGCAAAATTAAAAGGGATTTCTTCGCTCCTTAGTATTACCAGTATGTGTTGGTATTTGGTTATTTTGAATGAGTCATGGTTTCTTTATTTTTATATGAAACAAAAGAATGTTACGAGATAGGTATTTTGTGATTTATCCCAAATAGAGGGAAATAATGCGTTAATAGTGATTCGAATAGTCTTATTGGCAAAGTCTATCGAGTTTATTGAATCACCATTTAGTACATTTCTTTTTATTACATTGGCAATTTTCTTTTTAATGATCAATTTTAGTGTCGTAAGTCTTTTAGGGCTGTATAGTTACTTAAATTCTAAGTCAGAATCAGTGTTCGCAGCAAAGTATCGACATATTTTATTGATCAAGGCTCGGGATTTAAAAAAAATAGCAATATCAATGCTACTTTACCTTATTGCAGTAATTTTTGTTCTAAATGAAGATAATTTTATTGCAGTTAGAATTATTTCGGGGGTGATTTCTGGACTAATCTTATTAGTCATTATGTGTTTGTTAGTGGCCTCGGTGAAAAAAATTATTTGTTTAAATTGTGGAGAGGCGGAAGAAGATGGCAATAAAATATAAGGCTTTTTGGCGGAATATTCCTTTAGGAGTGATTGGTTTTGATATTTTTGATGAGTATTTGGATATGAGCTAGACGATATATTTTTTCGTTGGCTTATATCTGATGCCACCCCCACCCGTGTTGAGCCGTTGGTCCTGGACCTGAACCGGGATGGTAAGGTTGAGCTGAAGAACGCGGCGTTTTTGACCTGAACGCCAACGGGTTCCACGAGTTTACGCGGTGGATCGACAAGACGTACGCCTTTCTGCTACTGGACAAGCACTTCAACGGCAAGGCGGACAATGGAGGCAGCCGACGCCTCCCCTGAAAGGGGAGGTGGCCCGAAGGGCCGGAGGGGTTGTTTCTTGCGCTCAAAAATACCCCCCCAGCCCCTGCGGGGCAGTCCCCCTTGCAGGAGGGCCAACAATCAGTCCATCTCCCCCCTCAGCGCCTCCACCTCACCACGGGACAGCCCGGTGAAGTCAACGACCTGCTCCAACGGGACGCCCCGCACCAGCATCCGCCGCGCCGTGGAGGCGATGCCCCTGGCTTCGCCTCTTGCCTCACCCAACTTAATGCCCCTTGCCTCACCCAACTTAATGCCTCTTGCCTCACCCAACTTAATGCCTCTTGCCTCGCCCAGCTGGATGCCCTCTATCCTGCCCTTCTCAATACCCTTACGCTCCATGATGCTGACGTACATCCGTCCCGCCTCCTTCGCCTCTTCCAAAGTATTTTCCCACTCTTCGTATTCTCTTGAGCTCTCGTCCTCCGTCAGGTGAATCACGCCTTCCATAAACACCAGCAGCTGCGCCTTGTCCGCGTGGGGCCAGCCCCGTTCGTCCAGAAGCTTCAGCATCTCCTTCAGGTAACTCAGCTTCCTCGGCTCGCTGCTCCGGCTCTTCCACGCCCTCAAGCCCGCCAGGTGCGCCCAGTCGAAGGGGTTGTCGCTCGCCTTCAGGGCCTCTTCGTCCCCCTCATAGAGCTTGAACATGGGGAACTCGTACTTCACCCGCGTGCCGTAGCCCTCCCAGGAATAGACCCCGCAGGACTGCGCCTCCGACAGGGGCTCGATGAGGAGGGCCAGGGCACTGACGTGCCTTCGGTAACGGCCCTCCAGCAAGCCGCGGTAGCGGTGCATCCGCAGGGGGAAGTCTTCGTTCCCGCCCCGGCCCTGCACCTCCACGTGAAGGAGGACCCAGGCGTCTTCCTTGGCGCGGAGGGGGACGTTTGCCAGGAGGTCCACGAATCGGTTCCCGTCCGGCTCGCCGCCCTCCGGCCTTTGGGTGAAGCGGGCCAGCCGGCGCAGTTCCTTATCGAGGAAAACGACGTCCCGTTTCTCGTCGAGGTCTCTGGCCAGGTCGGGCAGCAAAGAGTGAAGCATAGGGACGAAGAACCTGGCCAGCAGGTCCTTCCAGAGCAAGTCATCACGTCGCGGTTCTTTGGTGGCCTTCTCCGATGGGTCTTTTTTCTTCCCGCCCATGACGT
>NC_021038.1:2706879-2710147 GCF_000210715.1 Fretibacterium fastidiosum
CAGGGGAGGCAATCCATATTAAACGCGAATTGGTATCAGCTGATCTTCATGTTTTTGAGCGTCTTTTTAGAAAAAACTTCTTGTTTCCCTTCTTGACACGGCCCGGCAACCTTGATAGGATAAAAATACATCGTTTTTGTGCTTCATGGATATAGACTTGGAACTCGGAAGGGCAAACGGGAGCGCCGTCACGACGCGCAGACCTGAACAACCACGAATTCCTGAAATCGACAGCGCGAAGCGACCCGGAGGAAGGGAGGGTTCGCGCTCTTCTTTAAAATTCAGGCAAAACGACGAACGGCTGAAAAATTCAGAAGAAGTGGGAGGCGAAAGTCCTTGCGACGGAAGTTATCTGCGGCGAGCGCGTGTTTTTTTGTGGCGTCCTTCCTTTTGTCGTTGGGCTTGGCAGTGCCGGCCCTTGGCGCTATGGGGAGGGATGACTTCTTTGCCTTGGTCGAGAGCGGCGACATTGCGGAGATCGAGGCGGTGATCCGGAACGGACAGGACTTGGAACAGGAGAACGAGAGCGGCTGGACGCCCCTGTTCATGGCCATCAGGAGGGGAGACCCCGATGTCGTTCGGCTGCTGCTCCGTGCCTCAGCGAAGCCCGGACACAGGGCTAACGGGGACATGACCACTTTGCACTGTGCCATGATCGCCCTAGCGAAAGGCCGCCCTCTGGAGAAGACGCTGGAGATCGTGAACCTTCTGTTGTTGGAGGATATGAGCCTGGCCAATGCCCGGAATCGTGATGGAACGACGCCGCTCCACATTGCAGCGCTGCTTTACAGTGACAGGGAAATCCGTAACCAAATCCAGCAGGGGGATTTGAAGGATATTCCACGACTGCTGGAGGTTCTGTTCAGCGTAGGAGCGGATCCGAATATCAAGAATAAGGAAGGAAATACGGCGCTGCATGAGGCGACGTTAGGGGAAGATGAGGAAGTGGCGCTCCTGTTGATTCAGTCTGGAGCTGACGTCAACGCTGTTAATAATGAAGGACTTACGCCCCTTTGGGGTGCCGCGGCTATGGGACTGCCGCGGGTAGTGTCCGCTCTGCTGGAGCGTGGGGCCAATCCAAATGTCCGCACGGAGGGTATGACACCTTTGCACATGGCGACAGGAATAAGCTTTTTGAGGCGCAAGCCTTCGGGAGAATGGGAGAGCTTCAGCGAGATGTTGAAGCGTACAGGAAGGGATGGAACTGACTTTCTGAAGATGACAAAAGCTTTGGTCGAGACCGGGGCAGAGGTCAACGCTTTAAATAACTTGAAGCAATCTGAGAAGGGCGAAAGGGGGACGGCGCTTGATATGGCGGAGGAGGGAGGAAATACAATCGTGGCGGAATACCTGAAAAGCGTCGGAGGCAGGAAGAAGAAGCCCTGGTATTGGCCGTTCTGAAATGAGTGGCGATCGAATTCCCTTCAGGTGGGGCGACTTATGGCGTATTTTCTGGGCATCTTTGGGAGAGCTGTCCTTTGAAGAAATGTTTGTACGAGGATTTATTCTGTTGTTTTCTTCATTCGCATCTTGCCGAGGAATAGGGCACCATGCTCCAATGGAACCATATGCTCGAATGGGCATTGTTTTTTATAGTGTTTCCTGGATTCTATTTACTTATATTCGCTATTATTTTTTGCCATCTCATTGGCCATCATGGCTAAAATTCGTTGTAGTTACTCTATATGGCATATTCTGGGGTGTATTGATATCATTTTTTTATCATGTTTCTACGGAACAACTGATTTGGGCCATGTTGTGGGGTATGTGTTCTGTGTCAATTTTAATAATTAATTTTGAATAACATCGGGGGAGGATTGAATAATGCCGTTTTACGATATGAAGGATGTTAGTATTGTTATTGGTGGTGGTGCACTAGAAGCTCTAGAGCCTGCTTTTGATTGAAGGAGAACAGGAATTTTTGATGAAACCGGATGATATGAGAGACGACGTTTGATTCTGTGGGAGGGCGACTTGAAGATGTCAAAACGAAAAATTCTTTTGTTTCTTTTTGTTGGAGCGTCAGCTTTATGGGGTATTTTCCAATTATTTTCTCCATCTGCCCCAAATGCAGAGGTGATTTATGGAATGGTGCATCGCCTTTATGCCCGTTCTTTGGAAGATGTTAATAGGATAATGGGACGGCACGGAGAAAAGTCATCATCAGGTTTTTATACCTGGGAGTTTGACAACAAAGATAAATATTTTTTCTCAGATAATTCTATTGAATGTGTTTTTGAAGAGAATAAATGCGTAGCCGTATTTTATATGGAATATTTCTATGGCGCGAAGAAAGCTGATAAAAGATATCAGGTGTTATTGAAAGGTTTGTCGAAAAAACTGGGAACACCTGTAAGGGACAACAAGGGTTTTCTTGTATGGTCTAGGGGAGAGGAAAAAATTGGACTTATTCGAATGATTTTACCAGGGACGGAGCAAGCTGGGGTTGGAATTGCAGTTAATGAAAAAGATTTCGTTTTATCTAAGGATGGGATGGACAAATGAAAATTAGCAGAAATATTGTTATGATATTATTAATATTTTGTGCTCAAACAGGTTGGGCTTTTGCGCCAAATGCAAATGAAATCTATCAGAAACTGATTCCATTATTCTCTTCGGGGGGAAGCGTTTATGTGTCGACATGGGGTTCACCTATATTTGAAGAGAATGACATTCCAATTTGGCGGTGGGGGAATGGGCAACTTTCTTATATTTCAGAGACGGATGGTATCAATATCGCTTATTATGTGGAAATAGCTGATTCTGTCGAAAAAATGGATTCAAAATTATTGGAACGATATCACTACCTTAAGGATGGTTTCGCGTCCATATTGGGAGAGGGATATATAGATCAGAAGGGGGAAATAAAAGCTCAGGGGGTTGATAGTATCAGTAGAGTTTGGATGAAGGACAGTTTACGGTTTGGATGGCTGTGTTTTTACAATCAACAGATGCAGACGACTACATTACAATTCATTCTCATGAGACATCAGTGAACGAGTTTACGCGGTGGAAGGACAGGATGTCAAGCAGGAGGGGTCTTATGGGGAACGCTTATCTTTACAGCATTCAAAGACAACAGACATCGAAGATCAGTCAGCTGTTGTTTTGTACCTTGGCAAAACCAGGCTGTTAGGATTGCTAAAGGAAAGCTGACCGTATTGTCTGAACATTAAGATAAATTTTGGAACAGCAAATAAGTGTTTGAGGAGAAGATGCCGATGCGAAAAACTTTTTTGATGAGTTTTATGACGGGGCTCTTGTTTGT
>NC_021038.1:2711990-2715021 GCF_000210715.1 Fretibacterium fastidiosum
AATAAACTGGGGTCCTAAAAACGCGCCGCTTGCTTTGCCTCCCCTGCAAGGGGAGGTGGCCCAACGGGCCGGAGGGATTGCTCGGTCGTGCCCCTTCAGGAGCTGGCAGCCCTTCTTTATAAACCTCAGTCGATGTTCATACCTCTGATCTTCTTTTCAGAAAATCAACGACAACTTCTTGTTCCCCCTCTTGACACGGCCCGGCAACCTTGATAGGATAAAAATATATCGTTGTTATGCTTCATGGATATAGACTTGGAACTCGGAAGGGCAAACGGGAGCGCCGCGGCGACGCGCAGACCTGAACAACCACGAATTCCTGAAAACGACAGCGCGAAGCGCCCCCGGAGAAGGGAGGTTTCGCATTGTGTGTTTCGCTTCTGAGGAAAATAAAAATACTTGGACAAAAAATCGTTCTTTGAGAAGGTGGAAAGGAATAACGTTATGCCCTTTAGCGGATTATTTTGCTGCCGTTATACTTGTGAAGGGTGATCCTTACCTGATATTTACGTGGTATTTCATGTTTTTTTTAGTCGCTTCTTTGCTTTCTCTGCTCTGTTCACTATGGTTTAGATATGGGTTGTTTGGTCATCCTATTCAGCAAACCCGTAAAAAAATATTGTTATTTTTCTTGATCGCTGTTGTGGATATTTTATTTTATAAAATCGTTGTTGAGGTTACGCGTATTTGTGCCCCTGATTTTTTTATATCTGCGTTTTTCTCTCAATGGAGGTTTTTATGGCGTGGTTCAATGAGGTGGATATTGCTTTATTATTTTTCAGGAAGGGTCATTTTAGAATAATAAATAGGTTCCGCGTTATTCTGTGTGGGCACATTTGAGTATGAAGTTGAGTTTTTCTTTAATACATGCTTTGGCTTTCTATAAATAAAGGAGTGGTTAAAGATGATGAAAATATTCAACTACAAAATAGAGTTATTTTTAATCTATTTTTCTTACCTTGTTCCAATGTTGCATTTTTTATTAAACTCTGGAAGGGAAATACACTTTTTGTATAAAGCTATAATTTCAATATTAGCTTTATTGATTTTTGTAATACTGCTTAAAGGTGTGTTGTTTAATGACTATGTTATATTAAGAGGGATTTTTTGGGGTCATGTTTTTTGTCTTTCACTTCCCATTGCAATTTACTATTTTTGTATCGAACGGAAAGGGGATTTTCTTTATGATATTTCTATGGTCTTGTGGCTATTTATAGTAAACATCATTTTTTTCCGGGCCGTACTCGATGCTCGTAAAAGGGAGGAAAAATCACAATGAGTAACTGGTTTATTGATGGTGGTAGGTTTTGGCTTCTTGAAAATTACGATGTTCCTTTTTGAAAATCTTAGGGGATACGAGCCTCTTTATCCTCTCTTTTAAAATGCAAAAACGACGAACGGCTGAAAAATTCAGAAGAAGCGGGAGGCGAAAGTCCTTGCGACGGAAGTTATCTGCAGCGAGCGCGTGTTTTTTTGTGGCGTCCATCCTTTGGCTCTTGGGCTTGGCAGCGCCGGCCCTTGGCGCTATTGGCAAGGATGACTTTTTTACCTTGGTCGAGAGCGGCGACATTGCGGAGATAGAGGCTGCGATTCAGAAAGGGCAGGATATTGAGCAGGAGAATTCTTACGGGTGGACGCCCCTGTTCATAGCCGTCAAGAGGGGAGACCCTGATGTTGTCCGCCTGCTGCTCCGTGCCTCGGCGAACCCCGGACACAGGGCTAACGGGGATATGACCGCTTTGCACTGTGCCATGATTGGCCCGATGAAGGGCTGCCCTCTGGAGAAGACGCTTGAGATCGTGAACCTTCTGTTGTTGGAGGATATGAGCCTGGCCAATGCCCGGAATTGTGACGGAACGACGTCGCTGCACATTGCAGCGCTGCTTTGCAGTGACAGGGAAATCCGCAACCAAATCCAGCAGGGGGATTTGAAGGATATTCCACGGCTGCTGGAGGTTCTGCTCAGTGCAGGTGCGGACCCAAATATCAAGGATAAGAAAGGAAATACGGCGCTGCATGATGCAGTATTGGGATCGGATGATGAGGTGGCGCTCCTGTTGATTCAGTCGGGAGCTGAGGTCAACGCCAGCAACAACGAAGGAGTGACGCCTCTTTGTTTCGCTTCCGGCATGGGGCTGCCGCGGGTGGTGTCCGCTCTGCTGGAGCGTGGGGCCAATCCAAATGTCCGCATGGAGGGTGTAACGCCTTTACATATGGCAACGGGAATAACCCTGACAGACCAAAGACCTTCGGGAGAATGGGAGAGCTTCAGCGAGATGCTGAAGCGCACGGGAAGGGATGGAACCGACTTCCTGAAGGTGGCGAAAGCCCTGGTCGAGGCCGGGGCTGAGGTCAACGCTCTACGCAGTCAAGGTAAAAAGAGAACGCCGCTCGACATGGCCGAGATGTGTAGGAATACGATGGTTGCGGAATACCTCAAGAGCGTCGGTGGCAAGAGGTGGAAGCCTTGGTACTGGCCGTTCTGAAATGAACGGTGAGCGAATTATCTTCAGGATAGGCAGTCTTGGATAGATTTTTGGGGTGTTTCTGGAGAAAAGGGAGTGAAGTACGATGTTCGTTATGTATTCCATAACTCCCATTGGTGACAAAATACCAACCTGCGGAGAATTCCTGGTCATGTGGGGTGCGATGTTTATTGTCGTTGTTTTATATATTGACAGAAAAATCCGTTAGAGAGGTGAAGGTAAATGATAGGGACTTTTTTGATTGACGGGCTAAAAAATTTAGGGGATTTTCTTTGGGAAGTTATTGATAAAGGAGAAGTTTTTATTGGAGGTCTTATGGATTTAGTTGTTAATGGGGCAAGTTGGGGTTTGTCTGGGATAAATCTTATTCATCAGGCTTATAAAATGAATAAAGACGCCCTGCCTCGAATGAAGGAATTGGGCGATAAAAGAAATTGGGAATTCTACCGTCTATTATATCATGAGAAATATGGAGCGTGGCCTGATAGTCAAGCTGTCCTCACCCGCCGCGACCCGTTGGTCCTGGACCTGAACCGGGATGGCAA
>NC_021038.1:2716600-2720267 GCF_000210715.1 Fretibacterium fastidiosum
GCAGGGGAGGTAATCCTATTAAACAACGCGAATTGGTTTCAGCTGATGTTCATGTTTTTGAGTGTCTTTTCAGAAAAAACTTCTTGTTCCCCCTCTTGACACAGCCTGGCAACCTTGATAGGATAAAAACACATCGTTGTTATGCTTCATGGATATAGACTTGGAACTCGGAAGGGTAAATGGGAGCGCCGCGGCGACGCGCAGACCTGAACAATCACGAATTCCTGAAATCGACAGCGCGAAGCGGCCCGGAGAAGGGAGGTTTCGCGCTGTGTGTTTTGCTTCTGAGGGAAATAAAAATGCTCGAACAAAAAGTCGTTCTTTGAGGAGATGGAAGATAATAGAATATCTTTTATGTGCCAGTTTAATTTATTATACTTCTGGCCTGCTGTATCAGCAATGGGAACCTTATTTTATTTTTGTTTTATTTTTAATATTATTAATAGCTCCGTTTTTGTCTTTGCTATGTTTATTATGTTTGAGGATTTTCAATCACTCGGCTCAAAATTCTATGGTAAATCTTGTTGCCATAACACCACTTTTATTATCCAGTTTAATTTTTTCCATTATAGGCATGCGGGGCATGCGGGAACAACAAGGGGGGATTTATTTTATTTTTGTTTTATATTTTGTGTTTTATTTTGTAAACTCATTGCTTTCCTTGCTATGTTCATTGTGGTTGAGGTACAGAATTTTTGGCTGTCCGGTTCAGCAAACCAGGAAAAAGTGGTTATCGCTTTTCTTGATCATTGCTGTAGATATATTGCTATATACGATAGTCCTCCGGACTGTGTTTGTTTTTGCCACTGATTTTTTTACTTCTGCATTGTTTTCTGATTGGATGTTGTGTTGGCGTAGTACTGCTGTAATGAGATGGATATGTTTTGAGTATTTTTCATTGAATTTTATTTTGAAAGAATAAGGGGTTGTTTTTAGGTTTTTCCCCCCATCCACAGGTTACGACACGCTTACTGATGACGGATCATCTTATTGCCTGGTATCGAACGAACGTTGTGCTTAGCACCCGTCAGGTGCAACAAAATCGTTTGAAGCCTGTATTTGCCGTAGCTTAAAAAATTTGTCTGTGGTTGGGGTTTCAGAGGAAGTATTGCTACTAAAGAAAACGATGAGGGAGGATACTAAGAATGGCAGATTGTGGATGTGGTGCGGGTTTGTCAGCCAGTCTTTGGCAAGGATGGAAATTGGGAGTCCTAACTGGAGGGGTTTCGGGGGCTTGGAAAGGTAAGGTGTTGGGAGGAAGTTACGGGAGTGCAGGCGGACCTGTGGGGATATTTGTAGGTGGCTATGTTGGAAGCGTCATAGGGAGTGCTTTAGGATCGGCTTTAGGATCTATTTGGGGGACAGCAACGACTTGGGCCGGGCACATTTTGTTTTCTCAATGCGGATGCTCTCCTTTGTGTCTGTGCCTTCCAAGGGATTGGCGGGCTCCTCAAGCCACCCCCACCCGCCGTGACCCATTAGTCTTGGACCTGAACCGTGACGGGAAGGTAGAGCTGAAGAACGCGGCGTTCTTTGACCTGAACGCCAACGGGTTCCACGAGTTTACGCGGTGGATCGACAAGACGGATGCCTTTCTGGTGTTGGACAAGAACTTCAACGGTAAGGCGGACAATGGCAGCGAGCTGTTCGGCGACGTCATGACCCTGCCGGATGGGTCCCTGGCCCTCACGGGCTTCGACGCCCTGAGGGCGTACGACTCCAACGGAGACGGGAAGATCGACGCCGCCGACGAGGTCTACGCCTCGTTGAAGGTCCTGACGGGCGAGGGAAAGATGGCGAGCCTGGCCGACGCCGGGATCAAGAGCCTGAACTGCCCGCCTCCATCCAATTCGTCAGGTCAGTCCCAAGACCCGGTCACGGTAGTCGATAACGGTGGAGGAAGCGGCGGCAACACGTCCACGGTGTCTACCTCTGACCCTTGGGCGTCTCTGACGTGGGAGGAGCGGGTGCTGGCCCTGAAGGACCAGGCGCGCGAGGCGGACCGTGCACTCTGGAAGTCGGGCGGATCGATCCGCAATCAGGGAAGTTTTACATGGCAGGATGGGAGTACGGGCACGATCGCGGAGGTGCTGCCGTACAGCGTCCCGATGTACTCCATTCCCGGAGAGTATTTGGATGTCCCCAAGGACGTTGCGGCGTTGCCCGACCTCATGGGGTTCGGAAACATGCACGACCTGCACCAGGCCATGGTCCGCGACGGAAGCGGTGCGCTGCGCGGGCTGGTGGAGCAGTACGCGGCGGAGAAGGACCCGTCGAAGCGCGGACAGATTTTCGAGTCCCTCCTTCAGAAGTGGGCCGGAGTGGAGGGCGTGGAGCCAGGAAGCCGCGGCGGTCAGATGGACGCGCGGCAGCTGGCGTTTCTGGAGCAGTTTTTCGGCGAGGGTTTCAACGGCGTGGACGGGCCGAACCCCAACAACACGGCAGCGCCAATCCTGAAGGAGCTCTACGCGGACCTCGTGCGGGACATGGAGGCGGGGCTGCTGGCACAGACGCACCTGAAGCCGTTCTTCGAGCACGTGGAGTACAAGGTGACGGAGCCGGAGAAGGACGCGGAGGGCAACGTTGTGAAGCCGGGCAGGCTGGACATCCTGATGGACCCTGCCTTTGCGGCGTAATTGGAGGCTGGCTTCCTTATGCCCCTTCTGCGGGCCTACTGCAACGGATGTCCATGCTTTGAGTGTCTTTTCAGAAAAAACTTCTTGTTCCCCCTTGACAGGACGCCATATCTATTGATAGGATAGCGATACATCGTTTTTATAATTCAGTTGGGTACAGAGTTGCAACTCGGAAGGGTAACTCGGAAACGCCGCGGCGACGCACAGACCTGAACAACCACGAATTCCTGAAATCGACAGCGCGAAGCGGCCTGGAGGAAGGGAGGTTTCGCGCTGTGTGTTTTAACTTAACAGAAAGGGTCAAATGTTCGATGATGACTATCAAGTATTGGTGGAACAAAATGTTCGATCATGAAATTGAATTTTTCTTTTTTCATCTTTATGTCTTCTTTCGCCCGTTTGAAACAATATTCAATACGTCAAGTTCATTTGGAGCAAAGATTTTCGCGAGTGTGTTCGCTTTTTTAGTATTTTTATTTACTCTTAAAGTATATTTTTTTCATAGTGTGCTTTGGGCAAAGGTGGAGTTTTTTGTTTTCGCCTTTATTATAACTCCCTTGTTGACTGTAGGAGTGCTTTCTGGTCAGATTACTCAATCAGTCGCTGAGATGGCAAGCCTTCTTGCAGAGGAAATGATGTTGACTTGTATAGTTTACAGGGCCTATCTGAAAATGATGAAAAGGAGTGTTTAGTAAATGAATCCTGGCATTGCTTTCCATTTTGTTGGGTTTGTGGCTGGATACTTTTTCTCAAAAACTCTTGATGGTTTTTTAGATTATTTTAAGCCTTATTTGCCGGGGGTGATTCCGCCGATTGATCCTACTCCACCTCGCCCAGGATCGCCTGTCGGAGGCGATGTTTACCCAGATTATGCTACTCCTTGGCGTGGTGCAGGTGCTACCCCTGCCCGTGTTGACCCATTGGTCCTGGACCTGAATAAGGACGGCAAGGTTGAGCTGAAGAATGCGGCGTTCTTCGACCTGAACGCCAACGGGTTCCACGAGTTTACGCGGTGGATTGACAAGACGGAT
>NC_021038.1:2721817-2724520 GCF_000210715.1 Fretibacterium fastidiosum
GACGACGACACCCTGGTGGGTGGTGCCGGAGACGATTACCTCGAGGGAGGCTACGGCAGCGACACGTATGTGTACAACAAGGGCGATGGTCACGACACGATCAACCAGTATACGTATTCCATAGATGAGGGGACGGACCGTCTGAAGTTCGGCGAGGGGATAACTTCGGAGGATATCGAGATTATCCGCCGGGGTAACGACGTGACGTTCTCGTTGAAGGACGGAACGGGGAGCGTATTGGTGCAAAATTGGTACGATAACGATCATCGTAAGCTGGACGAGGTGGAGTTCGCGGACGGGACGAAGTGGAGCATGGAGGATGTGGACGCGATGGAAAGCGGGGCCTCCGGCAGCGTGCCGTTCATGTCGCCCATGCAGCTTCAGGCAGCCCTCGATGACTTTGGGGCGTCTGCGCCAGCCTCCCTTCTTTCGATGAGTGCGATGAGTGAAGCGATGGGGCCTGAGGATTATGCAGGCGCGCAGCTCCGGATGGACGTTGCCGTGGCCGGCCTGGCCTTTGATTCGGCGGACTCGGACAAGGTCATCGACTTCTCCGCGGTTGCATCTTCCGCAAACGCGAACGCGCTGACCGTCTCCATGGCGTCGGAGAATGGCCTGGAAAAGCATTTTGAGGTGTGAGCAGGCTAAAAGCAAACCCCTCCGGCCCTTCGGGCCACCTCCCCTTTCAGGGGAGGCAATCCATATTAAACGCGAATTGGTATCAGCTGATCTTCGTGTTTTTGAGCGTCTTTTCAGAAAAACTTCTTGTTTCCCCTCTTGACACGGCCCGGCAACCTTGATAGGATAAAAATACATCGTTTTTGTGTTTCAATACGTAATGGGGACTTGGAACTCGGAAGGACAATCGGGAGAGCCGCGGCGACGCGCAGACCTGAACAACCACGAATTCCTGAAATCGACAGCGCGAAGCGACCTGGAGAAGGGAGGTTTCGCGCTCTTCTTTAAAATTCAGGCAAAACGACGACGGCTGAAAATTCAGAAGAAGTGGGAGGCGAAAGTCCTTGCGACGGAAGTTATCTGCGGCGAGCGCGTGTTTTTTTGTGGCGTCCATCCTTTGGCTCTTGGGCTTGGCAGCGCCGGCCCTTGGCGCTATTGGCAAGGATGACTTCTTTGCCTTGGTCGAGAGCGGTGACATTGCGGAGATCGAGGCGGCGATCCAGAACGGACAGGACTTGGAACAGGAGAACGAGAGCGGCTGGACGCCCCTGTTCATAGCCGTCAGGAGGGGAGACCCCGATGTCGTTCGGCTGCTGCTCCGTGCCTCAGCGAAGCCCGGACACAGGGCTAACGGGGACATGACCACTTTGCACTGTGCCATGATCGCCCCAGTGAAAGGCCGCCCTCTGGAGAAGACGCTCGCGATCGTGAACCTTCTGTTGTTGGAGGATATGAGCCTGGCCAATGCCCGAAATTGTGACGGAACGACGCCGCTCCACATTGCAGCGCTGCTTTACAGTGACAGGGAAATTCGTAACCAAATCCAGCAGGGGGATTTGAAGGGTATTCCACGGCTGCTGGAGGTTCTGCTCAGTGCAGGAGCGGACCCGAATATCAAGGATAAGAAGGGAAATACGGCGCTGCATGATGCAGTATTGGGATCGGATGATGAGGTGGCGCTCCTGTTGATTCAGTCGGGAGCTGAGGTCAACGCCAGCAACAACGAAGGTGCTACACCTATATACCTCGCTGCCGCTATGGGATGGTCCAGAGTGGTGTCTGCACTGCTAGCCCATGGGGCGAGCCCTGACGTCGGCATGGAGGGTGTGACACCTTTGCACGTGGCGACGGGAATAATCCTGACAGACCAAAGGCCTTCGGGAGAATGGGAGAGCTTCAGCGAGATGCTGACGCGCACAGGAAGGAACGGGGCTGACTTCCTGAAGGTGGCGAAAACCCTGGTCGAGGCCGGGGCAGAGGTCAACGCTCTAAGCAGTCAAGGTAAAAAGAGAACGCCGCTCGACATGGCCGAGATGTGTAGGAATACGATGGTTGCGGAATACCTCAAGAGCGTCGGTGGCAGGCGAGGAAAGCCTTGGTACTGGCCCTTCTGAAAAACAAAATGAATGGTAATTGAAGGTAACACTTGAAGAGGTATGAAGGAGGAGTTTTGAAAAATTGAGAGGAGATATAAATGCTTGTTTTGTTTGGTACAACGGCTCCCGTAAGTGGCGAAATTCCAACCTGCGGGGAATTCCTGGTCATGTGGGGTGCGATGTTTATTGTCGCCGTGTATTGTTTCATTGATAAAAAGTATCGTTAGAGGGGTGAAAACAAGTGATAGGAGATTTCTTTGTTGACGGGTTAAGACAACTGGGGGACTTTCTTGGGGAAGCGATTGACAAAGGAGCAGACCTCATCGGTGGCCTTATGGAATTGAAGGTTAGTGGTGCAGGTTGGGGATTAACAAGCGTAAATTTGCTTTACAGCGCTTCTAAGGTTAGTAAAGATACGTTCTTATATCGAACGAAAGGAATTCTTGTCGAGCGCAAATTAGCATTTGCTCATGCATTATATCTTGTCAGTTGTGGAGCGTGGCCTGATAGTCAAGCTGTCCCCGCCCGTCGCGACCCGTTGGTCCTGGACCTGAATCGGGATGGGAAGGTTGAGCTGAAGAACGCGGCGTTCTTTGACCTGAACGCCAACGGGTTCCATGAGTTTACGCGGTGGATCGACAAGACGGAC
>NC_021038.1:2725753-2726957 GCF_000210715.1 Fretibacterium fastidiosum
AGGGCAACGTTGTGAAGCCTGGCAGGCTGGACATCCTGATGGACCCGGCCTGTGCGGCGTAATTGGAGGCTGGCTTCCTTATGCCCCTTCTGCGGGCCTGCTGCAACGGATGTCCATGCTTTGAGTGTCTTTTCAGAAAAAACTTCTTGTTCCCCCTTGATAGGACGCTAGATCATTGATAAGATAATGATACATCGTTTTTATACTTCAGTTGGGTACAGAGTTGCAACTCGGAAGGGTAACTCGGAAACGCCGCGGCGACGCGCAGACCTGAACAACCACGAATTCCTGAAAACGACAGCGCGAAGCGGCCCGGGGGAGGGGAGGTTTCGCGCTGTGTGGGGTATAGACTCTTTTAAATAAGCCTCGGTAATTTTCAAGATGGAAACAGGAGAAGGAAAGATGAATAACAAAGGCAATGTAACTGATAAAGTCATTTTTTCAAAAGAACGTTTGCTATCGTTTTTTTTATAATTATGATTAGTTTTTTCGAATATTTTACAGCATTATATGTCTACAAAGAAAACAACGCGCCGACGTTTGTTTTGTATTTTTTAGTCACGCTTATCGGTATGTCGATGTGCTATATTTCAGGTTATTATTTTAATGGGTTTGTTTTTGAACGTATTTTTCACCGAAAGAAGCTAATAAGGATATTGTCTGTGTTAACAATGCTAGGTGTTGAGCTTGCGTATTATTACTTAGTGTCAACGATAATATCGCTTTGCCTTACGCCAGAAGTAGTTTCAAGATGGGAATCTTTTTCGTTAACCTTTATTGCTGCACGATGGCCTTGTATTTTTCGGTTCGCATTTTAAACATTGTGCATTAAAAAAGGAGTTGGGATTTGATGTCTCATTGTGGTTGTGATTCAACAAGAGTTTTGGGGGATGTTTCTGTAACGCGGTTTTCATGGATTCTAGGCTCTATATGTGGTGCCATATGTGGAGGTTTGGCTGGTGCAAGTGCTGGGCCTTTTGGTGTGTTGTTTGGTGCCGCTGTTGGAGCGATGAAAGGATTAGCAGGAGCTGAGGCCCTTGGAATTGTAGCTTCGTATGGGTTTAATTCTTTTTCTTTTTTAAATCCAACTTGTAAATGTTCTCCAATCTGTTTATGTAATCCACTCCCAGACCCATGGAGTGGAGCCAGCACTCCCCCTGCCCGTGTCGACCCGTTGGTTCTGGACCTGAATCGGGACGGGAAA
>NC_021038.1:2727402-2728333 GCF_000210715.1 Fretibacterium fastidiosum
CCGCGTCCTTCTCCGGCTCCGTCACCTTGTACTCCACGTGCTCGAAGAACGGCTTCAGGTGCGTCTGCGCCAGCAGCCCCGCCTCCATGTCACGCACGAGGTCCGCGTAGAGCTCCTTCAGGAGCGGCGCCGCCGTGTTGTTGGGGTTCGGCCCGTCCACGCCGTTGAAGCCCTCGCCGAAGAACTGCTCCAGAAACGCCAACTGACGCGCGTCCATCTGGCCACCGCGGCTCCCTGGGTCCACGCCGTCCACCCCGGCCCACTTCTGGAGAAGGGACTCGAAAATCCGACCGCGCTTCGACGGGTCCTTCTCCGCCGCGTACTGCTCCACCAGCCCACGCAGCGCACCACTTCCGTCCCGGACCATGGCCTGGCGCAGGCCGTGCATGTTACCGAAGCCCATCAGGTTGGGCAACGCCGCGACGTCCTCAGGGACGTCAAGGATTTCGTCCGGGATGGAGTACATCGGAGCACTGTAGGGCAGCACCTCCGCGATCGTGCCCGTACTTCCGTCCTGCCATGTAAAACTTCCCTGATTGCGGATCGATCCGCCCGACTCCCAGAGTGCACGGTCCGCCTCGCGCGCCTGGTCCTTCAGGGCCAGGACCCGCTCCTCCCACGTCAGCTTCGCGAGATCGTCCTGGGACAGCGTCGGCGACATGTCTGCGTTCACGGCTTCCGAGGCCACGTTCAGGCTCTTGATCCCCGCGTCGGCCAGGTTCGCCATCTTCCCCTCGCCCGTCAGGACCTTCAGCGAGGCATAGATATCGTCGGAGGCGTCGATCTTTCCGTCTCCGTTGGAGTCGTACGCCCTCAGGGCGTCGAAGCCCGTGAGGGCCAGGGACCCGTCCGGCAGGGTCATGACGTCGCCGAACAGCTCGCTGCCATTGTCCGCCTTGCCGTTGAAGTTCTTGTCCAGCACCAGAAAGGC